>CBDBIW010000016.1:617500-1348763 GCA_965206015.1 Cyclobacteriaceae bacterium | reverse complement strand
CTATTTACCACCTCTACACCCGACGCTCACGCGACGCCGTCAATGAAGCCGCCATACACCGCTACGAATACGCCATGAAGCAGCTCAAAGAGATCGCTACAGGCATTATTCACCCCGAAGGACTCCCGCTGGCCAATAACACAGAGAGCAGCCAGGTATTTGCTTCCGGCAAAGCACCACACGACACACACTTTTAAAAATGAAAAAACTTACCGGCCTAGGATCATGAAAGTAGAAACGAAAAACTTCGTCAAAGAAAACTTCCAGCAGCAGGGATTCCAGTCTGCCGGCTTTCAAGAATGGAAACCCCGAAAGACCACCGACACCAGAGGGCGGGACCTGCGCTATTACAAAAGAGGCAAAAGAAAAGGAAAACTCACCAGATTCGGACGCAAACACGAAGGCAGGGCCATCCTCATCGGGCACGACTCGGAAAACAAAATGCGCGACAGCTTTCGATCTGTACGTGAAGGGAATAAACTCAACTTCTTTGCCAGGGATTATGCCATATATCACAATGAAGGCACCGGACACCTCCCGCCCCGAAAAATGATTGGCAAAAGCCCTCACCTCATTAGTCAGATCAGAAAAGCCCTTGAAACCGGAAATTAAAAACATCCTGAAAAACCTGGCCAGAGACCTTGAGTTGCCTGAACCCGGCCAAACGGCGAAAACCGCCGTCAACAGGGCTGCCCGTGCCTTGTTCCCCCTCCACTGCAAGACACTGGAAAGCGGCCTGGGCTTTTCCCTTGACCAGCTACAATATGGCAGCGGGCAATACCGGGTAGCCGCCAGACTCTACGAAAACATGGCCCGTTTTTCCGCTGCCAAACTCCACACTTTCACGAAGCAATACCTCGATCAAAGTGATCTTATACAAAAAGCGTCAGTGATGGAACGACACGCCGGACACTGGCACAAAGCCGAAACCATCACCATCCACCGGCAGGCCCAGCAGGCTCGCAAATGGACCGAATACGAAGAAGACGCCCCGCTATATCCTAACTTGACTTATGATGCGGTGATGGACGCACGCACACGACCCGGACACCGCCTGCTAAACAACATCACCCTGCCCCTGACCCACCCCTTCTGGGATACCCACTATCCTCCAAACGACTATGGATGCCGGTGCGATGTAAGACAGGCACGGGGTAAATCCTCCCCCGAACCGCTCGTTAATGAAAAAATTGAAAACGCCCGCATCAAACCCCTGTTCCAGAACAACGCCGGGAAGTCCGGACAACTCTTTAAAAACCATCCTTACCTGACCAGGCATACCAGAGGCATGGAAAAGGAAGTAGGGACTATCGCTAAAAATGCCGTTTCTTCTTTTTTAAAGCAATCAAAACTGAGAGACCGGACCGTAAAAAAACAAATCGCCTATACAGATACCACCGTTCCGGGGAATCCTGTACTCAAAAAGGAAATAGAAATTACGGCCACCGGTACGTTTATCAACAAAATACGACTCCTGGATATCAGCCAGCAGCTTCTTGCCTTAAACTGGCATCAGTTTCCTGAAATGAAGAAATCTACTTTTATAAAAGAAGTGGTCAGGGGTACAAGAGGGGAGCGTGGAAAAGAAAAATTCAATGAGTTTTATTCCATGAGGATTGACAATCTGGTATTTCAGTTTGGCATTAGAAAAGATGCCGACGAATATACCATGTACTACATGAAGGAAATTGGATAAGCCCGGGTACCCTGTTAAACGACAGGGCCCGAGACTTAACCGGTTTCTTACGCCGGGCACGGCCTCCCGACCGCACTTGAGGTAAAGATACGGATTTGATCTGAAAGATACGAATCCCGGGCTCTTCTGATTGTGCTCTTCCCACAAAAAAAAAGGGCAGGCCTTGTCATAAGCTGTACCCCCCCCCCCCCCCTTCCAGCTACCAGCTATTCATCATCAAATTCTTCTTCTTCTGCTCTTTCTTCTGCTGTTTTAAAATTCATGGTATGAAAATTCAGGGTATCTGGTTTAGGGGGGCCTTCCCTGAGCATTTGAATGATTGTATCAATGTTCTGATCTTCACAAAGGAAACCGTGACCTTCTGAAATTAATTTTGAAATGCTTTCGAGAATGCCAGGCTCGACGTAGGAATATATGCGGGTATCTCCTACCGCTTTTTCTATTAGGTTGTACGCTTCCCGGAGATTCTTGCGAGCCTCCTCTAACTTGCTGAATCTTGCCTGCTGAACCTTTTCTGAATATTTCATAATTTGATTAAAAAGTGTTGACTAAAATAATTTCATCTAAAGTTTTTGAGCCATTTTCCAAAATAAAAGGGTGATCAAACTCACTCATGGCAAAAGGTAGTCCAATGCCGCTGAATAAACTGCCATGGTTCATTTCCCCCCCGATCTGTACTCCACCCTGCCAAAGACAATCTTCCCGATGCAGGCCTCGCTCAGGGGCGGAAACTCATCGGACAGCATGGCCAGAATGGCCTCGTTGGTGAACTTCTTTTTCCCTTTGTACTGCTCGGCACCTAATGCCGGAAAACGCTCTATGACCAGCTCATCACGCTTTTTTAGTCGTTTTAATCGCCCTTCAATGCTTTTTTCCTCCATCTGTCTGCTTTTTTTTCTCAGTATTGCCCTGCTGATGGGTTCCACGCCGGGCTTTTTCCATCATATAGTGTGTCCTGGCCATGGCAAAGGTTTCCCGTTCTTTCTCTTCATTGCTCTTGCGGGAGGTGTCGTTCCATTCTTTTACCTGTGCATGGTGATCCAGAGAGCGTTGGGCTGCCACATCGCATCGCTCTTCAAAGTAGTCGGCGAACCAGCCAAGTACCTTGGGCATGGTCAGACTCTCATAAAACTCCCCATAATGCCCCGACCCTGCCCTTCGCATGATCACATGCACATCGGCCATGGTCAGGTGACGATGGATGGCTGCTACCTCTGCGGCTGTCTCATCGATCTGCAACTCGCCTAAAGGACGCTTCAAATCCAGCATTTCATTCAGGTACACCAGTTGCAACTTGATCAGGGCTTGCACCTTTTCGGTACCCAGCGCATGTTCGAGCTTTCCCAGACTGTGGCTGGGGGCATCCAGTGCCTGGGCTACCGTACGTACTTCCCGATAATGCCTGGTCAGGGCTTCAGGTGCATAGATCGTCAAGTATTCGCTGCTTGTACTGAGCTGAGATGTTTCCTTTTTTATCAGTTCCATGCTTGCTTATTTCTGCTATGATTTCGGGAAAACTCCCGTCTATTTTACACACGCTCAGGCGGTCAATGTACCACTGGGGAAGGTGTCTGATCACAGAATCGAACCAATGAACGATATCCTCATCGCCGGGGTGTTCCACTTTAGCAACCCCGTAGAGCTTTTTAATAATACGGTTCAAACATTGTGCATCCTTTGCCTGCCACGGGTAGGCTATACCGGTATGTTTTTCAAAGGCTTTTAAAAATACCTCCCTGCATCTGGAATGAACCGTAACACTGGTTTTGCCCCATTCAGGACAGGCCACTCCCAGCGCATGGGCCAGTGCCTGTCGCAGCTCGGCTTTTGAGGCCGATTTGCGGTTCAATATCTTTTCAGGGCCGGTCATGGTTTCATTGCTTTTTGAGCCAGGTACTTCCTGCGAGCCATGCGGATTATCCGTAACATATCATCGGGGGTCATGCCTGCATCCTGCATTTCCTTTATCATTTTGTCTGCTGCGATTTCATCCTTTGTCATGTGTGCTTCTTTTTTCATCGGTGTACCTCCTTCAAATGACTTTGGTACATCAGTTCGGCCTGCGTGACCAGCCCCGCCAGTTCCGCCCGGCTGTGCTGGTTCAGGGACTTGTGGAATTTTCCGTACTTTTTCACCCAGGTATAAATAGCACGCATGTCGGCTTTTGTTCCTGCTTCGTTTTCATAGCCCATCTTGCGAAACAGGGCGATCACCTTGCGCCGCATCCGGTTGTCTGCGCCGTCATGAACCCTGCCTGCCACCTGTCCCATTTTGTCAATCAGCCTGGTGTACTCCGGGTGGGTCAGTTCCCGAAGGCTGTGGGTACGGCCTTCGGTTATTTCCAGGACTACCTCACTGCGATCAATGAGGCAGCCTGCATGTTGAAGCCGTTTCTCCAGTGCGAAATAGTGGCGATAGCGGCTCATACCTCTACTTTAAAAGTATCGTAGGTCATGATTTCAATGCCGAACTTCTCATAGTTCGGGTCTCCCACGTAGGCCCTGGCTTTGCCGAGTTGTACCTGCTCAATGACACGGACAAGGTTGGGGAACTTCTTTTTGAACGTTTTCATGTCGAAGTCCTCCGGCAACTCGATCTTGCTGCTGGCCACCCATTTGAGTCTGCCACCCTCGAAGTGGGCCGTCTTTCCGTCAAACCATTCCGGATGACGTTCGGCTATTTCCAGCAGGGCCAGTTCAATGGCCTTCTTTTCGTGGCTGCTTTCTTTCTGTGTCTGATCATACGACTTGTACTGCCCGAGCAGTTCCCTGGCGATGTTTCGATCGCTCTTCTGTTTGCTTTCTGTCTGAATTGCTTCCATTTTTTATTGATTTTAATTTGTAGATATAATGATTAAAAAAACTCGTTTCCACCCGCCCGTCATCCAGCAGACAGGACATTACGACCCGGTAGTATTTCGGCGTAAGTACAACATTTGCTTTACCGGAGAGGCGCAGGCAGTACGCCTCCTGCTGCTTCCATTCGGCCAGCCACCAGTTCCAAAACTTCCAGTCAGCGGCGATCATCCGATGATAACCTGCATATTTCGCATCCTTCACGGGGTAGTGCCCTTCCAAAAAGGCATGCCCCATGTCCAGCCACTGGTTGTTGCAGGTGTCTTCGCTCCAGCCGAAAGCGGCACGGATATGCTGTTGATTCCAGGCGTAAGCCTTTCTGATCCTTGCGATATGGGTTGTTTTTTGCTTTCTCATTTTTCATTCGCTAAACCAGTTTCGCCGTGGCGACGGTAGCTCCGGTCTGTGCCGCCGCACTCCCGGCGGTCGATACCGCTATCCCCGAAGGAATATCCGCCGTTTTAATGTATTTGTCAATAGCCGAAGCCAGCTTCCCGGCCAGGGCATCATCGACGTTTGCTGTCTCGTCTCTCATGCCCTCTAAAATCTTTTTCAAGTCGTTCTTCAAGGTCGTTTTATCCAGTGCCATGTTCTTATTTGAATAGTTCGTTAATATGCTCCAGTAACGCATTGCATTTTTCAATGCTCGGAGGCAAAGGAGCATTCGTAGCTCCCATATTCGTAGCCAGTTTCAGTGTCTGGATAGCCTCCACAATATCTTCCAACAGCTGCTTCAAAGACACCCTGCCATTCCCGATAGACAACTTGTCTCCGGTGATCAGCGCAATAGCTTTAGCCGTGATCGTCACCGAGGTGTCACCATTTATATGCTCAAACCGCTCCACTTCTGTAAAGCCGCTCACGAAATACACATGACCCTCGTATAGCGGCGACACCCGCACGATACTGCCCACACGGGGGTAAACCACCCAGTAGTCCGTTATCCCGTCGTCTTCCAGTGCTATCAGCCGGACCGGCTCCAGTTCCTCTTCACTCTCCAGCAGCTTCACCCGGCAGGTCGTGCCTGCTACTTCCTCTACCGTGGCCAGACGGGAGTAAGGATAATCTCCCCGCACCTGACTTAATAGCTCTATCAACTGCCTTCTACCGTCCATCAGCTTATTCTTTTGCCTAAACTGATACGGCGATAACCCCCTTTATTCGCATGGATGCCGGACTCCACCGACTCTATAAAATAGCTGTGCATGGTACGCTCCGGGTACTGTGGGTCGTACAAAGACACCCCGTAACCATACGTACAATAAGGCACTAAAAGAACCTCCAGATCCCCCTCGTAACCCTCGGTTTGATACCTGGACACTTCCGACTCCGCTATCTTGTCCAAAGAGTCAAAGTCCACGTCATACTTATAAATGGTGAATTTGTCACCACCGTCCGCTCCGGCTTTCACCTTCTTGCGCTGCCCGGTTTTTGAAACTCCTGTGACTTCCACCTGCACGGAACGTTCGCCGCGGCGGCGATACTTGAGCAAACTCCGGATGACTGCATTTTTTTGACGCGTAAAATCGTACTTCACCTCTTTACCGAGTTCGCCCAGATAGGCAATGGCAATAAACAAATCACTGCTGCGCACATAGAACTGCAACCCGGTAGATTGTTGTAATTTTTCCAGTACCCCAAAGCCATCGGCATGACCGGTTTGAAACGCAGTGAATTTCACCGAGCCTGCATCGTGCAACGACTTCACCGAAAGCGGTGCTTTTGTTTCCCGGACCACGTAGTTGACCAACTCTTCCACCGTCACGTTTTTAAATGCCCTGGGCTTCACTTCTTTTTTCAGCAGCGTCATACTGTCCTCACAGGCGATGATTACCGAATTGTCCGTGCTCACCGACTTCACATAGCCGGTAAATTCCTGCTCCATATTCCCATCGTAGCCCAGATGGATGGTCACCGGGTCATGGCGTTTGATCTTCTTTTCTATCCCCGTCTGGTATCCGTAGTGCTGTCCCGGCATCCGTACCTCGGCCGTGTCGGTCAATGCATCAATGCTTTTCACCACACGCACCGATTCGATTTGCTTTAAGCCCGATCCATTCACTTCTACCCTATAGCTGATCTCTTTATACATTCTTCATTTTGCATGCATCAGACATCCTTTATTTTGTCCGGTGATGTTTTTACTTTATAGCGGGCGTCTATCTTGCCCGAAACAATCCGCCAGATATAATTAGGCATCAGTCCGTATTTTCTGGCCAGTTTTTTCAGGGTAAGGTTCAATCGCAAACCTCTTTTGTCGTGAATCCTTTTGAAGTCTTCACAAATGCTCTTGTTTCTCTCCGATATGATCTCCTGCTTGTTCAACTTCAATAAATCGTTATCTTGTCCAGATCCTCTACCATCACCGTAGAGAAGTCCACCTGCATCCGGCGGGCTTTCTCCAGCAGCTTCACCAGGTAGTCGTAGTTCCAGCATCGCTTGAATAAATAGTTCACCACCTTTTTGGGCACTGACCCGTAACCGCCGGTAAAACATCTCACATCCGAAGGCTGTATCTGGCCAAGTTGAAAGAATTTGCACCGTCGGAACAGCGTCGTGTACTCATTGGACGGCCTGATCAACTGGTAATCTTTTGCATCAATCCCGCCCATGCGCATCAGGCGCAGTTTGAGCGACGGTACGCCCGCCACCACAATGCCCAGGCTGCCTTCAAAAGCATTATGAAGGTGTTTGACCACCTTCAGCGTCGCCATCGATAACACCTCGCACTCGTCTATCAGGAGCACCATTCTGCCCTTTTCGTCCAAACGATTTCCAATTTGCCCGAAAATATGATCCCGCCGGTAGTGCAGTACCTTGCAGCCTATGGCGAGTGCCACTCGTTTTAAAAACATCGTCTGGGTCATCGACTGGCCAATTTTCAGGTACCAGGCTTGCACCGTATTTGCCGAAAAATCTTTTAATACCATCGTCTTGCCCAGTCCGGTGTCCCCGGTGACCATTCTAAGGTCCACCTCTGCCAGGCACCCCTCGCATATCTTTTGCAACATGGAGGACTGGGAAGTCGGACGGATTTCATCGGGCAGGTAAGCCGACAAGCGATTAATGATCTGGTTCAACACCCCCTCGCTATACGCCTTCTTTCCGTTTCTGATCTCGCTCACCGTCGAGCGTCCGCGTCCCACTATCGAGGACAACACCTCATTATTCAAATGCTTGCTATGACTCACCTGGTCAAGCATTGTTTTCGCCCTGTGTTGTAATCCATTCACAGCCCCGGGCTGGTGTGCGGTTTCTTCTTTCATAGTTACTTCTTCCATAGTATTCCCGATTTTCATGATACGGTTTCCATTCCTGCCGCAGGCAGGGTCATTGGGCATTTTTCATTTTTAACTTTCTGATGGTAACAACCTCCCCGGTATCCGGGTCTGTTTTGTCTTCATATTCAAAGGCCGGGCTTTCCTCATGGATCACCCCGTCCCCGTCCACAAGGCCGCTATCCTCCAGTCGTAAGAATGCCTTGCTCTCCGGGTGTAATTGTCGGCTCTGACCCGTGTATTTTTCGGCTTTTACCGCCTCGAAAAACGCATGATCCACGTGCCCTCCGTACACTGCTGCCGCTTGTTCAAGGGTCTCTTCTGCACGGGTTGAATACGCTTTCTGAAAGGCCTGGAATTGTGACAATAATTCACGTTCCGCCTTCGTCCCGGCCACCAGGGCCACTTCAGGCTTCCTGGGCATCGTCATCAGGTGACATCCACCTTCTGCCAGCGGCTTGTCAAACACATAAGCCACAGTATAACCGTCCGGACAGCACACCGTCAGCCGCTTTCTCCCACGCTCCCTTTTGAAATGTTTCTTGAAAAAATAAACTGCCGCCGTACGGGCCTTCCCCGTATCCACCGCCGGGAAAAAAGTCATCTCCTCCAGGTCCCGGTGAACCGTCAGCCCGCCAAGGCCCGGCTTCACCTGATGCTGGTGACCGTAGTAGCCTGCCAGAACGACCGGTGCTAACACACCCGTATGGCTTTCTTTTTCTGCCCATAGCTCATCGGGCGTTTTACCTGATTTTTTAATCACATGACTGTTCCAGGCCGCCTGCGTATCCTCTACGGCGTGGCGTACTGCCTCCGTATAGCCCGGAGCCGATCTTTTAGCTTCATCGTAGCGGTCCCCCGATACTTTGCTGTCCAGCATCCGGGCGGTCCGGTTCTGGCCCACATAGCCGTCCAGCGTCATGTTATAATACCTCAGCTGGCCAAGCAGCTGCTCAATCAGCTTGGATCTTGCCCTGCCTGCCTCCGAGGCCATCACACGGATATGACGCTTCTCACACCACTCCGCTGTATAATGATAAGCCGGGCCCCGGTCCATATTGATGAACTCGGGCGCATGTCCGCAGAACCGGACCGCCCGGGCTATCGCTCCGGTAGTCATTTTACCGTCTTCGGAGCGATAAGAAGTGCTGGAACCCAGCAGCCGCATCGTCCCGTAATCGAACACACGGCACACCCAGAGTTGCTTCTGTACTTTCCCCTTCCAGTTCACCAACTCATCATGGGCGGTAGCATCTACACCCCAAATCTCATTCTTTTTAACCGGCAGGCTCCGGCTGATGGCCGGAACCCTGTTATTGATAAAATCCAGCTTCCCGTGACGCCTGAGCGACGTGTCGTTTTCACTCGCGTTAATGTGCCGGTACACCGTCCCTTGCGAAAGCTCCGGCCAACCCTCTTTTTCAGACACTACCTTCAGCTTTTCATGAATCTGCCGCCCGGTAAGCCCCTGGCCATACCACTGGTTGATCACCTCTTTTTGCGTCTCCTGTGTCTTTTGACGTGCCTTGTTTTTAGCGTTTTTTACCCGCACAAGCTCATCGGCAGGCGTGTGGGCAAAGTCGGCAGAGAGCTTGTCCCTCACCCACTGTGTAAAACGCACATAAGAACCCGGACAGATAATTTGCAACGGCTCTTTATAAGTCAGGACCACTGCGAAAAGATTTGCGTAAAAAGCATTCTCATACGCCTTGAAGTCTTTCCCCTTCACTTCGGCTTCCAGCATAGTGTACATCCGCTGGACAATCACCGCAAACGCCGCTGTACGGGCGTACATTTTAAGCCGGGCAGGCGACAGCTTGTAGCCTATATAATAGCCCGCATAGCTTTGAAAGGTCTTCTCCATTTCCTGCAAAAAATGCTCGCAAAGGTAGCCTGAGTTCGTAGCCAGGTGCCTGACCGTACCCTCCAGTACGGTCCGCTCCAGTACCGATCCACCCGCTTGTTTTGCCTCTTCCAGCGACAGGGACTGCGTCTTGTCCGTCTCCGAAAACATGCCCTTTAGCCGTTCCCGTACCGCCTCATCACGGATGCTCTCTATCAGCACCAGATACCTGTCGTTCCTCCCGTTATAGTCCGGGTTGGGCACCTGCTTCCCCCAGCCGCGTTTGATGCGACCCGAAAGGCTGTTGTGCCTGATGCCAAGAAATTTCAGTAGCCTGCTCCGCGATATGGTCCCCGGCTTTTTCATGCATTATCTACACTACTCTCTACAAAATCCTCATACCCCGGTTGTACAGGCAGACAGGCGTTTATCTGCTTGTACACAAGTCCTAACTCATGCGTTAAACGCTCTGTCTTTTTTGAATACCTCGCCCTGATCAGCGCAGCATCGTTTGAATCGGAAACCCACAAAAGGATCTTGTGAGCTTCAGTTAACTCCCGCTCATACCAGAGCATCTTGTCTACCAGCTTGTCAGGAACCTTTACCGGGTTTCCTGACATGGCAAGCCTGGTGCCCAGCTTCATCCGTTTTTTCATTGATCAGGGTGCCGGGGTTAAAAAATCGGGGTAGTCCGGCCTCCTCATGACCAGGTGTGCCGCCAGCCTGTCTATCTTTTCAAGCCTCTCATTGATCTTGAGGATGGCCTTCCGGCTTTTACTCACCTCGTCATTCAACTTCTTTAAAATGATCTGGTATAAGCCTGACTCACTCACTATCAGCACTGCTTCCCTGCCTCCGCTTCCAGCGATATCTATTGAATCGAACCCCTTTTCTGAAGGATTTAATTCTTTTGTTGCATCGTGTACATTACTCATATCAAGGGCATGGCACAGGTCTTTGGCCACAAACCACGGCTCACCGTCTACCTGCTTCATACGGATATCGCCAAAATCTTCGTGTTTAAATAGTTCAGTGTTCATCGTGCTTCCTGTTTGATTAATTCATCTACCCTCTTCACCTCTTCCCTGAGTAGGTCCAATGCCCGTTTGCGAATGGCTTGTGCCGTCTCAGAATTGTTGTGGTACTTCAGCGCATCGTTTACCGTCTGACGGCTCACCGGAAATTCCTGATAGATCACCACCCGGTGAGGGTCTGAAAGGTTGATCCTGGGGTATCTGTTTGCTGGGTGTTCCTTTTTTATTATCATTAGCTTTACGATTGTAAGTACAGGGCAAGTATAGCGAGATATTTTGATATTATGCAAGAAAAAGAGCAAGAAAAATCGATAAAATTTTCTCCGATAAAAGACAGGGTACATCAATTTATTAAAAATCAAGGAATTAACCCTAATAAATTTTATAATAAGACGGGAATAACGAGAGGTGTGCTAACTCAAAAAAACGGTATTTCAGAACAAAATATATCGAAATTTCTCGATACTTTCCCTAAAATCAATCCCGCCTGGCTACTTACAGGCAAGGAACCTATGCGACTGGAAGAGGAAGAAAAGCCTTCGGCTGTGTCAGATCCTGCACCTGTATATAAAGGAGTGCCCGCAGCGTCGGTAAACATCATCGAGATCAATCCGCAAGCGGCCAAAACCAATACACTGATAGCCGATGTACACGCCTCGGCAGGCTTCGGCAGCCTGATGGAAAGCACCAAAGCCCTGGAGCAGCTCCCCGCTATCCACCTGCCCAATGCTCCTGGGGGGCTAAATGTGGCCTTCCAGATCAATGGAGACAGCATGCACCCCACCATCCGCCACTTAGATTTCGTGGCAGGCAATCAGATCAATGATGTAAATGATGTGAAAGACGGGTATACGTATATTATTGTAGAAGACACAGACGGGGTGCTTTGCAAGCGGCTCTATCGCCTGGGTGAAGACTGGCAGATCGTCTCCGATAACCCCGTCTACCCCCCGTACAACCGGGCAAAAAACCGTATCCTGGGTATTTTCAAGGCCTTCTGCCGCTGGTCGTATGATTTTAGAAACTACCACGATGACGTACGGGCAGATATCCAGCAGCTAAAAACCGACATTCAGCAGCTCAAAGGCAAAAAATAAAACAAATTGTACAGGTTTCTCCTGAGTCTATTTTAGATAGTTTTAATTTAACTATCTGGTAATCAGTATTTTAAATTAAATACTCATTCAATACTCAGGGGAAGTTATCGGAGGAATACCATTCAAAAGGGGGAAGTTCGGGCGTTTTATCTCCGTTTTTTGGCGTTTTAAGTCCAAAAAAGGGCAATGGTTGTTCCTTTATCACGTGATTTTCTCATGAAAGTGAACAACCATTTGAACAACCAATAAGAACAACCAATCCAAAAAACGGGAATTTTTGTATGTCGTTTTTTTATTGGGGGGTCACCTTATTTGCGTCAAAATCGCCCTTTATTGGTGTTTAAATTGCGTTTTTAGCCCTTTTTGGCTTTGCCCTTTTTATGTACTATTTGTTTTAGGGGGGGGGTACTTTTCACTGAATATCTACAAGGAGCGCAGTACACCCTTAAAAACATGGAATAATACAATTAATTAGCAATCCTTCTCTTCTATAAAATTGCACTTTTCCAATATTCGCATACGAAAACCATACACGACAACCACACGACAACCACACGACAACCATACGACAACCATACGACAAGCACGGGATATTTCGTTACATTCTGTATGGAGTGTCGCAGGATGTTCGGGGGTATTTACAGCAGACGGGCGGTATATTTGCGCTGGATGGGTGCTTTAGAAGGTTGGATGGATGCTTTAGAAGATCGCCCTTTGCAGGGTATCAGACGGCATGTTGTAGCATATTAGGGTCATTCGCTCCCATTCGGTAAGATATGCGGCTCATTCAGGAGAGAAACCCCGTCATTCGATAGTCATTCACTACTCATTTATTCTCATTTTTTCCCCTTTGTATGAGAATCATTTTCAAAAATCGCCTTTTGCATGGTATCAGACGGCATTTCATACGACAAGCATATTTACATCTCGTGTGACACCCCCTAATAGGGACTCAGTCACATTGGCATCTAAAGTTTCTATGCCCTGCACCCCGGTAAAAAAAATGTCAAGAGACAGGTTCTGATAGCTCAGTGTATTTTTGAATCCAAATGTAAAATCTGGAAATGGGTCACCTAACACCACCCGGTCATCAGAGTCTATGATACCATCACTATTCTGGTCAACAAAACGTGGATGCCCCGCACTGTAACCAGTGACATCCGGTGCAGGTGAGTTGGCAATATCATCACCCGTTTGAAAAATACCATCAATTTCATATCCATAGAAAGATCTCAACGCAGCTCCTTCTCGTACAATCGTGTACTGACTGATAAACGTTCCAATACTTCCTCCAATAATTTCTTGAGTGAATTCAGGCAACTCGGTCACTTCATTCTTTAAAAAGGAAAGGTTTAGTGAGCTAGTCCACTTGAAAGAGTTTTTCTCAACGTTAATCGCTCTCACTGAAATATCTACTCCTGTATTCCTAACTTCTCCAAGATTTGTTCTTACACTACTAAAACCAACAACAGATGGTAGTGGCTTGTTGAATAACTGATCCGATGTATTCCTATTGAAAATATCTATCGTACCCGTAATCCTGTTGTTAATCAAAGCATAATCGATCCCAAAATTCACCTCCTTGGTAGTTTCCCATTTCAATTGTGGGTTCTGCAATCTGGCAGAGAGAACACCTTGAGCTACGGACCCACCAAAGACGGAATTACCTCCGGATATAAGTGTCCCCCTGGTTTCAAAATTATTGATTCCCTGGTTTCCTAGTTCACCATAACCAATTCTCACTTTCAATTCATCGATGGCGTCCACACCACTTAAAAAATCCTCCTCACTCATTCTCCACCCAACCGAAGCAGAAGGAAAGAATGCATACTTATTATTTTCGGCAAACCTTGATGAACCATCTACTCTGAATGAAGCTGTTAGCAGGTATTTACTTTGATAGTCGTATGTAGTCCGTCCGATAAAACCATTCAATTGATTTTGGATTCTCCCACTTGCCACATTGTCATTCAAATCGCCATTGCCGCTTTGAAGCAGATTGGTAAGGGTAACATCGGACAAAAAGGCTGCTGAACTAGCAAACACATTTGTTGTCTCAAATTCTTCAAATGTAGTTCCTCCTAAAATTGAAAAATTATGGTCTTCATTGAAAGCAGTACTGTATTTCAGTAAGCTTTCCACCAGCCAATGGGTATCCTCTGTAGAGGAAAGGCTTCCAAAACCACCACTTGCCAAACCGCCTTCGGTAATACGGCTTCTGAAAAAATCTGCTTTAGAATTATTAACGTCACCACCGAAGCGTATTGTGGCGGTCAGATTTTCCAAAATGCTATAATCCGCGCTTACCGATGCATAAAATCTGTTAAACCCAGTTCCATTAGTGATACCTTCATTCAATGCCACGGGGTGGTCCAGGCCTATTGCTGCATTCCTGTTGTAACGTCCATTGGCATCAAGGCCCGATAATGTCGGGTCGTATTGAATGGCAGAATTAATAGGGCCTGCATTTTCATTGGCACGGTTAGAAAATAACACTTCATCATTTGTTTGTCTCGTGAAATTGGCGTTCGCAGTCAATATCAGATTCTTTATTGGATTGCTCTGAACATTCAACCTTATATTAAATTTTTCACTATCAGTATTTTTTACGATACCATTTTGGTCAAAGTAGTTCAGGCCCAAATAGTAATTGCCCTTATCGGTCCCTCCAGACATCGATATTTGATGATTATGTACTATGGCATCCGTGAAAATTTCATCCTGCCAATTGGTACCATTTCCAAAAGAAGCAATCTCCGCACTACTATACACTTCAGTTCCTCCCGTTGCCATCTGCCGGAGATTAACCAACTCAGCGTAGTCACTACCACCCAGAACATCTAAATCTTTCGCAATAGATTGAAATCCGGTGTAGGCACTATAGCTAATGGATGTTTCACCAGCTTTTCCTTTTTTGGTTGTAATGAGGACCACACCATTTGCTGCCCTTGTTCCATAAATGGCAGCTGCCGAAGCATCCTTCAAAACATCAATTGACTCAATATCTCCTGGGCTCAATGAAGAGGGGTCAACCCCTGGCAACCCGTCAACAACAAAAAGTACAGAATTATCGCTATTAATTGAGCCGGCTCCCCTTATTTGAATTCTCAAACCAGCTCCTGGTGCAGAACTTACCTGGCTTACGTTTACACCCGCAGCGGCTCCATTAAGCAGTTGGACTGCATCATAATTAGCTCCTTTGGTGAAATCTTCCGTTTTAACAGATACCACTGACCCGGTGAGGTCTTTTTGGTTTTGTGTTCCATAACCAACTACTACAACTTCTTCAAGTTGCGTTAAATCCAGCTCCATTCGGACATCAATGACTGATCTGCCATTTATTTGTACCTCCTGGGTTTGATATCCAATGTAGGTGAAAACCAAAACAGCATCAGCGTCTGCATCAATTGAAAAATTACCCGTAATATCTGTAATTGTTCCGTTGCTAGTACCCTTGATAACGATATTTACCCCAGGAAGCTCTTCCCCTTGAGAAGAAGTTACCTTTCCAGTTGTAATCTCCCTCCTTGAGATATTTGACGCAAACTTAACTTCCTCAATTTCGGATTGAGACTCCTGTCTTTCACTTAAATGAATGGTTCCATTTATTCGCTTAAAATGAATGCCAGACTTGCCTGAAATATACCTTAGGACATCTGCCAGTGAAGCATCTTTAAATGAAGCCGTCAGCCTTGTAGATTTACTGACAGACCCATTGTCAAAGGCAAAATGAAACGCTGTTAGTCCCTCTAACAATTCAAATGCTTTGGTCAATTTCGTTTGTTTGAACTCAACCGAAACCTTCACCTCTTCGATGCTCTTTTGAGCCATGCCATTTCTCGCAAGAATAAAATTGCAAAAAACGCTCTGGAGCAAGATACCGTAGATGAAAAATTCAGACATTATCCAAAGTTTTAACTGTATTTTTCTTTTCATAACTTTGATAAGTTTTTGTGATTAATCAGGATCAAAAACAAGGGATTAATAATTGGTATTCCAAATCATATTATTTTTCCCTGGAACCAGTTGCAGCTACTGTAACTGGTTCTTTCTTTACGTTGAATTTATTTTCATATGTATTCCGTTTCTTTTAATATATAATTACCTCAGTATTTCTTATTTGATATTTGAAATCGGCTGAAAAACTCATACCCATAAGGAGGACCTCAAGTGATTGATTCTCAAATTTTGCAGTATAACCTTCTGGCATCGTAATCTGACGCTGTAGAACAAACTTTACTCCATACCAGCGTTCTAAATCACTAATTACTCTGTCGAATGGGGTTTTATTAAAATAGATAATGCCGTCTTTCCATAGTAAGACATTTTCATTTTCGAATCTCGATTTCAAGACATTCCTAGTACTTTTATTGTAGATTGCCATCTCATTCGCCTCTAAAACAATACGTTCTTCAGCCCGGCCAATCTTAGTAACAGAAACTCTCCCGCTTGCTACAGCTACACTTGTGCTACTTTCATTATCATAAGTTCTCACATTGAATGAAGTACCAAGCACCTCCGTTTCAATTTGGTCTGTATGTATGACGAAAGGACTTGATTCATTGCGTTTAACTTCAAAGAATCCCTCTCCCACAAATTTTACAACACGCCTGGTTGAATCAAACTTCTGTGGATGGGATATTTGGCTTTCTGAATTGAGTTTGACCTTGGATCCATCAGGCAGATAGATTTCCAGTTTTTGTCCAGCAAGTGTCTTCTTCTCAATTATTGAAACTGAAGGTTGACCCATTTCAATCAGTTCCTTGCGTAAAACTTGTTGTTGAAAAACACCTCCTGCGATCAAGAGGAAAAAAAGAGAAGCTGCAACATAGAACCATTGTAAATTTGTAGGCCTGGAACGGTTTAGTCTTCTCTCCTCAGGGTTTCTTGCTTGAACTTCTAGAATGATTCGCTGCCAAATTTCTTCCGAATCAATATCAATCATCAATTCAGTGGTCGGAATTAATTTCCATTGGCTGACCAAAAGCTCTGCTGCCCTACGGTTATTTGGAGAAATGAACCATTTGTGAATTAGCTCAATCTCTTTTTCATTGCAGTTTCCCGAGCAGAACTTCTCCCATATAGTATTTATTGGTGCTTTGTCACTCATTCATTGACATAATTAGTCTATGAGAAAACTCTCATTATAAAGCAATACACAGATTTTCTGTGTACACCCCCACTCGGATACGTAATTTTTTTTAAATCTGTCCCGCTTTTAAAGAAGAGCCTTCTTAGAAACTATGAATGCCCATTGTTAAGGCTATGGCAATATCAGCATGGGTCTTTAGGTACCTTCGCAGATGTTTCAAGGCTTTTCCCATTTGGTTTTCAACAGTACTCACAGAGATTCTCAAGCGTTTTGCAATTTCGGAGTGCGTCAAGCCTTTCTCTCTGCTTAATCGATAAATTATTCGCCGTTTCTTTGGCAATTGTTCCACTGCTTTGTTAGAAATCAAAGTAAGCTCACGGAAAACAATATCATCTTCCAGGCTGGCCTGATCACTAAAACTGGCATCCAATTCCAAACTATATAAATCACCATGCCTTTCTCTAATTTTATTGAGGCATGTATTCTTTGCAATTTTAAATAGGTAGTAGCTGAAAGATTCATTTGACTTTGTCCGCTCCTTATACTTCCAAAGCTTTACAAAAACATCCTGAACAGCTTCTTCCGCATCCTCCTTTGACCTCAGAAACCAATAGCAATAATTGATAAGTCGAATGTTATATCTGGAATACAACAATTTGAAAGCAAAAAGATCGCCATCTCGCAGTTCAGACAGTAGCTTCGACTCTTCACCGGAGTACTCATTGATCCTTAATTTACTTTTACTTCCCCGCATTTACCAATGCTTTTTTCGCATCTCATCAATAGAAAATGTGCTGATTCATACAATTATTAAATTAGAAAAATAGGTCAATTATCATGGTATTCTTTTTCTTTTCTTAAAAATGAAATTACAAAATATTGATAATTCCACAACATCGCATTTCGGATCGCAATCATTTTCCATGTCAATTCTCGCTCCAATTGTGTCTGCTGTTTAGCTGAAAACCACCTTATTCAAGGTCAATAGCGATCTATAATCTCAGGCGGATGACATTGATACACTTGATCCTCCTTTCAATGGAGCCCTTAACCTTTATTTGAGCAGTGTTATTATGATTAATTTTTTTGAAGCAGGTACTTAGATAATATTCAAATTTTCACAAAAAACGGGATTATGATTGACCATTCTGACCATCAGGTTGTCAAATGTTTTCCCCTTCATTAGATGACGGTTAAAACCGTAGCAGTATTCATCCAGATATCCTTGCAGATGCTGTACTGAATGATCGGTGCCCCTGATCCATGCTTTAAGCATCATGATGACTCGATGCATATCAGGAAAGTTTCCTCCTTTTTTACCTGAGGGTATCTGCTAAAGGTTAGGAAAGTCTTCTTGAAAAGGACGGTACCCTTTCCACTCATCAGTTTTGACTATCGCTTTTGGATCAATATGGTCAGCGAAAAAGGGCCTCAGGGATTTATTGCTGCCATCCTTGATCACGCGAGCATATACCCGGCCAATCCCCCTGCCTTCTCGTTCAATAGCTACCACTACAAGCTTCTTATCTCCATTTTGACGGCCTTTAGTGCTTTCTTCCTGCCCGACTACTGTTTCATCTACTTCCACCTTTCCAGGCATAGGAAATTTTTGACTGCCCGCTATGGCTTTCATGACTTTTTCCTTAAAAGCCCAACAGGTTTTCTGTCTCAGTGCTAGTTTACGACTTAGTTCAGTAGAAGAAATACCTTGTTTGTTTGTTGCCATAAAATAGACGAGGTAGAAAGCTTTAAGAATAGGGAATTTCACTTTGTGAAAAAGGGTTTCGCTTCTCGGAGTTGCCTGATAACCGCATGTAGTACATTGGCGTGTCCGGGCTGACTTCCCTTTACAGAAATGAGTATGTTCGCATTTCTCGCATTTGAACCCATTGGGCCATTTAAGATTGGCCAGATGATCATAACACGATTGGTCATCGGGAAATTGCTGTTGAAATTCGAAAAGACGAATGCTTTTGTATCTTTTTTCCATTGTTTTACGTTTTTAACCATACGTAATATACTGAAAATCAACGATATACATAAATTTATAGCTAATTTATTATGTGCCTGATTCAATAAATTTTTTTTGGAGAACTTTATAAACGGTTTAACTAGCACTATCTTTCATTTATCTTCAATACCACTAACCAGAATCAGTCAATAATGAAGCCCTCGAAATTCTTTTGGACATTACTCATAATATACACTTTTCAATTTTCGCATGCTCAGGAGAAGATCCTTAACCTTGGTGTGATTACCGATTGCCCAAGCTCGTCTGCGAATTTTTTGTTAGATGTGATTCTCAAAGAAGCTAACCTATTAATGCAATCCGATTGTCAGTTAGTTTCGGATCCAGCCAACGTGTTACAATCAGATTGTGACATCACCAAAGCAAAGGCAAACCTTGATCAATTATTGGCAGATAACAGCATAGATCTTATTCTGGGCATTGATGCGCTTAGTTCCCATGCCATGGTGAAAAACGGGCCATATGATAAGCCGGTGATCGCAGGTACCATCATCAATGTACAAGTTCAGAAGGTACCGATCACTGTTGAGGGGACTTCTGGCGTAAAGAATTTGACATATATAGAGTTGCCTTTCTCTCCGGTGAGGGATATTGAAGTGTTTCACAGCATGACTGACTTCAATCAATTGGCAATTGTAATGGATGAAGCCATTTTTACGGGTATTCCGGAGATGAAGGAATTCCTGGAGAACAGCCTGAATGAATTAGCCATCTCTTATCGGTTTGTTTTCACAGAATCAACGCCAGAGGCGACCTTGGCCAAGCTTGATGATAGTTCCGATGCAGTCTATTACTTTCCTTCCGATAATTTGAATGATGCACAGTTTCAGGAATTGATCAACCAGGTAAATAATAAAAACTTACTCTCTTTTTCTTTGTTAGGAAAGTTAGATGTTGATAGGGGTGTTTTAGGTGGTGTGGCTCCGGCATCAAATGTTGACCTGATTGCCCGAAGAATGGCTCTAAATATTCAACGGATCACCAACGGTGAGAAGGCGGCTCGCATGAATGTCAAGCTCCCTCAAAAGGAGGAGTTTGTTATCAACATGGCCACTGCAAGGCAAATTGATTACAGCCCTAGCTGGGAAACTTTAGCCGAAGCAGTTTTGATCAATGAGACAAGGGACGATATAGATAGAAGCATCAATATTTATTCTGCTATTGCAGAGGGGCTTGATCAAAATCTGAACATTAAAATTGCTAAGAGCGACGTTGATATTACCGCTGAAGATGTCAACATTGCGAAATCCGGGTTTTTGCCAGATATCAGTGCATCTGCCTCACATACTTTACTGGATCAAAATACCGCTAACATTTCTAATGGCCAGAATCCTGAAAATAAAGGAGCAGCTAGTCTTCAATTGAGCCAGGTGATCTATTCTGAACAGGTCACTGCCAACAAGCATATTCAACAGTTGCTATTGAAAGCCAGCGAAGCCGCTCTGGAAGTACAATCGCTTGACATCGTATTGGATGTTTCGACAATTTATCTCAACCTGATGCAAGCCAAAACGGCAGAAAACATTCAAAAAGAAAACCTGGAAGTAACAAGAAAAAACCTGGAACTAGCCCGCATCAGTTCTTCTTTGGGGCAGTCAGGGCCATCTGACCTTTACAGGTGGCAAGGGGAAATTGCCAATGCAAAGTCCAATTTGTTGAACGCCACAGCACAACGTAAGCAGGCCGAGATGGCGTTGAATCAAATCTTGAATAAGCCAATTGATGAACAGTTCCTGACACAGGAGGTTGATATTAGTGACAGCAGGTTGCTAATCAATGACGAAGCCATTGGCCGGTATGTTAACAACCCGCGGGATTTTTATCAATATGCTGATTTTATGGTGGAGCAGGCCAAGGCCAATACTCCTGACCTCAAGCAAATAGATCACAATCTCGGAGCCCAGGAAAGATCCGTTCTTTTAAATGAAAGAAACCGATATGTGCCTACCGTTACGGTTGGCGGCGGATACAATTATGAACTGTATAGAGGCGGTAGCGGTACGGAAGTGCCCGATGGTTTTCCTACTCCTAAGGATTGGAATTGGAACCTGCAGTTAGGTGCGTCGATACCTATCTTTCAAGGTGGTAGTAGAATAGCTAAAGTCCAGCAATCAAGGGTTCAGTTGAGTCAGCTAACCACCCAGAGGCTTAATACGGAACGACTTATTGAGCAACAAGTCAGGTCAGAGCTAGAGAATGTAAGGGCTTCGTTTCGAAACATCACTTTAACGCAAGATGCAGAAGAAGCTGCAGTTAAAAACTTTGAATTGGTGCAGGATGCATATTCCAAAGGGGCCGTGACCATTACCCAATTGCTGGATGCTCAAAATGCGGCTATATCGGCGCAATTAAACAGTGCAAATGCGGTATATATCTTTCTGACTGATTTGCTTAATATGGAACGGGGAACCGGGGCTTATTATATGCTGATGAGTGATGCCCAGAGAGCAGACTATATTAGCCAGTTGGAAACCTTTTTTAATCGATAAAACCTTCAATTCTGATAATATGAAAATCCAATCAACAGTCTACTTTGTGATGGCCATGATGCTTTTTGCTTGTGGCGCAAAAAAAGAGACGAAAAAAGAGATCATTCGACCGGTGGTATACCAAGAGGTCGTTCCGGGGGTGGTGTGCAGACACGTACTTTTTCGGGAACAGCAAAATCAGGAACAGAAACAAAACTGAGTTTTAAGGTTTCTGGAAATATCCAATCTCTCAATGTGAAAGTAGGTCAGGAGGTGAGTAGAAATAACTTAATTGCCACATTGGACGACTCAGATTTGCAATTACAATATGAGCAAAATGATGCTGCCGTGAAAAATGCGGGTGCTCAGGAAAAACAAGCAAAGTCCAACTATGAAAGAGTCCGATCACTTTACGAAAATGGCAGCACTTCTCTAAGCGATTACGAATCGGCTAAGGCCTCCTATGAATCTGCCAGGGCCAATGAGAGCTCAGCCAAAAAATCCAGAAAATTAGCCAAAGCTCAATTAGGATATACGAGGTTATATGCTCCGGTAGGTGGGAAGATAGCTACAGTTGATGCGGAGGTAAATGAAAATGTCAGCTCTGGGCAGCAAATTGTGATGTTGAGCTCCGAAGGGGACCTTGAGGTCAATTTAGGACTTCCTGAATCTTATATTTCTAATGTAAATGTATTGGACAAGGTGGATGTAGTTTTTTCGTCATTGACCGACGAAACATTCAAGGGTGTGGTTTCGGAAGTTTCCTTTGCTATTAGCAGTCAGACTTCAACATATCCGGTAGTGGTCAAGATTGAAGGTGATACCCGTTCGATCCGTCCGGGAATGGCAGCTTCAGTCACTTTCAAAATAAATACCGCCAGTGTTACACAACCGGACTTGCTGATTGTTCCAGGTCAGGCGGTCGGTGAAGATGAGATTGGTAATTTTGTATTTACCCTTGAGGCTAACGATGATCATTACTTAGCAAAACGAAGATCTGTGAACATTGGACAGCTTACCTCAAACGGCTTTGAAATTGTTGATGGTTTGGAAGAGGGTGAGTTGGTGGCTACTGCAGGGCTGCAAACCCTCCTTGATGGAATGAAAGTGAAATTGTTTGAAAATTGAAATCCACCAAGTTAACCTAACCTGATCTTAAATTATGAATCTAACTCAATTTGCCATAGAAAGGAACCGCATTACGCTAACCATTCTGGTCGTCATTATTGTAATGGGGTTGGTACTGTATCAGAGCCTTTCAAGGGACAGCATGCCACCTTACACGGTGAGGGTAGCAACCGTGGTGTCGGAATTCCCGGGGGCTAGCCCTGAGCGTACTGAACAGTTGGTGAGTTACAAAGTAGAAAAAATAGCACAAGAATTACCGGAGCTCAAGGAGGTGAGTAGCACTTCACGCACCGGAATCTCAATAGTCTCAGTTACTCTTAAGGATGAAGTTGATCCGGCAGATCTCCAGGAAGTTTGGAACAGACTGCGAAGAAAACTAAATGATATGAAGGGGTTGCCGGAAGGGGTTACACCCTCCTTGAAAGATGACGGTGTTGGGGATGTTTATGGAATAGTAGTAGGGCTGTCGAGCGATGGTTTTTCCTATGCTCAGATGAAAGAATACGCAGATGATCTGAGGGACGATTTCATCAAACTAGAGGATGCGGCAAAGGTAGAAATTGGAGGAGAGCAGGAAGAGCGTGTCTTTGTTGAGTTTGACAATGCCAGGTTAAAAGAATACGGGCTTACGGCTAGTAAACTGCAAAACGTAATCGGATCGACCAATATTTTAAGTTCTGGAGGACAGATCAATCTGCAGGAGGAACGAATAATCCTGGAGCCAACCGGTAATTATAATTCCGTAGATGACATTCAAAAAACCATGATCCCGGTTGGTGATGGTTCTCAGATGGTTTACCTGGAAGATATTACTTCAGTCAATAAGGGTTACATAGATCCAACGAAACAAAAAGTACGAGTCGATGGAAAAGATGCTATTTCACTTCACATCAATTTGAAAGAGGGAGCCAATGTGATCAAGTTGGGAGCAGAGGTCGATAGGGTAGTCGAACAATGGCAGGAAACACTTCCCGTGGGATTGGAGCTTAGCCGGTTGTCATCATTAGACAGCTACATTGATTTTAAGATCAGTAACTTTATTTCCAACCTGATGCAGTCGATCGGTATTGTATTGGCGGTGATGTTGATATTTCTTGGTATTCGCACTGGCTCCATTATTGCCAGTTTAATCCCAATAGTGACCATTGCAACGCTGATGCTAATGGGACTGGTTAGTATAGGATTGAATCAGGTCACCTTAGCGGCGTTGATCATGGCTTTGGGGATGATGGTTGATAATGCGATTGTAGTGGCTGAATCAATCATGGTAAAAATGGAGAGCGGGATGGAAGTGAAGAAAGCCGCAATTGATTCTTGTGGTGAATTGTTTACACCCCTATTAATATCTACGCTCACCACTTCAGCAGCTTTTTTATCCTTCTATTTGGCCGAATCAACTATGGGCGACATTGTGGGGCCCATCTTTGTGGTAATCACCCTGGCTTTACTTTCTTCCTGGTTGATAGCACTGACAGTGATTACGCTATTCTGTTATTTATTCTTAAAGGTGGATAAGAAAGGCGAGAAGAAACCTAGCCTGGTAGATCGGATCATAAACAGTATGAAGGTGTACTATAAAAACCTTATCCTGCATGCACTGTCTCATACGACGATAGTGATGATCTCAATAATAGTTTTATTTTTCGCATCACTATTTGGGTTTACAAAAATAGCTTTTGTCTTCTTTCCGGATAGCGATAGAAATATGATCACTGTAGATATCAACTTACCTCTAGGGACAAGAATAGAGCGCACTTCAGAAATAGTTCAAAGTATGGAGCGATTCATGACTGATTCGCTATTGGTGAATGATGAACGACCTGACGGCATCAGCAGTTGGTCCTCTTACGTGGGTGAGGGTCCTGAGTCATACGATCTGGGATATAGTCCTGATGAGGCAAACTCCAGCTACGCTCACATGCTGGTCAATACCTCAAGTTCCGTTTTGAATAATGTGATTATCAATCAACTGGATGCCTATTGTTTCCAGAATTTTCCCAGCGCAGATATTAAGGTTGGACCGCTGGGTGCAGGTGGTGGAGGTGTTCCTATTGAAATTAAAATTTCCGGGGATGATTCAGATGAGCTTAATAAGATAGCCAAGACTGTCAAAAAACAATTATCCAGCATTAATGGAACCAAAAATGTCAAAGATGATTGGGGCCCCAAGAGTAAGAAGTTTGTCATAGATATTGATCAGAACAGGGCCCAGATAGCGGGGGTTTCAAGCCAGGATATCGCAACTTCATTAAAAACAGTATTAGATGGGTTTCAAACTGGTGAGTACCGAGAGGATGATAAATCAATTCCAGTGATTATGAGGAGTGATGCAGGTCAGCAGCAGTCTCTTGAGTCTTTGGAAACGCTAAATATTTATTCTCAAAACTCAGGAAAGAGCGTCCCACTATTACAAGTTGCCTCAATATTGCCACAGTGGCAATACTCAAAGATCAAACGGCTTGACCTAGTAAGAACAATTAATGTTTCAAGCGAATTACGTGATGATGGCAACGCATCCTTCATTACAGCAGAAATAACTCCATGGCTTGATCAACAAATAGAAAATTGGCCAGCTGATTATAGCTATCAGTTTGGGGGAGATGCTAAAAATACAGCGGATAACATGGGGGCGGTAGTTGCCTACCTGCCACTGTCTGGGTTTATAATCTTGCTTTTGTTGATCATACAATTTAACTCTTTCCGAAAAATGACTATGGTGATATCCACTGTTCCTTTGGGTGTGATCGGTGTGGTAATCGGGCTACTGACGTTCGGAGAGCCCTTTGGTTTTATGCCCTTCTTAGGAGTAATCTCCCTTGCCGGGATTGTAATCAATAATGCCATTGTGTTAATTGATCGGATCGAGATAGAGCAGAAGGAGTTGAAGAGAGAGGCAACTGATGCTGTCATAGCCGCCTGTCTGCAGCGATTCCGACCCATAATGTTAGCTACTTTCACCACAGTTTTAGGACTTCTCCCATTGTATTTAAGTGGAGGTGAAATGTGGGAAGGCATGGCTGTCTCCATTATGATTGGGCTGTTATTCGGCACAATTATTACGCTACTGTTTATTCCGTCATTCTATAGTATCCTTTATCGAGTCAATTACAATGGATACCAGTTCAATGAGCAATTATTACAGGACTGATGGTTAATTCATGTTAGAATTTTTCTATAACAGAAGATTCACTGTCTTCTTATTCAGTTTCCTAGTCATGCTTTTCGGGAATACTTTCTTCCCAGTCTCGATTAGACAAGAAGTAGAAATGGTATTGTTGCTGCAGAATATGTTCTTTAGCTATCTGCTGTTTTTACGCGAATCGAAAAAAGAGCGGCGAATGATAGCCTCCATTATATTCCTGGGGTTTATTACCCGGCTTAATCAGCAAGAGATGGTCTTGAATAGCCCATTCCTCTTTGCAGGGGTATATGTCGTATATTTTGGTCTGATAAGCTTTCGCCTGTTTCATGATTTGAGGAAGCAGAAAGTTGTTGGACTTGAGACCATATCTGCGGTGTTTGCCGGATTTATTCTATTAGGTGTTGTGGCCAGCATTATTTTCGTCAGCCTCGATAAAGCTATAGTCGGTGCGTTTGCCGGGCCTATTGAAACCAGGGACTTTTCTGATTTCCTTTATTTCAGCTTTATCACACTCTTGACGATCGGTTATGGAGACATTACGCCAACATTGGAAGTCTCCAAAAAAATTGTGATAATAGTGGGTTTATTAGGCCATTTCTACACTGTATTTGTCACCGCCATAATTATTGGAAAATACTTAAGCCTCCGAAAAGGAACCAGGGAGTAATTCGTTCTTGATAATTGATATTAAGCTGCAATCCGAGCGACCTTTATTGAATAAATATCTGATCTCCGAAGTGAAGTAGTCGTACTTAATTTAAAGTCTATGTAGGTACATTAAAAAACTGAGATTAGAGAATATGAGAATTAAGGGTATAAGGCATTATAGTTTATTGTTTGTTATGTTGGCTGGCCTAATGTTATTGCTATTGGCAGTGCAATGGTTTTTGTTCGGTTATTTACGGTTATAATTACCGTTAATCCTTTTACGGTTGAGTTATAGCCACTTCACTATTACTCTTTGAATTTGTAATGCCTCAAAATTTTGGTGTTAGAACAAAAGACCTGGTTTCGAACCTATTCTGTAATAATAAAGAATAGTTTGGATTATGGAATTGCTTTGCCCCGGTATTAAATTTCACTTTATGAAAGCCATTACTTTTTGTTTTATCTTTTTTCTGCGCCTGGTTGTTTTTGCTCAAACTGGTATGGTTACCCTTAAGACAGATCGAATTTTGGATGGAAAAGGTGGAGTGATGGAGGGGATGAATATCATTGTCAGTGAAGGTAAAATAAGAGAGATTAGGCGAGAAGAAATGGGCACGGTGATTGACCTGAAAAGACTAACGATCATGCCCGGAGGAATTGATACTCATAATCATTTCGCCTGGCATTTTGATCCTGACGGCAGGCTTCACGATGCCACATTGGAAGAGGAGTCCCTGGCCCAGCAGACCCTGTATGCCACCGAAAATGCCTATCTGACATTACAATCGGGTATTACAACGCTTCAAAGCCTGGGCTCCGCCGTAGATGGTGACGTCAGGGATGCAATAAAACGGGGGAATCTTCCCGGTCCGAGGATAATTACATCCCTAGGGGCTATTTTCTCAGGAAGCACTGACAGTATAAGGACAGAGGTTAACCAATTAGCCAACCAGGGAGCTGATGTGATCAAGATTTTTGCGTCTGAAAGCATCAGGACGGGGGGAGCTCCCACACTTTCGCAGGAACAATTGAATGCCGCTTGTGGTCAAGCGAAAAGTAGAGGCTTACGCTCGGTGGTTCATGCTCATGGGCCAGAAAGTGCCAGAAGAGCAGTGATGGCTGGTTGCACTACCATAGAACATGGTGCCTTATTGGACCAAAAAACCCTTGATCTTATGGCGGATAAAGGAGTTTACTTTGATCCCCACATTGGGTTGATCTTTGACAACTACTTCGCGAACAGGGAGAAGTACGTCGGGATTAGTCGTTATACCGCGGAAGGTTTTGACCAGATGGAGAGTGCCATAGCTAAGGCGGTAGCTTCGTTCAAATTAGCTCTGGCCACGGATGGATTGCAAATTGTATTTGGTACTGATGCAGTCGCCGGTGCTCATGGTAAAAATTTTGAAGAGCTAATTTCCAGAGTGAAAGAAGGAGGGCAGGACCCCATGGATGCAATCGTTTCGGCCACTTCAAGAGCGGCCAGGTCTCTCAACATGGATGACCTGATTGGTACTATTGCTCCAGGCATGCAAGCTGATATAATTGCCATCGACGGCGATCCATTAGACGATATGGAGACTATGCGTCAGGTGATATTTGTGATGAAGGGCGGCGAGATTTACAAGTCGGCACTCAGGTAGATCGATCAGTATAGGCTGTCTCGACAGAATAAATGTTGACTGATTCTAGCTTGCCCTTTAATTGTATTTGGCCCTTTAAAGTAGATTTTAGTTCAGATGTTGAATCAAGCCCACTCACCAATTCTTCGGACACCAATAGATCTGAGTTTAACCTATTGCATTCTCCCTGTATTCTGGCCCGCTGTGTTGATGGTATCGCCGTGATACGCTATTTCTCTTTTTCGTTCTCCCACTTCCGCAACAGTAATGGCTCCAATATTCACTCCAGCTTTAAACTCAGGAATATGACCATAGGTGCGTTGGTAGTATTGTCCTTTTTCATTAATACGATTTTGGAAAGCAAAGAAGGCTTGAATACACAAAAAGGACGTATTAGGCTTATTGAATCAAGCACTTAGATAATATTCAAATTTTCACAAAAAACGGGATTATGATCGACCATTCTGACCATCAGGTTGTCAAATTTTTTCCCCTTCATTAGATGACGGTTAAAACGGTAGCAGTATTCATCCAGATATCCTTGCAGATGCTGTACTGAATGATCAGTGCCCCTGATCCATGCTTTAAGCATCATGATGACTCGATGCATATCAGGAAAGTTTCCTCCTTTTTTACCTGAGGGTATCTGATCAAGGTTAGGAAAGTCTTCTTGAAAAGGACGGTACCCTTTCCACTGATCAGTTTTGACTATCGCTTTTGGATCAATATGGTCAGCGAAAAAGGGCCTCAGGGATTTATTGCTGCCATCCTTGATCACGCAAGCATATACCCGGCCAATCCCCCTGCCTTCTCGTTCAATAGCTACCACTACAAGCTTCTTATCTCCATTTTGACGGCCTTTAGTGCTTTCTTCCTGTCCGACGACTGTTTCATCTACTTCCACCTTTCCAGGCATAGGAAATTTTTGACTGCTCGCTATGGCTTTCATGACTTTTTCCTTAAAAGCCCAACAGGTTTTCTGTCTCAATGCCAGTTTACGACTTAGTTCAGTAGAAGAAATACCTTGTTTGTTTGTTGCCATAAAATAGACCATGTAGAAAGCTTTAAGAATAGGGAATTTCACTTTGTGAAAAAGGGTTCCGCTTGTCGGAGTTGCCTGATAACCGCATGTAGTGCATTGGCGTGTCGGGGCCAACTTCCCTTTACACAAATGAGTATGTTCGCATTTCTCGCATTTGAACCCATTGGACCATTTAAGATTGGCCAGATGATCATAACACGATTGGTCATCGGGAAATAGCTGTTGAAATTAGAAAAGACGAATGCTTTTGTATCTTTTTTTCATATTTTTACGTTTTAAACCATACATAAGATACTTAAAATCAACGATATACATAAATTTATAGCTAATTTATTATGTGCCTGATTCAATTAATTTTAAGGAGCCAGCATAGTAGTGTCATTATGAACGTAAATTCAATCGGCCGTTTGGTTTAACCCCTTCCAAATCCTGCCACTCATCAAATAATCGCAAAAATTTGAGTTAAATAAACTGGTTAACGAAATCAAAGTTCATTTTATGAAACTGCATTGAGTTTGGTTAACTTATCTGGATGAAAACCGGATATGCTGGGATCAGCACCCATGGTCAGAATTTGAACCTCCAATTGGATGCACTGAAGCAGGAGGGATGCGAGAAAATCTTCAGGGAAAAAGCAAGTCTGCGTTTGCCTGCTTCCATGAAATCCTTGTTCCACTTGTAAAAAAGGCTTTGAGCAATTCACTTCTCTGCGACAGATCTCGGCAATGCTTTCTTCTCCTCAAAGACCTTCACGACTATTCGAATCCTTTCTTCATCTGTGAACCTTCTGAGAGTCTTTCTTTTGACTCACCGAATGAATGATTCTGTGGATTTTCCTGTACTCATAATTCTCAAAATTTCAAGTTATAAGTACTCGTCCTGTTTTTTTACCTTAACTATCCACTTTTTGCTGACGATTTACATATTGACGGAACCGGAACTTTGCCTAATACCGTAAATCAAAAGTGATAGCCTGATCCAATTAATAGAATGATAAATTGACTCCTTTATAAATCGATCTATCATGAAGTACATCTATGCGCTATTATTGGCCCTCATTGCAGGCTGCAAATCCCAACAGGACGAACCATCAGTTGCCTTTACCAGTGTCACGGTCATTGATGCGGTGAACGGTCCAAGAGAAAACCAAACTGTAATTGTCAGTGGAAAAAAAATAGTCAAGGTGGGTCAGACCCAGGAGGTGGACTTGCCTTCAAGTGCTATGGTTATTGATGGCGGTGGTAAGTATCTTATACCAGGATTATGGGATGCTCATGTTCACCTGTCGTACGAAGCAGACCTTTCGCCAGCAATGTTCTCCTTGTTTTTAGTGAATGGCATAACTAGCATAAGAGATACTGGTGGGCAACTTGATTTGGTAATGCCGTGGAAGAAGACATCTTTAACCGATGACGGAACATCTCCCAGAGTGATGGTGACTGGACCTTTATTGGACGGAGTACCGACAGTCTACGACGGTAAAGGTAGTCGACCAAGGCTTGGTCTCGGTGCAGGCACACCAGAAAATGCGGCAACTTTAGTAGAAGAGTTTGTCAATAGGGGTGTTGACCTGATAAAAAGTTATGAAATGCTCACACCTGAAGCCTTTGCTAAAGTCATTGAGAAAGCAAAATCACATGATAAAGTAGTGACCGGGCACGTTCCATTAAGCATGGACGTGATCGAGGCCTCAAATTTGGGAATGAGAAGTATGGAACATATGAGAAATCTGGAGATGTCCTGTTCTGAAGATTTTGATTCTTTACTACAAGTTAGAAGAAAGTTATTGGCGGATGGTGCTGACCAGGCTGGGGGAGACTTGCGGAGCAGTATTCATTCAGCACAACGATTTCATTCAGTTAAAACGCAAAATGCTGAAAGGCGAGAATCGGTTTTGAGTGCGTTGGCAAAAAACAACACCTGGCAGGTTCCAACAATGACTATTGTTACTGCCATGGAAAATAGGGTATTTGATCGTAAAGCCTGGATAGACGATTTTCGATTTCTGCCAAATTCTGTCCAGAAAAGATGGGCCGAGGGAGCAGCTACTATGTCACAAAAACCCACACCAGAGGCAAATGTAGCTTTTGCAACCTGGGCTTTTGATATGGTTAAACGCATTGACGATGAGGGAATAGGAATTATGGCAGGGACAGATACTCCAATATTTTTCTTAACACCCGGATTCAGTTTGCATGAGGAATTGAGATTATTGGTAAAAAGTGGTTTGACGCCAATAAAAGCTTTGGAGGCTGCGACAATTAGACCTGCACAGTATTTTAATATTGAAGCTGAATTGGGAACAATTGAGTCCGGGAAGTTTGCAGATTTAATCCTTCTGGATGCTAATCCTCTACATGACATAACCAACACACAAAAAATAAATAGCGTAATGAAGAGTGGGAAACTGTACAATAGAGGAGATTTGGATAACATGCTTCAACAGTTGGAGAAGCAATAGTCTCATCAAGATTCAAATCATAGTTTGTAGCTTAAAATTCACCTTAGCTTTTAAGCTACAAACTATGACAAAGGAACCTGTTGACATGTTGAATACTGAATTAATAAAGAGTGGTCACATAATTATTCACCATTTAAGGATTTTTATCCGACTGATTCCTCCGGTCTAAAAAACTTTCTTTAATTGCTCTGGGAAAGAACTTAATTTGAGCATCTAAATGTCAATCGTAAAATATGTCAAAAAATATTCACCAGTTAGCCTCTGATAACCTAAAAGTACTGTCCATCGCTATGGTTGAAAAAGCGAATTCCGGCCATCCCGGAGGCCCTATGGGCGGCACTGATTTTATGCACATTTTGTATACCGAGTTTTTAAATTTCGATCCGGATGATATGACCTGGCCACACAGGGATCGATTTTTTATGGATGCAGGACACCTATCCGCTCTGTTATATGCTCAGTTGTATCTTTTCGGAAAATATACCAAGGACGATGCAGCTAACTTCAGGCGATGGGGTTCATGTACACCTGGGCATCCGGAAGTGGATGTAAAAAGAGGCATTGAAAATACGTCCGGCCCCTTGGGTCAGGGTCATGCAATGGGAATTGGAGCGGCAGTTGCCGAAAAATTTTTAACGTCGAGATTTGGCGAGTGGATGGGACATAACATTTATACCTATATATCTGATGGGGGTGTACAGGAAGAAATCTCTCAAGGTGTTGGTCGAATTGCAGGATTTCTTAGTTTAAATAACCTCGTGATGTTTTATGATTCTAATGATGTTCAACTTTCTACCAGAACGGATGAAGTTACGGTGGAAAATACCGCGATGAAATATGAGGCCTGGGGATGGAAAGTAAAGACGATTGATGGCCACAATCATGATCAAATTAGAAGAGCACTTCAGGAAGCTAAAGATGAGCCAGACAGACCTTCGTTGATAATTGGTAGAACAATTATGGGTAAGGGTGCTGTTGATGAAAATGGTGACCCCTATGAAGGAGAAGTGGAAATGCATGGGAAGCCGATTGGCGATACGAAAGCGTCCTTTGAAAAAACTATTGAATACTTAAGTGGTCACGTAGATCATCCTTTTGAGATATACCCTGAGGTAAGTGATTATTACGAGCAAATCATCAACAAGAAACGGACATGGGTTGCAGAGAGAAAGAAGGAAGAGGCTGCATGGAGGAGTGTTAACCCGGAATTAGGAGCAAAACTCGACTTATTTTTATCAGGTAAAATTCCAGACATAGACTTCAGTGAAGTTCAACACAAAGAAAATGGCGCATCACGGGAAGCTTCAGCGGCTGTATTAGCATTCCTCGCAGATAAGGTGGAAAACCTCATTGTCTCCTCTGCTGATCTGGCCAATAGTGATAAGACAGAGGGCTTTCTCAAGAAGACAACTGCATTCGGAAATGGTGATTTCTCGGGCAATTTTATGCATGCCGGCGTGTCAGAATTTTCAATGGCCGCAATGGCAAACGGAATGGCATTGCACGGAGGTATTATTCCGGTAATAGGGACATTCTTTATTTTCTCAGACTACCAAAAGCCTGCATTCAGGCTGTCAGCACTGATGGAATTGCCGGTGAAATATCTTTGGACACACGACGCATTTAGGGTTGGAGAAGATGGACCAACCCATCAACCAATAGAGCAAGAAACTCAGTTAAGGTTAATGGAAAAAGTAAAAAATCATTCCGGAAAACGCAGCCTGCTTGCCCTGAGACCGGCTGATGCAGAAGAAACCTCTATTGCCTGGAAAATGGCTCTTGAAAACACAGATGGACCTACAGGTTTGATATTGTCCAGACAAGGAATTAAGGATATAAAACCTATTGGTTCAAATAGATTTGAAGAGGCACTTGGTGCTGAGCGAGGTGCGTATATTGTAAAACAAGAACAAACACCGGATGTGGTACTGATTGGAAATGGTTCAGAAGTTTCAACACTTATTGGTGCCTCAGAAATTTTGAGTGCAAGGGAAATTAAATCTAAGATTGTATCAGTCCCTTCCGAGGGGGTTTTCAGAGAGCAATCCCAGCCTTATCAGGATGAGTTACTTCCTAATATACCAACTTTCGGATTGACTGCCGGACTGCCTTTAAATCTTCAGGGACTAGTGGGATCAGAAGGTAAAGTATTTGGCCTGGACCACTTCGGTTACTCGGCTCCAGCGACCGTGTTGGATGAAAAATTCGGCTTCACTCCTGAAAAAGTAGCACTTGAAGTGGAGAAGTACCTAGCTTAAAATATTGTAATTCTGCTTGGGGTCAGTGATTTCTGCACTTTTGTGGACTCTTCACTTGTTTGGAATAAAGATTAATTGACTAATATGAATTGGGGATTTATAGGTTACGGGCGAATTGCCTCCAAGTTTATGGAAAGTTTAAAGTTGGTAAAAGACGAGGCACCTTATGCTCTGGCTTCCCGGTCAAATGCGGAGCAACTAAAGGGTCAATTTCCAGACCTAAGAGTATATGACAATTACAGTAGCCTTTTAAGTGACCCGGAAATTGACATTGTTTATGTGAATACTACTCACAATTTCCATAAGGATAACGTGATTGAGGCTCTTAAAAAGGGTAAGCATGTACTTTGTGAAAAACCGATGGGATTGGGTGTAGCCGAGATTAAAGAAATGATTACTGTATCGAGGGCTGAGAATAAGTTTTTAATGGAAGGGCTTTGGACTCGATTTTTGCCTGGTTACCAAAAGGCCAAAGAAGTCATTACCTCAGGTAAAATAGGAGAGCTTACTTTAATCAGGTCTGAATTTGCATTTACAGATGTGACGCATAAAGAACGATTATATAACCCTGTACTGGCTGGAGGCTCAAATTATGATGTCAATATTTACAATTTGGCACTGGTACAGGATTTCTTTGGTAGTGAGTGCCCCGAAATTAAAATTCAAGCGAGAACATCTCCATCTGGAACTGACTTGAGTTGCAGTTCGATACTGCAATTTTCTGATAATAAACTAGCACAACTATTTTCCAGCATTGAAATGAGCTGTGACAATGCTGCCTGGATCTACGGAACGAAAGGCTGGGTGAGAATGGAGCATTTTTGGATGTGTGAGAAATTTGAGGTCAAAAGTGATGAAGGCGTACGTACGATAGAGCTCCCCTTTACAAGTAATGGATTTTATCACGAGATTGAGGAAGTGGTTCGTTGTGTTAATGCTGGAAATATGGAGAGTACACTGATGTCCCATTCACATAGCAAAAAACTTGCTCTTTTAGTTGAAACTACTGAAAAATTGATTCGTAACTCCTAATCCTTCTATAACACTTCAGGATTTACAACAAGAGGAAATCCATTTCAAGATCGATTGAGACACGGCCCATAAAAAACAATAATTTCTTAACCGCTCTCTTTTTGGATTGCAATCGTGTGCATGAAAATATATTCAATTTCAGATCATGGATCAGTTTGGGAAACCATAATAATGACATAATTTGTGTTATCCTAAATATTTGATAAATGAGTAAGAATTTGTTCAAACAAAATAAAATATGTTTCTCCTGGGTTATGACATTGGAAGTTCATCGATAAAAGCTGCATTGACCAATGTAGACAGCAATGAAGTAATAAATGTCGTTCAGCAACCTAAGGTTGAAATGGACATTATTGCAACTCATCCCGGGTGGGCAGAGCAGGAACCTGAAATTTGGTGGAACAACCTTTGCCTGGCTACCAAAGAATTAATCAGTAACAGCCCGGATGTTAATATGGCCGATATCAAGGGTATTGGTATTTCTTATCAAATGCATGGCCTTGTCCTTATTGATAAAAATCAAAATGTATTGAGACCATCCATAATATGGTGTGACAGCCGGGCAGTGCAAATTGGAGACGAAGCTTTCCAGTCCTTGGGAGGTGAAAAGTGCTTAAGCCACCTCTTAAACTCACCCGGAAACTTCACGGCCTCTAAATTGAAATGGGTGAAGGACAACGAGCCGGAGGTATTGGAAAAAACTTACAAGTTCTTACTTCCGGGCGATTACATTGCCATGAAATTGACAGGTGAAGTTGCAACTACTATCCAGGGATTATCCGAAGGTATGATGTGGGATTATAAGGAAAATAGAGTAGCTGACTTCCTCCTTAACTATTATGAATTTTCGACAGATTTGGTTCCTGATTATACCCCTGCTTTTCAGACTCAGGGTCAATTGTGCCATTCGGCGGCTGAACTCCTTGGCTTAAAACCCGGAGCCCCTGTATCGTACAGGGGAGGTGACCAACCTAATAATGCGATGTCTTTGGGAGTACTGAAGCCAGGTGAAATTGCTGCAACGGGTGGTACTTCAGGGGTAGTGTATGGCATAGTTGATGAAAAAATCGGTGATAAGGAATCTAGAGTAAACAGTTTCGCTCATGTGAATTACACTCAAGACCGGACAAGAATAGGTATCCTTCTTTGTATAAATGGTGCTGGTATTCAATATGGTTGGATAAAGAAGCAATTAGTATCTCAGGGAATTAGCTATGGAGATATGGAGCAAATGATGGCCTCAATTCCAATTAATTCAGATGGGTTGAGGATCATCCCATTTGGAAATGGTGCGGAGAGAATGCTGGGAAATAAAAACCTGGGTTCTCACGTAATTAACCTTCAATTTAATAGGCATACAAAATCTCATTATTACAGAGCTGCACTAGAGGGTATCGCTTATTCATTTGTTTATGGAATAGAAATGATGCGTGAAATGGGGTTGGACGTAGGTGTTTTGAAAGTAGGGAATGACAACCTTTTTCAGTCGGATATTTTTTCCAGTACCATAAGTGCATTAGTAAATGCAGAAATACAGGTTATAGAGACCACGGGTGCTGTGGGTGCTGCAAAGGCTGCCGGGATTTCCAGTGGCATTTATACAGATTTGAATGATGCTTTTAAAGAACAGAAGATTTTAAGACGATACGACAGACCTGGCAATAACCATACATACCAACACGGTTATCAGCTATGGGTATCAGATTTAAAAAGATTATTGAATAATGACAAATAGTTTAAAATGACAAAGATCAACTTAACCTTGGGAGACAAGGAATATTTCAAAGGAATAGGTCAGATTCCATTTGAGGGGAAGGATTCTGATAACCCTTTAGCATATAAATATTATGAAGCAGGTCGGGTAATAGCTGGTAAAACGATGAAGGAGTATCTTCGTTTCGCTGTAGCTTATTGGCACTCTTTCTGCGGAACTGGCGGAGACCCTTTTGGATTGCCTACCAAGGCATTTCCTTGGCTTGTGAATTCCGGTGCCGATCAGCAGGCCCGTGATAAAATGGATGCAGCTTTTGAATTCATTACCAAGTTGGGACTGCCATTCTATTGTTTTCATGATTTTGACCTTGTAAACGAGGGCCCCACATTAAAAGAATCGGCAAGAAGATTGGATAAAATCACGGATTATGCTGCTGAAAAGCAAAAAGCATCAGGTGTCCAACTGCTTTGGGGAACAGCCAGTCTTTTCACCAGTCCCAGGTACATGAATGGAGCAATGACCAATCCTGATTTTGAGGTCTTGGCTTATGCTGGTGCACAAGTGAAAAATGCATTGGATGCTACCATCAAACTGGGTGGCTTAAACTATGTTTTCTGGGGTGGGAGAGAAGGCTACATGTCATTGCTCAACACCAATATGAAGAAGGAGTTGGACCACACAGCCCGATTCTTACATATGGTTAAAGACTATGCAGGTTCACAGGGTTTTACGGGCAAGTTTTTCATAGAGCCAAAGCCGATGGAGCCTTCAAAACATCAGTATGATTTTGATGCTGCAACCGTAACAGGCTTTCTGAGAGAACATGATCTAATGGATGATTTTCAACTTAATCTTGAAGTCAATCATGCAACATTAGCTCAACACACATTTTCACATGAACTTCAAGTTGCCGCCAATGCTGGTCTTTTGGGTAGCATCGATGCCAATAGGGGTGACTATCAGAACGGTTGGGATACGGATCAGTTTCCCAACAATTTGTTAGAACTGGTTGAATCAATCTTGGTAATAATAGAAGCTGGTGGTATAACTCAGGGAGGTATTAATTTCGATGCCAGGACTCGTAGAAACTCAACGGATTTGGAAGACTTATTCTACGCACACATTGGTGGAATTGACACTTTCTCGAGAGCACTGTTAATTGCTCATGATATCATTGATAATTCCAAATACTGTCAAATGAGAGCGGATCGATATGCTTCCTACAACTCATCTGATGGACAGGCATTCGAAAAAGGAAACTTAAGCTTAGCTCAGTTGTCGGAGATATCCCAATCAATTGGTGAGCCAAAGCAGAGAAGTGGCCAGCAAGAGTTCTATGAGAATCTGATTAACCAGTATATTCAATAAACTTGACAAGATAATAAAAGAAGTTGTATGCCACGCCAAAAAGTAATCAAACCAGGAAAGCATTGGCTGAATACAACACAAAATCTTACGGGCCATACACATCCTGAAAAGTATCAATGATCCGTTGTACAGGCAGAATATACAAAGGGCATTGAACCGGATCGAACTGTATCATTTTCTTGCCGGGAAAGTAAGCTATGCCAACAGGGGAAAGATCATGGCGAAAACCGAACGTGAACAGATTATTTTTAAAGAGGGCACACGCTTATTGTGTAATGTTATTTTGTATTACAACAGTACGATTTTGTCCCGAATTTACACTCAATTGCTCAAAAAAGGGAATCATCGTCTAATAGCGATATTAAAACATATCTCACCGGCGGCCTGGATTAATATTAATTTGTACGAATCCTTTGAATTGAAAGATGAGTTCAAGACTGAAACAATTCCTTCATTCAATGTAGAGGAATTTGATGAGTTATTGAAAAATGATCCTAAAAGCTTTGCCTGAATTATTTGGAAGCAATGGCCTAGCTAACATTGTAGAGGGGTGTGAGGATATCCATAAAAACCGGTTTTTCCCTTCAACCGGAGACTGGAAAAAGATAAAGAAATATTTAAGCAGAAAGAAGCACAAGGTTGGCAGTAAAACGTATGGCTGCATTTTTTCTTACCAGACGTGCAACTATTGATTTATTGGAAATAGAGGCCTGTTCGTTAGAAAAATGGGGAATCGAACAGACCGATAAATATATGGATAAGCTTTATTCTGCTTTCAGTAAAATAGCTGATAATCCTGACATAGGCCGGTTGAAACAAGAGCGGTCGTGGAATCGTTGACGAGGAGTTTCGGGTAGAATATGTGGCAGACAGAACCGCCGTTCTGGGACAGGGGTTTATGGCATTGACCCTGGCCTGTGCCAAATGTCACGACCATAAGTTCAACCCTGTCTCTCAAAAAGAGTTCTATGAGCTCTATAGTTTTTTCAACAACATTAACGAAACCGGTCAGATATCCTGGGACATGGCAATGCCGGTGCCTACTTTGATGCTGCCTACGGAAAGACAGGAACAGATTATTCAAATGTTGGAAAACCTGTCGAAAGAGAAGAAAGAAATAGTCCAGAATGTAGCTGCTAAACAAGCAAATGACATTAACAGATGGGTCAGATCGGGAAGTTATCGGAAAATAAAAGCTACTAAACCCTCACGAGGCCCGATCGCTAGTTTAAGATTGGATATTAACCTTATTAACATGGTTAATCCGGGAAAAAAAGCTTTTATGGAGCGTCAATTTTCAAAAAGTGAGTTTCCTCACTAGACTGAGGGCTATGCGGGGAGTGGTTTATGGGAATTGACCACGAAAGGGTCATCTTCAAGACTCAGGGTAGAAGATTTAAGATTAACGGACGTTCGCGGACATGTGGTAAAAGACATCTTGGAATAACCTTCATTTTATGAGATCCCGAAGAAAATTTGTCCAGGAAACCTCACTGTTAGACGTTGTCGGCCAATTATGACGACGTTACATGATCCTGGGCTGGTACAGGAGGCAATTCAATTAGACATCCACCTTCGCATACTTCGCATTTTTTTCAATAAAATCTCTCCTAGGAGCAACTTCATCACCCATTAGCATTGAAAAGAGGTGGTCAGCTTCGGCAGCAGATTCAATAGTTACCTGTTTCAGACTTCGGAATTCAGGATTCATAGTGGTAGTCCACAATTGTTCCGGATTCATCTCTCCTAAACCCTTATATCGTTGGACATTTACAGAATCCTCTTTACCGCTATCTCCAGCTAATTCGAGTGTGAGTCTTTCTCTTTGTTGCTCATCCCAGCAATAACGCTCTTGTTTCCCTTTTTTAAGAAGGTACAGTGGCGGAAGTGCTATATATAAATAGCCATTGTCAAGGAGGATTTTCATATATCTGAAGAAAAAAGTTAGAATTAATGTCCTGATATGGCTTCCATCAATATCAGCGTCAGTCATGATGATAATTTTATGATACCGGAGTTTCTCCATATTGAGTGCTCTGTCATCAGCTACTGTCCCGAATGAAACACCAAGAGCGGTAATCATGTTCTTGATTTCCTCATTGTCATAGATTTTATGTTCTTGTGCTTTTTCGACGTTGAGTATTTTGCCTCTTAAGGGAAGAATGGCCTGGAAATTTCTATCACGACCTTGTTTGGCTGATCCGCCAGCTGAGTCACCTTCCACGAGGTAAATCTCAGATTTTGTCGGATCAGTGTTGGAACAATCTGCAAGTTTTCCGGGAAGACCTGTTCCACTCAGGACATTTTTACGCTGAACCATTTCCCTGGCCTTACGGGCAGCATGCCTTGCCTGAGCTGCTAGTACAACCTTTGAAACTATTTGTTTGGCTTCTCTTGGATTTTCTTCGAGGTAATTGCTCAGCATTTCACCGACACTGGTGTCAACTGCACCCATTACCTCGGAGTTGCCCAATTTGGTCTTTGTTTGTCCCTCAAACTGAGGTTCTGCTACTTTTACAGAAATCACTGTGGTTATTCCTTCCCTGAAATCATCGCCACTAATTTCAACCTTCACTTTGTCCAGCAGCCCAGATTTTTCTGCATAAGATTTGAGCGTTCGGGTTAACGCTCTTCGAAAGCCTGCAACATGGGTGCCTCCCTCTATTGTATTGATGTTGTTAACATAAGAGACCACGGTTTCAGTGTAGGAGGTGTTATAACTCATCGCAACCTGAACGGGCATTTCTGTCTTATCTGAGTCAATGAAAATAGGAGTTGGGATAAGTTTTTCACGTCCACTATCAAGATATTCGACAAATTCAATAAGTCCTCCTTCGGAGAAAAAGTCCTCAGACTTTACATCTCCATTTTCATCCTTTTCGCGAAGATCTTCTAATCTGAGTTTTATACCGGCATTGAGAAATGACAGTTCCCTCATTCTGGTAGCGACCGTTTCAAACTTGTACTCTGTAGTATTGAATATACTTGAGTCAGGAGTAAATTCAATGATCGTTCCTGTAATGTCTGTCTTGCCTATTTCCTTAACAGGATATTTAGGAATACCTTTGGAGTATTCCTGCTGATAAACTTTACCCTCCCTGTGAACTGTGGCTATGAGCTGTGTAGACAGTGCATTTACACAAGAAACTCCTACACCATGAAGCCCTCCCGAAACTTTATAAGTGTCTTTATCAAATTTACCACCTGCGTGGAGTACGGTCATTACTACTTCCAAAGCTGAGCGCTGTTCTTTCTCATGAAGATCAGTTGGAATACCTCGGCCATCATCTTGTACCAGAATAGAATTATCTTTCCGTATTTGCACCAGGATACTATTGCAATATCCTGCCATTGCCTCATCGATGGAATTGTCAACAACTTCCCATATTATATGGTGGAGTCCTTTAAAACTCACATCACCAATGTACATTGCTGGTCTTTTTCTTACTGCTTCAAGTCCCTCAAGAACCTGTATATTATCAGCTGAATAATTGCTTTTTGAATCTCCTTTCCTGTCGCTCATTCCGTCTTTTTAGAGTTGCGCAAAAATACAATAACTGATCGTTAAATTGCAGGTAAGTGCATAGAAAAAAACCTGGAACTAAAAATCATTTAACTATCTGGTAACCAGTAAAATATATTAATAATAATAGATATAAAGAATGTTGTGTGATTAGTAATTTCCTACACTTGGCATTGCGGGTATACAAGCATTGATTGTTTCAATATTTTTGTTTTCAGCTGCTCGTTGAAAATCAGCATTTTCGGCATCTGGATTGAAGATAATTCCCTGTGGGTTTAAGGAGTAAATGTAGTTTATCCATTCTCCCTGATTTTCAGGAGATATATACATGCTGATTGTGTGCACATCGTCAATCGGTGGTTTCATAATTTCAATTGAATTGATGAACCCTGTATGGATGCCTGCCGGGACCATTTTATATCCGTTGGCTTCTATTCGAAGTGTGGCTTGATAGGCGTAACGGTAAGTATTGGGTGAGGTGCCAATGACAATAGTTTTTTCATTATCTCGAAGTTGTTTCTCTTTGAGGAACCATAAACCCAAAATTAATTCCAAAAAGAAAAGGCACGGACGTTTTAGATTGATTGATGTCCTTAAATACAGAGTCCAAATCATTATTTGAACTGTACTTCTTTTTGTAGCTTCTTATCCCGATACCAACTCCTAAATATACGTCCAGGGTATAGCCACCACTTCCTGAATTACGAACCCAACGAGTACCTGCCGTAATTCCATATTCAAAACGATCCTCATTAGCTTTTACTCTTTCTTTCACCACTTCAAAGCCGGTACTATCCATTACATTTGCCTCGTGGTTCATGCCGGTGTAGGATAACTCATGGGCAAAATAGGGTATTCCAAAAGATTCTTCCCGGTGATAGAATTTTTGGCGGAACTTGATACCAAACCCATGTTTGTAATTCCTATTAAGATCAATAGCGGATTTGGATTTGTAAAAGGGATCTCTTATAAAAGAGTATTGAAGCTCATAGCCCATTCGTTCCTGGGCGTAATATTCAATTGAAAATGGAAAGGAACCAATTAGCGTCATCAATGGGTTAAGTGCCAGAATTACCCCCTTATATTCATTGATGGTGGGTGTAAAGTAACGAATGTTTCTATTTCGAAAACGGTATTCGGGCTTCTCATACTTAACCCGTTCGGAATCATCTTCGATCGTTTCCGATGTCTTATAAACTGGAGGATCATCTTCATATATTGGTTTATAAAAGCCAGCCAGTTGGCCATTTTCATGAAATAATTTCCATTTGCCTATTTTTTTGTCATCCTTGATATAGCCCTTTGTCTTCAATGTACCATCGGGGTAGTATCCCGTATATGGCCCTTCTCCAAGTTTAAAACTGGCTTCTCCCTCGAGATTACCATCTTCATAGTAATATGACCATTTGCCATCATTTCGGCTATTTAAAAGATGACCTGAGATTTTTAACCGACCACTGGGATGAAACTCTTTATATTCTCCGCTTCCGTTTTTATAGGTACCCTCGCCTTTTAATTCACCAGTGTCATAATACAGTTTCCAGAATCCATCTTTTTGGTCATTGCGTTCAAATCCCTCTGAACTCAGTGAACCATCATCATAGTAATATTGCCATTCTCCCAGTTTTCGCCCTTCGGTGAAGTTGCCAATTGCAGCTATTGACCCATTTGTATGATAGAACTTCCATTCGCCTGTCCTGACTCCCTCTACAAAAAGACCTTCCGATTGAAGTTCACCAGTTTCATGGAAGTATTTCCAGAGTCCGTCACTTTTACCGTTTTGATTTCTGCCTTCCACTTTGAGGCTTCCAGAATGATAAAACTCTTTGTAAGTACCAGTGCCATCTTCATAATAGGCTTGACCTTTTAATTTTCCATCTTCATAGTAGTAGTTCCAAATACCGTCTACTATTGATTTTTTATATTTCCCTTGGCTTTTAACAAGCCCGCTTTCGTGGTAAAACACCCATTCTCCCTCTCTTTTACCATCATAGAGTTCTCCTTCTCGACTTTTCTCTCCGTTTTCATAATAGAATTCCCATTTGCCAAAATTGGTATTGTCCTTAAGGGCTCCCTTCATTTTTGGGTTACCATTCTCATAAAAATATTCCCAAATTCCGGTGGGTTGACCCATGTCATATTGGCCAGTTACCTGTATTCCGCTATCAAGGAAATACAGTAGATAATTTCCTGTTGTTACTTGAGATTGAGAATCGGTGATGTGTAGTATTTCTTTTAAATATTGTTTTTCATCATCATAATATGTCCGCACTTCTACTTGGGCAAAAGCGGGCCGAAAAACGAAAAACAATATGATATACCTGTAGAATCGCACTAAAATAAATTCTAACTGATATTACGGCAAAATTAGGATTTTGGCCAGTTATTTAGGCCGAATTGAACCCTTGATGATTTCTTGAACCCAACTTTTTCCCCAATCATCTAATTCTTTCTGGCTCCATAAATCAGGAAAGAAAACTACTTTTTGGAATCTTGGAGGAAGGTATTTTTGCCAATTGGTACCTCCTGTTGCGGCGATTACGTCAGGGTCGTTTTGAAGGTGTTTCGCTGCGGATTTATAATGAGCCAGTGGCCAGCTCACATTTGCTAACCGATCCAATTTTCTTAATTCTTTCTTAATAACACCCTCCCGATCATCACTTCCATAGTTCTCGTTGAAGATGCTGTTTAGATTGTTGTTTTTGTGGTAATTAATTCGTTTGACCAGGTCGCTTCGGTATTTCACTTCGAATTGCTTTAAGGTTAAAGTCTTTTTTCCAGTGGCTAATTCAGAAGCCCCTTCTTTCCAATAGAATACTTCATAAATCTTGTCTACATCAGTCTCGTAACTATAATTGTCCCTATGACTCAGGCTCACGAGGTTGATCATGTCAGTACAACCAATTTCAATAAAACGATATTGGGCAGATTGAAACCCACTTGAAGGTAATAGGGACATTCGAAAATTAAGAAATTGCTGTTTGCTCATTCCCTCTGCCATAATTTCAAAAGACCCCGTCAATTGTTCAAAGTATCTATTGATCCGCTTTACCCTTTCTAAATACAATAACGAGTCTTTTTTGTCTTCGCAAATTTGTTTCATTTCCCAGAGCACAAGTTTGAAATAGAGTTCTGTGATTTGGTGGTAGGTTATGAAGACTGTCTCGTCTGGAAAAGATGTCTTTGGTTGCTGAAGTGTAAGCAGGGTATCGAGATTGACGTAGTCCCAATAGGTTAAGAAATCTGCATGGAGTAAGCCGTCAAGGTATGACGACAAGTCCTGACCCATTGCATTGTATTTCTTTTCAAGTGCAGACAGCCTTTCGGTGATTTCCGGATCAAGATTATTTGCACCCATATGCTTCAAGGTATTGTGTTTAACTCCGTAAATTTGTGGCAATTATCCCATGCTTCAAAATATATACAGATGTCAACGTTAACTCAGGATTCACCGGTAAAGAAAGCTTTCAAGGATGATTTTCAATCTCCTGATTTTTATCAATTAGACGACCTTCTGACAGAAGAACATAAGCTAATTCGGGCGTCAATCCGTGATTTTGTTAAAAAAGAAATCACACCATCTATCGAAGATTGGGCTCAAAACTGCCATTTCCCGTACGGGATAGTTAGAAAATTCGGAGAAATCGGAGCTTTCGGACCGACTATCCCGGAAACGTATGGTGGCGGAGGGCTTGATTACATTTCCTACGGCTTGATTATGCAAGAAATTGAAAGAGGTGATTCAGGCATGCGGTCAACAGCTTCTGTTCAGGGATCATTGGTAATGTATCCTATTTATCAATACGGAAATGAGGAGCAACGAATGAAATATCTTCCAAAGTTGGCTTCCGGAGAGTGGTTAGGATGTTTCGGTTTGACGGAACCTGACCACGGATCTAACCCAAGCGGGATGGTGACCAATTTTAGTGATGCGGGTGATCATTACTTATTAAATGGTGCAAAAATGTGGATATCAAATTCTCCTCAGGCTGATGTTGCCGTAGTGTGGGCTAAAAACGAGGAAGGAAGGATTCATGGCCTAATTGTAGAACGGGGGATGGAGGGCTTTTCAACGCCTGAAACACACGGCAAATGGTCTTTAAGAGCGAGTTGCACTGGTGAACTTGTCTTTGACAATGTTAAGGTGCCCAAAAAAAACCTGCTTCAGGAAAAGAGTGGATTAGGTGCGCCAATGGGTTGCCTTGATTCAGCCAGATATGGGATAGCTTGGGGAGCAATAGGGGCTGCAATGGACTGCTATGATTCTGCCCGGAGATATTCATTGGAACGTATCCAATTTGGCAAACCGATTGCTTCTTTTCAATTGACTCAAAAGAAATTGGCTGAAATGTTAACTGAAATAACTAAAGCTCAGCTTCTTAACTTGAGACTTGGTCAGTTGATGGATGAGGGAAAGGCTACAACATCCCATATTTCTCTTGCCAAGCGAAATAATGTCGACATGGCATTGAAAATAGCCAGAGAAGCCAGGCAGATTCATGGGGGCATGGGAATTACTGGTGAGTATCCATTAATGCGTCATATGCTGAACCTGGAATCTGTTATTACATACGAAGGCACTCATGATATTCATTTACTAATATTGGGTAAAGAAATAACTGATATTCCAGCATTTGAATAATAACCATCATTTAAGTTTTTAAATAGACTGGTTAGTGTAAATTTTTCTTTGATTGTAGTTATTTGTCAAGCAACGGTAAGGATGTTGGAACTGGTCAACTCTTGGCAGGTGCCAGTTTGAATATAGAGAGGCAGGAAATAGGTACAAGCACTGACGAAAATGGTGCTTTCAAACTGACTTTATATACAGGCTTCTATACATTCCGGATAAGTCCGACAGGATACCTAGCAGATATTAAGAAAATCAATGTGATTGGGAGTGGTAAAATCAATTTTTTATTAAAAGATGAAATTGCCGAATTGGATGAGGTGATCATCAGAGCGAACAATACTAATGTTCTCAACAGGGAGGTGGGGAAAGGGATTTGCACCATGTCGTCCATAAAAGAATTACCTCCGATTGGTGGCGAGGCAGATGTCTTGAAATCATTTAGCTCTCCTTCCCGGTGTCATCACTGCTGGAGAAGCCTCAAGTGGATTTAATTTGATCAATAATGTCATTATACCTTACTATGGGGCCACCAATCAATTGCGGAAAAGCACTTATGTAAACAGCGGTATTCAAGAATCTTACCCGCACCGTACTAGGGTTTCGATATATATATATATATATATATATATCCCATAAAAGAGAAATTTGCTGAAATGTGGAGAATGCGAGAGTTGCTGGAAGAAAAATGAAGATAAAAGTCAGGCTTGAGAACAACATAAACCTGTATTCCTTGAATTTTGATTACGCGTGAACATTCTTTAAGCTAAGGTAGCAGTTGCCTGATCTATTCGACAATTTTCTGACTGGAAAATTCGATTCTACTGCTCCATGTTTTCAGGATCTACTAACGAAACTATCGCTTCTCTCATTATTCTTTTTTTGAGCCAAACTGATAGTGATGAACTTCATTGGTTTGGAACAAAAAAACCCCTGGCTATGCCAAAGGCTTTGATTGGTCGGGGTACCAGGATTCGAACCTGGGACCCCCTGGTCCCAAACCAGGTGCGCTACCGGGCTGCGCTACACCCCGAATTGTATATGAGTTTGGTTGTCAGGTCTGAATATGATTCATGCCCTCATCCAAACGGGCTGCAAATATAGAGTAATGAATTATTCTGGCAACAAAAACTGACAACGATTAAGCAGCTTGTTTAATTCTTTCTTGTTTTAATGCTGTAGTCTTGACCAGATGGATAACTCCAAGTTTATTAAGCACCCAAATAGCCATATAAGTGGGATCTAATTCATGCCACCTTACTCCTCCAAAGTTCGCTCGCGTTCCATGTTTATGATGGTTGTTATGATAACTCTCTCCCATCATCAAAAAGTCAATTGGAAGAAAGTTTCGTGAAGTATCCGAAACCTCAAAATTTCGATAGCCATACTTGTGAGCAAACCAATTAATAATAGCACCATGAATAGGTGACATCAAAAACTGAATTGGCAACAGCAACCACAACCACCATTCGGTAGCAAAATTGAAATACACCAAAGTATAACAGGCTCCCCAGAATATCCTGGAAGGCCATGATCTTGCAATTTGGTCAAATGCCTCCCAACGAGGGACTCCTTTGGTGAATCGAGCTTCCACCTCCATTTTCCCATTGGCAATCGCCGAATAGATTGTTTTTGTTTTCCACATCATCTTAAACAATGTCTCGTCATATTTCGGAGAATGGGGATCATCCGGAGTATCAGCAAATGCGTGATGCATTCTGTGCATCACACCGTAACCAAAAGGGCTGAGATAATTAGAACCCTGAAATATCCAGGTCAGAACGAAAAAGACTTTCTCCGTAAATTCATTCATAGTAAATGCCTTATGGGAGGCGTATCGATGCATGAAAAATGTTTGAAAGAACAGCGACAAATACCAATGTGCTATAAAAAAGAGGATAACGACTTCCATTTCAGAATAGTTTAAGGTTAACAGCCCAATTAGAGACTCTATTTAACAGACAATGGGGATCATGTTTTGTGACAGGTAAGGAAAGAAAATCATTTTGAGGAGTGGAATTTGTCCTTAATGTCATTGGATAAGTCTCCAATTAAATCGGTGATGTTACCAAGATCACAAGCCTTCTTAAAGCTGTCAAGCATTTGAATATGCTTGGGAATGTCAAGTCTAAACCTGGCGGATTCATTATTTAATTTGTCCTTAGCACGGGAAAAGAGTTGACGGCAATTTTCCTTTTTTCTATCAAATAATACCTGCAATTCATCGTATTCAAAATTGAATACCTCACGTAGAATGTAGACTGCCTTTTCTACTGGCTCCAGCTTTTTATGTATGACTACAAGAGCAGCTGACAATTCATTCTCAAGGTCAAATTTGAATATTTCTTTCTCTTTATATTTCTCAATAAAATCCGAAGGGCTCAGATTGTCAAATATCTCGTCCTTCTTTCTTTTAATGGAATTCAGATGGTTGAGGCAATTATTTGTAACAGATTTAATTAGATATGCTTTGGTATTAGAGACTTTACTGGTATCAAGGGTTAGCCACTTTAAAAATGTATCCTGGACAATGTCTTCCGCATCCTCAGCACATCCCACCATCCTGACCGCAATTGATTGCAAAATAGGCTGGTAAAGAGTTATGGTAGTATCCTGATGCAATGTTGTGCAAAATTAACAATTTCAGTGAGTTACTACCACCCAATACCGTAGTCGTCCCCATGATTACTTGATCCGCCCCAAAATGTTCCGTTTTTCCAATCAAAATAAATAGCATTAATTGGACCGGAGGTTCTCTCACTGTATTCAAGTTCATAGCCCATTTCTTTTAATTGCTTCCTGGTATATGGTGGGGCAGACTCATTTAAAAGCATTCTGCCTGGTTGGATCTCATGCTCTCCGAAAGAACCTCTCATCTGAAAACTGTTCATATTAGCCGCTTCGGCTGCCTCCTGAACATTCATCCCGAACTCAACCATATTAAGAAAAAATTGTAGCAGGTTTTGATCTTGACCATCTCCTCCTTGAACGGCGAATGAAATGAAAGGCTTACCATCCTTCAGAGCCATACTAGGAGTTAAGGTAGCTCTCGGCCTCTTACCTGGTTCTATTACATTAAACGGATTTTCGCTTTCGTTTAACACAAAACTTTGTGCCCGCTGGCTCATTCCAATACCCGTCTTCCCGGCAATCGTCGCTGGTATCCATCCTCCACTTGGTGTAATTGATACCACCCACCCCTCTTTGTCCGCTGTTTGTATGGAAGTTGTACCGCTGTAAAATTCAGTTGGTAAAAATTCATGGTCATCGAAATTATAATTAGCACCCACTGGTTTGACCTCAAGTGGTTTATCATGCCACTTTTCGATGAATTCATTGAAGGGATTTTTTTCACCTTGAAAAGGATATGGGTCGCCTGGCTTGATGTTCACATCATTTTTGTTCCAATCAATCTGTTCCAATCTTTGCTTTGCATAGTCTTTTGATAATAACCCTTCTATCGGTTCTTTAGGTCCATTATATGGATCGCCGTAGTAAAAATCGCGATCAGCAAAGGTCATATTCATAACCTGAAATATTGAATGGAGATAGTTTGCCGAATTATATCCCATTGCCTTTACATCCATTTGCTCCACCATGTTAAGAGCTTGTAGCAGGACAGGTCCCTGGACCCATGTAGTCAACTTGTAAACATCAATTCCTTTATAATTTGTAGTAACAGGTTTCTCAGTATACACTTTCCAGGTAGCCAGGTCTTTCATTGTTATCAAGCCTCCTTGTTCCTGGCAACCTCTTACAAACTCCTGAGCAATATCACCTGTATAGAATCTCTTATAAGCCTCATAAATGGCTTCCTTCCTTGATTTTCCCTTCTTCAGTGCTTTGGCCTCCTCTTCAACCAATTTGTTTAGCATGATGTACAAATCTTGTTGAACAAATATCTCTCCCTGATAAGGTGATTCTTTTTTCTCTCCCTGATGAGTCAAAAAAACTTCCTTTGAGTACGGCCATTCTTTAATCAAATCAACATTCGCATCGATTCTTCTTATCGCATCGGCCTCCATTGGATACCCTTTGGCCATTTCAATTGCTGGTGCTAATACCTGCGACAAACTCATAGTTCCATACTCAGCTAACATGGTCATTAACCCTCCGGGTGTGCCAGGAGTGACCGCAGATAATGGTCCCGATTGAGGAGGGTAATTATACCCTTTACTCTTATAGAATTCAGGGGTTGCTCCAGTAGGTGCCACACCGAGTGCATTGATACCGATTACTTTTTTTGTTTTTGGATTGTAGATCAAAGCTTGGGTTTCACCTCCCCAACTGAGAACATCCCACATAGTACAAGTAGCCGCCAGCATAGCGCATGCGGCATCTACTGCATTACCATTCTGATTGAATATCATGGCACCAGCTGTTGCTCCAAGAGGTTTCCCGGTGATTGCTAACCAATGTTTGGCATGCAAGACAGGTTTTTGAGTTCTTTGGGCCATGCTCACAGAAGAAAACATTATCAGGCAGGCGATTAATTTTATTGAATATCTCATGATCCTAAAGAAGTATGTCACTCTAAATTTACTGAAGACATTCAATAGAGTGGTTGCCATTAGTATAAAAAGAATATGGGGCTAAGCAGGTACTCTGGCTGCTCGAAGTTCCTGTTGAAGTTGTTTAGCTGTTTTTGACGAATTGTCGTGGCTCCAACCAGGTGGATAAAAGATATACTTCAATTTGTCTAAAAGCTTGGGGCTTTTCTTCATATCATTCCAAATACCTTTAAATTCATGCGTATTAGCTTCAATGGGATTGACAGATTGAGGGCCATGAATAACACCATATTTGAATTTTACATCTTTTATTACCTTCTGATAAGTTCCGAAGATTTTGTCCCAGATTATTAGCATTCCACCGTGATTTCTATCAAGGTATTCAACATTGCTACTGTGATGGACTTGATGAATATAAGGGGTGTTGAATACCTTTTCATACCAGCCTAATGAAGGCACCAGCTGAGAATGCAGGAAAAATTGGTAAGCAGCATTAACAATAAGAGCTGTGCCAACCATCAATGGTTCAAAACCTGCCAATGGCATCCATAACCAAAATACAGGTTTGTATAAGGTGATGAACCATCCATTTCTTACGGAGACTGTAAGGTTAAAAGTATCAGCGTTGTGGTGGGGGACGTGAGCTGCCCACAATAAGCGGATATTATGGCTTGACCTGTGATGCCAGTAAAAATTAAAATCATCACATATAATAGCAATGATCCAGACGTACCACGCCCACCCCAAAGTTTCGAATCCAAGATATTGAAGTCTGAATTCCTTGAATGTTTCGAAAATCAGAATAAAAACGCCCAAGGCGTAAACTTTCGTAACCGTAGCTATCATGGTTGCAACAATTGCAATAACCATACTAGCAGCTGATTCCTTTAAATCATACAAGTCCCGTGCCTGTAAATATTCTATAATTATTAAGGCTATGAGAAAGGGATAAATGTATTTAATGAAGGGGGTAATCGGTAAGTCCATTGTGATACTTAATAATATATTAGGCTTAATTGCTAAAACTAAGTATATCAGATGAGATAGCAATAAATAGGCGCAATTTCAAATGCGCTTTATAACGGCGGAAGAAAATAGTGTTCCTCCAAATGTGGAATATCACGAACAACATTATAATTAATTCAAAATCAGTGAATAATTACGGCAAAAAAGGGTCAGCAAACTTCAATTACTGACCCTAGATTTTAACCAAAAAAATCGCTTACCTATAAGGTGCCATTTCCATAAACCTGGTTCAATAGTTAAATGAAATGCGACAAATTCTTAACGGGAATCTTAAGACCATTTAAACTTATTTTTTATATATCAGTAACAAAGGGCCACTGTCATCAGGCATCTCTATACTTTCACCCCAATATTCCCTAATAACGTCATTGCCGGACATCTCTAATATCCCCACTAGTATATAATTATTGTCATTAATATAATGTTGTGTGGTATCCCATATTTTAGTGAATCCATTATTACCCCTAACGAAAGGAATCCATGGCCCCATTATCACGATGAATTCTGGCGAACTAGTAGTAAATTCCTTAACCCATTCACTCGTCATATCCCCTGAAAATACCTGATCCTCCACCAATGGTAATGTATATATATAGCCTGTCACCGTATTTTTGTTAGCATAAAAATTCACTTGAGGCTCAGAACCTACTATCAAAATTCTGTCAGTCGGCAAAGAGTTGACCTTAAGATATTTACCAATTGTCATGGTAGCCTGGAACGGTTCCAGATTATAAATTTCGTCCACAGCTTCATCTGGAGTCCAGATGAACAAGTAATTGCGATCTGAGGCAAAATAATAACCAACTGAAGCAATAAAAATCGAAATAGGAAGCCATTTTTTATATTCAAAAATGAAGTTCATAGATACACCTATCAATATACTGAGGACTAAGGGCATAAACATTACATAATGTGGTCGATAATAAAACCCAAAACTCATCGCAATAAAAGCACCAATAAAGAGCAAGTAAAGGAGTGTCATTATATGTCGATCAAGTCCGGACCGTGGAATGATCAACAAACCAAGATAAGCACTCAACCACAAGCCGGGATTAACAAATAGTGTTTCCTTAAATCTTTTAGTGAGTACAAAAAGGCCCTCTTTCATAGAAAGTATCCCGGTATACTCATGTGCATAGATTACAGTATGAAACCAAAATCTGTCGAAATTGTCGAATGTGACGGCCCATAAAACGACCAATAATACTGGGCAAATAACACCCAAACCATAAGTAATTAATGATCGGAACCAAAGGCGAGTTTCTTGATCAAAATAGCATTTAATTACAATACCTATTCCGATAGCAACAATATAGCCAACAGCATGCTGTTTATTTATAAGGGCTAGCCCAGAAAATAGACCCGCTCCAAAGAGGTCAAATTTGTTGTTCGATTTCCAATACCCCAGCAACCTATAAATGCCAAGCGACAAGAAGAATATTGCGAAATGCTCAATATTGGCAAATATTCCTTGAATCTCCTTTTGCACCATAAAAACTAGAAATGAGATAGAACCAATTACAGCTGGTACATTAGAAATTAGTGATCCCAGTATTTTATATATCACTAGTGATGTACTTAGATTGAAAATCAAAAGACCGGTATGGACCGCCCATACTGATTTCCCTAGAATTCCAATAACCGCAGAGTAAATAAAAAAAATTCCAGGCCATTTGAGACTGTAAACATTACTATACAGTTCCTTGCCCTGAAGCAGGATGTTCGCACCATAAGCATATTCACCTTCATCTCGCCCAAATGGCACATTCAGATACCTATATCTGATAAATAGAATGACACCGACTGTACCCAAAAGTATAAATAGGGTTATAAGTTGGTTTATCAGTTCAAGGTATCTTATAGGCCTCATTACAAGTCAACATTAATCTCAAAGCAGAAAACTGGAAAAGAAAACCAAATTGATTAAGACGTTGGGACACCTAATCAATATTCAGGGATACTTCACAAAATTCTTAGATCAAAGAAAGATAACAATTTGGATATATTCACCAATTTCCCGGGGAACATGGCGATTTACGAGATAGAACTCTAACTATCAATTATAATTGCAGGGAAAATTGGATCAGAATGAAAAGTTGTCTTGGAATCTTGATACTGTTTTTATCAAATACTGGTTTGAGCCAGGGGTTAATTTCAGTAAATGACTATATAAGAGATTATGCCAGGTTGCTTGAAATCCAGGAAAAACCGGTAAACAACCCCATTATATTCCATTCCAATCAGGCTGAAATATGGCAAAATGATTCTGTTTCTCAAGACAGTTTGGGTGTATGGAAGAAACAACTTACATATTACTCCGACCCTCAGGGAGAAGGGCTAAATATTTATGCTTTGAGCCCGAGAATTGACTACACATATAATTCAAAATACTCTCGTACATATAATGACGGGCCTCTGTGGAGCGGACGGGGATCAACAGTGGGTCTCAATGCTGGATTTAAGCTAAAATGGGGCCCGATAACCGGAGTTCTTTACCCAAATTTTTATCATGCCCAAAACAGGCATTTTCAACGGCAGTCTCCTGGGCAAACGGGCCTAAATCCAAGACAAAACGATTTAAATTATCAGTTGTCTAATCAAATCGATTGGGTACAGATTTATGGCTTCGACTCCTTTAGCGAATTCGATTGGGGTCAGAGTAATATCTCGGCAGTCATAGGGCCAGTTCAAATCAAGTTTGGCACCGAAAACATATGGTGGGGACCAAGTGTAGCTAATCCCATCTTGATGAGCAATACCGCCCCAGGATTTCCCCATCTAAATATAGGCACTTCAAAACCGATCCGTACAAAATATGGTGATTTCGAACTCAACTCTATTTGGGGTAAGTTGGGAGAATCTGATTACTTCGAAAACATCCCTTCAAATGACAAGCGATATATTGTAGGTCTCGCTTTTGGCTACAGGCCAAGTTTTTCTCAATTCATGAAAGGATTTTCAATTAGCATGGGCAGAATACTTTATCAAGATTGGCCTAACGACGGATTAGAGTTAGGAGATCTATTTCTCGGTTTAAAAAATGCGGATCCCACAGCTAAACTTTCCCCGACTGGTGGGCTTGTCAATGATGATACAGATCAGTATTTATCAATGGATATTCGATGGATCTTCAAACAAGCCGGTGCCGAATTTTACTTTGAATGGGTCAGGAATGACTTTTGGTTAGACTTTAAGGATCTGGTTAAGGAGCCTGAACATGGTAGTGTCTTTTCCATAGGACTACAAAAGTCATTTGCAACTGCATCAGCCACTTATAAATTAGGGTTTGAACATACTTCACTGGCCACCACCAGAACCAGGGAAATCAGGGCCTCAGGCACTATTTACACTCATAGCGTCATCAGGCAGGGATATACCCATAATGGCCATTTACTCGGTGCACCCATCGGCCCGGGCTCAAAAAGTCAACTCATTCGGCTTGACCGTTACAGTACTACCGGAAAATTCGCATTCTCTCTTCAAAAGATTAGATTTAATGATGACTATTTTTGGAGTAGATATGGTCCTAGTGGAGAGTTCCAAAGACACGATGTAGAATGGAATTTTGGTGTAGAAGCAGTTCGTTTCTTTAAAAATCATGAGTTTTCTGCCAAAGTCATTTATTCAAGAAGAATGAATTGGCACTTTTATGAAAATCTAGACGTCAATAATTTTCAGATACTCACCAGCATTAAATGGCACATTACTGATAAACCACTGCTCACGCTATTTAATAAAAATTAATGATCAAAAGTCTGATTCAGAAGAATAAAACAGTGGTACCCGTCGTGTTGCCGTGGATATTATTATGTCTTTTTTTAAATATAAAATATTACCAGGATGGAGATATAAATGCTCTGTCGCGATACGCAACTATGCGAGCCATGAGCATGGAGGGTACTTTTCAAATTGACAAGGTAAAATGGTCAATGGACTGGTCTCAGGCAGAAGATGGTCATTATTATTCCAACAAAGCACCCGGCCCAATGTTAGCAGGGTATCCAGTATTCTGGCTTATAGATCACATTAAATTGCTGGTAGATGATAATTTCAAAAAGGACTATTGGCGTAAGGAAACACTTGGTTATGAGCACAAAGTCCTCATCCCTCTGTTGTTTCAAATCGTGCCAATGTGCCTGTTGGTATTCTTTCTTGCCATGTATCTTCAAAGCACTGGAGTCAAACCTGTTGCAATTACATTTATGACGGTTGCAATTCTTTTTGGAAATACAGCATCACTTTTAATGACAACCTGGTTTGGCCATGGATTTGCTGCTTGCCTGGTATTAGGGTTATTCCTGGCCATATTCTACCAAAAGTGGATGTTGAGCGGCCTTTTGCTAGGATTTGCAATCCTTTCAGATTACAGTGTCGGACTATTTACCCCAGGTCTGATTATTTATTTATTATATACGGATCAACTTAAAAATCAGGTGGTTGGTAAAATCATCATCGGAGGACTGTTGCCAGGTATTTTATGGTTATGGTATCATTGGACAAACTTTGGTGGTCCGCTGTCTTTGCCTAATATGTATCAAAATCCAAAATTTGGAGGAGATTCCATTGCCAGACAATTCCATTTGATTCCAATTCCATATTTCATGTTGGTTCTTCTTTTCGGAGATGAACGAGGGCTGTTATTTACCCAGCCCTGGGTGTTGTTTATAGTTGCAGTCAGCATTTGGTATTTATTCCAAAATAGACTCGACAAGGTTCTAAAACCTTTGTTTATAGCAGTCCTTATTAGCTTTATGTTACTTCTCATTATGAACGCAGCTTTTACTGGGTGGCATGGTGGTTCAACTCCTGGCCCTAGATATCTTAGTGTCATACTCCCGGTTTTTGGAATTTTAACAGCCATGGTTTACGATAAGCTGTCTCCAATGTCAAGACACTTAATGTGGATTTCTCTGGCTATCAGTGTAGTCTTTGGCGGACTTGTTTATGGAACAACGATACTGGCCTACGAGTACTATACAATCTGGACCTGGCTATTGGATTACCTCGCAGATGGAAAGGGCGATGGACTTAGAATATTTATCTATTTCATATCTTTTGCGGCAGTAACCATTTACACCTTCAAAATAAATTTGAACGTATCTAAGACAGATATTTATAATTAAAAAGTCCCCACCTGAAAAGTCGGTACTGCAGCGCAGTTAACAAAACCCCTAACCCATATTTCATCGATCGTGAGAAATTAATTGATGAGGCTTCAGGGAAATATTTGGCTGGGCAGCTAATCTCTCCAAATCGGAATTTCTTAAAATGCAATTGTGCAATGATTTGGTTGTCAAACACGAAATCGTCGCTGTTAAGATCGTACCTGACACCCCTTATTGCTTTTGCAGAAAAAGCTCTATATCCTGTGTGGTACTCGCTCAATTTTAAGCCCAATAGCCAATTTTCTATTAGAGTAAGTACTCTATTGGCAATATACTTGTATAAAGGCATGCCACCTTTTAGCGCACCTTTTCCAAGAATCCGGGATGCCAATACGACATCGTAAACTCCTGACCCAATCATGGCTGCCATAACTGGAATTAGTCTGGGTTCATACTGATAATCAGGATGAAGCATGATTATTATGTCAGCATCCAGCTTTAATGCCTCCGTATAACAAGTTTTTTGATTACCACCGTATCCACGGTTCGCATCATGACGGAAAGCTTTAATCCCCAATTGATTTGCAAGCTCAAAAGTGCTGTCGGTGCTGTAATCATCTACTAAGATGAAGTCGTCAACACAACCTTCAGGAGCAGCACTGATAGTTTTTTCTAAAGTCTTTTCAGCATTATAGGCAGGTAGTATTACAATTACCTTTTTACCGGAAAGCATAGGAACTTTTAATTAGGCTGCTTTTACGAGTTCAGGCTCTTTCTCCATTTTCTTTGCGGACTTAATACGGTCCTGGCTTACAGTTAACCAAAAAGTGTAAGCAGCTCCGACCGCAAGAAATAAATGCCACGGAATAAAACCATACAAGCCATAGTAGAAATCAAGATAAACTCCATATGTAAAAAACACTGACAGGACTAATTCAAGATAGGTTGATAATGCCACCCTTGTTGGCTGATATTTGCTTCCGGTCCATGATTCACCTTTCGCATGGATACTATATTTTGGAGTTCTAACGAAAGGTGTGGCTTTCCCTCTAAATCCATCAATGATAGCAATATTCTGATGTAATGTCAGACTGGTGAAAAGAAATGCAAAGAATGGAAAGTCTGTTATAATATCAATTATGGATCGTCTCACTGAATTATGTCTGAAATAATAGACATAAGACATCATATACAACAAAGTTATTGTATAGATCAAACCAATAGATGACCATTGCCAGACATCAGCAAACTTCTCGCTTGTAGCGGCAACGTGCACAAAGGGCACACTAAACACGGCAATAATCAATATGGCCACGTTCGCTGCTATATTCCAGAGGTCAGCAAAATAGTGGAATTTGTGCGCAAAAGGCATTTTTATTTTAAGAGCAGCTTTACTCAATTTTTTTACGACCTCAGTCTTCCCTTTACTCCAACGGTAGTATTGATTTTTTACACCACTAATTGTAACTGGTACTTCACCGGCGCATTCTATGTGATTGGTATAATTGAACTTCCAGCCCTTCATTTGGGCTCGGAATCCGAGGTCCAAATCTTCACTCAAGGTATCCCCGGTCCAGCCACCAGCATCTTCGATGCAGGTTTTTCTCCACATACCACCAGAACCATTAAATCTTATATAATATCCAGCTAAACTGCGGCCAAATTGCTCTAGCAAGAAGAAAGCATCCATAGAGAGTGTCTGGAGCTTTGTCAGCATGCTATACTCGCCGTTCAAATGGGCCCATCTAGCCTGCACTACCCCCACATTGTCGTTGTCAAAGTAAGGTAAAACTGTAAGAAGAAAATCTTTATCCGGGAGGAAGTCGGCGTCAAACAAGGCTATAAATTCGCCCCTCGCTTTTGGTGTTGCCTCTGCCAAAGCCCCCGCTTTGTATCCAGATCTATCACTTCGATGAATATGTTTAATGTCTATTCCCTGCTTCTGCCAATGAACTACCCGCTTTGCAACTGCATCTTTAGATTCGTCAGTAGAGTCATCCAAAATCTGGATCTCTAACCTGGCGGCAGGGTAGTTAAACGATGCTACGCAATCAATAACTCTCTCTGCCACGTACAATTCATTATACATTGGAACCTGTACAGTAACTACTGGAATATTTGGATCTTTTACGTCAAACGCCGGATATCTCAACTCCCGCCCTTTATTATTCTTCTTCCTTCTTTTTTCAATTCCAACATGGATGATCAGATGAATAAGAGATATTGTATAAAGCACCCAAATCGCTAGAAAAACAAAATATACTGTAATAACAAAAGTATCCATAGACAATGTTGTCAGAAAATTTCAGCAAAGGTAATAAAGAACTTCTTCTTACTGAAGGTAGATTCTTTTTACAATTGCCGCCTTCGTTTATTTAAAAAAAATATGTGCAATATTACATCGAAATGCCCTCACTTCCCGGCTATATCTCACCTATTTTCAAACGCAAATCGCTTTGTGTAAAAATTATAGAAAAACACAATTCCTGTAACAATCAATTTGATAGAATATTGATTTGCATTAAATAAATGCGTTTCATTTAATAAGTAGATGAGCAAGGTGCCAAGCATTAACCCTGCTACAGAAAAGGCAATGGACATTATTAACGCCTCGGACGTCTTCCTTGTGGGTGTGAAAATAAATTTCTTTTGAAGAAGAAAATTCACTACTACTGCCAATGAGTAGGATATCACATTGGACATAACAGGTTCCAATGAACTTACCAAAAGTACATAGACTACATAATCAACGGAAGTAGCTATTGCTCCAGAACCAGCAAATTTCAATTTGGGTATTAGAAAGAATCTCCAGCTAGTACTTTTCATTCAAGGAGGCGCAAAATTATACTTCTACTTTTAATAAAGTACTAATCTACAAGAGTGAGAGTGCCTCTAAATTCGCTATTTGAGTAAGCGACGTTGTAATAGTAGGTTCCCTGCGTGTTTTCGTTGGCATCCCATACAAAATTCCTGTCACTAGACTCAAAGACAGGTTTACCGTACCTGTTTACAATGGTGACATTCTGAAAAATATCATCACAACTATCAGGAGGTAGGTTAAATGATGGTGTATCATTACCCGAAAGTGAAAACACGTCGTTCATTTCGTCTCCATTCGGAGTTATAACATTGGGTGGTTCAAACTGGTCAAATGTAACAGGGGTGTCAAATATTCTTAATGTAACCGATAGTGTATCTGATTTTGGCTCAGGACAGCTGTTGTCCTGAAGCAAAAAACTCACCTCAAACTCCCTCGGGCTTCCATCATTATTAAGTAGTGAACACGCTGGCGTCCAATTTACAATAGAGGTCACTTCAGATGAGCCATCAATGGTTTCAAACTCAAAATTTTCGGATGAAGGCAATGCAGGCCCTACAAGTAAAGAAAGAGTCATGCCGTCACCGTCTGCATCAGACCCAACAATTGGTAGTTCCAATGGAGCCAGGACTTTGACATCAATAACGTCACCTTCCTCGATCATTGCTCCCTGATTGTCACCTGATATTACTGGTGGGCTATTGAATGGGAAAATTAGTCTAAACACAACTGATAAGGTATCGGCATTGGGTACTTTACACTTATCCTGATCTGTAGCTACAAAATTTACAGTAAATTCTTCTACCTCGGTCAAATCAACACTACCACAATTAAATTGCCAGGCAAAAGAGGATGACGCAGTTGATCTTCCACTATCAGGAAGAAACTGAATGTCCAAATCGTCCAGATTGAACCCTTCGCCAAACGCATCTAACTTGATGGTATCTCCATCAGCATCAATAGCATTAACTTCGAAATCTATCAATTCACCCAATGTTAGCTCAATTATATTCTGACCATTAGTGGTGCTCACTACAGGATCAGTATTTGGCGGAAGATCTACCGTTACATTTAGGTTAAGCAGATCAGCAGTTGGAAACATGCACTCATCTCTATCTTCCAGGGCAAGCTGTAGTTGAAACATATTTTGAACTCCGAAATCATGAGTCAGGCAATTCCCGTCCAAGTCATGGATAATTGCAATTGTACCATCTGTTGACGTGACGGGGCTAAATGCCATTCCAAATTGTGCGGGGTCGAATCCGTCATTCAAGATTTTTAGATCTAATGTGTCGCCATCAGCATCAACACCAGAAATTAATGTACTGGTAGTTTCTCCTTCGTTTATGAAAATCTCGACTAGTTTATCAGGATCCTCAAACATTGGTAATTGATTAGGGGGCGGTTCTACAAAAAATGACATTCGTAGCGTATCCATTCTTGGAAGTGGACATGCATCATCCATCGCAATGAAATCGATCAGGAAATTTTGACCAGGTATGAAAGGACAGTCTGGGATACACACCTCGACGGCCAGTTCGTTACCGCCACTCAATGTGACCGTATTGACTGAAAATACTTCCGAAGCGTCTTGGTCAAAATTGACGCCCAAGGCTTTCAGAGTTACATTCTCTTCTCCATCATTGTCTTGAACAAAAAAATTAAAACATTTAAGTTCATCGGCTGTAAATGAAATAACCTGGCCTTCAAAATAATCCAGGCCATTGTCTGGCCTGGTGGCTCGGACAACCGGAGCATTGCCTGGAACACAACTGTCTATTACCAGCAATTGAAAATCCCGTCTGGTTTCTCCAATTTTGACCCCATCCCTGAACTCCTCTGCTAAGGCAGCGAAAACATACAATCCGGGGTCTTCCGGACGAACTGTAATAAATCCTGCATTACTGATATTAAGTGACGGTACCCCTGGGATAATGTTTTGATTACTTATACCTGGCATCCAAACAACCTTTCTATTTGAATCTGGATATTGAGGAATAGGTAATGCTACGGTCGATGAACTATTTAATGGTTCTGTTAAGGAATATGCAAGTGAATCTCCGTCAAGATCAACTCCTGCGAAGTCAGCATAGTAGAGTTCGCCTACACATGCAAAATCACTTAGCGGTGGGAATAGTGAAGGAGACGAATTAACAAAGGGTACACCATCCTTTATAATAGGAGGAAACTCCACGGCGTAAGTCATCCCAGTTGATAAAGGATTTGAAATATTGACCACAGAAGCATTTCTGCAACATCTCTCCCATACCAAAAAATATCCTTCCGGGTCATCGAATTGGTCAGGGTCAAGGGTAATATCCTTAGTGAACAAAACTTTTTCAGTGCTTAATTGAGCAATTGCACAATCGGGCTTGGTATACAGAACAGGCTCCTGGCGTGTCAGCAAAAGCGTATCAATTCGCATCAATTCCCTATCACTATTGCGATAGGTAAAAACAAAAATCTGTGCTTCCGGACCTTGATTAAATGTCTGTGCCCGATCAAAGTATTGAATAACATTGATCCTGTAGTTAAAACCATCCAGATGTATCAATTCAATTTCACCACCGACAATGTGAAATGCTAATGCCCTTGTTGTGAACAACACTATGATTATCCCGACAATAGTAAGAAATCGAGTATGCTTCCTTTTACTCAAAAACAACGAAAACATGCGCAGTACTTATAGGTGATTGAATCAACACTACATTATACACTTAAAGTGTAATTTATCCTAAGTAGAAATTTTCACGAGGATACACAATCCAGAGTTAACTTTGCCGGCAATGGGACGAAAAAAACCAATAACCCTTGAACAAGTTAAGATCGTTGCAAGGCATTCTGAAATATTACACGTTATGTATTATATTTAAGTATGCAAAAACAATGGATTGCCAAAGCACATAAGAGTAGATAATGGGCCAGAGTTCATCTCTCACCGATTGGGTGATTGGTGTAAGGCTAAGAACATCAAACTCAAGTTTATCCAACCAGGCATGCCCACCCAAAACGCTTACATTGAAAGGTTCAATCGGCTCTTTAGAGAAGATGTACTGGACGCTTACTGGCTTGAAGATCCGGAGCAGGTGAGAATAATAGCTGAGAGATGGAGACAAGACTATAACAGTCATCATCCCCATAGTTCACCTGGTGGAATATCACCGATGGACTACTATGTACAAGCTGTGAACAGTGGAAAAGTGCCTCTCCGCAAGCCTGTTCAGGACTTTACCACAATTATTAATAAGAGCATTATTTAGTTCTTATTATTTTTATTTATTGTATCTTTACAGTATGAAAACAAAGGTAAAGAAGCGCAAAAACAAACAAGCGCAAGAGGAGACACGGTTTAGAGTAGCAGAATATTTGCGAAAGAAGTTAGGGACACAAAAGCAAGCCAGTATTGTTTTTGGAATAACAGAGCCAGGGGTGAACAAGATTTGGGCTATCTATAAGCAAGGAGGAAAAAGAGCTTTAAGGAGTAAAAAACGAGGAGTTCAAGGAGGTAATAAGTTAAAGAAAGACCAAGCTTATCAGATTCGTCAGTTGATAAAAGATAAGCTTCCAGATCAGTTGAAGCTCCCTTTTGGTTTATGGACCCGAGAAGCAGTACAACAACTCATTGCTATAAAGTATGGCGTAGAATTATCCCGTTGGCAAGTGGGTCGTTATTTAAAGAAATGGGGATATACACCTCAGAAGCCTATAAAAAAAGCCTTTGAGCAAAAACCAGAGAAAGTACAGAAGTGGTTAGAAGACGAATATCCAACCATTAAAGAGCGTGCTAAGAAAGAAAAGGCTATTATCTATTTTGGAGATGAAACAGGTTGTAGAAGCAACCATCAAGCAGGAAGAAGTTATGCACCAAAAGGAAAAACACCAATTATTATGGCAACAGGAAAGCGTTTTACAGTCAATATGATCTCAGCAATTAGCAATAGAGGCCATTTACAATTTATGCTTATGGAAGCAGGTTTTAATAGTGAGGTCTTTCAAAAGTTTCTACAGCAAATGATTAAGCACAGTAGAAAAAAAATATTTTTTATCACAGATAATCATCCTGCACACAAAACCAAGAAGCGACTACAATGGTTAGAAGAAAATAAACAAAGGATAGAAGTTTTCTTTATTCCACCTTATTCACCTGAACTCAACCCACAAGAATATCTCAATCAAGATTTAAAAACAAACATCATAGGTAAGAAAAGAGCAATTAATAAAGAACAACTCAAGGATAATATCAACCAATTTATGAATAAAAGAAAAGCCGATAAACCGCAAGTGAAAAAATATTTTAAGCATAAGCACGCACAGTATGCTGCTTGAAGATTTTACACAAACTAATTATCCTAACGATTAATAACAGCTCCCTGATAGCTAAAAAATCAACTAAAAAGTTGAATTTAGAGTGGTCCGATAACTGGTAAGGCTACACTATCTCTTTGGCTGTAACTATCTTTTTGGATTGAAGCTGTATTAGGATTGCAGTTATTCTTGTGAGCCTGTGCATATCATTCAGATTATATCGAGATGCTTACGGCAATTGTATCGTCCAATTCAAGACTGGCTTTTTTTCTAATGTCCGTTTTTAGCGGAAGCAAGTAAGTGTTGTGCTTTTTGTCGAACCAAATTGCTGTGTCCCATTCAAACTCTTTAACTTCGGCAGTAGCTTTCATTCTTCCCCAACCTTCTTCCTGCCATTGTAGATGTTCCTTGATTTCTTTTGAAATATCCTTTGGTAGAGAGACAAAATACCACCCACCTGTTGCATTGTGTCTCCATATTTTGTTTAAAAAGTCATATTTGATTTTGGCTTGCAATTACCTATTGATTTTTGTTTTGTTTGCGGTTTCCATTAATTGGGCACAACGTCTATGCAAGAATCGTAGCTTTGGCTTGTGTGCTGGTTAGCACAGCTATGATTTCTTACATATTCTTATATGGCTTACTTTTTCAGTATTTTGATTTTTTTAATTGAACCGTCTTTATGAAGGATATTTATTATGTAAATCCCCCCTTTTAGGTTGGAGATGTTAATTTTATTATTTGTCTCGTTTAATGTAGATGCATTTAGAAATCGACCATTCTGATCATAGAGCGATACTTTCTTAACTCGGTTAAAGTTTGCTTCAATTATAATGTAATCACTTGAAGGGTTAGGATAAATATTTATAAGACTTGATTCAGTTTGGTTATTTGATAAGTTGAGTTCCTCAAATACAACAATGTCAAAATCAATTTGCTTTTTGTTTTCGTCAAGCAACTGTTGATATTTGTTAAGAACTTTAGCGTTGGAATCGTCATAAGTATTGGTGCCTCTAACTCTTGCATTTGAATTACTTCTGATGAGTTTTTGGCCTACCAGATTGCAATTATTTATGGGTTCAACTTTTGCAGAAAAATTTGCACCTTTTTCAACAGTAAAACCTGGCTTTAAAGTAATAGAAGTTTGAGCTATTAAATTGGCACTGCCTCCATTTCTGATAGCTACCTGCGAGGTATTGCTAGATATAATGTTTTCGGAGGCGTAAATTTCATCTGTTTCGCCTGAATTTACAGAAGATTCTAAAATAATATTGTTTCTATTATACCAGTACCTGTCTGGATATGGAATGTTAGGGTTACTACTATGATAAGGCATATATTGCATTATGTTACTCTGCATAACAGCAACTTGCCCTTGTGTAAATTCTGTTCTGCAATCTGTAGGAGTATATGCCATGAAATTGAGTTCTTGCGGTCTAAAAGTCCAACCTAAAAGGTCTTGTTCTTGTTGTATAGCACCAGTTGTAGGGTTAATTTCTCCAACATAATCACAGCCTGAAAGGTTTGTGGCTCGTGACAAATTACGAGGGTTAGCTTCAGTATCACATATTGCATCACCATTGACCTCACAAACTGTATACCTTTCTTCACCAGTTTTAATTCCTAAAAAGTACTTTGTAACAACTACTTCAGCACTTCTGCTGACAAGTTCTTGTTTGGTATCTTGGGTCACGTCTCCATTGTAGAATTGACCTCCTTTTCTTCCATCAAAAGTATGGGCAAGCCCTAAATTATGACCAACTTCATGCACGGTTGCGCCTACTAGCCAATTACTGATTGAGCCTCCAGTTTCAATGGCATATTTGAATTGTCTGGATTGCCAAGGATAATATGCTGCACCGCCTACACTTATTCCATCATCATTTACCCAATTAATATCTTCAACAAAAAACCAATCCATTGTATTAATTTCATCACGAGAATCAAGCGTATTGTCAAAATCCTGTTTATTCGTAATCAAATTGTTCGAACTGTTGTTGATATGCGTTATGGCGCATTTTAGATAGAATCGAATATTTGTGTTGTTGTTTGCATGAAACTCATTGACTCTGTTAAGTAGTTCATGCACTTCATCATCAGTTAGTGCTCCATTAGAACCGTTATCGTCATGAAAGACCCAAACTTTGACAGGAAGGTTAAATGTTACCTGATTATTTGAATAACTTGGTGAAAACCGAGAGTTCGGGTTAGAAGGTGACGAATTTGTGATGGATAATACGTCCTCTAGAAATTCACCATTTCCATAATATGGCATTGAAACCATAGTTAAAGAATCAATTCCTGATGTGCCACATTCTAATATTTGAGCAGCTAGATTGTGACAAGTTCCAAGAAGTAGCAACAGTAGGATTCTTAATTTATTTGACATGATATGTTTTATTTAGATCACAGTTTTCACAAACAATTGAATCATTTATGGTTATTGTTCGAATTAATACAGTTCCGCACTCAATTTCTTGATGTTCCCTTATTGAATGCTCAATAGTATATCGTGTGCTAGTTTTATTTTTGTTTAGAATGAATTTTGAAGAATAATCAAGGTCAATTTGAAATGTATCGCTATCGATAAATTGATCAGTAATTTGATTCAAACTATCAGTTGAAAACTCATAATACAATGAAAAGTCATTGGTATTAATGTTACTTTCGTCTTCTATAATGAAACGAAATAAAGGTCTTGAGGGAATTTGATTACAAATATTAGATACCTCTGAGTCTTCACAAGAGTCAAATAGAATAATTAAAAGAATAATTAAGTGTTTCATCAGCTATTCATTATGCCATATAACGACTTAGCTAAACTCCGTAAGCTTGAACTTTCAAAATACTTCCAAGACTAACGGACTTGCTGGCTCTTGTAAATACCTCATAAGCTTATGGAGTTTGAGCGTCTGTTATATTCTTTATTTGTTTTTCAAAGCAGTGACATCACTTCGAAGTTTTTCAATTAGTACTCCTTGCGATTCCAGTTTCTTATTCTGTCCTATGAGATATAGTGTAAGTTCCTCAATCTTCTGAAGAAGCTTCGCATCCATCTCACCCAAATTAATTCCGTTTTTGGTCACCTCTGCTTCACTTGGAACCTCAGGAAGGTGATTGTTTTCTCTTATATAGTTTTCTACTTCCTTGAGAGTGCGTAGGTCAAAATCTTCCCCGAAGACAAAATCTGACCAGCCACTTGCTTCTACTTTAACTTCTCTTGCTCCAATAGAGCCTTCGACGCGAAGCTTATGATTTCCAGAAAAATCTGTTGTGCCAATCCCTACTTTTCCATTTACCTTGATATTTCCATTTACATCCAATTTTTCAGACGGTGTTGTAGTTCCAATTCCAAGATTTCCATTGTAATGGAATCTAGCTCTTTCAACATCACCTATCTGAAAAATAATTTGACGTTTATTGTTGATATTTTCTCCAGCTGACAAAATGATATTATCAAATCTCGATTTAAACATCCAGGTTCCGGGACTAATCCCCCCAAAGCTTTGGATTCTATTACTTCCACCACTGCCGCTTAAAAATTGCAGTTGATAGGTACTCATGTTCAAATCTTGGGACTGAGTTTGAGCTGACAGCTGATTGAAATTCACAATGAAAATCAACAATGCAGTTAGATTTTTTTTCATGATATTACTTTTTTGATCTGGTGGTAATTGAATATAACAATTGGCTAAAGGAACATTATGTCCTTATTTCTTTTATAGCCGAATCAATCTAATAGATTTTTTATAGCATTCATAGATGTATTGGGAATATGTGTGTAAATCTCTGTAGTCTTGCTAGAACTGTGCCCTGGTAATATTTGAATTTGTCGAAGATTGACTCCGTCTTCGAGAAGGTGCGTTGCAAGACTATGTCTGAGCATATGAGGCGTAACATTTTTGAGACTGTAAACTGAACTCTGTCTAAGTTAAAAATCAGGAACACATTCCTTTGGAGGGGCATGCCCCTCCAAAGGAACGACTCGGCAGACAGAGTTTAGTTTACACTACCGAAATAATGCATCGCTGAGTGTTAATAGGTTGGCGTAATCGCCTGTTTAGGACTAATTTTAGCATGAGCCGAATAAACACATTAATCGGCTCATTTTTTACTTATATTTGATCCGAAAATAGATTATAATTGGATCATGATGTATAACTGGCAACAATCAGATTGGCCCAATTTCACTTTTGATACTGCGCAAATTGAGGATTTGCTCATTGACTTCGCGCAGAAATTAGGGCGAAGCACGGGGCTATTAGAAGCAATATCTGAAAACTCTCAAAAAGAGGCTGTTATTGAACTGATGGTGTTAGAGGCCATTAAGACATCTGAGATTGAAAATGAATATCTCAGTCGTCAAGATGTCATGTCTTCTATTCGAAGAAATTTAGGATTTACAACCAATATTGACAGGACAAGTGATCTTCGGGCAGAAGGCGCATCCGAATTAATGGTAAGTGTTAGAGAAAACCATGATCAGCCATTAAGCCAAGAAATGCTTTTTAGTTGGCATGGAATGATCATGAAAGGAAGCAGAGGGATAAATGTAGGGCAATGGAGAACACATCAAGACCCTATGCAAGTGGTATCAGGAGCTATTGGGAAGGAAAAGGTGCATTTTGAAGCACCGCCGTCACAAAGGGTTCCAAAAGAGATGCAACGCTTTATCAAGTGGTTCAATGATACTGCTCCAGGTGGGGCAAAAGAAATTAAAAAGGCTCTTGTTCGATCTGCTATTGCACATGCATATTTTGAAACTATTCATCCTTTTGAGGATGGGAATGGGCGTATTGGTCGGGCTATTTCTGAAAAAGCCTTATCAGAGGGTATGGGCAAGCCTGCCTTGATTAGCCTTTCCAGAACCATCGAAGCGAACAAAAAAGACTACTACAATGCACTAAAGGAAGCTCAATCTTCCAATGATGTAACAGATTGGATCAATTACTTTGTCAGGATGGTTGTTGATGCTCAAGCACAAGCAGAGGAATTAATTACCTTCACAGTAAAAAAATCAAAGTTTTTTGATTGCTACAAAGACAGACTGAGTAAAAGGCAAATACGGGTGGCTAACCGTATGCTGGATGAAGGGCCTAAAGGCTTTGACGGTGGGATGAGTGCAAAAAAATATATGGCCATCGCTAAAACTACCAAAGCGAGCGCAACCAGAGATTTGCAGGATTTGGTAGAAAAAGAAGCCTTTATCGTATCTGGCGCGGGACGTAGCACTAAGTATGAGGTGAACTTAAGATAGAGTCTTTATCAGCCCTTCAGCCGTTCAATCTCTGCTTCCAAGAGAGCAATCTTGTCCTCATAGAGTTTTTCTAATTTGCTGTCTATTTGACAAAAATTCATATCGTTTAATCTATATGTTGATGATATGATTGTAGCATTCACAACAGGTCCTAGATTTAAAGAATTCCTGGTTGGTGTTGCCTATGCGGGTAGACCCAAAGATGGTGTCTACGATGTTGATGAGATGCTCGAATTTTTCTTTTAGCTCCTGGAACCTTTCGTCTTTCACCAAATCTGGATCATCGCTGTTTGCGATTTCATTTGCCTTATCTACAAGTCTTCTCTTTGCTTCTTCCAAGGTTTCTGTGTGCTCTGTAAATTGGCTAATGCCTCCATCAGGGTCATAATCCTCTGGGTCAAATTTTGCTGTTTCGAACAAGGCTAAATGTATAGGATTGGTGAGATCGGGCTTACCTTGCTCATGTAGCTTTTTCAGTTTCGTTGTGGCCTCTAAAGCTTCGTCTACTTCTTTTATTTTATCAAGAATGTCACTTAAATCTCCAACCATCTTGTCAATAAAACTGAGATCTTGTTTTTCGCGTTCTTTTTTCTTATTCCCCAGCTCTTCCTCTATACGCTGCATGAGTGCAGCCATCATTGTGCCAGCATACAGTCCTTCCATAGCACCGGAAAGCTCACCGTGCTATATCTCATTCTGCTTATCTATGTCATCAGACATTGTTTTCTCATTGCCCCCAAAATCGTTTTCATGATCATTCTCGCAGAAATAAGGTAAAGCCGGAGTTATGTTTATGTAAAATTTAAATCTAATGAAGGCCAAATTTTATGTATTTCAATAGAATATCACCGGCCTAATTGCTAACAATTCATCAACCATTCAGATGCTGTAATTTATGCATTGAATGGGAAAAATGGGGGTATTTGTGTTTAAGATTTTCCTTGATAAGGAAGTACTGGAATATGTTGAGGGATTGCCTGTCGATATTCAGTTTAAATGCTTTTTCGATTTAAGCTCCATTCAAAAGTTCGGTTTAACCATGTTGCACGGAGGCGATGTACACTTCCTCTCAGAAAACCAGTTCAAAATAGAGGTTTTTGTCAAAGATCAGGGTCAGCGAATAGGCACTGGAATGATTTTGCATGGTCACTTTAAGGAAACAAATGCAGGGTCTATTTCATATTATCTTACTGAGGCAGTAGCATACCTTAACACTAAGGTCATCAGCACTCCTTGGGAGAAAAGAAGGCCCGGTTACATTGAACTTGATGAGCAGTTCTTTGAAGAAAAGAAAGCCCACCCCTTTATACAAGAAGGCGAAGAAAACTTCTGTACGGGGGAGTATCTGCTCCTTCGGAGGATGAATAAAAACCGGTTTCACAAGAGTTCAAAAAACGTTGAAGCATGTTGGAATCATCATAAAAATTTCGGCACTCATATTCCCTTTAGTGGTTCATGTGAAGCCTGGACAGGTGAGTATATATATCTGAAAAAGAGAAGCCTTAAACCGACCATTAACCGCTTTAAGCGAAAATATACAGAGCCTTATATTATTGTAAATTTCATAGATGAGCTTGACCCTTTAAATCATCATTTTGATGTCCTTCCTTGAGGTTTTTTAAGGATACGAGGGAGTTTTCAGGAGCTTTAAAGCGGATCGTCTTATCATTGCCTTTTTTTGTCCTAGTGAAATCCATTTATTGTTCCAATAAAATAATTCATAGCGTAGCCTTACCACTTAGGTAGCCTTACTTAAAAATCGGACAGTTTAAAAATAAACAAATCAGTAACTTAAACTGTCAAAAGATGAAGCGAACAAGATTTGCTGAAAGCCAGATTATTAAGGTACTCAAAGAAAAATGAACAAGGTCGTAAGAGCGACTATATCTGCAGAGAACCGGGTATTCATAAAGCTACTTTTTACAATTGGCGCAAGAAGTATTCGGATATGGATTCAAGTCAGTTAAAGCGGCTCAAGGAACTTGCTGATGAATAGTCCTCCAAAAATATCGATCAACTTCTTTTCCAGAATAAGCCAATACCTTCATTCTTTCACTGACCAGAAAGTTTTCCCAAAGTGATCCAGTATCATTTCTGGAGTCAAAAGAACTGAAATTTTAACTAACGTGAGTTCGATATGAAAATGAGGTTTTTTTGACAGGAAAAGAGGCAGATTTTTAGTATACTAAAGCACTGAATTTCAATAGATTAAACCAAATACCTGCCCATGTTATCTGCTGATAAAATTATCGGAATTTTCTGTTCTATTGACGGCTTTTAACTTGATTTACTACCGAAATATGAAAAAGCCCTGCCTGGTACCAAAAAATCCAGGCTATTTACTTGAAAAATCAAGCTGCTGGACAATGGCTTCACATTACACATCATCACTGCTGATACAGGTGAAATCGCAGATTTTATGCTTCCCCCTGGTAATGTGGACGACCATAAGCCTCTTATAATGGAACGGTTTATCAACAAGCTTTTTGATGACAAAGGGTATATCAGTAAGGAACTTTTTAAACCTTTTCTTCCAGGGTGTTCATCTGGTCACAAAGCTCAAACCGAATGTGAAATCTTCATCAATCACACCAATGATGGATGCTGTGCTACCTGGTAAAAGAGCTATTTGTGAAACCATATATTGGCCAGCTCAAAAACATATTTCAAGTCGAAGCATTCAAGACACAGAAGTCCTTCCAATTTCACTGAGAAAAAACCTGCAATCAACTCGACTATACAGATTCTAAACAGCTTCTCCTGCCTTGATGATTTCTCTTACCTCGAACTCACGTTAGTTTAATTAATGAACACCTTGAAATCAACTCTCAGAAAAATAGCCTCGCCCTGTAACGGTCTTAGTACTTGAATTATATTAAATGGATTGATGATAACCTGAAGGCCGTTAAGAAAGAACTCAATTAGCTATTTCTTTCCGTCCACGATGACAACGAATTCGCCCTTAGCTCCTTTTGCTTCAAAATATTTTGCCAGTTCATCCAACGTATCATTCACAGTTTCCTCATGAATTTTGGTTAGTTCCCGGGACACTGAAACCAAACGATCAGGTCCAAAATATTCAGCCATTTGTTCAAGAGATTTTACGATCCTGTGTGGTGACTCATAAAACACCAGTGTCCTTGTCTCTTCCGCCAGAAGCTTTAATCTTGTTTGCCTACCTTTTTTATGTGGCAAAAAACCCTCAAAGACAAAGCGGTCGCAGGGCAAGCCGGACTTAACCAGTGCTGGTACAAAAGCAGTTGGCCCGGGTAGACACTCCATAGTGATGCCATTCTTGGAACACTCCCTGGCCAGCAAAAACCCCGGATCTGAAATCCCGGGAGTGCCGGCATCCGATATTAGGGCAATAGTTGTTCCGGATAGGAGCTGATTGATCATAGACTGCAGGGCCGTATGCTCATTGAAACTATGAAAACTCTTTAATGGTTTACTGATTTCATAGTGCTTGAACAGCTTTTGAGAAGTGCGTGTGTCTTCTGCCAAAATCAGATCAACGGATTTTAGGACCTCAAGGGCCCTCAAAGTAATATCAGCCAAATTCCCGATCGGAGTTGGGACTAGGTAAAGCGAAGTTTGCTCCATCTAGGCTAAGTCATCAATTGCCTTTGCCAGGTTGTGGTCATTGTCAGTCACCACATTGCCAGCATCATGAGTGCTGAGTTCTATTCTCACTTGGTTATAGACATTTGACCAATTGGGGTGATGATCCATTTTTTCGGCAACGATTGCCACTTTGGTCATGAAACCAAATGCTTCTGTAAAATCCTTGAACTTAAATGTTCGACTTAATTTGTTCTCTTTTTCTTCCCACATAAATTTGAAATTACAAATTTCAAAAAGGATAATCATAAACTCAAGAGCCGTTAACATCAAATTACCAGTCATTTGCTTAAATTTTTAGCGAATAGATAACATTTGGCTTTGCAACATGTTGTTATAAACATTGCTTTCAGAATTTCAACCAGTGTGATAACTGTGTCCTTCCGGATTAATTGGTCAGTTGCTGACGGCACATTATCCAATTTTTACATTGATTTATTAGATCAACCTAGCCATGCTCAAAAAAAGAGGGTATTATTTATTGCAATTCCGGCAGTCCTAATTCTCATATTTAGGGCTTTCTCAAAAAGTCCAGCCGGTTAAAGCTGCTGCTCCTGAAAGCTTGAGGACAAAGAGGGTTGCAGCAATCCAGGTTTGCGAAGTTGATTTGAGCCTGGCTTTTATTTGATTGAGAGAATAGGCCTGTTTGGCATTCCCAATCCTGCCCTCAACGGCATTTCTTTCAGTGTACTTTTTTCTGGATTTGGCTTTCTGATAAGCAGACTGAGGCACAGGTTTTCCTTTTGGACTGGCGGTAATTCGTATTCCATTTTTCTTGCACCACTTGCGGTTGTGGTTAGTGGCATAAACCTTATCGGCCTGTATGAGTTCAGGATAATAACCGAATAACACCTTGTAAGCCTCTGTCTGATTTACCAAATCCCCACTTTTATTATAAGCCTCCCGGATCAAGGTTTCTTTTCTCATAAACCCGTCCATAACTGTAAGCCCCAGTTTAGCTCCGAATTCCACCGATCTGCCCTGCTTCCCCCTTACTGCCGGCCGTACATGGGGCTGGGAGATACTTACTATCAGATCATCACATTGATGTGTCCTTTGGGTATACATGCCTTGATGTGTGCATGGTTCACTAACCCGGGATCATTGGGATAAGTGATGTACTGGTCAGCCACTGTGGCATCTATCTTTAACTTGCCTTTGGTTGTGATTCCATTGAACCACCCTCCTCCTTGTTTTGGTCTATAGCAGGATGGGCTATGTTCATGATAGTGGTTGAGAACTCATCAAAGGTCTGATCACCCAGCCTTTTTCGCATCTCTACAAAAAGCGACGGGGAAAAGAGTGGGTCAGGTTGATAGTGATCCAGACCCATAAAAAAACTGCATATAGGGATTTTCGCCCAACAGTAGGAACAATAAGGGAGCCTGCACTACCCAAACTACTTTCTGCTCCGTTAATAAACATGACTGACATTGAAACGTCCCCCTGTACTGGATGAAAGAACATAACTACTACCGGATTCATATTGCATTCCTTCTGGAATGGTTTCTGACGCAGAACCTATGAGCAATTCGAAAATAAATTCTTGTACAGCCAAAGTCAACCTGATTGTGATATTCCCGCACACTATCAATTCGTGAATACTTTAATCATAATCCTCAACTATTTGGTAATTATCTATTTGGTAGTTATCGCTGATTTCATCTGCAGTAAACACCTATTCACATGGCAGCCCAGAATCTTCTTCTCCAGGGCCACAGGAAATAATAAAAGTCATCAAAAAGGTCACTAAATAAATTGTACGAATACTCATCCTCGGCCATTAGCAATAATAAAAGTAACCAATTTGTGAATAAGGCCAGGAAGGAGCAATACAGTATGTCACATTTAATGTCAAGCCGGATCAAGGTATTGAATTATATTTTATATTTGCCCTCCTTTGACGGGGCCATAGCTCAGTTGGCTAGAGTGCTTGACTGGCAGTCAAGAGGTCGTGGGTTCGACTCCCATTGGCTCCACTTGATTACCAAGCACTTACAGAAAAGTAAGTGCTTTTTTAATGGGTAGATTCAACCACTCAGTGTAAGACTTGGATTAAAGTTATCATTGAAATTTCCAAAGGTGTTTGAAAGTTCAATCAGTATGTGCACTTTATCAATCCTCAACGTTATCCAATATGAGATAGCAGGGTCAGTCATTTTATCTCTGGTTCATCAAAAAAACACTAATACTACGCATGGTGCATGACTATAATGGGGAAATAGAAGTTCCACATAGTGCTGATAATCAATATCTTATTGTAATTAATATCCCTGCACATCAGGTATATTCCAGTGGATATTCTACAATAACATTAAAAAGGTGTGGCTGTTTATTCAGCCACACCTTTTAGTATGCGCATAAATTTGAGGTCTACACTTTAAGACCGTTGCAAAACCGGTATCAATTTCAATTCACATTTATACTTTGAAGAATTGTTGCTTTATAATGTCATCAATTTTTGTGTTTTCGATGTTTTTAAGGTGTCTATACTTGTTTTTATGCTCATTTTCCCTCAATTGTATAATTAGCCAAACCCCTTGCAACGGTTTTACTTTATGTATGCGCTATTCCTTCACAATTTTTTTGGTAACGCTACCCCTGCCTGTGTTTATTTTCAATAAATTAAATGCCCCCTTTCAGCGAAGAAACAGACACCGCATGATCGGATATGCCTGCTTTCAGGCCGCCTCTTTTTAAGGCTTTCCCCGTCAGGTTTGACAAGATATAACGGGTATTTCCTTCCACGCCGCTGATGTGCAACACTGCGCCCGCAGGGTTAGGATATACAGTAATGCCCGTTGTCATTTTTTCAAGCCCCAGGACAGTAGCAGCTGTTACCGTGATAGTAAACTCCTGCGTAGCGGTCATTGGAGGTGTCTGCCCGTCTGTGGCGGTTACGGCCACCTCATAGATATTGTCCATTCCTGTATCTGATGGATTCTCAAAGTCTGGTGCCGTGATAAATGTCAATACACCTGCTGAAGTGATGGAAAACACAGACGCATCCGCTCCCGACAGATTCGTATGGAAAGTGACCGTCTGCCCTGCATCTGCATCGGTGGCGATAACGGTGATGACTTCCGTTGTACCCTCCGCTACATCCATAGTCTCAGGACTTGTGAAAACAGGAGCGTTTTCATTCGCATCAATTATGGAAATGACAAAATTCTTTGTAAAATCATTTGCTCCGTCGCTTGCGTTTATCCGTATCTTACAGAGAGCTTGTGTTTCATAGTCAGCCGAAGCGGTAAGCCTCAGGCTTGTTCCTGAAATATTGAAACTCCCATTGTCAATATCGCCATCGTCAGTATCGTCTCCGTCTGTTATCAGGGTGTAGGTATAAGCAGTTTCCCCTCCATTGGTTGACAACATGCCTACTTCCGCATTGGCACCTGCATTTTCTGCAATGTTGGTAGAAGAAAGAAATATGTTGGTGGGTACATCGTCAGCTTGTACTCTCCGGTCATCAGTAATATTCCAGTCATGTCCTCCATCATCTGTAGAAGCTCCCATATTTTCCCTGGCGGTGTGTGCTGCACTGGATTTGTATTTAGATTCTCCCGCATCAAAATTAACCCCCTTTTGAAGATTTTGTGCATTCCAACCTGTCAATAGTGAATCGTAGTTTGCTGGTGAAAGGGCAGCTCCACCGAACATACCCGGCATATCCGTCACCGCTTCTGTATTCCATCCGCCTATATCACCATTAAAGGAAGTCGCTCCATAGAACATTTCAGACATATCCGTCACCGCACTCATGTCAGGCGTACCTGCATCCGGGTTCATGGTCAGGTTAGATGCTCCCTTAAAGGCATCACTCACATAAAGGCATCACTCATATCCGCATTCCAAACAGACGTTCCCACTGTTCAATGGATGTGTATTTTTTATCGTCTGCTTGATCATCGATATAGATATCATTGAGGTTGCTAAACCTGATGGTATGCTCTCCTGCTGCAGGAAAGGTGTACACCTGGTTTCCAGAAACTCCTGTCATCTCAAAAGTTTGGTCATTGTCCCAGTCTATGTCATAACTCGTATCCTGCGTGTAGAAGGTAAAGGATTTGTCTTGTGTGCTATCGGGGGTCAGGGTTAGTTGTTATTTTCAGCACAAAGTGGTCAGCCGCAGTCTGTGCAACAGAGGGCATTCCCGCAAGCAGGATGGCATGAAAAAGGATAATAGCACATCTAACAGGTGTTGGGTAGCTTGTAGTTTTCATAAAAAATTTGTTTTATTCCTATAACGCAGTGGCATTTAAAGTATTGGGGCAAAGTATTTGTAAGTTAATCTTTTATTTTTTTAAAAAAGAAGGGTTTTTAGTTTGTGGTTCGTCCATGTTCATGCTCTCTCGATCTTGTTGTTGTTACCAACAACCTGTAAGGAAACCGAACGTATCTTCACCATACTCATAATATCGAGCCGAGATGAATTCATAATCCAGCGGCCCTTAAGATAATTGAGATAACATCCTCATTATCCTCTGCGAGTATCAGGAGGCTATATCCTTGAATCCGCAAACCTTCAGGGGCTTGCATTGGAAATCAGATGGTTACCTGTCGGGGACGTTCACCCTTTTGGATGAATCCGTGAAGGTTTAACTCCCTGATTATCAATTATAAATAAGGGTCGGCAGGCAACCATATCATACTCCTTGCACCTGGTTCTTCAAAAAAAGAGTGTTGTAACCGGGAGTGTCATTTACCCCCTTAAATAAATATTGCCGTTAATCGCATGAATGGTAAACCCGGCATTACCTCCATTCGTCTTGCCATTTGCTCTCATTCCCCCACCAATCCTTCTTAGTGATTGTTCACTCTTTTCGTCGAAACTCGGTATAAATTTCACCATTCAAGCAAGAGAGCTTAAAATCTGCTTTAGAACTGGCCCTGTCATCTACATCTGATGTTAGCCCCAAAAATAAATTGCACATCGGCTTTTGATAGCGACCGAACAATGACACCAATTGGTCAAGGTCATTTTTCCCTGATTCGTATCATCAACTCTTCGTCACTCCATGCTGTCCGGGTCAATTTTTTGTCTGATTCGGTTAGGTTACACCAAGGTGTGGTAAAGGTTACACCAGAAGAAGAATTTAATTCCAATTGGGCCCCTGAGAGAGCCTTTTCAAAAAAATGCAATTAAAAAAACAATTAATAATTATTGAACTAGGCATGTAATAAATTGCCCTGAGACGATGGAAATAAAAGAAATTCGAATATTGCTTGAGACAAACTCTTGGAAAGGATTGATTTTTAGATCAAAGTGTACCCATACGTAAACTAAGGCCACTTTTAAAGACTTACTAAGTGCCTAATTCAAAATAATTAAATAAATCGTTTTTAATTTGCTCATTGAATACTCGGATAGCATCCCCGAAAGGGGATGCTATCTTTTTTTACTTTTGAGATAAAGAGGTTAGATGAGTTCATCGATCGTAATCCGAAAGAAAAATCCCCTGCGCAAAGCAGAGATGCCAATAACTGGAGTAATTTTCTTTTACTTATTTATTTTCTATGCGATGGCCGCAGGAGATCCGGGGTTAATGTTTTCTAAGTTATTCGCTTTTGAAAATGGTGTCATTGGGTTAACATTTGCTGCATTTGGATTTGGCAGTTCAGTACTCCTTAACCTTTTGCAGGTTTCGAGGATTACGATGACTGGAACTTATATTATTGCTTCTCCAAGGCTTGGTTTCAGAAAGAAGTATCTTTTAGCTGATCTTGACAAATGTCACATAAGATGGTATGAAAATAAGGCTGGCAGGTTTCCATTTATTCAATTCAACTTTGTCGATGGCAGGAAGGTGCAGATTGACGGTTATCAGTACACGGGTCTCAAACCTTTAATCCTATATCTAAGATCCGATTTTGAAAGAATCCTCCGTGAGATCAAATAGGGGGAAAGAATGAAGTTAGCTTTACTTCCGGGCCTGACTGAACATCCATGACAAATAATCTTTTTCGGCAAAGGCATTATCCCAGCTATTATGGTCTACACCTGCATATTCAGAATACTTTACATTACTCCCAGCTTGCTGTAAGGCTTTATACATTGTTCTTGAAAGCTCTACTGGAACTACAGAATCAGCTACCCCATGAAATATCCAAATGGGAATATGGGAAATTGTATTGGCTTTTGAATTATCTCCACCTCCACATATTGGCATTGCCGCAGCAAATTCATTTGGCCTACGCATGATAGCATCCAGTGTGCCGTAACCACCCATCGAAAGACCACTAAGGTAGACCCTGGACTGGTCAACAGGTAAAGTTTCTTTAAGCATATCCAAAAGTCCGAATACAAGCTTCATTTGGTCTCCCGGCTCATCCAGAAGCTTGATATCTCCTCGATAATCAGTACTGTTGGCCCACCTGCCATTCTCGGGGCATTGCGGAAAAACTACAAAAGCCGGAAATTCCTCCCTATTTGATTTCTTAAGAAACAAGCTGCTGCCATGAACTAACTGAGCATCGTTGTCATTACCTCTTTCACCGGCTCCATGAAGAAATATGATTAAGGGATATTTTTTTGATGTGGAGAAATTCTGAGGATAGAGCAACCGGTAGTTGAGAAAATCAGCATCATCACTAACAAATATTTGCTTTCTGAATTCTGAAATGCCCTGACTATTTGCCAGATTTGAAATAAAAATAATTGGTACCAAAAACAGCTTTTTCATAATTTCATTTTCTTCGTTTTCTGTTAAGCAAATTAATTAAGTCTGGGTTTGATTCTTCGACTGCGAGATAATTGGGACCTAAAAAATCTTCCTGCTTCACATGATAATCTCTGAAATCAACATATTCCGGATATATTTTACCAACCCGATAACCAAAATTATTAAAGAACTGATAAAAATCTAACAAAAATGTGTGACTGGTGATATTAGCGTATCCATATTCAAATTGACATATCTTGATTCGTTTTTCACTGAACGCAGTTGAGAACCCCTTAATAACATCCATCTCGGTGCCCTCCACATCAATTTTCAATAAATCAATGATCTCGATATGATTAGCCCGCATGAATTCGTCTCCGCTCATGGTATCAACTTCAAGTTGATGGACTAATTGTCGGTTCATCCCCTGAATCTCAATGGATGAGTTATGCTCGCTTTGTTGATATATATAAAAGTCTTTTTTACCCGATTTCTGTGATAAGCCAATTTGAAAAGAATGAATGCTTGTATCGTTTTTGGTGGATTCATTCAATTGTTGAAAAGATTCTTCGACTGGTTCGAAAGCATATATTTCTGCATCTGAAAACTCGTGTCTAGCGATATTTGAGTAGTTGCCCAGGTTGGCACCCACATCAAAGACGATGTGCGGTTTGAACTTTCTAAGTTTGTTTAGAAGATTGAGTTCCCCATTACTTTGAATATTGTAATTCCTATTCTCATAGAGCCGATTAATAGCCAGCCCGAAACGGGATAGTGCTTTGAATAGCAGATTTCTGGAATTTCTTTTGAAGAACCTTTTGAGAAAAGACATCTTAATAAAGGGCCATATCAAACTTTCGCCTGTACTCCCTGGTTAATTCATGGCTATCATCCAGCCAATGAAATAATGCAATGGTTGCTCTCCGAGGGATTTCGTTGCAGAAACTCTTGTTTATCATTCGGTTATTATTTCTCCGGGTGCAGCTCTTTTAATGATTTCTGCTAACTGAATTTTTCTATCATCAGGGAGATGCTCCTGCAGCCAGTTTTCGATGTGTACTTTTGGCAAAGCTCCCGTAAACCCGGCAATAACCTCTCGCTGATGAAACATTTTGACTGCCGGAATTCCTTTGACTTTATATTGTGCTGAAAGATCCGGTTGTTCGTCAGAATTAACTTTCACCAATGACCAATTCTCTTGGTTTACTTGAGCTAATTCCTCAATGATGGGTCCCAAAACTTTACAAGGTTCACACCAGGGTGCCCAGAAATCAACTACTACTGGAAGTTTCTCGCTTTTCTCAATTACTTCCTTTTGAAAATCCACCGATATTTAAAGTTTCCTGACAAAACTATTACCAGAATAAAGCATATAGCGCAACCAAAATCAAGCAAAGAGCGAATGAACCAATACTAAATAATGGGCTGGTTTTGAACAAGTCCCCGCTAATGGCTATTCCTTTTTCACTGCCAGATTCTTTGCCATCAAGGTAGCTTACAACTACAATAACCAACATGGCAAGAAGGCAGGTCAACCCCATTTGATTCATAAATGGTATTTCGGGAAATAGCTTGAAAAGCATGGCAATTGGGACGGATAAAATGGCTCCCCAAATCGCTCCTTTATTGGTTGCTTTCTTCCAGAAAAGACCAAGCATGAATACGGCCAGTATTCCGGGGCTGACAATGCCCGTATACTCCTGAATATACTGGAACGCCTGATCGATTCCGCCAAGCAAAGGAGCCATTATGCAAGCAACTATTAAGGCAACTCCTGCAGACAACCTGCCTATATTGACTGTTTGTTTGTCACTCGCCTCTTTGTTGATGTACTGCTTATAGATGTCCATTGTGAAAATGGTCGAGGTGGAGTTGAGCATTGAGGCGAGAGAAGAGACAATAGCTGCGGTTAGGGCTGCGAAGGCTATTCCTTTAAATCCCACAGGTAAAAGTTGCAGTAACCAAGGGTAGGCCTTGTCAGACTGACCAGCCGTTGGTATGTTAGACTGTCCCAAGTCACCCAACCGTGCAACGATTTCCGGATTACTCACCATCACGTAAGCAGCAATTCCTGGTATCACAACAATGAAAGGAATAACTAGCTTCAGGAAGGCAGCCATTAAAATACCTTTTTGAGCCTCTTGGAGTGATTTTGCCGCAAGAGTTCGCTGAATGATGTATTGGTTAAATCCCCAGTAATATAAGTTTGCAACCCAAAGTCCTCCTACCAGAACCCATATGCCTGGAAGATTGGTATATTCAGGGTTGGATTCATCAAGTATCATGTGAAACCTTTCCGGAACGGCATCCACCACCTGCTTAAAGCCGGCGATTACCCCTTGACCGTCAGACAGAGTATCAAGGGCCAGGTAGGTGGTAAGCAATCCTCCAAAAATCAGGAATACTACCTGTACCACATCAGTCCATGCAACTGCCGATAATCCACCATAAAGTGAATAGGTTGCCGCAAAGAGAGCCAACCCAAATACTCCATATATCATAGGAACTCCCACGATGGTTTCAAGTGCAAGAGCTCCCAGGTAAAGTACCGAACTAAGATTTACGAATACGTATAAGCCAATCCAAAAAACAGCGAGTATGGTCTTCAATTGTGTACTGTATCTTTTTTCAACAAATTCAGGAATGGTGTACAATTCCTTTTCAATAAATATGGGGAGAAAGTATTTACCTACGACAAGCAAAGTAAGTGCCGCCATCCACTCGTACGAAGCGATAGCCAGGCCACTGGCAAACCCTGATCCCGACATGCCTATGAATTGTTCCGCAGATATATTTGCAGCAATCAGTGAAGCTCCTATTGCCCACCACGGCAGAGATTTACTAGCGAGAAAGTAGTCCTCGGCGTTTTTCTCATGGCCTTCTTTATCCCGTGAGACCCATAGACCAATGCCAACTATCGTTAGGCAGTAGGTGACAAAAACAACTATGTCAAGTGTTGAAAAGTTCATACAATAATTTGATTATTGATTGGTGAATATTCTATGATTGGCTAAAATAGTAAAATAAAGTTTCGTTCAATCCTTCAATCCTTTAGTTTCACTAATCATTTCGTTGTAGATGGATAACAAAACTTTTGAAAAAGAGTTTTTTTGATATTCAGGATTCGCTGAAGTCCTACCTGCTCAGGCTAATTACTAATCGCCAGGACGCTGAAGATCTCACCCAAGAAATTTTTATTAAAGCAAAAACAAAATTGACACCTTATAATGGTTTATCATCTATCTCTTTCAAAACATGGGTATTTACAATAGCTCCCAACCTATCTTGCTACCATTTTCGGGTGAAAAGCCGTTGGAAAGAGGACTATCAGGATAAGTGTAGAACTGCAATTTGAATTCTCCGTCAGGTAAGTATGAACTCAGAGAACATGCTAATTTCTGTCTCACTTGTATGGCGAAGACACTATCGCTGGAACAACAAATTGGTGCTGATTCTCAAATAAGTCTATTCATTTAAAGTTTCAGAGGTTATGGAAATTTTGGCTTTGAGTGAAGGAAAAATCAAACACTCATTAGCAGATACGAGAAATTCAATGAAAGAAATCTTCGCAAATCGCTGTAGCCTGATTAACAAAAATGGGCCTTGTTGCTAGTGTACTGAGCTCAACGGTATTTTCAACCTTCAACAAAATCAGCAACAAAAATCTCTTGAATTAAAAATGGTCCGGGAAAAAGTAGAACTTCTGTGTCTTGAATGCTTCGACTTGAAATATGTTTTTGAGCTGGCCAATATAATGGTTTCACAAATAGCTCTTTTACCAGGTAGCACAGCATCGATAATTGGTGTGATTGATGAAGATTTTACATTCGGTTTGAGCTTTGTGACCAGGTGAACACCCTGGAAGAAAAGGTTTTTAAAAAGTTCCTTACTGATATACCCTTTGTCACCAAAAAGCTTGTTGGTAAACCGTTCCATTGTAAGAGGCTTACGGTCGTCCACATTACCAGGGGGAAGCATAAAATCTGCGATTTCACCTGTACCAGCAGTGATGATGTGTAATGTGAAGCCATTGTCCAGCAGCTCGATTTTTCAAGTAAATAGCCTGGATTTTTTGGTACCAGGCAGGGCTTTTTGATATTTCGGTAGTAAATCAAGGTAAAAGTCGTCAATAGAACAGAAAATTCCGGTAATTTTATCAGCAGATAACATGGGCAGATATTTGGTTTAATCTATTGAAATTCAGTGCTTTAGTATACTAAAAATCTGCCTCTTTTCCTTTCAAAAAAACCTCATTTTCATATCGAACTCACGTTAGTTAATAATTTCATCTCTCATGATCTTAGGCTTATTAACTTTATGAGTGATAGAGTGTTAGTAATGCAAAGAGGGCTCCATGATTGAGGAGGGTTCAGTGTCATCCATTTTTGACAACCCGACTCATGAATATACAAAGGCACTACTCCATAAAATCCAGAATTGAGCCGGTAATTAAATTAAATGACTAGAAAGAATAAGAAGGGCCGAAAAACCGGCAATCAACTTGACAATAAAGGGTTTAAAAGATTTGTTCTAAGCCTTTTTGAAGAAGACCCATTCAAACCATTTTCATCAAAACAGATAATTAAGCAGCTGGGTATTCGCGATAAAACCGCCAAAACGCAAATTGAAAATGCTTTGTTCACGCTGTCGAGTGAGGGCAAATTAATTCATACAACAGGTAACAGGTTCAAATTGAAGGCTGACTCTGAATTTATCGTTGGAACGGTTGATTTTGTTAGTCCCAATTTTGGTTATATTGAAACGCCAGAGGATCAGGATGATATTTGGGTGCATAGCAGGAACATGTACAATGCCCTTGACGGTGATCTGGTTAGAGTGGAATTGACTTCTATTGGCAAAAAATCCAAGAGGCTGGAGGGCAGGGTGGTAGAAGTGTTGAAAAGGGACAGAATTAGGTTCGTCGGAAAAATACAAATCAACCATAACAATGCATTCGTCGTTCCGGACTTCCGGAAAATGCATTTAGACATTTATGTTTATCCCAAAAATATCAAAGGAGCTAAAAATAATGACAAGGTAATTGTTGAAATTAAACAATGGCACTTGGAAAAGGGTAACAAAAGCCCGGAAGGAAAAGTAGTTGATGTTTTGGGTAAAGCAGGTGAAAATGAAGCGGAAATTCATTCAATAATTGCCGAGTTTGGCTTGCCAAATAAATTTCCCCCTCCAGTTTTAAAAATAGCTGAAAATATCCCGGACCAGATCGGATCTGAGGAGATTAAGGGAAGAAAGGACTTTAGAAAAATTACTACAGTCACCATCGATCCTGAGGATGCCAAAGATTTTGACGATGCTTTATCATACCAGAAACTTAGTAATGGTCTTCATGAAATTGGGATTCATATTGCAGACGTAAGTTATTATGTTGCTGAAGAATCTATTCTCGATCAAGAAGCATTTGAGCGTGCAACGTCAGTTTATCTGGTCGATAGGACCATTCCAATGCTGCCCGAACGGCTATCAAACCAATTGTGCTCATTGCGACCAAACGAGGACAAACTCACATTCTCAGCCGTCTTCCAAATTAACGATCAAGGTAATGTTGAGCAAGAGTGGTTTGGCAGAACAATTATCCACTCGGACCGCCGATTCACATATGAGGAAGCCCAAGAGCGGTTAAATTCCGGAAAGGGCGACTTCTATAGTGAAATCAAAGTGCTTGATAAACTTGCGAAAAAAATAAAAAAAGAGAGATTTGACAATGGGGCTATTGCCTTTGAAACAGTTGAAGTAAAATTCAAACTGGATGAAAACGGCAAACCCCTGGGAATAATTCCCAAGGTTAGACAAGATGCTCATAAACTGATTGAAGAATTTATGCTACTGGCCAACAAAAGAGTAGCTGAATATATTTTCAACCTTAAAAACGGGAGAGATAAAAACACCTTTGTTTATAGAACACATGATAATCCAGATCCTGAAAAGCTGGATAACTTTGCAAGTTTTGCCAAGAAATTTGGCCATAATCTCGATATCGGAACCGGAATATCTCATTCTCTCAATAGTTTGATGCATGATATTGAGGGCAAACCCGAACAAAATGTGCTTGAATCAATTGCCATCCGGTCTATGGCAAAAGCGAAATATACAACCAATCCAAAAGGTCACTTCGGGTTAGCCTTTAGCCACTACACTCATTTCACATCTCCAATAAGACGGTATCCGGATGTTATGGTACACCGGCTTTTGAGACATTATCTTGACGGCGGCAAGCCTCCTGGGAAAGAAGCATTTGAACAAAACTGTAATCACTCCTCAGAAAGAGAAAAAAGAGCTTCCGATGCAGAAAGAGCCTCTATCAAATACAAGCAAGTTGAGTACATGGGGATTTCTGATGACAGAGATTATGACGGAATAGTGAGCGGGGTTACTGAATGGGGTCTCTTCGTCGAAATTACTGAAACCAAATGTGAAGGAATGGCAAGAATTGCTGACATGAATGATGACTATTATGAATTTGACGAAAAGAATTATCGTGTCATTGGAAGAAGAAATAAAAGGATAATCACACTCGGTGACAAAGTAGTGGTTAGAATCACACATACTAATATTGATCGAAGAACAATTGATCTTGAATTGGTCATTTAAAAGTAGCCAAAACAAAAGAGAACTTTACGGAGTTGTTATTCAGTTAGATTTGCACATTGAACAAAATTGAGAGATACCAACAACTCATAAATCACGAGATTGAATCCCTGAGATTAGGGAAGGAACCGGTTGAGATTTATGATCCTATCTATTACATGCTATCAATTGGAGGAAAACGATTGAGGCCATTACTCGTTATCCTAGGGTATGAAATTTTCCATGCTGATGTTAAACAGATTATTCTCCCTGCACTGGCTGTAGAGCTCTTTCATAATTTCACACTTGTTCATGATGACATCATGGATAAAGCTCCGCTTCGGAGGGGTAAACAAACCATTCATGAAAAATGGAGCCCTAATGTTGCCATCCTTTCGGGCGATGTGATGTTTGTCAAAGTGTATCAGCTATTGCAAAATGTAGACGGGGATAAACTGCCATATGCATTAAAGCTTTTTAACACTTGTGCCGTTGAAGTTTGTGAGGGCCAACAATTGGACATGAATTTTGAAATCTGTGAGAATGTGTCTGAAGAGGAGTACATTCGAATGATTCGTTTGAAAACGGCAGTTTTATTGGGATTCAGTTTGAATTTAGGTGCTTATTTAGGAGGAGCTTCTGAACAGGAATGCCAACTTCTGAAAGAATTTGGAGAAAATATAGGTGTTGGATTTCAACTCAAGGATGATATTCTGGATGTTTACGGAGACAAGGGCAAATTTGGTAAACAAGTAGGCGGGGATATCATTGTTAACAAAAAAACCTTGTTGCTCATTAAGGCCCGGATGATGGCGAAAGGTGCAGTCCGTGAAGAGCTGAAGAAATATTTAAATTTTTCAGGAAAAGACCCCAAAGAGAAGGTAGAAGCCATAACCAATATTTATGAATTGCTGGAAATTAGGCAAATGGTTGAAAAGAAAATGAATGAATGCTTTGAAAAAGGCTTCAGTAAGCTGGATCAAATAGATACATACAGTGGTGCTAAAGCTACATTGAAAGAATTCACGAATCACCTTATTAACAGAGAGTACTAATCAATGAGCTTCACTTTAGTATTAATCATCATTACCATAGGGACTAGTATTTACGCTTGGAACAATTCTGCTGTTTTTCTAAAGTTTATGATGCATCCCTATCAGATCCATCAATCAGGTCAGTATTATAGGTTTATTACCTCCGGGCTAATTCATAGTAATTACGGACACCTCGCTTTTAATATGATTACCTTCTATTTCTTCGGAGTATTTGTTGAGCAGGCGTTTAAACTATATTTAGGTGAGTGGGGTGGGTATATGTTTGTTGCAATGTATGTAATAGGCATTGTTGTTTCTGACATCCCTTCATACTTGAAGCATCGTACTAATGTGAATTATAGCACCATCGGTGCCTCAGGGGGAGTTAGTGCGGTCTTGTTCAGCAGTATTTTGACCAATCCCGTAATGGATATTTGTCTTTATTTTTTTATCTGTCTGCCAGGGTTCGTTCTTGGAGCACTCTATCTGTTTTATTCCGTTTATATGGGTGATAGAATGTCAGACAGGATTAACCACGACGCCCATCTTTATGGAGCCTTATTTGGGATGGCATTTAGTGCTCTTTTACGACCTGCCCTTTTAGGAAATTTTATTGAACAAATCTTAAGGTACAGCCCGTTTTAATTTCGTTTTGGCATAAAAAAAGCACCATCCATAAAACAGCACTTCCTTTTTGAAAATCTTAATTTTCTACTCGGTTACAATAGACACATATGATCTGTTTTGTCTCTTTTTCTTGAACTCAACAGTTCCGTCCACTAGGGCAAAAAGTGTATGGTCTTTACCCATACCAACATTGGTTCCAGCGTGGTGCTGAGTACCCCTTTGACGAATAAGTATGTTGCCGGCAATGACCTTTTGTCCACCATACTTTTTTACACCAAGACGTTTACTTTCCGATTCTCTTCCGTTATTGGAACTACCGGCTCCTTTTTTATGTGCCATGAATTAAAATATTATGCGATACTTTCTACTAAAACCTTTGTGAATTGCTGACGGTGACCGTTCTTTTTCTTATATCCTTTTCGCCTTTTCTTTTTAAAGACTATCACCTTGTCATCTTTAACATGCTCCAGAATTTTTCCGAAAACCTTGAACCCTCTCACAGCAGGAGTTCCTATTGTCACCTTACCGCCATTATCTACCAGAAGAACATTGCTGAATTCGACCACAGCTCCTTCTTCACCCTCTAACCTTGGGGTATAAATGGACTTGTCTTTCTCAACTTTAAACTGTTTTCCTGCGATATCTACAATTGCGTACATTGCTTAATGATTTCGAAAAATGGAGTGCAAAGATAAAATAATCCAGATAACTTGCAAATTTGAGAGATACATGTTTATAATTATTAATTATGATCATTTTTTTAACTTTTTTACCCCCGTTTATGCTCAAAAAACGATGAAGTAATCATTGTGAAATCAAGATTTAATGTTCTCAAAAATAACCATTTATGCACAGCTATCTTACTCGTTAACGCACCTTGGATTCTTGTCATTTGCTCTTTGATTTTTTCACTCTGATTCAACATATTTGTGTGACTTCTGTGTGAAGTCAGTGTTTGGTCGGAACAACTAAACCAGCAGGTATTCAAAAAAGGTACTTTCAATCAATTGAAGGTGCATCTTGCTCTTGCGAGGTGGGTATCTTTAAGCTTTATTATTCGTTCAAATAATTAACAATAATATATCACATTAGTAAACCATGAGTAACGTCGTTCAGGAAACAACCGAACCAATCTTACAGGAAAACAAGAAGCGTTTTGTTTTGTTTCCAATACAGCACCATGACATTTGGAAATACTACAAGCAAGCAGAAGCCAGTTTTTGGACGGCAGAGGAAATAGACCTGAGTCAAGATTTAAAAGATTGGGCCAATCTGAATGATGGTGAGAAACACTTTATTAGCCATGTTCTGGCCTTTTTTGCTGCAAGTGATGGTATTGTGAATGAAAATCTTGCTGAACATTTTGTATCTGAAGTTCAATATACTGAGGCCAAGTTTTTTTATGGCTTCCAGATTGCCATTGAGAATATTCATTCTGAAACCTATTCTCTTCTGATTGATACCTATATAAAGGACAATAAAGAAAAGGATAGCCTGTTGAATGCAATGGACACTATGGATTGCGTGAAGAAAAAAGCAGACTGGGCATTAAGGTGGATTGATGAAGGATCTTTCCAGGAGAGATTGATAGCATTTGCGGCCGTTGAAGGAATCTTCTTTTCAGGGAGTTTTTGTTCGATTTTTTGGTTAAAGAAGAGAGGCTTGATGCCAGGATTGACTTTTTCAAACGAATTGATCTCCAGGGATGAGGGACTACATTGTGATTTTGCCTGCTTACTTTATAATGATCATTTGAATAGTAAGTTGCCCGTGGAAACTGTACAGAAAATCATTAAAGATGCAGTGACCATAGAGCAGGAATTCGTTACAGATTCTCTCCCAGTGAAATTAATAGGAATGAATGCCGACCTGATGTGTCAATATATTGAGTTTGTTGCAGACCGATTATTATCCGAATTGAATTGCCCAAAAATTTATAATTCTAAAAACCCATTTGACTTTATGGATATGATATCCCTTCAGGGTAAAACCAATTTCTTTGAAAAGCGTGTGGCTGAATACCAGAAGGCAGGAGTGATGAATGAACAGTCTGATAATGAGTCACATAAATTCTCAACGGATGAAGACTTCTGATCCATAAAATCGTAAATTTATTGTTAAATCCACCCCCTGAAAATCGTGTAAATCAATGTTAGTAATTAAAAGAGACGGACGCCGGGAATCGGTAAAATTTGATAAGATAACCGCCCGGATTGAAAAGCTTTGTTATGGTCTGAATACGCTGTATGTAGAGCCTGTTGAAATTGCCAAAAAAGTAATCAATGGCATTTACGATGGAGTTACTACTGTAGAGTTGGATAACCTGGCTGCTGAAACGGCAGCAACTATGACGACCAAGCATCCTGAATATGCAGTCCTTGCAGCAAGAATTGCCATATCAAATCTTCACAAGGTCACCAGTAAGTCGTTTTCTAACACGATGAAACGACTTTACACTTATGTTGATCCCAAAACAAACCAGAATGCCTCATTAATATCAAAGGAAGTTTATGGCGTCATCAAGAAGCATGCTGCCTTATTAGACTCCACCATAATTTATGATAGAGATTATAGTTACGATTACTTTGGGTTTAAAACACTGGAGCACTCTTACCTGATGAAGATTGATGGTAAAGTGATTGAAAGGCCGCAGCACATGCTGATGAGAGTGGCTATTGGTATTCATCAGGGAGATATTGACGCTGCCATTGAAACATACAACTTGATGTCACAAAAGTGGTTTACGCACGCCACACCAACTTTATTCAACGCAGGTACACCAAAACCTCAACTATCATCATGCTTCCTTTTACAGGTAAAGGATGATAGCATTGATGGGATTTACGATACATTAAAGCAGTGCGCTAAGATCTCCCAGTCTGCCGGGGGTATTGGACTGAGCATCCATAACGTAAGAGCTACAGGTTCCTACATTAAAGGCACTAATGGAACTTCTAATGGTATAGTTCCAATGCTGAGAAATTTTGACATGACAGCACGTTATGTTGACCAGGGCGGTGGTAAAAGAAGAGGAAGTTTTGCTATTTATATTGAGCCATGGCATGCTGACATATTCCAATTCCTTGATCTGAAGAAAAATCATGGCAAAGAGGAATTAAGAGCAAGAGATTTATTCTATGCATTATGGATTCCTGACCTGTTTATGAAAAGAGTAGAGGAAAACGGGGAGTGGTCACTATTCTGTCCTAATGAAGCACCAGGATTGCATGAATGTTATGGGGAAGAGTTTGAAAACCTCTACGAAAAGTATGAAAAGGAAGGCCGTGCCAGAGAAACCATAAAGGCTCAAGATCTTTGGTTTGAAGTTGTGGAATCTCAAATTGAGACTGGAACACCTTACATGCTTTATAAAGATGCCTGTAACAAGAAGTCTAATCAAAAGAACCTTGGTGTAATTAAGTCGAGTAATCTTTGTACTGAAATCGTAGAGTACACTTCACCAGATGAGGTAGCAGTTTGTAACCTGGCCTCTATTGCTCTTCCTAAATTCGTTTCTGAAGAAGGTGAATTTGATTATCAGCAGTTATATGATATCACGAAAGTGGTGACCAAAAACCTGAATAAAGTAATTGACATCAATTACTATCCGATTGAGGAAGCCCGGAACTCTAATATGAGACACCGACCTATCGGTATTGGTGTTCAGGGATTAGCGGATGCCTTCCTTTTAATGAGATTACCGTTTGACTCTCCCGGGGGTAGAAAACTGAATAGAGAAATTCACGAGACCATCTACTATGGTGCCATGGAAGCATCTATGGAATTGGCCACCGTTGATGGTCCATATAAGACTTTTGAAGACTCTCCGGTATCGAAAGGTATTTTCCAATTCGATATGTGGGGAGTTACTCCTCACTCAGGACGGTGGGATTGGGACAAACTCAAACGTGAAGTAAAGAAAAAGGGAGTTAGAAACTCTTTATTGCTTGCTCCAATGCCAACGGCATCAACCTCACAGATTCTAGGCAATAATGAGTGCTTTGAGCCTTATACCTCAAACATTTATACCCGCAGGACATTATCAGGAGAGTTCATTGTTGTAAACAAGCATTTGTTAAAAGACCTGATTGAATTAGGCTTGTGGAATGAGAACATGAAAAACACGCTGATGTCTGAAAATGGTTCAGTTCAAAACATTCCTGAGATTCCAAATAATATTAAGGAGCTCTATCGCACTGTCTGGGAAATTTCTCAGAAATCGATTATTGAGATGGCGGCTGATAGAGGAGCCTTCATTGACCAGAGTCAAAGCATGAATATTCACCTTCAGGAACCAAACTTTGGAAAAATTACTTCCATGCATTTTCATGCATGGAAGAGTGGTCTAAAAACTGGAATGTATTACCTAAGAACTAAGGCTGCAACTGATGCCATCAAGTTTACTGTAAATAAGGAAGCCTTGAAAAAACCGCAAGCGGCAGCAGTTAAGCAAATTGCTGGTGAAACCGCCGTGGTAATAGAAAAAATGGAAGAGCAAAAATTCCAGGATCAGCCAGCTATTACCTGTTCATTGGATAATCCAGACGAATGTGAAATGTGTGGAAGTTAGAATATGGTTTAAGAATAATGGAAAAGCCCCGTCGATCATCGATGGGGTTTTTTGTTTAATTGTGAATCGTGAGCAGAGACACATGAATGTCAATAGATACCTTCTTTGTCAAAATGCCTTTAAAAATTCATTCGAACAAATCATGCTTGCGGGGCATTATAACCAACAGGTTCTGATGGGTGTCATCCATGTATTTATAACAAGATTGATTGTATATTAGTTTTGCTATGGAGGCCCAGTGAAAGAGCGCAAGTCCGAACCAGCTACTTTCATGTAAGACAGAAGTCGCCAAGGGTGACTTCTTTTCATTACATGCATCAAACTTGATACACAATAATAAAACTTGATACACAATAATAAAATCCGGCATTGCTAATTAAATATAGTTAATGTGTCATTTCGATGATTCATCAAAAGCAAAACGGATAAAGTAAGCATCTCAATACTTTTTGAACAGCACTTTGATTTTCTTCTCATTCTTGCCAAAAAATGCCTGAACAAGCTATTATAGCCTTCTACGGTAAAAGTTTCTGCTTTTGATTGAATGTGTTTGTCTTTAGGGACCATGTGCTCGTATGACTTCCAGTAATCACTTGCTAGAGTATTCATCTGGTTAGTGCCTATTAGCCCCCAGAGCTTTTTTGCTGTCTCAGTACTTCTGTCGCCAATAACGAAATTGATGAACTTTTTCCCATATCGATCAACAGCAATCCAAATCCAGCAATAGTTTCTTTGTTTCCAATGTAGCTGTGCATCTGGTCAAGCTCTACGAAATCCACTTCGAAACCGCTATTGGACAAGGACTGCACTTCTTGGCCAAAACCCCTTATCCAGTTTAACACAGATACATTGCTCACGTTGAGTATTCTACCGATTGACCGAAAACCCAACCCTTCAAGATATAATTGCAGGGCGTATTTTTTCAACTCTTTTGGTTTGGCCGTAGATTTTTGTTGTACCGTATAGTGGTAGCCGCATTTTTTACACTTATACCTTTGTTTTCCTTTTATCTTGCCGGATTTAATGACAGCACGGTTTGAACACTTAAGGACAATTCATGGCTTTTTTCTGTAAAAATAAGAAAACTATATATAATTAGCAATACCCAATTTCAATATGACCCTTTATTAATTTTTTCAGTAGATCGGGGTCACTTTCAGGAACCAGCCTTAAATCTATTGACGCTATGGCTTCAGCAGGAACTATTGTTCTTGATTCTTCACCAGTCCATGCAGCGGATATGCCCCGGACATTCAAGGATGGATATTGGAGAGCTTCTTGTAAGTTCTGACCTACTTCTTCAGGTTTAACAATACCAATGGTTGAATGAATTATATTACGATCATCCGGGACTTTGGCCAACAATTGTCTCACTTCTGGATTCAGTTCAATTCCATCATAATATCCGGGGATTATAACCTGACCCTTCTCATTTTTCATCGAGGCAAGTAAATGAGACATTCTAAAAACAGGATTAGGGGCATAATTTCCATAATGACCGCTGTGTTGGTGGTTGCGAGGCCCATAGACAGTTAAGTTGATAGAAGTATTTCCTCGGCAGCCAAAAATAAGAGTGGGCTTGCCCGATAGATGCATTGGACCGTCGTTAATAACTAAGTGATCAGCCTGCAACAGGCTTTTATGCTTTTTTACAGCGGCTGTTAGATGTCGGCTTCCCTTCTCCTCTTCGCCGTCCAAGATCACCTTTATATTGACTTTGGATTTTAAGTTATTCTCACTCATGGCGTCTATTGCCTGAAGAAGCATTACTATGGGCCCTTTGTCGTCGCTAGATGATCGTCCAAATATGCGCCAATCTCTATCTAACCTTCCATTGATTTTGTTCCAATCAATCTCAGTCCATTCATCATTATTTTTTTGTTTTAAAACTGCGATGTATGGATCGTCTTGTTGCCATTTACTCCTGTCAACTGACTGGCCATCAAAGTGCATATAGAATAAGATTGCAGGGTAGGAATCATGGAAGGTTTTCTTAGCAAAAAACAATGGAGTTCTGTCTGTCTCAAGAATTTCCGTATCGAAATTCCTCTTGCCAAAAGCCTCTTCTAACCAGTTGATATTTTTGACAATGTCCTCTGGGTTTAACGCATCGTTCGGGATGGCTAAGAATTCCCTAAGTTCATTTATTGCTTTAGAACTCTTGACAAGACTTAAGCCTGCTAATTGCTCAGCACGTTTTTGGGCATCGACGGTAAAGATTATGATGACAGCTAACAGGGTACTGAGAACTTTCATGATTGAATGATTTAACCTTATAGATTTGCTTTTCAATATTATTTTTCTTCAAGTTGCGAATTACGTTTAAAAATTGTGTTTTAACATCAGAAGAAGTGCTCACCGGTCAATATCAATTGGATATCCACACTTCATACGAACTGAATGTTATCAAACTTATTAACCGCTGGACCAGTAGAGAGGAGTATTTAACGCTATCGACTTCCGGATCAACCGGAGAACCAAAATTAATCAAACTGCTTAGAAGTAATATTATAAGAAGTGCTGAAAGAACTATCGAGTTCTTTAAACTTTCATCTGCTGACACATGCCTCATATGCCTTGACATTAATCACGTCGGGGGTATGATGATGTTAATAAGGGCTTTAATTGCTCGAATGGATATGATAATTCAAGAACCAAATTCCAATCCATATGGCAACATAAAACCTGATATACTTCCAACGTTTGTGGCGATGGTGCCACTGCAACTTATTGGGAGCTTGGCTGAATATGAGGCATCACCTGAAAAATTCAAAAACATACGAGCCTTGATACTAGGTGGTGCTCCAATAGACAACAGGTTAAAAGTTAATTGTCAAAAGTTGACATTTCCTGTTTATCAAACTTTTGGCATGACTGAAACCACCTCCCATTTTGCAGTCAGATTGATTAATGGTGTTAAACAATTGGAAGCTTACCAAATGCTTGAGGGATGGCAGATCAAGTCGAATGGTAATAAACAGTTGATGATTAAAAGTGATAAGAACCTCGCGGATTGGATCATAACTAATGACATTGTTGAAATAATTGACGATAGATCATTTGAATGGCTTGGCAGATCAGATAATGTAATTAATTCCGGAGGCCTAAAAATTCATCCCGAGATATTAGAGAGTGAAATTTTTAAGATTTTGGAAAAGGCGAATATTGACGTGAGGTTTTTTGTAATAGGCATGCCTGATGAGGCCTTAGGTGAGCGTGTTGTTTTGGTTTTAGAAGGAAAAAAGAACCAGCAATTGGAACAAAAAATACTTGATAGCTTGAAGGAATTCCTCCCGAAGTATCTTTCACCTAAAGACTTATATTTCACTGAGCAGTTTAAGGAAACAAGCTCAGGCAAAATTAAAAGGCAGGCTACATTCAGTGCTTTGTCGCAATAAATAAAGTTTACCAAAGCCGTTTTTAAAAACCTTATCAGCAGACGTTTCTCTCCGGCCCATTTTAGGGTATGGATCAAAATGAGTTATTGTTGATTCATTGATTATTTGAAGTTTATTTCATATGGCTCGACTCCTGAGGTATTGCCGCTAAAACCTGCTCCCTGAACCCTTAGACCGTATATTCCATCTACGAGTCCTTTTGGATTATATTCGATTTGAAAACCGGTATTGTCATGGGCTGCAGTCAATAGAATATCAGGGCTTAAAAAGTTGACCCTTGTAAAAACACAATCAGATTCACAGGGTTGCCAAAGAGATATTTCTATTCCTGATGTGCCTTGCTTAAATAGATAGGGATTTCATCCAATAGTTTTACCAGTACCCTTGGGTTCGGAGAAACGATATTCCCCATCTGAGAATGTAAATGCCATCAAATGTTACATCCAAAATCAGGTTGGTTTCATCCGGATTGACTTGCAAGAAATTATTGATGTCAATAATATTATTGTTGCTGGAAACTTCCGCTAGCTCGTTGGATTGACAAATACATTAATGTCATTAAGGCCGGACTTTCCAGGGGTATTGAGGTCTTATTTAAAAACGACTGAATCAATTGAAAAGTCTCTCTTAATTTATACCCCACTTGTGTCCACTTTCTTTGAATACCTACAAGATTATCTTTCAAGTGACAATATAGGGCATTTAAATATAATTTAATATTGATATTATATAATAATATGTAGATATTGCTAATATTTTTTACTTAGTACTTGGCCATGCAAGGTACATTTGCCGTATAAGATGACAGGGACTAATTTTATAGAACAATAAACTATGAATGTTGAGAACACACAAGTGCAAATGCGAAAGGGTATTCTCGAATTTTGCATACTACAAATTATATCGAGGGGAGAGGCTTATGCTTCAGATATGCTTTTCGAATTAACATCTGCTAAAATCATGGTTGTGGAAGGCACCTTGTATCCTCTACTCACCAGACTGCGCAAAGCCGGGTTATTAAATTATAAATGGGTTGAGTCACGTTCAGGACCTCCCAGAAAGTACTATACACTCACAAAGTCAGGTCATGAATTCCTTGAAAAGTTGTCTGAAACCTGGAGAGATTTGATGGTTTCCACAGACAAAATCACAATTAATAAAAAGTCAAAACCTAAAAAGGCTGTGAAATGAAAAAGAATATAAGCATCAATATAAGCGGAATTATATTTCACATAGAGGAAGATGGATATAGTCGATTGAACGAATACCTGAACTCCATCAATAAGTACTTCTCATCCTTCGATGATAGCTCTGAAATTATTGCAGACATTGAGGGAAGGATAGCAGAAATATTTCTAAGCAAACTAAAAGAAGGTACACGGGAAGTAGTCAGTAGCGATGATGTCGAATCCGTTATAGCTACCATGGGGACCGTTGCGGATTTCCAGGCAGTTGAGGAAGAGCCGCTAGGTCGGGTTCAGGATGAACCCACTGCTGCTGAGAATGAACCTGAAACAGGGGCTAAAACGGAAAAGCCCAACAAGCTGTATAGAGATATGAAAAGGAGAGTGCTTGGCGGGGTGGCGGCAGGTATAGCTCACTATTTCGGGATTGATCCGTTGTGGATCCGATTGATTATCATCATACTATTCTTTAACATATTCCTTGGGCTTGGAGTAAGTGGTCTCATACTGTTATCCTACATCATTATGTGGATTGTTGTACCTGGTACTGATACAATCGAAGATGATAAAAAGATTAAAAAGATGTATCGTAATCCCGAGCATAAAGTGCTTGGAGGTGTTGCCGGTGGATTGGCCGTCTATTTCGGTACAGATTTAACTATCGTCCGACTGCTATTTGTCCTTTCAATATTCCTGGGAGGTAGTGGCCTCATAATTTACATCATCCTCTGGATTATTACTCCAGAGGCATTGTCGATCACTGAGAAAATGCAAATGCAAGGCGAGCCCGTGACATTATCAAATATTGAGAATTCTATAAAGGATCGTTTGAATGTCACAGAAGATCAGGACGAAAGTCCATTGGTGAAAATTTTACTCTTGCCATTCAGATTGGTTGCCACATTGTTTAAAGGCCTATCTGAATTACTAGGGCCAGCAATGAAATTTTTCCTGGAAGCACTTAGAGTAGTGGTCGCTATTGGGATAATTCTGGTTGGCTTGGGTATGGTCTTTTGTTTAATTGTACTCACCGGTATTTTCTTCGGATTATTCACAGGTTTGGCAGGATGGGTTACAGTACATGATTTGCCCTATGAAGTCTTTTATGGTACAATTCCAGCTTTTGGCATGCTTTCAATTTTCTTCTGCATTTTCGTTCCGGCATTGGCGATTGGTTTGTTAGGGGTTACAATATTGTTCAAGGCACCAATTACGAACTCATACGTGGGATGGGCATTATTTGGATTATGGATTATAGGACTTATAGGCGCAGGTCTTACTTTACCTAACACAATTGCCGAGTTCAGGCGTTCTGGGGAAATCTCAGTAACCAAAAGTTACAACTTACACGGCCATCAGACAGTTTTGAAATTGAATGAGGTTGGAATGGATGATTATAGTGGAGTGAGTTTAACCTTGAGAGGGCATCGCGATTCTGTTTACACCCTGGTAACTGACTATGAAGCGAGAGGAAGAAGTAGACAACAGGCACAGGAGAATGCCAGAATGGTTGAATACAACGTTTTGAGGAAGGATTCAATTCTGATTTTTGATTCCAACATATCTTTTAAAAATGATGCGGCTTTTCGTTTCCAGAAAATTGCTATGGTGCTCTATATTCCGCATGGAGAGGTTTTCTTTATGGACAGTGATTTGGAATATATCTTGAGAAATACCATTCATAGGTATGGTTATTCTGTACGTGATATTGCTGATAATCAATGGATGTTTACACAGGAGGACGGACTCGAATGTATTACATGTGAGGAACGGCCTTCCAGGCGAGGGAAAAGATATGATGATGATGTTGAGCAGAAATCCCGAAAATCACCATCAAGAACTGAATCATCTACTGATGAAAAGTTAACCTTTGACTTTGAAGATTTTGACGAAATTAGCGCATCTAGCAAATTTGATATCACCATTACAAAGGGTGAATCCTTCGATGTTCAATTATTTGGGCGAGAAAAAGAATTGAATTACGTAAGACTCAAACAATATGGAGATGTTCTGGAGTTTGATACCAGGGATTGGAAACTGTTCGGTTTAATAAGTAAATGGAAACCAATAAAAGTCGAATTGACAATGCCAGAGTTAAGAAGAATTAAATTATCGGGAGCCTGTAATGTTGAAGCTACAGGCTTTTCCGGTAATGATTTAGCTATTGATTTAGCAGGAGCCTCAGATGCGGATTTAACGGTGGATTATGACAAAGTTAATATTGAACTCACAGGTACGTCAGACCTGGTTATTGCCGGAACTACGGACGAACTGAAAGTTGATATGTCAGGCACTTCTTCTTTAAATGCGTTGTCTTTTGAATCAAAGAATGGTGACATAAATACAGGTGGCGTATCCAGTGCTAAAGTATTCACTACACGTTTTCTTGAAGTTCATGCGAATGGTGCAAGTGATGTTAAATATAAAGGAGACCCGAAGTTAGATGTTGATAGAGGGCGTGCCAGCTCAGTAAGTCGCTATTAACAATAACCAATTGTGCACTGGATCACCCCATTAATGTCCATCCATTCCGATATTCTCTCTTTACGAAGGCATTTGCTTCGTCAAAATTAGTAATCTTCATATTGACCCCATCCCAAAGCAGTTGAATGTATCTTCCGGGATAATCAAATTTGGAAGAATCTTCCTTTTGTGGCTTACGTACATCGTAACTTCTGATAGCCAGATTGCCCATTAGTATACTTTCTGTTAGCGGGCCAGCCATCTTAAAATCAGAACTTAAGTCCATATTACCATACCCTGCTATGCACGCATCAACCCATTCGGTATAATGTCCACTGTCATTTCCATCCGGGACTCTGTCGATGGTCTTGGGAACAGAAACAACATTATTGAGGGATGAAGGTAACAACGATGGCTTGCGGCCATAGGTATCACACATCATTTTTCCTTTGGTTCCAATCATAACAACGCCATTCGCACCTCCACCCATTAATTCGTTCGGTCCAAGTTCATCCGGGCGTTCCGGTTGGATACCACCGTCCATCCAGTGAAGCTTCACAGCGGATTTACCATTTCTCTCTGGAAAGTTTATTATTACATGAGATGACGGAGGACAGCTTTCAGGGAAATAACCTCTTTTGAATTCATCTACATAAACACTGCCAACACTGCATTCAACATCCGTAGGATAACCTAATTCAAGTACTCTGAATGGGGGTTCGATGATATGGCAAGCCATATCTCCTAATGCACCCGTACCATAATCCCACCAGCCACGCCAATTAAAGGGAACTAATTTATTGATAAAATCCTTTTTGGGAGCTGTTCCTAACCACAAGTCCCAATCCAGTGTTTTCGGTACGGATGCTTTTTGAGTTGGCCAGGCAATGCCCTGTGGCCAAACAGGCCTATTGGTCCAACAATATACCGTGTGGACATCTCCAATTATTCCTGCCTGATACCAATCAATTAATTGACGAACACCGTCACCAGAGGCTCCTTGATTTCCCATTTGCGTTACAACCTTGTATTTAACAGCAGCTTCTGTTAGCATTCGGGCTTCATAGATATCATGAGTCAGTGGTTTCTGAACATAGACATGTTTGCCCATTTGCATGGCAGCCATGGTCTGAACAGCATGGTTATGGTCAGGAGTTGAGACCGAGACAGCATCAATGTCAGCACCTTCCTTATCGAGCATTTCACGATAATCACGATAGTACTTGGCATTTGGGAAATTCTTCACTGATTTCTCTGCTCTTACGTCGTCAACATCACATAGAAATGCAATTTTGGCTCGGTTGTTTTTCGCAAATCCGGTGAGATCACTTTGCCCTTTGCCTCCAACACCAATCCCAGCTATGTAGAGCGTATCACTGGGGGCAACAAAACCTTTACCCAGTACTGACCGGGGTATAATTGTGAACGCCGCAGCTCCAATACTGGCATTTTTCAGGAAAATTCTTCTGTCTGGGGCTTGTCCTTTTTGGCCTGTCTTTTTTGACATGATTAAATATGGTTAATATAAAAATGTGAACGTGACGTTGAAGTATGCCACGCTCACATTTCTTAATTTATTAAAGAATAATTCTAAAAGAATAAAATCAAAAATTTGTATTTATGAAACATTATAAATAATTGACCTATGAACAAAGATACACCATTGAGGTGATGTTCAAAAAAGGTATTTCAAAAATCGTTATAGCCCAGGGCATTTGTAAAAGCGAAAGTACGGGATCTCATCAGATAATCAGGAACATGAAGACCAGAGGCAGTGCTGGTTTGCTCCCCTGATTAGTCATACAAGTTTCTATATTGAAAAGTGAAATTAATTGGATTTTCTGTTTCATTTGAAAAATTGTACTTTTTGGTTGACTTCAGTCAAGGATCGACAGGGTATTTTCAGCTTGAACCGCACCTTATTTTTTCTCCAGACCAGTGCGCTCAATCAGCCCCTTGCTCCAGCATTCCCAAAATGTCCTGGGTGCTAGCCATGCGACGGAGTTGTGAATGCGTACGGTGTTGTAGTTGGCATAAAATTGATCAAGTCTATTTTCAAGTTCCTGCAAGGAGAAGGACGGCTGATCCCCGAATGCCTTCTTCAAGGTGTAGTGAAAGCTCTCGACATGGCCGTTTTCCTGTGGGGTGCAGGGATGAGTGAATACCTGCCGGATGTGATTCTGGTGTAGGAAGTCCCTGACTGTTTTGGCAGCAAGCTGTGGCCCATTGTCATTGCTCAATTCCACATGAAGGGCCCGGTTGAGCAAGTCATGGGGTTGCAAATAATCTGCAATGATCTGCTGCCAGGCATGGTGGATGTGTGCTTGCCTCATGTGATAACCTACCGCCCGGTAAAGTACCGCCCGGGTGAAAGTATCAATAATGGTAAGGGTGCAGGCATGCCTTCTGTGCTCTACTACCCAGACCATCTTGATATCCATTTCCAGTACTTCCAGAGGAGTTTAGGGCAAATTACCAAACCAGCTTTGGGCTTTCTACTAATTCTTAATGGCTCTAGCCAGTGTATCGTTATGTTCGTTTATAAACCTTCTTAAATAGCTACCAATAAAGTCGGCACCTTCGAATCCGGCATCTCTCGCTGCTTTCTCTTTTAGCATAGGGTCGATATCGGAACTAGCCGCATAATCCTTGATGTCTTTATAAAATCCGATAGAGAAATTATCCCATCTACTTCCAGCCACCTTATTGAAAATGAGATTTGGCCTTCTACCAATTGCAATCAAATAATCATTTTCCATTTCACGCTCTTTCAATAATTCCCGTCTTTTATTCCCCAATGCTACAAACATTTCCACATGATAATAATCGTAATTTTCAAACATTTCATTGAAATCCTCTAGTGATGGGCCTTCTACAAAAAGCTCCTCGTGGTGGGAGATGTAGTCATAAATAATATTATCATAGGACTTATCTAGAAACACAGCTTCTTTACGTTTGGACAGGTTACCACTCTCAAAATATTTGCCCATTGACTCAATTGGCCAAATTAAAAACAAGTCCCATTGGTCGCCCTGGCTATGTCTCATCATATAGGGTTTTGCCAGATCAAACGTCTCATAGTTGTTCATATCTTCTTTCAACAGTTCAATCAGTTCCATTAGTCGGTCTGGAGCTGCTCTTAACAGAACGACTTTATAAACATAATGATCTGCATAGGCTGCACTAATGAATAAAAAGAAAATTAAGGTGAGCGTTATATTTTTCATGTTACAAGCTGGGCTTTCTGCCATTAAATCTATTAAAATTCATGCGAAATATTAAAAGCGTTGCCTAACAACAGGAATGTTTTATTTTAGCCACATTAAAAGAAATTTATATGAAAACAATGGACGCATCAAGAGAGAACTGGGGGAGTAAATTTGGTTTTATAATGGCCGCAGCTGGCTCTGCTGTTGGTTTGGGAAACATATGGAGATTCCCTTATATCACCGGAGCAAATGGAGGGGGAGCATTTGTACTGATTTATGTTGTGTGTGTGATCCTAATCGGGATACCACTACTCTTTACTGAAATAGGACTCGGAAGATTAACAAGTAAGAGTCCAATTGGTGCTTTTAAAGCCACTGGTGCATCGTCATTTTGGGTGACGGCTGGAGCCGTCATGGCCATTGGTGTAAGTTTCTTTGTGCTTGCGTATTATACCAACATTGCAGGGTGGACCATCGGGTTTATACTTAAATCAATCACTGGTTCAACGGGGAGTTTCACTGATTTTGCTGCTAATGCAGGATATACAATCCCGCTAATGGCCCTGTTTGTTCTGATTACCATCTTCATTGTTCAATTAGGTGTATCAGGCGGCATAGAAAAAGCAGCTAAAATCTTGATGCCCTTGCTTTTCCTGTTAATCTTGATTGTAGCTGTCAGGGCATTAATACTCCCTGGTGCGACGGCAGGTGTTGAGTTCTATTTGATTCCTGATTTTAGCAAAGTGACTGGTAATACTTTTTTGGTAGCACTTGGCCAGGCTTTTTTCTCGATGAGTATTGGTTGGGGAATCATGATAACTTATGGCTCATATCTCCCAAAGGATGCTAATGTCATCAGCAGTGGTGTATGGGTTGGATTCATGGATGCTGGTGTAGCTTTATTGGCTGGTTTCATGATTTTTCCTGCTGTGTTTGCTTTTGGTCAAGATCCGGCAGAAGGTCAGGCTTTGGTTTTTGTAATTCTTCCAGAGATATTTAATTCTATGCCAGGAGGGGCAATATTTGGTGCTTTTTTCTTTTTATTATTAATGGTTGCAGCACTAACCTCTTCCATTTCTATGCTTGAAGTACCGGCCTCATACTTCATGGATGAGAAGAATTGGTCCAGAAAAAAGTCAGCGTGGGTTGTTGGAGGGTTGGTCTTTCTATTCGGAGTACCAGCCTCATTGTCTTGGGGAGCCAGCCCATTTTTCACCGAGATGAGTGTCAGTTTGCCTTGGCTGGATGCACCAGTAGTAGGTTACCAGGCACTATTAGATTATTTCTGGGGGACATTCTTTATTGTGGTTGTGGCACTTGCCACCAGCATTTATGTAGCATGGGTTATGCCAATTGGGGGTATTGTAAATGAACTTGCTTCTGGATCCGAATTATTTGCCGTAGGTGGAATGCCATCAAAGGTTTTTGTATTCTTTATAAGATTTATCTGCCCTCTGGTTATTCTGGCAGTATTATTGAATATGTTGGGTATATTCGGCATATTCGCTGGAGGCGGTTAATATTATTACAATCCTCAGTAATGGGGATTTTTTTTTGCCCAATTACCTCATCTAAACACGGGAGCTATCCTGAATTTCCCCAATGTGTACTTAATGCAGGCTAAACATTCATTAGCCTTATATTTGTGATAAGAACCCAAAATCAGTAAGACTGCATTGGATCAGTTAGAAATAACTGAGGATGTTTTGTTCAAAGCCTTTGAGCTCATGGCCACTGCAAAGGCCATGTCTGAAAAATATGAGGCTAATGCAAAATTTACCTCAAAATACGTTCACGCCACCTCGCGAGGGCATGAAGCCATTCAATTGGCCGTAGGGTTGCAGCTGAAACCACAGGATTTTGTGGCACCCTATTATCGGGATGACTCCATCTTGTTAGGTATTGGTTGTGCCCCGTACGAATTGATGCTGCAATTAATGGCCAAGTTAGATGACCCATTTTCTGGTGGCAGATCCTACTATGCACATCCAAGCTTGAATGAACCGGACAAGCCCAAAATACCACATCAATCATCAGCTACTGGCATGCAGGCCATTCCAACTACAGGAATTGCATTAGGAATTCAATACCGAGAGCAACAAGGGCTTAATAAATATCGGTCAGATGCTGAAGCTCCGGTAGTGGTTTGTTCCCTGGGAGACGCTTCCATTACTGCAGGGGAAGTGTCCGAAGCCTTTCAAATGGCTGCACTAAGACAGTTGCCGATCGTGTATTTGGTTCAGGATAATGAATGGGACATTTCGGCACACGCCAATGAAATTCGTGCTATGGATTCGTTAGAGTATATGAAAGGATTCCCCGGTATAGAAGCACATAAAATAAACGGGACAAACTTTATCAAGTCCTATTCTCTTGTAGACGAGGTTTTTAACCAAGTTAGGCGTACCAGAAAACCAGCATTAATTCAAGCGAAGGTTCCTTTGCTAAGCCACCATACATCTGGTGTAAGAAAAGAATGGTACAGAGATGATCTTGATTACCATAGAGAATTTGATCCCTTCCCGTTTTTTAAGAATCAACTGATTAAAGAGGGAATTTCAGCAAATACCCTCGAAAAACTTCAAAAAGAGGCATCTCAAGCCGTAGATAAGGATTTTATTAGAGCAACTCAGGCTGCTGACCCAATGTCACAAGATTTATTCACTCACGACTATGCACCGACGCCAATAAAGGAAGAACTTGGCGTACGCGAGCCGGATGATGGTAAGGTAACCATGCTTGTTGATGCAGCATTACATGCTGTGGAAGAGTTGATGGAAGAACATTCTGAGTGTTTGTTGTATGGGCAGGATGTCGGCCTGCGTCTGGGTGGAGTTTTTAGAGAGGCGGCAACACTTGCTGAAAAATTTGGGAAAAGCCGCATATTCAATACACCAATTCAGGAGGCATTCATTGTTGGCAGTACCGTTGGAATGTCAGCCGCTGGACTTAAACCAATTGTTGAAGTTCAATTTGCAGATTACTTGTGGCCAGGCATGAATCAATTGTTTACTGAAGTCAGTCGGTCTTACTACTTATCGAATGGAAAATGGCCCATTAGCTGTGTAATAAGAGTCCCGACAGGTGCGTATGGCAGCGGTGGACCTTATCATAGTTCTAGCGTTGAATCTGTTGTATGTAACATAAAAGGAATTAAGGTAGTCTATCCCAGTAATGCAGCTGATATGAAAGGATTAATGAAATCGGCTTACCACGACCCAAATCCGGTGGTAATGTTTGAGCATAAGGGCTTGTACTGGTCAAAAGTAAAAGGGACAGAGGCTGCTAAGTGTAAAGAGCCATCAAGTGATTATGTTATTCCTTTTGGAAAGGGCAGGGTCATTTTGGAGTCAACTTCCGAAATATCCATAGGGATAATCACTTATGGTATGGGGGTGCACTGGGCATCGAATGCTTCCAAAAAATTTAATGGGCAGATTGAGATAATTGATCTTAGAACTTTGCATCCACTTGATACCGAACTGATCTTTAAGACAGCCCGAAAGCATGGCAGGTGCCTGGTTATAACAGAAGAACCAGTTGATAATTCATTTGCACAAAGTATTGCTGCCCGGATCCAGGAGAATTGTTTTGAAGTGCTTGACGCACCCGTTAGGACCATAGGGTCAGAGAACATGCCCGCTATTCCTTTAAACTCAATTCTGGAACGAACAATGATTCCATCTACAGAGAAAGTTATTACGGCGATTAAAGAATTATTAGATTATTAGTGGTAAACCATGCAGGATTGTTTCGGCAGCTAATACATCTCAATTAGGTTATGAATTAGAGTAAATAATCTAATTAAAATTGGTTACAAACAATAATAAGACCGTTGCAAAACCGGTATCAATTTCAATTCACATTTATACTTTGAAGAATTTTTGCTTTATAATATCATCAATTTTTGTGTTTTTCGATGTTTTTAAGGTGTCTATACTTGTTTTTATGCTCATTTTCCCTCAATTGTATAATTAGCCAAACCCCTTGCAACGGTCTTATAATGGTAACCTTATGTGCTATTGGGAGATATCAAATCTATTGAATTCGGTAGCTATTTGGTCAATTTTGATTTTACTGATAAGCCCATTGAAATGCCAATTCATACGGAGCACCCAGAGGTTTCAATTGCCATTAAACAGGCAATCAGACCCATTGCTGAAAAAAAGGATATACCTGTAGATTTGGGCTGAAATATTGGCACCTTGCAAATTGCAGGAACTATCTGAAGCAGCGTTAAAAAAAGCGGCTTTATGTGGCAAAGGGTGACAAATATAACTTACCAGGTCAGGAGCCCAATCATTTAAGACTTGGATTTGCAGGTCTAAACGAAAATGAGATAATGACTGCTCTGAAGCTTTTAAAAGAGGCTGCTGGTGAGCTATCTCCTGCAAGACGAACAATATTGTCTGAATTTACCGTTTGGGTGCTATAATTAGGTAGGGTTTATAGACTGATATCAGTTATATAATCAATTAAATAAAACACTCAATACTTTGAAAAAGGACGGAAATTCTATGACTTTGCAAATCATAGAAGGATTAGAGAAACAGGGACTTCAAATTAACACAGCAGACAAACAGGCTTACCAGCAGATATTAAGCACTTCTGCAAACTGGCAAGTACCAACAAACAAGTCTGAACAGGATATTTGGACTTCCCTGGAAGGAACGTTTGCAATGCCCAAGGCCAGAACGATTACTTTACAACCATGGCTCAAGTGGGCTGCATCTGTTGCAGTAATTACAGCAATTACTGCTTCATTATTATTTATTTATCCAGACACACAAACTTACATTGCTGAAGAGATTCAAGAAATAAGCTTGCCAGATGACAGCTCAGTAGCTCTTGATGCAGGTAGTTACTTAACTTATTCCGAGAGTTGGTCCGGAGCAAGGAAGCTCACTCTGGAAGGAAAAGCTTTCTTTGATGTGGTTACAGGAGAGCAGTTTTTAATAGAGACCGAAAATGGTACGATAGCAGTAATAGGAACCAGCTTTAATGTAAATACATTCGATAATGAATTGATTGTTGAATGCTTTACCGGAAAAGTTAAAGTGGATGCTGCTGACAATAGCTTATTCCTAACACCGGGTCAATCAGTAAAAGTATTTGATGGTCATTTGGGTGAAGAGGCTGAATTTGATGTCACTAGATCTAAAAGCTGGATTGATGGTGAGTTCGACTTTCAAAACACCTCCCTGACTGAGGTATTAGTTGAAGTTGAGAGGCAGTTTGGAGTTGATATCAGGCTAGAAATTGATAATCAGGATCGTTCATATACTGGACTATTTAATAATACCGATGATGTCAAAGAGGTGTTAAGATCAATTTGTGTACCAATGAATCTCGTTTTCGGCAAAGCCGGGAGCGATCTGTTTATTGTAACAGATTGAGAACATGTTTGAAGTTCTAAAAAAGGCGACCTGAGGTCGCCTTTTTTGCGTTAATCCTCGTCCATCTCTAATTAGAATATTCTCTTTTCGTATATTGGCAGGCCATGCAGGATATTATTAACGACATTAAGAATTTAACAGATGGAAACACTTCTTTTGTCACCGCAACAGTGGTAACAACATGGGGTTCCGGACCTCGCAAAGTCGGTGCCGGGATGGTGGTCAGTCAGGATGATCGCATTTTTGGCTCTGTAAGTGGCGGCTGTGTAGAGGGGGATGTTATCAAAGCAGCCGGCAAGGTGTGGGACAATGGTGAGAAACAAGTGGTTCATTATGGCATTACTGATGACGAGGCTTGGGAAATAGGCTTGAGTTGCGGTGGAAAAATTGATATTTTAATTGAAAAAATCGATTTAAGTAAATCCGACTGCTGGCAGCAGTTAACGAATTTAGTATCTACCAACGCTGGTTGCGTCCTCACCTCTTCCCTTTCCGGTAGTAGCAACCAACAAATTACTCAGCTTACTGATAATGAAAATGAAAGGGACCCCTTAATAGCCTCTGCTCTGGATGCTTACAAGAAAAGAAAAAGCGGGATTTATGAAGTAAAGGGAAAAGAATACTTTCACAATGTTTTTCCGAAAAAATCACAGCTCATAATCGTCGGAGCTGCTCACATCTCATCGCAATTGGTAGAATTGGCCTCTATGCAGAATTTTGAAACAATTGTTGTTGATCCAAGAGGCCTTTTCACTGACAAAACTGATTTTAGAGTTCATCCGGATCAAAGTCATAAGATGTGGCCGGGGCAATTGCTGGAATCAATGGAATTAAATAGCGACGTGTTTACTGTACTACTTACACATGATCCTAAAATAGACGATCAGGCCCTTCACAGCTTATTACGATCTGATGTTTCATACATTGGTGCTTTGGGTAGCATAAGGACTCACGAAAGACGCAAATCCAGATTATTAGAAGCTGGATTTACTGCAATTGAAATTGCCAGAATTCATGCACCCGCTGGTGTAGACATAAACGCCAAAAATCCAAGAGAAATAGCACTTAGCATTGTTGGCGAGCTGGTCAAAACCAGAAATCAATTCCTTTAACATTACAATCACTCAAATGAAGTATCTCATTTGATTCCAATATACTTATCGTCATTGCCATTTGCACATCAGGAGCCAATGGTACAGCCCCTTAATTAATGGCATTCAATCCTAATTCCTGATAATTCTCCTGGTAAAGCTCCCTTTACCGGTGTTTAGAATGAAGAGATAAATCCCTTTGGCCAAAGGCGAAATATCAATGCTGTGCGCTCCTGTGGCGAAAGTTCCCTGTTGAAGCAGGTGACCTCCGGTATCCAGCAATTTGTAACCTGTCTTTTCTGACACGGTGATGTTTACAATACCGGTGGCCGGGTTTGGCGAAATGGCAACAGCCGATTGCTCAAAATCCTCAATAGACAAAACTGCCACAGCAGCCTCCGTTGTAAAACTTTGTTCTCCTCCATAGCTCGTACCTGCACTATTGGTTGCGTAGGCCCTGTAATAATATTTTGTGCCTGCTGTTAAACTTATAATGTTTTCTGTAAAAACACCTGTTGTACCGCTTACAATGACATTAGTAACACCCGTAGCACCAATTGTCAAACCTGCGTTTGAAGTAGCATATACAAAGCCTCTTGCTGTAATGGTTGCTCCTCCGTCTGAAGTTATATTGCCGTTTAAAGTGGCCGTTGTAGAAGTTATATCGCTGGCTGCTGTTGTGCTTGTTGTAGGTGCTGTGGGTGCTACGGGGGCTGATGTTGTAAAACTTTGTTCTCCTCCATAGCTCGTACCTGCACTATTGGTTGCGTAGGCCCTGTAAAAATAGGCTGTGCCTGCTGTTAAACCTGTAATGTTTTCTGTAAAAACACCTGTTGTACTGCTTACAATGACATTAGTAACACCCGTAGCACCAATTGTCAAATCTGCGTTTGATATGGCATATACAAAGCCTCTTGCTGTAATGGTTGCTCCTCCGTCGGAAGTTATATTGCCGTTTAAAGTGGCTGTTGTGGAAGTAATAGCACTTGCTGCTGTTGTGCTTAGTGTCGGCTTGGCTGATGTTGTAAAACTTTGTACAGCTCCGTAAGTTGTATCGACGTTATTGATTGCATAAGCTGCGTAATAATAGGTTGTGCCTGCTGCCAAACCCGTAATTTCTTTTTCAAAAACACCTGTTGTACCGCTTACAGCAACATCCGTAACACCCGTAGCACCAATTGTCAAACCTGTGTTTGAAGTAGCATATACAAAGCCCCTTGCTGTAATGGTTGCTCCTCCGTCTGAAGTTATATTGCCGTTTAAAGTGGCCGTTGTAGAAGTTATATCGCTGGCTGCTGTTGTGCTGGCTGTGGGTGCGGCTGCCAATGTTGTAAAACTTTGTACCTCTCCGTAAGCTGTTCCAAAACTATTGGTTGCGTAAGCTCTGTAATAATAGGTTGTGCCTGCTGTTAAACCTGTAATGTCTTTTTCAAAATCACCTGTTGCCACACCGTTTACAACTTCTTTGGTAACACCGGCAGCATCAATTATTAAATCTTCATTTGAAACAGCATATACAAAACCGCCTTCCATAATTGCTGCCAGTCCGATGGAAGTCAGGTCGCCGTTTAAAGTTGCAGTTGTAGAAGTAATATTGCTTGCTGTTGTTGTGCTTACTGCGGGTGCTTCTTGTACATCAATAACGGAGATGGTAAATTGTTTTGCAATACTCGTACCCTCTACTGCTATACGTATTGAATAGCTTCTTTTTGTTTCGTAATCGGCAGGTGCTATAAGTTGTAGTGCTGTTCCTGAAATGGTAAAACTCCCATTATCAGTATCTCCGTCTCCTGTTGTGAATGTATAGGTATAAGAGGCAGCTCCTCCGTTTGTGGATAGTGTCCGTACTGTGGCGTTTGTCGGCTCGTTTTCTAAAATAGTTGTGGAAGAAAGAAAAATACGTGTAGGTTGATCGTTCACGTCAATTAACCCACCGTCAGTAATAGTCCAGTTATAGACATTTTCTATACTGTCTCTGGCAGTTTGTGCTGCTGCTGTATATTTAGAATTTCCTGCATTAAAAATCACATTTGTTTGAAGGGTTCGTTTATTCCAGCCAATTAAAAGTGCATCGTAGTTTTCTGGTGAAAGTGCCGCACCACTGAACATATCGTCCATCTCTGTTACCTGAGAAACATCCCAACTGCCTATATCCTGGTTGAAAGCATCGGCACCATTGAACATCTGACCCATATTTGTTACCTGAGAAACAACCCAATCTCCTATATCCTGGTTAAAAGAAGTGGCACCATTGAACATGCCCGTCATATTTGTTACCTGAGAAACAACCCAATCTCCTATATCCTGGTTAAAAGAAGTGACACCATTGAACATACCAGACATATTTGTTACCTGAGAAACATCCCAACTGCCTATATCCTGGTTGAAAGAAGCGGCACCAAAGAACATGCTCCTCATCTCTGTTACCTGAGAAACATCCCATTCTCCTATATCCTGGTTGAAAGAAGCGGCAGCAATGAACATACCGTTCATCTCTGTTACCTGAGAAACATCCCAACTTCCTATATCCTGGTTGAAAGAAGTGGCAATATTGAACATAAAACCCATATCTGTTACCTGAGAAACATCCCAACTGCCTATATCCTGGTTGAAAGCAGTGGCATTAGAGAACATACGGGACATATCTGTTACCAGAGAAACATCCCAATCTCCTATATCCTGGTTGAAAGAAAAGGCATCCCTGAACATAGAAGCCATATCTGTTACGGCACTCATATCAGGAGTGCCCGCAGTACTACGGGCAGTTAAGTTACCTGCTCCACGAAAAGCATCCGACATATCGGCATTCCATACAGTAGTGCCCCATTGTTCAATAGCGGTGTATTTTTCTTTGCCACTACTGTTATTTATATAAATATCGTTCAGGTTTTTAAACCTTATGGTATGCTCTCCTGCCGTGCCAAAGGTATGGTCGGCATCTCCTGTTGTTATTGGCTCAAAACCGCTGCCTTCTCCCCAATTGACCTCATACTCCATATCCCGGGTGTGAAAACTAAAGCCTGCGTCTTGAGCATTGGTGTCGGCGGTGGTGTTTATTTTTAGTACAAATTCTTCTAATGAGACTGTTGTAAAACTTTGTTCTCCTCCGTAAGTTGTTCCCAAACTATTGGTTGCGTAGGCTCTGTAATAATATTTTGTGCCTGCTGTCAAACCTGTTATTTCTTTTTCAAAAACACCTGTTGTACCGCTTACAGTAACATTTGTAGCACCCATAATTGTCAAATCTGTGTTTGAAGCAGCATATACAAATCCCCTTGCTGTAATGGTTGCTCCTCCGTCAGAAGTTATATTGCCGTTCAGAGTGGCTGTTGTGGAAGTAATATCGCTGGCTGCTGTTGTGCTTGCTGTGGGTGCGACTGTCAATGTTGTAAAACTTTGCTCTCTTCCGTAAGCTGTTCCCACACTATTGGTTGCGTAGGCTCTGTAATAATAGGTTGTGCCTGCTGTTAAACCTGCAATGTCTTTTTCAAAAACACCTGTTGTACCGCTTACAATAACAATATCTGCTGCTGTATTATCAATTGTCAAATCTGCGTTTGATATAGCATATACAAATCCTCTTTGTGTTATTTCTGCTCCACCGTCAGAGGTTATATCGCCGTTTAAAGTGGCCGTTGTAGAAGCAATATCGCTGGCTGCTGTTGTGCTTACTGCGGGTGCTTCTTGTACATCACCAACAGAGATGGTAAATTGTTGCTCAATACTCGTACCATCTTCTTTTATACGTATTGTATAGTTGCTTTTTGTTTCATAGTCGGCAGGGGCTATAAGTTGTAGTGCTGTTTCTGAAATAGTAAAACTCGCATTATCTGTATCTCCGTCTCCTGCTGTGAATGTATAGGTATAAGAGGCAGCCCCTCCGTTGGTGGACAGGGTGCCTACTGTGGTATTTTCCGGTTCGTTTTCTAAAACATTTGTGGAAGAAAGAAAAATATCTGTGGGTGTACTGCTGGCATCAATTAACCCACCGTCAGTAATAGTCCAGTTATGACCACTTGCAGCATCTATATTGTTTCTGGCAGTTTGTGCTGCTGTTGTATATTTAGAATTTCCTGCATGGAAACGCCTGCCTCTTATAAGGGTTTGTGCATTCCAGCCTGTTAAAAGTGAATCGTAATTGGCTGGTGAAAGTGTAGCACCACTGAACATTCTCTGCATATCTGTTACCTGAGAAACATCCCAACTGCCTATATCCTGGTTGAAAGCATCGACACCAGCGAACATAAGACTCATATCTGTTACCTTAGAAACATCCCAACTTCCTATATCCTGGTTGAAAGAATGGGCATCAAAGAACATACCGTTCATCTCTGTTACCTTAGAAACATCCCAACTGCCTATATCCTGGTTGAAAGCATCGGCATCATTGAACATACTATTCATATTTGTTACCTGCGAAACATCCCAACTTCCTATATCCTGGTTGAAAGAAGCAGCATCATTGAACATACTAAGCATATTTGTTACCTGCGAAACATCCCAACTTCCTATATCCTGGTTGAAAGCATCGGCACCAGCGAACATGGCACGCATACTTGTTGCCTGAGAAACATCCCAACTTCCTATATCCTGGTTGAAAGAAGCGGCATTCTGGAACATGCTCCTCATATCTGTTACCTGCGAAACATCCCAACTTCCTATATCCTGGTTAAAAGCAGTGGCATTTTGGAACATAGTCCCCATATCTGTTACGTTAGAAACATCCCAACGTCCTATATCCTGATTGAAAGCAGTAGTACCATTGAACGTACCGAACATAAAAGACATATCTTCTACCTTGGAAACATCCCAATCTCCTATATCCTGATTGAAAGCAGTGGCGGCCCAGAACATACTATTCATATTTGTTACCGAACTCATATCAGGCGTGCCCGCAGTATCACTCGCAGTTAAGTTTCCTGCTCCACGAAAAGCATTCGACATATCGGCATTCCATACAGCAATGCCCCATTGTTCAATAGCGGTGTATTTTTGTCTGCCACTACTGTTATTTATATAAATATCGTTCAGGTTTTTAAACCTTATGGTATGCTCTCCTGCCGTGCCAAAGGTATGGCTGGTAGTTCCTGTTGTTATTGGCTCAAAACCACTGCCTTCTCCCCAATCGACTTCATACTCCATGTCTTCGGTGTGAAAAGTAAAGTCTGTGTCTTGAGCGTTGGTGCCGGCGGTGGTGTTTATTTTTAGTACAAAATGTTCGAATTCTTCTGATGCCAATATTGTAAAACTTTGTTCGCCTCCGTAAGTTGTTCCGACACTATTGGTTGCGTAGGCTTTGTAATAATATTTTGTGCCTGCTGTTAAATCTGTAATGTTTTCTGTAAAAACACCTGTTGTACCGCTTACAATAACAATATCTGCTGCTGTATTATCAATTGTCAAATCTGTGTTTGAAGTAGCATATACAAATCCTCTTGCTGTAATGGTTGCTCCTCCGTCGGAAGTTATATCGCCGTTTAAAGTGGCTGTTGTAGAAGTAATATTGCTTGCTGCTTGTGTGTTTGGCAGGGGAGCTTCTTGTACATCAATAACGGAGATGGTAAATTGTTTTGCAACACTTACACCCTCTACTGCTATACGTATTGTGTAGCTGCTTTTTGTTTCGTAATCGGCAGGGGCTGTAAGTTGTAGCTCTTCTCCTGAAATAGTAAAACTTGTATTATCTGTATCTCCGTCTCCTGTTGTGAATGTATAGGTGTAAGAAGCAGCTCCTCCGTTGGTGGACAGGGTGCCTACCGTGGTATTTTCTGGCTCGTTTTCTAAAATAGTTCTGGAAGAAAGAAAAATATTTGTAGGTTCGCCATTGGCATCAATTAGCCCACCGTCAGTAATCGTCCAACCATCGCCAGCAACCATATTGTCTCTGGCAGCTTGTGCTACTGTTGTATATTTAGAATTTCCTGCACTAAAAGTCACTCCTGGTTGAAGGTTTAGTGCATTCCAGCCAATTAAAAGTGCATCGTAATTGGCTGGTGGAAGTGCCACACCACTGAGCATGTTCGTCATATTTGTTACCTGAGAAACATCCCAACTACCTATATTCTGGTTGAAAGCATCGGCAATATTGAACATACGTTGCATATCTGTTACCTGAGAAACATCCCAACTGCTTATATCCTGGTTGAAAGAACGGGCACCACTGAACATACTATCCATATTTGTTACCTTAGAAACATCCCAACTGCCTATATCCTGGTTGAAAGAAGCGGCACCAGAAAACATATATTCCATATTTGTTACTTTGGAAACATCCCAACTTCCTATATCCTGGTTGAAAGAAGTGGCACCATTGAACATAAGACTCATATTTGTTACCGAACTCATATCAGGAGTGCCCGCATCACTACGGGCAGTTAAGTTAGTTGCCCCACGAAAAGCCCTCGACATATGGGCATTCCATACAGCAGTGCCCCATTGTTCAATAGAGGTGTATTTTTCTTTACCACTACTGACATTTATAAAAATATCGTTCAGGTTTTTAAACCTTATGGTATGCTCTCCTGCCATGCCAAAGGTATGGCTGGCATTTCCTGATTCTGTCTCAAAACCGCTGCCTTCTCCCCAATCGACCATATAATTGGTATCCCCGGTGTGAAAAGTAAAGCCTTTGTCTTGAGCGTTAGTGCCGGCGGTGGTGTTTATTTTTAGTATAAATTCTTCTAATGAGACTGTTGTAAAACTTTGTACATCTCCGTAAGCTGTTCCCTCACTATTGCTTGCATAAGCTTTGTAATAATATTTTGTGCCTGCTGTTAAACTTGTTATTGCACTATTAAAAGTTCCTGTTGTACCGCTTACAGTAACATTCGTAACACCGGTAGTACCAATTGTTAAGTCTGCGTTTGATATGGCATATACAAATCCTCTTTCTGTTATTTCTGCTCCACCGTCGGAAGTGATATCGCCGTTTAAAGTGGCTGTTGTAGAAGTAATATTGCTTGCTGCTTCTGTGCTTGCTGTGGGTGCTGTTGCAAGGGTGGTAGCATTTATCACCTCACTATAAGCTGTTCCAGCTTTACTGATTACATAAGATCTAAAATAATAGGTTGTATTGGGGTTTAAATTTTCCTGAACGGAAGAATAAGATTCACTTTGAACGTCATCGCTTTCGGTACGTGAGATCTGTACTCTCTTAGTAACGTTTGCACCTCCAATTTCTGGTTCTGTATTTGAAGAAGAAAATAAAGAACCTACTTCTTTAATAAAATCTCGTTGATTTGGTGATACTGATGCAGAAACGCCATAATTAATTGCTGTTCTGGCAGATGAGGTAATTCTCAGTTCTGTTGTTGGCAGACGAAGGGTGGTAAAACTCCTTATCTCTCCGTAATCCTGGGTTTTGGCTCCGGCCTTAGAGGTGCCAAGAGCGTAACCTCTCATATAATAGGTTGTATTTGGAGCAAAACCTGTAAAGTCGTTAAAATAAACACTTGAAGCATTGCCTATTACACGTCTGGTAACAGATGTGCCATCAATTGCTGGGTTTGTATTTGAAGAAGAATACACAACGCCTGTTTCTGTAGTCCTATTTCCATATTTGGTTATGGTACCACCAAGTCTTGCAGTGGTAGAAGTAACATTCCTTACTATTGGAGCTATTGTTGATGGAATATACCTGATTGTATGGGTTGTTCTAATTCTTATGTTTGCGTCGGGACGATTCGCTATATCTATTCTTGCTCGTGCTTCAAAGACCAAAACTTCCTCACTTCGGTTTGGTGCGGTATATTGGTTGAACATGTTAACCTCTTTATCACCGTTAGAACTAGTACTTCGCTCAATTTCATCTTCATCTTGCAGCGTTACAGGATGACCACTAATTTGAACCCATTCGAGGTTAAAGAAACCACGACACTCACTATCCATAAATACACTTAAATACTCATTTGAATTTGGTTCAATTCCAGAAATGTCATCTGTACATGCCAGTCCACAATTAGCTCGTGCCGTAGTATTACTGCAGATATGATATACTTTTTGAGCGTTGGCAACATTAATACCAGGCAGTAAACAAACAAGGGCAAATACAAAGCGGTGTGCGGTGTGCGGATTGCGGTTCATAACATCAGATTTAATTATCAGATTAATTTTAACGACCAGTCAAAGGTAAAAAAAAATGATATATGCCAATGCACAATGTACAAGATTTTGTGTGGGATTTTTGATGTTCTGCCGTAGTAAATCGTCTTACAATACTCGTGCGGTTCATCTAGAATATTTGAGCCAACTCAACACCGATCAGTTGGTCGTTCATTATGATTTCTATGCTCAGGACTTGCCGCTTGGGTTTGAGTTTTAGCTTCTGGAATTTCTTTGAAATTTGTTTTTTGCTATTTGTTGCTTATCAGGGTCAATGCTTTTTTCGGATCATCAACTGGAAGCCGGCAGGTTTTGTTCTCGCAAACGTAGATCATGGTTCTGCCCTCTACCTTCTTATTCTCCAGCAATTCCAAAGATCCTTCATCCCTGCCTCCAATAATGATCGCATTAGGTATAAACCTGCCAAAGAGCTCATTTCGTTTTTTGTCAGCTTCATCACCTACGATAGCTACTTCATAGAGGGGATAGCTCATCTTCGCATGGAGTCTGATCCAATTGGTATAGTAATAGGGGTTTTCCTCTATTGAAGCCATCATATTATCAAGCATCTGCCGGGCATGATTGATGTCCTCATCCCTATAATAATAATGGCCCAATTGATAAAGGCTGTGGGCGATTGATGAATTAGACGAGGGAATTTCACTGTCATTCAGGTCGGTCTTGCGAATAATCAGTGGATCGTCCCGGGAAGATGTGTAATAGAACATCCTCGTTTCTTCATTGATGAACCTGGTTTTCACGCAGGTCATCAGTTCATCTGCTCTTTTCAACCACTGCTCATCAAAAGTTGCGTTATATATGCTAATGAAAGCTTCGATTGTAAAGGCGTAGTCATCAAGGAACCCATTAATGGTAGAACGGCCATTTCTATGACTTCTATTTAATCCACCATCAGGCCTTAATTGATTTTCAACTAAGAATTCAGCAGTTTTCAGTGCGTCTTTCAGATAATTTTCATCTTCAAATGCAAAATATGCATCGACCAGACCTTTTATCATCAGTCCGTTCAAGGCAGTCAAAACTTTGTCATCAAGAGGAGGAGGTACTCTCTTTTTCCTGACCTCGAAAAGTTTTTTATTAGAAAATTCAAGTATGTCCGCAACTTCTTCAGGCGTGCGCCTGAATTTTTTCCCGACACGTTCCAAGTCATTTGCTCTGCGAAATAATATATTCTTTCCTTCCCAATTCCCGACCTCAGTTGCTTGATAAGTTTCAAGGTAAATGTCCGAGTCAATGCCCAGATGTTCTTTCAGCTCAGATGTTTCCCAGACGTAAAACTTACCTTCTTCACCTTCACTATCAGCGTCAAGGGAGGAATAATATCCACCATTGTTATCTCTTAATTCCCGGTTGGCAAATGCGATGGTTTCTTTAACCTTTTGCTCATATTGAGGGTATTTAGTTACCTGAAATGCATGGCTATATAGACTGATTAATTGAGCATTGTCGTAGAGCATTTTCTCAAAATGAGGCACTTTCCAGTTATCATCTGTACTATATCTGGAAAAACCACCGCCTATGTGATCGTAAATGCCCCCATTACCCATGTTATCCGAGGTAATGGTGACGGCATCAAGGGCCTTTACGTTTTCTGTATAATAAGCAATTTCTAACAGGGTTTCATATACGATAGGAGTGGGAAACTTGGGAGCCCCTTTTCGACCACCCTTTCTCATATCGATATTTCCTAAAATTTGATCCTGATAATTTTCAAGATCGGCTCTTGAGAGTGTGGTCTCTTCAGTATTTAGCCGTACTATATCCAGTGTCGACAGGCCCTGAGTTACCTGCTCAGCCTGGTCCAGTATCTTTTGCTTATCATTTTTATAAGTGTCTCTGAAAAAACCTAACACCTGCAACCAGTTGTCATTGGGAAAATAAGTGCCCGCATACACTGGTTTTCCATCAGGTAATGCAATTATATTCAATGGCCAGCCACCACGACCGGCAATGAGCAATGCAGCGTCCATGTAGACCTGGTCAACATCAGGCCTTTCTTCCCGGTCAACTTTAATAGAAACGAAGTTATCGTTCATTAATAGGGCAGTAGTGCTGTCAGAAAAGGATTCCTTTTCCATGACATGACACCAGTGGCACGCTGCATAACCGATACTAATGATGACTAATTTATCATTCTGTTTAGCGGCAGACAACGCCTCGTCACCCCAAGGCTGCCAATTCACCGGGTTGTAAGCATGCTGGAGCAGGTAAGGGCTGGTTTCATTAATCAACCCATTGGGAGTTCCCATATGATGATTCTGTTCATTGGATTGGGATCCACAACTACTTAATGTAAACGTCAGACCCAGCGTTAATGCAGTTGTTGATAAGAGGTTATTATTCATTTGATGGACAAAGTTATTACAACGATCCGGGAGTTAGAAGCGGTTCCTTAGACTTTTTCTTTCCATCAGCAATACAAATAAAACGAAAATAATTATTGCACCTATTCTCAGGGTGACATCAAGATGGAGCGGCAGTGAGAAGAATTGGACAGTGACAAGTAGGACAGTTGCAAGGAGCAGGTAGGAAAATCCCCTGGTAACGTGATAAGGGACGGGAAAGCTTTTTCGGCCCAGGAGATAACTGGCAAATGTCATGCCTGAGTAGGTAATTAAGGTGGCAATGGCACTGCCCGTGTAGCCTAAACCCGGAATCAGAATAAGGTTAAAAACAAGTGTTAGTACGACTCCGCCAATGGAGAGGTAAGTGCCGTAAATTGTTTTATCAGTTAGCTTGTACCAAAGCGATAGGTTATAGTAAATGCCTAGAAAAAGTGCTCCCATGAGCAGATATGGTACAATGCCCAATCCTTCCCTGTACTCTGGAGACCTAAGGAACAAATAACCAATCCAATCGAGGTTGAGACTAATGACTAAAAATAAGCAGGCACCAAAGATGACAAACCAGTTCATGCTATCGGCAAATAATGCGGGCGAGTTCTTATCCGTCGCGTTGTTAAAAAAGAAAGGTTCTGCAGCATAGCGAAACGCCTGTACAGCTAGTGCCATAAATATCGAAATTTTATAACAAGCCCCAAAAACTCCCAGGGCGGCGAGGTGGGTTTGGTCGCCATAAAATCCATCAGGTAACCAGTGCCTCAACATTACACGCGACAACATCTCATTAGTTACGCCTGCTAGTCCTGTAAATAGGATAGGGTAGGCGTAAATTAACAGTGGTTGTAACCTTTCCCAGGAAAAACGGATTCTACAATCGAAGAATGATCTCCACAAGAGAAGTACCATCAGAAAGTTGGCAATAAGGTTGGATAAAAAGATATACTCAATTCCCCAGTTGGGATTGTATATGGCATTGACAGCAGCAGACCCGGGATATTCATTCTGCAATACAACGGGAGCAAGCACTATAAAGAAAAGGTTGAGTAAGACGTTTGCAGAAATGTTGCTCAGTTTGACTAGCACAAAATATCGAGCTTTGCCTTTTAATCTTAACCTGGCAAATGGAATTGCTGCGATGGCATCAATTGCGAGTATTCCGGCAATCCAGGAGATTAATATTGCCTGATCAGGATAACCCAGGAGATTGGCTATTTCTGGAGCAAAAAAGAATATAACTGAGCTGAAAATAAGGGAGGTCAGCAATATTGAGGTTATGGCCAGCCCATAGATTTCATTTTCTGAGGTGTTTTCTTTGGTGCTAAACCTGAAATAGGCTGTTTCTAAACCATAGACATAGATTATGTTCAAAAATGCCAGGTAGGCATATAATTCAGTGACAATACCATATTCTGCTGGTAGGAAAACAGCTGTGTAAAGTGGAACTAGAAAATAGTTGAGTAATCTTCCTATAATGCTACTGAAGCCGTAGAGAACTGTTTCGCCGGCAAGCTTTCGGATCAACCCCACTGGAGGTTATTAATTACCTGCAAAGTTAGGAGATCTTTTTTCGAGGAATGCCTTTGTACCTTCTACAAAATCTTCTGTTCCGCAACAATTGGCAAATGAATTAGCTTCAAGTTGATAACCGTTTTGTGTAGTATTGAGTGCGCCATTGGCACATTCTATTACCTGGCCTATGGCAAGCGGAGCTTTTTTACTGATCTTTAATAGCAGTTCAACAGATTTGGCAATCATTTCGGCCTTTGTCTCGAGCACATAGTTGACTAAACCAAATTTTAAGGCCTCTTCTGAATCGACGGTGTCACCTGTCATCATTAATTCGAGTGCTTTTCCCTGACCAATAAGTTTTGTGAGTCGCTGTGTGCCACCATAACCTGGAATTATGCCCAGATTTACTTCTGGCTGTCCAAATTTCGCATTGACTGTTGCCAATCGAAAATGGCATGCCATGGCCAATTCACATCCCCCACCTAAAGCAAATCCATTTACGGCTGCTATAACAGGCGTATGGCAATCTTCTATTAGTTTGAAGGTTTCCTGACCTCTTTCTGCAAACTTTCGGGCGTTAAGCTCACTTAATTCGGCAAACTCGGAGATATCTGCACCAGCAACGAAAACTTTTTCACCTGCTCCTGTTACAATAACGCCTTTGACAGTGGTGGTATCATAAACTTCATGAAATGCCCTGTCAAGCTCTTCCATAGTCTCCATGTTGAGGGCATTTAGTCTATTCGGCCGGTTAATGGCAATGATTTGAATACCAGTATCGTCCGTTTCAATCTTTAGATTGTTATAACCCATAGAGGTAACTTTGAAGGATCAAATATAAAGGGTTAATAGGTTGCAAAAAAAATCATTCACTTTGGAAGTGTATCAGTTTTGATGAAAATGATTGAAGGAAAATCAGGAATTCACTGAAAACGGGATATATTTTGTCAAACTAAGGGATCAGGGCATTATCAATCGCTCTCGCCTAGTTATCTCCCGTTAGACCACTTCTTTGCCCGCCAAATTGGTCAGCATTTCTTCGGTCATTTTACCCAAATCAAAACACGGATTCCAACCCCATTCTTCACGGGCTTCACTATCATCAATACTGTACGGCCAGGAGCTCGCAATTTGTTGTCGGAAATCGGGTTTGTAACTGATCTCGAATTGAGGATAATGTAATTTAATGGCGTTGTAAATTTCCTTTGGTGAAAAACTCATGGCAGAAACATTGTACGAGGACCGCACCTTGACATTATTTGGATCTGCTTCCATCAATTCAATAGTGGCACGAATGGCATCGTCCATGTACATCATGGGCAGGTAGATATTCCCATCTAGAAAGCACTCAAATTCTTCTCCATTTACTGCCTTGTGATAAATGTCTACGGCATAGTCTGTGGTCCCACCACCAGGTTGTCCTTTCCAGCCAATCAAACCTGGGTAACGGATACTTCGAACATCTACACCATATTTTTCAAAGTAATACTGACACCACCTTTCGCCAGCTAACTTACTAATCCCATACACAGTATCTGGATCTGCAATGGTCTCCTGCGGGGTCATTTCTTTTTGGGTGCCAGGGCCAAATACAGCGATCGAACTGGGCCAGTATATCTTTTCAAGTTTTTCAGTTCGAGCTACTTCCAAGACATTGAGCAGACCCTCCATATTTAACTTCCAGGCAAATAGTGGGTCGTCTTCACCTTTGGCTGATAATACTGCCGCGAGGTGATAGATTTGGGAAATACCCTGATTTTTAGTGATTCTCAATAATGTTGTTTTGTCCAGGACGTCAAGTGCTTCAAAATTATTGTTCTTGTAAAAACCTTTTCGATCATTTATGTCGGAAGGTATAACATTGTCATGACCATACCTGTTCATAAGACTTTGGGTAAGCTCTGTTCCAAGCTGTCCACAAGCCCCAATCACTAATATTTTATTCATCTGGGTTGTTGTTATATCAAAATGTAAAATTAAAAATTATCAACGCAGCTCATCTATATTTGTGTCGTGTGGTACCGAAAAATTTCCACATTTCAAATTATTACAATAGTAACATGAGCTACGATGTATACCACTTTAAAGACAAAGATTGAAAACGAAATAGCAGGAATCAGAGAGGACGGATTGTATAAGGAAGAGCGTGTAATTACCACACCGCAAGGTGCTGATATAGAAACAAATGGTGATCATGTCATAAATTTTTGCGCCAATAACTACTTGGGGCTTTCTTCTCATCCAAAAGTGATAGCGGCAGCAAAAGCGGCAATTGATTCCCATGGATATGGAATGTCATCTGTTCGTTTTATATGTGGCACTCAGGATATTCATAAAGAGCTGGAAGCCAAGATTTCCGAGTTTCTTGGCACGGATGATACGATTCTTTATGCGGCAGCATTTGATGCCAATGGGGGAGTATTTGAACCGTTATTTGGGTCTGAAGATGCGATAATTTCGGACACCTTGAACCATGCATCCATTATTGACGGTGTCAGGTTATGCAAGGCCCAACGCCATCGTTATATCCATAATGATATGGAGGATTTGGAGGCTAAATTGAAGGAAACATCCTCTTGCCAAAACAGGGTAGTAGTAACCGACGGTGCCTTTTCAATGGATGGAACCATCGCACAATTGGATAAAATTTGTAACCTGGCTGAAAAGTACAATGCTGCGGTGATGATAGATGAGTGCCACGCAACAGGATTTCTCGGAAAGAGAGGCAGGGGTACTCATGAATATCGCAATGTCATGGGAAGGATAGACATTATCACCGGAACTTTAGGGAAGGCACTTGGAGGTGCTTCAGGTGGCTTTACTTCAGGAAGAAAGGAAATAGTTGAACTACTCAGACAAAGGTCAAGGCCCTACCTGTTTTCCAACACCTTGGCACCGTCAATTGCGGGTGCTTCTATCGCTGTATTAAATTTATTAAGCGGTACTACGGAGTTGAGAGATAAACTCGAATGGAATACGACCTATTTTAGAGATAAAATGACAACGGCTGGATTTGATATTAAGCCTGGAGATCACCCAATTGTTCCCATTATGCTGTATGATGCAGTATTGTCTCAGCAATTTGCAGCCAAGCTATTAGAAGAAGGTATTTATGTTATTGGTTTTTACTTTCCCGTTGTTCCTGAAGGCCAGGCCAGAATAAGAGTTCAGATGTCAGCGGTTCATGATCAGACGCATTTGGATAAAGCAATTGCAGGATTTATTAAAATAGGAACGGAATCGGGTGTCTTAAAGTGAGTGGAAGCCTATTGAAATGGGTTTGGCTTTTTCGAGTTCCCCGTCATTTTCAATAACTTCACCAATGGATTTTTATCTTCGATTGCTGGTCCCTCATCTTGTCCGATAATCACAGAGTTAACCGGTGCAGAGGTGTTTCTGGAGCCTTTGCGGCATTTTCCAGCTCATTTTCCGTGGTGCTCTCTTTTGAAGTAGTCTCTTCCGTAAAGTACTCATTCAACACCATCCTTAATTCTTGGGGAGAGAGATTGTTATTTGCTAACCCATTTTTTACCGTGGTAATTTGACCTGTTTCCTCAGAAACCACAATGATCAGGCTGTCTGTGATTTCTGACATACCAATGGCTGCTCTATGCCGCAGTCCAAATTGAGCTGGAATTTCGGTTTGATCTGTCACGGGCAATATGCATCTCGCTGCGACAATTCTATTTTTATAAATTATTACAGCACCATCATGTAAAGGGCTATACTTATTGAAGATTGAAATCAGGAGCCTTTTGGACATAATCGCATCAATTGGGTCACCTGATTCGGCATAGAACTTTAATCCTGAATTTTTGGACATTACAATGAGGGCTCCAGTATTTGACCCTCCCATTGTTTTAGAGGCTTCGATGATGGGCGTGAAGTTCATTTTATCCATCCCTGACTTTAACAATCCGCTAATAGATTTAAAAAGGTCTTCTCGGTCAAAAGCAGTAGTTCTTCCGATAATCAAAAGGAATTTTCTAATTTCCTGCTGAAATAAGATGATTACCGCAATTACACCTACTCCCATGAACTGTCCAAGAATATTGGTGAGCAACTCCATTTGAGCTGCCCTTACCACGAGATAGATGAGGTAAAGGGAGAGGAACCCGAGGAACACTTTTATGGCCACACTTCCTCTAATCAATTTGTAGGCCTGTAGCAATAGGATACTCACCAGAACGATATCAATGATATCGACCCAACTGATTTCCATGAAAGCTATTCTAAACAGGAACATCAAGAATTAATTTTCTTGTACAACTTAATTGCTTCATTGGCTTCGGTCACGTCATGAACTCTCAAAATTGAAGCACCATTTTGTAATGCTATTGTATTGAGAACAGTCGTGCCATTCAAGGCTCCTTCCGGGGATTTTTCAAGAAAATCATAAATCATCGACTTGCGAGAAACACCAGCCATCACCGGGATGCCTAAGTTACTAAAATAGGCCAGGTTTTTCAAGAGCTCATAATTCTGATCCAGGGTCTTTGAAAAGCCAAAACCAGGATCTATTACTATATCTATAACGCCTAAATTCTTTAATTGATTAATTTTTGATGCAAAAAAGTCAACTATTTCACCAATGAGGTCATCATAATCAGTCTCAGTCATCATCGTTTCAAAGTTGCCCTTCATGTGTCCAACTATGTAAGGCACCTGAAGCCCGGCTACAGTCTGAAACATTTTTTGGTCCAATTGCCCCCCGGATATGTCATTAATTATCGATGCTCCGCTGTTTATGGCTATTTCGGCCACCGATGATCTATAAGTATCAATTGACAAAACGCAAGGTATTTCATTAACAATCAGTTCAATTACCGGAATTACCCTGTCCATTTCCTGTTGAATGCTAACCTTTCCGGCACCAGGTCTAGTGGAGTGACCACCAATGTCAATGATCTTAGCACCCTGTTCAATCATGGAGCTTACCGCATTGACTATGGTTTTGTCATTGGAATGACGGCTGCCGGAAAAAAAAGAGTCGGGAGTTATGTTCATAACTCCCATCACGGCAGGTGTTTCCAAATCCAGAAGAATGCCTTTGATATTGAGCGTCTTTTTTATTGATGGAAACACGTTTTTTATTTCTGTATGTTTTGACGGAGCTTGCGATTCCATTGTGGATTATCTCAAAAGTAGAATTAATTTGGACGCATAATTGAGCAATAGTGAAAGACCAGACATTGAGCGAATATACTGCTGTCATTAAGGGCTGCAAAGACATTTTTGAGAATAAGACAAGGGATTATGGAACAGCCTGGAGGGTTCTCAGATTGCCTTCAATAACTGATCAGATTTTCATCAAAGCACAACGAATTCGCTCCGTCCAGGAAAAGGGGAAGCAACTGGTTGAAGAAGACATTGGGAATGAGTTCATTGGCATAATCAATTACTGTCTGATGGCCTTGATTCAGAATCAATTGACCGTAGATGGTAACTTGTCCATGAGCTATGAGGAATTAGAACCGATATATGATAAGTACGCTGATGACACCATGGATTTGCTGGCAAATAAAAATCATGACTATGGTGAGGCCTGGAGAGGTATGCGTGTCAGTTCAATAACAGACATTATTTTAATGAAATTATTAAGAGTAAAACAAATAGAAGATAACCAAGGTAAAACCTTAATCTCAGAAGGTATAAGAGCAAATTACCAGGACATAATTAATTACTCGGTATTTGCCCTGATCAAACTGAAATCTTAAAAACTATGGTATACGGAAAGAGAAAGAAAATGGATGGCGGAAAATTTATAATGCAACTATTTCGAATATCCGTTGCGGGACTATTTATTTTTTCAGGATTAATCAAAATGAACGATCCCGTGGGGATGGCAATAAAACTTGAAGAGTACTTTGAAGTTTTCGCATCCGATATGGGTTCCTTCTTTGAAATATTTGTCCCCTTTTCCTTACCAATTGCTGTTATTATAGTTGTTCTGGAAGTTGTTTTGGGATTTGCTTTGTTGCTCAACTGGCGTATGGTTTGGACAACCAAACTGTTATTGACCTTGATAATATTCTTTACAATGCTGACTTTCTATTCTGCTGCATTTAACAAGGTGACTGATTGTGGATGCTTTGGAGATGCTATCAAATTAACACCATGGCAGTCATTTTATAAAGATATTACGCTATTAATCATGTCTGGAATTATATTGATTAATAGCTCGGTGTATGACCCTTATATAAAGCAGCCATTTCTCCATATCATTATGGGCATTCTACTAGTCGGCTCGGTTTACACCTCAATTCATGCCATTAATCATTTGCCCTTTGTTGATTTTCGAACCTATAAAGTTGGAGGTAGTATTCCAGAACAAATGGAACCATCCGGAGAGCTGATGTATGAATATGTAATGACAAAAGGAGGAGAAGAGTATAGGTTCATGGAGTATCCTACGGACAAGTCGTATGCTTTCAAAGAGATGATAATCTTGAACCCTGAAGTTCAACCCAAAATTACAGATTATGGTGTTTGGAATGATGGTGGAGAGTTTACGGAAGAAACATTCAAAGGGAAAAAGCTGTTTGTAATCATTTATAACACTGAACGCTCCAGTAAAGATGGATTTAGTGCAATGCCAGCTTTAGTTTCAGGCCTTGGTCCGGATATAGAAGTCAATGCCCTTACTGCTACCGATGGTCCGGCTTTCGAAGCATTCTTAGCCGAAGTAGGATTGGAAATTCCATATTACTACGCTGATGCAACGGTTCTCAAGACAATCATTCGGTCTAATCCAGGTATTTTTTTACTACAGGACGGTGTTATAAAGGGTAAGTGGCACTATAATGATGTGCCATCTCCTGAGGAGGTTCGGCTTTTGCTTAACTAAGGTGCTGCTACCCGGTAAAATTTTCATCATTGGTATGCCAGGAAGCGGTAAGTCTATGTTTGCCAGTTCATTAGGGCCACAGATTAACTATGATTGGTATGATCTGGATACGCTCATTGAGGAATCACAGGGTAAAACTATTCGCGAAATTTTTAGTGAATTTGGAGAAGATCATTTCCGGCAAATTGAAGCTGATGTTTTAAGAGCTGTCATTGCTGATAAAGATAAATTTGTTCTTTCCTGTGGTGGAGGCACTCCTTGCTATCATAACAACATGGGAGTACTGAATCAGACAGGTTGTAGTGTGTTTTTGGATATTGATTTGAAAGAGCTTGTGAATAGGCTAGGTGGAACTGATTTTAAGATAAGACCCTTAATCAATCAACATGAGAAAAATCTGGAGCAATATTTGAATGATCTGCTTTCTCAACGACGACCATTTTATGCTAAGGCTCACTTGATATCGGATGGCACATCTTCACCTCAGGAGCTAATTGATAGTTTGAGTAAACCCTATAGGCTATAGATTGCAGAGGCTGCCCACTTTGGGCAGCCTCACCTAAAAACATTTTAAACAGGACATTTAAAATGTAAACCCTAACTCAAACTCCCACTGATGCATTTTCAATTCAATTGTTTGTTGGTTAGGGATTTCAAATAGGTTCGGACCGGTGACTGTTTGGGAGAACCCATGCAGTGCTGCAAAATTGATGGCGTATTTTTCACTTACCCATTTGGTAAACCCCAGCCCCAGTCATTGATAGAATAGGCCAAACCAACTGTCCAGTTACCGGGTATATCAAAGTCACCACTTTCCACAAATAAGCCTTCGTAAATCTGCGAGATCGCTCATAATAGGTAATTGTTACCTGATCCCTGATTCCTTTTTCGGTAAAATAGGAATCGGCCAGAAATGCAAACTCAAGGGGTGCAACAGGGCATTTAAAAAATACCCTCTGTCAAATTGATTACCAGATTACCTCCCTTGCCCGGAATAACCGAAAAATGCAGGGACTAAGCAGTTAAGACCTTTCTTCCAAGACCATATACCTTGTCAGGCTGCAATCAAAACCGATAAGTGGAAGGGGTTCAAAGCCGGAGGATCAAGCCTGAAAATGTTACTATTGTTACGTCCGGGAGATGGATAACTTTGTTAAAAGTTCAAAGGGTGTTTTTAACAAAACTGTATTTCGTCATTGTGGAAATATGACGAATATCATACTATTTTAAGATTAAAGTTACCCAAAACATTGGGCAGGAAGGGGCATTAAATTTTTATTCTATCATGTCAAGTAACGTTCGACATTTCATCTCCGTTTCCTGCCACTCTTTTTCGGGATCAGAGTGTTCAGTTATGCCACCTCCGGCATAAAGGATGCCCTGGTTTCCTATGATTTGCATACATCGAAGATTGACGAATAAATTTGAGCCGGTATTGAAACTCACAGGCCCAATGAAACCAGCGTAAAACGACCGGTCATAATTTTCCTCTTCTAATATAAATTTCAATGAAGACTCTTTAGGAGTTCCGCAAACAGCAGAAGTTGGATGAAGTAGTTTGAGCATTACCGAGCCTAATTGTGGAAAGCTAACCTCCTTGGTATTGACCACATATTCTGATTTCAGGTGATAAAGATTTGCAGCTCGAACAGTCTTTGGTCCATTCTCGTCAAACTCACGCAACCGAATTTTTTTGAAGCAATCAATGATATACCTACCAACCATCGCCTGTTCTTCAATTTCTTTTTGAGTCCAACTAATTTCAAGAGGATTCGAATCCAGTTCTGCTTTTTGTGTTCCAGCTAGTGAGACTGTTTTAAAGACCTCTTCATTGCTCTGGCTAATAAGAAGTTCCGGTGTTGCGCCCATCCATAATGCGCTTCCAGGAAGTTGAAAGAGGTTGACAAATGCTCCGGGATACGCATTGCATAGTTCCATGAAACTGTCTATCACATCAAAGCCAAGCCTAAGATTGAGCACCTTTTTCCTTGACAAAACCACTTTCTTGAAAGTGTTCTTCTTGATGGCATCAATACCTTTTTGAACAAGGTTTATATAATCTTCCCTAGAGCCTTCTTTTGATTGGTTAGAAGTATTGGTTAGGGGTGCCGGCATTCCGTTTAGGTCATTGGCACTTAGTCGTTGAAAAAACAATTCGGTGGTCCATGAGTCTTTGTAAACAGGATTAACTGTCAGCTGACCGTTCTGACTTTTAAATATGAGATCAGCACTAATGAATTCAGCTGTTTCATCTTCCGAATGAAATGGTGCGGCAATAAATCCGCTTGTAACCTCTTCCAGTTCCGTCTTGACTTTCTTGGATTTGCCTGACAAGTCAACAATTAGTGAAATATCCTGAGTTACCGGCATTCGCCAAATGGCAACAGGAAAGTTTAAGTGTAATGCCGTGGAGTAAATCTTTTTCAGTGCCTCGTTTAATTCAAGCTCTTGGAGAGAATAGGTGTTTTGGTTCACTTCCCTGGACATTCCTTCCTAAATATCTATTACTGCCATTGTAATTCTGCTTATACATACCAGTTTACCTTCATCATTGGTAACCTTAATTTCCCATACTTGTGTCGATTTACCGATGTGAAAAGGACTGGCAATACCATAAACGTATCCTTCTTTTACTCCTCTAATGTGGTTGGCGTTTATGTCCAGCCCTACACAATACTGCTTGTTTTGGTCGACCGTCAATGTCGCGGCTATGCTGCCTAGAGATTCAGCCAAAACCACTGAAGCACCTCCGTGCAACATGCCATAGGGCTGTCTTGTACGTTGGTCAACCGGCATTTTGCCTTTGATAAAATCTTCTCCAATTTCTGTTACCTCAATGCCTAAATACCCGCCCATGGAGTTTTGACCGATCTTATTAATGTCATCAATTGTCATTCCGGGTGTAAACAAGGCTATTTTGATTTAGTGACGTGCCTTAAAAACTTATATTCGCATCCTTTGCAAACAAAATTATAACCGAGGTGATAACCAAAAAAATATACGTGATCAGGCATGGTGAAACGGAATTTAATAAGCAGGGTAGGGTACAAGGTAGCGGAATTGATGCATCTTTGAATGAAACAGGGTTTGCACAAGCATCAGGATTTTACAATCACTATCAGTATGCGCCCATCGATAAAATATACTGCTCCAGACTTCAGCGTACCGTCCAGTCCGTTCAGGGATTTATAGATGCTGGTGTGCCGTATGAACAGTTAGAAGGTTTGAATGAAATTAGTTGGGGTGAAAAGGAGGGAGAACACTTTCACCCTTCATCACATGGTGAATACAAAAAGCTTCTAGCAGAATGGAGGAGTGGGAATTTGACTTATTCAATCAAGGGAGGTGAAGGGCCTCAGCATGTAATGGAACGCCAAAAAGTGTCCATGGATCATATTTTGAGTAAAACGGAGGAAAAGACCATCATCATTAGCATTCACGGTCGGGCCATTCGCATACTTTTGACCTGGCTGCTCAATTATGACCTCAAAGACATGGAGAAACTCTTCGTACATCAGAATCTATCGCTCTACCAGTTAACTTATACTGGAACTATGTTTACAGTTGATATTTATAATAACATTGATCACCTTAGCCATTTATAGAGGATTATGAGTTTGATTGACATTAGTCATGAGGATTAGCCATGAAGTTGAAAATGGTCTGATTACCTACCTGCAAGGGCCTTCCAGTGCCAATTATCTGTGATTATTTAAGTCGAGAGGAATCACGAAATTACTATGATGGGGAGACTTTTCACATTGGCAGGATAGATATGGTGGTGAATACAGGCACCTATATCGATTCCCCATTTCATCGTTATGAAAGTGGAGATCAGTTCACGGAAAATTTCATAGATCGAATGGTAAGCACCTATAATGAATCGAAAGAAGTGGGTATATCACATTTTGAGAACCTGGATATGAAAGGAAAGGCGGTTCTAATAAATACAGGATGGGATGCTTTTTGGGAGCAAGATGCTCATTTTGAAAATAACCCATATCTAAGTAAAGAGGCATCAATATACCTGCGAGACCGGGGAAGCAATGAGGTACTTTTCTTTAGTTCTAAATGGAAAGTAAAACCGGGAAGTTTGTGATTTTTGAAAACATTTTAACCCTTGAAGGTTTTAGAGACTTTAGTCTTAAAGCATTTAATTCGGATACAATAATTGTTGGTAAATACCCTAAAGACTTAGTTTTTATAAAAATAATAGATAAGAAATAGCTTCAGAATAAACTAATCATGAGATTGTAAACTGAACGCTGCCCAAGTTAAAAAATCAAGCACATCATAACCTGGATAAAATGACAGAAGAAGAAGATCATGTACTTTTGATGGTATGATGGTATGATGGTATTAGAAATGATAGTTTTTTTAAATTCTATCTGCGAAAAAGGTCTAATCATTAACTTAACCTGAATTCGGGATAAGTTAACCCGTTGTGCTAATTATGAGATAGCAACATTCAAATTATTAACTGGTCTGTTGAAATCAAATTTATACGGTAAGAACGGTAATAAAGATCACAAACCTTGATAGAGCAGACTCTATTCTCGATCGGGAATTTATTGTAACATCGGCGAAAAAGGCATTTGATTGGATCATTTTAAACTTTGGGGAGCTTCAAGGTGACCGAAAACCGATGAATTACCAGACTTTTATGCGATCTATTCGTGATTTTGATAGAAACTATTATCTGAAAGAATCCGCCAAAGTGATTCTGGTAAAACGTATGCCGTTGATCGGGGCATGAGGCTAGACCTCCTGAAAGAGCCGAAAAATTAGCGGCGTCCTTCGGACAGTGTAAAACTTCGATACAATTGTTAGATGGCTGTGAGCCTATCTCGATTGACACTCCCCTATGTCTTTAGACCAGGGGGAGAGTGTCAAGGCCCGATCGCTAAAAGTTGCTCAGAGGCTTTGTTTGCGCTTCCGGGTATGCTGCAGAGTACCCGTACCTTCCTGCGGATCATCATTGCTTTTTCATTTCTTCAAGTTCTGCCCGCAAAAGTTTCATTTTTAATTCGTGTCATGCATGCTCTTCTATTCGTTTATCTTCCGCTCGCCTCTCTTCATTTTTTCCCTGATTCCAGTTTCTTAATGCTTGAATGATACGGATAAAAGTAAAAACCAGCAGGCCAAAAGTAATACCTACACCTAATACCAGCTTTTTGTTTTTCTTTAAATACGCGAATCTCAATTGTGACCACTGCAGTACTATTTACACATAATAGGAATTATATGAGCATGAGCACAGGAACTGTGATATGGATAAATGTTATATAATGTCCTGCGTTATGTTAATATAGCTTGGGTTCAGGGCTCGCATTAATAGTTTAGGGAAGGCCTCTAACATCAAATAAAAACATACCTCTCATTTCTTGTAGTAACGAGCACTCTTTTGCCACTCCTCACGATCGAGGAATTAATCATGCCGCAGTGAGGAACGTTGGCTAGGAGGGGAGGAGAGGGGCAAATGTGTGCGATCTCCATTGCAATCCATCAAAAAGTTACTTATGCTTGAAAAACAGATTATAATCTAGAAAAAGATAAGCATCATGAAATCACTCAATCTCTTTAATAAGACTCTTAATGAATTGAGAAATTCTTTTCATAAGTATGGTAAGCTAAGTGATGCGAATTCCAAGCTTGATGAAATATCTAAATTGATTGCATTAGAATTGTATGAAATCAAAGTATCAAACGGTAATAGTTCTATTCCAATTATTTTAAAAGATTATAAGGAAAACGGTTACAATATTGTCCAGAAGCTACAAACTACATTTCAAAAGGCTGCTAGCGATCAAATGTTTGTAACATCAAATGGGACACCCATTTTTGGGCAAAATCCTAAGTTAGAAATTGATGAGGACGATAATGAGTTTGCTGCTTCGATCGTTGAGCTGGTTCATAAGTCAATCAAACAAATTAAGGATCAGAATGAGAGCTTTGATCTTATTAATGAGTCCTTTGGTCATTTTGTGCGAGACAACTTCAGGAACAATATTGAGGATGCTCAATACATGACTCCACAGGAAGTCGTTGACTTAATGGTATCTATTTCAATTGACAGAATAGATAAAGGATTGCTCAGTAATAGTAAAGGGATTACTGCTTGTGATCCTTGTTGTGGTGTAGGTTCATTTATGACGTCTTTTTATAAGACTTATTCAAATAGGTCATATATAACTACCCTTAAGATTGTAGCACAAGACAAAGTTCAAAGAATGGTGAGGTTAGCTAGATTAAATTTTAATTTATTTGAAGCTGCCAATTTTGACATTAGTTCTGGTAACTCATTAATTGGGGTTTCGAACTTGGACAATTATCAAGACTCTGTGGATCTTATCCTAACCAATCCACCATTTGGCGCATTCTTTTCAAAGAAAGAACTTGACGTAGAAACAGAACTTAAGTATCCATTGTTGAGTGACTTATTTGGAAACAATGCAAAAATAAGTTCTGAAGTATTGTTTATTGACAGGTGTTTGAGTTTGTTAAAAGAGGGAGGTGAATTATTAGCCGTTGTTCCTGACAGTGTTATTTCCTCGAAGGGTGTTTCTGAGACCTTAAGGTATCGAATTCTTATGCATGAGGGGATTGAGTTAGTCTCTATTATTGAACTCCCAACTGTTGCGTTTGCCCAAGCCGGAACCAGAACCAAGACCAGTATTCTTCATCTTAAAAAGGTTATCAATGCAGCTCAAAAACCAGTTTTTATTGCCAGGAGTCAGGATTTAGGTTTTGAGGTAAGCACACGAAAAGGAGCAACCATTAAAGTAATGAAGGGGGAGAATGACCTTACAAAGATCTTAGATTCTTATAAGAAATCATTAAAGGATAAATCAGTTAAGAATATGGTTAAAGTTATTTCTGAAAACCCTTCAGCAGTTACAGTTCCATATTCAAATTTTCAATCGAACCCGTGGACTCCTAGTCATTATGATTCAACAATGTTTAGAGAACTTGATAAGCTAACAAATAAGTCGGGGGTTGAATTGGTGATGCTAAAGGATATTGTGAAATTCATAACCAAAGAAAGGAAAAGGGAAAAAAGACAAGAGGATTCATCCTGCATAAGCATTTTGCACATAGTTAATAGTGACATCATTGACTACCGCAGTTTACTTGATTATACTCCTAAATATCCAGGGATTGTATGTAAAAGTGGAGATCTTTTGTTTTCCAAAATTAATCCAAGAATACCAAGGTCAATAGTTGTCCCGAAGCTGGATATTAACCTCACATGTTCAAGTGAATTTGAGATTCTACAGTCTATTAGCGAATTCACAAATTCTGAAATAAGGGCACTATTAATGCTACCCTCAGTTCAGCTTCAAATAAGTCAGCTAACATCTGGTACATCATCCTCGCACAATCGGATTAAATCTCAAGAGCTTAGTAAAGTATTAATTCCAATTCCCAAGTCTAGATCAGCAAAATTCAAGACATTTAAGGCACTCTTAGAAAAGGAGGCAAAGGATCACGAATTAATCAACAAATTAGCTGTTGATAGGTACTTTACTGACAAGGAATTACAATTATTGATCGCTTAAATTTCAATTATTAATTCAGAATATCGCTAGTTTCGAACCTAATGGAACTAAGCGACCTTAATAAGAGTAATAAAGAAATTCTTGCAAAGAAATTTGTTGAGGAAGTTATTCTTCCCCAATGGACTCAATTAAGCACTTGGAACAAACTGACAAATCAGACTTCTCAACTTGATTTTGGTTATTTATCCCAGCATTTAGTTTCCATAATATCTGGAATTGCAGGGAATGATAACCGTGGAAAAGGCGATGATCTAGCTGATGGGTCTGAAGTTAAATCGGCAAGTTGTGTTGATGCAGTTGATACACCAAGATGGAACAATGTTAATTGTGGGGCAAAGCTATCAGCAGACATTAATACAAAATTTGCTACAATGCCCTACTTATTCTTTGTTTTGCTTGACACAACAAAAAAAGGAGGGGGCATTCTCAGATGTCGAATCTGGTGTGTTAGGCCCTCTGAAGACGAAGAATTTATGAATGTTATGAAAGGTTGGGCTGAGGAAAATGATGAAAAACTAGCGGAAGGAAAGGGTCTTAAAACTAATTTGCAATTGCATCCACCAAGATGGGAAAAAGGTGATGAAAATATTACTACAAATACAATGGGAAATCTAAAATTACCATTGGTTTACGAATCAGTTCAGTTAGACATACCTGGTATCCTAGTAATGCAGACAAACTTCTTCGATGAATCAGTTCTTGATTCAGGTCTTTCTGAAGCAGTAGCAAGAGAATAGTTATGTTAAGTAGAATCTAACTGCATCCAAGCGGGCTTTGGCCTGCAAGTGTATCACAGGCAAAATCCTAATCGCTGTGAGAATGGCGTATTTGAACAATTACCCGAATAACGAAATTTTGAACGATAAGCTTGGCCTGAGATTCTCTTGCATTTGGGCTGGTCATCAGGCCTTAGCCTGAAAGCGGGTGGGAAAACTATTAATAGCCGTTTGGTCAGGGCACTTCAGAGCGCAGGGTTTGTGCGCTGGCCGAGCGGCTATTTAATATAACGTCTAATTATATAACAACCTTCTAGAAGCACTGAACAAAAAAATGTCAATCAGAAACGTGTGCGTCAATGTCCAGCTCTGCTGGTTAACATAATATCATTATATAATCTAAGCTGACAGCTAATCGTCAAACAGCGCAGCAGTAATAAATAACAGCTTTGTTATATAATGTCTCTGCGTTATGTTAATATAGCTTCGGTTCAGGGGTGGGATTAATAGTTGAGGGAAGGCCTTTTTCGTCCTTATAAGCAGTCACTTTATTTCTTGGTAGTAACGAGCACTCTTTTGCCACTCCTCTCGAGTGAGGAATCACCATGCCGCAGTGAGAGATATAGGCCAGGAGTGGAGGAGAGTGGCAAATGTGTGCGGTTTTTTCGGCAATTGTAATTACACAAAATAGTAGTATGTTTGCGACAAATAATTAATGTTTAGTGTTAATAAAAATGTAAATGGACATAACGTTCGATGATAGAAAACTTAAAAAGATTATAAATAATCAGAAGTCTCTACAGAAAACGTATGGGCAAATTGGAGCTAAGATCATTCGCAAAAGAATAGATGATATGAGAGCTGCTCAGAATCTTAGTTAGGTGAAACTTTTACCTGGGAAATATCATGAGCTCAGGGAAGACAGAAAAGGACAATTAGCGGTTCATGTCGAAGAACCAAAAAGATTGGTATTTAGACCAAATCATAACCCATTGCCAATTAATGAGGATGGAGGTTTGATTTGGGAATTGGTGACGAGTATAAGCATTATTGAAATTATTGATTATCATGGCAAATAGCATAAATCAGTATCTACCGGATTATGTCAGCCCTCCTGGGGAAACATTGCTTGATGCATTGGAAGAACGAGGCATGAGACAAAAGGAGCTTGCTGAAAGAATGAGTCGTCCTGAAAAAACAATTAATGAAATTGTAAAGGGGAAAAATGCAATTACTCCTCAAACAGCTCTTCAGTTAGAAAAGGTACTAGGAATTCCTGCGAACTTTTGGATTCAAAGAGAAGCATACTATCAAGAGTATTTGGCAAGAGTACGAGAAAAGGATCATTTGGAAGAATCAATTGCTTGGCTGGATGCTCTGCCATTAAATCAAATGAAAAAATATGGCTGGATTCAAACATATAAGAATAAGGTCGATCAATTGAATGAAGTTCTAAGGTTTTTTGGTGTGGCTTCAGTTGTGAGTTGGAAATCAATTTGGTTGCAAAATCAACCGAAAGCTGCATTCAGAATTTCCCTATCATTCACTAATGAGAATGCTGCTATAGCAGCATGGTTAAGACACGGAGAAATTCTTGCAACAAAGTCCGAAATCCCAAATTATGATCAAAAGGTATTCAAGCGTAATCTTCAAGAGATAAGAAGGCTTACTCGTAAAAAAAGTGGAATTATTAAGAAAGAGTTGAAAAGATTATGTCATGAAGCAGGAGTAAATATAATCTTCACGCCCATGATCTCGAAAGCCACAATTAGCGGTGCTGTTCGATGGGTAGGAGGAAAACCTTTAATTCAATTAAGCCTTAAAGGTAAATATAATGACCGTTTTTGGTTTACCTTTTTTCATGAGGCAGGTCACGTTCTCTTACATGGAAAAAAAGAGTATTTCTTAGAGGGAACCGAAGATGGGATTGAAAGTCTGGACAAAGAAAAGGAGGCAGATGAATTTGCTTCTGAATTTCTTATTCCGACTCAATTGTATGAGAACTTTAAACTTAGGAGAAATTTTAGCCCAAATGGCATTCTCAAATTTGCCAGTGAAATTGAAATACACTCCGCTATTTTAATTGGAAGACTTCAGCATGATGGAATGATTCCTCAAAATAGGTACAATGATATGAAGGTCAAGCTTGATATAGCAATGGACTAAATCATGGCGTTAGCAGGGAATAATTTTAAGGAAATAAAAAATAGAATTCTTGAAGCTTATAAGAATGAAGATCCGGTGTTTGAGAAATTCAGAAAATATGCACGGGAGCTTAAGGGAAATCTGAAACCTATTCGGAAATATTCAGTAAACGCTGTATCATTTGTTTCTGCAGATGGAGGTGATAATCGACTTTATTTTAACCCATCAGTAATTGAATTAGTAAGGGTTGTTGATTCAAGGGGGAATCAGTGTGCTCTTGATGCTATTGCAGGAAGCTCGACCGAATCGATATTTGATGATCGGTTGAATGAGAGTAGCCCCTTGCTGGTAAAGCCATTACAAAGACTTTGCAAAGACCTTGGGATGAGTGTTCTTGACTTATCATATTTATTGAAAGGGATTGGCGAGCCTGGTAAGAGTACGGGGGCTGTCAGGATTTACAGAGATATCGTAGAATGGGCAGTTCTATATGACCTTCTGAAGTATAGAGAGTGGGGGTCTGATACAATAATTGTCAGAGAAGGTATGCTTAGAACAAGGTCATTTAAGTTGACGGTGTTCCCTGAAATTGATCGTCTAATTAGAGAGGCACAAAAAAAACATAAAGAGGACAATGTCTCTGTATCAATTGTAGGAGTTGCCAAACAAAGTGCAGTTCTGAGCCGGTTAGCGGTGGCCTTGGAACTAGAGGGAGCTCTTTACAAACCATTTCCTTGTTACGTTAAAGTACCGGATCATATTGCAGAAGACTGTTACAATTTTGACCACACCTGGCTAGATACGCTTGAAGATAGCGTACCAGATGAAAAGGGTCAACATCGATATCAGGCAATGGGTAAACTTTTCTTGGTCAAATTTGGCAATAGGCCTTACGACCCTGTTTGGCCTGTAGACATTGCGGACTGGCAAGTAGATCAAGCAGACAAGATTTTGGGGCAACTCACCGAAGACGCTCAACTTGGTTTTCCAATTCCTGATTTTCCCATGTGTGTCCAGAAAGCACATGATTTTGCCAAAGTAAGCGGCCTAGAACTGTCTGTTCTTCAAGACATATTGTATCAAGGAGTAACACAAAATCTCTCGAATGAAGAGAAAGAAAAAATATTGAGGATTAAACACCTTGGAAAGAATCTAACGAACATAAGATACCGAAATGCCTGAATTATTCTCCAAATCAAAATTGATGGGAACCTTTAAAGGGTTCAGTGAAAAAGGCTTTGAGTTCGCAGCTGAAATTGTTGCACCATACAATGCAGAAATGCAGGATCGTCCACAATTGGGACAGTTTTTACTGATTCAACTTGCAACAACTGAAGAAGCATCACTAGGCCGTATCACCAAATTTGTTCCTAGTGGTTTACTTGCGTCAACTGAGGGTGAAGACTATGTGAATACGATGCAAGAAAGGGAGACAGAGATACCAGAAGATCTAAAAAAATCCAAGCTCAAATATAGGGTTCATATAAAACTTCTGGGAGCGGTGAAAAATGCAAATGTGGAAGTTTCGGGAAAGGCTGTTGAGAAAATAGTTTTCGTTCCCTCTCAAAGAAGACTTCCTCATCTTGGTGCCAAAGTAGCACTTCCTAGTGATGAGGTGCTTGAAGCACTTTGCAGGCTTAATAAAGGTGAAACAGAGTTAGGGCATTATGCTCTTGGTGAATTTATCTTTTCCGGAGAGGAAGGAGATGAGCAATCTGTTTTAAAACACATTTATCCTGATTTAAAGGTGACATTTAATATTAACAATTTGGTGTCACGTAGATCCGTTGTATTTGCCAGAGCAGGTTATGGTAAATCAAACCTAATTAAGTTTCTAGTTGCTGAATTGTATAGAAATGGTAAGCCAGAGACAAGCAGGGGAAGGAATGTTGGCGTACTAATTTTTGATGCCGATGGTGAATACTTTTGGCCAGATTTTAATGATAGACCAGGACTGGCAGATGTACCACAACTTCAAGAGAATTTGGTTGTTTTCACAAGCAGACCAGCTCCAAGTCCATATTATGATAGTTGGAAGGCTGGTAATGTTAGAATTGACATTCGAGACTTACCCGCCAGAGATGTAATTGGAATTTCTATTTCTCCTGAAAGGCAAAATCAACAAAACGTAATCAAGTTGAAATCACTAGATCTGACTGGATGGAGACAACTTGTCGATTTGGTCGCACGCGATGGACTCAATGCAGATGATGGAGAAGTCGGAAGAATACTTGGATACCAAAATGTAAATGACGCAAGAGCTGAGATTTTGGCAGCAAAAAGCAACATGAACAATGTGGTTAATCATTTACATGATCCAAACAGTCAATTGCTAAATGGAACGATACAGGCATTAAGGGAAGGAAACTGCGTAGTAGTGGATATAAGTATGTTGAGTTCTGGAGCTGGATATAACGTTGCTGGATTGTTAATGAGAAGAATATTCAACTACAATCAAGAAAACTTTACAGGTGAATCGCCAATTCCTGTAATATCAATAATAGAAGAGGCACAGAGCGTTTTAGGAAAAAGATTAGAAGAAACTAGTCCATTTGTTGAATGGGTAAAAGAGGGAAGAAAATATGACCTTGGTGCAATACTCGTTACCCAGCAACCTGGATCAATGTCATCAGAATTATTAAGTCAGGCTGACAACTGGTTTTGTTTTCATCTTTTATCAGAAGGTGATGCAAGTACCTTGGGAAGGTATAACTCTCACTATTCTCATGATATCCTTGCCCATTTAATTGGTGAGCCAATTCCAGGAAATTGTTACATGTGGAGTGCTCCGAAACAACCTTTCGTTTTGCCTGCTAGAATTAAAAGTTTTGAAGGTTTGTATGAAAAGAAAGTTGATAAATCTCGCACCGATCCATTCGAAAAATCAGCCGCAACGGAGATTCGCAAAAAATCTGAAAAGAGAGATAAGGATTTAGCTAACGCCTTGAAGGATAAAATCAATGGGCTCAATGTAAGACTTCATGAGTTTGATGAGGAAGGATTGCTTGGGATTTATGATGGCCATTTATTCATGCTGCTAAAAGAAATCAAAGAGCAGGAGGAATTTGAGGATGAAATAAGAAATGAAAATCAGCTTAAACCAATAATTCTGGAAACACTTTTGGGAATAAGGCCAGTAGTCAGAGAAGGCGACAAACAAGGGAAGGGGAGAGTCAATTTTCTCTGCGCCCCTCGAGAAAATTGGCCTAAAGTAATTGAAGATTTATGAGTTTGACCTTTGAAAGTAATTTACTAAATCTAAATACTGACCAGGATCAAGGTCAGAAAATTGAATTTTCTACAGAGGGTAAGTCTTTAGAACAAATAGTTAAGTTACTTATTATTAGAGACTTATGGAGCCTTAATTGGAACATTGAATTAAATAATGACAAATTAATTGTAGTACCTCCAGATAGTTATGATAAGGAATCAATTAAGGCAGCAATGTCCTTAAAGAGACAAGAAATCATCAACTCTAAGAGGGACTGGATTGACAAACATATAAAAAACGCAAGATTGAATCTGGCTTGTGGATGGGAGGTTCTACATTCCAGCATCAAGCCTGTTATAGAAGTGTGCGAAAACCAAAAGCAACATGACCTATTCAGAATTTTCAGATATTATTGGTCCTCACCATATAGTGAATATGTTGGACGCAGAATCAAGCTATTAATAAGAGATAAGGGCTTGCCCCATAAGCCTGTAATAGGGATTGCAGCACTTGGAAGCCCCATTATCCATATTCCTGAAAGAGACGAATTTATTGGCTGGGATAAGAAAATTAGAACAAAAAATCTTATCTACACAATGGATGCTTATGTGATAGGAGCTATGCCACCATATAATCATTTATTAGGAGGGAAGCTTATTTCGTATTTATTGGCGTCTGACGAAATAAGAAAAATCTATCGTGACAAGTACAACGACAAAATCACTCTTATTGAAAAACGAACTTCAGATAAGTTAATTGGTATTTTCACAACAAGCCTATACGGGAAAAGTTCTCAGTATAATCGTCTGAGTATTGATGGAAGAAGTCTATATCAAGAAATAGGCAAAACAAAAGGATTTGGTTCACTTCACCTTTCTGACCAAACTATCGGGACGATGGTTGAGCTTTTACGAGAAAAAGGCATACAAGTAAATAACAATTTTGGTGATGGCCCAAGTTGGGTTATGAGAATAATAAGAAGTGCTGGAGAACTTGCGGGATTTGATCCAGACTTTTTATTAAGACACTCGTTTAAGCGAAATATTTATTTTGTTCCGCTAGCTAAGAATTATGATGATGTACTTAATGGGCGATCAAATAAACCAGTGTACTATCACTATACTAAAAATCAACTCGTTAATCATTGGAAAATACGCTGGCTTGATATGAGAAAAAGAAATCCAGAAGTATTTAGAAGAGTGACAGACTTTGTTACCGCAGATTTTGAAATATAAATTGTCAAAACACGATGGATGTCAAAGAATTAACCTCGATCCTTGAAATCAGTTTGGCTGAAATACAAAATCAGCGATTCTACGAATCTGAGAGAGGTTATCAAGGTGAACAATACGTTCAGCAAACACTATAATGGACAGTATAGAGACAAAATAGTCTTCTATGCGGTAAGCCTGAGAAAAGGTGTTGTTGTGATATTGTTAAATCTGAACGACAATATTATGTTAAGCAGAACCTATTAACCCATCGAGGCGGGCTGGCAAGGCAAAATACCGGGGGTGCGGTTGGTGGTGTGTTGGGAGCGATTATTTTGCCTAGATTTTTTGTTTACTTTTCATCAATGAAAAAGTATGAGCCCAGTGGCTTGAGCGACTTATTAGATAAGCAGAAATGGATCATTCAAAAGGACATGTTGTAAGAGCTACTCGAAGCAGAAGACATGAGGGATATCATTATATTTTAGTCTGGACTGATTTTGATGAACGAAGTGACTTCATTGGAATTATGCTGACTACAGCTTCTCAATATCCGGATAACATACCAATGGCAAAAAATCATTTTGTCCAAGGAACAGAATTGGGATGGCATGAATCACAACATTTCGTAAATCGTCTATTTATGAAATTTGCAGCTTGGGGACCCTTTACAAAAGTTGGTGAATTGACTGAAGATGGTACTCAATTCGTTACAGTCAATTTGCAAGACATAGAACCCGTACCATTTGAAGAATATTTAGCTGAAAGAAGATCGGCTTGAAAACAAAGCACTGGCAAGCAAGTGTATCACAGGCAAAATCCTAATCGCTGAGAATGGCGTATTTGAAAAATTACCCGAATAACGAAATTTTGAATGACAAGCTTGGCCTGAGATTCTCTTGCATTTGGGTAGGTCATCAGGCTTTAGCCTGAAAGCGGGTGGGAAAACTATTAATAGCCGTTTGGTCAGGGAACGGCCGAGCGATGGAATGTGCGCTGGCCGAGCGGCTATTTAATATAACGTCTAATTATATAACAACCTTCTAGAAGCACTGAACAAAAAAATGTCAATCAGAAACGTGTGCGTCAATGTCCAGCTCTGCTGGTTAACATAATATCATTATATAATCTAAGCTGACAGCTAATCGTCAAACAGCGCAGCAGTAATAAATAACAGCTTTGTTATATAGTGTCCTGCGTTATGTTAATATAGCTTCGGTTCAGGGTTGGCATTAATAGTTTAGCGTAAAGGCCTTTTTCACTCTTAGAAGCAGTCACATCATTTCTTGAACACACGAGCACTCTTTTGACATTTTTGGCAGGAGGGAGGACAGTGGGAATGGCAAATGTGTGCGTTAATGCATCTTCCTTTCACACCAATCGATAGGTGAAAATAGCAGACATGCTAAATGGGTGTGAGTTCCGAAAATGGTTGCAGGTATGGACATTACTTCACATCCTGGATCCGCTCGTATTGCCGCCAAGATTAAAGAGACTGAAAGGAAGGTAAGGGCACCAGTTGCTGCCGGACCACCATAGCCGATTAAAAAGACAGCCAAGAAAGGTCCGAATGCCAATATTGCTCCAACTACTCGATCAATATTTGGTGTGAATCTGACGATTAATAAATGCACAGCAATGTAGAACAAGGTTAATCCAAGTGCCCACGCCAAGCGAATCAAAAGGCCTTCCGAAGAGACTTCCATAAACACAGGCCATACTTCAGTTACAAAATAAACACCAAGACAAAACCTGAAAATTCGTCCTAGCATTTTTGCCTGATATTTTGGAGAGTCTGACATGCTAGCAGCAACTTTTATTCATCTGAATGGGCGGACATTTTTCCGTTCCGTAGCTGCAATAAACGCAGCAATCTCCTTGCTGCGGTTTTAAAACTTCATGACAATTCTCGCATTCGTAAAAGAACTGACAAGCATCTGTGGGCATTGTTTCTAGCTTCTTATGTCCACAATTAGGACATGTAATAGTCGATTCTAAAGTGACCTGCTTTTCCATTAGTCTTTGTTTTCCGGTTTATCAATCACCTTGTAACCTGTTTTATCTATGGCCATTACAATATCACGCTGAGTTAGCGAATCTTGACTGAATTCAATTGTAGCTGTTCCATCGGCATAAGAAGCAAAAACAGACTTGACTCCTTTTAACTTATTAACCTCAGTTACAATATGTGATTCACAACCAGCGCAAGTCATACCTTTAACATTCAGAATGATCTTGTTGGTTTTCGTTGTCTCCTGAGCTAAGGCAATGCTAGATTCCGGACTTGAAGAACCGGGATTGGTTGGATAGAACATATGTGCATGGCTCGGAAAAGAGAGCATCAATCCAGCAAATACTGTGATCACACTCAAAAATTTTTTCGACTGCAAGAATGAAGGCTTTTCATCATCGCAATCACAATCTATTTCATTTTTTGATGGTTTTAATTTTATATACCATGCGAAACCGAGCACTCCAATTGTTAAGGCTATCAGATATGGCCTGAATGGTTCCATCCAAGAGAATGTAGCGGCTATTCCACCAATACCCGCCAGGAAGGAGAATACCGGAGTAATGCAACACAAAGAGGCCACCACAGCGGCAAAGAAACCTGCACTTGCAGATTTAGAAGAAAGGTTAGAATTGCTCATGGCATCATCATTTTTTCGTTAGTCAATTTCAATTGTTCAAGGACTGGTTGAATGATGGATAGATTTTCATTGACAGGGGAGTAGAAGACCGTTTGGCCAACTTTCTTGTCTTTTATGAGTCGACCATCCTTAAGTTTTCTCAAATGCTGAGAAATTCCGCCAACAGAGATGTCAAGAACATCACTTAGATCGCAAGGACACATTTCACCTTCATTATGAAGCAAGAAGAGAATTTTAAATCGAATAGGATTGCCAGCTAAGTTGAATAATTGAGAGGTTAAGGTGAGTTCATCATCCAATCGATTGATGTCCTCCTTACATTGATTGATTTGGACTGGATCTGCAAGAACTCTAATACAAGTGTTACTCATACTTTAATGTTTTAGTAAATTCTAAAACGTTAAGATAATCAATTAGTTTCAGTATTTAAGTAAATGCTAAAATATTATGTTAAGTAGAAATCCTTTCTACTTTATGGCGGGCTGCCAAGGCAAAATAGCGAGGGAGCGATTGGTCGTGTGTTGGGAGTGATTATTTTGCCTAGATTTTTTGTTTACTTTTCATCAATGAAAAAGTATGAGCCCAGCGGCTTGAGCGACACAGCGAACGCAATTAAAAGAAAGTCAACCAGCAGTGAGCTACACTGCCAGTAGCAAGAAGATTGCTACGGCATCAAGAGATTCTCACGTCATCGTCAGCCTTATCGGCTTAATGATTCCCCAGAATGACGCTTGAGGTTGGCTTGTGCTGTGAGCCAAAGAGAGCGTTGGCCTGCAAGTGTATCACAGGCAAAATCCTAATCGCTGAGAATGGCATATTTGAAAACGAACTGAACAATTACCCGAATAACGAAATTTTGAACGATAAGCTTTGCCTGAGATTCTCTTGGATTTGGGCTGGTCATCAGGCCTTAGCCTGAAAGCGGGTGGGAAAACTATTAATAGCCGTTTGGTCAGGGCACGGCAGAGCGCAGGGTTTGTGCGCTGGCCAAGCGGCTATTTAATATAACGTCTAATTATATAACACCATGATTAGAAGCAGAATCTAAAAGAACATCAATCAGAAACGTACACGTGATCGTCCAGCTTTGCTGGTTAACATAATATCATTATATAATCTAAGCTGACAGCTAATCGTCAAACAGCGCAGCAGTAATAAATAACAGCTCTGTTATATAATTTATATTATGTTAAATAAAAAGTACTAAGTCAGAGGCATCCGCACCCTATTTCAAAGTTGCCTGCATTATCTTCTATTCACCTGACCCTTCTAACTCTTCAACCTTATTGAATGCAGCCTCGGCTTTATCAGTCATCTTTAGTTGTGTGTAGATTTGTTGCAACGCCTTCCATGCATCTACATCTTTTTCATTCAATGCAGTTGATTTCTCAATGTATGGAATTGCTTGCTCAATAATTGCATTGGCTTCCGCTGTGATTCCCTTACCTGATTTATTATAGGTGGCTATATCCATATCTCGTATTTTGTCATAAAGCTCTTTTGCAAGGTTTACATAAATAACCCCAAGATTATAATTGGCAATGAAATCATCTGGCTTTAGCTCTAATGCTGTCAGGTAATGCTCTTTAGCTTCACCATACTTTGCCCTGGCAGTATCCCAGTCTTTCTCAATCATGGCACTGTAGCCTGAATTGTCCTTGAATAAACCCATTTGCAAATGAAGGGATGAATTCTTTGGCTCCTTCTTTATCGCCTCTTCCAATTGAACCAGTGCTTCAGCGTCTCTACCTGTACTCAAATAGATATTGATTTCGTCATATTTGAATTGACCATGATCCGGATAAGCTTCCTGACTTTGCTTAATCAATTTTAAAGCCCGATCATTGTCTTTCAGCGTCTCTTTGGCTAAGTATATGGCACTGCTGAATAGCTCCTTGTCCGCATAGTTCTTCTCCACCATGAGTTCATACAAGTCAAGGGTGGTTTCAAATTTATCTCCTTGATAAGCTGCTAATGCACCATAATAAATGGTAGTTGAGTCATCTGGTATAACCATCAGTGCTTTTTGGAAATTACTGAGAGACTTCTCAAAGTCCTCATCATTATAAGCTTCAGAAGCCAGGTTGAAATAAGTGCCGTGTAGTTGTGCAATATTCTGAACATCCAGTAGTTGAGCTGCGCTACTTTCAGGATCAATTTCTTTGGCTTTGTTGTATGACTCTATGGCAATTGGAAGTGCCGAATCATCACCAGCTATAGCTAAATTCTGATAAATCTTGCCCCTGGTAATCCAGGTATTCTGTTTTGCCGATTGCTTTTCCAGGGTAATTGCTACATCAATTTCGGCTTTTGCATTTTCAATTTCATTTTTAGCCAAATAGGCCTCAGCCTTAGCAGGATTTCCCTTAGGTCCCTTCTGGGCATAAATCATCCCCGAAAAGAGCAATGACAAAGTAAGTAGTAGTGGTGGTAATCGTTTCATGTTCTATCCATTATAAGTCACTGGTGATTCAATAAATGTGCCGGAAATCCGGAGACTGATGGCAAAATTAAAATATTTCTTGATTATTCTTTGATTTCAATATCGATATCAGGCTTTTTAGTATCATTTTCCACCTCTTCTGAAAGGTTTTCCGGCACTTCAATCCTTGCTATCTTTTCAACAGATGAAATTTCATCGCCTTCACTGAGCTTGATCAGTCTAACTCCCTGGGTAGCTCTTCCCATGACCCGTAAGTTCTCCACAGCCATTCTAATGGTAATTCCAGATTTATTGACAATCATTAGGTCATCAGTATCAATTACCTCCTTAATGGCCACCAATTTGCCTGTTTTTTCAGTTACATTAAGGGTTTTCACGCCCTTTACTCCTCTTTTGGTAATGCGGTAATCTTCAATGGATGAACGCTTGCCATAACCCTTTTCAGAAACCACCAGTAGGTCAGAATCTTCTCTTGCCACACCTACCATTCCAACCACTTTGTCCGAGTCGCTTTCCAGCTTAACGCCTCTTACACCTGCCGCAACTCTACCCATCGGTCTTACCTGAGACTCATGAAAATGAACAGCTTTACCAGAACCTTTTGCAATGACAATGTGGTTATCGCCATTAGTCAGCTTTACTTCTAACAACTTGTCACCTTCATTTATGGTAATTGCATTTATGCCATTTTGTCGAGGTCGGGAATAAGCCTCCAGCGAAGTCTTCTTAATTGTTCCACTTTGAGTACACATGATCAAGAAGTTATTATTGATGTAGTCTACATCGGTAAGTGTTTTCACATTTATGATGGCACTGACCGAATCTTCAGACTCAATATTGATCAGGTTTTGAATGGCTCTACCTTTTGAAACTTTATCTCCTTCAGGTAGCTGGTAGACCTTCTTCCAGAAAACTTTTCCGAACTCCGTGAAAATAAGCAGGTAATTGTGTGCGGTTGCAATGAACAAATGCTCGGTAAAGTCATCATCCTTGGTAGATACGCCACGAGAACCAACGCCTCCTCTGCCCTGTGTCCGGTATTCAGTCAGTGGGGATCTTTTGATATAACCCTGGTGGCTTAAGGTAATAACCATCTCCTCATCAGGAATCATGTCTTCATCTGCGAAGTCCTCACCTGATATCTCAATGATTGATCTTCTCTCGTCGCCGTAACGGTCTTTGATCTCTAATAGTTCATCGATGATGATCTGCATACGCAGCTCTACTTTTTTCAGTATTTCTTTGAGTTTCTCTATTAAGAGTTTGATCTCCTCGTACTCTTTCTGGATCTTTTCACGTTCAAGTCCAGTTAACCGCTGCAATCTCATTTCAAGGATTGCTTTTGCCTGGATTTCAGAAAGTTTAAACTTCCCGATTAAACCGGTTTTTGCAATTTCCGGATCTCGCGAGTTTCTAATTAAAGCAATTACTTCATCCAGATTATCCAGGGCAATTAGATAACCTTCTAAAATATGGGCTCTTCTTTCTGCTTCATCAAGTTCATACTGGGTCCTGCGTGTCACAACCTCATGGCGGTGCTCGACAAAGTACTGGATGAGGTTTTTCAAGTTCAATGTATAAGGTCTTCCCTTAACCAGGGCAACGTTATTCACACTGAATGAAGTCTGTAGTGACGTGTACTTGTAGAGGTTGTTTAAAACAATATTAGGAATGGCATCTTTCTTCAGGTCATAGACAATTCGTAATCCGTCCCTATCTGATTCATCTCTTATGTCTGAAATGCCTTCAAGCTTTTTATCACCGATGAGATGAGCAGTTTTTTCAATCATGCTCGCTTTATTCACCTGATAAGGAATCTCGGTAACGATAATCTGTTCTTTACCAGTTTTCGTAGTATCAAAGTTGGTCTTAGCCCTCATCATTACTCTTCCCCTACCCGTTTCCAAGGCAGACTTTACGCCTGAATAGCCATAAATAATACCACCGGTAGGGAAATCCGGGGCTTTAATGAATTCCATCAGTTCAGGAATGGTAACCTCGTTGTTTCCAATGTAGGCAATGATTCCGTCCACAACTTCGATGAGATTATGGGGGGCCATATTGGTGGCCATTCCAACTGCAATGCCTGAAGATCCATTCAAAAGTAAATTAGGCATCTTGCCGGGCAGCACCGTTGGTTCTTCCTGAGAATCATCAAAATTAGACTGAAAGTCAACCGTATTTTTGTTGATATCAGACAACATTTCTTCGGCTATTCGTTTGAGGCGGGCTTCTGTATAACGCATCGCTGCGGGAGGGTCACCGTCAACTGAACCGAAGTTTCCCTGTCCATCCACTAATGGATATCTCAGAGACCACTCCTGGGCCATACGAACCATGGTATCGTATACTGCTGTATCTCCGTGGGGGTGATACTTACCCAATACTTCTCCAACAATTCTAGCTGATTTTTTGTGTGACTTATTGTGGACCAATCCCAATTCTTGCATCGCATAAAGAATTCTGCGGTGAACTGGTTTCAAACCGTCTCTCACATCTGGTAAGGCTCTCGAAATGATTACAGACATCGAGTAATCGATGTATGCTCCTCTCATTTCGTCTTCTATATTTATGGGTATTATTGTCTCTCCGCCTGATAGGATTTCGTTGTCTTCATCTGCCATAAAATGCTTTTAACTAATCAGTAGATATAGGTATATCAAAAACTACAGCAAGTTAATCAAAAAATCGTCTGATCTAATAGAATTTTACCAACTGAAAGTAATACTTTAATCTTTTAAATACGAGTTTTAATTAGCTGTAAATCAGATGTTTAAGAATTTACACCCAAAATTGAACTATTCTAATGACCTTTTAAATCACGGATTAATTAAGTCCTGTAACTCACTGTAATTCCAGCCCTTATGATTGTTGTATTGAAGTAACCCTTTTCTAATGGCAAGTGGTGATTCAATATTATTGTGATAGAGCTTTCCGGTGCCTAATCCTTGAGGAATTTTAACCTTGTAACTGGATGTTAACTGAGCGATCGCATTCAATCCGATGTTGGATTCCAATGCAGAAGTAATCCACCATCCTGTCTTCTTGTCTTCTGCTAGCTTTATCCACTCAATTGATGATCTTATTCCTCCCAGTAGTGTGGGTTTAAGAATGATGTACTGGGGATTGATAATTTCCAATAGATCAGACTTCGCAACTTTCCTGTTCACTCCTGTTAACTCTTCATCCAAAGCAATGGGAATGGGACTGAGTTGGCAAAGTTGACGCATGGCATCCGGTTGTCCTGGAGCAATGGGTTGCTCGATGGAATGCAAATTGAATTGGCTAAGTGACTTCAACTTGTCCATAGCTTCCCCCGGTGAAAAGGCCCCGTTAGCGTCAACCCGAATGATCAGTTCTGCTGAAGGATGTTCTTTCCTGATATCACTAAGCACCGATAACTCCTCCTCAAAATCAATGGCACCAATCTTGATTTTAATACAATTGAAACCAGCCTTTATCTTTTCATCAATTTGAGATTTCATAAAAGCCTTCTCCCCCATCCAGACTAGTCCATTGATCACCATACCCGATTCGCCCCTACTGAACGAGTTATCAAAAATTATTCGATTACCATCATTTAGTAAATCAAGGAAAGCCGTCTCCAGTGCAAATCGAACAGAAGCCAAAGTCGTCAGTTCTTCGGCAAGATCGTACAGTTTATCCAATCCAGGCAATTCAAAGTCATGGATGACGTGCTGAAGCCTGGTTAGTTCAAGCGCGACTTCTTCACCATTCTCAATACTTAACCCTTTTAATGGACCACATTCTCCCAATCCAAAAAGATTGGAGCCGTTTTCGGATATCTTTATAATCCAAGTGTCCTTCTCTCGAAGCACTCCTCGTGATGTCCCAGCATCAAACTTGAATTGTAAGGTATGCTTCTGATAATCGAGCGTCAGACCCACTTATATATTTATTTCAGCAATTCTTTCATGCTCTTTTAACAGTAGCTGCAAAGCCGCAGAACCATACTATTGCCCCAATTCCATTACCAAACTTCCTGCTTTAATGGCCGGATCAGTTTCTGTCAGCACTATAGCCTTTTCAATAGTATTTACATTAAAGATACATATCCCTAAAATACAGGCTTTATTTAGTTCTCAAAGGTTTCTCTCAGAAAATTCATTCAGGTATTAACAGAACTCAGGTTAATAATTTAAATGCTCTCGTCTATATGGATAGTGACGCGGGATTTGAAGATGACAGTATTTTGAAGATGACTTTCCAGAACAATAAAATGATTTGGCATGGTGTGGGTACAGAATGGACGGAAGGATTTAAATTAGCTCGCCTTATAATAAAGGAATAATCCACGGTGCTTAACTCATTTTGGCATACTAAATTTCACAATCGGCGAAGATTTCCTTAGAGGGTATAGACAAAGCTTCTTAGGTCGGTTAAGTTTACTCAATTCCAAAATTCAAATTCTTTATATGAGATTTAGTCGCCAGTTCATTTACATCGCAGTAATTTTATTTTCGGCTTGTGGTGTGGATCTCCCACCTGAAGTTCAAACGGCCTGCCAAAGACTTCCCGATCAAATAGATTACAATTTCCATATCAAGCCTATTCTTTCTGATAAATGCTATGCCTGTCATGTACCAGATGAAAACGCACGTAAAGGCGATTTTCGACTGGACATTGAAGAGGAAGCCTTTGCAACTTTGCAATCCGGTGGTCATGCATTTGTTGCCAACAGTCCTGGAGGCAGTAAGGCCATTGGGAGAATACTAAATAGTGATGAATCGGAACGTATGCCTACAGTTGGTACACCCCTCTCCTTTACGGAAATGGAATTGGTAAAATGGTAGATAAATTCCGGTGCTTTTTTGAGGTCAAGCTGACTGACCTGGAAGTTCATTCAAGCCTATCGGATCTATTGATTAGAGACTACAGCTTTAATGTTGTTCCCAAGCCCTTTTATGAAATGGTTGCGGGCGGTCCAATATCGGATGAAGATTTGAGCACCATAAGATCGAGTGGTTTTTCAATCAAGCCAGTAGCGGAAAACATCAACTGCGTGGATGTTAACATGAGACCATTCAACCATTGTTCAATGGAAGTCCCTGTTATTAGCTTCGGAACAAATAATCCGGCTCAACCTCAAGGGTCTTGGTCTGCAAGATGAGCATTTGAAAACTATCGGTCAGTTGAAAAATCTTATTAGACCGGATATCAATTCCAATGACATTTAAAATGAGGGTCTTGTACATTTAAAAAACCTCAATCGCCTTGAATCTCTTAATTTGTATAACACAAAAGCAGTTGATCAGGTCGCCGCCTAACTCAGATGACGAAACACCACTTTTGACAATAACTCCAAGACTGGAACTGGTTTCAAAATGACTAAAACACATTGTTTTCACATGACTTTATTTTAATATCGCATTATAAGGAAAATATGTCCTTATAATAATAGTTAGAGCCATTCCCATTTATCTCAAAAGTCATGATCGGATTATTTATCTCCACAATTTGGTTTAATACTCACGACTTCCTTTGTTCTCCATTTAGATTATCCCTAATTATGCGATCAGATTCATAATTCCGCTTTTGGTACCTTAGTGCCTTCGTGGCAAAACTGACTTGCAATCAAGGCACAAAGGCACAAAGTGGCAACTAACTGCGTATATTCTTATGTCGAAACCTCTAATTTTAGTAACCAACGATGACGGCATTACCTCCCGGGGTATTCGCAAGCTGGTAGAACTCATGCAGCAATTGGGAGATGTCATTGTGGTAGCACCGGACAGCCCCCAGTCAGGGATGGGACATGCCATTACCGTGGGAGATACGCTCAGGATTTCGCCAGTGGACATCTTTAAGGGAGTTGATGCTTATAAATGCAGTGGCACCCCGGCAGATTGCGTCAAAATGGCCAAATACCATGTTTTAAAGGAGAAAACTCCTGATTTGGTGGTCAGCGGGGTCAATCATGGAAGTAACACCTCTATTAGTGTGCTTTACTCGGGAACTATGTCTGCTGCCATTGAAGCTGCTATAGAAAACATGCCCGCCATTGGTTTCTCCTTATGTGATTATACCTATGGTGCAGGTATGTCTCATGTGGACGAACCTATTCTGAAATTGGCCAGTGAGGCCTTGTCCAACGACATGGGTCACAATATAGCTTTGAATGTCAACCTCCCTGCGATCAGGAATGAGTCACTCAAAGGCATAAAAGTCTGTCGTCAGGCGAATGCTAAATGGCAGGAAAATTTTGACAAACGCATTGATCCCTATGGCAGAGAATACTTCTGGATGACTGGTAATTTCGAAAACCATGACAAGGGCGAGGATAATGACGAGTGGGCAATTGCCAACAATTATGTTTCAGTGGTTCCCTGTCAATTTGATATGACGGCCTATCATTCCATTAGCCAGTTAAATGACGAATGGGATTTGGATTGACCATTAAAATATACGTCATTCCCAACTTGACTGGGAATCTACCCGAGCATGCTGAGTTTTAAAGATTCTCCGGGACCGCGCCTTGCCTACTGGCTGGCAGCAGTGGAATGACGAGTTCGTTAGAGAAGCGTTTTGAGACCTCAAATAAAACCTCTTGAAAACCTAAGTATGCCTTTTAATAGGTTATGATTTATTAGAGCCAAGATTTTTAGATGTTAGATTTAAGATTTAGACCCATCGCCCAGGTAGTAGCTGGAGGGTTGATTGCCAATGTGATCTTTGACATTCCCGTCACATACGGGATGATTGCCTTCACCGCCATCTTACTGGTCTATACAACAGTGGGTGGCATATGATTGCGGTGGTTTATACTGACTTTCTCCAGTTGGTCATTATGGTGATTGGCACCATTGTGGCCGTCCCCGTAGTGATTAACCATTTCGATTCGTTACCCAATCTACTACTCTATGTAGAAGCGGTTAAACCCATCACTTTTACTTGGGAGGGTATGGCACCTGCTGCATTGATAACTATTGACATGACTTTCTTTTTGGGGTATTTATTCTTGGTCTTTCAGCTATGGCACTGTTTCCCGCTTTGCCCATGCCCGGTTTGGCATTCTGTTGGTTGAGATCATTCCTTTGATTCTTGTTCTGTTAGGTGTTCAGAAGGGTGAATTAATCCAATTCATTGTGATCCTCTTTACCGCACTGATGGGCACCAGTTTTTTTGTTCCGGTAGTGGGTGGAGTTTTATGGAAAAGAGCCAATAAACATGGCACCATTTCGGCCATGGGTGGTGGAGCGACCACCACCATGTTGTGGGAGGCATTTGGTGACCCGGGAATTGAACCTATTCTTCACGGATTTGTGGGACCTTGATACTGTTTGTGGGGGTTAGCTTGTTGACTGCGCTTCCGAAAGAGGAGAGACTATTGGGGTATATTTTGGAGAAGAGCAATAGCCACTTAAACACAATATTAAACAGCTGTACCTAAAGGTGTTATTCGTTAATTTATTGCTAAATATAAATCTCTAAAATCCAGTTAAGTATTTAGTTACCATTTTGGTAACTTTTTCATACATTTGACGTTACGAGAATGAGAGTAATCGCTAAAAGGATACTTCGCCAGTTCTGGGAAACTCATGCTGATTCTGAAGACCAGTTAAAAACATGGTACAAAGAAGCTTCAAAAGCATCATGGAACAGTCCAATTGATATCAAAGAAGAATATACAAAAGCGAGCATTCTCAAAGGAGGACGAGTTGTTTTCAACATTTGTGGAAATAAATACAGACTGGTAGTGGATATTAACTATTTAAGGCGATGGATCTTTGTGAGATTCATTGGAACACATACCGAATATGACAAAATAGATGCTAATACTGTTTGAATCATGGAAATTAGAGCCATTAAAACTGAAGAGGACTACAATCAAGCATTAAAAAGACTTGAAACAATATTTCATGCCCCTACGAACACTCAAGAAGGAGATGAAGCCGAAGTGCTTTCAATCTTAGTTGAAAAGTATGAAGATGAGCATTATCCTATTGAAGCTCCAGGTCCAATTGAAGCTATCAAATTTCGAATGGAACAAATGGAAATGAGTAACCGGGACTTAGCCCAGGTCCTTGGGTATAAAAGCAGGGTTTCAGAAATCTTTAATAAAAGACGCAAACTCAATCTTAAAATGATTCGGAATCTACATGAAAAACTTAAAATTCCATATGAATCATTATTGACTGATTATTAACGCACATTTTGCTAGCATTCACTAAAAATCACCTGCGGAATTTTGTTGGTCATCATTATGAGTCATTGACTGTAAGGCGTGACCAACAAGATGGAGAAAACAGTGTGAAGATTTAACTTAACGTGACGTGAGTTCGAGGTAAGAGAGATCATAAAGGCAGGAAAAGCTGTTTAGAATCGGTATAGTCGAGTTTGATGGAAGGTTTTTTCTCAGTGAAATTGTAAGCCTGTACGCTTTACTGGGGTTCCAATCCCGTCCATTGCCATCCGACCTCATTTGGTTCCCTACTTTGGTAGCTATAATCACATTATGCCTTATCGCTTTTACCACCTTGCCAATCGTAATTTCATTCTCTCCTGTTTGATAAAGGTCGGCAGTATCAAATAATTTATCCCATGATCATGTGCCTTTAACAGTAGTACTTCATTCTCTGAATTCCCTTCTTCCAAAGACATACAACCAAACGAGACTTCGCTCACGGCTAAATCAGTTTTGGGGAGGTTTTGGTAGTTCACTTAACCGACCTCATTTTACTTCAAAGGAGAAAAATCCACAGCCTCAAGGAATTGGGATGTTAAATTATTGACCAACTTCCCATTTTCAATAGACGCTGCGTAGGCAGCCTTCCAAGCCGGATCATCTAAAAATCCTTTCCAATTTTGGATAGCCGCCTCGGTATCAGCATGAGCAATAAAGTACAACAAGGTGTTTTCCGGTTCTTCTTGATCTTTATCAAGGTTAAAGTAAGCAACGTTGGTCATATTTTGATTTTCAAAAATGCCCATCGTGTGATCTTTGAAACGGACATGTAAGTCAACTAGTTTGTTCTCATGGGTATAGTAGGTCCTCATCTCAAAAACTCGTGGACCAGTCAATGAGGTATTCATCTTTGGTGAATAATCTGTAGGATTGAGAAATACATTTTTCACTGAATCTACAAGAGGGCCATTCACTTCAGAGTCTGCTTTTGCCTTTAACCAATCAGGATCATTCCGAAACTGCTCCCATGCATTGGTCCTGTCCTCACGACTATTATATCCAAGCAGGTAGATCAATTGATTCTCTTCATTATTTACTGGCACCCAATAAGCTACGTTAACCATACCGTACTTCTCAAAAATACCGATTGTGTGATTCTTAAATCTTGCCAGTAACTGATCCAGTTTGCCTTCAGCAGCATAATAGGTCCTTAATTCAAAGCTGGCTGGTTCCTGCATAACAGTTTCTGTTGTAGATTCAGCCTGTTGATCTGTCGTTTTGCTGGGGGATGAACAACTTACTATGGCCAAAAGCAATGGATAGGTTAATCTTTTCATAATGATTGTTGGTTCTAAAAGATAGTTGGTTCTAAAAAAGTGGAATTTAATGATTACGCATCTAATTACACGCATTCCTTAAATATCTTAACTGAGCAGCCTTCACAAATTGAACGGTCTAAACGACTATAAATCTCCTTTATAGCCTCGTCCTTTGTCTCAAAAATGTTATTCCTTCCAATCGCTTCAATGTATCCGCCTTTCTCTAAAAAATCTCTTGCGCCAATACGAACACTACTGAGGTAAAATTGCCCACCCATATCCTTCCATCTCTGTGCCTGGTTCACCAACATTTCTGCTCCTGAAACATCAATGATATTAATACCACTCGCTACGATTAAGATATTCTTTACTCCACCGTCACTTAACTCCCCTAGATGGGCTCTTACATGGTCCACGGCCCCATAAAATAAAGAGCCATCAATACGTATAATTTTTAACTGAGGACATTCAAACAATGGTATCCTCTTGATATTAGTAAATTTCCTTCTTTGATGCTCAGGGTCCGGAGAAACGGTGACGATTAAGGGGTGCGATGTTCTTTGCAAATAGAATATCAGTGAGAACAATACACCGAAATAGATTGCGTACTCCAGTTGTAAGAAGAGAGTGGATAGGAAGGTGATGGTCATCACAGTCGCTTCTTGCCAACTGGCATTAAGGATTTTACGAATGTGATGAAAGTCAATCAATCTGTAAGCCACCAGAAAGATAATTCCTCCCATTACGGGCATGGGCAAATAAGTGGCATATTGGGCTACCAGTAAAATTATTACCATTAAAGAAATTGCAGCAAAAAAAGCTGATAAGGGAGTCTTAGCACCGGATTCATAATTAATCCCAGAACGGGAAAAAGACCCGGTTCCAGCATAACAAGAAAAGAAGGAGCCCACAACATTTGACAATCCCTGGCCTATAAATTCCTGGTTACCATCAATGGTTTGACCCGATTTCATGGCAATTGATTTGCCAATGGCTACGGCTTCTATCAACCCCAGCATAGCGATTGCAAACGCTTTTGGCGCAAGCAACTGTATGCTTTCAAGGGTAAACCGAGGTACTGAAAAAGGGGGCAAATTACTGGGTATTAGACCAACATATTTGACTCCATTACTGGAACCATCCAGGATAAAACTGGCTAAACTCCCGACCACCATAGCAATTAATAAGTGAGGTAACCTCTTTGAGAGTTTTGGACTAAGTAGTGCGACAACAATAGTTAATAGAGCTATTCCTGATACAAGGAAATTTATTTCACTAATATTCAGAACATTATGAACAACTACTGATATAAAGAATTTAGAGGTTCCCGGATCAATTCCGGTAACGTGTTTGAGTTGGCTAAAACCAATTAAAATAGCTGCCCCTGAAGTAAAACCTACAATTACACTGTGCGAGACGAAATTTACCAAAGTGCCTAATCGAGCTACACCCAACATCCATTGAATCACTCCTGCTATGAAGGTGAGTAATAAAGTGAGTTCGATAAATTGCTGGCCTGAAGGCTCTGCAAAAGGAGTTAATGTGGAGTATACAACTAAAGATATGGCCGTAGTAGGGCCGGAAATTAAATGCATGGAAGAACCGAAAAAGGCTGCAATGATCGGGGTGACCATTGCTGTATAAAGACCGTATATCGGTGGCATTCCAGCTATTAATGCAAAAGCAACTCCCTGAGGTAGCACTATAACCGCATTGGTAAAACCCGATATTAGGTCAGATTTAACAGTGAAGCCATTAACTTCCGGGAGCCAGTTCAGAAAAGGAAAAAAGCGATTCATAAAATTTGATGCAAATTAAAAAAGACTCAACTTCTACCCTTGCTACGATTTATTCTTTAATATAATAAGTCTCTTCATTTCCTTCTCTTCTGGCGGCCTCTCTCAAAACAGGTTGCCGGTAAGCAGTGCATGTTCCACCATGAGTCTCCTAATCAGCAAAGTAGGCGGTTTCGTTCCAGGTTGGGGTCATGGCAATATGCATCCCAACCTTTTCTTCGCCTGAGAATGCTTCGGTCCAGCTAAAGCCATCGGGATAGCATCCTGAGTTGGAGGATGAGTAATCTTGAGTTCAAAAAAGGCGATTACCATATTTATCACTTGTAAATCGTCAGCAAAAAGTGGACAGTTAAGGTAAAAAATAAGAGAGTACTTATAACCTAAAATTTGAGCTGCACTTGCCAGCTACAACTGGGAGAATGAAACCCAACTAAGTTAAACTAGCAAGTATTCGTTGATCCTTCTCATTTCTAGTAATTTTGTACCCGGAAATATAACTATGGCTACAAAAAAATTGTTGGACTCCATTGAGGAAGCAATCGAAGCGATTAGAAATGGAGAAGTGATCATCGTTGTTGATGATGAAGACCGGGAAAATGAAGGGGACTTCACTTGTGCTGCTGAGAAAGTTACTCCTGAAATTGTAAACTTCATGGCCACTCACGGCCGAGGGCTGATATGTGCGCCAATAGTTGAAGAAAGATGTGATGAATTGGGGCTCGAGTTGATGGTTGGTCGAAATACTTCGTTGCATGAGACACCATTTACAGTTTCAGTGGATTTGTTGGGTAATGGGTGTACTACAGGTATTTCTGCAAGTGATCGAGCTAAAACCATAAAGGCACTGGTTGACCCTGCTACCAAATCTGAGGATCTTGGAAAGCCAGGGCATATTTTTCCTTTGAAAGCCAAAAAAGGTGGAGTTCTGCGACGTACAGGTCATACTGAAGCGGCCATAGATTTCGCAAGACTGGCCGGATTTTCCCCAGGGGGTGTTCTGGTGGAAATCATGAAAGGTGATGGCACTATGGCCCGGCTACCAGATCTTAGAAAGGTTGCAGATGAAAATCACCTGAAGCTTGTCTCTATTAAAGACCTTATTACTTACAGGCTTGAACACGAAACTTTAATTGAACGTTTGATTGGAGTTGACATGCCTACGCGATATGGTGACTTTGATCTATTTGCTTACAAGCAGTTAAATACTGGCGACACACATTTAGCGTTATCAAAGGGTAGCTGGGAAGAGGATGAATCCGTATTGGTTCGAGTTCATTCAAGTTGCGTGACTGGTGATGTCTTTGGTTCTTCTCGGTGTGACTGTGGAAACCAATTGCACGTTGCAATGCAAATGGTTGAACAGGAAGGGAGAGGAGTTGTGCTTTATATGAATCAGGAAGGAAGAGGAATTGGATTGGTTAACAAGTTGAAGGCTTATAAGTTACAGGAAAATGGGATGGATACAGTTGAGGCTAATATTCATCTGGGGTTTAAAATGGATGGACGCGATTATGGTGTTGGGGCGCAAATATTACGAGACCTTGGTATTTGTAAGATGAAGTTAATTTCTAATAATCCCCAGAAAAGAGCGGGCCTCAGGGGATATGGTTTAGAGATCGTTGAAAATGTCCCGCTTGAAATAGCTCCTAATATTCACAATGAAAAATACCTGCAGACTAAAAGAGACAAAATGGGTCATGAGATTTTAAAAAACTGATACTTGAAATGAGGTACATTCTCATACTCACCACAATATGCATTTCCAATTGGACCAATGGTCAATATTTTCCTTCTGAGCATTGGCATGACGGGTATTTAGTAACTAATGAGGGAGATACAATTGAAGGGTTGTTGAAATACGATTTGGAAAATGATTTGGTTCAGATAGAAATTGATCATAAAATCCAAACTTACTCCAGTAGAAAAATGACCTTCTTTGAAATTTTCGATGGTATTACAGAGAACTATCGCAAATTTTACTCCATTCCCTATAACATCAATCTCAATTATAAGGTGCCTCGTATTTTTGAAATTCTTCATTTGGGTGAGCTTACTCTATTAGCTAGAGAAATAACAGTTCAGGAAACTATTTCACCATCCTCATCACAAATTTATGGTACCAGAAGACGTCTCACTCACCGATTTTTCTTTGTGGATACTGATGGTAAAATAAGTCAATTTACCAGCAAAAAAATGGACTTAATGGATATCATGTCGCCCAAATCAAGTGCAATAAAAACCTACATTAAGAAGAATAATCTCCGGTTAGACAGGATTTCTGACCTTGTTAGAATTACCGCATTTTACAATTCAATTTAGTAGATACTAAATTGAACCAAGTATTCTCCAAAGCTATTTTCTCACTTATGTTTGCCAATTGAACGATGACAGTAAAGGCAGTTAGCGACAGGTACATATCCCAGATTGATATAAGTCGGTTAATCAGCCGCGATTTAAGCTGGCTTCAGTTTAATGACAGGGTTCTAGACCAAGCAAAAAACGCTGAGCATTCCTTGCCAGAAAGAATGAAATTTCTGGCAATAACCTCGTCAAACGCCGACGAATTTTTCATGATTAGAGTTGGTAGTCTTTATAACTATCTTGACTATGGGAAGCAGCGAATAGACTATTCAGGATTAAGATCCGAGCCATTTAAAGACAAATTGCTTGCTGAGGCTCAACATTTTTTTAACAAACAATCAGAAGTCTTTACCGACGAATTCAAGCCCTTATTTGAAAAATATCATTTCAAGATTACCAACATTGATGACTTGACTGAGGAACACAAGGAGAAAGTTCGTGTCTATTTTAAAAAGACCATATTCCCAATGCTTACCCCAATGGTCTATGATCCATATCATACATTTCCAATCCTAATGAACAACCGGCTTACACTGGGTGTTGTAAGCAAAAACCCCGAAGACAAAAGGGATAAAAAGAAATTATCCTTTATTCAGATTCCACAAAATCTGCCAAGATTCTTTGAGATTTATGACGGGTCGGCAATCTTGTTTGTACCTATTGAAGCAATAATAAGAACCAACATTCAAAAGCTCTTCCGTAATGTAGAAGTCAAATCCACTACGCTGTTTCGAATCACCAGGAATGGTGATTTCACCCTCGAGGAATCCGAAGATATAGAAGCCAATATATTGGAGGAAATGAGGAATAAGCTCAAAACTCGCCGGACAGGTCGGGTTGTAAGAATTGAGATAGAAGAGAATCATGACAAATGGATGCTCAAGGCTTTGGCTACCCGATGGGAGCTGGAGGATATCAACATTTTTATTGTTAAGAATGGAAGCATTTTTGACTTTACCAGCTTATGGCAATTGGTTAACCACCCGCGATTTAAAGAATACATAACTCCTGCTCCATTACCGGTTCCACCATTGAGCATGCAGGAGAACATCAGCACTGACATTTTTAAAATACTTAAGCGCAAAGATATTCTCTTACACCATCCCTATAACACAATTGAACCACTCTTGCAGCTTATTGAAAAGGCAGCTGAAGATCCTTACGTCCTATCTATTAAAATCACAATCTACAGATTAGCAAAGAATTCCCGAGTAGTACAAGCACTACTAAATGCCGCTGAGAGTGGCATGCATGTATCAGTGATGTTTGAGGTTAAAGCACGTTTTGACGAGGAAAATAATATGCGGGAGGCCGAAAGACTCCAAAGAGCAGGATGTTTTGTTATCTATGGAGTTGGTACATTAAAAACGCATACCAAATTGCTTCTTATAGTCAGGAAAGAAGGTGAGAAAGTGACTCGTTTTGTACACATGGGTAGTGGTAACTATAATGAGGACACCTCTAAATTGTATACTGATATAGGTTTATTATCAACTGATGCTATTTATGCGAATGATATATCTGAATTTTTCAACGTAATTACTGGTCATTCCATTCCTACGCAATATGAATACCTGATCACCGCTCCGCGTGAAATGAGGGGCTCCCTTATTTCAATGATTAATGATGAAGCCGAAAATGCTAAGCAAGGCTTACCTGGTGGAATAGCAATGAAATTAAACTCGCTTCAGGATGACGTTGTTATAGAGGAACTTTATAAAGCATCAAAGGCAGGCGTACCCATAAAATTAATAGTTAGAGGTATTTGTTGTCTAAGACCTGGAAGAAAGGGTTTATCGGACAATATAACAGTCCGGTCCATTGTTGGCGAATACCTCGAGCACTCGAGAATCTATTATTTCCATCATGGTGGGGAACCAAAAGTTTATTCAGGCAGTGCCGACATCATGGTTCGTAGCTTTGACCGACGGATGGAGTCTCTCTTTTTAGTCAAAGAGAAATTATTGCAAAAGCAATTAATAAATATCCTGAAGTATAACCTAAAAGACAATACCAACAGTTATGAAATGACAGAAACTGGATCATACGAAAGGGTTGAGACTAATGGTGAAGAATTCAACATCCATAAGGCATTTTATAACATTGAGGTTGAAGAAGTAATGAATGCACAACTATTTTAGCACTTTAACTGAAAAAGATGAGTCTCAGAGAAATATTAGAAGAAAGAATATTGGTATTAGATGGTGCCATGGGGACAATGGTCCAACAATATAAGCTGGACGAAAATGATTTTAAAGGGGATGAATTTGAAGAGCATTCAACCAGCTTAACTGGAAATAATGATATTTTATCAATTACACAACCTCAGATCATTAAAGAGATTCATCGCAAGTACCTGGAAGCAGGTGCCGATATTATAGAAACCAATACTTTCAGTAGTACGACCATCGCTCAGGCTGATTATCACTTGGAGAATCAGGCATATAAGTTAAATTTTGAGTCAGCAAAAATTGCCAAAGAAGTAGCTGAAGAATTTACAGCTGCGGACCCTTCAAAACCAAGGTTCGTTGCGGGTGCAATGGGCCCTACTAACAGAACAGCTTCAATTTCCCCTGATGTTAATAATCCGGGGTTTCGGGGAGTCACCTTTGACGAGTTGGCAGCAGCATACAAGGAACAAGCTAAAGGGCTTTTAGATGGAGGAGCTGAAACGCTATTGATTGAAACAATTTTTGATACTTTGAATGCAAAAGCAGCTTTATTAGCAGTTCAAGAACTTCTCGATGAACTTTCTCTTGCTGTTCCAATCATGATATCTGGTACAATTACTGACGCAAGCGGAAGAACCCTGTCGGGACAGACAACTGAAGCCTTTTTAATTTCAATGAGCCATGCGCCTATTCTTAGTATCGGACTGAACTGTGCCTTGGGTGCTAAACAATTGAGGCCCTATTTACAAACACTTTCGAATAAGTCAGACAATTTTGTAAGCGCACATCCTAATGCAGGCCTTCCAAATGAATTTGGCGAGTACGATGAAAGCCCGGAATCTATGGCAAACCAAATCAAGGAATTCTTAGACGAGGGATTGGTCAATGTCATAGGTGGATGTTGCGGAACAACCCCAGAGCACATCAAGGCAATTGCAGAACTAGCAGCTCAATATAAACCAAGGCTGATAGCTCAGCCGGTTTAAGCTGAAGCTCCCACATCTTTGCTGCTGTAACTACATGCTTTTTCAACCATTTTCCTGGCCCCGATAAAGAGTGGGCTTCTTTGATGAAATGCTGTCGGCTTGATATCTAATATTCTTCCTGCCCCGTCTGAAGCCATACCCCCGGCTTGCTCGCAAACAAAAGCAAGGGCATTACACTCGTACAATAAGCGTAATTTTCCATTAGGACTCTTGCCTGTTCTTGGATAGATGTATACACCACCTTTCAAAAGGTTCCTGTGAAAGTCACCTACTAGCGAACCGATGTACCTTGCTGACAATTTCTTTGATTTACACTCTTCGATGTAGTCATTGACTGATGGACCAAATTCAGCAGATAACCCCTCGTTGACGGAGTAGATTTTTCCATTCTCTGGGCTCTTCATGTTAGGATGTGAAAGGAAAAATTCTCCCAGTGAGGGTTCATAGGTAAATCCTGTCACCCCATTTCCTGTCGTATAAACCAGCATGGTCGATGATCCATATAACACATATCCCGCGGCCACTTGTCCTGATCCTTTTTGTAAAACATCTTCAATTTCAACAGGACTGCCAATATCGGAGAGCCGCCGGTAGACGGAGAATATCGTGCCAATGGAGACATTGACATCGATGTTGGAGCTACCATCTAAAGGGTCCATGGCAACCACATATTTGCCTTGACGATTAATCTCAATCATGTTTTCGTCCTCTTCAGAAACTATTCCACATACTTCTCCTCCATTAGTCAGCGCACGAATGAATCTGATATTAGCGATCACATCTAGCTTTTGCTGCTCCTCACCCTGAACATTCATCTCTCCGAAGGTTCCAGCAATATCCAATAGACCGGCTCTATTAATTTCCCTGTTTGTGATTTTAGAAGCCAATGCAATATCCCGGAGTATTTGAGAAAGTTCTCCAGTCGCATAGGTAAAGTCGTCCTGCTTTTTCTTTATAAATCTGTCAAGTGTTGTACCTACTGGGAGTGCCAAATCACCTTTATTCATTATTCATCATTTTTTTAGTGGTTCAAAGTTAGAAAAATATTGATTATGGCCATCTAAACCGATTGCATTAATTATCTAGTGCTAAAAATCGGATGTATTCTAAGTTGATGAAAACTAATTAATTTTGGTTCTTCTCATCTGTTATGAAAATATTCAAATTCGGCAGACCTCCGTCAAATCTGCGGAAGCCATCAGAAACATGACCTCTATAGTTGGCGGTCATCAACATGAGAAATTGGTCGTGGTGGTCTCAACGACGGGTAAGACTACCAACCAATTGGAAGAGATTTTAGACAATAAATATAATGGTCAAGACCTTTTCCAGTGTGAATTTGACTCCATGGGCCTTTGCCGCTTGTAATATTTGAAGCTTTTCCTCTGCGTTAAACGTTCTTTTTTTCATGGACATAATTACTAATAGCTATCTGTAAAATCATGTCCGACTAATTATGGGGATATACCAACAACGCTTCCTTTAAGAAGCACGGGGTGTATCCAGCTACCTTTTACAGCTGGCGCAACAAGCACGAACAGAGGTGTACGACACATCAGCATAGTTGAAGGTGCTCAATACCTGTGGGTCTTTGAACTCAGGAATGTATTTGGAAATTGGATCTTCAAGTTGAAATTTACCTTCCTCCCAAAGCATCGTGACTGCTGTAGAGGTGATTGCCTTTGATTGAGATGCTATCCTGAAAATATCATTCTTCACTGGTATCCCCATATTGTTCTTGTAGTTCATCCAGTCTCTTTGTCAATTCAATAATTAACTCCGGTTCGGCCTCATCATAGAGATTATTCATTTCACTTGGATCTTCCTGTAGGTCATAAAGTTCCCATGTATCGATATCATTATAGAAATGGATCAATTTGTAACGGTCCGTTCTTACCCCATAGTGACGTTTAACTTTATGCCACCCAAAAGGGTATTCGTAATAGTGGTAGTATATACCATCCCTCCATTCAGTCACTTCTTCACCCTTCATCAATGGCAAAAGCGACGACCCTTGCCATGGTTCGTCAGTCTCGATACCAATCAAGTCCATCACTGTTGGTGCAAAATCAAGATTCATTACAAGATCGTTATTTACAGAACCAGGCTTAATGAATCTTGGATAACGCATGACCATTGGCATACTAAATGATTCTTCATACATGAATCGTTTGTCATACCACCCATGTTCCCCCAGATAAAATCCTTGGTCCGAGGTATAAACAATGAGTGTGTTATCCAACTCACCTTTATCTTCCAAATACTTCAGGAGCCTCCCTACATTCTCGTCTACTGACATGATACACTTCAGGTAGTCGTTAATGTATCGCTGATACTTCCATTCCACTAATTCTTTTCCGGTCAACTTAGCATCAAAAAATGCTTCACTGATTGGGTCATAGTATTTATCCCATGTTGACTGTTGCTTGTCGGTGAGTCGCTCATAATTCCTTTTCCAATTCTTTACTGCATCAAAGCCTTCAGGGCCACCTCCACTTCCCGTTTCAATCACCCGGTCGGGATTCAATTTCATATCCTGAGACATAAACATTCGGTCAACAGACTGATCTTGCTCCGCTGCAGCTTGTCTATTTTCATAAGTATCATAAAAATTATCCGGAATTGGGTAGGTTTTCTCGCCCAATGCCAAATGAGCACTGTCAGGCATCCAATTCCGGTGGGGGGCTTTGTGTTGAACCATCAGGCAAAAAGGTTGACCATCAGGAATTTTATTTTCCAATACTTCAATCGCCAGATCAGTAATAATCGTTGTGGCATAACCTGTATAATCAATTGTGTCACCCATATCCACCAAGGTCGGATTATAATAGTCACCCTGATCGATAAGGACATTCCAGTAATCAAAACCGGCCGGGACACTCTTGAGGTGCCATTTTCCTATTACTGAAGTATAGTAGCCATTCTTTTGAAGAATTTTAGGATAGGTCCTATTGGCACTATCGAACTCATCATAGTTATGCCTGAACCCATTGATGTGGCTATACATTCCTGTCAGGAACACTGCTCTACTTGGTCCACAGATCGAATTGGTGACGTAAGATCGATTAAACACCATTCCCTCTTTCCCGATGCGGTCAAGGTTTGGAGTTTGGATGAGTTTATCATTATAGATGCTCATCGCATTTTTTGCATGATCGTCGGTCATAATGAACAGAATATTGGGTCGTTTTATGACCTCAACTTTATTCTGACCACCGCACCCAAATAACAAACACCAACCAATAATGTGAACAGCGTATTTCATTCTTTAAATATAGGGAAAAACATCTATACTTTATTAAGATTACTCCGGGGGCCAAAGTGGGTTGCCTGCCTCCAAAAACGCTACTGGTATTTTGGGGAAAAGCTTTTGAAGATGGTCTACTAGCAATTCCATACCACCTTCCTCAGAACCGGCATGTCCCAAAACAATCAAAGCTTTTTTAATACCTGACTCCCGGGCATCCTCGATGGTTTCCCATTCCCTTGCTTCCCCGACGGTCAGAGCATCGGTACCAGAATTGTTAAATTGGTCTATCTGCTGTTCCCGGCCATAGGCTCCCGGTAAAATTTCAACTTTTCCCAATTTTATTTCGGGATCACCTACTACTCGCACGGTTGTGGTATTGAATTTCTCTTTTAAAAATTGTGACAATCCTTCTATAGTTTCATAAGGTGATTTGAAAATCATGTCTCCCTGGTGGTATTTTTCCCAGCCAAGCTCCTGGATTAAGCCCGGGTTAGTAATATCTTCTTTCACCATATGAGGGGTATCATGGAAATGAAATACGATCAATTTGTTCTCCTCGATAAAAGTAGTCTTTACTTTGGGCACCGGGTCATCTTTGTCGAATTCCTCCTTGCTATCCAGGTGATTATAAAAGGCAGGTTCACGCGTTATGATGAGGTTAATTCCTTGTGCCTTTGCTCTTTTTAGTACACTTAGGGTAGCCATAAAAATTTTGCCTATACCGGTTATTTGCTGGTCTCAGGATCCGGCTCTCAAAGTATCAACAGAACCGATTGGAATTTCCATTCCCACAAATGCCCAGGTAATTGGTTGCGTTCACGTAGAGTCTCCCGCCATGCGAATGCTCCTCAAAAAACTAAAAGCGGATGAATACCCGGGGTTGGTAGCGGCCAATTCTGTGGTCCGTCCGGGTGTAGCCAGGTCGGGCATGATGCGGCAGTACATTCTACGCTTTCGACACCCTGAAGAACGAGATGAAGCCCACCTTGTATTGAGAAATCTCATGCCCGAAACCTGCGGGGTAATGGTATACCAAGAAGGTATCATCAAAGTAGCACATTACTTTGCAGGCCTCATCCTTGGAGAAGCGGATGTTTTGCAACGGGGGATGTCCGGGAAATATCGCTCTAGAGATGAATTCCAAAAGGTAAAACAGAAGTTCTTTGATAACTGCAAGGCAAAAATTGGTCAATTAGCAGGAAAAATTGTTGAAAAGTCTGAGTTCTATACCTTGGAAGTAGATTTAATGGAGCGGTTAGCCTGCGTTAATATGGAGGAGATAGCCTATCAGGCAGAATCTCTAAATACTCTTACTAGCCCATCTTGACTGATTCTTATCACGGTTTGCTTTGGCATTCCGATACCATAAAAAAGCAATTACCCCAATTAACAAATAAGGTGCTACGAACAGGTAAAGAATTCCGGTATTTAAACCTGCTGCCAAGCCAATTTGATCGCCATTACTCACATTATTGACCACAGTAGACCTACACATCGCACATTGAGCCATTGAATGTGTGACTGAACCAAAAAACAGTGATAGAAATACTGCCCAATTCTTCATATTACTGATAATACGGACTGATCATCAAATATACTAAAACACCACTGATTGATACGTAAAACCAAACTGGCCAGGTATATTTAACTATCTTCTTGTGGTTTTCAATTTTGTCAGAAAGTGCATAATAAAAAGCAAATAAAACAAAAGGAACAACTACAATTGATAAACCAATATGAGACAAAAGAAGAGACAAATAGACAATTCTCATTGATCCCAAATTCTCCTGCTCAATAGCATCAAGAATACCGTCACCATCAATATCTCCATAAATTACTGACGGAACAGATGAATGATAGGTGATGTAAGAAATAAGAAATAAAGCACCCAGGACAAATGAAACAGTCATAGCCAATCTGTGCAACTGAATTTCCTTCCTTTTGATCATTACAAAACCAGACAGCAAAGCCATTGCAGTAACGGAATTGAATACTGCATTCAAATGGGGAAGTATTTTGACCCAATTCCCTAAACTCACTTTCTCGTCAGAAAAAATTAAGATGGACACTAAAGCAGGTGTGACTATTGATAATATAATGATGACAAAACAGACAGGTCGGCTCATGGAGTTTTGCATTATTCTTGTTTCAAGATGCTGATCTCTAAAATCAAACGGTCAATATCTTCTCTGTCATTCTTATTGTAGTAACCCCTTATTCTATTTTGGGCATCAATTAATACCAGTTGATTGGTTTCATTCATTTCAATGACACTGGTTTTAGAGGGAATGTCTATAAGAAGCTGGCATCTTAAAATGCTGATCATATCTGGCAGCTCTACTTCTTTAACCAACCAATTCTCTACCTGGTTAGTAATTGAGCTTTGATAAGACGTTAACTGCCCTACATACAAATTCACCACATTTATGTCAGGATGCCTCTGAACAATGCGTTTTATCTCATTCAGATTAGGTGGACAATCAAAACATGCATCAAACACTGGATTGATGATGGCAATGCCTCCAGGAACGTTATCACTAAAGCTTTGATACACCGATAAATTTACACTGTGCGGAATGCTAAACTCAAAGCATTCAGATACTTCCTTTTCAGCCTCTTCTTGATAGTAGACCGGAATGGCGTATTTGTTCTCCCCAAAGTTTTTCAGGAACAGATAAACACCAACCGGCAAAACCAGAGTTACCGTGAGTACTACGCATTTGGTCAAGGCGGCCTTCATAAAATAAAAAATCATGGCTCGGATAGAGCCATGATATCGTTATCATTCTTTTTTTGGCAGTTTAGAATTTAGACATAAATATCGCATCTCCTTGCGCCAATAAAGCAATGATCAGCCACACCACAAATATGAGTGGTAATAGTACTGACCAGATTAATGCCTTTTCTTCATGGCCGAGGTGCATGAATTCGGAAACAATATAAAATGCCTTTACAATTGTTAGGCCTACAAATACGGATACCTTGAAAGCACCGGGTCCAACAGTAAATGCGATTACGAATTCAATAGCTGTTACCAATCCCAGAATACCTGCTATTTTCCACAGTTTCTTTATCTTTTCCTTATCTGGGGGGATTACCTGGATATTTGAAGTTTGCTCTTCCATATTAATTGTTCCGCGAATATTTATACTAAGTAAAAGAAAGTAAATACAAAGACCCACACAAGGTCGACAAAGTGCCAATACAGCCCAACTTTTTCTACCATCTCATAGTGACCTACTTTCTCCAGTTTGCCAACTACAGCCCAATAGAAAATTAGAAAATTCAGCATGACACCACTAAAAACGTGGAAACCATGGAAACCAGTTATAAAGAAGAAAAAGTCAGCAAACGCTGGCGGCCCATATTGATTAATTGAAAGGTTGGCTCCATAGACCACAGTACCGTCAGCCAGTGTAGTACCGGCATCTGTTCCAACGATAAAGTGTCCCCATTCCCAAGCCTGACAGCTCAGGAAGGCAATACCACCCAGCAAGGTCCAAAGCATCCATTTAATAACTGCTGGCCTGTCCATTCGTTGACCAGCCTCAACTGCCAGTACCATGGTTACGCTACTCATGATCAGAATAAACGTCATGATCCCCACAAACACCAATGGCAGTGATACGCCATGGAGGAAAGGCACAGCCTCGTAAACTTTTTCCGGGATTGGCCAGTAGTCTTGTGAAAATGTGAAGAATTCCCGATCCCCTTCGAACGCCCTGTTAGAAAATCTAATTGTACCATAAGCAACAAGAAGTGCGGAAAACGTTAGAGCATCCGATAATAGGAAAAACCACATCATCAGTTTGCCATAACTAACTTTCATAGGTGAGGTGCCCCCCATCCAAATGTTCTTTTCTTCTTGTTCTACAGCGGCAGTAGATACTGACATATTGCTCTGTTTATTGATTTAGTTGTACAGCGTTAAAAATAAGAATAGATAGACCCAAAGCCCACCTAAAAAGTGCCAATATGTTGTGCACATCTCGATTTGTAACATCTTACGAGAATGAACTTTGTATTGTAGTGCTGAAATTAACACGATTATTAGAAATATTATACCCGAAAAGAGATGAAATGCATGTAAACCAGTCAATACATAGATAAATGACCCGGCTGCATTCCCTGCGAAATATACATCTCTATCAACTAACTGAGACCAACCATAAAATTGTGTCACCAGAAAAGTGAGGGATAATCCAAAGGTTAAGGTGAGTGCAATTTTTAAATTCGAAATACTGTCATTCTTCGCCGACAAATATGCCCAATGCATACTGATGCTACTAGCAGCTATTACAACTGTAGAGTACATTAAGGCCTCAGGTAAATCAAAAATCAGCCAATCACCATCAGAGCGCTTAACAATATAGGCACTTGTCATCGAGATGAAAATCATCACTATTGAAACCATAAATAACCACAACGTGAATTTTTTCGGATTTACCCTGAGCATCTGGCTCTTCTTTTGGGTTAATTCTACTTTTGCTTCCATCATAATCTGTCCAACAAATATGCTATTTGCACAATTGGTAAGTATAAAAATGAACTATACATAATCTTCAAAGCCGACTTTTTAGAGCAATCCTTCATCAGCAAAAAAGTTTGACTCAGAAATAGCACTCCACACAGTACAGATATAAATGCAGATGTAACACCTGTAATTCCGAAGAACGAAGGGAGTAAACCCATAGGTAATAGAAAAAGTGTATAAACCATTATTTGTATAGCCGTGGATAGGTTCTTACCTCCACCTGACGGTAATAATTTGAAACCTGCCCTTTTATAATCTTCGTCTGCCACCCAAGCTATGGCCCAAAAATGTGGGAACTGCCACACAAACTGTATTCCAAAAAGTATGAGGGCCTCTAACGAGATTACCCCCGTTGCTGCAACCCAACCTAGTAAAGGAGGAAAAGCACCTGGTATGGCACCAACAAATACGGCAATTGGCCCTACCCTTTTTAAAGGTGTATAAACAAAACTGTAAAGTAACAGTGATAAAAGAGATAATGTCGTTGTAAATGGATTCGCAAAAAGGGAAATGATTGACAACCCAATTAAGCCAGCAATTAAGCTAAAGCTCAATGCTTCATTTGGGCTAATCCGATTTGTTGGTATTGGCCTTCCTTTTGTCCGTTCCATAATCGCATCATACCTCCTTTCAATAATTTGATTTAAAGCAACCGCTGCGCCAGAAACCAAAAATCCACCCAAACAGAACCATAGAAAATTATTCCAGTTTATTCCCGAACCCGCACCTAGTGCGTAGGCTATTCCTGAGGAGAAGGTAACCGTCAAAGACAGGCGGAATTTGAGCAATTCAATGTATGCCCTGACCTTCAAAATGAAGCCTTGGGAAACGTCTATAGTTTGGTCCGTATTGGTAATCATCAGGCATTGCGAAATTAATGAATCCGCCTCAAATCATCATTCGACATTGTGATATACTTCAACCACAACTTCATCAGAGTTTAATATTTTCCTTATTAGCAATAACAAATAAAAATCAACTCCAAAAATCAATGTGGCCAATATCAAATGCACTGGCTGAAATGCTGGTGGAATCGCAAAGTAAGCCATTATTACCCCAGTCACGATTTCAAATAAGAGTAAAAGTATAAGGCTATAAATAAAAAAAACGAATGATGAATTTTTCATTATTCTAATTGCCAGAGAGGCAAAATACAAATGTGAGAGCAGAATGATAATGGAATAGCTTCGATGAATATAAAAAGTTAATCCCAGCTGCTCAATCCAATCAGCTCTACCAGGCTCGCCCAGTCTATGAGCAACTAAATCTGTTGATTCTCTTACCTGAGTTCCAATTACAATCTGAACCGTAAAAAGCATGATGCAAATAATGATTAACAAATAAGCCCTTTTGGCATCGTTATTACTTTTGGGCACAACATATTGACCACTTGCTGCCAGCCAATAATTATAAATAAGGACAGCCAAAATCAAAAGTGCCAATATCGTATGGAATGTGATAAGACCGCTCAGCAAATTTGTTGATACTACAATAGAGCCTACCCATCCCTGGAATCCGACCAGAATCAAGTTAAGAACAGCCAGGCCCAGACATCCTGAATTTTCTTTTCGCTGTTGATGTGAGAAAATAACATTTAGCGCAATCAAAAATCCTATGACCGCACCTAATAACCTATTCAAATACTCTATCCAGGTTTTAGTAGAATTGAATGATTCTTCGATAAGTATTGTTTGATCATTTCGAAGTTTATTGACGAGCTCTTCGAAACCCAAATACTCAAGATAGTTTGATAGCCTGATATTTTTTTGATGACGCTTTTGTGCGTATGCCTCTTTGTAGTCAGCTGGCAATTCGGACACATGCGTTGGCGGAACCCAATTACCAAAGCACTTGGGCCAGTCTGGGCATCCCATTCCTGAACCAGTACTCCTAACGACTCCACCCACCAGGATCAGCAGACACACTGACCCAATAGTAAATAGGAGAAACTTCTTATAAAACCCTCCAGAGTCTGTCATTATCTGATTGCTTTAAAAGCAATCACTCCTTTTCATGCGGCAGATTGGACTCAGGGGTTTCAGAGTAGGGAATGTGTTGAGGAATAAAATCCTCCTTTGCTCCGGGCTTACTGTAATCATACGGCCATCTATGAACTGAGGGTATTTCACCTGGCCAGTTACCGTGCCCCGGTTCAATCGGTGTGGTCCATTCAAGCGTATTAGATCTCCATGGATTCTTGGGAGCTCTTCGGCCACGCCACATACTAAAGAAGAAATTGAATACAAAAATAAATTGAGTGCCAAAAGTGATAATAGCTGCTATGCTAACATAGGTGTTCAGGTCAGTAAAACCCTGGAATGCGTCAAATGCTGTGAAGGAATAGTACCTTCTGGGAAAACCTGCTAAACCGATATAATGCAATGGGAAGAAAACCATATAAACTCCTACGAAAGTAATCCAGAAGTGAATATGCCCTAATTTCTCATCCATCATACGCCCAAACATCTTCGGGAACCAATGATATACTCCAGCTAACATTCCAAAGAATGAAGCACTACCCATTACGATATGGAAATGGGCTACAACAAAGTAGGTGTCATGCAAATTGATATCAATGGCTGAGTTACCTAAGAAAAGCCCGGTAAGGCCACCAGAAATAAAGAAAGATACAAGACCAATTGAAAACAGCATTGCCGGCGTCAGTACTATATTTCCACGCCATAGCGTAGTGATATAGTTAAATACCTTGACTGCGGATGGAATTGCAATTATTAACGTCAGCAACATGAAAATTGATCCCAGAAATGGATTCATACCAGTCACGAACATATGATGCGCCCAAACGATAAATGATAAAACCGCAATTCCTAGTATGGACCCAATCATAGCTCTATAGCCAAAAATCGGTTTTCTTGAATTCGTAGAAATAATTTCTGAAGTAATACCCAATGCTGGAAGCAATACTATATAAACCTCGGGGTGGCCTAGGAACCAGAATAAGTGCTGGAACAAAATAGGGCTTCCTCCTATGTTAGGTAGTGCTTCGCCGGCAATGTAGATGTCTGACAAATAGAAACTCGTTCCAAATGATCTGTCAAACACTAATAATAACGCAGCTGAAAATAGAACTGGAAAGGACAATAATCCAATGGTGGCCGTAATGAAAAACGTCCAAATTGTTAACGGTAGTCTTGAAAATGATAGTCCTTCAGTTCTTAAGTTAATAATTGTGCAGATATAATTTATCCCTCCCAACAAGGTTGATGCAATGAAAAATACCATGGATACGAGCCATAAGGTCATGCCTAATCCTGATCCTGACATGGCCTCCGGAAGTGCACTCAATGGTGGATATATAGTCCAACCACCCGATGCAGGTCCTGTTTCAATAAAAATGGAAATGAACATGATTACACTGGACAAGAAAAAGAACCAGTAAGACAACATATTCATAAATCCTGAAGCCATATCTCTGGCTCCAATTTGTAACGGAATCAGGAAATTGCTAAAAGTGCCGCTCAAACCCGCTGTAAGAACGAAGAATACCATGATCGTTCCGTGCAGGGTCACTAATGCCAAATAAAACTCCGAATCAATCTTGCCTGACGGTGTAAGCCATTCTCCAAATATTGGTTTTAAGATACTTAAATCCATGTCAGGAAATCCCAGTTGTAATCGGAACAATATGGACATACCTCCACCCATTATGGCCCAGAAGATTCCCGTGATTAGGAACTGCTTGGCAATAACCTTATGGTCTTCAGAAAAGATATACTTCTGGATAAAACTCAATTCGTGATGATCGTGGTCGTCGTGATGAACTTCGGTATCTACGTGTATCTGAGTGGTTGACATAAAGTATCTGTCTTTTATTCTAAGCTATAATTCTAATCAGTCGTACCATCAATTCCACCTGAAATTGCTGCAACTTCCCTCAATTCTTCTTGTACTTTCGACATGTAATCTGGATTGAGCTTTAACCATGATTGCTGTTCCTTGTACCACTTATCGTAGTCTTCAGGTTCATCGACCACAATTAAATACCTCATCGCAAAATGGCCCCGGCCACATATTTTATTACATACCAATTCGTAATTGAAATTCTCATTTCCCAATTCATTCCTCATTTCTGCCGTAGTCTTAGTAGGCACGAACCAAAAACTGGTTGGCATACCAGGAACAGCATTCATTTGGAGTCTGAAGTGAGGAGCGTAAACCGAATGAATTACATCAGTCGCTCTTATTTTGAATTGAACATTTTTTCCTTTTGGAACATGAATCTCTGTAGCCAAAAAGTCGTCATGAGCATTTCTGTCACTAAAATCCACACCCATTCTATTATCAAGATCAATTAGTCTGAAATCCGAATCTCCCAATTCTTTATCAGTACCTCCATATCTCACGGCCCAGGCAAATTGATATCCCATTACCTCTATTTGCTCAGAATCATCTGGTGCTTTGTCCATGATATCAACCCAAGCCCTCCATCCTGAAAAAACCAAAAGGCTTAAAACAACCGCTGGTACCAATGTCCATATCAACTCCAGTTTATTATTGTCAGGGAAATAAAGCACCTGATTGGTTTCTTTATATTGATATTTAAATGGAAACGTGAAAAGCAATACTTGGGTAATCAGGAATACTACTCCAGTAACAGCCGTCGTGATCCAAAATAGTCTGTCGGTTACTGCTCCGTGCTCAGAAGCTAATGGAAGGTCATAGGAATCAAAGTGTGTGATTGAATACCAGAATAAAAGGGTGAGACTCCCAATCAAGAATACCACCAGAAGCAAAGCGTTTATTCCATTGGCACTACCAACTTTTTGCTGTCCCTCCTTTTTGGCGATTCCTAGCAATGTGGACACCCTGAAAATGGCAATAAGAATTACCACCACTAAGAACAGACCGAGACCGAGAACAATTCCTGACATAATAGGTTAGTAAATTTTATTCAAACTTAATTCTCAAATATGATGATGTAAACTCTCTTCGAGCATAGGATGATTCTTTGCCATCAATGGGTATTTTGATAAAGCCTCTATTACAACCATTAAAAATGCCGCTAAGAATATCATCAATAATCCTATTTCCATAAAACCAAATCCACCATTCTCCTTCAATGTACCCGGAGTCACCATTAAATAAAAGTCAATCCAGTGTCCAAATAAAATGGCTGGGCAACCTACTTTCAAAAACGTCATATGCCGTTTTGCGTCTCGCGTCATAAAAAATAAGAATGGGAAGAAAAAGTTCATAACCAGATTTACCATGAAAACAGTTCCATAATCATCGCTTCTCCATCTTTCTACAAAATAGATTGTCTCCTCTGGAATATTGGCATAATAAATAAGCAAGAACTGTGAGAACCAGATGTAAGTCCAGAAAATGGAAAAGCCCCATACAAATTTACCGAGGTCATGAAGGTGATTGGCATTCACAATTTTCAAATAACCGTTTTCCTTCAGTATCACAGTTGCCAGTGTGATAAATGCCAATCCATTGACCCACCAGCTTGCAAAAGTATACCAGCCAGACATTGTACTAAACCAATGCGTATCGATTGACATAATCCAGTCCCATGCGGCCATTGAAGAACTTACGGCAAAGAACACCAAAAAAATTGCCGAATACTTTCTCGCCGCATGAAAATGATCCGTTCCACCCTCAATGTCCTCCGCCAACATGTGCTGCTTGATGACGGTGAACATCCAGTACCATACACCAAAGAAGATTACCATCCTTAAAATATAGAACAACGGAAATGTACCATTCGCCATTGGCCAAAAGAAGAAAACTCCTTTATCGTCAATTATTTTATCATAGCCTTCACTGGCTGGGTCATAAAGATCGTGATGAGTCCAGTGAAAAAGATCCTGATTTGTAGCGAACCATGTTACCAACATCAACAATCCTGCGATTGGAATCCAATGTGCCATAGACAAGGCAATGCGCTTCACTCCCACAGACCAACCTGCTTGAGTGGCATACTGAATAGCTACGAAAAACAAGCCTATTATACCTAAACCAGTAAAGTAGAGGTTATTAATCCACAGGTTAGCGAACAAGCGTTTAGTCCAATGGAAAGCTTCGTGACCTCCGATAGCTGCTTCCTCATGACCGTCACCATGACCACCAGTGCTTATCATGATAATGCCAAGGATGAGCAACACCACGCCAGCCACACCTGTTATCAGGATTGTCTTTTTTGCGGAGCCGGTAAATTCAAATCTTTCCTCTGACATGCTCTGTATTTTTTGTTCTATTTCTGAATTACTTCTTTAACAAATCTGGCTATTTTCCACCGATCTTCAGGACTTACTTGTGATCCATGAGCTCCCATCAGACCTTGCCCAACCGTAATCACATGGAAAATATGACCTTCGGTAATTTCGGCATACCGATCAGTCGTTAGATTGGCTATGCCCGGTAATTTTTCATTAACCTTACCATCTCCTTCAAAACCTTTTCCTTTTGACCCGTGACAATGCTGACAATATCGGCTATACAATACTTTACCATCAGCAATCACCCGGGCATCAGCAGTATCCAATGGACTTGCCCTCTCATCACCAATGAGGATATCCGCCTGTACAAGTCTGTAGGGCAAATAACCATTCTTATTTCTGGGGACAGTATTAGGAACTGGCTCCCTCATATTCATCTCATTAGGGTTATTAGGATTGCTGGTATAGAATTCGCCAACTCCTTCAATGGAAGTTAACCAACGGCCAGCCTCTTTATCCTGCACTTGAGACAGTCCTTCATAAGGTATTGAGTGATACATCTGCGGTGCATATTCAGTACCAGGATAATCACCTTTGGCTGAACATGATGACAGGGCGTAAATCATTACTCCACTAACAGCAAGATGTGAAAGATGTTTTAATGTCATCGTTTTTTGTTTAATCACGGTTCTTATTATTAACTTCAGTTGCACCAGTGTCATTCAGTACTTTTTTAATATCTAATTCACTGACATGATTTGCGTCCAGATCAACCGCTAAAACGTGTTTGTCATCAGTACATCTGATGTCAAGTAAATCAGGTTTACCCCAAGGTTTTAAGTTGCTATATACAAAGAATGTTCCTACCATTCCAAAAGCAGCCAAAAGTACTGTTAGTTCGAATGTTACAGGAATAAAAGCCGGAATTGGAAGAAAATCTTTGCCACCAACAATCATTGGCCAGTCCACAGTCATCATACCAATCTGCATGGTAAGGGCCAGGCAGGTTCCAGTCAAACCAAAAAGGAATGCTGCAATCGGTAATCTGGATCGTCTATAACCTAACGCATCGTCGAGGCCATGCACCGGGAATGGACTATAAACCTCTTGTATCTTAACTCCAGCATCTCTGATCTTAGTAACTGCATGCAGGAGAACATTCTCATCGTCATAAATACCTAATACAAAATTCTTTCCTTTTGCCATGGTTATGTCGTTGCTTTATCAGATGATCCTTTAATAATACTTTTCACCTCAGCCATATTGATTACAGGAAAAAATTTTGCGAATAATAGAAAGGCGAATAAGAAGAATCCCATCGAGAAGAGGTAAATCCCTACATCAACAAATGTTGGATAGAACATGGCCCAACTCGAAGGAAGGAAATCTCTATGAAGAGAAGTTACGATAATCACAAATCGCTCGAACCACATTCCAATGTTAACTACAATCGACAGTACAAAAGTCGAAGCGATGCTGGTTCTTATTTTCTTAAACCAGAATAACTGTGGTGAGATAACATTGCAAGTCATCATAGATGCATAGGCCCACCAGTAGGGTCCTGTCGCTCTATTGATAAATGCATATTGTTCAGCAGGTACGCCAGAGTACCAGGCTATAAAAAACTCAGTGATATACGCTATACCCACAATTGAACCAGTGATGATTATAATAATGTTCATCAATTCAATATGGTTGATGGTAATGTAGTCTTCTAATCTATAGACCTTCCTGGTAATTATTAACAATGTCAAAACCATGGCAAAACCCGAGAAAATCGCACCAGCCACGAAATATGGAGGGAAAATGGTCGTGTGCCATCCTGGAATTACGGATGTTGCAAAGTCAAATGATACAATGGTATGAACTGATAATACCAGAGGAGTTGCTAAACCAGCAAGAATTAATGCAACCGACTCATATCTGGACCAATCCTTTGCGCCACCACTCCAGCCAAAACTTAATACGCCATAGACTGCCCGCGATATATTGTTTTTTGCTCTATCTCGAATGGTGGCAAAATCGGGAATTAATCCCATGTACCAGAATACCAATGACACAGAGAAATAAGTACTAATGGCGAAAACATCCCATAGCAATGGTGAATTAAAGTTCACCCATAAGGACCCAAAGGCATTAGGTAGCGGCAATGCCCAATAAAAACCTAACCAAGGTCTTCCCATATGAAAAATGGGAAACATAGCCGCACAAATTACCGCAAATATGGTCATGGCTTCCGCTGCACGGTTGATTGACATCCTCCACTTTTGTCTAAAAAGAAGAAGAATTGCGGAAATAAGTGTTCCAGCGTGACCAATACCGATCCACCATACAAAATTTGTGATGTCCCAAGCCCAGCCTACGGTCTTGTTTAATCCCCACATTCCAATCCCATGCCAAAGCAGCAGGTAAAGAGCGTAACCTCCTACGGCCAGTAAACCAAGGGCTGCGGATAGGGCCATCATCCAGGTTTTAGAAGGTTTCTCCTCTACCCTGCTACAGATATCTACCGTAACGTCATGTACTGACTTGCCATTGGTTACCAATACTTCTCTTACAGGTGCTGTAACTTGCATAAGTATTATTTAAACTTCTTGTTCTTTATTTCTAATCTTAGTTAAATACCACACATTCGGCTTTACAGCCAGTTCTTCTAATACATGGTAGGCACGCTCCTCTTTCCACCTCATGCTGTTATCTTCTCTTTCGATTTTCAGCGTCTTTGAAATCTTGCTCTTTGTGTCCAGTAAATCTCCGAATGTAATGGCCTCAGTTGGGCAAGCTTTGGCGCAGGCAGTAACAATCTCACCGTCGTTCACTTTTCTCTTTTCCTTCTTGGCCTCCAACTTGCCATATTGAATGCGCTGAACGCACATTGTGCATTTCTCCATTACACCCCGAGATCTGACCGTAACATCTGGATTGAGTACCATCTTTCCAAGATCATTGCTCATTGATAAGTTAGTGGAGAACTGAGAGTTGTCATGATACTTGAACCAGTTAAATCTTCTTACTTTATAAGGGCAGTTATTGGCACAATATCTGGTACCAATGCACCTGTTGTATGCCATTTGATTAAGGCCTTCAGTGCTGTGATTCGTTGCCGCAACAGGACAAACAGTCTCACAAGGTGCATTGTTGCAATGCTGACACATCATCGGCTGGAACGTAACCTCCGGATTCTCAGCAGCTTTTTCTAAGCCCTTTAAGTCTCCAGTTTCTGCATCTGAGCTATAATACCTGTCAATTCTAAGCCAAGTCATCTCTCTCCTGTTCAATACCTCTTCTTTTCCAACAACCGGAACGTTGTTCTCTGCTTGACAGGCAATGGTACATGAACCGCACCCTGTGCAACTGTTCATGTCAATCACCATGCCCCAGTGATGATTGGTGTATGTATGGCCCTTCCACAGGGAAATGTCGTATGGCTGTTTCTTTCCTTTTAATGTTGTAATCTTTGGGAAATGTCTACCTGCAGCAGCATCTTTTTGATATTCTCCCAATATGGACTCCTGAACCACATAGTGGCGATCCATATGAGTCTGATGTGTTTGTGTGTGAGCTACCTTATAGGCTTCACCAACTGCAGTGATACTTGCCCCCGATACAGAGTACGATCTTGTTCCATTAACAATTCCAATTAAAGGATTGGCATCTACTCCAAGTTGGTCTGCAACCATTCCTGCATTTTGTCTACCGTACCCAAGTGCCAAACCAATAGTTCCCGAAGCCTGACCTGGCTGAACAACAACAGGAACACTAAGTGTTGTTCCTCCAACAGAAAAATCTACTCTTTGTGTATTACCCTCGGACATTACAATGCCCAATTCTGCAGCATGTGGCTGTGAGATTGTTAAGTAGTTCTCCCAACATGCCTTGGTTACTGGATCAGGCATTTCTTGCAGCCATGGATTGTTTGCCTGATTGCCAGCCCCTATTGCTATTGTCGAGGTTATCGCCAATTCGAGACCACTTCCACCTTCTGGCACACTCGCGGCTGCCGCATTCACGTCTCCCGTAAACTCTACAACTCCAGCATCATCACCACTCACAGGCATATATACCCCGTCATGTAATCTTTTATCCCAAAAGACCTGCCGTTCAGTTTCGGCAGTTTGACTCGCAAAGTGTGTAGCTTCCCAATTGGCTTTCATGAAATCATAATATGTTGATTGATTGCCCGCCCATATCAGTAAAGACTCCTGAGTCTGTCGTGTATCAAATATGTTCGATATTGTTGGTTGAGATAAGCTAAAGTGTCCTGTTAATGGCTCTGCATCATTCCAGGATTCAAGATAATGATGGTCTGGTGCTATGTAATCCACAGTACTTGATGTTTCATCCGCTCGATCAGATGTTGAGATGCTTAGAGATGCCTTGCCCAGGTTAGAAGCGATTGCTGCACCTTTAGGATAGTCATAAACTGGATTGCAATTATAAAAAATCACACCTCCGATAGAACCTGCACCAAGATCAGACACAAATTTCTCCATCTGCTCATCATTCCCGCTTCTGAAATTCACAGACTTATTCAGATCAATTGTAGTACCGTAGTTGCCTAATAAACTATTAATGCCATTAATAATGACCTGAACATTAGGATCATTTGACCCACTAACTACTAATGACGCCGTCTGAGACCTCCAAAGCTCGTCAGCCGCTTTTGTAATAATGTCACCGCTTGCTCCGCCTGATATCGATGCTGTCCCTACCTTACTGGCAATGGCATTATAAAGTCCTATTGTATATGCGCCCTGCTCCGACGGCTTAATTGCAGTTCTGTAATCGGCATTCGCACCTGTCAAAGACATATTTGATTCGAAACTGTACAGCCTCGACATTTCTTTGTTATTCGGACCAAGCTTTCTTGTCTTTGAAAACTGCCTACTGTATAAAACAGGATTGATCCATGTTCCCAGAAAGTCTGCATCTAGACTCACAATTGTTTTGGCCTGACTAAAATCATATTGTGGAACAATTGTCCTGCCAAATGATGATTCATTCGCCTTAGCAATTCCATAATTAGATATTGAATCATAGGTTACAACCTCTGTACCAGGATACTTCGTTTTGAATTCTTCTAGTACGGCCAATGTTGAAGGGCTATAGATAGAATTTGCCACTATCCTAATTTGTCCACCGGTACTAACAATTGAATCTAATTGACCAGTAACTTCTTTATCAAGAGCTTCCCATGTCAGTGGTTCTCCACCTTTCGCAGGCTTTTGAAATCTTTGCTTGTCATAGAGGGATAAGACAGAAGCCTCTACTTGAGCAGTTGTCCCGCCACCGGATACGGCTGAGCGTTTATTGCCTTCTACCTTAATTGGACGTCCTTCACGTGTTTTTACAACAATGCTACAATAGTCACCTCCATTCATGTAAGAAGAGGCATAGTATACCGGTACTCCAGGGTCAATTTCAATCGGTTTGTTGAGATACGGTATTGCCTTTCTGACCGGTGCTTCGCAGGCAGCCAGAGAAGCAGCCGCTACATTAAAACCCATCATCTTGAGAAAATCCCTTCTCGATGCGCCAGAGCCACCAGTACCTGAGTCGCTATTACCAGTGGGAAGCAATTCAGAAAATTCATTCTTTTCCTTTTCAAGAAATGAAGGATCATTGCTTAGCTGCTCCAGGCCTTTCCAGTATTGTTTTTTCGGTTTTTCCATATTTAAATGAGTCTCGTCAAAAAATAAAGATCAATAATGACATCTAGCGCATTCAAGGCCTCCATTGTCCTGAACTTTCATCGGTTCTTTACTCACTTCAGAATGCAATTCAACTAATTTATTATAATAGGCATTGCCCTTAGTATTTAAGTTTGTTTCTCGATGACAAGTGATACACCATCCCATAGTCAAATTAGCATGCTGGGCTATTACTTCCATTTCTTCCACTGGCCCATGGCAAGTCTGACATTCAATTCCACCAACTTCAACGTGCTGTGAGTGATTAAAATAAGCCAGGTCAGGGAGATTGTGAACTCTTACCCACTCTATCGGGGTGTTAGTCTCAATTGCAGTATATATTTTCTCCACTTCAGGAGAAGTCGTAGCAACCAGGCTATGACAGTTCATGCAGATGTTAGGAGAAGGTATGTTAGCGTTCTTGCTCTTTCTAACTCCCGTATGGCAATAGTTACAATCAATTTCATATTGTCCGGCATGCAACTTATGCGAAAACGCAATTGGTTGAGTCGGGGCATATCCTTGTTGCACTCCAACAGTAAAGAGACCGTCAATTGCTGTCTTGAGAACAACCGCTGTAAAAAAGAACGCTGCAAATCCCAGAAATGCGTTACTTTTTACTAAAGCTTTAAGATCAAGTTTTTGGCTAACGACCTCTCTTTCATCATCATCAAGGTCTTTTTCTTTTAAGAATCTGGTGAGAACATTTATGACAAGGAAGAGCACAACCAGAAGAATTACCAGAATTACAATCGCACCAATTAATATGGCATTCATATAAGCGGACGAAATTCCTGACTCTGCTGCTACGGCTCCGTCATCGCCAGTTGGAGGAGTTGGTCCGGTCTCTACCGGTTTCGCTGACTCTGCTGTTATATAGGATAGTATTGAAATAATTTGATCGTCTGAAAACGGGAATGAGGTCATCACCACCTTGTATTCCTCAAATAGTTCAACCGCAATTGGGTCCCCGCTGTTGATCATTTTTTGAGGGTTCTTAATATAGGTCAATAACCAATCTGTCTCACGACGGCCAGTTACGTCTCTCAAAGCAGGGCCAACTAATCGTTCATTGATCTTATGGCAGGCTGTACAATTGCTTTTGAACATTTGTTCTCCCTGTGCAATCACCTCTGCGTCATCAGAAATCTCCTGGGCTTGCGTTAAGGTGGTACCAATTAAAAGAAAAATGAAAAATGCTATAAATCGAACCAGGTGATTGATAAAACTCAGACTATTTGTTTTCTGCATTGGTGGTTAGGTTCGTCCGTTCTAAGTGCGACAAAAGTAATATGGGGGGTACTCTTATACAAGCTATCTTTTTGGTCCAAATGTACCTGTCTGTTCACACTGTTTTTGTCGATAGTTAAACATTTGAAAATCAATGTTGTATTGTCAAATTTTTATGGAATTTTCTTCACTATTCAGCATTATTCCAAATAGATTTTTAATTCTTTTCTACAAAATTGCTTCGGTAGTAATTTGATTGCAACCCATTTCGCATATTTGATCTTTACTTGCTCTATTTGATTTTATGACTGAAGAAGAATTTCGGATACAACAATGTCGTGAAGGTGTACCTTGGAAGAAGTGGGGTCCGTACTTGTCTGAGCGGCAATGGGGAACTGTCCGAGAAGATTATAGTCAGCATGGAAGTGCTTGGGAAAACATCTCTCATGACAACTCACGAAGCAAAGCTTATCGGTGGGGTGAAGATGGAATTGGTGGCTTTTCAGATGACAAGCAAAGAATTTGTTTTTCCTGGGCCTTTTGGAATGGCAAGGATTCTATTTTGAAAGAACGGCTTTTTGGCCTTAGTGGAATAGAAGGAAATCATGGAGAGGATGTCAAAGAGCTTTACTACTATCTGGACAATACTCCTACTCACTCCTATATGCAGATGCTTTACAAGTATCCGCAGAAAACTTTCCCATATGCTGATCTCCTAGCTAAGAATGGAAAGAGATCGAGAACCGAGAGAGAATATGAAATTCTTGACACTGGGGTTTTCGAGAAAGATCAATATTTCGACATCTTCCTGAATTACGCCAAAGCCAGCGACGAAGATTTTCTTTTCGAGTGTGAAGTGTTCAACAGATATAACAAAGAGGCTACCCTTCATGTACTACCTACCATTTGGTTTCGGAATACTTGGTCGGCCAACAAAGAACAAATTACACCACGCCTTCAACTTCACGGAGATGGTCGGGTCAAAATAACACACCCACTATTCAGAAATTACTATTTGTATTTTGATCAGTCTTTAACTGATTTGGCCTTTACCAACAATGACACCAATCGAGAAAAATTATATGGTGCAAAGAGTCAGTCCGAATTTGTCAAAGATGCTTTTCATCAATACCTGATTGAAAAAAACAAAGGCGCAACCAATCCAAAGAAAAATGGCACAAAGGCCGCCGGGATTTGCATAATCAAAATCTCCGCCGGGGGATCCTGCAAAGTCAAAGTACGGCTCTCAAAAGATGAGTTATCAGCTCCTTTCGAAAATTTTAATGAAATATTTGCACTTCGCCGCCTGGAGGCCAATCAATTTTATGACGCCAACATTCAAAAAAATGTCACTGATCACGACCTCAAATCTATTCAGCGGCAATCGCTTGCCGGAATGCTGTGGAGTAAACAATTCTATTACTACAACGTCCGCGAATGGCTAGATGGTGATCCTCGCAAAGTACCTCCCCCATTAGAAAGGTTAAAAGGACGTAATTCCCACTGGCTCCACCTGGACAATGCAGACATTATTTCCATGCCCGATAAATGGGAGTACCCATGGTACGCTGCCTGGGATCTGGCCTTTCATGCCATCCCTTTGGCAAGAATAGATCCTGACTTTGCCAAAAATCAATTGCTTTTGCTATTGAAGGATTCTTATCAACATCCCAACGGCCAGATACCAGCCTATGAATGGAATTTTGGTGATGTCAATCCGCCAGTTCATGCGTGGGCTGTACTTCGGGTATTTCGCATAGATCGCAAAATGAATGGAGGCAAAGGAGATATAAAATTCTTAAGAAGGGCTTTCCATCGATTGATGATCAACTTTACCTGGTGGGTCAATAGAAAGGACAGTCAAGGCACCAATGTATTTGAGGGTGGTTTCCTTGGGTTAGATAACATTGGTGTTTTTGATCGTAATTGGCAAATCACCGAAGGTGCCAGCATAGAACAGGCTGACAGTACAGGCTGGATGGCAATGTTCTCACTTAGCATGATGAGGATCGCCCTTGACCTCGCTCACGACGACCCTATCTACCAGGACTTAGCCAACAAGTACTTTGAACACTTCCTGTTTATTGCCGGGGCCTTGCACAATGTACGAAATGATGGCATTTCACTTTGGGATGAAGAAGACAACTTTTATTATGACATGTTCAGTGCACCGGAAAAAGAAGGCAGATTAATGAAAGTCCGATCTATTGTCGGTCTCATACCCCTCTTTGCGATTGAAACACTACATGACGAAACCTACCAACATTTACCGGAGTTTAAGAAACGCCTGGAGTACTTTTTAAAAGAGCGGCCGAAACTAGCCTCTCTGGTCTCACGGTGGGAAGAGCCGGGGGCTGGCAAACGTCACCTTCTCTCTTTGCTTCGTGGATTTAGACTGAGAAAAATATCCGAACGTATGTTGGATGAAGACGAATTGTTGTCGAAGTACGGAATCAGAGCACTTTCCAAATTCCATGAAAAAAATCCTTATGAGTTTGATGTCGAGGATCAAAAATTTAAAGTCCAATATTTACCAGGCGAGTCAAACTCCGACTTTTTTGGTGGCAACTCCAATTGGAGAGGCCCGATCTGGTTCCCTATTAATTACCTCATCCTGGAGTCACTTCTCAAGTTTAGCTATTATTATGGGGACAGTTATAAATTGGAGTTTCCGGCTGGAAGTGGAGAGTTTATTACTCTTAGAGAATCCGTTAAAGAACTGGCCTTACGTTTAATGAGTATTTTCCAAAAAGATGCGAATGGACATCGACCTGTCTATGGTGAGAATAAAACGTTGCAAGAGGATCCACATTTCAAAGATCATATACTTTTTTACGAGTACTTCAATGGAGATACTGGAGAAGGTTTAGGTGCGTCACACCAGACAGGATGGACGGGGTTAATTGCAGACATTATTTACAAGTATTATAACTGAACCCGTTGTACTAATTAGTTGTCCCTTAAAAAGCTGCTTATGGTTTTCCCGGAATCAGTATCCAATAGTGGTTTATTGTATTGGTTTGCCAAATGAACCAGAGGGCCCCGGCCCCCGGCTTTTTCATCCGTTTTTTGTAAGTGAAGGCACTGGCAGCCATGATGAAGTTAATTTGATCACCAGGAGTACCTTTGTTGGTGAAAACACCATAGTCGTTAACTTAAGGGTGCAGATGGTTTTCTTTTTAAAGTGAGCATACCCTTCTCGGGTAGATTTTGTTAGTTTTCTCCCCATTTTTGGTACTTTAAATAGCGGGTTATTTTTCTTTGATTTTGCCCCCGCAATGACATTACTAATATCATCAAACTAAGGGAGAAACACACTTCAAATTAGCAGGAAAATCTTTATTCAGAAGTATGCTGATGAACTTAAGTATAGCATTGAGAATACTCTGTCAAAAGAAAAAATAGATCAACTAGCCAAGGAAACAGGGTTTGTAAAGCGAAAACGAAAACTGGTTGCTTCTGATCTGTTGAATACTCTTATGTTTTCAACTTGTAATCAAGCTCAAACTAGTCTGGAAGATATTGCAGCAGATTTGCATTTAAACTTTGCCATTGATATCAGTAAAGAAGCCGTGCACAAACGATTTACTCAACAAGGAGTTACGTTTTTGCAAGAACTGATTAAAGAACAATTATCTAGTCAATTTACTTCATCAGCCAAACTATCAACAGCTAGTCATTTTACGTGCATAAAGATTAAGGATTCAACTAGATTATCATTACCAGATGATTACAATGGAGATTATCCAGGTTTTGGAAACTTCAGCAAGACCAATGGATTAATGCAAATCCAGTACGAATATGATCTATTAAGTGGCCAATGGAAGGACTTGATGTTAACTAATCGAAGTAGAAATGATCAAAAAGATTCGAATGAAACAATAGAATCAATTACCGAGGGAGGGTTGCACATTCGTGACTTAGGCTACATTACTCCTACCTATCTGAAAGCAATCATAGATAAGTCCGCTTACTTCTTAAACCGGCTACCACCTCAAGCAAATATTTATACCTCAGAAAATAAAGAAGTGTCTTGGAAAGAAATTGATAGAAGATTTAATCGATTAGGTATAAGTACTTCTGCACTAGATGTATTTATCTATGAAAAACATAAAATTCCCTGTAGGTTAGTTGTCGAGCGACTTAATGACCGAGAATATGAAAAAAGACTTAAGAAAGCTCGTCAATCAGCAAAAAGCAGGAAAGTGAATATCTCTGAGGTTCACAAGATCAGATGCCGTTACAATACCTTCATTACAAATGTTGAACAACAATATTTACCTGTAGAGAACATAAGAAAAGCCTATTATTTAAGATGGCAAATCGAGTTGGTCTTTAAATCCTGGAAGTCATTTTTTGAAATTGACCAAGTAAAGAAAGTAAGAAAGGAGCGTTTTGAGTGTCAACTGTTAACTCAGTTGCTCTGGATATTAGTTAATTGGAAACTATTCATGACTTGTAACAAATACATCCAAACATATCAACCTGACCAAGGGCTTAGTGTTTTGAAATTTTTCAAAAGATGTAGAAGTCTTTCTCCAACTCTAAGAAAAGTCCTTATAGATCCTAAATCAATGAACTTATGGATTGAAAATGTGTTCTTACCCGCTATTTATAATACGGCATGTCAAGCTCCTAAAGGTAAAATCACTCATTATCAAGTAATTCAACAATGCTTAAGTTAACGACTATGGTGAGAACACCAACAAAGGGCAAAAAAAGCGAGCGCAGTTATCCTGGCCAGTATTCTGGCTTTGAATCCCTGGAATGATTTGGCATAATTACCCCGGATCATAAATTGGTCACCAGGTTGCGAGAAGTTACTGCCAGTGGCGATGCAATCATTGCATCCCTTCCGAAGCCCATAATCGACATACCGGTGGCCATACCTGGCCGGTCAGGAAACCACTTCATCAAAGTTGAATCCGGTGAGATGTACCCAAGTCCTAGATCCTGTTCCACCAATAATTCCATGTTTTATGTAAACCAGCCAAATCTGATGAAAGTATACTCCAACTGATACTATGATGAAACCACCGGAAAAACAGATGGCCGAAGCGAACATGACTTTTCGAGGTGCTACTCGCTCTAGCCATTTACCAAACGCAGCAACTGAGGTGCCGAGTGTAAACAGGGCAATCGAAAAAATCCAGCCAGGAGTGGTTAATTCCCAATCATTTGTGGTGGATTCCAAAATTCCAATCACCTGAGTCATGGGCCGGTTGAATACGCTGTATGCATATATCTGCCCAATACAAAGATGAATGGCTAGCGCAGCGGGAGACCAACCAATGGTTGAATCCTGTGTGGGCCAGCGGCGAATGTTCCTTGTTTAGAAAAGCAAAATACTGCCCCTTATAATCATACTTCAACTGGAAAATATTAATTGAAGCTCGAACGGCAACAATCACCCAAGAACTATAAGTGTACAATCACTTTTGGGCTATTTTAAATAAAAAGTGCCCGTCAAAATAGACAGGCTAGTATTTCAAAAGACGGCTAAAATCGATTTTAAGCAATTTTGACGTTCACGGCATTAAGTCCTTTTTGACCTTCTTCCACGTCATAACTAACTTTATCACCCTCAGTAATATCATCGGTTAATCCATTCTGATGAACAAATACGTCTTTACCCCCTTCATCAGGTGTAATAAATCCGTACCCCTTAGAATTGTTGAAAAATTTTACAGTTCCGTTACTCATTGTTATTAATTAAATGTTTGAACCACGAAGTTAGTGTTATATCCTTTAAATGCATTGTTTCTTGCATAAAAATTTCAATTTGAGGTGCATAAAAAAAGCCTTATGGTTATCTTTCGCATACGATATTTAACGGAAAATGCCTGTAGAAATTGATGGAATCCAACAGCCTGAGAAGATCATAGATTGTCAATTCCGGTAGAACAACATGCAAAACTTACAATCTTTAGGGGTGTAAATGACGTCTACTTTGGTCCAACAGTTGTTCATATTCTTCGGGAGTATTGGCATTTTTCAAAGCCACCTGATTGGGGGCAGTGAGAATTTCGCAATCAGAATTGACCAGGGCCTTTCTTGGGCACGAATAACCCAGACTTAAAAAGTTCAACAAACCAGAATATGCTCTTGGCTCCCAGATAGTGATTAAAGGCTCTGGGAAATCGGTTTCAGGATTATGATAGGTAGTTGCCATTTTAGAAATGTTTCTCTGCGATTTAAGATGTAAGAGTGTTTCCACGTCCAATAGTGGTTGGTCACAAGCCACTACCATCCATGCCGCATTAGGATCTTGTCTAAAAGCACTCAATATTGCTCCAAATGGCCCAAGTCCTGTAAAAGTATCCAATATAGTGGGATAGCCAGATAGTTCAGATAGCTGCTCAGGCCGGATTGATATATAAGATGCTTCACAAATTTCGTTTAAAAGATCCCACATATAAATACGCTGATCTTTTCCATAATAGTTGATTCTTCCTTTATCCTTACCCATCCTCACGCTCCTCCCTCCTGCCAAAACCAATCCTTTAAGGGTGGGCTGGTTGATTTCAATATGACTCTTTAAAAACGATGTAATGCCTTTATAATCGTTAATTGACAGTTTGGGCACTTCACTTACCTCTGACAGGCTGTTCTTTAGTAATCCGGGAAGTTCCCGGCATTCTTCAGTTGTAAGAATTAAAACAACATTGGTTAATTGGTCAATACGCTTCTCGAGGTTCTTTTTAGGGTCTAATACCACGATTTGGTTTTGGGCCTTAAAATGATTTCCATTGACTAATACCAAATCCTGAGAACTGAACTGTGGCTTAAGTTGAAAATCATTCGACTTTTTATCTGTATCAACACGGCTGTAGGTTATTTTATCGGTGAATTCCATGGTACCTCCGTGCCCTAAACTGGAATGTAGATCTCTCCCACTTTCCGCTTCCTCATCGGCAGATTTGTGATCGGCATCGACATATGCGACGTTAAGACCGGCAGATAATATTCCAGTAATTGCATGGGCCAACTTCTTAATCTGTCTACAAGAGGTACCCAAAACAGCCCATTCATTCCGATGAAAAGACCCTATTTGGGGTTTTGTCAAAAAGGTATGCTTCTGATGGGTTTTACTGTCTTTTGAAATCATGCTTACCTCCAGTTTTCTCTATTAATTTAACCTCTTTTATCTCGATATCGTGTGACATGGCTTTACACATATCATATATAGTCAAGGCTGCCAAACTTGCACCGGTCAGGGCTTCCATTTCTATTCCAGTTTTGGCGTTAACGCCTGCCGTACAATAGACAATGACGTCATCCCCGGAAATCTTGATTTCAAAATCACAACTTTCCAAACCCAGGGGATGGCAAAGTGGAATCAGGTCGCCGGTCTTCTTAGCAGCCATGGTTCCGGCAATTATTGCAGTTTGAAAAACAGGCCCTTTTTTAGTGTTGATCTCCCCATCATTCAAGTGAGACATGATTTCTGGCCCCAGTGCGACTATCGCCCGTGCTTTGGCTTTACGGTGAGTCACGCTCTTCTGAGAAATATCCACCATATTAGGATTACCCTCTTCGGTAACGTGGGTTAGTTTTTTGTCCAAAGTCATTTTATTCTTTGTTCAACTCTTTGCTTCTTTGTGCTTCGCACCAATTGCTCTGGCACTCCGGTGTGAGATGAATACAAATTTAAGGATAATCAACTCATGATTAACGTTCGGCAAGCAATAAACATAATCCTCCAAAACACACTTCAATTAGGGACTGAAATTGTACCATTGGAATCAAGTCTTGGGCACACTCTGAGAGAGGGAATAAGTGCTGATCGTGATTTTCCTCCTTTTGACAGGGTCACTATGGATGGTATTGCCATTTGCCACGAAACATTTGAAAAAGGTCAAAGAGTGTTTGCAATAGAAGGCCGACATATGGCAGGGGCTCCCAACATAATTCTTCAAAGTACTGAGAACTGCCTGGAAGTAATGACTGGGGCAGCTTTACCAAATGGTACAGATGCGGTCATTAGATATGAAGATGTTGAGATTGAAGAAAACAAAGCAACCGTAAATATTGAAGAAATAAATTATCAGCAAAATATCCATCAGCAAGGAACGGATAGAAAGGCAGAAGATATTTTGATCAAACCAGGGATCTTGATTACATCAGCAGAAATTGGAGTAATGGCTTCGGTGGGAAAGGCTGAAATCCTGGTGAGCTCCATTCCAAAAATTGCCATAATATCTACTGGTGATGAACTTATTAATGTCAATCAGAAACCTGAAGCGCATCAGATCAGGAAATCCAATGTATATAGCCTTCAATCTGCCCTCACTAATTATTGCTGTCAAGCTGAGCTATTCCATATAGCCGACAATAGAGAGGAGACCGTAAAACAAATCGGGGTAATCTCTGAGGTGTATGATGTTTTGATGCTTAGTGGGGGGGTGTCTAAAGGTAAGGCTGACTATGTTCCGGAAGCACTCGAAGAGCTCGGTTTTGAAAAGCTTCTTCACCGCATCAGACAGCGTCCCGGTAAGCCATTCTGGTTTGGTTCCAAGAAAGATGCCAATAAAGCAGTCTTTGCTTTTCCGGGTAATCCGGTATCAACTTTTTTGTGCTATCAAAAGTACTTTAAACCATGGATGGAAAAGAGCCTTGGGCTTCCATGTCAAAAATCAGTATCTGCTCGCCTGGATGAAGACTTTTATTTTCAACCAGATTTGACCTACTTCTTACAAGTGGAAACCGATTTCGATCCGGCCACAGGACAATTGGGGGCCAAACCAATTGAGGGTCATGGTTCGGGAGACCTGGCTAATCTGTTGTACACCGATGCATTTTTGGAACTTCCGGATGACAGAAGTGAGTTTAGAAAGGGCGAAGTATTTCCAGTAATAAGTTTCAAGTGAAAATTGAATTTTAATGAAAAAAAGAGACTGCCCCATCCGGACAGCCTCTCCGTTTTCGACCTTGACTTATTTATTGTTAATCTATTCTTATCATGTAGACTTCAGCCTCGGGATCTCTACCTCTCCGGTTTTCATAGTGAACTAACCTATCATTCTCCATTACCCAAACATCGTCATCATTGTCAAAGATGTCAGTTTCTCCAATAACCAATTCACCGTCCCTGCTGAGGTACCATTCGGAATATTCAACTTCTCTTTCACCGAATATTTCAGCCACTACCTTCACCTGGCCATTTTTTCTGAAATCGAAATGTATTTCGAGGTCATCTAATATGTTAGATACTAACCCTATCACAGATTCGGCTATCCATTCTCCAAAAAACGGGATGTCTTCATCGTCTTCAACATCCTCCATAATTTCCCTTTTATTGATATCGATAATTAACTTCCATTCGCCTAAAACATCTTTCTCCCTGACTGACTTTTGAGCCTGGAGGGAAAGTGTCAATACTAATGCAGTTAATAACAGTGTTGATTTTCTCATAATTATAGTGTTATACAAGGTACATGCTTATAATTAATACCTGGTTTGGAATAAAAGGTTTCGTTTTTTAAAAAAAATTACAACTTAGTAATCAAATGAACCTCAGGCACATTGGACACATCTATTGCTCTGGGGCATTAGCATTACTCTGCTCAGTGGAATGGGCTTTTTACAGCAAACACAAATCCCAAACTCCGGCTTGTCAATGGAGGCTAAGGCAATCTTAAGCTGGTTGAGCTTATCCATATTTTGTCGAAGAGAAGCTTCAACAACGCTTTTATTATTCACTGCATCCATTCGACTAATCCGGCCAATGGCGTTTTCGGGAGATATGGGTTTCACCTGCTCCGTCAATTCATTGATAGATTGTTGTGTCTTTGCTATCTCTTCTTTAATCTTAATTTGAATTTCATTTTTATCTAAGCCCATATCCTACATTTGTCGCCGGTCTACCCAGTCCCAATTTCCGGCATATTAAAATTTCAACCATGAAACTACTTTTACAATAAACTTAAGCCATGAATATTACCCCACCAGCGCAAGGGGATTATCCTGAATATTATCACACTTATGTAAGTAAGGTAACAACACAAGATCTTATTCCCGCACTAGCCATTGAGATAAAAACACTGAACAATCTATTAACAGGTTTGTCTGAAGATAAATTGAATTATAGATATGCATCTGACAAATGGAACATTAAAGAACTGCTGGTCCATATGTGTGATACCGAAAGAATCTTTAGTTATAGAACCTTAAGGTTCGCCAGAAAGGATAAGACTCCATTGCCGGGCTTTGAGCAAGATGATTATGGAAAATTGATTTGGGGAACTGACCGATCATTTGGACATATTCTTGAAGAATTCAATGCCGTAAGAAGCAGTACGATTAAACTATATGAAAGCTTTGGTGAGGAGGAATTGAATTGTATTGGTATAGCCTCTGGAAATGAATTTACGGTTCGGGCGAAGGGCTATATTACATTGGGACATGCCTTGCATCACCGTCTCATCATTGAAGAAAGATACATCAAGTAACAACTTCGGGAAAATCTCAGAATAGCAATTATCGGGTTTTCACTACCTTCACTTACTCATACTTTTACATGGAATTAAATAGTTAAAACCATGTACGATTATTACCGAGTGGCTGAAGCCATTGACTACATTAGGAAAAACTTCTGGAAACAACCTCAGCTTGACAAAGTTGCAGAAGCGGTACATCTCAGTCCATTTCATTTCCAAAGAATGTTCACTGACTGGGCCGGGGTAAGCCCTAAGAAATTCCTCAAATACATTAGTCTTGAACATGCAAAGGATCTGTTAGAAAAGGAAAACTCTACAATTTTTGAAACAGCCATTCAAACAGGCTTGTCAGGTACGGGTAGGTTACACGATTTGTTCGTTACTATAGAAGGCATGACTCCCGGTGAGTACAAGAATCAAGGAGCTGGTTTGAATATCTTTTACAGTTTTAACCAGTGTCAATTCGGCACCTACCTGGTGGCGTCGACTGAAAAAGGAGTATGTAACGTCCTCTTTTCAGAAAAAGAACCTCAGCAAGCTTATCTGGAACTTAAATCGCGGTGGCCAAAATCAAACCTGACCGAGTGTACTGCTGATCATCATTTAGCAGTACAAAAATTCTTTTTGCAGAGTGGCAAACCTGACCAAATGAAGTTGCACTTAAAAGGAACTGACTTTCAGGTTAAGGTATGGGAAGGTTTATTAAGAATACCTGAGGGAAAATTATCTACCTACCAGGAAATTGCCAATACAATTGACAAGCCATTAGCCAATCGAGCAGTAGGATCCGCCATTGGAAAGAACCCCGTTGGATACATCATTCCATGTCATAGAGTGATAAAAAGTGGTGGAGAGTTTGGTAACTACCGCTGGGGTCTAAACAGAAAAATGGCCATGATTGGTTACGAATCTTCACAGGTATACGCACACGCCTCTTAAGTAAAGTATTCACAAACTTCTTGTAATCAAGAGGCTGAACAAGACCTGTGGGCATCTAATTCTCCTTCCGGCATCTTTTCTACTCCCGGGTGCAGGGATCATCCATGAAAAATCCAAACGCTTTGGAATTCTTGAATTGTTTCAAAACTTACCCGGTTAGTACCTGATATGTTAGTAGCTGATATATTTTACGACCCTTAGTTATTTAGTCAGTTTAACGGAAGCCCGGCTGCATTCCCCACCCAATGGAGGGTTAAGTTTTGAAACCTTTACCGAGACTTTCTGCAGATGATCATAGCGGTTATAGAGAGCATTTAATATTTTTTGTGCGAGGTGTTCCAAAAGATAACTTGATCCCTCCAATTCGTTTTGAACAACGTTATAGACATCTTCATAGTCTACGGCAAGTCTTATGTCATCTTTGGTTGCAGCTTTTTCAAAATCGACTTCAAGTTCCAGGTCTATCTCAAAAGAATTACCGGTTGTGCGCTCTATTTCATGGACTCCGTGATAACCATGAAATTTAAGGCCCTCCAGAGCTATTATTCCCATAGTTAATTTAGCTCATCAAAAAATGATTGCTCCCCGAGTCCCTTTACTTCAGTGGGTTTTGCATCCTTCTTTGTTTTCTTTTCGCTGCCATTTTCTGATGTTATGACATTTTCCGAGGGAGGTGCTACCTCTTCTGGCAGTGAAACTTTGCGCTTAGGGGGTTCTGGCGACCGCATTGGGCGAGATAGCTCAACAGGATTCTTTGTAGTTTCTTTCTTTTGACTACTGGCTTCATAATCACCCTCCATTCTTCTAGACAATTCTCTTGCCTTTTTAAGTTGAGGTTCAATATTTATTTCAGTGTTTTTCTTAGAAATACGTTTCAGCTTATCTGAGATATCACTTGAAAGTGATTTCAATTCAGCGACCAGGCTCTCCCTTTGATTTTCGATAGCCCTATAGTGATGCTCAATTTTTCTAAGCTCACCTTCCATCCCCTCGATCACCTCCCTTGTCTCGAGCTCGGCTTTTTCAATCATAGCCCTTGCCCTTAATTTCGCATCGTTCATTAAGGCCTCCGAATTGATATGAGCCTCTTTTAGGTGAAGTTCGGCTGACCTATTGGCTTGATCTATCATATTCGCCCCGGTGTCCTCAGCAGTCTTCAGCGTTTTGAACAATGAGCTTTCAACTTCCCTTAGCTTCTCAACCTCCTTTTGAGAGGTATCCGATTTGATAGTCAATTCTTTCTTTTCGTCCATAACCTTTTCCCATTCCTGAGAAAGTGTTAACAGAAAAGCGTTGACTTCATCCTTATCAAACCCACGAAGTTTCTTTTCAAATTGCTTTTGGCGTATTTCCAAGGGAGTTATTTTCATGATATCGTTATCATAATTTAATAAAGTGCAAATTTAAACCGGTAATGGCTGAAAATCAGGGGTTTGACACAATTATTTCCACAAATCTGAATGCTTTTCATGAAAACTCTATATTCCATAATGATAGTGTCCTGTCATCACTACAGGATATCAATTGGTTGTTATAAGGTGACCAGAATAGTTTATTGATAGATGTACCATGACCTGCATGACGAGATTTGTCTATGACCTTAATCAGGCTGAAGGTTGAATAATCCCATATCTTGATGGATTTATCCATACTACAAGTTACAAAATGTTTTCCATTCGGACTAAATACCAGGTCATTCAATGCGTACATATGAGCCACAATGGCCTTTTCAAGACTATAATTTTGGGTGTTCCAGATTTTAATATGCGCATCACGGCTACCACTTAATAGATACTGTCCATCTGGTGAATATTGAACTGTAAAAACAGAATTCGTGTGAGCATTAATTTCCTTTTTAATCGAAAAAGTATCCAGATCAAAAATTCTGATTGTATGATCACTATAGCCAATTGCAAACTCATTTCGGGATTCAGATATGGCAATGGTTCGGGCACTTTCTTGAGAAAATTCTAGTCGCTTGACGGGCGTTATAGGATCAAGTTTTACAATCAATATTAGACCTGATTTCAATCCAACTATCAGATGGTCATTGACACTCTCAATAGCAAAAATTGCGATATCCCCAATCTTCATGGAATATTTGACCTTCTTTTTGTCAACATTAACCAATTGAAGCCCTTCGAAATTCTGACCAACTACGAGTGTGTTTGACTCTTCAATAAATTTTAACGCATACACTGAGGTCGGCACTTGCGCCAATAGCTCGCCATTGTCCGGATTATCCAAATCCCATTTGACAACCATACCGTCACCACCAGATGAAAAGAAATGTTGGCCACTTGAGCCACCCAGTGCATATACACAATCTCTGTGTCCAATGCAGCTATTTGTTTTGGATACTGTAACTTTCATCAGTGAATATCGCTATTGTCAGTCACAAGTAATTGCTTCATTTTTCTCATATTGACAGCTAAAGTATGCCAATTGTTCACCAGAAAGAAGTCAACTCAAGTGTAAAATTGGCTGTCTGGAAAATAGAAGAAACAGTCGAGGAACTTTTGCCTCCTTTGTTCATAACAGATCAAAATGAGATCACCAGCAACCTGCTTGAAAAAAAGAAGCTAGAAATTATTGCGACACGGCATTTAATAAGACACTTGGTGGAGAACGAGGGATTCTCTTATAGTGGTATTATAAAAGATTCCCATGGAAAACCTCATTTATTAAATACGGCCAACATCCATATTTCAATATCACACGCTTATCCCTATGCCGCCGCGATCTTAGATTTATCAGGATTCACCGGTATTGATATTGAAGCTCCTCGAGATCAGATTTTTCGTATCAGGCATAAATTCCTGTCGGAAAATGAGTTAAAATTATCTAATGATATAGACCAATTAACTATACTTTGGGCAGCTAAAGAATGTCTTTACAAGATTTATGGAAGAAAGCAATTGATCTTTAAACAACATTTAACAATTACTCTCAGAGACAGTGACCATTTGAAGGGTGAAATTAAAATCGACGATTTTAAAGAAGCATTTAGTCTGAAATTCGAAAAAATTGACACACAATGGCTGGTTTATAAAGAAGGAACATACATTTCTTGATCAGTACACTGCGAATTCTTAATTTCAATAATGAATGTGATCCGAGCACTCACTTTACATCTTTTCTTATTTTTTAATTTGCCGTTAAGTAGTCAAACGATCTCTGATTTTTCTTTGACTAACGCCATTGATGAGTCGTCATTTTCATTGTCAAATTATCATGATGCAAAAGGCATCGCGATAATTTTTACCAGTAATTACTGTCCGTATGCCAAGCTCTATGAGGATAGAATATTAAATCTTTATGCAAAATATGAAGCCGCAGGAATTAATTTCCTTCTGGTCAATTCAAATAATCCGGCATTAAGCCCTGCTGATAAGAAGCCCCAAATGAAAGATAAGGCTGAATCAAAGGGTTATCCATTTCCTTATCTGGTAGACAACAATCAGCAGGTTAGTAAATTGTTAGGAGCGACCAAAAATCCAGAAGCATTTCTTCTCAAACCCACTGGCTCGGAATATAAGGTGGTTTATAGGGGATCTATTGATGATAATCCGCAAAATGTAAATGATGTACATGACGCATACTTTCAGGAAGCTGTTGAAATGTTAATCAGGAACAGACCTGTACCTCAAATTAATAGCAGGCCTATTGGTTGCATGATTAAAATTTAAAGCATACCCTCATTGCGAATGGAATTCAATAACATCTTGACTTCTTCCATTTTGTGATATTCGCCCAACTTCTCAAATGCCACGACTAAGTTCCTAAAAGATCTTTTTATAAATTCAATATTATCACATGGGTCATAAAAACGGGGCAGTGCATTCAGGTTGAGGTTTTTTAAGTAGTGATCAATATCCTCCTTAGTAAAAACAATACCCCGGTTAAAAGCATTGATATAAAAGGTAATGTCATCCGTTTTGTAAGTTAGAATAAACATGTTAGGAAGATTTACACCATAAACAGGCATCTCCAATTTAGCCGCTACCAACATATAGACAGTACAGAGAGTAATAGGATTTCCCCTTTTAGAATCCAAAACTACATTAAGCATGGAGTTGGAAGGTGAATGGAAGTTTTTCGTATTTGCACGAAACTTCAATTTGCTGAAAAGAACACCATTTAGGATTTTGATCTGGTCAATTGGACTGAGCGCATTTCTAAATTCTAACCAGATTTCATAGTAAATCTGTTCTATATCTTGCTTCAACTTGCTAAGTTCTAAATCAGGATATAGATAGGTGGAAACAATCCACATTCCTTCCAAAAGATCTTGCCCTTCTTGCTCTGCCCAAGCTGTCAAACGTTCTTTTACCAAGGTGAACTGGAGATTATGAATTAAGTCTTCGATCCTTGTCTGAATTGTTGGATTGAAACTCTTTTCCCATTCTTCCTCCAAAAAAGGTATAATCTCTGTACCTAAAGAAATAATTTGTTCTTCGACATGCGAGGACACTTCTGTATCATCGTCATCTAGCAAGGACACCAACGCCTTTAGCTCGTTCTCCTGCATAAAATCAATTTACAAATAATTGCATACTGAATCAATACTACGTTTGTATAACTCCGGGGTTAAATCTCTTTTCAAGGGGTGCCTGGTTTGCGGCTTCAATTCCCATTGAAATTGCTTTTATAGTTTCAACAGGATCAATAATTCCATCAACCCAGAGGCGTGAGGCGGCATAATAAGGGCTTAATTGCTCATTATATTTATCAGTGATATCATCTAATAACTTTTTCTCCTCCTCAGATGTAATCTTCTTTCCCTGACCTTTGAGAGTCGATACCTTAATCTGGAGCAAAGTCTTTGCTGCCGAACCTCCGCTCATAACCGCTATTTCAGCACTTGGCCAAGCAAAAATTAATCTTGGGTCATAAGCTTTTCCACACATTGCATAATTGCCAGCACCATAAGAATTACCTAATACAACTGTAAATTTTGGTACAACTGAATTAGCAACGGCATTCACCATCTTCGCTCCGTCCTTTATAATACCCCCGTGCTCTGCCCTACTGCCTATCATAAATCCGCTTACATCATGAAGAAATAATAGAGGTATTTTCCTTTGATTGCAATTCATGACAAACCTGGCGGCCTTATCAGCACTATCGGAGTAAATTACTCCACCCATCTGCATCTCCCCTTTTTTTGTTTTTACAATTTTCCGCTGGTTCGCGACAATTCCAACGGCCCAACCATCAATCCTGGCATATCCACATAGCAATGTTTTCCCGTAATCCGACTTGTATTCCTGCACTTCCGATTCATCGACAATACACTTAATAATTTCCAGCATGTCATATGGCTTTGCCCTATTGATAGGAAACAATTTGTAAATCTCCTTCGGATCGTATTTGGGAGGTTTGGATTTTGCACGATCAAATCCAGTGTTTTCAGTATGGCCAAATTTGTCAAAAAGTTTCCGAATAGCATCCAAACACTCTTCGTCAGAATTATATTTGTTATCGGTTACTCCGGAAATCTCACAATGAGTTGTTGCTCCTCCTAATGTCTCATTGTCTATGTCCTCACCAACAGCAGCTTTGACAAGATAGCTTCCCGCCAGGAATATAGACCCTGTTTTATCAACAATGAGGGCTTCGTCTGACATGATAGGAAGATAGGCACCACCAGCCACACAACTTCCCATAATTGCAGCAATCTGTACAATTCCTTCCGAGGACATTTTTGCATTGTTTCTGAATTGCCTACCAAAGTGATATTTGTCTGGAAAAATCTCGTCCTGCATTGGGAGAAATACTCCAGCACTGTCAACAAGATAAACTATTGGCAGCTTATTTTCCATTGCGATTTCCTGAGCACGCATATTTTTCTTAGTGGTAATTGGGAACCAGGCTCCTGCCTTTACCGTGACATCATTGGCTACAATAACACATTGTCTGTTTTTTATATAGCCAATTCCACAAACCACTCCACCCGATGGACATCCGCCAACATCTGTATACATACCATCTCCCGCAAAAAGGCCAATCTCCAAAAACTCCGACCTGGCATCTTTGAGGTAATCAATCCTCTCCCTTGCAGTTAGTTTCCCCTTTTTGTGATGAGATTCTATCTTCTTCTCTCCACCGCCTAATTTTGTCGCAACTGACCTGGCAGTCAGTTTATAGAGCATTTGCTTAAACTCATCCTCATTCTTATTAAGCTCTACATTCATTTATGCTTATCTAAATGACCTTAGAACTTGAAATTAGACCAATTTCAGCTATTGGAAAAATAATAATACTAAACCACGGCGAAGCAGTCCCATTAGATGGCACCTCTACCAATTTCTTAATCCACCGCTTTCTTCTTTCTTCCTCTGCCTTTAAAAACGGTGGTTTCCTTAAAACCATTCTTATAACGTTTCTTTCTCACCTTCCAAACCTCGTAATTGTCTTTGTTGCCAACTTTGAATTGGAACAGCATGTGAGCGGACGGTGTAACCCATTCCAGATTTGTGGAATCGTTATTCCGTGGATTATTGTCACTGTGAATGATCATTGTGTTATTATCCGGATCAGGATTAATGCAAAATGCCAGAGCAACTTCCTTGTGCGGATAAACGGTTCTTCGTTTCCCGCCGTTGTCTATCAAATCCATAAAATAGCATTTACACAGCTTGTTCCACCGCTGCGCCATGACCCTTCCTTTTACACTCATGTAAATCTTACTCCCAGAGTGCCAGGATTTCCTATCCTTACTTCTAATTTTACCGGTATTAGAAACTTCATAATTGCCAAAGCCATTAATAGATTTCCATACCTCTTCCTCTCTAATTACTTTTTGGGATGTCATTAGTCATCTGTTTAAGGTAACAAAAAATACAATACGTCATTCCTGAAGGCATATTCAAAATCCACTCAAATATAAATTTATTTTGTGATAAAAGTTGCCTACAACGCCATATATTTCACCAATTAGTGCCTTATATTGGTATAAAAGAAGGTGTCTTGGTGACCATTCTGAGTAGTATTACTCAGTATTTCAGGTTATTTATTCGGAAATATTAGCAGTCAGTATTTATGAGGACGCAACCTCTGAGAATTTTGGTGCATCTTCATTTCGTAAGGTTTCAAAATGAAATTGACGATTAAAAAGTCAATCAATGATGACGAAATTATAGAGGGGTGTCTAAGCGGCAAGCGAGTCGCCCAAGAATCTCTCTATGGAAAATATTCCGCAAAGATGCTTAGTGTATGCTCTCGTTATTTGAAAGATCGTGATGAAGCCGAAGATGTAATGATTGCTTCGATAATGAAAGTATTTGAAAAGTTAGAACAATTTAAAAGAGAAGGAAGCTTCGAAGGCTGGATTAGACGCATAGTAATTAATGAATGTCTCACCTACCTGCGAAAAAATAAAAGCATTTTCATGGCTGTTGATGTCGAAAAAGCTGAATTAACTCTCGATTATCAAGAATTGGGTGACAAGCTCGAAGAATACGACCTGCTCAGCCTGGTAGCATCTTTACCGAACGGATATAGAACGGTCTTCAACTTGTATGCCATTGAAGGTTATTCACATAAAGAAATTGCTGAACACCTTGATATCAGTGTCAATACTTCTAAATCTCAGTTAAGCAGAGCTCGGGTATTACTTCAACATAAGTTGGTCGGTGCCGAAAAAATTATGGACACTAAACTATTGACCAATGACTAAACACAAATTGGATCAACTATTTAAGGACAAGCTGGAACATTCTGAGATAGTTCCCGGCGGCGTAGCATTCCAGAAATTTCAAAATAAAATTTCTGAAAGAAAGAAATCGACGGGTTGGGTTTACATCGCTGCTTCGGTAAGTATAGTTCTCAGTTTCTCCACGTGGTTTTGGGTCAATAATAGTCAAGAGAGTGTTGAAATTGCTTCCATCAATTCCCCAACAAATGAGGTGATTTCAGAAGTGAATGAACCGGAAGTTGATTTAACAAATTCAATTAAAAGTTTGAAACCAATTGAAGAGACTATTATCTCGGAAGTATCTGAAACAATTGTGGCTGAGGTTGCGGAAACCCCTGATAACATTGGTCCCATAATTCTCAAGGAGACAATTCTTAAGACTAATATGCCATTAATGCAGCCAGAAGAGCTAATTGCTCGTGAGATTGTTGAAAAAGTCAACAATGTTCAGGAAGTTGAAATACCAGACCTAATTATGAAATCGGAAAATGCGTTGATTGTCGCTGAGTCTGAAGTACAGGATGTAACTACGGATGTGGTTGAAAAATCATTGCCAAAAGTCAGAATCACCTATATCTCAGGAAGAACAAAGAAATCTCTTGTCGCTGAATCCAAAGTTACTTCCGACTCAAGTAATGTCAAGGATGGTACATTCAATAGAATTCTTAATTCTGCTCGCAGTTTGGCAAACGGCTCCTTAATCGCCGACTTGAGGGATGCAAAGGAAAACTTTTTCAATAAGAATGATGATTAGAACTCAATGCCTAACGGCAAAACTCAAAATAAAAAGGACATGAAAATTATTATTACACTTAAAAAAATGGCCACGGCATGCTTATGCTGTGTTGGTTGGTGCTTGCTTACGCAAGTAAAAGCTGCAGAATATGAAACCGTGACAGACACCATCGTTTTGGAATTTGGTAACAATAGTAGAATACTGGTGTTAATCGAGGACCCATCCGACTTAAAATCACTTCAATTCTACGACATCAATCAGATGCTAAGCGATCTCGCTGTTTCAATTGACTCAGCAGAAGAGGATGTTGAGTATCTAACGATTGAGGATAACCAAGGTGGCCGATATTTAAGAGACACTACAATTGTTGTTCAAAACAGAAAATCGAATCGTGATGAAACAAGAAACAAGAGTGGTGTAAGTATTAAAATCGCCAATTACGAAATTGGTGCAGATAGTTTTGAGGACATTGAAGATGAGCTCGAAAATCTGGATCACTTGGAGCTTTCCGATTACAAAAAATCAGAGCATATAGAAAGAAGAAGTTGGAGTACCAGGCATTCGTTTAACGTCGAATTTGGCTTAAATAACTGGCTCCAGGATGGAGAGTTCCCTGACGGGTCGTCTAATGCACAATACACAATCAAACCTTGGGGTTCATGGTACTTAGGGTTGGCCTTAACTCATAAAACATCCATTGCGGGCCCTCTCTTTATAGAGTGGGGTGGTCACCTGAGCTGGTTCAATTGGAAGTTTGATGACACCAATACCAGAATTACTAAGGAAGATACCGAGGTAGTTTTCTCAAGTGACAATTCTGTTAATGGTATCAAAAGTAAGTTATCAGCCACTTATATAAATGCACATTTAGTGCCAATGTTTGATTTTAGTTACGGCAGTAGGCAGGTGAAGAAAATCGAGAAAGGTTCGATCCGTGTCACTAAATATAAGAGGAGAGGTTTTAGAATTGGAGGTGGTGTTTATGGCGGCTATAGACTTGGCAGTCATTCAAAAATTGTTTTCAAGGAAGATGGTGATAGAGATAAGGACAGGGAAAGCAGCAATTTTTTTATGAACAATTTCCGGTACGGTCTAAGGGGTCAGGTCGGTTATAAAGGGTATGATTTCTTTGTTAACTATGACCTCAGCGAAGTGTTTGTTGACACTAGGGGTCCATCATTGAACGCGATAAGTTTCGGGATTATTCTTTAGAGAGCTTCCAACTCAATTGACCAATTTCTTCGTCTGATTTTTCTTTTCCTTCAGATAGGGCAAATAATGATCATTGTAAAAATCTTCTTTGTTGTTGTGATAGGATTTTATACCTCCCAACCAATGAAGAAACTTTATATAATACCAGGGCAGGTCAATCTGCTCTGGTTTAAATCCATTTTGAGCACTGTGAGGATATAAATGATGATTATTATGCCATTCACCGGCAACATATCCTGGCCAATATTGATTAATAGAAAGGTCATCCCAATTAAAATCCACCCCTTCCTCACGTCTATCTTTGCCTTTGCCGTGGCCTTCGTAATTAAAGGTTCGGATACCAATAGCCCAAACGTGTGCCGCCCCAAAAAGTGCACACAGCAATGGAAACCCGCCAATTAAGAAGAAGACAGTACCCCAAAATGACCAATTCAAAACCCAATTGAGCAACAGTGGAAGTGGTTTAGTGATTGATGCCCATGTTTTATATTCCTCATAGGAATTAATCGCTGTCCCTGTATGTTTAATAAATCCGGTAGCGATCTTGTAATCTTTTTCACTCAAATTTCTGGCCACCCCCTGATGATTGGCATCAGCGAGGAAACAATACAACCAACTTACAGTAGTATTGTAAGGGTCACCTGGAAGATCGGGTTTAAAATGATGGACATGATGAGAAACTATGTAGGCCTCATCTGGTACAACTTTGAGAACCAGATTCTTAGTTAAGATGCGCCAAAAGTTATTGCTAAACTTAAAAGCATTATGAGTGCCATATCGATGATACCAAACTGTGCCATGACTTCCCATTAATACCATACTGTAAAGAAAACCAAGCACTAGAAGCCATAGACTAAAATACTGGAAGATAAAAACCAGCAGAAACGGAAGTAAACACAGTACCCAAAACCAACTAGTGAAAGCAAGCCAGTTTTTCCTTGTTTTTAAAATATTGATTTTGGAAAAAAACTCTCTAAAAATTGTGCCAGCAGAAGGTTTGACAAGATTCCCTTTATCATCAGTCCAACCGTAGGATGGCGGTTCAAGCACATAATCAAGTAAAGCCATGGTCAAATTCTAAATCGAGTTTCAAAGATACGGTTATTTCACTTAATAAATTCCTCTATAGAGCTGACCACCTGAGTCACCAGTTAAGAAGGGTTAAGTCTCCAGGGTTACATGATGTAATTTTTTAATTACTTTGCTGTCAATCGAACAAGCATGGATTTATTTTATAGAGAGTATGGATCCGGGGAGCCCTTGATAATACTTCACGGATTAATGGGTTCATCAGACAATTGGGCAACTCATGCCAGAGGCTTTGCAGAGCATTATCATGTATTTATTCCGGACCAAAGAAATCATGGCCAATCATTTCATAGCGACGGGTTTAATTATGATGTTTTGGTTAGCGACCTTGAGGAATTTGTAGAACAATATACAGGTGCCCCAGTTTCATTAATTGGTCATTCAATGGGCGGTAAAGTAGTGATGCAGTATACTTTACAGAATCCGAAAAACGTGAAAAAACTCATTGTCGCAGATATGGTGCCAAAAAATTACCGTGTCGATTATGACCTCATATTCTCGGCATTGAAGGCGGTCGACTTAAAAACTATCACTTCTAGAAGTGAAGCGGAAAGAATTGTAAGCGGATATATTGACGATTTTGGAATGAGGCAGTTTCTACTTAAAAATCTGACTCGTTCCGATAATGGGTATAAGTGGAAAGCAAATCTCAAATCAATTGAAGAGAATATTCAACAAACGGGACTATGGAATTCCACTCGTAAGCAATATGACGGCCCGGCACTGTTCATATCTGGAGATAAATCCGGGTATGTCAAAGAGACCGACCACTCGATTATCAGTAACCTATTCACCGCAGCCAAGTTTAAGTCTCTTAATGCTGGACATTGGTTGCATGCTGAAAAACCAAATGAATTCATGGCCTCTGCAATATCTTTTTTAAATAAAGAAAGCTGATCTTTCTATCATTGAAAAGTGAATCAGTCTGGAAAATTATATCTCATTCCCTCTACACTTGCTGAAAATACAACACAGGTTATTCCAGAGTATACTAAATTGGTAATTAAGGAGCTCAACTATTTTTTGGTTGAGAACATTAGAAGTGCCCGTCGGTATATTAGTTCACTTAAATTGGGTGTATCCATCGAAAACATCCAATTTGAACTTTATGACAAACAGACCCAACCTGAGGAGGTTCTCAATCTTTTAATCCCCATATCAAATGGTCAAAACGTTGGTGTCATATCAGAAGCAGGGTGCCCCGGAATAGCGGACCCTGGAGCACTTGCCGTTCAGGCAGCTCATCAATTAAATATTAAAGTAGTGCCTTTGGTAGGTCCATCATCTATCTTTTTAGCACTCATGGCTTCTGGATTTAATGGTCAATCTTTTGCTTTCCAAGGTTATCTTCCAATTAATAAAGAAGATAGGAAGAAGAAAGTTAAACATTTGGAATCATTGGTTCTCAAAAGTGGTCAATGTCAAATATTTATGGAAACTCCTTATCGGAATCAGGCTCTTCTTGAATCTATATTAGAAACTTGTCATCCCAATACACGGTTATGCGTTGCTGCTGGTTTGACCTCACCCACTGAACTGATTGACACTATATCTGTTGGAGGATGGAGAAATAAGTCAATACATATTAGCAAGATTCCCACCATTTTCATTTTAGGAACATAGAGTCTTCAAAAGAAAATAGTCAAGGACTCAAACAAATCGAACTAACGTTTAAAATATTAACCTAATAGAAACAGAATAATTCGAATTAAACATTAGGGGTAATTCCGCATCCAAGTGGTTTAATGATATATAGCTTACGGTTGAATATATATAGTTTACGGTTGGTTGATGAAAAGGAGGGTTTCGGCCCTCCTTTTTTAGGTATTGCTAATTATATATAGTTTTCTTATTTTTACAGAAAAAAGCCATGAATTGTCCTAAGTGTTCAAACAGTGCTGTCATTAAATCCGGCAAGATAAAAGGAAAACAAAGGTATAAGTGTAAAAAATGCGGCTACCACTATACGGTACAACAAAAATCTACGGCCAAACCAAAAGAGTTGAAAAAATACGCCCTGCAATTATATCTTGAAGGGTTGGGTTTTCGGTCAATCGGTAGAATACTCAACGTGAGCAATGTATCTGTGTTAAACTGGATAAGGGGTTTTGGCCAAGAAGTGCAGTCCTTGTCCAATAGCGGTTTCGAAGTGGATTTCGTAGAGCTTGACCAGATGCACAGCTACATTGGAAACAAAAAACTATTGCTGGATTTGGATTGCTGTTGATCGATATGGGAAAAAGTTCATCAATTTCGTTATTGGCGACAGAAGTACTGAGACAGCAAAAAAGCTCTGGGGGCTAATAGGCACTAACCAGATGAATACTCTAGCAAGTGATTACTGGAAGTCATACGAGCACATGGTCCCTAAAGACAAACACATTCAATCAAAAGCAGAAACTTTTACCGTAGAAAGCTATAATAGCTTGTTCAGGCATTTTTTGGCAAGAATGAGAAGAAAATCAAAGTGCTGTTCAAAAAGTATTGAGATGCTTACTTTATCCGTTTTGCTTTTGATGCATCATCGAAATGAAATATTAACTATATTTAATTAGCAATGCCGGAAAATAAAGGATATCACTTGCTTGACAGAATACCAACTGAAGATGAAAGATTGAAGTACCCCAAAATTGCCACGTTTGTATCAGGAGGGGCAACACTCCCCTTCAGAACAGATGTAAACTCAAAATCCGGAGTATGGCTATCTAATGCAATTAATAAAGGGTGGAATAGTGACCCCGTAAAAATAAGAATAATGGGAGGTACTGTTCCAATAGCGAGCTTCATCAGCGAACTGCAAATTCCGGCAGTAATAGTCCCACTTGTGAACCCCGACAATAACCAACACAGTCCTAATGAAAATCTGAGAATAGGAAACCTTATTGATGGTATTCAAACTTTCATGGCCATATTATTGGAACAGCCCTCATAGTTTATATCAATTAAAGACATTTTGATTCACATAAAGTTCCTCTTCAACATCTATCCTTTCCTTTTCATCTTCAATAACTCCAAGGAACGCTTCTACTAACTCAATGTTTTTCGACATGAGGTCATATAGGTCATCTTTGGCGATGACTAGAAGTGTTGAATCCTCTAATGTGGTTACAGAATACTCGAATATGTCTGAACCAACTATATGATGCTCTCCTGCAATGGTAACAGGCTCGACAATCTTTAATACCTCATCTCCATCATGCACTTTTAGTTTGCCAGAAATAAGAATGTAAACCAGTTCATTCCCGTTACTACCTTTGTCAATGACCGCATGATCCTTCTTGAGCATTATCTCTTCGAGACATTCAGCTACGTCAGTTAGAGTAACCCCTGACACACCTTTAAATAACTCAAGCTCACTTAAAATAAGAGCTCTTTCTAATATGTACTTTTTCTGATGATATTCTTCGTCCTCATCCCTGAAAACTGGAGGTAATATTTGCTTGTCAAGATCTTTCTTAACAATAGCATTTATTCTTCTGGTTTGAGTGCGGTATTCGTTTTTGTTCACAGTATATATCACCCACGCTGCAGTTTGAAGCAAAACAGGATCAGGATTGAACAAATTGGCAATTAAATCATTCCCAACCTCTGTTCCTTCAACAAAGGATAATCTATAGATTGATAAAGCCTTTGTCCACCTGTTAATGTGATTGTAATCACGATTTATTATTTGTATCAGTAAATCAGAATAAGACGAAAATTCCTCAGGTGGATAAAAGTTCATTAAACGAGATAACCGCTCTTCGTCTTTCATTTCGTCCATAATAGGGAAGATCTTTGCCTTCAAATCTTCTTCAAGAGTGATATCCAATGCCTCAACTGCAAATGCAATACTATCAACAGTTGCAATTTTCAAATTCTCGCGTATCAATTGAATGCTTTGTGTGTCATAAATCATCGCCAGCAGTATGAAAATGTTATCGTAGTTTTGCTTGTTCTCTTGTTCGATCGCCTCTCTAATCTTAAAATCTAATTCATGGTCTTCAGGAATAAACTGTAAAGCCAAAATATTCCATGCAACATCACCTACCCTTTCCTCAATAGCAATCTTTATTCTTGCAGCCTGAAAATCTTTGGCATGATAACCATTATAACTTAGTGCTAACAAAATTTTTGATACAATTCTCCGGTCCGGAAATTCAATCTTTTTCCATAAGAGATCAGTAGCTCGTCTACCACCAATTCTTCCCAGAATCTGAACAACTCGAACCATAGTCTCAAGATATTGATTGGTCTTATAGAACGCTGTGTCTATTGTATGAAATACAGGTTCTCCAGCAGCAACCAGTGCTGAGTCCGCTGAATTACTATAAGCACTCACTGAAAGATTCTCCACCAGAGTGGGCCATAGTTCCGGTCTATGTAAAGATCCGGCCGTAACAATGGCGGCACTTCTGACATTTGGATTAATGTCCCTCAATAATTCCACGATGAACGGTATATATTGCTCATCTTTTAATTTTCTTAAGACATGAGCAATAAACACTCTGTCCTTAGAGTCAGTCGATCTTACTAACTTTTTTACTTTTTCAACTGTAAGTTGAAATTCTTGTGCCTTTTTGAATTTTTTCAAACACAAAGCTGCTTCCTTAATAATTTCCTCGTCGCTTTCCTTACCTGCTATCTTCCTTATTTTATCATAAGACTCAAATAATTCAAGTTCGCGAAGTTTACGGTAAGCGTAGATTTTCACATCTTTTTCCGGATGATCTAATCCATGAACCAGAAAATCTTCTATCATGACTGGTTCCATTCTTTCCATCAACTTTAAGGACCTAATTACCCTATCAATCTCCTCACTATGAATTTCAGATTTCAAAACATTAATGGTGTTGTGTTCATTCTTACTTCCTCTGCCTTTTAGCTTCTCCTTTTGCGCTTCAAGCGCAATCGTTAATGTCTTTTTGTACTCACCAAACAGCTTGTCAGCGAAATAAACGATAACCGCAGTGACTGCAATTACAAAATATGAATAATGTATAAGCTCTATCCATGTAACAACCCCTAGAGAGATGATTATTGAACCACCAATAAGGACGGCGATTTGGCTAATAACGCCTTCAATTCTTGTCTGAATGTCAAAACGAATTTTAATATCTAACGGTAGGAAGAATAATTTAAACGCCGGACTCTCCAATGCATCCTTTATCGATAAGGTAAAGCAGTTACCCATGGCGACGAATAAGTAGAAAAACAAATACTCGTTGTTTTTCTCCGTATAACCGTAAATGAGGCCGGAAATAATGGCCCCAATGGTAAATACGGCCAGAATGAATGGCATTACCATCAACGATACTTTCAAGCCATACCGACCCATAATAATGTCGTTGAAAAAACTCTGAATAACGAAACTAATAATCATTACAAATCCATTGAAGAAAGAAAGGAAGTTCTTTAATTCTTCTTCAACAGGGTACATAATCCCGGTAGATTTATAAAATGAGAATTCAATAAAGCTGGCTGCAATAGTTGAAAATATTAGAAAGAAGCACATCATTCTCAAATACTTATCTCTAAAAAGATCTATAAACCCAACACTTTTAACTTTCTTTTCACCAAATTTTGCTTTGGTAGCCGAATCAAAATTGTACGATTGCACCAGCCATATTGTAAACACTAATATTCCAAAACACGCCACGATTGCTGCTACAATCAAATCTTCAGTATCGCTCTGTACAAAATTGGAAATAATTGGTATAGAGAAAAATGCTAGTACGGTCGCAGATAATTGACCAGTATCAATGCCTCCGATAATTCGTTTTGATTGTCTCAAATTAAATATCCTGCCAAATGTCCCCCAGAATCCCAAAATGATGAGGGCAGTTGCGGGTCCAATCATCACAAACTGAACGAATGACCAATAAGGCCAGTCAATAGTTGTATGACCTATGCGTAAACCAACAACGAAAATGAAAATGACGAAAACATTGGCTATGGCAAGCACCGAAAATCGAATCAGTTTCTGAAGCCAAACAAAGATTATGGTCGTTATAATTCCGGCGGCACCTGCAGCGAAAAATGCTTCGTCCATGAGTTCTTCACCAAGTTCGTAAATGAATAATGTCTCTGCTCCCACTTGATAGGCTGCAATGAATATGCCCATACAAAATCCCTTGGCTAACAATAAAAACAGGGTTTTTTCTTCGCCATCTTCACCACCGAGAAAGTAAAAAAATCCTTTCAGTAAATGCATTTGTTTTGATTTTGGCTCTAAATGAGCAGCAAATAATGATGTTCTAAAAGTATCTAAAATTTGCTTTCCACTCAATGCCAGACGCTAAGATGTCCGCCTTGATTTGACCCGAGTTTACAATAGCGGCTTTAAGTGTGAATTGGGAGGTATCAAAACTCTCAAATTTCTTGAATAAACCGACAATACAGCCTCTTTTCCAATATTGACCGCTTCGCCGTCAACATGAGCAGGCATTGCTTGCTGGCTACTCACTTGCATTTCATTAATTTTGAAAGAGTTATAATAATTAGACCCTCCGAGTGTTTTGCCAAACATCCTGTAAAGTACAATTGGAGCATATATTAATGGGAACTTTTTAATTACACAAACATCGGCAAGGCCATCATTTATTATTGCTTTTGGGGCGATATGAGCATTATTGCCATATTGAGACGAGTTGGCAAAACTCAACACAAAAGCATTTTGTTCAATTACTGTTTTTTCACGGTAGTTGAACTTTACCTTAAGGCCATTATATCTTCCAAACTCCTTTGCAGCTAATTTCGAATAAGACATAAAACCTCTGGAACCAAAATCCTTGAACAGATGAGCAATATGCGCATCAAAACCTATTCCGGCCATATTCACAAAATGATGTTCATTAAGAGACATGGTATCAATCTCTATCACTTTACCCGTTTTAATAACTTCAAAAGCTCCGGACAAAGACTTTGGTATTCCAAGAAAATTGGAAAGACCATTTCCAGAGCCTTTTGGGATTATTCCCAAGGTAACTGATGAGTCAATAATGGCTGAGGCTATTTCATTCACTGTCCCATCTCCCCCAATTGCCACGATCACATCCATATTTTCTTTAGCCTTGGTAGCAATATCTCTGGCGTGACCAGCGTATTTGGTTAACTGAATTGACCAATTTGGGTGATCAAAAAGCTTATTAATCACCTCTTCATTAACAGTTTGTTTTGAAGTTCCTGATCGTGGGTTTACTATAAAAAGAATTCTGCGTCGCATCAAATAGGCTACTTGTGTCTTTAAATATGATTCATACGCATCATGTGTAATTTTCAATCATTCAAAAGAGTTTGTAGTTCTCCTAACATCATTGTTGCGGCACCCCATATTATACGATCATTAACCGCAAAATAAGGTACATTGAGTCGAAATTCACCATTTGTCAGCATCTCAGTCACTTTTGGCTGTCTCTACTCTGAAGCATCCCGAGATCGGCTGTAATAATCTCTTCCACTTCATGATTATCCGGAGTGAAAGTGGGTTTCTCTAAACAATATCCTGCCACCGGAAGCACTTTGAAATTACTAACGAGTATATACAATTCAGTTAATGAGCCAATAATTTTCAAATTATCCAATTCGATACCAATTTCTTCGCTGGCTTCTCTCAAGTCCGTTTCATGGAGATTTACATCCTTTTTACCACCCGGTAGTGCCCAACCCTGGTCACTATGCACTCCGTTGTAAGTAGGACGCCGGATAAGTGGAAAATGAATACCACCACCATCTGGGAAGAGTAATATCAACATCGCTCCGTTTTTAGCGGTCAGTCGAGCATCTACATTGAAGCGATCCATATTGTTTTCTAATGGGCCATTACTCTCTGTGCCAATTGACCAGGTAGTTCTTTACTTAATCTTCTGGTCAAATCTCATCTATGAATTCCCTGAACTCCACCCCGCGAAATTAGGTGGTCGAAGCCAGTCAGAAAAGCCTTGTCTGATTGGCTCAATTGTAAATATAAATACTCATTTTACTTAACTCAGGCACAAAGTGGACCTATGATTGAAGGACTTTCTCAGCACATTAATATGGGATTTCTGATCACAGCATTAATAAAAACTCGAGAAATTATATTCGGGAATTGCCATTATCAGCGTTAACCTATCTTCATGTGGTTAGCGTACCAGTTGAATTGGTTTTGTGGTGGCTCTTTTTGGGAAATATGATACCGGAGCTAATGACCTTTAATGGTCGAAATTATGATATAATCGCCGGTATTTCGGCTCCATTTATCGGTTATTTCGCTCCAGGTAAGTTCATCAAAAGCAATATGGCGGTATTACTCCGGAACATCATCGCAATGGGCTCGCTACTTATACATTGTGGCAAATGCTGTTTTATCCACCCCTTATCCATTTCAAATACAGGCATTTGACCAACCTAACCTTGCAGTCTTTTATTTTCCTTTTATTCTACTTCCCGGGTTCATTATACCCGCAGTTCTTTCTGGTCATATTGCTTCCATTTCAATACTCCTAAAGGAAGGTTTCAAGTCAAAGTCAAGCTAAACTTTGAATTCTGAAAAAAATACCAATATTTTTAAGTCCTGCGTAATATCAACAAATCTATGTTCGATTTGGGCTTTTACATAAAGGATATCGCCAGGAAAAATATCTGCAATATCACCATCAACGGAAAATTTTGACTGACCTTCAATGATATAATAAACTTCATCCAATTCATGTGGATTTTGTTTATCCTCAGTTCCTTTGGGCAAAACATAGAGACCAGTCTTAAGAGATTTTTCATTAAGAAAGCTGAGATATGGACCTCCTTGTGATAATCTCTTATCATTAACATCTTCAATTTTAAAGGAACTCCAATTGGGGGTCTGGTGCTTATTCATAGAAAAGGATTTAAATGGAGACAACAGTTTAGTGAGAAACAAACTGATTGAAACGGTCAGAAAATTTCTTTTGTTCATTTCTTATAGTTTCAGATTTTAATTACAATAACATAAATAATTATTATAGAATTATAGAAAATCATGCGCATAAACGTAGTAAACCCTAAATTTGCCACAAAATTATAGTCACATGGAACAGGATTCAACAGAAAAGACAGGATCATTGAAATTATATGCCTTGAAAAAGGGTGTTCTTCTTGGTATTGGAGTATCAACTTTGGTGACTCTGGTCTACATGATTGACTTCAGTTTTATGATTCACTGGTCATTCTCTGTATCAGTTCTGATCATTCTTCTGATGTTAGTAGTCATTTTTGGCAATCAATATCGGGCATCAGGAGATGGATACCTGACTTTTGGTAAAGCATTCCAGCTATCATTTATAATGCTTATCATTTCCTATTCATGTCAACTGGTCTTTAATATCCTGTTATACAATGTCATTGACCCGGATCTTCCTGATCTCATAGCGGAAGCCGCGGTCACCAACTCTGAAGAATTATTGCGGTCATTTGGTATGCCCCAAGATCAGATAGACCAACAGACTTTGAGACTGGAAAAAGAAATGCCCGAGCAATTCACAATATTTGGTCAATTAAAGAATTCCTGGATTATGGTGATTTTATCGTTTGTATTTGCACTGATAACAGGGGCCATAGTAAAAAGAAACGAACCAGTTATTAACAATTAAATGTCGATTGAAGTCTCCATTATCATTCCCCTGTTCAACGAGGAAGAATCGATCCCTGAGCTATGTGATTGGATTGGTCAGACCATGAAAGCAATGGGAGCAACCTTTGAAGTAATATTGGTTGACGACGGAAGTAAGGACAATTCCTGGGGGAAAATTGAGGAGAGGCACCAAGTCAATCCGGCTTTCAAGGGCATCAGCTTAAACAGGAATCACGGTAAATCAGCTGCACTCGATACCGGATTTAAAGCATCACTGGGGAATATCGTGATTACTATGGATGCTGATCTTCAGGACAGCCCAGCCGAGATTCCCGAAATGGTTCGAATGATCCAAGAAGAAAACTATGATTTGGTATCGGGCTGGAAAAGAAAAAGGCATGACCCAATTTCCAAGACTATTCCATCACGTTTTTTTAATTATGTTACAAGAATAATCTCTGGTATCAAGTTGCACGATTTCAATTGTGGCCTTAAAGCCTATAAAAAGGAGGTAATAAAAAGTATCGCTGTCTATGGAGAAATGCATCGCTATATTCCTTACATCGCCAAATGGCATGGCTACACCAGAATAGGTGAAAAAGAAGTTAGTCATCAGGCACGACAACACGGCAAGACAAAATTTGGCACTGAGCGGTTTATTAACGGGTTTTTGGATTTAATGTCAATCACCTTTATGGCGAAATTCCGTAAAAGACCAATGCATTTCTTTGGATCACTTGGTACAATAACAATAGCTACCGGTACCCTCATTACCATTTGGCTTATCAGTGAAAAAGTCTATAAGCTACATTATCATTTGCCCGTTCGGGATGTAATAGATCAGCCTATTTTCTTTTTGGCATTAGTTGCCTTGACCATTGGGACGCAACTATTCCTGGCTGGATTTCTTGGAGAGTTGTTAACTCAAAATCAGCCAAAAAATAACGACAACTTCATATCAAAGCGGCTTGGCATACAGGATGCCTAAGTATTCTTTCATCATACCGGTATTTAATCGTCCACAAGAGCTCCTTGAACTGCTAAAAAGTATCGATCAACAGATCCTGAAGGATTTTGAGGTAATAGTGGTTGAAGATGGGTCCACCGTTTCATCTGAAAATGTCATTGAACCGTTCATGAAAAGTAAAAAGTATCAGTACTTCAAAAAAAGCAATTCCGGTCCCGGATTTTCCAGAAATCATGCTGCAACCAAAGCATCCGGGCCTTATCTGATATTCCTTGATTCAGACTGCCTGGTACCACCTGACTATTTGAACAATATCGAGACATATCTTTCCAAGGATAATGTAGACATATTTGGTGGACCCGACAGAGCTCATGAATCCTTTTCAGTGATTCAAAAAGCCATCAATTATGCGATGACATCCTTTTTGACAACGGGTGGAATAAGAGGCGGAAAGAAGCAGTTGGAAAAATACAAACCTCGAAGTTTCAACATGGGAATTAAGAAAGGTGTATTTCAGCAAATCGGAGGTTTTAATGAGATGCGGTTTGGAGAAGATATCGATTTAAGTATCCGACTTGAAAAGCGGGGTTATAAACCTGCTCTAATAGACACCGCTTTTGTTTATCACAAAAGAAGGACCAGTTTCATAAAGTTTTTTAAGCAAGTATACAATTCTGGCGTGGCACGCATTCATCTCTCCGCCCTGCACAAAGGGTCAATCAGAATAGTGCATTTGATGCCTAGCGCATTTGTACTTTTCTGCTTGGTCATACTCGCACTTTCTTTCATGGATATCAGGTTCTTGTTTCCTGTTGTGTTCTTATCGCTAATCTTATTCATACATAGTACTTGGTTGAACAGAAGCATTTCAGTTGGTTTTCTTTCTTTACTTGCCAGTTTTATTCAGCTAGCAGGATATGGATTGGGATTTATCCAATCCCTGATTCAAGTAAGTGTTTTTGGGCTCAAACCAAAGTTCGGTTTTGAGAAGAATTTTTATCACTAATCTTTTTGAGAAATTTCCAGTTGAGTAGGAAGGAGCTGGAAGGTTTTTCGATGATATGGCGTAATTCCATAAGCTCTTATTCCGTCACGGTGCTCCCTAGTTGGATACCCTGCATTAGTTTCCCATCTGTATTCATGGTGTATTTTCGAAAGACGCTGCATGAGTTCATCTCTATAGGTCTTGGCTAATATCGAGGCAGCGGCAATAGAATAATATTTCGAGTCTCCTTTAACAAGGCATTGATGTGGGATGCCCTCATAAGCATTAAATCTGTTACCATCAATCAGGAGAAGGCCGGGCATCAGTTTTAAATTCTCAACGGCCAGGTGCATTGCCTTAAATGAAGCATTCAATACATTGATTTCATCAATTTCTTCATTTGAAACTTCTGCAACTGCAAAAGCAAGAGCTTTCTTTTTGATTACTCCTAACAACGAGTTTCTCTGCTTTGTTGTCAAGAGTTTGGAATCATTCAAAAGATTATGTCGAAAACGTTTCGGCAGTATAACGGCAGCGGCAACAACAGGCCCAGCTAAACACCCCCTGCCAGCCTCGTCGCAGCCCGCTTCAACTAATTCCTTTTGAAAGTATGCTTTAAGTTTCAAGTTCGAGTAGTATTTTGATGCCCACCGCCAAATTTATGGCATCGCCACCACATGGTCATGAAACAAAAGAGCCAAGTGTTATTTTACCCTCTACTGTAATACCTTTGCAGACTTATGGAGAAATTGAATACTCAGTCATTCCTCGAATTTTCAGGTAACAATGCTATCGTTGATGTTCGTTCTCCAATTGAATACAATAAGGGACACATTCCTGACGCAATTAACATTCCTCTATTCACAGATGATGAGCACTCCGAAATTGGAACATTATACAAACAAAAAGGTCGTGACCAAGCCGTACAATGTGGCCTTGACTTGGTAGGACCCAAGATGTCAATGCTGGTAAAACAATGTGGTGAACTGAAATATAAAGATCATCTTCTCATTCACTGCTGGCGTGGAGGTATGAGATCTGAAAGCTTTGCCTGGTTAATGAATACTAGTGGCATGAAGTGCGCCCTGCTGGAAGGTGGTTACAAAAGCTATAGGAATTTCGTATTACAGGAATTTGCAGTTCCTCTTAAACTTGTACTACTGGCTGGGTTCACCGGGAGTGGAAAGACCGAAATTTTACAGCAATTGAAAGCCACAGGTGAACAAACAATTGATCTTGAGGCACTCGCTTGTCATAAAGGATCTGTCTTTGGTGGCCTTGGCCAAAAGCATCAGCCCTCAACAGAGCAATTTCAAAACAATTTGTTTAATGTTTTGAGCACTCTTGATACCAACAGCAGAATCTGGATCGAAGATGAGTCGATAGAAATAGGTGAAGTACGTATCCCGCAAGAGTTTTGGGTTCAAATGACTAATAGCCCATTTATCAGAATCGAATTAGCCAGGCAAGAAAGGATAAAGAGATTAGTTCATGAGTACGGTTTATTTCCAACTGACCAATTAGAGGAAAGAATTCTAAAGATCAGTAAGCGTTTAGGCGGGTTGGAAACTCAGAATACGATCCAACATTTGCGTGAGGGAGGCTTGGAGGGTGCTACAGATCAGTTACTAGAGTACTATGACAAAGCCTACAATAACTGCATTGATAGAAAAAATCCCGTCCTTGGCAGAACGTTAAATTATGAAAGCTTCGATGCAGCCGTGATTACGAAAAGCCTGGTTGAAGCAGCAAATAGAATCAAAGAAAAAGATCCCGTTTATGAATAATATTCGACTGACTTCCTTCAGTCATGGTGCCGGTTGTGGGTGTAAAATTTCACCAAAAATACTTGAAACGATACTAGGCAATAAATCCAGTAGGGAGACGAATGGGAATTTATTGGTTGGCAATGACACCAAAGATGACGCAGCTGTTTATGATATTGGAAATAATCAGGCAATCATTAGTACAACTGATTTCTTTACGCCAATCGTTGATGATCCATTCGATTTTGGAGCTATCGCATCTGCTAATGCCCTGAGTGATGTTTATGCAATGGGAGGTAAACCTATTATGGCAATTGCGATTTTAGGATGGCCAGTAGACAAGATACCAATTGATGCTGCAACTGAAGTGTTAGAAGGAAGCAGGAAAGTTTGCAAAGAAGCTGGTATCTCCTTAGCCGGAGGGCATAGTATTGATTGTCCTGAGCCAGTTTTTGGCCTTGCGGCTACAGGAATTGTTAACAAACAGCATATTAAAAAGAATTCTACAGCGAAATTGGACTCAAGCCTCTTTCTGACTAAGCCCTTAGGTGTTGGCATTGTTACGACAGCTGAGAAAAAAGGAATTGCTGAAGAAGCGCATTTAATGGCAGTCAAGGCATCCATGATGACTCTAAATGCTGTTGGAAGTTTCTTCGGAGCTCAGTCGTATATAAATGCATTAACCGATGTCACTGGTTTTGGTCTGCTGGGACATTTGAAAGAAATCTGTGAATCGAGCGACTTAAGTGCAGTGATTGATTTTGAATCGATTCCGAAATTTGATTTTTTGGATCATTATATGGAACAATCCTCAGTCCCTGGAGGAACAAGTAGAAACTGGGAAAGTTATGGCAATGATGTCGGACCATTAAGTTCTGAAAGAATGACGGTATTGGCTGATCCTCAAACCAGCGGAGGTCTTCTAGTTGCTGTCAACTCTGATGCTGTTGACCAATTTATTCAGGACTCGTCAAATCTTGGATTATCATTGACGCCTTTCGGCAAACTAATTAGTAAACAAGAGAAAATGATAATCGTTGAGTAGTTATCTCCTACTCGAATCTCTAATAACCAATTTAGGAATTAGAATTTCTCTTCTTGGTTTATAACCTTCCGGATTTTTTACCTGCTCCAGAAATAACTTCACGGCTTTTTGTCCCATTTCAAACCCGGGTTGTGTAACGGATGATAGTGAAGGTTCTACCAGGGAAGACAGCTGCCAATCACTAAAACCCACAAAAGCTATATCTTCAGGGATTCGGAATCCCATTTTCTTTACGGTTTTCATTGCCGCAATAGCTGACAAATCATTGTTGCCAAATATACCATCCGGAGGGTTTTTCAATTTCATAAGGGACTCGGTATGACGGATGGCCTCCTCCATAGTTCCGTCGTAACAATGAACAACCAAAGCCTCGTCATGTATTAAATTGTTTTTTTCTAAGGCTTCCCGATACCCTCGAAGGCGTTCCTGAAAAATCATTTGATTTTTTGGACCTTGTAAATGAGCGATTCTCCGGCATCCAGCCTTTATCAGGTGATCAGTTGCTTCATAGGCACCATGGTAATCATCAACAAGTATCTGGCTTACATTGAGCCCCTCACAGACACGGTCATAAATCACAACCGGAATGTCTCTATCTATTAATGTTTGAATATGGCTTAAATCTATTGTTTCGCGGGAGTTAGATATCAAAAACCCGTCCACTCTACTGGCGAGTAAAGCCTTAGTATCCGATACTTCCCGCTCATAAGACTCATTTGATTGACTGATAATCACATTATAACCAGAATTGTAGGCCACATCCTCAATACCACTTAAGATTTTACTAAAGAAATAATGTACTATTTCTGGAATGATAACGCCGATCGTATTGGTCTTACTTTTTCTAAGGCTTAAGGCTATGGAGTTTGGCTCGTAATTGAGCTCACTGGCCAATTCAACAACTGCCTTCCTGGTTTGTTTGCTGATATCAGGATGATTTTTCAAGGCACGAGAAACCGTAGAAGGCGAAATTTTCAACGCCCTTGCAATGTCTTTAATGGTAACTTGCGAACTCATTGGCAACTGAAATATAACTTACCTGATATTTGAAGTGATCCCGATTCTCTAAGGTAGAACAAATCCGCACTCATTTAAGCGCATGTAGTTAATAATTAACCTCTGCATTACCGTCTTATATCCATACTCATAGTGGATAAACCATTTTGTATGGATATTTCCACTTTTCTTGTTCTAGCTTAATTAATAGTTAAATAAGGAACAAATGTAGCCTTACTGGAAAATCGGGCAGTTTAAAAATAAACAACTCAGTAACTTAAACTGTCAAAAGATGAAGCGAACAAGATTTACTGAGAGCCAGATCATCAAAGTGCTCTTAAGGAAAATGACCAAGGTCGAAAGACCGACGATATAAGAACGCTTCAAATGCTTGAAAAAGAATATCGCTTACCAATAAACATTAGAGTAGATAATGAGCCGGAATTTATCTCCCACAGGTTGAATAACTGGTGTAATGAAAAACAGGTTCACCTTGCTTTTATTCAGCCGGGCAAGCCAGCACAAAACGCCCATATCGAAGGTTCGGCACAGGATTCTTCCGGGAAGCTATCTCTGATGCCTGCTGGTTGGATGACTTGGAACAATTGCGATTAATTATTGAAAAATGGAGATGGGATTATAACCATCATCACCCGCATAGTGATATAGCTCACTGAAGGGTCAATCTCCGGTACACTACTCTTCAGAAGAAGTAGCGAAAGGAAAAATAAAACATAGAAAAACAAAGCATATTGAAAAAAGTTCCATTTAGAGTGGTCCGATAATGGGTAAGGTTACACTTTTGAACTTCAAGGTTATTAGATTGCCGCTTTTTAACCTTCCAGATTTATTGTCAAAGCTTTACAATCTCCAAATACATGAATCGATCAACCTTCCAATACCTGACGTTCACACCCATGCTCTGCCTTTTTTGTTCATGTCAATCGAATGAACAACCTCAAGTTTCCATGGAAATTCCAGAAACACTTCCAATGACAAAGATTTCTCTGGGAGATTTGTCAACTTTTGATCCATTGGGTGCCAACTGGCAATTGGCCAGTAGTGCCAATTCGGATTATGAGATAGAGCAATCATTGGAATCAGAACCCGGTGTAGGCATTCTTGTATGTAACCCTACGGAGGCAGATCATTCCAATCTTTTTATGGGGTTTGAACATGGAGATATGGAATTAGAAATCGAATTTATGATGCCAAAAGGATCTAATTCAGGGCTTTGCTTCCAAGGTCGGTATGAAATTCAATTGTTCGATAGCTGGAATGTTGCAGAGCCGGCACATTCGGACTGTGGCGGCATCTATCAAAGATGGGATGAGACTCTCCCCGGGGAACAAAAAGGCTACGAAGGTGTACCACCAAAAGTAAATGCAAGCAAGGCCCCGGGTTTATGGCAAACTGTTAAAGCCTCGTTTCGTGCACCAAGGTTTGATTCTCAAGGAAACAAAACCGAGAATGCAAGATTTTGCGAAGTCTATCTAAACGGTGTACTAATCCATAAGAATGTAGAAGTAAGTGGGCCAACTCGTGCTTCTGCTGATAATGAGGAATCTTCACTGGCTAAGTTCATGATACAAGGTGATCATGGTCCTGTTGCCTTTAGAAATATCCGGTACAAAGCTTATGACCATACCAAAAAACTAGAATTGAAAAATCTAACATATAAATATTATGAAGATACCTGGGACACCCTACCTGACTTTACCAATATAATGCCGGTAGACAGTGGTAATAGTGAATTTCTTGATGTTCGAAAACTTGCTAAAAGGAATGAGAATTATGGGTATGTATTTACCGGAAGTCTTTCCGTACCGATATCGGGAAAATACTTGTTTGATGTATTTTTCGACAATGGAGGTGAATTATTCATTGGTGGAAACCGTATACTTGGTGATGTAGGTAAGAACGGCGGTGGCAGTGACAAAAACTTAATTGAGCTTTCAACTGGTCGGCATGATTTTGAGGTCTCCCATTTTCAAACAGTTTGGGGTTCAACCCTCAACATTCAATATGAAGGTCCGGGGATATTTAAACAGACATTGGCACTTCCTGCTGAGGATACCCGCGGCACCTCTCCCAACCCGATAATTGTGGAAGCTACAACTGCTCCTGAAATGACAAGAGGATATATCCGATACAAAGACACTGTTAAAACACATGCACTAAGCGTCGGCGATCCTAGTGGTATCCACTATACCTATGATTTAGCAACCGGCTCACCAATTTTGGGCTGGAAAGGTATTTTTGCAGATGTTACAAATATGTGGCACAGCCGTGGTATATCGCAACTTCTCAATCCAGGCAATGCCTCAGTTGAATTCGACGAAGGTCCTGTCTTAGGCTCGTTAACAAATGACAGCTGGAAAATTAAGGGCAATTACCTCTTCAAGAAATATGTGATTAATGAAAAAGAGCAACCAGTTTTTTATTCAACCTATGGAAACGTCAACATCACTGACGGGATGATTCCCGTCAACTCAGACCTCCCTGGTCTACATCGTTCAATAATTATTGAAAACGCTGAATCCAGAGATGCGGTTCTAATTGCTTCGGGTAATGTTTCGAAAATGAGTAATGGTTCATACAATGTCAATGGTCAATACTATCTGATTCCATCATCCAGCATGGCGAACGAAATACAAATCGTTAAAAATGTAGGGATTATAGTTCCCATTAATTCTTCCAGCGTCAATATTCAATATTCAGTAATATGGTAAGCTATCTTTTCCATAAAACCGTACAGACCATGAAATCATTAGGTTTTGCCATATTATCGATGGCAATGTTCTCTGTAAATGCACAATCAGGAAGCTCAGAAGCGGAGAGCAGGTTCTATCAAATTAAAAAAGTTAACATTCCTGAAAAGGTTATACTCGAGGTTGGTGGACTGGCTTTTAATGACAAAGGCCAATTAGCAGTCAGTACAAGGAGAGGCGAAGTCTGGTTAATTACAAACCCAGAATCAAATAAACCAACTTTCAAGCGATTTGCACATGGCCTGCATGAAATACTAGGCCTGGCTTTTAAGGATAATGCTTATTATTTCACTCAACGCGGCGAGCTCGACAAGGTTCAGGACTTAGACGGTGACCAAAAAGCAGATAGCTACGAAACTATTTATAGTTGGCCACTTGCAGGGAATTACCATGAATACTCTTATGGCCCGGTTTTTATGCCGGGTGGAAATATGATTATCACACTGAACCTGGGGTGGATTGGCCGAGGGGCAAGTTTAACAAAATGGCATGGCTGGATGCTCCAGGTTTCACCTAAAGGTGAAATGACACCATTAGCAACTGGAATGCGTTCACCTGCGGGCTTTGGTTTAAACGCTGCCGGAGATATTTTCTATACTGAAAACCAGGGCGACTGGGTAGGTTCGGGACGGATGACACATATCGAAAAAGGGGATTTTGTCGGGCATCCGGAAGGACTCAAATGGACAGGTGAAGAGGGCTCTCCCCTCACTCTAAAAATGGAGGACATCACTGATACCCTTGGTATATCTCTTTACGAAAATGAGCTTGTCAAGAACCCCAGTGTTTGGTTTCCCCACGGACTGATGGGTATATCGACCTCAGATGTATTGTTAATTGACCATGATAAATTTGGTCCATTTAAAAACCAGCTGCTCATTGGAGATCAGGGTCACAGCAAAATTATGAGGGTTTATCAGGAAAAGGTAGATGGAGTGTATCAAGGTGTATGTTTCCCATTCAGAGAAGGCTTTTCTTCCGGAATATTGAGATTGGAGTGGAGTCCAGATCAAAAATCTTTATATGCAGGTATGACCAGTCGGGGATGGAGCTCTACCGGGCCTGAACCCTACGGCTTGGAGCGTCTTGAGTGGAATGGTAAAACTCCTTTTGAAATTAAACAGATAAATGCCAAACCAGACGGGTTTGAACTGACTTTCACCCAGCCTGTAGATCAGGAGTTAAGTGCTCTTACAGGCTCCTACAGTGTTAGTGACTTCACATATTTATATCATCACTCTTACGGCAGCCCGGCGGTAGACATCCAGACAAAACAAATATATGATATTGAGTTAAGTCCCGACCAAACAAAAGTGAGGCTCTACATTGATAATTTACGCCCGGGTTATATCTATGAATTCAAGGCTCCTTCAGTGATTAACCAAAACAAGCAAAAACTAATACACAATTTTGGATACTATACTTTGAATAATATCCCAAAAGGAGAAAAAAAGATGAACCACCTGGCAATGACTCAACAGTCCGGTGATACATCTGGTAAATCCAGTAATACCAGTAATAAACGTACTGTAGAAATGCCAGCAACATGGGCAAATGGACCCGACCAAACCATTACTTTGAAGACAGTGCCTGGGCTAAAATTTGACATAGATGAGATCAGTATAAAGGCTGGAAGTAAGATTAAACTAGAGTTTGATAATCCCGACGATATGCTACACAATCTTTTGGTCCTGAAACCCGGAACAGCAGATAAGATCGTGCTGGAAGCTCTGAATCTTGGCCTTAAAGGACAGGAAATGAGCTATGTGCCTGATACGGATGACGTGCTTTACCATACTGCACTGTTGCAACCTGAAAGCAGCGACATCATCTATTTTGAAGCACCCACTATCCCGGGTGACTATGTCTACATCTGTACTTTTCCGGGACATGGTTTGACAATGAAAGGTGTTTTGAAGATAACCAATTAAAGTAATATTTGGTGGAGGAATTCAAAATTCCGCTGAATAAACATTGACAGCAATATCAGCTGAACTGAATGTTGGAATGATCCCTAATCAAATTGAAGGTCAGAATATAACTTATCTGATATTTGGCATCATCTACCTACCGCACTTACAGATAAAGTTATTGTACATCAGTAACCATTTTTATTGACAATTCCCTCACAAAATATGCCATTCTTCAATGCCTTTGAGTGACAGCACTTTATGATCCTAAATTTTTAAGGATTTGTAAGGCCTCCATTCTTTTACAACTAGTAACAAATTACAAACGATTGCGGTGACGTTTTCGCCTGTTCACGGCAATATAAACCCGGATTGAGATATGAATTACCCCATTTTATGCTTATTATTGGTAATCGTGTGCAGTATGGGTCTGTCGTAGCCATATTACACCAGTTCATTAACAAGATAATCGATGGAATTTTATTGAGGTGGCAATTTATTGTATTTTTCTAAGATTTCAAGTCATTACGATGAATTTACAATTTTTCCCTATACCAATGCAATAATAAAATCTTGCATTAATCTTAAATTACATTAATCTTAAATTAACCATAATCTTAAATTAACCATAATCTTAAATTAACCATTATATGAAACACAATGTACTAAAACACACTATCCTGCTGTTTTGTGCAATGACGCTTATAGCATTTCAAGCGTTAGCACAAAGGAAGGTAAGTGGTAAAATTACGGATGAAACAAAGGAAGGTCTTCCTGGAGTTGCTGTTATTGTAAAAGGCACAACTACTGGAACCATTTCAGACTTTGATGGCAATTACACCCTCAATGTAGAAGATGGTAGCACCTTAGTCTTTTCCTTTGTAGGATACTCCACGCAAGAAGTCGCTGTTGGCAATAGAGCCGTAGTAGACATAAACATGGAAACCGATCAAACAACTCTTTCAGAAGTAGTTGTTGTCGGGTATGGTACCCAGGAAAAAAAGGAAATTACAAGTTCCGTTACCAGTGTAAAAGCCAAGGATTTTAACCAGGGACTGGTTAATGATCCCAATCAACTGATTCAGGGTAAAGTGGGTGGTTTGACTGTAGCAAAGCCAGGTGGTGACCCCAATGGCGGGTACACCGTTAGGCTAAGAGGTGTATCTACCTTTGGTGCTAATGCTGAACCTTTAGTGGTTCTTGATGGAGTAATTGGAGGGTCACTTGATGCTGTCGACCCCAATGATATCGCATCTATTGATGTCTTGAAAGATGGCTCAGCTGCAGCAATCTACGGAACACGTGCTTCTTCAGGGGTAATCTTGGTTACCACCAAGAGAGGTAAATCAGGCGAAACAACTTTTGATTACAATGCATCGGTTGCTTTTGAACGTGTAGCCAATACCATTGATTTCTTTTCTCCTGAAGAGTTTAGAAATACACCCGGAACAACCGATTTGGGATCTGAAACCGACTGGCTTGATGAAGTTACTTCTACGGCGGTTTCACATATTCATAATGTATCTATGTCTGGTGGGGTCAATAACAGCTCCTATAGAGCATCTTTTAACTATAGAAATGTAGAGGGAGTTGGTAACGGGACAGGATTTGAGCAACTCAATGGCAGACTGAATTTGACTCAGAGAGCGTTGAATGATAATTTAACATTGGATATGAATCTTTCAGTGACAACCAAAGATCAGGACCTTGCAATCGACGAAGTATTTGATCATGCCATCACTGCTAATCCAACTTTGCCTGTTTTATTTGATGGATCACCGGGGACTACAGATGTTGGTGGGTTTGCCGAAAGAGATATCTTCCGATTTTGGAACCCTGTTTCAATTCAAGAACAACTCGAATTAAAAGAAACTGATTTCAGTTATTTGGGTAGTGCCAGGTTAGAATATGATTTTAGTGACCAGATTGAAGGGCTTAGATTTGCCGTATCCTATTCACAACAACGTAAAACCATAGATTCAGCGTTTTTCGCTCCAAGTACCGCCAAATTGTTTGGCAGTAGCGGTCCTAATGGTATTGCTGGTAGAAACCAAAAAATCGAGTTTAACCAATTGGGAGAATTTACCGGTAATTACGACTTTAGCGTTGGTGCTCTTGATCTGGCTGTCCTTGGAGGTTATTCTTATCAGGAGTTCAAAAATGAAGGCTTTGGTCTCTCGGGAGGAAATTTCCCGTCTGATGAATTTTCCTTCAACAACCTTGGATCTGCTCAAGATTTCGATAATGGATTGGGCAATGCCTTTAGTAGTGCCAATTCTAACAAGTTAATTGCCGGCTTCGGAAGAGTCAATTTAAATTATGATGGCACCTACTTCCTCTCTGCAAGTCTTCGTAGAGAAGGTTCATCACGTTTTGGTGCTGATCAGCGATGGGGAACATTCTATGCAGTAAGTGGTGGAGTAAATCTTGATAACTTGTTTGCCCTAAATAATGTGGACCAGTTGAAGTTAAGAGCTGGTTATGGTGTAACAGGGGCGCAGCCTGGTCAAAGTCTTTTGTCCGTAGAGAAGTTTGGTCCTACAGGTAGCTTCTTTTTTAACGGCGGATATGTGCCAAGTTTCGGTCCGGTGAGTAATGAGAATCCCGATTTGAAGTGGGAAACGAAGAAGGAGGTCGACATTGGACTAGACTTCGCAATATTGGATGGTAGATTACAAGGTACTATTGATTGGTACCGCCGGGTGACTTCCGATTTGTTATTTAATATAAGTGTACCTGTTCCTCCAAACCAGTTTGATCGTGAGTGGAGGAACGTAGGAGAGATGACCAATACAGGTATTGAAATCGCTTTGGATTATGAAGTTGTAAATACTGGTGATTTCAAATATAATACTGCAGTAAACTATGCAACCTTTCAAACAGAGATTAAAAAACTTGACAATTCACCCCTTTTTGAAGCCAATTTTGGTTCTCCGGGGCAAAACGATACTCGATTGGCAAGAGTTGCTGACGGTGAGCCTCTTGGTCAACTTTTTCTACCGGTTAAGATCGGTATATGGAGTGCCAGTGATCAGGAAGCAATAGACGATCCATCGCTTGTAGGATCACCAAGATTTGAAGACCTTGATGGTGACGGCACCTATTGCACATGTAACGACGACAAACGAGTGGTGGGTAATGGACTACCTGACTTTACCATTGGATGGGCAAACAACTTTGTGTACAAAAACTTTGATCTCAACTTGTTCTTTAGAGGTGCATTCGGTCATGATTTGTTAAACAGTTACAGGGGGTTTTATGAAAACTTTGAAGGTACTACTGTAGCCAATTATAATATCGTAAAAGGCAGCGGATTGGACCCAGCATTGACAAAGGCGGAAGTAAACAGCTCTCATGTGGAGAGTGCAAGCTTCTTTAAGTTGGACAACGCAACCATAGGATACAATTTACCTGTAGGTGATAATAAATCAGGGTTAAGGAGGCTTAGATTTTACTTTGCTGTCCAAAACCCATTCGTGATTACGGGCTATGATGGTATTGATCCGGAGGTGCGCTATGAAGATTTGGATGATCCTGATAATCCTAATGCCCTGGCACCGGGTATTGAAAGAAGAAACACTTACTTCACGACCAAAACTTATACATTTGGTATGAATCTTGGATTTTGATTAAATAGTAGAAAACAATATGAAAAATTATAAAAAAATATTTGCACTGCTGGCTGCATCACTACTCTTCGCACCGGCATGCACTGACTTAGACGAGGAGTTATTTAGTGACGTAACAGATGAGACCTTCTTTCAAAACGATGAGCAGTTTATCTTTGCGCTGGGAGAAGCATATTCCCAATTATTTTCCATTGGAAACCATGCCAATACCTGGTCTATCAGTGAACTTTCATCCGATGAATTGGTCGTCGCAACAAAAGGAGGTGACTGGTTTGATGGAGGTGTATTACTTCAAATACACAGGCATCAAATGACACCGGATAATGGTTTTTTCAACAATGCCTGGACGCAAATGTACGGAGGCATTAACACTACCAATAGGTTAATAGCTCAATTTACTGAGTTAGACAATCCGCTGGCAACAGGATTTATTGGCGAACTTAGGGCAGTCCGAGCACTGTGGTATTACTATGCTATAGATGCATTTGGTAACGTACCCTTGGTAATTGACTTTACGGATGCTGTTATAGGCAACAATACGGACGTCGCCGCAGGAAGAAAAGAAGTGTTTGATTTCCTAATCAGCGAATTAGATGAGATCATCCCTGATCTGGACCCTAATGTCGGTGGAGCCGCTTATGGTAGAATGAATCAGGCAGCTGCTACAGCACTTCGTCACAGATTGTATTTAAATGCAGAAGTGTTTTCGGGAACTGCTCAATGGCAAAAAGCAATAGATGATGCAGATGCTGTGGAGGCTTTTGGTTTTAAATTGGAGGATAACTACTTCGCAAACTTTGCCGTTATTAATGACGCTTCAAAGGAAAACATTTTTGTAGTACCCTATGACAAAGTATTTGCTGGCGGATTTAATTGGAATATGATGACCAACCACATATCAAGTCAGGGCGTATTTAATTTCACCGATCAGCCATGGAACGGTTATGGTACGGTTGAGGAGTTTTATAATTCCTACATTGATCCAGAGAAAAATCCTGGCCCTCAAGGTCCGGTCTGGTCCGGTCTGGCGGGTGCTGATGATCCCAATCATGTGGATGGCGTACCCAATGGTGTCGGTACTCAGGACGTGCGCTTAGGCAACTTTCAGGTTGGTGACGTCTTTAATTTTGATGGAACAAGGCTGGAAGATCCGGGTCAGGAACCAGATGATCCCAACGGACCTCCTGTCACCTATACACCACAAAGTAATGAGATTTTCCCAAATGGCTGGAGACAAGGGCTGGCCAGGATCAACAAGTATGAATACGAAATTGGTGGAACTCAGAATATGTCGAATGACTTTGTGATTTTCAGATTAGGTGGTATTCTCCTGGGTAAGGCAGAAGCCATGTTCAGATTGGGTGATGCGGCAGGTGCACTTGCTATTGTTAACCAATTCAGAGAAAGAGCCGGTGTTGATCCATACACTACGCTTACTGAAGAAAATCTTTATGATGAAATTGGCAGGGAGATGTACGCTGAGCTAACCAGACGCCAGGACATGATTAGATTTGGCAAATTCGGGGAAGAATGGTGGGAAAAGGAAGTGTCAAACAGTGATGCTGAATTATTCCCAATACCACAGCAGCAAATTGATATAAACCCGGAACTAACTCAAAATCCAGGGTATAGCGGCTCATAAACAGCCTTAATTTGAAAAATAACAAGCAAGTGACTTTCGTCATTTGCTTTTTTTATTTTCCATTCCTTTTATTTGTATTCACAACGTTGAACTAAATTTCAACAATGCGCCATTGTGTCATTATTATTTTGCTTTTTGGGCTAGCGTGCCGACAGAAACCTCCTCCCCTATTTGAGCAAGTAGACTCCATGCACTCTGGTATCCATTTCGGAAATAACCTGACATACACGGAGCAACTGAATCCCTATACTTATAAAAATTTCTTTAATGGTGGCGGGGTTGGTATAGGAGACATTAATAACGACGGTTTGCCAGACATTTTCTTTTGTGGCAATATGGTCTCCAATAAATTATATCTCAATAAGGGAGCGATGAAATTTGTTGATATCACAAATTCAGCAATGCTGGAAACCAACAATGTTTGGAGTTCAGGAGTAAGTATGGTCGATATTAATGCAGATGGACTGCTTGACATTTACGTCTGCAAATCAGGTCCGCCTGGAGGCAAAAGGCGACATAACGAATTATTTATCAATAATGGAAATCTCACATTTAGTGAAGAGTCAAAAAAATATGGATTGGCAAATGAAGGCTTATCCAGTCATGCTGCTTTTTTTGATTATGATCATGATGGTGATTTGGATTGTTATCTACTGAATAATTCAATAAAATCCGTAGGTGGTTATGACTTTATTCAAGATCAAAGAAATATACCGGACCCGCTAGGTGGTAATAAACTATTGAGAAACAATGACAGCATTTTTACAGATGTAACGACAGATGCCGGCATCTATTCAAGTGATATTGGCTTTGGGCTTGGAGTTACTATAGGAGATTTCAATGAGGACAATTGGTCTGATATATATGTGTCTAATGATTTTTTTGAGCGGGATTATCTTTACATCAATCAAATGGACGGCACATTTAGAGAAAGCATTGAAAACTACATTAGCGAAATGTCTATGGGGTCAATGGGGGCAGATTTTGGAGACATCAACAACGACGGGCATAGTGAGATTTTTGTGACTGAAATGCTCCCTAAAAGACACGACAGATTAATGTCCAAGGCTCTTTTCGAAAACTGGGACAAACACCAATTATTGGTCAATCAAGGTTACTACAATCAATTTGGTCGCAATGTGTTGCAGTTGAATAATGGTGATCAAACGTTTTCTGAAATTGGCCGATTCGCTGGTGTAGATGCTACAGATTGGAGTTGGGGTGCCTTAATTTTTGATATGGACAATGATGGTGCTAAAGATCTCTTTGTTGCTAACGGTATTTACAAAGACCTTTTAGATCTTGATTATGTGAACTTTATGTCAAAGCCAGGAGTTGTCCAAAACATTATTAAAAATGAAACTGAGGCGATCAAAACGATGATAGACATGATGCCGTCTGAACCATTAAATAACTATGCTTATCAGAACAACAAAGATTTTACCTTTTCAAATAAAACTGTTGAGTGGGGATTCTCAACTCCAACATTTTCCAGTGGATCTGCTTACGGTGACCTTGATAATGACGGTGACCTTGACCTAGTAGTTAACAATGTCAACATGACCTCATTCTTATATGAAAACAAAACGTCAAAGTTGCTATCAAATAATTACATCAAATTGAAATTGGTTGGTAATGATAAAAATATAAACGCCATAGGGTCGAAAGTTAGACTTTATGCTGGTGACCAAATTTTTTACCAGGAGTTGAATCCATTTAGAGGGTTCGAATCCACAGTTGATAATCAGATAGTTTTTGGACTTGGTGAAAACACAACTGTTGACAAAATTGAAGTGATTTGGCCGGACGGTAGAATGACAGTGGCTGAAAATATAGTAACAAACCAAGTACTGAAATACCATATTGAGCAATCAATAGAAGCATTGGACACTGTCAGGGCAGGCAAAAGTTGGTACAGTTCAGTCCAAATAAATGGTCTCCATTTCGTACACAAGGAAAATCCTTATGTTGATTTTGACAAGGATAGATTGCTCTTCCATATGAATTCGACAGAAGGCCCTTGTATCTGTAAAGGAGATGTAAATAGTGATGGCACTGAAGACATTTATATCGGTGGGGCAAGTGGTCAATCAGGAATCTTATTTGTTCAAAATCATGCTGGGAAATTCGATAAAATTCTCAAACCGTTTATTGATTTTATTGAAAATGAAGACCTCGGTTGTACTTTTTTCGACGCCAACGGGGATGGAGTATTAGACCTGTACGTAGCCTCGGGCAGTTCCGAATTTGGTCCTGCTTCCTCCGGATTGACAGACCATTTATACCTAGGTAATGGGACAGGGACATTTCATGACACCAGACAATTACTACCCCATAGAGGGCTGGAATCTTCCAGCATTGTGCTCTCAATTGATTATGATGCAGATGGGGATTTGGACTTGTTTGTAGGCGGTCGGCAAAGACCTTATTATTATGGTCTACCTGCAGACTCACATATTTTAGAAAATGATGGCAAGGGTAATTTCACAAATGTAACGAAACAGATTGCCCCTGAATTAGTCAAAGCTGGTATGGTAACTGACGCCTTAGCTACCGATCTTGACCACAATGGCCTATCAGAATTGGTATTGGTTGGCAAGTGGATGTCACCTAAGGTATTCACCTTTAAGAATAAAAAATGGCAGGACCAGACTAAAAAATACGGACTGGCAGAATATAGTGGCTTATACAATTCAATAGCTTCTACTGATTTAAATGGGGATGACTATCCAGATCTGATATTTGGCAACTACGGAACAAATACCCGGTTTCGTACATCTCCGGAAGAACCGCTTAGCTTGTTAGTCAACGACTTTGACAACAATGGGACCCTAGATTTAATCACTACCATGTATTTTGACCACGTCGAATATCCTTTCATCCAATTAAAGGATTTAGTAATGCAATTACCTGTACTAAAGAAAGACTATTTGAAATTCAATGACTATAAAAATGCTTCAGCCAAAGATGTCTTTGGAGATAAAAAAGACACAGGGGGATATCGCCATCAAGCTAAAAAACTTGAATCTTTTGTTTTGCTAAATGATATGAATGGTAATTTTCAGCAAATTGATCTCCCAGCTGAAGCTCAATTTTTTCCAATTTATGCCATGCACATTGATGATTTCAATTCAGATGGCAAGTTTGACTTATTACTAGGTGGCAATTTTCTAAAAGCAAAACCCGAGGTTGGAAGTAATATGGCTGGATATGTCACGATGATGATCGGTCAGGGTGATGGGAATTTTAATTTTGTCCGTAATTCCAAGAGTGGCATACATATCAAAGGGGAAGTAAGGGCCATTGAGTCCATTCAAATTGAAAATAAAAAGACACTCATTTTTGCTATAAATAATCAGCCTGTAAAAACCTATATAAGGAATGAAGATAATTAATAACATATGGGTAGTGGGGACAATTTATGTGGCCTTATCAGCATGCGAAACAGCCGATAAACTTAAGACAACCATTAGTCAGGAGTTAGAATCAGGAATAAGAAATGATTCTTTGTTTGCCGGCATATATTTTGGATGGACACAAAAGAAATTTTACGATCATTGTTGGAAGCTAAATAAACAAGGCATATTGGCAAATGGTTCTCAAGGTGCATCAGTACTTTATGCCTTTAAAGACGGGGAAGGTTACAATATTGACTTCAATTTTTTCCCCGAATATGACAATGGAGGTGCCTATAAGTATGATGCAAGTTTCGGCTACAATGCCTGGGCACCTTGGAACAAACAGCTCCAATCTGATGACTTACTAAAGAAACTGCCTGGCATTCTATTGAAATGGTATGGTGGCAATGACTTTTTTGAAATTAATGAAAACAACATCACTACTTATTACAAAATTGACGGCAACAGGCAGATTGCCATGAGAATAAAAGATGATAGATTAGTGGTTGCTACATTCATTGACTTGTCTCACCCACTCTATCGAGAGTAAAATGAGAATAAAATCAATAACCATTTATGGAATGATCGGCCTGCTCCTTTCCTGTCAGGAAAAAGGCGAGGACAAGCTGTTCAGGTCCCTATTACCGGACCATACAGGTATCCAATTCTCAAACGATCTCACATTTAGCCAGGAATTCAACATTTTTAAATATCGGAACTTTTATAATGGCGGAGGTGTAACATTGGCCGATTTCAACAATGACGAATTACTTGATATCTATTTGATATCAAACATGTCTTCCAACAAGCTTTTTCGCAATACCGGGGATTTTAAGTTTGATGATGTCACTAAAAAAGCTGGTGTAGCTGGTACAAAGGCATGGAGTACAGGGGTAAGTGTCGCAGACGTCAATGGAGATGGATTGTTAGATATCTATGTGTGCAATTCGGGTGATATTGCCGGCGACAACAAGCAAAACGAATTATTTATCAATAATGGTGACGATACCTTCACCGAGTCTGCTGTAAAATACGGGTTAGATGATCAGGGATATTCCACACATGCAGCTTTTTTTGATTATGACAAAGATGGTGATCTGGACATGTATTTACTCAATAATTCCTACCAGGCAATTGGCAGTTTCGATCTAAGAAGGAATGAGAGACCCATTAGAGATTCTGTTGGTGGGGACAAATTGTATAGAAATCAAAGTGAAATTTTCATTGATGTAAGTGAAGAGGCCGGAATATATGGTAGTATCATTGGTTTTGGACTCGGTGTCACAGTAGGTGATATCAATCGCGATGGATGGCTGGATATATATGTATCCAACGATTTTTTTGAGCGAGATTATTTGTATGTCAATAACAGAACCGGGGGATTTGATGAAGTTTATGAAAAAGGGATCAAGAGCACCAGTGCGGCTTCTATGGGAGCAGACATGGCTGACCTAAATAATGATGGATTCCCGGAAATATTTGTTACAGACATGCTACCAAATGACAATGAAAGACTAAAGACCGTCACCACTTTTGACAGTTGGGACAGGTACCAGTATAGTGTTCAAAATGGATATGGGAATCAGTTTACCAGAAACACTTTACAACTCAACAATGGAGATGAGACATTCAGCGAAATCGGTCGATTCTCTAACGTCGAGGCTAGTGATTGGAGCTGGGGGGCACTGATCTTTGACTTCCAAAATGATGGGTTTAAAGACATCTTTGTTGCAAATGGCATTTATCAGGATCTGACTAATCAGGACTTCCTGCAATTTGTGACTCAAAATGAGGTGACAAAAAAGATAACAGCTGGTGGAAAAGTAGATTATAAAGCCTTGATTGATTACATCCCCAGTGTACCAATCGTGAACCATGCATATATCAATGATCATAATTTGGAATTCTCTAATCAGTCACAAAATTTAGGGTTTGTTGACAAAAGTTTCTCAAGTGGTGCTGCCTATGGTGATCTTGATAATGACGGTGACCTTGACCTGGTCATCAACAATACCAATATGCCCCCGTTCATATACCAAAATCTAACTGAAAAAATTGCTCCTGATAATAGTTACTTGAGATTTATCTTGAAGGGGAAGGGGAAAAACACCAACGCCTTAGGGACCAACATCACGGTCCATGCAGGCACTAGGATATTTTATTTAGAACATTTGCCTGCCAGGGGATTCGAATCAACGGTGGATAACCGGCCTTTGATAGGTACTGGTAATTTGACCAGGGTGGATTCGGTGATTGTGAAATGGCCTTTGGGAAATGAGACCCGTTTAAAGGACGTCACAACTAACCAGGACATCGTGCTGGATGAGGCCGACGGAACTAAACCTAAGGATGATGGCACAAAAAAAACCATGATGTATCAGGAAATTTCCAATCTCGTCGATTTTGATCATAAAGAAAATAGTTTCGTCGATTTTGACAGAGACAGGCTGACTTTTCAAATGCTTTCTTCTCAGGGTCCCTGCATGTGCAAAGGAGATATCAACAAAGACGGATTGGATGACTTGTATATCGGTGGAGCTGCAGATCAGGAAGGATACCTGGCCATTCAATCCATGGACGGAACCTTCAATCGGTTGGAAGCATCAGTAATTGACCGAGATAAAGGTTCCGAAGATGTTGACTGTACATTTTTCGACGCCAACGGCGATGGAAACCTGGATTTGTATGTAGTTAGCGGGGGCAGTGATTTCGAGCCAGGCTCCCCGGTACTTGGTGACAGGTTGTACATTTCCGGTGAAAAATTGAAATTCAATAAATATCGATACGTATTCCCTGCCAACAAATTTGAAAGTACTTCCGTTGTAACACCTGCGGATTATGACGGTGACAATGATATTGATCTATTTGTTGGAGGCAGATTACAAACTTACTCATATGGCCTGCCGCGTAATGGTTACATACTTCAAAACGATGGTTCCGGAAACTTCACTAATGTATCAGATGAAATCGCCTCTTCTTTAGCAAAAATAGGGATGATAACCGATGCCAAATGGAGTGATGTAGATGGAGACAATGACTTGGATCTGATCATTGTTGGTGAGTGGATGCCAATTACTATCCTCACCAATGAATCTGGTTTCTTTGTACTCAAAAATGATGCAATACCAAATTCCTCCGGCTGGTGGAATACAGTAGAAGTAGCGGACTTAAATGGGGATGATCGGATGGATATTGTGGCTGGAAACCATGGCTTAAACTCAAGGTTTAGAGCCACAAAGGAATTTCCATTGCACATGTTTATTAATGATTTTGATAAAAACGGAACAATGGAGCAAATCATCTGCCAATACGAAGGTGACAAACTATATCCATTGCCGCTACGTCATGATCTTGCCATGCAAATGCCTCAAATCAAAAAGAGATATTTGAAATATGAAAGTTTTAAAGACCAGGAGATTACAGATATTTTTTCAGAGGACATTTTGGCAAATGCCACCAAATTAAAAGCACATGATTTAGGCACCAGGGTATTTTTCAACAACGGTTCACTTGATTTTACAGAATACGAGTTACCTAAACAGGCTCAGTTTTCCTGTACCTATGCCATAGCAATCGAAGATTTCAATGGGGACGATATCCCTGACATTTTACTCGCAGGCAATTTGTATGATTCAAAACCCGAGATGGGCAGATATGACGCGAGTTATGGCACTTTCTTAATAGGAGATGGAGCAAGGAATTTTGATTTGATTCCCCCTTCACTGTCAGGCTTGAAACTAGATCGCCAGGTGAGGGAGATTCAAAAAATCAGAACGAAAAATGGCTTCCGAATTCTGGTTGCGAATAATAATGATGCAGTACAGGCATTTGAAGCAATTGACCAGTGAAAAATGCTATCAGTCAGTCATTAACCCTTCTTCTTTTGGTCATTGCTACGGCCTGCAATTATCAAGGTAAAAAAGAACATAGGTTCATAAAGCTTAGCCCGGAGTATTCTGGTATTTATTTTCAAAATTCATTAGAGGAGTCCGAAGAATTCAACATTATTGAATATCTCTACTATTACAATGGTGGCGGTGTTGCGGTTGGCGACATTAACAACGATGGCCTGTCAGATATATATTTTACCGCCAACGAAAAAGAAAATAAACTTTACCTAAACAAGGGCAATCTCGAATTTCAGGACATTACAATATCTGCCGGTGTTGAAATGAAGGGGCCATGGAAAACTGGTGTATCGATGGCTGATGTCAATGGTGATGGTTTTCTGGACATCTATGTTTGCCGGGTATCCAATTATAAAGGCCTCGTTGGGCATAATGAGCTTTATATCAACAATGGGAATCTGACTTTTACCGAAAGGTCTAAAACATTTGGCTTGAATTTCCGGGGATTTTCTACACACTCCGCGTTTTTCGACATGGACAATGATGGGGACTTGGATATGTACTTGCTAAATCATGCAGTCCACACCCGCAATAGTTATGGAACCATAGCACTGCGAAATGAAAAAGATTCTTTATCAGGTGACCGGATATATGAAAATGATAATGGGATTTTCAGGAACACAACCAGCACTTCCGGTATTTATAACTCACACATTGGCTACGGACTTGGTGTAGGTCTTGCTGACATCAACCAGGACGGATACACGGACATTTATGTTTCCAATGATTTTAGTGAAAATGATTATTTATATCTCAACAATGGAAATAAAACATTTACAGAGTCTTTATCTGGAATGGCTCATCATACCAGTAAATTTTCAATGGGAAACGATCTCACAGATTACAACAATGATGGTCTGATTGATATCATTACGTTGGATATGCTTCCAAACGATGAAATAATACGCAAAAAATCCACTGGTGATGACTCTTATGAAATATCCACCATGAAACTCTCTTTTGGCTATATGAATCAATACAGCCGGAACAGTTTACTGATTAATCGTGGGAACGGTAAGTTTTCTGATATTGCAATGTTGACAGGAGTCCACGCCACCGACTGGAGTTGGGCTCCCCTACTGGCTGATTTTGACAATGATGGCTGGAAAGATCTGTTCATTTCCAATGGCACTGAGAAACGCCCTAACGATCTGGATTATATAGACTTTATCAGCAACGACAAAGTGAGAAATCCTGCCATTACAAATGCCGATTTCATAGCCGAAATGCCTGACGGCCGAGTGCCCAACTATTTCTTTACCAATAACCGGAATCTTACTTTTAAGGACGTCACAAGTGAATGGTTTGATGAGACTTCAACGGTTACCAATGGTACGGTTTATGCGGATCTAGACAATGACGGAGATCTCGAGTTGATTCAAAATAATTTGAAAAGTGAGGCGCAAATCCTAAAAAACTTAACAAGAGAGCAAGACTCAGCCCATACCAGTTTTTTAACAATTCGATTCAAGGGAGATAGTAGAAATACCTCTGGCATCGGTGCTAAATTATATCTATATATCAAAGATCATTTTCAATTTTACGAGCATTTTGTCCAACGTGGATTTCAATCCACCGTGGACAATAAAATGGTTATTGGATTAGGGGCCACCAAATTGATTGACTCCTTAGTGGTCGTTTGGCCATCTGGTAAGGCCGAGAAACGTCAGAACATTGAAGTTAACAGAGAAATTATCCTTGTGGCTTCCAAGGCAAGTATCTCTAATGGAATTTCATCAACACAAGAAAACCAGCTTTTCAAAGCTGCTGGTAATTATGGATTAGATTTTATTCATAAGGAAAACAAATTTGTAGAATTTAATAGAGAGGCCATTATTCCTCATATGAATTCCCAGGAAGGACCTGTAATGGCCATTGGTGATGTGAATGGGGATGGAGCCTCCGATATTTATATTGGAGGGGCAAAAAACCAATCAGGGGAATTATTTGTTCAAAATAACGGGGAATTCATTAGCGCGCATGTTTTTAAAGACGACCAGCTATTAGAAGATGTTGATGCTCATTTTTTTGATATTGAAAATGATGGTGATTTGGATTTAATAGTTGTCAGCGGTGGAAATGAATTTGATAATAAATCCAAGAACCAGCTTAGCAGAATATATCACAATAACGGTTCCGGCTGGTTCGAAAGAGACAATTCATTACTCACTGATATCTTTGAAACAGGGTCCGTTGCTGCCATTCATGATTTCAATGATGACGGGTATCAAGACATATTCTTGGGCAGTTTAGCTGTGCCATGGAATTATGGGTTAACTCCTGAAAGTCATCTCATGCTCAACCGGGAAGGCAAGTCTTTTGAAAAAATAACCGGTCAGTTTCCAGACTTGTCTCGCGTTGGTATGGTTAAAGATGCGAAATGGGCGGATATAGATGGGAACGGTGAAAAGGATCTGGTGGTAGCGGCTCTATGGCAACCTATAAAGGTATTTTATTTTGAATCAGGAAAATTAAAGCATTCAGAGGGTTTACGCGGCTCAAATGGATTGTGGCAAACAATCGAAATTTTAGACTTTGACCACGATGGCGATAACGACATCATAGGCGGGAATTTGGGTTTAAATTCCAAGTTGAAAGCATCTTTAGAGGAACCACTGACACTCTATTTGAATGATTTTGATGGAAACGGAAAATTGGATCAGATATTGACCTATTACAAGGACGGTGTTGAATCTATTTTCGTATCCAGACAAGACCTTGGCAAACAATTGGTAAAGATTAAGAAAAATTTTACAGATTACGACCAATATGCACACGCGACAGTTAGTGAGTTATTAGGGCAAGCTGCCATTGATACAGCAACTCAATTAAAAGTATTTGAAATGCGTACGGGTGTTTATATCAATAAAGACGGGGATTTTGAGTTTAATCCGATGAGTTTTGAAACCCAGTTTAGTGTTGTTACCACCATTTTGGTAGATGACTTTAATGCCGATGGTCATGACGAAATACTACTCGCAGGTAATTTTTATCCAGTAGCAATACAGCAAGGCAGATATAGTGAAGACTATGGATCACTGTATGTAAATCATGGCAATGCTGATTGGACATATGTTCCCAATAAAATCAGTGGATTATACCTCGAAGGCCAGATCAGGGATATAAAATTTATAACAATTAAAGAAGTTCGAATCCTGATTGCCGCAAGGAATAATGAATCGCTTCAATTATTCAATACCAGGAAGTAAATCTCAAGGCTTCGAATGAATTCTATTTCGATTTGAAGAATGATGATGAGCTAATCCTTTATAACTTTACTGCTTCGAAAGCTCCTAATAATTAACAGCATGAATAATTTCAACAATATATTCTTGATATTTCTAGTTTCAATTGGCTGCCAAAAAACAGACTACAGACCAATAACTACGGACTCGGAGCTTTACCATAGTTCGATGAAGCAGTTAACAGATTTAATCGTTTATGATATATTCTCCCCACCTGTGGCCAGTCGCATTTATGCATATCCAAACATAGCTGCCTATGAGGCTTTAATCCCAGACTATCCTGACTATCTATCCCTCTCTGACCAATTATCCGGTCTTGAATTACCTCCTCAACCAGATAAAACAAAAGAATATAGTTTTGAAGTAGCCTCCCTCAAAGCATTCTTGAGAGTTGGTAAATCAATGATCTTTTCTGAAGATCGTATGGAGGAATACGAAACCAATCTTTGGGATAAAGTAAAGGATAGCGGAATTCCAGATGATGTGTTTGACCGTTCAATGAAGTACGGCGTACAAGTGGCTGACCATATTCTTGCATGGGCAAATACAGATAATTATAATCAAACTCGCACTTTCCCAAAGTATACTGTCAAAAGCGATGCTGATGCCTGGAAACCAACACCTCCAGATTATATGGAAGGTATTGAACCCAGTTGGAATAAAATCAGAACCTTTGTCATTGATTCAGCCACTCAATTCATTCCACCTCCTCCTACCCCATTTGATATGGATAAAGGCAGTCCGTTTTATGAGGAATTGATGGTTGTCTATGAAACGAGTGTGAATCTTGATGAGGATCAGGAAACGATTGCCAAATTCTGGGATTGCAACCCTTTTGTTTCCCATCATGCCGGACACGCCATGTTCGCAACAAAAAAAATTACACCTGGTGGGCACTGGATGGGTATTACTGCCATTACCACCAGAAAATCACAATCTAATTTTGTTGAAACAGTTGAAGCTTATGCCAAAGTTTCCATTTCACTTTTTGATGCATTTATAAGTTGCTGGGACGAAAAATGGAGAAGCATACTCATTCGACCTGAAACTGTAATAAATGAGCATTTAGACCAAAATTGGGTGCCACTTCTTCAAACCCCACCATTTCCAGAATATACCAGTGGTCATAGTGTCATTTCAACAGCTGCGGCAGTAACTCTTACAGACCTTTTTGGTGAAAAATTTAGTTTCCTGGACACCACTGAGGTTGAATATGGACTTCCATCTAGATTTTTCAATTCCTTCATGGAAGCCTCATCGGAGGCAGCAATAAGCAGGCTATATGGTGGAATTCACTATATGCCAGCCATTGACAATGGTGTAATTCAGGGCAGGGAAGTGGGAAATTACATTGTTGGGAAAATTAGAACAAGAACGGAAGATTAGAATAATGAAATGTAATGGCAAGACCGTTGCAAAAGTCATGAACGATGATTCGCGTTGGATTTTTGGCTAAAGATTGAAGTTGTATACTTGTATTTTTTCTGTTTTCTCTGTTCTTTGGGGTGCGACAGGCTTCATTTTTAACGATTAGACGCAATGATCCCAGGGGTGCGATACAAATTGTAAGATAAAGCTTCCATGATGTTCTGATTATGCATTTTCTCTATCCCTGCGTACCCTGCTACTCCTCCGGCGAACCAAAGTCTGATGCCCCCAAATGTGTGTGCTACTTTAAAACGTGTCTTACCTGCCAATTTATTGAAACGCTTCTCCCAATGGGTTAAGGGCTTGTTCTTTTTGGCCTCAAAGGAGTTTCTATCACACTGGCATCGACTATGACTCCTGTTTTAACGATGATTTTATGCCTGCTCAACTGCGATTGATCTCCTTCAAAAGTAGCTCAAAACCACCTGATTTGGACATGGCACTACGAAAGCGGCTTAAAGTACTATGGATCCGGAGCTGCCTGATCTGTTGTTAATCCACAGAAATAGCCAAAAGAAATACGATCATTGACACGATCTTCTACTTCATAATCGCTCAGTCCGTACCCTGTTTGAAGTAAACACATCTTAAATAGCAACAGCCCGTCATAACCGGGTTTACCTGTCGCACTCCTGCCCTTTTGATAAAAGGCAGAGATGACTGATTCAATCGATGCCCGGTCCAAAACAGTATTTATCTGAGTGAAAAAAGTCTTTTTTATTTTGCGGGTTCGTAGCTCACAAATGCTGTCTGCCAGGCTAAGAATGGATTGTTTTTGCATACGTAAATGTAATACATAATGTGTAATATTTCAGAATGCCTTGCAACGATCTTGCTTCATATTGGGGAGGGATTCAATAATTTTTGGGTAGAAAAGCAAGACACTGCCGACTAGGATTTTTCCAGAGCAGTGAATTAGGTTTTATTTTGTCGCCCCGGGTGTTCGAAGAGATTGTCACCGTGAGGCACTTTGAGTGGTGGCATGACTCTTAGACATCATCACAAAAGCCTTCGCCATAGCAGATAAGCATATAATCCAAGGCTGATATCTAATGTAAACGACTGGTTTCTAAAAATCCATCTTAATTGAAAAATTGGGTATGATCCCGGACAAACTTTGTTCGTAAGTATCAATGGTTGCAGACGACAAATTTCCCTCAAATCGATAACCAAGAGGATTTTTGCGTCCATAGACATTGTGTAGTCCAAAATTCATCGACCAATAAACTCTACCGTTTTTGGTCGTTGGTTCACGATTAAACGAAAGATCCAGTCGATGATATTCCGAAACTCTGCTGCTGTTTCGTTCTGTATAGATTGGGACAAATCTGTCTTGATAAGCATAGAAACTCACAGGCAAGGTAATTGGTCTTCCGGTTGAATATATAAAGGCCGAACCCACACTCCACGTAGGGTTTATCTTATAACTACTAATTACTCTGAAATCATGAGGTATATCAAAGGGTGAATTAAACTCCCCATTGTTGTTAATGCCATTGATCTTTCTTAGAGCTTTGGAATAGGTGTAGCTAAGAGTCCACTGCAACTTGCCGGTTTCCTTTTTCAGGTTTAGTTCTGCGCCGTAGGCTCTGGCCGTGCCACTTCTTGTTTCACCTTCGATGAATGGATTATTGAGCAAGGCTGCATGATCTACAAAATCAATCTGATTCTGATAGGACTTATAGTACGATTCAATGGACAAAAATAAGCCTTTGTCTAATGAATGAAACCATCCTGTCGAGACCACATCCACGAGGATGGGTTTGATATTGCGATTTGCGGGAAACCATGTTTCCAATGACGTGTACGAAAGATTGTTGTTTTGTAGAACCTGTATGTATTGAGCATTTCTGGCATAGGCAACTTTTAAAGAAAACCTGGGGTTCAATTTAAAATTTGCACTGATGCGTGGCTCGGCATTAAATTTTTTTGCATAAACGCCTTTTTCGTTGGTGTTTTCACCAATGGGGTCATGAAAATCATCGTAATCGTACCAGGTTGTGCGTCCGTAATTTTGGAAGGATGAAATACGTAAGCCATAATTCAATCCGAGCCAATCGGCAGGCTGTACATCATTTAGCACATAAAAGGAATGCTCGAAGGCACGTATTCTGGGAATGCTTTGAAGGGTGTCCACGGTTTCTCCAGGAATAAATCTATGATTGATACTTCCTGCACCTATTTCTATCACATTGCCGGGGCGGAGAAAGCAGGACAAATCCAATTTCAGGTTGAGGTCTTTGAGTCCGGTCCGCCACTTGTAGGTTCTTTCTTCGCTAAATTCCAGAAAATTCTCATAGTCACTGGATATAAGTGATGTATTCAAAAACATTTTGTCTCCTATAGCCCGATTCCATCTTAAGGTGGCAGAGGTATTGCCCCATTCATTAAAAAACCCGTCAGAGGTTCTTAACAAGTCCTTTCCCTTATAAAAGGATATATACACCCGATCCTTGCTCCCGATGTTTGAATTGAATTTCAAATTCAAATCATAAAAGCCTGGCACAGCACTGGCTGTTTGTTCGGGCTCAATAAGAAGATCACTCAGACTTTTTCTTCCTGAGAAAAGAAGGCTGCTTTTTCCTTTACAATCGGCCCATTCATAGTGAAAGTTCCTGAAAACGGACTTATGCCTGCCGAAAAATCGTATTCATGCCTATTGCCCTCTTTCATTTTAGTATCAATTACCGAAGATACTCTGCCTCCATATTGCGCCGGCATATTGCTTTTGTAGAGGGTGACATGATTGACGGCATCGGGGTTGAAAACCGATATAAGACCAAACATGTGAGAAGGGTTGTAAATGGGTGCTTCGTCGATGATGATCAGATTTTGATCGCTGCTCCCGCCTCTGATAAACATGCCCGACGAACCATCACCGAGCGTTTTAACCCCTGATTGTAGCTGTATCGCTTTGATCACATCTGCTTCACCGATCAGGCTGGGTAGTTTTCGAATATTATCAATTGTAAGCCTTTCGACACTAAAGTCATTGATGGCCAGCGGGTTCGTTTCTGACTCTGCTGTGATAGTGACTACTTCAAGGTCTATAGTTTCATTTGAAAGTGATATTCTTTTTGACAGGTTCTCCCTGAGGTTAATCTCAAAACTTTCCGCTGCATATCCTACATAAGAGCACACAATGGTATGTTGTCCTTCCGCCAAAGTGATGGAGTAATAGCCATAGCCATTGGCGGACGTTCCATTAAAACCCACTGTTTCGTGAATGGTGGCACCTATCAAAACCTCACCTGTATGCTTGTCGGTGACATACCCACTGATCGTATATGTTGTTTGGCCAATGCTGGCAACACTTACAGAAAGAGAAGTGATAAAATAAAGTAGGCGTTTCAGAAGATTCATTGAATCAATATTTTTGCAGTCTTTATGGTTTTGGAAGAAGACACCTCAAGGATGTGAAGTCCTGAAGAAATCCCCTGAAGGTCAATAGGGATTGTACTAAATCCCTTTTGAATGTTTGTTTGCTTTCCGGATACAGATTTTCCGTCCAGATTAATGATCCTTATGTCAAGACTTGAAGTGGCTTTATTTTCAACAAATATCGACGTTTGTAGCGAGGCAGGATTGGGGTAAACAGACATGGGCCAACCATAATAGTCATCATCTGTCCCGTTATCGGGAATTTCGTGGCTGTTTGTCCAAAGAGTCTTTGATAAGTCCTCATGTGAAATGTTTACTCCATTGTCTATAATTGCAATGACCGGGGTGTCCATGACCGGGAACTCTTTTTGCGAAATCACTTTAGCAGTTTCATGATAGTCAATAATCTCGAGACCGCTTTGAGCTGTGGAGAGATACGGCAAGAGCGTCAGTACCATCGTAAATAATCCGGGCTTTTTAGCCAAACTTTGAAAAACATTTGACACCTGACAATTCGACTAAATTTGTGCCGGTTATTCTAAACCTTACGACATCTGTTGTGTAAAAAAAGCCCGTGCCTCCTGCACTTACATTTGACAGGGTATTTCCCGGAACTACTGAAAAATTTCCCGTACTCCAGTCTGTCACATTAAACAGGGAGACTGAGTAAGCGTAATAGGCAGGGGACGGAACCTGACGGATCAGCTCCACGGTATCTTCCGGTTTAACACTATAACCATAACCAAACTCGATAAATGGAAACAACCCTTGCGGTCTGCTGCCCTGATGATTGTATAGTGTCTGCTCCGAAACATCCTCTGAAAAGTCCTTTATGTCTCTGTCCGGATTTTGGCTATACCACCACCATGAAGGACTTTGATAACCGAAATTGTGCAATTTTGAGTCTATTTGATAGCTACGACCAGGCTGGCATATTTCATCAATGGGATAGTCTATCACCGAATCACAAAGAACTATCGAATCTGTGGCGGTGTAGGTATGGTTTTCATAATCCACCACCAGCGTATAGGTTTTCCCAACAGTCCCCGAAAGGCTGTCAATGGTTTGGTAAATTCCCTTTTCCTGATCAATTAGCTCATACAGATAGGTATTGGCTCCCTCCATTAATTGGACGGTCGCACTGGTTATAGGTACAAACTGCGAAGTATCTGCCTGCTGCACCACAGGTTTGGATAATTTCACCTGATACCTGGTCTTTTCGGTGGTAATAAATCCCTCGATGACTATTTCAAAATTTTGCTCGGGCGAGATATCCAAATCCGCATAGTCAATTAATCTCTCATCACAACCGGCGAGCAATAAAAGGACAAAAAGTATAAAACAGGAGTTTTTCAATGCGAGCATATTACTATACAAATTAGAATACTATGCAAATGTAAAAATAAAGAGTAATAAGGAATTATCTCTGCCCACGGTTCTTTATCAAACTTGTCATCCGGATAATATCTCATTGATTTTCATTTCATAGTTAATTTTGGTGTAAAAAATTATTTACCATTAAGCGTAATAGGAAGGGAGCAGAATTCCAAACAAATAACACAAGACCGTTGCAAAAGTCATGAACGATGATTCGCGTTGGATTTTTGGCTAAAGACTGAGGTTGTATACTTGTATTTTTTTTATTTTCTCTGTTCTTTGGGGTGCGACAGGCTTCATTTTTAACGATTAGACGCAATGATCCCAGGGGTGCGATACAAATTGTAAGATAGTGCTTCCATTATGTTCTGATTATGCATCTTCTCTATCCCTCTGTACCCTGCTACTCCTCCGGCGAACCAAAGTTTGATGCTCCCAAATGTGTGTGCTGCTTTAAAACGTGTCTTACCTGCCAATTTATTGAAACGCTTCTCCCAATGGGTTAAGGGTTTGTTCTTTTTGGCCTCAAAGGAGTTTCTATCACACTGGCATCGACTATGACTCCTGTTTTAACGATGATTTTATGCCTGCTCAACTGCGATTGATCTCCTTCAAAAGCAGCTCAAAACCACCTGATTTGGACATGGCACTACGAAAGCGGCTTAAAGTACTATGATCCGGAGCTGCCTAGTCTGTTGTTGATCCACAGAAATAGCCAAAAGAAATACGATCATTGACACGATCTTCTACTTCATAATCGCTCAATCCGTACCATGTTTGAAGTAAACACCTCTTAAATGGCAACAGCCCATCATAACCGGGTTTACCTGTCGCACTCTTGCCCTTTTGATAAAAGGCAGAGATGACTGATTCAATCGATGCCCGGTCCAAAACAGTATTTATCTGAGTGAAAAAAGTCTTTTTTATTTTGCGGGTTCGTAGCTCACAAATGCTGTCTGCCAGGCTAAGAATGGATTGTTTTTTCATACGTAAATGTAATACATAACGAGTAATATTTCAGAATGCCTTGCAACGATCTTACATCCCTTTGGAGGGGCATGTCCCTCCAAAGGGATCATTCACCAGACAGAGTTTAATTTACACTACCAGGATATTTTACCATACCGAAAATTTCCGATTTTGTAGCTAATAATGGACATATGTTCTTTATCGTTTGTTCCTCTCTAAAGGAACGTAACCATCTGATCGGATATATGTCCAATAAAGGTATCATGGTGGTATTTCATTATCAAAGTCTGTATTTAAGCAAATATTACAAATTGAAACACGACCGAAGAGTTCTGACCAATGCAGATAGATATTCAGATTGTCTTTTAAGACTACCTCTGTACTATGATCTTAACGGGTGATGATTTAAAATTAATAACTAAATTAGTCTCTGATTTTTACAAAAAACAAAGAAAATAGGTATAATAATTTCTTATGATCTCAGCTCAAATTAATCAAATTGGTAGAAGGATTCGATGTGAAGTTAATGAGTTTCTCTATCGACTTTTTGGAAGTAGCGGTGGCGTAGTTTGTAATTTATGTGGATATAGGGAGGGCTTCGAAGTTTGAGAGTGACGGCTGGCACGATGTACATTGTCAAAAATGCCGATCAGGGGTCAGAACACGGCTTCTATGGGCTGCATTCATGCTTCAGGAAAAATTTGGACTTGATCGGTTAATCAGACATAAGGAGGTTTTGCATTTCGCACCAGAGAAACGACTGGGATATCTGTTGAGGAAAGTCGACTGTACATATCACACAGTTGACTTTCTGGCAAAAGGTTATACATACGATAACCTTGACTACAATGCGGATATTTCCAACATGACCAAAATTCCTAATGAATCTTACGATTGCCTTATTGCCTGCGATGTATTGGAGCATGTGAATGATGATCTTTCAGCTATGAGTGAGATTTATCGAGTTCTTAGAAAAAAAGGTTTCGCAATTTTGACCGTCCCGCAAAAGGATGGCCTTATTGAGACATTTGAAGATTCCTCAATAGATACTCCGGAAAGGAGGAAGGAAATGTTTGGTCAAAGGGACCATCTAAGAATCTATGGATCTGATTTTATCACAAAATTGGAGAATAGTGGTTTTGAGGTATCAGCCATTGATGAGACTTTTTTTGATAAAGCGATAGTCAAAAAGCACATCCTATTCCCACCGAAAATATCTCCACACCCGCTGGCAACTAATCATCGAAAAGTTTTTTTTGCACAAAAACTTTAACCACATAAAACAGTTTGGCATTGGTAGAAATATGGATATATCCATAATAACAGTAAATAAGAATAATGCTGTAGGACTCAAAAAGACAATTGAGAGTGTGGCTTGTCAGGATTTTCAATCTTATGAGTTCATAGCCATTGACGGTGCATTTACTGATGGAAGCAAAAATATTATTCAGCCTGTGGAAAAAGGATTTTTTGGCCAATGCCGATACGCTTTTTGCGAAAAAAGGCAAGAGTAAGCAATCCCAAGCTGATGAAGAAAAGGATCAACTACTGAAGGTTATTGGTCAACTCAAAGTGGTAAACGATTTTTTAAAGAACGCCTTGCGGTAAAACCGGTGAAAGAACGGCGACCAATGCTAAGCAAGGGTCAACTGCGTATGGCAAAGCAGTGCTATTGGCTATCCGTCCACCGTTCGGGGCTTTACTACAAGCCTAAAGGAAAAGGAGAATCGGAGTTCAATCTGGAACTGATGCGTAAAATGGATGAACACTCTTTACACCATCCTTTCAAAGGAGCTAGTTGTTAAAAACCGAATATAAAGGCTCTACTATCAGGTCATGGGATTGGGGGCAGTTATGCCAGGCAAGCACACATCCAGGCGGCATAAGGCTCACAATTTACCGCTGAGATCTTCGCCAACTATATGGCAAGTCAAGGTATAAACCTTAGTATGGACGGCAAAGGAAGAGCTATTGACAATGCCTTTATCAAACGATTGTGGAGAAGTGTCAGGTATGAGAAGCTTTACCTGTATCCTCCCGGGGATGGTACAGATTTGTACCTTTCATTAGCCGAATATTTGTAATAATCACCAAGGTAATAACCTTGAAAGCGACTGTTTCTTATTGATTTCTAGCGTGTTAAATCATAAAACACTATTATTCAATAGGTTATTAATCGGGTTCAGGTAATAATGATTCCTAAATTCAACTAAATAAATGCAACTTTTAGATTTGCTACAACAATTTGGATAAAATCTTCGTCAAAATTGGTATAATACTAGCAGACCAAAATGTTTGTATGATAACCCGTTACGCTATAACTTTTAGCCTTAAAAATTATAGCGTAACGGGTTAATCTATTCGTTGAATTTAGATTTTTTACCCCCAAAAAGGAAGAAACTTACTCTGATGCCCAAGTAGCTGTTTTTGACTTCCGACTTGGAAGAGGAAGTAATCTCAACGCCATCCCCACTAATGGTAACCTCTACCTCTTCTTTAGTTTTGCCAATGATGTTGTAGTCAAGATTCAAATTAAAGTGACCAAAGTCAAACCCAATTCTTGGATAGAATCCAAATTTATTCCCTGCTGAAAGTGAAAAACCGTCATTACTAAGACTAACGTTACCTAACACGAATAGCCCCATTCCAAGACCTGCATAGGGTCTGAAGTTACTGTCCCCAAAATAGTACTTTCCGTTAAGCGTATAAGACGTTACACCAGATACCGTAGCAGATCCCGTACCTTCAAGACCCCCGATAGTTTGTTTAATCTCCTTAGCCATAGCAGCTTGTTCGAATCTAATACCTACTGCCAATTCATCCTTTATTCTGTAAGTAGGCTCCACATTCCAAAGTACCCCTCCTCCTCCAGAGGGAATGGCATAACCCACTCCCAAATAAAGCTGAAATGGCTTATACTCCTGTGCCTGAGCCACTGACTCCTGTGCCTGAGCCACTGATACTGCTAAAATAAATGCTGTCAGCGAGCATATTTTTTTTAGAAACTTGCTTGTTGCTTGTTGCTTGTTGCTTGTTGCATAATGTTAAAGTTAGTTAAAGTTAGTTAAAGTTAGTTAAAGTTAGTTAAAGTTAGTTAAAGTTAGTTAAAGTTTAAATAAAATACTAAAGTAGCAAATTTAAATAAATCTGAGTTCAAATGCAACTTTTTGTTTAAACAATAATTGATTCATGACGAATGTAGGGGATTTGTAGTTGAATCTTTTTCCGGGTTGGTTGTTTAGTTTGGTTTCGATGTTTTTTATGGCTGTATCTGTTAGCTGGGTAAAGTCTGTTTTTTTAGGGAAGTATTCTCTGATGAGCCCGTTAAGGTTTTCATTTGATCCCCGTTCCCATGAATGATATGGATGAGCAAAGTATACCTGGCCGTTGATCAATGCTCACTCTACCCACTATTATTCCTCTGGTATCTTTTCTACTTCCTCGTTTACGGTACTTTCTGCCCTTTCTTCTTAGGTGGGTGTATAGAGTTTACCGTTCTTTTTTTTATTCTCCCAGACATGTTGATATATGCGCTCATGACACAGTGGCTTCCTGATTCTTTACTGACCCCTGCGATTTGTTCAGGGCTATAGTCTTGCACTAAGAGAGCTTCTACATAGTTCTAAGACCGTTGCAAGGGGGTTGGCTAATTAGACAATTGAGGGAAAATGAGCATAAAAAACAAGTATAAACCCCTTAAAAACATCGAAAAACACAAAAATTGATGACATTATAAAGCAAAAAATCTTCAAATTCTAAATGTGAATTGAAATTGATACTGGTTTTGCAACGGTCTTAGTTCTTTACTTCTGGTGTAAATCGTATTATACTTTGGTTTTTCTTTTTTCCGTTTAGTGTATTTCCGATGGGCTGACTCGCCTCGATAGATGCCGATTTTTTGATCTTTATTTCTGCTAATTTCTCGCCAAACAACAGACTTGTGTTTGCTTATAGATATAGCAATTTCTGATTGATTTTTTCCCTGTCTTAACATGCAGGAAATCGTATACCTTTGTTCTGTAGTAAGATGTGCCATTTGCAACTTTATTTTCAGCGGTTTCAGGGGGTGAATCCAACCTTACTACGATGAACAAAAGCAGGGGTACCCCTGCTTTTGTTCATCGTAGACTCCACCTTTACCTCAAATCTAAAAGTTGCATTTATTAGTTGAATTTAGGCTTCAATTAACTTAGGCTATCTATAGGCTATCTAATGGATAGCCTTTTTTTGTCAAATTAAACAAAAATGAAAATAGCAATTATAACCCACGATGGAAAAAAGGCCGAAATGGTCCAATTCCTGTTGGCACACAAGAATTTACTGCAAAAGGTAGAATTAGTCGCTACCGGTACTACAGTTCGGCATGTAGAAAATGCAGGGCTTGAAGTAGAAAGAGTGCTTTCCGGGCCACTAGAAGGAGATGCACAAATAGCTGCTATGGCGGCTGAAAAACAACTTGATTGGGTAATTTTCTTCAGGGATATCCGCTTGACAAACATCCGCATGAGCCTGACGTACAGATGCTAGTGAGGATATGCGATGTTCAAAACATATCCCTATCTACCAATCCAGCTAATGCTCATTTGCTGATGAAGGGTTTACTTTGTTAAATTGACAATGTTGTTCTTTTTATGTTCGTGATATCTAAGATAAGCTTGTTAAACTATTTTTTAGTGATTTGTCCACTTTATGCCTACACGATTGCTGGTCAAAATACAACTGCAATCTTTTTAATTTCAAATCTGGAGGGCAAGCTATGCCCCAACAAGCAGGAACTGCTTAATGACGGCTCAACTTATTGCCTTGAGAAGCAACCTCTGCTAACAGCCAATCATTTTGCTGCAATTAGCGACATTTACTACACTCCTGATCAGGAAAAAAGGCAATTAGATATTATAATGACTCCAAAAGGCACTAATATGCTGAACTCACTGACCACGGTTGCTAATAATACACAAATTGCAATTGTAGTTAATGACAAGCTAGTCAGTATAATAGACATTAGTCCGCCATTTAATAGTAGATTAATCAATTTGTGGGACGAATCCGACAATCAAGATTTTGAAAAAATCCACCTGGAACTCAAACAGAGTTTAGTCAAAGACTAATTATTCGAAAAGGTTATAGCTCTCCCCCTTCCTGAAAAAATTTAAATCCAGGTTTGGTAAAGATTTGCCTTTCATGAAACGCTTTTTAGATACTGTCATCATTTGGCGAGCTGACTCCGCCAAATTACCATCTTCTTTCATCCGTCTTCCCCAATCTGAATCGTTTACTTTACCACCATGTAATGTAGATACCAGGTTCCAAACCTTAGTAGCCCTATCTGGAAAGCTCTTAAAGAGCCAGTCCTTCAATAATGTACTAACAAATCCATTTAATCGCACTACATTATAGCCTGCACATGATACCAACACTCTCAATTTCTGTACCATATGCCAATCCGCAACCAACCCTTGTCTGAGCCACTGAATTTAGAGCAAATGCAAAAATAAATACTGCTGTAATAGTTACGATTTTCCTTTAGTCGTTAAATCATTTCTGTATCGAAAACATAAGGATGAAATCCTCCGAAGAGGCACTTCGTCTCTGATGCCTTTTGTTCGTTAATAATTTGTTTTCATTTCATTTTCCATGGCCTCACGCTCACTTTATCTTTGGTCGGGAAATCCTCCGGAAACACCTGCGGTACGTTGCCACTCGCTGCCCATTCCGTACCCCTTTGAAAAGTCACAATAAAGCCCACACATTCCATTGAGGCATCATTATGGCCTAATGTCGAATGAAAACCCGGCCCTTGCCAAGTGATGGCAGTTCGTTCCACATCAACTGAAAAAAGTCTGGTTTGTTCCAGGTAATCTTTCATCATGTAGGTGTTTTTTGGCCAGGCATCATAGCTATTTTGGCCGTCAATGACAAGCACTTTGATTACCTGGCCGTTCGAAGTCATACAGACAAGTGTTAAAAAAAGAATCTGACTGAGGATCAAAAAAGATAAGCGTTTCAAGTGCAGATATTTTGAACTGTTTGTAAAAGAGAATAAATGCATCAATAGATTAAAGATAGGAATTAGCAGGAAAATTGAATCGACTAGTACGCCATGTGAAAACCTGACTTTAACCTTTTTTCCTATCAGTTATGCTAATTTTTTCTCAATGCAATCTGAGGATTATTGGCTTTAATGGCAGCCAACGTCAATCCACCAAATGCAACCAGGCAAGCCCATGCACCTACTGCGTAAGAAGCAAAGTGAGTAAGTGAGGTGCTGAATAAAATTGGACCAAATGCGCTTGCGAAAACCATAATCATCATAGCCTGACCACTAATTGCACCAAGATGTTTTCTCCCATAATAACGCGGCCAAGTCACGGTTACCAGGACACTAAATAGTCCTCCCATTATCCCGTTTCCAAGAATGATCAAGTAATAGGCAGTTTCCCATTGTGCTAGGAAGATAACTCCAACAATAGCAGTACAGGCACCAATTCCTTTCGCATACAGCAGGTATTTCAATTGGACGTGGTCACTCACGCTACTGGCTACTAGGGTGGTAATTACTGCGATAATCGAACTGGGCTGGAATATGTGAATAGCAGTCTCCTCTGAATATCCTGCCATATCGAAGATTGAGATAATGTGAAAAGTAAAAGCAGTTATGTACAATCCCTGCATGCCTAACATTAAGGAAAAAATCCAGAAAGCATAATTGTGGCGAGTCTGATGCAGTGTGAATTCATGCACCACAGGGAAAAGATTCTTTCTTTTCTTTTCAGAAGGGACGTACTTACCGTCAGGTGATAAGCCACTATCCTCAGGCTTATTCCTATAAAATAGTATGACAATGATCGGAAAAATAACGCCTGCGGCAAGTGCCATTACAATCCATGCGCCTTTCCACGTAAAGTGCTCAACCAAATAATAGAGCAAAACTGGTGAAGATGAAAAAGCCAATGAGACCACGACGTTACTAAATCCAGAGGCAAATCCCCTTCTTTTTTCAAACCATTGAACCATCATGTTCCTGGAGGCCATTGTCAATACACCCTGTCCAAAAAATCTCAAAAGCAAAAAGGCCAAAAACATGGTTAAAATGATAATCATCGAGTTTTCCACCTGAAGGAACTCAAACAGAAATGTATCAACCTGACTTAAAAACAAAAGCACGAGCCCCAAACCAAAAGTTGCGGTCAATGCTACAGGACGAGCTCCGAATCTGTCGTAAAGTTTCCCCGCCCATGCCAGCAACAAAGAACTGGTAATTGTGCCCAGCATGTACGCCATACTTAGTTCGCCCCTACTAATTCCCAGAGCTTCCAATAGAGGATCGGTAAAAACTGAGACCCCAATAGTTTGGCCGGGTACACTCATCACAATCCCCATTGCAGACCACAACAAAATCATCCATCCATAAAAAAAAGGCCATTTTCCCGGATGGAAAGGAAAATTGGCCCATTGCCTGCTCGTCATAAGTATGCGAAGATACACATTGAATTGGCTAACCAAATCAAACTATTCCAATTCTAATTTAATTGGAGTAGTACCTGATATGCCTAAAAGTTGAAATCATTTGCTTAATTCTGCAAAATCGAAACAACCTACCCGGCAAATGATATTAAGCTTTTATGAAAGGATAAAATCTCGGTGAGCTTGAAGAAATTGTTCTTTTGGGAGTAGTCAATTTGCAAGATGATGCATACGGTTTTGCGATAAAAAATTATGTTATAGAAAATTGTAACAGGAAGATCATTATCAGTACGGTTCATGCTACGCTACATCACCTTGAACAAAAAAGGTTTCTCACTTCCCAATATGGGAGTTCGGGTGATAGCAAGCGTGGCGGACGCCCCAAATTACTATTCAATGTAATCAGAAGCGGTGAGGCTTCATCAAAATCAATCAAGGGGCTTCGCAACAAATTATGGAATACAGTCCCATCTATGTCATTTGAATAAGATATTATGCAGAACTCCCCTCCCTGCTGGCTTGAAAGGTTTATGGACCAACATCTCTTTAATGAAATTTGTGGAGATTTGGCTGAAGCATACAATAGTAAATCTTATTAGTTCGCCAGTTTAAGGAGGAGAGAGAATTGTAGGTATTGATTAAATAATTTTCTCCTCTCGAGCACCGCATCCAAATTTGAAATTTTTGTAAATGAGGTATTGTAACGAATACCAATATCCATAAAATAACTTAATGAATAACTCACGCCAATGGACCCAGACAATTCAAAACGCTTGTTATAAATATTTGAGATATCAGTATCCGCTTCCGTTGAATCAGTTGGCATTTCCCTAGCTTTGTTTTGAGCCCTTGCTAAAAAAGATATCTCCGGTCCTGCGCTTATTTTTAGGTTCTTAAATGGATAGTAATCAACAAGCAGAGGTAAAGTCAAATATTTAAACCGATAGCTAAGTGTGTCTACATTTGTCTTAGTCCCCTTAAGTGTATAACCAGGTTCGACCGAAAACCCTAGTACTGAATTGTATCCTGGAACATATCCAAAAACCAGGGACATGCTAAAACCTTTTAATGTCTCCAGCTCTATCCTTGAAGCATTATCCGAATTCAACGTTGACAAATGATAACCACCTTTTAATCCCACATAGGTACCCTGGGCCTGGGAAATACTAATTTTTATAATGGTTAATGTGATAATGGAGATAATTCTAAGGCGCATACTGTTATGATAGAAAATCCAAATTAACCAGTAATCAGTTAGTTTCATAAAACGATAAGCAGTTATTAATAATAACTGAAATAATTAAAACATGAAAGATGTCATTCAACTATTGAAGAATTATTTGAATGGTATATGCGTGGTGAGGGCTATTCTAAATATCCAGCAATCAACCGGACTGCTTACACCGAAATCTGGACATTCAGACCGGACCAGTATAAACCATGCATTAATTATGACCAAAAGACATGACATAAAATGGCACTGGCCAAAAGGGTCAAACTGTATTTTGGGATACTGGATTTATATTGTTAAAAGAAGACAAAATTTTACTCATTAGTTCTCAAGCTGGCGGAAGACAGGAAACTTACGTTCTTGTGGATCTGCTACATTTGACTGGACAGTAAGTAACTGGAACTATTAATTATTCAAAATGCGCTTAACTATCTGTTTAGTTTTTGTTGCAATTCCATGCTTTGGCACCGGAGCAAAAGCCCCGTCTTTCCCAAATAATGATTTTCCTGATCTGAACTGCTCCAGAGCTTTGCTCTGTAATTGGTCTACTTCTTCTCGTCTCATTGTTGCCTAAGTTATAATGTTCCTGATTTTTAACTTGGGCAGTGTTCAGTTTAGAGTCTCAAAATCACCTTTGTTAATTAAATCACCATTCCATCCGACAAATACTTTATCATTTTTGATTCGTCTATGATTAGGCTTTTTTGCAATAGATTCATGAAACTCTTCTACATTTGGAACATTAGCATTAGATAAAAAAGCAAAATTTATTGATGTTCCAGTAGTTTTTCTGACATGGACATGATAGACGGGTTACTGCCGGTTTTGTATAAGTCTACTGGCGGTTTTGTCCTCTTTTTATTCTAGAAATTTCCTTTTCTCGTATCTAAAACTTGTTTTTGATTTTATCAATTATCATGTTTTCAATTTTTGTAATTGAGCATAACAATTGGGTATGCGAACAAATTTGTCCGCTTATTTCCACTATATGTTCATTTGGATAAATGTAGCCAATTTTCTCAAATAACGCTTTTAAAGAGATTCAGTATGTGTTTAAATACTTGTAAACACTTACAAATATTTATTTGTCGTTTGTAAACGGATAATGATCTTGCACAATTCCGATATTCCAACTGTTTCTGTGAATCGGTTGTCTTATGATTGAGTTTGGACAAAAAAAAGCTGTCTCAAGAGACAGCTTTTAGTAACTCCTGATGATATTAGAATTATTTAACAACCTTCACATCTACGGCGTTTAATCCTTTTCTTCCCTGCTCGACTTCATATTCTACTTCGTCGTTCTCCCTTACCTCATCAATTAATCCACTTTGGTGGACAAAAATGTCTTCGCCTCCGTCAGAAGGCTTAATAAACCCAAATCCTTTTGAGTTGTTGAAAAATTTAACGGTTCCTGCTTTCATTATAAAAATACTTATTGAATTATTGATTTACTAAAACTTTTTAATAGGGGTAATCTAAAAGATTAAGCCACTAACTATAATTCGGCAAAGGTAGATGAAATTTAATTAAATCCTATAATCTACATTTATGTAGTCCATTGAGTTGTAGCTCTAATAAATTCTGTTCCAGTATTGGCATTTTGTATTTGGTGATTATGAGTATCTGCTGAAATTTCTTTGCTTAAAACATCGCACCATATAATCTCAGGCGACTCTCGCAAAATGAAAACTGTGACAGATCGGTCAGTAGATTTAATTGGAAATGAATAAGGTTTGGCTTGAGATTGACCGCGTTTTAAAACCTGAAGGTATGGTCTGCATCAATATAGGCGATGCAACCAGAACCATTATAACAGAATTTAGACTCTACCCTGACCATAGTAAAATTATTGAAAGTTTCACCCAACTTGGATTTAGCAATCTTCCCAACATTATCTGAAAAAAACCAACCAATGCACCCAACAAATTCATGGGTTCCGGGACTTTACCTGTTGGTGCCTATGTAACCCTCGAGCATGAATTCATTCTGATATTCCGAAAAAATGCCAAAAGAAAATTCGCAACAAATGCTGATAAGGCAAAAAGAAAAGAAAGTGCTTTCTTCTGGGAAGAACGTAAAAACGAGACAAGAAACATCTATGCGTTTTCCAATCTTAGAATCCTTGACTGCCAATGGAAACCTTATCCATGCTCATTATAAATAAAAAGAGGAAGGCATTAGCCTTCCTCTTTTTATTACATGATTAATGTGATTAAGAAATCTTGACCGTTTTTATCGGTTGAGGTTTAGCCTCAACCTTTTTTGGAATAACCAGGTAAAGGACACCATTCTCATACTTCCCTTGAATCTTATCGCCGTTGACAGTTTCTGGAAGTGTAAATGACCTTTTAAACGATTGATAACCGAACTCTCTGCGTTTGTAGTTCTCCTCAGCTACTTCTCCTTCAGTCTTTCTTTCAAAAGAAACTGTTAATACATTCTCATTCAACTCAATATTAAAGTCCTTTTTTTTCAACCCGGGAGCTGCTAATTCCAAACCGAATGAATCACCATCCTCTTTAATATTCACCATGGGTGTAGAATTAAATTTTGTTAATTCATTCTCTCCATTCCAATACAAATCTTTGGTGAAAAAGTCATCGAAAAATCTGTTCAATGTTGGAACGTTGTAGTAATTTCTTTTTACAAGTGACATATTACCTCCTTATTTAATTTAGTTTTAATTATTAATCTGATAACACGTAAACAAGTGTTGTACCAATTGATATATAGTGGAATAAATGATTGAATCACCGCCATTATGACATGTTTCATTGTGTTTTGCTAACATAAAACGTCATAATGTCATTATAATGTAACCTTCATGCCTAATGAAGTAAGTATTGAAAAATACTATTTTAAGCATTCCAGCAATCTCTCTTATTCCAAGTTGATTGGCAATTCCTGTCACATCACTTTCACTGTCAAACCGGTCATATTTAATGCTAAATAACGTCTGATCAATGGGTATTTGGACTTCATAATGAAGGGGGGCATTCTCGCCCTTTTCAAGAATTTCTTTATAGGAATAGTTCCGTTAGTGACTGTTGCAGTGAAAAACGGGTATCAACCAAATTTCTTGAATCATACGCCGATGCGGCTTCATAAAGTTTTCAATTAACGTCTTCAGCCTTCGCTGTGAAAGCTGTGATAAGAACTATGGTAAATAATACGAGTTTCAGTTTAGTTGTCTTTGGAGTATATTCAATTCTCACTGAGTAATGACTTGATCTCATTTAGATCAAATTTGTCAGATGCTGAAACAACATCGTCTTCGCTTTCAAAGTTTTTGCATTTCATGATGAACAAGGTTGACTGTCCTGGTGGTACGCTCAATTGATGACCGGAGTAATCTGACTATTGAATAAGTGCTGTATTCCCCTGAACAGTTACACGTTTGTATTGGGTTCCGTCTGATTGGGCCGATTGCGCGTGGGATGAAAAATTCAAGGCACCTGTTCAATACCATGTCAAAAAAAAGACATTGTGCTAAGCGCCAAGACATTTTGATTAATTTTGAAGTGAAATTAAAACCCTGATAAATGAGGCAATACCTGGATTTGATGCAACATATTATTGACCACGGTGTGGAAAAGACAGACCGTACGGGTACTGGTACTAAGAGTGTTTTCGGATATCAGATGAGATTCGACTTATCATCCGGATTCCCATTGCTTACTACCAAAAAATTGCATCTGCGTTCTATTCTACATGAACTTCTATGGTTTTTGAAGGGTGAGACCAACACTCGCTATTTAAAAGAAAATGGTGTCTCAATATGGGATGAATGGGCTGATGAGGACGGTAATTTAGGTCCTGTTTATGGGGCACAATGGAGAAGTTGGCCGTCGTCTGATGGTCAATCCATCGACCAGATCACCCAGGCAGTTGAACAAATAAAGAATAACCCGGATTCCAGACGCATCATTGTCAGTGCCTGGAACGTTGGCCAACTGCATGAAATGGCACTACCGCCATGTCATGCTTTTTTTCAATTTCATGTAGCTGATGACAAGCTGTCTTGCCAGCTTTATCAAAGAAGTGCTGATGTTTTTTTGGGTGTACCATTTAACATTGCTTCTTATGCTTTACTTCTTAAGGTGATGGCTCAGGTATGTAACTTGCAGGCTGGTGAGTTCGTTCATACGTTAGGAGACGCTCACTTATACTCCAATCACATGGAACAGGCAGAATTGCAGTTAAGTCGTGAAGTAGGAATGCTGCCTCAAATGGTTATAAATCCTGATGTCAAAGATATTTTTCAATTTCGTTTCGAAGATTTCGAATTAGTCAATTACAATCCGCAAGCACATATCAAAGCACCGGTTGCAGTTTGATAATCTGAATTATGACTGAAAAAAGCAGTGTATTTGATATGATTGGACCGATAATGATTGGACCGTCAAGTTCTCACACCGCTGGTGTAGTCCGTATTGGAAGAGCAGGGATGCGTATCCTTGGAAATATTCCGGAGAAGGTTGTAATCACCTTTTACAATTCATTTGCTAAGACCTATGAAGGACATAGTAGTGATAGAGCCATTCTTGCTGGTTTGATGGATTTCAAAGCAGATGATAGTAATATAAAGTCAGCTCTTGATATAGCGGAAAAAAAAGGAATTGATTACAAATTCAAATCAGTTGGCAATGCATCAACCATGCATCCCAATACGGTCAAATTGCATTTAACCAGAGGAGATCGATCCGTTACAGTTACTGGAGTGAGTAGAGGTGGAGGTTTGATAAGGATTACAGAGGTAAATGGGTTTGATTCGGGATTTAGTGCTCGATTGCATACTATTCTAATTACTGCAACTGATGTATTAGGTAGTATAGCCTATATATCCAGCGTTATTTCCCATGATGATTGCAACATTGCGACAATGACTGTATCAAGACAGGGTAAGAATGAAATGGCTTGCCAGATAATTGAAATGGATAGCGGACTAAAAGCGATAACGCTGAAGTATTTGGAAAGCTTAAGTGGTGTTAAAGAAGTGATTTATATTCCAGAAATCGACTTATGATATGAAGTCGCTTCTATGCCTTTTATTACTCATTTCCGCCCGGGCATTTTCTCAGGATGCCGGAACAAGATTGTATTCATTGGAAGAATGTATTTCCATCGCTTTAGAAAACAATCTGAATGTTAAGATAAGTAAGCTGAATTTGGAATCATACAAAATTGATCTGTTACAATCAAAGATGGATAGGTTACCCAACTTAAATTTCAATGGTGGCTACGGGGTTAATTGGGGCAGGTCAATTGATCCAACAACCAATGACTTTATAAATCAACAGATAAAATTCAGTTCTTTTTCGGGTCAAAGTTCAGTTACACTTTTTAGTGGTTTACAGTTATCTTATAGTATAAAGAGAGACCAATTAAACCTGGAAGCTTCGCAGAGTGATTTAGAAAAAACAGGAAATGAAGTAGCTGTTAGTGTGACTACATTTTACCTGGACGTGATTTTTAATAAGGAATTATTACACAATGCGAAGGTTCAAATGGAGGCGACTCAAAATCAACTTGACCGCACAATTATATTGGTTGACGCTGGTTCATTACCTGTAAGTAATCGCCTGCAACTTGAGGCGCAACTAGCTAGTGATGAGGTTCAGGTAATTAATAATGAAAATAGCCTCAACCTTTCATTATTAAACCTGAAGCAAACTTTACAGTTGTCTAGCCAGGAGGACCTTGAGGTTGTTGTACCCAATTTGGAAATTAATGCTGGACAAGAAATATTGAGAAGCTCGAGCGACATTTATAGTGAGGCATTGGCTCTTCAACCGGAAATCCGAGGGGCCGACCTCCAGGTTGAAAGTTCATTAATCAATCTTCGTGTTGCCAAGGGATCGCTGTATCCTTCGCTTTCTTTAAATGGTTCCCTAAACACCAATTTTTCTGACGCTGCAAACAGGCAACGAACGCTATTGGATGGTACAATTTCACGTGAAATGGAAATTGGGTTTTTAGCAAATGACCCAACTCAAAGAGTGAATGCCCTCCTTGATTTGCCAAATATTGTTGGCGTAGATTCCGACTTTACATTCCGTGAGCAATTCGACGAGAACCTAAGTAAATCACTGTCTTTAAATCTTCAGATTCCGGTTTTTAATGGTTGGAGGACCCGAAATAATATGCAAAAAGCGGTTATTGCCAATAAGCAGGCAGAAATAACCGCGAAACAGGTACGAAATCAACTTCGTCAAAATATTGAAACCGCACATAACAATGCTGCCGCTGCTCTGAAATCCTTCCAGGCCAGTGACAGGCAGGTACAGGCACTCACCAGAACTTTGGAAGATGTTGAAAATAGATATAACCTTGGAGTTGCCAATTTTGTTGACTTTCAAATTGCGAGAAGCAATCTGGTAAGAGCAACATCCGACCTAACCCGGGCTAAATATGATTATATATTCAGGTTAGAGATTCTTGATTTTTATCAGGGTAAACCATTATCATTGGAGCAATGACAGCAAGAAAAAAACCATCAAACAAATTAATTTACGGGTTAGGGGCAGTCTTTCTATTGCTTATAGTCTTTGCGTCTGTTGGAAAGCGTCAGGGTTGGATAGGTCAAGGTGAAGCAACAGAAGTTCTATTCGATGAGGTTGTTAAACGAACCATCGTCGAAAAGGTGAGTGCTTTCGGTGACATACAACCAGAAATTGAAGTGAAACTGAGTCCTGACGTAGCTGGTGAGATAATTGAGTTAAATGTAGAGGAAGGTGACTCTGTTGTAGTTGGGCAATTGCTAATTAAAATAAGACCTGACAATTTTCAGTCTGCAGTAGAACGCTCTCAGGCAAATTGGAATCAACAACTGGCCAATCTTGCTGACGCCAGGGCAAAATTCAGCAGGGCTCAAGCTCAATTCGAAAGGTCAAAACTGGAATTTGAAAGAAATCAGAAGTTACGTGACCAGAAGGTAATTTCTGACACGGATTTTGAAGCTGCAGAGGTCAATTTCAAGGTGTCGTCACATGATTTAGAATCTGCTACTCAAAATGTAGAGGCAGCAAAATATATAGTTCAGAGCTCGCGTGCCACCGTCGATGAAGCCAGAGAGAATTTGAGATTAACCAATGTGATTGCTCCTATGAGTGGGATTGTTTCAAGACTAAATGTAGAGCAGGGGGAACGCGTAGTCGGAACGCAGCAAATGGCAGGGACAGAAATGCTCAGAATAGCCGACTTAAGGCAAATGGAAGTTCTGGTCAATGTAAACGAGAACGACATTGTCAGAATAGAAATGGGAGATACAGCGATTATTGATGTAGATGCTTATGCCTATCTATATAAAGAATTCAGGGGTGTTGTAAGTCAGATTGCCAATACTGCTAATCCCAAACCAAGTAGTGACGCAGTAACAGAATTTCAGGTAAAGGTTAAGATATTGGCAGAATCATTTGGTTTGTTGGAGCAACTCAGAGACAACCCATATCCTTTTAAACCAGGTATGACGGCCAGCGTTGATATAATAACAGACAGAAAGGAGGATATCCTGGTTGTGCCTTTAGCTGCGGTAACAATGCGTGATCCTTCTGACACCTTAAAACGCAAGCAGCTTGATAACACTGGTGAAATGCATGAGGTGGTATTCGTTTTTACTGGTGATAAGGCGTATATGACCCCTGTTGAGACTGGAATCAGTGATTTTGACTACATAGAAGTGATTAGCAGTTTAGAGGTCGGCCAACAAATTATTTCAGGTCCATTTCAAGCCGTGTCAAAGAAGTTGAGTCACAATGATAGAGTGAAAGAAAAAGAAGACGATGATGAAGATGGGTCTGAGTAAATGTCCTTTCGGATTAATTATTAGACTTTTCTTCGGAAACGCGAATGGGTTTGTTGCTTCCTGCCTTATAGGAATAGCTTTCGAAAATCTTCATTACTGCAACCGGCAAAACTTCATCCTTGCCCTTAATTTTTTTTGAATAACGTAGATCGAGGCTTCCTTGCCAGACTGTTTTTGCAGCTCGATCTTTTAATTCAACTAGTAGAATTGCCTCATAGAAGTTACGCTGTCGTACATTATAACTCCCATAGGGTATTGGGTATGGAGAAGAGTATATTGATCTTCTGGAATAATAATTAGGCGTAATGTCAATATCTGTTTTGTTATTGGAAATGAAATTGTATTGGAGCCTGAGGTCAGATTCCGGACTATATTCATAACCACGGCTAATCATTTCCGAGTTAAGCAGTTCAACAATTTGTGGGTTCACAGATGAAGAATCATGCAGATTTTCTTTTGAACCATCCCCGGGAGTAACGATGCGATAGGTTCTGAAATTACTGAAATCTATTTTTGGATTTATAAAAGATACAACTTGTGGCCCCTTACAGGAGAGAGCCGAAATCAATGAAATAATAATTAAGAGACTCCGTTTAGTCATCGGTTTATAAGTTTTAGTAGTAAAAAAAGCAATAATAATTGAGCAGTATACTTTCGGACCACCTGATAATTACTTTTTCTTATAATATTGTCTTATTCTATAATTTATGCCAATTACTATACTTCTTATCTAAATGTATTAAAAAACCCCTTTTTAAGATTTAGCTTAGATTTTAAAAAGGGGTTTTTGCTCTAATTACTATTGACCAATAATTACTCTTTTAGTATTTACTCCTTTATCTGTTGTTTCACGGACAAAGATTATTTCTGAATTTATATTCAAATCTTTAATTGGAATTGTATGTTCGTATTTTTTATTAACCTCAGCCTTATAAAGTAATCTTCCCTGCATATCCATAAGTTCAATTTTAGTATTTTTATTACTAGAAAGAGTTACAAATAATTCATCTTTAACCGGGTTTGGATAAACATTAAATGCTTTATTAATAATATCATCTTCTTCAAGTGAAACTTTGGCTACAGGATTCTCTGCTTCAGCTACAGAATCCTCTTCTTCAAGTGAAGTTGAAGTTCTGGTTATAGGATTCTCCGCTTCTTCCCTTCTTCTCCTTTCTGTAAGGTAACTACCACTTGTAAATTTTTTAAGATCTTTCATTAACTGAGAAAGTTTAAATGTATATACTTGAATATCTTCATCATTATAGCCATCATCAATATTAGGTCTAAATAATTTAATATTACTCTTATGATTAGAGTCACAGCTAGCAAACTTCCCGAAGTCATCATTACCAATTCCCCAGTATACTGGGGAATGTGTATTTTTCACTACCCCGCCATCGTTTTCCTTTATAACTTCTATCCAAATGAAGTTAGCAGTGATATAAATTTTAAATATATTCGAAGCGGTTCTATCACGAAATATATTCCAAGGGCTTCTATTATAGAACATTCGGTCAAATAGCTCATAGTCAATATAATGAGATTTCCCACTACTAGAGCCATCCCGGTGGTATCTTCTTAGCATTAATGTGTTTTCTTTATATGAAATCTCTAAAACCTTAGAATTATTATCATCACCAATATTAAACTGCATCAAATTATTGTTACTCAATGATCCCAAAATGTGACCGTGTCTTCTTGGTCTATAATACACCATAAAGCCATCTTTATCGAGAAAATTACCTTGGATATTTTTAAAGTAAAAAATAGCAGTCTCAAAACCGTTATTGGTGTAAAAGCTATTAATATTATGTAGTTCTAGATTTTCAACTTGATTCCCATGTACTTTGGTATATGTAGGGGTAGTATAAGTCGTTTCTTGAGCAAAGACCAGTGCAGGAATAAGCAATAAAGCGAATAAAATAATATTGAGTATTTTATGTATATTTTTCATAATAAAATTGTTTTAGAATTTATTTTGTACTTCCTCCTTTAAAGCCCAGCATGGTGTTTGCGATGAGTATGTTCCAGTTTCTTCCATACATCTAATCTGTCTGATGTAATAACCATGTTCTTTCCATAGGGAATATCTAGTATCTTAAAGAAATCGCCTCGGATATCATTATTAGGATTTTTAATTTTCCATTTTCCCCAACGATTTACGGTACCTTTAGGACCTACAGGCTCTTCAGAAAATACACCTGCACGTCTGTCCGTAGTTACATAGATATAATCCAATAGGTTAGTATAATCCCTCTCCTTTACAGAGAATCGTTGAAGCATTACATCATCAGCTTTAAAGAAGTTGGTCTCAAAATAGGTTACAAGACCTGCAGCTTCAGTAGTATTCCATCCATCAATAAAATCAACCATTAAATTAACATCAGGTCTTCCTTTAGGAAGTTTAGGATCTTTAAAGTTATTAGGAACAAGCATCGGAACCCATAGAACACTGTTCATCAATCTATCATCTCCAATTAATCTTTTAACCTCTTCATATGGAAAATAAGTTTTAAATACCAAATTCATTCCCACATTTCTACCTTGTGCCTCTCTAATAGCACGTTTTGCTATATTAGCCCAACTTTGTTTTTGTTTTTCTTTATCCTGATAATCACAGTTGGCGATGCACTTATCACCTGTTCCATTACTTATTTTTTCCTTAATGTCTACCATCATTATCATACCGTGATGCTTAACTTCATCCACAACTTCGTAAAATTGAGAAAGAGGGAGCTTACTTACATCTCCGTTTCTTTTCTTTACTTTATAATTTTTCATTGTACTCCATGGCAAATCGAAAGAAAAGTCATCACCAGTATAGTTGGTAAGCCTTTTCATAACATAATCATGCATAAAAAGCAATTTATTATCTGAGCTAATAGTTAAATCCATTTCTATGAATCGTATATCTTGTCCATGTGCCTTGTCTACCGCATCTTTTGTATTTTCTGGAGGTCCATCACCCATATTATAGCCCCACCATCCCCTATGTGCAGCAATAATAAAGTCTGTTGATGATATATCAGGAGTTTTCATTCTCTCATATAACCTGCAAAAATCTGATGAAACATGCCAGTACCAATGACGTTTAGACTCGCAGTAAGCAAATCCATTTAAAGGGTTGTCACTGCTTCTAACTACCCTGTTATTTTTTTCTAACATAACACCAATACCCGGTATTTTAGCGTCTAAAAAGGTAGCACCACCTATTGTCGTTATCTCAACTATAACGGGTTGAACTTCAGCCACGTAGTCTTCGACACAGGAGTTGCCTTCATCAGGAAAAAATAAATCTGTCCAACTAGACTTGCCTTCGCATTCAGCAGGGGCATTGTTGATTTTAGCATCCTGTGCACGTCTTTTGATGTCGTTACTATCCACTAAAAACGGACTAGTTATATATCCTGAATCCGATGTTCCTGAAGGATCATACTCTAGTATATTTTTTTTCGTAGTATGCCCTTGAGCATAACTATCGGATGAAGATTCCGTGATATAGGTAGAATAAATTTCAATACCCATACCGTTGGATTTGTTGGCATCATAAGCATATACCTTTACATCTATTCGACCACCTTCTGAATTGATAGTCCCCATTATTCCTTGTTCGGGATCAACGTCTAAGTAAAATAATGACTCATAATCTAGCCTTACCATATCCTCAAGTGAAACGTTATTTGAAGAAAGGGAAACGGGAGAATATACTGTTTCTGTTTGAGCATGTACTACTACCGCACTCACAGAGAACAAAATTGTAAGTAAACAATTTTGTACCCATATTAACATGCTTTTATAATTTATTATAATTTTCATGTCTCTTGATTTATTTAGAAAGAATTAATCAGCAACTTACAATTCTAATTTGAATCAGAAGTGTCTGTTAAACCGTCCAGTTTACCACTTAACTTCTTAATCTGTTTTTCCTGCTGAATTATATATAAAGTCAATTCCTCAATTTTTTCTAAAAACAACACATTCATCTCGTGCATAGAGTACCCATCTTTACTAATTACCTCTTTAGAAGGTATATTAGGCAAGTGCTTGTTTTTCTTAATAAATTGTGCTACTTCGGGTAGCGGTCTTAATTTATAATCCTTATTAAATACATAATCTGACCAATATTCACTTCCGCCAATAGCCAAATCTTCTGCTAAAATCCCATTATTTACAAATAAATCATACTTTTCTTTATGGGAGGAGCTTATACTATCGGATTTTATACCTCCTATATAAGTATTACCACTAATAATACTTTCTCCTTTGACATGTAATTTTTTGGAGGGAGTGGCAGTACCTATACCTAAATTACCATTACTTTTTAGAATTAATTGTGGACTGTCATCATTGCCTACTTGTCCGTTTGCCCAAAAAACAAGAGATCCATTAGCTCCAATCCTAGACCATCGATCTGGAGTACCACTAAAATATAGTGAATTATCACCATTACGACCATCAGCAATTTTAGCATAATTTACTCTAACTCCGTTTTCGTACAGATCTCCCGTAAAATTAATATCACCTGCTACATCTAATTTTTTGGAAGGATTGACAGTTCCAATTCCAAAATTACCATTAGATATTAGTATTAATTGTGGGTCATCTTAATTGTGGGTCATCTTCACCATCCTCTAAAACCGGAGTACCACTCAGACCTGCATACCCATTTGCCCAAAAGGCGAGAGATCCGAAAGCTCCAATTCTCCCCCATCTATGTCCACTATGATCATCACTAACCAAATTTAGGAGAGGATCTCCGTAAGGACCTACAATAACATCACCCATTTTTACAAAATTCCCATTTTTAAATAAATCTCCTGTAAAATTAATATTACCTTTAATCGTAACGCTTTCTCTAGTAAGAGTCATTAATTCTTTACGTCCAGTATAAAATGACAGTCCATAACCTCTATTTGAATCCACGTTTTTTGTATTCATTATATACTCACCGGCTCCATTCCATGAATTTCTTTCAGTATAAAATCGTAAAGGCCTCCTCGTTCCTACCCAATCATTTGCCACTATAAACTGAGCATCATAAAACCATTCCTCATTATCTTCTTCACCTGACCTAAGATAGATATATTCATTTCCATTGCCACCACTATTATCGTTATTAGAAACAATAACGGCTGCCTTTTTTGAATTAGGACTAAAGTCCTTATTTGGTGGTGATAATGATTGCCCAAACGTAAAGTTAGAGGACATAAGCATCATAAATAATAATCCAATTGTTACAAAATATTTTTTTGTAACAATTATGCCGTATTTTCCATTGACTGTTTTAATTACATCTTTTTTCATCTTGTTTTAATAGATTTACTTGTTTTAATAGCTAATAAATTTATTTAAGTTCTTACAGAGTAAGAAGAACAAAAAAGCTGTGTAATGAATTTTCCCTATCTATTCTTTTATCTTATTTTTTAAGGAATTTAATTGCCTTTCTGTTATTTACTTTCAAAAAGTACAAGCCATTCGTTAATTTTTTAATATCAATTTTTTTAGTAGCAGAAATTGTTCCTTGTAGTACTTCTATCCCCGATAAAGTGTATATGCGATATTTTTCTGTTTTAGTGACGTTTGGAAGGAACACAAAATCACTTGAAGGATTTGGATATATCTCTGTTACACTGTAGGTTATTGTATTTTCATCTACAGACGTTACAGCTTCGTCTACGTCGGTAATAGTAACGGTAATAGTTTGTGTATCAGACAAAGTACCATCATTTGCATTTACCACTACCATATACTCATTTGTGCCGGCAGTGCTTGCAGGAGCTTCATAATCTGGTGCAGTGGTAAATGCCAAATCTGCTCCTGTGCCATCAGTTCTTGCAGTAATAGTAAATTGACTTGCATCCGGGCTTTGTACCCCGGTTTCTATACTATAGATTATTGGACCACCATTGGCACCAGTTGCCGTAACAGTTGTTACTGCTGTTGTATTTTCAGCTACACTTACACTTGCTGTAACACCACCACCATTTGAAGTAATTTCTGGTGCTGCAGTTTCATCTACGTCGGTAACAGTAACGGTAATAGTTTGTGTATCAGACAAAGTACCATCATTTGCTTTTACCACTACCATATACTCATTTGTGCCGACAGCACTTGCAGGAGTTTCATAATCCGGTGCAGTGGTAAATGCCAAATCGGCTCCTGTGCCATCAGTTCGCGCAGTAATAGTAAATTGACTTGCATCCGGGCTTGAGGAATCTATACTATAGGTTATTACATCATCATTGGCATCAGTTGCCGTAACAGTTGTTACTGCTGTTGTATTTTCAGCTACACTTACACTTGCTGTATCACCACCTCCATTTGAAGTAATTTCTGGTGCTGCTGGTGCTGGTGTAGCATAATTTTGAACAATTCTTATATTATCAATGGCAAAATCTTCTCCACTCCCCTCTAATGCATCAAAAGTTATTTTTAAATCAAGAGTTGATGCTGATGACGGGATCGTTAAACCTGAAAAACCTGATAACTCTATTCTAAATTCCTGGAAAGTATCTGTTATTGCTGTGCCATCTCCTGTTCCGTCCAAATTTGTATCTAATTTAGGTTCCATATCATTGTCTGAAGTTCCATCTGCTCCTGCGGAAAATTGCAGGACTTTTACATAGCTACCTCCATCTATCTTTACTTCAACAAATACATGGGTATCGTTATCCCATTTTTGCTGTGTAGGATCATCCTCATCATCCTCTGCTGCTAACAAAACCAAACTTAAATTGGTAGTTTTCCCACTAATGTCAATACCTGTCTTTTCTAAAGTCTGAACATCCATTGTGCAGGGGGCACCGTCGGTATCCTGTGCAGCCCAAAACCAGGAACCTTCAGGGCTTAGATACACGTTCTTATTCCTAACTCTATAACCATGATCTCCGTCAGCTCCAGATCCACTTGTTGTTCTTGTAAAATAGTCATACCCATAAGTTGGAGGATCGTCATGACAATCTTCAGAAGCTGTAAATACACTACCTGTTTCAAATGTTTCCTGAAACACGATGGTTTGTTGTCCATAAGTTGCTATTGAAAATAGCAGTCCAATTACTACGTAATAATTTTTCATATCAGTCGGTTTTTAGTTATCTGATTTTATTAGTTATCTACTCTAAATAATTTACATTTTACCTCCAAAGGATTATCCGTTTGTACAATACTTGCACCTACAACTATTGCTTCATTTAACTTTGCGTAATTATCTGATTTAGGGGTATCACTGCTATTAACATAGGCATTTCTAAAAATAAACCAGGATTTGCCCTGTATTTGTTGTTTTATGGAATTATCATTCCTATTAAATTGAACAACATCTAAATCAAGACTCCTGTACTCATCAAAATTATCCTGATTTCTGATTATTGGCATTGCCAAAATATTACCACTATTAATATGATTAACCATTTCCTGGATTTCACTAAGTTCTGAAGAATAAAACATCACTTGGTTTAGCATTTCAGATAGATTTACCAAAGGATATACATCACTAAAATCTGATCTTCTATCTATATCCAGGTCAATGTATATTTTTCCTCTTGCCAGTTCAAGAACTTCTGCTAATGTTGGTATTTTCTCATCAGTTATTGTTCCATCCTTTTTCTTTAACTTAAATTGTTGCAACTCATTTAGTGAAAGATTACTCACTGTGCCGGAACCATTTGTAGTTCTGTCAATGGTTGCATCATGCATTAAGACAAGAACACCATCGCTTGTTTTACGTACATCCAATTCAACCATTCCTATACCACTATTGATTGCATCAGTAATAGATTTTAACGAGTTTTCTGGTGCATTTAGATGATTACCCCGGTGTGCACAAACCATAATTTTATTATTATTCCTGATACTGGTTAATCTGTCTTTTAAAGAAACTCTATTAGAAATAATGTTAGTTGAAAGTGCAGTAACTTCTTTATTTCCTTTAGTACTGATGCTTTCTGACGAATAAGCCATAAGCAATACAAGAGAAAAAATAAATACAACTATTTTATTCATTCTTTTTAGAAATATTTTTTGTAAACCACTCATAATTTTGTGTGTCATTACTATTTGTAGTTTTTATCTTCCAGTATGTTTTGCGTCTTTGGCAAACATTGGCCAGCCTCCGTTTGCCAAACCGGTTGCTCTGGTTCTGAAGGCATATACTTTACCGAATTGACCTTCATTAGCTGCTACATATATAGTACCGTCTGTCCCAATTGCAGCAGACGAATCTATCTTATCTCCTAATTTCAAGCTTTTCCATGCTTTTTCTCCGTCAGGGCCAACGACATGAAAGAAACCTGCAAGGTCGCCAAAATAAAGATTTCCATCATTATCTATAGCCGGTACCGTCTCTATAGCTCCGTTTGCAGTATATGACCATTTTTCATCTCCGGTTTCAGGATTATAAGCTATCAGTTTTTCTTCATAGCCTCCTAAATAAACAGTTCCGTCCGGAGCAATAGCAGGACCTCCATGATTTACCTTGGCTGGTAAAACCTTACGCCATTTTTCATTCCCATTAGTTGCATTGTATGCAATTAATACACCGCCTGTAGTAGTTTCACCTGCAAAATAAATGGTTTCATTTGTTCCATTTGAACCTATTGCTATTGCAGTAGCACTCCAGCTTCCGTATTCTTTAGTCCATTTTTCAGTTCCGTCCGGATTTATAGCATATACATAATCATCGGTAGTGCTTACATAAATTGTACCGTCGGCTCCTATTGCTGGTGTAGAGTTAAAATCTTCCCCGGGTTTATAAACCCAATTTATAGTTTCTAATGACGCTGTTAAAGAATAAAACCCTTTGCCAGTTTTATTATAACCGCCAACATAAACAGTCCCATCTGCTGCAAAAACCGGACATGAATAACGTATTCTTGCATTGGTAAAGTATTCTCCTTCTATGGCTCCTGTTCCAGGATTAAGACGGAAAATTCTTCTGCTATAAAAAGACGCTGTATGTATGAATCCATCAGATGCAATAGCAGGGGAAGACCTGATTTCATCTGATCTATTAGCGTCACCTTCTAAAAAAACCTTATCCCACACTTTAACACCATCTTTTATTGCAATAAAATCCGGTTCTGAAGGAGTTATATCGTTTATTCTAATCTCATCGGGTTGGTTGAATCCAATAAATACCGTACCGTCGTCAGAAGCAGCTGGTGATGCGTGATTTAATTTACCCGGCAAAGGATAAACCCATAATTGTGCCGGTGCCACAGTACTAGATAGTGGTGCATCTGCAATTGCTATTATGTCAGAAAATGCTTTGCTAAAACTTCCTGTATTATCTGTTACTATGAGTTTAACCTCAAATTTACCTCCTTTGGAAAAGAAATGCTCCGGTGATTGTTTTGTAGAACTTTTCCCATTTCCAAAATCCCATTTCCACGCTGTAATAAAACCGTCTTCATCGGTAGATAAGTCGGTAAAAATTATTTTTTTTTCAGCTTCAAATGATTCTGCAACTGCCGAATAATTAGCAACAGGCTTTATCGTGTTTGCTTTTTCCATAGTGTCTTCACAGGAGACTGACAACATAGACAATACGATGCCAGGCATTATTCTTATATTTTTCATTTCTGTATATATTTTCACTTTAAATGTCTTTTTACCAGAACAGGGTAATCGGTTTGTACAATACCATTTTCCATTAATGAAGTAATCGTATTTATTTTGGTAAAAGCATCATTATCAGGTGTCATACTTGTATTTACGTAAGCAAGAATAAAAACATACCAGCCTTTGTCTTTTGCTTTCTGAACTAAACTTTGATAAAAAGAACTCTTCCCATAATGCACTACTTTTAAATCTAAACTTGAGTAATTATCAAAATCAGATTCATTTCTAATTCTTGCCATAGCTATAACATTTGAGTCTCTGTCTATCATACTTCTAATCACCGTTATGCTTGATGAGTAAAATAATACCTGTTTAACCATACCGTATTGTTTTATAACTGGATATACCCTGCTAAAATTAGCTTTACTACTTATATCTAAATCTATATACAAGTTTCCTCTAGCCAACAATAACACCTCTTCTAATGTTGGCATTCTTTCATCAGTCAGAATGCCATTTTTATCATATAATTTGTATTCCTTTAATTCTTTTAAACTATAGCCATTTACCTTTCCAGAGCCATTTGTAGTTCTGTCAATAGTTGCATCATGCATTAAAACTAGTTTACCGTCTTTGGTTTCTCGTACATCTATTTCTATCATACCAATATTTTCTGCAATAACACCTTTAATCGCTGTAATAGAATTTTCAGGAGCATTTGTACTACTAACATTAGCTCTATGTGCACAAGTCATTATTTTATTATCACTTAATTTTTCAACTAATGTTTTTCTGCCGTCAATGATACTATTTAATGAAACGGCAAGACTCTTTTTAGCAACCGACTCAACATCATCCTGTTTTACCGTTAAAATAACCTCATAAGTGCCTTCTCCTATTTTTGTATATGAGTGAGAAGGGTTTTCAGACACGCTTGAATTTCCATCGCCAAAATCCCATGTATATACTGCACTCTCATTTGTATTTACAGATTCATTAATAAAATGAACCGTATTGCCAACTAATATTTCTTCTTTAGGATTAAAAGAAAAAGAGGCTAATATTTCAACATCCATACTGCCAGGACCACAAGACACTGCTCCAGCAATAAGAAAGTATAGAGAATAAAGAGTTGTAAAAGATGATTTCATGATCCTAAGTTTTATTGTATTAATAACCGGGATTTTGAATTATACTTTTTGGGTCTGTATCTATTTGATTTTGAGGTATAGGTAGTAGCAAATCATCAGCATCAATTGTCTTGTTTAAACCAACTATACCTGCAAAATGATTGTTCATTACTTTTACGGGGTCTCCAAGTCTTTTTAAATCAAACCAACGATGCAATTCATAAAAGAATTCATGTCGTCTCTCTTTTAGCAAAGACTGAGTAAACTCTTCTTGATTTGTAACTGTTGTAGAAGTTATATTTGCCAATCCAGCTCTTTGCCTGATTCTATTTACCAAATTAAAAGCCTCTCCATCTGCAACATATCCTTGGTTATTTAATGCTTCTGCCAACATTAAAAGAACATCTGCATAGCGTAATACGATAACATTGTTGTCTCCATCATCTATTACAGTACGGTCACCGTCAATATACTTTGTAGAAATATTTACTGTAGAATTGTTTGCATCAGGTATAATCCCATTTCGTCTTAAGTCTCCTGACTCAAAAGAATTGATTAAATCCGGGGTAATTATATTATTTCCTTTAGATCCCGGGTTTGCCTGTGATGTAAATTTTGATGCAAATAAACTTCCTTCTGAATTTCCATTTACATCGGATTCAAATTGTACTTCAAAAATTGAGCTCCCATTGTTTTCATTGGAAATTCCAAATAAATCAGCATATCTCCTCGTCCAATTATACCCGGTAACTGCTCTTAATGCAGTTTCTGCCGCTTGTGGATTGCCGTTGGCTAAATACACTTTTCCCAATAAAGTATTTGCAGCTCCTTTGGTTGCTCTTCCTAAGCCATTTATTGCTGGCAATTCGCTTTGAGCTTCAGTCAAATCAGTGATTATTTGTGTATATATTTCCGCCTTTGGTGTTCTGCCTTGACCAAAAAAAGACGTTGGATCTTTTGTTTCTTTAGTGACCAGAGGAACATCGCCATATAAATTCACAAGGTTGTAGTAAATAAGTGCTCTAATAAATTTAACTTCTCCTTTTCTTGAGTTTTTGGCAATACTATCCATATCACCTATTGCATCAATTCTGTTTAATACAATATTTGCTCCTTGAATAGTACGATAAGAATCTTTCCATGTACTTCCAAAAACCCCATTGGTAGTAACTCTGTTAAACAAATCAACATCTCCAAAACCACCAGAATTTGAAGGCTCTTCCTCAAAAGTATTGTCTGATCTGGTTTCCAATAAGAAGTGATAGTTAAAGCCGTATAGTCCGCTTTTTTGTAACCCTGCGTAAGTGGCGTTTACTGCAGCCTCTATATCTGAAGTATTCTTATAAAAACCTGCGGCAGTCTTTTGATCTTCTGGCACAAGGTTTAAATCATTTTCGCAGGATATAGTCATAATTCCTAACACGATTACAATTGATAATATGTACTTTGTATTTCTCATTTTTTTACATTTAAATATTAGAACGAGGCATTCAATCCTAAAATAAATGATTTATTTTGAGGATAAGCTCCTTCAGTATTACTGGGATTTAATGGATCTGACCTGGATTGCTCGGGGTTATACCCTTTAAAATCTGTTATCAATAAAGGATCTTTTGCTGTGAAATATAATCTCAATTTTTCTAAACCAAATTTTGAAACAAGATCATCAGGTAAATTATATCCTAAAGTGATATTTCTTACTCTAACAAATGAACCATTTTGAATAAAAGCAGAGGAAATATTTGCTCTTAATCTTTCAGCTGACTGCGTATAGTCTGGTCTTGCCAAAGTTCCATTTGGATTGTTTTGAGGATGCCATCTGTTTTCATAATACCAAATCAGCTGGTTTGAAAACCCTTGCCCATTTGTAGCATTACGCACTGTACGTGATAAAACATCTACTCCAGACAGACCGTCAATAAACACATTAAGGTCAAAATTCTTATATGAAAATCTGTTATTAAACCCGTAAGTAAAATCCGGTAAAGGGGAACCGATTACAGTTCTGTCAAAATCGTCAATAGAACCATTGTCAACGACGTCAATAATTTTCCAATCTCCAATTTTAACATCAGTTCCTCTCTGTGCTGAATTATCAATCTCTTCTTGTGATTTATAAATTCCATCTACAACATATCCATAAAGTTCTCCTATAGAATTACCTTTTTTAGTGATGCTTACTCCTTTAATAATTTGTTCCTGATCGGAAGCTAAGGCTGTAACCTCATTTTCTATTTTAGTGAAATTAATACTCGAGTTCCATTTTACAATACCTAAATTTATATCTGAAATAGATAAAACTAACTCCAATCCTTTATTCTCCATCTTTCCAATATTCTGGAGTGATGTTGTAAATCCAGACTGTTGAGGAACGGGAACTTCAAGAAGCATATCTTCTGTTTTTGCTATAAAATAATCTAATCCAATATTTAATTTACCACGTAGCACTCCTAAATCAAGTCCAAAATTATTGGTGACAACAGTTTCCCAAGAAAGATTCGAATTAGGGGAGCTACTGGGGATTTGTCCAGCAGCAAATGCTCCATCTATATAACTATTCGATTCTTTTAAAACAGCTATGGAGCCATAATTTCCAATTTGATTATTTCCGGTTTTACCCCAACTATATCTCAACTTTAACTTATTGATAAACAATTCCTTTGGAAAAAAACCTTCATTGCTCACAATCCATCCACCGGATAAAGAAGGGAAAACACCAAATTTATTGTCTGCTCCAAAGCGTGATGAACCATCTCTCCTTATTGAGGCACTAAAGAGATATTTTGAATCATAATCGTATATGGCTCTACCAAAATAAGATATGAGTACCCAATCTGAGATATCCTTACTTGTAGTAGTCGTAGAAGTACCTGCAATATTTGGGATATCGTTACTATTTAATACTGGTGCATCTACAAAGATATCTTCACGGTTTTCTTTCTGATAAGAATATCCTGCCAGAAGATTTAAATTATGTTTATCAAAGTTTTCAGCATAATTCAATGTGTTTTCTGTGATCCAGTTTTTTCTGGCTTTAGTCTTCTCTTTTGCCCAAGGAACTGCAGAATTAACATCGAGTCTATATTTACCTATGGTAGAAGGTCTAAACTGTTCTCTTAAAGAATAATCAAAATCTGCTCCAAATAGGGTTTTAAAAGTAAGTTCTTCTAGTATGTCAACTTCAAGAAATGTATTTCCAAATAGCCTGAATTTACTTGTTCGATCTTTTTTTCGCAAAGCGATGGCTACCGGGTTTTCTGCTAATGCTCCATCAGTTCCTCCATTATTATGCCACCTTATTTGTTGGCTAACATTCAAATCTCCGTTGTCATTATACGGTGTAAAAAAAGGTTCAGAGAGAATTGCTTGTTGCATTGGACTGTCTGACCACCCTTCTATAATAGCTTTTTTATTAGAAATACTTGGAGATAAATTAATACCAAACCTTATTTTATCATTCAACTTGGTTTCTAAATTAATTTTAGATGAATATCTATCATACCCAGACCCTATTATCAATCCCTCCTGATTAAAATATCCTGCAGAAACAAACCATTTAGTATTATCACTTCTACCTGATACTGATATATTATGATTTTCTATTCTTCCATTTCTAAATACACCATCTAACCAATTATTATTTGTTAGCCCTGGGATTCCTGCTAAATATTTATCAAAATTATCAGGAATAAGGTGTCTTGGGCTTGCTCCATTAGCCAACCTTGTTGCCGTATCGTCATTAGCATTTCTATTAGTAGGGTCTGCAGATATATAACCCCAATCCCTTGCTTCTTTTACAAGCTGAGCAAATTGATAGGCATCTAAAAATTTCATTGGGTTTAGCACTTGCTGAAACCCCGAATACGTATCTAAATTAAATGTGATTTTGTCTGATTTAGCTGTTTTTGTGGTTACCATTATTACTCCATTAGCCCCTCTGGAGCCATATATTGCAGTAGATGCAGCATCTTTAAGAACCTCGACAGACTCAATATCTAATGGATTTATTGCATTCAAATCACTACCCTCTGTCAAGGGATAACCATCTACAACAATTAATGGAGAACGACCAGCTGTCATTGAACCAATACCCCTTATCCTAATTTGTGAAGCATTACCAGGAGAAGGATCAGATACAATCTGAACACCAGAAAGACGCCCTGAAAGAGCTTCATCTATACCGCCTACGGGCAACTGGCTGACATCGTCAGATTTTATAGATGAAACCGCTCCTAAAATTTTAGCACTAGACAATGTGCCATAACCAATAACCAGCACCTCATCTAATATAGCTGCATCTTCTCTAAGGACAATAGATATTATAGTTTGCTTACCTACGGTTATTTCTTGTGTTTTATATCCTATATAGGAAAAGGAAAGGACACTATTTTCAGGTATTTCTAAAGAGAAATCTCCATTCTCATTAGTAATGGTTCCATTAGAAGTGCCTGATATTATTACACTGACACCTACTAAGGATTCTCCATTTTCATCTGTGACTTTCCCAGTAACAGTAATGGTAACACCATTTATAAATACTTCAAGCTTTTCAGAATTTCTGATTTCACCCTTTGTATTTTTCACTGAAATATTGTTGTTTGTTTGCTTGAATTGTAAACGGGTCATTTTTGAAATACTTGTAAGTACTTCTGCTACGGAGTTTCTACCTTGATCTATGTTGATCCGGGGTTTATTATCAACATCAGATTGGTGATAGGAGAATTTGTAATCTGTTAAAATTTCAATTTTTTTAATGCTTGGACCAAAGACAAATTTTTAAACTCAGTTTCAATGTATGTTTCATATACGCTAACATACTTTTGCGCCTTTCCTTCAGAAGCCATGACTGTGCTGCTTAAAACACATATGATACTAAGGACGATCGTTGAATATTTAGACATAAATGCGACTGTGCCAAGTAGAGATAATTTCATACTTTTGTAAAGTTTAATGGAACTTCGTTTTCGTTTCGTAATGGAACTTCGTTTCGTTAAATTGTCAATTGGTTTTCCCGGGGAAATGGACGGTATATCAGTACACCATGTCCTTTGGGAAAACTTTTTTATGAGCTGTTAATATTGTTCATAATCATCATAATTAATGAGAAACAGAAAAATCAATTGTAATACTTCTACCGTCAATCTTATATTTGAATTGTTTAGAAAAACTTAGTGATTCTAGCACGAGTTCAAGACTTTGATTGTCAAATTGACCTGTATATAAGTTTTCTTTAGCTGGACGATTTTTTATTTCAAGGTTCACATTATACCATCTTTCTATCGTAGCCATAATATGATCCAATGAAGCATCTTTAAAATATAAAACTCCTCGTTGCCAAGCCAGAGAAAGTGACGGGTCAAACTTTTCTTTGATAACCTCACCATTCTTCTTGTCAAGGGTTAATCCTTCGCCAGGAATCAAAATGGATGTATTTCCGTTTGTTTGAGTTTCTGTTATATTAACTTCTACCTGACCAGTGACAAGTGCTACTTCCACGGTTTCGATTTCGTCAAAAGCTCTTACATTGAAAGATGTACCTAATGCCTTGATACTCATGTTATCTGTCTTTACTATAAAAGGTCTAAGAGGGTCATGAGCTACTTCAAAAAATGCTTCTCCTTTAAGCTCAATTTCACGAATATGCTTTGAGAAGTCTTGGAGGAATTTTACTTCGCTACCAGAATTTAGCATAATAAAGGAGTCATCTGGTAAATGAAAACGAGATTTTTGTCCTTTAGAATTACTCTTTATAGTCCATTCACTACCAGCATTCAGTATTGAATTACTAACAAATTTATCCTTAACCAAAAAAGGGGCAATTCCAATAGTAGTAAGTATCAATAAAACAGCAGCGGCTTTCCATAAGAACAGTCTACTAATCTTATGCTTGATAGGTGACACTCTCATTACAGGTTTATTCAATTGAAGAGAATCTAAAATGTGATTCTTAATTATTTCCATTTCCTGACCAAACTCATACTGAGATAACCGAGGGGAAAGTACACCTAAAAGTTTGCGAGCATCTTCTATATCTTTCATTTTCTCCGGATGCAGTGCTATCCATTCTTCCCAAAAGAATATATCCTGCTCATTTTCATTGAAAAAATAGCGAACAAAAGATTCGTCACTTACGAAATCTTCAACAGAATATTGAGTATAAGTATTATCCACAGTTATTTTTTTGACTTGACTTAGAATTAGTCTGTTTATATACTTAAGTGCAGGTAATCACTTAGTTTTACCAGAGAAAAAGAATATTTTTTTAAAAAAGCTGATATTTTGGCTTTCCTAAGTAAGGATTCCAAATAATAACAATGTGAAGGGATTAGAGAAAATAAGATTTTCTCTAAGAATTTTTATTGCTGTGTGAAGTTGGTTGTAAATCGTACGATGTTGCACACCATATTTCTGCGCAATTTCATCAAAAGAGTAGCCTTTAATATACCTCAATTCTACTATCTGTATTTGTCTTTTTGTAAGAAGAAGCATAGCAGTTTTTAATGAATCTCTTAGCTCTTGAGATTGCTGATTTTTGATTAATGTGGATTCGAAAGGTTCTTCTGATAAATTTATTGATTCAGCGATAGCATCATAACTTATGCCTTTTTTTGAGATTTCTTTTAGCAATTTTCTTTGTAAGTATTTAATCAGATAAGGTTTTAACCTGGTCACTGATAAGAATCGGTTTTCTTTACTCCAAAGTTCCATAAACATCTGCTGAATGCAATCTTTGGTGATGTCCTTATCTCGTGAAAATCTATATCCATACCGATACAAATCTTGGTAATAGGTTTCATATACCTTTAAAAAATATACCCTGTCATCAGAGTCATCTGTATCGTAAGAATTAATCAGCACAACAAGATTAAATGAAAAACAGTAAGACATAAATGTAATCGAAAAATGCTAATATTGACCCTGTCCTCATTATAAATTTATAGGGTTACCCATTTAAGTTGCATGACTTTTGATCTGACTCAAAGTCATTGGTTTGTGAGTAACACAACCTTCAATAATCTTATCTGAAATTGATTTCTGGGTACTGGAGGCATATTTACAGTCTGGATTGTCATCATCTTTGCCCCATAACTTACTCATTCCTGTGGTAAGTTCTCGAAGTGAATTGCATCCTGAAACAACTCCATAAAGCATTGTAATAAGGTGCTGAAAGGTATTAAACCGTTTGCAGTAACGGTCTGTTTAGTGTGTTTTGGCTAAAGCTTCAACTTTGTTGCGAATTATCAAATTTATCAGTTGACGGAAGATCGGCTGTCCGAAAAAAATGTTACTTTTGCTCATATCCGCTTTTTAGTGGATTATTAAACGAATTTAGTGGATTATTAAACGAATAATATAAAAAAATCCCTTAATTAATTAATTAAGGGATTTTTTTATCGGACACTAATGCTTGTTATGTATATATCTCTTTTTAGAATTTAGAACAAACCACTTATGAAACAATTTGTTGTCATCCTGTTCTTTTTATTAGCAACAAAAAGTTTGGCCCAGATACCCTTGACGACCATTCCATTTGAATTATATGGGGAACATTTATTCATTAAACTGACGGTCAATAATTCTGACGAGGAACTGGATTTCATATTTGATACGGGAGATGGATTGAGTGTATTAAGCTTGGATGCCGCTGAGCGTCTGGATTTGAAATCAAATAAAAAGACAGTTAAAACAAGTGCAGGTGGACGGGTGAGTGGCTATTTAGTAAAGCACAATGTTATCCATCTTAAGAATATTGAAATCAAGAATGTTAAGTTGTATGAAACTTCCTTGAATCATCTGGAAACCGCAATTGGAAGAAGAATTGACGGAATCATTGGTTATGATTTGATGAACAATTTTGTTGTGGAAATTGATTACAATTCGATGGAATTTCATATTTATAAGACTGATGGTTATAAATATTCTGGAGAGGGAAAAGCGATAAATATTAGATACAAGCATGCAATACCTTATGTGCCTGGAGTCGTGTTACTTAATAATGGAGACCTTGTACAAGGTAGTTTTTACCTCGACACAGGTGCAAGAACTGACCTTGATTTTAACACACCATTTGTAAATAGCAAAGGATTGAAAGATAAGGTAGGTGATACCTACTCTTATGTGGTCACTGGGCTTTCTGACCATGAAACGGCGCATATACGGGGACGGGTGGAAAAGTTTTCGCTGGCTGGTTATACTTTCAATAACCTGCCAGTTGGTCTAAGTCAGGAATCAGTTGGTATCCAAAGCGACACCGAAATGGCTGGAATAGTTGGGAATGACATTCTCCATAGATTTAATATTGTTTTAGATTATAAAAATCACAAAATGTGGTGGTCAAAGAACTCTAAATTCGATGGCCCATTCCTTGTAAATTCGTCTGGTATCTTTCTACAATTGGACAAGACGCTAAAACATTTATTAATTCACCGGGTAAACCCCGGCTCTCCGGCTGACGAAGCAGGATTATTGACAAATGATGAAATTTTAGAAGTTAATGGAAAATCATTCAGCCAATACACATTGCCGGAAGTCCGTGAATTGTTGGCAATGAATCATGGCAAGGTTGACTTAAAAGTCAAAACAACAAAAGGCAGTAAGAAAGTGACCTTGCAATTGCGAGAATTAATTTAAGGAAGAACCTTCATAGTGACAGGCTTAATCTATTCGGAACAATCGTTCCTTGATTATCGTTATTTTAGATATGCCCCGTACTAAAGCATTTAAAAGGAAAGATGCCCTAAACAAAGCGATGATCCTATTCTGGAAAAAAGGATATCATGCGACCAGTATGCAAGATCTGGTGGAGGGCATGGGTATTAATAGATCTAGTATGTATGACACATTTGGGGATAAGCATTCATTATTTATCGAAGCATTAGAAGCATATAACCAAGAATTTGGAATCTCGGATCATTATCTTGAAATAGATTCGGCTGCAGAGGGAATTAAGCAATTTGTTCATGACTATATCCATGAGATTATTTCGGATTCCGATAGCAAAGGTTGTTTTATATTAAATAGTACTACTGAATTCTTTGCCGAAAATAGCGATGTACTTAAAATCTTAAAAAATAATTTATCTGATCTTGGAAAGATGTTATCAACTATGATTGCCAATGGTCAACGAAAGAATGAGATAAATAGAGTTAAGAGTCCGGAGGAACTCAGTGATTATTTAATAGCAGGGTTGCAAGGTATGCGGATGACAGGTTTATTGAAGAATGACAGTAAAAGGTTAAAAAGGATAGGGGATAACCTACTTCAAAATATAATTTGATTTTTTTGATTTAAAACAGAACAATCGTTCCAATATGTCGTTATTACTGAGCATGTGTTCAAAAAAATCAAAATTAAAATAATGGGTAAATTAGAAAACAAAGTAGCTGTCATTACAGGCGGCAATAGTGGTATCGGTTATTCAACAGCAGAGCTTTTTATTAAAGAAGGTGCAGAAGAAGTAATAATCACAGGCAGGAGTCAAGAAAGGGTAGATGTTGCTGTTGAAGGACTTGGACCGAAGGCAGTAGGTGTTTTGGCAGACGCAGCGAAACTGTCAGACATTGAAAACTTAACCTCAAAAATATCTTCAACTGGCAAGAAAGTTGATGTATTGTTTGTGAATGCAGGCGTGGCGAGGCTCGTTCCACTTGATGCAGTCGACGAAGCCAATTTCGATGAGCAATTCAATATTAACGTGAAAGGATTGTTTTTCACTGTGCAAAAATTGTTGCCTCTAATGAATGATGGTGGTTCAATCATACTGAATGCATCTGTTGCAGCTAGTCAGGGTATGCAGAACTTAACTGTCTATGCTGCCACTAAAGCAGCAGTTATTAGCCTGGCCAAAACATTTTCAGCTGAGCTCCTTGGTAGAAATATAAGGGTAAATGCGGTTAGTCCCGGACCAATCAATACACCACTTTTTGGTAAAACAGGAATGACCGAAGAACAAGTGAATGAGGCTGCTGCAGACATCCTTGCCAATGTGCCTATGAATCGATTTGGTGAATCTGAGGAGATAGCTCAGGGTGTCCTTTATCTGGCATCGAATGACTCTCGATATGTGATCGGCCACGAACTGATCATTGACGGCGGTATGATTACCTTATAGAGGTAATTTTTATATAGAAGTTTTGAAAGGGCATTAGTGCCCTTTTATTATTTTAGGACGATACTTGTTTAGCGGTGAGCTCATTTTCTAATTCTTTAATCAAATTATTGATCACCAAGTTGGCGTACTGCCTTTAATTTATCCGCCAGTGCTAGCCGTCGCTTTGCTCCTTGTTTTTGGTTCTACAGAGTTTCTTGTGGGTAAAGGGATAAATTGCCATGAAAAAACAGGATAGCACTTTTGAACTTTTCAAAGGTTCGACAGCCTCTTGCCGAGAGCTTGATTTCTTGGAGTTTACCATTGAGACGCTCAGCCATTGCGTTACTTTTAGCAAATATCATTGCGTTGATAATTCCTTGCATATGAGCCTTAAACATATTAGCGACTTTAATGATTTGACCAATACCACATCTTTGAGCGTTTCTTAGCCATGCATAGAATAAGATAAAAGCTTCCTGAGATGACTGTTTGAAATGGATGTCACGAAAATTTTCCTTGATTCTCCATGCGCTGGATGTTTTGTAACTGGTCAGGTCAATGGCTTCAAATTTGAGTCGTTGTTTTTCTGTCAGGTTCATATGATCCGTCAGCCAAATGTATCAAGATCGTTGCAAGGCATTCTGAAATATTACTCGTTATGTATTACATTTACGTATGCAAAAACAATCCATTCTCAGCCTGGCGGACAGCATTTGTGAGCTACGAACCCGCAAAATAAAAAAGACTTTTTTCACTCAGATAAATACTGTTTTGGACCGGGGATCGATTGAATCAGTCATCTCTGCCTATTATCAAAAGGGCAGGAGTGCGACAGGTAAACCCGGTTATGACGGGCTGTTGCCATTTAAGAGGTGTTTACTTCAAACAGGGTACGGATTGAGCGATTATGAAGTAGAAGATCGTGTCAATGATCGTATTTCTTTTGGCTATTTCTGTGGATTAACAACAGATCAGGCAGCTCCAGATCCATAGTACTTTAAGCCGCTTTCGTAGTGCCATGTCTAAATCAGGTGGTTTTGAGCTGCTTTTTAAGGAGATCAATTCGCAGTTGAGCAGGCATAAAATCATCGTTAAAACAAGAGTCATAGTCGATGCCAGTGTGATAGAAACTCCTTTGAGGCCTAAAGGAACAAGCCCTTAACCCATTGGGAGAAGCGTTTCAATAAATTAGCAGGTAAGACACGTTTTAAAGTAGAACGCACATTTGGGGGCATCAGACTTTGGTTCGCCGGAGGAGTAGCAGGGTACAGAGGGATAGAGAAGATGCATAATCAGAACATAATGGAAGCACTATCTTACAATTTGTATCGCACCCCTGGGATCATTGCGTCTAATCGTTAAAAATGAAGCCTGTCGCACCCCAAAGAACAGAGAAAACAGAAAAAATACAAGTAGACAACTTCAGTCTTTAGCCAAAAATCCAACGCGAATCATCGTTCATGACTTTTGCAACGGTCTTTAATCAGTCAACCCCACACGCTGTCCACCCAAGTAAATCACTTCTACTTGGATGACTGTTAATTATTGACGTATTTGGCCAGGTGACCAGCAAAAATGCTTATTGGAGTATTGCTATTGTAGCAGTAATCAGCCTGGCAAGTATTTCACAACTACCAGACCTAAAATTCAATTTTGACTTTGATAATTTTTTTGAAATGAGCGACCCTAACTGGATAGCCTACCAGGAACATGTGGCGGAATTCGGTCATGACAATGATTATTTACTAGTAGCAGTCGTGAACTCCGCTGGTCTTTTTAATCCTATCTTGTTAAATAAAGTCGATTCACTAATTCGGCTACTAAATAAGATTGACGGTGTATCAAAAGTCCTCTCGCCTCTCTCAGCACAAAAAATTATTCAGGCCCCGCTCGGAACGGTTTTAGTTCCATATCTTCATAAAGATGACCCCACCCGGCTAGAGGAAGATAGTCTTCAGATTAGCAGTCATCCCAATCTTGCTCAAAGGCTGATCCGAAGTGAAGTCAGTACTCTAGCTCTCATTATTTACCATGAGCGTTACAGCGATAAAACAGTCGAAGCCGAACTGAACGCATCAATCAACCGGGTAGTAAGGGGTTTCAATTTTGATGAATATCATGTCGCCGGCCGAATCCAGGCACAATCAAACTTTGTTGAATTAATTAAGGAGAGTTTTGGCACTTTCCTTGCTTTGGCGATTTTGTTGGTCATCGGCATTCTGTTTTTGCTATTTCGTGAAATTAAATGGGTGATCATCCCTCTTATAGTAATCAGTCTGTCTCTCATCATAAGCTTAAGTGTTTTAGTGGCTACGGACCAGGCCATCGATGTTTTATCATCTATGTTACCTACAATTTTGTTAGTGACGGCTATGTCAGATATAACCCACTTTCTAACACGATATTTTGATCTGTGCGCAAAGGGACTTGACAAATCAGAAGCAGTAAAACGCACATCCGGGGAGGTAGGTCTGGCAACTTTTCTTACCTCTATTACAACTGCGATTGGATTTACAACACTAATCATTATTGACTCACTGCCCGTGAGAAATCTCGGAATCTATACAGCAATCGGTGTCATGGTTACTTATGCAGTCACATTCACTTTGCTACCTGCCACTACTTCACTAAGTGATTTACCATCTAACAAAAACATCTCCAATTGGAGCAAAATCCTTGGGAAGCTTCTCTTTATCGTTCTTCGCGGCTCCAAAAAAGTATTGGCAATCTATATCGCATTGACCATAATAGCACTGATATCCTTAAATAAACTGGTTGTGGACACACCACTAATGGCTGATTTTCCGAAAGACCATAAAGTGACTCGTGATTTTGCGTTTTTCGATCACTATTTTGCCGGGTCCAAACCAATGGAAGTGCGTGTCACTGTTAATAATCCCAATAAAAATATTTTGTCACCGGATGTTATCCGGGAAGTGGATAAAGTAACGTCGTATCTGAGTAAGGAATATCCTAATATCCTATCCCCTGCGGGCTTGATAAAAACACTTAATATGGCGAATAATGGGGGGCAAGCAGACTATTATCGGCTACCGGATGAAGTAGATGAAGCTAAAATTGTCAGGCAATTCCCCCAGATGGCACACCATTTTCCGATACTAATGGTCTCAGAAGATAAAAAAAGTGGTAGAATAACCGGTTTTTCACGGGATTCAGGTAGTAAAGCCGGACTCCAATTCAATGACGATTTTCAGAAATACTTGACAAGTGAGGTTAATCTGGACTTAATGAATTTCAAAATTACGGGCATTTCCTACTTGTTTGACCTGACCACCAAAGCACTCGTTGACAACATAATTTATGGACTTGTACTTGCCATGGCGGTAGTTACTTTAATAATGTCACTGCTTTTTCGCTCATTAAAAATTATCCTCATTACACTAATCCCCAATATTTTACCACTTCTTTTCCTGGCGGCACTTATGGCCATTTTTGACATCCCCTTAAGATTGTCTACCTCCATCATCTTTGCAATCGCATTTGGTATTGCAGTAGATGACACCATTCACTTTCTTACCCGATTTCATCTTGAATCAAAGAGATCCTCTTCTCAAATCAGAGTGCTACTACAAACCTTAATGTTAACAGGCAAGGCCATGATAATCACGACCTTTATTCTTTCTTCTGGATTTGTCATTTTTACATTCTCATCATTTAATGCAACTTTTTATACCGGCTTACTGATTTCAATCACCCTGGTTATTGCATTGATCGTTGACCTTACACTATTACCAGTTCTATTACTTTTGTTGAAAAAGAAAAATGTTCGTCCTGTTTAATAAGTTCATCATCATTGCTGCAGTGTCTGCTTCGGCCATATTTACAGGCATTTTATTCCTTGCGGATAAAGAGATTTTTTTCGATCATGAACGGGTAAACGGTGTCAATCTGGTCTCAACAAATGATCCATTAAACAGAAATGACCTTCATGAACTAACAAAAGTTAATGCCAACTGGGTGGCTTTGGTACCCTATGCCTTTTCAAGAAAAGATGAACTTTTTGTTAAATTCGATTACAAAAGGCAGTGGTTCGGTGAAAAAACCCAGGGTATCACAAAAGCGATCAAATTAGCCAAAGACATCGGATTTCGTATAATGCTGAAACCACATGTATGGGTCAGAGGTGACGGATGGCCAGGCGATTTTAAGTTAAGCGACGAGGAAAGTTGGGGAATCTGGGAAACAGATTACACCAAATACATTATGACCTATGCCGGCATCGCAGATTCAGCTAATGTAGACATGCTCTGCATTGGCACAGAATTTAGACATGTTGTCCGTGAAAGACCTCAATATTGGAGAAATCTTATTACCCAAATAAAAACTGTTTACCAAGGACAATTAACCTACGCCGCGAATTGGGATAACTATCAAAACGTGGACTTTTGGAAGGAACTGGATTATATCGGAATTGATGCCTATTTTCCATTAAGCACTGAAAAACAGCCTTCCGCAGAAGACCTGCAAAAGGCATGGCTTCCCCAGAAGCAAGCACTTCAAACATTTGGCGAGTCTGTAGGAAAGCCTGTCCTATTCACTGAATATGGGTATCGAAGTGTCGAATTCTGCTCAAAAGCTCCATGGGAAACTGCAGATGACAAACAAATGGACATGATTGCTCAAAAGAATGCATTCGAAGCACTTTATCGCACATTCTGGCATGAGCAATGGTTTGTAGGCGGCTTTTTGTGGAAGTGGTTCCCTGATCATAATAATGCAGGTGGGATTGCAGATAGGCGGTTTACACCACAGAATAAACATGCCCAACAAGTGGTAGCAAAATGGTATGCCAGGTAAATCATAGATTTCAATACCATCTTTTTATTATTGATGGGGCAGCCATTTATGATATGTGCTGCCTGCCATGGCGGCAATAGTGAGGGATAAAGCCAAATGGTGCACTGGCAGCCTCGGAATCAAATGGTAAAACTATCGGCAACTATTGGTCTTATGCTACGACAATTTTCGATTATGTTCGCCGGAGCATGCCTTTCAATGCGCCGGGTCTCTTAGTGATCAGGAAGTCTATGCGATTACAGCCTTTTCTTGTTGTACAAGAACAAGATCATCGAAGAAGATATGCTTATGGATGCGGTAAGTTTACCCCAGCTTATAATGCCAAATCGAGATGCATTCATCCCGGATGGTCGCGAGAAATTTAACTCCGTTCACTAATCATTTTAACTTTATTAGGCCTGTTATCAGTCTTTGTACTTCAGTTTGGGAAGATATTTACTCAGCAACCCATTGATTATACAGACAAACCCACCAACTTGAATCTTTTGGTTTTTACAACTTCGGTAGAATCTATTAATTTTATAGGAATAATAACCTGAATTGGCAGTTGCACCCTATTCATTTCCCTGCACACGGTTTTTACAAACTATACTCATGAAAATAGTGACTTTTCAATTAATCATATTTTTCAATTGTTGCGGTTTTCAATTGTTGCGGTTTTGTATAGACATAGTAGGCATTGAAAAAACATAGTATCGAATTGCAATAACATTTTTGAAAATAATCACCAAATAGTTAATCAATTAGACAAGATTTAGAAAGAAAAAATGGCCGATAAACAAGATTTAGACTTTACCTATACCACCATTGACAAGATATTCAGACTGAGTATCGGTGAAACCGGAGATTATAGTGGTGCCAAATATGATGGGGATTTTTCCATGTCATTAGAGGATGCTCAAAAAGCAAAGCACAAATTCATCGCAGATAGCCTAAACATCAAAGAGGGTAGCAAAGTACTTGACATGGCTTGTGGCTGGGCACCATTTACCAAATATATTACCAGGGAAAGAGGAGCTACAAGTATAGGCTTGACCTTATCCAAAGGTCAGGCTGAGGCCTGCCAAAAAAATGGCTATAATGTTATTGTCAAAGATTGTAGAACGGTCAAACCTGAAGATTTCGGACAATTTGATGCAGTTACATGCATTGGAGGCTTAGAACACTTCTGCTCGATTGAAGAATGGCAAGCAGGCAAACAAGAAAAAGTCTATAGTGATTTTTTCAAGACTCTACATGACCTATTACCGGTTGGAGGCAGGTTTTATATGCAAACCATGACCTTCAGCAAAAATATGCTCGATTTCGAAGACATCGATGTCAACGCTCAAGAAGGGTCGGCTTCAAATGTTCTGGCCCTGATGATGAAAGAATTCCCTGGATCGTGGCTACCTGATAGCCCTGAAATGGTCATTAAAAACGCTGAGCCTCATTTTAAGTTAATCTCACAAAGTAGTGGCCGATTAGATTACATAGAAACAATTGGACAATGGAGAAAGAGGTTCCGGAAGTTTAACCTGCATAAATACCTTCTCTACCTATCGTTAATTCCAAGATATCTTACAAAAAAAGAGTTCAGACACCAGATTGTAGTATTCAGAGTCAGCCCTAACAGGGTTTGTTTCGAACAGGAGATTATGGATCACTTTAGATTGGTCTTTGAGAAAGTTTGATCCTAAAATCAATCATTACTTTACTCGTAATTCAAAGCATCAACCGGGTTAGCCGTTGCTGACTTAATTGTATGATATCCAATGATGATAATGGCAATGACCACAACCACATTAAGAGATCATTAAAAACTATTATCACCTACTCATAAAAGACCTTTACAAGACGGTATTTACCGGAAGACTCCTAACTCAACAACAAGTTACATTTAATGCACCAAAAAATAATTGGGTATTTATCCGGAATACTCTACGCCCCCAAACCAATAGAGGTATAATACTCTCGAATAACGATAAATAAATGGAAGGAGAATAGCACTAATGACGATTACTGTGGTTGTGTACACCCAGGCTTGCGGATTGCCGAAGAAATTATAAAGTATAACTGCCGTTATTATAATTATACCCACAATAAAGCCGTAACTCACGTACATGGCACCAATGAAGAAACCCGGCTCTACCTGAAACCTCAAATTACAGTTTGAACACGTTTCTTTCATTTTGGTGAAGTCCATCCAATGCAAAGGTGGATGAACAAACATTTTAGTCTGCCTACACCGAGGGCATTCCTCGTTAACCAATGAGGTAATCGTGCTCAAGTTATTTCAAATTAAGTTGTTGCCTCCACACACTGTCAGCAAGGTCATGTTTACTCCAATAGTTAAGCATTATTCTTTTATTGAGAACGGCTCTTGTAGTTAGTTTCTTAGCGTTGTAACCAAACCCACTAGTATAAGATTCCTCCCACGACTGAATCTCATATGGAAATCCGGTATAATAACGAATCGCCAAAGTTCTGTCAAAGTCTTGATATTCCAATTGATAAACCGCCGTAGAATCCAGTGAGTTTAAACTTGCAATTGCACTTTCTGCCTTGGCAGGTCTATGGCTCAGCCTGGCGTAAAGCAATGATGGAATTATCTCGATGTTTCCTGTTGGCAATTGCTCCGGATCAAGTCTAATTGTTGTCCATAACTCATCTTCCATTAATGATGAATTGACCGACAATTCCTGATCACTTTCAGATTCAAAATAAGATTTGAGGGACAAATCAAATTTACCATTCCTATTATTCATTTGCGCAAAGGTATGACCGCACCACTCTTGTGAACTGGCAGTAATCTTGAGAGTTGATGTTGGCTCAAAGTTTATGGGAGTAAAAACAGATTCCATCATTGAGTACGGATATACACCAGTATTGAATTTCCTAGTAGCATTGAGCTTCATGATTTTAACCGCATCATCCCCGGCTTCTTGTGGGTTATCAAGCTTGACATGTTTGCCTCTGGAAAAATCTTCAGTGACAAAAATTAGTACGGCATGGCCCTGGTGCACTTCGCCGTATCTCGCTTGGTCAAGATGGTAACTTGTTAATTCTGCCTGCCCTTGAAACCAGTAATCTGAGAATTCCCGGGTTACATTTAATTGCTCAGCACTTTGATTGCCAGCGGGATCACAATCCACTAAACAAGCGACAAAAACCACAGCTGTAACTCCATTTTTTAGATTCGATCTATTCATACTCTGCTATTTGCAGTACAAAGTTAATTGAAATGTCAAAGTAAACACTCACTGTCGCCTTTCTTCATGATATATGTCACCTAGTGGACTGCTTTGTAATAAAACGTGTGTGCTTTTGAGCTATATTCTCTCCAAGACCTTTCGCACTAACGCATCAACCACTCTGTTGGGATTTTTTGAAAAAGTGTTACGAATCCGATTCGCAAGAATGGCATTAAGACTCAACATTTGATAACCCATTAACAGGCCCAATGCATAATAACCAGCGGTTTCCATCTCAAAATTAGATAACCAGAAATCATTACAATGGAAGTAATTGAGGTCTTGCAATAAATTTTTATGCTTAATTGGGATTCGTAAATTTCTACCTTGCGGTGCATAAAAACCCGGGGTGGTAACAGTGTTTCCTTTTACCATATCATTGCCAAATTGCCGCATTAATTCACTGGAGCCCTTCACGCAGTAGGGCAGGAATGACAGGTTGGTTTTTTTCATTATTTCAGTGCAGATGGAAGTCTCCAATTGACTTTGAGGCAGATCGTAGAATTGCATAAGGGTGTCAAGTCCAATGGCATGTTCGGAAGCCACATGGCTACCAACTCTGATATCTTCCTGAATACTTGCAGACGAACCTATGCGAATAATTCTCAGGCTTTTTCGTCGCTTGTTGGGTTCACGCGTTTTAAGATTGATGTTAGCCAGGGCATCAAGTTCGGTCATTACGATCTCAACATTATCCGTGCCCATTCCTGTACTCAAAACAGTGATGCGCTTACCCTTAAACTTGCCGATATGAGTGATGAATTCTCTTTTATTCATCTCAAAATCTATATCATCGAAAAATTGGCTAACGCGATGAACTCTACCAGGGTCACCAACGACAATTATGGTATCAGACAGGTGTTTAGGTTTAAGGCTTAGGTGATAAACACTGCCGTCAGGATTCAGAATCAATTCAGATTCAGGATAACTGGACATAGCGTAAGAATACAGAAATTATAGTTAATGAAAAAGGTGTTTTCTACTCAGAACGCCAATTTATGACTATATCATTGAGAAGATTTCTTCTCCCTGTAGAGGCCCTTGTAGGGATTATATCCGTTCATTTCTTTCGCATAATAGCCAGTGCCATCATACGGTCTTTTATCCGGATGTCCTTTGCATTCCTCTGAACATGCTCCTTCTAATTCCCACCCACATTTTTCACAAATAACTACATGTTTATTGCAAACAGGATTGCCGCAATTGACCATTCTGTCGGATGGTTCATTGCAGATATAACATTTAGAAATAACTTTCGGATTGACAGTATTCACATCTACAGTAATGCGGTTGTCGAATACATAGCACCTACCGTCAAAATCTTCCCCTCCAACATCTATTCCATATTGGATGATTCCTCCATGTAATTGGTAAACATTCTCGAAACCTTGTTCTAATAGGTAAGTGCTCGCTTTTTCGCATTTTATCCCACCAGTGCAATAGGTGAGAATCTTTTTGTCCTTGTATCGTGATTTAAGCTCTTCAACTTTATCCGGAAAATTCCTGAAATTGCCAATATCAAGTGTAACTGCATTCTTAAAACGTCCAACTTCATGTTCATAACTAGAGCGTACATCTAAAAGTACAACACCCTCCTGGTCCTTTAAGGCTTTGAATTCTTCAGGTTCAAGATGAATCCCTGTTCTATTAGCAGGATCAATGTGTTTCAATCTTGAATGGACAATCTCCTCTTTGACCCTCACATGCATCTTTTGAAAGGCATGTATATCGGATTGGTCAATCTTGAATTGTATACCTTTTAGAATTGGATCTTTCTCCAACTCTTTCATATATTTTCGGCAATCAGTTTCTGTCCCGGAAACGGTTCCATTTAACCCTTCTGGTGCAACTATTATTCGCCCTCTTAAATTGAGATCAAGGCAAAACAGGTGATGCTTTTCTCTAAAATTTTCCGGGTCTGGAATTTTGGTGTAATGATAATATAAGAGGACTAAATACTTCTTTTCCATGTTCATCATATGGCCTTGATTCAGCAAGGTCTTAAGACAACAAAAGTACTTAATAAGCTTCAAATTAAGACTTCAAGACACCATCATTGGTTATAAAGTTTTCGGGTTTCGTGTTTTCATACTTGAGTTGAAGCTGTCCGAACAAATAATATGAAGAAACAGTCCATAACATGCAGTGTTTTTAGCTTTGGGTTTTTTACAAACGCAAACAAAAACCAGGCACAATTATGGGCAGGGGCAAAGTAAATGCAAGGAGAAGAACGACTGGTCCCCCAATGCCTTCTTCAAGGTGTAGTCCTTCGATGGATAATAGTCTGAACCCTTAAACCTCGGACCCAGTGTCAACCCAGTTAGAGAAAAGTCAGCACCTTTCTTAGCTGCGGACGGAGAAACACTTTACTTTTCAAGCACAGGGCTTAGTGGCTTTGGAGGAAGTGATGTTTTTGTTGCTAAACGCCTTGACACGTCCTGGAAAAGGTGGGGTGAACCTCAAAATCTCGGCAGTGAGATTATTCCGAGGTTGATGAAAAATACTTCAACATTCCTCTCAATAGTCAATTTACTTAACAGATGGCAATGCGGACGTGTTCAGTATTAAAATACCTGTATTGGAGGACCATCAATTACTTGCCACAAGTACTGTTGAACGTGATAATCAAGTGATAATCAAATTATTGAGGAATTGCCCGATTTTGGTAATATCAATTTCAAATCCAATCTGGCTATGCTATTCCAGGAAACATATGAAAGCTTGAATGATCTTATCTTCATCCTAAAAGATAATCCTCAGATATGTATTGAAATCAGCAGTCACACAGATGATATCGATTCTGAAGAAGATAACCTAATGCTTTCAAAGCAAAGGATGGAAGCTACCTTTGGCTACCTTGCTCAAACAGGGAATATTGATGGTACTCGAGCATTGAATTGAAATGGTTCGGTGAATCCAATCACTAATAACGGCACTGAGGAGGGTTGACAGAAGAACAGACGGGTTGAGTTTACAATCAAGCGATAGCAGATTCTTCTTTATAAGAATACTTCACCTTATCCGGAACGGGAGCCAAATCCCAAATAAGCCCAAACCAACTCATGACCTTCAGAGTATAGAAGGTGATGTCAATCTCCCACCAGAAAAAACCCTGACGAACTGAAGACATGTAGTGGTGGTGATTGTTGTGCCAGCCTTCACCTAAGGTGATAAAGGCAAGTATCAAGTTGTTCCTTGACTTATCAGTAGTATTATATCTTCTCGTACCTGTCATGTGCATTAGAGAGTTGATAGAGTAGGTGCCATGATATAATATAACTGTAGATAGTAAGAACCCGATAAGCACTGCGGATGAACCTCTTAGTAAGAAATCGTTTAGAGTTCCATCACTTAAAAAGAACCCCCCGAATAAAAATGTTAATACAAGTAAGGTCAATGGTGGCACCAAATGATTCTTATTCAGCCACCTTAATTCTTTGAATTTCGCATAATCTCCAATCACATTGAATTTGGTCTCCTTGTAGTTAGAGGACATAATCCAGCCAAGGTGAGAATAGACAAAACCATAAAGTTTGTTTGAATGGGGATCTTCAAATTCGTCGCTGTGCCGGTGATGAACCCGGTGATTTCCAGCCCACCAAAGCACTCCCTTTTGCATAGAAGTCTGCGCCATCCAGGCCAATATAAATTGAAATACTCTTGATGTTTTATAGCTTCTGTGCGCAAAATAGCGGTGATAAACGCCAGTTATAAAGAACATTCGAATGAAATACAATGCTCCACAAATTACCCAGTCCACCCAATGAGAGCCTAACCAAATAACCACAAGGGGAAGCAAATGCAAGAATGCAAAAACTGATATGCTTTTAGTTACATACTTATCTCGACCTTGGTCAATTCTATTTCTTCGCTTTTCTTCGGCTGATATTGACATACTTATGTAAAGATAATCATAGACAACATTAATGCCTAATAGACTAAATCTGGTTCAAAGATTAGCTCAAACTCTTTTTTATATTCTCTACTGCAACTGGATAGTCATCCACCATAACTCAATTGATTAACGTAATCAAGAATTGTGAACACTATTCAATTCCCATTTCATCATAAATCACTGTATGAATATCGGGCCTGATATTCATACTGTAAAGTTTACGGTTTTCCCGCGTGGGATAAACTCTATTGGATAAGAAAATATACATCAAATCATACTCAGGGTCAACCCAGACAAAGGTGCCTGTATATCCGGAATGCCCAAAACTATACCCGGACGCCTGCTTTGCAACGCTACTTTGCATTGAATCATAATTAATTGGAGGTTTGTCAAAGCCTAGACCGCGACGGTTGCCTTCCTCACAGTATTGACATGAGGAAAATTCAGTCATTGTTGTTTGCGATATAAACTCCTTACCCCCATAGGTTCCCATATTCAAATACATCTGCCACATTTTAGCCAGATCATTAGCCGTACCAAATAATCCCGCATTTCCAGAAACACCGGCCATCATGGCTGCACCCTCATCATGCACAACACCATGCAATGGGGTCATCCTGAAATAAGTGTCATTTTCAGTTGGTACAATTTGATCTAATGTATAATACCTCAAAGGATTAAAAGTTACTGTAAATGCTCCCAAGGGGTGGTAAAACTTCTCTTTCAGATAAGTTTCATATGATTGGCCAGAAATATTCTCTATGATCCGGGGAAATAAATAAAAAGGCAAGCCTGAATAAACATAGCCTTGGTCACTATCTACATGAGACTTACGAATCATCTTGTAAATCTTATCTCTATAGTCCTTATGTAAATACAAGCTGTCAGTTAATGCAATCGAATAATCAAAGGATTCATCCACACTAAGGGTCTTTCGCTTGAATTTCCCATTTGATTTTTTGGTAGTGGTGTGATAAGGTATCCACGCTTTAAGTCCCGACTGATGAGCCAGGACTTCTCTCATGGATAAGTTACCCTTTAAATTGCCACCAAACTGAGGCCAATAAGTCTTGAAGGGTTCATCCAACTGAAAAACCCCTTCATCATGAAATTTCATTAAAGCGGCCAGCGGAGCAGTTACTTTAGTCACGGAAGCCAAATCATAAATATCCTGATGACTTGTCTTTCTTACTTTTTCATAGGTATGATACCCATAAACTTCGTGAAATATAACTTTACCATGGTGGGCAACTAGTACTTGACAACCAGGGTAAGCTCCAGAATCGACTCCCGCCTGGGCTAGTCGTTCAATCTTTTTTTTTAAAGATTGAGAGTTAAATCCCGTTTCCTCGGGGATTGTATACTTCAGTCTTAAATTACCTGCTGTAATCATCCCCGATCCGACGGAGGCAGTGCCTGCTACACTCACAGGCAACTTACCTTTGGCTCCAATAGCTCCAAAAATTAATTGTGCTGCCAATTCCTGATGTAGTTCAGAATCTTCATAGGTGGTAATGAGAGCGTTTGCTTCATTAATTTGCTCAAACCTTGACAACGTGTAGGGATTGCGGAATGATGCCATTATTGCTTTCTTGCTTAGCACTAACTGAGTGACAAGGCTGTGAATTTCAGTACTATTTATTTTTGAATTGTAAGGGCGACTTCTTGTCTCATGAAGCCCTGCAATGACAAGGTTGTAATCCTTCAATTTAGAAGTAACCGCAGAAATGTCACCCGCATTTGCCTTTGCACCTAAATTATAGTGATCAACCAATCCATACTTACTCAGCATTTTTTGGAACGGCGTAATTTCTGTACTTCCTATGGACAAAGAAGCTATTCTCAAATTTGTTAGATCGCCTATAGGCAATAAAGTATCTGTATTTTTCAAAACAGTTAGGGAAGCTTCTATAAGTTGTCGATGAAGTAATATAGCTGAAGGGCGATTAAGATCTTCATACAAACTGTCAATTTCAATAGGCTTATAAGCACTAAGGCCTGTAAAATATTTTGCTGTTAGGATTTTGCGACATTTCCCTTCAACAAGCTCCTTTGAGACGAGTCCATCATCCACCGCCTTATGAACCGCTTCTACTGCTATTGGAACATTCTCAGAATACAGCAGAACATCATTTCCAGCCTGTAGGGCCTTAATCTCAATCTCACCAGGTGCGAAATGTTTCGTGACACCCTTCATATTCAGTGCGTCTGTGAATATCAGCCCTCTAAAGCCGAGCTCACCCTTTAGTAACTCTGTAATTATAGGTTTTGACAATGTTGAAGGTAAATTGGGTGTGCTGTCCAAATTAGGAATACTCATATGAGCAATCATAACGCCAGAAACACCACTGTTAATAAGTCTCTTAAAAGGAAATAATTCAAGTTCGTTTAACCTCTCCTTATTAAAAGGTAACACTGGTAAATCATGATGTGAATCTGTTCCAGTATCTCCGTGGCCTGGAAAATGTTTAGCTGTAACAATTAAACCGGCATCCTGGAGTCCTTTCATATATTGATAACCTTTATCAGCCACATTCTCTTTTACTTCTCCAAATGACCGAAAACCAATAACCGGATTATTGGCATTATTATTCACATCAACTGATGGTGCAAAATTGATCTGTACTCCTAATCTGGCCAATTGCCTTCCAATTTCAACTCCCATTTGATATATCAATTGATCGTCTTGAATAGCTCCTAATCCCATTTGATATGGAAAGCTTATCGTAGAATCCAATCGCATACCAACACCCCATTCAGCATCCATTGCTACAAAAAGTGGCCATTTGGATTTTTCTTGCAACCTGTTAGTGATGATGGCCTGCCTCACTGGACCTCCCTGAAAAAATATGACCCCACCAATCCTGTATTCAGCAATTAAAGATTCCAAATTCTGAACATACGCCTCATCCCGATTGGAGAAGGCACTTACCATAAATAATTGCCCAATCTTTTCTTTCAAAGTCAATTGACTCATTAAAGAATCAACCCATCCTGTCCCTTGGTTAAGAAAATAGGGTTCCGCTTTTGGGGGCACTAAAAATGGTTGAGAAACCGCGAATACCGCCCCAAGGGCAAAAAATCCTGACAAGAACAATCTTTTAATGTTATTCAACTTCATCTTCTTGTCATTTGATTAATTTAAGCTGGTTCCAAAATTAGAATGATTTTGTTGTCTTCTCTACCAAATATCCTCTGATTGTAATAAAAGAAAATAAACCTCACACGAGCTAATTACATAACGTACCTCAAAAAGGAAATTCTTTTTTTGTAAAATTCTTGTTCAAGACTTAAAAACCAACATGAAAAACCCCTTTGTCATACCTGCATTTTTATTCATCTCCATTATTCTAATTTCCTGTGGTGGAGATGACGATTCCTCTCCAGAATTTACCAATCAAGTCCTTCAAGGAAAAATTTAGTGGAAATGCCTGGGAAGCATTATCCGGAGTCGCTAAACCATCACTTTTTGAAGACAATGAGTTGAGGATTCATTTTTAGAAAAAATATTGGCTTCATTTTGAAGTAATTCAACAGTTAGTTCTTTCAAATCGCACCTGTTTTATATTTGTATAGCAAACAGAATATCATCTTTTGTCATGCCACCAATTCTTTATAAGTTATTCTCTTGCCAACGGTTTTAACTGTTAGATTAACCATTCTATCTATGGTATCAACCCTACAGTTTCCACCATTTAGTCTAAATGTAAATTCGTTCATATATCTATCAATATGCTTTTTGCTAAAGTGATGAAAAGTGCCGTAGTAACCGCGTTTTAACAACACCCATACACTTTCAACGCTGTTAGCACTTGCCATACCATTGACAAACTCGCCAACTGAATGATTAACAACTAAGCGGCTAAAATCATCAATATCAGAGTATATCTTTGCTTCATTGGTACAAAGTACACTACCTTTCTTAATATGTTTATCGACTATCATATTAATAGTATCGCTATTCACGCTTTTAACCGCTTGTGCTACAACATTACCCTCACGGCAACGCATACCGACTATAGCAGTTTTGATTTTCGTATTTCTACCTTGTGTTCCTTTAGTTCGTTTTGAAGCATGTTTGTTCTTTTCTTTACCACCAATGTAGGTTTTGTCCATTTCTACAATACCAGACAAAATAGTGCTATCGGCACTACAAGCCTCACGGATACGCTGTAATAAAAACCATGCGGTTTTTCGAATAACATCGAGCTCTTTTGATTCGCAATAAGGGCATCTAGGCGTTTCATCCCATATTTGATTTTCAAAAAATTTAACAGCTTTTCCTCGTTTGGAAAAAGTTTCATAAAGCTGTAAATTGATAATGTTTTTGCTGTTTTCATAATAGGTATATTTTACACTATATGCCCCATATTATCAAGCCATATTTTTACTTTTTGGGGCAGTAGGTATGTAATTCCCCTTATTTTTCAGTACCTGAAATGGTCCTGAATGATCAGAAACATTTAATTCATTGGGTGAAGTTATCTATTTCGGCCTCAAAAAAATGATATTAAGAATAAATTTGAAAACCTTAATTGGCTAAAAATGAAAAGAAGGAATTTTGTAAAAAAGGCATCCAGTATCCTGGTTACAGGGGCCTTTGCGCCATCACCACTGAAAGCTAGCGGCTCGAGAATTTCACCTTTAGGCAAGTTACAAACTGGAGTTATTGGTTGAAAAGCAATGGGCTGGTCAGATACAAATTCCATGTTGAAAATGGATGACGGCTACCTGATAGGAATTTGTGATATTGACCAAAATGTGATTGATGGACGATTATCAGATTACGCCAAATTGAGGAAAAACAAACCTAAAACTTACGGGAACTATGGATAATTACTCAGTGATAAGAGTATAGATGCCGTGGTAACTGGAACCCCTGACCATTGGCATTGCAAGCAAATGGTTGGCACTAAGTAAACTTGACTGGGATGCACAAGAGGCTATTGGAAAAGACCTGAGGTATTTAATGGTGGAGGAAATTCCTTTAAAACTGGAAAGGTTGTTGCTGGCAATCAGATGGTTTTATTGTCTTCAGACTGGTAAACGACCACCCTTCTCAAAACGATCTGGTCTGTGTTTGCTTCCCTGGCCGTTTTACTGGTCAAACCGATAAGTTCATCTTTCAGGATATGATATTCTTTGTCATCTGGCAATCTGATAGATTCGCCTTCTGTTTCCCTGATTACTTTGTAGCCACGTTTTTTGTTCCCCTCACCCATTGTCGGCCTGGGGCGGGCTTTTTTCCAGGCGAGTGTCTTTTAAAAATTGTCCGCCTATACTCATCCTTTGGGCAATCTCAGGTAAGCTAAGACACTTATTCAGTTGTCCGAACATCATCCCAACCAATTGGTCGCAGCACTTGTACACCTGACAATGTTCGTTGCTTTAACAGGCTTCACTGTTCTTTTTTTTTTGAAAGAGCCGGTAATTGCCTTATTCACTACGGATGAGGGTCAGAATATTTGGTTTACTATTGGCTATTACGTTCTTATACTCCCATTTTACAACGCAATACTTCTCGTATATGGGTTCCTGTTTGGCCAATTTAATTTCTTTTGGGAGTTTGAGAAGAAATCATTTCGAAGGATTACCGGAAAGAAATCCTGACTCCCAATGGCTATCTGCTCAATATCATCTTACTGGAAGTAACTTTCCCATTGTACAACAAACTGAGTATATAAATTCCTTCAGGAACCAATTGACCTAAATCATTTCTACCATTCCAACTTATTGAATGAGTACCGGCAAGCTGAGTTCCCCAAAGAACTGTCTTTACCCAATTACCTTTGGGATCATAAATTCTGGCTAATAAGATTTCCTCTTTAGGCAATGAGTACTCTACTGTTATATTTTCATTAAAAGGGTTAGGATACGAAGAAGTTATTTGGAATGGAGCTCCTTCACTGATAGGTGGAGTTAATGGTTTGAATCCTGACACTTCTGATGAAAAGACTCCATTTCCATGTGTGGCAGCAACTATTCTTCCATCAAGAGGTCTGTATTTAATCATTGTGACGATTGAACGGCCAATTGTATTTAATCCCTCTCTTAGCCATTCAGTTTCCATTCCATTAGATCCATTTGTAGAGAAAAGTCCGGAGCTGGTGCCTAGATAGTATTTATTCACGCCGTTTGTCATTGGTACAATGATTCCCCACCGCACACTCGGCCCGTCACCGACGCCATTTTCGTACTGTTCCAGATTACCACCAATTGGCTCAAAGCTGACTCCTCCATTGATTGATAGAAATACGCTCTGGACATTATAATTAGAGAAAATGACCAGGATTTCATCGGCATCTTCCGGATTGACCGCTATGCAAATAACATTCGCCTCCGGGAAGTCAAATCCAGTTATTTCCGACAATTCTCCTTCAGCCAGGTGAGTGCTGTCCATGCGAAATAGACGACCCACAGTAGTTCCATAGTACAGTCGATTTGGTATGTCCACTGACGCCACAAGTGCTGAAATTTGACCAGAATCAGCAACTGCTGTATTTTCAAGTTTTTCCCATCCGTCCAGTTGCTTGTCACGAGTACCTGCTGGTATCTGCGAGAGGTTGTTATGTCGCCAGATGGCATCACCGCCTGCTATGAACATTCGGTCCGTTTCATTAGGGTCAAGAATGAAGGGATTGATAAAAAGGTAGGGCTGCTCTTCTTTTTCTCCTGCCCCAATGGGATCAATTCGCGAAAATGAAACTAATTCTGACTCAGCAAAATTCGGAATAATACGGAATAACACACCACGTTGTGCAGAAGCATAAAGAAATCGAGCTTGCTCACTTACAGCGGTAAAAGCTCCGTCGCCACCTAAGACACTAAGCCAGTTGCTGAGAGAATTGCTCACTACAAACCAGGATCCGTTGTCTTGTGCGCCGCCAATTACCAAGTCACTTGACGCATCCATTTGAATATCAATTGCGAAAAATTGAGAAGTATGATATCCGTTACTCAGACTTGTCCAGTTAGGATAGGGAATGGTACTGGCTTCAGTAAATGAGATGCCGGCATCATGTACTGAATAGAGCCTGAAAGGTAATTGTCTATGAAAATACAATCCGTGCTGGTCGGCATGATGTTGTGCCCGTTGCGACGCATCATTAGTTGTATCATAACCCCCAATCCATTCATGTTTTTCCTGAGAACTAAAGCCATCCCATGAGCGGTAGAGATTGGTTCCGCCCAAATACACAATGTCTTCATCGTTGGGGTGAACCTCAATAACCATATTGTACGAATTTTGTGTATCCATATCTCCAACTTCTCCACCATAGTTCGGAATATTGGCAGAAAGATTTTCCCAAGTTCCTATTGGCTCCTGATGGCTATATTTCCAAAGTGATTGTTGCGCCTTGTCGTCAGTCTCTCTTTCTCCGTGATGGACAAATATGTAAACGATATTCTCATTGGCAGGTGCTATGGCCATTACTGCCCGATTAGCACTATCAGGTAAATTCTCAGGTGTAATATCTAACCATTCCATTCCGTCAATTGACCTGAATACCCCTCTTTTTATTGGGTTGTAGCCACTTGAAGTTAGTTCACTCAAATAACCATAGAAAATTCCTTCCTCACTCAGTTTAATTTCGGTAAAAAAGGGGCTGTTAGCCTCATTTAAGTCTTCTTCCGGATCAAGGTCTAAAAGTTCATCTCCTAATACTGCCGACCAACTCTCACCTCCATCTTGTGAGCGTAGAATACCCCCGTAAGTAGCGGCATACACTTCATCGATATCAAGTTTTGTATGATTGACAATAATATTGTAGACATAATTGAACTGGCTATTAAAGAAACTGAGAACAGGTACCTGAGTTGAGTTAAGGGGAAACCAGGATCTGGCACCATCTGTGGATTTAAAGATTCCATCTCCTCTGTAAGCAGCTCCAGGAGCTCGCTGAGAATTACCTCTGATTTCTCCTGTTCCGTAGTACCAAATATTTTCCTTACCAGTACGGATATCCTGCCGAACTACAGTTGAACCTACCAGGTTAGATGTACTGGAGGTTACCTGCCAGGTCTTTCCTACATCTTCAGAACGCCACATACTGCCTGAGACACTGCCTGCGACCAGGATGTCATTATTAGTCACATCAATGGCAAAGGCTCTCGTACGACCTCCCACATTGTTTGGACCAATTAGATTCCATTGATTTTGTTTGGACCTGAAGTTTGAATTACCTGTTTCCCTAACTGAAGGAATCTTGCTGGTATACTCCAACTCTCTTTGATAAATTCCATAAGGGATTACTCCAGATTCAGGATCAATTTGTAGGTTAGTTAGATAATTGAAACGGGCAAAGGCGTCATCCCCGCTACCAATTTCAGACTTTATTGAAGGGATATTTTTTTTGGAATCTGGAAAACCTGACTTCACCGGAACAGTTTCATTGAACCACTCAGTCAGAAAATATGAAACTATAAATAGTAGACCTAAAACTACTGCCGGTAAAACTTTCGATTGATTTATCCTCACGTATAGCCTGCTCAAAACCCCAAAATAAAATCACTACCGAATGCCATGGAGGGGGTTTTAAATCCACCAAAAATAGACTGGCTCATTACCTTTTCAACCGACCCTAAAGCAGTCATTGCTGTTAGTTGATATCCCTCGCAAGTGACCAGTGTTGCTTCGGCAGAAGTATTGTCTTTGTATACTCTGCCCCACAGGTGACTCTTGCCTGATTCTCTAATTTCTTTGGAGGGTCCTAAGACACTTCGTTTAATTTTCTTTCGTAAATAATGCTTAACGAATCCTATTTCCATTAGCCAACCAAATGAATTCGACAACTTCATGAATTTAATTAAACGCGGTTTAGTGGCTGTAAATACTTTGGTATTCGGAATGCCTGTACTGTAATATGCGGTTGATACATCTCCCCAAGGAATGGTAGTCGTCACATATTCCTTCAGTCCGAAAAATATGTTTCTGTTTTCGAAAGCTGCCGAAATCTTTTTCAACTCACCGTTCTCCCGGATCATGCCACCCTTACGGAAGTTCTCCGTCATTGTGAGTGCAGTCCCCTTAGAAATGCCTCCACCCCACTTAAAGGCCAGCTCCAAATGATCCACTTCTGGCACTTTAGACGCTAAACAGGCGGCTAAACAATCACTTGGGACAACATCAAACCCAACCCCAGTCATTAAGACAACACCAGCGGATTTAGCTTCATCATTCTTGCTAGCGGCATATTCAAAAACTTCTATTTCACCGGTAATGTCTAAATAATGTGTCCCAGCCCTTAGACATGCACTGATCATGGGTTTTAAGGTAATCGAAAATGGGCCCGCACAATGCAAAGCCACAATAAATGATTCAATATGGTTAGCAACTTGCTCTTCATTCTCCAACCCAAAAACGATACTTTCCAATCCAAGATCATTCGCCAGCTGCTCAACTTCATCTGCGCTTTTACTTGCTATGACAGGTTTCAAGCCTTTTTCTACAGCTAAGTGTGCTATCAACCTACCAGTATATCCATTGGCATCATAAATGAGAAAATTGCCTTTCGACATTATTGAATCACAATGTTAATTTTGTTCATTTTACCAGTATCCAACTTGCTGGTCTTCACTCCCCTACCGTCATTTTTCTTGTCCCCCTTAATCACCAGTATATAATATGATTGTGCAGGAATTTTCTTGAATGTTACGGTTCCTTTTTTATCAGTTTCCTCAGGACCAGCTACGGGGTTAGTTTCGAATCTATAGTCTGTCTCATTAGAAAATACAGCTACAACCGCACCTTCTTGCAGATTACCAAGATCGTCCAAGACCGTAACCCGAAGCTTAGTTGGCAGTACCTGTGCTTTTACAGTCGTTGCCCCGGGCAACGCTAAAATAGCTCCAGTAAGAAATATTAGCTTAAATTTTTTCATAATTCTTCAGTCAGGTTAAATACAATTAAAGATACCTGCATGTAACCATCAAGATGCGTACCGTCTTTGGTAAAATTAACGAATTAGGGTCACCGCTCCATGATGTTCAAGCTCTCCAAGTTCAGGATCAACAGTACTCCTAAACCTAACGATGTAGGCATAGGTACCAACAGAACCCATTTCATTGCGAAATTCTCCATCCCACCTGAAATCAATGTTGTCTGCCTGGAATATTAACTCGCCCCAGCGGTTATGAATCCAGATGCTGAAATCTGTTACGAAAGGATTGCTGAAAACGAAAAATTTATCATTTTTTCCATCTCCGTTGGGAGTAAATGCATTGGGAGCAAAAATCCTAGGTATACAATCTTCAATAACATCGATAACATCCCTGGTACAGGTGAAGCCGTTAAAAAGTGTCACTTCATACCGGCCTGCTGTATTAACTGTCAATGTTTGAGATCTATTGATGACTGTTTCGTCTGGAAGAAGCCTCCATTCATAAGTATTAAAAACTCCTGCGTCTAATGTAGTGTTGGCAGTTGATGCATCTAATGGACAAATCATGGCTCTAACTGGTAAAATGAGATCCGCATCATCGATGGGTTCAACTATAATATTGAATAAGGCTGAGGCATCACATTCACTTACTTTACGAATAACCCGGGCCCTGTAAGTGCCACTTTCGGTAACTGAAATAGTGGCAATGGTATCCGGCAATATATTCCCGGAAGGGTCAGTCCATTCAAAAACAACATCTGCAGTAATGTTAGATTCAGCCATTAGAAGAACATTAGGGCTATTATCGCAATCAGGTTCAGATGTTATAAATAATTCAAGGACTGGCTCAACAAGAACATCGATAGAGGCATTGGCCAGGCACCCCGTACTTTGGTTCTTTGCTGTCACCGTAAAAGTGCCCGATTGTGCAACAGTAATTATCGGGCCAACAGCTCCGTTATTGTTATCAGAAGAACCCCAAATAAATGAACCTGCCGCTACAGGATCATCTGTTGAAGCCGTCAGGGTTAACATACCATCACAGAGATCACCTGCAACATCAATAGCAACTATGGGATCATTGCTAATAATTACTTCAACTGTTTCAGTTCTTGGACAAAGTGTTGCAGTCTCTGACGACGTCACCGTATGCGTTCCGTTCTGGGTAGTTGTGAGGCTATTCACAACAGCGGTACTCCCATCAGGTAATGTCCAGGTGAGGTTTGACCCCGGGGTTACTGTCGCTGGAATGGTGCCCTGCCCTCCGCAGAAATTATAGATCGGATCGACCATTATTTCTGCACCTGGTTTTTCACTGAGATTGATCTGGGCAGTCTGAATACAGTTAGGGCCAGGCAATGTTCGTACTATGGCTATATTATATACGCCCGAGTCAAGCTGGTTAATAATCAGAGGATTGGCGGTTTCCATGGTGACTGACTGAACAGCTATTCCTACATTATCAATTAATTCATAATCGTATTGAGTAGGTACACTTGCACCTGAAAGGAGAAATTGTAATGAGCCTAAATCGGCTGGATTACCAGTGGTAGAACAGCCAGGTGTCGCTGATGGTGTAACTGTAAATGCCGCATTACCATCGTTAATATTGGCACTTACGGCATTGCTGCAATTGGTTACTTGATTAGTGACCGACACCGAATAATTACCAGCGGCTAATCCAGGGAGATTAATATTTCCTGGACCGGCTAGACTTCCAGTCATCACACTCGCACTACCAGCACCTCCGGAAATAACATCATAACTAAAGTTCCCTGTAGAACTAATGGTCAAGTCCAACTGACCATCAGAGACACCGCAATTCATGGTAGCAGTAGGCACCAGGCCAACATCTGGTTCTTCATTAACCGTTATATTTAGCGTACTTCTTCCTATGCAGCCAGTAATAGGGTCAGTAACTGCTACTTCATAATCAAAAATACCTGCAACACTGGTATTGACATTCTGGAATCTTCCACTACTACCGGAGGCCGTCCCGCTAATGGTCCACGCATATGACGCCCCTGGGTTGCCTGCATCCAGGGGCCCAAAGGCCACATTTTGACAAAGGGTCATCGGTGGATCCAGATCGACCTGTGGCCGACCATCACCTACCAGAACTGTGACGGTATCTGAAACGCATCCTGTCGCCCTGTCCATAACTGAAACCGTCAGAGTTGAAGGCGTAGTAATTGAAACAGTTTGAGTAGTATCTCCCGTTGACCAGTTATAGATAAATGTTGGAAGAGCCAGTTGTGGGCTACCCTCATAAGCGTCCAAAATTAATGTGTCATCACACAAAGCACTTACGCCAGGAACGGTTGGTCTCGTTATATCTACATTGATGGTAATGGCTTGAGACAAAAGTGTATCCAAACCACAAACGTTGGTGATTCTTACCTGTACCGTATAGTCTCCAGACACGTTGTAAACATGAGATGTATCCATAGGAGCCATCGGACCGGTTCCTTGACCATCACCAAAAATCCACTCAAACCTGTCAATGTTTGAAGTCCCCGTCGCAGACATACTAATTACCTGACCAAGACAGCCCGGACCTACTGTCAATGATGGTCCTGATGGAGGTTGTGATTGGTTTTGGACAAAATTGGGAAGGCCCAGTGTACTTGTTCGCCCTCCCAGATCAAATCCGGCTAATGTGAATCCTACCTGAGTGTCATCTGCATTTGGGTTATTAATTGTTCCCAATGCTGCGGCCCCATTTACTGCCATGTAAATAACTCCATTTGGTCCAGTCTGTATTTGACCAAATTCCCGGGCATCATTGGCCACCTCAAATTTTGAAGCTTCAATGGTAGCAACGTCAGTCGTATCTACATCGAATTGAAGTAATCTGGAATTACCTCCTCCACGCGTGGTCACATAAAGTTTTTGGTTATCTGGTGACCATTCTACACCATAAATCTCTGCGGGTGCAGGTTCTCCTATATTGATTTTTAATGGGTTCATCACTTCACCGGTACTATCTACAAAATTGAAAACTTCAACAAAATTCTCTGCTCCGGCAATGGTCATAGCCACTTTAGACACGTCCGCAGATAATTTCATGGAATTACGACTATGACCTTCTGTAGCTGATGATAACCTGGTACCCACAGATGAAAAACGAGGTGCTCCAATACCAGTAGTGTCAATGGGATACGCTCTAAAGGTATTGTTACCGAACTCGTGACTGAGTAACCAAACCAAACTTCCACCACTAGAGGCCGTCAGGCGTTCAGTTGATTTATAATATAAGGGGCGATTCTTCAAAATGACTCCACCCCTGGCCGTATCAAGCTTCATATCAACCATTGCATAGTTGAGATCAAAGGTCTGGTCGCCCCATGCGGGGTCAGTCATAAAAATGTAAAAAATGGTTTCGTTATCGGGTAATTGTACAATTAATGCCCCCTGTGCGGACGTACTATCACCTCCGATGTTGTCCCCATTAACCATCCGGGTATGTTCCTTATTGTATACCGTCTTGCCATTCGTGTAGAAAAGTAGTTCCCCATCGATATCTGAGATTGTTGCGGCTGCTTCCGGAGATTGACTTTCTCCATCGGTCAAAGCTAATGGCGGATTCTCGTTAAAATCAATTCCAGCCTTGTCACCAAAATACCACTGGTTTGAAGCCTGAACAGTATCCCCATACACCAGAATCATCACCTCATCAAAGGCAGCACATCCACTGGGAAATCCGGTATTGGGATCAAGTGCAGCTGATTGAACAGATACCCAATAGGTACCAGTAGAATCCACATCGATGGTGGGAGTAGTTTCACCCGTACTCCAAGTGTAGCCAACTGCCGAGGTGGCAGGATCCGGCATGGGATCCAGCACAACCACCTGCCCGGGACAAATAGTAGAATCCGGAAAAATATCAACCATTAATTGGGGATCAATGATATTAACAGTCTGAGTAAATGGTGGTTCTGTTACCCCATTAAGAAATACAGTCAAAGAGACCTGGTAAACACCCGCGGCACCATACGTGTGGACAGGGCTATGAGAAAATGAAGTTGAGCCATCCCCGAAATCCCAGAAATAGAAGGCTGGAGGGACATCCATCACCATCGGGGTGAATTTAGTATCAGAACCAAAACAAGCATCAGCAAATGTAAAAACTACAGGCCCCAGCGTTGACATATTGGGGATGGCTTGTGAAGGAAATTGAAATCCATTAAAAAGAGTACCCGGAGAAGGCTGTAAATCATAAGCCGTACTATCAAATGTCTGACCCGGCTGGGTAATAGCTCCCAACTCGATAGGTGAAGCTGCTGTTGGCTGGTACAAATGATATAAGGTGTCATTGGGGCCCAATTTCAAACCAAAACTCCTAAATGCCGGAGCTGGTAAAATTGAATTTACATTTTCTAAGGGGTCATTGAAATCTACCTGAAAGAGGTTACCTGAGTTACCTGTACTTCCCTGCCTCGATATGTAAAGTTTACTTCCGTCAGACGACCATTCAGTATCATAAATTGCAGGGCTCACATCATCGCCATTGCCAGTGTTTGTCAGTGTCCGTTCAAATGTCATCATGCCACTCTCCGGATTTCCAGTTGAAATATCCAATGTCCATAGTTGTATGTCGGCATTTGCTTCTCGGGGTGATACGGCAATCCTGATAGTGTCCGGACTTATTTGTACGGCTGAAAAACTCTCAGCAGTAATAAGCGGAGCAGGATTCGGAAATGATTGCGTAGGTAAAGTCAGGCCAGCATCAATAAGGGTAACTTTGAACTCTCGAGTCACACGATCTTCAGAAACCAGCCAGAAATTGCTGGGATCAGTACTACTTCTCACCATCAACATTCCTGGGGCTGGGTTGCTTAATCCAGTAGCTACATTCTTTTCCGCCATAATCGCTTCGCCTAGGACTGGTTGATTGGGTAAGGCAGCATTTCCTGAAAAGGTACTATTTACCCGGGTATATTGGATTTCATTGACACCAGCACTTCCAGAGTTCGTAAAAATTAACCAATCTGTGTTAGCAGACCCAGGTCTTGGAGCCGCTACAGCTGCCTGATTTAATGAGGAATCACCCGATAGCCCGGTACCATCAGGTATTATTTCATGAGTGGCATCGTAAACATTAACGCCATCACTATAAAAAATGGTATTCCCGTCATGCTCGCTGGACACAACGGCTCCCCCACCTCTTCCGTACGGAGTGGCCTGCATGCTATCTAAAGCAAATTCGTTATTAGACTTTTTGAACAGGATAGCATGCTGTGAATTGCCAAAATACCAGTTGTTTCCGTTGATAAACTGTCCTTTTAGGGTATTTATACTACAGAAGGTTATAAGTACACATAAAACCAACCACGCTGCCTTATCCACACCAGTCTTTCTATAAACAAATTTCACCACCTCAATGTACTGTTAAAATATTTATTCAAAAATGAAGTTTTTATTATCAAATTGAAACTCTTTTAATAACGACTCAATTTGTTGTATAATTATGTGAGCACTAAATATGGGCAAAACGATTTCCAAATCGACATATTATTACCTATTTTGCAAAACTCTTGGGTGGCGTCAAACATGCTACAGGATCAGGTCAATGAACAAGGTTTTTTTTGCGCTCTTTATCCTGCATTTAACATGCAGTAATAACAAGGTTTGGGCTCAAGACCCTCAATTTTCTCAGTACTATGCAGCACCTCTTTATCTCAATCCTGCATTGGCCGGGATTAATCAAAATGGTAGGGCTGGTGTAAACTACAGAAACCAATGGCCATCAATTGATGCTAATTTTGAAACCTTTTCTGCTTGGGCTGACTATCATTTGGAGAATAACAACAGTGTGGGCATGATTATAACCCGGGACATTGAAGGTCAGGCCGGGCTTAATTCTACAGCCATTGGATTTCAATATGTTTATGAATTGGAGCTGAATTATAATTGGGTTTTTAGACCAGGGGCACAAATTTCTTATACCTCGCGGTCTCTTGATTTTGCAAATCTGACATTTGGAGATCAGTTTGATAATACCGGATTCCTTGGAACCCCAACAATCGAAATCTTCGATACCGGCTTAAAAGTTAACTACTTTGACCTGGCTTTAGGTGGTATCTTTTTCTCCAGTAATCTATGGATTGGCGGGGCAGTTCATAACATTTTTGAACCAGACCAGTCTTTAATTGACGGCGATGATGCAAGCAGTCCGCTGCCCAAAAGGTATTCCACTCATGGTGGCTATCGAATTCCATTAGGAGCGGCCAAGTCTTCCGGTGGGCGAGAACGCAGCATAACACCAACTTTTAATTATCGTTCTCAAGGAAAATTCGACCAGTTAGATCTTGGTGCATTTTTCACCCTTGAGCCTATAGTCTTAGGGCTTTGGTATCGCGGTATTCCAATCAAAACAGTTGATGGATTTTCCAATAACGAATCTATTATCCTTCATCTGGGCTTAAGACAAGGAAATTTCAATTTCGGCTACAGCTATGATCTGACAATTTCTGAATTGGGCATTAATACTGGTGGGGCTCATGAGGCTTCAGTGATTTACAACTTTAGAGTAGGACCCCCAAAGCCGCCAAAGGACGTTCAACGCTTGAGATGCCCGGTGCCATTTATATTTTAGAAGCAATGACAGATTGTTTGAAGATTTAATTTACTGGTAATCAGGCTTATGAACACTTTTCCTTACTCCTGATTAATTAGCACAACGGGTTGAAGTATATAACATCAATGGTTCCGGTACGAGCAACACCCCAAAGATTATAATGCCCCATTATTAAAACTGTAAAAGCCATTTTTTATAATAATTAAGGAAAATAATTCGCTATGTACACAATAATTGCTCTTTTTGCCTTGGCAGCTGTAATCGGGTTGACGATGCTTATAAAGGTTTTAAAAGGTGAAAACCCTCCACGTATGTCTGCTATCATACACGGAGTTTTGGCTGCGGTCGCTCTTGTACTTCTCATTCTCGAGTTTGTTGGAGGAGGTACTCAACTTGCCACTGCCTTACTAGTTCTTGCAGTTGCTGCGTCCGGAGGTTTTTTCCTGTTTTTCAAAGATCTGGGTGGTAAAGAAGTTCCTAAGAATATTACTCTGGTTCATGCCTCGGCAGCGGTGATAGGCTTTATTCTATTGCTGTTAGCAGTTCTTTAGTCAACAAGTGATTCGTGAATTAATGAGAGGCCGGGTGTTTGGTCATCCGGTCCACGCAATGCTCATCCATTTTCGGGCTGCATTATATCCTTTAAATCTCTTTTTGGACATCCTACGCTTTGCTCGGAACACTCACTTTCGCGGTATTAGCCATGATTTTTGGAATTATTGATCTTTTAAAGATTGACACGAAAAGTGAAGCTTGGGCTACAGGCGCAACACATGGAGGGGTAAACTTTATGATCTTCTTTTTATTCCTTGCTATTTCCATATTAAGACTGAAAGAGCATGAATTTGCTATACTCCATTTTCCCCTGAGTATTATCGCCGATACCGGCCTAATATTTTCGAATTATTCGGGTGGAGAACTCGTATTTAAATATGATATTGGTTGGAAATTAGGATGATTACAAAGGTAAATAACGACTCTCAATAGCAGTAAATGAAGAAGATCAGCATTTTGATAATTTGTTAGTCTTTGCTATTGGATTGTTTATCGACAGAATAAACTGGTTTATCGAAAATAAGATTTCCGCATGTCTATTTTGACCATATTTGACGTATAAATAGAGAAAAGAAAATGATCTTTAAACATAAAATTGGAATAGACATGAAATATTTAGCAATCGTACTTTCAATGGCTGCTTCTCTTACAGCATTGGATTCTGTAGCGCAGGATTATTTATTTAGGGTACTGGCCAATAAGGGAACCAACCAAGTTAAGAAGGCAGGTGCTTCAGTTGCACAGTTAAAAACAGGATTTAAACTTTACAGTGGTGACCAAATAATTGCTGCTCCTGGTGCTTATATCGGATTAGTTCACAAGTCTGGTAAAACAATGGAATTAAGAACTGCTGGAACTCACAATGTAAATGACCTAGTAGGTAAGCTTAGTAAGGGAACTGCTGGTGTTGCTGGTCGCTACATGAATTTTGTGATGAACAAAATGGACGAAAATGACGGTGACGTCAATCGTAACTACAGGAAGAATTTGAAGGCAACGGGAGCCGTTGAGCGTACCACTAGATACTCTTTAGCGGTACTGCTTAAAGACAAACACAGCCCAAACAGGGTTTACGGCGAACAAGCTACTATTAGATGGACAGGTGGTCAGGAAGATGGTTCCTACCTAGTAACAGTTAAAAATGCCTTTAGCGAAGTTCTTTACGAAAGTGAAACTACTGAGACAAAAACTGATTTGGATTTCACTTCTGAGAAATTAAAAGCTGAAAGATTTTTAATTGTCACTGTGACCTCTACAACTGGCGGAACTGTTAAATCACGGGATTACGGTATCCAGAGACTAAGCCCTGCCGAGTTAAAAGAATTGACCGCCAACCTTACTGGGCTGAAGAAAGAATTAACTGAAGGTTCTTCAATGAATGGTCTGATTTACGCTTCATTTTACGAAGAGAATGAGTTATACCTTGACGCTTTAACAAGTTTTGAACGTGCGATAGAAGCGAACCCCGAGATAGATGATTTCCAAAATATCTATGACCAGTTCGTAGCTGAGAATGGGTTAGGAAAATAAGGTGCCCTAATAATTCGGGATAAACTATAATTGTTGTTTTTCAGAACTCGTATCAAAGAAACAATAGCAATATTAATAGCAATTTTGAGCCTCTGTGGATATTCCGCAGAGGCTCAAACTGGTTATAGCGGTAGAGATTCCAAGGCTATTGAGAAAGATGTTCGAAACTACCATCTGCTCCATCGCTAAAAGCGAACCCTTATGGAGGCATTGCAATTGAATAGAAGTATTCACAGTGAAATGTCTCACCAAGTAATTCATCCGTTAAATAATCTTGCCAATTTATTTGAACAAGTTGGATTGAATCTGCAGTCTTTAGATCTTTTTCAAACTGCGTTATCAATATCGAAACAGAAGTACGGGGCAAATCACCTCACAAAAGCTGAGTGTTTGTCGAATGCTGGTGGATCTTATTTTAAAAATGGAGAACTGGAGTTGGCATTGCGACATGTGAACAATGCAAAGGATATCTACTTGTTTACAGGCTCCTACTTTGAATTTATGTAGTTGAGGAATTCACGTTTAGTATTCTCTTCTCTAAATAAGCCACTGAAATATGCCGTGCCTGTTTTGCTATTAGTATCTGCAACACCCCTACTGGATACACACATATGATTTGCATCTACAACTACACCAACGTTGTCCGTCTGTAAAACACCCTTTAGTTCTTCAGCTATTTGATTGGTCATTCTTTCCTGAACCTGAGGCCTCTTAGCAAAATATTGTACAATGCGATTGATCTTTGATAGTCCAATTACATTGCCGCTTGATATGTAGGCAACATGTGCTTTGCCATAAATTGGAACAAAATGATGCTCGCAATGAGAGTAAAAGGTAATGTCCTTTTCTACAATCATTTCGGTGTAATTAAACTTATTTTCAAACAATGTAGCCTTTGGCTTATTATTTGGGTTTAGTCCACTAAATGCCTCTTTAACGTACATTTTTGCTACCCTGTAAGGTGTTCCCTTTAAACTATCATCTGTTAAATCCAATCCCAATACATGCATAATCTCTTTGAAGTGCTTGGCAATCAATTCGATTTTTAACTTATCATCTAACTCAAACGCATCAGGTCGCAACGGTGTGTCTGATGCAGTTGCTACGTGGTCTTCTCCCAACTCCTCCGCAAATACATCTTCAGTTTCCGTAATATTCAACAAAGTTTCTTTCAGTTTCATGCAGTGTGATTTTCAAATCAAACTTACCGTCAATTTTTTCACGGAGTATATTGTAGATAACAACAGCTATATTTTCCGCAGTTGGATTGAGGTGTTTGAATTCTTCAATATCAAGATTTAAGTTCTTGTGATCAAGTTTAAATATCACATGTTCTTTTATGACATCACTAAGCTCTTTCATATCATAAACAAATCCGGTATCTGGATTTGGCTCACCAGATAAACGTACTATCAATTCATAGTTATGACCATGGTAGTTAGGGTTGTTACATAATCCGAAAACAGCGGTATTCTTTTCATCAGACCAGTCTGGATTATGCAAGCGATGAGCTGCATTGAAGTGCTCCTTTCTAAATACAGATATGTTCATTCAGTCTTTTAAACACAAAATCTATTGAAAGGTTTCTAATGAGATAGAAATGTGTGATTAAAGTTACAATTATTGGGACTTGGACTTAATTGCTAATGGTAAAGGCTGCTTTTCTTCTTTTTCATCCAAATTTTTCGCAGCAAATTGCCAGACAGTGATCCAAATCCTCCAGATATGCCTCCAACAAATCCCGCTGCTATTACCAGCATCGTTGTATCACGACCAACTGGAAATAAGCCGGCAATCTTTTGAGACAAAATCGAGTTAGTTTCGATGTCAATCTTCCAGGCCAATACCAACCATAATAGACCTATGCCCAAAAATCCACTCAAAAAAGCTCCGAAGTCATTCGAGGGTATGGCGAAAGAAGCCATGAAAGTAATCACAACAAGAGTCCACCAAGGAAGAGCCATCAATGCGAAATAGGTGATTCCGGCCATTAAAAATATCTTAATTATGATTTTCATTCCTTCGGCTGTAAAATCTGTGAAAAATAAATTGACTCCTTGTCCACCGTCGGCTGTGGTGGAAACAACATTTCATAGTAGTTGCCATTACCCCAATCCTCTATCATATGGGCATACATAGGATTTCCCGGGTTTCCGGTTTGACTACCCGGATAAACTCCCCATGCCTTAACGCCTTGGTCATTGAGTTGAACCACCATCCTCCAGGAAGGTCCATGACGACCACTTGCGGCATTAACAATATTGCTATTCCCTCCTATCGATATTTGGTCCACACTGAATTGAGGTATCCGCATCAAGTGCACTGCTCTCGTATTCTTGAATTTGGCCCAGCTGTAATCATCTCCTGAAACGGCAATCCAATTATTCAATGAATCAACAGCTTCAGAGAATGACCTGTCATAAAGTGCTTTCGAGTCTTCCAGCACTGGAGTTGATTTAATATCTATAAAATCATGGTCCGGATAGTTCTTAAGAATATGAATTGAATTGTAGATATGGGGCTTCATGAGGCCAATTTCCTGACCATCCATTTCATCCCAAAGCAACCGATATAACTTAGTCCACCACAACTCATAGAAAGTGGCGGGTTTGGAATCAACATTATTGAAGTAATCCCAGGATTGCATTAATTGATAAACTCGAAGTTTTTGGTCATTAAAGGATGCGGTGTCCAGACTATCCAACATCATAGGTAAACTTTCGAATGCACGATAGTTGAAATTATCATGCTGAAGCTTCATCATTTCTTCAGGTGTGACCACATTCAGTATGTTCAACCGGTCATTGATTCGTCTCCCCCGATAATGCTCAAAGCTATAGTCGAAAGTATAATATGGATAAGTACTGTCAACGGGGTGTTGATTGGCCGAACTTACAAAACTGCGGGGAGGATTCTTAACCCATAGTTTATGCTCCTCTGGCATGTATTGATTCCAATCATGGCTTGACTTGGTCCCGTCAAGAATAAACTTCCCCTGTTCCTTCCATTTGACAGGATACTTACCGGGAATATGAAGTGCAACATCTCCATTGACCGAGGCAAAAGCAAAATTTTGAGGTGGACCAACAAAATACTGTAATGCCGATCGGAACTCTTCATGATTTTGGGCTTTGTTAATTAAATATAACGATTTAATTTCCATTGCTGGATCATGGGCAGTCCATCTCATAGCGAGGTTTATGTGCTCTTTGCTGGCTTCAAAATTTCCATCATAAACCACAGGGCCATAGTGGGTGAAAACAATTGTATCATAAACTGTAGCACCATTCCTAACCTTTATCTCTTCTATTACTTTCTCAGTCTTTAGCCACCGGTTGTCATACTTATATTCTTCCCTATTATTATTTCTGAACTCCATCCTATACCAATCAACCAAATCCCTTTTGGCATTGGTCATTCCCCATGCAATAGAGTCATTATGACCAATAATTACGCCTGGCATTCCTGGTAATGTAGAGCCGAAAACATTAATACCCGGGGCATTCAAGTGGGCTATGTACCAAATAGATGGAAGGTTGAGACCCAGATCTGGCTCATTAGCCAATAAAGCTCCTCCCCCTGTTTTTGACGGGCCAACTGCAAAGTTGTTACTCCCATTATTTGGGTCTGGTTTTTCGAGTAAAGGTATAGTATAGGCTAAAGGATAGAGTGTGTCTGGTTCAGGTATCTTTATTGGCTCAAAGTCGAAAGTAGTTCCAAGAGGAATAACCGGATCAAAATCAGACAATGGAGGTTTTTCAGGAAAGAGGAAGTCATAATTCTTACGACCAAATAGTGCCAAGGCATTTGTATTCTCCAGATCTGACTCTCCGCGAGACAATTGGTCAGACATCTCCTTTAGCAACAAACTACATTTGAACTCCGACCAAGGTTCAGGCTCATAGTCAAGCAGTTTATATTCTATGGGGTAACTACTGTAATTCAGTGAGTTGATGTAGGCATTAACACCTGCGGTGTAGGCTTTAATTAACTCATAAAATTCCTGGTCTTCCTTCCAATGTTCCAGGGTTCTTCGGGCTCCATATGTCATTCCATGCCGACGTTTCCCTTTATCGTAACTTAAGGCAACCTCTCCAAGCAGCTCTGAAATACGACCCGCTGTTGAATAAAGTTGAAACTCCATCTGCCATAACCGATGAAAGGCGGTCACATACCCTTGCGCAAAAACAAGGTCTCTATCATTTTCGGCAAAAATGTGTGGAATCAGATACTCATCAAATTGAATGTCAACTCTATCTTTCAATCCCTTCAACTTCACAATTTTAGAAGCTGTGATTGCCTCTTTTTCGCTGTTGGCCCAAAATCCGCCATGAGGATTGAAGAACTTTCCCAATGGTGGTACAGTGGATATTTTCATATTAAACGCGATCGTAGTTACAAGAGTGATTACCAATGAGAACGCGAATTTTATGAGCCTCATGATTTAATAAATGGGTTTGCTCTAAGGTATGGATATTTTGGAAGTTTCTTTTGCCATCAAACAGCTCTCTTCCCTAATTCAACCACTTGCATATCATGAATTTTACCGGCGGTTATTTCCAACCTTATTATGGTTCTTATTTTGTGAAATCCGTGTCTGCCAGCCGCACCGGGATTGATGTAGAGCATGTTAGAGTGTGCCTTATCGGTCATGACTTTAAGAATGTGTGAATGCCCACATATAAATAGCCGGGGCACATATTTCGCCAAACCTTGCCTGATTTTGACATTATACCGAGGAGGTGAACCGCCAATGTGAGTCATCCAAACTCGCTGACCTTCAATTTCAAAAAATTGGTGTTCGGGATAACGAATTCTGATCTGATGCCCATCAACGTTGCCATAAACAGCCCTCAAGGTTGTAAATGATTCGAGTTTATCAACAACTTCAATCGTACCTATGTCACCTGCATGCCATATTTCATCGCATTTATCAAAATATGAAAACACCTTATCATCAAGATAACCATGGGTGTCACCAATAAGTCCAATCTTCATATGCTGTCATATCTGAGCTTAATCCAAACTTATTAACATTTGTTGTTGTTTATAATCATAATCAATACTCAGTTGTGTTGATTTTAGCTGTCCAATTTAGTGGTAAGAATCTTTTTTATCCTTTAGACAGTTTATTCTATCTTTAGCACTAAGCTTACGGCTTTATTAATTATTAGCAAATAAGTGCCCTCACATAATAAGAACTATCTATGAGTATTTTGAAGTTTGGGACAGATGAGAAACGTCTGTATAATGAAATGCGTGAACAAGTAAGCATATATTTCAAGAAAAACGGAATTTCTCCTCATGCCAACTTTACCATGGTATATAAGACCATCGTTTTGTTGACTTCTTACTTTGGAGCATATCTTCTGATTATACTCTTGCAGCCTCCAATCGTTGCAATGTGGATACTGGCGGTAATAATGGGGCTATCATTAGCAGGCATTGGCATGAGTGTAATGCACGATGCTTGTCACGGGTCTTATTCATCTAAGCCATTTGTTAATAAGATGTTGGGTTATACGATAAACCTTATTGGTGGTAATCGGTTTAACTGGATGATTCAGCACAATGTGAAACATCATACATTCACTAATATTTATGGAGAAGACGAAGACTTGAGTAATGGAGATATTATACGATTATCACCTTATTCTCAGCACAAATGGTTTCATAAATTTCAGCACATATATTCCTGGATGCTCTATACACTGGGAACGTTAAGCTGGGTAACTATTAAAGATTTCAAGCAGTTCAACCATCTGTACAACGAGAGAGGGCATATCAGGAACAGCAATTTCGCTACTGAAATGAGTATCCTCATTTTCTCCAAAACGTCCTACTATGTCTATGCGATTATCATACCATATTTCGTCCTCGATCTGGCTATTTGGCAAATAGCAATAGGTTTCGTTACTATTCATCTTGTCGCAGGATTTGTATTAAGCGTGACTTTCCAATTAGCGCATGTAGTTGAAAACACCGAGCACGAGACTGCGGAGCCAGCTACTACACTCGAAACTTGGGCAATCCACCAGATTAAAAGCACCTGCAATTTCGCTCGAAACAGTAAAGTCCTTAATTGGTACCTTGGAGGCCTTAACTTTCAAATAGAACACCATCTCTTTCCTAATATCTGCCATGTTCATTACAAGAAAATTTCAGAAATAGTTAAGAATACGGTGCAAAAGCATGGTCTGGCCTATAATGAATATGACAGTATGCTAAAAGCTGTTAAATCTCATTATACTATCTTAAAAAGATTTGGCACCCAAAAGGAAGTTGCTGTAATGGCTTAATGAAACAAAGTCTCTAATAAAAGGAGCTTTGCCTGTCAATCGTTTGCCTAGTCCAGTTGTTCTTCTTGCATCGTTTGTCTCTCCTGAACAACAAAGTTGTATATCGAGCATAGCACAGTAGCAGCAATAAATATGTTTCAGATGTGAGTCCGGAGATCGTCGATCTTGTTGTAAATAGCATCAACCCCTCTATTCGGAATACTTGCAGTTAATATCTTCCCTTCTGGGTCGAAAAAATTTTCTTCCCCAAAACATTACCATACGCATCCGAAACCAGGGAAGTTCCTCTGTTTACTGGCCTTACAACAGAACAACCGTTCTCAATTCCTCTTAAAGAGGCCATGAATGATACAGATTACTATCGGCCAGTGTAAGGGTAGTGCGCTTATTCATGATTCCAGGATAAAAAGCATCTCTTGAATATCCACCTCACGGGCAGGCTAAAAAAACACCAATACCGTGCAACGGTATTAAAGCTAATAAAATTCCCGTACAAGGAAGGGTTGGGTGAATCGAAATCCGCAAACTCTCTGGCACTTGAGCCGAGGCTTAGTTTGATTTTACCTTATATGATTAAATGTTCCACCAATAGGTCAGTTTAAAAACAACAGCCCTATTTTTTACATTAAATGAGCCCGGAAGATAGTTGTCTGTATAAACAATGAATAGGTCAGATGCGGGCGCATAGCGCCATTGAAATCGAGTGTTTAAATTAACATTGTCCTGCTGGTTATTATACTGTAGAAAGGTGGTGAAATAGATTTTATTCGACACTGTCACATCAATCCTTGGTCCAAGCAACCAAAAATCGGTAGTACCCCATGGTTCCCTGATTTTTATTCTATTGAAGCTGGTACTCATTGAGATGTTTACATAAGGTTGAAAACGATATCCCAGATCCGTAGTGAAGCTGGTTCGGGTGCCATCTTCATAATAACCACCTGATCTGGTTGTAAAGGAATAAGTAAATAAACTCTGCGGCTTAGATGAAAACATTGTGCCCCATGATACCCATTTGTGTCTGGTCCCGGTTGCAAGACTATCTTTTCCGGCATTAGTCGGATCAAAAGGAAATTGCAGTTCCACAAAGTCATACCCACTCCATACAGTAAACCTGTGGAGGCTTCTTAAATCAAAACTATAGGTGCCAAAAGTGGTGTTGTCAGTAAGTTTAAAATCAGGATTAAAAAAAGAGTTAGTACCAAGCGAAGGTCCATGCCTTAAAATCCACTCACTTTCTGGAAAAAAATTATAACTAACCTCGGGGTTGGCTTTGACGTAATTTGTTCGAGGTACAAAGCCTGCCTCTGACGAATAATTTTGACCTACATATTCATGCTGCCAATTGATTGTCCATTTCCTGGTGGAGTATTCCAAATTGCCGGCATGTGTATAGGTCTCATCAGTAATGCCTGGGCTAAAGGATTTTAAAACGATCGCTTTTCCAGTCCATTGATTATTGGAAGAAGCCAGGTTATATTCCAATCCAAATGCCCGGTTGTATTCTGAAAACTGCTCCAATTCGCTGCTTGGGTCTGGAGAGTAATCGAGTGATTGTTTATTGACCATCAGAAATCCGATATTAGATCTGGAAAAGACTCTTCTTTGTAGCGCAAGTACAGAAAAGTTCTGAGAGGGAAGGCCTGTGCTTTCCACCTTGTCAGTTTGTATGCTCATCAGCCCAACTCGCCAATTACGATCGATCTTTCCACTAAGTCTGGCTCCAAATTGTATAGGTACACCCAGCCCAATGCGACGTGAGAAGAAAGGTCGAATATTGCTATAACCGAAATTAGCGAAAAGGTCTCCATTTTCAAGGAAGAACTGCCTGCGCTCCGGGAAGAATAACTCGAAACGATTAAGGTTGGTAACCTGTCTGTCGACATCTACTTGAGAAAAATCCGGATTGACAGTCAGGTCGAGATTAAGCGAGGAAGTAACAGCAATCTTAGCATCTCCACCAAACTCAGCATCAAAATCGGCATCTTCATTATTTGCATGATCCTTACCAATTCGAGCCAGTGTATAAGGAATTACGGAGATGTTTTCTTTTGGCGGCGGAGGTGCTTTATCCCAGGCAAGAATGCCAGTGTAAGCAAGAGAAACAGATGGAAATTGTCGCGGTACTGGAGCCCAGGCAGATTTTTCAGTGGTCTTCAGATCGAGCCGGCTAAAATTGATGCCCCAATTTTTAATACCCTTTTTGTAACGGATGCTTTTGAAAGGCAGGGCCATTTCAAAAACGTAACGATCTTCGTAGTTCTTGACCACTGAGGTCCATTTGTTGTCCCAACTGAGATCAGCCCGACCGCCTTCAAAGAGAATGCCATCCCATTGGGCTCCTGCCGCATTAGTTCCAAAAGTGAAACCATTGGTTTGGTCATCAAACGTATCGAAAGCGAAAATAAAATTGTCGTTGGATGAGAAGCCAAAGTCACGTCTCAAGGACTCTACATAATATGGACCTGGTAATCCATGGTAACATACAGCAATGAGATAGATGTAACCTTCATCATAAGCCATTTGGACCTCGGTTCGCACATTAGCCTTACTGGTGTCCATTGGGGTAATCATATGAAATGATCCAGCTACAGCAGCTGAATTCCAGGTTTCTTCATCTTTTATTCCGTCAATGGTAATTGGAGAAGTTGCTTTTCGTATTTCCAATTGAAAATCGCCGTTGATCTTTTGCGAATACAACTCACATAAAATAAAGCTGATAAGACCTGCAATTAAAAATAATCGACGAGTGTACGAAGTCATTGGCGTTGTTGTAACCAAATAAAGGTACTCATAAAGCTTAAGATGGGGGGTAGATCGCTTAAAGTACAAGGGTGATTGAGTCTTTTTTAGCTCACCAGAATGGATATGCCAGATAATCTCAATCAATTGCATGACCAAGATGAAATCAAAGGCAGTGATGAAGCTTAAATTACACCTGTTAATATCGGTATTCTTATCATTTACAATCGGATGTGAACAACAAAAAGCAGCTAAAACGAAGTCAACGGAGACTATGAAATTACTAGTAGGAACTTATACAAATAAAGAAAGTGAAGGTATTTACCGTTTCAATTTTAATACCACAACTGCTAATCTTGATGGGGGAGAATTATTGGTTAAGGCTTCAAACCCTTCCTATTTAACCAGTAGTAGAGATGAACAATTCATTTATGCGGTAAATGAAGATGAAGATGGTGGTGTATCTGCCGTTAAATGGAATAAATAAATACCCAGTTGGAACTAATCAATCAGGAATCAACTAAAGGGAGGCATCCCTGCTGTCAGGAGCCGTTTGGAAATACTCTTTACAGGTTTTGGTTCGCTTCTCTCTGGATATTTTGCAGACTTCCAGTGGCATAGAATCGACGATGAAGTATTCTCCAAATTCAAGGCATCGTTCCGCTAATTTTTAACGAACCTTTTCAAGCAGTGGAAATAATTGTCGCTTCCTCCTGTTGTATCTGGATTGGTCGATAAGATGAGAAAAATCAGTTTTATAATCACATTTCATCTTTTTGAAAAGCCGGTTTTCACTATCCAATGGCATGTATTCGGCAGTGAGAGGAAGACTAAGTACCTCTAAATCAGAAAATTGAGATGTTCTTCCCGGTTTTGGAACATTTCCATTTGCATCAAAGATGCTAAGATTGAGGGATTTGATTGTTTGATGAATATTGTCGAAATTACTTTTAATGTTGTGCATAGGCCTGATCAGCTAAATTGGTTTGTGGTAACTCTAATTTATTGATAAGTAGTCTTATACACTCATTTTATTTCGATAAATTATATCATAATTAATTAGCACAACGGGTCGAGGTTAGTAATTTAGAAGAGGTACTGACAAGTGCTGATTTGCCCGAACATATCGCATTGAAAGCAGACAAAGGCTATCAGTCAAAGAAAAATGCAGGCCTTTTGATCAGGCGAAAGCTGAAGCATCATATTTTGAAAAAAGCCGAAAAGAATCAGTCTTTAACCCATTGGGAGAAAGCATTCCATAAACTAATAGGCCAAACAAGGTATAAAGCAGAACGGACATTTGGGAGTATTCGCAGATGGTTTAGCGGAGCGGTCACACGATATAGGGAATCGAAAAGATGCACACGCAAAACTTGACGGAAGCCATCTGTTACAATTTATACTGGTCACCAAGGATAATTATGTTCAATTAAAAACAGTAAATAATGAGAGAAAATCACAAGAAATAAGCTCGTTTTGACCCATCTGGAGGCGTAAACACAAAAACCGGATCCCGGAACTTGTGAAATTCAAAATTTACGCTCTTTCTGCAACCTTTTGCAACGGTCTTTAATTGGATAAAATGAGACAAGAAGAAGTAGACCAATTACAGAGTAAGGCTCTGGAGCAGTTCAAATCAGGAAAATCATTATTTGGGAAAGATGGGGCTTTTGCTCCGATGCTAAAGCAGTCTTTGGAATCAGCACCTGAGGCAGAAATGGATGCTCACCTTGATGAAGCCGAACGTTTGGAAGGCAACAAGCGCAATGGCAAAGGCAGGAAGACAATCAAAAGCAGTACCGGTCCAGTCGAGATAGAGACACCCCGGGATAGGCAAAGTACTTTCGAGCCCCGGATCATCAGGAAGCGGGAGACTGTTCTTGCAGACAGTTTGCAGGACAAGATCATTGGCTTATATGGTCTTGGAATGAGCCTTCGTGACATCAGTGAACATATCAGGGAGATATACGATACAGAGATCTCCCATACCGTGTTGAGTCAAATCACCGACCGGATCATTCCGGAAGTGAAAGCCTGGCAAAACCGGCCATTGGAGCCTGTCTATTGCATTGTGTGGTTAGATGCGATGCATTACAAGGTTCGTTCAGAATTCATGGCAGATACCAAGTTGGTTTATCGTGCAGATACCAAAGAACTGGCAGAGATGGAACTAGAGAGTCTGGCTGGAAAATGGGAAAGTGTCCTGGCGAAACAACCGGGAGAAACTGACCACCTACTTTCAATACACAGCTCCAATACGAAAGCTGATTTACACCACCAACGCGGTAGAAGATTATCATCGACAGATTCGGAAGGTCACAAAAACCAAAGGAGCGTTTACCTCAGATATGGCTCTGTTAAAGCTGGTCTATTTGGCCACCAGAAACATTGGGAAAAAGTGGACGAATCCATTGCAAAACCGGGGGCTGACCGTTCAGCAACTCGCTATTAAATTTGGAGATCGATTACCTTTGGATTTAGAACACATCCCTTTGGAGGGGTATACCCCTCCAAAGGGATGATTCAAAAGACAGAGTTTAGTTTACACTACTGATTTTTTGCATCTTGACAGCGATAAAATTCTATCGTTCATTGTTTGCTACACCATGAATAGCTTCGAGCAGACTGCCATCTTCTTTGGTGTCATTACCCAGTTCCCAAAACATAATTCCTCCCAAATTTGTATTGACAGCATATTGAGTTTTGAGAGCCACTGAAACGGTGTCATCGTAGGAAATAAAAATGCTATCCATATGATTGTACATATAGGGTGCTTTCGCGTTTTCATCCCAATACCTTGCAAACCCAGGATCAGGTTCGAAAGTATTTCTTATGTCTTTGTAGGTACTCCATCCGGTGTGAATCCCCTTACTCAACTGGTATAATCCGTTATTTTCCGGAGGAACTCCCTTCCAGATTCTGCCGTAAAAAGCAGCACCAATCACAATCTGACGCAGGTTTATTCCCTCTGCGATAAGGTACTTCACTATTTTCTCCGCTGAACCAGGAGTAGTTGATATTTTTTGTCCTTTTTCAGCTGCTGCCGCTGTCCTTTTGTCCAGGTTGTTTTTAAACGGTGTACCCTGTAGTTCTTCGACTGAAATAGCTCCCAGTGGGGTATGATGGCCTGTATGAATTGAATTTCCGGAGACCTGATCATACGTCATTACATTCATGTAATCTGCATATTTCATCACTTCGTGTATCTCTACATTGTCGTAATAGTGCTCCCATCCTGCAGAAGCAAAAGTCAGCGTCTGAGGTCGTCCCATTTCATCCAGTGTCTCCCTCAAACCTTTCATCAACAGGGTGAAGTTTTCTTTGTCTTCGTCTCTTGCTCCAGTCCCCGCCGCCGGGATGGTTGGATATTCCCAGTCAATATCCAGTCCGTCCAGTTCATAAATTTCGATAAAGGCTCTTGCACTTTCAATAAATCTCGCACGATTTTCAGCTGTTGAAGCCATGTCAGAAAATCCGTTTGCTCCCCATCCTCCACAGGCGATCATTACTTTCAGGTCCGGGTTTCGGCTTTTTTGCCCTACCAACGCTTTCAGTTTAGGGCCGACAACTTCAGGATCTCTAAACTTCATTTCTCCCTCAATTACATTCGTGAATGAATAGATGATGTGCGTTAGTTGTTCAACAGGTATTTGCTCAGGTTTGAAATCTTTTTCTGGCACGTAATAGGCCATGACCTTAATGGATTGCTTCTCTTTCCGGTCAGTTCCATCCTTTCCGGAATTTGTGCATGAGGCCAGAGTGACCAACAATAAAAAAGTAAGTATGTAATTCAATATTCTAATCATTAGCCTAATTATTACGATATACTAATAAATATCTATGATTTGCTGAAAGCAAACAAGCTTTCTAACTATTAGTATCTAACTATTAGTAATTAAGGCTGAGGTTTACCTTGGAGGTAAGGCACTACAAAGGAAATAGTCGAACAAACTATAGAGGTTAATTTAATAAGAACTGCAATTATGCATGATATAATAAGTGAAGAAAACTCAACCAGGTGAATTCGAAGAATTGGTATTGCCCACTGTAGTAGTGCTGGGAGAAACTAGCTATGGGGTCGAAATCATGAGCGTACTATAAAAGAGACTGAATCAAAAATTAAGTGCAGGTTTCATTCAGTCTGCACTAAAAAGGATGCAAGAAAAGGGATTCCTCACCTCAGAATTTGGTGAAACCACTCAAAAAAAGAGGAGACAGGCGAAAAAGGATTTATTCCGCTACACCCTGCACACATAAAATACTGTACGACATGAAAGAAGTACGGGCCGGTTTATGGGCTTCTATGTCAATTCCAGTGCCAAATGTCAAAACGATTTGAGCAAATTACCACTGCATGCTACCCCACCCAGATGGCCCCTTCGCCTTTTAAAGTTCTTTGTAAAAAATGAATACCTGGAAGAGATCGAAGGAGACATGGAAGAGGTTGTTAGGGATAATTTAAAGCAGCACTCTTACCAGAAAGCGAAAAAATATGTCTGGAAAACCATGGTTTAATGTCACTTATCGATTTGATTTACTTTCCTCATTCCCATTCTCCAAGCTGACAATTCAAATCTTCCACGTTCGTTCAAGTATACTTTTCACATGCCCATAGATATGCCTCTATTTTTATTTAGTGATCTTACAGAATTTTGAATTATTTTCTTGGACTGTTCCCACTCCAAACTTTTATTCAAAATTTTCAAAGGTCCTTTATCATCATCAGCTTCTTTAAAATAGGTAAGTGCTTTGATGACATGTATAGTATTTTCTTGTTTATACTTTAAACTAAAATTTCTAAGTAGCTCATGTAAGGGCTTCACTTTCAATATTGCAGCAAGATCTATAAAATCTCTTTTTTTTGCCCTAGACAAGATAGCAGCTAGTTTCATCGAGGCGATATCTTCAAGTGAGGCAATCTGAATGTTATTATGATCTATCCCAAGCCTAAGCCATTGGTATTTATGGGCTGCAAAGCCAACTTTAACATTTTCTATGAATCCCATTAGGAGGTTTTTTCTTTGCGTTGGCAAATCCACTTTTACGTATGAGTCTAACATGCCAACCACTTTAGTTACATCAAAGTCGCTATTTGAGAAAAAAGCCAGGTCAGTACTTATTCTATGACCCAATTGAAGACTTAAAGCTGTTCCACCAACTAGTTTAAAACCTTTTAGATTATCCTCTTGAGATAAGCGATTCAAAAGATCATACGTATTGGGCTTGACTGTCTGAGTCTGTAACATTTAAATTCGTTTAGTTCTTTGCCAAAGTATGCACACGAAAAGTAACAGCCTGTAAGGCTCAATTCTGAGTTATTGATCAAACTGGTTATAACTTCAGTTTCTGAATAGAAATCGCTTAAATTCTCGATTTCAGTTAAACTACCAAAGTCAATGGTTCTTTGAACAATAATATCCTTGTGTTCATCCACTCTAATTTGACTAAAATCGGAATCCCAAAATAATTCTTTTCTAAGCTGCATTATCTTCGTTTACTTATTCCTACATTGATATGCCCTGATCCATATCCTGAGCCCTTTTCTTTTCAAGTCTTTTCAAAAAATATGCCTTAACATCTATATTCGGATTGTTTTCTTTGAAAAACTGCATATCACCATTAAGCTTATCAACAATGTATTTGCCAATACTCCCACTTCTGGATACTCCGGCAGTGCAATGAATATAGCAAATTGATTTTTCTTTATTGATTTCAATGAAGTTTTGGAGACGACTAACATGATTCTCGTTCATTGTTATCGCCTCGCCTGGCACATTTTTCTCAACATCATCAAATTGTAGAGTCAAATAGTTCTTTGCATCTTTTAAAATTGGATTGGCCTCTGAATCAATAATAGAAATAAACATGGCTTTTGAATTAGTTCTAACTGTTTCAGGTGAAATGCCATTCTTGATGATCATTTCTTCAAATTGATTTTGATTTAAGACCCGGACTTTAAGGCCATGGTCCACGTTGGGATTCAGGTTTTGCAAGGCTTTTACATCGAGAATATCTTTTGGCCTTGCATTGGCAAGTTTTTCTGCTATCAAATCCTCTTTTCCAATAACGGTTATGGGAATATCATCAAAACGTGTTTGAATAGACCTTTTATATACCTGGTCAAAATCTGATTCATTAAATTTTTTCAAGTAACCCATTAAGCCAAGCTCAAATCCCTTTTTTCCGACAGTTAAAGAACTCCAACCAGGAATCATATCCACGTTGAGATAATTCTCAACTCCTGCCACGTAATTACTTTTTAAGGCGCTTATCAACTTTTCTTTGTTTTCCGGAGTATCCTTGACCCACAAATCCAACAATCGATCGTTGTTCGAATATGGCCATGAACAATTCCTGCCATTCCACCAACTAACATATATTGAACTGCGTTTGAGTTAAGACTTTGCAAAAAAACCTTTACTTCCTCATTTTGCAGATCCATAAATAGTTGTATTTCATTCTTGGGATTCGAATTATATAGCAATTGAGCCATCGAATTAAGGCAATTCGATTTACTTACTCTTGTTATGGTTTTAGACTCGGCCAATTCCTTCGTTTCGCAAGACTTGAAAGCCTCGTTTTATGATACTTTCTTTACATGTGCAGAAACCACTTCCTTCCATTCTCTTTGCTGTTCTGCATCGTCCTTGTTATTGCCCATGATCCACCTGATAAGAAAGTTCCTGCCCTTCTTCATCCATGTTAAGCACTACCTCAGTCATGGCCTGTGTTGCATTTGGTATCTGATTCTCTTTTAGTAAGATATTTGTTCCCATGATAACCCGACCCACATGAATAATCTGCATGAGCAGTTTGAAGATCCCCTTCATTGAAATTGTAAATCCATCGAAGGCAATAGTGCAGAATTTCTTGTGATGTATGGTTCATGATTATGGCTCGTTTAATTGACATTGCCTTTGTGTTGATGTGGTTTAAACATTAATTGTAGAATTCTACCTCTTCGTTAAAATCCCATATTGAACCCTTTTTCGTGTACGTTATCTTTTTTTTTTCTGAAAGGAAGGCAATCTTTTTCTCATAGATTTTCACTGCCACATCTTTCAAATACATTTTGAATGGAGCCAGGCTCTTCTCTTCTATAGAAGACCTTATGGCTTTAAAGTAAATATCTTTATCACCCTTAGCTATTTGCAAATGGCCATGACTATTTTTAACCAACTCAAAATTCATAAGCAATCTTGCGGTTCTGCCATTCCCATCTTGCCACGGATGTATAATAACCGTATTCAAATGAAGTTGAGCGGCTCTGTCAAAATCATCGTTTACTTTTTCCAGATCACTAAACATGGACCTGAATAAACCTTTTGCTTTTTCGGGGTAAGGAGTCGACCTGCCCCCCACCCGGTTTTGTATGGTTTTATATTGTCCGGACCATTCTTCCTGTAACCAGCTTTTTGTGTTGAGTCTGTGAAAAGTCATGGCCAGGGCCTCGCTTGTTGTATATTTCTCTTTTACAAACCCGAACATTCTTCTGAAGGCGTCATAGGCATCCTTGATTTCCAGATGCTCTTTGAGGGATCTTCCAGGAATTACTTTGTCTGTTAGAATGATTGTCTCGGTCTCACCCATAGTGATTGTATTTCCCTCTAATCCACATGTGTTACAGGCATAAGAAATTGCAGATTGATCAATATCGCTTTCATCAAATTCAGCACCACCAACTTCTAAATACTTTTTATGGAGATTATTATATTTTATATCAAAGTCATCCATATTCATTCATTTTATGTAATTATTTTATGTAATTAATAGTGATTTTTGGATTGAATAACGGTAATGTTTTCATTGTCTGCTATGTAAAACAATTCTATGTTCACCTGTAAATTCTTCCAGACCAAAAATCGCTAAGGCTTCCTTTTAAAGGTTCAGGCTTACCAAGTCCTTGTAATGGATGCTATATGCATAGTTATTCGTTTAATTATACTTCATCGATATTGGCAAACCTTAAAATCAAGTCAATAAAAACAATTGGTCTACCTGTTTTCTCTCCCTGCCATCGACACAAATTGCTGATGCCATTTTTCCGGAAGGTAAGAGCGGTAATTTGTCACCGTAATTATCATGACCAACGTTCGTTCCAATGTCACTTATATAACAGAAAGTATAATTAAAAGGTAGTTCAATTTTAATTAATTATACTTTTCTTTTCTTGTACTTTTTGCTCAATTCTTTTGATTCCTTTTCAGCCCAATCAATATATCTGTAGTAGGTTCCTTTGCTAATATTTACTTCTTTTTGAATGTCCTGGGCAGACATGTCCGGTCTGGTATCCAATAGTCTCATTACCCTCCGGGCCTTTTCTTGACTATCCTTTGAAAGACCGGGCCTTCTTCCACCTTTCCGTCCATTGGCCCTTGCGTTTTCAAGGCCTGCTTTAGTTCTTTCAGAAATCAACTCTCGCTCAAATTCAGCGAAGGAAGCAAACAAATTGAACATCACTCTTCCCTGAGGAGTCGTTGTATCAATATTGTCATGGAGACTAACAAACTGAACTCCCATTTCATTGAACTTATTCACAAGGTTGACTAAGTGACGAAGAGATCTGCCAAGTCTATCGAGTTTCCAGACTACTACCCGATCATCTTCTCTTAGCTGAACCAACATCTTATCTAGTTCAGGACGTTCTTTGGCAGTGCTCTTTTTCTCCTTAAACACCTTTTCACAACCATTTGACACTAATGCATCGAGCTGCATTTCCAACTTCTGATCTTTAGGTAGAAACTCGCGCATATCCAATCTTCATAAAAGTTCGGTTAATCGTTATATCGTGAAACTAATTAATTATACCACCTGTTGTGCATTTAGGCTAAGTTAGTTTTAATTTTGTTTATAGGTTTATTAAAGACGAAGAAATTTAAATATTGAATCATAGTAAAAGCAGTTATTTTAGAGAGCAATCTGGTGGCTAGTCCTAAGAAAGATTTAGCATGATTAGTTGCCCACAAAAACTGCCCATGCAATTGAGAGAAGTTAGTTTCAATACGCTTTCTTATTTTTCCTTTTACTTTTGAAAAAGACACATAATTATGTTGGTTTTTTCGCATTGGAATCGATAACTCAATATTTGAATATGTAAACAAATCTGACTGATAATCAGCACTTATCTAGCCTCTGTCTCCTATTAATGTGCAATTATTTAAGTTGTGTTTTACATCTTTAAGGTAGTTAATATCGTGAATATATGCTGCTGCTAAATCAAAGGAATGAAAGACACCGTTTTTGTCACAAATCGCATGAAGTTTATATCCAAAATACTTGCTTTTTTGTGAGGTGCAATGCCCAAATGTAGGCTGTATATGGTAAGTAGAGCATATATTTGAACGTGCAGCTCTTGCATATTTACAAATAGGCCTTGGCATAGAGTCCACCACAAAAACATCGGTAAATTCAGCAAACCTTTCACTTAATCGTTTTCTTATGGATTCTGTATAATCAAATAGTTTTCTACGCCTTTTATTATAAACACTTCGCTCTATTTTAGTTTCTAAATAAGTGCCTTTTAAACATCTAAATAATTGTACTTCAGTGTTTATAGAGATGTATTCAGCGGTAAGGTTAAGACTTACTAGTTCTAAATTATTTAACTTAGGGGTTCTGATTTGTGTAAAACTATTAATATCCCCACAAGTTAATTTTAAGTTATTCAAGATAATTTCGTAATTTTCAATAAGATTGTTCATGATATTTAACTGGTTGGTGTTCAATTAAATATACGATTTTTATATCACATGAGCAATCTTTTTTCTAAATGCACAACGGGTTATACGTATAATAGTATCGTAGAACTATAATAGAATTATGTGTGAATTGACGGACAAGCAGTAAAGCTAGATTGGAATAACGTTTTGAATACACCCTACAAAAGAAAATGGCATCTGCGAGAATAAATCCTCAATAACAGATGCCACTCATCATTTAGAGTATTTGTCTTTCACTAAGTTTGGAAACTTTCAGCATCTTTGTAATTTAAACCTAGGTATTTAAACCAATACATGACTTGAGAAATATTGGTAAATATCAGAAAAAACACAACCCAGATTACCTTATTACTCTTACTAATATTTTTTCTTCGGTACAAATCAATGCCATAGACAATACATAACATCAAAGTCAAAATAAAATCCACAAGTAAGAATTCCACAAGTAAATCGCTTCCTATCAGGAATAATCCAGTGAACGGTAAAATTGTAACTCCTAAAAGTAAGGCTCTAATTACAATATTTTTCATTGTAGATTGTATCATGATTTACCAATAAACTCGCTCAACTAAAAATTCCTATTGTAGAATAGATGAGCATTCTCTGTTCAAATAAAAAAGCTACCCCACGTTACTCCTATGCATAAAAGGAGAACGGCAGTAGACCAAAGCCCTGTTCTTCGTACGCTCTCACCTTAGAGCGGTTGAGGAAAAGAGGCTATCAATCCCTTTGTGAACACTACTCAAAGGTTTCTCCAGTGCACAATGAACCGCTCAGTACGAAATCCTTACGCTGAGTGGTTTTAGAGGCGCACCCCATCGATTAACGCTGGTGGGGGCATCTACTCGATTATGGGCTTTATGATAAAAAAAGTAACATATTCATAAAAAGAATTATTATAGTAACAAACGACCATGATCTCATCGAATACTTGCTTAAATGTAAAGACTTTATTGATAAAAATAATAAAATTAACTCCCCGATTAATACAGGGATGATTAATAATTCCCACAATACGCCTAGTAGAACAAAGTCTATTTTCAATTTTTCTGTTGTATAAAACAGTAAGAAAAACACAAGAATACCCACACTAAACAAAAATACGGTTCTGTCTTTACCATGAAGTTTTCGTTTTTCCATAGAATTCATTTTAACATGGAAGTGAACGGTAAGATTGGAACTCCTAAAAGTAAGGCTCTAATTACAATATTTTTCATTGTAGATTGTATCATGATTTACCAATAAACTCGCTCAACTAAAAATTCTTATTGTAGAATGGATGAGTCTTTCTCTGTTCAAACAAAAAAACTACCCCACGTTACTACTATACATAAAATGAGAACGGCAGTAGACCAAAACGCATATGATTTAAAATTATATTTAGATTTAACAAACCCTTTCGTTGAAATATAAACAAGTACTAACTGCCCCAGCATAAGAGGAATGGTAGCTATTTCTTGGAAAACGCCAATCAAAGTGTAATCTAGTTTTAGGATATAGCCATTTATGAATAAAAAAAAGAAGTACAAAAAAATCATTAAACTTAAAACAAAAATCCACTTACTATTGAGCTTTTCCATTTTAACAAGGGGTTGGCTGACATCCAGAAAAACAAAACCAACTGGGACTACAGCTTTGACAAAGATAATCATGAACATAACAAATGGGAGCGGCATAATAACATTGGCCTTCATAATTGGCACAACAGCCACAATCACCACCACACAATAAAAAACAACCGTCTTCACCTGTTGTTCTTGCATTTGCGAGTGCAGCCACACTATTCGCTTTCAAAGAACCATGAACCAAGTCTTCATAATCTTTGAAAGACATTGAGGATCTATTTCCAACCTTATTAATAATGTAATTGATATCTTCTTTAGACAATCTGCTAAGACTGTAGCTATTAAGATAATTTTTGAAATGGGGTATATCCATTACAATATCCTCTTTTGCCATGAATGGGGTAAGCCCTGTTATATAACCGTTGTATGGTGTAATCTGAATGTCACTAAGTGTTCTGGAATTTGAGTTAAATTGATTTATAGTATGATGCCTATAAATAGCATTAAAAATACTATTATAGTAAAACAACCCCATCATTTTTTCATTTTTAAAATCGCCTGGGTTATCATACCCTTCAATAAATTCCATAATTGTTTCCGCAATTAATTTGGCTTTTGCCTTTGATATTTTGCTTGCAAGCTTTTTAGCCTCACTTTTTAAACTGTTAGCGATATCCAGACGATAACCCTTTGAACTAACATCAATTTTCATATCATAGCTTATCGCATTCTTTTGATCATTTACAATTAATGTTAAGTTTAGAATACCATTAGCATTAACATTTCCTTTGTAGTTTAATTGGAGATAGTTATTTGAAATGACCAAAAACTGGTCATCTATGTTAAATTCAGGCTCTTCAGTACTACAACCCAACATCAAAATTGACACGAAACTGATAAGAATCAGTTTTTTCATCTTGCTAATAATTTAAATTATACTTCATCTTTTTTAGAATACTTTTACTAAAGTAAATCACTGAAAATAATTAACATAAAGTTTCTGCAATATTTTTATCTTTTATTATACTTCTGTACTTCTCATTTCGGATTATTCACAATAAAAAATGAGTGCACAATAATTTATGAACTAGAAAAATTTATGAAACTAGAAAAAGAATCAAATATTACCTTTTGTATTCGAAAAAAAAGACTATTTCAGTTTTGATTATATACAAGGTTTTGAATTCATAGTGGTTTGCTAAATCGAAGAAAAGAGCATGAGTATTCAAGAATTTAGCTATAATTAACATATTTTACCTAAATAATCACAAATTAATTAGTACTTACTTGGTTAATTGAAATTGATATGTTGTTAATTAGCATACAGATAAAACCCGCATTCTTCTAATAAATAGAATTGAAAATCCAGAATAACCAATTTTTCCAACCATTGAAGGGGTTCGGTTTAAAAGAAAATAGTTATTTGTTACAGGCAATGCTTTTTTGCATCCTCTTTGCCTGTGCGATTGCAATTAACCCTGACTTAAAAAACGGCATGATTGCTGGCAAACAGTTCTTTTTCATTTTTATAGCAGGGGCAATCACCATTCTATCTTTTTTTAGACTAAGAAAATATAAGGAGAATTCTAAATACAATGTAACCCGGACAGACATTTTTGTTTTTACATATGTGCTGTATATTCTGACAAAGGTCTGGATTGACAAAGCAGTTATACTTACAGACCTTGGGGTATTAGAATTAGTACTGGTTACAGTTGTTTACGCACATACCAAACCATTCTTTAACCAAAACAAAAAGGTAAAACAAAGTACTATTATATTAGTATTTCTGGGCTTTGGTCTATATCAAGGCGTTTATGGTTTAGGACAGCTTTATGGACTTGAAATGAGCCATCATGCTTCATTTAAAGTAACGGGGACCTTCTTCAATCCTGCCCCTTTTTCAGGATACCTAGCATCGGTATTTCCGATAAGTCTGGCATTTTATCTTTTTACAGCAAAAAAAGATATTTTAAATAGAGTACTCAAATATTTAGGGCTTATTACTTCATTAGTCATTTTATTTATTATTCCCTTCGCTCAGAGTCGTGCTTCATGGCTGGCACTTATAATCGGTACGCTGATAGTTTCTAGCCAATATTTTCAATTTAGAAGCTTTATCGTAAATTACCTTAAAACAAAAGGCAGAAGAATAGGGTTGCTGTTTATTATATTAGCTATCGTCACTTCCTCTGGCATTGGATTATTTTATTGGAAAAAAATTCTGTTCTGGGGCGTATTTTGATATGGGAAATTACACTTGATATAATTAAAGAAAACCCTCTGTTTGGAGCTGGGTTCAACCAATACAATACTGCTTTTGGAAAACAACAGGCAGAATACTTTCGATCAGAAAAATATTCCGAGGACAAAGCAATGGTCGCCGGAAAAGGCGAGTATGCCTTCAATGAGCTTTTACATATCAGTGCAGAGCATGGACTCATTGGCTTAATATTGTTTCTCAGTATTGTAGTATCGGCTTTAGAAAAACATAAATACAAAAAAGCTAAATATAAAGATTCTTCCAGTGCTGTTATTACTGGAGCCTCAGGAGGTATGATTTCAATTCTGGTATTCTCCCTTTTTTCGTATCCTTTCTCTGTTACACCCATCTTGCTCAATTTCTTTTTTTTTCCTGGGCATACTGTCAGCTCATAAAGAGCAGAATCCACTATTTTCCTTTCATTCAGCAAAAAAAATCAGGTTTATGGCGTTTGTTGGACTTACAGTCTTCTCCATATGGTCAATTATCAAAACAAAAGAAAAATATGATGCATATATAAAATGGAAAATAGCTTCTCAATTCAAATCCTATGGAGATTTTCAAGAAACCATTAATATAATGGATCAAATAGAGCCCGTTCTAAAATATAATGGAGGTTTTATGTTTGAATATGGTCAAACTCTTACGCTCAACAGAAATTATATAAAAGGAATCAAAACACTTGAAAAGGCTGCTAATCTCACATCCGATCCTTACTTGTTTAATTCTTTAGGAAATTGCTATCAGAGAGTGAAAAACTATCAAAAGGCAGAAGAGTCGTATATCCATGCCTTTTATCTAATTCCACATAAATTTTATCCTCGTTACCTTCTGGCAAAGCTGTATGAAGAAATGGGTGAAGTGAAAAAAGCGAAAGAAACTGCCAACCTTCTGTTGAACATGAAGATAAAAGTGCCCTCTGCTGCCATTGTAGAGATGAGAGCAGAAATGATTGAATTAACAAAAAAAATCGACTAACAAAAAATCCTTGATTTTTTGTTTCAGAACTCATTAAAAGCAAATTACAAACGCTGGATGCTGATATTTACCACCAGACCTGTTCACTATTTTCATAAGTGAAAATTCGTTCTTGATTTCCCTTTGTTATGTTGCGCAAAACGAACAGTGCATTATCAGGGCAATTGCTAAAAGTAACTTCCTCCTTTTGTGCAACTTGACTCCCAAGGGACTGCCATCCACTATCCCAATAAAACAATTCATACTGATCACCCACTTCAATAGAATTACCATCATTAGGGGGATAGAACTCAATTCTTGCCACTTGAGCATGGTTATTCTTACCCAGGTCAATACCAACCCAGCCATTCTTTTCGATATCAGAAATAAAGTATGTTAACACATTTCCATCTAAAATTCTTTCGGGAGAGTGATGCATTCTTGGAGTACTACTGATCAATTTTCCTTTCAAAAGATTTACAATTCCTTTATTTATAAATCTATTTTGCGTGCCATAAAACTTCATTTCAGCTACCCTGCATTGATTGTCAGGAAGTAAGAATCTTAGATATCTAAATTCGTTTTGATTGCTGATTTTAAAACTATTTGTTTTGGGAGTAGGAATTGTTTTTATTTCATAAAGATCATGCGCATCCTTAAAATCGCTAAAATTTGCCCCTTGAAATTTACCCCCTACCATTTTTCTCAAAGCTTCTTTCACATTGTAATCCGTATAATATTTTCTATCAACATTTACTTGCATTTTTTGATTCTGATTTGGATTTAAAAATATGACAGTTCCCTTGTCTGTTAATAAAAATGGATTAGATATAGTCTTGACACCATGTTGGGTATATGATACTGGCAAATAAACAATATCACTTCCCATATTTTTAAATTCGTATAATTCTTTTGAGTTATTGAGGCCCCAACTTATGGTTTTCCATTCATTCTGATTATATACGCACAAATAAGCAATTTCTTGATTAAACTGATTTCCGAATCTAATATTAAGATTTACCGATGGTGAGTTGTATTCTGTTGTGATATCGTACCTAGTAACGTTCTGGAGTTGTGAGGGATAAAATCCTTTTTCAATTATGTTATTTAGCAAAGCACTTTCATAATGGCCTTCATAGCTATTCCTATATATTTTGGGTGCTTTTCTGTTTCTCAATAAAGATTCTGGTATTGTATTAAAAGTACCTAAATATGAAGAATCTGTAGTGTCTTTTGGGTAATAGATAGCATCGAATGCAAACAATCGTCCATTTTCATCTTGTATAGAACCCCAGGTGTGCCCTATATTGCCATTACCCCATAGAGGAACATAATCCACTCTTGCAGGGATACCCATAGCCCTCAATAGGTAAATGTTAAATGTTACCATGTGTTCGCATTTCCCAATTTTCCCCTTTTCAAGGTTTTTGAAACTCACTGCCATGGGCAAATCTAGCATGGGATAGCTTTGGAACATACTTTCCCTGACTGATTTATTAATAAGGATAGTTGCTTCCCTAAGACTATTAGGATTTTTGATCGAATCCAATATCCACCGATATCTTTTCATAATGGTATCCCTCCATGATTGAACCGGCTCTTTATAAACTTTGTAGGGAAGTATATGTTTGCAGAACTCTTCAAAAGATACATTAGTGCGAGACCAGGGAAAGGTGCCCCAAGCTTCAAATGCCAAATCAATATTTTCAATTAAAAAAGCAGATTTAATGAATTTTGCATCATGTTTTAATTCTAAGTTTGAGGCTGCATTTAGAACTTCTAAAGAATCAGCAATAACCCTGGTTTTAAGTCTTTTCTGTCGAGCATTTAATGAATCGGTTCTCCATAGCGGCTTAATACTTTCAAAAAAAAGATCATACGTTTTAAGACCTTCACCACAATATGTAGAATGGTTTTGCATGTTTTTGATCAGAAAAATTGCCGCCTTATACTTTAAACTATCAGGCGGCTTTTTATAATGATCCAAAACCTTTAATAATTCAGTTTTATTTTCGCCAGAAAATTCTAAAGCGTCGGTCAGTTCCTTGTCCATTTTAAATTGACAAGAGTTCAGAGTGATGAATATTATCACAAAACCTTTAAGGGAAATTGTATACTGATTTAATGAAATACTAAAAAACATAGCTAAAATTATAAGAATAACAACCTTGCAATTTCATCATATTTGTTTAAACCTCCGGTTAACATCAAATGTTCAACAAAGTTATAAACAAAAAATGCCTACAACCTGAATACCGTATGTAAGAAATAATCAATAATTGTCAAATAAAGATTCGAACATCACTTCCCGAACTGATAGAGTAGAACTAATGAACACCTCCTTAATTTCACGAAGTATTAAACAGGGTTTACTTTGCAACAGGCTGGTTTTTGATCGAAGGATCAAGGAACTAAAACTTCCTTTATTAATTACGCATAGAAAAATAAAATATCAATATATTTTGTTATTACTCAAGATTCCATATACGTCTAAAGTATAATACTAATCCTTTTTCTTTGAAAGAATTCCTTGGGGCTACCTCTGGAATATTTATTTAACCCGGAAAATTCACGTAAATTATTACAATAAACCAAAAACGGCGTTCCCCACCGTTTAGGGCTGTTTTTCAATCATTATTGGTCATAATCAATGTTTTTGAACTAATATCCTACATTTTAATGAACCAACCGTCATGAGTGATAAATAGTCCGGATCAATGGATGATTTCTAGCATTTCAGTCAATACATTTCCTAGTGAAAAGAACTGCTCAAAATTCTTCCATGTTTTCATGTAATTTTTAAATCATGCTGCATCAAACTGAAAAACAGCGAATTACTAACAACTCTTTTGCATGAAACATTAAAATTACCTGAAAAAGAATTTTCCAAAAATTCTGAATTAGTATAGAGTTCCGAACTGACATCCCTTAATACTTTTTACAAATGTCTAAACTCTTAAAATGCCTTCAGAAAATTACTGTATCATCACTAATCATAATTGGTCTTGTGGTAGCTGGAAGTTATGTAACAGTCCAAGCTACTTCTGGACAAGGAAATGAAAACAAACTCGCCTACCAAATCAAAAGACTGGCCAATGCAATTGATAAATTTGCCGAAGCATTAAATCCGTCAGAGCAGATTTCTGGTGATGACTCAGGTCTATCGGCTTTTGGAGGTTTTCAATTGAGTAGCACAAACTATGACGAAGGAGTAACCTGTCTAAGAGGATATGAAACATGGCCTACTTCTGACACCCGTAAAACGGATGCAGATTGGTCTCCTTATGAATTTGTTGCACACTCAAGCACAATTCCAGCATTAGGCTCTCGATTAATAGACCTTAATGGAGATGGCTTACTGGATTATCTATACAGCTACAATACAGACTATTCATATACCCTATCAGGAGTCCCTCATTATTTTACTTCTGAAAGTAGCTGTGTGATGATTAATACTGGTAAAGGCTGGGAGGTTAAGTAATAAGTGTAAATCAGGGTACTACGCAGATCCGCGTAAAAATAGGCGTTAAGGAATTATTATAAAACGATCCAGTTTTTATCAATGACATACTCTCCATAGAGAATAACATTATCCCAGGTGATGGGGCTGATAAATTTGAGCATGGTTAGATCCAGCTCAATATCGGGAGGACATTCCAATAATACCCGATGCATTTCTTTGGCCTGCCAGTAAATAATACAGGCCAAAATAAGGGTCATTGAACTACAAGAGTTTTTTTGCTCTAACCAGTCCCGAGTGCTAATTCTGCCTCTTTTGGCATATTTTAAATCACGGGCCAATTAGTGGAGCTGTTCGCTTTTCAATAATCCTCTGGTTGTATTGGATCGCGTCGGTTGATCAGACATAAATTTGAGGATCTGTTCTGTTTTAAAAATTCTTCCTAATTCCCGATTGGCCCTGTAGAAATGATTCTTGCCCGTATAGCCATTCAATCTTTTTAAGGCCGTAGAAGCAGTCACGTAACCACTCTCCAGAGAGGCATAAAAATGTCCCATACGGTCCCATTGATCTACAATCCAATCCATGTGGATGATACTGCTTTTCTTATTGAATAAAACAGACAAGGGTCCATAGTCTTTGTTTTTATCAATCCGATAGATTTTTTGTTTATGCAGCCCTTTGATCCTGGGGGAAAACTTTTTACCTAACATAGCAAAGGCGGCAAAATTAATTTCGGTGTATCCATGGGTGTCAGTATAATGTTCCTCTATTTGCAGATCACTTTCATTATAGAGCAATCCATCCAATAGATAAGGAGCATTCCGGTCTGTACATTCTATTGGCATACTATAATAAGGAGCATAGTTATCGGCAATGAAGGTGTAAAATTCCAGCGCAAAATCATGGAATTTTGTACTATAAGATTGTTTCAAGACCTTTTGACGCCAACTAAATCGTTGTCCGTCACTCGACGATGTTTTGCCTTCTCCCCAATGGCTGGTAATCTCAAGACCACTAATGGCGTTGGCCAAAACTGCTAATGCACTTCTTTGTGCATCTTCTGTTAAAAACCAATCAGAAATATTTTTAATTTAATGGTAAGAAACCCCTTCTATCAGGTGAGGCATGGTATAAAGACCAATATTACAGCCATGGGCTTTGAGCGTTGCCATCACAGCACAGATATCATTTACACTAGGGTTTTTTTGTTGGGCGGGACTCATAAAATATTTTAAAAAATGGAGCTCATTATCTACTTCTACCAGTAATTTAGGCAGCTTGATCACCCGCATATGTTTAGCCAGATATTGCTTAAGTTGTTCTAGTTTAATTTTTTCTTCATCACTCAAATCATTGGTCTGGTCTTTAGACATTTGCCACCCTATATCATCTAACTGAGCATAGGTGTTTTTTTGGAAGCCTTTCGGTAAATTCATCAAAAGCATCATTGAGCCTTTGGGTTAAATATGCCTTGACCTCCAGTGGGTTACAGGGAAGCCCGGCCCTTTGAAAAAAACTGACACGTTTGGCTTCCCACTCTGACTTTGGCATAAAAAAATCGTCAATATGACCATAACGTTTGCTGTTTTTGATAGCAATATTTCCCGATTTAATATTGTCTTCACTGCGGTTAACAAAGCACATTCCCAGGCCGGTTTATCAATTTGACCTTCACTTTTAACCACCAGATTTTGAGTAGATTTAGGCATGAAATTTACAGGGGCTGAGCTATCTAATTGGCGTTTACCCGATTGATTCATATCCCTGATAAGATCAATGGCCTGAATCAAAGTATTATCTTGTGCGTCTTCTTTTTCAATGGATAAATGCTCGAGAAGTGTAGGGGCAAACTGGCGCAGATAGCTGTAGCGGGTATGGACCAATAAAGTAAAAACATCCTTGTATTTGTCATTGAGCCAACTTTCCAGCTGATCTCTTCGATTACTCAACTCTGATTTGGTTATTTGAGTGAAAATAGTTTCCCGTAGTAAAACATCTTCAATAGAGGGATCCAAAATCATATCTGCTACCTTCTGAAAAGATACCAGTGAGGATTTTATCATTTTTCTCTTCTTGCGATGTTGTTTATCCAAATCTGTCTGGGTTCGATTGTACATCTGGCTGATTACTTTATCATAGGTTCAAACCAAATCATCGGTTAAATCCTGGTTGTGCTGTTGTAAAAAACAAACCAATAAAGCATGACGTTTTTTTTCGTGGAATTCTCGCATCCGGAAGGCAGTAGCTTTTCGTACAAAACGGGTCATCGACCGTTGCAGATTATTATTGAGCCAGGACAGATCAATTCCAACAATACCGGTTGATTTGATTTTATCAAGCTTTTGAGTAATTTTTATGATGGTATTAGCTGATGCTCTTCCCGTTGTTTGTTTCAAATATTGTAACCCCGAGTAGGGTTTAGATTCACTTTGAAGTAACTGATTTAATTGCTGTTTATTTTTGTCTGATAAAAGGGTGTGAATTTTTTCAACTATTAATTCCCTTGCCTTTTGTCGCTGTTGATCAATGAGTCTTCGTAAAGTGGATTCTGCGGGCTGTAATATATTTTGTTGGCGAAGGAAATTTCTTACCAGGGAAAGTAAAGCATGTGTTTGTTCTAGTTGACAAGCCTTTTCAAAAATAAATTTTTCGACAGGTCCTAAAGAAATCTCGGAAAATCGTTGAACATTTAAATATTGACGAATCTGTTCTCGATGCTCAGAAACAGTTTTTTGCCGATGAGCATAGGCTTTTATAAATTTAGGAGATAATTTGAGTTGAATGCCGACGTAATTTAGAATATCGGGTTCAATCTCTAAGGGTTGCTGGATTGGAAATCGATTATGTAATCGAACAAATGCCAATTGATAGGCAAAACCAAGTCGGTTTGGGTTTCGTCTTCTCGCTCGTATCATTTCTAAATCGTTCGCTGTAAATTTGGATAACTCAATAAGGGCTTCCTTAGAATATTTCATGTTATAATTATTCTGGTAAAAAGTTAAAAATAAGTAGCTTTCCAGAAGATAGAGGGAGGAAAACTCAAAGGCCATATTCCTTGTTCAATCTGTTGAAAACAAGGTATCTTTATACTCTGTTTGTTGTCCGTTTTTAAAAAGGAAAACACACACCATGGGATGTATCGAAGAGATCTCTGATAAAATTGCTGCGATCATTATCAAGCAAGGCCTGGATTACAACCAGACTAAGGCAGTCTTTAAGGCGGCCAGGCAGAAAGCTGACCTACAACCTGATAAGAAACCAACTGGTGCAGTAGAACGATTAACCCTGGAGGAAGAATTGAAATTCATTGACCAGGCCTATCAGGAAAGTGGATCTATTGGACTAATGATGCAAACACTTTTGGAAACAGGTTGCCGAGTGAGTGAGTTTATCGAGTTGCGTATTGAACAGATCAGCTTTACAGAACGGCTCATTACTATTGAGCGAGGAAAAGGGGGAAAAGACGGGAAGTACCCATTCGAAGTGAATTATCCAATCAGATAAAAATCCATATTGAAAATAGAAAAGCCGGACCTCTTTTCAAAAGTCGCCAAAAGCCATATAAGTATACCCGACAAAGAATTGGACAGATTGTAAGATCCATTGCTGATAAGGCAGCCATCAATAAACGAATATACCCTCATTTGTTAAGACATACTGTCGCCACTAAATTGTTAAACCTGGGTATGGGAATTGCTAAAATACAAAAGTTCCTCGGTCATGAAGATATTGCTACTACTCAATCATATGCGGTAATGGACACTTCAACGCTGCGTAAAAAATTTGCCTCGATTACTGCTCCACCTGCCAAACTACTAGTCCAACAGATTCAGCAAATTCAGGGAGATCAAGTAGCTGCATTTGCCTCAGACCTGCTTCGCAAATAGTCAATCGCCCAAAAAAGCTCATGGGGAGCGTAAAATTCCTTAACGCCTATTTTTACATGAATCTGCGTAGTACCCTTAATTCTCTTAAAGGGATGTCACTTTTAGGTAAAATTTCGATAGAAAAATTGGAAATTTCGGACTTTTTCGAATTATAAACTACTAGAGGGTTTTTGTCTTTTTTCATATTCTTGCGCTTAAAGGCCTAATTATTTAAATATAACAAAAATACTAATTCGATTAGCGGCCATTAAATCAAATACTAATTTGTTTAGTACCCATCGCAAATGGGTTTACCGAAGTTTGGAGAGATTGAAAGAGGGCGTAAGAACGCCTTTATAGTGAGTTTTCAAAACTTCTATTACCTACTAACTATTGAAGAAGTCAAGGTATCGCTCTTGCTGGTTACTGGTGTTACCAAAATGCCAGTGAACGAACCGATAGATAAAGACAACTTCCTGGCTATGCATCAGCAAGCTATACAATGGATTAAAAGGGTTAAGTCGAAGATCTCAGCAAATGGTAGTAGCCTTCGATACTTCGTTGAAAAATCAACCTTTGATTACAAACTACATGCTTACTATCAAAAGGAACGCCAGGCAATTTTTCTGGACATGCAGAACGAGAACGGATCGAGGTATCGTGCTTTAACCCTGGACAGTGAATACTCATTAGATGATCAAAACTTTCAAACCAGGCGAACCCATCGAACGCCAGTCAAAGAGATAACCTATTACGACTGGCAATTTGGTTGGAAGGATTTTGCTCGGTTTTTTTAAGGCACTTCAAACCGACGTAGGCAAAGCTCCAGAAGACTTTCCAACGGCCAAGGGGCTAACAGATCCACAACGAGTAAAGCTTACCAAGCTTTGTCATGTACATCATATTCAGTACGCCATAAAAAAAGATTATGACGGCACTAACATTAGATTCAAAGGAATGACCTTTTATCATTATGATACAGCACTCAAAGCACTAGAGGCGATTATACAAGAAAAGAGCTATGTCTACGAACCAGCCATTAAAAAATATATACTTGTGGCTTTGATTTGCCCTACTGATAACTTCTAAAATCCATTAACAGAAAAGTGCAATTTTGACGACTGAAAAAAACCTGAAATGAAAGAGACTAAATAAAAAATTTCGGAATTCCCTAAGTACTGTTTATCAACGAGTTACAGGAGTGGCGAGGATCCGGGCGTGTCAGCTGTAGGAGCTAAGGCCTGGCCATGTTAATTTTTGCTTATGACGTTGTAGATCCTGGACAATTTGAAGATTATGCACGAAAGATGTATCCTCAATATACGTCCCTGAATGTTCCAACTTGGATCATTGGGAAACCAGAAATTAATGATGGTGACCATACAACACCAACGCCAACAATGATGGTTTGGCCTGATCGTACACCGATTAAAACAACTACGGCTGAACAGTTCAATAACGAGCTAGATAATCTGATTGAAAATCATTGTTAGGCTCTACCTAGGAAGGTTGAACTTTACCTTTTCGGCGGTTCAGGCAATAATGCCCTTGTTCAATTTTACGTGCCAGAGTTTGTTGGCCTCAAATATCTACATTAAAAACCCTCAAATGCAATGCGTACCGAAACCGAAAGGATACTGAAAAAAAATCTGATTTGCAATCGGGTCAATAAATTGTAAAACTGTCGTACACCTTGTTATAGTAACCATACAATAAAAATTAAAGAGAGTGGCAAGCCTACGGCTAAAACACTTCTGGCATAAGACATATTGGCTGTATATTTCAATGAAGCAGTAATCCAAATAGCGTAGAATCCATATGTTAGGTCTCCTAAGTCAAAAATCAGATGACTTCTATTTGAATTCACTAATATTTCTAAAAAGATATCTTCAAAAAATAGATAAATTATTAAATAGTACAAGTTGAAAATGATAAGTCCAGCAAAACCAGCTAAAAAAAAATCCCCTACCTTACCAAATTCTCCACCTAGTCCAACTGCGAATAAGTAAATTAAAAGTAATAGAATAGCTACAACAAGTATGATAGATGAAATACCCACCGTCTTTAAGATCAGAAGCAATCCAATGTCTCTTTCTCTTAATTGCTGAGATTCCATAATAGCGGTATCCATAAAGTGATTAAAAAAAAACATCAGCAGTGCGATATTTATTATTACAAAAGCAATTTTGGAGTATCGATCCACTTCTTAAGAAATTAAATTTACGGTTACAAATGTTTCAATAAAAGCTGCAATTGAAGTTAAAACCACAACCCATAATACACTTACACCCAGTCGGCGAATTTTTAGTATTGACAAATCATCAGTGCCTTTAATCAAGTAAGACAAAAGGTAAGTACTAAGTTTATAGCTAATATGGGATGCCCAAAAAAATGTTACTAACTCAAGTATGCCATGTGGTAAAATAGAAAAGATTAATTTTTCAATGCCTAGTATATCTGAGCTTACGAGAATGTAATCAACTAAAATAAAACCGTTAGAGAAAAGTATTAATATTACGGGTAAGCAAAGCAGCGAAGAACTTAGTACGATAAGTAAGTTCAGCCTTAAATTATTAGTCAAAATATGCCAAAACACTTCATTATTATCAGAAGAATTTATACTACTTATATAACTTTGCGCAAAAGTTGGATCAGGAATCCGTAAATCCGGTTGATCTATAAGGATTCTTGTTATTATACCAAAAGCATAAACAAAAATGGCCATTTTCCAACCGTTATGAGGTTTAAAAATGGCCATTCTATAACTAGGCACCGTACACAAGTGCTACCACACCTGCTGCCTGAAATCCTGGCACTAAGGCAATAGCACCCCATGTAAGAGCTGAAACACCAAATACCACTGAAACGCCAAAACCAGCTTCACCTCCAACCAGGGTTCCGCCTAGTGCTATGTTGGCGTTCTTATCTTCAGCAATTTTTAGTGAGATCATTGATCCCATTGAAGCGAAAGTCAGTGTCGCTATCAACGCAATCGCTAGGACAGGTTTGTTGATATTTTTCATTGATTTAAAATTTTAATTATTTAGAAAGTTAAATTATATGAGCAATACTATTATTTTAGCTACAAAAAAGAAAATTTTATGCGGAAATTTTTCCTTATAAACACTTTTTTGGTTAAACGACTTTCAATACCTATTTATATTTATGTTATTGACATAGCTCTTATTATAAGTTTAGCGCCTGGGCTGATTATAATGAATTTGGAAATGTCTCCTAAGGTTCAAATTCAGTTGTTGATAATTTGCACTTTGCCTATATACCTATATAAGGTATATATCATTTCATTTTATTCCAAGAATACCTTCAACCGTGCCAGACAGATATTATGTCTTAAATTGGATAAGAAATTTGTACTAAGATGGATCTATTTCGATCTCTTGTTTAATTACCACACTTTGATTATAGTGCTATCATGGGCTATTTTTTCCATAGCATTCATCGATTATAATTTGGAAATAATAAGCATTTGCCTTCTCCTGGGTTCCTTTTTTATAGTAGCATTTCCGTTAATTGCATTTATCGTCATTAGCGTATTGGGAAAGAAAAGGCCGATTATAAGTTTACTCCATCTGGGTCTTCTATCTTTGCCAATTGTTTATTTTTTTGGAAAAGACCAAATTTCATTTTTTAACTTTGTGCCATTGACATTATTTTGTTTGGTGCTCGTTCATTACGGAATTTCAGGCATTTTTACTAAATCACTATATCTTGAAAACTAATTTTTTTTTCACTGAATTCATTCTACTGCTGAGAATTAAAAGTGCAAGGATGCAGATTATTACGTCATTTCTTGTTTCTCTTGTATGCAGTCTCAACATTACCATTAACGAATTTTTTGCGCAATTCTTTATGAATAACTATTTACTCGTATATGGTTTTGAAGGGTTGTTTATCACTGGCTTTCTTAGTACACATGGATCCTACATGTTTTCATGGCATGCACACTACGGAGATTTTATTTGTTTAAATAGCCATTCATCGATAAATAGGTTGATTCAGATGCATTGTTTCTATATTGTAGGAACAATTATTTTTCTATTGTCATTTCTGCCCATGATTATATTATTTCAAACTTATATTGAGACTATAGCTTTGCTAATTTTTACGTCAACGATTTCTTTTTCCTTTTTTGCCTATTTTCAAGCAAAAGAAAAAAGTGCTCCACTTTTGTCTAATGACAAGGAATTTGTCGTCCCAAAATTCAATTCGGCTAAAGCATATTTAGCGTCAATAGTATTGATTCCGATTGTGATTCTGGGAATCGGACACCTCCTAAATTCTGTCACTCTTCTAGCGTTGATCATTATTATATCATCTCTTTCAATTCATATTTTTTGGGGTGCCTTTCTTTATAAAAGAATCGACTCAATCATTCAAACTAACAAGTATTTAAATAGAACAGTGATTCGTCAAACTAAAGATTTATGATCAACATACGATTACTTTCAAAGAGCTACAAAAATTTCGAGCTTTATATAGAACAATTAACCATTCCTAGGTCTCAATTAATGGTGATGCGGGGTGAGAATGGATCAGGAAAAACTACTTTGTTGGAATTGATGTTAGATTTAGTGGAACGGGACATTGGGGAAATTACCATAAACGGTTTTGAAGTTAAATCCTCAAACCTTTGGACTAGTAAAACCACAGCGTTTTTGGGTAATCACTTTACGGTCGGGTATCTTAAACCTCTTGAGTACCTGCATTTTGTAGCATATTTAAGAAATTCTCAGCCTTTTTTAGAAGAAGAATTCAATCAGAATTTTGCAGAAACCAAATTGATCAATTCAAAATCAAAAATCTCTCAATTATCAAATGGGCAAAAATCAAAAATCGGCATACTTGCAGCCTTCATTGGAAACCCTCAATTAGTCCTGCTTGATGAGCCTTTGGCTCATCTGGATAGTAAGACAAAATTAAACTTTAACACATTCTTAAGCGAGTATATCACAAAAAACGAAGCTACGGTCATCATATCAGATCATGACAATAACTTTGATGTATCTTGCAAAGTAGACGAAATAATTATGGAAAAGGGGAAAATAAAAAACTGTCATACTAATCTTGCTTAGTAGCACTATTCATAAAATTAGTGAAAAGTCTGGATATTTATATTACGTTAAGGCATATTGGCATCTCCTAAATGTACTGACAATATTCTTGTTAACAACTTTTTATCCATCTACACAGCTTATAGTTTATATTCCATTATTGATAGTATTTCCAATCCTATTTATAATTTGGAAGGAGATTTTAATAATTAAACCAATTGACGTTGCGATAGCAATTCTACTAATTGTAGAATTTTTCAATTACCTAAATTCTTTCTATTCTGAGAACTCTATAATATTTACCTTGAACATTTATGTTTTTGGGATTTGTTACTTTTCTCTGAGAGTTTTTGAAGTATTGAAGAACCATAAAAGGATCCTTTTATGGTCATGTTCTATTATCGGCAGTATTATGTCTCTTAAAATAATATTGGCATTTTTATACGGTTTTGCCATTCTTCAAGGTGCATTCGAAAACCAAGATTTAACCCAGTTCAAAAATCTTCTTAGCCCGACTGGAGGTATGACAAATCATATTTCAACAGTCATTCTTTTTTTGATGGTTAACCAATTTATCTTATTTGACACAGAACTGAAAAAGTTCAAGAATATAATTGCTTTTTTCCTTTTATTAAGTATTGTAGCCCTTATATTAACTTTTTCAAGAGGAATATATATTTCTTTGATATTTTTTCTGGTAATGATTTTGATATTGAAATTTTGCTACGATAAGAAATCATTTTTCGAAACCTTAAAATTGGCATTAACATTAGGACTTTTGGCTACAGTATTACTTGCATACTGGTATGACTCAATATTTACAGTATTTTCACTTTTTGAAAATGAATCCCAAATACGAAGCTTTAACGGAAGACTTTGGGCATATAAATTTGCTTTTGAAATATATAAAAGTACCCCTGTTTTTGGAGTTGGTTCTGGAAACTTTCTATTGGTATCTGCAAGCCACCAATATAATTTAAACCCACATGGGATATCCCTATTTGTTACAAATTCCTATCTCCAGCTTTTAGCTGAGAAAGGGGTTGCAGGTATTCTGACATATGGCTACTTGATGATAGTTGTCTTGCATAATTGCTACATAAATGTGATAAAAAAAAGGGAATACCTATTCATTACATTAGGAGTTGGATTTCTGACATTAATGATGAGAGAATTGTCATTCTCTTCCATTTTCGAAGTGCCCAGTCTTTTATTCGTTTTCTTCATCAACACATATTTGATTACTGGATTACTTAGAACGAATGGTAAATAAACATCTGAATGTTAAATATTTTGCAGTTTTTGGTTTAGCTACACTAATTTTAGTATCGTATTTTATACTGACGTTTAATCGAGCAAATGCTCTTTCCGATGTTGATATTAATTCCCAATTAATTGATTCCTTTTGGATGAGTGATTCTTTGCAGTTTGCTTCTCAATTGGAACAATTCCAAAATGTTTCTAAAATCAAAAACAGTGTGGTTAGCTCAAATATTGCAATTTGGTACTCTCACCTAGGTGGTTTTGAGATAGAACGCATCCTAGATTCAACAATGAAAGTCAATGAGTTAAATCGATGTTATTTTACTACTTCTTTAGATCACTTGCAAAATGCTTACGATTTAAACGAAAATGACCCCATGTACTGTCATAATCTTGCTTGGATATATTTGTTTTTAGGTGATACTGCTAGGTCATTTGTTTTTTTCAATAAGTCAATAACCCTTAACTCAGTTGAGACAGTATATTCAATTAGTATGGGCATTTTTCAGGAACTTATTAGTGTACCTCAAAATTCAATTATATATTACACCAAGGCAATTCAAAATTCACCAAGTATACTGAACTCTCCTTTTTTTGAAGACTTGAAATGTCGTCTACCTAATGTTGCCAGTATGGCATTGCAAAGTGCTCTCAATAACCTTGAGTCTGATGTCAGCGATATTACTAAATTATCCAGATTAGGTAAAATTTATTATCATTTGGGTAATGATAGCCTAGCACAATCAATATATAAAAAAGTAACCTTAATCCTACCAAATTTGAATCGTCCGTGGTATATACTTGGTGAAATAGAAGAATCGTATGGTAACTTGAAGAAGGCAGATAATTTGTATTACAAGTCAATGTTACTGGATAGTCAGGACTATTTACCTCTGTTTAAATTAGCTGACTTTGCGCTCAAGCAGGGTCGGGAGAAAGAAGCACTACGATACTTTATTACAGGGCTTAGATGTTATTTAAGAATGTCTTCCCATCATTTCAAGCATGGTATTGATATCTACAAGGGTGTTCGGGGAATTTCAAATGATATTCTGCCAAAAGGATTACTTGAATACACAAGGCCGAGAGTTGACATCAAGTCTATTTCGAACAAAGTATCTCAATTATATTTGAAAAATAATGACATGGAAAAAAGTAATATCTATAAGAGAATATCTGAAGGGAGTATTGATCTAAATGAGTGCCTATTTCATAAAATGTATAACTGACACCCGTTGTGCATTTAGGCTAAGTTCGTTTTAATATTGTTTATAGGTTTATTAAAGACGAAGAAATTTAAGTATTGAATCATAGTAAAAGCAGTTATTTTAGAGCGTAATCTGGTGGCTAGTCCTAAGAAAGATTTAGCATGATTAGTTGCCCACAAAAACTGCCCATGCAATTGAGAGAAGTTAGTTTCAATACGCTTTCTTATTTTTCCTTTTACTTTTGAAAAAGGCACATAATTAAGACCGTTGCAAATTTAAAGAGCTGATTTTTAGAGAGATACAATTTAATGATGGTTGTTAAAAAAATACTATAAACATCAAATTACTGATAATCATTTATTTAAGAAAATTAAATAAACACAAAAGATATCTAAACTCCTTTTTTATTACCTTGCAACGGTCTTATAATTATGTTGGTTTTTTCGCATTGGAATCGATAACTCAATATTTGAATATGTAAACAAATCTGACTGATAATCAGCACTTATGTAGCCTCTGTTTCCTATTAATGTGCAATTATTTAAGTTGTGTTTTACATCTTTAAGGTAGTTAATATCGTGAATATGCATATTTACAAATAGGCCTTGGCATAGAGCCCACCACAAAAACATCGGTAAATTCAGCAAACCTTTCACTTAATCGTTTTCTTATGGATTCTGTATAATCAAATAGTTTTCTACGCCTTTTATTATAAACACTTCGCTCTATTTTAGTTTCTAAATAAGAGCCTTTTAAACATCTAAATAATTGTACTTCAGTGTTTATAGAGATGTATTCAGCGGTAAGGTTAAGGCTTACTAGTTCTAAATTATTTAACTTAGGGGTTCTGATTTGTGTAAAACTATTAATATCCCCACAAGTTAATTTTAAGTTATTCAAGATAATTTCGTAATTTTCAATAAGATTGTTCATGATATTTAACTGGTTAGTATTCAATTAAATATACGATTTTTATATCACTTGAGCAATCTTTTTTCTAAATGCACAACGGGTTATACCGATTAATTATACTCTTTTCAGTATCATTTCAAGCTAAATAGTGTATTGCTATAAAAACGGAACCAGGAAAAGTATCGGAAGCACTAATCCAGCTTAAAGAAGTTCATGAGCCATTCAGTTCGCTACCTTTTAATGATCATTTCCTGGATGAAACTCTTGAAAAGAATTATACCAATGAAATAACTGCTCGAAAGTTCCAGTGCACTTTCCCTCATAGCAATTTTTATTGCATCCCCTGGATTATTGGGCTTGGCTACATATTCCCTTCAACTACTTACCAAAGAAATACCTATTCGAAAGATCCTGGGTGCAGGTCTTATTAGTCTGTTGAACCTGCTCGACAAGGAATACATAAAACGCATCATGGCAAGTCTGGTAATTGCAATACCCTCAGTTTTATATTGGTCCTAATTGTGGTTAGAGGATTTCGTCTATAGGATTGAGACACCCTGGTGGTTATTTACGTTGCCAGGAGTACTAATTGTGGTTATTGCAATCTTCACTGTTGGAAGAGTATCCTTTAGGACCATCCATGCCAACCCCGTAGAATCTTTACGGGATGAGTAGAAAGTAAGCTCAAGCTATGCGCCCTTCACAATTTTTAACTGGATCATATTGAGTGATTTGTAGTAGCAGTCAATACATTTCCGAATCTATTACCTGAACTTTTGCCCACAAGTCCTTGAAACTATTGACAAATACATCATGTGCAGGGTGAGCCTGGTAAACATTATGATCATCAACATTGTTGAACCATACAAACATGGAAACTCCAAATGAATGGTCCACCACATCCCGACCGGGGGTGGCGGCAGGAAGCCCTATCTCATATTTTTGAACTTCAGTCACAGCTTCGAGGAAATCCTTTATACCTTTTTTGAAATCTTTTTTTTGACTTTCTGTCACATCTTCTTTTAACCAGAAGTATACATTGTGTATTAGCATGGTATTAATTTAAAGTTTTGTCGAACCAAATTAGTTAAAGTTTATCTGATCAATTGGGATCAGAACCTGATTTCAAGAACCCAAAATTATTCGGTTCAAAGTCGTTCTTTCCGGCAGAGTCGGAGTGACCGTGTATGACCTCCTAATATCGTGTATGACCTCCTAATATATAGCTACCGTCTTTTGCCACATCACAATCATAACAATGCCCATCACTATCACCTCCATAATACTTATTCCATATTTCGTTACTATTCTCATCTAACTTAATTCATTACATCTCCTGAGGGGTATCCGGATCATTCATAAATTGAGTGGTGTATATGAGGAATCTTCCCGCAGTTTTGAGAACCTTGGCTCCCTGAGTAGCCGCGATAGGATTCTCCCAAAGGGTTTCCCCTTGATTATCCATTTTCATGATGAAACCCTTTGAACCGCCGGCAATGAAAACGAATCCATTTTCGGCGTAGTCGGTAAATCCGGTAAGTACTAAATCATCATTGTCCAAAACATCTATTCCCCGAATCATGTCGGCACCCTGATCATCATAAGTTCGTTGCTACATCACCTCGTCATTAAAACTTAACCTGGAGCGATCCTGCGTATCAGCACCCAAACCGCCTCCAATTACATATCCATCACTGGTTTCATTTACGGAAATTCCTGTATCATAACTATCAGAAGATCCAAATTCCTTTTGCCAGAGAAATTCCCCTTCATTATCAATTTTGATCACCAGAACATTACCCCCGTCATCGCTGGCTGAGGTAACTTGCCCAATAGCAAGGTAACCACCAGTTTCGCTACCAGAGGTTTCGGCAGTTGATAGAGGTGCTGACTTAAAAGGTCAAAACAACCAAGGGTGCAGATGATAATCAGGATTCCCAGACACTTCATACCCTATATTGTCTAAAGTCTTACTTCTTGAGAGTCTACTGCAATGAGGATATACTGAGTTTCTTTTTAAGCCAGTACTTTTCTTTGTAAAAGGCGTAGGGGCTGGGATCATAGGTGCCAATAATATCTACATTGGCCTTTTTTGGTACATTCATATCCAAAGACCAAAAGACACCATTAATCAATAATCTCCTTGTGCCTTCTGACAGCAAATCAGTGGCAGCACCTATAGTTGAAGAAAATACTTTGCCTTTTTGTCCACCTTTCAATTGATAGCTCTTAGTCCAGGCTACTGGCATCATTGGGTCATTCCTGTTGAACTCTATTTTTTCACCGTCTTCCTCTTCCACTTCCAAACCAGCTACTTCAGAATCAGTGGCCCTCATGCCATAAAGGGGATCTTTTTCATCATACTCCCCCGGCCTATTGATTACCTGTCCCAGAACAATTGGTTGTGAGTCCCCGGGAAGAGGCAACCTGACACTATAAACATCAGTAGGCCCCCATATTTCACCACTATTTATCCCATTCCAAACTGGATGCCCTTCAGCACCTGGTGCAATTATTCCACGGGTGCTCTGATGACGGTGATCTCCATGATGGGAAATCCATTTTTCTCCAAGTACGAAACGGCCGAAACCGTCCTTCCATTCATCATCACCATCATAAAAATTTCCATAATGGGCGAACTTTGAATCAAAATCCGCTTCGGCAAAATTAAACGCATGAGTTGAAGTTCTTATACCGAGAACAGGTTTACCGGTTTTTAAATAGTCATCAATGTATTTCATTTGTTCATCAGGCAGTGCTCTAAACCGGGTAAAAATTATCATCATGTCAGCCGACTGGAGAGCATCCAAACCGGGAATGTTATTCACATTATTGGGGTTAACAATTCCGGGGTTGCCCTCATCCTGTGCAAATAGAACAGTACAATTGAATCCGTGTCTCGAAGACAAAATTTTTGCCAATTGAGGAAGTGCTTCCTCCGAGCGGTATTCCTCATCACCAGAAACAAGAACAATGCTTGGCATATCGGTCCTTCCCTCCAATACAAGCCATTCTTTCACCTGGTTGTGATCTTCTCCATTGTCTTGGGGTGCTACACAATTAGAGCCTAGTAGTACCAAACAAACTGTGATAAACTGAATATTTCTCATGTGCTGAATTTTTAAATCTTAACGCGCTATTAATTATTGATTAGAAACTCTGTAGTAATCTTATTGAAACGATCCAGGTCTTCCCAATGATGGGCATGTCCGCCTTCAGGAAATGATACGTAGATTGAGTCCTTAATTCCTTGGTGTAACATTTGTGAAAATGACGGGGGAGTGAAAATATTCATATCGCCAACCGTAACAAGTGTCGGAACATTGATTTCTGGCAATCTGGAAACGGAATCGTGATGGGTACATGCATCCAGCTGACCTTCAAAACCCTCTCTTGTCTGCGGGTTGGGATTTACGGCAGCTCCGGCCTGCCCCTTCTTTAAATCATCCATGCCATATTCATAAAATGGCGGTGCAAAAATCCATAACTGTAAGAGTTCCATAAAATCATCCGGTTGACTGGTAACTCTTAATTTCTTGAGGTTCTCGTAAACTTTTCTAGCGTAGTTATCAAACTTCGGCCAGGTGCTGACTAATGTCATACATTGAACACGATCCGCGTGATTTAATGCAATTTGCTGTGTGATAGCTCCTCCCGTGGAAATCCCTGCCACTCTTGCTTTGTCGATGCCCAAATGATTCATTACTGCAATGGTATCATCCGCCATCATCTCTGTAGTGTAGGGACCTTCAGGTTGGTCTGATAGCCCCACACCCCTATTGTCCAGAATAATACACTTAAAGTGTTTCTCATACTCGGCAACATGCTTCTCCCATACATTTCCGTCAGCACCAAAACCCATGATCAGCATAAGAGGCTTGCCTTCACCCCTGATTTGACAATAAATCTTTGTCCCGTTCGAATTAGCATAATTGCTCATTTCCTATTCGTTGAATCTAAGAGGTCGCCCATTTATCGGTGAGATAAATTTGAATCCTTCCTGATAAATTTCCTCTGTGGCAGAAAAATCACGCCATACATTAATCGCGTTAGCAAAATCCGGTATGATAGTGCAAAAAGCTTCTATGGTAATCCGTCCATCGTAATTGAGTGCCTTTAAAGAAGTCAAGCAAGTTACACCCATATCTAAACTGGCAATTTGATTGCCAGTGTTTATTCCAATTTTCATCTAACAGAAGTTTTTTATTACTGATGATTTATTGAGATTGCAATTCAGTTAATGCACCAACTTTTGACTAAGTTGTTGCTGAGTCAGCCTTTATCTTTCGCACCCAGAATAATAGCATTGTAAACAGCACTATTAAGATACCTGGAAATGTGATCATTGTACCCAGTGTAGCCTGGCCAGCAACTAATACTAATTCGTCTCCAGTAAGCCCACTGGCGGCTGCTTCCGCCTTATCAGCATCAATCCAACCACCAATAACAGGTTGAAATATTGAGGTCGAGAACATCCCCACAGCTCCTATGATAGACATTCCAAAAGCACCACTTTGAGGAATTTTATCCGCAATAAAGGCAATCATATTAGGCCAGAAATAGGCGATACCAAGGGCAAAAAAGATAGCTGCTACGTAAGCCATTGCTCCTGTTTGAGTGCTAAACAGAAAAATACCAATCGTGGCCAAAATTGCAGATCCAAGGAGTACTCCAGTCTGGTCAAATTTATGAACAGCCTCGCCTCCAAAGTACCTTGCAACGGCCATCAAACCTGTGACAAGTGCCAAAATCAGCATTGGTTGTGCCCCACTCTTAGCTAAGATCAAACCTACCCATTGCTGTGGGCCAAATTCAGAGATTGCAGTCAAAGCCATACAAACCATCATAAAAATAAATAATGGGGAGATCATTGCTTTTACATTTCCAGTAATTGAAGCAGCTTCTCGTATTTTGGCTTTAGGAAATTCTTGCCCAAAGAATAAATAGGCATAGATCAATGTTGGAATAAGGATGATCCAGATTTGTGATTCCCATCCAAATCCTCCATCTGTCATAAATTTAGAAACCAAACTTCCAATGACTATTCCTCCAGGAAACCACATGTGAAAACGGTTCATCATTTTACTCATGGTGTTTCCTTCATAGGCATCTGCAATCATAGGATTACAAGCTGCTTCCGTACAACCATTACCCAGACCAATAAGTAAGGTTGAAATAAGTAAACCAACATAACTGCCTGAATAAATCGTCAGGAGAATTCCAGAAGCGTGAGCAAGAAATGCAAACTGCATAATTTTTTTACCTCCCACTGTATGGTATATTAAACCACCAACAACCATCGAAATTGGGAAGCCGAGAAACCACATCGAATTGATAAATCCCAATTGCTCTGCAGACAAATTCAGCTCTTCTCCTAACTGAGGGAGGATACCTGCTCTGATACTAAAAGAGAATGCGGTTGTAATCAGAGCAAAACAACTGCCGTAAAAAAGTTTTTTGTGATTGTCTTCATTCATTTTTTCTTTTGGTTTTGTTTGTATTCACCAAAATAGTTTTATCTGAATCAATTATTTACATCGGAGTAAATCAGTTTTGTTTTTTTGTTCATTCCGAAATTACTTGTAAATGTTAGAAAGTAAATATTTCACCACTCAATTTGAGTATATTTTGACTCATTTATGTCAATTTACAAAAAATCGTACACCGTGCTGCTCTCGAACTTTTCATCTGGTCTCAAGATGACAGAAGGAAAAGTTGGTTTATATGGAGAGGTCCGGAAAGTGTTATGTCTCCAGACAAAACCCCGATCGATGGTCATAAGTAATGTCATTTTACCGGTAATATTACCCTTTAGAAAGTTACCTGAATAAAATTGAATTCCAGGTTCTGTAGTTAACACTTCCATTTTTCTTTCCGTTTCCTTGTAATACTCCCCAAAAAGTCAGACCACTAGGTTAGTTAGAAAAGAGGTTTAATTGTTCAAAAGAAGAAAGGAAATGGGAGTAAAAGGAAGTAGGAGAAAGTTCACGTCAAACTTCCAGGGCCACTTTGGTCTGGAAGCGATACTTGAACGTTCAACACTGGCAGAGTTGTCCGGCAAATAGGAATTGCATGTCAAAAGGAGTTTTTGGCTAATAGTGCCAAAGTGTTTGGAGGAGATCAAGTGAATAGTCAAGACATTGAAAAAGAGCGGGACCGTCTTTTCCGGAAAATAGGCGAATTGGAGCTGTATGCACACACTTAATCGTAGCCTTCCAAATTACGTTCCGGGCAGGTCAACATTGTATCAATTTCATTGTCAGTATAATTAAGACCAATCATTTTCTGAGCACTCTTAATATCATTCTGGGATAACTTATTTTCTCTGATTCCCAGTGAAAATCCAGTTATTAAGACGACAAGGGAGAAGATTAGAATCTTCATTGTGCTATTCATGAAGTGTGTATTGAAAAGAAAAGGCAGGTATCTATTTCACCAGATAAGTGTTCCTTTTATACAAGTGAAGGCTAACTTCACCCCGAATTAAACAGCAAATCCATTTGGACAAAAGGAAAATCATACCTGTTGTAGTTGTAGTATTGCTCTTTTTGGTTTGGAGATACCAGCAAAATAGCAGACTATCTAATTATGCAGATTTGAGAGGTACGACAATGGGCCCAATTGTCTATAATATCAAATATTCGGATGGACAAAAAAGAAATTTTCAAATAACAATTGATTCTCTCCTTAGAGATTTTAACCAATCTTTATCTACATATATTGATGATTCCGAGATTAGTAATTTTAATACTTATGGAGAACTAATTTATAGTAGTCCTTATTTCTATCCTGTTTTGAGCTTAAGCAAAGAAGTATTTACCTCAACAAAAGGAGCATTTGATCCTACGATCGCACCATTGGTAAATGCATGGGGTTTTGGCCCTGAAAAGAGAAGAGATACTGAGAATATCAACGCAGATTCTTTAAAGAACTTAACAGGTTTTGAAAAGATATCATTTGATACAGACGAGGTTCGTGGAGATTCCAATGTTCAACTGGATTTCAGTGCTATTGCGAAGGGATATGCAGTAGACATAGTTAGTGAATTTTTGGAGGCCAGGGGAATTGAAGATTATATGGTTGAAATTGGAGGTGAAGTGAAGTGCCTTGGCCGTAATCCTGAAGGGAAAGCCTGGCGTATTGGGATTGAAGATCCAACTGTTTCATTTGAAAATCGGGAGCTATTTGCAACTGCCATTATTCAAAAAGGATCCTTGGCTACTTCAGGAAACTACCGCAATTACTATGAAAAAGAGGGAAAATTATATGCACATACCATTAGCCCATTTACAGGATATCCGGTAGAGCACTCCTTATTGAGTGTCTCAGTTTTTAGCAAGAATTGTATGAGAGCAGATGCCCTGGCCACTGGATTTATGGTGTTAGGTTTTGAAAAATCACTGGAAATAGTCAATCAAATGGATTCTGTTGAGGCTTTTTTTATCTATGCCGATGAAGTCGGAGAACTTATTGGTCTGGCAACTGAGGGAGTAAAGAACAGGATAAAGAGAGATTTTTAAGAAAGAATATGTTTTCAAGCATTGCTTCACTTTTTGTAATAACCTTCCTTTCAGGCCTGGTGGTTTATTTGGTTCCCAAATGGAAGGGAGAGCAGTTCAATTTGGTGCTAATTTTTTCAGGTGTTTATCTTTTTGGTATTACACTTATTCATATTCTACCCGAATTGTTCAATCGTGAAGAACCAAGGGAGCCTGTTGGGTCAATGATTTTAGTTGGATTCTTTGTTCAAATCTTCCTTGAATATTTCACTTCTGGTGTAGAACATGGGCATGTGCATTTGCATGGTCACTCTAAGAATCACACAATGACAGCTAGTATTTCAATGCTGGTTGCCCTCTGCTTTCATGCGTTCATGGAAGGCTCACTATTGGCTCATCCAAGTACAATTCATGAGCACCATCAGTCAAATGCGCTGTTGATTGGCATTTTGCTGCATAAAATTCCCGCAGCATTTGCACTGATGTCGATTGTAACCTGTCATTTCAAATCGAAATTGAAACCGTTGTTGTTTTTGGGTTTTTTCGCTTTGTCTTCGCCTTTGGGCTTGTTGGTTAGCGACCAGGTAGCACACCAGAATTTAATACCTGAAACAGGCTTTGTTATGCTCTTTGCTTTTGTTAGTGGAAGTTTCCTGAAAATTTCGACCACTATATTTTTCGAGAGCAACCCGGAACATCAATTGAGTTTGAAGAAAATAATAATCAGCTCACTAGCTGCTGGCTTGGCAATAATTGCGGAGAGCCTATTCTAAGCGGGCCCATAAAAGAGGGCGAACTTTTTGTCTTAAATTGCATTTATTTTGGGATAGCGTGAGAAATATTTCTTATATCATCGGAATAATTGCAGTCCTTACTTTGTCGAAGAGTCCGTTAATTGCTCAAGACAATGTCGAATTTCGAGGGCAAATTCTTGGTGTAAGCGATTCTTTACCTATTCCTTTTGTAAATATCTACACTGAAGGATACAGGAAATTTGCATCGTCAAGTGCAAGCGGAAACTTCAGTATCTATATTTCTCACAGTGATACCCTGAATTTTTCAGCGGTTGGTTTTCGTCCCAGACAATTGATTGTTTATCCTATTTCCGGTATTGAACATAGAATATACTTGTCGCAGGTAACCTATGAATTACCAGGCCTGATCATTTATGGAAAAAATCCGATGGAAGGATTTTATGGACATGACAGGCTATATAATCCCAAAACGGAAAGGACTTTTGAACAGAAGTTTCCCAAACCTTCTCTTGGCATCACTCCTGGCGGTGGTGTATCGGTAACCGGATTGTTTACTGCACTGGCTAATCAGTTTAATTCAGAATATCAGCAACTCAAAAAGTTGAGGGAAATCAAAAAAGATGAGTATCCCTATTTCAGAAGGCTGGAATTAGTCTATGTTCGTTTGACTCCCGAGTATGTCACTCAAAACACTTCTCTGCAACGTGAAGAAGTTCAGGCATTTCTGGATTTCTGGAAACCGGGTCTTGACTTCATGGAAGAAGCAAACGAATATCAACTAATCACCGCCGTGCAGCAACAAGAAAAGAAGTATATAAAGCAAATTAAAGAAAGCAATCAGGGTAATGGGGTGGTAACTACAATTGAATTGCGTAAACTTCTTGATAACTACAAAGGGAATTAAAGTCATTCGTAACTAATCCATTTGTTATAGACCTGCTCGGTTGGTATTATTGAGGACCTGACATACATAATACTGACGGTACCCCGATAGTCAGGACAGGTTTAGCCTTTTTTTACGATCAACAAGAGTAATTGATCTATCCTTTGATCATCAATTCCTCTATGTCTTCTTTCCATGTTGTAATGGTTAAAATATTCGGCTAATGAAAGGTACTGAAGTTTATCTGAGCATTTAGACATTAAATCGGAAATGCATCACATCTCCGTCAGCAACGACGTATTCTTTACCTTCGATAGCCAATTTTCCTGCTTCCTTACAACCATGTTCTGAACCGTATTTTTGATAATTCTCTATCTTAATCACTTCAGCCTTGATGAAGCCTTTCTCAAAATCAGTATGGATCACACCAGCGGCTTGAGGTGCTTTCCAACCCTTCTTAATGGTCCAGGCTCTTACCTCTTGTTTACCAGCAGTGAAGTATGTAATTAAGTCTAATAATGAATATGCACCTCTTATTAACTTTTCAAGGCCTGATTCTTTCAGACCATATTCAGCGAGAAACATCTCCCTTTCCTCTTGGTCGTCAATCTCGGCTATCTGGGACTCAATAGAGGCCGATACCATCACCAACTCAGCGTTGTCCTTCGAAATTTCTTCTTTTAGAGCATCAACAAAACTATTACCATTGATTATTGATCCCTCATCTACATTGGCCACATAGAGTACTGGTTTGACCGTTAAAAGTTGTAACTCTTTGGCCAACAGTCCTTCTTCTGCCGTTACCTCAAGCGTTCGGGCATTAGCACCAGTTTCAAGATGGGCTTTGTATTGCTGAGCCAGTGCCAATTCTTTCTTAGCTAAAGTATCTCCTGATTTCGCCATTTTCTCGACCCTGATAATTCGTTTATCAATTGACTCCAGGTCTTTTAATTGAAGCTCTGTATCGATTACGTCCTTGTCAAAAACTGAATCTACCGAACCGGCCACATGAACAATATTCTCATCCTCGAAACACCTGATGACGTGGATTATAGCGTCGACCTCGCAAATGTTGGCCAGGAACTGGTTACCAAGGCCGTCACCCTTTGAAGCTCCCTTTACCAACCCCGCAATATCAACGAATTCGATAATCGTTGGAATCACTTTTTCAGGGCTTGCCAGTTTCTCTATAATTTGTAACCTTTCATCAGGCACTGAAACTACACCCACATTAGGCTCAATGGTGCAAAACGGAAAATTAGCAGCTTCAGCTTTGGCTGAACTTAATGCATTAAAAAGAGTTGATTTACCAACATTTGGTAAACCGACGATGCCACATTGCAAGGCCATATGTTATGCTTTAAAAATTTGGTATTTCCCCAGGCCTCCCAATATTTCTATGACAGAGACCCGCAAAATTGTATACGTTGGAATTGCAGCAATCATCCCTGGAATTCCGGCAATATTTGCGCCGGCAAATATAATAACAAAAATTTCCAACGGATGCGCTTTAACACTCTTCGAAAAAATCAGGGGTTGCAGAACGATATTATCTGTGGTTTGTACTATTCCAAAAACTGCCAGTATTTTAACAATCAAGATAATAGACTCAGACGATACAATGGCGTCCCCACTGGTCGACAACCCTACAATAATGCCGAATGTTGCCCCTACCATTGGTCCCAGATAAGGGATTAGATTCGCGACTGCAGCAAATATGGCAATCGTTAACGCATATTTAATTCCAAAAATTGAGAGTCCAGTTGCTGCAATAGAAAATATTGCAAACATCTGAAATAGTAGTCCAAGCAGGTAATTAGATAGAAGCATCTCAATTTTAAAAAGTGCAGTTATGAAAAGTTCGAAATACTGATTCGGTATAAGGTTAATTATTTGCTTCCTAAGAAGACCATTTTCATAAAGCAGAAAAAAGGTTATAAAGGCCGTTGCCAACATTCCAACAAAAATATTTCCAGTTATCGAAATCAAGTCGTTTAAGATCTCAGGGAAATTAATCCCTCCCAGGATGTCAAGAAAATTTTCTTTCAAAGATTCCATGATGAGTCCGGGGGTTCCCTCCACCAGGTTATTATTGATCAAAAATGACTCTAGTCCATTTAATGGTCCGGTTACAGTTTTAAGCGCACTGTCGTAATTAATCCTTGACAATACGGTTACTTGCTCTGTGACCAGGGGAATGAAGAGTACGACAAACAAGGCCATAAATCCAACAACAACGAAGAAAGAAATAGCGATTGCGATAAATCGGGGCAAATTGGTGCCAAAAAAATGTAATCTGGAAAGGCTATTAGTCAACGGCCTGAGTATGGTGGCTAAGACGATCGATACAACTACATAAAAAAAAATATTAGCAAAATACCATCCCAAAAATACTATCAGGATAGCAAGAATAACAGCGTAAATGATAAGCTTTCGTGCCATATTGGCCAAAAATAAAGCTCTTGGATTGCCTCCAGGAGCTTTATCGTAGAAAAATTGTCAGGCAATAGTTAATCCCATTTCAAATCGGATTCACCAGTTCCTTCTGTTGTTTCAACGTCGACTTCGTCAGAGGTCTCTATAGGTGATTTCTCTTTAGCTGCATCCAAGCTGGCTGCTTCTTCATCTACTTTTACCAACTTTACAGCACCGTCTTCATTGCCCTGAGTCTCTTCATCAGCCCTATGAAATTCGTTAAAATCAACCCCTGGAAGCAACTCCGTTTTAACATGATCCACAGATGAATTCAGCGCATTGGTGAACTTCTCGAAGTCCTCTTTGTATAAAAATATTTTATGTTTCTCGTAAACAAATCCATCTTCCTTGTACCGTCTTTTGCTTTCGGTAATGGTTAAATAATAATCATTTGACCTGGTAGCTTTAATATCAAAGAAATAGGTCCTTTTTCCAGCTCTGACTCTTTCGGAATAAATTTCATTCCTGTCGTTATCCTTATTCTCTTCCACTTCGTTAGGTTTTATTGGTTACAAATTGGGTAATTTTGCTTCTAAAAATAGATATTCCAAAGATAAATATAGCATAATCCCCTTGATTTCCGCAAAGCACTCTTTCCTGGTGAGAAGGTCATTTCACCGATTTTTCTATCTTATTTATCATCTCTATCAGATCAGTATTTCCTTTAGTAATGGATCTTAACGAATTAATTAAATATTCCGGCACTTCAAGGTCTTGGTCAATCTTAAGCTCAATATCTTGTAGAATAGTTGTGAAATCCTTCGATTTTATATTGCTGTACTTAAATCGGGCCTTCAACTGCTTTATGAGCATATCCAATTCAGAATTCGGGTCGCTGCCGTAAACTGGTTCTTCTACCACTAATTCATTTGGATTGATATTAGATAAATCAGCGTCTTTTTCACTGCCATGATCTATGCACAGATTAAATTCATTAACTATTTGATAGAGATCTTTTCGCCCAAGTTCCTTCAATCTAACTTTCGCAGATACCTCTTTACAATCACTCAAGAATGATCCTATCGGTTTCCTAAAACCCATTAAAGGCATTTCCACCATCTTTCCATCTCGTTTATACAAGAGAGTTTCTGTAAAAGCAAAACTGCCCGGTAACCGGAACTTAAGTATACTTAAATAACCTTCTTTTTCAACTTCCATGAAACGATAACCACTGTAATTGACAATTTTATAGTTCGTGGAATCTACCATGACAGATTTTAATTGTGTAGCGACAAACAATTGCCGTTTTTTTATTCCACTTTGGAACCAAAGACGCTCTATCTTGTTATCCGCATTGGAAAAAGTAACTCGTCCAATGAGTGTATCACCCCTCAGAGTTATTACATAACCTACCTGTGCCAATAGCTTACCGGAAGTAATAAAAAAAAGTATAATGAGAATATTTTGTACCGTTTTCAAGTTTTGAACGCTTGGAATTATTTATATTGAAAGTTACAATCTTAAACAAAGTGGTTGGCATTATAGCATAGTAAATAAGGTTTATAGGTAAATGACCCGATTTTTCTTCATAGCAGTGTTATTGCTTTCATCGGTTGCGACCCATGCACAGACTGAACCAATTGTATTGAGAATTTTCTTTGATGGAGGTAGTTACTACATGCGTTACGAGCACTTACTTGAAATAGATCAGGCCATTAATTCTATCGCTGATGTTAATCAATATCAAATTACCATATACAGCCATACGGACAACATAGGTGGAAAACGATACAACGAATGGCTTTCTATGATGAGAAGTCATTCTGTTGTGCAGCAGTTGGTGACCAAAAACATAGCGGAGGAGCTGATTATTGTTAAAGATTTTGGAGAGGAAGATCCGCTATACAGTAATGCCAATTATGGTGGGGCAGTGGGAAACCGCAGAGTGGATCTCATCTTCTGGCCGGTTGTCTTGTAAATATTGCCACTTCAGGAGCTTTGCTCCTAAGCATTTACTAATTTTGCAGACGCATCAATTCTGTTAGAAATTTTCGATGACTTGAGCAACTGACCAAGTCTTTGATTTTCAAATAATACTGGAAAATCAACGATTGATCGAGAATAAAATGATTACAAATACATGAAATACTACAATTCTATTATTGAAACCCTCGGAAATACCCCGTTAGTAAGGCTCAATAAAGTAAACCGGGGAATCAAAGGCACTGTCCTTGTAAAAGTTGAATACTTCAATCCAGGTCACTCTATGAAAGACAGGATCGGATTGAAAATGATTTTAGATGCAGAAAAGGACGGAAGTCTAAAACCTGGTGGAACAATAATCGAAGGCACATCTGGCAATACCGGAATAGGGTTGGCCCTGACAGCCATATCTCGTGGTTACCAGTGCATATTCACTCTTTCGGACAAGCAGTCTCAGGAAAAAATAGACATCCTCAGAGCTGTGGGAGCCGAAGTTATTGTATGTCCAACCAACGTACAACCAGATGATCCCCGGTCCTATTATTCTGTTGCCAGAAAATTGAATAAAGATATACCTAATTCATTTTATCCCAATCAATACGATAACAAAGCCAATGCACTGGCTCACTATGAAAGCACCGGCCCAGAGATTTGGAGAGATACTGAAGGTCGAATCACGCATTACGCCGCAGGAGTTGGTACAGGTGGGTCAATGTGTGGTACATCTCAATATTTAAAAGAACAAAATTCTGATATTACAACAGTGGGAATCGATTCATACGGCTCAGTTTTTAAGAAATACAAAGAGACTGGAGTATTTGATGAAAAAGAGATTTACCCTTATTTGACTGAAGGAATTGGTGAAGATATCCTGCCCGCTAACGTAGATTTTAGCCTCATTGATCATTTTGTAAAGGTGACTGATAAAGACGGAGCTATAATGACACGCAGACTTGCCCGGGAGGAAGGGCTTTTTGTTGGTTGGTCTTGTGGGTCAGCTGTGTTTGGCGCATTGGAATATGCCCGGACAAACTTAAAAGAGGAAGATGTTTTGGCCATTATCTTACCAGACCATGGCACAAGATATCTAGGAAAAATATACAATGACAATTGGATGAGCGATCACGGTTTCATTGAAACAGGCTCGTTTGCAACAGCTAAAGATATTCTGGACCGAAGAAATGGGAGTGATGAGCTGGGAATTATTGCCAAAAGCTCCAAAATCGGAGATGCCATCAAGCTAATGAATGATAGAAGTATTGACCAACTCCCTGTTAAGGATGGTGAAAACTTTGTAGGGAGCTTGACTGACTCAAAAGTTCTAAAAAAACTAATAGAAGATCCGTCCATAAAAGATAAACCCGTTTCAGAAATTATGGAGGATTCTTTTCAGTTCGTTGGTATGGATAATACACTCGATGTATTGAGTTCTCTTATTAGTAAGGATAGTCCGGCACTTTTGATAAGGGACAAGGACAATAAAGTTCATATTATTACCAAGAGTGATTTGTTGATGGCAATGTCTTCTTAAGGTCGAACTATAACTAATTTGCGCAATTCATATCCGGTTTATTGAAACAGGCACATAATAAATGTAATTATTTTAAGTGTCATCCACGTATTAAGTGATTGAATATCAGTATATCTAACTATTAACCTGAGTTCGATTAATACTTGAATGAATTTTCTGATAGAAACCCCTGAGAACTCAATAAAGCCTGACGGTTTTTGCATTCAATTCAGTCAATCCGTCAAAAAACATCTTATTGGCAATGAGCCCGGGAGAAAGCCTGAGATGAGCGGTAGTAAAGTGATTACCTTGAGAAGTGATTACCTTGAACTAATGCAATCTGCTACACTGCCAATAACAAGCGGATTAAAAGAAACAAGGTTTTTGAAAGATTGGCCAAGCTTGGAAACTTCACAATGAGCTGTTTTTTTGGCTTCAAACTTCATATTGTAATGAATGACAAAGGAGAGATACTCCATTTCGCCATTATTCAGGGGAATGTAGAGGACAGGGAACCACTCAAAAACCAGTCGTTCGTCAAAATCCTCAAGGGGAAATTATACGCTGATAAAGGCTACAGCTCTCAAGAATTGGCATTCAGGACATAGACGATGGGCAAACTTCATTACAAACCTTATCTCCGGACTGATTGCTTATTCATTCTTTCCGAAAAGACCAACCATCAAATACCAACCTGTCAAAAACTCAACTATACAGATTCCAAACAGCTTTTCTTACCTTTATGATCTCTCTTACGTCGAACTCACCTAATATAACCCGAATTCAGATTAATCAAGGTGCAGAGCCTATTCTGAACATATCTGTTGCATTAATTGAGATGCTCTAAAATTAATGCAAAACCGATACCAGGCATAAAGCGTCTTTTATTGGATATTTTGGTCATTTTTGAAAATTGTAAGCTGTCAAATTGCTCGCTCACGAACACCCCTGTGCGCCATAGCCCAATCCGCTAATTAAACAATGAATAGTTACCGAATTGATCGGCCGGCGGAACATGCCTTATTAAATCTTCAGAATTGACTTGCGGATCATTCACTTTAGAAGAGACGGAATGACTTTTCATATTGTCGGCAGGAAACGGCTTTAACAATGTGATAAGGTCCTCAATTGATGCTTCAGTGTTTAGCCAATCTTTTTCTGTTGCTTCTTCCAGAATAGCCGGCATTTCCGGGTTCGGAGTATCAATCAGATTATTATTTGGAACTGTAATGATTCTAAACGTATGATGGGTTTCACCCTCTCCATCCTCATATTCATCCCAAAGACCAGCAAGGCTGAAGATGACCTGTCCCGCCATATGTATCCAATAAGGTGTTCTTCCTTTCTTACTAATTCTTTTCCATTCATAATAACCGTCAACAGGAACGATGCATCTTCGAGATTGCAGCGCATTTCGATAAGATGCTTTATTAATCAATTCGGCTGAAGAAGCATTGTACAATTTGGCCGAGATGGTCTTATCATTAGCCATTTTAGGTGTAACACCCCAATAAAAGAAAGAGAACCCTTTTTTGTCTTCATTAGTAATCACTGGCAACAACTGAGTGGGTGAGGCATTGTAAATAGGCTTATAGCCATTGGTAACGTCAACGGAAAATCTCTTTTCCAGTGTTTGCGGGGGGCAGGTCAATGTATAGCGAGAAGACACAGTGTAAATATCAATTATCAATCATTGATTCTCAAAATTTCCTTTGGGGAATGGTGAAATATCTTGCATCGTAGTGCTAAAAGCCACCTCATTGCTTTCGGATGTTAAGAATCCACTTATTGCTATATAAACTTCTCCATCTAAATTACCTATTTGAATGGCAATAACATTAATAGTACTCAAATAGAAACCCGGGTTAACATTTATCGAACCTAAATTGGGGCATTTAATATCGATACGACCAGAGAACTATTGTCAAGCCCAAATGTGCCGCCAAGTCCCACAGCCCCGCGGGAGGAGAAGCGTTTGACCCATGAAGATAAAAGAACTGCGGCCCATTTCTTCTGCTTTTTGGTCTTCGGCTCTTTATAGTCCGATCCACAACCTGTAATAAATAGCACCAGTAAGATCAATAAACCGACTCTAATCACAAGGTTTGAATTTTTCATACGGTGTTATTTAAAATACACCAGGTAAGTCTTTGGTGCGTACTCGAAAAGAGATTAAAGTTTTCATTATTAAAATATTAAAAAAATGACCGACTACTGTGGGTATTCGACGACTAACTTTGTTTTCTTTTGATGAATTCTCTCCATTTATTGAGGAAAAAGACCTGGAAAATGATCTATATAGGTGATATTGGAAGCCAGTTTTGATTGGGCTTTCGATGCCAAATATTCCATCTACCGGGATGTTGTTTGAGCCCGTTTACACGCATCCTTTGGGAGCATTGACGGTAGAGCAGTTTAAAGATGCACTTAAACAAGTTGCCCGATTAGCACAGAACTTTGGGGGAAGCTGTACCAGCACGGATTGGGCTTTCCAGGGCGGCAATGAGAATTAATTCGATAATTCATAAATCATACCTCCCTACTTCCTTCTTTTTCCCTTCTTCTCAGGTGTTTTATCCGCTAACTCCATACATTCCTCAAGTGTAAGTTCTTCTGGTTTCTTGTCCTTGGGGATACGAACATTCTTTTTTCCAGCTTTAATGTATGGACCGTAGCGGCCATTCAGTACTTGAATCTCATCATTGCCTTCGAATGTCTTAATCATTCTATTGGCGTCTGCCTCTCGTTTTGTAACTATCAACGGTATTGCCTGTTCGAGGGTCACAGACAAAGGGTCTAATGCTTTACCCAATGAAACGAATTTTCCGTCATGTCTCAAATACGGCCCAAACCTTCCTATAGCGGCTACTACATCCTTTTCCTCAAACTCACCCACTGTTCTTGGCAATTTGAAAAGCTCCATGGCATCCTCAAAGGTGATGCTCTCTATAAACTGCCCTGTACGCATACTGGCAAATTGCTTATCTTCATCATCGCTTTCACCAATCTGAATGAGTGGCCCAAACTTTCCTAAACGGGCATAGACCTTCTTACCCGATTTCGAATCTTCACCTAATTCTCTTGCCTTACTGACTTCATATCTGTCAATCTGGTCAGTATCCACTACCTTGGAATGAAATCCTCCATAAAACGATGCTATCATAGTGTCCCAGGGCTTGCTTCCGTGGGCTATCGCATCAAATTCCTTTTCAACATTGGCGGTGAATGAGTAATCAATGACATTCGGGAAATGATCCATAAGGAAATCATTAACCACCATTGCTGTGTTTGTTGGAAATAGCTTGTTCTTCTCGCTACCAGTTGTTTCGGTATCCAATGATCTGGCAATCCCTCCATTGGTGAGCAATAGTTGAACGAATTCTCTTTGCCTGCCTTCTCTGGTTTCCTTTGAGACATAACCTCTCTTTTGAACCGTAGAAATCGTCGGGGCATATGTTGACGGGCGTCCTATACCCAATTCTTCCAATTTCTTGACCAATGATGCTTCAGTATATCGGGCAGAAGGTCTTGTGAAAGTTTCTTTGGAAAGTACCTGCTTCATTTTTAAAACCTCACCCTCAGTCAACGGAGGCAACATCCCCTTTTGCTCATCATGCTCTCCTTCGTCATCTTGAGATTCGATATAAACCTTCAGAAATCCTTCAAACCTGATCATTTCACCGGTTGCGGTAAAGTGGGCCTCATCATTGCTCAAACCAATTGTCGCTATGGTTTTTTCCAATTCAGCATCTGACATCTGAGAAGCAATCGCTCTTTTCCATATGAGATCATATAGTCTCTTTTCATTGCGCTCATTTCCTGCCGACTTTGCCGTAAAGTCAGTAGGCCTGATAGCTTCGTGAGCTTCCTGAACAGATTGAGACTTCGTCTTATACCTTCTACTTTGGGAAAAGGCATCCCCGTATTCGTTTTTTATCGCATGACTGGCAGTTGTAATGGCATCCCCGGAAAGATTCAATGAATCGGTTCTCATATAGGTGATTTTACCAGATTCATATAATCTCTGGGCCAGGTTCATGGTTTGGGCTACTGAATAGCCCAATTTACGACTGGCTTCCTGTTGAAGGGTTGAGGTAGTGAATGGTGCCGCTGGAGATTTCTTCAGTAGCTTGGTTTCTAATTTCTTGATAAAAAATTCGGCTGCCAGACATTTCTCTAAGAATGCCCGGGCCTCTTCCTCTGTAACAAATTTCTTTGGAAGTTCCGCACTCAATATTTTCCCGCCATCGAGGAAAAATTGCGCTGTTACTTTAAAACTCGCAGTGGCATTAAATCTATCTATTTCTCTTTCACGTTCGACTACCAACCTCACTGCCACGGATTGAACCCTTCCAGCGGAGAGTCCGCCCTTAATCTTTTTCCAGAGCAAGGGTGAAATTTCGAACCCTACCAACCTGTCCAATACCCTTCTGGCTTGCTGTGCATTAACCAGGTTAATGTCTATACCTCTCGGTGTTTGCAGTGCATTTTGAATAGCATTCTTTGTTATTTCTCTAAAAACTATTCTCCGGATTCCGTCGTCCTTTAAATCAAGTGCTTTTTTCAAATGCCAGGAAATGGCCTCTCCCTCACGGTCATCGTCACTCGCTAGATAAACCATCTCTGCGCTTTTCGATAACTTTTTAAGTTCAGCAATTACTGCCTTTTTATCTGCAGGAACCTCATAGGCCGGATGAAATCCATTTTCGATATCAATGGCTTTATCCCCTTTTGGCAAATCCCTGACGTGTCCATAACTGGATGCTACCTTGTAATTTTTACCAAGGTATCCCTCGATGGTTTTGGCCTTAGCCGGAGACTCAACAATTACCAGATTCTTTGACATATGATTTTTGGAAATTCAAATACGCTACCACCAACAAACGAAAATCTCAAAATATATTTTCTCCCAAGTGTGGGGCAAAGAAAGCAGAAATTTGAAAAAAGCAAACTGTAACAGATTAAAGATTTTGAAAGAACATGACTACCTAATAACAACTCTGATTTTTGAGATTCGTAATTTGGTGGAAACAGAAAGAAAATACAGAGCCTTCCGAAATGAGATACTCACAAGCAAAACATTCCTTGATTTATGGAGTTGCTTTAACTTTGCATAGTATAATATATCCACATATAGCATTGCCTCAGGAAAGTGGAGAATCCGAAGTTGGCAACTGGCTGATGTATTTTGGAACAGAGAAACTCTCCGAAAAACTGAGCATTCACCATGAAGGTCAATTGAGGCTTTATGAGACTACGAGTAATTTCAATCAACTCCTGCTTCGCTATGGATTAAATTATCGTACTAGCGATAACAGTATATTGACTGGTGGTTATGGATTTATTTCTTCAGCTACATTTGACAAAGAAGATTTCGGGATAAAATCTAATGAACATCGGATCTGGGAACAATTCATTCTCAAGAATAAAGTCGGAAGATTGAATTTTGAACACCGCTATCGGCTGGAGCAGAGATGGATTACATCGGATGACATAAGTAATGATTATACGAATAGGGCCAGATATCGCCTTTTTATCAGCATCCCGCTTAGTAATAAGGAGATGATTGACGACACGTTGTTTTTTGTCTTTTATGATGAGATTTTCCTCAATCTCAACAATAACCCCTATAGCCAAAACCGGTTTTACCTAGCGTTGGGTTTTAAATTTAACAGTACTTTAAGTCTGCAATCAGGCTATCTGCGGAATAAAATTGGTGGAAATGAGTTTAACAGGTTGCAGTTTGGGGCGTTTTTGAATACGGATTTTTAATTGTTAAAAGGGTTAAATCAAACCGCTATTCTAACCTTAAACCAAAAAAATGTATCTTTGCATTGATGATCAGTCAATTAGCTCATATTTCATTAGTTGTTTTGTTGCTAACAGCAACTACTGGCGTTGCTATTTCCAGGCATTATTGCATGAGTAGACTTCTCTCCATGAGTATTGGAGAGACTACAAAGTCTTGCTGCAATGAGGCCGAAGCCATGGGTTGCTGCCATAATGAAACAGAGCAAGTACAAGTTGAGGATGATTTTAATCCATCAGATGTAACTAGCCTTCAACAGATTGAATTACCACTACTATATACAGTATGTGCCCTTGAACTCTTCACTGAGCCATTAGAGATATCACAACCAAATTTCTACACTGACACTTCCCCACCTCCGGTTGAACCCGACATTTATCTGAAAGTTCAGTCATTCCTTCTTTAGTACTATAGCCATTAATTAGTCCCGTAGAATAAACAGGGACTGGATAGGATGTCTTTGCAAAATACTCAACAGGAACCCACTCGTTAATTAACTGACTATGCTGAATCAAATAATAAATTTCTTCTTACACAACAGGCTGATAAGTGCCATCCTATTCGCCCTTATAATTGGCTGGGGAATAGTAACCGCTCCATTCAATTGGAAGATTGATTTTCTGCCACGGGATCCTGTTTCCGTTGATGCCATTCCAAATATTGGCGAAAACCAGCAAATTGTATTCACCAAGTGGGCTGGTCGCTCCCCCCAGGACGTGGATGACCAAATCACCTACCCGTTAACAACTGCCCTTTTGGGTACCCCCGGGGTAAAAACCATCCGGAGTAATTCCTTTTTTGGTTTTTCGTCCATCTATATCATTTTCAAAGAGGACGTTGAGTTTTACTGGAGCCGATCCCGATTGCTGGAAAAGTTGAGTGCACTTCCAGCAAATTTATTACCCGATGGGGTTCAACCAGCCCTGGGACCGGATGCAACAGCCCTCGGCCAGGTTTTTTGGTATACCCTCGAAGGGAGAGATCCTTCAGGAAATGTGACCGGTGGCTGGGACCTCCATGAGTTAAGATCAATCCAGGATTTTTCTCTGAAATACGGACTGACGGCTGTTTCAGGTGTTTCAGAAGTTTCTTCTATCGGAGGATATGTCAAAGAATACCAGATAGATGTTGATCCGGCCGCTTTAAGGAATTATGGCATTACACTGGATCAGGTTATTAAAACGGTGAAAAATTCTAACCTTGATGTGGGTGCCAGAACGATCGAAATTAATCGGGCAGAGTACCTCGTGAGGGGCCTCGGTTACATCAAGAATCTGAACGATCTGGAAGAGTCAGTGGTGACGGTAAAGAACAACAGTCCGCTCAAAATCAAAGACATTGCTCGTGTAAGCTACGGACCTGCGGAAAGAAGGGGCTTGTTGGATAAGGGTGGTGCTGAAGTGGTCGGTGGTGTGGTGGTGAGCAGGTTTGATGCCAATCCAGTGGAAGTGATCCAGCAAGTCAAAGCTAAGATCGCTGAGATTGGCCCAGGGCTGCCTTCTAAAACACTTAATAATGGAACTGTAAGTCAGCTAACCATTGTACCCTTTTATGACAGGAGCCAACTCATCCAGGAATCACTCGAAACGCTGGAACAGGCTATAAAACTGGAAATACTGATTACCATATTGGTGGTGACCGTGATGGTGGTTAATCTTCGGGCCTCAATGGTAATCTCCGGATTACTTCCTGTAGTGGTACTCTTTACCTTTATCTTTATGCGCTATTTCGGCGTGGAAGCCAATATCGTGGCCTTGTCTGGTATAGCCATCGCCATTGGGACCATTGTGGATGTGGGTATCGTGTTCTCGGAGAACATGGTCAAAAAAATGGAAGGGAATGAAGGCCACTCTCTGCTTAATAAAATTTATGAAGCATCGTCAGAAGTGGCCAAGCCTGTTCTCACTGCCATTCTCACTACCATCGTCAGCTTCATACCAGTGTTCACTTTGGAAGCAGCTGAGGGCAAGCTCTTCCAACCTTTGGCATTCACCAAAACCTTTGCACTGACCGGAGCACTAATCGTTGCTTTCTTAATTGTTCCTACGGTAAGCTACTGGCTTTACTCTCTTAAAATTGACAGGAAGCAGTATCGATTAACCCTAAATATTTTAATGGCTGTGTCAGGGTTGGTCCTAATGATATTCTGGTCTCAATATTGGGCCGGATTCGTTCTTTTAATTTTATCGGGAATTAACATTTCAGAATACTATCTGAATGTCACCGCCTGGCACACAAGAGGAAAATTTGCCGTCATATTACTGGCCATTGGTTATTTCCTTACTGAGCAATGGTTGCCCCTTGGGCCATCCCAGTCTTTTGTATCCAATTTCCTGTTTGTATTCATCCTGACTGGGGGTTTTCTACTGTTAACCTGGTTAGTCACTCGATTCTACAGCAAAATATTAAACTGGTGTTTGAATAACCGAGTGCTATTTCTATCCATACCCCTGTTTTTCATCATACTAGCAGCCAATATTTGGTTTGGCTTCTCACAAATCTTTTCTCCTGTTCCCAATACCCTTGATTTAGCTGGTATAAATGTTCGTACTTCATCCACGTGGTCAAGGCTGGCCCATTCATTTCCCGGTATCGGGTCAGAGTTCATGCCTTCACTGGATGAAGGATCATTCCTGCTAATGCCCACCTCCATGCCTCATGCAGGAATTGAAGAAAACAAGCGAGTGCTGCAAATGCTGGACATGGCGGTTAATAATATTCCGGAAGTGGAAATGGTGGTAGGAAAAGCGGGAAGAGTGGAGTCTGCCCTTGACCCGGCACCTATTTCAATGTATGAAAATGTGATCCAGTATCAATCTGAATACAAAACCGATGAATCGGGGAACAGAATGAGGTTCCGAACAACTGCTGACGGATATGACCTGGATGAAAAAGGTGAGTTAATTCCGGATGAGGGCGGTGAGTTTTACCGTCAATGGAGAGATCACATTAAATCACCGGATGACATCTGGAATGAGATTGTCTCTGTAGTCAATTTTCCGGGAGTAACCTCAGCACCAAAGCTACAGCCCATAGAAACCCGTTTGGTAATGCTTCAGACCGGCATGCGGGCTCCAATGGGAATTAAAATCAAAGGTCCTGATCTGGAAACTATTGAACGTTTTGGTCTGGAGTTAGAACAATATCTAAAAGAAGTGCCTTCCATTAAGTCGCAATCTGTTTTTGCAGACCGAATTGTTGGTAAACCCTATCTACAAATAGACATTGACCGAAAAGCCATTGCAAGGTTTGGATTGACCATCATGGATGTTCAACGACAAATTGAAGTGGGTCTGGGAGGAATGATTCTATCTACTTCAGTTGAAGGTCGTGAGCACTATCCCATTCGGGTGCGCTATCCCCGGGAACTAAGGGATAATCCTGATGATATCGAGAATCTGTTGATTCCAACCACAGAGGGGACTCAGATACCATTGTCCTCCGTAGCCATTATTGATTATGTCAAAGGTCCCCAGATGATTAAGAGTGAGGACACTTTTCTGATTGGTTATGTTATTTTCGATCGCAATCAGGATGTGTCTGAAGTAAAAGTAGTCGAGCAAGCCATGGACTACCTCAATGGAAGGATTGCTTCAGGAGAATTGAAAATTCCTGTTGGGGTCAGCTATGTCTTTACGGGCACCTATGAAAACCAGGTGAGGGCTGCCAGGAGATTATCGATTATCGTTCCACTGGTATTAATCTCCATCTTCCTCTTACTCTATCTCCAGTTTCGTTCGGTATCAACCACCCTAATGATCTTCTCGGGTATTGCAGTTGCTTTCTCCGGCGGTTTTTTAATGATCTGGCTTTATGGTCAGGATTGGTATATGAATTTTGATTTCCTCGGAACCAATATGAGATCGCTCTTTCAAATGGAAACCGTCAACCTGAGTGTAGCGGTGTGGGTTGGTTTCATCGCCCTCTTTGGCATTGCTACCGACGATGGCGTTTTGACGGGATCTTATCTTACCCAGATTTTCAAAGAACAAAATCCTAATTCCAAAGAGTTAGTGAGAGCAGTCGTTTTACAAGCTGGACTCAAAAGAGTCAGGCCATGCATGATGACCACCGCAACCACGGTAATTGCCTTGTTACCCATTCTTACCTCAACCGGAAGGGGAGCTGATTTAATGATACCAATGGCTATTCCATCTATTGGGGGTATGCTTTTAGAAATAATCACGCTCTTTGTGGTGCCAGTACTCTTTGCTATTTATCAGGAACAAAAATTGAAAAAATCATGAGGTACTTGATAACAATTACAACAGCAAGGGAGTCTTTCCCTTTTCTGTTAGAGGGCAAAGCCGGAAAAATCGACTGGCATGTGATTTCCCGGGATCCGAATGACAAGATTCATACACACGAAAAGCACAAGAACTCTGGACTGCACAGAACACTACTTGCCGAGTCAGTTCGGATTGTAGGCTTTTACTCCAAAAATCACCAGGGAATTTTTACTCATCACACGTCCAACATTCACATGCACTTCATCACCGATGACAAAAGATTGACCGGCCATATTGATGCCCTGAAAATTATGAAAGCTATAAAATTATCTGTACCAAAAACAGCAGTCTAATGAAGATCTATCCAATCATATTGCTATTGTTTATAACCAGGACTGTATTCGCCCAAAATCCGCTGGCCGAGTATAAAGTACTTGCGGCTGAAAGCCATCCAGGGTTAAAATCGGTCTACAATGAATATCTGGCAGCTCTTGAAAGGGTCCCTCAATCAGGGGTGTTGCCAGACCCACAACTATCATTTGGCTATTTTATTAGTCCAGTAGAAACTAGGGTTGGGCCGCAAAAGATAAAATTCTCCCTCTCTCAGATGTTCCCCTGGTTTGGCACCCCGGGTAAAGAAAAATCTGTAGCCGCTGAACTAGCCAAGGCAAGATTTGAATCCTTTGAAAATGAGAAAAGGTCACTGGACCTGGAGGTAACCAAACAATATTACGAATTGGTAAACCTTCGGGCGATTGGTGAACTGACGGAGGAAAACAGGACACTTTTCGAAACATTGAAAACATTGGCGACTCAGCGATTTGAAAATAACCAGGGAACATTGGTTGATGTAATTAAAATTGGCATAGAAATCAATGCGCTGGAAAACAGCATCTCTCTAAATGACGATTTATTACAGACTGCTAAACGAAATTTTAACCTCACGATTGGAAGGTCTGCTGATGAAGAAGTCCAAATCTTTCAAGGCAAAACAACATCAGCAGTATTGGCCGAATCCACCACTTCTATTGAGCAACATCCTGCCCTTAAAAGTCTCAACTACCAAATTAGTTCATATGAGGAACGGATCGACCTGGTAAAACTGCAATCGAAACCTCGCCTCGGGTTTGGATTGGATTATCTGGTAGTCGATCAAATATCTAATATGGACATTCCAAACAATGGCAAAAATGCCTTTATGCCCATGGTCAATATCAACCTGCCAATTTTTGGTAAAAAATACAAAGCTGCTTCAAAGGAGGCCGAACTAATGAAGCAGGCTCGACAATATGAATATGAAGCTACAGCATTAAGCCTAACCACCAATTATGAAAACCAATTGTATAACCTGAATAAGGCAAGGAAGAATCTTCAATTGTATGAAAAGCAAATTGAAGAGACTGCAGAGGCCATCGACTTGCTACTCACTTCCTATACATCCGATCAAGCAAATTTTGAAGAGTTGATCAAGATGCAGGAACAACAATTGAATTATCAAAAAGCATGGCACAACGCTTTCGCAGACCTGAAAGTCACCTATGCACAAATAACTTATTTAACCGGTAACGAGATTTAACATTACAAACATGAAGAACATAAAATTCAACATCACCTCAATCGTCACCCTATCCACTGGATTGCTATTGGGTTGGCTATTTTTTGGAGGAAATGACACCATGACTGAAAATCATGACCACTCCGGAGGCACCACAAAAACCTGGACCTGTTCAATGCATCCTCAGGTAAAGCAAGATGCTGCCGGGAAATGTCCCTTTTGTGGTATGGCACTAATTCCTCTTCAGCAAACTAGTGACAACAGCAATCCTAACGCATTGACCATGTCTGAAAGTGCTATGAAGCTGGCCAATATTCAGACCATTAAGGTGACTTCCGGCACTGGTGAAAGTCAAATTCGACTGAGTGGAAAAATTGAAACAGATGAAAGCCGGATTAAAAGCCAGGTGCTACATATCCCGGGTAGAATTGAAAAGCTGTACGTTGATTTCACCGGTCAAAATATTCGTCTGGGTCAAAAAATTGCTACTATTTACTCTCCGGAATTGGTAACCGCTCAAAAAGAACTGAAAGAGGCATTACGGCTGGCTGATAAGTACCCAAACCTCGTGGCTGCAGCCCGAAGGAAATTCGAAAACTGGAAACTCTCTCCCGAACAGGTAAAAGCATTGGAGGTTTCTAACGAAGTTCAAACCAGGTTTGACATTATCGCAGATATCTCCGGTGTTGTAACGGTTAAGAATGTCCAGGTTGGAGATCATCTGAAGCAGGGGGATGAGCTTTTTGAAGTTTCCGATCTCAGTCGTGTCTGGGTCTTATTCGATGCTTATGAGCAAGATCTCAAAAGGATTAAAACCGGTAATGAGATTGCCTTCTCTGTGAAGGCTTACCCCGGCGAAAGCTTTAAAGGCAAAGTTGAATTTATCGACCAGGTGGTAAATCCTCGTACCCGGACTACCTCAGTTAGGATTTCAGTGAATAATGCAGCTCAAAGATTGAAGCCAGAGATGTTGGTGGAAGGGATAATCAAAAATGGTAATGGAGCCAGTGAAATCTCCATACCCAAGAGTGCTGTTCTTTGGACTGGCAAACGCTCAATCGTCTATCGTCAACTAAGTGAAGATGGGCCTGGTTTTCAAATGATAGAAGTCGTTTTAGGCAATGCCATTGACGATCATTATATCATTATGGAAGGACTGGAGGAGGGAGACCTGATTGTAGTAAACGGCGTCTTTTTCATTGATGCTGCGGCACAGTTACAAGGCATGCAAAGCATGATGAACCCTGAAGGAGGTAAAAAATCCCACAAGCATGATCATGGAACAATGGAAATGGAAAACGACCAAGGCATTGACCATAGCCAACATCAAATGAATCAGCCCGAAGTCAATATCAGTAACGAATTGTTCGAGGTAAGCAGTGAATTCAGAAATCAACTAAGGAAAGTGTTTGAAGTGTACCTTCCTTTAAAAGACGCATTAATCGAAACAGATGTTAATTCCACCAAGCAAAAGGCAAGTCCTTTGATGGCTGCCGTCAATGGTGTTGATATGTCGTTAGTAAAAGGTAATGCGCACAATGAGTGGGTGAAAGATTTCCTGGTTTTGAAGCTTTCCACGCAGGCTATTCTTGACCAATCTGATGTGGAGAAAATCCGGGAGTCACTGTCCCCTCTAAGCGACCAGCTTTACCAAACCCTAAAGAAATATCAGGTTAAAACCGGAGGATACCGACAATTCTGCCCTATGGCCTTTGACAATAAAGGAGCTTTCTGGTTAAGTGATTCTGAAGAAGTGTTGAATCCCTATTTCGGTGATGCAATGCTTACTTGTGGCAGCATTGAAGAAGAAATGAATTAATAAAATATACGTCAACGAATATTTGCGGAAGATGTGGTCAGAATTACAGCACAACCTATTAATCTAAGTGAACCGACGGAGTCGCTCACTTACGAGACAAACGAGATAGATGAAACGAAAGGCATAATTACTATCAGTTGGGACAATATAGCTATATCTTTTGAAGCAGTCAATGTTTAAATTGCATCTTATGAAATACTTTATTCCTCTATTTGGGCTACAAATCCTACTTGCATACACTCCTGAAAAAATGCAGGGAAACCCATAGCCGACTATTGAAAATTTGACTTCTACAGTTGGTGAGAATAGTTCCTTACCCTTTTTAACTAAAGGACCCAAGGATCAATTATATCTGTCATGGGTGGAAAATAAAGACGAAGAAGTCATTCTCAAATACGCGACATTATCTGGAGAAAACTGGACAGATCCTCAAGAGATTGCCCGTGGGTCTGATTGGTTTATTAATTGGGCCGATTATCCTATGTTGAGCATTCACGATAAGGGACGAATGTTGGCACATTTTCTGGCCAAGAGCAGTTCAGGCACCTATTCATACGATGTACACATGACTCAATCGGCAGGAGATGCCCAAGATTGGTCAGAAGACTTCATTCCTCATACAGATGGTACTCCAACCGAGCATGGATTTGTGACCATGCTACCCTACGAAGATCAATTTATTGCAGCATGGTTGGACGGTCGGAATACAGAAGCAACAGACCATGAAAGCACTACCAGCCATGGTGCCATGACCATAAGAAGTGCAATAATCAAAGCAGATGGAACTTTGAAAAACGAGGTAGAGCTCGATGACCGTGTTTGTGATTGCTGTCAGACTGGCGGAGCAACCACCACCAATGGGCCGATATTTGTTTATCGGGATCGCTCAGAAGAAGAAATCCGCGACATGTCAATCGTTAGATGGGTAAATGGTGAATGAACAACTCCTGCAACCATTAATAAAGATGATTGGAAGATAGCGGGATGCCCTGTCAATGGACCGATAGCCGAGTTTGGAAATGATTTGAGAAAATAGCATGAGGTTTAGCATTCAGGAAAGGGGTTCTTTTTTTGCACCTCCATGATAACTTTCAGATAAATTGTCCCCTTTCTTTTCTATTCGCTTAGGACGGCTATTGAAACCAAATAATTATATTCTGCTCCTTTTGCAGCAAATGGCTAAATTTCAGGTTCTTTTATAACCGTGTCAAAAATTCAAAAACTAACAAACAATGGTCAAACTCACTAATGTAGGCAAGTACGTTGATTCTAGGTTTCAACGTATTTTTATTTTAAAAGGAGTTGATTTTGAGCTATAGCAAGGTGAATTTAGGAGTGTAATGGGCCAAGTGGGTCTGGAAAGTCTACACTTCTGAATATTATCGGCATGTTGGATAAGCCCTCGGCTGGAGAATATTACTTTCTTGACGAGCCAGTCTATAAATTCAGTGAGCGCAAAACTTCGAACCTGCACAAAAACCACATGGGATTTATCTTCCAGGCTTACCATTTAATAGATGAACTAACAGTCTACGAAAACATTGAAACCCCCTTGTTATACAAAGGTGTCAAAGGCAAAGAAAGAGCGGGTATGGTAACAGAGATGTTAGACAGGTTTCAAATGGTAGCCAAGAAAGACCTTTTCCCAGAACAGTTATCAGGAGGCCAGCAACAGATGGTCGGGGTAGCGAGAGCAATTGTTGGCAAACCAAAGCTGTTACTGACTGACGAACCTACGGGTAACCTGCACTCGGAACAAGGTGCTGAGATCATGGAGGTATTTAAGGAGTTGAATAATGAAGGCATGACTATTATCCAGGTCACACATTCGGAAAGGAATGCCGGATATGGTTCCCCGATAGTACATCTGGAAGATGGAATGACTGTTTCAGATGGGAAATAGCCAAACAAATATTTTAAACACCCTGAAAAATCACCTCGGGGCTGTAAAATCATATATAGGTTTGCAAAGTAATTAGAGAAACATCCGGGGAAGGAACTTTAAACTGCTAATTAATAGATAGAATTGATTCTGATGAGATCACACAGTAAATATATTATTGGATTATTTTTTAGTATGCTGCTGCTGATTTCCAGTTGTGGGGAAAATACTGAGCAGGATAAGCTGTCAGAGACTGAGATACTGCAACCCAAAAGCACAAAAATAACATCCGTTGAAGGGTTATTAAACAATCAGAAATTCACCATTGGCGATACAATTAAAATCAGAATATTGATTGAGAGTGATGTGAAAGTTGACAGTGTGCTAATGACTTTTGGTAAAAACGAAATTTTGTCAGAAGGCGGCCAGTTAGAAATGGTTACCAGTGATATTCTGCCTGGAAAACATACCATAAAAATTGAAGCCACCTCTATCAAGGGAAAAGAGTTGCATACGTTCGTTGTAGAAATGTTGTCGGACATAGTACCGACCGAATATACCTATCAACGAGTCACTTATTATACTCATGATCCTGATGCCTATACTCAAGGACTTTTTTTTCACGATGGATTCCTATATGAAAATACCGGAAAGAAAGGAGAGTCAGGTTTGAGAAAGGTTGAATTGACAACGGGTCGGGTACTTGAGCAAGCTTTTCTGCCAGATCAGTATTTTGGAGAAGGAATAACGCTTTGGAAGGACCAAATTATTCAGCTCACCTGGACCTCAAATCAGGGATTTGTTTATTCAATTGAGGGTTTTGAACAGATTAAAACCTTTAACTATCCAACGGAGGGTTGGGGAATTACGACGGTTGAAAATGAGCTGGTAATGACTGATCGATTCGAGAATCTACATTTTCTGGATCCAGAGACATTACAAGAAACCAGATTATTAAAGGTTTATGACAATAATGGCCCTGTGCCACAATTGAACGAATTGGAATACATCGATGGTTCAATTTATGCGAATGTCTATCTGACCGATGATATTGTAGTGATCGACCCAAAGACAGGTAAGGTGCAGTCAAGAATTGATTTGGCAGACTTACTGAATGCCAAAACTGACAGGCTTCCAGCCCCCGGTGTGCTTAATGGCATTGCCTACGATGAAACCAATAAACGACTTTTTGTTACTGGTAAATTATGGCCAAGACTATATGAAATACGTTTAATAGAAAAGAAACCGTCTTAACGAGGCACCTGATTTACATCCAGTATCTTACTACTTGAGGTTACAGCGGAAATATTGAAGAATCCAACCACAGTTTCATGTGGATTTGAACTTACTATGTTGGTTGGGACGTTGCTCAATGGGGTTGCAAATAATTCACCAAACCCTCCAGGCCTGTTAATCTGTAACGCCATTTCATTGAGGAAAATAAATGCCTCGTTTGTTATTGAAAAAATCTCTACCACAATTTCATCACCATCATCAAACGGTGACAGAAACTCATCATCCTCGTCTTGGTCAAGTGGATTAATGGCATCTCTAATTGGTGGTATAAACAACAGGCCATCAATATTTCCGCCTTCACTGAACCCGGCATCAAACGCTATATTGATTTCATCGGGATTGTTCAAAAACTGACCATTTTTATAAGACTTAATCCAGTAGGTATCCCCAATTCCTGCGAAATCCCTGGACCAAAATTCCGCCCAATAACTATCAGGCAGGATAAAATTCTTTTCCTCAAAGCGAAAGGTGACACTATCAATTAACGGGACTCGATTCATTGCTGACTGTGCCGTAAAAGTGGCATCAGCTGTTTGAATATTTAGTATGTAACTTAGGCCAACATGACCGAATGGAACCCCATTGGATGGATTCCATTGATAGGTGCCATCAGTCTGCTCTGTAAATGGATAGACTGTCCCTTCGCTATCTTCAATGCTTACTAATGCTCCATTAATCAGATCTGCCACTGAATTATCGAAATAGGGTTGAGACTGGGTCAACCTGATAATCTGGGGTTCAATCTTTGTGTTGATCCAGGCATCCACTACAACTAACGCTGGCGCATCTTGCAGCGTTGGACTAATTCGATCTTCACAAGCTATGGAGAACGACGCTCCAATCATTAATAAGATTGTGCTTCGAATTTTGGTAGGCACTTGCAAGCTAATAAATGGATGAATTCTAGCTCTTTGCATGGAACTCAAAACTTGAAATTATAAGATATTGAAGGTAATAAAGTGCCAATTATAGAAACTTTAGTTGCCTGAGTTTCAATTGGATTTCCTCCGATTGGTGTTTCATCAACTTGAGCAAAGTAAATTGAGAATGGATTTTTCCTGGCATAAACGTTGTAGACCCCAAAGACCCAGTAATTTTTATTTTTTCGAGTTTTACCTCTTCTGATCTTCCTTCCCTGCAATATTGCAGATACATCAAGTCGATGAAACGCTGCAATTCGGACATTATTTCTGGAGTTAAAATAATTTAACGGAATGGTGTAATCCTGGATTTGAAATCTGGAAGTAGGAAAGGTAGTTGGAGTACTGGAAATCAAACTGAAGTTGGCAGAAAAGGACCATCTCCCCTGAGTTTCATAGAATGCAGCAATTTTGAGATTGTGCAATTGGTCGAACCTTGTCGGATACCAATTGTTATTATTGATGCCATCCACTTGCAATTCTGTTCTGGCCAGGGTGTAGCTTAACCAACCGTTTACCCTACCTCCATTTTTCTTTACAAAAAATTCTAACCCATAAGCTCTTCCTTTTCCTGACAACATGTCTCCTTCAAGGAATTCATTGATCAAAATGTCTGCCCCGTCGATATAGTCAATTTGGTTAGCAGTTTTCTTGTAATAAGTTTCAACCGAAGTTTCAATATTATTATTTCCAAAATTCCTGAAATACCCTAAGACCCATTGTTGTCCAGTTTGTGGTTCAATATTATTTGTACTGGGCGTCCAGTTATCTAACGGATTCGATGCAGTAGTGTTAGATACCAAATGAATGTATTGAGCAGTTCGATTATAGGAAGCTTTTATAGAACTGTTTGAGGGTAGTTGATATTTTATTGAAGCTCTTGGTTCAAGATTTGTATAGCTTTCAATTATTTCAAACTTATCGGCTTCAAATGTTTCGGTTACCCTTTTGCGTATTCCCGGGACAGGCTCATCAAAGTCGAAGTATTGCCCCTCACCGAGGTAGAGGAAATTGGAAAAACGTAATCCGTACTGAATACTTATTTTCTTACCTATTGTCTGATCATTTGAGATGTATATGGAGGTTTCCAGGGCATTTTTTTCTGGGATACTGATGTCCCGAGACTCTCCATTGCTTACTCCGATGGCATTGGCTGGCTCAAAATTATACAATAAAAAATCCGCACCGAATGAAAGCTCATTATGTGGGTTGATAAAATAGGTAAACTCTTGCTTTAAGTCGTAACTATTTATCTCAGAATTCCAATTGAATTTGTCAAGATCATCTTCTCCAAAAGCTAGTTCATAGTCATAATTGCTATAGAATAGGGTCAAATTAGAAAAAAGCTGATCATTGTACAGGTGATTCCACCTTAAGGTTGCCGTAGTATTTCCCCAGTTAAATCCCTGTTGCTGGTCGAACTTGAAGTTATCTCTGCCAAAGTATCCTGATAGAAATATTCTGTTTTTGCGGTTAATATCATAATTAGTCTTAAGTGTAAGGTCATAGAAATTTAGGGCTGCCCCGTCTTCCAGTACATCTGTAAAGGCTTTGGCAAATACATCCAAGTAGGAGCGACGGGCGGCGACTATAAATGAAGCCTTATCTTTCTTAATTGGTCCTTCAATTGCTAAACGGCTGAAAACACTACCTATGCCTCCCTGTGCTGTCATTTTCTTGCTGTTCCCTTCTTTCATTCTTATGTCCAGGATTGACGCAATTCTCCCACCATATCGGGCGGGAATACCTCCTTTGATCAACTGTATATCCTTCACAGCATCAGGATTAAAGACTGAAAAGAAACCAAACAGATGTGAGGAGTTATAGACCGGTGCTTCATCCAATAGTACTAGATTTTGGCCCACTCCGCCACCTCTTACATTAAACCCCGTCGTTCCTTCTCCAACTGAAGTCACACCGGGTAGTGTCTGGATGCTTTTCAAAACATCTACCTCGCCAAAAAAAGAGGGCAATTTTTGAATTGACTGTATATCAAGCTTATTCGTACTCATTTGCACACCTGAAACATTAATATCTTCCGGTTCCGCTTCAATAATTATTTCTTCCAGCTCTGTTCCTTTTGGTGATAGTTCCAGATCTAGTCGCTCATTTTGACTAAGAGTTATCTCTTTGATTAATGGCAGATATCCTAAATATCGAAATTCGAATTGGTAAGTTCCTGCAGCTATTGTGACCGAATAAAAACCATAAAAATTGGTCACGGCACCGGATTCAATTTCTTTAATATATATCGTGGCACCAATTAAGTTTTCACCGCTTGAAGCATCCTGTAGATAACCACTGACCGTAAACTTTTCTTGGGCCATGCTTGTATATACAAGTCCCGAACTAAGTACAAAAATCATTGATAAGTACCTTATCATCAATTGAAATTTATTGCAGGCGCAAATATAGAACCAATAACCTGTTTGATGAGGGATTGTTCATCAAGAATGAATTAAGATTGGTTCTAGTTGTTTTACAAATCGATCTACCGGCTTTAGACAATTGACATTCCAATTCTATAGTATAGGGTATAGTCTAGGTGTTTTTTGATATTTTTAGTGCCCATGTACTTTGCGGAAGAAGTTTTTCAGGCACTTTGAGATTCGATTGACTGCCAATTATCATAGCCTGACATCTCTTTTGGAAAAATTGTATGAAGCCAGTCAGGATGTGACTGCAATTGTTTCGAAGTTGGTCATCAACCTTCACAATCAATATAAATAAAGGTCAGACGAGTTGAAGAAACTTGATCTGAAACGTGAGAAAGAGAGTGATTGGTTATTAAGTGAAAATTGGGTTGGAATGATGCTGTATATGGATCATTTCTCAAGCGACTAGGCCGGCTTCTTTAAAAAGATTCCTTATCTGGAAGAGTTAGGAAGTAATTGGGTTCACCTTATGCCATTATTCAAAAGACCGGAGGGTGAAAATGATGGAGGATATGCCGTAAGTGATTATAAAATTGTAGAACCTCGTTTGGGAACAATGGATGACATTGCGAGGATTACAAAGAAGTTTAGAAAGAGCGGAATGCTAATGGCCATTGACTTTGTGATGAATCACACGTCAGATGAGCATGAATGGGCCGAGAAAGCAAAAGCAGGTACATACAATATCAGGATTACTTCTTTATGTTTGATAAAAAGCTTGTTTTGAGATTGTAGCAACTGGTGCACCACTTGCATACAATCCTAAAACTGGTGATGCCAGAATATCTGGAACCTGATCTGCTCTTTCGGACCTTGAAAAGGGGATAGAACTGGATAACCTTGAATTGACCGATATTGCAATACAGCGGATTTTGATGCTCCAATCGCTCGTCCTGGCTTACGGAGGGTTACCTATGATCTATTGTGGAGGCGAGATAAGTCTTTCCAATGATTATGATGATCAGAATGATAAAAGGAAAGCCAGCGACAACCGCTGGATGCATCGCCCGAAGACGGATTGGGCGAAAGCCGAAAAAAGGAAAAAACCAGATTCAGTTGAGGGTAGGACCTTCGAAGGACTTAAGAATCTGATAGAGATCAGAAAAAAACACGGCAGAATTTGCAGCTAGAAATACTTTTAGCCTTGAGGGCTGTGAGAACGAACATATATTTTGCTTTTTACGATGGGGAGAAGAAGGGCGCACCTTGGTAATGGCTAATTTTTATAGAAATACTCAATTGGCAAAAAGGGTTATTTTTTAAAAGATAGGAATAATGCAGGACAATATAGCAGACACTATTACTGACCGGCCACCTAAATATCACCATGATCCAAAATAGAATTTAGACCCTACCAGTGCTACTGGATTCGGGAAATTTTAAAGTTATTATAGGTAAAAACACCTATAATAAAGAGGAAAAAATTTAACAATTACAAGAATCATGTGTTGGATGATAACTTTTTATGTAATACAATAAATTCTCAAAGCAGGATGTGTACTTATTTAAATGCGATGTGTACTTATTTCAATGCAATAAATTCTGCGAATTTGAGAGAATTTCATTTCAAAGTACAAAAACACATTTCGATTATGAATAATTTGAAAATTGTATTTTTGAAAGATGTTTTTGATTTTTAAAAAGTTTTTCGATCTTTGAACCGGCTTTTGGAATTCTGTAGAAGAACGAGTTCCGTAAAAAAATTGCGTTAGATCGATATGTGAACAGAATAGTTCCCTGGCAATCAATTAATGGGTAATTAGAACTTTAATAAGAAATTAAGATACAACAATAGTCAAACCCATTTCCATAGCTGGTTGAGTTCCCGAGGCAAAAACGTTGCTTCGGGGCTTTTTTTAGTCCTGCAGAACATTTGAAATGAATGTTGCTTTTGACAACAACCACGAAAGAAAAAGCACAATGGCCCAAGTAAGATAGATGTGATAAAAGTCTGTGGTGTCTCTAAATTGAGTCTCTTTAATTTCCGCTTTTTCCAGATGGTCAATTACTCCAAAAACTTCCTGAAGCGCACTATTGTTAGAGACCCTGTAAAATTTACCCTGGCCAATTTTAGCAATATCTCTCAGAGTTGTTTCATCAAGGGTATTTTCAACATAACGTGTACGTCCAAAGAAATCTGTTCCAAAAGGGACTTTACCTTCTTTGCCTATGGCAATGGTGTAGATTTTTATACCATAGGCTTCGGCCAATTCAGCTGCAGTAACAGGATCAATGTTGCCCGCAGTATTATCACCGTCGCTGAGGAGGATCATCACTTTTGATTTTGATTCTGATTCCCGCATTCTATTAGTTCCAACTGCCAACGCACTGCCAATGGCTGTTCCACGACTTTCAATTAAATCAAATGAAATGTCGTTAATGTAGGCATAAAGTAATTCGTAGTCAGTTGTTAAAGGCGATTTTGAATAAGCGTCTCCGGAGAAGACTACTAACCCTATTCTATCCTGGAAACGTCCTTTTATAAAATCTCGGGCAACCTGCTTTGCAGCCTCCAGTCTGTTGGGTCGAAAATCCTCTATTTGCATGGACTCCGAAATATCAATTACTAGCATGATATCAATTCCTTCAGTCCACTGTTCTGTCTTTTCGTTAGTTTTCTGAGGTCTCGCTAATGCAACTACAATCAGAATAAAACAGAGGGCCATTAAGACACCGGGAATATATCTGAGCAATGTGGTGGGTTCCCATTGGATATCCTTACTAGAAAGTGCAATAGGTAATTTTTGACTATTTTTTGAATAAATGAGCCACTTGATTAGAAAAAGTCCAGGAACAAGGAACAGCAGATAGAGAATCAAATGATTTTCCCATGTGTAGTTCATAAATACTCCAGGGCTAAACCAATGAGAAGCGAACCAAAATGAATTATCTAATGCTTGTTCATCCATTTCTAACATGGCCTATTTTTCGTTGATATCGTTCTCCAGTGATATCTTCTAATTGTTCAAAGTTTTTATAGACGATATCAATTGCTGTTTTACCGTAAATGCTTTTGTCAATTGATTTCAAAGTTTCACTAAACTTGCCTGCGTCTGAGAGTGAAGCTATTTCACGACTAGTCAATTTTGTGTATGGTCGATTCTCCAATTTTTCCATATACTTTTTCCAAAGAATCAATAATTTCTCAGTAATCGTATGGTCACCACTTTTACGTAAATCACCGAACATTTGATCAAAATCTGTAGAAAACTTCCTGTAAGCTTGCTCCAATCGATAGAGCTGAATCCTCTGTTTAATCTTTTTGCCAAATACAAAGTAAACAATAGCCAATACGAATAGTGATGTTGCTATTCCTATTAAGAGGTATGGATAATTGAAGGTGCTGCTGACATTTAAAAAAGCGACATCTTCTTTGAGGGCAACAGAATCTGGCATGACAGGCACCATTTCTTGTAAATAGATAGAATCCACTTCAGGATAAATGGATGTGCTGTCGCCATTGGAGATCATAAAAACCGGTATTGAAACGGACTGAACAGGATCTATCTCAAATGTTGTAATGTGATAAACTACACTGTCTTTAACAGATAAACTATCTGATTTGCTCGCAAAATATTCCTTCCTGACAAATTCGAACGGTGTGTAGTTGAAATTGGAGTCTGGAAAAATCACCTCAAAGGCAATCGGGTAATTGATCGACAGTGAATACGGAACCGGTTCACCTATTTTGATGCTATCGACTAAAAACCATCCTTCGGGTATCAGTTGCTGGCTTTTTCCTCCAAAGCCAGTAAGTAATAATATTCCTAAAAAAAATCTCCTCATTATCCTGTTTTCACCATTCTGTTTCTCACTTTGAAGAGTTTTATTAGTTGAGGTACATAATCTTCATCCGTACGGATTGAAAGATAATTGGCTTGGTGCCTCTTGCACAGTTTTTCTAAATTATGACGATTTGAGCCATAAGTTTTTTCAAGTTTTTTGCGGAATGCGCCCAATGATGTATTCACCCAAATCGTTTTTTGACTCTCCTGATCATATAACGGAACAATACCTAGTTTGGGCAGAGTGGTCTCACGTACGTCATATATGTGAATAACCACTAAGTCATGTTTCCTGGAAAGTGCTTTTATGTTGTGCTCGTAGTCTTCATCAATAAAGTCGGACACTAAAATGATCACACTTTTTCGCTTGACCATACTTAGTGCATACTGGATGGCTTTATTCAAGTTTGTTTTTAAAGACTTCGGACTAAGTTTAAAAATCTTATTAATGATTTCGTATGAGTGCTTGATGCCTTTTGCCGGCTTGACATAAGCTTCCTTTTGGTCGGAGTAACAAACTAAACCCACTTGGCTTGACTCTTTAATGGCGGAGATAGTTAGTAAGGCGCAAATCTCTTTACCAATATCCAATTTCTTATAACCATCTGTGCCAATGTCCTGCGATGCACTCACATCAAGAATGAAAAAAATGGTCTGCTCTTTCTCTTCTTTAAATGTTTTTACATACGGTCCATGACCTTTTGCCGTAACATTCCAGTCTATGGTACGTACATCATCTCCATATTGGTAAGGTCTAACGTCATCAAACTCGAGCCCGGATCCCTTGAATACGGAGTGAAAATCACCCTGCATATGACTCGTAATGGCCTTTCTGATCCTTATCGCATATTTGCGAAGCTTTTTGAGCAGGTCTTGCATAAGGTCGGCAAAAATATGCCCTAATGATTAATTTTGAGTGTGCGTAAACATTTTTTAACATTTCTTCTTTTGGCTCTCTTTTCATGTAAGGAGCAGCGTATTCCAAAAGATGTACTGACCGTTGATGTGATGGCTTCGATCCTGATAGATATTCATTTGGCTGAGGGGAAAATTGACGTCCTTAAACTCCATGGAGATACGGCCAGGTTAGTTTTTAATTATTTTGAAAAACAGGTTTTTGAAAAACACCGGGTCGATCGGGATTCCTATAAAAAAAGCTTCGAATATCACCTTGATAATATGAAGACCATGGATGAAATTTATTCGAGAGTGGTAGATAGTCTTAATGTGAGGAAGCAGGTCACGCGTATAGATTGAGATTAATCGAGTGGTTCTTTTTGCCATTTAAAGGACTCCCAAATTTCACTGGCTTCTTCTATAAACTCCCAGCTTAGGTTGTCACTTGTTAGGTCAGTAATTCTTCGGGTTAAAATTTCACCAGCACCATCTTTAAGTTCTAAACTGTCAAGAAATTCCTCTTTTATATTCCCGAGAACCTTCCAGGACCACCTATTCAATGTGTCAGCTGAAAGTTGTGTGCAGTCAGAATTCGCTCCAATGTAAAAAGCAGTATCTGCGTCCTCTATAAAGTTGAAAGAGTATCGGTTTTGGAGTTCACAATCGAGTAAGTCAATCTGCTCTCCATCAACCTTTATTGCCGTGCGAACCCATAATTTCCCGGTGTCGAGTGCCAATAAACGTATTGCTCTATCAGTCGATAAAATATCTGGACCTTTTTTACTTAAGCAGGCATATTGGCAATGAAAAATAACGATCGAGCAGAAATACAGAATCGTTGTCGAAATACTTCCTTTCAATTCCTGAGTTTTCCTGTTCTGTCAATTACCACATATTTTGGAGCACTTCCTTCAGGTGGATTTTCGGGGTCATCTATGTAAATGATGGTTTCGCACATAATAATATGGTTTTGGTTAAATCGCTTGACTTGATCAGAAACAGATTATAATCACTGTATTGGGAATTCAGTTCCGTAAACTTAAGCACTGCATTGTTAATAAGACTGATTGGCTGTTCTGAGGTTTTCATGAAGTGACTTCATGTTGGCAGTTCTAGACTTTGCACCCTCTAATCTTTCGTCAATTTCAAGATGTACATCGGACAGTTTAATACCGAATTCTCCTGATCTCAGATTTCTACGATAGAAAGCCTGATAACATTCATCTCTCTTCTTTAATTCCTTCTCGTCAATTAGAGCTTTTGCTTTGGCGAGGTATAACACGGCACTACCACCCCACCCATACAATTGGGCAGTGTCTTTTAAAATGTCAGCTTTCAACAGACGATCCTTAAAAAAATATCCCAAATGAAGTTGACTATTTTGCATGATCAACATTCTTAGGGTCAAATACATAGGCTTTTAAGTAGACCTCGGCTTGGCCGTATTGTTTGGCTTCTGATATTGGAAAAATGCCTTTGTACCTGGTTTTTTGGCCATACGATTGAAGTACAAAAAGCGAGATAATAGCTGTCAGGAGATATCTGTTCATTTTCTATCGAACTTTTAATAGAGTGAATTTAATAAATCACAGAATACTTTCTTTGTGTTGTTGAGTACTATTACCCATCAAGATGAAAAAGAGCAAAATTAGTTTTTCAATAATGCCAATTCCAATATTGGGAGATTTCTTTAAACTGTAATCTCATGACAATTCGTTCGCTCTATTTTAGACGCTGAATAAATGGAAGCCCCATTCTCATTGACCATTGCGACAATAATTGAGGGAGCTAAATTCAGGCCTTTAATGAATTTCTCTGTTTCTCGGTCGGCTGTTCCATTACCAATAGCAATGGCCATGACATTTTTTTGACCCAATGGGCAGCCAAAAGCAGGGACTTAAGGTTTTCTGCAAATACTTTGATGGCCTCCATATCTGCTTTTTCTTTTGAGGATAAAACCTTATTGCTGTTTCCATTGAAGGTTTTAATAATCTCTTGTAGCAATCCAGACAGGCCATTCTTACTTGTTCTCCAGATTGATTTCCTGAACGGACAAAGTGCCTTTCCAAAATCACAGTTGCTTCATGCTCATCAGGGCTTATTTCTATTGAAAGGATAAGTTCTTTCTCTCCTCTTCTCATAGCCAGCAAACGGTGGGAAGGAACCTTAACAATTTCTTCAGACCAATTAAAATAATCTTTGCATTTCTGACCTTCTGAATCCTTGCCTTTAATCAATTTGGAAGTAATAATTCCTTTTTTATTAAACAAATGACGCATTCGCCTGCTTGTGTCCTGATCCTCATTAATCCATTCTGCGATAATATCTCTGGCACCGTTCAGAGCGTCGTCAACATTTAAAACTTCCCTCTCCTTTATTTATGCACTTGTGAAATTCTTGCCCTGGGTTATCCGACTTTTAAGATCAGGGTTCAATTTTCCCCTGTTCTTGGATTGTTTTCAAGATGTACTCCCGACGTTTTTGCAAATCTCTCAACTGACTAATTCTGTCTCGTATAGCAGTGATTGCGACTTCATCAAGGCTAGCGGTCCGGTCTTTTCCATACCTTGAAATAAAGGGTACAGTTGACCCCTCATCCAGCATTTCTACTACCGATGCTACTTGTTTTGTCGAGACTTGAAGTTCTTGTGAAATTTGATAATAGTGTGTTTGCATTTCCTAATTGATGAATCGTTGGCAAAGAAAAGATTCCTTTGTTATACTAATTAATCATGTCGATCAAATTAAATACCCATTCACATCCTTTTATGGATTTGAGAGAACTAGATGGATGAGTCGTCGTTAATTTCAAAAGTTATAGTTTTGTCCACCTAATTGAACCTGAAAATGTGGAGACTTAGCATATACATATTCCTGGCAATTTTTGTTCCCCTTGCTGTTTTGGGACAAAAACCAAAACAAATGCATCCTGGCGAAATAAAGCAGGGATTGAAGAAGTTGAATGTATTTGGATCAATGCTCTACCTGGCAGCGCATCCAGATGACGAGAATACAGGATTAATTGCGTATTTCGCTAATGAGGAATTGTTTAATGCCTCCTATCTTTCCTGTACACGAGGAGATGGTGGCCAGAATCTTGTAGGCCCTGAAATCAGGGAGTTATTAGGAATAATAAGAACGCAGGAACTATTGGCCGCCAGGAGAACTGACGGGGGGCAGCAATTTTTCACCCGAGCCAATGATTTTGGCTATTCGAAGACTGCAGACGAGACACTCCAAATCTGGGACCGCGATCAGGTGTTATCGGATATAGTGTGGACAATCCGTAAATTGAAGCCAGATGTAATCATTACCCGGTTTCCTCCCGATGCTCGGGCAGGACATGGGCACCACACTTCATCAGCAGTTTTGGGAATTGAGGCGTTTGAGATTGCCAACGACAAGTCAAAATTCCCGGAGCAGTTAAAGTACGTCGAACCATGGCAGCCAAAAAGAATCGTCTTTAATACCCATCCGTTCTTCTTCAGTAGAAATGGTCAACCATTTGATTCAACCCGGTATGTGGCAATGGAGACAGGTAATTTCAATCCCCTCCTGGGTAAGTCTTATGGTGAAATGTCTGCGCATAGCAGAACAAATCACAAAAGCCAGGGATTTGGGTCAACAGGCACCAGGGAATCTCACAAAGAATGGATGAAATTATTGGCAGGAGAGGAGTTTAAGGAAAATGTATTTGAAGATATTAATACTACTTCTACTAGAGTAATCGGTGGTGATGAGTACTCGAATCATGTAGAGTCTGCCTATCTCAATTTTGACGCAGAGCAGCCTTGGATAATTTTACAGGATTTGGTAGCTGCAAAGAAAGCTTTGGCCAAAATTAATGACAACCACTGGAGAACCATTAAGGAAAAGGAAATAACCAATTTAATTCGGGCAGTTTCTGGTCTTTACATGGAGGTAAAGGCTTCAGATTATTCCTACACACCCGGAGACTCAATCTCTTTGAGTGTTGAAGTTGTCAATCGTTCTTCTGCCGAGATTACTTTGAGTTCATTAAATTTTGGAAATCTGGGCGGTAAAACGGAATTAAAGCAGCAATTGAAAGATAACAATCCGTTTTTATTTGATAAAAAGACCGTTTTGTCGGCTAACCAACCTTATAGTCAACCTTATTGGTTAGTCGGGAATAGTTCACTGGGGATGTACAGAGTGGACGATCAATTAAAGCGGGGACTCCCTGAAAATGAACCGGCACTTAATGTTGAAGCTACAGTTCTGATAGATGGGCAATATTTTGATTATGAATTGCCAATAATTTATAAAAGAAACGATCCCGTCGGTGGTGAACAATATCGGCCTTTGGAAATAGGACCTCCTGTTACGCTGAACATAGAAGAGAAGGTATATGTATTTGCAGGTAATGAAGCCCGGGAAGTAGTCGTAAAAATAAAATCTAATAAGAATGATCTTATGGGTTCGGTAAGCTTGGATCTACCCAAAGGATGGAAATCAAGCCCGGCCAAGATAGATTTCAGCATGGATTTAAAAGGGGCTGAACAAAATATAAGTTTTCAGGTCTGGCCCCCTTCAAAGCAATCTAGTGCAGACATCAGAGCGGTTGCAGAAGTAGGAGGCAGTAATTATAATAAGAGTCTGGTCAGCATCCAGTACGATCACATTCCGACGCAAACCCTATACCCAACTTCTTTTGCTCGATTGGTGAAGCTGGACATTGATAGAAGGGGCCAGAATATTGGTTACCTGGCAGGGGCGGGCGATGAGATTCCTGCCAGTCTGGAACAAATAGGCTATCGGGTCTGGGAATTGAATGATGAGGAAATTGCAGATGAGAAGTTAGCCGGTTTTGATGCAATTATACTTGGTGTGAGAGCTTATAATACAGTTGACAGATTGAAATTTTACCAGCCTAAATTGATGAAATACGTCGAAAATGGCGGAACCATGATAGTTCAATACAATACTAGCAGAAGAATGGTTACCGATGAGATTTCACCTTATCCAATGACGGTCGGTAGGGATCGTGTTAGTGTGGAGGAAGCGGAAATTAGAGTGTTGAAACCAGATCATGAAGTCCTGAATTTTCCAAATAAAATCACGCAGGCTGATTTCGACAATTGGGTGCAGGAGAGGGGGCTTTATTTTCCGTCAGAGTGGGACGATAAATTTGATGCCATACTATCTTCCAATGACCCCGGTGAGGATCCAAAAGATGGAGGATTGCTTGTGGCTAAGTTTGGAAAGGGATATTATATATACAGTGGGTATTCATGGTTTAGACAGCTACCTGCTGGTGTTCCGGGTGCTTACAGAATTTTCACCAATATGATATCCATTGGCAAGGAAAAAACCAAGCCAGCAGAATCTGGATCCGGGAAAGAGTAATGTATGTAACCCTTTTTTGGAGAGATAAAGCAGGAAGATTATTTTAGCCACATCCTAACATTGACCAATGGATGAAAAACAGGATTTGAACGAAACTGAAGATTCTCCACCTCCCCGGTTTAAGAGTTGGAACACTATCTATATGTTAGTGCTGGGTAACCTCGCATTAATGGTTGTCCTGTTTTACATCTTTACCAAAGTATTTAATGAGTAACATTGACCTAGCTGTTCTTTTTGGGACACTCTTGCTAATTGCCGCTTTAGGAGTATGGAAATCGAGAAAGCAAGCAAATATTGAATCTTACCTCCTGGGAGGAAAAAGTCTCCGCTGGGGTACGATAGGTTTGTCAGTAATGGCAACACAAGCAAGTGCCATCACCTTTATTAGCGTACCTGGTCAAGCTTATGAAAGTGGGATGTCCTTTGTTCAGAACTACCTTGGTTTACCTCTCGCATTGATTATTGTGTGTGTTTTTTTTATCCCTATATATTATAGGCTGAAAGTATATACGGCTTACGAATATTTGGAACAGCGTTTTGACACCAAGACCAGAACTTTCGGGGCATTGTTATTTCTTATTCAACGAGGACTGGCGGCTGGAATTACCATTCTGGCACCTTCGATAATTGTTTCTTCAATTCTTGAATGGGACCTCTCACTGACCATCCTTGGGGTTGGGGTATTGGTTGTGATCTATACTGTCTCGGGTGGAACCAGGGCGGTAAGTATTACTCAGAAGTACCAGATGCTGGTCATTCTATTTGGGATGGTAGCTGCTTTTATCGTTATCGCGGGAAAATTGCCAGATCGAGTATCTTTTTATGATGCGGTTGTTATGGCCGGGCAGGCCGGTAAATTAGATGTCATCGATTTCTCATTTGATGTGGAGAAAAGATATACTTTCTGGTCTGGGATATTAGGAGGCTTGTTTTTGTCACTCTCTTATTTTGGTACTGACCAGAGTCAGGTACAGCGGTATATTTCAGGCAAGAATACTATGGAGAGTAAAATGGGATTGATGTTTAACGCTATCCTGAAAATTCCCATGCAGTTTTTCATCCTTTTCGTGGGGATAATGGTCTTCATGTTCTATCAATTCAACCAGGCACCTATACATTTCAACAGGGCAAATGTAGAATTTTTGGAGACGACCGAATATGCTGAGCAAACCGGAAGTATAAATACCTGGTACAATAAATATTCTGATGTACGCAAGAAAGGTTATGAGAAAATTGACGAGGGTATCAGAAAGGATAATGATCAGACCATTGCGGAGGGAAGGGCGGAAGTCTTAGGTGCTACTCAGCAAATAGAGGAAGCCCGGCGTCAAATGAAGGGACTGATAAGTAAGGCTGACCCGGGACGGAAGACTAAAGATTCCGATTATGTGTTTCTTACATTCATTTTGACAGAAATGCCAATCGGGCTTACTGGATTATTAGTTGCTGTGATATTTGCCGCTGCCATGTCATCAACTGCCGGAGAATTGAATGCACTGGCCTCAACTGCTACAGTAGACTTTTACCAACGCCTTTACAAAAAAGAAGCATCGGAAAAACACTATTTACAGGCCTCAAAGTTGTTAACCTTGATTTGGGGCACATTTGCCATTGCATTCGCTTTTTTTATCCAGTCTGCAGAGAATTTAATTGAAGGGATTAATATCCTGGGTTCGCTTTTTTATGGAACAATACTGGGAACCTTTTTGGTTGGATTTTTTATGAAAAGGATAAATGGCACATCAGTTTTTATTGCCGCAATTGTATCACAAATGGTTGTAATCAGTTGTCATTTTGCGAATCTATCCGGATCACTTCAGTTTGGTTACCTGTGGTACAATCCAGTTGGTGTGATTATGGTAGTTGCAGTAAGTTGGTTGGTACAACTTCTTTTACCTAATAAATAGGCTACTTTTCCCAACACACTTCAGCTTTCTCCTTATACCAGTCATCGTATCTGGTTTGATACTTTTCATCAATTGAACCACGTTTGATTTTCATAGTTGGAGTTAGCAGCCCGTTGTCAGGTGTCCATTTCTCTTTGACCACCACCAGATTATGCAGTTGTTCATGGTGTTCCAGCAAAGGGTTGATCTCTGACAATGACTCTCTGAGGCTTTCTGATACCACATTACGGTCAAAGCTACTGGCTGCGTCAGATAATTCTATTAACGCCATGGGTTGAGGAACTCCCGGGCCTACCACACAGATTTGCTCAATGTTTTCGTTTTTAGCAAATTTCAATTCTATCGGATTCGGTGAAACATATTTGCCTTTGGCCGTTTTAAACATGTCTTTCACTCTCCCTGTGATCTTCATATAGCCTTCTTTATCAATCTCACCTTTATCTCCGGTCAGAAAGTAACCATCTTTAATCGTTTCTGCTGTTTTTCCTGGTTCCTTATAATACTCAACCATATTGGTTATGCTCTTAATACATATCTCGCCCTGTTCACTGATTTTAGTTTCTACTCCAGGCAAGGTTTTTCCGACAGTTCCGATCTTGCGTTCCCCCGGCACATTAGCATGGGAGTAAGCATTGTTTTCTGTCATGCCATACACCTCATAGATTGTTACGCCAATCTTGTCAAACCAGGTCAGAAGAGATGGTGCTATGGGAGCAGCACCAGTAAGACAAATCCTGGCATAACCTAACCCCAGTGCCTCTTTGATTTTTTTCCTGATAATATTATTAACGATAGGTATAGCCAATAGAAATTTCAGTTTCGAGGCCGGAAATTTTGCCTGGACACCATTCATGAATTTCGTCCAAATACGGGGAACTGCGAGGAATGCAGTTGGTTGGCATTCAGCGAGATTCTCTTTGAATGTGTCTAACGATTGTACATAATGTACACTTGATCCACCCTGTAAAACAACAATTTCAGTGAGTAAACGCTCGGCAATATGGGATAGAGGAAGATAGGAGAAGAACCGGTCGCCTGTTGTGATCCCAAAATGCTTTACAAAATATTCTGCAGCGAATGCCGATCCTAAGAAATTTTGTACTACACCTTTTGGCACTCCTGTTGTTCCTGAAGTATAAATGATGGTCATTATGTCTTCCAGGCTGCGAACGGGATTATCAGCAACAGGCTCAATTTTGGGAATAATATCTTCCCACTTTGCGTAAGGACAATCTGGTAATCCGTAAAGGCCAGAGTCAATGCAGTCGAATCCATCCGGAATGCCTGGCTTCATCACCGCCCAGTCCTTTTCATCCAGTTTTCCTACGAATAATAGTTTTGCTTCACTATGCTCAAGTACATACCTGACGGTTTCTTCACTCACATTGGGGTAAATAGGTACTGAAACGTGCCCACTCATCATTATAGCTAAATCGCACATTAACCAGTGACAACAATTCTTGGACATTAACGCTATATGAGATCCTTGCGGGAAATCTTTCGCTTTAATTACCGCTGCCATTTTTCTAACCTGTTGACCAAATTCCTGATAAGTGTAAGTGTGCCATTCTCCGTCAATAGGTTGAGAGAGGAATATTTTCTCTGGCTGTGTTTTTTCCCAGTGGTAGAAATTGTCTAATGGGGTTTTCAAATGGGCGTAGTCCGCTTGCGACATGGGTTTTAGTTTATGTAAGGCTCATGATACTATATCCAACATATCATTTTTTTTACTTTAAGACAATATTGATTGAAACCGGGAAGGCTCTTATTCCATGTTGGCAATGCCGGGGTGGTGGCGTACTATTTGTTTCCATATTGACCAGCCTGTTCACGTCATGAATTTTTGGAATCAGGCCAGTTCTTTGAAGACCGGGTTTTAAGCTAATCACACTAATTTCTCCAGCAGGGCAATGTTTTTGCGCTTTCTCGTAGAGCCGCCCGAAGTCGTACAAAACTTGCCCGATAAGGCAGGCAAGGTACGCTATGGCTACAAAGAACATCACGGGACAGATTCAGGGAGAATAATTAGGCAGTATTGACTACACCTGCCAATGTCAATATGGATGAAGTACCGGATACGGCACATCTACCGGAAGGAATAGCCATAAAAGCAGACAAAGGTACCAATGGGCAAAGAACACAGATATTATGGACAGCAAGTTGAAAAATCATATCATCAAAAAGGCGGGGAGGAATCACCCATTGACTCCATTCCGGAGGAGTAGCCGGATATAATAGAGGAATAGCTGCAGTTTATGACGTTTATCACAGATAATTATTTTGTTGATAAATAAAAATAGATAATTATTTTGTTGATAAGCAAAATTTTAGTTCCTTTGCAGTGTAAACTTGGTTAACAAATATTAAAGAGATGATACAATAAATTACAAAATAAGGGCAACAATACCAGGTACTGTTGCCCTAAAGCTCACCATTGGCTAAACAATGGAAAAGAAAAACTTTTATTCAAATTAAACTTTTGTTCAAATTAAATTTATCAAGTAATGATTAAAAATTTAACTGTGCTGCTAAGTGCAGCCATAATGCTATCGGGATGTTCAGAAGACTCACTAACGAATTTGCCTGATTCTGAAAACAATATGGCGATAAATCCTTTGGAATATTCGCCGACTTTAGACAAAATACAAGATAATTTGTCTGATAGACTGGCTTACTTTTTATCAAATTCCATAAAAGAAGCAGGCTTAAGAAAATTCTTGAAGGAGAAGGCTTTATTAAAAATTGATAATGATTATGATATTCTTGTTGCAAATATTGTAAACGAAGAAATAATAATTGGCAATAGGGCAATTCTTTTCAGGAATTTACTTACCAGCCCTCAATCCAATACAAGAACCACCAATCTCACAGAGCAATTTTTTGATTCGCTGGCTTTGTATTACCCTCTATTGCAAATTGCAATACCAGAACTTAAACTCGATAGTGCTGAATCATGGGACACTGACAACCACATACCTCAAGTGGCAATTCTTGATTCAGAATATGACGACCAGATTTCCACTTCCGTAAAAGGTTATGATAGCGACGGTAACACTATTGAAATTGATGCTGTTAACGAGCCTGAATCCGTTGTACTGGTTATTGGTACAAATGAACGGGTAATACCGGTCGCACAAGGAAGTCAATCTAACGAGGTGCAAAGTTGCAGCACTTTATTGTTTGAAAATGAGCACTACAAATTTTATACTGCCATAAACTGCCTTTATTATGATGAACCACTTGCGGCTAAAGAAGCAAGAGAAAAATTTGAAGAAATCGGGAGTTCCGGGAGAAAATTAACCCAGTCATTGCCAAATGGCAGGGTAAAAGCTAATTGCGCTGACAGACGTGGCCGGAGAGAGTTTTTGTATCAAATTCGCTGCAATGGAACCTGTCGGGAAGGCGGGTGGTTGTCAGGAGGACCGGAATTATCTTTCAGAATTAATGGGCCAGATGGACGATTACTTTATGACCCGGCGGCCATTTTTGAACCAAAAAAGAAAAGACATATAGAAAATAGATGGTGGCCCCAACACGTGGGTCCGCTTTTTACATGGAGCACCGGTCTCGATGCAGTTTACTGGACATGGTGGGAGAATGACCCGGGACCTTCTGGTTCAATAACGTATAATGCTGCATCTGGCTTTACATTTACAGTGCCAATTGGTGCCAATGATGATGCACTCGGGTCGAGAAGCGTACATATCACTGAATGTCAACATAGCGGTGTGTGGCCATTAGGTCATATTTGGCAAAGCTGGCAAACTGATTATCACCACATATCATGGAGAGACAAAATTTGGTACTAAACTGATGAATAATGGATATTAAATCCATTTTACCAGGATTCTTTGGCTACCTGACACTTGTACACAGGAAGATAATAGCCAAAGAATCATTTTTGCACCCCTCAACAGCAAAAATTATGATGACGCATAAAACAGAGCACTCAACTATATCCCAAATGAAACTTTTGGTTGCATTATTCTTTCTCATACCTGGTATTTGTGATGTGAAAGATGTCTGTGCACAATCGGGCATTCACTTTGAGCTCGGTTTTCAAAGTACTCCTTTGAAATCCCTAATCCCTCAGGAGCAATGGAATGATACCTTGTTTGTAGGCTCCCTTCGAGAGATGGCTTATAATATTGAGGGAGGTGTCGGATACCAATATGAGTTGAGTAGCAAAATGATTGTGAGAGCAACCGCATTATATTCAAACATTCAACATTCCTATAGGGTTACAAAGCTTAAATCTAATTTTCGATTTCATTGGGACACCCCAATATCACTAACAGAAAGGAGAATTGCCATACCTATAGTCATTCAATACAGATTATTCAAGAACTTAATGATAGGAGGAGGCATAGAATCTGGCATTAAACTAAAAATAGTAAATGATGTACAAAATTCTGAAATAGTCAAGAGAAACTATCCAGAGTTAATACCGGTAGATAAGGCTATTAAAGGTTCGTTTCGTCCGGTTACGTGGAGTCCTACAGCCATGCTTTCCTATCAGATAATCAAAAAAAGAGTAAGCATCAATTGCCAGTATAGCTCAAATATCTCACAAATGAAAAGTATAAATTTTCAAGGTAAAAAACAAGTTGTGTCTTCAACATATTGGTGCTTCGCAGTTAGAATTGGCTACCTCTTATTTTCAAATTGAGATTGAAATCTCATAAAGATAATTATTTTGTTGATAAACAAAATTTTAGTTCCTTTGCAGTGTAAACTTGGTTAACAAATATTAAAGAGATGATACAATAAATTACAAAATAAGGGCAACAATACCAGGTACTGTTGCCCTAAAGCTCACCATTGGCTAAACAATGGAAAAGAAAAACTTTTATTCAAATTAAACTTTTGTTCAAATTAAATTTATCAAGTAATGATTAAAAATTTAACTGTGCTGCTAAGTGCAGCCATAATGCTATCGGGATGTTCAGAAGACTCACTAACGAATTTGCCTGATTCTGAAAACAATATGGCGATAAATCCTTTGGAATATTCGCCGACTTTAGACAAAATACAAGATAATTTGTCTGATAGACTGGCTTACTTTTTATCAAATTCCATAAAAGAAGCAGGCTTAAGAAAATTCTTGAAGGAGAAGGCTTTATTAAAAATTGATAATGATTATGATATTCTTGTTGCAAATATTGTAAACGAAGAAATAATAATTGGCAATAGGGCAATTCTTTTCAGGAATTTACTTACCAGCCCTCAATCCAATACAAGAACCACCAATCTCACAGAGCAATTTTTTGATTCGCTGGCTTTGTATTACCCTCTATTGCAAATTGCAATACCAGAACTTAAACTCGATAGTGCTGAATCATGGGACACTGACAACCACATACCTCAAGTGGCAATTCTTGATTCAGAATATGACGACCAGATTTCCACTTCCGTAAAAGGTTATGATAGCGACGGTAACACTATTGAAATTGATGCTGTTAACGAGCCTGAATCCGTTGTACTGGTTATTGGTACAAATGAACGGGTAATACCGGTCGCACAAGGAAGTCAATCTAACGAGGTGCAAAGTTGCAGCACTTTATTGTTTGAAAATGAGCACTACAAATTTTATACTGCCATAAACTGCCTTTATTATGATGAACCACTTGCGGCTAAAGAAGCAAGAGAAAAATTTGAAGAAATCGGGAGTTCCGGGAGAAAATTAACCCAGTCATTGCCAAATGGCAGGGTAAAAGCTAATTGCGCTGACAGACGTGGCCGGAGAGAGTTTCTGTATCAAATTCGCTGCAATGGAACCTGTCGGGAAGGCGGGTGGTTGTCAGGAGGACCGGAATTATCTTTCAGAATTAATGGTCCAACTGGAGAAATACTTTTTGACCCGGCGGCCATTTTTGAACCAAAAAAGAAAAGACATATAGAAAATAGATGGTGGCCCCAACACGTGGGTCCGCTTTTTACATGGAACACCGGTCTCGATGAAGTTTACTGGACATGGTGGGAGAATGACCCGGGACCTTCTGGTTCAGTAACGCTTACTGCTGCAAATGGCTTTACATTTACAGTGCCAATTGGTGCCAATGATGATGCACTCGGGTCGAGAAGAGTACTTATCACTGAATGTCAACATAGCGGTGTGTGGCCATTAGGTCATATTTGGCAAAGCTGGCAAACTGATCTTCACCACATAGCATGGAGAGACAAAATTTGGTACTAAACTGTTGGTACTAAACTGATGAATAATGGATATTAAATCCATTTTACCAGGATTCTTTGGCTACCTGACACTTGTACACAGGAAGATAATAGCCAAAGAATCATTTTTCCACCCCTCAACAGCAAAAATTATGATGACGCATAAAACAGAGCACTCAACTATATCCCAAATGAAACTTTTGGTTGCATTATTCTTTCTCATACCTGGTATTTGTGATGTGAAAGATGTCTGTGCACAATCAGGCATTCACTTTGAGCTTGGTTTTCAAAATAATCCTGTGAAATCTAGGCCCTTACCCTCTTATCAGGAATGGACTGATAGCTTGAGTGTAAGTTCCGGTGAAAAGAGGTATAGTTTTGAGGGAGGCGTCGGATACCAATATGAGTTGAATAGTAAAATGATTGTGAGAGCAACCGCATTATATTCAAACATTTATCATGACTTTTCCATTATAAAGTATCTGGATCCTAAAGATACTCGACTGGATTGGATAATTCCAACAACTCTAACAGAAAGGAGGATTGCCATACCTATAGTCATGCAATACAGATTATTCAAGAACTTAATGATAGGGGGAGGCATAGAATCTGGCATTAAACTAAAAATAGTAAGTGATGTACAAAACTCTGAAATAGTCAAGAGACTCTATCCAGAGTTAATACCGGTAGATGAGGCTATTAAAGGTTCGTTTCGTCCGGTTACGTGGAGTCCTACAGCCATGCTTTCCTATCAGATACTCAAAAAAAGAGTAAGCATCAATTGCCAGTATAGCTCAAATATCTCACAAATGAAAAGCATAAATTTTCAAGGTAAAAAACAAGTTGTGTCTTCACCATTGAAGCGGTTATCATTTAGAATTGGCTACCTCTTATTTTCAAATTGAGATTGAAATCTCATAAAGATAATTATTTTGTTGATAAACAAAATTTTAGTTCCTTTACAGTGTAAACTTGGTTAACAAATATTAAAGAGATGATACAATAAATTACAAAATAAGGGCAACAATACCAGGTACTGTTGCCCTAAAGCTCACCATTGGCTAAACAATGGAAAAGAAAAACTTTTATTCAAATTAAACTTTTGTTCAAATTAAATTTATCAAGTAATGATTAAAAATTTAACTGTGCTGCTAAGTGCAGCCATAATGCTATCGGGATGTTCAGAAGACTCACTAACGAATTTGCCTGATTCTGAAAACAATATGGCGATAAATCCTTTGGAATATTCGCCGACTTTAGACAAAATACAAGATAATTTGTCTGATAGACTGGCTTACTTTTTATCAAATTCCATAAAAGAAGCAGGCTTAAGAAAATTCTTGAAGGAGAAGGCTTTATTAAAAATTGATAATGATTATGATATTCTTGTTGCAAATATTGTAAACGAAGAAATAATAATTGGCAATAGGGCAATTCTTTTCAGGAATTTACTTACCAGCCCTCAATCCAATACAAGAACCACCAATCTCACAGAGCAATTTTTTGATTCGCTGGCTTTGTATTACCCTCTATTGCAAATTGCAATACCAGAACTTAAACTCGATAGTGCTGAATCATGGGACACTGACAACCACATACCTCAAGTGGCAATTCTTGATTCAGAATATGACGACCAGATTTCCACTTCCGTAAAAGGTTATGATAGCGACGGTAACACTATTGAAATTGATGCTGTTAACGAGCCTGAATCCGTTGTACTGGTTATTGGTACAAATGAACGGGTAATACCGGTCGCACAAGGAAGTCAATCTAACGAGGTGCAAAGTTGCAGCACTTTATTGTTTGAAAATGAGCACTACAAATTTTATACTGCCATAAACTGCCTTTATTATGATGAACCACTTGCGGCTAAAGAAGCAAGAGAAAAATTTGAAGAAATCGGGAGTTCCGGGAGAAAATTAACCCAGTCATTGCCAAATGGCAGGGTAAAAGCTAATTGCGCTGACAGACGTGGCCGGAGAGAGTTTCTGTATCAAATTCGCTGCAATGGAACCTGTCGGGAAGGCGGGTGGTTGTCAGGAGGACCGGAATTATCTTTCAGAATTAATGGTCCAACTGGAGAAATACTTTTTGACCCGGCGGCCATTTTTGAACCAAAAAAGAAAAGACATATAGAAAATAGATGGTGGCCCCAACACGTGGGTCCGCTTTTTACATGGAACACCGGTCTCGATGAAGTTTACTGGACATGGTGGGAGAATGACCCGGGACCTTCTGGTTCAGTAACGCTTACTGCTACATCTGGCTTTACATTTACAGTGCCAATTGGTGCCAATGATGATGCACTCGGGTCGAGAAGAGTACTTATCACTGAATGTCAACATAGCGGTGTGTGGCCATTAGGTCATATTTGGCAAAGCTGGCAAACTAATCTTCACCACATATCATGGAGAGACAAAATTTGGTACTAAACTGATGAATAATGGATATTAAATCCATTTTACCAGGATTCTTTGGCTACCTGACACTTGTACACAGGAAGATAATAGCCAAAGAATCATTTTTGCACCCCTCAACAGCAAAAATTATGATGACGCATAAAACAGAGCACTCAACTATATCCCAAATGAAACTTTTGGTTGCATTATTCTTTCTCATACCTGGTATTTGTGATGTGAAAGATGTCTGTGCACAATCAGGCATTCACTTTGAGCTTGGTTTTCAAAGTACTCCTTTGAAAGTTCAAACCCTTCATGAGAAATGGAATGATATCTTGGTTGTAGGCTCCTGTCTAGATGTGGTTTATAATATTGAGGGAGGTGTCGGATACCAATATGAGTTGAATAGCAAAATGATTGTGAGAGCAACCGCATTATATTCAAACATTCAACATGTCTATAACGTTGCAAAGCTTAATTCTAAAAATAAAAATTTTCCACCGGAGTGGGAAACCCCAATAATACCAACACAAAGGAGGATTGCCATACCTATAGTCATGCAATACAGATTATTCAAGAACTTAATGATAGGAGGAGGCATAGAATCTGGCATTAAACTAAAAATAGTAAGTGATGTACAAAACTCTGAAACAGTCAAGACACAATATCCAGAGTTAATACCGGTAGAGAAGGCCATTATAAGTTCGTTTCGTCCGGTTACGTGGAGTCCTACAGTCATGCTTTCCTATCAGATAATCAAAAAAAGAGTAAGCATCAATTGCCAGTATAGCTCAAATATCTCACAAGTGAAAAGCATAAATTTTCAAGGTAAAAAACAAGTTGTGTCTTCAACATATTGGTGCTTCGCAGTTAGAATTGGCTACCTCTTATTTTCAAATTGAGATTGAAATCTCATACTGTTTGCTTTTTCGTTGTTTTTAGCTTGTAAAAATCTGTTTTGTGAACCCTGTCCGGAACTTTGCTCATTTTTGCCTTATCAAGACGATAATGATTAACAAATTCAGTAAATGTTAGCCGGGTCATTTTTTTGAAATATCGGCAGAAGGCTTCACGGGTAAGCCTGGCAAGGCCAGCTATCTCGCTGGTCTCAAGCTTGCGTTGATAATTGACATCAATGAATAAATGTTTTTTGAGACGGTCTTGAACACGTTTTGTGAATTGGTTTTCCACAGGTTCCGGATGAAGCAATTCAGAGTCTGATGATTTAGCCGGGATTTGAAAAATATTTAAAAGCTCCGGAACTGGTCGAAATGACTGAGCCCGTAAAGCCTCTTGATGCGCTCACCCAATCGGGACTTACGCTCATGTCCAAAGGCTACAGCATGGGATGATTTGTCGAACAGTATTTTGATCTCCGGCAGTTCAGGGGTGGCTACAAGTGCTCTTTCCAGATCCAGTGAACTACCAAATATGTAATAATTAAGTATTAATATGACTGAAATGGCGGGTTTTGGGCTTCAGGAAATATGAATCCCATTTGCTAATTACTGATTTAGCCGTCTAATGCCACCGGTCACTTTCAAACATTTTCTGGCCGCTCGTGTGTATAAATTTGTTGGCAATGATTGGCAGGGGAAAAATCTTACCGGGTTGTATTTATTTGGTGATGGGTTCACAACTCTCCGGTCAATCAACCAATAATCAGGAAACTCACACTTATAATATTTTTAGAACCCCCGAATCCATAAACGTGGATAGGGAATTAACCGGGGGTGTATGGTCTGCTACGGCAAAGGTTGGGGATTTCGGGTACGCCTTTCCGTTCGACGACAGCATGGTTGAAACGGAATCACAAACAGAAGTGTATGTTTCAAAACTGATTCAGGTTTGGTGGAACATGGTATTCTCAAATAATTATAGATTGAAATTAAATTTTTTTATTATTAAAGAATGAAAAGACGTCAGCTATTAAAGAATTCAGCCACAACCCTGGCTGGATTAGGGACGCTTCCCGCTATTTCCGTTCTGCTGAAGAGCTGTGGGGTCAGGCGGCCTTCTGAGTATCAGCCCATTTACCTTTCAACTGAACAGTTCGACACCGTCTGGCAGATGGCGGAATTAATTCTTCCGAAGACCGATTCACCAGGTTCTTCAGATGCGGGTGTAGCCCCATATATTGACCTGCTTTTTGATTCTTATTTTGAAGTTGAAAAAAGGGCAGAGCTGGAATTGGGTCTTAATACATTCATGACTGAAGTTCAGGAAAAGTATCAAAAAACATTTCTTGAGATGGATGAGGCTGGGCAAATCGCCTACATGCAACTGGTGGAAGCAGCATCCGGCAAAAAGTCTTTCTTCAAGTCGTTTAAAGGGTTGGTTCTATGGGCCTTTTTTACTTCCGAAGTTGGAATGAAGAGTATGAACTATAAACCCGTTCCCGGTAAATACGACGGGTGCATCACCATTGACAGTAATGAGAAATTGCTTGTTGGCAACCGCTAATCCATGAAAAAGCAAACGCAACAATTTGATGCCATCGTGATTGGATCAGGGATGTCAGGAGGATGGGCCGCTAAGGAATTATCCGAAAAAGGCCTGAAAACGCTGGTACTTGAAAGAGGACGCAATATAGAGCACATCAAAGACTACCCCACCACCAACAAAGCACCCTGGGAATTTAAATACAGAAAAGAGCTGAGCCCTGAAACCAGTGAAGAGTATCCCGTCCAACAAGGGGTATATGCTTTCAATGAGTCCACCAAGCATTTCTTTGCCAGCGATAAAAAACATCCTTACACCCATCCGGAAGACAAACCCTTTCGCTGGTTAAAAGGTTTTCACACAGGAGGAAAAAGCATTCTTTGGGCCCGGCAAAGCTATAGACTCAGTGACATTGACTTTGAATCTAATGCCAAAGAAGGAATCGGGGTAGATTGGCCGGTCAGATATAAGGACATAGCACCCTGGTATGACTATGTAGAAAAGTACATCGGGGTAAGTGGTCGCAATGAAGGGTTAAAGCAACTTCCTGATGGGCAATTTCTACCTCCCATGGAAATGAATTGTGTGGAGGAGCATCTCAGGGATTCGATCAAAGAGAATTTTGACGGAAGGGTGATGACCATCGGCCGGTGTGCACACCTAACTGTTGCTCACAAAGGCCGGGGTCCATGTCAATATCGCCATATGTGCGAAACAGGATGTCCTTTTAGTGGATATTTCAGTAGTGTCAGTGTCACATTACCTGCAGCTAAAGCGACAGGGAATATGACATTACAGACTAACTCCATTGTTCATTCCATCATTTTTGATGAGCAGTCCGGAAAAACTTCTGGCGTACGTGTGATTGACGCACAAACACAGGAAACCACTGAATACACTGCCAAAATTATATTCTTATGTGCTTCAACCATCCCTAGCACACAAATCATGTTGAACAGCGTTTCTGATAGTTTCCCCAATGGAATAGCAAATAGTAGTGGCATGCTAGGTCACCATTTGATGGACCATTTCGGTCCTACTCTTTCGGCAAAGGTTGATGGATTTGAGAATGGCTATTACAACGGACATAGGCCCAACGGCATCTATATTCCACGATTTCAGAATGTAGATAGCAAGCACCCCGATTTTGTGAGAGGGTTTGGTTATCAAGGGGATGCAGTTAGAATGGGTTGGGAAAGAGGTACAAGAATGGATGGTTTTGGCACTAACTTCAAGGCGGAAGTTTCTAAACCAGGACCATGGCAAATGAATTTTTATGCTTATGGAGAATGCCTCCCCTATTATGACAATAAAGTTGAGCTGCATCCGGAACTGAAAGATGATTGGGGGATGCCGCTATTGCACATTAGCTGCGAATTGAAAGAAAATGAGAAGACCATCATTAAATACATGCAGCAGTATGGAGCCGAAATGATGGAGAAGGCAGACTTTAAAGACATTTACCAGGGGAATCCGGATGAATGGATTTTTGGTGATGGTATTCACGAAATGGGTACGGCCAGAATGGGAAAAGATCCAAAAACGTCTGTTTTAAATAAGTGGAATGCCTGCCATGATGTACCCAATCTATACGTGACTGATGGATCATTTATGACATCTTCTGCATGTCACAACCCTTCCTTGGGCTACATGGCTTTTACGGCCAGGGCAGTAGATTATGCTGTAGAATCTTTGAAGAAAGGCAGCATTTAACAACCAGGCTTAATCCCATGAAAAAACAAACACAATTTTTCGATGCCATTGTCATTGGTTCGGGCATGTCCGGTGGCTGGGCGGCTAAAGAGTTGACAGAAAAAGGGCTGCAAACTTTAGTCCTCGAAAGAGGGAGACATATAGAACATATTAAAGACTATCCTACTACCAATATGGCCCCATGGGAGTTTGAGTTTCGCAAACGAATAAGCAAAGAGACCAAAGCAGAGTACCCCGTCCAAAGCAAGAAGTATGCATTTAATGAGGCAACAAAGCATTTCTTCGCCAGTGATAGAAATCATCCCTACACCACTCCAGAAGACAAGAAATTTCTGCTCTACCGAAGTTTTAATACTGGCGGTAAAAGCATGGTTTGGGGTCGGCAATCCTACCGGATGAGTGATTTGGATTTCGAAGCCAACGCCAAAGATGGTCATGGAGTAGACTGGCCCGTTAGGTATAAAGATATTGCACCCTGGTACGATTACGTTGAAAAATATATCGGAGTGAGCGGCCAAAGGGAGGGGTTAAAACAGTTGCCTGATGGCCAGTTTCTTCCACCCATGGACCTCAACTGTGTGGAAAAAGACTTTAAGGAGAAGATTAAAGAGAAACTAAGTAGAGACCTGACTATCGGCAGGACGACCAACCTTACAGTCAGATATAACAACCGCGGACCGTGCCAGAATCGAAATCTCTGTGAAACAGGATGCCCTTTCAGCGGATATTTTAATAGTGTGAGCGTTACTTTGCCCGCAGCACAAACCACTGGAAATATGACCTTCAGGGCCCACTCAATTGTTCATTCGATTATTTATGACGGAAAGAAGAGAAAAGCAACCGGCGTTCGGGTAATTAACGCTCTAACCAAAGAAACCACTGAATACTTTGCTCCTGTAATTTTTTTATGTGCATCCGCCCTTTCGAGTACCCGAATCATGCTGAATAGTAAATCCGATAGCTTCCCGGACGGTATTGCCAACTCCAGCGGGGTCTTGGGCCACTACATCATGGACCACTTTGGATATGGATTCTCTGCCAGCGTTGAAGGGTTTGAAGATGGCTACTACAATGGCCATCGACCAACGGGGTTTTATATCCCCAGGTTCCAAAACATTGATAGTCAAAATTCTGATTTCTTAAGAGGCTTTGGATACCAGGGCAGTGCGTACCGGGAGGGCTGGGACAGAGGTACTACCATTAATGGTTTTGGAGCTGACTTCAAGAATGAAATATCGAAACCCGGACCGTGGAGAATTGGTTTGAGCTCATTTGGCGAATGCCTCCCGTACTATGACAATCAAGCGAAATTGGATACAGAGGTGAAGGACGCATGGGGTATGCCTGTATTACACATAAGTGGAGAAATAAAAGAGAACGAAAAGGTCATGGTGAAGAAAATGGCAGAAGCCGCCTTAGAAATGTTTGAGACCGCCGGATATAAAGATATCAAGTCAGGTAATCCTGACAGTTATAAATTAGGCCATAAAAGCCATGAAATGGGAACAGCCCGGATGGGAAAAGATCCGAAAACGTCCGTTTTGAATAAATGGAATCAATGCCATGATGTATCCAACGTATTTATCACAGATGGTTCGTTCATGGCCTCTGCCAGCTGCCAAAACCCATCTTTAAGTTACATGGCATTTACAGCAAGAGCTGTTGATTACGCGGTAGAATCGCTAAAGAAGTCCACTCTTTGATTTAAGGAAATTGAGAGACTCTTCACACCGCAACTGTTAATCAATTATGATCCTCTTAACAGATATGCTCCCCTTGTTTTGAAGCAATAAAGTATAAATACCTCCTGACAATGAAGTCTTAATCTCTAAGTAGTTTGCGTCTATATTACCACTTGATTTGGACACGATCCTTCCGCTTACGTCAATAATTGACATATTATAGCTACCAATTCTATCATATGATTTGAAACGCAATAGTGAATTACTTACTGGGTTAGGATATACTCTAATTCCTTTGTTCTGAGGTTGGTCCTCTACAACATTCGTCACCGTAGACAAACAATCTCCAGATCCAGGCTCAGCCAGGGTCAACCTGGTTGAAACAATTTCATCAGATTGTCCGGAAATTCTGACAGTATCCATATAGATTCCCGCTTTTGTTTGATCGGCACCTTGTAAGTACATACTGCTCCCCGGGCATATTTCAACATGGTGTAGAGTATATAAATATACTCCCCTGTCCTCTACAACTTTATAAAATTTGTCCACACTTAAATTTTCGAAAGTCTGTATACCCGTTCCTGGCCAGTAAATGGTTAACTTGTCAATTGACCGCTCACTTCCCAAACCAAAGTGCACCGCACTGCTATGACTGGATAGATAACTGCTGCCGCCGGAGACTTCTCTTACCCATGTTCTTGGTCCAACTGAAACCTCAACACGCGCTCCGTACGCACTTCTATTGGCGGATGTTCCTTCCAACAATATTCTAATCCAGCTATTATCGGAGGTATCCTCATTAAAATAAACCAATGCCTTTCCCTCATTGGTGTGCTTGATCCTTACATTGGCTACGGCAAAATCTAACTTGCCGTCGTTGTTAAAGTCACCATAAGCCATTCCTCTTGCCCTATTCTCATCATTAACGTGTTCAGTCACGGATTCATCTGTGTAGGTCTGCTGATTGACATTGTAAACAAATAATTTATTTTCCATGGGATCAGGTACATCAATAATTGAACCCTTAGCAACATAGAGGTCTAAATAGCTGTCGTTATTAACATCCATAAAAGCGGCCCCCCATGAAAACCCGGTGCCATCATCAACCCCCTGAAAACGAGCAACATTCAAAAATTGTAATTCGTCCTGTTTTTCGAAAAGGAAATTGGTTCCAATATTGGTCACATAATAGTCCAGATCTCCATCTTCATCATAATCACCGCGAGCTATGCCCATACTATTGATCTCCGCTCCAATTCCCGCAAATTTTGCTGTCTCTTGAAAAGTATTTTGAGGATAATTATTGACCAATAGTTTGTTTCCCTGATAGAAATCCCCAAAATCATTCAATACGAAAAGGTCTTGGTCACCATCCTGGTCAATATCCGTAAATGAACTTACCAAGGTACAACCCGTCTCTTCCTCCGTTAAAGGATTATCAATCATATTAAATCTTCCCGTTCCATCATTCTTATAGAAGAAATCCGGTTCGGCTGATGTAATATTATATGGGAAAGCACCCCCGTCAATATTCACATAGTTTCCAATATATATATCCAAATCACCATCGAGATCATAATCACCCATGGTAGCTGTACTACTCCATGCCGTATTATTTATACCACGCATTAATGAATTGTCAGCAAATGACAAGCCTTCTTCATTAATCAGCAGATAATTGCGTTCATTTTCCGCAGTTGTTATAAGCAGATCTGTAAAACCGTCATTATCGACATCCCCTGCAACCACTCCCATTGTTTTTACATAGGATAGAGCATTTTGAACTCCTGTGGATTCCGATACGTCCTCAAAACGTCCATTACCAAGATTTTCATAAAGTTTATCTTGATTCCTTCCACCTGTGAAATAGATGTCTTCAAAACCGTCCTTGTTGTAATCAAATACAGCTACACCTCCACCCATCATATCGGGGTCGTAACAATGGTGATCAATACCTGCTTGTTGAGCGTACTCCTGAAAAATCTGGCATCGACCCTCTATACAAACGATCAACAATAAAAGAGTAAACCAAAAGTTTGTCATACCCGTTAAATTTGTCATACCCATTAAATTTGTCATACCCATTAAATGCGATCCTCTTTTAATAATTGAATCTTACTATATGAAGAAAGAGAGGGGTATGAACCCTCTCTTTTTTTATTCATTCTTTTAGTAACCGGGATTTTGTCCAAGTTGAGGGAATTTATCAACCTCAGCCTGTGGAATCGGTAATAGGTTTAATTGTGCCGGAAATACCTGGCTTCTTCCCGGTACATCAAAATAAGTAAAGGTTAATTGAGATTGGTCAAACAGCTGTGGCACATCATCCTTACCAGGCGCACTAGCTTGTCGTTCAATCCTCACTCCTTTTGGTTGATAACCGTCCAGGATATCAGCAGCAATTCCCCATCGGATAAGATCGAACCAACGGTGGTTTTCAAAGACTAACTCTATTCTTCTCTCGTGTCTTATTGCATCCCTCATTTGATCCTGAGACAATCCTGCAGGCAAATCCGGCATAGCTGACCTGGCACGTATACGATTGACCGCGTTATACACACTGGCCGAAGGGCCGTTCGCTTCGTTCTCTGCTTCCGCATAAATCAGTAATACCTCTGCAAAACGAATTTCTTGCCAGGCGTTATCACTTGTAGGAGGATCAAATCCGTCTCCGGGATCAAGGAATTTTCTCACCAAATAGCCGGTAATAGAAGCGTTCCCGTCTTTTACATCCCCCGGGCCTTCGTTATTATTATCCCACTCCATGTCAATGAATGGCTCTCCGCGGCTAGGGCTAACACCTTCAGGGCCTGCTGCTCCATGATAATAAATACTCATATAAAATCTAGGATCTCTACCGGTATACGGTCGGTCGGAAGAATAACCGGAAGCAAGGTCGGTAATCGGCAGGCCCGTAGCCTGCATTTCAAAAGCATCTACAATTTCCTGTGTAGGATCAGTTTGTCCTCCATTGTTATTCCTCCATCTAACAGGCCAGTTACCCTGTCCAAATGCATGTGTTCTTCCTCCAACAGCATATTGTTTTTCAAGAATAGTCTCGGGATTTCCACCATGTGACCGAAAAAGTTCTGTCAAATTGGCTACGGCTTCATCCGCATTTGCCGGCTCCGCACCAAAAAGGTCCAAATCATTATTATCTTCACCCGTGATAAGTTTGTCTGCTTCAGCAGCTGCTTCTTGCCATTTACCCGCATACAAAAAAGTTCGGGCATTTAACGCAATCGCTGCTTGAGCACTCACTCCGCCACTTGCAATACCAGTCAGATCAGGCAAGACATCTTCAATCGCTGATAATTCTGAATTAATAAAACCATAAACCTCCGCCCGGGTCGACTTGGGGACAAAAAGTTGCGATGGATCTTCTGCCAGTTCCTGGGCCTCTATGACTAGAGGAACGTCGCCATATCTCCTTGCCAAGTCAAAGTAAAAGATTGCCCTGGCAAACCTTGCCTGCGCTGCTGCTAATGAAATAATATCCTTATCCAGGCTCGAGTTTTCGAGTCCCTTCAGAAAATCATTTGCCACTCGTATATGCCCATAGAAAGCAGCCCAGTTTCCCAACCCAAAGCTGTTAGTTGGATTAATCGCGGCATTAATAATACCGGTGTTTGAAGGAATCCAGCCACTTTTTGAACGAGCCTCATCAGTTATACTTGCGAGCAGATAAGAACTTCCGTACCCCGCAGTTCCACCTTGATATTGTCCACTAGGCAATCTGCCAAGTAAATTATTCAGATTTGCCTGAACCAGCCTTTCATCACCAAATACCTGATCTGAATTAAACCGGTCTCCTGGTACAATATCAAGAACGTCATCGTTACAGGCTACTGACATAGCAAGTACGATCATTGTTATTATATATTTTTTCATTATCGTAATTATTTAGAATCCAACATTTAACCCGAGTGATACTGTCCTTAGCTGAGGATAAAAAGGATATGCATTACCTGTACTTTCTCCACCTCCCTCAGGATCTCTCCAATCCAAATTAGAAAGCGTGAATAAATTATTCGCAGCAAGGAACATTCTGAGATTAGAGATTCCTATTGCATTTAATTGATCTTTTAAACCAGTAAAATTGTAACCCACTTCAAGATTCCTTAGCCTGAAGTAATTCACTTCTCTTATCCAGGTGGTAGTCGTTTGACCATTATTCGATAATAGAGATCCTGCAGTAAGGCGCGGGTATCTCGCATCCGGGTTCTCCGGACTCCAGGAATCAGTGAGCTCCCGAAGAGAATTTCCATCAAGTTGAAATGGAATAAGAGGAAGGTAAAGTGAATACTGGCCAGCCCCTTGTAAATTAGCCTGAAGATCAAATCCTTTGTACTGAACGTTCAGGTTGAATCCAAATGTAAGGTTGGGTATATTCGAATCGCCAATGACTGTTCTGTCATCCGGAGTTATTTCACCATCGCCATTTACATCGCTATATTTAATATCACCGGGTACAACCTGACCAAATAATTCCTGTGTAGCATGCCCGTCAATGTCCTCCTGGGACTGAAAGAGCCCTTCTGCCACATAACCAATTCTCTCCTGCCATGGCCTGCCAACCTGGGCTATAGCAGGAAGAATGTCCTCCGGTTCACTGAACTTTGTTACTTCATTATTACTCCAGGTCAGATTTCCTTCTACTGTAAATGCTAATCCTCCGATATTGTTGCTGTGTCTAAGTAATGCCTCAAGACCCCGGGACTCCATTTCTCCAATTGGCCGATCTAATATTGACGCACCAAAAGAGGCAGGTACAACGCCATCGGGAGTGTCCAGTATATCCTCGGTTTTTCTAAAGAAATAATCCAGTTCCAACTCAATTTTACCATCAAGAATTCCAGCATCCAACCCCAAATTAGTGGTAGTTGTAGTTTCCCAGGTTATACTTGGGTTCGCTATTCCGCTGCTATTTATCCCATTTAAGAAATTACCCCCCCCCCGTACTACACCTCCACTTATGCCAAATGTGGAAAGATATTGAAACTGTGGCACATTGTCATTCCCAACCTGTCCCCAGGATCCCCTGATCTTCAAGTTGTTAAAAAGAGTGGATCCAGCAAGAAAGGGTTCATCGGAAACTCTCCAGCCAATTGAAAAAGATGGGAAGAAGCCCGTGCGAAATTCTTCAGCAAATGCAAAGGACTTATCAAGCCTTCCGTTGAGTTGAAGCAAATACCTATTCTTGTAGCTGTAGCTTAATCTGCCAACCCATCCCCTTGAAGCTTGTTCGCTAAATGCTGAACTGTTCTGTACATCATCAAAAGAACCAGCATTAAGCTGTGATATTGCATCTGAAAGGAACCCTGTTCTGGAAGCTGATAACCTGTCAAAATCACTTGTTATTTGTTCAAATAACAGCAGAGCGGATAAATCATGGTCATTGAAGGATTTCTCATAACTTAAACTCAACTGCAAGGTTCGTCTATTAAATCCGTTTCTATTTTCGGAAGATATGATCTGAGAAGGATCACCTGATGAGAGTCTTTCAAATTCACCGGCGGCGTCATTGAAGGAGTAAAAATCATATGGGATCTGAAATGCCGTATTTCGTGTAGCTGTATAATCATATGCGTACAATCCCCTGGCGTTCAGGCCTTCTACTCCCGGAATGTCATATTGAAACTGAATAGTTGATTGTAGGACGTTTCTATCCCTTTCTGAGAATCCACTTCTATTTGCGGCACCAACTGGAGTGCCTGAGAATCCGTTAAAAGCAATTGCATCAGGAACTCCCGGCACATCAGGAAAGGGATTTAATGTTGGATTAGCAAATACTGTCGCCGAATATACCGAATTCTCGCCCCCATCTGTAAAAGGAGAGGCATCCCTGTTCTCGATCCTGCCTAATAAGTCTACACCCAAACTTAACCTTTCAGTGAGTTGAAGGTCAATATTGGACCGAAGGCTATTTTGTTTAAAATGAGACGACTCAAGAATGCCTTCTTGTTCTAAATGACCATAGGAAACAAAATATTTTGTAAGGTCTGTCCCTCCAGAAACGCTAAAGTTATGCTGCTGCTGAAAAGCAGAATTCTTATACAATGCATCTGTCCAGTCAAAACTCGGCAGCGTATCATTCTCATAGGATGCGATCTCCTGGTCTGTAAATGGCAGTGGCTCCCCGACATTTTCTTTTGCCTGGTTGAGTAAACGTGAATATTCTGCTGCATTCATTACTTCCACTTCACGCGTTTGCTTTTGCCTTCCGAATCGTACATCATAAGTGAATGAAGGCTTCCCGCTAGCACCCCTCTTTGTTGTAACAAGCACAACACCGTTAGCTCCTTTTCGACCATATACCGCGGTGGCAGACGCATCTTTTAAGATGGAAATACTGGCAATATTATTTGGATTGATCCTGGATAGTGGTCGTTCTATTCCGTCTACAATCACCAATGGCTGTTGGCCGCCCCTGAAAGAACTAATTCCTCTTATTCTGAGGGTCACATCATCAAACCCGGGTTGACCTGACTGCTGTATGGTCTGAACACCAGTGATTTTACCGGCAAGTCCTGCTGCCAAATTAACTGTTGGAGCTTTCACAAGCGTTTTTCCTTTTATAACCGAAACCGCTCCGGTTACATCCTGTTTTTCCTGGCTGCCATATCCAAGAACGACTATTTCACTCAATTGTGTAATATCCAGTTCAAGGGTAACATCAATAACACTTTTTTGACCAATTATTGCCTCCTGTGTCTCGTATCCGATATAACTGAAAACCAATACTTGCGCATCATCTGGAACATCCAGACGATATATACCTTCAGAATCACTAATGGTACCTAAGGATGTACCTTTCACTACTACACTGACACCGGGTAGCACCTCGCTATCCTCTCCGGTTATTTTACCGGATATCTCTTTATCCACTATCCAGATTTCCTCTTCTATGGATGTTCCAAAAAAAGACCTCCGTGCAACATGGATGTTACCGTTTATTCGTTTGAAATTCAAGTGCTGAGATTGAGCCAAATTCTCCAAAATCGTCCTGAGAGAAGCATTCTTTTCCTTAATACTTACTTGAGCATATAAAGGTATATTGTCTTCGTAGGAAAAATGAAGGTTTGACTTTTCTTCCAGTTCCTTTAGTGCGGTTACTAATTCGATTGAACCCCAGGAAACTGTAACATAAATATTATCGACACTTTTATACTGAGCTGAACTGCCTTCGGCAATAAGCATTGTTATGACAACACATTGAACCAGGACTCCGTAAAAAGCGTATTTTGACATTATCAATATTTGCTTTAGCATTTTTAGAATCATAACTTTATATTTTCTGTTAAACTTTTATTTCTTGCTCATTCCAGTTTGTCGAAAACGTTGATTGTGAATGAGCATTCCATTAACCGGCCTGCATCTGATGCAGGCCGGTTTTAGCTTGTATTGTCATATTTCATATTCATTCGTTTTATTTTCGCTATTCCACAATCACCCGATTGTTTTTAATTTCAAAATCGAACCCGGAAACAAAGCCTATTCCCTGAAGAATAGCAGATAATTTCTCATTGGTATAAACACCACTATATCTCCCGCTGAATAACTCATCTCTGTTCTTAAGTTCAAATTTGACCCCAAACCATCGTTCGAGTAAATCAATTACTTCGTCGGATGAAGAGTTGTCAAAAATGATCTTACCTTCAACCCACGCAAGAACTCTGGCCGGGTCAAATCTCCTTGTTTCTATTTTACTATTTCCAAACCGTACCAATTCATTAGGGACCAACTGTATTGAACTGCCCTTTTGATTATTCACTTTTAACCTCCCTCCCACTAATGCAACTTCTGTTATACCGGTTCTTTCGTCGTTTTTTACATTAAATGAGGTTCCTAAAACTCTTATAGTCAAGTCTGCGGTTTCCACAATAAATGGCCTCCTCTCATCTTTAACTATCTTGAAAAATGCTTCTCCTTCGAGAAAAATGGTCCTCTGATTCTTTACAAATACTTTTGGAAAACGAATTCTGCTTCCAGAATTAATTTTGACTTCCGTCCCGTCCGACAATATCAAATTATATTTTTGTCCCGGGGGTATTGATTTCTCTACCGTACCGGTTGCACTAACCTCAACGGACGCCTGATGATCATCTCTTATTAATAAATATCCTGCTATGGAGGACATTAGTAACAAAAAAGTAGCGGCTATCCAATAACTTTTGAAATCGACCCTAAACTCATTCCTTTGTTTAGCGGTTTCATTGTTTAGTATTGATTCTAACAATCGATCAACACTTTCATCATCTAATGGATTACTTCTGGAATAATCAATTGACTTGATTAGGGCAATCGCCTGATTCATATGAATCGCTTTATCCACGTTTTCTTCTAGCCAGGAAAGCCAGTATTTTTCCGTTGAATTATCAATCTTTTTGACCCATTTAACAAAGGATTCATCTCCTAAAAAATCCTCACTTGTGTTATACTTCATACGTTATACTTCATACATTATACTTCATATCGAAGTCAGTTCGTCAATGTATACTTGTTGATATAGATGTCAAAATCCAATAAATGACCCCAGTCAAATCAGGATATTTTCGGAATCTCAAAAGATTATGAAGAAACCGGGGGTGTCTTTCCCAATAAATCCCTTAGAGAATCAAGAGCTCTATAAATTAGTTTTCTTGCAGATTTGGCATTTTTCAAAGCCATTATTTGGGATATTTCCTGATAAGATAAACCTTCATAATAGTGGTGAAGTACAGCTTCCCTCTGCCGTATGGAAATATTGTTTAAGGCATCCTCTATTTTCTTTCGCTGAAATTCTTCGAATTGAAAATTTACAAAATGGATGTCAGGCTTGATTCTTAATAAAGAGCAACTCTTGTTTAGCAAGGAAAATGGGGCTCTTTTTTTATTAACTTTAATTTTTTGCAGCAAATCCCGTCTCAACATTGTAAGAAGATAAGCCTTTATGTTTTTTACATCCCCCAAGCCTTTAGAGGATTGTTTCAGCTTAAGAAAAATGTCTTGCAGGGCGTCCTTCACTAACTCCCGATCCGCCGTAATTTGCATGCCATATGCATACAAAATCCTGACATATCTGTAATAAATCGTGATAAGGGCTTCAGGATCACCTTTTTTTAATTCAAACCAAAGTTTCTCATCCGAAATTTCGGTTGATGGTTCTGACTTCGATTGGAAAGATGCTTTTTGGATAAGTTCCATCGCAATATTATCCATTTGCTAATTTGACTTTCGCCAATCTGGCAATTAAATTAATTTATAAATGTAAGGCAGGAAATAGTTCTTTTATTGCAAATCCTGAAATTTTAATTGACTTAATCTATTGTAAAATACTTTATAATGCCAGATTGTACCCGTAGTATTGCTCAAACTGTTGAATATAAAAAGAACGGCCAATTGCAAAAAATTCAATATCTCATTACACTTCAGGTACGTAAGAATTCAGATTTTCCTTCGTCACTACTCCCAATGGAAATAACTTTCGCATTGGTATCTCCTTCTTGAAAATGAGCAAATCCTTCAGGTAATTAATCCCCAAATTAGCTTGGTCTTGAAGGCTCTGGTCAATAATAAAATGAATCTGTCCTTTTTTAAGGAGGGTTATATTCTTATCAATGAGATCATAACCAACTATTATTGGGTGATTCTCCCCAATCATTTTGACCACTTTAAATGCTTTGGATGTGGTGATATAAATTCCTGAAATTGATGCCTCTCTAAAGAGTTTTCCAGTTATTTGCCCAAAATCTTTAGAATCAAAATTTACTGTGAAAATCTCCGGACTCCCCGAACCAACTTCAGACCAATAGGATCGAAATCCACACTCTTTTTCTTGGGGGGGTCTAAATCTTCATCTACATGAACAATGAGTACTTTAGCCATCCTGGTGCTTGAATAATGGATCAATTGTGCTGCCAATCTACCACTCTGGTAGAGATTCTGACCTATAAATGGAATGGTATCCAATCCAACATCAGTGTTAAAGGTAATTACGGGAATGCCTTGATGCTCACAATCTTTCAAAAAACTCAACGATTCATTCATTAGTAATGGAGCAATTAATACACCATCTGGTCTGTCCATAATCAACTTCGACGCAGTTTTTCCGAAGGACTTCTGAACATTTGGATCATAAAAATAGTGGTCAATGCGAATCCCAAATTCAACAAGCTCCTTCACCGCCCGACCGGCACCAATTACTGGCTGATTCCAATAGGCATCAACCTTATTATCAGGGACTACCAATGCGATTTTATTCTTCTTATGATTTTTTAGGGATTGAGCTAAGATATTGGGTTTATAGTCAAGCTTTTCAAGCACGGCATCTACCTTTTTCTTCGTTCCCAATGAAACTCGAGACCTTGTATGCAGCACTCTGTCTACTGTCCCTCTAGAGACATTTGCCATTTTTGCAATCTCCTTGATTGTATAAGATTTCATAGAATTCTGTAACTCAGATAAGAGCCTAAAAGTGTTAGGCGATTACTAAATAGTAACAACTACCCAAAACTAAGTGATCAACTCAATAACTAAAATAAACTCATCTCACGCTTCAGGGAATTGACGTAAATCGAACAAAGAAATTCTATGCAAAAAGAGGTTCAATCTTTAATAATTCCTGGAATAGCTTAAGATCATATAGCTCAGGCTACTGGAACCATTCCCTACTTAAGCTAAGCGATTCTCCAGCCAACATTTTGATTGATCTTATCTCTTCATTAACAAGCTTATCGGATTTTCCATGATCATATGGATTACTAATTTTTAGTATCCCGTCTTGCTCTGCTTTAATGATCACTTCAGTTATAACTCCGTCCCTTTTTTCCGCCGAAATCAAGAAAGCCCCTTCAGTACGTAAATTGTCAAAACTAAGGTTCATCCAATTATCTGGAACCGCCGGAAAAATTCTTACCACCCCGGTATGGCTCTGTAACAACATCTCTTGAATGGCGGCTGCAAATGCAAAATTACCCTCTAGTGTAAATGGACGATATTTCCAGTTCGAATACCCTCTATCATGTTGCTCTCCGTTAGCATGAAAAGTATTCGACAAACAAAAGTTTTTAGCAAAAATATCCAAATATTCCACTGCCTTATCACCATCACCATTTCTAGCGTACAAATTAGCAACCCATGTAAATGAGTAGCCAACCCATAATGATGTTCCTTGCTTTTCGAGATTATCAAGAGAGGTTTCGATCAACTTTTGATGGCTAATGCTTTTCGAACGGTCAAGCAAGCCTAGTGGATGAATGGCCATTAAATGAGACATATGGCGGTGAGATTCGTTGTAAGGATAACCTGGTGCAAACATCAATCCTGTTTCATCATCTACGGCGTAATCCGGATAACTTTGTAACAAGTCATTCCAACGGATGGCTTCTTCCGTTTTGTCTAATTCAAGTGCCAGCTCTGCCGCCTTTTCATAGGTAAATCTAATGAGCGCAAGATCGTAATTGGTAAGATTGCTAAACCACGCTTCCGGTTTATTGTCATATATTTCCGGGCTTGAGCTGAGAGGAAGTTTCAATTTGTTATTTCCATCTGTTACAGAAATATCTTCCAAATAGATCGCAACATCCTTTATCCAGGGGTAAGCTTTTTCTTCTAGAAACTCCCTATCCATCGTATATCTCCAGTGAAGATAAAAGTGGTGCCCTAACCACGCTGAAGCGGTTGGAGTATACCCATATTGTGACCACCCTCCCATGCCTGTCCCGTCAATTGATGTAGCACCAGGAACATTCAGTCCTTCAGATTCAAAAAATTCTTTGGTGAACTCCTTGAAATTCTCCCTACAACTCCAGAGCCAGTTGATGAGACCTTCTTCAAGATCCAAATGATTCCCACTATAAGCAGGCCAATAGGATAACTGGACATTCAGGTCATTGTGATAATCTCCTTTCCATGGTGGAATCCTTCCATTATCAGCCGTCCAAACCGCCTGCAGTGAAATCGGTGGTGTGTTTGACCGGGCAGTTGATCCAAACTTGTAAGTATCCATATACCATTGGTTTTCAAGTATCTTATCCGGGAGTTGAATCCCTGATTTTTTCCAGTAAGCATGCCACCATGAAATATGCTCTTTTCGCTCGGAGGCAAAACCATTCAATAAACTTTCGGATGACAATTGATCAGCCTGTATAGATTTTTCCCACTTAGGGTAATAAGTACTAATTGACCAACTCCCATCTAAAACTCCCTCCTCATAATCCCACTCAACTTCTACATGGTACTTAAAGCCTCCCCAACCTTCTTGAATATACCTTTGATAATTATCACGGGCTTCAATTTTACCCTGTTCATACCCCAGAGTGACTAAATCCTGCGTATTTAATGAATTGGCCTCTCTTAAAGTGTCGCCTTTATTATAGGCAGGAGCAATTATTATTGGAGTAAATGACGGATCTACACCCACAAACCTAAACCATCCAACATCCTTCGTTGCATGAACAAACGTATTGAGCTCTACACCATTTTGCCACTTAATCTTACAGGTCGCGTCTACAATTGTAAGTTTCACTTCCTCCACTTTACCTAACTCCGATACATCAAATTCTATGGCCCCACCCGGTATTTTCGTAGGTGCCGGATTCTCACCATATAAACGGTCCAGTGAATTATGAACATTTTCATAAGTTCCTTTCTCTAATTGTTCCTTGATCCACTGATATTTCCAATTTTCTCTGTTCTTTATTTCCATCGGACGCATGTCCCACAAATCAGATTTATCCAGGGAAAACCTTAGTTTTCCTTCTTTTTCCCAAATCAAAGCACCAAGTGAACCATTACCCAATGGAATGGCTTCATCCCATGTTTGCGATAATTTCTCAAAATTCATTTCATGAGATGGCAGGGATATTTCTGATTTACAGCCACTTAAAAAACCTGAACTAAATAACAATTGGCTCAATATGATGTGCACATACGCACTTTCAATTCTTCCAAAGACAGTTTTCATGTTGTTCTATTTTTTTGATAACAGATTTATTTCCAAGATGTTCGCATTCGTTCAAGATTCATCCCCTTTGTATCCAGCCTCAATCAATCCAACAGCAGGGTGAGAACCAATATCCATTTCACCGGTATTTCTCAATTATCTCTCTCAAAATACTAATTTTTCTTTCTGCTTGACTCGCCAAATGCAACTGATTGCGCGCCCTATCCAAATTGTGATCCGGATACTGCACTTTATAATACTTGCCTCCTTGTAAATAGTCAGTGAGAAAGCGTACACCCATGGTATAGGAAAATAAGGCAGCAGAGCTTACCAACAAACCTTTTTCACCTTCACTAAGGACGGAATCACAAGCTTCAAGGTAGCCTGCACTGAAGGCCTCCAATAGATCAATATCGAAATCAACCTCGTTTAAATCTGATTCGTCCTTACTGGCCGTTGATGCAGCTATCCTTATCCCATCTCCAAAATCATCGTGTACAATGCCCGGCATATCAGTATCAAGATCGATTACATACCGGGCTTTTATCGAATCATCAAAAAGGATGTTATTGAATTGAGGATCATTATTAGTTACACGTAATGGTAACTTACCTTTGTGGCGTAACTTCTCAATGATACAACGTTCATCGGCAATGGCGAAAACATAGCTTATCTGATTGTTAATACGGGACCAACGCTCTACATAGCCTTCGTCCCAAGCATACTGAAACTGCGCTATCCTGGTCAGTAAATTGTGGAAATTTGGAATTGTTACATTCAGCAGTTCCGCATCAAAATCACTCATTGCAATAAGAAATTGCCCAAATGCCAAACCTCCCTGCCATGCCTGGTCATCATTCTAAGGAAGATCAAAGGCATTCAAACGGTCCTTAAAAATATATACCCTCCAATAATTACCATTGCCTTTCATGAAAGGCTGACCATTTCCTGTCATTATAATTTCTGGAACCTCGCATCCGTTTCCCGATTTAAGACCGTTGCAAAAGGCAGCACTAAGTCCCTTGGTTTTTGCAATGGTCTTATAACTCCAAGATAAAAAGCATCTCTCAAATATCCACCTCACTGACAGGCTAAAAAAAACACCAAGTCCGTGCAACGGTCTTATTATGCTGATGCCCTATAGCCGGTTGTAATGTTTTACTGTCATGTACATTCTTTTCAATATTAATGGCTCCTGTGATAATACCTGTTGTTTGAACTTTTTAAACAAAATGCTGTTATCATAGCTTAGCCTTCCTGACCACCCTCCCGGTAAAATTCCCCTCACTGGTTTTTATGTTTAAAAAGTAAACCCCATCCACTAAATGCGAGATATTGACGGAGTTATCGTTCCCGGTCGTCAAGGTACCATTCTTGAGAATTTGACCTTTGGCATCTATCAGTACATAATCTATGTTTTCAATAATATTACCAATATATATCATGCCGCTTGTCGGATTTGGTGAAATGTAAATACCTGTGCCTTCAATTCCTTCAATAGATAAAGGCGTGAGAACTGTTACCGTTCGGCTGATCTGTCCGGCTGCATTTCCTGCTGCATCCGATACATTATAGGTTACCGTGTAGATGTCCGCTACATCAGTGTCCACAGGATTTACAGTGGTAATTTGGTCAGTAAGGTCACCATCAATATTATCGGTTGCTGTTGCCCCTTCATCGATATAAGCTGTTCCGAGTTCAATGGAAACTACCGGCTCACCAAGTAATGTGATGTCAGGAGGTGTGATGTCAGGGGTAACTGTTACCGTTCGGGTAACCTCCGCTCTATTTCCTGCTGCATCCGATACATTATAGGTTACCGTGTAGATGTCCGCCACATCAGTATCCACAGGGTTTACAGTGGTAATGTCATCAGTAAGGTCACCATCAATATTATCGGTTGCTGTTGCTCCATCATCGGTATAAGCTGTTCCGAGTTCAATGGAAACTACCGGGTCACCAAGTAATGTGATGACAGGAGGTGTGATGTCAGGGGTAACTGTTACCGTTCGGCTGACCTGCCCGGCTTCATTTCCTGCTGCATCCGATACATTATAGGTTACCGTGTAGATGTCCGCCACATCAGTGTCCACAGGGTTTACAGTGGTAATGTCATCAGTAAGGTCACCATCAATATTATCGGTTGCTGTTGCCCCTTCATCGGTATAAGCTGTTCCGAGTTCAATGGAAACTACCGGGTCACCAAGTAATGTGATGACAGGAGGTGTGATGTCGGAGGTGACTGTTACCGTTCGGCTGATCTGTCCGGCTTCATTTCCTGCTGCATCCGATACATCATAGGTTACCGTGTAGATGTCTTCTACATCAGTGTCCACAGGGTTTACAGTGGTAATGTGGTCAGTAAGGTCACCATCAATATTATCGGTTGCTGTTGCCCCTTCATCGATATAAGCTGTTCCGAGTTCAATGGAAACTACCGGATCACCAAGTAATGTGATGACAGGAGGTGTGATGTCGGAGGTGACTGATACCGTTCGGGTAACCTCCGCTCTATTTCCTGCTGCATCCGATACATCATAGGTTACCGTGTAGATGCCCGCCACATCAGTGTCCACAGGGTTTACAGTGGTAATTTGGTCGGTAAGGTCACCATCAATATTATCGGTTGCTGTTGCCCCTTCATCGGTATAAGCTGTTCCGAGTTCAATGGAAACTTCCGGGTCACCAAGTAATGTGATGACAGGAGGTGTGGTGTCGGAGGTGACTGATACCGTTCGGGTAACCTCCGCTCTATTTCCTGCTGCATCCGATACATTATAGGTTACCGTATAGATGTCTTCCACACCAGTATCCACAGGATTTACAGTGGTAATTTGGTCGGTAAGGATACCATCAATATTATCGGTTGCTGCGGCACCAAGTTCAATGTATGGTGTGCCAACTTCTATTATTTGTGGATTGTCACCAAGTAATGTGATGACAGGAGGTGTGGTGTCGGAGGTAAGCTCATGGATATTTGACGGAGAATTGCCATTTCCGGAATCACCTGTCGCAACATCACCACCGACTCTTACACTCACTGTACCTTCAGAATCGGCAGTAATATCAAAGGTGTATGTAGTACCGCCAGGCACAGCCTCAAAGTTTGACAGGTTGGGATTGCCCCCATTGGCCGTGCCACTTACTGTAATATCAGTTATGTCAAAGCCAGTTACCGGTTTGCTAAAGGTCGCTGTGTAGCTAAGTCTGTTGGAAGATACTGATGAAGTACCGGTAGCTCCGGATGACGATGTGATGGTTACAGTTATAGGAAGTATTACATTTATTGTAACGAACTTTGTATTAGTAAGTGTTTTGCCAAGGTTGCCCGTGGCCTTAATTTCAATATCATAAGATGACTTTGTAGCGTGTGAAGGTGACTCATTAATGGTAAGCACACCGTCAGGAGTTATAGAAAACTTATCCATATCTGCACCTCCGGAGATGGTATACGTATGTACCTCATCATCAGGTAAAGTAGCTTGTGGGGTTATCGTTCCAATTTCAGAGCCTGAAGCAGCTCCGTCAAAAACAGTCAACTCACTTTGTGAAATAAACCACTTACCCAGATTCTGCATGAAGCCATCGGCATCTTGAAACATATCTTTCATTGTAGTTGCACCAGATACATTCCAGTTACTGATATCTCCATTAAAGGGAGAAAATGCAAACATATACTGAAATGCTTGTACATTGGACACATCCCAGTTGCTGATATCTCCACTAAAGGAAGAAGATCGGAACATGCCATTCAGACCGGTTACTTTAGCAAGATCAGGTACATCTGTTGCATTATATGTCATATTTGATGCTTCTCTAAAGGCTACAGCCAGATTGGTCCATTGTGCAGTTCCCCACTGCTCAACGGATTTGAATTTTTGTCGATTGGTACTACTATCAGTGTCCCCGTCCAACCATAGGTTAAATCGTGTGATTCCATTTGATGCAGTTACCCTGTAAGTACCAGCAGTAGCATAAGTGTGAGAGATATTTCCCGTAGCTGATTCTGTATCTGTCCCATCTCCCCAGTCCAGGGTATAAGACCCGCTACCGGGGAAAGTTATACTCTTGTCAGATTCAGGTACAGTCCAGGTGGTGATAAAATCATCGGGATTATAAGTTGTTAATTCGTATGTGTTGGATGCAGTATTTGCAGGGATACTACTACCTGTTCTATTGACAGCACGATCCGGGATACTTACAGATACCACACCATCATATAGGTTTAATATTTTTTGATAATACCTTACCCAATCTACTTCCATACTATAGGGGAATTGAATTGTCCAGCCTGATCTGTATCTGGAATCTCCTATGCTAAAAACTATTTCTGCAGGTACCTGGGCAGTATGTAATCCCATATTAATATGTTCCCGGGTTGTTGGGACAGCCCAGGTTTCTTTTCCATTAACAAAGAATCTGTACTGATCTTTAGTCCAAATACCTCCAAATGTATTCCAATCGTTTAGTGTGATGGGACCCACAGGACCTGAGTTAAGACCTGTAGAAGCACCCGCTGCACCCACATGTAGTCCTTGGTATACCTTATTTGTCCCTCTATAGCCGAAATATTCCATAATATCGAATTCAACTCGTTCATATGGGGCTTGTACTTGAGTACCTGACAACCAAAATGCCGGTCGAGTATAAATTTCTCTTGTACTCCATTTCATCCTGCTTTCAAAAAACCCATAAAAAAGTTTACGATTAGTACCAACCTGTGGAAAATAAGCTGTTTCATCTATTGTTCTGGTTGTAAGTACCAGGTGTCCTTCCCTATCTAATGCAACAAGTCTTTCTTTATATTCTTCGTCACTATATCGATAATTCCACTTAGTAAGGTCAAGTTCGGTTCCGTCAAAATTATCTTCCCAGGTTAGTTTGTAGTCTTTGTGAGTGCTATGCCTGGCACCTTCAGAATCGGCAGTAATATCAAAGGTGTATGTGGTTCCGCCAGGCACAGCCTCAAAGTTTGACACAACAGGAATAAGACCATCTATTACATCACTGGATACCATAATGTCTCCCTTGTCAAATCCGGATACAGGTTCACTAAAGGTTGCAGTGTAGGAAAAGGTATTTATATCAGAAGATAGCGTGGAGCCGGAAGCTCCGGATGACGAGGTGATGGCTACATCTATGGGAAGCACTACATGTATTGTAACTGTCCTGGTATTGGTAAGTGTTTTGCCAAGGTTGCCCGTGGCCTTAATTTCAATATCATAAGATGACTTTGTAGCGTGTGAAGGTGACTCATTAATGGTAAGCACACCGTCAGGAGTGATAGAAAACTTATCACTATCTGCACCTCCGGAGATGGTATATGCATGTACCTGATCATCAGGTAAAGTAGCTTGTGGGGTTATTGTTCCAACTACAGAGCCTGAAGGAGCTCCGTCAAAAACAGTCAACTCACTTTGTGCAATAAACCACTTGCCCAGATTCTGCATGAAGTTATCAGCATCCTGAAACATATTATTCATTGAAGTTGCACCAGATACATTCCAGTTACTGATATCTCCATTAAAGGAAGAAGTTTCAAACATATACTGAAATGCTTGTACATTGGACACATCCCAGTTGCTGATATCACCACTAAAGGAAGAAGATCGGAACATGCCATTCAGACCGGTTACTTTAGCAAGATCAGGTACATCTGTTGCATTATACACCATATTTGATGCTCCTCTAAAGGCTACGGCCAGATTGGTCCATTGTGCAGTTCCCCACTGCTCAAGGGATTTGAATTTTTGTCGATTGGTAGCATCTGGGTCCCCGTCCCACCATAGGTTAAATCGTGTTATTCCATTTGATGCAGTTACCCTGTAAGTACCAGCATCGGCATAAGTGTGAGAGATATTTCCCGTAGCTGGTTCAGAATGTCCATCTCCCCAGTCTATGGTATAAGACCCGCTACCACGGAAAACAATACGCCTGCCGGCTTCATCTCCAGCCACCTCCCAGGTGGTAATGAAATCATCAGCAGAAGATGATATGGCCAAGGTTTGGGAGAACCCTGCAAGGTTTACCAAAAAAACAATGATCAGGTACAAACAGTGTTTCATAAGACTAAAGTGTTTCATAAAATTAAATTCCAATAATGACCGCATTTTGTTTCAATTTCAGGATTTTGTTTTAATCTCACAAAGTTTTGTTTCAACTCTCCGGAGGGCAACCCGTGGTGCATTACAAAATGATGTTGATTTTCAGGCTGTTGCTATTCCTGCCAAAGTCAAATTTATTGATATATTGAATATCAATAGTGTCCTGTACGTTTATGAGATTCTTTTTTTGCACCTCAATGATAACGTTCAGATAAATTGTTTCTTTTCTATTCGTTTAAAACGCTATTGGTCCACAACATATAACCTGCTTTATCAGAGATAATTAAGAAGGAATTTGTTTTTACAAGTTAAAATGATGTATATCCCCGGAAGAGGATTTTTCTACAATCGTTTTAATGATTTTATTACCTCTTCACTCAGGGTGTTCTACCAGTTTAAGAAGAAGGGTAATAAATAACTTACAGTAATGGGTTTCCGGAATTTTCAATAACTCCGGAAGCCTATTTTACTTTAGGTGCAATTAACTCGTACTCAATCCAGTATTTGGAAGTGCTGTTCGAAACATATTGAAACAGCTTTATGTTGCTGTTATAAAACCTTCGGTCAATCCCGATGGTATGTATGGCAATAAGGCCAATATTGGGATTGGGTTGACCTGCAAAGGAAGTGTACACAAGATCACAGCCGTCAAATGCCTGCTTTAATTCAATATAGAATTGGAGCACCTTATCCTTGTCGGTATTTACTAATGGATAGCAAAGAAGTCTTTTGTTTTGCTCACCTTCTTCAGTGTAATAAACGTAATCCTTACCCAAAAAAGGGTAGTCCATTTTTTTATAAACCTTATCATCTTCGACTTCAGTAATGGTAGTATCGTCGAACGAAATTTCGTCAAAACCGGCAGGTATGACTTGATTTACTAAATCATCGAGTTGGTTGCAAACCTTTGATAATGCCTGGCCGGATAGCAATGAATGGGATAAAACCAGGAAAAGAGTAAGCCAAAGTTTCATGTCAGATTAAATAAGGATCTTAATCAAACCAACGAACAGGAAGAGTTCTAATTGCGATTATTCATTTCATCCCTGATCTTGGCAGCTTTCTCGTAATCTTCTTTAGCCAGCGTTTCATCGAGCATCTGCTGTAATCTATCACTTGACATGTCTTTCAATACCTCCGGGAAACTTTTTTGGGATTTCCTGGTTGCCTTTTTCTCAGGTTTTATTTCCTCCTCTTCCTCTTCTTCTGTCAAAACAATTCCAGCTTCTGAAAGAATGGCCTCATAAGTTGAAATGTCTACTCCAAAACGAATGCCGATGGCAATGGCGTCAGATGGACGAGCATCTATTTCAATTTTTTTGATGCCATCACTACAGATTATTTTGGCAAAAAACACTCCCTCCTTTAGATCAGAAATAATTATCTCTTCGAGCGTAAAGTTGAAACTGTATGCAAATGACTTAAACAGATCATGAGTCATTGGGCGATTAGGTACAATTTTCTCGATTTCAATGGCAATCGCCTGCGCTTCAAACATTCCGATGATGATGGGTAACCTTCGATTCCCTTCAACTTCTCCTAATACCAACGCAAAAGACCCCGATTGAGATTGGCTGGATGAAAGTCCTAATATTTCTAATTTAATTTTATCCAAATTACCCTATTTAGCTGCTTTTATGGCTTCAGTAAGTTTTGGAACTACCTCAAAAGCATCTCCAATAATACCATAATCAGCTGCTTTAAAGAACGGAGCATCTGCATCCTTGTTAATGACCGCAATGAATTTTGAAGAATGCACCCCGGCAAGATGTTGAATTGCCCCTGAAATACCAACCGCAATGTATAAAGCTGGAGCTACCTTAATACCAGTTTGACCGACGTGCTCATGGTGTGGTCTCCAATCCATGTCTGAAACTGGTTTACTGCAACCAGTTGCAGCTCCTAATTCAGCAGCCAGTTCCTCGATCATTCCCCAATTCTCAGGGCCTTTTAAGCCTCTGCCGCCTGAAACTACAATATCGGCCTCGGGCAACAGCACCTGGCCGGTAGCTTTTTCTTGTGAAGTGATGGTGACTCCAAAATCATTGTCATCAAAAGATGGGTCAACTGATTCTACAGAGACCTCCGGTCCATCTTCCTGTAATGGAACTGCACCTTTCTTAAGAATCAAGATCCTCTTACTTCCTTCCAGGGATGTATTGGCAAATGCCTTACCTGTATAAATGCTTCTTTTTACTTTGAATCCTGATGTGGTATCCGGCAAATCGACAACATTAGAGGCCAAAGGTGAGGTAGTCTTAATCGAAACTCTGGCACCTACAGGATTGCCAAGCGATGAATCCGCCATTATCAACGTCTCCGAACTTTCACTATTCATTATTTGGGCAATTACGGAGGCATATGCCCTGATAACCCCTTTATCTAACCTATTGTCAGATGCGTGAAGCACTTTAGTTGCACCATTGACACCCAAACTTTTCAGTTGAGATTCGTCTGAGGAACCCATAACTAAAGCCACTACATCTCCTGAATTCATTGCTGCTGCATAGGATACAGCCTCCCGGGAAGATTTCTTTATCCCACCGTTGGATTGCTCAACGAATACTAACACCGACATCACAGTAATATTAAATTGTTAGACACTTATTATAAATTATAAAACTTTAGCTTCTTCTTTAAGAAGCCTCACCAACTCCCCTACATTATCAGAATCTACCATTTTAATTTCACCCTTCTCGGGAGGTAATTCAAAGGACTCTGTTTTAGTGTTGGTTTCATGGCCCGAAGGCTCAACAACATTGAGTGGTTTTGATCTTGCCATCATAATTCCTCTCATATTAGGAATCTTCCACTCTGCGACTGGCTCCTGACAACCAGCAACCAACGGGAGATTCACTTCCAAATATTCCTTACCTCCTTCAATTTCTCGAGCAAGTTTGGCTCTGTTGCCCTCAATATCGAGTTTCATCACAGGAGATAGTGACGGGATTCCTAAAATTTCTCCGACCATCCCATGTATCATTCCTCCATTAAAGTCTATTGACTCTCTTCCCATCAATATCAAATCGTAGTTGCCATCTTTAGCAACTGATGCGATTTGTGTAGCCACAAAAAATGAATCGGAAGCCCGGGCATTGACCCTAATTGCATCGTCAGCTCCTATCGCCAGTGCTTTTCTCAAAGTTGGTTCTGTCTCTACATCACCCACATTAAGTGCTCTTATAGTACCTCCATGCTGTTCTTTCAACTCAACTGCACGAGCAAGTGCGTAATCATCATAAGGTCCTATTACAAATTGCACTCCAGCCTTGTCAAATTCTGTGTTATTGTTGGAAAAAGCAATTTTAGAAGTTGTGTCGGGGACGTGGGTAATACAAACTAAAATCTTCATTCAAACGATTGTTTAAAAACGGAAGTACAAAATTATGCAGCTTTTCCGCTAAGCCAAGTTCGGCTGTGGTTTTCCTTAGAAAAACTTTCAATAAAACTGAGATTGACAACATATTATAAATTCTAACATGTTCGGCACCTTCCTATCCAATAAATTTCAGACTCTCATTTTTCAGGCTTTTTAGTTCCTCTTCTAATATCTCAACAGGCTGGGATACATCGCCACTGCCTTGCAAAATGAGTATTGGTGTTTGTAGTTCGTTGAGCAGCTTACTGAATTTCATTCTTGAAAGAAACTCGCTGTATTCATCATTTAACAGGCTCATGGTCCGATCCAGTATGAATTGAGGAAGACCGGAATTTGCTCCACCACGTCGGAGGATTTTTCAACATTGGCCACAGGGCTATCCAGGATGATTTTGGAAATATTTATTCCAGCATTATTGATTTGATCTACTAATTCACTCCTATTGACGAGTGTAGCAACTGCCATTGCACCCATTGAAAAGCCGTAAAGCACAATATCGGTTTGCTGCTTGTTCTCTGACAACCAAAGCATATTTGTGGCAATGTCTTCAGCAAATTCAAATCCCGTCATCGTAACATCTGGTTGTGGTCGACCTGAATTTCTAAGGTCAGGAATCATTACATTGTATAGGGTATCTATTCCTGCTGATTGGAAGAGTTCAAGATATTTCATTGTCTTGAGCCTGTTTGACCATCTGCCATGAATAAGAAGTATGGTCATTTTTGACGGTTGAGAGGCTGGTACATACCAGGATGACAGTTGATTGTTGTCCTGAATGGATGTGAAAGTTACTTCCTCAAATCATTCGTATCCATAGTCAGCTGGCGAGGTGTTTTCATAGATTCCATAAAGGCTTACTACTAATGCACTTATGGCAACAAACTTTTTCAAATTTTTAATTGGTTAAGACAGGTTCCTGATCCAATCGCTTTGAGGCAAGTAAATAAAGTACAGCCATCCGTATGGCAACTCCATTCTCAACCTGATTAAGAATGATTGAATGATCACTGTCTGCAACGTCACTGCTAATTTCAATACCTCTGTTGACGGGGCCGGGGTGCATTATGGTGATCTGCTTATCTAACCCGTCAAGTAATTTCTTATTGATTCCATAATAGAGTGAGTATTCTCTTAATGATGGGAAATACTTAATCTGTTGTCGCTCCAGTTGTATTCTTAAAACATTGGCCACATCGCACCAGTCTAATGCTCTTTTAACATCAAGCTCAACTTTCACACCCAGGTGAGATAAATATTTAGGAATAAGAGTAATTGGACCGCACACCATGACCCGGGCTCCCAGTTTTTGAAGCGCGATTATATTCGAGAGTGCTACACGGCTATGCAGGATGTCTCCTATAATGGCTATTTTTTTTCCTTTGACTGTTCCGAATTTCTCCTTTATGGAATAGGTGTCTAATAATGCTTGTGTTGGATGTTCATGAGTGCCATCCCCAGCGTTGATAATGTTTGTATTGATATGTTTGGAAAGGAAATGAGCCGCTCCGGGGCTTGAGTGTCTCATCACAACCATATCTACCTTCATGGCCAATATGTTATTTATGGTATCAAGAAGTGTCTCACCCTTTTTAACAGAACTGCCTGAAGAAGAAAGGTTGATTACGTCTGCGGAGAGTCTTTTCTCGGCAAGCTCAAATGAAAGTCTCGTTCGGGTTGAATTCTCAAAGAATACGTTCGCAATAGTTATATCTCTGAGAGAAGGAACTTTCTTTATTGGCCTATCAAGTATATCCTTGAAATGTCTGGCAGTCCGGAAAATTAATTCCATTTCTTCCTTTTGAAGTTCCTTGATTCCTAGTAGGTGTTTAACGGCCAGTTGTTTCATTAACAGATCATTTCTTATCTTTTTCTATGAGCCAAATCTTATCTTCTTTAAATCCTTGCTCCTTCAACTCAACCAATACTTTTTGAGACTCAATCGTATTTACCTTACGACCGACGTAGGTAGCCTCTACAGGAATATCCCGACTATACATTCGATCAATCAGTGCTAATAATTCAACTTTTCGCGGTCTCCCGAAATCTATCATGGCATCCATGGCAGACCTCACAGTCCGACCTGTGTAAAGCACATCGTCAATTAGAATTACTTTCTTGTTTTCAATCATAAAATCAATCTTTGTTTCATTAGGCTCGATATGGCTATCACGCCTTCGGAAGTCATCTCTGTAAAAAGTGGTATCCAAATATCCCAATTTGGGCTGATTCTTAAGTAGGATTGCCAAGTGGTTGCGTATTCTTTTGGACAAATGAATTCCCCTGGGTTGAAGTCCAATTAGAACAGAATCGCTGAAATCGTCATGATTTTCAATAAGCTGCTCGCATAACCGGTGAATGGTAATTTTCAGAAGCGGTTCATCGAAGAGCAGTCTTTTGCGCATTCTCGAAGATTGTGCAATTATATGAAATACCCTATATCAAGAAGCATATAATGGAATAGCCCTTCCAATTCTTTTTCAATTGGATATCCACAGCATGGCAAATGCTATAACCACCAGCCAGAATGAGTAGGGAACGAGTATTGGAATGACAACAATGTTGACGTGCATGAGGACCATCAATGCCACAATGATTATTGCCATCATTTTCAAAATAGACTTAGTTTTCGAGCTCATAATTTCATCAGTAGATTAAGGTGCCAATTTTCACAGAAAAAGTAAGCTTTCAAAATTTGGAGTCAATCAAATTTACGTTGACGTCATCATTATACAACTAGTAGCCCTAAAAGGCCAACTGCAGCCAGGTAATAGCTTGTAGGAGTAATGATTTTTCTGAGGGTATTGCCTTCCTGTCCCAATAAACCTACAGTAGCTGACGCTGCAACGACATTGTGAATGGCAATCATGTTACCCGCAGCGGCACCGACAGCTTGCATTGCCACAATCTTATAAGTTTGCATATCAAGGCAAGGCTATTGGCTACTCCATACTGAAAAAGCCCAAACATGAGGTTGCTCACGGTATTGCTACCGGCAATAAATGACCCAAGTGCTCCAATTGAAGGCGCAAAGAAATACTCCAGGGTGGCTTGGTAACGAACTTGATTTCGGATTGGTTAGAAAGCACATAATTTTGACCTAATGTACAGGTAAGAATTGATGTGATGAATAAAAGAGTGAGAGAGATACTATAGCAAATAATCCAATTAAAACAGGCACATGATAAATGCAGTTATTGTAAGTATCATCCAAGTGTTAACTGATTGAATATCAGTATATTTAACTATTAATTTAACGATTAAAATTGATACTGGACAGGGGGAGAAAATTTCATATGCCGAAATAGGTGAAATGATTATTGGTCAACAACAAGAAGGTGTAAAGGGACGTGAGAACGATAAAAAGAAACTGGTAATAGCGGCTAATAGAGAAAAGGGGAAAGGGATTGGCAGGAGGTACGCCAGAGTGGTTAATAAAGCAGGTAAAAAAGACTTCAAACCCTTTTTTGAAGACCATCTGTCTAAAAACACCCGGATCCGTACCGGTGGCTGGTCAACTTGCAAGCCCTTCAAAAAGCAGTATCCAGACCTGAAACAGGAGAAGAGCGGAAAGAAAGGCGAAAACTTTAACGATAGGCACAGAGTGATTATGATGTTTAAAGGCTGGATGAGAGGTATTCAGCATTCAGTTGATCATGTGCAGGATTATCCCGATCAATATACTTATCGGTTTAACCGCGTAGTTACATGGATGGGGCTATATTTGACAATCTGTTGATTAGAGCTGTCAGACAGCAGCCTTTCCTCTGAAATTAATGACTATAGATTATCTGCCTGTTTCAAAAAGTTTAATAACTGATGGAGAACCTTCAATATAGTAATGGAGATGTTATGCCCATTCTTGGACTGGGAACGTGGCTGGCTCCACCAGGGGAAGTTTATGTAGCTGTAAAACATGCAATCCGGATTGGCTATCGGCACATAGACTGCGCTTTCATCTATGGTAATGAGCATGAGATTGGTCAGGCTTTGGCTGAATCTATTTCAGATGGGATAATAAAGAGGGAAGAATTATGGATTACTTCCAAATTATGGAATAACGCTCATACTCCTGAGGACGCAAAACCTGCCCTTGAAAAGACGCTTTCAGACTTACAATTGAATTACCTCGACCTTTATTTAATGCATTGGCCCGTTGCTTTAAAAAAAGGTGTTTTATTACCACAGTCGGGGCAAGATTTTATTCCTATAGATGATTTACCAATCTTGGGAACTTGGATGGCTATGGAAGGTTTGGTCAATAATGGTTTGTGTAGGCACATTGGTGTCTGCAATTTTAGTGTTCCGAAACTGAAGGCACTAATGAAAAGCGCAGGCATAAAGCCAGAGATGAATCAAATTGAATTGCATCCCTATTTACAGCAAACTGAAATGCTGGTTTATTGTCAAACTAAGGGGATTCATATCACTGCCTATTCACCCCTGGGTTCACCTGACCGCCCTGAGCACTTGAAGGTAGTCGATGAACCAATCCTTTTAGCCGATGACACCATAGCTGCTATTGCAACCCGTCACAACGCAAGTCTGGGACAAGTGCTTATAAGTTGGGCCATGAAAAGAGGTACAGCCGTAATCCCTAAATCTGTTAATCCAGAACGGCTAAAGCAGAATCTTGAAGCGGAGCAAATCGTTTTGAGCGAGGCTGAAATGAAAGAAATTAGCGGGCTTGACAAAAAACGAAGGTATATTAATGGAGAACTCTGGGGAATGGAGGGAAGTCCATACACTGTTGCCGGTTTGTGGAATGAATAATTGATTTTTAACTGCATTACAGGATTATCCGTTAAAGTATGGGATTGTTAGATAAGATTTTCGGGAAAAAGCGGCATTCAGAAATATTTACCGATGATGAACTCCTAAATGGCAGAGTATATCCTAATTGTTGGGGTATTCAGGAATACGATAGCGTGATTCGATAATTGACTGAAGATAAACAGATTGGCGTCAATAATCACTCTTCCAGACACGCTTTTATTCAAGATTTTGTGGTTAACCACGTTGATGGTATTCCGTTAAAAAAAGGGGGATAATGGGATGACTTGCGCTAAATGCGAGATCAGTTACTGATCCCGCTCTTTGCTAATTTGTCTTCAGATTTTCGGGCATGAACTCAATGGAATATTGGTGTATATGAGCTTGCCAGACTGAAATTCTCAATACCTTTGCAATCTTTACAAAACAGCGATGATCAACTTTACCGAAATTCTTTCTGTCACCTTGATTCTATTCTCTGTAATTGATATTCCAGGCAATGTGCCGGTGATTATCAAGTTGAGAAAGGAGTCTGGTCATATCCAGTCCGAAAAGGCCACCATCGTGGCGGGATTGATCATGATCACCTTCCTTTATTTGGGAGAAAAGATTCTTGAACTCTTTGGCATTGATATTGAATCTTTTGCTATCGCCGGAGCATTTGTCATGTTCATTATCGGGATGGAGATGGTATTGGGCCGGGAATTTTTTAAGTCAGGTGAGGTTCAGGATGGAAGCCATTCAATAGTACCAATAGCGTTTCCGTTGATTGCCGGAGCCGGAACCTTAACCGCTCTTATTTCCTTGCGGGCTGAATTTCAAATCTCCAACATCATGATAGGAGTGTTCATCAATTTGGTCCTGGTATATTTTGTTTTGAAAACTTCAGGTTGGCTGGAGCGAAAAATTGGACCTGCCGGATTCAGTATTCTAAGGAAAGTTTTCGGAATTGTATTGCTCTCTATTGCTATAAAGCTGTTCAAAACGACTCTGTTATCGATTACCTCTGGAATTTAAATCACTTCCTTCCAAAATCAGCTGGAATTTCACCCCAGGCCCGGGTCTCCCATTTAAGAATCTTGTTGCGATAAGTGTTTTTCTTGAGCCAATCTTCTGCCCGTTCAAGGAGATCAAATAACTTTCCATTTTCAAGGGTTTGCTCCTGTTTGGTTTTGGCCATCTTATTTCTGACCCAGCTCATGGCCGTTCTACTATCTGTGTAGATTGGTAAGTGAATATTTCTTTGTTTACAATAACCCAGAGCGTGAACGAGTGCCAAAAATTCGCCAATGTTATTAGTTCCGTCCTTGTAAGGCCCTTTTAAGAAAATCACGTGTCTTGTTTTGACATATACACCTTTGTACTCTACTTCATTGGTGGCAGAACTACTGGCCGCATCAACCGCAATACTTTCCAGTATTGGCTTTCCAATTCGTCTTAACTCTTCAGGGGTTAAATTATTTTCAACTACATTCTTGCCCAGATAATCCCCGCTTTTTCCTCTGAAAGCTTGTTCGGCCATTTCCTTCGTTTTGAAAGACTTAAACTTAGCCCCCTCAACTCCTTTAATCTGCTTCTGGCATTCATCCCAGGTCGTATATACTCCAGGCTTTGTACCGGACCAAACAACGTAAAATTTGGGTTTTGCCATATCAACTGAATGGCACGGATTGTGATGATTGAGGATCCATTTCATTTTCAGAAAATGTAATCCCGTATTTCTCCAGTTCGGTCAATATCGGATCATAAATTTCTTTCTTGGCAGGTATTTGTACTCCTGAAGTTTTGATTTGGCCAGTGAGCACCATTTTGGTAGCAATGCCCAGCGGTAGTCCTACGGTTAAGCTCATAGCAGTACTTCTGGAGTCCTTACCTTCAATTACCATATGTGACTGTATCTGGCGATACTTCTCTCCATCCAAAAAATCGAATTTGTGCCACATGATAATCATATCCTTTTCATCAGGTCTCAAAGTCCATTTCTTCTTCAGAATATGCTCCAAAATCTGAGCCGGGGTGCCCTCTTGAAGCCCAATCAATTCATCTTCAAAAATCCCGAGCCATTTGAGCCTATGCATCACTTCAGCTTCGAGATCAATATTAAGATAATGTGCCAGCTTCAACTCTACCGAGTCATGTGGATTGTAATAGAGAAACGAGTTGATGAATTCCCGATGACTCATATCACCAACACCCTCCATTTGATAGGAATCGTCTGTTGCGCCTAGCTGGATGAAAACATTCCAGGCTTTACAGAATCCCGGTCTACGGAGTGTTCCCCTGTACAAGGTTTCTATTCCATCCAGATTATATACATCCAGGTACTGTAATGAATCACGATTGGCGTAGCCCTCAAAATATCCGTAAGCTGGAATGTGGATCATTTCATAACGGCGAAAAAGTCGTGAATAGGGGATGTACTTGAGCTTACCGTTCTGAATGAACTTAACAATACCCTGACCGGCTAAAACAACATTTCTTGGGTTCCAGGTAAATTTGTATTGCCATGGGTTGTCATCTTCATTGGGAGCAAGCAGACCACCGGTAAATGTCTCAAATCCTTTGAGTTGGTGGCCATCCAGTTTTATCTTGTCGAGTACACGCATTCCGGACATATGATCAATTCCAGGATCGAGGCCACATTCCATAATCAGTACCTTCCCCTTGGAGCTGAATGCTTTGTCTAGTACTTTGATTCCATGGGTGATGTAAGAGGCGGTAAGCATATTCACGCCTAATTCAGCGCAGGTTTTTGCTGTTAGAAAGTGAAAACTGGCCGGTAGCATGCTTATTGCTATATCAGCTCTGCCAACTTCTTCTTTTCTCTGAGTGTCATCATTGATATCAAAAGAAATAGCTTCCCCGTTTTCGTGACCTTTTAAACATTCCTCGGCAAGTTTCAGGTTGGCTTCACAGACCCTGATCTTCCACCCATGTTCAATACTCTGATTTAAAAGGTATTCTATCAGTGAGGAAGCGGATTTACCAGCACCAAGGATTAGTACAGTCTTCATTAATGGTTGCTATTGTTGCGCCAAATTATAGCAATCGGAGATGGTGTAAAAAAATTATCGCAATATAAATGGGTGACATTCTTTATAAGTTGGAATTAAAAGTTGGCATGACAATTGCCAACTGTTCATCACCAGGTTTTCAATAAGACAAATAATACTAAATATTATCCTATTACGTTTAATTGAGAATAATGAAAGTCACCAATAAAAAAGGCCTAATTGAAAATGCGGCTCACAAGCACGAAAATAGAGAACAAGTAACCCTCACAGTTTTTGCACTATTATTCATTATAACTGTTGGAATGTTATTTTTAACCAGTTAGATCAAAATGCCAAACAATTTTTGATCACCATTTAGAAGCTTGTAATCGAATTTAAATTCCTGCATTCTACTTAAAAGACCTTTCAGGTTGTCCTTTGTTATCAACTCGATTCCAATAACTGCAGGCCCATTTTCACGATTAGTCTTTTTGGCATATTCGAAAAAGCAGATGTCATCCTTTGGGCCCAGTACCTTGGTAAGAAACTCCCTAAGAGCTCCAGCTCTTTGTGGAAAGTCAATAATAAAATATTGTTTGAGGCCTTCGTATAGTAATGATCTCTCTTTGATCTCAGCCATACGAACAATGTCATTATTCCCACCACTCACCATCACGATCACATTTTTTCCCCTTAACTCGCTATCAAGCTGTTTGAGTGAGGCTGTGGCAAGTGCCCCAGCGGGTTCTACAATTATTCCTTCTTCATTATAGAGTTCAAGAACGGTTGTGCAAACTTTACCTTCATCTACCAATTCAACCTTTTCGAAAATGTTTTTGCACAATTGATAGTTTAGCTCACCCACTTTGTGGACTGCCGCTCCGTCAACGAATTTATCAATGTGATCAAGAGTGATATTATGCCCATTCTGAATTGAAGTGAACATAGCAGGAGCTCCTTTTGGTTCAATACCAATCACCTTTGTCTGTGGGCTTAAAGTGGAGAATACTGTTCCTACACCAGCTGAAAGGCCCCCGCCGCCAATAGGTAGAATTAGATAATCAATGGGCACATTGCACTGTTCAATAATTTCAAGCCCAATGGTAGCTTGTCCCTCGATCACTTTTGGATCTTCGAATGGATGGATGAATGCTTTCCCAGATTGTTCACATACCTTCAGTGCCTCTGCATAAGCATCATCGAACGTATCACCAATGAGAACAACTTCTGCATCAGTTTTACCGAACGATCTTACTTTGTTGACCTTTTGGGCCGTGGTGGTACCTGGCATGAAAATTTGGCCATGAATACCGAGTATGCTACAAGATAATGCAACACCTTGAGCATGGTTACCGGCACTTGCAGCAACTATGCCATTCTCTTTTTCAAGATTTGATAAACTATTGATCTTGTTATAAGCTCCTCTGATTTTATAAGAGCGAACAGTCTGGAAATCCTCTCTTTTAAGATAAATATTAGCCCCGAATTTTTCAGAAAGGCCAGCATTGAATTGAAGAGGTGTTTCTTGCGCAACACCTTTCAGTCCTTCCCTTGCGGTTCGGATATTGTCAAGCGATATCGTCTGTTTTAATTCTGTTTGCATTGTTACAATTTCAAAACATCTCCCTGGCCGCCTCAAATGGGAAGTAAATTCGGTTAACCTAAACGAGATTTACTCTCCAGTTAGAGGTGAAATTCAGAGGATGTGATAGGTTAATCCTGTAGCGACTCTACTTTTGCGTTTTCAGGTCTCAATTTTCTTACAGCCTTACCCGCTTGCCACATTTCCGAATTTCTCAATTCGTCTAACTCCTGATTCAAGCCTGTTCTATAATCTGATTGCCTGTTTGCTTCAATGGTAATTTTCGCTTCATTGCCTGTTGCCACACTATCGTAAAGTTCTTCAAAAACAGGTGCCACGGCATCTCGGAATTTTTTCCACCAATCCAGTGCCCCTCTTTGGGCGGTAGTGGAACAGTTGGCATACATCCAGTCCATACCGTTTTCAGCTACCAAAGGATAAAGAGATTGAGTTGCTTCCTCGACAGTTTCATTAAATGCTTCTGAAGGGGAGTGTCCTCTCTTTCTTAAAAGATCATATTGTGCAGCAAAGAGCCCCTGAATGGCACCCATCAGACTACCTCTTTCTCCAGTTAAATCACTGAATACTTCTTTTTTAAAATCAGTTTCAAATAAATAGCCTGATCCTACACCTATTCCAAGACTTATAACTCTTTCCCAGGCTTTCCCTGTAACATCCTGGAAGATTGCATAGCTAGAGTTCAGGCCTGATCCCGCAAGGAATAGTCTTCTCAAGCTGGTTCCAGAGCCCTTTGGAGCAACCAAAATTACGTCTACATCATCTGGTGGAATAATACCAGTTTGCTCCTTGTAGGTTACTCCAAATCCATGTGAGAAATATAACGCATCTCCTGCGGATAGATTTTCCTTGACGGTTGGCCAAACTGCAATTTGCCCTGCATCAGATAACAAGTATTGGATTATTGTACCTTTTTGACAAGCTTCAGCAATATCAAAAAGATTTACACCTTCTGTCCAGCCATCTGCAACTGCTTTGTCCCAGGTTTTACTGTCTTTGCGTTGACCGACAATAGCATTGAAACCATTGTCTTTCAGGTTCAATGCCTGACCGGGTCCCTGGACGCCGTAGCCAATAATTGCGATTGTTTCATCTTTTAATGTTTCACGGGCTTTGTCAAGGGGAAATTCTTTTCTGGTTACAACGTTTTCTTCTACGCTTCCAAAATTAATCTTTGCCATTTTTTTACTATTTGTTAAATGTGTTAATTCAAAGTGATTGGGTTATTCTGATATTTGCAATGACAGTTTATTAGCTGTCGATGATTCTAATTCTTCTATCAATGTTGATGTCTTTCTTTTTGACATCGATATTGCTACGCGACCTGATCTGACAAACTCTAAAACTCCATAGGGTTCGAGTTTATTAAACATCTCCTGCGTCTCTTCTTTATGACCGGTTTTTTCGATAACAATGTAACCTTCTTCAATGACCAAAATCCGAGCTCCGTTAGTTCTTACTAGTGTTTCCATCTTATTCCCTTTGAGGAATATTTTCGTGGGAACTTTGTAGAGGGCTATCTCCTGGTAATGGATTTGATCCTCTTCATATATGAAGGCATCCAGGACATCAACCAATTTTCTAACTTGCTTAATCACCTTCTCTGCCATTTCACTCGTCGTTTGAGCCACTATTGTAAAACGGCTAACTCCCTGAACTTCCGTTAATGACACGTTTAAACTATCAATATTGATCTTCCTTCTGGTAAAGATGATTGTCAAATGATTCAGTAAGCCTGCTTTATCCTCGGTAAGTACAGAGAGTGTATATGGTTTTGTATTATTCGTCATTTTCTAATGTTATTAGCTTTAGCATTGCCTTATTCTAATCTAATATCCGCAACAGAGGCTCCGGAAGGAACCATTGGGAAAACGTTCTCTTCTTTTTCAACCACGACTTCTAACAAGTAGGAGTCCTTATGGTTCAATAAATCATCGATGGATTTCTCAAGATCATCCCGTCTTTCCACTTTTTTATTTTCAATGCCATAAGTTTGGCCCAGCAATTGATAATTTGGGCTAGTCATTTCAGTAAAGGAGTATCTCTTATCAAAGAAAAGTTGCTGCCATTGTCTTACCATGCCCAAAAAGCTGTTGTTTAGTATTATAATCTTGACATCTATATCATATTGGAAAATTGTACCTAGCTCTTGCAATGTCATCTGAAATCCTCCGTCTCCAATGATGGCAATTACCTCTCTGTCTGGTTGGGCTAACTTTGCGCCCATGGCTGCCGGTAGTGCAAACCCCATTGTTCCCAGCCCTCCCGAAGTAACATTACTATCGGTCTGCTTGAATTTATAATATCTGGATGTGACCATTTGGTGTTGACCAACATCAGTAACAACAATAGCTTCGCCCTTAGTTTTTTCACTAAGCATCTGGATCACTTCCGCCATTCTAAGCGTATCAGAAGTTGGATTCATTTCATTTCGAATCACTTTTTCATACTCTTCTGCATCACATTGATAAAATTCTGCTATCCATTTCTCATGTGAATTTTGATTTACCTTGTCAGTCAGGGCCATCAGTGCAACTTTCGCATCTGCATTAATTGCAACATCAGTTTTCACATTTTTATCAATCTCTGAAGGATCAATTTCAACGTGAATAACTTTGGCTTGCTTTGCATAGGACGCTAAATTACCGGTAACCCTGTCATCAAATCGCATTCCGATGGCAATCAGAACATCACATTCATTGGTTTTCACATTGGGCCCATAATTTCCGTGCATTCCCAGATAGCCAACATACAAAGGGTGATCATCTGGCATTGCCGACAAGCCTAATAGCGTAGAGGCAAAGGGAATTCCAGATTTCTCGACAAATTGAGTTAACTGTTTTTGCGCCTGGCTGATGAGAATGCCATGACCAATTAAGAGGTAGGGCTTTTTTGCATTATTAATCAATTCAGCGGCTTCCTCCACCTTCTCCATGATTAATGACGGATAAGGTTGATAACTTCGAATGCGCTCACATTTTTTGTATTCAAACTCAAATTCCCCAAATTGTGCATCTTTGGTTATATCGATTAAGACGGGACCAGGTCGACCAGAATTAGCAATGTAGAATGCTCGTGATATTGCTTCTGGTATTTCCTCAGGTCGTGTAACCTGATAATTCCATTTAGTTACTGGCATTGATATTCCTACCACATCCGTTTCCTGGAAAGCATCGGTTCCTAATAAAGGGGAGGGGACCTGGCCAGTGATGCAAACCAATGGAGTTGAGTCAGTCTGGGCATCTGCAATACCGGTGATAAGATTGGTTGCCCCCGGACCTGAAGTTGCCAAACAAACACCTGTTTTTCCAGTGACCCTGGAGTAGCCTTGCGCAGCATGAACAGCACCTTGTTCATGTCGTACCAGTATATGTTTTATCTGGTCCTCATAATGATACAGGGTATCGTAAATGGGCATGATTGCACCACCCGGATAACCGAAAATAGTATCCACTCCTTCGGCTATGAGAGACTGAATAACCGCCTCTGATCCGGTAAGTGACTTGCTTTTCTTTGATTCAACAGAATATAGTGTCAATGTCGGTGTGTTCATATTATTCGTCGGTTACACAGCCTTCTGAAGCCGTAGAAACTAGTTTACTGTATTTGAACAGGTATCCGTTTATTGCCTTTGGTTTTGGCTTACTCCAATTTTTCTTTCTCTTTTCAATCTCCAGTTCAGAGAGATGGGCTTTTATGGTGTCATTGACTGCGTCAATAGTTATTTCGTCACCGTCTTCAAGAAGCCCAATTAATCCACCCTCAACAGCTTCAGGAGTAATGTGACCAACAACAAATCCATGAGTCCCTCCAGAGAATCTTCCATCGGTAATCAGCGCAACAGATTTTCCAAGTCCCTTGCCCATAATTGCAGAAGTTGGTTTGAGCATTTCGGGCATTCCAGGGCCTCCTTTGGGTCCTATATTCCTAATTACAACAACATCTCCAGCTTTAACTTTACCGGAAAGAATGCCATCGTTGGTAGTGAATTCATCCTCAAATACTCTGGCGGTGCCAGTAAACATCTCACCTTCTTTACCAGTAATTTTGGCCACCGCACCTCCGGGGGCCAAATTTCCATAGAGCACTCTCAAGTGACCTGTTTTTTTAATGGGCTGACCTACCGGCATAATCACTTTTTGACCTTCAGCTAAGGGTGCGACTTCATCAAGATTTTCAGCAACAGTTTTACCCGTCACTGTTAAACAATCGGGATGTAAGTATCCTTCCTTCAGCAATAATTTCATTACCGCTGGAACACCACCTACCTTATGAAGGTCTTCCATCAAGTACTTACCACTCGGTTTTAAATCTGCGATAAATGGCGTTCTGTCAGAAATTTCTTTAAAGTCATCAATAGTTAATTGTACACGCGCTGCCTTGGCCATGGCAAGTAAGTGCAAAACAGCATTGGTAGACCCACCTAAAGCTACAACCACTGATATTGCATTTTTGAATGATTTTATAGTCAAGATGTCCAGTGGTTTAATCTCCTTTTCAAGGAGCTTATAGAGGTATTGACCGACATTCCGACATTCCTCGTTTTTGTCTTCACTTACCGCAGGATTAGAAGCACTGAAGGGTAAGCTCATGCCCATAGCTTCTATGGCAGATGACATTGTATTGGCAGTGTACATTCCACCACAAGCTCCTGCACCAGGACAAGCATTTCTGACTACGCCTTTAAAATCCTCAGTACTAAGTTCACCAGCATATTTTTGGCCTAGTGCCTCAAATGCTGAAACTATGTTAAGATCTTCTCCCTTATAGCATCCTGGGGCAATTGTTCCTCCATAGACTAATATTGAAGGCCTATTCAACCTGGCCATGCCTATCATTGCGCCTGGCATATTTTTGTCGCATCCGACCACAGTAACTAATCCGTCGTAGAATTGAGCCTGAACAACTGTTTCAATGGAATCGGCGATAATTTCTCGAGAAGGCAGGCTGTAACTCATGCCTGTCGTTCCCATTGAGATTCCATCACTCATGCCAATTGTGTTGAAAATCAAACCTACCATGTCATTTTGATTAACATTGGATTTGATTTCTGCTGCCAACCCATTTAAATGCATGTTGCAAGGGTTGCCGTCATAGCCAGTACTCGCTATGCCAATCTGAGGTTTCGACATGTCCTCCTCTGTCATCCCAATTGCGTACAACATTGCCTGCGATCCCGGCTGTGTCTCATCTTGAGTGAGTGTTTTGCTGTATTTATTTAATTCCATTAAACCACTTAACATTAAAAAAGCCATTCCCTTAGTGAGAATGGCTTGAGTTTATATCTTGGTGCGTCTATACCATTCTCATCTGTGTTCTCTGATATCCACAATAATTGAGACGATACTGACGATGATATTTTGCAACATTTTCTTATTACTTAATGTTCTTATTACTTATGCAAACCTATATGATAATATTCTATGAATCAATGAAATGGGAGTAAGAAAATTCGGTCTGAGAACCAAAAAGTAATGTTTCAATGATTTTTCGCTAATTTTCAATATTTGTTAACAAATTGAATATCAATGACTTAAAATTAATACTGAATTATGAAGCAGCGGATTTTCGCTAAAGTAAAATATTTCGATTGTCTCTATCTTTTAATCGCTTGTATGTTCGTTTCTTGTTCAAATAATGATCAGGAGAAGTTTAATGAATTGATTAAGGGGAATGATGCACTGGCTAGCGGTAATTATGATGAAGCCATAGATTACTATGATCGCGCTTTGCAAATGGATTCAGAGTTCGCAGATGCTTACAACAACATGGGCGTTGCTTTTTACGAGAATGACGAACCGGGCATGGCTCTTGAAAACTACAATCATGCAATTAGAATCAAGCCCGATTACTACGAAGCCATATTGAATCGTTCAAATGCATTTTCCGAATTGGGTAGGGTAGAATCAGCATTGATGGATTTGGAGACAATAAGAAAGGCATTTCCGGATACTTCTACTGTCTATTTCGCACAGGGCCTGGTCAAATCAAAAGCCAAAGATTACCGGGGAGCGATCGAAGCCTTTTCAAAGGCAGGCTCAATTGACCCATCCAGTGTGGAGGTACCTATTAACATTGGTACTATCCATTACTATCAAAAGGATTTTGACTCAGCCAAGCTTTATTTAAACAAAGCACTGGCAATAGACCCCACACAAGGCAGTACTTACAATGCTTTGGCACTCATTGCAATTGAGGAATTAAATTCAGCATTAGCCTTGCAGCTAGCTAATAAAGCTCTGGACCAAACTCCTAATGATCCTTATTTCTTAAATAACCGAGGGTATGTTTATTTGCAGATGGACAGTCTCGTGCTAGGCGAGGCAGATATAAGCGAGAGTATACGGATGGACCCGTTTAATGGCTGGGCGTACCGAAATCGTGCTATTTTAAGATTAAAACAAAATGAATTTGAAGCCGCTTTGGGTCTTTTGAAAAGAGCGATTTATGAAGATTCGGAGGTTGATGAGGTATTTTACTATTTAGGTGAAGTTCACTTTAAAATTGGAGATATGGCTGCAGCTTGTGAGGCATGGCAAATGTCCGTCGAAAAGGGTGAATTAATTAGTATACAACGTATTAGTACTTATTGCAAAGGAACCTGAAAGGGATCGAACGCAAGGGAATAAGTGACCATCCTTTATCACTTAAATTAATATTATCACTATTTAACCTCGCTTGTTAGTGACCGCTGATGTATATGATAACTATAACTTGGTGACAGTAGAAGAAATTACTGAAGGTGGATCATATCAATTAATGACGTTGTATGATCAATCTACATAACTCGACCCCCGGTCTCTCGTTGCTGCCGGTGCACGGCCGGGTATGAAACTGCATAATGCCTATGGCTACGGATTGTTTACTGGTGGACTGGGCTTACATTATGGTGCTGAGAAACTGGGCATGTCCGTTGTTCCAGTATCCGGAGGAAGGGCTGACCGTCAATTGATGTTGCTGGAGGATCTTGGTTCCGAGGTTATTTCCTGTACGCCATCTTATACACTCACTTTGGCAAAAGAAACAAAAAAGCTTGGTACTAAATTGAATTTAAAATATGCGGTGCTGGAGGCCGAACCACGGACAGAGGCTTTGAGAACTGAAGTGGAAAAAGGGTTAAGAGTAAAGGCTACAAACATCTATAAGAAAGAACAGCCTATACGAAGTGGAGGTCCGTGTTGAATTTAATGACGATGTTTATAACAATATTGAATTTGATGAGGAGAGTGATTTTCCAAATAAGGTAAAAGGGCAGTTACAGAAAAGGATAAAAGATCAGATTGGTTTAAATATGACTATTAATTTAGTAGGCAGGGGAGATGTTCCTATTAAGTATAGGAGGAAAATCAAGTAGAATAGAGGATCAAAGAAAATAGATGATGGAGGTACGTAAGTTTAAAAACTCAGAAGAGGTAGCGCACAATTTCGCTAAATATTTAGCCAGCCAAATTGATCAAAATGATGAGTACACCATTGCATTATCTGGAGGGAGTACACCGAAATTGCTCTTTGAAATATTAGCCTCGGAATTTAATGAAGTAATTAATTGGCCTCACTTACATATCTATTGGGGTGATGAAAGGTGTGTGCCTCCTGGGGACTCCGAAAGTAATTATGGCGCAGCAAATGATATCTTATTTGGACGGTTGAGTAGTGTGCCAGACATTCATAGAGTGTTAGGTGAAAATGACCCGGTGGATGAAGCAAAGCGCTATGGTGCTGAAATCAAAACGAACTTGCGGGCAAATAATCAGTTGCCTCAATTTGACTTGATAATACTCGGGATGGGAGATGACGGGCACACTGCATCTATTTTCCCAGATCAGATGGAGCTTCTCACGTCAACACGCATTTGCGGGGTAGCTCATCATCCAACAAGTGGGCAAAAGAGAATTACCTTGACTGGACCAGTAATTAATAACGCAAAACAGGTATCACTCCTGGTAACCGGAGCATCAAAGGCAGAGACGATCAGACAGATACAATTCAATAAAGAAGCTCACTATCCTGCTTCACACATCAATCCATCTAATGGAAAATTAATTTGGTGGTTAGATGAAGCTGCGGGACAATACCTTGCCTAATTCAGCAACTCATCAAACGACCATGACATGTAATAAAGTCCACCAATGGTTGGATTGGCAAAACCTGTCTGATAGTAATTGTTAAGAATATTATTACCCCCAATTTTCACTATACCCTTTAAATGTTTCCACTTATAGCTCACCTGTGCATCAAGAGTATTATACGCGGGAATCATACCAGTACCGGCAGATGATTCCCACAGGAATTCTTGCTGCCACCTCCAGTTGATGGAGAAGCCAATGTTTTTATAAACATTGCGATTAGAGAAACCAAAATTGAGTCTCCACTGAGGGGTGTTAAATTCTGCCTGTGCACTGGCCTCATCCAGGGCTTCAATGCCATTAAAAGCTACACTTCCTTTTACCACATAGCCCTTTGGCATCAAATAATCTGCACCAAAGGCCCCACCGTAAGCGGTAACAGGTTGATCATTTGAGATACTTGTTCGGTATAATTGTTCATTGGGCTGATATGGGTTTTGGGCGAGGTTTATGAAATTGATAAAACCATTAAAGGTGTTCACATAGACATAAGTGTCCACCAGTAATTTTTCACCAAAAAGTCCTTTATAGCCGGCTTCCAAAGCAACAACCCTCTCAGCTTTGTAGGTGGGCACAACAAATTCCCCGGAGGTTGTATCCGGGCGGTCGACCACGGGATTAGCTCCGGTAAGTGTGTAGACTGGGTTTTCATCAAAATTGTATTTATTATGAACGGCTTTTACACCTCCAATGACTTTGAAGAGCCCTACATCGAGATCAGTCCACTGATCTTGAATTGCCGGAAATCTAAAGGCCGTTTGAACTGAACCGCGGAAAAAGTGATCTTTGTCCAGCCACGGTTTAAAGACAAGTGAAAATCGGGGTGTTACCCTGCCTTCGAAAAATTCATTCTTATCATATCTCGCTGACCCGGTTACTTTGATCTGATCTCCAATAACTTTTTTAGTGATCTGTACAAATGCTCCAAATTGATTTATCCTCACCGGATTCCCGGGCTCATCAAAGAAGATCGACCCTTCGGAATTGATGTTATAAAACCGCTGACTGACCCCAACCATAATGTCTGCGAAACTCACATTTCTTTTAAAATTATAGACTGCCTCCAGGTTGAACATGGTAGTTTTATCGACAATGCGGCTACCAGTAAGCGTTTCGTCCAGGTTGGTTTCCCGAATCTGATCGCGTAGTGCATCAAACTCGGCCGATCCCGGCAAAGGAATTGCCGGGCTATTAGGATTTGCCATCGTACCGTTTGCCAATCTGTTATCAGCCAGTAGTCTTCCAAAATCATAGCCGGCGTCCAGGTTGCCGGTTAGTAAAAAGGTCTGGCTAAAGCCCGTAATATAATCCTGAAACCAAACGGCATCGTCTTTCCATGCACTGTTGAGAAAAATTGCGGTATTGCCTGCATCATACGTGTCTCCTGCATTTTCCTGAATACCCCAGGCTCGGATAAAAAAATCCGAACTTCTTAACTCCAGTTTACCATTCCAGGCATTAAAATTCTTGAGTGAAAAACGGTTTTGAGCAGTATAGACTGTAGTGCCTTTGCCGAAGCCTACCTGACCACTCAATTCCAACTCCTCGTTAATTCTATAGTGTAGTGAGAGATTGGAAAGTAAATTCTTTGTGTCGTAGTCAACAAACTGATCTTCCAGATAGCCTGTTCGGGTAACGTTTTGATCTGGAAATTGATCAACAATTCCCTGAACAAAAGAATTATATTCAGGAGTGCCCGGGGAGAGTCCCTGAGTTTCAGCAGCACCAGCAGCCACTGCGGGGGCTATATCTTTTAAGTTAATGCTTACTTCATCGCCGTAAGTATTTACCCCATCATATCCCTCATTGGATTGCCGCGTTAATGTCGGATCATTTGGATTTGTTCGATCACGTGTGTCCAATGCATGCCAGTCAACGGCACTAACGTAGTTTATATTCCATTTGAAAGCGAATCGATCATTAATGGCTTTGGCATAGCGCAGGCTAAAGTCGTACATTGGAGCAGGATTATCGCGATATTCAGCTCCTACATGCATTATTCCCGTTTGCACTGAAGCACTTAGTCCCTGGTATTCGAACGGGTTTTTACTTTGCATTAAAACAGTTCCATTAACGCCTCCTGCGCCATATAGTGCGGATGAAGCACCAACCAGAAGTTCAACACTCTCAACATCAAGGGGAGGGATGCCAAATATATTTCCTGCCGCAAAGCTCAAACCGGGGATTGCATTGTCAACACCGTCTATGATTTGATTTACCCTAAAATTGGTATTGCCATTAAAACCCCGCGTATTAATGGTTTTAAAAGTGAAGCTCATTTTATGAATATCCACTCCCTTCAAATGTGAGATTCCTTCATAAAAATCTCTTGCCGGAGTATTTCGAATAGCGAGAATGTCTAGTTTTTCAATTGACACAGGAGACTCTAGAATGCTTTCTTCAAACCTGGAGGCTGAAACAACAACCTCCTGCCCGAGGATTGTTGCTTCTATCAATTGTAGATTCAGGTTTGTCTCAGTTTCTGTGATTTTAACTTCCTGCCCATTATACCCTACACTGGAAAAAAAAATTGTGAAGGGGAGAGTAGAATTTGTGTTAAGATTAAACTGGCCTGATGCATCGGTGATAGTTCCGACGAGCTTATCTTTGATTTTTATGTTAACACCTATTAATGCATCGCCACTCTCATCCGTAACAGTGCCACGAATGATGCTCTGAGCGTATGTATTGATTAAAAGGAAACACGTTAAGACTGTGGTTAATGCAATTTTGACCTTCATGCGGGGAGAGTATATAAGGTTAAAATAAATTCCGGCTAAGATAAATGGTTTTTACTATTATTAATCGTTAGGTTAATAAGTTCGTATGAATTTTCTAGGCAGCATACTGAGCGTTCCTATGATGAAAATATTTTTTCACTTGAGGTTTATCCTTTTTTCTTTTGCTCATAAAATTATTGATGTTTTTTTTGAGCTGTTCTTTGTTTATAGCCCTTTTCTTTCCTATGATATTTGTTTTCAAATCTTGGTTTAGGTATTCTTGTGGGTTCAGTTCAGGTGAATAAGGTGGAATAAAGAAAACTTCTATCCTTTGTTTATTTTCTTCTAACCATTGGTTTAGCTTTTTAGTTTTATGGGCGGGATGATTGTCTGTTATAAAGAACACTTTTTGTTTACTGTATTTTATCATTTGCTCTAAAAAGGTTTGAAACACTTCGCTATTAAATCCTGCATCCATCAACATGAATTGTAAATGACCTCTATTGCTAATAGCAGAAATCATATGGACTGTAAAGCGTTTTCCTGTTGCCATAATCATCGGTGTTTTTCCTTTTGGTGCATAACTCCTCCCTGCTTGATGGGTGCTTCTACAGCCTGTTTCATCTCCAAAGTAAATAACAGCCTTCTCTCGGACAGCTCGCCTTTTTATAGATGGATACTCTTGCTCCAACCACTTTTGAACCTTTTCAGGTTTTTGTTCAAAAGCTTTTTTTATAGGCTTCTGAGGTGTATATCCCCATTTCTTTAAATAACGACCCACTTGCCAACGGGATAATTCTACGCCATACTTTATAGCAATGAGTTGTTGTACTGCTTCTCGGGTCCATAAACCAAAAGGGAGCTTCAACTGATCTGGTAATTTGTCCTTGATTAACTGACGCACTTGATAAGCTTGGTCTTTCTTTAACTTATTACCTCCTTGAACTCCTCGTTTTTTACTCCTTAAAGCTCTTTTTCCTCCTTGCTTATAGATAGCCCAAATCTTGTTCACCCCTGGCTCTGTTATTCCAAAAACAATACTGGCTTGCTTTTGTGTCCCTAACTTCTTTGGCAAATATTCTGCTACTCTAAACCGTGTCTCCTCTTGTGCTTGTTTGTTTTTGCGCTTCTTTACCTTTGTTTTCATACTGTAAAGATACAATAAATAAAAATAATAAGAACTAAATAATGCTCTTATTAATAAATGGTTTTTACAATTGATATCAGCTTATAAATCCGATGTTTCACACTCAAAAAAATAAGAAATCAAATACCTGTTATTATTTCTCGTAGAATAATCTTTTATTTGAGCAATTATTCAAAAAAAATGACAACTATGAAAAAAGTAAACATCCTGAAAAAAGTAAACATCCTGAAATATCTTTCAAGATTACTCTGCCTGCTTATTGTAGCCTCTATGGCCGCTTGCGGTGACGATGATGATGACAACAATGATGATGAACCAACAGCAGATTCTTTGGTTGGAACTTACGTTTTTAAGTCCGCAACCGTTAATCAAGAGATTACCGTTACTCTTCCGGTTGTCGATGCTGGTGGAAATATAACTGGTACTGAGGATCAGGTTTTTCCCGTTGGAGCCCCGGTAACAGATTTGTTAAAAGATACTATTGTTGGTAGAGCACCTTGTGATGACGATAATAATGCTGCTATTGAGTTGAGGGATAGTGGCCAGTCCTTTTATGTTTGTTTAGGAGAGGATGGAGAAGAAATTCAAGGTTCATGGAAAGTATCTGCTGACGGCGCAACTTTTACCTTGACTATCATTGACCCACCTTTCCCAGTTGTGATGACACCATACAGCCTTAACGGGAACAGCTTAACCGGGACAGCTACAATTCCATTACCTATTGATGCAACTATGCCTCGTGGCCTTGACAATATTCAGGCAACTGCAATGGAAATAGAATTCACGAAGCAATAGATTTTGTAAATCGAACTTTCGAAAGAGGCCGTCGTTTCAGAGGTCTCAATTGAACACTAAAAAGGCTGCTTTTTTAAAAAAGCAGCCTTTTTAGTGTTCCCGGTTTTTCTATTTTGGGGCTCTGCAAGATAGCGATAATCTAATTTTAAATACCATAATCCCAAGCAGATAATGGTATTACGTTCAAATTGATAGAAGAATCGATTGCTGCCAATCATCCGGCAAATCTAAAGCACATTAATTTTCCAAGAGCTAATTCGATATCCACTGATTGATCGTTTTGAGGCTAACCGACAAAATCTAATTCTGGTATGGTTACTGTTTGCTGAGGTACAAGAACATAAGCGATGACGTCGCCACTAAAATTCTTTTTCTATAGAAATGCTGTAAGAGTAATAAAAGAACCAGAAGCATAACCATTGTGAAGAATCATAGAACCAATGTTATCATTTAATCCGATTTGTACTTAAGGCGGGTCGTATTATATTGGCAAGCGACTTCTTCCCTTTTTAGTGGAACAAGGCCGTCATGTCGTCTGCTGCGTTAGGGATGTAAGTCGATTTGACCCTACTAAATCTTTAAATGGCAGGATATCCGTAATCGAAATTGATCTTCTTGATGATTCTTCTCTGAGAAATATACCAAAATATACCAATTGATATAGACGTCGCTTATTACTTAGCTCATTCCATGTCATCAGCAAAAGATTACAAATTACCAACGAGGCCATTCTGGCCATGCTGTCCGATGAGTTTCCGCCCCTGAGCGAGGCCTACATCGAGAAGATTGTCTTTGGCAGGGTGGAGTACAGATCGGGGGGGAAATGAACTCATAAGCTCAAAATAATGGAAAACAGATTGACATAATCCCACGGTTGAATATGTTTGTATCGTTGATCTATTTTCTCGGGAGCAATCTCGAATTTTATTATTTAACGATAGGCTGCCTTCTGGAACAGGCCAAAAAAAGAGGGTTGCAGGTGACCACTATCGGGCAGCGTTGCAACCTTAAAAACAGGAGGGTTGAACTACTGATCACCAACTATCAGATACCTCAATATTCTTTGTTTGACTTTTCTACTACCGCCACCGTTAAAAATTGAACTAACATGCGAAGCCTCCATTTTTAGAGGCTTTTTGTTTATCATATCAACATAATTAACTTTGCCTGCGTATACTTTTTTTATGAAAGCTGTTTTTCCATACGTCAACGAACAGTTGGTAGTCACCTCTCAAAAGGTAGAAAAAATGCGCATCAACAGATTGATTTGCACCGATGCTGCAGGTCACTGGATTGATTACGCCCCCTCTCTGGAACTCTCCGGTTATGGATATACAGCAGAAGAAGCCAAAGCCTCATTTGAAGAAAATGCCTGGTGTTTTTTTGAAGACATGGAAAAACTTAGTCACAAAGAAAGAACCTCCTATCTGCAAAAGCTCGGATGGAAAGCCTAATACGATTCCATCCCCAGCCCCACCTTTCGTTTGCTGTATTGAGGCATGGCTGAACAATCCATCAGGGTGGTATGGTAGTTCAGTTTCATTATTTTCAACTGGTCATATTCGGTGATGAGTTCGCTTGCACTTCGGGCAAGGGAAGTGCTGATTTTTTGCCCTTCAGGGATCAATGCTTTCCCATGCACGGCCAGATGTGTGGTCTGTGCCAGTTGCATGATCGTTTCCGGGCTGTCCCCCAGGTGGAAGGCGACCAGGTGCAGGGAGATGGTGGTATCGGCCAGTTGCGTTTTGTTTCCGGCATCCTGCCAGGCGAGGGTATTTTCGAATTCGATGTAAAGTTTATGGTAAAATAGAAAAGTTCCGGGGTTTTAAAACCCCGGAACTTTTCAAAAATTACCCGGTTACTCGGTTAGTACCAGTTATTTCCCTATTTCAAAAATGTGACCAAAGCTTTTTGAGATAAGGACACTAATTCCATAAAGTCTCCAATGATTTCCTTCTCGGGAGGTCTCTCTGCCTTGTCAGGTCATCTATCATTCTTATCATTTTGCGATAAAAATAAATTTGAACCTCGTTGTCTGTGAGGTTGGCCGCATAACAACTAATTAATTCATTTAGGAAAGAGCATTTTTCACAGAAATACTTTTTCATCTTGATAAGATAGGCCCGCTCCTCATCCTTGATACATAGGGGATCAAATTCTTCATAGATTGTCTTTTCGAAATTCATGACGAATTCATCCACCAAGGCAACATGTTGCGGACCAATCTTCGCATTCATACTGGGGGATAATCCCAAAAGGTTATTCTGAATACGGAATTGATGGAACAAACGCTCTATTCCATTAAATTTTAACTCTATAAACCAACTGGTATTCAATATTATACTCTTTTAAGAACGTATAATGTAGTATTTTATAATGTATATGTCAATTAAAAGTATAATTTATTTGTTATTGAATATTTGATAATCCTGTAAATGAGCAGCTTATAATTAGTCAGTTGAACTTAAAGTTCAATAAAGAAATCTGACCGTTTAAAAATATCTACTTGACTTTCTTCAAGAGCTGAGAACCTCATTGGCATAAAATAGACTCCTTATGAGAAACACCATCCGTACCGCAATAATTCTGTTCATTATTTCTTGCCAACAGCCATTCTATTGAAATGGTTCCTGATTTCGCTTGTGCTGACAAGGTGCTCACTGCCGCATTTCTAGTTATCTATAAAGGAGAAATAATTGCCGAACACTATCGGGATGGCATTAGTAAAGAGACACAATTAGAAAGCTGGTCGATGGGAAAGAGTCTCACCGCAACCCTAATCGGCCTCCTCATTCAACAAGACTATTTCAAATTAGATGATTTTGCCCCTGTAGACAGGAAGGTGATCCCAGGTCGCAGATTAGGATTCGAGGCTTGATGCAAATGAGTAGTGGTTTACGATTTACAAATCATCGCGATCCTGATACGTCGACAGAATATGGTGATCCAATGTCACGCCGTCTCGTCTCCTTTGCCGGTTTCTCCATGGCACACACTACAAAGCTTTAGTGTAGCTTCTTTGTTGCCAGAAAAGGGATTTACGAAGTCCTGCGAATCAGGTGGGGCAATCCGTGGCGTTTGAGCATTTACTAATATCGGGAGAATTAATACTACAGAAGTGATGAGAATTTTCATGGCTATATCGTTTACCTGATATTATGCCGTTTTGTGCTTATTCGTGCTGGTCAGTCTCAGCCAATAATATGTTATTAGTCACACTTTCAGAGCCTTATCAATTCAACTGCTCTAAAAACTTAAGCGTATCTACCCCATCAGCATAATCTGAAACTCCTGGGTATTGCGCCTGCCCAAATTCAACAGTTGTAAGTTTATGTTTACCAGTGATACACTGTATCTTTTCTTGATTAATCGAGATCAGTTGTTCCAAGTGTGACTCATTGTTGTAATATTCAAAATAGATCACTGAAATTGGTGATACAAACGCTTCACTTTCTTTAATTAACAAAAAACCAGTATCAAAATGGGCATCGCCGTTGATTAAATAGATTGATTTGTTGTAATCATAATTATTCATGTATTTATGGTGGTTCAAAACGTGTTCGAAAGATTTCAAACCATCTAGCAAACGAACCATATCAAAATCCCGCGGGACATATATTTTTGAAACATTTCTGCATCCCAAGCCATAGTATGTGAAAATATCAGACCCAATATTTATGAAGTCTTCCTGAGTCTCGAGCCCAATGAGAATGGCACAACTTGTTCTGTTCTTACGGATGATGTTAGGTTTTTTTGAGAAGTAATATTCAAAATACCGGGCAGAATTATCACTCCCGGTAGCGATAATGGCATCCACATCGTTCAGTCTCTCTTCAAATTTGATAACCTCACTCATGGCAGGTTCTAACTCACTCAATTCTTCGACAACCCATTTCAGTAAAAACGAATCATTTGAACTTGGTTTTATGGCAATGCGGTGACCTGATATAACTACACACAACAAGTCATGAAACCCAACCAAAGGAATATTCCCTGCCATTACCACCCCAATAGTCCGAGGATTGACCGGGTCCAAATAATAAGGGTCACACCAGGGTTCAAGTTGAGCACGATCAAGCAACTTGGCAATTCCCATAAACGCCTTTTGCACACTCTCTTCCGTGAACCAACTATTTTGGTTTCCTGCTCTGCGAGATAGATCTGCCAATTCTGAGGCAGAAATATTTTCAATCCTGTTGCGCAACGCACTGAACAATTCAATCCTTTGATCTATCCCCATTTTCCTAATGCTCATGATCTGCAAAAATAGAAGTTCAAAGTAAATCTTTGTTCCAAAGTCGAAACCATTTGGGGTCAGAATTTAATCTTACTATTTTTGCCTCATCTTACGTATAAACAGCATCTTACGCATAAACAGATAGAATATGGCAATAATGATCACTGATGAATGCATCAATTGTGGTGCTTGTGAGCCGGAATGCCCTAACACGGCAATATATGAAGGTGGTGTAGAATGGACATGGGGAGGAGGTACTGAGCTTAAAGGTGACGTACAGTTATTAGATGAATCCTCAGCCGATGCCAACGAAAGTCAAACTCCTGTATCAGATGAGTTCTATTACATAGTAACCAATAAATGTACAGAATGTAATGGATTCCATGAAGAGCCTCAGTGTGCAGCAGTTTGTCCAGTAGATTGTTGTATACCCGACCCGGATCATGAAGAGACTGAAGAAGTGTTATTGGGTAAAAAAGCCTTTATGCACGGAGCGTAGTTAAGGCTATTTCATCCTGCCTCTCTTAATAAGATAGCTGCTTAGAATTTTATCAAAATTATCTTTGATGTCGGCCTCCATAAAATCAACTTTTAGCTGGCCACATTTTAGCTTCAATTCCTTGTAGTATTGATCCATTTTTGATCTGTAGCTTTCCTTGACATCTGTGGGGGTTAACTTCAATTTTAAGTTCTTCTCAAGATCATGAAATTCGTAAGGTCTGTCTTCAAAATCAAAATCCAGTTCAGTAACCTTATCTGTAACATGAAAAAGTAAAACCTCATGCCGGTTATGTTTTAAATGCTGCAAGGCAGAAAATACTTCGCCTCTTTTTGTCTGGTCCTGAAACATATCACTGAAGAGGATTACTAGAGATCTTCGATGAATTTTTTCGGCAATTTGATGAAGTACTTCAGCTACACTTGTTTGCTTTTGCAGCGTTTTTTCCTGTAACAATTGTTCAAGATGAACAAATAACTTATTGATATGGGTTGGCGTTGATTTTGTTTGAGTATGAAGCTCAATTCTGTCAGAAAAAGTAAACAAACCAACCGCATCTCGTTGCTTATGTAATAAATATGCAAGGGCGGCTGCAGCAAGGATAGAGAATCCAATTTTGGCCGCAGTATCATACGGATAATACATCGAAGAACTGTTGTCAATCACTAATTGACAACGCAGATTAGTTTCTTCCTCATACCGTTTGACATACAAACGATCTGTTTTTGCAAACACCTTCCAATCTATGTGGCGAGTACTTTCTCCTGTATTATAGAGACGATGTTCAGCAAATTCAACTGAAAAACCATGGTAAGGAGACTTGTGCAAGCCAGTAATGAACCCTTCCACCATTTGTTTGGCCAGCAATTCAATGTTACCAAACTCCTTGATTGTATTGATATCAACTTTCATCTCGGCATAAACTTACGAGATTAGAAATTTTTTGTGGCACAGAATGCAGTTTATCGAATACCTGTCACTTTCTTTTTCTTTCAAAGCAAAGTGAGTTATTACATAGGATGAAGTACTAAAAACCGGCCAAATACAATGGTTGGAAGGATTTCTCCATTGCCAAAGAAACGCCAAAGCAACGAGCTCATAACACCAACACTTCATGCAAACGAGTGTAGATTGCCATTTTGGTTCTTTCACATAAACAGAGAAAGCCATCACGGGTAAATAGGTTGGAATAAATAGGAAATACAGACATCCAAAAACAAGCATTCCTATATTATAGTCTGCAGTCATATTAAGAAGGTTAACGCATCAAACTTGGCACTTGCAAGACCATTAAATAAAAAAAATTATTAGGCCGATTACTATTGACGGGAGATATGCATCATTTTAATCAAATCCGGATAGGAATCCTCCGGCCTTTCAAATATTCCTTTAATTCCATTATACTTATTTCTTGATAATGGAAAATGCTAGCAGCCAATGCTGCATCGGCCTGACCCTCTTTAAAAACATCTTCAAAATGATTCAACTCCCCTCCTCCTCCCGAAGCTATAACAGGAATATTCACGAGGTCTGAGACTGAACTTGTTAGTTGATTAGCAAAACCCATTTTAGTCCCATCGTGGTCCATAGAAGTCAGTAGGATTTCACCGGCACCCCTGTCCTCGACCTCCTTTACCCATTGAAGCGTTTTTATGGAAGTTAGTGTTCGGCCTCCGTTGATGTGTACTATACCTCCACTGATCTCTCTACTGTCAATTGCCACCACAACAGCCTGACTTCCAAACTCATTTGCCAGCAAATTTATGAGATCGGGATTCTTAATGGCAGCAGTATTTATGGCAACTTTTTCAGCACCAGCATCAAGCAAGGCCGTCACATCATTGATTGAAGAAATCCCTCCGCCAACGGTAAAGGGAATATTGATCTTCAAAGCAATATTTTCAACAAGTGGAACCAGGGTTCTACGTTTTTCCACAGTAGCTGTAATGTCTAAAAACACGAGTTCATCAGCACTATCCTGTGCATATCTCGCAGCCAACTCTGCCGGATCTCCGGCATCTTTAAGGTCTAAGAAATTTATGCCTTTGACAGTTCTTCCATCTTTGATGTCCAGGCAAGGAATGATTCTCTTGGTCAACATCTTTGTTATCTGTTATTCATTGAGCTTAAATCTTTAAGAGAAATATGACCTTCGTAGAAAGCCTTCCCGACTATAGCTCCATAAACTCCAATTTCTTCAAGTGCTTCAAGGTCCTCTATTGATGCCACCCCTCCACTTGCTATCACGTTTAAGTTCGGAAATGCAGCCTTCATAGCTCTATACAATTCGAAAGAGGGGCCTTCGAGCATTCCATCTTTCTTAACATCAGTACTGACAACGTATTTAATTCCCAGTTTCAATTTCTCTTGAAGAAATTCCGTCCACTCATGTTGCGACTCATTCTCCCATGCTCCTATAGCTATTTTGCCAGCCTTAACATCTGCACCAAGAATGATTTTATCCGACCCCCAGATTTGCATCCAATTGACCAATACTTCCGGAGATTGCACCGCAACACTTCCAGCAGTTATTTGCTTTGCACCAGCAGTAAAAACTCTTTCAATTTCTTTATCAGATTGTACACCTCCTCCGAAATCAATTTCCAAGTCGGTCTCATTGGCAATGCTCTCCAATATCTTAAAGTTGACAACTCGCCGCTCTTTAGCACCATCTAAATCAACCAAATGCAATTTGTTTAAACCTGCATTTTCAAAATTCATGGCTACCCTTACCGGATCAGCACTATACTCCTTTTTGGAAGTATAATCACCTTTTGTCAGCCGAACGCATTGACCATCAATAATATCTATAGCCGGTATAATGTACATCCTATTAAAGAGTCAGAAAGTTTTCTATGATTTTAGATCCAGTTTTTGCACTCTTTTCAGGATGTGCTTGTACAGCATAAAAATTATCTCTCTGTAACGCAGCTGAAAATGGGGCTATATAGTTGCAAGCAGCGATGCAATTTTCTGATAATCCTGCATAATAGCTATGTACAAAATATAGATATGAATTGTCCTTTATTTCCCTCATCAAGGGACCACTTAACTGATTGATTGTATTCCAACCCATATGTGGCACTTTGTCTGTGGAAGGAAATTTCAAAACATTCTGTGGAAAGATATTCAGACACTGTGTATCATTTTCTTCACTATACTTGCACATTAGCTGTAGTCCTAAACAAATCCCCAGAAAAGGCATCTTAAAAGTTGGTACTAACTTATCCAACTCCTTTTTCCTTAGGTAATCCATTGCAGTACTTGCCTGCCCTACACCAGGAAAAATTACCTTATCTGCACTTAGTAAAACATCTTTATCATTAGAAATAGCGGGCTCTACTCCTAATCTGTTGAGTGCTATTGCTACAGATTTAACGTTCCCTGCATTGTATTTTAAGATGACTACATTCATCCTTAATAATTAAGCGGTAAAACTACCCACATTGGTTAGACTAAATCACTTTGCCTCATTTTAATTTTGATAATTTGTTCCTACTTTTGCTGCCCGAATTCGGGAGTTTTCCATACTTACTGACCCATGGTGTAACGGTAGCACTACAGATTTTGGTTCTGTTAGTCAAGGTTCGAATCCTTGTGGGTCAACAAGCTATCCTGACCGATGGTCGGGATTTATTTTTTACGCACCAAGATAAATATGTCGGCGTCAGTCAAGCTCTTTGCCGGAAGCGGCTCAAAAGATTTAGCAGAAAAAATTGCCCATCATTATGGTAAAAAGTTAGGCACTTCAACTGCTGAGACTTTCAGTGATGGAGAATTGTCTTTTCACTTCAACGAATCTGTCAGGGGTTGCCACATCTTTTTAATTCAGAGCACATCGCCTCCTACTGATACTATAATGGAGTTGCTGTTGATGATTGACGGGGCAAGAAGAGCCAGTGCCAGATATGTCACTGTAGTTGTGCCTTATTATGGCTATGGCAGACAGGACAGAAAAGATAAGCCTCGCGTTTCCATTGCTGCGAAATTAATGGCCAACGTTTTGTCCGCAGCTGGTGCTAACCGCATCATGACTTGTGATCTTCACGCCGGTCAAATTCAGGGTTTTTTCGATATTCCGGTAGATCACCTGGATGGAAGTTTCATCTTTTTCCCTCATATTCAAACCTTGAAATTGGACAACATGATTTTTGCATCACCAGATGTAGGTGGTGTTGCACGAACACGATCCTATGCGAAACATTTTGCAGTCGAAATGATCGTTTGCGATAAGCACCGTAAGAGGGCAAATGAAATTGCTTCCATGCAAGTGATTGGAGATGTTGAAGGGAAGGACACTATCCTGGTTGATGATATGATTGATACTGCGGGTACCATATGTAGAGCAGCAAACCTATTAAAGAAAAAAGGTGCAACCTCTGTAAGAGCCGTTTGCACACATGCTGTTTTATCAGGTAACGCTTATGAGAATATAACCAATTCAGAATTGGAGGAATTAGTTGTAACCGACACGATTCCCCTAAAAGAAAACAGTGATAAAATCAGAGTGATTTCAGTGGCAGAACTGTTTGCTAAGGCTATTAGAAAAGTGCATGACCACGAATCTATTAGCTCACTCTTCATCTAAGAAAAACAACTAAACTAAATAAAGAACACAATGGAAACACTTGAGATTATAGGGTTTAAAAGAGCAAATCTCGGTAAATCAGAATCAAAGAAACTTCGTGGACAGGGTAATGTCCCATGCGTACTTTATGGTGGCGATGAACAAATTCATTTCTACTCACCAATGATTCTCTTTAGAGAATTGGTTTACACGCCAGAAGTACATTTTGTAAATCTTGATATTGAAGGAACCGAATACAGATGCATTTTACAAGACATTCAATTTCATCCGGTCAGCGATGTGATTTTACACGCTGACTTCTTAATGTTGGATGACAATAAACCAATTAAAATGGAAGTACCCGTTCACTTCGTTGGAATTGCTCCCGGGCTAAAACAAGGTGGAAAGCTTGTTCGTAAAAACAGAAAATTGGGAGTAAAAGCTTATCCTCCGAATATGCCGGCACATATTGATGTCCCGATTGACACTCTTGAGCTCGGTAAATCCGTGAAAGTCGGGGATTTGATCTTAGGCGATTATGAATTCATGAATAATGATAGGGTAACTATTGCGTCAGTTCAAATTCCTAGAGTGCTTAAGACTGCCGCAGAAGAAGAGGAGCTTGAAGAAGGAGAAGCTGCAGAAGGAGTTGAAGGTTCCGAAGCAAATGCCGAAATGCCAGATGCACCTAAAGAAGGAGAATAATTCATTTAAAGAAAATACCTTTGAAGTCCTGCTCTTTACGAGTAGGACTTTTTTTGTTGGTAAAATCCTGTGAATGAAATATCTGATATGCGGATTGGGTAACCCTGGAGCCGAATATGAATTGACCAGACACAATGCCGGTTTCCTGATTTTTGATCGGTTAGCCGATAAGAAAGAGGTCAAATTTGAGCCAGCTAGACTGGCAAATAAAACAGAAATTAAACACAAAGGCCGAAAATTAATTCTTATCAAACCAACGACATTCATGAACCTTAGCGGGAAGGCGGTCAATTACTGGATGAAACAAGAAAAAATCCCCATAGAGAATGTTCTAATAGTAACTGATGATATTGCGCTACCATTTGGGAAATTGAGGTTGAAAGCTCGCGGTTCAAATGCAGGTCATAATGGACTTGGAAACATTGAACTACTGCTTGGAAGCAGCAATTACCCCCGGCTTAGATTTGGTGTTGGAAGCAATTTTCACCAAGGGCAACAAGTCGATTACGTGCTATCAAATTTCGAAAAAGAAGAAATGGAAGTAATACTACCGATTATCGATAAATCCTGCGATATAGTTCTTTCATTTGCAACAATCGGTATTGAGAGAACTATGAATTTCTTTAACTAACCTGAGTTCGATTAATACTTTTGAATGAATTTTCTGAGAGAAACCCTTGAGGACTCAATAAAGCCTGTAGTGGTGATTAATTTAAAATGCTGGATTTCAAATACTTAATCACGAAATACATGACTCCATCTGAAAATAAAATTACTGAAATTTTCTACCTGGTGGACAATTTTTGCATTCAATTCGATCAAACCAGCAAAAAACACCTTATTGGCAATGAGCCCGGGAAAAAGCCTGAGATGAGCTGTAGTGAGGTGCTTACCCTGAACTAATGCAATCTGCTACACTGCCAATAACAAGCGGATTACAAGAAATAAGGCTTTTGAAGGATTGGCCAAACTGGCAATCCACAATGGGCTGTTTTTTTGGCTTCAAACTTCATATTGTCATTACAAGCTGCTGCTGTGATATAGATTAAATCGGGTACAAAGCCGGTCATTGGCATCTTTGTGTGAATTTTCAGCCCTCCTTTCTTCTTTCCGGTCAGCGTATTACGACCTGCTCCCTTTAAAAATATCCACAAACAGGGTGATCGTTGAAAAGTCAAAACCAAAACCTTCTTCATATCAACCTGACCGCTTATCAATCCACAATGAGTAGGATTAAGTATTCCCTTGTAGCGGGCATATAGCTTGCTTTATAAGGTAGCAAATACATCACTTCCTCCTACCACATGTTGGCATCACTTAACGTACTGGCTGCCGGAAGGCTATCAATGCTCAGATAAAAAGCTATTCTCTAAGAAAACTAATTGCTTGAAAGTAATCATTGTCTTGTAATAACGGTCACTTTGATGTTCCCCTACGCTCTCAACAACCAGTTACCTGGGAATACATGAAAGTAGCCGGCAAATAATGGACTGTCCTGATAGATTTGTACTTTTAATCATGATGCTTTGTGTGTGATACTCAATCATCATCAACTTTAGCGGGGAAGTCAAATACCCCGCTATTGCATTTTATCAAGAATCACAACCCCTGTTAATCCCCTGTTAATATATTAGTCGGATGACAGTATTTTAAAGTCTACTATTGAAAAATTTGGCGAAGTTAATCCGGGCAAATACGATTATAGGAGAACCTATTTGAAATATATTGGAATTACAATGCCTCTTGCATTTGTAATATCACTGTTACTCTTTATCCTATCCAAGTCTATTTACTAAACTCAACAATCTATCGGAGTCACTCGTTTGAGGCTCTGAAATAAGAAGAAAATCTTGAAAGAATATTGAAAAGCGATAAAGCCCATATCAATACTACTTCTCACTTCCACTCTTGCCAAAGGGCAAATAGCAGGAATTTCTCAAGATAATTTTATGAAATTAGCCAACCATTTATCTGATAACCTGGATCAATGGATGACACCTAATCCGAAATATGATTCAAGGAATCCACAATCTTCCATAGGATTCGGTCTATGGTTTGACTTTGAATTAGAGGGGAACTACTTCGCTTAACTCATGTAGTATTTCGGGCTGATACGGCTCACATCACAGGAGATTCTTTCTGGCTATGGCACCCAGGTGAACACCGGATTAAATACTACAACTCCAACATTCATGGAGGTCTTACTGATGGTGAAACGCTTTTCACCGAAGAGGGTAAATTCACTACCACTGAATATGGTAATTCATTGGAAGGTAAGATCGAGATAAGCAAAGATGACAACGTAATCATATCCGCAATTGAGCATGTCACCACCACTTCAGCGTTTAAAGATAACAGCTGGCAGGTTACCGGTGAATATCGGTTTAGAAAAACCATGGATAAGGAATTTCATTCTGTCGTTAAAGATTACTATACGGAAAGAATATCGCTGAACTCTGCTTATACACTTAATCAGTAGCCTCCTTGCGGCAATCTGATTATATTCATGCCACAATACCTTTTCATCAGATGAAGGAGCAAGTAGCTAATAATTCACAAGTAGCTAATAATTCAATAGTACAAGTGTTAATGCCCAGTAGTGACTTAATTGAGGACATGAATTTCTTGGAGAGAATCGGGTTTAGGCTGGACAACATTTTTCCTTCTGACAATCCAGCAGTGGCATTTATGTCCGGCCATGGTATGAATCTTCGATTAGACAAGAATGCCGACATACCACCTCCAGTTCTTCATTGGCTAACTGATGAACCGGAAAGCATAAATCATGGTAAGACCGAATTCACAGCACCCAATGGTACGCTTATAACTATTCACCCACGATCTTATCATGCCATAACCCCTCCTACCCTGCACAAATTCGAAGTACGGCAATTGCAAGACAGCGATCCCTGGGTGATAGGCAGAGCCGGTATGCAATATCGCGACCTGATTCCCGATAGATTAGGAGGTAGTATTATTGCATCACACATAAGAATTCCCAATGGTGGACCGGTACCGGATATGGTACACTATCACACCATAGGATTTCAATTAATATTCTGCTACAATGGCTGGGTGAAATTGGTTTATGAAGATCAGGGGCCTCCATTTATACTGGAAGCAGGAGATTGCGTCACTCAACCCCCTGAAATCAGGCATCAAGTCCTGGAAGCATCAGACAATCTGGAAGTAATCGAAATTGGAGTACCCTCAGATCATATGACCACCATTGACCATGAAATGGACTTGCCAACCTGGCAATTCCATCCACAACGTGAATTTCAAGGGCAAAAATTTTGTCACTATCTTTCAAAAAAAGCCACGTGGAAACCCTGGAGAATAAATGGTTTTCAGTTTCGCGATACGGGAATTAACAAAGCCACCAAAGGCGTTGCTTCAGTACATGTAGCAAAGGCAACTGGAGATAAGTCAAAACCTCAGCTTTCCAGCCATGATTCTGATATCTTATTCACGTTTGTAATGCAGGGAGAAATGGAGCTGACCGCAGAACCACAGGTTTTCCAAAAGCTAAAAAAAGGAGATGCTTTTGTCATTCCGCCGGGTTTGAAGTATCAAATCGGCACATGTTCAGACAATGTAGAATTATTGGAAATATCACTGCCAGGGGATTTTACCACTACCAGTTATTGAGAAATTTTCACAATTATTTACCTTCGAACATAGATCGGAAGGTTTATGATGAAAATACTTAACCAACCAATAGTGTCCTAAACGATTCAAGGTAATATAGCAATCAGCCACCAAAGCAGGATAGCGCGAGATTGAGTGGCAGGAATCAAAGAGAACCCCCTGTTGTTGATTTTTGAGCCTGTTTGGTGGATGATCGAAGGGCTTATCGAGCCATTTTTTCAAATCAATCTTAACAAACAAGTTCAGTCGTATAAATGCGATCAGATTGGAGAGTTGCCATCGGTATTTAGCTAATGCTTTGAGGAATTTCAAGATCAGAATAGTAATCAGAGCCGTCCAAACCTGTATCATAACTGCATTTTTGGTTGTCCCAATGAATGATTTAATGTGCAGTAGTTGCCTGATCTCACGAAAGAAGACTTCAATCTGCCATCTGCTTTTGTAAAGCTCACCAAAATGGTGTTTGCTGTCCGGGACATTTGGTCAGTGATCAGTTCTATGGTCTGATCATTGGTTTCATCGTATAGAGCGACCCTTCGCAATCGTTTTGGGTACTTACTCTTTAGATTGATTGCCTGTAAGCTCTATTAGCTCATCTTTGAGGATATGCTCATGTCGGTTATTGGGCAACTCATTCTCTTTGATGGACTTGAATGGGATGTTGTGTTTGTGTCTGATCACAAAAAAGACCTTGTTGCTGTCCCAAACCCTGAGCAAAGAGAAATCATTGTAATACCGGTCAGCGACAATCACACTACCAGCCAACAATGGGATGTTATTAATATTGGATTACATCATACGCTAATCCGTCGGTTCAGGGGGGCTCTGATCTGAAATCTCAAAAGTGCGTAGAATGGTATCCATTTCCCTCATCCAATCCCTTTTGTCATTTGACGGGCGATAGACATAACCCTCAATATAATAGAGGCGTTGTAATTTTTCATCCACAGTAGTGTAACTAACAAAGGGGCCACCAGCCGATATATCATTTAGTTTCCATAATCCTCTCATTTCGAATGCATAATTCCCATTCAGGCTTATCTCATTAGTCACATAAGGCATATATTTCTCTTCCTGAAGCATCATATAAGTGTCTTGATTTTCGACATCCCGAAGCAATTTGGAGGTGATTTTATCCCTAAGTTTTGCAATAGAATCCTTGTTAAAAATGTCCGGGGACTTATAGGGCTCATAGTAGACAAAAAAGCTTTTTTCCTCGGGGTATTCCAATTGTCGAATCCATACAAAATTGTCACCATTCCTGGCTAATTCGTAACCATAAGGCACTCTAATGCTAAAATCATGCTTTGATTTTAGTTCTGACCTGAGATCTTTCATTTCTGATTGGAATAGTGAAGCCTCCAGCCTTTTAATCTCAATATTCTCAAAATACCTTCGTATTTTATCACGGTTTTCTTGCAGATTAGCAATCAAAGTCTGCCGATCTTTGCCAAAGAGGTGAAGAACCTCTTGACCTTGAGCGAAATCATCCTTTTTGGTGAACATGTAAAGATTATCGTCATTTTGAATTCTTTTAAGAGATTCATTAGTGAAGTAACTTTTAAGCACTTGACTTTCTTGGCTTTTATCACTTAAAACAGTCACAAAAATCAAATTCTTTGCTTGTTTTAATACATCATTAAGGTTCAGTGGATTAACCCGATGCAGTTTAAACCCGGATTCATCTTGTGGGAGACCAGGTACCACGGCGTGAAAAATTTGCCTTAATTCAGATCCGATCTGACTCTTCCATTGTGTTGAGTCCATAACCAGTATTATTTCGCCCATAGACCCTTGAGCGTTGGGCATGAATTCTTTGTTTGCATTCTGAATTGCCTGGTTACATCCTTCCAGTGCAAAGAACAAAATGGCTAAGAATAGCATTGAATTCAGTTTGATGTTTTTATGATTCATCCCTGTGCTTTTCATGATCGGTACTTTTCACTATAAAAATATTTTAACTCAAAACAACTAGCAATGGTTATGTACTGCATTTAGAAATTAATTCCCATGCCCAGAGTTGGCACTAAGAAATCAAAGCGATCTTCAGGAACATAGTCTATACCTAAATCGAAGGATAACTTTTGTCTTTGGATTGATATTCCAATCTCAAGGGCTAAGAATCCGTCAAATGTACCTGCACCAAGGTATAGGTATGATCTTTGATAACTGTAACGGACGGACCGGCAGTGGCCATAAATTTATCCAGGTCAGTTTTAATGTTTACATAATATCCAAGAACCGATGAGTTGTTTTGATATTTAATTCCGGCTATTGGGTTTTCCAAGCTTATCCAGGTTGTAATGATCAGGTTTTTAGTGTACGAGTTTTCCTCCTGCGCACTGGCATTTGAAGTAGCAAACACGATTGTGAGAAAGGTTAAAAAGCTGTATGTCCTTAACATTTTTAGAGCAATTGGTCCCGAAATGAGGATTTGACAATTCGGCAGTGAGAATGTATTACTTATTCCACACCTATTTCATTGATAAATAATTTCCCTTCATTTAGCACCGATAAAAGTGTGAAAAGATAAGTTTGTGGTAACCTGCCTAAGAATGGAAAAATTAGCTTTAACCCGTTGTGCTAATTAATCAGGATTATGTACACTTTTATTCTTACTTATGACTAATTAGCACAACGGGTTATCTAAGTTATAATGTTCTTAATTTTTAACTTGGACAGCGTTCAGTTTACAGTCTCGCGCATACTACCGAATGTCCGCTCTGCTTTATACCTTGTCTGGCCTATTAGTTTATGGGATGCTTTCTCCCAATGGGTTAAAGGCTGATCCTTTTTGGCTTTTTCAAGATATGGTTCTTCAGCTTTCGCCTGGTCAAAAGGTCTGCATTTTTCTTTGACTGATAGTCTTTGTCTGCTTTCAATGCGATATGTTCGGGTCAATCAGCACGGTCCAAAACCTCTTCCAAATTACTAATTACTATCGGCCAGTGTAAGGGTAGTTGCGCTTATTCATGACTCCAGGATAAAAAGTATCTCTTGAATATCCACCTCACGGGCGGGCTAAAAAAAACACCAATACCGTACAACGGTATTGACAAGTCTGCAGTCAACGAAGAAGTTCTTGAAGAATTCTCTTTCGTCGAAATTTCAGAAGAAACCTTTCTCATTGGTCAGAGACCTGAGAGGGTAATGTTTTTTGATGAAGCGAATGAACTTGTTTATGAAACGGAGGATAATGGAGATTTCAAATTGGAAGTGGAAGTGTTACTTCGTAAAAGTGGTTTGCTTATGGAATTTGACGGGATTAAGTACTATAGATTGAACAACTAGGCACCTTCTATTAAATCTTCCTTCTATTAAATCTTATGAAGAAGTTTGTTAGCCTTTGATTGAATCATTTCCTGACCAATGGCCATTAATGAAGCATTGATTTTGTCAAGGTCCTTAGATTGGGTGACGCAAACATTATTTAATCCTCGACTTTCTAGTTTATCAATAACATATTGGATATTGATTTTACTGATATCGAGTGCTGGTTGATAAAAAGAATCACCGTCGTTGTTAACAACTTCCGAAATAATATTTGCATCAACTAGCTCTCGAGTGCTTATCTTGACAAACCTAACTGGTACTGCAATTTCACGAGCGAGTGTATCAAGGTCCAGGGGTGGGTCTCCTTTTTCGAAGCAGACAATTATCTTTTTAGCGATTAGGAGAGTGATCAGTTTTTTATGACGAGCACTTATTTGAAGTGTGTCATTGTCAAACTGGTATTTATCAACATTTTGATGGGCAAACGAAATTTCCGCTCCGAGTAACACTATGAGCCAACTGAATTGCATCCATATAAGAAATAGCGGAACAGCTGCAAACGTACCGTAAATAGCATTGTACCGTGACGCACCAACCTGAAAATTGATATACCCCCATTGCACTAATTGATACAATGTGCCTGCAATAATTCCTGCAATAATTCCTGACTTAAGCGTAACGCTCGTGTTGGGCAGTATTATATAAGTAAGTGTAAAAAGCAACCAGATTAAAGTATAAGGGATCAACTTGATTCCAAAAAGAATAAGGGGTTGAACAACTCCTAATAGGCTAATTTGGTCAGTCAGGTATTTGATTTGAGTGGCAATAAAAACAGTGGCACTGCTTGCGAGAATTACCAGGATTGGACCAATAAGAATAATGGCCAGATAATCTGTTAATTTTCTTACAAAGGTCCGATTATTTCTAATTTCCCAAATTTTATTGAAGGTCATCTCGATATTGCTTAATAAACGCATGACCGTGTATAGGAGAATAATTAAACCAATACCAGCAATCAATCCTCCTTTTGTGGAGTCCAGTGTTTTTTGAGCAAAGTCCATTAGTGGCATCATGATCTCCTCTTGACCAGGAAAACTTTTCAGGACATAAGTTTGTAAGTTTTTTTCCAAGCCAAATCCCTTGGAAACGCCAAAACCCATAGCCAGAACAGGCACAATCGATAACATCGATAGAAAAGTGAGTGCAGAAGCTTGAATGGCACATTCATCTCGGATAAATCCCTTAATAGCCAGAAGAACAATTCTTATGATTTTAAAAATGAACCGCTTAAAACGTGGTAAACTATCTATACTGACTCGCCAAATATCAATTTCTACAAATTGAATTAACCTCTTGATTAATATATTGACGGTACTCATAATCGCCTGCCAATTCCAAATTTTGGGACAACTGAAAATATAAATCTACTTGGTTATTGATAGATATCGTGATAAAGGTCATTAAAATATAGCGGTGACATTGATATACAGATTGGAGTCTCTTAAATTGGATGCTTTCCGAAATTAATACACCCATGAGCCAGGAAGTAATTGACAAAGCAAACAAGTGGTTGGAAAGTCCAATTGACCAGCAATCCAGGGATCAAATATCTCAACTCCTCAATGCAGAAGATGATACTGATTTAATAGATTCATTTTACAGGAATCTTGAGTTTGGTACCGGGGGATTAAGAGGAATGATGGGTGTCGGTTCCAACAGGATAAATAAATACACCATTGGGATGGCAACTCAAGGTTTATCGAATTACTTGAAGGCAAATTTTGTTGGTGAAGATATTAAAGTAGCAATTGCCCATGATAGTCGAAACAACAGTAAATTCTTTGCTGAGGTCACAGCAGCAGTCTTTTCTGCCAATGGGTTTAAAGTATTCTTATTTGAAGAATTAAGACCTACGCCAGAACTTTCATTTGCAATAAGGCACTTGGGTTGTCACAGCGGAGTTGTGGTGACTGCTTCTCACAATCCAAAAGAATACAATGGATATAAAGCCTATTGGAATGATGGTGCTCAGATTATAGCTCCCCATGATAAGAACATTGTAGATGAAGTTGGTAAAATCAAAGGCATTGAAGAGGTTAAGTTTGATGCTGACCATAGCCTTATTGAAAAAATCAGTCACAAAGTAGACCAGGCCTATTTAAATTGTATAGAACGATTATCCTTATCTCCTGAGTCAATTTCAAATCAGCAAAACCTCAAAATCGTTTTTTCTCCAATTCATGGTACCGGCATTACACTTGTTCCAGCTATTCTCGAAAAACTTGGATTTAAGAATGTGCATATTGTTGAAGAGCAGGCAATACCAGACGGAAATTTTCCTACAGTTGTTTACCCAAACCCAGAGGAGAAAGAAGCAATGAGCATCGCATTGAAGAAGGCATCTGAGATGGATGCGGATTTAATTATGGCAACAGATCCCGATGCAGATAGAGTAGGAATCGGAGTAAAGAATGATAAGGGAAAGTATCAGCTATTAAATGGTAATCAGACTGGTGCACTGCTGGTTTACTATCTGCTTGAAAAATGGAATGCCAATAATAAACTAACCGGGAAAGAGTTTGTGGTTAAAACAATTGTCACAACCGACTTGACCGAAACTATCGCCCAGGCTTACAATGTCAAATGCTACAAGACGTTGACTGGGTTTAAATTCATTGCAGCACTCATTAAAGAGCTAGAAGGCAAAGAAAAGTTCATAAGTGGAAGCGAAGAGAGTTATGGGTATCTTATTGGTGATGATGTGAGAGACAAAGATGCTATTGCTTCCTGTGCAATGATTGCAGAAATGACTGCTTACGCAAAAGACCAAGGGGTTAGCCTTTATGAATTACTCCTGGATATTTATACTAAATACGGATTGTATAAAGAGGATTTAATTTCAATTACAAAAAAAGGAAAATCTGGCGCAGAGGAGATTTCAAAAATGATGGCCGATTTACGGGTTAACCCGCCGACCAGTTTAGGGGGCTCAGCTGTCGTTAAATTGATAGATTACCAAAGCGGTGAAGAAATCAATTTGCAAACGAATGAAAAAAGGGATGTTAACTTCCCAAAATCCAATGTTCTCCAATTTATAACGGCTGACGGCAGCAAGGTTTCGGCCCGACCGTCTGGGACTGAACCTAAAATCAAGTTTTATTTCGGTACCAGGACAGATTTAAAGGATAAATCTGATTTTGAGGATAAATGGAATGAGTTGAGTGAGAAAATCAGCCAAATAATCAGCGATCTAAATTATACAAATCGCTGAAAATCAATACCTTGTATTAAACCTGATAAGCAAAGACCGATGATCACTAAAGGTGAACGAATGGATTTAATGGAATTAGCAATATCTTTAGAGATCAATCCGTTAAGTATTATCAGTTTCTGAATTGGGGAACATTTAATTATTAGTGAAATCGAGATGTAAAATTAATAGCAGTTGGATTCGTACTGCTAATTAAGGGTGCCGGTTTATTAGTTGTAGGAGCATCGTCAATGGCTAAGAGGTTCAACATTTCAGAACTGATACTGGTGATATTGAAATCATGAGTTCTCCCAAAACAATTGCCATGATATTTGGTGGAACTATTGGACTCTCTGTCGGGGGAAAGTTGATTGTTGATAGTGCTGCTGAGATGGCGCATGCTTTTGGAGTGAGTGAGAGGTTAATTGGTCTAACAATTCTGGCAGCAGGAACCTCCTTACCTGAGTTGGCAACAACTGTAGTAGCAGCTTCTAAAAAACAGTCGGATTTTGCAACTGGTAACATTATGGGCTCGAATATCTTCAATATTTTATTGGTACTTGGAATGACTGGATTGGTAAGTGCACCACTTAGATTATCCGGTTGTTTTAAACATTGGCTTATACGTTGTTATGGTAGAAACATTTATGTTGTTTTTGTTCATGTTCACCTTTGACAAATACAAGCTCGATCGGGCAGGGGGCACTATCTGAGTGGAGACATGATATTCATTCACAATCCTGAACTATCCAATCGAGCATTCAAGACCGGAGAGCAGGTTGCGGCTCACTTAAAGTCATTAGGAATTGAAGTGCAGACTGGCGTTGCACACACTGGAGTTGTCGGAATCTTAAAAGGTGGGAAAAGTGGTCCAGTCGTAGCACTCAGAACTGATATGGACGCCTTGCCAGTCGTTGAAAGGGTTGACATCCCATTTAAATCAATACAGAAATCAACTTATAACAGGCTAGATGTTGGTGTTATGTACGCATATGGCCATGACACTCATGTCACAATCTTGACGGGAATTGCAGAGGGTGTTGGCAGGAATCAGGAGTGAACTTAAAGGCACAGTAAAGTTCATTTTTTCAGCCTGCTAAAGAGGGAGCCCCGATTGGAGAGGAGGGCGGTGCAGAATTAATGGTTAAACAGGGGGTATTAAAGAATCCTGATGTAGATGTGATTTTTGGACTCCATATTCAGGCAAAACTACGAAGTAGGCAGCATTACTTACAAGTCAGGTGGAACTCTTGCTTCAGCGAATAGTTTCAGTGTTACGCTCAGAGGTAAACAAACACATGGTGCCAACTTTGAAACGAGTAGCTGGTAAAGAAAATGCTTATGTCGTAAAGGCTGTTACAGGAACTGAAGATTTCTCGTTCTTTCAAAAAGAGGTCCCCGGTTTGTTTATTAGACTAGGCGAAATGCCCAAAGGGCAAGACCCAAAAGATGCTGCACCGCATCATACCCCCGATTTTTTAATTGATGATTCAGGACTGCTGTTGGGTGTTAGGGCACTTGGCAACTTGGTAATTGACTATGCCGATCTTAAGTAGATGAATTATTTGGATTGTCTTCCTGAGCCCATTTTTTAGATATGTGAAGTAGAAATACAGGGATGTAAACTAAGACCAAGACTAATACACCGCCTAGAATGAAAGGTTCGGCAGCTACCGAACCAGTGGACTCTAAAATTCCCCCAAGGAAAATACTACCAATGGAAGTCAGGGCTGTAAACTTTCTCAAGAGCTTCATGCCTTACTTATTAATCTCACTAATAATATCTTTTATTTCGTTTTCATTCCATAAGGTTAAAGGCATTAATGGAGGTCTGGTATTCAACCAATCATCATCATTTTCTAACTGTGACATCAGTAGTTTCAGGATCGGAATTGTTGGATGCTTTTCTATTAACCGTCTTAATTGGGTAAGTCGCTGTTGAAGAAACTCACCATAGGCATTACTGGCATTTTTATACACTTCAGTTGCCAATTTGTAAAATATATTAACGGTGGCTGAAATTATCCCGGCTCCTCCTTTCTTTAACAGATCAACAAAGTATATTTCAGTTCCTGAAAAAACTCTGAAATCTGAAAATTGGTTGCACATTGTTGACATGTTCTTCCAATCTCCACTTGAGTCTTTAATACCAGCAACTATACCGGGGAAACTACTCAACAATTCCCCAATGAGGCCGTGGCTAAATGGAAGGCCTGTCATTTTGGGAAAATGGTATAGGTATATCCTTAGTGCTGGATTGTTGGTCCGATTAATTAACTCTTCAAAGTAGCGGAATAAGTCGGCGTCATCTACGCCTATGTAATAAAATGGAGGAAGTACCAGTACGTGGTTAACACCATTTTCAAGTGAGTGATTTGTAAGGGAGATTGTTTCTGACAAAGAGCAACATCCGGTTCCAACAAGAATTTCATGTGGATTAACACCACTTTTTAGTGTTTCTTTGAGGATTTGCTTCCTTTCAAAAAAATCAAAAGAGTTTGCTTCTCCAGTGGTACCCATCAATACCAATCCGTCACAACCGCCGTCGAGCAGTTTAACTCCATGGCCTGTCAATTTTCCAAAATCAATTGATAGGTTCTTTTTTAAAGGTATGAGGCTAGCTGCAAAAACGCCATTTGGTAATGATTCCATCATTCTATTAAAAGAATTTTAAATAATACAAGTTCATAAGCCGGGTTCTGTACACTGACCCTTGGGTCAGTGTTCTTACCATTTATCTAAGCGATCTACCCGTCAGTTTTAGGCGAGCAGCCCTCAAGCACTGACATATTTGATCTTGCAACCCGAAAGGTTTACCCTGCCAATAACATTACTATTATCGCGGTGAGCTCTTACCTCACCATTTCACCCTTACCCCGACGAGTCGGGGCGGTTTATTTTCTGCGGCACTATCTGTTATCTCGATGTTCCCAACGAAATACCCTTGATTTCTCAAGGTACGACGCTCTGTGTTGCCCGGACTTTCCTCTTTACCCATAAGGACAAAGCGATAAGGTTCCTTGTATTGCTACAAAAGTAGCTGATTACATGTATTAAAAGAGGATCTGAATGTTAATGAATATCTTGTCCAGTTATTTTCAATTCCCATTCATCGCCTAATTCAGCAACTTCCTGAACCATTTCCTTGAGGGTATCTTCGGTGAGTGAATCTGTGAATGCGGCAGCTTCCACTCTTAAATAGCCATCAACTATGACGAATTTGGAATGAATGAAATCAGCATTTTGAGACAGAATGCCTACATAGTGGATGTATTTTTCTGTATTGCAAACTTTCGTGCTGAGATGGATCACTTCCCTGCCATACTTTTCATGATGTTTTAAAACACCGATTACAGTTTGATATCGACCACCTTTTAATAAGGCAACAATCACAGATTTATGGTCATCATATTCGTTGAATTGACCTCCAATAGTTTCAGCAATTTGCTGCATCGTTTTTATAAATTCCATATTCTTAATGCTTGAACATTTTCAAACTTTCAAAGTACAAAATTTGAACCGACTATTAAAAGCATGTGAATGGCAATTTTGAGTAGTTTGGCAAAACAAATCTCAAGAAGAAATGGAAAATAGTCCCTTATCAAATTTGAAAGTGCTTGAACTGGCGTCTGTGCTGGCGGGCCCCTCAGTGGGTCAATTTTTCGGTGAATTAGGAGCAGATGTGATAAAAGTTGAAAATATAAAGACTGGTGGAGATGTAACTGGAAGTTGGTTGGGCAGAGGAGAAACAACTGATGAAAGAGGGATATCCGCGTACTTATCGGCAGTTAATTGGGGTAAAAAGTCGCTTGCACTCAATTTATCATCGAATGAAGGTAAACAAGTCTTCTACCGTTTAATTCAACAAACTGATAGTGTCATCGCCAGTTTTAAATCAGGGGACGGTGAGAAACTTCAAGGTGATTACAACGCTTTACGAGAGATAAACTCATCAATTATATATGGCCACATTACCGGATATGATGTAGAGGTAAAGAAGGCAGGTTATGATGCAGTAATACAAACTGAAACGGGATTCATGTTCATGAATGGCGAACCTGGAGGAGCACATTTGAAGATACCTGTAGCCCTTATAGATATTCTGGCGGCTCATCATTTGAAAGAGGAAATCTTATTAGCACTTTTGAAAAGGACAACCTCAGGTATTGGGGAATATGTCCATGTGTCCCTATTTGACGCCGCTTTATCATCACTTGCCAATCAAACATCGAATTGGTTAGTAGCAAAGAACATACCGACTAAAATGGGTCAGGAGCATCCAAATATTGCACCTTATGGCAAATCTTACAAAGCCAAGGACGGGAAAATGTTCTTTTAGCAGTGGGGACAGATAGGCAGTTTCGAAAACTCTGCAAAGTTCTTAACTTAGATAAATTATCATCCGACCCACATTTAAAAACCAATGTTGGTCGCATTGAACAGCATGATTTTTTGAATAACGCGCTTGCACAACGAATTAAAGCTGCCATGTCGAGAAATTTAATGGATAATCTCAACAACCTCTCAGTTCCCTGTAGCTTGATAAATGCGATAGATGAAGTCCTTAATCTAAATGAAAGCAGAGAAATGTTACTTTCCTCATCAGAAGCTAAGTCGCTGATAGAAGGCATTGGAAATATAGCCTTCAATCTTGGTTTGAAACGTTGTACCAATGAAATGACGCCTCCGCCTTCTTTCGGCGAACACAGCAGTGACATACTCTCTGAAGCACTTGATTATTCGGATGAAGAAATAAAAACTGAGTAGAAAATGCATTATCGCCTAAAATTATTACCCCATCTCATTCTTGAGCCCAACTGCTCATTCAGAGTCAAATAGCCCTTTTGTGGTTCTTTTGGACAAAAACTATATTACTTTTAATAAAAGTGGTATAAAGTGGTTGACAGTGGTTGAAAATGTCATTAGTTTTGTCTTACTAGGTCCAATTGGATACAATCTGGCTATGTCTCTTTTTTCAAGTCAATACGATTGCAAAATAGACGCCAAAGGGCGAATGGTATTGCCGGCTAAAATAAAAGCTGGATTACCCGAGTCCTCAGGTGGAGAACTCATGCTACGCATGGGTTTTGAGTCGTCTCTCATATTGTATCCTCTCATGGAATACAAAAGGCTCTTTAGTAAAATTGGAGGGCTTAGTGATTTTAACCCTGAACATCGAAAATTAAAGAGGAGCTTTTTTAGTGGAGTAACCCAGGTGGAGATAGATGGCAATGGAAGAGTAAATATTCCAGCAGCATACCTCAATTACAGCAAGCTCGAAAAAGAGGCGACTGTAATTGGTATGGGAGCTTCAATTGAAATTTGGAATCCGGTATTATACCAGAAATATATGATTAAAGACCAGGAAGAATTTTCGCAATTAGCGCAAAAGTATCTGGATGAATGATGGCGGATTACCATATACCTGCGTTGCTTGAAGAATCTATCGAAGGGTTGGAAATAAAAGCAGATGGGATTTATGTTGACTTAACTTTTGGTGGCGGCGGACACTCAAAAGTTATACTTGAAAAATTGGTCAATGGACATCTATATGCATTTGACCAGGATGAAGAGGCTGGGAAAAATGCACAAAAAATTGATAGTCGTTCTTTCACATTTATAAAAGCAAATTTCAGGTATTTGAAAAAATATTTGAGGGTCCATGGAATGGATAAAGTAGACGGGATTCTTGCTGACTTGGGGATATCTTCTCATCAGCTTAATGAGGCATACAGAGGCTTTTCAACCAGATCAGAAGGGCCACTGGATATGAGGATGAATCAGAACTCTGGAGTAACTGCTAGTGATTTGATAGCTAAAATAGAGGAACATGACCTTCGGCAAGCGTTGAGAAATTGGGGTGACTTGAAAAATGCTTCAGCGGTGGCGGGAGCTATTTGTCAGGCAAGAGTTAATGCCCCAATTACTTCAACTCAGCAATTGATTGAAGTTATTGAGCCGTTTGCGCTTAGAGAAAAACAGAATAAGTTTTTTGCTCAGGTGTTCCAGGCATTGCGGATGGAAGTAAATGAAGAATTGCCGGCACTTGAGGAGATGTTATTTCAAGGGACAGATATACTTGGTGAAAAAGGCAGGTTTGTAATTCTTTCCTATCATTCTTTAGAAGATCGAATGGTTAAGAATTTTTTTAATAAAGGCAAGATTAAAGGAGAGGTAGAAAAAGATTTTTATGGCAATTTATTAAGGCCACTGGTGCCAATTAATAAAAAGCCAATAATGGCAACTGAGAGTGAGATTAATAATAATAAAAGAGCAAGAAGTGCGAAACTTCGAATAGCTCAAAAGGGCTGAAAATGTCAGATAACTCATTTAAAATAAATCAAGGTTCATCGAAGGGAAGTTTCTTTTCGTGGATAGAAAGAAGCCTTAGACTTGATGGTCTGGACCAGGGTATTCCTCTACAGTTTATGCCACAATTGCTGTTTCTTACATTCCTCCTCATTTTCTATATAGGGAATAAACATTTTGCAGAAAAATCAATTAGAAAAATCAATTTGGTGGAAGGTGAAGTCGAAGATCTCAGGGCTGATTACACGACTTTGAAAGCAGACTATATGTTTTCAAGCAAGCAGTCCGAAGTAGCAAAAAGGGTCAAAGAAATGAATCTGATTGAAAGTAAAGCACCGCCATTTAAAATAATTATTGAAGAGTGAGTATCAAGAGATCAATAGTACTGCGGGTAAGAATTGCCTTTTTGGCAATGCTTGTTTTTTCAGTAGCAATCATCTATCAGATTCTGAATATTCAACTGAGGCAGGGCGACCACTGGAAAGAGAGGGGAAAGGAAATTGGATTTAAATATTTGGAAGTCAAGGCTACGCGTGGGAATATATTATCTGATAATGGCAGCTTATTAGCTACTTCATTGCCTTTTTATAGAATAGCGATTGACCCCTCTGTAGCCAGCCAGGAAGTATTTAATAATGGCATCGACGACCTTGCGAAAAATTTATCCCTACATTTCGGTGACAGACCTGAGAGTTACTATAAAAGGAAGATAAATAATACTCGCGTGGACGGTAAAAGGTATGTGCTCTTAAATCAGAAGGAGATCAATTATCAAGATAAAAAGGAGATGATGGAATGGCCAATATTTAAAAAAGGTCGAATGAAGGGGGGAGTGATTTTCGAAAAAATTGACACTAGATTCAACCCATTTGGTTACCTGGGTTCGAGAACAATCGGAAGTATTGAGGAAGAACACAATAGAGGCATTGTAGGCCTTGAGTATAGTTTTAATTCTCAGCTGGCTGGAAAGAATGGAGAAGCTCTTTATCAAAGGATTGCAGGAGGAACATGGAAGCAAACATATAGCGGTACTGAAGTGCGCCCGAGACATGGCTGGGACATTGAGACAACTATTGATGTGAACCTTCAGGATGTGGCAGAATCTGCTTTGCTAAAAGCTCTGAAATCAAATGACGCTGACTATGGTACTGTAGTTTTGATGGAAGTTGAAACTGGTGAAATAAAGGCCATCTCCAATCTCAGTAAGAACAGTAAGGAACGATACTGGGAACGATACAATTATGCAGTGGGTAGCCAGGGCGCAACGGAACCTGGCTCCACATTTAAGCTGGCAAGTATGATTGCACTTCTGGAAGAAACACAAATTGAACTGGGTGACTCTGTAGACACGGGTACAGGAGAAATGCAGTTTTACAACCTGACCATGAAAGACCATAAACCAGGTGGTTTTGGTAAACTAACTGTTCAAGAAGTTTTTGAAAAATCATCCAACATTGGAATAGCCCAGCTCATTAGTGAACATTTCGGCAGTAACCCTGAGAGATTCATTTCTTATATAGAAAAAATGGGCCTAACCAAACCACTAGGTTTTCAAATGATTGGTGAAGGTAAACCATTCATCAAATCTCCGTCCGATTCTACATGGACAGGTGTAACACTCCCCTGGATATCGCATGGATATGAGTTGAAGCTTACACCATTACATATTCTGACACTTTACAATGCTGTGGCTAATAATGGGAAGATGATAAAGCCCATTATCGTAAAAAGTGTGAAAAATGGAGACAGAACTATTGAAGAATATAAGCCAGAGGTGATCAATTCTAAAATATGTTCTAAAAGCACATTAAAAAAGATAAGATTGATGCTTGAAGGAGTGGTAGCAAGAGGGACGGCTCAAAATATTAAGGGAGGACATTATAAAATTGCTGGGAAGACAGGAACTGCAAAGAAGTTAAGAAATGGCCGTTACGTCAATAGGTATTATACCTCCTTTGCAGGCTATTTTCCAGCCGAAAAACCCAAATATTCCTGTATTGTGGTTATTGATAGCCCAAAGAAATACAGGATATATGGAAGTGATGTAGCAGCTCCTGTCTTCAAGGAGATTACGGATAAAATTTACGCAATGGACTTGGATCTTCATCAAAAATTCCAAGCGTCCATAAATACTGACGGAATTTTTCCTGTCATCAGATCAGGATATAGCAAAGAATTGCAGTTGATATGCGATCAACTGAACCTTCGTCACCAAGCGAATGCTGACTACGGCTGGGTGAAAACCAAGCTGGAAGACGATATAATTCAATGGAGAGAAAACAATGTTGAGAAGAGCATGGTACCTGACGTTGGTGGGATGACATTGAGAGATGCTATTTATCTATTAGAGAATAAGGGATTAAAAGTAAGGATTGAAGGTCATGGCCGAGTTGTGAAGCAATCCATTTGGCCAGGATCAAGAATAGTTGATGGAGAGGAAATTTTAATTAAATTAAGTTAATGACCCTTTTAAAGGACATATTGTATAGATCGTCATTCGTATCAGTCGCAGGTGATATGAACGTAGGCGTGAGCAGTCTTTGCTTTGACTCGCGAGAGTTAGGGCGGGACTGCTTGTTTTTTGCTATAAAAGGTGCTCAGGTCGATGGGCACAAGTTTGTTGGAAAAGCCATCGAAGATGGAGCGGTAGCAATAGTTTGTGAGACAATGCCCGGTCAACTAAAAGCAGGAGTTACTTATGTTCAGGTAGATAACTCAGCAAAGGCCTTGGCCATTGCAGCGTCCAATTTTTATGGAAACCCTTCGGAAAAACTAAAGCTTGTAGGTGTTACCGGTACTAATGGTAAAACTACAACTGTAACTCTATTGTTTAACTTGTTCAGGGCACTTGGATATAATACCGGATTACTGTCGACGGTGCAAAATCAGATTAATGAAGACGCTATTCCCACCAATCTTACTACACCTGATTCCTTAAAGATAAATCAATTACTCAAAGAAATGGTGGATAGGGGATGCACCCATTGTTTCATGGAAGCAAGTTCTCATGCCATCTATCAGGAACGTGTTACCGGGCTAAACTTTTGCGGGGCAGTATTTACCAATATCTCACATGATCATCTTGATTATCATGCCACATTTGATGACTATATAAGAGTAAAGAAAATTTTATTTGATAACCTTTCCTCGTCGGCATTTGCCTTAACTAACCTTGATGATAAGCGGGGTCGAATAATGGTTCAAAACACCAAGGCCGATATAAAGACTTTTGGCTTGAACTATGTAACCGATTTTAAGGGAAAAGTTGTAACTAATTCATTAGAAGGACTTGAATTAGAAATTAATGGAAAGTCGGCCTGGTTCCGGTTGACCGGGGATTTCAATGCCTACAATCTCCTGGCAGTGTACAGTGTATCCATTCTCCTCGATGAAAATAAAGATGATGTTTTGATGGCAATGTCAGCTCTTACTCCTGCACCAGGACGCTTCGAACAAATTCAAAATGACCTGGATATAATTGCAATAATAGATTATTCCCACACACCAGATGCATTGGAAAAAGTCTTACAAACCATCACGAATTTTAGAACAGGGAATGAGCAGGTGATAACTGTAGTAGGTTGTGGAGGGGATAGGGATAAAACCAAGAGACCTGCAATGGCCAAAATTGCAGTTAAGTATAGCAATAAAGTCTTATTAACCAGCGATAATCCCCGAAGTGAAAACCCCAATGAAATCATCAAAGAGATGCAAGAAGGAGTAAGTTCAAGTAATTATAAAAAGACACTGGTGATCAGTGACCGAAAAGAAGCCATAAAGGCTGCATGTTCACTGGCAGGAAAGAAAGATATCATCCTTGTTGCTGGAAAAGGTCACGAAAAGTATCAGGAAATTGATGGGATTAAATACCCATTTGACGACAAAGAAGTGTTAAGTGAAATGCTAAAAGTGATTAATACTTAAAGATGCTCTATTACTTATTTGATTATATGGATAGAGAATTTGACCTGACGGGAGCTGGGGTTTTCCAGTTTATTTCCTTCAGGGCCGGTATGGCCACGGCTTTGTCGCTAATCATCTCCATTACATTCGGGAAAAAACTTATCGAACTCCTTCGCAGAAAGCAGATGGGGGAATCCATTAGAAATCTTGGATTACAAGGTCAAATGGAAAAAGAGGGCACACCTACTATGGGAGGAATCATTATTATTTCAGCCATTGTCATACCAACCTTGTTATTAGCAAGAATTGATAATATATATATCATACTAATGCTGGTCACCACATTTTGGATGAGCATGATTGGCTTCATGGACGACTATTTAAAAATCAAGAAAGCAGACAAGAAGGGACTTTCGGGTAAGTTTAAAGTGATTGGGCAGATAATAATAGGCTTAATTGTAGGATGGGTTCTTCTCTCTAATAATAACGTGGTGATTCGGGAATTTAGCCAGCCAGTAGCAAGTGGAGATTCAACGGTCACGGCTCCATTCCTGGATGTTACTAGTCTCAAGACAACGATTCCATTTGTAAAGGATAATGAATTAGACTATGAAACCTTATTCGGTTTTGCCGGACAACATGGAGTAACTATACTTTATGTGATGCTCGTAATATTTATAATCACAGCCGTCTCCAACGGGGCGAATATCACGGACGGTCTTGACGGATTAGCGGCTGGAGTTTCCGCAATAATAGGCCTCACCCTGGCGATTTTTGCATACGTATCTGGTAACGTAATTTTTTCTGGTTACCTGAACATCATGTATATCCCAAATTCAGGGGAACTGGTCGTATTCTGCACAGCCTTTGTGGGTGCTTGTATTGGTTTCTTGTGGTACAATGCCTATCCGGCTCAGGTGTTTATGGGAGATACTGGAAGTTTATCTATGGGTGGAATAATAGCGGTTTTGGCCATCATTATTCGAAAGGAATTAATGATTCCACTATTGTGTGGAATTTTTCTTTTGGAACTTTTATCAGTGATTATTCAGGTTTCGTATTTCAAGTACACTAGGGAGAAATATGGTGAGGGACGAAGAGTCTTTCTCATGTCGCCACTCCATCATCACTACCAAAAAACAGGAATACCGGAATCCAAAATTGTTAACCGATTTTGGATTGCAGGAATATTATTAGCGATAGCCACACTGGCAACATTGAAATTGAGATAATTGAGTGATAGAACTACCATATTAGGAGCCGGAGAAAGCGGAATTGGAGCAGCACTTCTAGCGAAGGCAAAAGGACTGGACCCATTCGTGTCAGATCTTGAGGCCATAACGAGGAATAGAAAGGAGGAATTGAAAAATGCATCTATACCCTTTGAAGAAAGGGGACATTCCGAAGAAATCATTCTACAATCGCAAGAAATAGTAAAGAGCCCGGGTATTCCGGATACGGCACCACTAATTGTTAAAGCAAAGGCTAAAGGTATTCCCGTAATTAATGAGTTGGAGTTTGCATGTCGTTACACAAATGCAAAATTGATTGCCGTTACAGGTACAAATGGTAAAACCACGACTACACTCCTCACCTATCATTTGCTGAGACAAAGCGAACTAAATGTAGGTTTGGCTGGAAATGTTGGATTCAGTCTTGCCAAGCAGGTAATTGCTGATAGTTATGCTTACTACGTGATAGAAGTGAGCAGTTTTCAGCTAGACGGGATGTTTCACTTCAAAGCGGATATTGGTGTGTTGTTAAACATAACACCAGACCATCTTGACCGATACAACGATGACTTTCAGCAATACGTGGAGTCAAAGTTAAGGATAGGGCGAAATATGACTTATAAAGACCAGATGATATACTGGGAGGATGACCCAACAATTCAAATGCACTTGACACGAGATGAACCTGGTCCATCATTAATTCCCATATCAATTCATAATGAGCTTACTAACGGTGCTTTCGTGACTGGAAAACAAATTACATACACAAGTACAACAGACGGATTCAGTTTAGACTTAGATCACATTCCATTGATTGGGAAGCATAACCTTATCAACACCATTGCAGCGGTCTTAGTAGCTAAAAAGGTGGGGATCTCACTAGATAAGATAAAGGAAGGGCTACAATCCTTTCAGAATGCACCTCATCGGTTGGAAAAAGTAGCGACCATTCATGATGTTGACTTCATCAACGATTCAAAGGCGACTAACGTAAACGCAGTTTACTATGCCCTAGACGGTATTGACTCCAGTATTATTTGGATTGCTGGCGGAATAGACAAAGGCAATGACTATCGCTTGATAGACCAATTGGTCCAGCAAAAAGTAAAAGCTTTAATATGTCTTGGTAAGAATAATGAACCGTTGACATCATTTTTTGAAGGCAAAATTCATAGCATAAATGAAACGGATGACATGGCTGAGGCAGTAAGCACTGCCCAAGCACTGGCTAATTCGGGTGATTCAGTATTACTTTCTCCTGCTTGCGCCAGCTTTGACTTATTCAATAATTATGAGCATCGCGGGGATAGGTTTAAAGAGGAAATACTCAAGCTTAAATCTAAGAATGGCCACAAAGAGGAGGTGATCATATGAAAGATTGGTCAGAGAAATATTTAAACGGGGACAGAGTAATTTGGTCAATTGTCATACTGCTCTCAATTGTCAGTTTGCTTGTTGTCTATAGTGCTACGAGTACTTTGGCGTATAAAACGGCTAACGGAAATACGGAATATTATCTCCTGAAGCACTCATTTTTAGTGTTGCTCAGCCTGGGAGCAATGTGGATCACGCATAAAATTGATTATCGATATTATGCAAAATTGTGCAGATTGGCTTTATGGATTTCTGTACCCCTATTGGTCTACACCTGGAAATTCGGGGTTAATATCAATGAAGCTTCTCGTTGGATTACTATTCCACTTTTAAATCAAGCTTTTCAACCTTCTGACCTGGCCAAACTAGCACTAATAGTAACGATGGCGAGCATGCTATCCCGCAGACAGCAAAACATCGCAGATATAAAAGAATCTTTGATTCCAATATTGCTGTGGTGTGGTACAATTTGCGGACTTATCGCTTTAACCAATGTATCGACAGCACTGTTGCTCTTCATTATCTGTATGATTGTAATGTTCATTGGACGGGTGCCTGTTCAATATCTTGCCATGCTCCTCGTTATCGGAGCTTTAGCCGGTTCAGTAGCTATGACAGTTGGTCAGCGGTGGGGAACTGTGACTAGTAGAATAGACAGTTTTATAAATGGCAGTAAAATTCCTTATCAGGCCGAACAATCTTTTATTGCCATTGCAAATGGTGGAATAGCTGGAAAAGGCCCTGGGAATAGTGATCAGACCACTTTTCTGCCTCACTCATATTCAGATTTTATTTATGCCGTTGTTACGGAGGAGTACGGATTAATTGGGGCTGGGTTTATTCTCATGCTCTACTTGTGCCTATTGTATAGAGGTATGAGAGCAGTAGTTAATAGTGAAAGTGCCTATGGTGGTTTACTATCGGCAGGGTTGAGTTTGGCACTTGTACTTCAGGCAATAGTAAATATGGGCGTGGCCGTTGGACTACTTCCCATTACCGGACTGACACTACCTCTGGTTAGTATGGGAGGGACCTCACAATTATTCACGGGCATTGCAGTAGGCATAATTCTCAGTATCAGTAGAGAGGAATTTGATGGAGAAGTACAGGAATATAAGGAAATTAAAAACATGTCAGTTGCCGCATGACTAGCGAAAGACCATATCGCGTTATTGTAACCGGAGGAGGCTCTGGGGGGCATATTTATCCTGCTTTGGCCATCGCAAATTCTCTTAAAGAGAAGGCTAACACTGACATTCTTTTTGTAGGAGCTAAGGGTAAGATGGAGATGGAAAAAGTACCTGAAGCCGGGTATGAAATTGAAGGCCTTTGGATCAGTGGAATGCAAAGAAAACTATCATTTGACCACCTCATTTTCCCTTTCAAGCTTATTTCAAGTATTCTTAGAAGCTTAAGTATCATCAAATACTTCAAACCGGACGTGGTAGTTGGTGTTGGTGGATATGCAAGCGGACCGCTTGTTTATGCAGCTAGAATGAAGAACATACCAGCTTTATTACAAGAACAAAACTCTTATGCTGGTTTGGCCAATAAGTGGTTGAGTAAAAAAGTTCAAAAGATTTGTGTGAGTTACTCTGGAATGGAAAAGTTCTTTCCAAAAAGTAAGATAGTATACACAGGAAATCCGGTGAGGGAAGATTTCCTAAATACTGATTCAAAAAGGTTGAGAGCTTTGGAAAGATTTGGTTTTTCTAGCCAGCAAAATACTTTGTTGGTCTTAGGTGGAAGCCTTGGGGCCAGAACAATCAATGAAGCGATGATAGATAGCTTGTCTGCACTCATTGAGGCAGGCGTACAAGTTTATTGGCAAACTGGCAAGCTGTATTACAAGGAGATGATTGTCAGGACTAAAAAGATGGACTTGAGTAAGGTTAAGATCTCTGAATTTATCGATGAGATGGATTTGGCTTATGCGATCGCTGATGTTGTTGTTTCCAGAGCTGGTGCTTTAGCCATTTCGGAGTTATGCCTGGTCGGGAAACCAGTGATATTTATTCCGTCACCCAATGTTGCAGAGGACCACCAGACGAAAAATGCAATGGCTTTGGTCAACAAAAATGCGGCGTTAATGATTCCTGACAAGGAAGCTGTTAAGAATTTGTCTGAAGAAGTGATTAAGCTATTTAGAAATGGTAGCCAAAAACAAACGTTGAGTAATAACATTAAGCAATTGGCAAAACCAACTGCCGCCGCTGATATCGCAGATGAAGTCATTAAACTAATTGCGGCTTGAATTTAACTGATATACATAGGGTCTATTTTTTAGGAATTGGAGGAATCGGAATGAGCACACTCGCACGGTGGTTTAATAGCAGGGGTATGGCAGTTTCCGGATATGATAAAACGGAAACACCGCTTACCATAAAATTAATCGAGGAGGGTATTGCCATTCATTTTGATGACGACCCCAAACTTATTAATAAAGAAATTTTGGAAGACCAGGTTAAAAGCCTGATTATTTACACCCCTGCCATCCCACCAGATCATAGGGAATTTAATCACTTGAAGAAGCTTAACTTCAATATTTATAAGCGATCGGAAGTTTTGGGCATGATAACTTCCAATCATTATACGATTGCAGTTGCTGGAACTCATGGTAAAACATCTACCACATCCATCATCGCACATATTCTTAATTCTTCTGGTAAGAATTGTGCAGCATTTGTAGGAGGCATTATGACTAACTATAATTCAAATCTCATTCTGCCAGAAAATGATGACGAAAATGTGATAGTAGTGGTGGAAGCGGACGAGTTTGACAGATCCTTTCTTAGATTAAACCCTGATTTGGCGGTGGTGACAGCCGCTGACCCCGATCACCTTGATATTTATGGTGATGGAGATCAATTAAAACAGTCTTTCAGAGATTTCATTGGCAAGATATCTGATAACGGAAAGTTCTTTATCCAGGAAAGGGTGGCTACGGAATTGGAGGTTGAAAGACTCAGTACCTTACCCTATTCTCAATATGACATTACCAAGTCAGAGATTCACACAGAAAATCTTAGAGTCGATAACGAAGCTTTTGTATTTGACTATATCTCTCCAACAAGAATAATTGAAAACATCTTTCTTCATTTTCCTGGTCGTCACAACGTCGAAAATGCGATAGCTGCCATAAGTGTTGCACTGGAAATTGGCATAGATAATGAAAAGATTAAGTCAGCTATTTCTTCATATCAAGGTGTTAAACGAAGATTTGAATACATTCTGAAGACAGAGACTGTCACTTATATTGATGACTATGCACACCATCCGGAAGAGATCAGGTCCTTTCTTTCGGCATTGAGAGAGCTTTATCCCAGTAAGAAGATAACGGCCATTTTTCAACCGCATTTATATACAAGAACAAGAGATTTTGCGGATGGTTTCTCAGAAAGCTTACTTCTGGCAGATGAGGTTGTATTAATTCCTGTATATCCGGCAAGAGAGCTGCCTATTGAAGGAGTTGATAGCCAAATGATACTTGATATAATGGGCGGAGAAAAGGGCCGGTTAATGTTAAAAGAGGATATCCTTGATTTCGTGAAAGAATCAGAATTGGAAATTGTTGCAACAATTGGAGCAGGGGATATTGACCAATTAGTGTTGCCAATAAAAAGGACTCTTGAAGTAAAATATGATGCGGTTAACAGTTGATATAAAAAAGTACATCCAAATTGGAGGACTTGTAATGGTGCTGGTGACCAGTATTGCCTTCAGTTTCGGACGTCAGGGATTTAGAACTTCTCAAGGTGTTCAGGTAGTGATTGACAATACCTATGAAAATTACTTTGTTGAAAAAAACGAAATAACGGAGTTGATGAATGGTGGTGAGAGAGACTATGTTACGGGATCGTTTCTAAATGACGTTGACTTGCGTCAATTGGAAATAAATATTGAAAAGCATCCTTATGTTGAAGACGCTCAGGTATACCGTGATTTACGGGGAGTCATTTCAGTGGAAGTTAAACAGAAAAGACCCATTGCGCGAATATTCAGTAATTCTAGTGATGACTTTTACATTACTGAATCTGGTGAAATTGTACCTGAATCGGATAAATATACTGCCAGAGTTCCCTTGGTTGAAATGGATAATCAAACGTTGACTGGTGCAGGTTTCATTACTAAAACTGCCTATGGAAATCAACTGTTCAAACTGCTGTCAGAGATACAGCGCAATGAATTTTGGAAAGCCCAAATTGCGAGCTTGACTATTGACAAGCATGGGGAAATCACCATTCAGCCCCAGGTAACGAGGCAAATTATTGATTTTGGGTATCCGGAAAAAATTAGCGAAAAGCTTAAGAAGCTGAGAGTTTTCTATAAAGAAATATTACCCGCTCAAGGCTGGAATAGCTATGATCGGGTAAGTGTAAAATATGACAATCAAATCATCTGCGAATAACCATAAATAAAATGGAAGAAGGTAAAATTATTGTTGGTCTTGATATTGGGACGACTAAGATATGTGCTATTGTTGGCAGGAAGAATGAATATGGAAAGTTGGAGGTACTTGGTATGGGTAAGGCGGTTTCCGACGGAGTTATTAGAGGCATTGTTACCAACATTGACAAGACAATAAAAGCGATCCAAAGAGCTGTAGTCGAAGCTGAGAATCAAGCTGGTATCAATATAAAAGTGGTCAATGTTGGAATTGCAGGACAACACATTAAAAGTGCTATTCATCACGGGTCAATCACCCGGACGTCAACTGATGAAGAGATTACAGTTGAGGATGTAAATAGATTGACCAATGACATGTACAGGATTGTTATTCCACCTGGCAGCGAGATTATCCATGTCATGCCCCAAAGTTATACCATTGATTATGAAGAGGGTATAAAAGACCCAGTGGGTATGTCTGGTGTAAAAATCGAGGCTGATTTTCACATCATTACCGCACAAACTAATGCTATTAACAACATTTATAAGTGTGTAAAAAGGGCCGATCTTGAAATAGAGAATCTGATACTTGAACCCTTGGCATCAAGCCTTTCAGTACTTAGTGATGAGGAGAAAGAGGCCGGTATTTGCTTAGTAGATATTGGTGGAGGTACAACTGATATTGCCATTTTCCATGAAAACATTATCAGGCATACTGAAGTCATACCATTTGGCGGAAATATCATCACCAATGATATCAAACAGGGATGCGGTGTACTTGAACCACAAGCTGAATTATTGAAAACTAGATTTGGGAAAGCAATTTCAGAAAAAGCTAGTCTTAATGAAATCGTTTCTATTCCAGGTCTAAAAGGACGACCACCAAAGGAAATTGCAGTTAAGAATCTTGCCCATGTAATAGAGGCTAGAATGGACGAAATTATTGAAATGGTTCATTCACAGATCATCCTGTCTGGATATGAAAACAAACTGGCTGGTGGTATTGTAGTGACTGGAGGTGGAGCACAGTTACAGAACCTTCAGCAACTCATTGAATACATGGCAGGCATGGATGTGAGGGTGGGGTATCCAAATGAACATCTCGGAAAAACAAAAGTTGAAGAGGTAAAGAGCCCTATGTACGCAACTACAGTTGGATTGGTGTTATCAGGATTTATGGGTCTCGATGACCGAGAAAATAAATACAATGAATTCAAGGACAGAAATGTTCGTCAAAAGGTAATTAATGAAGAAAACTTTTTCAAGAAAATCCTTGAAAAGACTAAAGGTCTTTTGATTGACGACATAGATGAAAAAGAAGATTATCAGCCAAAAAGTAATAGCTAAACAATAAAATCATGACAGAAAAAGCGTATCAATTCGATCTGCCATCTCATCACAAATCCATTATCAAGGTAATTGGTGTTGGTGGCGGCGGAAGTAATGCCGTAAATCACATGTTCAACCAGGGGATTAACGACGTGGAATTTGTAATCTGCAATACAGACTTGCAGGCACTTGAAAGCAGTCCCATAACTAAACGGATTCAGCTTGGGATCAATCTTACTGAGGGACTAGGGGCCGGTGCAAACCCTGAAGTGGGACGAAATGCTGCTTTAGAAAGTAAGGAAGACGTACGTGAATTGCTCAGTGACGGGACCCGGATGGTGTTTATTACCGCGGGTATGGGAGGTGGCACTGGAACAGGTGCAACTCCTATTATAGCGCAGGTAGCAAGAGAGCTGGACATCCTGACCGTTGGGATAGTTACTTCTCCATTTTCTTTTGAAGGAAAAAAGAAGATGGCTTCTGCTAAAGAGGGTATTAACGAATTAAAGCAGTATTGTGATACTGTCTTAGTCATTCTAAACGATAAACTCAGAGAGGTTCATGGTAACCTGCCAATTAGGGAGGCTTTTGGTCAGGCAGATAATGTACTGACAACTGCGGCCAAGGGGATTGCCGAGATTATCACCGTCCCTGGTTATGTTAATGTTGATTTCGAAGATGTGAGAAGCGTGATGGAAAACTCAGGGGCAGCGGTCATGGGATCTGCCTCAGTATCTGGTGAAGACAGGGCTCAAAGAGCTGCTGAAATGGCTATTTCATCACCCCTATTAAACAACAAGAATATACTTGGGGCTAAGAAAATCCTGCTATCCATTATTTCTGGAGAAGAGGCGGAATTACAAATGGATGAACTCGCTCAAATAACTGATTTCATGCAAGATAGTGCTGGGGATGAAACAGATGTGATATTTGGTCATGGTATTGATAGTGACCTGGGTGAGAATATTCGGGTAACTGTTATTGCCACTGGTTTTGAAGTGACAGAAGGGGCCGCAATGAATTTTGGCAGCAATGAGCGAAAGGTTTACGACCTGGAGTCAACCAGGCAGATCCCTATTTTTGAAGAGAAAAAAGTGCCCCGGGTTGAAAAGGACCAGAATGAAAGCACCTCAGAAAAGGGATATGCTTTTGAATCTCCAAAGGAAGAGACTGTTGAGGAGCAAGAGGAAGAACATATCTTATTTGAAATTGGAGATGAGTATGGGATTGTTAATAAATCCGACTTAGAAGATGATGAGGAAATAGAGGAATTGTCTGGAATGGCAAACCCTCAGAATCGGGAATCCGAGTTAAAACAACAAGCGGAAGACCGTAGGCAAAAATTACAGGAATTAAAGCATCCGGCCGATATTGATGCCGCAACATTCAAAGAGAAACTAGAAATTCCAGCTTACCAAAGGAAAAAGGTAAGATTACAGGAAGTTCCTCATTCTTCTGAAAAGAACTTGTCCAAGTTTAATTTAACTGATGATAATAAGATTCTGGGAAATAATAAATTCCTGCATGATAACGTGGATTAGAACTTAACAAATTGCTCGGCCTGCTTTTTAATAAAGCCAAGGTATTTGTCACTGAGCATCTTCTCTGTCATATTCATATTATCATCGATGTTTGACAATTTGGGTTTAAAGGCAAGTACATGTGTGCCACAATAGTTCAGAATATCTGTCAAATGGCTTAATGCCAAACCTGCACCTTGTTGTCCGGAAGATAATCCCACCATGGCAGATTTCTTATCTGTGAATGTGGTAGGAAACTCAAGCCCGTCAATAAACGCCTTCAAAACCCCTGGGAATGACCCATTGTATTCAGGGATCACAAAAATGAATTTTTTTGCATCTTCCATGATCTCCCTTGATGTCTTAAAATATTCGTTTTTACCGCTGTTGTCATATAGAGCACTTTCCAAGTAATCAGCTGGCAGATCACAGAGGTCTATCATTTCAGACTCTATGTCCAGGCTGGAGAGCACTTCTTCATAAATACTACACAACTTGCGTGTGACTGAGTCTTTTCGGTTGGTACAGGATATGATTACGTACATTTTGGTCTAAAATATTATTGGCATTTAAAGATAGAAAATGATTGAACACCCTCCTTCACCTCCCTTGAGGTAGGAGTAGAGATAAATTAATTAACGATATCCATTAATCAATGCAGAATCCACTGCCCTCTTGAGGGGATGATAGGGTTGAATTGAAAATCAACATTAGGGCCAGATGTCGGAAATAGATGAACATAACCGTACCAGAAATTGTTGGTCAATCTTGTCAAACGAAGCCAGTTGGTCACTATCGATGTCTAAAATTCCAATTACTTCATCACATTTTACAATTGGAAGAACAATTTCGGATTTTGAATCAGGGTTACAGGCAATGTGACCAAGAAACTGATCTACATCCGGCACAATTAGAACTGCATTCTTTTCCCAGGCCTTTCCACACACTCCTTTGCCTTTTCTGATCCTGGTGCAAGCAATAGGTCCTTGAAAAGGTCCAAGGACAAGCTCATCTTCTTTAACTATGTAGAAGCCGGCCCAAAAGAATCCCATACCAAATTTTAGAGCGGCAGAAACATTAGCGAGATTGGCTGTCAAATCGGATTCAGTCTCTATCAAAGCCTCTATTTGAGGGATCAATTCCTGATATTTTTCCGTTTTGTTAGTGGATGATATAATTATTTCTTCAACCATTCTTAATATTTGTGAATACACTCAACAGGTCATCCTTCAATTTGTTTTCACTTAACAACAACCCTTCAATTTTGGGTGCAAGTATACCTTCATCAAAGGGTTTTTCTGAATTGAATATCCGGGCCTCATCCCAAAGGCCTTTTTGAATAAAAGATTCTAAAGTCTTGGCACCTCCCTCAATAATTAATGACTGGATATTTCGACGATAAAGATCCGTCAGCAATGCGTCGATGAAATATTCATTATCTGCGATATTGACATATTCCGCATTTCCGGAGGTGTTGTTTTCTTTCAGTTTGTAACAGATTGTTGGTTGTTCACCTTGAAAGATATTCAGGGTGGTACTCAATCTTAGTTGCTTGTCGATAACAACTCGCGTTGGCTGATTATCGTACTCTTTAGCTTTAAAGGGCCAGTCCCTTATGTTCAAAGTAGGATTATCGCAAGAAGCAGTATGGGTGCCAACCAGTATGGCATCCTCTTCCATTCTCCATTTGTGTACAATTTTTCTGGAATAAGTATCACTGATCCATTTGGAGTCAAAATTTTTACGAGCCAGAAATCCATCTTTAGTTTGAGCCCATTTAAGAATGACATAGGGTCTCTTTTTAGTGATTTGGGTAAAGAACCTTCTGTTGATAAAAGATCCTTCTTTCTCAAGCACTCCTGTTTTTACTACAATTCCCGCTTCTCCCAATTTCTCTACACCTTGACCAGCCACCAGTGGATTGGGATCAAAATTTGAGAGATAAACTTCTCCTACTCTTTTCTTTATCAATAAATCTGCACAGGGTGGAGTTTTGCCATAATGAGAGCACGGTTCCAGGGAAACAATCACCTGGCTCCCTTTAATCAATGAATAATCTTTCACACTATTAATGGCATTCACCTCTGCATGAGGCCCACCGAATTGCTGATGGTAACCTTCTCCAATAATAATCCCGTTTTTGACGATCACACAGCCAACCAATGGATTGGGGCTGACCTTTCCCAAACCAAGCTGCGCTAGTTCAAAGGCTCGTTGCATATATTTGTACATACTATCCACTTCGATGCTAAATTAAGGACTTGACCATTAAGCCAGGAGATATATCAGAAGATGTCATTGACCGACTCTCGCCTTTTTACCAGATAGATGAGGCGAGGGCAGTCAGTCGCCGGTTATTGGAGGTGGTTCTCAATATTCGAACCGTTGATATAGTTATCAATGAACCTATCCAATTGGATAATGAAAAACAGGACAGGCTCAATCGTACCCTTGATCGTTTGGCTAATAGTGAACCAGTACAATACATTCTTGGGCATACCTGGTTCAGGGATAGGAAATATGATGTGAATCCCAGTGTTATGATTCCGAGACAGGAAACGGAGGAGTTGGTCGAATTGATAGTTCATGAAAACCAGCATTCTGAACTCAAAGTTCTTGATGTTGGAACAGGGTCCGGGTGCATTGCCATCTCATTGTCTTTTGAATTAGATAATGCTGAAGTTCACGCCTGTGATGTAAGTGCATCAGCCTTAAAAACTGCCAAATCGAATGCAGATAGGCTCAATGCAAATTTGGTACTGCATGAAGCTGATATTTTGAATACTTTCCCTTTAGTTCAAAATCTCAATATAATCGTTAGTAATCCACCCTATATCAGGGACCTGGAGCAAGTTGATATGGAACCCATTGTGCTGGAATTTGAGCCGGAAATAGCCCTGTTCGTCTCCGATGACGACCCTTTGTTATTCTACAGAACAATCTCTGAATGGGCTGTTACTAAACTTAAGAAAGGTGGCAAATTGTATTTTGAGATAAATGAAGCCTTTGGAGAAGAAACCAGGCAGTTGATGATAGACAGGGGCTTTATTGATGTGAGAGTGATTGAAGATTTCAATGGAAAGGATCGTATTGTGGTGGGGTCAAAGCATCATGTATAGGTATTGCAGGTAATACTAAGGTGACACACTGCCGGGATCAGCCTCAGCCTCGTTTTCTTTACTCAATTGAACAAAATTGATAGAAGGCAATATAATAGGCGGCAGCCCGGCATCAACAGAAAGAGTACTAATAAAAGATCTTACATACGGAAACCCTATTGCCGGAGCTGAGATTTTTACAAAATCAGACTTTAGAAAATCGTTAGTGATAGCCTCAGAACTCTTAAAAACTGTATGATATTGAACGTGAATTTTAACTATGTCTGTGCTCTCACCACCCAAACTTTGTACGATATCGATAATAAAAATTTTGTCAAAAAGATGTGCTTCTTTTTCAAAAGTCAAATTTTTAAGATCAAGATCAAATTGATTTTCTTTATCAATACCAGATTCTATTTTGAGGGTAACGTCAATAGCTTTGAAAGAAACAAGTTGAATTATCCCTAATGGTGCCTGACCGGTCATGCGGCTTCTGGAAAAGGGAATAGCATATCCTTATCCTCTGGGTCGATATCAGATTTATCAGATTCAATTGCAATCGAATATTCAGTCACAATAATTGCTTCCACCGCACCCATCTCAATGGGTAAAATCAACTGATTATACAAAGCAGAATAGTAGACCTCATCAAAAACCCCAGAATACACTAGGATTGTAAGATGTATCCCTGTTTAAGTCATTCAAATAGCCCTCAAAGGTAGTTCCATTTTCGGAGTTGAAACTCTCAATATGCTCGATATCAGATTGAATTTCTGCTTCATTAGCAGAATTAAAATACTTGTCGATGGATTTCAGTATGCCTTCACCGCTTATCATGGTTGATAACTATTTTATAAAAGTAAGTATATTTAAGATCAAAAAAATAAATAGCCCTCTCATCCCACGGCTAAAGCCACAAAGTAACGATGGGATTTCCCAGACTTCCTCTTAAAATTATATAGAGTATTTCCATTTCAATCTTCGTTTTGTGATACTTAAGCTGCCTCGAAAGGCTCAATTGCTTTGTAATCTTCAATATGTTCCATCTCTTCCATTAGATCATATCGACTTTGTGCATTAAGCCAAAATTCAGCAGACATTTTCAAGAACTTTGATAATCGTATTGCAGTGTCAGCAGTGATGCTTCTTTTTCCTTTTATTAATTGACTGATTCTGGTTTGATCAACTCCGATGGCTTTTGCTAGCGCATAGGCTGTAAGCCCCAATGGTTCGAGAAAGTCTATTTGAAGAATCTCTCCTGGGTGTACATTATTAAGCTTGTCCATATCAATGATAGTCTACAATTTTTACTTCATGTGCATTGCCTTTATTCCAAATAAATACAATGCGCCACTGTTGGTTAATTCTTATGCTGTGATAGTTTTTATAATTTCCTTTCAGCTTTTCTAATCGATTCCCTGGTGGGGTTCCTAAATCATTTATATGAATTGCTGAATTCACATGTACCAATTTACGTCTTGCCATTTGCTGTATTTCTCTAGGAAACTTTCTAGATACATCACCATTCCAAATCTTTTCTGTCTCCTTACAATCAAATGTAACTATCACTCAAATACTAGTATGTTTTATTACTAATGTAATATACTACTATTGCAGCGTACTATCAAATTTTTTTTCAAAATCGTTTGGTGATACTAATTGAATGCTAATGATCGGTATCAGCTAAGGGTGGACCTTTATCCAAAGGTTTGGACAAATTGCTCTGACATCCTCCCACCGATAAATGGAGAGGGGTTCCTGCACCACGCTTAGGCTACTGCCTTACGTTGGGGTACACTGGCCAATGCCCTGGCCAGGATATTTTTTGCTGCATTCACATCGGCATGATCCTGATGGTCACAGCTTTTACATTGAAACTTTATCTTATGGCGGTTTTCTTTCTCCACATGACCACAAACACTACATTGCTGTGAAGTGTACCTGGGGTCTACACGGTGAAGCTCTCGGCCATACCAGTCCGCTTTGTAGCTGAGCATAGTAGCAAATTGATGCATACCTGAATCTGACAGACTACGGTTCAGCCCGCTTTTAGCCTTTACATTTCGTCCCGGAGCGTCTATAGATCCTTTTGCTGATCTACTCATGTTTTTCAGCTTCAAATCTTCAATTACAAGGAAACCATACTTATCGACCAGTTCCACCACCGCTTGCAGTATTTTTGAAAGCCCTCTCCAATCTGACCAGTGGACTTTGTGCTACCTGAGATTGTATTGCAGCAACCCAGTCAAATTCTTTACCTAGCTGCGTTAGTTGTTTTTGCAACTCTTTACGATAGATGTTTTTCCTAGCTTCCGGCGTGATTCCTGGCATATGGACAAGGACATATTGTAGATAAGCCTGCATACTCCCATCCATTGGAAAGCCTTTTCGACCTGCTGTTTATTGAATTTTAGCTTATAGCTATATGCGACGGTCTTATTCATTATATTTATCACGTAAATATAGCTATATAATATGCCAGGAACAACTTCTAAATCATCCAGGTGGAAGAAATCCAATACTGCCGTTTTCAATATATTCTGTCATTTTATTTGGTGTACCAAATATCGACGGAAAGTCTTGTTCAATGAGATAGAAACTAAGCTAAAAGATTTATTGCAGGAAAATCAAGAGAACATGATTGGGAAATCAAATCACTTGAAGTTATGCCAGACCATGTCCATATTTTTATTGGGGTTTTTCCACATGATAGCCCTCAATATGTTATTGCCCAACTCAAAGGCCACTCGTCAAGATATTTAAGATTAAAAATTTAATACTTTGACATCAAGGCTACCTACTCTTTGGACCCGTTCTTATTATTGTGAATCTGTAGGCCATATCAGTGAAAAAACTGTCAGAAAGTAAGTATATTTAAGATCAAAAAAATAAATAGCCCCCTCATCCCACGGCTAAAACCACAAAGTAACGATGGGATTTCCCAGGCTTCCTCTTAAACGAGGGTATTGATAATGGATATTATTGACATCGAGAGAACTTTAACTTTAATCTACAATAAGAAACAGGATGTTGTTCTTGATGATATTCCTGTTGATCTACGGGAAGACTTTACCTCTTTTTTTACTGGTAAGACCTTCACATTGAAGAATAAGATTCCTCACTTTCATTTCCACAACTTTGAAGAGTGGTTCAAAAAAGTAGTCTATTACAAAGGAATAACAGCCTAATCAATGAATCCCCTTTTAATAAGCAACTTGAAAAGAATTGATTCTACCAAATTCAAATTAGAAGACTGGAATCAAGAAATGCTGGAAAAAGTGAAAACCGACTTCACTTTTTATTCTAATAAAATCGAGGGTAATGCGCTTACATACGGGGAAACTATTGCCATTCTTAAGGAGAACATAAAACTGAAGAACAAATCCCTGCAGGATATTTTTTCAGTTAAGAATCATAAAATTTTTGTCGATCTTTTATTCAAAAGTTACAAGACAGATTTTTCACTTGAATATATAAAGGACCTTCATGCCAAGTATATGGGTAGTATTTTTCAATGGGCTGAAGGTACTGGTGATAACTATAGTCCGGGTACATTGAAATGGGACGCAAACGGAACTATAAGACCCAACGGAGAATATAAAACCTATATGGGACCAAAAGAAACCCCTGGTGAAGTAGAAAAGCTTTGTGAACTAGTCAATGACCATTTAAAGAATAAAAAGACCCATCCGGTCATTTTAGCATCCTGTTTTCATCAAAGGTTCATTGGCGAAATCCATCCGTTTGTAGATGGAAACGGAAGGTTAGGCAGAATGCTTACCAATCAAATCCTTTTGAAAGGTGGCTTATCTCCTGCAACTTTTGATTTAAACCAAAATCCCAAAATGGATTATCTAAGAATGATGGATGCCGCAGTTTCAAATGATCCATCTAAAATGGAGAACAGTCACTTGTACTTCTCAAAGCTGGTGTTAAAGACTTTGAATATGAAAATTGAAAAACAAAAAGGCATGTCAATGGGCATGTGAGTATGCCTGACATCCTCCCACCGATAAATGGAGAGGGGTTCCTGCACCACGCTTAGGCTACTGCCTTACGTTGGGGTACACTGGCCAATGCCCTGGCCAGGATATTTTTTGCTGCATTCACATCGGCATGATCCTGATGGTCACAGCTTTTACATTGAAACTTTATCTTATGGCGGTTTTCTTTCTCCACATGACCACAAACACTACATTGCTGTGAAGTGTACCTGGGGTCTACACGGTGAAGCTCTCGGCCATACCAGTCCGCTTTGTAGCTGAGCATAGTAGCAAATTGATGCATACCTGAATCTGACAGACTACGGTTCAGCCCGCTTTTAGCCTTTACATTTCGTCCCGGAGCGTCTATAGATCCTTTTGCTGATCTACTCATGTTTTTCAGCTTCAAATCTTCAATTACAAGGAAACCATACTTATCGACCAGTTCCACCACCGCTTGCAGTATTTTTGAAAGCCCTCTCCAATCTGACCAGTGGACTTTGTGCTACCTGAGATTGTATTGCAGCAACCCAGTCAAATTCTTTACGTAGCTGCGTTAGTTGTTTTTGCAACTCTTTACGATAGATGTTTTTTCCAAGCTTCCGGCGTGATTCCTGGCATATGGACAAGGACATATTGTAGATAAGCCTGCATACTCCCATCCATTGGAAAGCCTTTTCGACCTGCTGTTTATTGAATTTTAGCTTATAGCTATATGCGACGGTCTTATTCATTATATTTATCACGTAAATATAGCTATATAATATGCCAGGAACAACTTCTAAATCATCCAGGTGAAAGAAATCCAATACTGCCGTTTTCAATATATCCTGTCATTTTATTTGGTGTACCAAATATCGACGGAAAGTCTTGTTCATCTTGTTCAATGAGATAGAAACTAAGCTAAAAGATTTATTGCAGGAAAAATCAAGAGAACATGATTGGGAAATCAAATCACTTGAAGTTATGCCAGACCATATCCATATTTTTATTGGGGTTTTTCCACATGATAGCCCTCAATATGTTATTGCCCAACTCAAAGGCCACTCGTCAAGATATTTAAGATTAAAATTTAATACTTTGACATCAAGGCTACCTACTCTTTGGACCCGTTCTTATTATTGTGAATCTGTAGGTCATATCAGTGAAAAAACTGTCAGAAAGTAAGTATATTTAAGATCAAAAAAATAAATAGCCCTCTCATCCCACGGCTAAAGCCACAAAGTAACGATGGGATTTCCCAGGCTCCCTCTTATAGTCTCTTATTGACGGTAGGGAATTTATACTATTACCAAAACCCAATGATCGCCGAAATTGGCTACTTCGTATTTATAAAAATAAAAATGTCGACAATGGAGATGGAAATTAACCCTAGGCCAGCCGGGATCTCCACCAACTCCAGGATCTTCAACCTTGCATTTGTCGACACTCTAGCCAGGCCCGGCGCAACTGCAGGTAATCAGGCACCAAGAATATGTCGACATAAAGCCAAAATTTCAATATGCAAATCAATTTATCTAACTTTATCGTTATTCTAAGTAGAACCTCATTGAAATATGGAGAAGTACACTAACAATATGTATAATTTATCTGACAAAGATTATTCCAAGCATATTGACACCCTCAAGCTAAAGATCAAAGAAGATCAGGATAAGTTAAAGAATCTCCAAAAAAAGAAAGTAAAGCTTTCCACAAAGAAGCCTAATACCGCAATTACATTTTAAATTGTCTACATTATGCCTGACCTCTTTTTAGTTGGTGGCCCCAATGGAGTAGGCAAGTCTAAAAATTCAACGGCCCTAACAGAATGGCATGACATACCCGTCATTGATGGCGATAAAATTATTAAGGAATTACAGATCAAGGGCTCACCATTATTTTCTGCTGAAAAGATAATCCAGGACCGTATAATGGATCATCTTAAAAACAATAGAACATTTGTTATAGAGAGTAATCTTGACACACCATCAGCATATGGATTTGCTCACTATGCAAAGGAAAATGATTATAAAACTCATCTTATTTATTTAGGTGTAGATGATCAAAATATATTAAACAAAAGAATTTCAGATAGAACTAAATTAGGGTTACATTATATTTCTCCCCCTCAAGTAAAAGCAAAATACCAAGCTGCCTGATCCGGATTGCCCGACAAGATTCATACTTTCGATACCGTTAATTTTTTAGATAATTCTGGTAAATCACCAGAGCAGGTATTTATGATCAAATCGAACCATGTCATAGCAAAGGTTGAGAAAATGCCGCAATGGGCAGAGAAGGTCTTTAAACGCTACCAGGAACTTCAAAAGTATAAAAGCAAAACACAAGGTAGAGTGAAGGGAAAAGGTAAAGGATTCAATATGATCCTAATTTGAAACAAACCCTCCGGAACCCAGGATCAAAGTAAACCCCCTAATCTTGGAATGTCCTCCATAACAGATTTTGATCTTATTCAAAAACAGATTTTGATCTTAAACAAAAATTTTAAGGCAAAGGTATTTCGCTTTAAGGTGTTAATTCACAAAAACCGTCTAAATTTTTCCCAATTCTTCAATTCCCCCGCCCGGTAAGGTAGGAAAAATTTATCCTTCGTTTTGCTTGATTAAACCTTTTAGCCAGGTAGAAGCCCCAAATTTTTGTTTAACAAAATCCAAATGTTATGAAAACATTGATTAAAAGATTAGGGGTTGACCTGGTTCCCGGAGGCTTTCTTACAAAAGTAGGAATCCTGAAAACTAACAATCAGGTAATTCAATTAATGAATCGCTACAACACCAAAGAATTACGTGTTAGAGCAAAACATGGTGATAACTACTTCATTCTAAAAAATGAAGTTATGAATGGTATCACTGAATTGATACTTGAAATGGTTGAATCTAAATGTATCGGGATATGAACAAGTTAGATACATTATATCAACAGTTTGAAGAACTGCACAAGCAGTTTACTACTGAGTTGAAAGGTCAACTACTAAAACTCCATAAGATGGATACTTCCTCAAACTACTAACCATCCATTTCTATGTTTGATGTAGTAAGCAAGGAAGAAAGATTTTGATTGGGTTAAAGGTCTTCCATCACAAAGTTTCCTTTTTGTCCCTTTAGCCGGGTGTCTGCAGAGATGTTTCAGTTTGTGAAAGTCCCCTGAAGGATACCGTCAAAATGGCGTGTTTTCTTGGCAAAATACAATTTAAAGGCCCCGAGAGTGCCACGTACAGAACAAAACCGTCCGTAAGTCCGGCAAACGCCATGTAGGATGTGTGATAACGAGTTTTATGTTAAATACCTAAGAAATTTCCGCAGAAAACCAAGAGTGAACAGTAAAATACCCTGAAAGGGCCGACTGACAGGTGCTTTACACAAAAAAATAAATAGAGACACTGAATCCCGGTCAGGAGATACGACCAAAAAAAGGGGACTAAGCCCCTATAATTTTTTAGAAGATTCTTAAGAGAACCATCAGGATGCCCAGCATTGTAAATGGAACGCCAATCATCCATTGGATGGAAGTGAACCTCTGATCGATGGAAGTGAATCTCTGATCGATGTATGATTTAAAATCGCTCATCCTTAATTCCACAATTGCTATTAGAGCATCGGCGGTTTTTTCACCGGCTTCTGCCTTTAATTTACGAAATTCTTCCTGAAGTTGTTTGAAATCCATAATGCTACAAATTTAAGTTAAACATAAAAAATTTAATGGCGAATGTCTCACCTGACCGAAGGTGGTTTTTCAGGACATCGACCAAAAGGAAACGGAATAAAAAGGGGTTGATTTTGTGAGTAGGCTTTATGCCGTAGTCTTTTGAGCCTTGCGGGTGGGAATTTGTGCGGTCATTGTCCTGGAATAGAGGTGACCTTTGCCCATGACAATTTTTTAGTATAGCCTTGCCAGAACATTCTTAGTTTAATTGTGTTTTCATGTAGCTTAGATATTCGTTGTATGAAACTTATAGGAACGGCTACCAGAGCTATCAAAGAATACCATCAAAAGTTTGCCATTTACCTGGCTGAAAATAGCTGAAATACTGTCATTTACGATAACCGAGAAACCGGAGCCTCAAAAGGTGATGACAATCCCCATATTCAATGACCGATTGGGGAACCAAGGACGTGGGGGCAGTGATTAATTAGGTGCATAATAAAGGCGCAACAGATATAAAGCTTGTTGGCGTAGCTCAGAGGATTTACCAAAAGGAGTAGGCCTTGACTGGGCAGCCTTTGGCAAACATCCAAATGGTATTGTACAGGATAACTCAGACCGTAAAAAGGCTTATGGAAAAATCGCCATTCCCATTAAATTGATTGCCATAGCGGATGATCATTTATTTGCACCATTAGCAGTTGAAGCTTTAAGTAAAGAGTACATCAGTGCAGACGTTGAGGTTGAGCTTTTGAGAGCTGGTGATTACAACGAAAGTGGAATAGGACATTTTGGATTTTTCAGGAGTAAATTCAAAGCAAAACTATGGATCGAAGTGCTGAAATGGTTGAATGAGCACTAAGTTTTGACCTTTTAAATAAAATGTACTTCCCGAGCTATTGGGATTCAATAATTTCAAACCTCAAACTAACCATAACATGAAATACCCATTAATTCTACTTGTATTATTACTTGTATTTACAAGTTCAGCCCAACGAAGAAATCAAGCTACTCAAAGCACTCCGTCATCACCAGATCTTAATGCACATTACTCCTCTGTGAAATGGCGAAACATAGGCCCGTTCAGAGGAGGTAGATCAGTGGCTTCGAGTGGTGTGGTTGGAGATCCTATAACTTATTACATGACCACAACCGGTGGGGGAGTTTGGAAGACTGAAGATGCCGGTAACTCCTGGAGGAACATATCAGATGGCTATTTCAAAACAGGTTCCGCGGGAGCAATTGCCGTTTCTGAAAGTGACCCCAATGTGGTTTATGTTGGAATGGGTGAACACGCCCCACGAGGTGTAATGACTTCCTATGGCGATGGTGTCTATAAATCCACGGATAACGGGAAAACCTGGCAAAAGATCGGACTGGACCTCACCAGGCACATAGCCAACGTAGCAATTCATCCTAAAAATCCTGATATAGTATATGTGGCAGCTCAGGGTGCAGCACATGGTGCAACTCCGGAGCGGGGTGTCTATAAGAGCATTGATGGCGGTAAAAACTGGACAAAAACCCTTTTCGTCGATAACAACTCGGGTTGCTCCAGCTTATCTATGGATATGACAAACCCGAGAATTCTCTATGCCGCGATGTGGGATCACCGAAGATTACCCTGGCAAATCGTTAGTGGGGGACCCGGAAGTGGTCTTTACAAGTCGGTTGACAGTGGTGAAACCTGGACTAAAATCCAGGATGGCCTTCCAAAAGAGTTAGGAAAGATAGGAGTATCGGTGAGTAGAGCTAATCCCGATAAAGTTTATGCCATCGTGGAAAGTGATACCGAAAAGGACCAGGGTGGTCTTTTCGCCTCAAATGATGGAGGGAAAAATTGGTCCAGGGTTAGCAGGGAGCATCGCTTGACCATGCGTGCCTGGTATTATACAGAAGTATTCGCAGATCCGCAGAATGAAAACACGGTTTATGTACTCAGCCCAAGAGCATTAAAGTCAATTGACGGAGGCAAAAGCTGGACCAGAATGACAGGAACCCATGGAGACTTTCATGATTTGTGGATAAACCCCAACAACAATCAAAACATGGTTATCTCCAATGACGGAGGAGCTGGAATAACATTTAATCAGGGAGATACCTGGGCCCGGCAGGACAATATGCCAACTGCCCAATTTTACAGGGTCAATGTAGATAATGTATTTCCTTATAGAATTTATGGAGGCCAGCAGGATAACTCCTCTGTAGTTATTCCACATAGGAACCCCAACGGTCCGGGAATTGATGAGCATCATTGGACCTATTCAGCTGGAGGAGAGAGTGCTTTCCTTGCTTTTGACCCGGACAATCCCCGATATGTTTTAGGTGGAAGCTACCAAGGGGCGATTGAAGCTTTGGATACCCGTTTGGGTGATGGAAATAGGGTAATGGCTGCTCCAATTCAATACCTCGCCATGGAAGCAAGAGACATGAAACATCGTTTTAATTGGAATGCACCAATTATTTGGTCCAGGCATGAACCAAACGTCTACTATCATGGTGCCCAGATGTTACTAAAAACGGAAAATCGGGGAATCTCCTGGGAAGAAGCCTCACCGGACCTTACTCGAAATGAAAAGAGTAAGCAGGGAAAAGGTGGTGCTCCCTATACCAATGAGGGTGCTGGAGGCGAGAATTATGGAACACTTAGCTATGTAGTTGAATCTCCCCATGAGCAAGGAGCTATCTGGACAGGTAGTGATGATGGTTTAGTTCATATTACACGCGATAACGGAGCCAATTGGAATAATGTCACTCCATCGGGACTTAAAGAATGCCTGATAAATGCCATAGAAGTATCACCTCATGACCCTGCCACGGCCTATATAGCGACCACCCGGTACAAATTCAATGATTTTACCCCGGCGATGTTTAAAACTACTGACTATGGTCAGTCATGGACTAATATTAGCGGTAATCTGCCGTATGGATCCTACGGCAGAGTAGTCAGGGAAGATGAGGAAAAAAAGGATTTACTATTTGCAGGGACAGAAATGGGCATGTATGTTTCTTTTAACGGGGGAGAAGTGTGGAATTCTCTTCAAATGAATTTGCCAATTGTTCCAATCACCGATTTGATCATCAGGCATGGTGACCTGGTAGTGGCTACTCAGGGCAGATCATTCTGGGTATTGGATGATTTGGGATTGATCAGGCAATATTCGGGGACAGATAAAAAGTTTACCCTTTACCAGCCAGAAGACACCTACCGGGTAGCCACAAGCGCAAGGAGTGAATTAGACAGCTCGTCTCCCGAGGTTACTGGTATGAATATTTTCAGCGGAGTAAATCCGGCCTCGGGTGTAGTCATGTATTACAGCCTCGATACTGACTCGTTAAAATTAAGACTTGAAATCTCAGACAGCGAGGGAAATTTGGTGAGAAGTTTCTCGTCGGAAAAAGATAAGACATTTAAAGAGTTTCCTGGTGAACCCTCTGCCGAACCTTTATTGAGTAACACTACCGGTCTTAATCGTTTTGTCTGGGACACCAGGCACACCTCTATCACTGGAGTACCAACAGTCTGGATAGAAGGAAGTTATAGGGGACACAAGGCCATTCCAGGTAACTACTCAATCAAGTTAATTGCCAATGGCCGGGAATTGACATCTAATTTCAAAATTTTAGCTAACCCATTAGTTGAGGCCACTCCTGGAGATTACAAAAGACAGCATGAGGTCATGTCTTCTTTTGAAAATAGAGTGACTGACATCCATGGGAAGGTAAACCAAATGTTGAAGGTCCGGGGACAAGTTGATGCCATTATCGAAAGACTTACTGATGACAGTCAGTATCAACAGTTAGTTGAACAGGGCAAGACTTTGGTGAAGAAACTACTGGATTGGGATGGGGAATTAATTCAGCGGAAATCAGAAGCCTATGATGATACCATCAATTTTGAAAATGGACTAACTGCATACTATTTATTTGTCACTGGCGAACTGGACTCCAATATTCCCTATGTCACCAAAGGTGCGGTGGAACAATTGGAAGCACTGGAAGCTCAATGGCGAGTGCTGGAAGCACAGTACCAGGAGATGATTCATAAGGATATTCCAGAATTTAATAAATCGTTGAATGATGCTGGTGTCGGAGTGATTAGTTCAGATACTGAAGAGAGCATTCCTTAATTTCACCCAATGAGAGGATGTACCTTATTTTATAATCTAATTCTTACTGTTAGTGTCCTATCTTCCTGCCAGCAATCAATAAAGGAGAATAAAAAGCCCAATGTGGTTATCATCTTCCTTGATGACGCTGCCTATGGAAATTTTAAACCGTCTGGTCAGGAAGGAATTGAAACGCCAGAAGTGCAGTGACTAGCAGAAGAAGGCCGGTTTTTACAGATTTTTATGCTGCAGAAGCCATTTGTTCCGCTTCTATGTCAGCGTTGATTACCGGTTGTTATCCCGGACGAACCAAAGTATTTGGCACACATGGCCCAAACGAACGAGGTCTGGAGCCTGCTTGCCCAACCATGGGTGAAGTATTTAAATCAGCAGGTTACAAAACTGCACTATTTGGTAAATGGTACTGTGGGGACCAGCCGGACACACACGTCCACATGAATGCACTAGCTGAGTTAGAAAAGTCAGTTAAAAAGAGTCGGGCAATTCAGAACAAGACCAAATTGTCTGACTTCAATAAGAAATTAGTGCGGGCAACCAAATTCAATCCAAAGGATAATTAACACGACATAACGCAAGACCGTTGCAAAAGTCACTGATTGAATTTTAAGAGTCGAAACCTGTAATTTTTGGATTTAGACAGTTATAGTACCTGTTTCTTTGTCTGCCCCATTAGCTCTAATTGATCTGTTTGAGCACCTTTTGCCCTCTTATTTCGCTGTGTTACACAGCATTGGACACAATTATCCCAGGTGAGCGGTATAAATTATAACATAGTGACCTCCGTTAGATTCTGTGCAGGCATCTTCCCTAAACCTCTATATCCCACTCTTGCCCTTTGTAGAATAACCTGAAATCGCCTTATCAATTTCAGACCAATCGATCAGGGTGTGATTTGAGTAAAAAAGACCTTTTTAGATTTTACGACTACCTAAATCACATATACTACCGGCCAGGGTAAGGTTTCATCATTTCTCCATAACTCTGATTTAATTAGTGAACACCTTGAAATCAACTCTCAGAAAAATAGCCCCGCCCTGCAACGGTCTTATTACGATAAAATTTTAGAAGTTTTAAGAGAAACCAGGACTTCTTCCACTTTTGTTAACCAAAACAGAAAACCTGAACTATCCATTTCCTTTGGATTCTTCTGATGCCAGAACTTATCCAATTGGCTGACCTGTTGCTTTACCGGAAGCGTAAACCGGTAACTTTCAATAGGGAGGTAACTTGCGGCATGGCTCCAGTATTCAAAGATCAATTTTTTCCAGTTGTTGGAGCACTGTTGGCTGATACCCATTTACTCGACTCCAAAACTTGTGATGACGGGCTCTTTGAATCGCCGAAATAGTGTCTATTTGAATGTATCCAAGATGATTTATGGTTTCCTAAACTGACCTCTTGACACCCATCTCTTGAACAGGTCCCGCCAGTCTTTGAGATAAAACGACGATTTTTCGAGTTTCTTTTTTGGAAAGTTGAATCACGGACTATTGGTGATATGTTGAATTTGAAGATGTAAATTAGATTTTTTGTTGCGAACCAGAGTCCAGTCAAAGACACCGAATACTTTTATGCTAATGCTATTTTAATTAACAATATAATCAGGTAGTTTGACACAATATGTATACGAAAAATAAATATTCGGTTAAAGACATGCTCATTTGGACAAGATGGGAAATTTATGTGTTCACGTTTATTGCCTTACTGGTTACAGTGCTGTTTGAAGTTGTAGGGCTTAAGTGGCTCCAACTCCCATGGACTCCAATTGCACTCATTGGTACAGCAGTAGCTTTTCTTATAGGATTCCAAAGCAATGCCGCTTATGGTCGAATCTGGGAGGCACGACAAATTTGGGGAGGAATGGTCAACGATTCTCGATCATGGGGGATGATGGTGAAAGACATGGTAACCACTGAATATGCTAATGAAAAGACAAGTGAAGAGGAATTAGCGGATCATAAGCGTATCCTTATTTACAGACAAATAGCCTGGCTGACAGCTCTGCGGTATGCCATGCGACAGAAGAGACCCTGGGAGGTCTTTTCAAAAGGCAGAACAAACAAGGAATGGGCCGACCGAATGCCTATTCCCGAGTTGGAAGGCGTGTTAGATGAGGATCTCAAAAAACTCTTGTCCGATAATGAAGTGGAATATGTACTTCGTAAAACCAATAAAGCGACCGCTATTATGACTTTACAATCTAAACACCTGCGAGCACTTAAAGAAAGGGGTATTATTTGGGAATTCTCCTTTTTAGAAATGGAAGGGATCATAAGGGAGTTGACCACCCACCAGGGTAAGTCGGAGCGCATTAAAAATTTTCCTTACCCAAGACAATTTGCAACTTTGGGCTATGATTTTGTGAAAGTATTTGTTGTGCTATTACCATTAGCAGTAGTACCAGAATTTTCAAAAATCGGATCATTACTCTTGGAATCTTTCCCTTTGGTTGGTTCTTATTTCGTTTGGGCTTCCGTCCCATTTATCGTCATACTCTCCTGGACATTTCATACCATGCAGCGCATTGGAGCAGTTGGTGAAAATCCTTTTGAGGGATCAGCTAACGATGTCCCTATTTCGACAATAGCCCGGGGGATTGAAATTGACCTGAGAGAAATGCTGGAGGAAGAGAATATCCCTGAACCTCTTCCAGAAAGGTTCAATATACAGATGTAGCGTTAAGAGGTCAATCTACTTTCTCCTCCTTGCTCGCAGGAAGACATCCATATTATCAGGTCTATCATTGATATACCCAAGTTGGATTCTCCCATCATCCAGTTGTTCTATTGTAGCTGGAATGGACATTGTAGTCAGATACCAATTATCCGGGAGTACAACATCATTGCGATTCCTCCCAAATCCACGATCCCAAACCAGCTCGTTGTTGTAAATAAGATAGCGGCTCGGGTCTGTGTAGGTCTCCCATATTCTTAATCGCTTTGACTGGCCCTCCTTAACAGCATCAAACCAAATTATAACCAGTTCTGTCTCTGGCTTCACTTCTTCTCCTATATCAATGCCTTTTGCAGTAATTTCATTGCCCTTTAGCGTTTCTACTTTTAGTTGCTCACCGGTGTCCAAAATGTAAGCAGACGGATCTGAGGCCCTGCTTCCCGGCCTGACCACATTCAGGTATTTATTTATCCCCACTCTACTCTCAGTGTAATCGTGAGATAGTCGGAATGAATGTGTTTCTGGTTGTTGTAAGTAATAAACAATTTCCCGGTCTTGAAAAGCTCTCTCCCTCAACAGGAAGTCCAACCGGGCTTTTGATCTGTCCGGTCCCCGGGGTTTTGCCTGATATCCTGCCCAGGGGCTTACTTCACCTGTACCAGCTATACGTTGTGCATTCGCAGGCAACAGTTTAGCGGTTAATTTGTAATTCACTGCCCCATTCCCTCTATTTAAAAAACTCGCCTTAATCTTCCCATTTGTAGTTTCAATCTGGGAAGGATAATTGCAATCAACAATTTCATAACCATCCGGTAAAACCACGGAATTTCTCTTGATATCCAACGATCGTTCGAAAATTAACTGACCATCTTTTTCATAATAGCTTTTGGGGTCTTTATAAGTTTTATCTATTCTGATTCTAGCTTCGCCATCCTTTGGAACAGCCCTTGCAAACGTTACCATTAAATAATCTGTATCAGCACTGGCTGTTACATGTCCGTTCTCCCTGGCAATGGTTGCTTCAACAATGCTCCACTTCAATTCTTGCCCGGTCATTAGATCGTAAACCTTGTCCACTTTATGTTCACTTCCTTTTCTCAGGGTATTAAAATAGAAAGTGGCTCCTTCTTTGGTTGCAGTCACATCATAAATAATTCTAAAGCTCTGAGAAGAAGGTTCCAACAATTCATACCTGGTATAGCTATCCGACTGAGTCTGTTGGGCGTTGCCACTTAATGAAGCAGCAAAAAGAAAGCATAGTAGAGTTAAGTATTTAAGCATATCTATTTTTTTAGATTCGATCCTCCCCAAAACTCTGAGTGTTTAACACAGTGAACAACAATAGATTTATAGTCGGCAAGATTTATTCCTTCTGGAATTTTAAGCTCCATTTTTCCCTTATATTTTTCGAGTAGCGCAATCAGGGCAGAGGTTTTCTCATCCGCCGCATTGTCCTCATTAATGTTGTCAAGTCAAGTTTTGCAAGAAATACCTTCAGATCCGGTGCTTTTTTGGTCTTGAAGTCATCACCAAATCTTAGGATCATCTCCGAATCGGATTGCACTATTTTCCATGAGCCCTCAAATGTGGTGAGGTGTCCATCAGCCTCAAATTAACCTGAATACAGTGTCTGTGCCAGGGAATTAGGCCCTAAGCTAATTCCTAATCAAAAGAATGTAGTTGCTCTCCTGCTCATTTCTAAATATTAATTGCTACAGGTTTTGATTAAAAAAACTAAGTAGAAGATCAGTGGATAATTCATGTATGGTGTTCTCTGGTGAAGCAAATGCCACTTTATCTCCAAAACCATCCTTATCATAGTGGGTTTTTACGAAGTCAAAGGCCTTCTCAGCGTCTTGATAATAAAAGGTATCTTTTACTCCATTGACATACATGGCTGTTCTCGGCGAGATAGAGGCCGCTATGTCCTGCATATCGAAGTGTTTCAATATGCCGGCAATGTTATTGCAAATATGATGGTTCGACCTTGTTCCAAATGTGGTCTTATAACTTCCAAGATAGCCTTGAACATATACAGCGTTAACACGATTGTCGATTGCAGCAGTAAGCATACTTAACGCTCCGCCGGTTGATACTCCCCCTACTCCAAGTCGGTCTGGGTCAATAAATGATTTCCCTAGTACCATCTCTATCAGGTAAAGCCCGTCCGTTACCAGTTCTCCATACCACGATCCTCCGGTCAATCTTGCAACAGCATCTATTTTAAGATGATCTCCCAAATTTGAAAGAACTCCCATTCCTCTGTTCTCCATTACATAGACCACAAATCCTTCTTTTGCAAGGCGTAGTCCCGCTCCTTTTTGATAGGTCCATTTTTCAAATGCTACCTGATTCATATCTCCATGTCCAGAAAACATAATTACAGCAGGATATTTCTTACCTTGGTCGAAATCAGGAGGGAGTATCTCAAAGAATGCAATTTTGACTCCATCATATCCCGCAAATCTTCCCAATTTATAAGTCACATCACCTTTTTCTCCCTCTTCCTCAATTTCAAAAGACACATTAAGAGGTCGATTTTTTGAATCCATTCGAACCCCAAAAACTGTCATTAAAGCATTGGGACTCACTCCGGGAATTGAAGGATTCTTTTGTAGTTCAGCCACTATTCCCCTATTCCGCAACATCTTCTCTTCGTTACGCTTCCCCACTTCCATTTTGACTTGAGTACAGCTAAAGGCTACACTAAGAAAGAGAGTACAATATCGAAAGTTATTCATGGCTTCACTCAAATATATCACTACTATCTTTTGCCACGGGTAGATGAGGTGACAAAAAATATTTTATCAAAAAAACGCTGAGTTAAGCTAAAATCAATTTTTGCTATTCATTAGAGGCTCATTAACTTTAGTAGCAAAATACCTAACTATGAAATTGAAAAGATTATTGATTGTGCCAATTTTGATTGGATTTGGATGCCAGCCACCAGCTCCGCCCTGTGAGTGTGAAATTACTGGTCAAGATAAAATTTCCATCAGAGATCAAGAACAAGAGTTTTTAAGAGGAACCTTTGAGAAAGATTTAGACAGAGCTACGGCAATTCTCATGGAAGATATTGTAGCCATGCCTCCCAACACTCCTGAGGTTCATGGCATACCGGCTTACCGTCAAATGCTATCAGAAATGCCTGAGTTGTTAAAATTTGAATTTTTAAAAGTAGAGATCGAAGGGGGTAACAATATTGCCTTCGCCAGGGGTAATTACGTGATGGTTTTTGAGATTGATGGAAAAGAAGTTGGTGATGAGGGTAGTTTCCTGGAAATCTGGAAAAAGGATACCATTGGAATTTGGAAAATGCATCGGGACATTTGGAATTCAGGCTTTCCTTTAGTGACCAGTAATACTACTTTAAATCACAAATAGGTATAGCATGACTCAATTGCAGAATGCTGTAAAAAATTCACGTAAACTGGAACATGTAAGAGATTAATAGAGAGTAATATGGTGGTCACTTATGAAGCCCAAAGAAGTTCAATTGTATTATGAAGTCTATTTTAAACGCATGGTCATATTGGCAAATGAATATGTTCATGACTTGGATCTGGCGCAAGGCATGGCGCAAGATATATTGGTTTCTCTACTCAGAAAAAAGAAAGTATATCCTGAAATAACAATTATAATAAATAAACTCACTAAATTTTTCACCTTAATATTGTTTTATAACGGTTGATATAACTCTCATATTATCAAATGGTTGCTGAACTATGACTACAATTCATAAAGGCTTCGCTTTTGCTTTTAATCATAAAGAGAAATCTGGTCTTTCGTTGGAAAGTTTTTAGGATAAGAGGACTTAACTTCTGCCTTCGCTAACCATTTTACTGCTCTAAGAAACAAAGTTTGAAAAGCGACACAACGCATACCTGCAGGAACACTCTTCAAACCATGCCAATAATGTCCATAAGTTGAGTTATACACACGTCCTTTGCCATACTCCACAACCCATTCGATTGGAAAATTCAACCCAGTTTGGGCATCTTTGCCATAAGACAAAACACTCATATTTGTTGCTGGACCACGAGCATACCTATAGACCTCAATATCAGCAGCTAGCCATTGTTTTGGCAAACCATTATGAATTGGATGGTTATCAATCCGCGTTACCAACGCATCAAAACGTTGACCATGCCCTGTATTTTCTCCATCACCTTTTGCGATGATTACAGGTTTTCCATCTTCAATAATTACTGCTTTCCCGAAATTTTTGTGTCGCCAACCAAGACCAATCATGTTATTATATTCAGTCCAGTCTCTAAAAGCATTATTTGCAGAATGATATACTAATAGCCCTCCACCATTGGTGATATATTTCTCAAAAGATAATTTTGCCGCAATAGGCCACTCTCCGCCATTACCGTAGTCATTAGTAGTCTGAATGATAACATCATAGTCCATAAATAATGGCTTCCAAATTTTCCACTCACTGGTGCTTTTTTTAGGCACTGTTGAAACCTCAACAATAAAACTATTATCTTTCTTTAATATAGTTTGTAGCGTTTGCGTGGTTGCCTGCCAATCATGATTACTAAAACCATCAATGATTAAAATTTTAATTTTATCACTGGAGTTTTTTGACGAGCTACAAGAAAACGAAAGTACCAAAATAAAAAGTATAATAAGTCTCTTCATAGTGAAAGTATATGTTAATTATGTTTTGATAGTTCTGTTTTCTTGTGTTTGAAAGCATTTATCCAACTGAAGTATTTCAAGTTGACGCTCATGATTTTGAGTAAGCGTACTGACCCGGATATACCCGATTTTTTCCCGTTCATTTCTCGTGTAAGTCAATAGTGTCAGAATAGAGTCTATGACCATAATATCAAACTGTCAGTAAAGTTATAAATAAAAGTTATAAATGGATTCCAATCTGACAGAATGAGTGTACAATGCCTGACGTCAGGTTAAGGTGTACCTCAATCAGACACTATTTCCCAGGTTATAAATTTCTCACACAATTGGACTGATTTTCTGCTGTAGGGAAACCTTAAAAATCTTTTCAACCAACCCTTGTGTTTCAATGCGCTTTTTTTGTGTTGGTTTTGAAGCCTATTTGTGTGCAGGGTTTTTTCTGGTCTTTGACAAATTGTTTTAAGTAGGAAAATACTTGTTTAATGCGTTCGTCATGGCTGGCTACTTTGGATTCTAACTCATTCATTTTTACTAATAAGTCTTTGTTGATTAGTAGTATCTGTCTCATTTTAATAAACAAGCGAATGATTTGAATATTCACCTTTATGGCTCTTCCACTATTAATTATACACTGGATAATTGGGCCATTCCTCGCTCAGTAAAAACCACTGGAGCATATCTTGATCCCATCTTATCAGAGGAATTGGAGGTGACAAATTGGCTCCTCCATTCGCTAAACTCTTCTTTACTCATTTGGGGCATGAAGTCCTCCGGGAACCGTCCAATGTTTCTTCGAACCTGCCTTTTTCAGTATTTGGTTTCTACACCATAAAGTTCCGCCAAGTCACGATCCGACATCACTTTTTGCCCTCTGATGAGATGGATTTTGTTTATGACAACTTCATCGGGTATGCCCAGCTTTTGTTCGTTCATTTCTTTGGTCAAAGTTAGGATTCTTATTCGAAATTATCTCCAGGCCGTAAATTTTAGCAGAGTTGGGTCTGATACCCCTAATTGTACTTTTAATATACATTAAGCGTAGATTACTATCGAATTTATCATTCTACGATATCACGAATTATGAAATAATGAATGAGGGAGTTACGGAAAGTGGACAATGTTTAACCGGGTCGTATTCTATTATGTAGCACTTAAAAATTGATGAAAGCCTCTTGGTAAAGTTCAAAGCTGCATCCATCGATTAAATGGTCTGAACGTACTCCACAAGGTTTTGGTCCTTAGTAAGTTCAAGTTTCTTACGTAGCCTGTACCTGCTAATTTCAACTGATTTGACTGAGATATTATTCAAAGTCGAAATCTCTTTTGAGCTTAGTTTCTGTCGCAGTTGGGCAACCAGGCGTTTGTCATGATCCGTTAGCTTGGGAAACTTGGTTTGCAACCTGAAGAAAAAATCGTCATTAATGTACTCTGGATCCGTTTCGTAATCATCCAATGTTTCGTTAAACTTCAATTGTTGACTAAAATATTGGATGAGGCTTCTTATCTTATCTCTGGCATCATACTTATTCAAAAACTCAAGCTCCTGCAATTGCTTTATAAAGCCGAGATAGAGCTCATTCTTTTGGGAGATATGTAATCCGAAATTGACCAATTCCTGACTCTTGAATTGCAATTCATTTTGTAAATTGTCATGAACAAGTTTTTCATTTCTTAATTTCTCAGCGGATAGTGCCTGGTTGGTTTCATAAATAGTATTGCGCTTTTTGAAACTGCTACGCATCCTTGTCACAACCAATATGGCTATTACAAATAATAGAAAGATTCCCACCATCAGTCCTTGCCTGTTCAACTCGGCTAACTTCTTTTCCTGCGCCAATAATTTAATTTGACCTTCTCTTTTCTCACTTGCATCAGATACCCTCATATGGGCCAGTTTATGATTTTGTTCTCGAGAGAGGATCTTATTATACAGCTGGGTATACTTTCGATAATCTTCAAGAGCATCATGGTGGTTTCCAATCTTTTCGTGATATTCTGACCTCACCAGGTAATATTTCATTTTAAGCCCTTGCTTATCACTGAGCTGGTCAATCAGTGGGATCGTCTTATTTAAAATTTCGTTAGCTACCTCAAGCTGATTCAATCTCATATAGACCAGGGCAAGCTCATTATGAATCAATGGGAGCCCATAGTGATCATTACTTTTCTCAAATATTTTTGAAGCTTTGAGTAAGTAATCCAGTGCCAGACTATACTCGCCTAAGGCGGAATAGCTGATCCCGATATTTGTAAGGCTCTCTGAAATCCGATCGCTTTTTTCCAATCGTTCTTTCATTTGAAGTGATTTCAGGAAGTGATCAATGGCTTGTTCATGGTCGCCTTTCTGGGCGTATACCAGCCCCAGGCTATTGTAGCTATAAGCTATCCGCTCTGTATTATTCATGCGCAGATTAATCTCCAACACCTTTTCATGATATTCCTGTGCAAGCTCCGAATCCTCAATATCATAATACAACCAACCCAGGGTTCGTAGCGTGTATGCAATATCTTCCTGATCCTCTAGTCTTTCCCTGACTTCCAGTGATTTCAGTCCATATTCAAGGGCTTTGTCATAAATGTCTTTAAGTAAATAGCCCTGACAAATATTAATGAATGCATAGCCTTTAGCTTTTTCATCATTAAGGTTTTCCGACAATATGAGTGCTTCATTGGCATGTCTTAATGTCAAGTCCGGATTGTTAAACCAGTAAGCTTCAGCGAGAGCGTTCAGCAAATTAAGTCGCTCCGGGTTATCTGCACCCTTCAATCTGCTCTCTAAGCTGTCAATAAATTTGACATCGTACTGTTTATCTACTAAAGTTTGTGCTGAGAGATTAAAACCAAGAAAAAGCAACAAGCCAGAGTGAGCTAATTTCTTCATGATGCAATAAGTTTACCTGTTATACAGGTCAAAATTCCTCTACAGTTACCTCTACAGGAAATTTTCATCTAACTCATAATCATCTCCAAAATTCACATTTTCAGTCATTTAAACTAATAAATCACCATTAAATAACTCTACACTACCTCTACACGTGTCTTAATTCTCACTTCAGGGTATTTCTGACTGCAAAGTTTCAATTAACTTGATCTCATGCTAAGCAACGTAGCTCTATATATCTTAGGATTTTATTTCTTCTTCATGGGCTGTACTCCAACCACCTGCCATGAATCCGAATTCGTCAGCATTAAGCCTCAACCACAAAGTGATAACACCCTACGCTTTGATATTGCCATCGAAACGCTGCGCTCAGCCGAAGTTCAAATCAAATACTGGAAAAATGGTGAAGGGAATGATCCGAATTTGTCAAGCATTTCAGCAGATAGTTCGTTCCATCAAATAACATTATCGCTTTTAAGTCCAGAATCGGAGTATTCGTTTTCTTCAACCCTCCGAACAAAAGATTGTGAAATAGAGAGTCCGATTTACAAAATCAATACCGGACAGATCCCCGCTAACCTAACACCTTTGTCATGGAGTCAGTTTAACGATGAAGCGATTGATGCCCACATCCTACTACAGAGAAGGACTCCACGTGGGAACATTCATTTACTAAATAGCAATGGAGATATAGTTTGGTACCAGAAAATCGATGGGATGGTTAAGGTCTCACATTGGACTGAGAATAACACGATACTCATTTTATACGGAAATGACAAACACAAGAACAGTGCCGGCGCAGATATCGTTGAGTATGGTCTTTCTGGTAAAAAGCTGTTACATCTGGCACTAGATGAAATGGACTATACGGCACATCATGAGGTCAGGCTTGATCCGGATGGAAACATAGCCACCCTTGTTTATGATACCCGGGCATACGATTTGAGGCCTTCAGGCGGTCTAACTGATCAAAAGATTACCGGAGACGGGATCTTAATCGCAGATAGAATGGGTAACGTTCTCTGGAAATGGTCTGTATTTGATCACAAGGATCCTTTAAAAGACCCTGATCTTATGGACCATCTGGATGATTGGGGCCATGCCAATGCCTTGTCCTACGATTCGGACGGTAACCTCCTACTCTCAATGAGGGACTGGAATCAAATATGGAAAATTGATGCCAAAACCGGAGAGGTACTGTGGAAGTTTGGAGAGGAGGGTGACTTCAGCATAGATAGTCTCTATCAGTTTAGTGGACAGCATGGCATCCACAAAAATCGAAAAGGACACTACATGATGCTGGATAATGGCAGAAAAAGAAGACAAACCAGGGTACTCTCCTTCGTCCTTGATGAGTTAAACTTCTCGGTAGAACCACAAATAGTTATTGAACTACCAGATGATTACTATGCAGACCGGATGGGGAGTGCCTGCCTAATGGACAATGACAATGTTTTAGTTTGTTCCCCAAGATCGGGAAGTATACTTGTACTTGATCCTGAGGGCAAAATATTGAGTATAGCACATGTGGGCGTCCCTGATCCCTATAGAGCGGAATATGTTCGTTTTAATCTTCCATGAGGGATTCTGGCCTGTACCCATTAAAAGCTTCAATCACCACCGACAGTGGGTCATCGAAAGATTCCACCCCTGACCAACTTACAATGCTGTTACAATTGTTTTTCAAATAGTCATAAACACCTCTACAAAGCACTATTTGAAAATTGCCCTCAATAACCACACTATTTCCTTTTGTATTCAGAGAGTACCATTCGAGTATACTCTCATCAGGCTTTAGATCAAGAGAAAAAATCGCCGCATTTTCATTGCCCAGCCCTTTTCAATAGTTGCATGGCGGGTAGATGATCTGACTGTGAACGCTCAACACAAGAGATCAGAGGGGCCAATAGCATCAATAGATAAATCAATTTCATTTGATTAATTATTGAAATCCATCCTGACATTCGTATTCTCATCTGTCTTGACCGTTAGCTGGATGAACAACATTCCCACCTGCTCATTGTAAGTCCAGTTTGAGACCGCTCCTTCCGTGCTTTGAATCAATTTTGATCCATTTCTGGTGATGTTTTGAGGTTGTTTCAATCCGTTAATTTTTAGGGTAACCACCCTCTCCTCGGGCTTACCAGAGAAGGTTCCTTCCATCCTACTAAACCGAACGGTCATTGACTCGCTTGACCAATCAGAGGTAATGGTTGTTTTGCCAATTGCACCTTTCTGGTACCTGGTGGAAGTATTATCATCTTCATAGAACGTGAAGGTGGAAATAGAATCAGAAGGATAAATATCAAACGAGAGGTCGTCCGGAATCTCAGGATCAATCCAGTTCATTTCCTGGCGCATTGGAATGATGGCCCCAGCTTTTACGAAAAGTGGAAGTTTGTTAATATCTGAAGTATTATAAGTGATCAACCCCCCGCCCGGATAGATCTCCTTACTCCAGTAATCAATCCAGTCATATCCCCTTGGTAAATAGATCTCCATGGAATTAAAATCACCGTAAACGGGGGCAACAAGAAGCTCATTGCCAAACATATACTGGTACGGCCAATTGTTGGCATTGCATAGATAGTCGTCAGGAAAAACCAGTATCATTGGCCGGGTGATTGGCAAACCGGAAAGGTGATTTTCGATGGCATACGAATAAATGTATGGCAGTAGCTTATAGCGCAGTTTTCTATGCTTTCTGATGCTTGCTTCGGCGGTTTCACTGCTGCGGGATTCGGTGACCTCTTGTTTGATCCTAACTGTGTCCCGACCGGTAATCCTGATTTTACTTTCAAAATTTTTCGTGTCAATTGTCCCTGACCAGGGCTTCGGATTGTGGGATCTCGAAACGGAACTAAAGTCTGCAAACTGGTTCCATCTCGCCTGAATTTTCCAGTTGGCTCCCACCGCATCGGAAGTAATGTAAGTCACCCCTTTCATGGCTCCGTGGGTGTTGGTAATGGCTTCTATCTGCCATTTCAGTTCGTTCCAGGAAAAGGAAGCATCACCAGTCCAATCAAAGGGATAACGGCGGGCACCAATCACCTGGTTGACGGGAATAGTACTAAACCGAAAATCCCAGGGATTGACCGATTGCATTTTTCGACACCCGAGAAAAAGCACCCGCTCTTCCGGTCCTAAGTACTCCTGGGTCTTTTGCCAGATATAGCTATCAGTGACATCGTTTTGACGGGTGTCTTGCCAGGTACCATCAACACCTTCCTCCATTCTTTGATAATATTCTTTCCACCAACTTTGGTCATTACTTACCACTTCAGTCCAACCTTGCCCCGTTCTATTATCAAAATTTGGGGCATTATGACGAATTAGCATTACATCGTAGTGCATCGAGTGAAGTGCTTCTATCATTTTATCCGGAAAAAGAGGCTGAGCGTAGTTTTCAGACCAGTCCAAACGACTTCCCCAGGTCACCTCCTTAAATCGGTCACAACCGTCACCCCACTCGAAATCAATGATCAAATTGTCAACAGGAATGTTTCTTTCCCGAAGTTTTCTTGCTATTTCCATTAGTTCAGTTTGGGTGCCCTCACAAGCCAGGTGCTGGGTTTGAAAGAATCCGTAAGCTTTTTTTCTCAATAATGGCTCAGGACCGATCAGTTGATTGATTTGGGAAAACAATGAAAGATAATCCGGTCCATAAATGAAGAATTGGTCCAGGATCTTGTCATCTGCTAGATAGGTGTCAATGTAGTTCCCTGATTCAGGGCTATAAAACCAATGGGCATAGCGGCTGTTGTTATTTTTTTCATTGAAAGCACTCGCAGCATCGAATAGTGAGTAGCCATCTTTAAACATACCGTATATCGGGCCGTCAGAAGGGTAAATCTTGGTTTTAAAGTCACTACTCCAAACAGTCCATAGTTCCCCTTCTTTGGCTAGTTTGATCCCAATGTCACCAGTGGCTATATATTTATATTGATCATCATTCCTCTCGGTAAAATCTACTTTTTCCCAATTATCAACTTTCCCGATTGCGAAAGGGATCGCATACCGGGCCGGAAATTTTTCACCTTCAAGTGTAGAGGTTCTAATACGGAACATCCTGGAAGTAAATAGGTTTAGCTCCATATTGTCTGAGAGCTTCACACGGGTTGAATAATTGTCCTGATCAACTGTCTTTTGTGAAAACACGCTGTTTGACCATAGCACCAAAAGAATTAAAATGGAATTTCTAACTTTCATAAAGAGTTTCTTCTGTTAATTCAGGGCAAGGGCCTGTTTGGGTCTATTCACTTTTAATATCTGAATGGAGTCATTGTTTTTCGCTGCTATCAGCCCAAGACCACTTGTCCCCAGTCCTATAGTTTTCATTTTTTTAACATCACCATAAATAGCAAGACCCGTATCATCGTAATTCAAAACGCCGAAATCACCTTCATCACGTCCTGTCAGCAGCAGACCATAAGAGGCATCATTGCGAGTGGTTTCCACCTCCGGGGTATACAGATTGCCAGCAATGAGCAGGTCTGATCGGTGATCTTCGTTAAAGTCTTCTATAAGAATGGCATTGACTGAAGAAATTTGAGCCAATTGAGGCAGTGGCTCTACCTTGAAGTTTCCATTGCCATCATTGATTATGATCGACGAAGCAAATGTTTTGGCCTCATAATGAAGTGCTTCTTCCAAATTTTTACTCCCATACACTTTGTCCAAATCAGCCAGGGCAAAGTCGTTGTAGGTGGGAAATTTTTCTTTAATGAAAGGCATTTGGGTTGAAGAACATTCTCTGCCTCTTACAGGGAAAAGGTCGCCCTGATTATAATAACCTAAAACGATATCCAATGAGCCATTCTGGTCAAAATCATGTGCATAGATCTCAAATGGTTCTTTTATGGAAGCCCGGTACTTGTAATTGAGTCCGAGATTGCCTGCTACAAAATCAATGTCCCCATCGTTATCAAAATCATTTGCCGCCAGGCTAAACCACCATCCAGTGGAATTTTCCAATCCAGCCGGGGTCATTTTCTCAAAATGAGTGCCTGAATTTTCCAGGATGGTCAAAGGCATCCATTCACCTCCTATAATTAAGTCAGAATCATTGTCATTGTCATAATCAGCCCAAACGGCATCGGTTACCATTCCTAAAGCGATCAGGTCTGGTGCGATGTCCCGCGTAACATTGGAAAAGACTCCCTCATTATTATTAAGTAAATAGGAGTCCGCAGGAAAAGGATATTTACCAGGGATCAGCCTTCCTCCAACGAAAAGATCCACATCGCCATCATTGTCGTAATCGAAAGGCCTAACCACGGAGCCACTATTCCTGATCGCCGGTAGAGCTGATTGTTTAAAATTACCCTCGCCATCGTTCACATAAACCCTGTCTTGGTAGATAGGATCGTCTACTGAAAATTCATTCCCACCGCTGACAATATACAGGTCCATGTCCCCGTCATTTTCCAGGTCCAGAAATCGGGCATCTATATCTTCAAACTGTTTATCGTTCTTCCAAACCTTGCTATTTGATTTGGAAAAAGTCTGGTCTCCGTTTTGAATGAATAACTCACCGGAAAAACTGTGAGCACCACCGATATAGAAATCATCCAGCCCATCCCCGTTAATGTCCCCAACCGCCAGGGCAGGGCCGAATTGTGACATTTTATGGGGCAATAGACTCTCTCTCTCAAAATCATTAAAGTCATTTTCCTTATGCCTGAAATCAACTTTCGATTCGATGGTATGATCAGAGAATATACGTTGCGTTACCCTATTCCTAAAAGTCGAAAAATCGAACTTACCCGAGGCCTGCTCATAATCAACCAAAAGTCTTTGGTTTGCTTCTACATCTTGTAATATTTCGAATCGGGCATCTGGCCAAATTATTACTAACTCATCAACTTCCTTTTCATCTCCCAAACCAAAATGCAAGCCTCCGCCAACCGATGACTGATATCCCCTGGTGAGGTAGTGTTCCTGAACCTGTCTGCTGGTGCCTGCCTTAACGATCACCTTTGCTCCTACACCTTGCGGGTTGTTCAGTGGTCCCTTGAAATTGATCCCTAGGAAATGTGCGCCATCTCCGGATAAATCATTCCGGTAAATAGTAGGAGTTTCATCGACATTGTTGACAACAAGGTCAAGGTCACCATCATTATCCAGATCCGCGTAAGCGGCGCCATTTGAAAATGTCTCCTGCTCAAAGCCCCATTGGCTCACTTTCCTGGAAAAAGTAAGGTCACCTTCATTGCGCAATATGTAGTTGGCTTTTTTTCTCTTAGGCGTTAAAGCAACCAGTTCTTTAATTAAAGAAGCTTTATCTTTTTCGTCACTCTTCTCGGCAGCTTCCAGCCGCTTTATTTTATAGTTTCGATAATCATTATTCCTGAAATCACGCTTTAGGCCATTTGATACAAACAGGTCCTTTAAACCATCATTGTCAAAATCAGCTAATAGCGGTGCCCAGCTCCAATCTGTATTGGTCACACCTGCCAACTGAGCAACATCACTAAAATGATCATCTCCGTTATTTAACTGGAGGGTATTGAACATGTATTGGTAGTGAAACCCATTTTCCACGGCATTGTAAAACTGCTCCGGATTCATACCGCTCATGCTGGTCTTCATACCGTAGTTGTCTTCGGCCACCATATCGAGGGTCACAATGTCGGCCCAGCCATCATTGTTGAAATCAGCAATGTCGGTGCCCATGGAATAATTGGAGGTATGTCCCACCCTGCTTTTCAAACTTTCCGTGAAAGTTCCATCTCCATTGTTGATGTACAAATAGTCATGTTCGGAATAATCATTTGAGACGTAAAGGTCAGGCCAACCGTCATTATTGAGATCACCGGCTGATACTCCCAACCCATAGCCCAACTCATGACCGATAATACCCGCCTGGGAAGAGACGTCCGTAAATGACACCCTCTCTTTCCTGGTCAGTGAGGAAGACACTGGAGTGTCATTCCTGAATAACTTGTCTCCTACATGGCGATCTCTTTTTTTCCTTATCTCATCAACTTTGTAAAACGGCTTAGCATCCACGTTGTGGTTGAGCAGGTACATATCCAGGTCATTGTCCTGGTCAAAATCAAAAAAGAGTGCCTGCGTGGAGTATCCGGGGTCAGCCAATCCCAATTCTTTGCTTCTTTCCTCATACTGAGGGACGCCTTCATTCAGTCCGGTGGAAACAAAAAAAAGGTTGGCCCTTTGTTCAGCTTCCAGTTTGCCAGACCTACAAATGTAGATGTCAAGAATGCCATCCCTATTAATATCAACCATAGTGGTTCCCGTAGTCCAGCTGGGGGAATCCCATAACCCTGCTTCTTTAGAAATATCCCTGAATTTCAGATTACCCAGGTTCTTATAGAGTTTATTCGGTGTGACATTGCCCGTGAAGAATACCTCGGGGAGGCCGTCTCCGTCAAGATCGCCTACTGAAACCCCGCCACCGTTATAATAGTATTCATAAAAAATACTGTTCATCCTTTCATTTTCGGGGAGGGTATTTTTGAATTTTATCCCGGTGTGTCCGCTAGATAAAACAGTAAAAAGAGGCGGCTCCTGCTGATTTTGGTCAACATTGGGTTGTGCTGTTTTCTCCTGGCAAGCAGTAAATAAAAAAAGTGTGAGAGGTAATAAGCTCCGCATCTATAATTACAGGAAAAACGCCCGGATAATTATATCCGGGCGTTTAAGTTCCATAGTTTTTTACAAAAAAATCTTAGTACCCGGAGTTCTGTTCCAGGTTTTCGTTTCTGCTTATGTCAAAGAATGGAATAGGAAATATCTCATGTGTTCCGTCCACGAAGTTCTCCGCAAATTCCTTCCCGTGAGCCCTAAGTGTGCCACTGACCGGTTCTGGTGCGGATGTACTTTGAGACCACCGATATAAGTCAAACCACCTGATGGTGTATTCCATTGATAACTCCGTCGGCCTTTCATGATGACGAATTTGCTGTCTCAATTGCGCCTGAGTCATTGTTCCCAGGGGAACTGCATTGGCCCTATCTCTCACTTCATTCACGAAAGCCAGTGCCTCTGTGGTTCTATTCTCTTCATTTAGTGCTTCTGCATGCATCAACAACAAATCAGCATACCTCATGAGCGATACGTTATTGCCGGTATAATTAATCTTGTCAGTATCGTTCGCATACTTTTTGAAGTAAGTAGGATTCAACAGGTCATCCCTTACACTATCATAGGGCACCATGTCCCCATTCAGGGTTTCTTTCATTTCTGACAAAGGATGATCAAAATAAATCGAACCAAATACCCTGTCGCTTGGCGAACCATCTGTTTTTACATCGGTTAGCATCTCGGTTACCAACCAATCGGAAGGGTAGTATAACTCCCATCCACCCAGTGCTTCCGGGGTAACTTCAAAATCGAAAGGATGACGCTCATCATTGCCGTTGGATTGATCCTGACTCCACTGGATCTCAAAAATCGCTTCTTCGTTATTTTCATCTAATCCATTAAAGTTGTCCTCGAAATCCGGTGCCAAATCGTAGTTCCCGTTCGCTATGACCTCCTCGAATTCCGTGATGGCATCTGTGAAATCTTGCTGGAACAAATGGACCTTACCCAGGTAGGCAGTGGCAGTAGTATTTATTGCCCTGCCTGGATCATTGGTATCATTCAACAACCTCTTCGCTTCAGTCAAATCACTTTCGATTTGAGTCCAAACAGCGTCAGCGGTTGCCTGTGAGGGTTTGAAATCCTCCTCCGTTTCCGGAATTTCGGTAATCAACGGAATATTACCGAACGCATTCAGTAAAGCAAAGTGATAATACGCCCTTAAGAAATACGCCTCTCCTAAAATGCCATCCCGTACTTCATCGTCAATATTTTCAATAGTGGGAACAAAAGTCAGCACCTGGTTGGCATGAAAGATACCTGTGTAATGCGACCTCCAGAAGCTGGTGAAAGTGACATCGTCCGTGCCATTGGTAAAGGACCTGATGCCTTTACCATAGCCCGTATTGGCTGGTAAAACATCGTCTGACTTCCAGGCCAGACTAATATACATTTCCTCAAAAAATGTCCATTTTGATCCGTCGAATGCCTGCAATGGTGCATAGGCTGCTATAATGCCTTGTCTGGCATGATCTGCATTCAACCAGAACGACTCTGAGGTCAATTCCTCTCTATTATCGGGCTCCAGGAAATCACTACATCCGGTGAAGATGAGAAGAACCGCTGTTATTGCTAGTATGAGATTATTTTTTTTCATGATTCTAAATATTTATTGATCATTAAAAGCCTAGTTGTACCCCGAAAACGAATCTTTTTGCTGAAGGGAAGAATCCTCTGTCAACTCCTCTGCCAAAGAATTCATAATTGGTTAATGAAGGGTCATATCCATCATATCCGGTGATCGTAGCAAGGTTTTCACCTCCCAGGTAAACACGGGCATTAGACAAAATGGTGTTTGCTCCAAGGTCAGGAATCGTATAACCTAACTGAATATTTTTCAGCCGGAAATAAGAAGCATTCTCAAGAAAGTAATCCGAAGGCCTCAGGTTCTGGTTAGGGTCACTATTGATTAATCTGAATACATCTGTATCGGTGTTACTGGTGGTCCAGGCATCAGTTAACTCCGCTGATGCCCTATCTCTATAAAGGATCCAACGGGTACCATTGTACATTTTGCTACCCTGATTACCCTGAAAGAAAATATTGAAATCAAAGTTTCTATACTGCGCATTGAAAGTTAAACCATATTCAACATCAGGGAGATTGCTACCAAAAAGCGTCCGGTCGTCATCGTTTAGTTGATTATCATCATTGACATCCACAAACCTCAGATCACCTGGTGCCGCATCCGGCTGGATAGCGTGTGCATCCACTTCAGCTTGTGACTGGAAAATCCCGTCTGTTTTGAAAAGGAAGAAATCTGCAATCTGGCCACCCTCCTGAGTAATGGTAGTGGGGTGATTAACAAAAATGACATTTCCCCTGATAAATGAATCTCCTAACCTCTTCACTTTGTTTTTGGTGTGGGTGAAGTTGGCAGTTATATCATACTGAAAATCTCCTGTCTTTTTGCGGTAAGCTATGGCCAATTCCCAACCTTTATTATTCAGTGTACCGGCATTCTCAGTAACTCCGCTAGTAAAACCCGAGGTCGCAGGAATATTGGCATCCGTAAGAATGTCCTCGGTATCGATATTAAAATACTCGAAGGTTAAGCCAATCTGGTCATCGAAAAGACCTACATCAACACCGTAATTGGTTGTTTTAGTGGTTTCCCACTTAATGTTAGAGGGAAGGGATGTACTGGTCGATCCCACTAATACATCTTCACCACTTGGATAGTTTAATCTTGAAGTATTACTGGTAACAGTAGGTAAAAAAGCAAAATCACCAATATCCTGATTTCCCAAAGTACCATAACTAAAACGTGGTTTCAGGTCAGAGATGAAGGGTACATTAAAGAAAGACTCCTCGCTCAAACGCCATCCCAGGGAGAAAGAGCCAAACGTGGCTGTGCGATTACCCGATGAAAACCTTGATGAACCGTCAGCTCTCAGTGATAATTGGACCAAATACCGATCGGCATAGTTATAACCGACCCTAGTAAAGAAAGAACGGATGGTCCTCTCTACATTACCTCCAAAGGAGTTTGCATCGCCTATTCCGGCACTGAGTGCTCTTAACCTATCTGAGCCCAGGTCATTATTACTTCCACCTACAGATTGAATGGTCCTCTTCTCGGCAGAACCACCGACTAATACGTTTACATTATGGTTACCGAACGATTTGGTGTAGTCGATTACATTATTCCATACAATCTCACTGGTGCGTTCAATTCCTTCGGATAATGACGGCATGGTAACTCTCAGTTGTGGTCCGAAATCATATGTAGGGGTATGAGAAAGAAGCCGGTCATTGAAGATGTTAGCTCCTAGTTGAGTCCAGATTTTCAAGTCATCTGTGATCTTATACTCTAGTTTAAGATTTCCTTGAATTCTATCGTTCTCCTCTCGATTGGTCTCAAGTACTTGCTGACCTACGACGTTCCCTGAGCCAATTTGCGGATCAGACGGTGCACCAAAACCAGTCGGAGTGTTCGGATCTATGGCAAGTTTGTGTGGCCTTGAAATCAGCAGGTCCAAAATGGGTGATATTCCTGAATTTCTGTCACGAAAATCATCCTCATTTAAATTGAACATTAAATCCCGATTGATGCGGGCATAAGATAAAGATTGACTAATGGTGACCTTATCACTTACACTAAAATCATTGTTCATCCTGAAGTTATATTGCTCTGATTCCGTATCAACCCCAATCCCTTCCTGATTGAAGTACCCTGCTGAAAAATTGTACAATACAGCTTCTGTTCCACCTGCTACATTAACATCATATTTCTGCTCGAAAGCAGTGCCAAAGTATTCATCTTGCCAATCAGTATCAGGCAAACCGGACTGGGAAATATAAGCGGGAATATCAGCAGGATCTGCATTGTCAGCTTCAAAACCAGCTCGTACTATTTGATTTGCCTCGTCTCGATTAGCCAGATCCAATTTTTTGATGACTTTGGACGTACCGACATAAGAGTTAATTGAAACTTTCGGTGCTCCGATCCTTCCCCGCCTGGTATTAATCAGGATCACCCCATTAGCAGCCCGAGAACCATAAATGGTGGAAGCAGCGGCATCTTTTAGCACTGTGATAGATTCAACATCGGTGGGATTAACCTGGGTTAAATCACTTGGTATCCCGTCAACCACTACTAAAGGAGCATTTCCATTGATAGTGCTCAACCCTCTTACTCTTAAAATGGGTGGGGAACCTGGTGCCCCCTGGCCACCAACTGCACTTAATCCCGCAGCTTGACCCTGAAGCATCGCTCCAATATTGTTACCAGGCAACCTATTGAGGTTATCAACCTTCACATTGGCTACCGAACTGGTTAACTCTCGCTTTCCCTGTGTACCATACCCAACAACCACAATTTCGCTAAGCTGTTGAATATCAAGCTCCATGTTGACATCGACCACTGATCTCTGACCAATAGTGACTTCCTGACTGAGAAAACCGATATAGCTGAGTGCAAGTTTGGAACCGGAAGAGACTTGAAGCGAATATTTCCCTTCAAAATCAGTTATCGTTCCGTTAGATGTTCCCACTTCTACGACGTTCACGCCAGGGAGAGGCTCGCCCTCCGCTGAAGTTACTTGTCCCGTTACAGTGTTTGAGCCTTGCCCAAATGACTGTGCTTGAAAAAGGCAGATCAGGGATATTCCCATGATCGTCTTGAAAAAATCGAGTACAAATCTCATCATAAATTTTTCGTTTATTATATTGGCAAAAGCCCAAATTGGTAATACAATGATGAGAAGGTGCTGGTCAAAAAGCTATCAGACCACCCCTACATCTACTCTACATAAAAAAACCATCACCTTAACCACACCTTAACATGGAAGAACAAACGTGTGACATGAGAAATCAAAGAGAGTTTTGGAATAGAATGGCAACTAGGCTACAGATTGTAGCCTACGAGTAGCAATCTTCTCTTTTAGCTTTTCCTGTGCTGTCCTTTTTTGCACATCCAGGGGGTTTGCACAGGCTTGAGCAAGAGCTTTTAATCGATCATTTTCAAGATCAAATTCACCAACTTCAACCTCAGAAAGTGATATTGGCAATAGATGAGTGGTATCTAGCTGATATTGATAATTCCGAAGGGTATCGCCAGCCAAGTGTTCGAATAATCTGACTTCATCAGAGGTTAACTCACTTTGATATTTCTGACAATTTTCTCTCAAAATTGGTTTTTTGAGGTTGGACCACATTTCGCCACCCTCGGCAGTAATGAATGACTCTTCGGATTCATAGTATTTCAAAACTGAAACGTCAAACTTGATATTTAACCATTTGCAAATCCGCTCTATGGTATCAATCGGCGAGGTGATGAGATCTTCGTAGCGAATCCTCAATCCCCGGGAAGGTTCTACCGTTTCTATGATCTTATCAGACATGCTTTGGTCCCTATGCCATTGCTTTGCCAGATGGTAACTATGCTTTTCACCGACTACTGCTTTCTTAAAGGATGAGGCTACATCACGTCCGTCACGTACCAGGTGTAGGTAGAATGATTTTATTTCCGATGCCTCCAAAAGGTTGAAGTAGCTGAAGTTAGCCATGCTTTTACAGCACCAGATACTCTTTTCCTGTGACTCGGTTTTCAGTTCATATATAACCCTGAAAAGCTCTAAAAGGGAATTCAATTTGCATTTAGACCGTATATGATCCCTATCCAGCTCAATTCCTTTCCAGGGAACAGGATTGCTTTCAATCAGTTGGCATACATCTTCAGTCAACTCTCTAAAACAGCTTTCGTCCTGTAGATTTCCGTAGTTATTTAAATGAGGAGTAAATACATCCAGTATGTGGGGTGGATGTGGTGCGCAAACTTCTTCCAACTGATTTAACATGAGCCTTAAAAGATTGGATCCTGACCGTTGCGTTCCTATAATTTGTATCCCTCTCATAGATCAGCATGAATATAACAATAACCCGGCAATCCCTGATACCGGGATCAAGTAGACTAATTTCATTTCATATTTCAATACGGCTATCAAAGCGGTGGTCATGATCAGGTAAGACTTCCAGTTCTGATTCATTCCCTGAGCCAATACAACAGCAGCAGCCATTATCAAACCGATTATTGCCGGTCTCAAGCCCCTAAAAACGGCTTTCACTGGTCCTGAGTTCTTAAATAGGTCAATCAGCCCAGCCATTGCAATCATTAGCAAGCCAGGTGGTAAAAAAATTGAAACCGTGGCTACAATCGCCCCCAGGAAGCCTGACATCTTATATCCAATAAATGCGGCTGTGATCAGAATGGGTCCGGGCGTAACTTGTCCCAAGGCTATTCCATCACTAAACTCCTGACTGCTTAGCCATTCTAAATTGCTAACAAATAATTCATGCATCACGGGTACCATCACATAGCCGCCTCCAAACAGGGTTAGGCTCAATCCGCCGAAAATGGCTGAAATGTTTATTAATTGCCCCACAGAACTACCATCCAGGTATGGTTGTAAAAAAGGCAATGTGAACACAATTATGGCAGCCAGCGAAATAGGCGTGATGATTTTCAAATAATCCCAAATCCCGATACCGATCTTATTCTTTTCAAACCCGAATTGGTGGCGGTATAGTATATATCCTGCCAAGCCGCTTAAAAATAGAATAGCGAGAGTCGCGGCAAAACCACCAATAAAAAACAGTCCCAGTCCAGCGATCAATATGATTATTCTCTGACTAACTAATTCAACATGTTTTCTGTACAAGCTGAGGGCCACTGTTAGAATGAGTGCGGCAACCGCTGGAGTAATTCCGGCAAACAGATGGTTCACTATTGGCAAATCACCTGCTTCAAAATAAGCCATTGAGAGTAAGAGAATTAACAGGAATGAAGGAATGATTACAGCAGTCATTGCCACCAGTGCCCCTCGATAACCATCCAACTTGTAACCAACGAATGATACAACATTAACAGCCATCGGTCCGGGCAGGATGGCAGCCAGCGTGATTCCGTCCATTAAACTATTATCCTCAACCATTTTGTCTCTATTTACCACCTGATCCCTCACTACCGAGATCAAGGCCATAAACCCACCGAAAGCGGTCGTACCTATTTTCAAAAAAGTCGAGAAAAGGTAACTGGTCGGAGATTTCGTTTTCATTGAAACTTTCAACAGCATCAAAGATATCATATCACTTTGACTTATTTCGAGCACTTCCGGTGGTGGCAGCTCTGATTGCCAGACAAAGTTATTTCATCGTACTCCCGAATATTTAAGTGCACCTCTACATGACCTCTCATCCGCAGCCTATCATTTAGAGATTGAATAGTATGCCCAAACTTCGTTTGTCGGTCAATTGAACGACAGTCAAGGCTGTAATCTTAGTCAATATCCTGGTTTTAAATCCTGAACAGTTTTAGCGTAATAGTGATTTGACTGTTTGAAGAATCTTGTCGGAATTACTTTTGATGTTGTGTATGAGCTTGTTCAATGAATTAAATTGTACATACCTTAATTTATTGATAATCAGCATTCTGCACTTCATTTATCTCCTTCTTTATTCCTTAATTTAATTAGCACAACGGGTTTATTTAACTGTTTTTGTGCTAAAAACAGTAAATAAAAAAGTCATTTCAGTATCAGGTTGATTTGATTGTCGGGTGGTGCTTCTCTGATTTTATTGGTCTTTTGAACTGTGATCTTTATTTCACTGACTTATATATTCAATCCTGTTGTACCGGGCAGGGTTACGAAGTGTCCAAAGCAGTGTTTGGTCTTGCTTGTGTGCCTTCTGATGATTTCCATTGACATACTCCCACGGTTGAAACACGTGGGATTCTAATGTACAGACGAAACTTGCCTTCTAACAGAAGGTCTTCCAGTTTCTCCATTCATGGTTGATGTCCCAACCCTTTTAATATTAGTGGCGGCGTTATTATCTCTATCGTGGTTTGTGCCACAACAAGAGCAAGTCCATTCACGCTGCTTTAATTCTAGTGTTTGGGTAAGTATGTGCCTTCATCTGCAGCTGCCAGTCCCTTCTAAGAGCCTTCTAATCGACGATCTCCCAGTTTCTCCATTAATGGTTGATGTCCCAACCCTTGTAAGACTGTACAAGCTCCTTCGGTTTCTCTGAATCTTTCCTTGCCATGAGGCAAATATACGAACTACGAGTTTTTAAAATAAAAACTCGTAGTTCGACTCTAAATAAATCGTATAAACATCTGACTATCAATAAGTTATGTCCTATTTTAAAAAGAGTGATAGACATATGATATATTTTGTTTCTAGAATAGACATACTTGATGTCCCAACCCTTTTAATCATAACTCCATCCCTCGATCCTGCTCTTGCTCACGCTGCTTGTTCTGTACTATGTTTTTTTTGAAAGCATAAAACGGATAGAGCTTCTCCAACTTCTTTTCACCTTTTTCCCTATTGTACAACATCTCAACTAAGGCTTGCTCTGTTTTTTGCTCCTTAGCTAATAGCTTGCTTTCTTCTTGCTGTTTCATGGCTTTGAAGCTCTTGGAGTCAAGATGTATTTTATTTGACTTAATACCTCTCTCCAAGCCAAGCTCTTCGGAAACAATATCTTGCATTTTCCTCATGTCTTTTTGGTTTAGCTTGTGGCTCTTACCATCTTCTTTTGTCCAGTCAAAAACAATATGGCCATGAAGGTTCGGCTTCCACTTTCCACCTGAATCAAAATGACCCTCGTCTCTATGCAGGTGTATTTGAACAGCCTTTGGACCCAAGTTACTTTCTATCCTTTTTGCCATTGACTTGCAACGCTCAATTGTAGTATTTTCCCCAATAAGAAATACACCCTCTCGAATAGGAGTGGCTTTTTTCTGCATCTGTTGCCCAGTGGTTTTTTGATAGGATTCTTCTATTCTGGCACGTCGATTTTGAATAGAGTCTATCTCCCAGGATTCATTAAGATGTACCAAATCCTGACGTGAATAGCTCACATCTTTAGTCCTTCGGTTATGGTCTTCCGAAGAAAGTTTTATTGGCTTAATATGTATGCTGGATTTAGCAGGCATTTTTAAGCAAAGAATTTTAAAAGAGTGGCTATTACTCCGTTAGCTATTATACCGCCAACAATCCATTTGACCAGGTCGTATTTGGCTTTGGTTACAGTAGCATCTATAATGACTTTAATAGAATCCGTGTTTGCTTTTAAATCATCTTTAGTTGCTAATTCATGCCGACGATCCTCTATTATTTCGGTTATGGTTCGGGCTTGTTCAGTGGTGAAATTTACACTTTCAAGCTTTGATAATATTTCTATTGTATTCATAATTTCTAATTTTATTTTCTTGGTTTTTGGAACAAAAACCACCCTTGCGAAGCAAGCCCACAACCCAAAGGGTTATAATGGGCTATAACCCTAAAGGTCCTTAGCGCAAACTTAGCCTAAACTTTCATCTTTTTAAATGCATTAATTGTATACCCTGTCGGGTTCTTTGCCTTTTGGGCATTTCTCAGAATTTTTTTGATTTCATGGTAATCTTTATCTTGAGCTTTCACAAGTAATTCCCTATGAGGCTTCCAATTTTTATCGTCTGTGCCTAATGAATGGTTCAGGAGTTCCAGGAACCATTTATCTACTTCCCAACGGATGGATGTTTGCTGGGGGATTTTTTTGTCAAATTCGGGACGGTAGTGCACGTTAAATTGGATTTGTTTGAATGCTCTGCCAATTTTGATTTTTTCATAGATGAACCAGTAAGGGGATTTGCTTTCCTGTAGCTCCTTTTGGGCGGGGTCGATAACATATCTAATGAAGTCCGTTGTGTCTTTATATCGATTTTCCAGCATGAACATTTCCCTCAGTGGATCAATCGAGTAGATAATTGACGGACGACTGCACCGACTGATCATTTCATAAAAACGCATAGTGTATTGACTACGGAAGTTGAATGCAACAGTAAGTTCATACTGATTGTATCCTTTGGCAAAATCAAGGAGTTTTTCAATGATTAATTCATCTATAGTGAATTTTACGATACTAGCTCCATATTCCAATTTAGGGTTTGTAACTACTTGAGATATCGCCCAACGTTTTTTGGTATCTTCTTTTACCTGAAGTCGGGACAATCTTTCAAAAGCTTTTTTAACCCTATTATGGTGTTTATCATTCTCACCGCCTCTCATAAACTTTGATATAGGCATGATAATTTCTTTGCTTCCAAATAAAGTTGAGTTCACCGTAATTCCTTTCCCTATAGGTTGGCCTTTAAGTTCTGCCTGAATGAGTTCAACTACACGGTAATAAGTGAAAATTTTCCATCTGGTTAGACTCCTTATTCAAATCATTTTAATTTCGCACCTCATAACCAAAATTACATGTTTTGAAAAAAGCTAAAATACATACCAGGAAGGGTGTGATGAAGATCAATTTCTTCCAGGAAGACGCTCCAAAAACTGTAGAAAACTTTATTAATCTTGCCAAAAAAGGCTACTACGATGGTTTGACCTTCCACAGGGTGATTCCTGATTTCGTAATACAAGGTGGCTGCCCTGACGGTACAGGTACCGGCGGACCTGGATATAACATCGATTGTGAATTATATGGTGAAAACCAATACCACGACCGAGGTGTTTTATCAATGGCTCACGCTGGTCGAAATACTGGTGGCTCTCAATTTTTTGTTTGCCACAGTAGAGCAAACACCGCTCACTTAGACCGAAACCATACCGTATTTGGTAAAGTCTATGAAGGTCTTGAGGTAATCGATGTGATAGAACAAGGAGATAAAATGGAGAAAGTAGTGATCACTGAATGATCATTCAGTAACAAGAATTTAAGGAGTCTTTCTCGATGAGGAAGACTCCTTTTTGTTTTAAATCTTCGCTCTTGCTTTGATTCCTGACGTTTTGCATATTGCAGTGCCATCAAAAACCAGAAAGCATGAAAATGTTATCCCTCATCTTGTTCTTCCTTTTGACCTTGCCTATTGCTATTTCGGCTTAAGCTCAAAACGAAGTTGAACCATTTGCAAGGGAACAGGATTGCTTTCAATCAGTTGGCATACATCTTCAGCCAACTCTCTAAAACAACTTTCGTCCTGTAGATTTCCGTAGTTATTTAAATGAGGAGTAAATACATCCAGTATGAGGCATGTGCATCCGTGCTCTCTGCAAACAGCATCGGTTCTCGCCCGTGAGTCTGCTGCCGAGAAAGGTTAGTGCTTTTTGGAGACTTCTGCTTGCGGGATTTTTCCAACTTCAGAACGCAGTGCTTTCTACAAACTTTGGATGCACTGACATACTTCACTATTTTAGTGCTGTCCACAAAGTGAGAGCACACGCCTCATACATCGCCGTTAGCAGTAAAATTAAATTCTATGAACAGAGACAATTACAACGACGGAAAAGCTATGGGCGAATTAATCGTCATGATTCTGAAACTAATATTTTACATAATAATCCAATAGCGTCCTAAACGTTTAAAAAATAGCAGGGAAGAAATCCGTATCTCAAATTATCTTTGAGTTGTACAACGAACCCCATCCCTGCATGTCAACTATAAATTTGTTTTCTCAGATCCTCTCTAAGATTGACCGTAACTCCTTCAAAAAATTAGTACAGGAAAAGCAGGCCGATAAATATCAGAAGGGCTGTGATAGTTGGACGCATTTGGTTTCGATGTTATTCTGTCAGTTTTCTAAGAGTCAATCGGTAAGAGATAACATCCCATTGTTGGCTGGTAGTGTGATTGTAGCTGACCGGTATTACAATGATTTCTCTTTGCTCAGGGTTTGGGACAGCAACAAGGTCTTTTTTGTGATCAGACATAAACACAACATCCCATTCAAGTCCATCAAAGAGAATGGGTTGCCCAATAACCGACATGAGCATATCCTCAAAGATGAGCTAATAGAGCTTACAGGCAATCAATCTAAAGACAAGTACCCAAAACGATTGCGAAGGGTCGCTCTATACGATGAAACCAATGATCAGACCATAGAACTGATCACTGACCAAATGTCCCGGACAGCAAACACCATTGGTGAGCTTTACAAAAGCAGATGGCAGATTGAAGTCTTCTTTCGTGAGATCAGGCAACTACTGCACATTAAATCATTCATTGGGACAACCAAAAATGCAGTTATGATACAGGTTTGGACGGCTCTGATTACTATTCTGATCTTGAAATTCCTCAAAGCATTAGCTAAATACCAATGGCAACTCTCCAATCTGATCGCATTTATACGACTGACCTTGTTGTTAAGATTGATTTGAAAAATGGCTCGATAAGCCCTTCGATCATCCACCAAACAGGCTCAAAAATCAACAACAGGGGGTTCTCTTTGATTCCTGCCACTCAATCTCGCGCTATCCTGCTTTGGTGGCTGATGGCTATATTACCTTGAATCGTTTAGGACACTATTGGTTTTAAAGTATTAAATAAAATAATTGAATCAGGCACTTAGATAATATTCAAATTTTCACAAAAAACAGGATTATGATCGACCATTCTGACCATCAGGTTGTCAAATTTTTTCCCCTTCATTAGATGACGGTTAAAACGGTAGCAGTATTCATCGAGATATCCTTGCAGATGCTGTACTGAATGATCAGTACCCCTGATCCATGCTTTAAACATGATGATGACTCGATGCATATCAGGAAAGTTTCCTCCTTTTTTACCTGAGGGTATCTGCTAAAGGTTAGGAAAGTCTTCTTGAAAAGGACGGTACCCTTTCCACTCATCAGTTTTGACTATCGCTTTTGGATCAATATGGTGAGCGAAAAAGGGCCTCAGGGATTTATTGCTGCCATCCTTGATCACGCGAGCATATACCCGGCCAATCCCCCTGCCTTCTCGTTCAATAGCTGCCACTACAAGCTTCTTATCTCCATTTTGACGGCCTTTAGTGCTTTCTTCCTGCCCGACTACTGTTTCATCTACTTCCACCTTTCCAGGCATAGGAAATTTTTAACTGCCCGCCATGGCTTTCATGACTTTTTGCTTAAAAGCCCAACAGGTTTTCTGTCTCAGTGCTAGTTTACGACTTAGTTCAGTAGAAGAAATACCTTGTTTGTTTGTTGCCATAAAATAGACGATGTAGAAAGCTTTAAGAATAGGGAATTTCACTTTGTGAAAAAGGGTTTCGCTTGTCGGAGTTGCCTGATAACCGCATGTAGTACATTGGCGTGTAAGATTGGCCAGATGATCATAACACGATTGGTCATCGGAAAATTGCTGTTGAAATTCGAAAAGGCTAATGCTTTTGTATCTTTTTTCCATTGTTTTACGTTTTGAACCATACGTAAGATACTGAAAATCAACGATATACATAAATTTATAGCTAATTTATTATGTGCCTGATTTAATGAACTTATTCAATAGAGAGATTCCAGGTTATGTCTAAATCAGTTTCTCCAGTAGTTGCAGTCGAGGTTGCAGATTTACTTCCCGGCTGATGCTTTAGCACGATTCTATAAGTGCCCGAAGCTGGACTTCCGGTAAGCCAGGAAGTGTTTAAACCAAGAGGCAGACCATTGGCATCCCGGTCGTTGTATTGGACATCACTATCTCTTGAATCGATGTTTCCACCTCCATTGGGTATAGTGAATAACCCGTCTGTCCATCCGAAGAATATCATATGCTCATCACTTTCCTCCCGGACTTCTTCAGAAATACTTTCCCCATTGAGGCTATTCTGAAGATCAATCGTTAAGGTATATTCAGTATCTCTGATAAATTTGATGGTGTCCAGTATTTCAAGATTTTGTGGACCGTCACCGTCTGGATCTACTGCTTCAAATTTTAGCGGATTACTGCCGCTCAGGTCGTCAAAATTTAGCGTGACTATGGTGATGATCTCCTCTGCATTTTCTGGAGCCGGATCATTGGTTTGACACGCATGAAGGACAGATATGATGCATAATAGCCAGAATTTTTTGACAATTTGATTCATTCTACAGCCGGTAAGAAAGTGAAAGTGAAAAATTCCGGCCCAATTCATCGGCAAAATATCTTAACCGGTTAGTATAGCTGCGATAAGATGAATTCAGTAGATTCTTTATGCCTATATTCCATTCCATTTTGCCAATTGATGCGTTCCATACCAGGTCTATGAGAAGGTACCCATTAGGCTCCTCAAGAATGTCAAAAGCAACATTTTGACCATCAAAAACATTAACACCACTTTCCTGAGCAACGGCTAAATCAGCGATGGAAATTACCATAGGAGCTTGAAATTGTCTGAAAGTATATCCGAGACGCAGTGTAAATTCTGTTTGATCAAATATTGGAATACTTGGCTTGTACTTAAAACCTAAAGAAGTGTTGGTCGGGGGTTGTCCTACGAATAAATCTCCATTTGTTTGTCGTGACCAAAGATAACTGGCCTTGAAATCTGCAGATAGCTTTGAACTGAGAATGTGGTGGCTGGTCCAGTCTAACCCCCAAAAGATGGCATTTCCTTGATCATATAGAAAAAAAGGGAAAGCACCTCTGATAGTACTTGTTATTCCTGCAGGTTTGGTAAAAATAAAATTTTGTATGTAGTTGACATATCCGGTTAGCTCGAAATCCATGCTGTTCTTAGATACTGTAATAGTATTAATCCATTTATAGCCTGCCTCAGGTTCTACTTTCCTTTGACTTTTTGATAAAACCGTATCCGTATCTACATTACCGGTTTCATCAATTTGATACCGCAACAGACCATACTCAATTGAAGCCTGATGTCTACCAAAACTGTATAATTCAGAAACGTTTGGCGGTCTCCATGCGGTACCCAAATTTGATCTAAATACCACTTTATCTGTTATGGTTCGTTTTATACCAACGGTAGCTGTTACATTCTGAAAAGACAACTCATCTCTAAACAACCCGTTGTCTGGCTGCCTGCCACTTATTGACGAATACTGTAGATCATATCGCAGACCCGCTTCAAATATTGAAGCTCCCTTTTCAATTGATTCTATGGCAAAAACACCCAGTCTATATTGCGCATAGTTAGGTATGAATAATGGTGTATTGGTCCCGGAAATGTTGTCATTGTCCTGGAATTGATTTTGAATTCCCACTATCCCAGACCAATGACCAATTGTTGAATGATTCCAATCTAAAGCCAAACTATGAGTCTTTAAACTGAGATTGATATTCGGTAATTCGTTATTGGTTCCTCTTCTTACATCAAATTCCTGTCTATTATTATCTTGAAACCCGTACTGGAATGAGGCCGACTGGTTTTTACCTGTGAACGCACCTTTGAACTTGAATAGGTCATGAACCACTACTTGCTTCGGATTGCTGATGGTATAAGAGAATGATCTCGTATCAGGAGGGGGCTCATTCTCAATAGCATTTTGAACATCTTCATTGTTACCATTTACTGCCCCTCGAAGTATTCCTAATTCCTGATCAAAATGACTATAATAGGCCTCAAAATCGATGTTTTTCAAATGGTATCGTAATCCACTGGCATAGCTGATTTCTTTTTTCCCGGTATTGGTTAGATTATAGTCTGGTGCTTTCAGATTCCCTTGACGTAACCATGAGGTCTCTCCCATTAGACTTAGGTGCTTAAATCCTTTACTCAACTTAACCGTCGATTCGCCTGATCTTCCATTAGATTTTCCAGTCAAACGGACTTCGCCATGGAGATGGCTGGACAGTTCCAATTTGGGAGGATTGATCAATATCACACCACCTAAAGCATCCGGTCCGTAACGAACAGTCGCAGCTCCTTTGATAACTTCAAGGTTGTCTGCCAGAGAAGGATCAATTTCAGGCGCATGTTCCGCTCCCCAGTTTTGAAATTCATGGCGAACACCATTATTAATAATTAAGACTCTATTGCTATGGACCCCATGGATGATGGGTTTAGAAATATTTTGTCCTGTGCTTAGCATGTTCACACCGGAAAGCGAACTGACGACTTCACCAAAACGCTCTGATTCAAGTGCGTGAAACTCTTCCGAGCTTATGGAACTTACTGTGTTGGAAAGTATGTCTCCTCCTTCAATGTTTCTTTCTACAACAATACTCTCAAGAAGTTGTTCGTCCGTAGCAAGGTAAATGATAGGAGATTCATGATAGACATCGTGGTGATGAATGGTCTGTTTATAACCGACATGACTGAAAACGAGATTAAACTCGTTATCACAGATATTATCAATTTTGAACGTCCCATTGGCGTCAGCAGCAGATCCTTTGGATGTTCCCTCAACTTGAACAGTAACGAATGGTACGGCTTCTTTAGATACAATGTCATAGACTTTGCCCTGAACCGAGAATTCACAATTATCCTGAGCCTGAGCTTTAGAGTAGATCAGTAATAAAGAGATTAATGTTAATCTTGCAAACATGCAATCTTAGGCTTTAATGGTTGCAAGTATTACAAAGACCCGATACAATAAGGTTAGCTTCACTGACCAAATAACCTGGAATTTCAATTTTTGGTACATGATGCCGGGGTAAACACTCAGTTTGCCCACAATTATCACATTTGAAATGGACATGATCATGTGTATGATTTTGAGGTGTACAGGTGCCCTGACAAATGCCATAGCGTGTAAAACCGCTATTGTCAGGAATACGATGTATTACTCCTTTTGAGATAAATGAGTTAAGTGTTCTATAGAGGGTAACTCTGTCATATTCGGACAACTTCTCTTCAAGATCTCTAAAAGACAATGCATGGTTGGCTTCCATGAACATTTTGAGAACGTCGATTCTACTGGCTGTTATCCGGAGCGCATGCTGTTTTAGTGTACCCTTCAACTTACTTTGCATCATTTGACAAAGTTAACTCCATAGATGCAATTATGTTGCATCTATGGAGTTGCTTTTCCTTCACCCGTGTAATTTTTTTGATTAAAAAGGCGTGAATGCGTTGTTATTGGGCTGTAGGATTGGGCCTTAGAATAGTTATCATCGTTCTGGCAAACTGTATGAACTCCTCCACCTTATTCATAGCCTCGTTTGAGCCACCTGGAGTTATGGAGTAATATTTACGACTCTCTCAACCAGTTCAATGCTCCTCGTTGTAACCAGGCTCTTTTCTTCCATCTTGTGAAGAATGGGATACAATGATCCGGCAGGGAAAGATATTTCTTCATCAGATAGTTCTTTCACTTTCTGAATGAGTTCGTAGCCATACATTGTCTCATTCTCAGTGAGGAGCTTGAGAATAATGGCTTCAAACGTTTCTTTTAATAGTTGTGAAGAGTACATATAAGTCGTATTACGATATAAATATCACCCTTTGAATTATCAAAATAGGAACCAGGAACATTCTGTAATTTCTTGAATGAAGATTCTAAGTCTTTCACCTTATGCTTGGTGAATAGGCGTAGATACCAAGACTTCCAGAAACCTATTGACTTACATTTTTCTACCATAATAATCATTCGTTTATTTATACTCACATGCCCATTGACATACCTTTATTTGGGTTCTTCTTTTTTTTCAAACTGCCAATACGGTTCATTTTTTAACGAAACTTTGTTTATCCTTTCTAAATGCTTATCAAGGAAATAGTTACTGTACTGTGTGTAGTTTTTAGTCTCGTAGAATTTTACAAGCGCATTCCTATATTCAAGAATGTCTTTATCTTTTGTTGAATAAATCGGAATCAAATCATTTTCTAATAGCACAATGCTTTCAATAAGCCTAGCCGTTCTCTTATTTCCGTCAATGAAAGGCTGTATCATGGCCAAATTACAATGACCGTATATGGCTCTTTCTAATGAATTTGAATATTTATTCAATCCAGAGAATATTTCATTAAGGGTTTGCCTGATTTCTTTTATTGCTTTTGGAGGGGTATAGCTTGTACCGGATATTTTTACTGGTCTTGTTCTCAATCTTCCTTTTTCATGGTCATCAATTAAATCAGCCATAAGACTAGAATGGAAGGAAGAAACAGTCACTTCATTAATCGGTATTAATTTACCGGCCCGAACGTCGGATAATATTCCTGTGAAGGTATTATGCAGATTCTTTAGCATTTTTGCATCCTCATATCGTTTAGGTGATGCAATACCATCAATCAATAATGCTTCAGTCTCAACATAGGTATAAGTATTTCCTTCAATTTTTCCACTATAATATGACCAGGCAACAGCAAGTTTCCTTAAATCATTTGAGTTAAGTCCTGATAGTTTTGAATTAGGATTTCTCAAAATAAACTCACTTCTCTGTATTTGTAACTCGTCAAACATCATTAATTCGTTTTGGGAAAGTTTTATGTAACCATTCTTCACTATTCATATTACTAAATCATTGGATTAATAAATACTCCATCAAAATATCCATTTTTAAACTCATCATATAGTTTGACAACATTCATATAGTTTGACAACATTTTTAAACTCATACATAAAAGCCGTATCAGAAATGAAATCCAGATATTCTTGCTGTTCTTCATATGAGAACCCACCCAGATCTTTACCATCTTTCAGAATGATACTTACACCAGCATTTGCCGGATCATCAAAAATAGTGTTTATGATAAAACCATGAGAGCCCATTTTGAGGCTAATTCATATGCATCGCATAACAATATATTTAATTATAATCTTCTTAAGAATGAAAGGTGACTGAAATTATCCGTATAGTTGAGCAAAAAAACTGGCATTAACCATTGAAAAATTCGTCGCAGTGCCTATATTCAAAGAGTCATTATTATTCACTCTTAAAAACATAAACTTTCATGGCTGTAGACCAACTAACATCAGAAAAAGAAAAATTGGAGAACTTCATGTACCACTATGGGAACTGCATGAATGCACTTGAAGAAGTTAAGGAATTAATGGTTCAAGGTAAGGACATTACCGCTATCAATAAATTAAGAGACATAACTGAAGAGCTTGGGCAGATAAGTCATTTAATTAAGGCAGTACATAATGACCTTTAATCTCATTAATTACCTGTTATTCGGGCTTGTATTCTCCTAATAATTCCCCCGTTAATCTCATTAATGTAACCTTCGAATCAAGGAGGTTATAAGAGGCTTGGAGTTCCTGTATAGCCGCTGTGAGATAATTATTCTGAACATCGCGGTAATCAAAAGAATTAATTGAACCGTTCTTGAACTTATCTTCCGAATTATTGAGATTAATTTCAGCAGCAACTTTTTTTCTCGTATTTATTCCTTGGAGTTGCTTTCTTACCACGTATTGGTCATATGCATTTGAAAGATTTTGCGTGACACTTTGTTTCAATTGCTCAACCCTGATCTTACCAATGTCTTCCTGAATCATTGCATTTCGAATGGCACGATTAATTCTTTTGCCATCGAACAGCGTAAAGCTCAAAGTGAAATTGGCAAAATATGTTCCTGTCTTTGATACTAAAGGATCCGGGGGATTTTCATAATTCGGATTGGGACCAGTATAATTTGCATTGGTCAGATTTGATACATTCCTGTTCCAATTGTAACCTCCATTTAAAGATAGAGTAGGGAAAAAGTCAGCCTTTTGCTGTCGGGTACTTGTTTCCAGAACAAGTTGTGACAAATAAATTTTCTTCAAATCGACATTGTCACTAAACGCTGCGTTCAGAAGGTCTGCATATTGATAGTCCGACTCCTCAACTTGAAGAGAATCCGTAAGATTATAAGTCTTATTTAAATCTGGTTCAACTATTAAAAAGTTGAGATTCCTAATGGCATTATTCAGTGCTAATTGCTGATTAATGTAGTTCGCAGAGTCTGTTAAGTAATTATTTTCTTCGAGAAGAACATCAGAGGTTATAGCACCTCCAATATCATATTTGACTTTTTGGTAATTGTATTTGTCGCTAGACAATCTCAATTGTTTTTGAAATTCATCTAAGCGCTGTGCTTCCAGAGATGCTAAGTAGTAACCAAGAATTGTTGCTTGAATGGTATTGGCTATCACTACTTCGGCATTTTGCTCCGACTCCATTTGCAGTTGACCGAGGCGATTCTTATTAATAATGACCTTGTTGCCCTGGAAAATATTCCAACTCACTGCCACACCAGGAGTGACACTGTAGGTTTGCTGATTATTCAACTCAAAGCCATCAAATAATTGACCGCTAAAGAATTGATTGTCCGACTCCTGATTTCTTAATGAGTTTTGACTAGCTGCAGTAAGATTCACTGTGGGCAATCTGCCTGCTTCACCCCAAGAATTATTGTTAGAAGCGACGATTATTTTTTTGTGCTCTATTTGAATTCCATAATTACGTTCAAGACCTAATTGTATGGCATCTGAGAGCGAAAAATCCTCTTGAGCGGACAATCCAAAGCCACATAGGACTATTCCTATTGTTATAATATTTTTCATCTTATTGAACTCGATTAGATTTGTGCCAACCTTTTGCCTTCAATAATTGCTGGTTCAACGTCTTCTTTGGAAGGCTTTAAATCCCTCAAATTTTCTACAGCAAAGGCATTGGTGATCATTCTGAAATACCAGATGAGATAAACACGAATGTCGTTAAAGCAGAGAATCATTACTGGAAAGAAGAATAGAATGAAGAAGGTTCCAAATAATACACCATATGCCAGGGCGATGGCCATTGGTATAAGGAACTGTGCCTGAAAGCTAGTTTCCAGAATTAAAGGAAATAGACCTGCAACGGTAGTTAATGAAGTTAATAGAATTGCTCTAAACCTTGCCACTCCAGCATCTTGAGCTGCCTTTTTGATTTCAGACCCCTCTCTTAAATTCCGATTGAACCGATCAAGCATAACAACGGCGTCATTGATAACCACACCGGAAAGGGCCAATAATCCCTGAAAACTGGCCATTGAAACCAATGCGTCATGAAAGATGTGCCCAAATATGCCACATGCCCACCCAATTGGTAACAAGAACAAAATCAGAAATGTTTGATAAACTGATCTGAAATTGAGGGTAATAAGTATAACCATCAGGAAGAAAATCGGAATGAAGACCTTCCCAAAGGAATCAAATTCCTTTTGCCTTCTACTTGATTGACCTTCTAACGTATATTCCATTCCGGGGTACTTAGCCAAAATCGGTGGAAGTATATCTGCCTGAACTTTTTCAATAATTGGAGGTACCGGCGTTTTAACATTCGCCATTTCTGCCTCAACCCTAATTTCTCGTTTGCCATTAAAGTGGTTGATCTTGATTACCCCTCTTTTAATGTTGTAATCGGCCAATTCTCCTAATGGATATTGAGCACCATCCGGCATTTTTATCTTCATTGATTCGAGCTGTGCAATACTCAGCCGGTCACTTTTTGGGTATCGGACCCAAACCCTTACCTCATCAGTACCATCCTGTAATCTTTGCACTTCTTCACCAAAGAATCCTTGTCTAATTTGTTTTGTTATATCCTGATGGGTCAAACCAAGGAAATAGGCCAGGGGCTTGAGTTCTAACTCAATCTCACGTTGACCTACTGAAGCATTATCCTGAATATCTTTGAGGTCTGGTAATCTGCCTAAAGCCTCTTTTAATTCATCATTGGCCTTATCAAGGTCATTAATGTCCCGACTTTTCAATGAGACTGATACAGGTCTGCCCCAATAGTTGGCACTTCCAATGGAAAATTTGTCAGCTTCGGGCACATCTCCAATACGTTTTCTTATCTTGGAAGAAATATCAAAACTGGATAACCCATACTTATCCAGGTTGTCTATATTGATGTTGATATTGCCTACATGTGAACCGGTGGTTTGCCTGTCCGAAAGTGCCCCGATTGACATATCAACAGTAGTAATCACCGAATCCGGCATGTCTTTTTCCTTCCTCATCTCCTCATGCACTGCCCATATCTGGCTCTGAAATCTCCTTAAGTAATCTTCAATTACATTTTCTCTGGTACCAGGTTTCATAGTGAGGTTAATGCTGATGTCGCTGGCTGGTGGCCGAGAAAAGAATGTCCACTTTATGATACCTCCCTGCACTAATCCCCAAACGATCATTATGAAGACAAATGGAATAGAAAAAGATACCCACTTCCAATCAATCAGGAACTTTAGAGAAGGTCCGTAAAGTCTATATTTCAGGTAGTCAATTATGCGGTCCATCCCCTGCCTAAATTTGCTATAGGAATCATTACCGGTTCTTCTGGACAGCATCCTCCTACTTGCCAGGTGTGCGGGTAAAATAAGGAAGGCCTCTATTAATGAAATAGCCAGGCAGAACATAACCACTAAAGCCATCTCTTCTGTAAATCCATTATTGTCTAGAAAAATGAGTGGCAGGAACGCAACGATAGTAGTACTAACCGATGTAAATACAGAGGGGATCATTTCAAGGGTGCCCTCTATTGCTGCTTCTCTAGGTTCTTTCCCGTTTTGAAAATGCGTATAAATGTTTTCAGCAATTACAATACCATCATCTACCAGAATGCCAACAACCAGTAGCATACCTGTGAGGCTTAACATATTTATTGTTATACCTGCCATATCTCCAAGTATGAACATTCCGAAGAACGAAATTGGAATACCTAAAGCCACCCAAAACGAAAGTCTTAAAGATAAAAACAACCCAAGAGTTATCAATACCAGTAAGAGGCCAAGTCCAAAATTTGACAACAAAAGATCAATCCTGTCACTCAGTATAGAATCAAAACTGAAATAAGTGAACAAACTTAAATTGTTGCTCTTAGCGTTAAAATCGTCCACATAATCATCGACAAAGGCACTGATCTTCTCAATGTCCTCTTCAGGAAGTTTACTAATTACGATGCTTACTGATCTCTCATTGTTAGAAAAAACCTTATTAGGCACATCGGCAAATTGTTTCCCTACACTCGCTACATCCTTAAGCAACAACTTCGTTCCGTCCGGATTGGCACGTAATACAATTTCTTCAATAACGGAGGGGTCAAACTCCTTTGCATTAGCTCGAATCCTTATCTCCTCATTTTCAGTTTTAATGGATCCCCCAGATACATCTCTATTGTTATTTCTTACAGCCGATGCTACCTCATCGAATGTGATTCGGTAGCGTGAAAGGTCGTTCTCCGATACTTCAATGCTAATCTCCAGATTTGGAAATCCTGAAAGTCGAACCTGGCTAATGATGCCGGAGTTTAAAAAATCATCTTCCACCAACTCAGCTGCCTCCTTAAGGTCTATTAAATCCACATGGCCTTTGATGCCCATATAGGTCACCACGGTAGTAGACTTCTGCTTAAAGACAATTGGTTTTTCGGCGGCTACAGGAAACGAATTGATTTGGTCAATCGCATTTTTAACCTCGGTGGTAAGTTCATCCAGATCATACCCTTCACGGGCTACAATATTTACGGAAGAAGCATTTTCGGATGATACCGAAGAAACTTCATCAATCCCTTCAAGTCCTTTAATGGCCTCCTCAATCTTTATAGTCAAGCCCTCTTCCATCTCCTCTGGAGAAGCTCCCGGATAGTTGACGGACACGGTGATTCTATTGGGATCCCGTTCTGGAAAAAATGATTTATTTAGTTTGGCATAATATGTTCCGAATCCTCCAGCTAAAGCAATAAAAATGATCACATTAGCCCAGATGGGGAATTTCACAAAAAAAGTTACTACTGTTCTCATGCTCTAATTAGTTTACAAACTATGCTTTTATAATTCTCTTCGTGCTGGAACTTCCTCCACTTTACCTTGCTCAGTTATTGTGACCTTCATGTTGTTGGAGGCATTAGCAGGAGCATCAACAACCAGTAAATCGCCAGCGTTAAGCCCACTTACAATGGCATTTTCGCCATTTACTTTTTGAACTACGATGGTTCTTGTTTTGAGCACATCATTTTCTACAATAAACACCTCATCTTTATTGCGAATTACGCTTCTGGGAATAGACATGGCGTTATAAACCACTTTGCCGGGTATCTTTGTATTCAAATAAAGTCCGTCATAGATATCACCTTTTTGGGTGTTTTCAACGGAAATAAAAACGTTTATGGACTGAGTATTTGGGTCGACCAAGTCGGCAACTCTCACCACTTCCCCGCGTAGGCTTTTACCATTCTGTCCAACTATGGAAACTCTTTTCCCAACTTCAACGAAAGCTATGTCACGCAGCTCAATGGGGATCTGAACCTCAAGTTTATCTGTTCTTATAATAGTCCCAATCTGCGTACCCGGATTGACAATTGACCCTACCTGCACATTCACCATTGAAATACTTCCTGTATAAGGCGCATACACGCTGTATTTCTTCAAATTTTCCTCGAGACTTTTGATATTATAGAATTCTCCCAAAATGTTTTTGGTAGCGAGGAAGGTCTTCTCCTTTGAACTTTGAGCTTTTGGTAATTCCGGTAAATCTTTTTCTAGATCAATTGCGTCGAAGTATTGCTGCCAATTCACATATGTATCGGAAAAATCAATTCTAAGATCAGGTAGAATGGATGCTAATAAATTAAGGAATGTGCTTTTACGAGCTTTTAGGGACAGGCACTGTTCCGTACTATGTATTTTGAATAGTAATTGACCACGTGAAAAATTTTGCCCTGCCTTAAGTGCAAGATTGCCGGCCAAAAGTCTTCCACCCACTTCGGCAGTCAGATTTAGCTGATGTGAAGAAACCACCCTGCCATAAGCCTCTACTTCCGTTTCAATATCGGTTGGATTATAGGCTATCGCTCTTACATAATTGACAACTTCAGGTTTTGGTCTTTCAGTGGTAGTTTTTTTTTGTGAGGATAAAAAACCCATAAAAAAATATCCGCCTCCCACTATTACTATAAAGGCAACTGTCGATATTATAAATCTTCTCATTCCGATCTGGTCAAATACACCTTATTAAATGGTAAAACTCGAATATTGTTTCAAACAATTGCAACTATTTGATAAATGGGCCAATAAATCAGACCCGTTGGCATAAATAATCGACGATTGGAAATGGGCTTTTGATTCAAAGTAATTAATTCTCTTATGTTGTTCGAATATTAGTTGATTTAGAGATTAAATTGGTTGCATGAACAATATGACATCTATCTGGTATTTTTCGTTGTTGCTGACTATTTCGGCAGTGGAAAATCCCCTTGTGGCGCAAGAAGGTCAATCTGCAGAAGAACTTTTTGACATCAGTTTTGATGAGACAGAACGAAAGCTGATGAAAAATGGATTGGAAAACAATCTCAAGGCATACAAGGCACTTCATAGTTACAGTATCCCCAACTCAATTCCACCCGCTATTCAGTTCAATCAAATACCTGCCGGATTCAAATTAAATGCCGAACAAAATGAGATCAACTGGGGTCTCAAAACTGAAGTAGCAGTTCCCGAAAACCTTGAAGAGCTGGCTTTTTACACTGTGGCTAATTTGTCGGTCCTGATAAGAACCAGGAAAGTGACTTCCATGCAATTAACCCGGATCTACCTAAATAGGCTGAAGAAACATGGGGATACACTGGAGTGTGTCATAACATTGACAGAAGATTTGGCCTTAAAGCAAGCAAAGGTGGCTGATTTGGAAATAGCTGCCGGGAATTATCGTGGACCCCTACATGGCATTCCTTATGGTGCGAAGGACTTACTGGCTGTAAAAGGTTATAAAACGACCTGGGGAGCTGAACCCTATAAAGATCAAGTGATCAGTCAGAATGCCTATGTTATTCAGAAACTTGAGCAAGCTGGCGCAGTATTGGTGGCCAAGTTGACTCTGGGTGCCCTGGCATGGGGAGATGTTTGGTATGGTGGAGTAACGAAAAATCCCTGGAACCTGGAACAGGGGTCAAGTGGCTCATCTGCCGGGTCAGCCTCGGCTACCTCCGCAGGATTAGTAGCCTTTGCAATTGGGACTGAAACTTTAGGCTCAATTACCTCACCCTCTACGCGTTGTGGGACCTCAGGCTTGAGACCAACTTTCGGACGGGTCAGTAGGACAGGTGGTATGAATTTGAGCTGGAGCATGGATAAAATAGGACCAATAACGAGGTCAGCACTGGATGCTGCTCTGGTTTTTGAGGCCATACGAGGAGCAGATGGAGTTGACCAGGCTGTCAAAGACGCTGCTTTCAACTACACACCGGTTTCATCGCTCAGTGGTCTCAAGGTGGGTTATCTCAAGGACCTGTTCGAGGAAGATTATTCGAGCAGAAAAAATGACAGCACAAGCCTGGAAGTATTGAAGTCACTGGGTGTAGATTTAAAGGCGGTTAGTTTGCCAGACAACTTACCATTAAATGCTTTTGGTATCATCTTATCTGCCGAAGCGGCGGCTGCATTTGATGAGCTGACAAGGTCTAATAAAGACTCACTCATGGTTAGGCAGATTGAGAGAGCCTGGCCCAACGTTTTTAGACAATCGAGATTTGTTCCAGCAGTGGAATACATCAATGCTAACCGAGTACGTTACGAGTTAGTTCAGGAACTTCACAAGCGTTTTAGCGAATTTGATGTAATAGTTACCCCCACTTTTGGTGGGGATCAACTTCAATTCACCAATCTTACCGGTCATCCGGTGGTGGTAGTTCCCAATGGTTTTAATAGTGCGGGTAGCCCCACCAGCATCAGTTTTTTGGGAAATCTATTTGATGAAGCTACCATTTTAGCAGTTGCCAGATTATACCAAGAAACCACAGAGTATGACGAATTACATCCGCCTTTGTTCATTCCTTAAGCACTAATCAATCCAGAAGGTTAGGATTACCACAAAAAGGAAAAGTAAAAAGGTGAAAACCCGATCTTTTAGTCCATTATTCATTATTTCAATTCATTGATCTGGTAAGTTTATGGCAACAAAAGAGGCGGCGACCCTTAAAATAATGATAGAAAAAATTGAAATGATTAAGCAAATTACATCAAAGACTAACATGGAATAAGATTCCTTAAACTGATTAGAAAGATGAGGAAGTGCTGCAATTTTTCAAGAATTCCTCAACATTCCTGGAAGATATTAATCCTCTCTGATTGCCCCAGGAATTGGTGACATAGGTAATGATTTCGGCAATTTGAAGCGTCCTAAGTTCTTTATTAGCTGGCATTTCCTGATTGTACTTTATGCCGTTTACGGTTATTTCTCCTTTTATCCCCCCGGGAATCTGGCAAACAGCCCTGTCAATCTCTGCCATCAAATAATCCGATTTAGCCAAAGGTGGTACTAACCTCTCAAGCCCTTCTCCTTCCTGTCCATGGCAACTGGCACAGTGTTGTTTGTAGAGCCCCTTCCCTAATATCATGTATTGCTTGAATCGGGTCCTTGTACGTTGGTCCATTGCTTCGTAGAAGTCGCTCTTTTCTTTAGTACTGGAAGAGCAGTCAAACATCAAACAACTGCTGAATAGGAAATAGGAAATGATGAGTAGTTGACTTTTATTCCGCATACTCACCTATTAATGTTCGAATATCACCCATCAAAGTATTAACCTGTTCCTCTACGGTTCCATCATATATGCCTCTTACCCTTCTTTCCTTGTCTATCAGTAAAAAAGCACCACTATGTAAAAAACCACCCGGTGCGGATTCATCTTCAACTGTTGTAACCATATAACTGGTTTCCCCCAACTTATAAATATCATCTTGGTCACCAGTTAGGAAATGCCATCTTTCACTTGATACTCCCAATCGTTCTGCATATTCTCGTAAAACAGCGACTGTATCAAATTCCGGATCAATCGAGTAAGAAACCAGTCGAAGATCATCTTCGCTTTCAAATTCTTTGTAAATCCTAATCAATTGCGATTTCATTATTGGGCAGATAGACGGGCAGGAGGTAAAAAAGAAATCGGCTACATAAACTTTTCCGGCCAAAGTTTCATTAGTTACCCATGAACTGTCCTGATTGAGAAATCTAAACTCTGCAATCGCATGGGGAATTGTGTCCATTACAATTGCCCCATTCACTTCACGGTCTACCAATTTGGACCGTCCCATCACTGGTAATTTTTGTACCTGTGTAGTACAGGAAATTGCTAATAACAACAAACTGGGTAAAAGTATATTAAGCAGTTTCATTTTTCTCCCTCCAATTCTTATATATCCTAATGGCACCCAAAAGTACGCCTGCGAAAATCAATAATCCCACTAAAACCCACGCAAGACTTAAAACATTCTTCAGCACAACCAGCAATACAATATTTACTAAAAAAATGGTAGCGACCTCATTGAATACACGCATTTTCTGACTGCTATAGCGATATACATCCTTTTGCAATTCGTTAAATCTACAATGGATAATGTAATGATAAACCCATAAACCAACAACCAGAACGATTTTTATATTCAACCAGGTTTGTCCTAACCACAGATGGATTAAGGCAAATCCAAAAATAGTAGCCAGTACAGCGGATGGCCAGGTAATTCCAAACCAAAGCCTTTTGGACCAGGTTTTTAAATGAGATGTTAGAATGGATTTTGCCGGCTCTTCTTTTTCATTGGCTTCAGTCTGATAGACGAAAAGTCTCACAATGTAAAATAGCCCGGCAAACCAGGTAACTACGAAAATGATGTGGAGAGCCTTGAAATACAGATTCATTGTCATCAATTGTTCTCATAGAACATCACATCTATCAAATTTACTTTGCTGAAATCATGATCAGATGTGATAACGGGTATTCCTAAAAATACTAAGGTACCCAAAATAATACTATCCGGTAGTTTGATTTTACTTGAGCTTTTTATTTTGATAACTGCTTCCTTAACCCTGCTATTGATGTCTGCTATTACGCAATCATTTAAAAAACGTAATATCTCCGACGTTTCCTTCTTGTTCAGGTGGGGAAACGCAACCATTCAAGTTGAGTTACGAAAAGCACGTATAGCTTTTTATTAAAAAGTAAGTCAGCTAATTTCTTATCTCCAGCTAGAATGTATAAAACGATATTGGTATCTAATAGAACACTATTCCCATTCATCCCGCATTCATTTAAAGGTACGCAATTCCCACAATGACCAGTGCCTATAAGTTTTGAAATGGAAATTTATGGTCCAATGACCTTAACTCAAAAAGGAGATCAATACCCCGGCAGCCACAGCTGAACCAATTACCCCTGAAATATTGCTCGCCATGGCATATTGGAGCAAATGATTACTGGGATCATGCTTGATCGCAATTTCGTTGGCTACTCTTGAGGCCATTGGTACAGCACTCAATCCTGTGGCTCCAATCAAAGGATTGATTTTTTTCTTGGCAAACAGGTTGTAGGCTTTGACTGCAAAAATCCCACCCGCAATTGAAATGGCAAAGACAATGAATCCTCCAACAATGATTAAAAGGGTTTGTGTATTTAGGAAGGCATATGCTGTCATCGTGGCACCAACGGAAAGGCCCAGGAAAACGGTTGCTGCATTCATGATGGTATCTGAAGCCGCATGATATAATCTACCAGTAATTGTTCCAACTTCTTTTATCAAATTGCCAAACATTAGCATTCCAACCAGTGGCACTGAAGAAGGTACAAGAATGCCTATCACTGAGCCAATAACAATTGGAAAAATGATTTTCAGAGCGTTCATATTCTTTACTAGTCCGGAGCTGGGGAACAGTTTATCCTGCTTCTTCATATTAATGAGAAGTTCTTTCTTTGTACAAGTGAATCTCACAACCAAAGGAATGATAACCGGCACTAATGCCATATAGGAGTAAGCGGCAATGGCTATTGGTCCGAGTAGGTGAGGAGCTAATTTGATGGTGGTATAAATAGCAGTTGGCCCATCCGCACCACCGATAATGCCCAAAGATGCGGCTTCTTTCATAGTGAAGCCGATGGCAACAGCGGAAATTAGAACCGGGAAAATTCCAATTTGTGCTGCAGCACCGAAAAAGGCCAGCCTCAGGTTTTTCAACATCGGTCCAAAATCAGTCAAGGCACCAACACCCATAAAGATAATTGGTGGTAAAAATCCGGTTTTGATTAATGCATAGTAAATGAAATTCATGATGCCATGCTCTCTTGCTATTTGAAGCAGTTCCATCTCATCACCCACTTTAACTACACCCATATTCCCTCCGGGAAAATTGGCTAACAACATTCCAAAGGCGATAGGAACTAATAACAGCGGTTCGTATTTCTTGACAATACCCAGGTAAAACATAAAGCAAGCCAAGGCGAGCATCAGCAAGCTTTCCGGGGCCGCAATTAAGTCCTCAATGGCAGTCATGTCATATATGCGCTGGATCAGCTCCATAATTTTCTTAAAAATGTCAAATCAGTTTTTTGATTGATTGCTGATTAAAACGTCTTTGAATCAATTGATTCGAAACAGTACATCATCGTCAAGGATCGCGTCTCCATCTTTAAAGCAAATTTCCATGACAATTCCCTCCTGATCGGACTTGACAGCGTTGGTCACTTTCATTGCTTCGATGTAACAGATAATATCACCGGTACTGACTTTGTCACCAACCTTTACGAGAGGTTCAGAGGTGCCCTTTGCAAAATATGCCTTCCCTTCTAATGGTGCTAATACTTCTCTCATTGGTCTATTCGAGGATGGAGTTGACGGAGTTGATTCTGCAACTGGCGTTTGGGCAGCCGATTCACCGACAGTTTGACCGTCGTATGAAATAAAGATTCTAAACTTCTCCCCATTTACGTCAATATTGAGAGATTTTGGGGCAAAACCTGCGGAGGAGATAGCCGGAGCTGTTGCTTCTACTTGTGCTGGTGCTTTCCTCTTTGCTATATCGGCCTCAAACGTTTCCTTGGCTTTACCGGATTTATAATCAATGTATTGGGCAGTGTGCATGGCGTATTCCAGTAACTCTTCGTCGTCCTGACCATGATCCCAACCTTTTTCATCCATCTCTTTTCTACACTGGTCGAGCACATCAGGATATAGTTCCTGAGGATCACCTTTAAAGAATTCACGATTCTGTTCGGAGGCTAATTTTTTCAGTTCATCTGAGATTGAACCTGGTACACGTCCAGACTTACCAAGCATCATATCCCATGTATTGTCATCAATTAGTGACCACCTTTCTTTGTCTTTAAGCATTTGCATGACATTCACCAGAGCTGCATTTTTCACATACTGGCTAAAAGGTGTCACCAATGGAGGATTACCCATCATTGGCCAAACGTTTTCTACTTCATCGAATAGCTGGGTCAACAATTCATCCTGAGTTATTTCCGGTTTGCCCTTCTTAGCCATCCATTTATTCAAACTGATTAAATTGTTTTCCAGATCAGACATTAAACTGCCCATCATACCACCGGGTAGGCCAGGACCAATGAGTAATGAATTCATCAATCGATTTTTGGGATTGATATAATATCCCAAAAAATCATCTATGAACTCCTGGGTAAGCGTTCTGGCCTGCATGTAGGCTTTCATATTAATATCAGGAACAGAATAGCCGGCATCTTTAAGCAGGGCATGAATCGTTAGAAAATCTGCATGCACAGTTCCCCAGGAAAGAGGTTCTATGGCAACATCTACAATTTCTGCTCCAGCTCTGACTGCTTCCAATGAGGAGGTAACTGAAAATCCCGGACCTGAATGACCGTGATACTGTACTAATATATCTTTATTGATGGTTTTAACACCCTCTACAATCTTTCCTATAGATACCGGCCTGCCAATGCCTGCCATATCCTTGATGGCTATTTCTTGGGCACCCATGTCGACCAACACGCCAGCCATGTTCACAAAGTAATCAACAGTATGGATATCGGAGTAGGTAATACACAGTGATCCTTGTGAGATCATGCCGCCTTCCTTGGCATAGTCAATTGAAAGTTTGAGGTTTTGGGTGTCATTAAGTCCGTCAAAAGACCTTGAGATATCTGTCCCCTGGAGTTTTTTTACTTTGAACATCAACTTTCTGACGTCTTTAGGAACAGGGAACATTCGGAGTGCATTCAATCCCCGCTCTAACATTTGTGTTTGAATCCCAGCGTCATTGAAGGGCTGAGTCCATTCCCTAACCGATCTGTTAGGATTTTCGCCGTATAATAAATTGATCTGTTCAAATCCACCTCCATTAGTTTCAACCCTAGCAAAGCATTCCATGTCAATGATGGGTTCAGCAACTCTCTTTAACTGGTCAACCCGGGGCATATATTTGCCGGACGATTGCCACATATCACGGTATACCAGGCATATTCCAATATCTCTTCCCATAATGCTGTCTATTAATCGATTTTGTCGATTCGTGTTATTTTTCCTTTGCCCTCTGTAAAGATTTCAACCGCCGCACTAATGGCGGCCAGTTTACCTGGTTTAATGTTGTGACTGGTCTTCTTCACTTCCATTGGTACGGGCTCAGGTATGTACTTATTGACGAATACAGTTAAACCATTGCCAACTAACACTACCAAGGACAAAACCACGAAAACAGTGATCATTCCTACACCCATAAGCATTAAAGCGGTACTAAGTGCCTCACTCATAATTTAATATTCTGAATGTCTTTGGAGCAGATTATAGATAAAGTTGGTGAAATTAAAGTGAAAACGGATAGAAGAAAAAGGATTTGATTTAAGTCATGTTTTACGATGATGAGGGATTAAACATCTTCAAATCATTTGTTATTGCAGGATTCAGAGCATTGTCTTATCTTGAATGGAAATATAAAATGGAAATATAATTTATGGGGCTCCAAGAAGATTTACTACCAAAAGTAATCACTATAGCAAAGGAGGCAGTTGCCTTTATTAAAAAGGAGAGTGTCAAATTCACCATTGACCAAGCCGAATATAAGGGGTTGAATGATTTGGTGTCCTATGTAGATAAAGAAACAGAGAAACTTATTGTTTCATCTCTTTCTGTACTTTTACCTGAAGCTGGTTTTATAACAGAAGAAGGAACAATTGTCAAAGAATCGGATGACTATAATTGGGTGATCGACCCTTTGGACGGTACCACAAACTTCATTCATGGTGTCCCTATCTATGCTGTTTGCATTGCATTAATAAAAGGCAAACAAGTGCTGTTAGGGATAGTCCATGAAGTAAATCGTGATGAATGCTTTCATGCCATAGCAGGAGGCGGTGCCTTTATGAATAATGAGCCTATTCATGTTAGTAAGGCTGGCAAATTGAGTGAGAGCCTTGTAGCCACTGGTTTTCCGATATTTAATTTTAACAACCTGAAAGCGTACCTCAAAATATTGGATCAATTGATGCAAAATTGTCATGGTCTAAGACGAATGGGTAGTGCGGCCGTTGATCTGGTCTATGTGGCCTGTGGTAGATGTGACATGTTTTTTGAATATAATTTAAACTCTTGGGACATAGCCGCTGGAACTTTAATCGTACAAGAAGCCGGAGGTATAGTGACTGATTTTCAGGGTGAGGACAACTTTGTTTTTGGTCGGGAGCTGGTGGCTGGAGGCCTTGTTCATGCTGAATTACTTGCCTTGATACAGGAACACTGGACTGCACCAGCGTGCCCTATTTGAACTGAACTTGTCTAAGCCCCGTTGACAGACCACAAACTGCGAAATACTTTAGACTTCCTCAAGAACATCTATGCGAGATTTCAGTTTCATTGACAAAACGTGTGAACCCAGAAATATCAGTAATGGACAATAATAACTTCGGCATAGAAATAACTGATACGAGTCAGTTATGAAATTATTGAATGGAATGATGAACTTATTAAGAATTATTTCGATAAGATCCTTAATCTTGTCAGCATGCTTTCAAAAATTGAAGATATTGCCCTGAATGATATCGCCATTGTCGGTCTTCCTTTTGACGATTTCTCCTCGTTTTTGAAAGGTCCAGCGAAAGCCCCTGATGATATCACAAGGCTTTTATATTGTGGAGCGATGAACCTTTGCTCAGAATCTGGAGTAGATCTTGAACAAACCGGCCGTCTAAAACAGGTTGGGAATATTAGTCTGATTTCACACCCGGATGATGTTGTAGCCCCTATTGAAGGTTTGATTGAAAAAGGAGCCCTGGTTATTGCCTTGGGTGGAGATCACTCATTGTCCTATGGAACAATCAAAGCGCATGCAAATGCCTACCCAAATTTATCAGTATTGCATTTTGATGCTCATCCTGACCTACATGATGAATACGACGGAAACCCATACTCTCATGCCTGCCCATTTGCCAGAGTAATGGAGCAAAATCTGGCTGTACGCTTGATACAGGTCGGTATAAGAACTCTAACCCCTCATCAGCAAGAGCAGGCAGCAAAATTTGGAGTAGAAATAATTCAAATGAAGGAATGGTTGCCTTCTTTGAAACTGAAAATAGAAGGGCCGGTTTTCATATCATTTGATATTGATGTTCTGGACCCGGCGTTTGCCCCAGGAATTTCTCATCATGAGCCAGGGGGTATGACGACCAGGGACGCCATTGACTTTATAAACAATCAGGCAATGAATCTCGTCGGGGCTGATATAATGGAATATAATCCAGACAGAGACATGAATAATGTTACAGGGATGGTGTGTGCAAAATTACTTAAAGAGCTTGCTGCTAAAATGCTATCCTGACTTGCTGGCGGTCTTGGCCTCCGGAATTTCCATTCTCTTTAATTTGCGAAGTTGCTCTTTGGCCATTTTTTGATGTTTCTTCTTACCCTTTCCATGTTTAATGACTTCTTTCAAATGCATCTCTGCGAGTTTCTTATCTTCGGTAGAATAAAATCTTCCCAGTTCAAGGTTGGATAAAACCGAATACCAGGAATCTTCGTCTTCAGTACCCTTTGCGAATTGGATAGCCAATTTATAGTGCTGTTTAGCATCCGAAATATCTCCTCTTGAATGACACACTTTACCAACATAATAGGCAGCATATCTCCCACTCTGCCCTTCGTAACCTGCCATCCCACTATCTATTTTTGCTAATACCTCCCTGGATTCACGCTCCAGTTGATTGAATCGGCCCATGCGATAAAGTACACTCGCATAAAAACGATGGAAATAGGCATTGTCAGGGTATGTTTTCCTCAAATATTTAATTAGTGGTAGTGCTTCAGCATATCGGTTTTCTTCATTGGCCAAAATTCTTACTAAATAATATTGCGCTTCAACGCGAGTATAAAAGGCATTTCGAGACACTTCCCTCAACTGCTCCTTTCCCTTCTTCATATCTCCTTTTGGGAAAATCCACATGATTGGCTTCAACACCGGATAATTTTCTCGAATCCATTCTGTATAATAATTCATAATGGCATCACCAAACAATACCTCCGGACTGAAATCTGTGTTTTCTCTAATTATATCAACGTAGCTCAGCGCACTTTTACCTGCTACAGCAGCTTTCCAATTGTTTCCACGATCTGATTCGAGACGGGCAATGAATCCATGAGTTGCTGCTAAAAAAAACGCACCCTCAACTTTGTTCACCTCATAAAGCCTGCGTGATAACACAAGTGAGGTATCCATGTAGGCACTAAAAAGGCCGTCATATTCAGTATTGTCAATATTTGGTAGAATTTTCCACCACTGACTCAATCCGAGTAGAAAATATGGTAATGGATGCCACGCATATTTCTGTTTGATCCATCGGAATTGCATTTCCGCTTTTTCAAATTTGTAATTGTACATGTCATTTAAAGCCTCATTTGCCTCAATCTGAATTTGAAGATTTAGCAATAAGGCCCCTACACTATCAGGATCATCTGTCGTGGCAAAACTTTTATTAGTAGTGCCGAGAATAGCCAGAATGATAAATGCTTTTCTCACAATATATATTTTGCAAATAGCATGCTAATTCATTTCTTTATCCAATTCTGGCTCAGATTCTTCTGCCTGTGGATTAATAAATGTAAAACCCCTTGTATCACTTCCTTCATAAAAATCTACCTCCAAGCCTAAAACATACATCGTATGCCTCTTGTCTATAAATATTTTGACCCCATCAATCCCATACTCCTCATCTGAATCTTTTTGTTTATCAAACCCCAATAGGAAACCCATCCCCGAACAACCAGCACTCTTAATACCTACTCTTAAACCATATTCTTTGGGAATGCCCTTCTTTTCCATGATGAGTTTTATCTCCTCAAGGGCTTTCTCTCTAATCTTGACTGGATTTTCAAGTTTCATTCTTTGTTCAAACGCAACATAAGAAACAACAGTTCAACTCAATAGTCAATTTTTACAATAGGTTGTCAGATAGTCTGATGCATCCAGCATCCCCATGTTTTTCGCATTTATCCAATCAAGACATGCATGAATCGTATCCCCGAGATTAAGGCTTGTCAAGCCCCGTTGCAAATAAGCATCTCCATAAGTAGAATCCATGACTATTGATTTAGTCAGATAGCTGTAAGCTTTCTTAAAATCCAATTGCTCGTAATTGATGAATGCTGGTGAATAAAAAGCAGCTGATTCTTCGGGATGCTCATTCATGAGTTTCTCATAATACTGTTTCGACAAGGTTAAGCTGTCCATTTTAAAATAAGTACAGGCCATGCCATACAGACCGTCAACGTTCGTTTCTTCAATTCCTAAAACGTTAGAATAGTCACTAAGCGTTTGTTCATTATTCATCAATTCAACGTTGATGAGTGCTCTATTGATGTATGCATTTAAGTAATGATTGTCCAACAATATTGCTGAACCATAATCTTCAATGGCACCTGAAGTGTCTCCTGCAAATGATTTGCTTAGTGCTCTGCCATAGTATGCATCTACGCAATTTGTGTCAATCGAAATCGTTTCGGAATAGTCCAGGATAGCTTCGGCATAATCTCCAATTTCGTACTTCATGATGGCCCTACTTCCTAAAGCATTCGGCTAATTCAAACTTTCCTTTGTACACCGTTGCAATTTGTTCGTGGTGGTGACTATGCTCTGGCAATGCCGCTCCTTCTTCTATTTCCCAGAATGCCATGGTTACGTTTGCGCCATGTTCAAATCTACGATTGAATCCAGGCATTACTTCTTTTGAAGGTTTGTCTGAAAACTTTTTGAAAACATTCATCGAGTCTATCTAATAACTTGAGTTAACAATTTTATCAATAGCAAGTTAAGTATCTTTTGTGAACTGTTGATTGGAGTGGTCCATCATTTCGTAGTTTTCCAATGCGCCAGATGGCGTCAATAATGGGCTACAGATGCTGGTGCCATAATTGCTCTAAAACACCAATGCAGTTGGTGATGACAACACAAAAACAACTGTCATCCAAAAAACGATTGTGGCTCCGACCTGAGTCACATCGCCACCACTACGAATAAAATCCTTCATTAAGTTGTAAGAGGAATAATGAAAACTAATATTTATGAAGGTATGTTTTAAACAATTCAAGTCAAGCGAAAAGCATTTTTAGAAAAAATATTTTGCACTCATCTCGAAATTAAGCATAAGCTCAGGTCTGGATGCTAAATTTCCAACATTTTATGAGCTATGAAATATGTAGAGTTAAACTATATACTTTGCTTACTATCAAAGTCTTCGAGGTAGTCTGCAACGCGTCTTACAAACATTCCACCCAATGCTCCGTCAACAACACGGTGGTCATAGGAGTGAGAAAGGAACATCTTATGGCGTACGCCAATGACATCACCAAACTCAGTTTCAATAACTGATGGTTTCTTAACTATAGCTCCAAGAGCCAGAATTCCTACCTGAGGTTGCATGATTATTGGTGTCCCCATCACGTTACCAAATGAACCGACGTTCGAAATAGTATAAGTGCCACCACTAAGGTCGTCAGGCTGTAACTTGTTGTAACGGGCTCTTTTGGCCAAATCATTGACTTTTTTAGCGAGCCCTTTTAGGTTGTATTGGTCAGCTTCGTGAATCACAGGCACAATTAAGTTTCCTGAAGGGAGTGCTACGGCCATACCAATATTAATCTTTCTCCTCTTGATAATTCGGTCGCCGTCAACAGAGATGTTAATCATTGGATAATCTTTGATGGCCTTTATCACCGCCTCAATAAATACCGGGGTGAAGGTCAGGCTTTCATTTTCTCGTTCCTTAAAGCTGTTCTTCCATTTGTTACGCCAAGACACAACTCCTGATAAATCTGCTTCTACAAATGAAGTAACATGAGGTGATGTCTGCTTGGACGAAACCATACGCGCTGCGATCATTTTGCGCATACGATCCATGTCTATAATCTCATCCTCACCATTGATTGTCATGGCCTGGGTGGCTGGACGTCCATGTCCATTAGTGGAGGTCTCAATAGCACCAACGCCTGACTTTCTATGTTGCAGAAATGCCAGAATGTCTTGCTTAGTAACTCTGCCCTCTTTTCCTGTACCACTTATATTTTCCAATTCTATGAGTGGGATGTTTTCTCCCTCAGCAATATTTCTTACCAGTGGAGAGTAAAATCTACCGGAATCTGTTCTCGCAGGAATTTTGACATTACTGGCAACCGAAGCAATGACTTCAGCTTCTGACAAAATTTTTTTCTCGACTATTTGAGAACTCTTCTTACGAGTTTCCTTTTTGGCTCCCTTTGTAGCTCCATTTTCATTTCCTTCGGTAGTAATCACTGCAATTGCCTTCCCTACTCCAACTACATCACCCTCCTGGGCCAATATCTCAATTAACACACCTGCATGAGTCGCTGGAACTTCTGTGTCAACCTTATCAGTAGCAACTTCCAAAACAGATTCGTCCTGGTCAATTGTATCACCAACCTTTTTAAGCCATGTGAGGATTGTTCCCTCCATGATACTCTCACCCATTTTGGGCATTACCATTTCAACAAGAGCCATCGCTATCTGATTTAATCATCATTTTTCGGGAGTATAAATTTACTAGTTTGAGTGCTCTTCTACGAAGAATTCTTTGGATTTTACTCAAATGCTTTACACATCTACGGAATAAAATACCGATTGATGGTGACAATTGAATCTAAAATGGCATCAGTGGGGTGTTTTATTAAAAAACAAAATATAATTCTTCATGAGGTTTTATTCCAGCGCACCGCCCGGATGAAATCAGAATGATAGACGCACTATTCGTACCTCAATGAATTAACGGGATTGGCAACTATAGCCTTTACAGTTTGATACGGGTCAAATTATGAATTGAGTGGGGTAAGGAAGCTGTTAAAAAGAATGGGGCACTCTTATAAACAACTCACTTTGTTCCCCTCCAAACCGGACGAAGACAAACTGTGTTTTATCAAAGAATATGAAGGCATAGTATCATTTTTACCGCCCTGTAGCCCAAACCTAAACTTGACAGAAAGGCTTTGGAGGTACTTGAGAAGGTAAGTGACCAATACGCAGTACGATGAGAAATTCGATGATTTTCAAAAAGCGGTCTTCAATCAAATAGAAAAGTTTGAAGATGAAAAAGAAGGCTTTGCACAATTTATTGATACTGAATTTCACCTCATAAAAAAGAACATTGTCATTACACATGAGTATAAACGGTGTCTTGTTTTAAATGTCCTGTTTTTGGTTCGATTGCCGCTCCGGGTTTAAAACCATTTCGTAGTTTTTGTTGTTGAGAATTGGTTCTCTGCCTGTCTGGTTTTTCGGGAATAATAATGGTTGTCCCTGACACTTGTTTCACTCCCCGATACCCGCGGTCAAGGTAATTATTTTTTAGAGTGATTCCCCCGTTAGACGTTATTGCCCTATAGCCGGTTGTGGGGTTCGTGTAGACTATAAATTTTGTTGCTGTCAGTTTTGTTTTGCACCAATACTCTTTTGAACAGGGTCAGTACATCCTGATAGTGGCCTGGTGCTGGTTTGTGCTCTGATTCACGCACCAATCTGCCTGCTATTGTCTTCACTTTTCGGGCTGCTTTTCCTGACCAGCCTTTATTTTCCGGATGATTCCTAAACCATTGCTCCTCCACACTTTCATCAATCAGTAAAGACACCGCCCAACGGACCGGTTTTGCCGGAAGACCCTTCCCGGGAATAAAGCAGTGTGAACGTTTCTTTAAAAATTCTCCACCTGATTTGGCTGGCTAAAATATAGAGCCGGATGTCGATGGCTAAACGGTTCTTCAAAGGTGCTGTAACAACTCAACTGTGAATGTGAAACTTGTTTTGGCAGCATATAAAACCTGCAAGGTTTATGTGATCAGGTTGCATTTTCTTGCAGAGTTTCTCAACTCATTTGCACCTGTTTTCTTAACTAATATCCTCCTTTGTACTTTTTAAGGGACGACTATGTGGAAGCAAAGATTGCTTACTTGCAACCAGAGTTAGTCTAACTAATTTACCAAAAAAGTCAGCAACTGTTCCCAGTCAACAGTTTACCTAATCCATGTTCTGAATTTACCTAATCCATGTTCTGAATCAGGTTCTTCTTTAACAACCTGATACTCCACATCCCCCTTAGATCACCAATTTTATATCCAGTAGCACTATCATTGGGGTAAAGGGATATAATCTCATCATGATTTTTCGGCAAGATGTCTGTTCCAATATTACCATGACAGTTCAAACAGACCGGATTGGTCATTAGAATTGGCTTCGTATAGAGAATGACCTGGCCGCTTATTTCCTGGACATTTGATTGGAGTTGAAGATTATTTTCAAAGGCATATTGATAAGCTTCGAGAATTTCCAACTCAATGTTATCAGGTTGGTCCCTGGGGTTTCTAATTCTTGTACCTACACGTCTGATTTCGGTGTTGAAAATATTTGCAACTGAATCGACGACGGGGATAGCCACCACATTACAATGTTCAATGGCTTCTGCTACACCTTCCAACTGAATTTTCTCCATAAGAACTACTGCCAAGCTCTTTTGCGCTGTTTGGGAGATTAAGTCACCTGCTTCAGTGGCTTCCTTAAGTATTTCTGCCTTTGTTACGCGTCTAATTTCTCGGTTTTCTATTTCCTCCTTAATTTCCTTTTGATTTTCAATTGGTTTTGGAGTACAGGCGAACATTACAACACTGATGATGGAGAAGATTACCGTTTTGATAGGCATAAGTCTGTTTGTTAGACCAATTTTACTAGAATTTTACCATAACTTTTCCTTGATTCCATATATACATGGGCTTTCGGAAGTTCATCAAAGTCAAAGATCTTACTAATGACTGGTTTAATGTCATGCTGGTCGACAAACTGAACCAACTCCTGCCAATTACTACTAACTATTTCTGGTTGTTCAATCAGATACCCGATATGCGACGCCAGTATTCCATAACTATTTTTAGCCATGTGCATTATTGGGGCTTTGGGTGCATCTCTCCAGGTAAGCCACCAACTCCACGGGTTCCACCTTTTAAATGGAATACTTGCATATCCGGTTACTACTAATCTTCCAAAAGGATTTAACAACTCCACGCTCTTCTTGAAAACCTCACCCCCCACGACTTCTAAAACATAGTCAACCCCACCTTCTTTCTCTTTGATAATTTCAAAGAAGTCCTGAGTTTGGTAATTGATAGTGCCTTTACCCCCAAGTTTTTTAATTAGGTCAAGTTTCTCCGTGTTGCTAGCTGTTCCATAAACCTGACAGCCATATTTGCTGGCTAATTGTACAGCTGCAGTTCCAACACCTCCGGCAGCGGCATGAATTAATACCACATCTTGAGGCTTTATTCTGCCCATCTTAAATAAAGAGATCCACGCAGTCATGAATTTCACTAGAAACGCAGCATTTTCTTCGTCGGAGTAAGTTTCAATGGCTGGTAATGCCATGTAATCTGGAACCGTGATGTACTCCGCATATGCACCTGTCTGATTACCAAAAATGACCAAGTCGCCCAGTTTGTGGGTGTTGACAGCGGAACCAATTTCCACAACTTGCCCCATTCCTTCCATTCCGGGTATGTATGGCTTCTTTGGGGCCCAATTGTATTGGCCGCGTCGAGAGAGGATTTCAGCGTAATTGATGCCAATATACCGGATTCTAATTTTTACCTCATTTTCCCCTGGATTTGGTTCAGGAACTTCCGCTGTTTTAAGTACATGTGGCTTGCCATGATTTCTAAGGAGATATGCTTTCATTTGTTCCTTTGTAAGGAAGCTAAGTAATTGTTACGAAACAGATTGACTATTGTATATTTTTCATCGAACTTCACAGAATGGAAGACGAAAAATTACTGAAGAAGATCAATCTGGTACTGCCTTGTTTAAATGAGGGTCAGAAACGTATTTACCTTGCCTCAGAAGCTGAGTTTTTAGGCCGTGGGGGTAAAAGGAAGATAGAAAAATTGACTGGGGTTTCGCATAATACAATCAACAAAGGTATAAGCGAATTGGGGGCAAAAGACCACCTATTGGTAAACCGACCTTTGAGGAAAGTCGGGGCAGGGAGAAAGAAAAAAGTAACTGGTCTGGTATGGGAAAAGATAAAGCAATTCATAGAGCCCCATACACGTGGGGAGCCCCAATCAGCCTTACAATGGGTCAGTAAAAGCCTGAGGAATATTGAGTCCGCCCTTAAGGGCTCGGGTGTACACATAAGCCACAGGGTGATTGGAGAGGCATTGAAAACCCATGGCTTTAGTTTACAAGCTAACCGAAAGACTTATGAAGGTAAGGGGCATAAAGACAGGGATGCTCAATTTGAACACATAAATAACAAGGTCAATCAATACTTAAAGAGAAACCAGCCTGTTGTTTCGGTAGACGCAAAAAAGCGAGAGTTGATTGGCAATTACAAAAACAATGGGTCAGAATGGAACCCAAAGGGATCACCTTCAAAAGTAAACGCTTATGATTTTCTTACAGATGCCGAAGGGGTGGCCATACCTTATGGGGTTTATGACCTGAAAGAGAACAAAGGTTGGGTCAATGTTGGCATCACAAAGGATACAGCCGAATTTGCCGTCCAAAGTATCAGGAATTGGTGGTATGAGATGGGTATTTATTATCATAACAATGCTGATTCACTACTTATTACCGCAGATGGGGGTGGCAGTAACGGTTCCAGGAACAGGCTATGGAAATATGAGCTGCAAAAATTGGCCAATGAAGCAGGGTTGACCATAGAGGTTGTTCATTTCCCACCAGGCACAAGCAAATGGAATAAAATAGAACACCGCTTGTTTTCTTATATTTCCAAGAACTGGAGAGGAAGGCCTTTGGTCAGTTATGAGGTAATGATCAAATTAATAGGGGCCACAAAAACAAACAAAGGACTTGAAGTTGATTGCCAAATAGATAAGGGTTCTTACAAAACAGGTATCAAAATAAGTGATGAAAAAATGGAAAACATCAGTATCTCCCCAAGTGCTTTTCATGGGGAATGGAATTATTCTATTAGCCCTCAGTAATGGTCATATTATTTAGTAACAATTCCTAAGTTAGGTCATAATAATTGGTTTAATGAGTTTTAAGAACATTGAGGAGATTTTTGACACCTTCAAAACAACTCGAGTTTTAGTATTGGGTGATGTTATGATAGATAACTACGTTTTTGGACGTAATGACCGGGTATCCACTGAGGCACCAATTCCAGTTTTTGTGCAGGAAAAAGAAGAAAGGAGATTAGGGGGAGCTGGGAATGTCGCAATGAATCTAAAAGCATTGGGAAGCGAAGTCACGCTGGTCTCTGTTATTGGAAATGATCAAAATGGTGCTTTTATTATTCAATTGATGAGGGAAGCGGGTCTAACCTCTGATTATGTTATTAGCTCTAATAGAGTAACTACTGAAAAGAAAAGAATAATCGAAAGGAGTACGCAACTTATCAGAATTGACAAGGAAGAGACTTCTCATATTTCTGAAGAACTTTCGAGGAGCCTCGTAGAAAGTGTGATTTTCAAATTACCCGAAATTGATGTGTTAATCTTTCAGGATTATGATAAAGGAGTCTTGACCGAAAGTTTAATTAAGGAAGTGATTACAAACTGTAAGGAATTGTCACTTCCGGTTATTGTGGACCCAAAGGAAGGTAATTACTTCAATTATAGCGGAACGACTCTGTTCAAACCGAATATGAGGGAGTTTGAAAAAGCTCATCGGGTACAAATCCAAGGTGGTGATGTAAATGGATTGATTATTACGGCACAGAAGTGCATTCAAGAATTGGATTGTGACATTTTATTATTAACCCTTTCCGGAGATGGACTATTAATTATCGACAGTGATAATTCGGAGCGGATCTCTGGAGTCAAAATAAATTTGAAAGATGTCTCTGGTGCTGGCGATACAGTAATTGCAGTAGCTGCATTATGCTTGTCCATAGGACTTTCTGTGAAGCTTATAGGTCAAATTGCCAATGAAGCTGGTGCTTTGGTCTGTGAGCAATATGGTGTTGTCTCAGTTAATAAGGAAGCTTTGATGCGGCGAGTTGCTCATTTGCAACCAAAACAATTGAATGATTAAATCTTACGGTGATTATCAATCATGTCGCAGGTGCCGCTAAAAATTACCTCCTTTACTCCGTCTGACTTAAGAAATCATGAGGAAATCCAAGTTCTATTTTGCTTACTTCATCAAGTCGCTCCACTGGTTTTTGATACAGCCCGGCAGGAATCTTTCGGCCTACCCGTTTCTCATTGAGCTTATAGCCCTGTAAAGGAAGAAAATCCTGCCTTTGTAATACCCCTTTTCCACAGGATGGTCCAGATGGTGCTTATCGCGTAATTTCATCAAGGTGAGATTTTGCTCATGCTCTCCTTTTGGTGCGCTGTAAAGACTGCCCGGGCACAGACTTGACAGCTCACTTTACGCTCTTACTACCTGCATTGAATTTTCGCCTACTTCTTTTTACTCCCATTTCCTTTCTTCTTTTTAACAATTAAACCTCTTTTCTAACTAACGCAGTGGTCTGACTGTTGGGGAGTATTGCAAATGATTTGGTTTTAGTCCAATTCAGGAATTGGAACATTCGAATTGAGGCTTTTTCGTTTACTCTGGTTCGTTGTCCTTTGTTAACCAGTAAATGGAATCTAAAATCTCATAATCGCTGGCTGCGAAAATGAAAAGATCAAGCATCCTGTGACGATCATAAATGTTGCCAATGGAAAACTCGTAGTTATGATTATTTTGCCTTTTAGCCTCATAGATACTTTCTAAAGGTGCCAGGTTAAGGGCAGTTGAAAGTGCTACTTCGTCAATTGCCTGTTGAACTTCCAAAAAATACTCATGCCCGCCTAACTCCCAATATCTATTCGATTCCACGCATTCAGACTCAATCATTTGCTGAATTTCACTAGTGATCTTTGAGGCCAATTCCGTAGTCATCTTGTACTTCATTAAATCCTCAGTAATCTGTTCATCCTTATTTTTTGTAGTTACTTCAAGTATGAGGTATTTATTCTCACCACTCTCATTGAGTTCCAGTTGCTTCTCCAGCATGCTAGCAAATCTAGGCTTGAGGTCATCGGTATTTCTAAACTCAAAACCAGCCTTTATCATTCTTGCTACTCGTCTCTCAGCTTGCCTTTGGGCATTGTCGTTTTCATCTCCTTGTCCCAAAACTGATACAGCTGAAAATAAAACAAGAACCATTATCAGTACATCTTTCTTCAACTTCCTGATCATACCTTTAATTTACCATTTTTTTAGATCTTAAAGCAAATGTCTGGCCAAAAATGAGGTTATCATCAAAATTTATTTTCAATTAATTTTTGACAAAAAAAGCATTAGTGCCTTCCATTCATCTTCAGAGATAGCTGGAAAGTTGGCAATCCTAAAAGTGGTTTCCTTCCAGGTACCATAACCGCTACCCAAAATAATGTTCTCATGTTTGGCTAAAACCTTTACCTCATTTACGGTATATCTTACTGGTTCTACGGTGATCACAGTGTTTGAAATGGTTTCGTCATTTTCCACCAATAATGAAAGAGCCGAAGAGTGATTGATCAAAGTTACTATTTCGTCAAAACGGGCAATTACTTTCTTACTTGTCAAAGTAATGCCTTCAATTTCATCCATCAGTCTATATAGCAGGTAGATGTCAAGAATATTAGGCGTATAGGCAGTTTGATTTTTTCGGGCATTCTCCAGTAAACAGTTAAAACTATTGTAGTGTGCGCTCTCATTAATTATATTCACTTGTCGGACAGCATTAGGAGAACAAATCAAGATGGCCATTCCTGCTGGTAGACCGAAACATTTCTGGACCGAGGCAAACCAGATATCAGCACTATCAAAATCCAGCTCAATTCCAGCCATAGAAGAAGTGGCATCCACTACAATGATTTGGTCAGGGCACTTTGATTTTGTCTCGCTGATCACTTTTTGTGGAACCTGAGTTCCATTTGATGTTTCATTTTGGGTAAAGCATATTACCTCAGAATCATCGTCAATATGAGTTTGAGGAAATTCATTCAATCCATAAGGTAGTAACTGAACATCGCTAATGAGTTTTTTAGTATAGCTCATCCACTTTTCTCCAAAAGTGCCATTAAAAATATGGCTGCTCTTTTTTACAATCAGGGATTGGGCTATGATCTCCCAACATTCTGTTGCCGAAGAGGTGAAAACTATTTGATACCCTGTCGGTATCTTTAATTTTTCCTTAAGTATTTTAACAGTCCCGCCCATCAATTTCATGAATTGAGGGCTCCGGTGGTTCATACTCAGTATGCCACTCTGAAGACCATCGGCTACGTAGTCTTTTACCCTGGGGTAAATTTTGGATGGACCAGGGTAAAAATTGATCATCCCTGGATGAGGTGCTGAATAGCTAACTTATAGCCGTTCAATCCCAGCCCTGAAATAATTCCAACGGCATTTTTAGAAACGAAACTCTTATGTCTAAACTCCTCTCTGGCAAAGATGTTGGAGATATGTACTTCAATAACCGAAGATTCAATTCCGGCTATGGCGTCCGCCAGCGCAATGGAAGTATGTGTTAGAGCCCCAGCATTCAAAATAATACCATCGCTCTCAAAGCCTATTTTATGAAGTTTATCTATCAATTCTCCTTCACTATTTGATTGAAAATATTCCAGGTCATGATCAGTGAAAGTGATTTTTAGCTCTTCAAAGTACTCTTTAAAGGTTTTTTTTCCATAAATCTCAGGCTCTCGTTTACCAAGTAGGTTGAGATTTGCTCCATTGAGAATAGCGATTTTCATAATGAAATAGTTTCTACAAAGATAATAGAAGGGTTATTATCCCATTTCTTCCAAACCAAGGCCTGGTTTATCTCCAATTGACATCATTCCGTTTTTAAGAATGAATCCTGCTTTAACCATGTCTACCTTCAAATCAAGGCTTCCATCCAGGTCGATGTATTTAGTGTTGGGACAAGAGAATGCAATATGCAATGCTGCGGTTATACTAATAGCACTTTCATCATTGCATCCCCACATCAAATCAATACCAGCATTTTCCGCAATTACGGCTATGTCTTTGGCCTTCGTAAGTCCGGCGCATTTCATCAATTTAATATTATAAATACCAGCAGCAATTGGTTTTTGAGCTAATTCAAGAGCTTCTTCTGGTGATTTTAACGATTCATCAGCAGCGACAATCGCTTTCAAATCGGGTGGCAAACCTCTCATTGCCTCAGTTTCCCCTTGCTTCAATGGCTGCTCAATTAGTTCAATGTTGAGGTTGGATGTTTTATTGAAGAATTTGACAGTATCATCAACACTCCAGCCCTGATTGGCATCTATTCTAACAACCATATTCTCAGAAATATGCTCCTTTAATTTGTGAATCCGTTCAATATCCTCGTCAACTGACTGGCCCAGCTTCACCTTTAAATTCTTGTACCCATCTTTGGCATATTGGTCCGCCTCTTCAAGGGTTTCCTTTATATCCATTATGCCAATAGTCACTGAAGTAGGCAGTGTTGAGATTTTTCTTCCATAAAAATCAACTAGTGGGATTCCTAAATGACTAGTGAACAAATCATGAAAAGCGATCTCTAATGCAATTCTTGCCCCAACTGAGGTAAATTGATTGTGTACATCACCAATTAATTCGTAAAACCTGGTAAGGTTGCGGCCAATAAACAGAGAAAGTTTCTCTTCTGTCATTTGTCTAATTACATCCCCATTTTCTTCACCGACTACATAGCTACTTGGATTGGCTGCTCCGTAACCTGCTAACCCGTTTTCAGATTCTACGCGAACGATCACATTTTCAACGCTATCAATAGTTTTATAAGCTATCGAATAAGGCTTTGTAAGTCCTAAGTTTACAATCTCAGCTTTGATGGATTTAATTCTTAATGTCATTTCGGATCAGTATTAAGTATGCTTTAATGCTTCTATTGAAGGAATTATTCGTTCTACGCCTTCTTCGATAGGTAAGGCAACCGGAATTCCCAATTCATTTTCATAATCATCCCGGAAACGCTTGGCCTCGTCAAAACTTACGCTGAATGTATTGAGAGTAGCACCTAAAACTTTCTTCTCATATGCATTGACTAATTCTATTTCTTTTGCCAGAGATGGAATTTTAACACCCAAATGATCATAGCCATGATAGTATTTTCTTATGGGGGAATGATGCAGAATAACACCGTCAGCATTTCCAGAAATTAAAAACTCAGCCCCACAAGGTCCGCTGATATTTCTTAGTGCCGCCTGCCCCTCGATGATCATAAAATCCGGATTAACCTCTCTATGACATCTTAACATGGCATCTTCCAGCTCTCCTGATACAAAGTCATTAACAGTGGAATCCAAAATGAAACTGTATTCCCAACCCTGTAGCCAGCCCGTTTGGCCAGTACTAATCATTTCTGTAGTGTGCTCATTCTCTCTCAAGGCTTCTACTATAAACTTGGCTGTCGTTCTTTTACCCAAGCTGCAATCTGTTCCCATAACGGCTATTTTCGGGGTGCCAACTTTAAAAATATCCCCGGTCCAAAATGCCAATTGATCCTTGGGCCTGGGTTTGCGGATATCATGGATTGCAACATTATTTTTGTTTGCTATGGAAAAAATTTCATCATCCTCATTCAAAAATTTGTGTAGTCCATTAATGATTTCAATCTGACTATTCAGTGAATCAATTACGTCTATGCGCATAGGATCTGGTAAAACTCCTCCTTTGGTAGCCACTCCGATAATGCAATAATCCGCTTTACCTCCATCGGCCATAAATGAAGCAACACTGCTATAAATTGGGGCGTCTACACTCACTTTATCAATCACTTCGCCCGATCGTTTCCCACCAAACTTGCTATCAATAATTGCCTTTATATTAAATCTGGTTGACCCTCTAACCAGCCCATGGGTGGTCTTGGCACTTTTGCTCTCTAAAATTCCACCTGACAGAACGATCGCATCACCTCGCAAAGAATCTATGGGACTCATGATCCAAGAAATTTAAAGCGCAATGTTAGTGAGTCAATTGAGATTATTTATGTCACCGATAGAAATTCATGAATAACAAATTACTGAATAACATCAGCAAACAATCGGGTCAAAGTCTTTGTGATGGCAGAATTCTGAAATAAATTGGCTGTACTAAATTAAAAAACAACAGCATTATGAGTCTACCTAGCTATCTTGACAGCCTCGTCCATACCATTGGAACCGCCCTGCCCGGCGTATTTGGAGCCATTGTAGTCCTTATTGTTGGATGGCTTATTTCATTACTGATCCGAAGAATTGTTCACGGACTGATGAAAAAAACAGAATGGGATGAGAGGTTGCTTGGAAACACCATTGTAGATACCAATAAATTCATTGCCAACCTTGTGTATTATGTGATGATGCTGACAGTACTGCTGATAGTACTTGAAATGTTAGGTGTTAGCTATGTTCTTGATCCAATCAGGAATATGCTCAATGAATTCTTGGGATACATACCCAATATTTTGGCGGGAACGACTATAGCTTTTATTGGATACATCATTGCCAAATTCGTTTCAAACCTCGTGAAGATGGCAGGTAGTGTCGTTGATCGATTAGCAGCCAATATTGGTTTTAAAGACACCGATAAGTTGGTTTATTTCATCCAACAGATAGTTTTCTTAATCATTTTTATCCCTCTACTCATTCAGGCTTTGAATGCACTGCACTTGGAGGCTATAACACAACCAGCCAATAACCTTTTACACAACCTACTGGATGCAGTGCCTAATATCATAGGGGCGATACTTATCATTTCGCTGTTCGCTGTGGGAGGAAAGTTTGTTACTGCGTTCCTTAAAGATTTACTCAGTAACATGGGAGCCGACGACTTGGCATCAAAATTCAGGATCACCACCTTGCTAGGAAAAGACCAATCATTATCAAGCATTATTGCAGGGATCACGTATTTTTTCCTAGTGCTCTTCGGTATAGTTACGGGCATAGAAATGCTGGGGTTCGAACGCCTCACACATTCACTACACACGATTTTACACTTATTTGGAAATATTCTCTTTGGCTTGGTCATAATGGTTGCGGGCAATTTTATTGGTTACCTGGTTTACAACTCAATGGCTAAGTCCGAGGATAATAAATACGTGGCTGGTGTGGCCAGAGTGGCTATTATTGGGCTATTCCTGGCGATATCACTGCGTACCATGGGCATTGCCAATAGTATTGTGGAGCTTGCATTCGGACTTACATTGGGCTCCCTGGCTATTGCTGTGGCACTCTCCTACGGATTGGGTGGTCGAGAAGCGGCTGGGAAGCACATGGAGAAGATATTGAAGCGTTTTCAGAAGGATGATTAGCGGCAATAATTACTAACGGCTATTAGTTTTTTTTTAAAGCAGCATACACTACTGGTACTAGTATCAGTGATAAAAACATCGGTAGCCTTGCTTAAAAATCGGACAGTTTATAGGACAGTTTAAAAATGAACAAATCAGTAACATTAAACTGTCAAAATGAAAAAGTCAAAGTTTACAGAGAGCCAGACCACCAAGGCTCTGAAGGAAAATGATCAAGGTCGTAAGGCCGGAGACATCTGTCGATAAATGGGTATCCATAAGGGTACTTTTTACAATTGGAGAAAGAAGTATTCTGGAATGGATGCGAGTCAATTGAAACGACTCAAGGAGATGGGGGATGAGAATACCCGCTTGAAGAAGGTGTATGCAGAATTGAGTTTGAACAATGTGATGCTCAAAGATGTATTGTCAAAAAAGTGGCAGGCCCTGTTGTCAAACGTGAGATGTGTGAGCATCTGATTTCGACCTATCATCAAAGTGTAAGAAGAGTTCGCATTGTATTGTCCTTCTGTCGGTCGATGTGGTATTATCAAAGCGTTCAGGATGGTCGACCTGTGATTGATAAGCTCACCGAACTGTCTGAACTATTACCAACCAGGGGATTTGATACCTACTGTGGAAGAATGCGCCAACAGGGCTATGAATGGAGCAGGAACAAAGTGCTGAGGGTTTACAGACTCATGAAGATGAGAAGGAAGTACAAGAAAAGACTTCCAAACTGTTTCAAGGAACCATTGAGCGTTCCTTCAAGACCTAATCATACCCTGGAGTATGGATTTTATGAGTGATGCCTTGACTGATGATCGCAAAATCAGGGTATTGAATGTAACCGATGATTACAACCGAGAAGCTCTGGCAATTGAAGTAGCACTAAGTTTTCCTGCGCACCGGGTTGATACGAACACTGGAAGTACTGGAAGAAGATCATACTAAAGTTTATCCAGCCGGGCAAGCCGGCACAGAATGCCTACATCGAAAGGTTCAACAGAATATTCAGGGAAGATATTCTCAATGCCTATTGGTTTGAAGACCCGGAACAGGTAAGACTAATAGCTGAACAATGGAGAATGGATTACCCACACAGCTCTTTAAAAGGCATATCTCCAATAAACTACCACCATCAGGCAATTCACAAAGAAAATACTAATCCCAGAGTAGCGGATTTAAATGAAAAAAAAAGTTGAATTTAGAATGGTCCGATAACTGGTAAGGCTACGGACTGAGTCCGGATAGCAGTTGGTGACAATACCATAGTCGTTAACTTAAGCATTGTTGAATTACTTGATAATGAGTGATTTTACCTTTAGGAGCTTGACATGCCGTATTATAAATAGCGGGTAAGAACACATTTTCAATCCATAAGTTCATTGATTTAAGATCTATAAGGACTTTTCTTAGAGTTGGAGAAAGACTTCTACATCTTTTGAAAAATTTCAAAACACTAAGCCCTTGGTCAGGTTGATATGTTTGGATGTATTTGTTACAAGTCATGAATAGTTTCCAATTAACTAATATCCAGAGCAACTGAGTTAACAGTTGACACTCAAAACGCTCCTTTCTTACTTTCTTTACTTGGTCAATTTCAAAAAATGACTTCCAGGATTTAAAGACCAACTCGATTTGCCATCTTAAATAATAGGCTTTTCTTATGTTCTCTACAGGTAAATATTGTTGTTCAACATTTGTAATGAAGGTATTGTAACGGCATCTGATCTTGTGAACCTCAGAGATATTCACTTTCCTGCTTTTTGCTGATTGACGAGCTTTCTTAAGTCTTTTTTCATATTCTCGGTCATTAAGTCGCTCGACAACTAACCTACAGGGAATTTTATGTTTTTCATAGATAAATACATCTAGTGCAGAAGTACTTATACCTAATCGATTAAATCTTCTATCAATTTCTTTCCAAGACACTTCTTTATTTTCTGAGGTATAAATATTTGCTTGAGGTGGTAGCCGGTTTAAGAAGTAAGCGGACTTATCTATGATTGCTTTCAGATAGGTAGGAGTAATGTAGCCTAAGTCACGAATGTGCAACCCTCCCTCGGTAATTGATTCTATTGTTTCATTCGAATCTTTTTGATCATTTCTACTTCGATTAGTTAACATCAAGTCCTTCCATTGGCCACTTAATAGATCATATTCGTACTGGATTTGCATTAATCCATTGGTCTTGCTGAAGTTTCCAAAACCTGGATAATCTCCATTGTAATCATCTGGTAATGATAATCTAGTTGAATCCTTAATCTTTATGCACGTAAATTGACTAGATAATTGTTCTTTAATCAGTTCTTGCAAAAACGTAACTCCTTGTTGAGTAAATCGTTTGTGCACGGCTTCTTTACTGATATCAATGGCAAAGTTTAAATGCAAATCTGCTGCAATATCTTCCAGACTAGTTTGAGCTTGATTACAAGTTGAAAACATAAGAGTATTCAACAGATCAGAAGCAACCAGTTTTCGTTTTCGCTTTACAAACCCTGTTTCCTTGGCTAGTTGATCTATTTTTTCTTTTGACAGAGTATTCTCAATGCTATACTTAAGTTCATCAGCATACTTCTGAATAAAGATTTTCCTGCTAATTTGAAGTGTGTTTCTCCCTTAGTTTGATGATATTAGTAATGTCATTGCGGGGGCAAAATCAAAGAAAAATAACCCGCTATTTAAAGTACCAAAAATGGGGAGAAAACTAACAAAATCTACCCGAGAAGGGTATGCTCACTTTAAAAAGAAAACCATCTGCACCCTTAAGTTAACGACTATGGTGACAATACCAACTGGGGTAGAGCATATAATGGTGGATGACAATTGGTGATATGACCAACAACCCGCCCTACAATTCTACCCCAAAAGCCGTCAATTGCTCTTCAGTATAATCGACCACACTCACATCCAGTGTGACTGGCGTTAGGGGCTCGTCAAGCGTGTCACGTTCTATATTGACAATGGCATCCACGATATCCATCCCTTTGATGACCTGCCCGAATACGGTGTAATTGTCGTTCAGACGGTGCTCGCCTTCTTTGTTCTGAACGATGTAAAACTGGCATCCAGCGGACAACTTTCCAGGATTATTGTCCCTGCCTGCACCCACAGCTCCGTATACGTGTCGCGCTACTGGTGTGAACTCCGGCTCCAGTAAATAGGGGGAGTTGGAAAAACCGGCCGGTGTATCCGGGCAACCGCCCTGTGCTACAAAATCAGGGATTACCCTATTGAAAGTTAATGAATCCCAATAGTTGCCATTGGCCAATTCGATAAAGCTGGCCTTGTGACGAGGAGTCTCTTCATAGAATTTGAAAATAATTTCACCCATTGGGGTAACGATCTGCCCAACCTGAATAGTAGATTGAGATTCTTCAGGTATTTGTGTTTTCTGTTGATTTCCTGAACAGGACATCAGTAATATGGGTACAAGAAAAAGCGTATTGGTTCTGTTTCGGTGAAGGTTCATTATGTTGGTCTTATTTAATAAATGCTTTGTCCAGAAAAGGTTTCATGTCTAAAAGTTCAATATCACTACGTTTACGGAGCTGTCTCAAAAACCAACCTTTGTGTCCGGCACCATAGGTAATGAGAATCTTTTTACCTTGCCCACTTAATGAGTCGAGGGCATTTTCGATGTGGCCATAGTGGGCTTCATTGATGTTATCCCAGCCTCCCGGGCCCAATTCAACATTGAACAGTTCATTATAAACACCTAACACAATTTCCGTAGCTTCATCGTATTTATCTGTATGGATCCAATAGGGATCATCACTACCATAACCTGCAGAATCAGATTGGGCAATGGCCTTTTGATACTGCTGCCATCTCTCCTCCCATTCTGAATCCTCGCTGATTTCCTTTAATCTCTTGCTTCGGGCATCTGCCATGGGTTTTGTCCAGCCCGCAGTAGGTACAATGTCGAAATCCATTTCTCTGGTAAGCGGAAACATAACGTCCACATATTCAGGGAACCGGCTCACGCGCAGTTCGGATATTGAATCCGTAGTTTCAAAATCTGTAACCGCAGCCTCAAAACGGTCAGGTGGAATTTCTGTCAGTATAACATCAGGATCAATCGTTCTAAAAAGGTCTTTTAATTGTGGAATACCAAAGACCTCGCTAGTCAAATGCTCATTGTGAATCATGCCCATCACCAGGACTTTGTTTTTCTTGGTCTCCTGATTGGTCTCTTCTTTTTGGGGTGAGCAGGCGATGACAAGAATCACCATACATGAAAGCATTAGTTTTCTCATGCGGTAAAATTACACAGCATTCCTGAGCTCAACCAAGTTCATTTGGAAGAGTGGTGGTTTGTTTTCAATGCTATTTAAATGAGCCGGAGAGTTCACTCATCATTTCCAATAAGAACTGATTGTTCAGGTTTCCTAAGGTCCCTGCAGATGTATGATTTAACTCCTTTTTAGGTTCAAATTTCCCTTCAGCAATCATTTCACCTACTTCAACATAGGCTTCGCGGAATGACTTGCCCTGAAGAACCAAATCATTCACCACCTCCACGCTGAAGAGATAGTCATATATGGGATTCTCCAAAAGGTCTTTCTTAATCTGTACTTCGTTAAACATCAGTTGGGTTATGGACAGGTACGAGAGGAGTTCATCAAAGACAGGTAGATAGTTTTCCTTGATCAGTTGCAGGTCCCTGTGATAGCCAGAGGGCAGGTTGCCAAGGATGTGGTCAATTTCATTGGGAAGTGCCTTTATCTTATTACACTTTGCCCGAATCAACTCAAAAACATCAGGATTTTTCTTGTGAGGCATAATACTACTTCCGGTTGTCAGGTGGTCAGGGAAGGTCAGAAAGCCAAAATTTTGCCCCATGTAAAGGCAGACATCCATAGATAATTTTGCTAGGGTAGAGGCAATGGAAGCCAGGGCCTGACTTACTACTTTCTCTGTTTTACCACGGGTCATTTGAGCATAAACCACATTATTATTCATTGAGTCAAAGCCCAATAACTGTGTTGTCAGCTCCCGGTCAAGTGGAAAAGAAGAGCCATAGCCAGCCGCAGAACCCAATGGATTTCTGTTAGTTATTTTGTAGGCTGCTTGCAGTTGTGTAAGGTCGTCGATCAGGCTTTCAGCATAAGCAGCGAACCATAATCCAAAAGATGATGGCATGGCTACCTGCATATGCGTGTAACCGGGTATTAAGACATCCTTATGCTGCTCACTTAGGGATATTAGCTGATCAAATAGTGACTTCACCTCAAGGGCAACCTCTTTGATCTTTGCCCTACTGAATAATTTGATGTCCAAAATGATTTGATCATTACGGGAACGGCCACTGTGGATTTTTTTGCCAACATCTCCTAGTTTCTGAGTCAGAATAAATTCAACCTGTGAATGAATGTCCTCAACTCCGCCGTCAATCGCTAATTGACGATTGATGGCTAATTTATGGATGTTCTTAAGCTCTGGAATGAGTTGGTCAAGCTCTTGTGTGGTTAGCAATCCGACAGTCTCAAGCATAGTAACATGGGCTATGGTACCTTCAACATCGTAAGGTGCTAATAGCAAGTCGAGATTAGCATCTTTACCTATGGTAAATGCTTCAATCTTTTCATTTGCCGAACCACCTTTTTCCCAGATTTTCATGTCTTATTTTTACTGTCACCCAGAAATAAGTCGAAGGATCGATCACCTGAATTTTTCAAGATTCTTCACTTTACCCGGAATGATGTCATAAATTAACCTCTAAGGTCCTTCAATTCCTTTCCAAATTCCTCAATCAGCCCGATATACTTATCTAATCCTTCTTTCCACTCCTCTAAATAAATATATTCATCCGGAGAATGAGATCTTTCAGACATGCCAGGTCCTATTTTGACCGATGGTATGTTCAGAAATGTCTGATCTGACGAAGTCGGTGAGCCAAATAATTCGCAGCCCATGTTTTGGCCAGCCTTTACCAAAGGATGGTCATGGTCAATAAAGGATGGCTTCATCCTAAATGACCGGGCCTTCAGGTTAGCATCAAGTTCATTTTGCAATATGCTAAAGACTTCTTCATTGTCATAGGAGTCATTAGTTCGCACATCGATTACATATTGGCAATTTCCAGGAATTACATTGTGCTGATTGCCGGCATTGATTACTGTAACCGTCATTTTTACAGGCCCTAACCATTTGGAGACTTTATCAAACTTGTATTTTCTTAACTTCTCTATGTCTTCTATAGCCAGGTAGATGGAATTAACACCGGTATCTCGTGCTGCGTGTCCGGATTTTCCAGTTACTTCTGCGTCAATCACCATCAGGCCTTTTTCGGCCACTGCCATTTCCATACCAGTAGGTTCTCCCACGATGGCACAATCCAATTTACCTAATTCATGTAAAAGAGATTCCAGACCATCAGACCCTGAAATTTCTTCTTCAGCAGTTGCCGCTAATACCAGATTAAAACTCAAATTATTGCGTTCATAATAATGAATAAAGGCTCCAATAAGAGAAACCAGGCACCCTCCGGCATCATTGCTGCCGAGACCAAATAATTTGCCCTCTCTCTCAATGGGGCTAAATGGATCCAGTGTATAGTTAGGATTTGGCTGTACCGTGTCATGATGGGAATTGAGTAGAAGCGTAGGCTTCTGTATATCAAAATATCGGTTTTTGGCCCAGATATTATTATTAGAGCGTCGCCATTTGACCCCAAAAGCACTTAAAAACTCTTCAATGAGTACCGCAGTTTTGCCCTCCTCTTTGCTAAAGGATTTTGTAGAGATTAAATTTTTTAAAAGACTTAATATTTCAGAAGATAAGTTCATTAGAGGTTGATTCGTGTGCATTGTGTAAAGCCTGTTTGGGTCAATGAAATTATGTGTCTGGAATGTCCGATAATAACATTGGTAACACCCCTGTCTAAAGCACTAAAAGCGTTGGACATTTTTGGGAGCATACCTTCATGGATAAGATTTGATTGCCTCATTTCAGTATATGCCTGCGTGTTGATTTTTGGAACAACTGAATTCTCATCTTCCAAGTCCATCAAAACACCATTTTTTTCAAAGCAATAAATGAGGTGAGTATTGAATTTATCAACAAGTGATGAAGCTATTTCAGAAGCAATCGTATCTGCATTGGTATTAAGTATCTGACCTTTCTCATCACATGTCAGCGGGGCAATTACAGGTAATTGATCTGTTGCAAGGAAGTCGTTTAATACTTTGTGATTGACCTGGTCAATGTCGCCAACCCATCCAAAATCAATTCCGTCCTGAATTGGTCGCCGATGTGCCAAAATGAGATTCGCATCAGCTCCACTAAGACCAATGGCATTGTTACCAAAGGCGTTGAGTGAAGAGACTATTTTCTTATTGATAAGCCCACCATAGACCATGGTCACCAGGTCGATGGTATCGTCGTCGGTGATTCGCCGACCATTTTGGTAATTGGGTTTGATCCCTAATTTTCTCCCTGTTTCAGTAGCTATTTTACCACCTCCATGGACAAGAATTTTCTTTGCCTCAATTTTGGAAAAATCAGAAAGAAATGACTTGAGATTCAACTCGATGTCAATTACGTTACCGCCTATTTTAACTATGTAGAGGTCTTCTTTCATGTTAGTAGCTGCCATTCCACTGCTTGACCGGGGAATCAAAACACCCCTCTGAATCTCCCCTCAAGGGGAAAGTTAATTTCGATAATAGTGTCTAGTGTCGGAATTGCCAATAGCATCGAGGTCAATTTCCCCTTTGAAGGGGGCAAAAAAGGGGATGTTGATTTAATTATGGGAGGAGGTGCCATTCGATGTATAAAATTTTAACTATTAAACCCTTCAATCATTCTCTTCAAAACTGCCTGGGCACTAAACTCCCGATTGCCTGCTTGATGAACAACAATAGAACTTGGGCTATCAAGCACACCGTCAGTGACAACCAGATTTCGCCTGACCGGTAAACAATGCATGAATTTTCCATTGTTTGTTAGATTCATCTTGGATTGGTCAATGGCCCAGGATTTTTCCTTATTTAATATTTTCCCATAGCTATAATATGAAGACCAATTTTTGGCATAGATGAAATCCGCACCTTCAAGTGCCTTGTCCTGATCGTATTCAATATTTGCCGTTCCGGTGATACTCCCGGATAATTCATACCCTTTGGGATGCGTGATTACAAACTCGTAATCCGTTCTATTTACCCATTGAGTAAAGGAATTGGGGACAGATTGCGGCAGGGCTTTGACATGCGGGGCCCATGTAAGTACTACTTTAGGCCTGCCTTTTTGCTTGAACTGTTCTATTGTCACTAAATCAGCAAGGCTTTGCAATGGATGAAAGACAGCAGATTCCAAACTGAGTACCGGCCTCCCTGAGTACTTTATAAAAGCATGGGTCATCTTATCAGAATAGTCCTCATCACGGTTCTTTAATTGAGGAAAAGATCGAAGCCCTACAATATCGCAATATTGACCAATCACAGCTGCTGCTTCTTTTACATGTTCTGCTTTGTCACCTTGCATAATTACTCCCTCCCCAGTTTCGAGTTTCCAGCCTTCCGTGCCTACGTTCATCACCAGAACTTCCATACCCAGGTTTTGTGCGGCTTTTTGGGTACTTAGACGCGTTCTCAAACTTGGGTTCATGAAAATAAGTGCCAGAGTTAGCCCGTTGCCAATATTCCTATTGGCCGCAGGTTGCTTTTTAATATCCAATGTTTCCTTAACTAACCCCATGGGGTCACCGACGTCATCAACTGATATAAACTGTTTCATTTTTGGATGCTAATACTGATTTTAATGAATTAATGAAATTTTTAATTTCCTTCACCCCAATAGTGAGTGGAGGTAAGAGTCTCAATGTGTTGGGTTGAGTAGCATTGCCAGTGAATATTTTGAATTCTTTAAGTAACCGATTGCGTATTTCCTTAATTGGGTAATCGAATTCAATACCTATCATCAAACCTTTACCACGAATCTCGCAGATTTCAACTATTTCCTGTAGTTCTTTTATTAACTCTTGACCCATTTTGGCAGCGTTTTCAACTAAACCTTCTTTCTCCATCACATCCAAAACGGCAATTCCCGCTGCACATCCGAGGTGATTCCCGCCGAAAGTGGTTCCCAGCAAACCTTTGGGTGGTTCAATGTGCGGTGCCACTGCCACTCCACCAATGGGAAATCCGTTGCCCATTCCTTTGGCTATAGTAATTAGGTCTGGCTTAATGTCGGCATATTGGTAGGCAAAGAACTTTCCAGACCGACCATATCCGGATTGAATTTCATCTAGTATTAAAAGCGACCCATTCTCCTTTACTAAAACTGCAAGTTGTTCAAGATAGACGGACGTTGGTTCATAGATTCCTGCTATTCCCTGAATACCTTCTATGATTACTGCTGCAATGTCCTCGTCCAGAACGGTTTTCACCGCTTCAATATCATTAACAGGAACCCTCTCAATAATGTTCAAGTCGTTCATCGCTGTATAATAGCTGCCATTGTCGGTAGCAGCAACGGCTAAAGCAGTTCGGCCATGAAATCCTTTTTCAAGACAAACAATTTTTTTCCGACCAGTTACTCCGGCTGCTATTTTCAAGGCTGCCTCATTGGCTTCAGCTCCCGAGTTAATGAGAAATAGCTGATAGTCAGTTAGTCCAGAGATTTCTCCCAATCTTGCGGCTAGTTGATCTTGTGGTGAGTTGATAACCGAATTGGAATAGAACGGCAATTTGTTCAATTGCTTGGTGACCATGTCAGTGTAATGTGGATGGCCATGACCGATGGAGATCACCGCATGACCTCCATAAAAGTCCAAATAGCGGTCACCAACTCGATCTATGACATAAACTCCTTCACCTTTTACGGGTTCAATATCAAATAGGGGGTAGATGTCTAATCGCTTCATTTTAGAAATATTATATTAATCTTTATTATGGCTTGTACGACTATATTTAAGTCAGAACGCAATTGATTTTAACCTCAACCCCGAAGATTCCTCCAAACCAAACATGAGATTCATGTTTTGAACAGCTTGTCCCGAAGCTCCTTTAGTCAAATTATCTATTGCACTGATTATTAATAGTTTATCTTCAATCTTATCCACATGCACACTGCCTTTATTGGTGCCGACTACCTGCTTAAGATTTTGATTCTCTCTGGTTACAAACGTGAATGGGTGAGTGGAATAGTAGTCCTCAAACAAATCTATAGCTTCCTCCTGAGTGAGATTGGACTTAAGATAGGTTGTGGCAAATATTCCCCTGGTAAAATCACCTCGAATAGGTATAAAATTAAGTTCTGAGATTACTTCACCTGACAAGTGGTTGAGTGTTTGTATTATCTCAGCCAAATGTTGATGTTGGAATGGCTTATAAACGGAAAGGTTGTTGTTACGCCAGCTGAAATGACTTGTCTCAGATAGAGACTGACCAGCTCCGGTTGAACCGGTGATGGCGGTTACTTGAATACTCTCGTTTAATAAATTTTTGGCTGCCAGTGGTAATAAACCGAGCTGAATACAAGTGGCAAAGCATCCTGGATTGGCGACTTTACTGGCACTGACGATTTCACTCCGAAATGCTTCAGGCAGGCCATAGATAAAATCATTTCCGTTTGACTTTAGTCGGTAATCATGGCTGAGGTCAATAATTTTCGGGCTTCCAGGTAATGCTGTTGATTCTAAGAAAGCCTTTGAGGCACCATGTCCTCGACAAAGAAAAATAGCATCTACTTCTGACAATTGGTCGGTAAAGAACAGCGATGAATCACCAGCTAAGTCACCATGAATAAATATGATTGGCTTACCAGCCTGACTGGTACTTTGAACGAATGCGATTTCCACATCGGGGTGATTGACCAGAATGCGAAGAAGCTCACCTGCTGTATAGCCAGCACCTCCAATTAATCCTACTTTTATTTTATTCCTCACACTTATGTCGATTTACCTGGTAATAGATTTTATTTTGATTACCGAATACTTTTGAAAATCCTTTAACATCATCCCCTGTCCACCCCATGTTCATTTCGCCGTAGGCTCCAAATTCATTGTTCATCAAATCATGTGATGATTCAATACCTACAACATGGAAGCGATAGGGATTTAATTCAATGATGACATTGCCGCTAACATTTCGTTGACTGTTGATAAGAAAATTCTCGATATCTCTTAATGATGGCTCTAAAAATTGCCCCTCATGAACAAGGTTGCCATACCACGGAGATAATTGATCCTTCAATTGTAGCTGCCATTTGGTTAAGGTGTGCTTTTCAAGCGTGTGATGAGCCTGGATTAAGATTTTTGGCCCTGCAGCCTCAAATCCAACCCGACCTTTAATGCCGATAATGGTATCTCCCACATGAATGTCACGGCCAATCGCATACTCAGACCCAATATGATTCAAAGCTTTAATTATTTCTACTGGAGGCATTACTCTACCGTCAATACTGACAGGTTCACCTTTTTCAAAAGCTACAGTTATTTGTTGACTTTCATTTCTTTTTAAAGATGACGGAAAGGCACTTTCGGGAAGGTATTGGTTGGACGTCAGTGTTTCAGCACCACCAACTGAAGTACCCCAAAGGCCCTGGTTGATGGAATACTTAGCTTTCTCCCAATTCATGTTTATCCCTTTTTGCTTTAAATATTCAATCTCCTCTTCCCGGGAGAGCTTTTGATCTCTGATTGGAGTAACAATTTCCGCATTGGGGCAGATAGTTTGAAAAATGAGATCAAATCTCACTTGATCATTTCCAGCACCCGTACTTCCGTGGGCTACGTAGTGGGCTTGCGTGGTGTTGACATATTTGGCAATGGCCATTGCTTGAAAAACACGTTCAGCACTAACAGATAGAGGATAAGTGTTGTTTTTAAGAATATTGCCAAAAATGAGAAAGCGCACACAATCGGTATAGAAATTGTCTTCCACATTAAGTGTTTTAAAGCTGGTTACACCCAATTCCAACGCCCTCTTTTCAACTGCCACCAATTCCGAATCTTCAAACCCACCAGTATTTACCAGGACCGCATGTACCTCAAGTCCTTTTTCAATGGAGAGATACTTGACGCAATAGGATGTGTCTAAACCTCCGCTATAAGCTAAAACTACTTTCTGCTTCATATTGAAAAGATATTTACAATTGAAATCTTGCCTTCCTTGGTGAAAACTGCCCTCTTTATTCGAACCAATCGTTCATATATCCCGGACTTCTTCAGAAAATTCCATTTCTTCGATTTCCTGTTATTTTTATAATCGTACAGCATACCTGTACACAAACAATTTTTAAACTCCTTGTTTTTGAGAATTTCGTAATTAACACAACTCTGACAGCCATTCCAAAATGCTTTGTCTGTAGTAAGTTCAGAAAACGGAACCGGGTAATAACCAAGGTCGGAGTTGATTTTCATAACAGCTAGACTAGTGGTGAGGCCAATGATTTTGGTTTCCGGATATTTTTTTCGTGAAAGTTTGAAAGCTGCTGCTTTAATCTTTTTAGCTAGTCCCAAATGACGATAATCAGGGTTAACAATGAGACCTGAACTAGCCACATATCCATCTCCCCAGGTTTCTATGTAGCAAAAGCCACCAAATACACCCTTCTTATCAAATGCGATAATTGCTTTGCCCTCATTGATTTTTGTGGCTATATATTCCGGGCTTCTTTTCGCTATACCTGTGCCACGTTGAGCTGCGCTCTCTGCAATAGTGAGACAAATCAACTCTACATAATTTAAATGTGACGCGTTGGCCACTAAAATGGTAAATCCAGACATGGTTAATGCTGAAGTTTTGTTTAAAATAATTTGTTTAAAATAAATAAAATAATAATCTGGGAGTATTGACTACCACGCAGGTAATCTTCAATAGTATCAGGCCACCGGCCTGGTGGGAATCCTACCCGCTGCTGTCCTAATCGGAACAGTTGCTAAGGGTGCTATGTATGCAGATAGATTCATTTTTCGGAAGGCCAAAGAAATGCTAAATTTTTATAACTTCAAAATCGACATCTCATTTTAGACCACCCTTCAGGCAAATGGTTTAATTGCAATTAGAAAATATATAATAGTCTGGATCAAAATTGACCTTCTGTTGAATGGGTGATACTAAAGACTATCATTTTTTACAAAAGTTGAAATTATTGACCTCAACCAGTATTTCTCATTGCACCTGCCAGAACGTTCACAGAGAGCAGTAGACTTACCAATAATTCTTCACTTTCCGAGCCAGCCTCCTTTGCTTTTCTCCACTTCTTCAGCATGTTAACCTGATATTGATGGATTTCATCCATTCCAATTGCCCTTAGTTGATTGGAGAAATAGTGATTTCTCCTTCTCTCCTCAAGTGGTTTGTCCAATAATAGATTTAACATCTTGTGAGTTTTTTCAAACTCATCCAGGAACTTGCTCAAAATGGAATCGCGAACTTCATTACTGTCTACCAGTGAAGCATACAATTTCATAATGTCAGTATCTGTTGCAGCAAGGCTGGTATCCACATTAGTCAGAATATATCGGATAAGTGAATCTGATTTTGTTGCTTCCTTGAATTTGTTGAAACTGGCTTCATCCTCATTCAGGAAATCAACCAAAGCGGAACCTAAACCAAACCAACTGGTCATATTATACCTGGATTGAGACCAGCTAAAAACCCAGGGGATGGCTCTCAAATCTTCTACTGTTCTTTTACCACTTCTTCTGGCGGGTCTTGAACCAATCTTACTCGATTCGATGGCATCAATCGGGGTTGCCTGACTAAAAAAACTGATAAAATGTTTATGCTGAAGAAGTTGCTCATAATATGACTGGCTACTTTTCGACAACTTTTCCAATACATCCGCAAACGGGTGGTTTGTCCTTTCCCTATGTCTGTCCAATAATGTTTGAGTGGTGGCACTAGCCATTAGCAACTCTAAATTGTAGGCTGCATTTAACTTATTGGCATATTTCTGGGCAATGGTCTCGCCTTGTTCTGTGAGTCTAATATTGGTACTGACCGCGGAATGAGGTAAAGCCCTAACAAACCAGTGTGATGGCCCGGCCCCCCGGCTGATTGATCCTCCCTTGCCATGGAAGAAACGGATTCTAACCCCGTGATTAGCTCCAATTTCTGTCAATTTATTTTGAGCCTTATGAAGGTTCCATTGACTACTCATTATTCCTCCATCTTTATTACTGTCACTGTAGCCAATCATTACTTGTTGCATGGGATGAGGCGTACCTTCAATAGCCTGCTTGTACTTTAAGCTTCTTTGAACAAAAGGATGGCTGAAAAATGCATCCAGTATTGCAGGAGCAGATTCAAGATCCTCAATAGTCTCGAAAAGAGGTACAACCGGTAAAATACAGACAATTCCATCTCCTGTTTCCTGGGTCAAGCCAGCCTCACGAGCAAGCATGTAAACAATCAAAAGATCAGACAGCGAACGGGTCATACTCACAATAAGTGATCCAAGCCCTTCAGGGCCATAGTGATAGGTGTGCCTGGCTATAACATGATAACAATCAATTACTGCTTTAGCTTCATTACCTAAGTTTATGTGAGGGTGAGTAAATGGTCTATTTAGTTGTAATTCTTCGTCAATAAAACTCAACCGCTCTGATTCGCTCCATTCTAAGAAATTTCCAATTTTGAGATGTCCGGAATTTATTAACTGTGCCATGGCTTTATCGTGAAACCCACTGTTCTGCCTGATATCCAGATGTGCCAGATGGAAACCAAAAGACTCCACCATGAGTATGACTTCCTTCACATCTGAATAAGCTACTGACTTTGCGCCATATTCAACTAGGGCATTTTGAAGAATTTTTAAATCACTTAATAATTCGTTTGGTTTGGAATAACTCCAGATTCCCTCTTTCAACTCAGTGGCATGTTCTCTTTTAACATCCACTGGAAATTTTGTGAGGATCAAATTCACAAATTGCCGAAAGACCTCCCCCTTGTTTCTTTGATAGGCCAAATCACCGTCCACACCCGTTTCATAAAGAAGTTTACTCATCCTGTCCCGTAAAACTCTTGGTGCTGTCTCGAAATCACAGGCAAAACTTAGCTTTTGCACCAGATCAAGTAATCCGCGGCGAAGGACAACCATGGCATTCAACCGCATTAGTTGTAGTGTATCGGCGGTGACTTCTGCAGTAACAAACGGGTGACCATCTCTATCTCCACCAACCCAATTCCCAAAAGTAACTTGAGGCCAATGAGTGTTCAATAAGTCTTTGTCGAATCCCATTTCTTCCCAAGCCTGTTTGAGCCTCTTATTAAGTATTGGGGTAACGTCGGGAAAAACATTTACCAAATAGTGAAGAATATTCCTTAATTCGGAGGGAACATCTGGCTTTTCTAAATAGATTTCTCCTGTTCTCCATATTCGATCAATAGCCAATTTGATTTCGTTACGCACCTCATTCTGCTCGATTGAATTATACATCGAGTTCTCTCTTTTTACAAGCAACAAATAGAGTGATCGATGGTGTTCTAGTATGGTTGTTCTTTTCGCTTCAGTGGGATGGGCCGTCAGAACCGGTTCAACTCTTATTTCAGTCAGCGATTGAGCAATTTCAGAAGGAGCAACGCCGGCGTTTTTCAACCTTTGCAGGTTTTCAGCCCATAAACCATTGATACTTGCCAGTCCATTATCTTCCTCAACTTTTCTCCTGTGCTGTACTGCGGCGTTGATTTCAACCATGTTAAGTAGTTGAAATGACATCGAATATACCTGGAGATGCTTATTGGTAATATGTTCAGGCTCAAGGTCTGTTTCATTAATCCATGGAATACATTCTGATAGCTTCGGTTCTCTGGATTCTATCAATGATTCTTTGAAGCATTCCAGTACAAATTCCAGATCCTGGTAAGGCTTTCCCAGTTCATTTTTTACGGCATTCAATAACTTTTTCATCATGAGATCCTGATGCATTTTTTCGTTTGATGAAACTGAAAAATTGCGAATTAGGAGAGTTTACTAAATCCAAATATAAATGTCCCGTTTTTTAAATTCATAAAAATATTGTATCATAAATTAATAATGCTGGCCAGATATGAGATTGTTAATTCCAGTATGAAACCAGAAAAGAGAATTGCAAAAATCTCATCAAAGTAAGCTGATAATTGAAAATTTGATTTCAAGGTTTATGATTATCAACAATAGGTAACATTAACCTGCTATTTTTTTAAGAATTTATTATCTAACAAAAATTGGACATGACCGATTCAACGGGAGCTGCTGGCCAGCTTTCAGATGTGTTTAATTCATCACTGTATTCACCTGAGTTTGAAAAGGATTCATGTGGCATTGGTTTTGTTGCCAACATTAAGGGAGTCCGGTCGAACCAAAACGTAGTTGATGCGCTAACTATGTTAGAATGCATGGAACATAGGGGAGGAAAAGGCTGCGAAATTGATTCTGGCGATGGTGCCGGAATAATGATGCAAATACCCTACGAATTTTTTGTAGAAGAGGCCCCGAAATCGGGTTTTGAATTAAAAGAGAAACCGGAGGATTTTGGAGTAGGGTGCATATATTTTCCTCAAGATGAAACATCACGTAAGATTTATAAACTTCGAATAAGAGATTATGTGAAGGAACGTGGATTCGAAATTATTGGTTATCGCACAGTGCCGGTCAATCAGGATTTTGCGGGAAAATCCGCATTGGCGATTGCCCCCTGGATGGAACAACTTTTTGTACGGTACAATCAGAAATTTGAAGATTCAATTCAACTGGAACGAAAGCTTTTTGTGCTCAGGAAGTACTTGACTTCTAAATTGAATAATGAGATTAAACATCTCGATAACGAATGTTATATTCCATCTTTCTCATGCAGGAAAATTGTATATAAGGGGCAATTGCGGACTGACCAATTGAGGCATTATTTCATCGACCTGAAGGATTCTCGTATGAAATCTAATTTCGCAATGGTGCATTCCCGGTTTTCGACCAACACCTTTCCTAATTGGCAGTTAGCCCAACCTTTCAGATACATAGCTCATAATGGTGAAATAAATACCGTAAGAGGAAATGTTATCAAAATGAAATCCAAAGAAGTGCTGTTTGATACCCACTTCTTTTCCAAAGAGGAGATGGATATTCTACTTCCGATTTGTAATGCAAAAAATTCGGATTCATCAAATTTGGATGCCATGGTGGAAATGTTGTTTCTGTGTGGCAGATCTACGCCACATGTGATGACAATGTTAATACCGGAAGCATGGCAGGATAACCGATTGATGGACCAACGTAAGAAGGGTTATTATAAATTCCATGCCTCCTTGATGGAGCCTTGGGACGGACCCGCAGCAATTTGTTTTGCGGATGGACGTATGGTTGGAGCAACTCTCGATAGGAACGGATTGCGTCCTGGTCGATATTGCCTCACAAAAGACGACCGGCTTATTGTCTCTTCAGAGGCAGGAACATTAGACTTGGATTCTGTTAACATCATTGAGAAAGGCCGACTTGAACCGGGCAAAATGATTGTCGCAGATCTTCATGCGGGCAAATTCAGGGATGACACGGATCTGAAAACCGAGTTGATGAATCAAAGACCTTACCATGATTGGGTCAGAAAATATCGCAGTAAGCTTAGGCTGATGCCAACTCCAGAGCATCTACCCAAAGCAATGTCGGCTGCCAATGTTATTAAAATGCAGCAGGTTTTTGGTTTCACCACAGAGGATCTAAAAGTCATTCTTAAACCAATGGCAGAAGACGGCAAGGAACCTGTAGGAGCAATGGGTGCGGACACTCCCATTGCAGTTTTGAGTAATCAAAATCAGCATATCTCGCACTATTTTAAACAGCACTTTGCCCAGGTTAGTAATCCGGCAATAGACCCAATTCGGGAGAGGTTAGTGATGTCTCTTTTCACCAGAGTAGGTAGTAATCACAACATTTTAACCGAAACACCGGAGCACGCCAGGCAAATACATATTTCTCAACCCGTGTTGAATACAGAGCTTTTCGAAAAGCTTCGTCAACTCAACATGAATGAATATAAAGTCCAATTAGTCGGCGCAACTTTTAAGTGTAATGGAAAGGAAGGTGCCCTGGAAAAAGGCATCAATGAGCTTTGCAAAAAGGCCGAAGAGGCAGTTAGAAGTGGGGTCAGTATTCTGATCATTAGTGATCGGAATGTTGATTATCAAATGGCACCAATTCCATCATTATTGGCGGCGGGTGCAGTTCAACAGCATTTGGTGACTTTAAAACTTAGAAGTAAGGTTGGGTTGGTTATTGAAGCTGGGGATGCCATTGAGGTTCATCATTTCGCAACATTTATTGGCTACGGTGTTTCTGCTGTTTACCCCTATATGGCATTTGAGACCATTCGGCAAATGAGCAAGACGAACTCATTGAAAAAACCTGATTTGAATGATCTATATGCCAACTACACCAAGTCAATTGGCAATGGCTTACTGAAAGTGATGTCTAAGATGGGAATATCAACCCTACAATCGTATCAGGGAGCACAAATATTCGAGATCATTGGCTTGTCTGACGGAATTGTGGAGAGGTGTTTTTCCGGTACCACCTCAAGAATTGGGGGACTTTCGTTTGATGATCTGGCTCAAGACATTAATAAACGACATCAATTTGCTTTTTCGAAAACAAATATCAATTCAGATAAATTGCCCGTTGGCGGTCTTTACCAATGGAAAAGAAATGGCGAGGCTCACTTATTCAATCCCGAAACCATTCATTACCTACAACAATCGACCAGAAGGGGTGATTACGAGCTCTATAAGAAATACGCCAAAGTTATCAATGAGCAGTCTGAGAAAGCTATTACTTTACGGAGTTTGTTTGATTTTAAGTCAAGACAATCAATTCCAATTTCGGAAGTCGAACCTGCAGAGTTGATCTTTAAAAGATTCGCGACAGGAGCGATGTCATTTGGCTCTATTTCGCACGAGGCACACTCAACCTTGGCCATTGCAATGAATAAAATCGGTGGAAAGAGTAATAGTGGAGAAGGTGGTGAGGATTCTATCCGTTTCAAAAAGAAGGAAAATGGCGATTGGGAACGGTCGGCAATAAAGCAGGTAGCTTCTGGTCGTTTTGGTGTTTCAAGTTATTATTTGACTAATGCCTCTGAATTACAAATAAAAATCTCACAGGGAGCGAAACCTGGCGAGGGTGGACAATTACCAGGACATAAAGTCGACGACTGGATAGGCAGAGTAAGAAACTCTACTCCGGGAGTTGGGTTGATATCGCCACCACCCCATCATGACATTTATTCGATTGAGGATCTTGCCCAGTTAATCTTTGATTTAAAGAATGCCAATCGAAAGGCCAGGATTAATGTAAAATTGGTTGCTGAAGCCGGGGTTGGAACTGTGGCGGCTGGTGTGGCAAAAGCGATGGCAGACGTAATTCTTATTTCAGGAGCAGATGGAGGCACGGGAGCCTCACCGCTAAGTTCTATGCGACACGCTGGTTTACCGTGGGAGCTTGGTTTATCAGAGGCGCACCAAACCCTGGTACTGAACAACCTTCGTGATAGAGTTGTATTGCAAACTGACGGTCAAATAAGAACTGGTAGGGATTTGGCAATTGCAACACTTTTGGGTGCGGAAGAATGGGGTGTGGCTACAGCTGCTTTGGTAGTAGAGGGATGTATTATCATGAGGAAATGTCATCTCAATACTTGCCCGGTGGGAATAGCCACCCAGGACCCGGAATTGAGACAGTTATTTACAGGAGATTCCGAACATGTCGTTAACTTATTCAGGTTTCTGGCGGAAGACTTAAGGCAAATTATGGCCGATCTTGGGTTTAAAACAGTAAATGAAATGGTTGGTCAGTCCAACGTACTGAAAGTCAGGGATAACCTCCCACCAAGATTGCAATCGCTGAAATTAAAAAAAATCATCAAACGAATTTCAGAATCTGATGAACACGGGGTCTATAATAAGCGCAAACAACAACATGGCCTTGAAGCGGTGTTAGACCGAAGTCTTATCGAGGCTGCTCAAAGGTCTTTGAACGCTGATGAGGTTTCTGTGGGTCGCTTCAAAATAAACAATACTGACAGGGCAGTAGGAGCAATGCTTTCAAATGAAATATCCAAAAAGTATGATAGAGCGGGATTGCCAGGTGGAACTATTAGATTCAGTTTCCGTGGGTCGGCCGGTCAGAGTTTTGGAGCATTTGCGACTCATGGTATAAAATTTGTCCTTCAGGGTGAGGCCAATGATTATTTTGGAAAAGGTTTGTCAGGAGGACAACTAATTGTTTACCCTGACCGAGACACCAGCTTTTTACCAGAAGAAAATACAATTATTGGCAATGTGGCACTTTATGGTGCCACTTCGGGAGAAATTTACATCAATGGGATAGCTGGTGAACGATTTGCAGTAAGAAACTCTGGTGTAAATGCGGTAGTTGAAGGGGTAGGAGACCATGGGTGTGAATACATGACCGGGGGCAGGGTCGTTATTTTGGGAGCAACAGGTAAAAATTTTGCAGCGGGGATGAGTGGAGGAATAGCCTACATCTATGATGCTGGTGATAAGTTTGATCTCCTTTGCAATATGGAAATGGTAGCTCTGGAATCACTGAATTTCGAAGACATAAGTGTAATAAAGCAGCTAGTTACCCATCATATGAAATTCACTGGTAGTAAGAAGGCAGAGGCCATTATTTCTGATTGGGCTGATCATATTTCACGATTTACAAAGGTCATGCCTACTGAATACAAAGCTATTCTATCCAAAAGAAAAGGTAGTCAACTTAAACAGACGGTTTAATGGGAAAATCAACAGGGTTCATGGAGTTTGGCCGTGAGCTACCCGGAACAAGAGATGTCAAAAAAAGACTAAACGATTATAAGGAACTGTACATAGAGTTTCCTGATATAAAATCTAATGAGCAGGCGGCCCGGTGTATGGACTGTGGAATACCCTTTTGCCATAACGGATGCCCATTAGGAAATAACATTCCGGAATTTAATGATGCTGTCTACCAGAATAATTGGAAGAAGGCGACGGAAATTCTTCACTCGACGAATAACTTCCCGGAATTTACGGGAAGAATTTGTCCTGCACCATGCGAGGCATCCTGTATTTTGGGCATCAATAAACCACCGGTGGCTATTGAACACATTGAAAAAACTATTGCGGAAAAGGCATTTGAATTAGGCTATACCAAGGCTCGGCCTCCAAAACATAGGACTGGAAAATCAGTTGCCGTTATCGGGTCTGGACCAGCGGGTCTGGCTGCTGCTGCACAATTGAATAAAGCCGGCCATTTGGTAACAGTCTTTGAGAGAGCCGAAGAAGTTGGAGGATTGTTACGTTTTGGTATTCCTGATTTTAAACTAGAAAAAACTGTAGTGAAACGCCGGGTGGATATCATGGTAGATGAGGGTGTGGTTTTTAAAACCAATGCCAACGTCGGGGTCAATATACTGGTAGAAACTTTAATGGCTGATTATGATGCTATCCTGTTGTGTGGAGGTTCCACTATGCCAAGGAATCTCCCACTACCCGGCCGTGAGTTGAAGGGAATTTATTTTGCTATGGATTTTCTAAGCCAGCAAAACAAAGTTGTCTCCGGTATCAACTTTAAGGAAAAGCAAATAATGGCAACCGGTAAAAATGTTGTCGTTATTGGTGGAGGTGATACTGGTTCAGATTGTGTTGGAACATCAAACAGACATAAAGCAAAATCAGTTACACAAATTGAGTTACTAAGCCAGCCACCGGTGGAAAGGGCAAAGAATAACCCCTGGCCTGAATGGCCTATGACTCTGAGAACAAGTACCTCACATGAAGAAGGGGCTGATCGAAAATGGGCAATTCTGACCAAAGAATTTATTGGTAAAGATGGAAAACTGACCGGATTAAAGTTAGTGGACATCAAATGGGGAACTAAGGGGTTTAAGGAGATAAAAGGTACAGAAAGAGTAATATCTTGTGAACTAGCCTTATTAGCGGCTGGTTTCCTGCATCCACAAAAAGAAGGAATGATTGATCAACTGGGAGTAGAGTTGGACGAAAGAGGTAACGTTAAGACAACCAATTACGCAACGTCGGTTGGTGGAATATATTCTGCAGGAGATATGCGAAGAGGCCAGTCCTTAGTAGTTTGGGCCATTTCAGAAGGACGTGAGGCTGCCAGAGAAGTTGACAAGTACTTGCAGGGCGTGACCTACTTGGCTGGTAAAGAGGTTAGCTTGGTTTAGTTGTAGCAAAACCCCCTGGAGGTTTCCTAAGCAAGAATGAATCAATTTAAATGATTTTAGTTTTTAATAATAGAATCAAACCTCCAGGGAGTTTTACTAAAATACCGGCGACCTAATCCAGATATCCGACCGGGTCCAACTCTCATCAAAAGATTTTTTGACTTCTGTTGAAGATATTCCCCATTCTAATTCTCCTAATGTAGCGGGAACCAGGGCTATAGGCTTTTCAAAACTCTCAGGAAACATACCGCCACTGTGATGCTGTGAAAATGAATTGAATATGGGAAGTTGTTAATAATAGAACTGTTAGAATTGCTGTACAACAATTGTGCAACATTTGACGGTTGGTCAGGGTCTTAAATTATATTCAGGGTCTTAAATTATATTAAAACCCATAATATAAGGATCAATTCGGAGTTGAAAACAACCTTACAAACTCGGAAATGCCAGTGCGTAGGATAAGATAAAATTAGTGATTCACATTTTGTTTCAACAATTCCGGAAATTTTGCCTGAAATCTTCTCAAACGTGGTATTGATACATTTCTGACATACGGCTGATTAGGATTTCGCTTTTCATAGTCTTGGTGATACTCCTCAGCAATCCAGAACTTTGTAAGAGGCACTATTTCAGTCACGATTGGTTTATCGTAATCACTAGATTTTTCTAAACTACTCTTAAAATCCTGTGCAACTTTTCGTTCTTCCTCATTCTGATAATAGATCATGGATCGGTATTGTTTGCCGTAATCAGGATGTTGGCCGTCAACGGTTGTCGGATCGTGTGAGCCATAGAAAACGGTAACGAGGGTTTTGTAGTCTACTACGTTTGGGTCATAATATACTTCAACAGCTTCTGCATGACCTGTTTCTCCGTAACCTACTTGCCTGTAAGTTGGGTTTTTTGTCTTGCCACCCGCATAACCAGATATGGCCTCTTCAACTCCATGTACGCTTTCGAATACTGCTTCTACACACCAAAAACAACCACTGGCAAAATATGCCTTACTCAGGCTATCAAGTTGAATTGGGTTTTTTACCTCAACTTTCAGCACTGATGACTCGGTTGCCCTCTCTTTATCAAGATTGCACATGCTAAGTGAAAAAGCCAATAAGATTATAGAACTAAGCTGTATCATTTTCATATTTCAAACGGTTCATTGTAGCATACGAGAACCTTGCTTAAATGATTACAATAAATTGGGAATTTTGATTGTTTATGGTCAATACGACGACTAAGCCAAACGAAAGCCAATTCATTTTTAGCAGTAAAAAGCATTTCTCAAAACATCCAGGCTTTTGGGAATAGCAATTGACGGATCTTCCTGCCCCTCAAATTCCAATGAGATATATCCTTTATAATTAGCATTTCTCATAATTTCTCCAATTCTTGGATAGTCCAAATCGAGGGTATACCATTTGCCTTCTCCGTAATAAGTTTTTGCCTGCATAAGGCAAGCGTCCGGAGCAAGTTGGGTGAGTTGGTCGTAAGGATCTTCCAGGAAGTTACCGGTGTCCAAGGTCACTTTTAACCAGGGTGAGTTCAAAGCATCGACTATTCTTTTGACTCCAGCCGCAGTCCGTCCAAGTCCCCAATGATTTTCTAAACCCATTACCACTCCGCACTCTTCCGCCTTTTTTAAACATTCTCCAATAGAGTCAATTACCCATTGAAAGCCATCTTCATCACTGTAACCTTCCAATGGTGGTTCTATACCTTGGTTGGCCATTAAATCGTCAAATGACTCGGTCGTTCCCCAGCGGCCGGTATTGACCCGCATGGTCGGGATGCCCATACTGTAGGCCAGTTCAATTTGATGCCTGGTCTTTTCAATGTTTTCTTTTCGATAGACAGAATCAGGATTTAGAAAACCCTGGTGAGTAGAAAAACCATATAGATCAATGCCTGCATGGAGTGCTCTTCTCTTGAAATTCTGTATTACAGAATTTTCTTCAGATGCCATTTGGATATGCAAAATTTCAAGCCCGTCAAAATCCATAAAGGCGGCTCTATCGATACAACTTTCAATACTTGATTCTTCTTTTGGTCCATTAAATTGCCAAAAAGAGTAGCTCGAAACACCGAACGGGTTGTTTCTTCTTTTTTCCGATTCACTTTTATCGGAGACTGATGTTTCCCCTTTATCAGCTCTTGAACAGCCAATGGCTAAGGTACTGACACCACCAATTGCTGCTGATTTGATAAAATTCCTTCTATCTTTTTTCATGATTTTGTAGTTAATTACCCTTGCAGGTTATACTGAAAAATGAATTGATTATCGAGATTTCCAGGCTCTTAGTCCCCCTGATACAATGAGGGCCGTAGCAAAAACAAGGCTGAAAATGTATCCTGGGGCACTTAGTGAATAGGAACCTGAAATCTCACGTCCCAATTTAACCCCCGTGCCCGAATCCGGAGAATGTGTTTGAGCCCAGTAGAGACTAAATACTCCGAACGCAAGCATTAACAGGCCAATGATGAAGTTCTTTTTCATAGTCTTCAATGTACTGAAAAGATTCTGATCTGTAAAAAATCTGATCTGTAATATGAGTGCAATCGGCATTAGTATGTGCAGTGTTTTTTTCATTTGATTAGTTAAACTTGTTTGACCATTTATTGGCCCAATTACCTAATGGCCTCAATAGTTCCAATACTTCCATTCCAGAATTTGTAAGCTCATCTCCGTTGACGGTGCTTTCAATCATGCAGGAATTTCTCAATTCCTTCAGGGGAGTGTTCAACGTCGTGGGTGAAACTGATTCACAAACTGCCTGTAGTTGCCTGAAGGTTTTAGGCCCTTCCCCTAAATCCCAAATAATACCCATAGGCCAGCTCTGGTCAAGAAGGTCGCATCAGGCCAGGCCATGATGGGTTGGCCTGATTTGGAACCTCTGACAGGCTTACCCTGAATTGGAATTGACATTTGATTATATTTTTAGTCAAAGGTAATTGCAACGCTACAATTATTGTAGCACGTACACAGGGTTTCAGAAAATATTAACTGGGGGAATTCTTCAATTAAAAGATTTTAATTGATCATTAGGCAAATGATTTTTAGTTTCAGGCTGAAACTGATGAAGATATGACCAACAGAATCAAAATACTGAGTGAATATGTGAATGAATATGACAGAAGTGTCAGCGATCCTGAAGGTTTTTGGGAAGGAGTAGCTGCTTCATTTCACTGGAGAAGTAGATGGGATAAAGCCCTGGAATGGAATTTTGAAGAACCGGATATTAAATGGTTTGTCAATGGGAAATTAAACATTACAGATAATATTTTCGAAAGGCATTTGCACACTCTCGGTGATCAAGTGGCTATTATTTGGGAGCCGAATGATCCGAATGATGCTGTCCGAAAGATCACTTATCAGGAATTGTTTAAAATGACTTGTCAGTTTGCTAATGCCATGAAAACTCAGGGCGCAGGAAAAGGAGATCGGGTCATCATCTACATGCCTATGGTGCCTGAAGCCGCTGTTGCAATGTTGGCTTGCGCTCGTATTGGAGCTATTCACTCTGTTGTATTTGCCGGATTTTCTTCGACCTCCCTTGCGGACAGGATAAATGACTGTCAGGCAAAAATGGTATTAACATCGGATGGAAATTTTAGAGGATCAAAAGCCATTCCTGTCAAGGCACTAGTAAACGAGGCATTGGAAAAGACTAAGACTGTCGAAAAGGTTATCGTCTTGAATCGTACAGATATAGAGGTGACCATGCAGGAGGGCAGAGACATTTGGTGGGAAGATGCTATTATGGGGCAATCTGCTGAGAACGAGGCTGAAGAAATGGATTCCGAGAACATGTTGTTCATTCTTTATACTTCTGGTTCAACAGGAAAACCTAAAGGAGTGGTGCATACATGTGGAGGTTATATGGTCTATACCTCTTATTCGTTTACTAATGTTTTTCAATATAATCCGGGAGATGTTTATTGGTGTACCGCTGATATTGGCTGGATAACAGGGCACTCCTATATTGTCTATGGCCCATTGCTTTCAGGAGCAACAACCGTCATGTATGAGGGTGTACCTACCTACCCACATCCGGGCCGGTTTTGGGAAGTAGTAGATAAGCATCAGGTTAATCAATTTTATACCGCACCTACAGCCATACGGGCATTAGAGGCCTATGGCTTAGATTCAGTTGAACCCTATAAATTAGATTCATTAACTGTTTTAGGCTCAGTTGGTGAACCGATTAATGAAGAGGCCTGGCACTGGTATCACACCAATATTGGAAAGGGAAAATGCCCTATTGTTGACACCTGGTGGCAAACAGAAACAGGTGGAATTTTGATTACCCCATTAGCCGGTATTACACCCAACAAGCCTGCTTGTGCCACCCTGCCAATGCCGGGAGTGCAGCTCATTATCATGGATGGGGAAGGTAATGAATTAAAAGAAAAGAATGTAGAAGGTAATCTCTGCATCAAATTTCCTTGGCCTTCTATGTTGCGCACTATTTATGGTGACAAAGACCGATGCAAACAGACCTATTTTTCAACGTATCCGGGCTATTATTTCACTGGAGATGGTGTCAAACGCGATCATGATGGGTATTATCGAATTTTGGGTCGTATAGATGATGTGATGAATGTCTCTGGTCACCGAATGGGAACCGCGGAGGTTGAGAATGCAATAAACGAACATCCAAGTGTAATCGAGTCCGCTGTAGTGGGCTTTCCACACGATATCAAGGGACAAGGAATCTATGCTTATGTGATTTGCGAAAGTGAGGGATATGATTCAGAAGTATTGAAAAAGGAAATTGTAGCGACAGTCAGTAGAATTATTGGACCCATTGCTAAGCCAGATGTTGTACAATTAGTGACAGGACTGCCTAAAACGAGGTCAGGAAAGATCATGAGGCGAATACTAAGAAAGATTGCATCTGGTGACACATCTAATATGGGTGATGTATCAACTTTATTGAATCCGGAAATTGTCGAATCGATAAAGGAAGGAGCCGCCTAATTAACCTATCACTGATTCAATAGCCTTAGTCAGCACTTGAGATAATGTTTGATTCCTGTATTGTTTTAGGGAAATCTGGATAGGTTCCAAGCCATGAATGAACTAGCGTAATTACTAAATTGAAAGAAATCCCGCATCCAATGAAACCAGTATCAATACTAATAATAGTCTTTTGTCTCTATTCCACTCAATCTATTGCCCAATGGTCTAATCACTATCCCAAGGTAGATGGATTTAGGCATCATATTTATCTCGAGGGATATGCACTACCGATTCTAACTTCCGGCCCCATGGGTCCATCACCTTCTCCTTTGGGGAAAGAGACTGCTTTTGTAGCCAAGGGGTGGTTATGGATTATGAATTTGGAAGCATCTGAGGCTCGGAGAGTTACCAGTTCTTCAGGAATAGACTCAAGACCGGAATGGTCGTCAGATGGTAAACAAATTGTTTTTATCAGGGACAATAGCAGTGATGCTGAAATCATTTCATTAGATATAAATAGTAAAAAGGAGACGTTAGTAGTTAATGAAGCCGCTCTTGATTTGGATCCTGCCTTTTCGCCAGATGGAAAATCTATTTACTATGCGTCTGCTATTGATGGCTCAATTAATCTTTGGAAAATTAATGTTGATACAAAGGGGAAAACAGCGATAACGAAAGGGCAATGGGCTCAGGCGTCGACCTGTAATCCTTCCTTCGACTGACCAATTAGTATTTCTCAACAAGAAAGGCTCTTACAATTCATTAGAGCTACTGGACCTCACCATGGAAAATAAACACCTCTTGTTGAAGACCAAATTGCGTCACAGGCAGATATGGGTTTGTCCCCAGGCGGATCGTACCTGGTTTATACCTGGCCTTTTGGTGGTGGTTATGAAATCAGGATGATGCGATTGGCAACTCCCAATACTTCTGCTTTACTCACCAGGAGTAAGCATATGCCTTTGGCACCTGCTTTTGATGCTGCGGGTCAATGGATATATTTCGCTGAGGCCACAGATTCCGAAAGTACTGCTCTTAAGAGGGTTAGTGCAAATGGTGATTCACCACAAACCATTGCCGTAGAAAAATGGGATTGGGGTTTAAAACCCCGGAACTTTTCAAAACTTACCCGGTTACTCGGTTAGTACCATTTTGATTTTGCTTAAGTTATTCTTCTACCACTTTTACAGCAACTTCGTGCTGTACTTCTTTATGTAGGTCTATAACAGCATAGTAGTCACCAAGAGTTTTTATCTTTTCCTTGAAATCAATCCTTCGACGATCAATTTCATAGCCGCGATCCTTCAATGCGTCCGATATCTGAAGACTTGTGATTGCGCCAAATATCTTTCCACTCTCACCAGCCTTTGTTTTTATCTCTAATACGATGTCTCCAATAGCATCAGCAATGTCCTGGGCATCTTTTCTCAGCTTTTCCGCCTTATGTGCTGCCTGTCTGATGTTTTCTTCAATCATTTTCCTATTCGACTTACTGGCCACAATTGCTTTTCCAGATGGAATTAGAAAATTCCTGCCAAATCCGTCTTTAACCTGAACAGTATCATTCTTGTAGCCTAAGCCATGAATGTCTTCTTTAAGAATAATTTCCATTTCCGCGTTACTTTAAAGAGTCTCCAACATACGGCATCAGGGCAATGTGCCTGGCTCTTTTAACAGCCTGTTTCACTTTCCCTTGAAATTTCTGACTTGTTCCAGTTAGTCTTCTTGGAAGTATCTTACCCTGTTCGTTTACGAATTTCAATAAGAAGTCAGCGTCTTTGTAATCGATATACTTTATCCCACTTCTCTTAAAACGACAATACTTTTTTCGTTGATTGTCTCTGCTGATTGGTTCGTTTTGTAATGTCATGCTACAGCCTTCTCTTTTTTGTCTTTTCTGAAATCACCTCTCTTACGTTTTTCATTGTATGCAAGCGCATGCTTGTCAAGAGAAACTGTTAGGAAACGTAATACCGTTTCATCTCTGCGGAATTCAATTTCAATAGTGGCAATCGCCTCAGGATTTACTTTGTACTCAAATAAGTTATAGAATCCTATTGACTTATGCTGAACTGGATAAGCTAACTTTCGCAGGCCCCAATTTTCCTCGTTCACCATTTCTGCTCCATTGGCTATTAAGAGCTGTTTGAATTTTTCGACAGTATCCTTCATCTGTGCCTCAGACAAAACGGGAGTTAAAATGAATACCGTCTCGTAATTTTTCTGCATTGTATAAATGTTAGTTAAAATTTTGAGGTCGCAAATTTAGGAGATTAATGATTTCTACACAACAGATATTCAAAGCTAATGACTATTGGGTATTCAGGTATTAACAAAGATCAGAATCTATAGGAAATCTTTAAAATTCAAACATTCAACGAATTTCTAAACTCCTGCACCCTGTCACGGCTGACAATTACATCACCATCATCACAATTGGCCAAAATGAGCCTCAATCGGCTATTGGAGTGAGTTCAAATATTGGCAATAGCAGGAAAACTCACCAGGGTACTTCCTATTGATTCGAAAATACTTTAGTGGATCTATCATGGTTTCAATCTTATCTAACGGAAAGCCGATAATATACCTTTTACCTTCGTTGGTCTGCAGGTAGGTGATTTTGTTTTCACTGAAGAAAAAGAAAATATTATCAGTTTCAACTGTACGCAGGTGCTCTCCAGCCTTAATCACAAAACGTGATTTATGATTTTTGGTAAATGATTTAACAAGCTCACTAATGTTAACCGACATGCTGTGAGACATTTGTTGTTTCTCGAACTTAATGAGTGCCCTGTAAAGATTAGTCTGGTCAACTGGCTTTAATAGGCAATCAGCACTATTCACCTTCAAAGCTTGAATGGCGTATTGGTCGAATGCTGTACTAAATATTATTGGCGCAGTCACCTCAGCAGACTCAAATATTTCAAAACTATTGCCGTCGGCCAGATGTATATCCAGAGAAGTCAAGTCAGGAGAAGGATTATTTTGAAGCCATGAAACAGTTGATTCTACTGAATCTATGCTATCCACCGCTTTATAATCTGGATTGAACTTTTCAATAAGATCAATCAACCGTTCAGCCGCCAATTTCTCATCCTCAGCTACAACTGATCTTCAGTTTCCTCAATTTGTATCGATTGGTTTGAGAGAAATTCGCACCTCATTTTAATGTATTTATTCCCAATCTACATTCTCAAAAGTCTTACTGTCTCTATAGAATATATCGACTCCCTGTGCGTGTCCACTTCCATAGTTGTTAAAAAGTGTCGGATTGAAGGAATACTGACCGTCAAATCCTTATAATACCCTCCAACTCTAAATATACGACCCTCTCTGATCACTTGATAATTCAGAATATAATGTGAGGACTGCTCGAAATTCAGATCGCTGCTAACAAAAAGTTGATCATTATTAGGCGACTGATAATATTGCCCAAAAGCAGCGGAAACCTGTGTGTAATCTGATGTTTTGTAAGCCAGGGACAAACGGGGAGAAATGTTAGCGGTATTCAGTAAACTTGAATATTCTCCTCTCAATCCTGGTCGAAAGACAAACCTCGGAGACAAGTAAACGTCACTTTCTACAAACACTCCCAACAGATTATCATCAAAACTTGCAGTAGCGGTCGAACTTTGATTTTCAAAATATCTTGTTAACTGGTTATTGAAGGTTTCGGACCCAAACCTCAAAGTCAAATGTTCATTGAAGTCACTCTCAAAAACTGACTTGATGTGAAAACCAATAAGTTGGTCAGCAATTTGATTTTCATTGAAACTGATATTTTGAATACTGGAAGTAAAAGAAATGCCTGTTCTATGAGATCACTTTTTCCCAATGAAATCTTTATGCGTAGCATTGAGAAATGAATAATTACTCTTACATATCAGTGTTATTAGGTTGGTTCGCATCATTGATATTGAACTGATTGACTTTAAAGCCAGAAGCATTGAAATTAACGAACACCTTTAGCATCCCTTCTTTTTCGGTTTTCCTTCTAAAAGAAATAATGCCATCAACAGAAGTAAATCCCTTTTCAATGTCATAAGCCTGGTCCACAAAATTCACATAGGGATTGAGGGAAGTTGCGCCGTCGTAAGTATCCTCCAGGTAAACATTGGCTCCAGGAATGGCTTCACCTTTTTTATCGGTTATGGTTCCTGAAATGGTTGTCTGCGCAAATAAGGCTTTTACAAATCAAGGTGAGCATCCAGAAGGGCAGTAGTTTAATTAATTGAGTTTTCAACATGGGGTTGTTCTAACTCCACATCAAAAGTGCTGACAGACTGACCACTCTCAGAAATTATCTTACTGAACTGTAGGGTTTAATGGATGAGTTGTAGAGGAACTATGACTAACGAATTGAAGTTTATGATCTATAGACTATAGTGAACCTTAATTCAACTGTTCCACCATCCTATCGTAGACCGCCTGAATGTGTCGGGCGTTGTTACCTTCCAATCGATTGAGTTTTTCAATTTGTTCCGGAGAAGCTTCATTGATTTTACCAACAATTCCCCAATGAACGGATTCGGTAAACGGAGGTGTGGTCAAGGAACCGGAGTAGTGATAACAACCTTCCACTTCATGGTCAGATACTAAGTCTGAGACATCCACAGCCTTATTAACAATCTCTGTCGATTCTCCTTCTTCACTCGGTATAGAATCAATAAATTCATTTAGAAACAAACTTTGTTCCCCTTCCCTGAATAATACTGCCCAAACAAAATAAAGTGGTGTGGAGTCTGATTGGACGTTCGCTTGATGAACCATGTGCATTTCAAGTGGATAGGTGATTCCGTCTATATGATGCTCTGACGGGGTATGAAAGTGAAACTGCTTGAAATCATAAGTTTTGCCATCATAATCGACACTACTACCTTCATCATAATTAACCTGAACAGTATGTCCCAGATTTGAGACCTTTTCTTTAGAAGAAATGTAATGAACATGGATTTCATGTTCTCCCGATTTGACATTTTTAGTTACAATATTGATGGGAGATTGCAATATTCCGTGGTCAAGACCTGGTAGTATGTACCCTATTTCCTTTTCAACCTCGGTGTCAGGTGCTACAGCTTTAACCAAATTATCCTCCTTTTTAGAACTTTGACATGAAATCAGACTCACGATCAACAAAACTGTTGGCATCTTCATAAGATAATTATGGGAATTTAGTCTTTGAAATTACCCATTAACTCCAAAATTTAAAAACTGTTGTTTTACTCAATGTCGCTCTGAATACATGTCTGGAGCTATCGAATAACAACCGTGATAAAAAGTTTATAAATCCGTGACGGCTTCTATACCGTTTGTCCGTTTTTTAATACAAACACTAAAGAAAATGAAGACTATAATAAAGCTTATTGGCATCTACAGTTTCATGGTTCTAACCACTTATTGCTCTGTAGGTCAACAAAATGGTTCATCCTCGGCTGTAGCAAAGGTCATAAAAACAGAGGCCGAATGGGAGGAACAATTAAGTCCTCTTGAATACCATGTAATCAGAAAAAAAGGCACCGAAAGGCCATTCACCGGTGAATATGACAATTTCAAAGGGAAAGGCACCTTCCATTGCACTGCTTGTGGCAATCCCCTTTTTCATTCAGATACCAAATTCGATTCAGGTACGGGCTGGCCTAGTTTTTATACCTATGCCTCTGACACCAGTTTGTTAGATTTAGCAGACTATAAATACGGCATGGTTAGAACTGAAGTGATTTGTGCCAAATGTGAAGGTCATTTAGGTCATGTCTTTGAAGACGGGCCCAGGCCTACCGGTTTGAGGTATTGCATTAATAGTGTCTCGTTGAAGTTCAAAGAAGAGAAATAATTCAGTAGCAGTAAAAATCTAATTGGCAAGTATTGGAATTTCTATCCTTTGACACTTTTTACTACTTTTATCATATTGAGGTGGCACTTTGCTATAAATAGTTTCCCCTAAGCAGTTGCGATTTTAGTTGATTAGGTTAAGTATGTATCGATTTGATTAGGAAAAAAGGGATAAAAAGACAAGGTTTATGTATCTTAAGGGTATCAACCTTGTCAAATGAAGTCAAAAAATAAACGAATAAATCAATCAGGGTTTTTATCTCCGGGCCTGGAAGAACAACTCAACCCTGAGCAGGAACCATTTCTATTGAGTAATACGGTCAACCGGGCGTATTTCGAGGAAGAGTTTTCATCTTTCTACTCAACTTCGGGCCGTCCGGCACATCCTGTTCGTTTGATGGTCTCCTGGTAGTTTGTTGGTGAAAACACCTACAAAGGCAAGAAATTCAAATATTACCAGGGCACAGTTCCAGCAAGACTATAGAGATTTACACACATATTGCCAATACATCTATGAATGCTATAAAAAATCTATTAGATTGATTCGGCTATAAAAGAAATAAGGGACACTAATGTCCTTTAGCCAATTGTTGTAAACAATACTGACTGAACGAACTCAAAATGAGTATTATAAATAAATGTTTAATTTAAATTTTTAAAAATGATTAAGAGTACAATGAAAATGATGACAGTTGTTTTTGCTGCATCAATGTTATTAACTTCTTGCTATTCTTATACAAGCGTAGTAGGAAACGGAGCACAAGGAAACAATCAAACGACAGAATGGAACCATTATGTAATTTATGGCTTAGCACCTGTTGGAGTATCTGACTCGAAACAAATGGCTGACGGAGCTGAAAATTATACAATTCATACAAGACACTCTTTTGTGAACGGATTAATTGCTGGAATAACTTTCGGAATATATACACCGACTATAACAACTGTAACCAAATAACATTTAATAAAGAGAGTTTGTTATTAAATAATAAACTCTCTCTTTTAATTAATTTTATGAAAGAAGTACTTTTTTATATATCATTAGGAATTTCAATTATTCTACTTATAAACATTTTAAAAATCCTGATAACTGACTTAAAACAACTTACCGAATATGGATATGGTTATTTAGCAGGTAAAGTTATTTTATTTGTGATTTTCGCAACAATTATGTTTGTGACAAGAAAACATAAAATTGAATCTAAAAATGAACCTTAAAAAGTAAAAGTACTGTTTACAACAATGTATAAAAATAATTGCTTAATTTTGAGCTTAACCGAAAGTTTCGTGCTTCGTAGTCGCCTATTTTTCATATACTAAACGTTGTAAGCAATTATAGGGATAGGGAAGTCGAAAACTAATAATAGAGTAGACAATAGATCTAAATTTTTAAATTATGAAAATCAGAGACTTTAAAATTTTAATGTTATTTTTTTTTATTGTGACCAGTTGCGAGAAAAATGACATCGAGAAAAACAACGAATATTCGGAAATTTCGCTTACTGAACTGCCACAAGAGATAATAGCATTTTTGAATACCCATTTTCAAGGATTGACAATTCAAAGAGCATATTTGGAAAACGAATACGGAAGGCAAGAATATCAAATTTATTTGCAAAATGGGATTGAACTTGAATTTGACACTCAGTTCTTGCTTATTGGTGCAGATGGATATTCCAAATTACCTGATTCATTGATTCCAGAAAGCATACTTTTATATGTAAATTCCAACTACCCAAACAATGTTATTTATGAATGGGAGATTGAATATTCTTATCAAGAAATAGAACTCAATAATGGCATAGAGTTAATATTTAATTTAGCTGGTGAATTTATAAAGGTCGAAGGTAGCTAATAATTAAAAGCTGCCAATACAACCTATACGCAATACCCTTCGGGACACTGCGTATAGGAACACCGTTATATCTCATGCCGTGACGTAGAAAAACCCACCGCCCATTTTAGAACATTTGGTTTTTGCCACCGCAACACCTACCCTGAAAAAACCAAAAGAGCTCCAATCTTGCTACCCACCTCTGCGGTTTGTAAATTTGAATATGGACGTTCTGACACCTGAACAACGAACAAAAAATATGAAAGCCATAAAGAGCAAGAACACCAAAATGGAGGTGAAGCTTGCAAAGATTCTATGGCAAAAAGGATATAGGTTTAGAAGAGGGTCTAAATATGTTTTTGGCAAACCAGACTTTAGCCTAAAAAAATATAAACTCGCAATTTTTATTGATGGAGAGTATTTTCATGGAAAAGACTGGAAGAAAGAAAAATATAGAATCAAAACAAATCGAGAGTTCTGGTGGGACAAAATCGAAGTTAACATAGAACGAGACAAAACAGTTAATTTCCATTTAACTGAATCTGGCTGGAAGGTTCTTAGATTCTGGACAGAAGAAGTCAAAAAAAATGCCGACTTTTGTCTGCTAACTATTGAGCAAGAAATTGAGAAACTAAAGAATGCGTAAATACTCTGAAGTAAAGGAAAAATTAAAGGTTGACGTCAAGAAACCAGATCAAACTGAGCTTGCATATCTTACCCATTATTTCCAGAGTTATCATAATGGTGTTTCTCATTATTTTGAAGAACCTGCTCTCGAATATGGAAAATCAATCGACTCTTCAGTAGTCAATGAGCCATATTTTCAAGGCTACCTTCCTTTTAAATGGGACGTCCCTTTTCCACCTCATCAAACAGGAACATTTAAATTCATTGATCTTTTTGCCGGTATAGGAGGGTTCAGATTAGCGTTTCATAACCTGGGCGGTAAATGCGTTTTCACCTCAGAATGGAATCAATACGCCCAAAAAACCTATCATGCAAATTTTGGAGAGGTGCCATTTGGTGACATAACAAAAATTGATGAAAAAGAAATTCCTGAACACGATATTTTGATCGCAGGTTTTCCATGCCAACCATTCTCAATTGCAGGAGTATCCAAGAAAAACAGTTTGGGTAAAGCTCATGGGTTCAAAGACGAAACTCAAGGCACTTTGTTCTTTGACCTCAAAAGAATAATCTCAGAAAAGAGACCAAAGGCATTCTTACTTGAGAACGTTAAGAATCTCGTTTCACATGACAAGGGAAATACATTTGACGTAATCAAAAGGATACTTAAAAGTTTGGGCGTGACCCCAAGCTACGCAAGGGGTCGGGCTATCCGTTCCAAGTCCTCGCTGCGCTGTGGGCTTTCCACTTCTATCCCTCACGCAATGCGCCTCGCCAGTTGATATGCAAAGTGGGCAAAGACTTTGGACTAGAGAGGAACTGATACTTGCTATCAATTTGTATTGCAAACTACAATTTGGTAAACTTCACAAGGGAAATCATGAGATAATTAAACTTTCACAACTGATTAATAGAACACCTAGTTCAATAGCATATAAGCTGGTTAATTTTGCAAGTCTTGATCATAGCCTACAGGCTAGAGGAATTAAGGGAGCGTCAAATTCAAGTAAATTGGATAAGGAAATTTGGAACGAATTTTATTTGAATTGGGAAGATGCCGCATTTGAAAGCGAACGGTTACTGGCCTCATTTAAGAATAAAAACTTGCCAATTGATGAATCTGAAATGCCCGTAAACATTGAGGGGAAAGAAAGGGAAACTACGGTGAAGGTCAGAGTAAATCAATCATTTTTCAGAAAAACCATTTTGGCTTCTTATAACTACACATGTTGCATTACAGGTATAAATCAGCCCGAATTATTAATAGCGGGCCATATTAAACCTTGGAATCTTGATGAGGATAATCGTCTAAACCCACGAAATGGATTAGCTATGAATAATCTTCATGATAAGGCTTTTGAAAATGGTTTATTTACGGTGACGCCTGATTATATAATCTTAATTTCCAAACACCTTAAAAAGAGTAGAAACCAATCAATATCTGAGTATTTTTTGAAGTATGATAAGAAAGAGATCATTCTTCCTTCCAAATTTTTACCCGATCCGGAATTCTTGAAATATCATCACGATGAACGTTTCAGAAAATAACTTAAAGTTTGAGTATTTGTATAGGGATGGAGGAAACTACAAACAATTTGGTAGCGTAATTCTAAGTAATCCACCGACCTTAACTCCAGATTCTGCCACAGATACTCTTCGAAAACATCTTATTGACGGAGAGTTCTTCGACCCTAGGAAAGTAAAAGTTCCATGTTTAGAAGTATATGATTTCGATCCTGAAATAGATCATGATTGGTATGAATTTCACAAATTCATTTTGACTAATGAAAATCCAACAGAATCAATTAACGCAGAAATGTTTCTAGAACGCTTTGCGTGAGGGATGGTAAGGGAGCCGATAGGCTGTGCGAAGCACCGGAACGAAGTGAAGCCCTGAACAGCCCGACCCGCAGGGGCACGCCCAAATAAGTACAGTCAGCGCAGCAGTCTGAAATATCATTCAGCAAGTTTATAAAACCTAATGACACTGGCTCAACAGGTGGACATCAAGCCGGTTTCCACATGCATAAAGACTCATGGCCTTTGTTCTTTGCAACTCCTGGAGAGAAGGGAGCTAATAAAGATCATTTTGCGACAATCAAATGGCAGGATGACTTTGAGACTTCAAGTCGATTTATCTATTATGGAGTAGGAACCAGAGATGAGTATCGACTAACCAGATTTGGACGTGGCTTTCCATATTTAACGGATGATAATGTGGGAGATCTTCTTGTTCTTGTGAAGAAATCGAATGATTTTTTTGAAGGCTATGTTTTAAGCAGTGACGATGATATTGAAGATTTTTTTGCGGCTCTCAACATTTCATCAACAGAGACCAACGGAATAATCCCTAAACAACTTGAACAAACAGCAGAGGACCGACTGTTACAATGTTTTACAACTTATATCCGATCGTTAAATGTCGATTTCCCTCCTACAATTGACATGGCGACTAATGCAAGAAACTGTTATGTTTCTTCACATAATTTGACCAACACACAAATTAAGACCAATCCAGATAGAGAGATACTTAATTGGCTTGAGGCCGAGTATAGTTTGTTCAAAACCATAGAAAATGATAGATATTCTGATATAATCAAAAAACCTTTTGACTCAGTCGAATATTTAGTAAAAACCGCAAACTCCATTTTGAATAGGAGAAAAAGCAGAGCAGGAAAATCATTAGAACATCATTTGGAAGAGGTGTTTAGAATCTCTGAACTAACGTTTCAAACACAAGTCAAAACAGAAAACAATAAGATACCTGACTTTCTATTCCCCAACATTGAATCCTATCATGACCCCAGGTTTGATGAAAAAAAATTGATTCTTCTTGCCTCGAAGACAACTTGTAAAGACAGGTGGAGACAAATTCTAAATGAAGCTGACAAAATTAAAATAAAGCACCTTTTTACTCTCCAACAAGGAATTTCGAAAAATCAACTTAAAGAGATGGAAAAGTATGATGTTCAACTTGTGATTCCAAAAGCCTATCTATCAAGCTTTCCAACTGAACATAGAGCTAATATTTTGACTTTAGAGGGGTTTGTTAAGCATGTAACATCAACGCAGAAATAGCCCGCCCAAAACAGACATACACATTGTCAGATCACACAGCCAACCCACTACCAAAACATGTCAAAGAGTATATCTGTTGCCAACGCACCAGAACGGAAAAATACGAAAACCTAACAAAATGTATAGTGAATGCACTTTTGAGCCACTTTTAACTTTCTCAGTAATCCGACATTTTAGTGCTCTTGGAAAGTGTAAGCGCACTCACCATACATAGACGTTAGTGGTCATGCCGTGACGTAGAAAAACCCACCGCCCATTTTAGCACATTTGGTTTTTGCCACCACAACACCTACCCTGAAAAAACCAAAAGAGCTAAAATCTTTCCTTCCTAACAATCGAATCTTCATTTGTACCCAAACTAAATCATCTGTATGTTTGTCATTAGTTGACAAGATTATTCTGACCAGGCAAAATGAAGCAAACGTTCGGAGAGTACATTCGGCAACTTAGAACCGAAAAGGGACTAACACTAACCCAGCTTGCCGCACAACTTGACATGGATTCCGCTAATCTAAGTAAGGTTGAAAACGGAAAGAGAGAATTCGATTACCGAAGATTGGAAACACTTTGTCAAGTGTTTTCGCTCAACTTTAATCAAATCAAAGATGAGTATTTCAGCGAACAAATGGCCAAAACAATCTATCAGAATAATTTGAGTGACAAAGCTTTGGAACTTGCTGAAGAAAAAGCCAGGTACTTTAAGTCGAAGAATTCAGAACAAGGAAAAATCAATTTCTAATATGGCAAACACAAATGGCGAAGCACCAACAGTAGATAAAAAAAACTCTCTTAACGAATTACCCGGTAAAGAGTGGATTCAGGAAACAAAAAGCTTCTTTTTCCAAAAGGGATTGGGTGCAAATAGCCCAGAAGCCAAATTTGAAAAGATGCACCCTGCACCCTTCTCATTTACTGATGTAATGAAACTCATTCGGTTTTTCACAAAATCAGAAGATAGAGTCCTAGATCCATTTTCAGGAGTCGGCTCAACGATTAAGGCATGTCATGAGTTAAATCGAATTGGATATGGTGTTGAACTCTCACCTGAATGGTCTGAAATTACCAGGGAACGGCTGTTAACGGAATCTAATCATGTAATTAGTTATGACCATTTAAAATGTGGTGATAGTAGAAATCTTACCAAGTTCTTCAAAAAAGAATACTTCGATTTTATTGTTACTTCACCCCCATACTGGAACATACTTGAAAAGAAAGACCATAAAGCAAACGAGCGAGTACTTAACGGACATGCAACTAAATATAGTGAGGATGATATGGACTTAGGTAACATTGAAAAATATGAAGATTTTCTAACCCAGCTCTCCAAGATATTCTTCCAATGCTATGATATATTGAAACCTGGAAAATATATGTGTGTGGTTGTCAGTGATTTTAGGCATAAATCCAAATTCCATGCATTCCATGCTGACCTAATACAGCAGTTGACAAATGAAAAAAGGAAAAAACATTTTCAATTGAAAGGTGTGAAGGTTCTGCTACAAAATGCAAAGAAACTATACCCTTATGGATATCCATTTTCATACGTAGAAAACATTCATCATCAATATATTCTAGTTTTACAAAAAGCGAAATGAAAGAGTTGAACAAGGTATATCTGCAAGATTGCACGAGTTTTATGAAAGAACTCGATTCAGGATCGATTGACTTAATTATTGCTGACCCTCCTTATAATCTCAAGAAAAACTTTGGAAATAGAAGTGATCATTGGGAAGAAGTCCAAGATTGGTTAGACTGGTCAAAACAATGGATTGATGAATCTATTCGAGTACTAAAGCCAAGTGGTTCAATTTTCATTTACGGAATTCATCATTATCTCTGCTACATTCAATGCCATCTCTATGAGAAAAACATGAAATACAGAAGACAAATTATATGGCATTATGAAAATGGATTTTCTGGTTACAGGACTTTGAATGCTTTTTACGAACCCCTTTTATGGTTCAGTAAAACAGACAAGTTCACATATCATGAAATAAGAGAACCTTACAAAAGCCGGGAAAGACTAAAAAATAAGATCACAAAAAATGGTAAAACATGGACGCCACACCCGGAAGGAAGATTAGCCGGTGACGTTTGGAGTTTCCCCGTTTTAGCAGGAAAACGATTTAAAGATGAACGAACTGCTCACCCAACTCAGAAGCCTCTTTCGATAAGCAACAGAATCGTCAAACACTTCAGTAACAAAAGAGACTTGGTTTTTATTCCTTTTGTAGGTAGTGGATCTGAATGCGTGAGCTCGTTATCTAATCAAAGAAATTTCATTGGAACAGAGATTAATCCAGAGTACGTTGAAATAGCAAACGAGAGATTGACCTCACTACAAATGGAAATAGCTGAGTAAAATGCCTAATTTCGGTCAATATTATTTAACCGAAAGGCATGAAGAATTTTCCGCATCAGTTTAACGACTTATCCAAATTATTTCGGGCATTACAGGCTATTCAGCAGTTATTGGAAGAAGAATCGCCTCTTTCAGATGAAAATTTCGGAAAACTCCTGACTGGAAATGAGATTTATACTTACAAAGATAGAACTCTTTCGATTGAAGAGTTTCTTCATGCCGAACAGCAAAAACCTAAATCCAGTCGTGGTTATCTAACCGTAGCTCGTGACATAAGAAGATTCTTTCAATTATTGGGATACCTAACCGTTTTTCCGGACAAATCTGGAGAATTGAGTTCTGCCGCGATACAACTTTTAGCACAAGGTAACAATGAAGTAAAGAATCAGCTTTGGAATAATTCTTTTCTCCAGTTAGGTCTAGAAGGACAAGATGGTGAAGTAAGTCATCCGTATAGAATTTTGTTGAAATTAGTACAAGATTTTCCTGGAATTGAAACCCCGAAATTGATGCTGGCTTTAGAAGCTGAGAATGACTCTGACGAAGAATACGCACGGATCTCAGCTTTGGCCTCCGAACCTATTGATAATATAATTCAAGAAACTGGAACCACTAGATCAATGGCTGCCAATGCAGTAAAAATACTTCCAGGAGTTGCTGAACAACTTGGCGATATTGAAAGAATCAATAGTCAAGCATATCTAATTGGTAGAGTATCAGTAACAGAAGATGAAATAACAACTGAAAGAGAGTCAAGGGCTCCAAATAGGCAAATAGCTACTTTTAGAGAAGTGACCGTTGATACTATAGCCAGAGACCCAAATCTTGCCAATATAACAAGATCAAGCATTGATCTGGCAGAAGCTATAAGAACTAGACAGAATCGGCTGGCCAGACATCAAGAAATAGTTAGATTATTGGCAACTCTAAATGGGGATTCTGGACTGAATTTGTACGAAGGTAAATTTGATTGTTTGGCAGCAACTGACGAACAACAGGCTCTTCTTTATGAAGTGAAAACAATTTTAGACTCTTTATCAGACCAAGAGAAGCAAACTGTTAAGGGATTTGGCCAAGTGAAGTATTACAAATTTTCAATTGTAAACCGTGAAATGAATCTTGACGATGTGACATGTTTTCTAGTTTATTCCCAACGACCAAATCAGGAACTAATTGACTTCTGCGTTTCGGAGGATGTTAAGGTTGTCTGGCTTGACAACTTACAAACCTTTCAGATATATAATCACGACACAACTTCAGGCGAAATTTTTAATCCGAGTAATTTCCTTTGATTCAGCCATACACATTGTCAGGTCGTACAATTCAGCCCACTGCCAAAACCTGCCAAAGAGTATGACTGATCCCACAGCTCTGACGAACGAACTAACATGAATGCAAAAAACTGGACGATAATATGCACGAAAACCTGACAAATGCTAAACTCCATAGGCCAACTGAGCCATTTGCAAATAGCAGTACCAAAAGATACTTTTATAGATATTTGACAGGCAAAGCCTACGGAGCTTATCCGTACGTTGTAAATAATATAAAAAAATAAAATGAAATGTTTTATAATGGAGCTAATTGCGACATTTATATTGGAAAAGGAGCTGGAAAAAAACTATTAATAGATATTGGAAATGCAAAAAAATCAATTAAAATTGTTTCTCCATATTTATCTCCTTTTTTAATAACGGAGTTAATAAAATTTAGAAAAAGAAATTTAGAAGTTGAGTTAATAACAACTGACAACATCGAAGACTTTTATGGAAGTTATGAAAAAAACATTCATAAACTAATTAATCAGAATCGAGAAACAGATAACACAGCAGTTGAAAAACGAGAGAAATGGAAAGACCTCTCAAAAATTCTAACATATATTGGACTAGGTCTCTTAATAACCTTAGCTGGTCTAGCCTATTACCTTAAAGATATCAAAGTTGCATTTGGTTTAATACCAATTGCTATTATTTTTTCTATTGTCAAACTTTATAAAAATAAAATTAAAAATAAACGAATTTATTCATATTGGTATTCTCAACTATTTTCTTTTAAAGTATATATGTCACCCGATAAAACGGAATTGAGTGATACTTTTATTCATAGTAAAATTTACTTAATAGACGACAGAATAGCATATATGGGTTCACTAAACTTTACTTCTAGTGGTACAAAACACAATTATGAAACTAGAATTCGAACTGAAGATGTAAATGCTATAAAAGAAATTAAAGAAGAGATTTATCAACTAATGAATCACTCTCATTTACCAGAAAGAGATATTCAACTATGGGGAAAACAATTATATAGTGAACCTATTAATTAGAAAAAATACTATTGCCAACAAAAGCTATAATTAATATGGGTTTTGGTGTTTAATCCAAAAGTTAGTGTATTTTTATAAGGTCCGTCAAATCATTTTGATTTGACTTTTGAACACAAAAAAACAGGGTATTGCTAATTATATATAGTTTTCTTATTTTTACAGAAAAAAGCCATGAATTGTCCAATAAGTCTGGATAACTTGGTTAGCGCTTAGTTCTGGCTTGCTTTCTTTAACTACTAAAAGTTAATCTTTATCTCTTGGAATAGTAATATGATAGGAAGCTAAAGGTTATGGGCAATGAGCTGCAAAGTTCACAGGATAAAGAAGCCACTTTATGGCATATAAAAATAGAAATCTTGACGAACCTGAACGAAAAATGCCTGTAACGGGAGAATTCCAAAGGAATCAGTTTTTCTTTGGAGGGCGTGTTGCAAGTGCCTGATGCTCCTAAATCAAAGTCAGGTGCGAGAAATTATTAACTATTTAAACAAAGAATGAAACGTTTATTTTTAACATTATCGCTGGTAGCGGCATCTTCTTTTCTTTACAAGTGTACGCAAGTGGAATATGTGGAAACACCGAGAGTGGAACCCATATTCTCTGAACAGGCTCAAGAGTGGGGAAGTCTTTTTGCAGAAGCACTAACAACAACTGCAAGACAAGTAAAGAAACAAAAGATTAAATTAAATGATCGAAATGCCGTTTTTGCAGTTTCACAAGATGTTATATGGAACACTTTTGAACGAAGAAAACTGATAACATCTGATCAACGAATATCTTTTGCTAACGCACGAACAACCAGTGAAGCAACAGAGTTTGTTTCTTTAGCTCAAGTATTGGAATCGGACGAATTAACAGATGCTCAAAAAGATGTGTTGGAACAAATCGAAGAAGCAAGGTTAGGAAGTGATTCTTATATTGAATTTTCCAATAGGTTAGCCACTATCAACAATGAGATTCCTGTAAGTGTCCCAGAAGAGGAACAAGGATTATTGTATTCTGTTACCTCAACACTATATTTTGGTTTAGAAGCTATGAATGAATTGGTGGAACAGGCACTACTACCCGGAGAACCCGAGCAAGAAGGCATAACTTTAGCTCATTTGAAAATTGGTTTCCCATCAGCTATAGCAAGTGGTGAATCTGGTGGATGTAGTGGCTGGTGGAGTTGCTGGGGTAAGTGTGCTGCTGGAACTCTTGGTGGAGCAGGGCTTGGTGCATTAGGAGGTGGGGCTGCAGGCTCGGCAATACCTGTTCTTGGAACGACTACAGGAGCAATAATCGGTGGTATATCTGGGGGGCTTTCAGGAGCAGCTGCGTCATGTTAGCAATAAAAAATACCAACATTATATTTGTTATTAATATAGGTCTGCTAATATGGTCTGCGATAATCTTTTTTGCTAAAGGACTTCCAGCAGGTATATATAATTGGAGATTTTATGCATCTCTGACAGGGCTTCTGGCTTTTGCAACACTATCCACTTTTTTGTTGATCAAGGTTATCAGAACCCAAAGCCCATAACAAAAGATAAAAATGAACGCGCTTGCTTTCTTCGTAGAAAGACAGAAGTCAAACTAATACTCCTGAGCTTATAGAGATTGTGAGCGCACTCATTTTATCAAGACGTTATGGGCAATAGGGGGAATGTATATTGTTAACGTCCAAAGTGTTTTTCCTACTTTGGCAGCCTGTCTATCAGGAAAACAAGGCAAAAGGAAAAATTAAAAGCCTCAACCTGCCCGTAGAGGGAGCCTAAATTTTTAGTACCCGTATCATATACTTGCTCCAATATGTTAGGTACTGTTAACCTTTTAATCATTTATTAAAATGAAACGTTTATTTTTAACATTATCGCTGGTAGCGGCATCTTCTTTTCTTTACAAGTGTACGAAAGTGGAATATGTGGAAACACCAAGAGTAGAACCTATATTTTCTGAACAAGCTAAAGGGTGGGGTCAATTGTTTGCTGAGAACATTTCTTCTATTGCTGTAGAAGGTCAAAAAAGAAGGAAAAATAAAGCTTTAAGAAGTGATATAGATATCGTATCGTTGAAAATGAATAACTATGCTACAAATTTAATAGTATCAACAAATTCATTCTCAAATGCTCGTACTCATTTCAGTGAAGAAGATCTAGAAATCGTGACTTTATTTGATTTATTCAATCCAGGTCAAACAGAATATTCGAAAGATCAGAAAAAAATAATCAACAGAATCAAGAAAGCCCGAAAGCAAAGTGATTCATATATCGAGTTTTCTAATGAGTTGGCTTTGATAAACAATGATATATATGAAGTCATTCCTGATGACCAACAAGACGTATTATTTTATATCACTTCGACAATATATTATACCTTGGAAACTATTGATGACCTTGTTAAGAATAGGATTTTACCAGGTCTTCCAGAGAAAGGAGGTATAACTTTGGCTCATTTGAATATGGGAATTCAAAGTGCTCATGCTCAAGCTGAAGCAGGCGATTGTGATGGCTGGTGGGACTGTTGGGGTACTTGTGTAGGAAGTACATTCGATCAAATGACTGATGGTTCTGTGGTAGGTTCGGCAGCAGGACTTGCATGTCTTGTGTTTGGACCTGAATGCGCAGCAGCAGCAGGAGTTGGATGTTCAATAATGGCTACAGCTTATTGGTGGTAATATCTATAATTAAATATACTATGAAAAGAATAGTTTATATTACTTTTTTAATACTTCCCATTTCTATTATCGCATTTTTTTGGAAGGACAATTATTATTCAATATTTCCATACTATGTCCTTTTCTACATTCCCATTTTATCCATTATTAGAATGAAATATATAGGAATGACTTGGAAAGAAATATTGAAATCTCTTATTCCTTTCTTAGGAATACGCAATAGGCTAAAAGTATTCACAAAAAAGTAAAGCCCATAACAACAGATATAGAGAATAGCGGATTTGGTGGTAAGTCGAAAGGCTGAAGGTTCTCCCAAGCCAAAATCGAGGAAGATACTTCACTACTTCTAAATCCGCTACTCACCATACATAGACGATATCTATGGTAAAAACAAGCGTACGCACCTTTTTTTAATCCAATTTCTCTGTTTTCTCAACATATGGTGTTCCTCGCTTTACTACTGCTACTACTCTATGAAGTAACTTATTTCTTACTGCATTGAGTGCACTCATTTTACTTTTTCCTTCTTCTGTTTTTCTTATATAATATTCTCTTAGTTCTTTATGGCATTTGACTGCATTCATGGCACACATGTGCAGATGGTGTTTGAGCTGTTTGTTAGCAAAGCTTGAGGTCCCGGGCTTGGAATATATGCTGGTGCCACTGCGATATTCGAAAGGGGCAACCCCACAATAGCAGGCCAGTTTACGGTTGTCCAGCATCCTGGTAAACCCTTCCGTGTAGACGATCAAATCTACTGCCAGCACCTTACCAACACTCTTCACCGAAGTGATCAATTCATATAAGGCACGAAGTTGTTTGTCGATACTGACTAGTTCTTCCATTTTTGCTTCAACCTTGGCCAGTGACTTTTCTAAACCTCTTACTGCATCGCGACTCATTCTTTCTATTTCTCTTCCAGCTTTTTTATCAATCTTAGTCAATTCACTGATGGCTATACTTTGGCTTAACAAACTCTTCTGAAGTCTTGTTCTTGTCTTCATAAGGTCTTTTAAACGGTTTAGGGTTGGGTGTGAGAGTTTAACCAGTTTGGCATCACGCTGATGATCAAAAGCAAATTTGGCTATTCTTTCTGCATCAATTTTATCAGATTTACCTCTAACCAACCCCATGCTTCTTTTGATATGGAGAGAGGATTCTAACCAAACCTTACACCCTCTTTTAAGCAGGTATTTGACAATTTTTCTGGTATAAATACCGGTGTGTTCCATACAGAAGAGAATGTCTTGATTACAATCATTGCCTAGCTGTTTGATCCATTGTTTCATCTTCTGAAAACCTTCAGAATCATTGCTAAACATGGCAGTATTAATCTTAAGAGAACAGCTATCAATTAAAGCCACATCGATACTCATTTTACTGATGTCAATACCAACCACATGAGGATATTGAATTTGTTTAATCTGTGTATTTTCCATAATTGTGGCTCAAGTCTTAAAGCATGGGGGCTGGCAAAAATGAGGGGATCAATTATCTTAGTGCATGGAAGATGTATTAAGGACTCTATTGAGCTACCAGTTGCCCAAAGGGGTGTTGTATTATTTTGAACTGGTTTCGGTAAAACAAGAAAAAGGAAAACTGGTACTGCAACTTGAGGAGTTAAATGTCAAACCTTTGGCCCACCATGACAAAAGCTTGGAATCAAAGGGTTTTCTTCCGGCGGTCCGTTTGGAGGACTTTCCGATACGTGAGCACATAGTGTACCTTTTGGTTCGCCGCAGGAAATGGGTTGATAAGCAAACAGGTAAAACAGTCATAAACACCTATGCCTTATCAGCGGAAGGCACTTCTTATACCCAGAAATTTGGAGCTTTTTTTAAAAGAAGTGGCTGGACACAACCCCAGTTAGTGCCAGTGGGCTTGCAAAATATTACCGCATTGATGGGCACAAGCTACAGAAACAGTACAAAAACCATCTTAGCGGCTTTGTGGATTGGGAGCAACTGGGCCATGCAGAAGAATGGATCTTATTCGAAGGGAACCTCGGTGAGCATGTATGTATAGATGAAGTGGCCTTGTCCCAAGGGGAACTCTATACGGTAGTAACCCACGGATCAGCAGGTTGTCAACAGGGTTCGCTCATTGCCATGGTCAAGGACACCAGGAGCGATGAAGTAATCAGGATATTGGAAAAAATACCCCTGCAAGACCGTAAGCAGGTAAAAGAAGTGACAGTTGACCTGGCGGCCAGTATGAACAAGACAGGCCGTATGGCCTTTCCGGAAGCCCGATTGGTCAGTGACCGCTTCCATGTGCAACAATTGCCCTCAGGGGCATTGCAGCAGATGCGCATTAAACATAGATGGATAGCAATCGAAGAAGAAAGCCAACAGATCAAAAAGGCCAAACAAGAGGACAGGCAGTATGAGCCACAAGTATTTGAAAATGGTGATACACCAAAACAGTTGTTGGCACGTAGCAGGTATGCTTTGTTCAAGCCCAAGTCCAAGTGGACAGAAAAACAACAGCAAAGGGTGAAAATACTTTTTAGGCAATATCCAGATTTAGAAAAAGGGTATGAACTTTCAATGATGCTCAGGGGTATATATGAACATCAAACAGATATTCAACAGGCATAACAGCAACTCAACAAATGGTACCAGAAAGTAAATGAATATGAATTTGATCCTTTTATTATAGCAGCCAATTCCATACAGGCACATCAGGACAAAATACTCAACTACTTCATCCACAGGAATACCAATTCACTGGCCGAAAATTTCAATGGCAAAATCAAAGCTTTCAGGACTCAATTCCGGGGCATAAGGGACATCCCGTTTTTCCTGTTTCGAGTAGCCCTCATTTTTGATTAGCCCCCATGCTTTAAGACTTGAGCCAAAAAAATCAACTAAAAAGTTGAATTTAGAGTGGTCCGATAACTGGTAAGGCTACACTATTCAAACTTCTTCAAACTCCTGCCTTCATTATATATACAAACTTGGATTAATCGTAGTACACTATTACCTCTTCTAATGGTTTTCGATCTATTTGAGGTACATACACTTCATCTTGTGGATAACCAATCGGTAACAGTAAATATGGTCTCTCGTTGTCTGGTCGTTCCAGTATTTTTGTCAGAAAGTTCATTGGGCTTGGTGTATGGGTCAATGTAACCAATCCAGCTTTATGTAAGGTCGCAAGGAAGAAGCCACAAGCTATGCCCACAGACTCGTTGACATAATAATTATTGTTTTTAACACCATCTTCCATTTCATAAACCCTTTTGAAAACTATAACGAGCCATGGTGCTTCTTCCAAAAAAGGTTTATTCCAGTCTGTACCGAGAGGTTCGAGATTCTTTTTCCACCTTTCACTCATTCTTCCAGTGTAACTCTCATATTCCTCCTCCTCTGCGGCTTTTCTAATTTTACCTTTTAAATCAGGATTGGAAACAAGACAAAATGTCCAGGGTTGTTTATGAGCACCGGAGGGTGCGGTAGAAGCGGCCATGATTATATTTTCAACCAATTCTTTTGGAACAGGGCGGTCCGATATTTCTCTCACAGTTCTCCTTGTATCCATCCATTGATAAAAATCCTTAGACCGCTGCGTTGCTTCTTCTGGCGAATAGGTATCTCGACTATATTCAACATGAGTGTACCCTTTTACATCTTTAGTCTTTAATGTCATGCTAAGGTTTTTAGGCTTTTACAATATTAGTGCTGTCTGGTCAATAAAAAAGGCCCAATCTTTAATTTATCATGCCTCTCAGAATTTCAAAATCCACAAAACTCATGGCCATTCTTTGTGTCAAATGAACAACATGACAGTAAAAGAATGATTATTTGATAATATTATAAACAATTGAAGTCTAACAATTAATTGATCTACTATAGCTACCTATTAGAAGCTTCTAACAAAATTTTTCAGAAGATTATGTGGTGATTCCAGGCTAAACCAAACATCTGGGTCAGGTAACAATCAAATACCCCCAATATCATGGAAGCAAACAACATAAATCCGATACAATAACACTATTCCAAGTTCATTTTACATTATTCTAACTGAAATCGATTGCTATTTATACAATTCGTAACGAAACCTGATGAAATGGTGAATTCATTGAGCAAAACGTAATTTTTACGTTATTAACAATTATTTCATATAATAAATGAATCTCTTTGTTGTAAATATCGATTAAAGCTAGTGAACTTTGCACCGTTCAATTAACGAACTATTAAGCAAATTATTAAAACTATCAAGCAAAGACAATCATGAAGATGACGACAAAAATCATCGCAGTACTTTTAACAGTTATTAGTACTGTAACATTCGCAAATACGAATGATTCAACTCAGAGAGATGCACTCGTAAGAGTTGTTACCGGCTCAGCTAACGGCTCCTATAAATTAATATATCAGGGAGATGAGGGGCAAGTAAAATTTAAATTAATTAACGAAAAAGGTAACGTTTTACATGACGAGTACCTTAGGATTGAGCATGGCTTTATTCAGCCTGTTAATCTAAGTAATATGCCAAGTGGCGATTACACATTTATCGTTGAAAACAAAAGTGAAACCCTTTTTGAAGCTGTAAGCTACACTTCTGTTAGTGACCTATTAGCCAAGAAAATTCGATTCGACCAGGTTGCACACCAACTTGAGTTTATTGGTAATGATCTGGAACAAAATCTAAAAATTCAAATTTATAATGATTTGAGTGAATTGATTTATTCCGATAAAATCACTACAGGTAATGTGGACCAGATATTTGATTTTGGCCATTTAAGATCAAATTGGGTAAGCTTTGTTATTTTAAATGAAAATGGTGTATTATCCGATCAAATGTTCAACTTAAGATAACCTCCAATTAATTATTCAAAACTTGAAAGGCGGTCAAATGACCGCCTTTCTTATTATCATCACTTCAAGTTTTAATATAAATCACGCAACTTAGTTTTAGACCTGTCACTATTCAGTTGGCCTAATTTCAATATTCTTATTACCTTATTTGCCGACTTCTAAATATGTCGCGAATATGGATAAATCTTTAATACATAATGGTCACCATTTTATAGCAATTTTCGGAGGATCTGTTGCTGGTTCAGAAGCAGCATCTCAATTAGCCCAACGCGGGTTTCGGGTAATAGTCTTTGAACAGAATAATCTTCCTTACGGGAAGATTGAAGATGGGCTTCCCAAATGGCATGTGAAACTGAGAGACAAGGAGGAGGGACGCATTAACGACAAATTAGATCATGAAAATATTCGGTATGTGCCAGGAATTCGATTAGGGGAAGATGTTGATTTTGAAGACCTGGTTAAAAATTGGGGATTTACAGCAGTTCTGATTGCCACAGGGGCCTGGCAAGATAGACCACTGCCAATTGACGGAATTGATGATTACGTCGATAAAGGTTTAGTCTATCAGAATCCTTTCATCTATTGGTACAATCATTTTCATGAACCACAATACTCGGGTCAGGTTTATGATGTAAAAGATAATGCAATAGTAGTCGGTGGCGGCCTTGCTTCAATTGACGTAGTCAAGGCATTAATGTTTGAAACAGTAGAAAGGGCACTCAAGGAAAAAGGCATTGCTACTAATCTTTTTGAATTGGACCGCAGTATTGCTAAGGTTTTAGAACTAAATAATCTCTCACTGGAAGATATAGGAGTGAGGCCTTGTACCTTATATTATAGAAGGCGTGACATTGATATGCCTCTGTCAACAGTGGAAAAGGACTCTCCCGAAAATATTGAAAAAGCAGAAAGGGTAACCAAGAAAATACTTGAGAATGCCATGGGTAAGTTTCTTTTCAAGTTTGTCCCTTGCCATGCTCCTGTAGATAAAATCATTGGGAATGACCGTATAGTAGGTATTAAGTTTCAACAGACTAAAATCGAAAATGGCAGAATTGTTCCAACTGACGAATATTTCGAATATCGGTCCGAATTGGTAATATCTTCCATTGGCAGCATACCGGAAAAAGTTGTGGGCATACCATCTGAGGGCTTAACGTTCAAGATTACAGATACAAAGAGTTGTAAACTGGATGGTTATGAGAATGTCTTTATGCTAGGTAATGCGGTCACCGGCCGTGGTAATATAAAAGACTCTTTGGATCATGGACGCGAAATATCAATTGAAGTAATGGACAATGAGTTGCATTGGCAAGAAGCAGATTACGAGAATTGGCTGAGAGGCTCCGAAAAAGCTACTTCAGAGCAAGTTGATGAAATCGCAGACCATATCAACCGGCAAAAGTTTATGCCTGATGACGTGATCCAATCTATACTTCAGAAGACCAAGAAGTTACAGAAGAAGGTCCGTTATGAAGGTGATTATCGCAAATGGATTGAAAAAAATCTTCCAAAACGATTGGAAGACATGTTAGAAATCGACCATTGATCTTAACTTTGATACTCACTCATTGGCCGAAGTGGTGAAATTGGCAGACACGCATGTTTCAGGGACATGTGCCAGCAATGGCGTGGGGGTTCGAGTCCCTTCTTCGGCACTGACTCAATCATCTGACCATAAATCGAGACAAGTTGAGTTCAATTCAACCTCAGGGTTATCCATAAAAGCATCCATTATGGACCTTTTACAGCCCATAACTCCTCCGGCGTGGCCTCCAGCATTGGTAATAAATGCCTTTGAATCTGACATTTTAAATTGAAATATTGAGGTATTCTCCGGAGGAGTAACCGGATTGAACTGGTTAATGAAGATCAGTGAGGGTATCGATGAAACCTCGAACTCCAACATCTTCCTAGTTGCATAACTCTTCAGAAAATCTCTACATGAAGTCCCTCTCAGGTTATATTTTTTATAGCCCAGATAATCCATCAGCATACCCACATCTTTGCCGTTCTGAAATGTATTCTACATTTCGGTCTCAATGCCTTTACCGTCACACTCTGATCTAAGATCGGAAATAAGAGCTTTCATTTTATCATACTCTTCTTCACTGGAAAGGTCCTCTGAGATAAGGTCATAAGTTTTACTAGTTAAATAGGGGAGTGCGCTGGAAAAGGCTATGCCTCGTTAATCAAATTTTATGATATCACGGGATTTCAAAATCAGATTAGTAAGATGGCGTTCAATATTCGTTGGCACTGGCCCTCCAGTGAAATGGATCATTGGATATTTTGCGGTGGTTGAATCTTCACTTTTAAGAATCACTTATGATATGTTTATCTTTTTCCCATCAGGTTTATCATGATTTTCTGGCACTTCTATTTTACCACAAATCAACCTTGCTGAGTCTTTTATATCCTCAAGAAAACTACAGTCCGGCGAAAGTGAGGTTCTGTCCTTTCCTTGACAAAAAAAGAGCGACAAGATTAGAATTATAGAAAATTGAGAGTAGTTCATATTCTGCCGCATTCAAAAAGAAGAGGATATTTACTACTGAATATAACTCTTCATTGTCAATAAATTCAATTTCAGAGTTTGTTCTGCCGGCAGCGGGTTATTTTCCAATGTAAAACGGGTGTAAAAGAGAGATTTAGTCTATCAGATTAAAAAGTCTATTCCATCTAATCTTATTGAAGCTAAATCCATATTCAGGGTCAACTGACAACCAAATAAACAGGGCTTTACCTACTACATGATTCTCTGGAACAAATCCCCAGAAACGAGAGTCCTCGGAGTTGTGCCGGTTGTCGCCCATCATGAAATAGTAATTTTGTTTAAAGGTATATTCAGAGATTTCCTTTCCGTCAATGAAGAGCTTGTAGTCTTTGATATTAACTTCATCATGATCTTCATAGTCTCTTATGGTAGAGCCGTACAAAGCCACATTTGAAGAATCCATCTTGACAGTAGTGTCTTCCCCAGGAATGGGTAGTGGTCCAAAACGGTCGGTATTCCATGGAAAGAGTTCCGGGTCATGGGGGAAAATTCTAGGTTCAGGCCTATCGGACGGCATTGAAGCAACTATTATATCTTTGACAAAATCAAGGTTTCTGATTTTGTCGGCTGTCTCAGGTTTTGTCTGCAACCAATACCCACCACCTGCTTTGGCCACCTCTGCAAGCGCAATATCATAACGCTGAAAGAACCTCTCATTTAAATTCTCATCGGTTGCTACAAAATATCTGTATTGCATGTCCGGAGGGTTTTCAAAAGGTTCTCCATTGATATGAACCTGCATGTCCCTTATTTCCAGAACATCTCCAGGAACTGCCACACATCTTTTAATATAGTGTGTCTTCAAATCCAATGGAATATCAGGCCCTTCAGCTGGCCAGTTAAAGACCACGACGTCATTGCGCTCAACATCTGAAAACCCTGGTAAACGAAATTGAGGCAATTCAATCAAATCCGTATAGGACGGGATATCAGTACCCCAAATCTTGCCATGAGTCAGCGGAATCTGCAGAGGCGTTTTAGGTGTTCTGGAGCCGTAACTAATCTTGCTTACGAATAAATAATCGCCAACAAGTAACGATTTTTCCATAGAAGGAGTCGGAATCGTAAACGCTTCCATGAGTATCCACCGAATAAGTGTTGCGGCTACAACTGCAAAGACAATTGCATCCCACCACTCTTTCAAAGGGGATTTTTTTTTCTCTTCTTTCTTCTTAAAAAGGCTAATCTTCATCCAGCTATTTGTCAAAAACGTTGCAAAAATAGGGTTTTATTAACCGATTCAAAGTTTCACCGCAGAACTTAAAAAATCATCCATTGTGAGCATTCCCTGCTGATTTACAATCCATTCAGCCACTAAAACAGCTCCATTCACAAATCCCTGCCGTGAAAATGCTTCGTGTTTGATTTCTATCTGGTCAACTTCAGAACGATATTTAACGGAATGAGTTCCGGGTATCTCATTTTCTCTAATGGCCTTAATTGGAATTTCACCTCTCCGAGGCTCGTCCAAAGTCCAGTTTTTTAAATGTTTGGTTCGATCAATTATACCTTCTGCCAAGGTTATTGCGGTGCCACTAGGTGCATCTTTTTTATGGATGTGATGTGTCTCTTCAATTGACGCTGAATACCCATGAGCTTCCGTGCAACTGGCCAGCCATTGGTTCAATTTGAAAAACAGGTTTGCACCCAGACTAAAGTTTGATGCATAGAGGAATGTTCCATTATATTTAACACAAACCCTCTCAACTTCAGTTAGATGTTCTATCCATCCTGTAGTTCCACTAATTACCGGGATATTATTCTCCAGACAGCAAATGATATTACCCACCGCTACATCTGGCTGTGTAAATTCAATTGCCACATCAACTTTTGGGTCATTAAAATCGTCCAATTCGGAAGTACTCTGATCATCTATGATGCCTGCGATTTCATGACCTCTTTGAGCAGCAAGTTTTTCAATAGCTTTCCCCATTTTGCCATGTCCGATCAATAGAACTCTCATCCCTTCAGCTTAACAGTCAAGGACAATCCAAAACCGGGTGGAGAGGTCGGCACACTAATTAAGGTTGGCGATATTTTCAGAGATAACTCGTCATTCACATCAAACTCGTCCAGATGTGCAGATATATGGGCATCTACTACATTCAATCCATACCAGAGCAAACCTAGGACAATGAAGAAGTCACGATCTCGTCTAAACTTATCAGTATTACGACGCAAGGCATCCACAGAAAATCTACTGTCAAAAGGACTCGAGGTATTTTCATCCAGGTCAATTTCATTAAAAAGCGCATTCCGGAATGCCCTATACAATTGATTGTTCTTCTTGACCATCTCAATAAATGCCAATCCACCTGCATAAATTATTGGGACCTTCCACAGGTCTCCATTATAGGCCTGCCCCAATCCTGGTAATACGGCCGAATAAATTGAAGAAAGCTGTGGATCCAATTTTGATTTTTGCTGGAATAAAGTAGCGTTCTCAGACAGGGCCTCTATGGTCTCCGCTCTATCATCAATTATAACCACGTCTTCTTCCTGGGCAATAATCTGCCCGGATAGAAAGAAACTAATCCCAAATAATAACAGTGGCTTACTGTAATTCAGACTAAAGTCCGAATATTTCGAGAATCCTATTAAGGTCATCACTTGAATTGAAAGGTATTTTAATCTCTCCTTTATTCTTATCATTTGCTTTGACAGAAATCTTTGATCCAAAATGAGATGAGAGTTTATTCAAAAGTTGCTTGTATTCGTAATTCAATTCTTCCGAAACTGGTTGCCCTGATTTTTCTTTTACCGTACTCAAAGTTCGGACTAAAGCTTCAATTTGCCTTACTGATAAATCGTCTTTAATAATACTACGATACAGATCTAATTGACGATCAATATCTTCAATACCAATGATTGCCCGGGCATGACCCATTGAAATTTTACCATCCCTAAGCCCAATCTGGATATCTGGAGGTAATTTTAAAAGGCGAAGATAATTATTGACAGTAGTTCGATTTTTTCCTATCCGTTCCCCAAGTTCTTCTTGCTTCAAATTACATTCGGCAATCAACCGTTGATAACTGAGTGCTATTTCTATCGAATTGAGATTCTCGCGTTGAATGTTTTCGATTAATGCCATTTCCAGCATCTGCTGGTCATTAGCTTTTCGAACATACGCTGGTATAGCATCAAGCCCGGCAATTTTCGAGGCTTGTGATCTTCGTTCACCACTAATCAATTGATATTTTCCAAGGCTAAGTTGTCTGACAGTAATCGGTTGTATGATACCCTGAGTTTTTATCGATTCAGCAAGTTCATTTAACGCTTCCTGGTTAAAATCAGTTCTTGGCTGAAATGGATTCATCTCAATTGTATTCAATGCAATTTCATTGATTCCCCTGGCCGTAAATTCCCTTTTTTCAATCCCACTGTCTGATTTCAACGGTGATCCAGAATCCGACAACAGTGCTCCCAAACCTCTGCCAAGTGCACTTCTCTTTTTACTCATAACTATAAATCAGTGAGGAAATGTTTATCCCTCTTCATAGTACACCGTTTTTAGACAATATCTCTTTCGCCAGATTCAAATAGCTAATTGCCCCTTTACTCTCAGCATCGTGGGCTATTGCTGGTTCGCCATAACTAGGCGATTCACTCAATTTAATATTTCTCGGAATAATTGTGTCGAAAACTATTGATTGAAAATGAGTCATCACCTCTTGCACTACCTGGTTAGAAAGCCTTAGGCGTACATCATACATCGTCAAAAGTATACCTTCGATCTCAAGATTTGTATTGAGCCTTGATTGAATGATCTTAATCGTGTTCAACAATTTCCCGAGTCCTTCCAATGCAAAATATTCACACTGAACAGGAATTAGAACCGAATCGGCAGCTGTTAATGCATTAATAGTGACCAATCCCAATGAAGGAGAGCAATCGATGATAATGAAATCGTAGTCGTCTTTTATGACTGAGAGTGCCTCCTTCATACGTTCTTCACGACGGTCAATATCAACCATCTCAACTTCAGCCCCAACCAAATCAATATGTGAAGGAAGTATACTCAAATAATTAATATCGGTCTCTAGGATTGACTTTCTAGCGTCAGTCTCATTGATCATACATTCGTAAATGCCGCTTTCTACCTCTTTAGGATTGAATCCAATCCCTGAGGTTGCATTAGCCTGTGGATCGGCATCCACAATAAGTGTGCTTCTTTCCACCACCGCTAAACTGGCGGCCAGGTTAATGGCTGTTGTAGTCTTTCCTACCCCTCCTTTTTGATTGGCGATGGTGATGATTTTCCCCATTGAAATTGATCAGGTACCCTGATTTAAAGAGGCACAAAGATATCATAATGGAAAAGAAAACCTTGGTAACAGAAGGCAGGTTATACACAAGTTGGTAACAACTCAGTGGGAAGTCACGATGTGGTTTAACCACAAAACCCCGGCCAGTACATCTGCCCTGATTTCCGGCTTGCTCACCTGGGAGAGATCCGGGAAAGCATTCATTTTGCATAGTATTGTGCAGTTGTACATTGCTATGTGTAATTGCTTAGACTTATGTGGATTGCTAAGGTGCATATGTATTAGTGAGAAGATTTTGGTGTTACTTATAGTCTTTGGCTTATAGTCTACATATCCTAACCTTTGAAAATGGATATAAAATCAAAAGTTGGGATACGCATAAGAGAGATGCGGGTGAAGGTCAGTATGTCTCAAAAAGATTTAGCCTATTCTTCTGACTTAGACCGGAGTTACCTTGCTAGTGTAGAAAGTGGTCAAAGAAACATATCGATTGTCAACTTAGGGAAAATCGCCAATTCACTTAATATATCTCTTAGCGAACTATTTAAAGGAGTATGACGAAAATAAAATACTGGTTTGTTCCCCTAATTTTGGACATGATTCTATTTTGAAAAGTGAAGTGATTAAATTTTTCTGATTGCTTGGGGCCAGTATTTTTTTGCTTTCAGCTAAGGATCGGTGAGGAATTTTGAGTTTGAACCTCACTTTTTTCTGCTTCAGACAGATGCGCTCAATCAGCCCCTTTTACCAGTGATCCCAAAACGTCCGGGGAAGCGAGCCAGGCCATGGCGGTGTGTAGTCGTACCGTGTTGTAGTTGGTATAAAAGATAATTTCAACTTGTATTTGTATGTTTTCAACGCTGCCTGCATAGAGTTATAATATCGAAAAGCATTAGATAGATTGCAAGCATATATTGTTTATTTATGGAAAAAAGAAGAAACGGTTAACTTCCTCAAAACATTTAGTTTACAATATCGGTTACCATTTGATTTGGTGTCCTAAATGCAGACGAAAAGTATTGGTTTGTGGTATTGAGCAGAGATTGAAGCAACTATTTGAAGGAAAAGCAGAACATTTTAGGAGTGACCGTCGAACAAATGGAAGCCATGCCTCCATTATCATGTTCACTTCTTTGTGAAATGTTCTCCGGTGGGGGGCCCGTCACATTGTACAACAATTTAAAGGACATACTTCAAGAGTATTAGGGAATGAGTATCCATATCCACAGCTAAAAGGCCGTTTACCTTCTCTTTGGGCTCGCATCATTAAGCGGTCTGACCATGTAACTGACCATGATCTCATGCGAAGTGCCGAAAGCATTTCTGGATTCATTCGTGGTCAGGTCAACCGAATACCCTAATTTCCAATTATTCTTAATGTGGGCTCTCAACACAACAGCTACTGTTTCAAGGATCCGATAAGAAAGCCCTGCACCCATCTTGTTCTTATAGAAGAGCATGGTGTTAATGTCCAATCCCAATGGCACCCCTCTCACATACCTCAGCAACAGGTTCTGTTGGACTTCCAGATCGTGGTCGATATCCTTCTCTATGCCCGCATTCAGAAAATAATGATTCCATCTCCTGGAATTACTGTTTTTCCGACCGTATGCGTTGTTTGTCAGTATAGGAGCTGAAAGCCCCACAAAAAAATGCTCTGCAACGTATTGAACCCCGGCTCCAACACTGAGCAGCCACCGGCTAATATCATCCTGCTGAAAGACCGGGTCCACCTGAACCAAACCATTGGCATTGACCAAAGCCTCCGATAGAGCCAGCCTGTACTGACTCCCCCCGATTTGCAAACCGAAAGACAACACACCGGGATGATGAATGAATTTAGGATTACCCTTTTGGTATTTACTCTTCCGGTGTTTACGATTACTGGGGCGTAATTTAGGAAGCATCTGTGAATTATCGAATGGGATTCTGTATGCAAAAGAGCCATAAAACCCTGTTTCATGTGCCACTCCAGCTTTATCGTTTGTGAGGGACAGGCCCAATCCCAGTTGCTTTCGGTAAGTTGGGTGGTTGATTGTAAGTGATTGTGTACTGGGTGCCCCCTCAAAGCCAACCCACTGTTCTCTGGTCACTAATGTGAATTCTGTTCCCTCGGTATTACCTGCATGGGCAGGATTGATCACTAATTGATTGAACATATATTGCGTGAAAACCGCCTGCTGTTGAGACCACACAAAGCATGGAACCAGCATGAAAGCAATTATGAAAGCAACTGTCTTTTTTAGCTCTTTTATTTGTATAATGCTATGGTTCTTATCTGTATAATTCAATTGAGTTTTCATTTATCTTCTAATTGTGATGTGCCCTTTTTTTGGTCCGGTTTGATTTCTAAGATCAATTATGTAGAAATAGGTTCCATCGGGGAGGTCTGAATCAGCAAACGAAAATCTGGCGTTGAACTTCCTGCCTGAAAAGGCCTTGTCACCGTTGTTGTACCCATTTATTTCATATACAAGGGCCCCGTACCTGTTGAAAACCCTCACGATATTGTCCGGGTTTTTTTCAATGCCCCCTATGTACCAGGTATCATTTATTCCATCTCCATTAGGTGAAAATCCGGTATTGACAAGCAAGTCCAGGCCGTCATCCGTAATGGTCGCCGTACCTGTATTTAGGGCCGGATCTGTAGATATTGTACCTGCTGTGGTTGCCGTCAACATCACTTCTATCGTCTCATCCCCTTCCAGGTCCGTATCGTCGGTCACCGGTACGCTAATCGTCGCTGTACTGCTGCCATCAGCAATGACTACCGTGGTGGTCGTATTGTCATAATCTGTTCCCCCGGTGGCTGTACCTCCGACAAATCCGTAGGTCACAGTGATAGCCGATCCCGTATTGTTGGTCTCCGACAAGGTCACCGTAAAGGTCGCAGGTGTGCCCGGTTCTGCACCGTCGGTGACAGGGGCAATGCTCAGGATTGCCGTATCGTTATCGGTAATGGTCGCCGTACCTGTATTTTGCGCCGGATCTGTAGATATTGTACCTGCTGTGGTTGCCGTCAACATCACTTCTATCGTCTCATCCCCTTCCAGGTCCGTATCGTCGGTCACCGGTACGCTAATCGTCGCTGTACTCATGCCGGCAGGAATCTCTACTGTGGTGGTCGTATTGTCATAATCTGCTCCCCCCGTGGCTGTTCCCCCGAACTGGTAGGTCACAGTGATAGCCGATCCCGTGGGGTTGATCTCCGACAAGATCACCGTAAACTCCGCATCCACCGGGCCCTGCTCGGCACCGTCGGTGGCAGGGGCAATGCTCAGGGTTGCCGCATCGTCATCGGTAATGGTCGCCGTACCTGTATTTTGCGCCGGATCTGTAGATATTGTACCTGCTGTGGTTGCCGTCAACATCACTTCTATCGTCTCATCCCCTTCCAGGTCCGTATCGTCGGTCACCGGTACGCTAATCGTCGCTGTACTCATGCCAGCAGGAATCTCTACCGTGGTGGTCGTATTGTCATAATCTGTTCCCCCCGTGGCTGTTCCCCCGAACTGGTAGGTCACAGTGATAGCCGATCCCGTGTTGTTGGTCTCCGACAAGGTCACCGTAAAGGTCGCAGCTACCGGGCCCTGCTCTGCACCGTCGGTGGAACCGGTGATGCTCAGGCTTGCCGTATCGTCATCGGTAATGGTCGCCGTACCTGTATTTTGCGCCGGATCTACTGTAACTGCTGTACCTGCCGTGGTTGACTGCAACGTCACTTCTATCGTCTCATCCCCTTCCAGGTCCTGGTCGTCTGTCACCGGTACGGTAATGGTCGCTGTACTGCTGCCATCAGCAATGACTACCGTGGTGGTCGTATTGTCATAATCTGTTCCCCCGGTGGCTGTACCTCCGACGAATCCGTAGGTCACAGTGATAGCCGATCCCGTGTTGTTAATACTCGACAAAGTCACCGTAAAGGTCGCAGGTGTCCCCGGCTCTGCACCGTCGGTGGCAGGGGCAATGCTCAGGGTTGCCGCATCGTCATCGGTAATGGTCGCCGTACCTGTATTTTGCGCCGGATCTACTGTAACTGCTGTACCTGCCGTGGTTGCCGTCAACATCACTTCTATGGTCTCATCCCCTTCCAGGTCTGTATCATCGTTCACCGGTACGCTAATCGTCGCTGTACTCATGCCGGCAGGAATGGTTACCGTGGTGGCCGTATTGTCATAATCTGTTCCCCCCGTGGCTGTTCCTCCAAACTGGTAGGTCACATCGATAGCCGATCCCGTGTTGTTGGGACTCGACAAGGTCACCGTAAAGGTCGCAGGTGTCCCCGGTTCTGCACCGTCGGTGACAGGGGCAATGCTCAGGGTTGCCGTATCGTTATCGGTAATGGTCGCCGTACCTGTATTTTGCGCCGGATCTGTAGATATTGTACCTGCTGTGGTTGCCGTCAACATCACTTCTATCGTCTCATCCCCTTCCAGGTCCTGGTCGTCTGTCACCGGTACGCTAATCGTCGCTGTACTCATGCCAGCAGGAATGGTTACCGTGGTGGCCGTATTGTCATAATCTGTTCCCCCCGTGGCTGTTCCTCCGACGAATCCGTAGGTCACAGTGATAGCCGATCCCGTGTTGTTGGGACTCGACAACTCCACCGTAAACTCCGCATCCACCGGGCCCTGCTCTGCACCGTCGGTGGAACCGGTGATGCTCAGGGTTGCCGTCTCGTTATCGGTAATGGTCGCCGTACCTGTATTTTGCGCCGGATCTACTGTAACTGCTGTACCTGCCGTGGTTGACTGCAACGTCACTTCAATCGTCTCATCCCCTTCCAGGTCTGTATCGTCGTTCACCGGTACGGTAATGGTCGCTGTACTGCTGCCAATAGCAATCTCTGCCGTGGTGGTTGTATTCTCATAATCTCCTGTTCCCCCGGCTCCCCCGATGGCTGTACCTCCGACGAATCCGTAGGTCACAGTGATAGCCGATCCCGTGTTGTTAATACTCGACAAAGTCACCGTAAAGGTCGCAGGTGTCCCCGGCTCTGCACCGTCGGTGGCAGGGGCAATGCTCAGGGTTGCCGTATCGTTATCGGTAATGGTCGCCGTACCTGTATTTTGCGCCGGATCTACTGTAACTGCTGTACCTGCCGTGGTTGACTGCAACGTCACTTCAATCGTCTCGTCCCCTTCCAGGTCCTGGTCGTCGTTCACCGGTACGCTAATCGTCGCTGTACTGCTGCCAATAGCAATCTCTGCCGTGGTGGTTGTATTGTCATAATCTCCTGTTCCCCCAACTCCCCCGGTGGCTGTTCCCCCGAACTGGTAGGTCACATCGATAGCCGATCCCGTGTTGTTAATACTCGACAAAGTCACCGTAAAGGTCGCAGCTACCGGGCCCTGCTCTGCACCGTCGGTGGAACCGGTGATGCTCAGGGTTGCCGTATCGTTATCGGTAATGGTCGCCGTACCTGTATTTTGCGCCGGATCTACTGTAACTGCTGTACCTGCCGTGGTTGACTGCAACGTCACTTCTATCGTCTCATCCCCTTCCAGGTCCTGGTCGTCTGTCACCGGTACGGTAATGGTCGCTGTACTGCTGCCATCAGCAATGACTACCGTGGTGGTCGTATTGTCATAATCTGTTCCCCCGGTGGCTGTACCTCCGACGAATCCGTAGGTCACAGTGATAGCCGATCCCGTGTTGTTGGGACTCGACAACTCCACCGTAAACTCCGCATCCACCGGGCCCTGCTCTGCACCGTCGGTGGCAGGGGCAATGCTCAGGGTTGCCGCATCGTCATCGGTAATGGTCGCCGTACCTGTATTTTGCGCCGGATCTACTGTAACTGCTGTACCTGCCGTGGTTGACTGCAACGTCACTTCTATCGTCTCATCCCCTTCCAGGTCCGTATCATCGGTCACCGGTACGCTAATCGTCGCTGTACTGCTGCCAATAGCAATCTCTGCCGTGATGGTTGTATTGTCATAATCTCCTGTTCCCCCGGCTCCCCCCGTGGCTGTTCCCCCAACGAATCCGTAGGTCACATCGATAGCCGATCCCGTGTTGTTAATACTCGACAAAGTCACCGTAAAGGTCGCAGCTACCGGGCCCTGCTCTGCACCGTCCGTGGAACCGGTGATGCTCAGGCTTGCCGTATCGTCATCGGTAATGGTCGCCGTACCTGTATTTTGGGTCGGATCTGTAGGTATTGTACCTGCTGTGGTTGCCGTCAACATCACTTCTATCGTCTCATCCCCTTCCAGGTCCGTATCGTCGTTCACCGGTACGCTAATCGTCGCTGTACTGCTGCCAATAGCAATCTCTGCCGTGATGGTTGTATTGTCATAATCTCCTGTTCCCCCGGCTCCCCCCGTGGCTGTTCCCCCAACGAATCCGTAGGTCACATCGATAGCCGATCCCGTGTTGTTAATACTCGACAAAGTCACCGTAAAGGTCGCAGCTACCGGGCCCTGCTCTGCACCGTCCGTGGAACCGGTGATGCTCAGGCTTGCCGTATCGTCATCGGTAATGGTCGCCGTACCTGTATTTTGGGTCGGATCTGTAGGTATTGTACCTGCTGTGGTTGCCGTCAACATCACTTCTATCGTCTCATCCCCTTCCAGGTCCGTATCGTCGTTCACCGGTACGCTAATCGTCGCTGTACTGCTGCCAATAGCAATCTCTGCCGTGATGGTTGTATTGTCATAATCTCCTGTTCCCCCGGCTCCCCCCGTGGCTGTTCCCCCAACGAATCCGTAGGTCACATCGATAGCCGATCCCGTGTTGTTAATACTCGACAAGGTCACCGTAAAGGTCGCAGCTACCGGGCCCTGCTCTGCACCGTCCGTGGAACCGGTGATGCTCAGGCTTGCCGTATCGTCATCGGTAATGGTCGCCGTACCTGTATTTTGGGTCGGATCTGTAGGTATTGTACCTGCTGTGGTTGCCGTCAACATCACTTCTATCGTCTCATCCCCTTCCAGGTCCGTATCGTCGTTCACCGGTACGCTAATCGTCGCTGTACTGCTGCCAATAGCAATCTCTGCCGTGATGGTTGTATTGTCATAATCTCCTGTTCCCCCGGCTCCCCCCGTGGCTGTTCCCCCAACGAATCCGTAGGTCACATCGATAGCCGATCCCGTGTTGTTAATACTCGACAAAGTCACCGTAAAGGTCGCAGCTACCGGGCCCTGCTCTGCACCGTCGGTGGAACCGGTGATGCTCAGGCTTGCCGTATCGTCATCGGTAATGGTCGCCGTACCTGTATTTTGGGTCGGATCTGTAGGTATTGTACCTGCTGTGGTTGCCGTCAACATCACTTCTATCGTCTCATCCCCTTCCAGGTCCGTATCGTCGTTCACCGGTACGCTAATCGTCGCTGTACTGCTGCCAATAGCAATCTCTGCCGTGATGGTTGTATTGTCATAATCTCCTGTTCCCCCGGCTCCCCCCGTGGCTGTTCCCCCAACGAATCCGTAGGTCACATCGATAGCCGATCCCGTGTTGTTAATACTCGACAAAGTCACCGTAAAGGTCGCAGCTACCGGGCCCTGCTCTGCACCGTCCGTGGAACCGGTGATGCTCAGGCTTGCCGTATCGTCATCGGTAATGGTCGCCGTACCTGTATTTTGGGTCGGATCTGTAGGTATTGTACCTGCTGTGGTTGCCGTCAACATCACTTCTATCGTCTCATCCCCTTCCAGGTCCGTATCGTCGTTCACCGGTACGCTAATCGTCGCTGTACTGCTGCCAATAGCAATCTCTGCCGTGATGGTTGTATTGTCATAATCTCCTGTTCCCCCGGCTCCCCCCGTGGCTGTTCCCCCAACGAATCCGTAGGTCACATCGATAGCCGATCCCGTGTTGTTAATACTCGACAAAGTCACCGTAAAGGTCGCAGCTACCGGGCCCTGCTCTGCACCGTCCGTGGAACCGGTGATGCTCAGGCTTGCCGTATCGTCATCGGTAATGGTCGCCGTACCTGTATTTTGGGTCGGATCTGTAGGTATTGTACCTGCTGTGGTTGCCGTCAACATCACTTCTATCGTCTCATCCCCTTCCAGGTCCGTATCGTCGTTCACCGGTACGCTAATCGTCGCTGTACTGCTGCCAATAGCAATCTCTGCCGTGATGGTTGTATTGTCATAATCTCCTGTTCCCCCGGCTCCCCCCGTGGCTGTTCCCCCAACGAATCCGTAGGTCACATCGATAGCCGATCCCGTGTTGTTAATACTCGACAAAGTCACCGTAAAGGTCGCAGCTACCGGGCCCTGCTCTGCACCGTCCGTGGAACCGGTGATGCTCAGGCTTGCCGTATCGTCATCGGTAATGGTCGCCGTACCTGTATTTTGGGTCGGATCTGTAGGTATTGTACCTGCTGTGGTTGCCGTCAACATCACTTCTATCGTCTCATCCCCTTCCAGGTCCGTATCGTCGTTCACCGGTACGCTAATCGTCGCTGTACTGCTGCCAATAGCAATCTCTGCCGTGATGGTTGTATTGTCATAATCTCCTGTTCCCCCGGCTCCCCCCGTGGCTGTTCCCCCAACGAATCCGTAGGTCACATCGATAGCCGATCCCGTGTTGTTAATACTCGACAAAGTCACCGTAAAGGTCGCAGCTACCGGGCCCTGCTCTGCACCGTCGGTGACAGCGGTAATGCTCAGGGTTGCCGTCTCGTCATCGGTAATGGTCGCCGTACCTGTATTTTGCGCCGGATCTACTGTAACTGCTGTACCTGCCGTGGTTGACTGCAACGTCACTTCTATGGTCTCATCCCCTTCCAGGTCCGTATCATCGTTCACCGGTACGCTAATCGTCGCTGTACTCATGCCAGCAGGAATGGTTACCGTGGTGGCCGTATTGTCATAATCTGTTCCCCCCGTGGCTGTTCCCCCGAACTGGTAGGTCACATCGATAGCCGATCCCGTGTTGTTGGGACTCGACAAGGTCACCGTAAAGGTCGCATCCACCGGGCCCTGCTCTGCACCGTCGGTGGAACCGGTGATGCTCAGGCTTGCCGTATCGTTATCGGTAATGGTCGCCGTACCTGTATTTTGCGCCGGATCTACTGTAACTGCTGTACCTGCCGTGGTTGCCGTCAACATCACTTCTATGGTCTCATCCCCTTCCAGGTCTGTATCGTCGTTCACCGGTACGCTAATCGTCGCTGTACTGCTGCCAATAGCAATCTCTGCCGTGATGGTTGTATTGTCATAATCTCCTGTTCCCCCGGCTCCCCCCGTGGCTGTTCCCCCAACGAATCCGTAGGTCACATCGATAGCCGATCCCGTGTTGTTAATACTCGACAAAGTCACCGTAAAGGTCGCAGCTACCGGGCCCTGCTCTGCACCGTCCGTGGAACCGGTGATGCTCAGGCTTGCCGTATCGTCATCGGTAATGGTCGCCGTACCTGTATTTTGGGTCGGATCTGTAGGTATTGTACCTGCTGTGGTTGCCGTCAACATCACTTCTATCGTCTCATCCCCTTCCAGGTCCGTATCGTCGTTCACCGGTACGCTAATCGTCGCTGTACTGCTGCCAATAGCAATCTCTGCCGTGATGGTTGTATTGTCATAATCTCCTGTTCCCCCGGCTCCCCCCGTGGCTGTTCCCCCAACGAATCCGTAGGTCACATCGATAGCCGATCCCGTGTTGTTAATACTCGACAAAGTCACCGTAAAGGTCGCAGCTACCGGGCCCTGCTCTGCACCGTCCGTGGAACCGGTGATGCTCAGGCTTGCCGTATCGTCATCGGTAATGGTCGCCGTACCTGTATTTTGGGTCGGATCTGTAGGTATTGTACCTGCTGTGGTTGCCGTCAACATCACTTCTATCGTCTCATCCCCTTCCAGGTCCGTATCGTCGTTCACCGGTACGCTAATCGTCGCTGTACTGCTGCCAATAGCAATCTCTGCCGTGATGGTTGTATTGTCATAATCTCCTGTTCCCCCGGCTCCCCCCGTGGCTGTTCCCCCAACGAATCCGTAGGTCACATCGATAGCCGATCCCGTGTTGTTAATACTCGACAAAGTCACCGTAAAGGTCGCAGCTACCGGGCCCTGCTCTGCACCGTCCGTGGAACCGGTGATGCTCAGGCTTGCCGTATCGTCATCGGTAATGGTCGCCGTACCTGTATTTTGGGTCGGATCTGTAGGTATTGTACCTGCTGTGGTTGCCGTCAACATCACTTCTATCGTCTCATCCCCTTCCAGGTCCGTATCGTCGTTCACCGGTACGCTAATCGTCGCTGTACTGCTGCCAATAGCAATCTCTGCCGTGATGGTTGTATTGTCATAATCTCCTGTTCCCCCGGCTCCCCCCGTGGCTGTTCCCCCAACGAATCCGTAGGTCACATCGATAGCCGATCCCGTGTTGTTAATACTCGACAAAGTCACCGTAAAGGTCGCAGCTACCGGGCCCTGCTCTGCACCGTCCGTGGAACCGGTGATGCTCAGGCTTGCCGTATCGTCATCGGTAATGGTCGCCGTACCTGTATTTTGGGTCGGATCTGTAGGTATTGTACCTGCTGTGGTTGCCGTCAACATCACTTCTATCGTCTCATCCCCTTCCAGGTCCGTATCGTCGTTCACCGGTACGCTAATCGTCGCTGTACTGCTGCCAATAGCAATCTCTGCCGTGATGGTTGTATTGTCATAATCTCCTGTTCCCCCGGCTCCCCCCGTGGCTGTTCCCCCAACGAATCCGTAGGTCACATCGATAGCCGATCCCGTGTTGTTAATACTCGACAAAGTCACCGTAAAGGTCGCAGCTACCGGGCCCTGCTCTGCACCGTCCGTGGAACCGGTGATGCTCAGGCTTGCCGTATCGTCATCGGTAATGGTCGCCGTACCTGTATTTTGGGTCGGATCTGTAGGTATTGTACCTGCTGTGGTTGCCGTCAACATCACTTCTATCGTCTCATCCCCTTCCAGGTCCGTATCGTCGTTCACCGGTACGCTAATCGTCGCTGTACTGCTGCCAATAGCAATCTCTGCCGTGATGGTTGTATTGTCATAATCTCCTGTTCCCCCGGCTCCCCCCGTGGCTGTTCCCCCAACGAATCCGTAGGTCACATCGATAGCCGATCCCGTGTTGTTAATACTCGACAAAGTCACCGTAAAGGTCGCAGCTACCGGGCCCTGCTCTGCACCGTCCGTGGAACCGGTGATGCTCAGGCTTGCCGTATCGTCATCGGTAATGGTCGCCGTACCTGTATTTTGGGTCGGATCTGTAGGTATTGTACCTGCTGTGGTTGCCGTCAACATCACTTCTATCGTCTCATCCCCTTCCAGGTCCGTATCGTCGTTCACCGGTACGCTAATCGTCGCTGTACTGCTGCCAATAGCAATCTCTGCCGTGATGGTTGTATTGTCATAATCTCCTGTTCCCCCGGCTCCCCCCGTGGCTGTTCCCCCAACGAATCCGTAGGTCACATCGATAGCCGATCCCGTGTTGTTAATACTCGACAAAGTCACCGTAAAGGTCGCAGCTACCGGGCCCTGCTCTGCACCGTCGGTGACAGCGGTAATGCTCAGGGTTGCCGTCTCGTCATCGGTAATGGTCGCCGTACCTGTATTTTGCGCCGGATCTACTGTAACTGCTGTACCTGCCGTGGTTGACTGCAACGTCACTTCTATGGTCTCATCCCCTTCCAGGTCCGTATCATCGTTCACCGGTACGCTAATCGTCGCTGTACTCATGCCAGCAGGAATGGTTACCGTGGTGGCCGTATTGTCATAATCTGTTCCCCCCGTGGCTGTTCCCCCGAACTGGTAGGTCACATCGATAGCCGATCCCGTGTTGTTGGGACTCGACAAGGTCACCGTAAAGGTCGCATCCACCGGGCCCTGCTCTGCACCGTCGGTGGAACCGGTGATGCTCAGGGTTGCCGTCTCGTTATCGGTAATGGTCGCCGTACCTGTATTTTGCGCCGGATCTACTGTAACTGCTGTACCTGCCGTGGTTGCCGTCAACATCACTTCTATGGTCTCATCCCCTTCCAGGTCTGTATCGTCGTTCACCGGTACGCTAATCGTCGCTGTACTCATGCCAGCAGGAATGGTTACCGTGGTGGTCGTATTGTCATAATCTGTTCCCCCCGTGGCTGTTCCCCCGACGAATCCGTAGGTCACAGTGATAGCCGATCCCGTGTTGTTGGGACTCGACAAGGTCACCGTAAAGGTCGCAGCTACCGGGCCCTGCTCTGCACCGTCGGTGGCAGGGGCAATGCTCAGGGTTGCCGTATCGTCATCGGTAATGGTTGCCGTGCCTGTATTTTGCGCCGGATCTACTGTAACTGCTGTACCTGCCGTGGTTGCCGTCAACATCACTTCTATCGTCTCATCCCCTTCCAGGTCCTGGTCGTCTGTCACCGGTACGCTAATCGTCGCTGTACTGCTGCCAATAGCAATCTCTGCCGTGGTGGTTGTATTCTCATAATCTCCTGTTCCCCCGGCTCCCCCGATGGCTGTTCCCCCGACGAATCCGTAGGTCACAGTGATAGCCGATCCCGTGTTGTTGGGACTCGACAAGGTCACCGTAAAGGTCGCAGCTACCGGGCCCTGCTCTGCACCGTCGGTGGCAGGGGCAATGCTCAGGGTTGCCGTATCGTCATCGGTAATGGTTGCCGTGCCTGTATTTTGCGCCGGATCTGTAGATATTGTACCTGCTGTGGTTGCCGTCAACATCACTTCTATGGTCTCATCCCCTTCCAAGGCTATATTATCGTCGTTCACCGGTACGCTAATGGTCGCTGTACTGCTGCCAATAGCAATCTCTGCCGTGGTGGTTGTATTGTCATAATCTCCTGTTCCCCCGGCTCCCCCGGTGGCTGTTCCCCCGCTGAACTGGTAGGTCACAGTGATAGCCGATCCCGTATTGTTGGGACTCCCAAAATCCACCGTAAAGGTCGCAGGTGTTGTGGATGGTGTCGACTCTGCACCGTCGGTGACAGCGGTAATGCTAATGGGCGAAGTTAATTGATGCCAGGCGACGGCCGACGTGGTCCTGGAAGCAGACAGTACATCCATGTCCCCGTCACCGTCTACATCGGCTACATGAACCGATGAAGCTCCGTCAGCATTGGTGGTGATCTCCAGGGACGTGAAATTTTCACTGCCATCATTCTCATACCAGGCGATCCTGTCATCATCAGCGGAAGCAGACAGTACATCCATGTCCCCATCGCCGTCTACATCGGCTGCATAAACCGATTCAGCTCCATCAGCATTAGTGGTGATGTCATGGGTTATGAAATTTTCACTGCCATCATTCTCATACCAGGCGATCTTGTCATCATTCCCGGAAGCAGACAGTACATCCATGTCGCCATCGCCGTCTACATCGGCTGCATAAACCGATTCAGCTCCATCAGCATTAGTGGTGATGTCATGGGTTATGAAATTTTCACTGCCATCATTCTCATACCAGGCGATCTTGTCATCAGCATTGGAAGCGGACAGTACATCCATGTCCCCGTCACCATCTATATCTGCCGTATAGACCGATCTGGGGTTATCAGCACCACCTATGGTGATGTCATGGGGCGTGAAATTTTCACTGCCATCATTCTCATACCATGCGATCCTGTCATCTCTCGTGGAAGCGGACAGTACATCCATGTCCCCATCGTTGTCTACATCAACTACATAGACCGATGTAGCTCCGTTAGTAAGTAAAGGTGAAGCAGTACCAGTGGTGATGTCATGGGACGTGAAAACCCGACCAGTACCAGCAACACCGTTATTCTCATGCCAGACGATCCTGTTGTCTGCCCTGGAAGCAGACAGTACATCCATGTTTCCATCCCCGTTTACATCAGCTGCATAGACTGTGAAGGGTCTATCAACATCAGTGGTAATCACATGGGTCATGAAATTTTCATTGCCATCATTCTCATACCAATCGATGGACGCAAAGGTATTGGGAGGGCCATTAGGATCAGCCCTACTGGAAGCGGACAGTACATCCATGTCCCCATCGTTGTCCATATCGGCTGCATAGACCGATCTGGGTTGTTCAACCAGAGTAGTGATGGTGTTCGTCTGCCATACACCAGTCACTTTATCCCCGCTGGTGGGGCCTGCAGCGGTAGTAAATTGAACTACTTGCGGGTTAAAAAGAGATTCTTCAACTACAGCAGCAGTCAGACTATCGGCCACAGTGACAGTAATGACCTGTCCCGGCTGAAAATCCCTGACCGGGCTGAAGGTAATGGTTGAAGTGCCCAATCCGGTGAAAGTCCCCATAATCACCTCCTGCTCGCCTTTGATCACAATATTGGTACTGTTGACCGTGGTTGACTCTACAGTTGAACTAAAGTTTAAAACGATATCCGAGCTGACGGGAACATTGGTGGCATTCGCAGCCGGAGACGCTCCTGTAAGAACAAAGGAAGGTAAACGATACCAGGCGATCTTGTTATCACCAGTGGAAGCAGACAGTACATCCATGTCCCCGTCGCCGTCTACATCGGCTACATGGACCGATGCAACTCCGTCAGCATTGGTGGTGATCTCCCGGGGCGTGAAATTTTCACTGCCATCATTCTCATACCAGGCGATCTTGTCATCATTCCCGGAAGCAGACAGTACATCCATGTTTCCATCACCATCTACATCGGCTGCATAAACCGATGAAGCTCCATCAGCATTGGTGGTGATGTCATGGGTTATGAAATTTTCACTGCCATCATTCTCATACCAGGCGATCTTGTTATCAGTATTGGAAGCGGACAGTACATCCATATCCCCGTCGCCATCTACATCGGCTGCATAAACCGAGGCAGCTCCGTCAGCAGTAGTGGTGATCTCATGGGACGTGAATGTTGTCCTACCTGTACGACGATTAATTGCCTTCTCATACCAGACGATCCTGTCATCATTCCGGGAAGCAGACAGTACATCCATGTCCCCGTCACCATCTATATCTGCCGTATAGACCGATTCAGCTCCAGAAGCATCCCGGGTGATCTCAGTGTTCGTGAAATTTTCAGTGCCATCATTCTCGTGCAAGATGATATGGCCATTGACGGAAGCAGACAGCACGTCCATATCCCCGTCGCCATCTACATCAGTTGCATAGACCGATTCAGGGCTACTAATCTGAAGACCAGAAGAAGGAGCAGCGGTGCCGTCGGTAATTCTATGATATAAGAAGTTCTGACTGCCATCATTCTCATACCAGGCGATCTCGCTCACTGAAAGTATTGTAGGCACCGAAGAAGTAGACAGTACATCCATGTCTCCATCTCCATCTACATCGGCCGCAAAAACCGAATGGACACCGGCAGCAATGTTACTATCAACCATAAGGGGCGTAAAGCCCCCACTGCCGTCATTCTCATACCAACGGATAAATCCCGACCTACTACCGGTGGGAGGATCAAGGAAACCAGCCAATACATCTATGTCCCCATCGTTATCCATATCGGTCGCATAGACTGAAGAGGCATTGGTAACATCAATGGCGATGATGTCCTCCCGCCATAGACCCCCCATTTCCCTCCCGTTAGTGGGGCCTGCAGCGGTAGTAAACAAGAATATCTGCGACTGGTCTAACGAGCTGCTTCCAGAAGCAGCAGTCAGGCCGGTTGTCACGGTGACAGTAATGACCTGTCCCGGCTGAAAATCCCTGGTCGGGCTGAAGGTAATGGTTGAAGTGCCACCTCCGGCGAAAGTCCCCATAATCACCTCCTGCTCGCCTTTGACCACAATATTGTCATTGTTGACCGTGGTTACATCTACATTTAAATCAAAGTCGAGCATGATATCCGAGTTGACGGGAATATTGGTGGCATTCGCAGCCGGCGTATGACTCACCAGGGTCAGGTTCTGCTGACTGTAAATGGCCCCATGGATAAAAAGTAAAAAAACAGCTAACGCACACTGTTTGAAGTACCTGCACACAACCCCGGGCTTTGACTGGCAAGTGGAGGCCTTTTTGTTCTTTTTGTAAAAAGTTTTGGAGAAATTATTCAGACAGACAGACAAAGGCATGGGATGATTGATAATCTCCAAATTATTGAGGCAGGACAGGTTTAGCTTCATACAGGTTCAGATTAAGAGTAAATAATTTGTTATTAATCGTTAGGTTAATTAGTTCGTATGAATTTTCTAGGCAGCATACTGTGCGTGCTTATGCTTAAAATATTTTTTCACTTGAGGTTTATCCTTTTTTCTTTTGCTCATAAAATTATTGATGTTTTTTTTGAGTTGTTCTTTGTTTATAGCCCTTTTCTTTCCTATGATATTTGTTTTCAAATCTTGGTTTAGGTATTCTTGTGGGTTCAGTTCAGGTGAATAAGCAGGGATGAACAATACCTCAATCTTTTTTTTATTATCTTCCAGCCATTGGTTTAGCTTTTTAGTTTTATGGGCGGGATGATTGTCTGTGATAAAGAACACTTTTTGTTTACTGTATTTTATCATTTGCTCTAAAAAGGTTTGAAACACTTCGCTATTAAATCCTGCATCCATCAACATGAATTGTAAATGACCTCTATTGCTAATAGCAGAAATCATATGGACTGTAAAGCGTTTTCCTGTTGCCATAATCATCGGTGTTTTTCCTTTTGGTGCATAACTCCTCCCTGCTTGATGGGTACTTCTACAGCCTGTTTCATCTCCAAAGTAAATAACAGCCTTCTCTGGGACAGCTCACCTTTTTATAGATGGATACTCTTGCTCCAACCACTTTTGAACCTTTTCAGGTTTTTGTTCAAAAGCTTTTTTTATAGGCTTCTGAGGTGTATATCCCCATTTCTTTAAATAACGACCCACTTGCCAACGGGATAATTCTACGCCATACTTTATAGCAATGAGTTGTTGTACTGCTTCTCGGGTCCATAAACCAAAAGGGAGCTTCAACTGATCTGGTAATTTGTCCTTGATTAACTGACGCACTTGATAAGCTTGGTCTTTCTTTAACTTATTACCTCCTTGAACTCCTCGTTTTTTACTCCTTAAAGCTCTTTTTCCTCCTTGCTTATAGATAGCCCAAATCTTGTTCACCCCTCGCTCTGTTATTCCAAAAACAATACTGGCTTGCTTTTGTGTCCCTAACTTCTTTCGCAAATATTCTGCTACTCTAAACCGTGTCTCCTCTTGCGCTTGTTTGTTTTTGCGCTTCTTTACCTTTGTTTTCATACTGTAAAGATACAATAAATAAAAATAATAAGAACTAAATAATGCTCTTATTAATAACTGTGCAGTTTTCTCTTTACAGATTTGAAGTTACAGATACTCGTTGGAACGAGGTTGTCAATGTACTTGCTGGTTTTTGTGAATCCCCGGCTACCGGCTAAAAGAATTCCATTTTTTTAAAACGGCAAAGTTACAATGAAAATCATTAAGAGCCCAATAATTCAAATTCAAGTTGAATAATACAAGTTGAATAATAAACAAGAAAAGGCACACCAAAGGCATTATACAGTGTGATAAGCAGGGTTTTGACATATCGTGATTTGACCAGTTTGCAGGGCTCTTCAATGGTCCACCGATTCAACACCGCCTTTGACCCATAGGTGTGAGTATCTGTAAAAGAAGTACAAAAACAGCTGAATTTGTTTTAAAACCCTCAAAAGCCATTTCCGGGGTTTCTTTTTGATACCCCTGAAATAGCATAATAACCACGTATATAATAACCACGTAATTATACCTTATCTTCATGGCATTAAACTGGCTTTACAATTTTTATCACTGGTAACTGAAGATTTAGCATTTCCAACCAATCCAAACTGTGGATAACCGTGTGAATTGTGTAGGAAAAACCTGTATACAGGAGTGGGAAACTATTCTTATCCGATAGCTTTCCGAGTCTGCAAATGATACTTAAGTTTGCCAGACAATTATCACCCACCTAATCGTTAACTTTATTATATGGGTCAATCCGGTCAGTCTCCTATACGTGTCGGTTATCGATCGAAAAATGTAACTGTATCCGACATAACCGGACAATTGGGAAAATTGCCACCACAGGCAGTTGATTTAGAAGAAGCGGTTCTGGGAGCTTTGATGCTTGAGAAGGACGCTCTGACCGCGGTGATCGATATTCTTAAACCTGAAAGTTTTTATAAAGACGCCCATCAGGAAATTTACAAGGCTATTCTGGCCCTTTTCAATAATTCCGAACCCGTCGACCTGCTTACTGTCACTGCTCAATTGAGAAAGGATGGTAAAATTGAGCTCATTGGTGGCACTTATTACATCACCGAACTAACAACCAAGGTAAATTCGGCCGCTAACATTGAGTATCATTCACGGATAATTACCGAACAATCAATTAAAAGGGAATTAATCAAGATTTCCTCTGAAATACAAACAGAAGCATACGAAGATACCACAGACGTTTTTAGCCTTCTTGATAAAACGGAACAGTCATTATTTGAAGTTTCGGAATCGCATGTCCGGAGGAATTATGCTGATATGCGCTCTTTGATGCATGAAACATTATTGGAACTTGAAGCAAGAAAGGACCATAAAGATGGTTTGACCGGCATACCGAGCGGTTTTACAGCACTGGACCGGGTAACTTCTGGCTGGCAACCCTCAGATTTGGTCATCATTGCTGCCAGACCGGGTATGGGAAAAACAGCCTTTGTGGTTTCCGCGATGAGAAATGCTGCTGTGGATTTTAACCATCCGGTAGCTATTTTCTCTCTTGAAATGTCCTCGATTCAACTGGTCAACCGGTTAGTTTCGGCTGAAGCTGAGTTAGAGAATGAAAACTTAAAAAGGGGTAATCTCGCTGAACACGAATGGACGCAGCTAGTACATAAAACGGCAAAACTTACGGAAGCTCCAATATTTATTGACGATACTCCGGCTCTGAGTATTTTAGAACTGAGGGCGAAATGCAGAAGATTGAAAGCCCAACATGATGTCAAACTTGTTATTGTTGATTACCTCCAGCTAATGTCAGGGGACACCGGAAAAGGCAGCTCAGGCAATCGTGAACAAGAAATCGCCTCCATTTCAAGGGCATTAAAAGGGATTGCAAAAGAATTGGCGGTTCCTGTAATTGCACTGTCTCAGTTAAGTAGGGCAGTTGAAACAAGGGGCGGTGATAAGCGACCACAGTTATCCGACTTAAGGGAATCAGGCTCAATAGAGCAGGATGCTGACATCGTGATGTTCCTTTACCGTCCGGAGTATTATCAAATTACCGAAGACGAGAACGGGATGCCAACAACGGGTACTGGTGAAGTGATTATTGCCAAACACCGAAATGGAGCACTTGATCATGTTCAACTCAAATATATTAGCCGATTTACAAAATTTGCTGATATGGATATGGCGGGCGGCAATGATTACGCCTCACTTCCAGGTACTGGTTTGTCACCAGAATTTCAGAATACCATAACTTTGCCAAGCAAAGCAAATGATACGCTGGAAGATAATGATGCTGATGCTATTGAGCCGAAAAAAACCAGATGACGCTCCATTTTAACAGGGGGATGTCTTCACATGTCATTTGGACAGTAAAAAAATCTGTTAAAAACGAATCATTAGTATCCTGAACCGTCTGAAATTGTAGCTGTGGTTCTCTGAATGGTTCCTGACGGTTCATATCCCAAATATAGGTTTGTGTCTGTTATTCTATTAATTTCAGTTTTTATTAGTAATGGTTATCCAAAATACCACAACCTGACTGTATGGATAAGAAACAACATCTGACCGGGCTTACAGATGAGCAAGTAATAGAAAGCAGAAATAAACATGGTTTAAATATCCTGACTCCAGCTGAAAGAGAGCCTTTGTGGAAGCTTTTCCTGGAGAAATTTGAGGATCCGATTATTAGAATTTTACTAATAGCAGCATTCCTATCACTGATTATTTCATTCGTTCATAATGAATATGCAGAGACGATAGGAATCTTCGCCGCCATATTTCTGGCAACGGGTGTCGCCTTCTGGTTTGAAATGGATGCCAATAAGAAATTCGACGTTCTAAATAAGGTAAATGACAATACCCTGATTAAGGTCCTTCGAAGTGGCAACATAAAGGAAATTCTGAAAAAGAACGTTGTGGTTGGTGATTTTGTCTTACTTGAAGCGGGCGAAGAAGTTCCTGCAGATGGTGAATTGTTCGAGGCAGTCTCCCTTCAAATGGATGAATCAAGTCTTACGGGAGAGCCTGGTATCAATAAAACTGTTCAATCGGCTAATTTCGATGAGGAGGCAACTTATCCATCTAACTGGGTAATGAGAGGTACCAATGTGATCGATGGTCACGGTACGCTGGTAGTCAATAAAATTGGTGACGAAACCGAATACGGGAAAGTGGCTCAAAAGGCTACTGAAATGACGAACGAGGAAACTCCACTAAACAAGCAATTGGACGGATTGGCAAGGTTTATAGGAGTTGTGGGATTTGCGCTGGCAGTGATGACCTTCTCCACTCTGTTCATTAAGGAGCTATTTCTTATAGATATCGTTGTGCCACTGGTTCACCTTGGATCAGTGGGTATCGTGATTGCCTCGGCAATGGTGGCGTTGGCAAAGGTCTGGATACCTATTGTATACGATGGCATCAATATGTTTGGTGGTGAGAAAGAAGTACCCAAAAGTGTTGAAGAGGGTAGTTGGCTGAAATGGATTGGATACGGCATTGTCCTTTTTGCCGCTTTGCTGATTTTGGCATACCCAATGGGAATTGATCCTTTGAGTGCATTCTCCTGGGTAACCATTGACATTGCTGGGAGAATCCTTCAGTATTTCATGATTGCCGTTACACTCATTGTGGTTGCGGTTCCTGAAGGTCTACCAATGAGCGTAACTTTAAGCCTTGCAATGAGTATGCGTCGAATGCTTCAGACTAACAATCTTGTTCGCAAAATGCACGCTTGTGAAACAATGGGAGCGACCACGGTCATTTGTACCGATAAAACGGGTACGCTCACCCAGAATCAAATGACTATCCATAATACTGATTTTTATGGATTGAAAGATCAAAAACCAGACAATAACAGCACTGGTAACCTGATTAAAGAGAGCATTTCGTCTAATACTACAGCTCATCTGGACCATTCAGATGAAACTAAAATTGAAGGATTAGGGAATCCCACCGAGGCAGCCCTTTTGTTATGGCTGCATCAACATGACGTGAACTATCAAGAACTCCGTGAGCGTACCAAAATAATAGAGCAACTTACATTTTCTACGGAGCGAAAATTCATGGCCACACTGGTCGAATCCCCATCATTGGGGAAGCAAGTTCTTTATGTGAAAGGTGCGCCCGAAATCGTTTTAAGCAAATGTAAAACAGCTCTGGTTGAAGATAAAACTGAAGATGTGGGTGTCATTAAAGCACAAGTAGATAGCCAGCTCCTGGATTATCAGGGTAAAGCCATGCGAACACTTGGTTTTGCCTATAAGATCATTGAAGATGAAAAACCCGGTACAGTGGCAGATTTAGCTGATTTTGACCTTACTTTCCTGGGTATTGTTGCTATATCCGACCCTGTTAGACCAGATGTACCCGCTGCTGTGGCAGAATGCCATGCGGCCGGAATCAATGTAAAGATTGTAACTGGTGATACTCCAGGAACTTCACGAGAGATAGGCAGACAAATCGGAATATGGAATGACACAGACACTGATATAAACATGATTACTGGTGTTGATTTTGAGGCATTGTCTGATGAGGAAGCTTTAGCAAGAGTACGGGAATTAAAAATTATGTGTCGGGCAAGGCCTACAGACAAACAGAGGCTAGTTCACTTACTTCAACAAACTGGTTCAGTAGTTGCTGTTACTGGTGATGGTACCAATGATGCCCCGGCTCTTAACTATGCCCATGTCGGCCTTTCAATGGGTTCTGGAACATCGGTGGCGAAAGAAGCTAGTGATATTACCTTATTAGATGATTCATTTAACAGTATCGCCACAGCAGTGATGTGGGGTCGTTCTCTATATAAGAACATACAACGATTCATACTATTTCAATTAACCATCAATGTAGCAGCACTTACAATTGTTTTCCTGGGGTCATTACTGGGTTATGAACTACCCCTGACAATTACCCAGATGTTATGGATGAACCTTATTATGGATACATTCGCCGCTGTAGCTTTAGCATCACTCCCGCCGGATAAGCGTGTCATGGATAGTAAGCCGAGGGGACATGAAGATTTCATTATTTCTGCAGCTATGAGATCGAATATCTTGTTTGTGGGATTTATTTTTGTTTTTCTCTTATTGGGCTTATTGTATTACTTCACTGAACCTGACGGCACAATCAGTGACTATAATCTGTCATTGTTTTTCACCATTTTCGTTATGCTTCAATTTTGGAATTTATTCAACGCCAAGGCTTATGGAACGGGCCGCTCCGCATTTTATGAGATAAATAAGGGAGTTGGATTCATCATAGTGGCTGCATTAATAATCGTCGGGCAATACTTCATCGTTGAATTTGGCGGTACGGTATTTAGAACGGTTCCACTTTCATTTTCTGATTGGGGTTTGATCATAGCCAGTACATCCGTAGTTCTTTGGATTGGAGAAATTGCCAGACTAATAAAAATGAGCTATTAGACACCCACATCCGGATGGAAGGTGATTCTCCAATATTCAAGGAAGCAGATATAATGCTTTAACTTTAGCAGTCTCCACCTCCACCATAACAGCCACAATTCATGGACTGCATGATCGGGGGAATCTCCAAACCAGGTAATTTGCCAGGTAGGTGAGGTGGTGCAGACACAGCCCAACATCGGGTGTCAGGGCTGCTTCTTTATAAACGTCCTTAGCAGTTTGTAAAGAAGTATTCATATTTGTTAAGTAGTTACACCGCCACAACTACTCCCAGCCCCTGCAGTACAGCCGTAACAATGTTGATTGATGGTTATGTCTCGTTCGCTAAGCTTTAGAATATTGAAATCTTTAATATGACCTGGAGCATCACTAATTTTCAAGTCAAGCATCTGGTTGAAATCACAGTCAAATAAATAGCCATCCCATCCAACCGAAATTGTATTTCTGCACATTACTCCCTCTGCTGCAGCAGGATTAAAGGCATTAGACAATTTCTCCATATACTCCTCATAGTTGCCTGAGGTAACCAGATATTCTAAAAACCGGTTAATGGGCAAATTGGTAATCGTATAAAGCCTATTGAAATCAATGTCATAACCGTCTTTCAATTTTTGCCTGAATTCAATTTCCAAACTCTCCTGAGAAGCTGGCATAAAGGCTCCCGTCGGGTTGAAGACTAAATCGAGAATCAAGTCAGAATCAGCTTTCCCATATCCGGCTGCGTTGAGCATGCTTAGTGCCTGAACAGATTTTTCAAAAACACCTTCTCCCCGTTGCGCATCTGTTCGTTTGGCAGAGAAATAGGGAAGCGAAGAAACCACCTCAATCTTATGTTTGCGAAAAAAATCTGGAAGGTCGTTGTATTTGGGGTTTGCTACCATGATAGTCAGATTACATCGCACCATAATATGCTTGCCTATGGCAGAAAGTTCTTCAACAAACCACCTGAAGTGAGGGTTCATCTCTGGAGCACCGCCGGTAAGGTCAACAGTATGGATATCTGTATCCCGAACCGCCTCCAGACATTGTTGCATGGTTTCCCTGGTCATGATCTCTTTTCGGTCAGGACCGGCGTCCACATGGCAATGTTTGCAGGTTTGATTACACATTTTGCCAACGTTGACCTGAAAAACTTCAATACCAGTTGGTTTCAGTGGAAACAAATTGATTTGTTCCAGTTTATGTTTGAATGAATCTATTCCAATTGTTTGATTGTCACTTAGAATTTCCAACTGACGATCAACTAATGCTAAATCATGTTTTCTAGTGCTTAAACTCTTCATCACATGGTTATTTCTTTGACCTTATTCATCATCTGCACACTATGAACTAATGAAGCCCCGCCTTTGATGGCAGCGGCAACGTGTATGGCTTCCATCATTTGTTCCTCATCAGCACCTTTTTCCAAAGCACCAGTTGTATATGCATCAATGCAATAGGGGCATTGAACAGCATGTGAAACAGCCAACGCTATCAATGCTTTTTCTCTTACGGTAAGTGCACCTTCCCTGAATACATCTTCGTAATAATCGAAGAACTTTTTGGCCAATTCTGGTCCGAATTCGGCTATTTCACCAAACTTTTTCAGATCCTTCGGATCGTAGTATGTTTTATCCATTTTAACACTCTATTAGTTGTGTAGGCAGAGTGGCCTGTAATGATTCCTGTAGCTCTCAGTGTAACTAACAGACAAATTTGATTTACCAATTAATAGAAGAGTGTGGGGGGCCGCGGAGGGTTTTCGTCCGAGGTAAGAAAACAGGAATGAAGACTTGTTCATATTTATGCTCAAAATGCGTAAGCATTATTAGGATAAGTTTCCAGAACCGATTTAATTGACCACCTGTTTTTTGAACGATTTTTTGAGTTATAGGAGTATCTATATCAAATTTCGGGTCTAATACTTCTATGGGGTATTTAATTGAACTATTCAGCTCTTTGAATACACTATTCGTCTTCCAATTAATACCACGAAGGACCTCATCGGAGAATACTTGTCTATTGATTCCAATTAAATAAACACCACCATCGCCGGCTGGTCCAAGAACCACTTTGCCTTGCTCTAGTGATTTGTGGGCAAGAAGTAAATCGTCAGTTTTTAGATCAGGGCAATCATTACCAATTGCAATAACATTATCATAACCTTTTGAGAAAATTTGTTGAAAGGCATGGATTAATCTGGTCTCAAACGTGAATCCAACCTGACAAGTATGATCAAAAAAGAAATAAGGAAGCTTAGTTTGATTACATATATCGATTGTAGCAGCATTCAATGCTCCAGCCAATGTTATGTTGGCAGATTTACCAAAAGCACTATGAAAGCGTTTTTGGGATGCCTCAAAATGAGCACCACGGGCAAAAATCAATATGGTTGTTTTCGAATTGATGTTTATTCCTTCTGATTCGATTAACGCAAGATACGGTAAATTCATGCTTTCTGAAAGAATTGAGCAATTCTGGTACGCCCAATTAGGTATTACAATCCTTCTTTTAGCAGGTTTGCCGTGAATTATACCTGTACTGATTTGATCTTCGATTCAAAAAAGCCCAGAATCATTTCGGATTTTGTATCAGATATTCCTTTGATTTGGCTCTCGAAAGGACTTCTGCTTTTGATAAGAATAACCAGAAATTAAGCCAAAAACAGTAAATGGCAGGAATTTGAGGGGTTTGGAACGGTGTATAGTTTAACTCTCAGGTGCCCCGGGTTTCTCGGGAGGAGGCGGAGGCTTCGGAGTGGATGAACCTTTTTTGACTCTTACGGCATTCATGCCTTTCATACCTCTTTCGAGTTCAAAGACTACAGTTTCACCCTCACGAACTTCCTCGGTCAAACCATTTACATGAACGAAATATTTTTCCTGGGTGTCGAGTTCCTTAATAAATCCAAATCCCTTCCCTTCATTGAAAAATTCAACTCTACCTGTTCTAATGACTGGACCTGTATCTTCTCTTTTGGGAACTCCAATCTCTATGGTTTTAGCATTAACTAATTTTCTTTTCTTAGCTGGATCTGGTGGCGTGTCTGTAATATTGCCATCTTCATCGACATAGGCCATCATGGCTTCAAGTCCACCGCCTTGCGAATTTTCCCGGCGTTCATCGCGTTTTTCCTGCTTGTCTTTTCGTTTCTTTAAACGTTTTTTTTCTTTTTCTTTTTTGCTAAATGTCTCTTGCGATTTCGCCATTCTTCTTCTTTTTGTTTAAAGCTTCCAGCCTCTTCAGGTGCAAATTAAACTTATATCAATGTCTGGCCCAATAAATCGTTAGTCGATTATAGGTTACAGGGCTGTTTCGCTGTCTTGAATCTACTTTTTCTTTGGCTTGTTTCTTCTTTGTTCATCGGCACTTTTCATGGCATCTTGTAAACGAGACATGAAAGGAGAAGTCTTTTTATTTGCATTTTTCTTTTTATTCTCCTCAATCATATGCCTGATTTTGTCCTCGTCTACAAATTTTCTGATTAACGCCTGTTGGCCAAAAGTGACAATGTTTGCCACAAAATAGTAAAAAGTCAATCCAGAAGAATAGGAATTCAAGAAGACCATAAACATCAGTGGCATGAAGTACTGCATGGTTTTCATGGGTCCCTGTATTGTAGTCATTTGACTGTTGGACCAGGTATAAAGTATCGTAGAGGCAGTCATTAAAATGGTAAAAAGACTGATATGATCTCCATACATCGGGATGGTAAATGGGAGGTCAAGAATGCTATCGTAGGTTGACAGATCATGAGCCCACAGAAAACTTTTTTGTCGCAATTCTATTGAATTGGGAAAGAAGTTAAACAAAGCCAGCAGGATTGGCATCTGCAAAAGCATTGGGATACATCCACTTAAGGGGTTGATCCCAGCCTTCTGATACATCGACATTTGTTCTGCTTGAGCCTTTTGAGCATCATCTGGATGATTCGCTTTTATTTCGTCTAGTTCAGGCTTCAAAACTTTCGTTTTGGCCATCGACATATAGGCCTTGTAGGAAAGTGGGAATAGAATAATCTTAATGATAATCACCAAGATCATAATGATTATTCCATAATTGGCTATGTAGTTTTCTAACCAACTAAAGAGTGGAACTGTAAGAAATATATTGATATATGCAAAAACACTCCATCCTAATTCTACATTCTCTGAAAACCCGTCAGTCACCTTTTTCATGATCTGGTAATTGTTGGGGCCAAAGAAAAAGGTAAAGTCACCTTGTCCTGTTTTGAGGTCACCAATCGGATAAGTGAGAATCATATCCGCATTACGAACTATTGCAGAGTCAAGAGGATTGTAAGCTGATGTAAAATTGCCAGATCGGAATCCATTCCCTGCAATAATGGCTGATGTAAAGAATTTCTGTTTCAGAGAAGCCCATTTAACACCTTGTTGTGACTGCATCTGAATTAACTCCGGGCTTGATGATGACAAATCTTCAATTTCCTCTGACAATGTATAGTACTGAACCAGTGTTTTGATTCGGGAATCATTCAGATCAGCTTCAACTCTTTTGGCTTTATTCCTCCAGTGAATGGTCAAATCATTATTGTCAATCAGGTTATCCAGCCCTCTAAGGTTGAGGTTATAACCAATTTGATAGCCACTACTTGCAATGGAGTACTCTTGTTCGATGTATTGATTGTCTGCCATGCTCAAGGTGAACACTATTCTGGTGGTGTCTCCCTGGTTGACTATTGTTGAGCGAGCTCTGGTTGAGAAATACAGGTCTTTGATATCAAGAGGCTTCCCTTGTGAAGAGAGGATTCTTGAGATTTCAAGGTTGCTTTGATCTGATATGATTAAAGGCTCACCCAAATAAGTGAGATGTTTTTTGATCAATACCTCCCTAATACTGCCTCCAAGGGTCGAGAATGTAATTTGAACGTCTTCATTTTCGACAGTAAACTCACGATCCTCACCAACTGCTGCATCTACAAACGCTCCAAATTGACTTTCTCTTTGGACCCGGAGAACTGAGTCAGGTATTACTACTGATTTAGCTGGTACATCAATTGTACTTGTAGCGTTATTGGTAGGATTACTTTGATTTTGTTCGGTCGTTGTTATTTGCCCTGGTGGTGGTTCTGGGGCAAAAAACTCAATATATACCCAGAACATTAATACCAGCATGGTGATCCCAATCACCTGATTCTTATCCATCTGTAACGGTTAATTTTTTTAAAAACAGGCGCAAAGTTACACAGCCATATCTTTTTCGGTGAATTTCTTGTCTTCCTTTTCTTCTTTAAAGGCTAAGGCTGCCTTTACGAATTTCACAAATAAAGGATGTGGGCTGGAAACGGTACTTCGTAATTCGGGATGATACTGACACCCGATAAACCATGGGTGATTACGTAATTCCATTACCTCAACCAGACCTGTTTCCGGGTTTATACCAGATGCAATCATACCAGCTGCTTCGAAAACATCAAGATATTGGTTGTTGAATTCATAGCGATGACGATGACGCTCCTTGATTTTGGTATGACCATAAACGCTGTAGGTTTTGCTTCCTTTAATCACATTGCAATTGTATACGCCAAGCCTCATTGTTCCACCCATATTGCTGATTTCCTTCTGCTCCTCCATCAAATCGATAACCGGATACTTGGTTTTTGGATTCATTTCGGTGGATGCAGCACCTTTAAGCCCCAAAACATTACGGGCGAATTCGGTTACAGCACATTGTAATCCCAAACAGATGCCAAAAAATGGAATGTTATTTTCTCTTACATATTGAATAGCAGTAATCTTCCCTTCAATTCCCCGCTCTCCAAAACCCGGAGCCACTAAAATGCCTTGTAAATCTGAGAAATGTTGCTCTACATTTTCCTGAAAGACTTCTTCACTATCAATCCATTTCACATTGACTGCGCATTCGTTTTCAGCACCGGCATGAACAAAGGATTCTACAATTGATTTATAGGCATCAGGTAACTGGACATATTTCCCTACTATACCGATGTTTACTTCCTCAATGGGGTTTTTCAGTCTACCAAGGAATTCCTTCCATCTGTCTATTTTGGGTTCTTTTTTGTGACTGAGCTTCAGTTTGGATAACACTCTTTCGTCCAGTTTTTCCTTTCGCATTAAAACCGGGACGTCATAAATTGTTTCAGCATCCTGAGCTTCAATCACACAGTTCATCGGTACGTTACAGAAAAGTGCAACTTTCTTTCTAATGTCGGGAGGGAGGTGCCGCTCACTTCTACAGACCACAATATCAGGCTGAATACCGGATTCCAGCAATTGTTTAACCGAGTGTTGAGTTGGTTTTGTTTTTAATTCACCAGAAGCCCTCAGGTAAGGAACTAAAGTCAGGTGAATAGAAATGAAGTTTGTAGGACCTAATTCTAATCTTGCCTGACGAGCTGCTTCAATAAATGGCAAGGATTCAATATCACCGACACAACCACCGATCTCGGTAATCACAAAATCATACTTCCCGGTTTCTCCCAGTTTGTAAAAGTTGCGCTTTATTTCATCAGTTATGTGTGGGATAACCTGCACTGTCTTTCCAAGAAAGTCTCCACGCCGTTCCTTGGTAATAACATCGTTATAGATTCTTCCAGTTGTGACATTATTGTCTTGAGAGGTTAAAATATTAAGGAATCGTTCATAATGCCCAAGATCAAGGTCAGTTTCAGCACCATCATTCGTAACATAGCACTCTCCATGTTCATATGGATTTAGCGTACCGGGGTCAATGTTGATATAAGGGTCAAATTTCTGAATAGTCACGGACAATCCTCGTGCTTGAAGTAGTTTGCCAAGTGACGCTGAAATGATCCCTTTTCCTAAAGATGAGGTGACCCCGCCAGTCACAAAAATGTATTTCGATGATGCCATGCCATAAGAGTGTGACTTAACGGGATACAAAAGTATGCGAAGTGCCATCAATATGCAACGTCGATTCGAAATGATCAGGAATAAATATCAAACACGATCTTACATTCTAAATAAATTAGAAGTTGACTAACTTTAAGTACACATAGTATCTCTGTAAGAATGCAGAATGGAGTAGTTAGCATAGAAGTAGTCAAATCAGACGAGAATGGCTTGAAGTCAGATCTTTTGGCTGTTGAAGAACCATTGCAGATCAGGGTAAATTTTGGAATATTGGACGATCGCAGGGAAATTGATTTGTCTGTGACTATGCGAACTCCGGGTCATGATCCGGAATTGGCCGCAGGATTTTTGTTGACGGAAGGGATCATTGGCAGCCTCAACGATTTCATTCATCTGGGTCATTGTCGTACCCATTTGAAAAAGGAAGAAGCAGGCAATGTTGTGAGGGTTGAGCTAAAGCCAGGATTTGATTTTGTTGAAGAGAATTTTAACAGAAACTTTTATAGCACTTCAAGCTGTGGTGTCTGCGGAATTGGTTCTATAGAGCAGATAAGAAAAAAAATACCTCCTTTAAAACTTTCTGAATTTCATTTTGATTCTGAAATGATAAAGGAGCTACCCGGTTTGATTAAAAATAGTCAAGTTAATTTCAGTTATACGGGGGGAATTCATGCTGCGGCATTGGTTGATGCCAATGGAAAGGTTTCACGTTGCAGAGAAGATATTGGCAGACACAATGCAGTGGATAAAGTTATTGGGGCATCCTTTCTGGGTGGGCAATATCCGATCTCAAAGGAGTTATTGTTTTTAAGCGGAAGAGCAGGTTTTGAGCTTATACAAAAAGCAGCTATGGCTGGAATTCAATTAGTGGCTGCAGTTGGAGCACCTTCAAGTTTAGCCGTTGAATTGGCAAAAGAGTGCAAAATGACTCTTCTTGGTTTTGTTAGAGACGGGAAGTTCAATATATACTCGGGTAAGCAGAGAATTGCTTCATAATTATGATATGAAAATCAGAATCCAAGGCAATACAATTCGACTAAGACTCACTCAACCTGAGATAGACCAGTTGAGGGTTGAAGGAAAGGTGGAGCAATCGACAGATTTCGGGAGTGAATACAGGTTCCAGTACAGCATATTTTTCAGCTCCGCTACTAATGAAGTTGTGGCCAGTTTTAAAGAAGGTCATATGGGCGTAGTGGTCCCGGAAGTGCTTGGAAAGCGATGGATAGATACAACTCAAACGGGTATAGAAAATAGTGAATACACTGGCCGGGGCCCTGGATTGAAGATATTGGTCGAGAAAGACTTTCAGTGCTTTCACGAACGAATAAACGAAGATGAATCAGATGCTTTTCCTAATCCAATGGCCAATTCCTGACTCTACCAAACGGCTACTCAACTATCTCACCAGCTTTCCGATTGTCCGTCTTCCTGGCTTTCCTGATATCTACAGATACTACTTTATACTCGGGACACATTGCTTCTGAATCAGATACGTTCGAAGTCAGGATATTTACCATGACTTCAGGAAAATGAAAGGTTGTAGAAAGCACACCTGATTTGACCTGGTCAGTTACTCTTGCCTTTAAATCCACTTTTCCACGGGCTGAACTCACACAGACCAATTCACCATCAGAAACGCCAATTTTGCCAGCGTCAACTTCACTAATGAGAAGTACATCTTCGGCAAGAATATCCACATTTGATGTTCTCCTGGTCATTGCTCCACAATTGTAATGTTCTAATTCCCTGTTCGTAGTAAGTATGTATGGAAATTTTTCACCATGGTCAACTATTTCTTCCGACTCTCTAAAATCATGATACTGGATGTGGCCTTTGCCTCGTTTGAAGGCATCTTTATGCATGATATGGGTCCCTTTCCCATCCTCCAGAACAGGCCATTGTTTCCCGTTAACACCAAGCCCTTCCCAGGTTACGCCTTTGAAGAAGGGTACTATTTGAGAAATTTCTTCCAGCATAGTACTGGGTTCAAAACCAGGTTGGTCATAACCCATTCGCCTCATCATATCCACTATAATATCTCCATCTGATTTGCATCCTTCAACGGGCTCAACAGCCTTATTAATTCTTTGAATTCTCCTTTCCCCATTAGTGAAAGTTCCGCTTTTCTCCAGAAATGAAGCCGCAGGTAAGATTACGTCGGCCATTTTAGCAGTTTCAGTCATAAACAATTCCGATACTACAAAAAGGTCAAGATTTGAAAGTGCTTTCTTGACGTGGTTGGTGTTAGGATCTGTTTGGGTCACATCTTCTCCAATAATCCATAGGGCTTTTAATTTTCCGTCAATCGCAGCGTCAAACATCTCCGGGATCTTGTACCCTATTTCTTTTGAGAGCCTGGCACTATAAAACTCCTCGAATTGCTGGTGAACTTGAGGATTATCAACGGCAAGATATCCCGCACCTTGATGTGGCTGAACACCCATATCTGCCATGCCCTGTACATTATTTTGCCCTCGGAGAGGGTTTACCCCAACACCCGGCCTACCGATATTTCCAGTCAGCATCGCCAAATCGGCGATTAATGTAACTGTGAAAGTTCCCTGTGAATGCTCGGTTACACCTAATCCGTGAAAGGACATTGCACTTTTAGCCGAGGCGTAAGTAATAGCAGCCTTTCTGACGAGTACCTTATCGACTCCTGTCAATTCAGACAACTCGTCCATATCAAGTTTTAAAATATTGTCATTAAATATTTCATAGCCCTCGGTTCTTGACTGAACAAAATCTGTATCAGCAAGGCCTTCAGTTACGATGTAATACAACATCATATTGAGCAGCGCAACATTGGTGCCTGGTCGGAGTTGTAAATGATAGTCTGCATACCGCGTTAACTCAATTTTTCTTGGATCTATTACTATCAGGGGTATACCTTTCATTGCCCTCTGTTTGATCTTGACCCCGGTCACTGGATGAGCATCAGTTGGATTGGCACCAATCACCATAATACATTCAGTGTATTTCAGATCTTCAATCGAATTGGTAGCAGCACCTGTGCCAAAGGTTCGCTGCATACCTAAAGCTGTAGGGGAGTGACAAACTCTTGCGCATCCATCAATGTTGTTTGTTCCAACTACGGCTCTTATGAATTTTTGCATGAGGTAGTTCTCCTCATTAGTGGCTCTCGCACATGAAATGCCAGCGATGGCATCCGGACCATGATTTTCTTTGATCTCTGTAAATTTTTCGGTCATGAAACGATAAATCTCATCCCAGGAAACTTTTACAAATTCTCCATTTCTCTTGATGAGGGGTGAGGTCAATCTTTCTGGATGATCATAAAATTTAAAGGCATATCTTCCTTTTAAGCAGGTATGACCCTGGTTGACTTCTGCATCATATGGAGCGAGAATGGACTTAATTTCTCCATTTATAGTGGATACTTCCAGGTTGCAGCCTACTCCACAATAAGTACAAACAGTTCGGGTGACTTCATCCGCCACTGTCATTTTTGAATTAAATACATCACTGATGGCTTGAGTTGGGCATGCTTGAGAACATGCACCGCAACTGACGCAGTCCGATTCGGAGAACCCGTCATTAATCCCCATGGTGATGGTGTTTTCGAAACCTCTGCCAGCCATGGTCAAAACCATTTCACCCTGGACTTCATCGCAGGCCCTGACACACCGGTAGCAGTTAATGCAAGTGCTTAAATCTGCCCTCATGTATGGGTGAGAGCTATCTGGTGTTCGATGATTGTGGTTCTTTCCTGCGGGATATCGAATATCTTCCGGCTTTATATTTAATTGATTGACTATGTTCTGCAATTCATTTTTGCCTGCTTTATTCTCATTCAGTCTTTCAATTGGGTAATCTGTTAACACCAACTCGATAATGTTCCTTCTTAGGCGCTCGATTCTTTGACTTCTTGTGTAGATGAATGAATTCCTCGTTACGGGTGTATGGCAAGAAGCGACAGCTTTCATTCTGCCCCCTTCTTCTAAGGCGACATCGACACTGCAAACTCGACAAGAACCAAAAGGCTTGAGGTTTGGTGCATCACAAAGTGTGGGAATGTTCTCTTCAGGTTGATTTCTTCGTACAAACTCCAGAATACTCTCACCAGGTATAAAGGCAGAGGATTGCCTGTTAATGAAAGCGGCGTTTTCAGTATTGACCGTTTTTTTTGCCTCTTCTTTTATTAACACCTCACTCATCGTTCTCTTGTTTATTTTGCAAAAAATGTTTTCAACTCATCATCAAAATATGTCAGTGCATTCTTAATCCCTAAGGGAAGACCACCTCCCAATGCACATAGTGATCCAATTTCAAGGGTTTCCAAAAGGTCATCCATGAGCTCTCGATCAATTTTATAGTCAGTTTCCTGTGCTTTTTGAATCATTTCTTTACCACGAACGGACCCTATACTACAGGGAAAACATTTGCCACAGGACTCATCTGCTGTAAATTCAAAGAGGTGTTCAAGGTATTTGATCATTGGAAAATCATCAGGTATGGAAATAATGCCTGCATGTCCCAATAAAAAGCCATTGTCAGAGAATGATTCAAAATCAAGCGTAAGGTCTTCAATTTTGGAAACTGGAATTATCCCTCCTAACGGACCTCCGATATGAATGGCTTTAACATTCGTTTTAAAGCCTCCACCCATATCATAAATAATATCTTTCAAGGGAGTGCCCATCTCAACCTCCAACATACCCGGAGTTTTGAAAAAACTATCAAGCGAAACCAATTTACTGCCAGTGGATTTTCCATTACCGAAATCAGCATAAGCTTTGCCTCCATGTTTGAGTATGTGATAAACACTTGCTGACGTTTCAACGTTATTAACCACTGTCGGTAAATTGAAGAGGCCTTCCTGCGCAGGAAATGGAGGGCGCACTCTCACTTCGGGCCTTTGTCCTTCAATTGAGGAGAGTAAGGCAGTTTCCTCTCCACATATATATGCTCCAGCTCCCTCAATTATCTTGAATTCGAAATTGAAGCCACTACCATTAATATTGTCTCCTAAAACCCCGTTGGTTTGGAAGTGCTCTATTTCTTTTGAAACTACATCAATTGATTCCGGGTATTCACCCCTGATGTATAATATACCTCGATTTGCACCAACAATATATCCGGCGTTCATCATTCCAAAAAGGAGTAAGTGTGCCTGTTGCTCCATGATGTAGCGATCAGAGTAAGCTCCGGGATCTCCTTCATCGGCATTACACACGACAAATTTTTGTTCAGATTCGGTATTCATACAGGATTCGAGTTTGAATCCCATAGGGAATCCGGCTCCTCCTCTGCCTCTTAGATTAGATATTTTAAGTTGTTCAAGAAGTGAGTTACGATCTTCATTCAGTGTGTATTTTAAAAAACCGAAAAAATCATCCCAATCGGGTAGGGGATTGGTCAAAATGGGATTAGTTAGATTAGAAGTGATCTTGTAGTTGTCAAGCCCTTGAATTTGCTCACCACCGAGAATGTTTTGTATTTCCTCCTCACTTTTAGCACTATAGTTAGTGCCATTAAAGTGAAAAGCTCCATTTTCGTGACATCTGCCCAGGCAGCACATATGGCCTATTTCTTCAGATTTTAAATGCTTATTGAGAGTTTCTGTGACCTTGTTCTGAGTACCTGCCAATAAACAGGCACTTCCATTGCAAACGTAGGCTTTTTTGCCCTTATTGCCTTCTTTTAGAAAATCATAGAAGCTTACGGTTCCATATACATTGGCTTTACCAGTCAAGAATTCCCGGGCTTTCTCCCGCATCTTGCCGACTTCGATTGTACCGGCATCTTTCGATTCCTTGACCAATTGTTCAAAGAGCGGATTGGTCAATCCTTTACGCCCCGCAAGCTTGCTCAGGTTTTCCGACATTAGTTAGTGGGTTAAAACTATTTCCTAAAATACTAAAATAAGGGCATTCAGACGGTTTAATCAGAATGTTCTTTTGATTAGTGGTATCGTATTTTATCTTATCAGCTGTGGCAAATGATTATTATGAATTGCATCAGCCCCTGGGCATAAAACATTATGAAACTGTGGATTGGTTATTTCACCTTCCAGACATTGTCCACGAACCATGATGGTACCCCAAAAAACAGGACAGTGAGTTTAGTTCAAGACTGAAAACTAAACCGATGAAAAAGTAAGATTCACAAGGATAAGATGCTAGCAAAGGGATGTGATTTTTCGAGACGGGAACCGAATGAAAATGGGGCAGATTGCTCGTCAGAAATGGGAAGGTGAGCAAATTATTGAAGAACGTTTTTATTATAATATGCCAGGATAATAATATAGAGGTTGTTGTAATAGAGGGAGTCGAATGACTCTCTTTTTTGTGAATGATTAATTTTTAGAATGTGTTGTTAGGGATCGTTTAAAGGCACTTAACTGATTGCATTTTTTGTTTTATTCTATTGACTACCTCACTAACCATAGTTTTGGTTAATAATGAACTTTTTTGGACAGATGTCCAAAAGCAAAAAATCTCAATAAAGAAGCTTTATCCGGTTAGTATTACTGAAATTCCCGATTTTACAATCAGCAATTTTTGCATGAGTTTGGCACTGCTCCACAATTAGAAATAGTCTCTTAAAATTGATTTTCATTGAAATTTTGATTAAATTAAACTCAATGGAACGATGACTTCATTTCCATTTCGATTATTTTTTAACTAAAGACTCAAATCATGGAAAATTCAAACATTACAATTGAAAAAGTTGCATTAAAATATGGGCTATATACTTTCGGCGGCCTTGTAGTCTATTTTTTGATAATGTACTTTTCAGGATTTGCACATATCATTGAACTGCGAAATTTGAATCTATTCATAATAGTGCCTGGCATATGGTTCGCCTTAAATCACTTTAAAGAAAATAGCAATTCTCACCTCAATTATTTTGAAGGTATTAGTGTAGGGACATTAACTGGGGCTATCGCGGCTATACCGTTCTCCGTTTTCATGTTCTTCTTCATGATTTACAATGTCGATTTTATGATGAAAATCAGGGAATCGGTACCATTTGCGCAGTATGTCAATCCCTATATCATCGCTTTCATTGTAACCTTTGAAGGCTTCATTTCTGGTATGATGACTTCATTCGTTTTAATGCAATATCTCAAAAAGAAGTATATCAGTTCAACTGCCTGATCTAAACTATAACACTCCTTTTGTGGAAGGTAACTGGTCTCCTTCCTTATTAATAGCCATCTTGATTGATTTGGCCAGTGCCTTAAATATTGCCTCTATTTTGTGATGCTCATTTTTGCCCTCGGCTTTGATATTCAAATCACATTGGGCAGTATCCGTAAAGGACTTAAAAAAGTGGTGAAACATTTCCGTTGGCATTGCTCCAATTTTTTCTCTTTTGAATTCAACTTCCCAAACAAGCCATGGCCGCCCCCCAAAATCGATGGCTACCTGGGCCAGTACATCATCCATAGGTAATAGAAACCCATAACGACTAATGCCTTTCTTATCCCCTAAAGCGTTCTTAAAAGCTTCACCAAGGACCAGGGCGGTGTCCTCTATGGTGTGATGTTCATCTATGTGCAAATCTCCCTTTACAGTTAATTTGAGATCGCACCCGGAATGTTTGGCCAATTGGTCCAGCATATGGTCAAAGAATCCTAACCCGGTTTTGATCTCACTAATTCCTTGACCGTCCAGATTTAAATTAACTTCAATTTTTGTTTCGTTAGTCACCCTTACTACCAGAGCTCTTCTTGAATTTTCGTTTTTCAGATATTTATAAATCTCATCCCAATTAGTTGAACCGAATGTAGCTCCTTTAACGGGCTGCTCTGTAAATTGAATCGACTTGCAATTAAGGTTGTGCGCAAGCTTCACATCAGTAGTGCGGTCACCAATCACAAAAGAATTTTCAATATCATAATCTCCGGATAAATAAGAAGTGAGCATCCCGGTTCCGGGTTTCCGGTTTGGACTTTTCTCAACTTCAAAACTCTTATCAATCAGAATGTCATGAAACTCAACCATTTCACTCTTGAGCACTTTTAGCATGAGGTTATGAGCAGGCCAAAAGGTTTCTTCCGGAAAAGAATCCGTTCCCAAACCATCTTGATTAGTGACCATCACCAATTCATAATCCAGTTCTTTCGCAATACGGCGAAGTGCACCAATGGCACCTGATATGAATTCGAGCTTATCAATTGAATCAACTTGGCAGGCTAATGGGGGCTCTACTATTATTGTACCATCTCGATCTATAAATAGGACCTTTTTCTTCATTGAAAATCTTCTATTAATTGTAATAATCGATGGTTCTCTTCCGCAGTTCCAACTGTTATTCGTAAACAACTTTCGCAATACAATTCTCTGCTTCTGTCTCTCGTGATTACACCATTGGCCCTCAGATAGTGATTGACCTTTTGATGATCCCTAAACTTGACTAATAGGAAATTCGCTTCGGATGGAAATACTTTTTCGACATAATTAATACTGGAAAGCTTACTCTCTAATATTTGACGTCCATCAATAATTTTTTGAACCAGAGCATCTTTTTGATCTGTTTCTGCCAGAGCATGATAACCAATTTCTTGTGTGCCTGTGTCGATGTTGTAAGGAGGTTTTATTTTATTGAGCATCTCAATCACGAATGAGTGAGCATAAGCAGCCCCTAGTCTGATAGCGGCTAAACCCCAGGCTTTACTGAAAGTTTGTAAAATTACAAGGTTGGGGTATTCACCAAGTTGATTGATGAAACTGGATTGATCTGCAAAATCCATGTATGCTTCATCGACCAGTACTAGACCATGAAAGTTTTTCGTCAAAGAAATGATAGAATCCCGATTGATGAGATTACCAGTGGGGTTGTTCGGGCTACAGATGAAGATTATTTTGTCGTGATCTGTTAATTCGGACTGTAGCCTGACGCTGTCAATTTCAAATTTTGAGGTGAGGGGAATTGATTTGACTGCCACATGATTAACATGGGCACTGACGTTGTACATGCCATAGGTTGGAGGTAAAACGACGATGTTATCAATGCCAGGTTCACAGAACGCTCGGATTAGTAATTCAATCGGTTCGTCACTTCCGTTGCCTATAAAGGTGCTTGAAGCCTCCACTCCTTTGATCTCGGAGAGCTTTGCTTTAAGTTTTGATTGATGAGGGTCCGGATATCGATTCAGATTTTCACTGGTTACCAAGCCGAACGGATTCTCATTGGCGTCCAAATAGATGTCAGCAACTCCATTGAAATCATCTCTTGCAGATGAATAGGTTTCAAGTTCAAGCACATGAGGTCGTACTAATCTCCTAAGCTTTTCCATGTTGTTCAATGTGTTTCAGACGAATTGAAACTGCATTTTTGTGGGCCTCCAGTTGTTCAGCCTCCGCCATTTTTTCTACGGTTGGGCCAATGAATTGCAAACCTTCAATCGTGATCTCCTGGAAAGTAATTTTCCTGACAAAGCTGTCAAGAGAAACCCCCGTAATAGAACGGGCCCAGCCATTAGTGGGTAAAGTGTGGTTCGTACCTGACGCGTAATCACCGGCTGATTCAGGAGTATAATCTCCTAAAAAAACGGAACCGGCGTTATAAATTTTCTTAGCGATTTTGGATGGTTTTCTAGTGGCAATAATCAAATGTTCGGGAGCATAGTGATTAATGAATTGCACAGCAGGTTTTTTGCCCTCCATCTCAATTGCAAGACTATTGGAGAGTGATTTCTCAGTCAGGTTTTTTCTTGGCAGCGATTGAAGTTGTTCACTGATTTCGTCTATAACCTTTAAAATGAAAGCTTTTGAAAATGCGAGAAGTACAACCTGGCTGTCAATACCATGTTCAGCTTGTGACAACAGATCAGCTGCAACAAATGCAGGATTGGCTTTGTCGTCTGCTACCACTAATACTTCAGATGGTCCAGCGGGCATATCAATTGCGACATTTTTGCGGCTTACTAACTGCTTAGCCACGGTTACATATTGATTGCCAGGACCGAAAATTTTGTCAACCTTCGGAATACTTTCAGTTCCATAGGTCATGGCGGCAATCGCTTGAGCACCGCCAACTTTCGCGACTTTAGTGATACCTAAAAGATTCACAGCATATAATATGATTGGATTGATTTTTCCTTTTGAGTTCGTTGGTGTGCACAAAACAATCTCTTTGCATCCTGCAATTTTTGCAGGAACAGCCAGCATCAGAACGGTCGAAAATAGAGGAGCAGTACCCCCTGGAACATAAAATCCAATTCTACTGAGTGGCACGACTTTCCTCTTACATAGCACCCCTGGTGAAGTTTCTATTTCAAAATCATCAGTTTTTTGGGCGGTGTGAAATTTTTCAATGTTAGATATGGCTACATTAATTGCTTCCTTGAGTTCAAAAGAGACGTGTTTTCCGGCGGAAAGGAGTTCTTCCTCAGTCACCATCATTTCGTCAATTTTGACGTTGTCGTATTCCCAAATGAACTTACGGAGTGCCTTGTCCCCGTTCCTTTTTACTTTATCCAGTATTGGCTGCACTATCCTTTCAATACTGGTGAAGTCTTGCGTTGGCCTTTTTATTAGGTCATCCCAACTATCTGGATGAGGGTGCTTGACTATTTTCATGAGTTGTGTCTGCTGACTGCTCATCTTCTATAATATCATCTTTTCAATAGGTACGATTAGAATGCCTTGTGCACCTACATTTCGCAAGTTCTGTATTCTTTCCCAAAATTCGTCTTCGGTAATAACAGAGTGAATAGAACTCCATCCCTTTTTTGCTAGTGGCAACACTGTAGGGCTTTTCATCCCTGGTAATAATTCGATGATTTCCTCGAGTTTGTCATCAGGTGCGTTGAGTAATATGTATTTGTTGTTCTGACCAGCTTGGACGGCGTCCATTCGAAATGTCAGCTGATCTAGCAATACCTTCTTTTCCTTTTCAAGAGCCTTGTTTGCAATGAGTATTGCTTCGGAATGAAAAATAGTTTCAATCTCTTTCAATCCATTTGATAATAGCGTACTTCCACTGCTTACAATGTCACATATGGCCTCAGCTAACCCAATGCCAGGGGCAATCTCCACTGATCCGGAGATTTCGTGAATATCAGCTTTTATATTTTTTTGAGTAAGGTAGGACCTGAGAATATTGGGATATGACGTGGCAATACTTGTCCCTTCCAAATCGTGAAGTCCATCATAGTTGTCGGCTTTTGGAATCGCCAGGCTAAGTCTACATTTAGAGAATCCAAGTTTCTTCACGACTTCGATGTCCTTGTTCTTCTCAGCCATTTCGTTTTCTCCTACTATACCAATATCAGCCACTCCATCTTCTACATAACCAGGTATATCATCATCCCTAAGGAATAATAACTCCATCGGAAAGTTATGTGAGGCAGCTTTTAATTTACCTCCTCCGTTGGAAAAGCGGATTCCACATTCTTTGACCAGATTCAGAGAAGACTCACTTAATCGACCTGATTTTTGAATGGCTATTCTTAAAATAGTATTCATTCAGTAGTGATATTAAAGTAAAAAATAAGGTAATCCCAATTGGGCAAATGTTGATGCTGCTCCTCCTAAGAGGTGTGATGACAGAAATGTTTGGCTATATGATATTGATTGCTCAACATTATGATATTGATTGCTCAACATTATGTTGTAGAGGTGCACAAAGTTAGGATATAATAGAATCCTTCAAATTATATTTTCATTAAGTTTAAAACACCCGACATTTGAGGATCATGAGCGTTTATAAAAGAATAATTGACACCAACTGTTTTCCATCCGATTCCACTTGGACCAAGATAAAAACAATCGATATGCACACTGCTGGGGAACCTTTGAGAGTGCTTTTGTCAGGATTTCCAGAAACTGAGGGTAAAACCATATTAGACAGAAGGAATTTTGTGAAAGAAAATTACGATCATTTACGTAAATCATTAATGTTCGAACCCAGGGGTCATGCAGACATGTATGGGTGTATCTTAACTCCCCCGGAACGTGAAGACAGTGATTTTGGCATAATCTTTATGCACAATGAGGGCTACAGTACAATGTGTGGTCATGCAACCATTGCCATTTCAAAATTGGCCGTAGAAATGGGTTGGATTGAAAAAATTCGGCCAATAACGCAGATAAAGATTGATGCGCCCTGTGGACAACTGTCTGCGTTTGTTGACTTTGTAGCAGGTCAAACACATTGCCGTTTCCATTGTGTGCCTTCATTTGTAACCGCATTGGATCAGGAAGTTGAAATTTCAAATTTTGGCAGTATCAAATATGACATCGCTTATGGCGGTGCTTTTTATGCTTATGTCAACACTTCTCCATTGAATATCGGCCTTATACCAGAAAACTATTCAAGACTCATTCGACTTGGGATGGACATAAAAAGAGCGGTGGCTGTTCAGGATCGAGAGTTTATTAATCACCCGGTTGAGCAGGATCTCAGCTTCCTTTATGGTACAATTTTTATTGAAGATTCGGACTCTCCGAATATACATAGTCGGAATATTTGCATATTCGCAGATGGTGAAGTTGATAGGTCACCAACCGGATCGGGAGTTTCGGGCAGGATGGCCATTCATTACAAGAGAGGCGATGTTGAGAAAGGAGAGATTATAAAAATTGAGAGCATCCTGGGGACTGTATTTACGGGAAAAGTGTACAATACCTTGCAGTATGGTGCATTGGATGCGGTTATTCCTGAAGTTGGCGGAAGTGCCCACATAACCGGAAATCATGAATTCCTGATTGATCCAAACGATCCGCTCAAAGATGGTTTTATCCTCAGATAAAGCTATATGTCACAGTTTCTCAATATCTTCAAACTTATTTTTAAATTGAAAATCAACCTGAAAGTTATCATGAAAAATTACTTGAATAGACCATTGAATTGTATGGGTATGATGTCAATCATTTACCTCACTATATTTTCTTGTTCACCTGCTCCAAAGGAAAAAAATGGAGAGACTGGAAGTAAAGAACCGAAAGGTTTAGTCGAGGAAGAAATTATGTACACTTCCGATTCTTTGACCATGAAAGGATTTATGGTTTACGATAACCAAATCGGGGGGAAACGTCCAGCTGTCTTGGTGGTGCATGAGTGGTGGGGTCATAATCACTATGCCAGAAAAAGAGCGAGAATGCTGGCCGAATTGGGATATGTGGCATTTGCTGTCGATATGTACGGAGATGGGAAAATTGCAGAGCATCCTAAAGATGCCACAGCATTGATGGAAGAAGTAATGGCTAACATCGATAATGCAAAAGCCAGATTTATTGCTGCCCTGAATGCGGTGAAGTCAAACCAGATGACAGATGGGGACAAAGTGGCCGCCATAGGCTATTGCTTTGGAGGCGGCGTAGTACTTCATATGGCTAGAATGGGTGTAGATCTTGACGGCGTTGTTAGCTTTCATGGTAGTTTGGGTACACAAATGCCTGCAGAATCAGGAAAGGTTACAGCCAAGGTTTTGGTTTGTAATGGCGCAGATGATCCGTTTACACCTAAGGAAACTGTAGCTGGCTTCAAGAATGAGATGGAATCTGCAGGAGTGGACTATGAATTTATCGACTACGAGGGTGCTGTTCACAGCTTTACCAGTATGGACGCTGATACTTTAGGTGCAAAATTTGAAATGCCACTTGCTTATAATGAGGCTGCCGACAAAGATTCCTGGCAAAGGATGCAGCAGTTTTTCAAAATTATATTTGCAGATTCTATTGATTAAAAATTTATAATGACCCCCCTAAAATAGGTTGACGGTTTTTTTTAAGTAATTTCAGCTAATCCTGTGAGGTTTTCTTCACAGGTTTTTTCATAGGATAACATATTTATTAATCGTTAGGTTAATTAGTTCGTATGAATTTTCTAGGCAGCATACTGAGCGTGCCTATGATGAAAATATTTTTTCACTTGAGGTTTATCCTTTTTTCTTTTGCTCATAAAATTATTGATGTTTTTTTTGAGCTGTTCTTTGTTTATAGCCCTTTTCTTTCCTATGATATTTGTTTTCAAATCTTGGTTTAGGTATTCTTGTGGGTTCAGTTCAGGAGAATAAGCAGGGATGAACAATACCTCAATCTTTTTTTTATTATCTTCCAGCCATTGGTTTAGCTTTTTAGTTTTATGGGCGGGATGATTGTCTGTTATAAAGAACACTTTTTGTTTACTGTATTTTATCATTTGCTCTAAAAAGGTTTGAAACACTTCGCTATTAAATCCTGCATCCATCAACATGAATTGTAAATGACCTCTATTGCTAATAGCAGAAATCATATTGACTGTAAAGCGTTTTCCTGTTGCCATAATCATCGGTGTTTTTCCTTTTGGTGCATAACTCCTCCCTGCTTGATGGGTGCTTCTACAGCCTGTTTCATCTCCAAAGTAAATAACAGCCTTCTCTGGGACAGCTCGCCTTTTTATAGATGGATACTCTTGCTCCAACCACTTTTGAACCTTTTCAGGTTTTTGTTCAAAAGCTTTTTTTATAGGCTTCTGAGGTGTATACCCCCATTTCTTTAAATAACGACCCACTTGCCAACGGGATAATTCTACGCCATACTTTATAGCAATGAGTTGTTGTACTGCTTCTCGGGTCCATAAACCAAAAGGGAGCTTCAACTGATCTGGTAATTTGTCCTTGATTAACTGACGCACTTGATAAGCTTGATCTTTCTTTAACTTATTACCTCCTTGAATACCTCGTTTTTTACTCCTTAAAGCTCTTTTTCCTCCTTGCTTATAGATAGCCCAAATCTTGTTCACCCCTCGCTCTGTTATTCCAAAAACAATACTGGCTTGCTTTTGTGTCCCTAACTTCTTTGGCAAATATTCTGCTACTCTAAACCGTGTCTCCTCTTGCGCTTGTTTGTTTTTGCGCTTCTTTACCTTTGTTTTCATACTGTAAAGATACAATAAATAAAAATAATAAGAACTAAATAATGCTCTTATTAATAAGGGCCATGCTAAAGCTATGTTGGGTCCGCTTTTTCCACAGCCCTCTTCAAAGCTTCATTTATTCGAGTCTACTGGCATGGATGCGAGTCAGCTGAGGCGGCTCAAGGAGCTTGAAAATGAGAAGGAAGTACAAGAAAAGACTTCCAAACCGTTTCAAGGAAACATTGAGCGTTCCTTCAAGACCTAATCATACCCTGGAGTATGGATTTTATGAGTGATGCATTAACTGGTGGTCGCAAGATCAGGGTATTGAATATAACCGATGATTACAACCGAAAAGCTCTGGCCATTGAAGTAACTCTTAGTTTTCCTGCACACCAGGTTGATACGAACACTGGAAGTATTGGAAGAAGATCATGCTAAAGTTTATCCAGCCGGGCAAGCCGGCACAGAATGCCTACATCGAAAGGTTCAACAGAATCTTCAGGGAAGATATTCTCGATGCCTATTGGTTTGAAGACCCGGAACAGGTAAGGTTAATAGCTGAACAATGGAGAATGGATTACACCCACAATCACCCACACAGCTCTTTAAAAGGCATATCTCCAATAAACTACCACCACCAGGCCATTCACAAAGAAAATACTAACCCAGAGTAGTATATTTAAATGAAAAAAAGTTGAATTTAGAGTGGTCTGATAACTGGTAAGGCTACATAATTAGGGGAGCAAATCACGGGTATTTCAGGTTGGGATTCCTGATATTTTTCTCTTTGATCTATAATCTAAAAAGAAAAATTCTGGAATGGCGGCTTTTTTCATGTTTAATACCCCTTTAGAGTCCAGTTCAGGTTAGTACATTCCGTCCTGCTCAGTACATCAGAATCAGTGAAATAATCATGAGAATTAACCAACCCCTTTTGTGCATTTTGTAATTGGTATCCAGAATTCCAGGATTCTAATTTTGCCCTTGATAAAACAGATACCTGACATGCGAAGTAAATCATCCATCTACCTCTTTTATTGTATTCGTTTAATCGCACTATCCGTAATTGCATCTTGTGATAATAGAACATCAAAGGATCTGGGCAAAGAAAGTATTATCCCCAAACCAAGGTCAATTACAGCCACTGGAAGTTCCTTTAATTTAAATGCTGAAACCAAAATATATGTAGTAGACATTGAGAAACATGGCTTTAATGGTCAATTTCTGAGCCAGCAAATCAATGAAACTGTCGGACTTGACCTGGAAGTTGTTTCCGATAAGGACAAGCCAGAGTCAGGAGCGATCTTGTTGAAGACGATAAATGATACCGAGTTGGGAGAAGAAGGCTATCAACTAAAGATTGCTGAGGACCAAATTGTCTTATCAGGAAATGGTACCCAAGGAGTTTTTCGTGGCATACAGACCCTCCTTCAATTAGTATCAGCCAGGTCACAAGAAAAAATAGAAGTCGCAACCGGTATAATCACTGATTCGCCGGAATATGGCTATAGGGGAAGCATGCTGGATGTTGCTCGCCATTTCTTCGATGTCAAGTCGGTAAAGAGATACATTGATTTTCTCACGTACTACAAAATGAATGTTCTGCACCTACATCTCTCGGATGATCAGGGTTGGAGAATTGAGATAAAGTCCTGGCCCAAGCTTGCGGAGTATGGCGGGCTAACGGAAGTAGGTGGTGGCAAGGGGGGTTACTTTACTCAGGCAGATTACATTGGAATCGTAAAGTATGCGGCTGACCGTCATATCATGATTATACCTGAGATTGACATGCCCGGCCACACTCAAGCCGCCCTGGCCTCCTACCCTGAATTGAGCTGTGGTGGCCAAGCCCGTCTTACTGCATCACTGGAAGAGATGTCAATGGAGTATCCCGGGTTATACACTGGAACAGAGGTCGGTTTTAGTACCCTATGTACAGACCAGGAGACGACTTATCAAATAGTGAATGATGTGATCAGGGAATTGGCCGCCATTACACCCGGTCCGTACATTCACATCGGAGGTGATGAGAGTCACTCAACAGAAAAGGAAGACTATTTATCATTTATTGAACGAACTCAGAAAATTGTAAAATCCCATGGAAAGCAAGTGATCGGTTGGGATGAAACTGCTCAAGCAACTCTGGAATCAGGAACAGTCGTTCAGCTTTGGAACAGTGAGGATTTTGCAAAAGAAGCTGTGGGTAAGGGGGCTAAACTCATTATGTCTCCGGCAACTAAATCTTATATTGATATGAAATATGATTCAGCATCAAGAATAGGTTATAATTGGGCAGCTTACATTGAAGTCGATGACGGGTACAACTGGGATCCTTCTACGATAGTTCCAGGTATAGGTCGGGAAAATGTCATTGGTTTGGAGGCTCCATTGTGGGGTGAGACGATTACCAACATGGATGATATCGAATACCTTACTTTTCCCAGACTTCCCGGTTATGCCGAGATAGGGTGGACTCCTCTATCATTAAGAAATTGGGACGACTATAAAGTAAGACTTGCCGCCCACAGGGAAAGTTTTGAAGCTAAAGAAATTGATTATTACCCATCCGAACGGGTTCCGTGGGGAAAGTGATTAGCACTTTAATGGTGCCCTTAATCGATTTTCAATAGTTATACATTCCAATCTTTAGATATATTTAGCGGATGGGAATAGATTTTTTTCGATTAGATGGCAAGGTGGCCATTGTTACAGGTGGTAATGGCGTTCTTGGAGGTGCTATGGCAAAAGCACTAGCTAGCGCAGGAGCAAAAACAGTTATTCTCGGACGCAATGCCAAAACCGTCAATACTCGTGTTCAGGAAATACATAAAATGGGCTTTGAATCCCTTGGCATTCCTGTAGACGTCATGAAGGCTGAAGAGCTTAGAGTTGCTAATAATACCATTCTGGATCAGTACGGTACAATAGACATACTCGTAAATGCAGCCGGAGGTGCTGTCAAGGGTGCTATAGTAAATCCTGATGAATCCTTTTTTGAAAAACCACTTGATGCACATAAATATGTGGTGGACCTCAACCTGTTTGGCACAATCATACCGACTCAGGTATTTGGAGAAGTAATGAGTAAGCAGCGATCCGGTTCCATCATTAATATTGGATCTATGGCGGTACCCCGTGCCATCTCCAGAGCCATGGGATATGCTGCAAGCAAGGCAGCAGCTGAGAACTTCACCCGTTGGCTCGCGGTTGAGTTGGCCAGCAAGTATGGAGAGGGTCTGAGAGTAAACACCATCAGACCAGGTTTTTTTGTAGGCGAACAAAACCGACACCTGCTACTGAATGATGATGGAAGCCTCACTGAGAGAGGCCAATTGATAGTCAATAACACGCCAATGGGTCGATTTGGAAATGCTGATGAAGTTGCCGGGGCTGCTATATACCTTGCCAGCGATGCTTCCAAATTCGTAACGGGAGAGGTGATTAATATTGATGGGGGATTTAACAGTTTCAGCGGCGTATGAGTAAATTCTTACATTTGGTGAAATAATGTGGAGATTTACCACACCTAATGCTCTGAAATTTAGTCAAGCTAGCTCATAGGATATTTGCCTTGCAGGTAGCGAAGAAAATGTCGCAGTGTCACTTGCACACCTTAATCCCAAAGCTTCGTTTGCTATTTGCTTACCAGAAAACAATTTGGCTCAAACCGCAATAAATCAACTGAATCAACTTGGTGTAGACACTGAAGGAGATCTTTTAACCATAACATTAGAAGTGGATTGGGTCTATTTGCGAGTAGACTAGGCGCAGAAGGCCCCATAAAAAAGGGAGTGATTACTTATTCTTTTTCGGGAAGGGCCTCCTATTCGGATTGGGCATTGAGTTTATCCGACAATAGTGAATTGAACAATTCAAGTGCCAAATTCTATGATGGAAGCCTTAAACTTAAGTCACCTTATTGGTGATAAAGATAGAATTAATGCCAGCACTTATTTAAGTTCAATGACAGATGTGGAAAAAGAAAACACCCAAAATAGCATTAAGATTAGCAGGCCACCAGTTGAAGCTAAAAGAAGGGATTTGTGCAGCTTCATTTTCAAATTTTATCCACTCTGCTTCAATATCAATTTTCGTCAATTAATGATGAATATATTATGTTCCTAAATTCATCTCTAAGTGGTAAATGACCATTAGGTATTAGTTGGATCATCATCATAATGATAAGATCTTCTTCAGGATCAATCCGGAAATAAGTACCGGCAAGTCCTGACCAGCCATACAGCCCTTTAGATCTTATGATGCCACTCTGAGGCACATTTTTACCACAGGGAATCCAAGTCCAAAACCGGTACCACTATTTGGCAATTCGACAGGTCCTCCCCATGCTCAAAATCCATCGAATGGTCTGACGTCATCAATTCTATCGTTTTGCGCCCCAGTATTCTTTTCCCATTAAGCTCTCCACCATTCCAGAGCATTTCAGATAATCTGCCGCTGTGGGCAGCACCCCCCCCCCTACTAAAGAACGCTTTTGACTCCAGGCTACCATGAGCTGACATTTCAAGAACTTTAAGAGTTCCATTTTCATTTACCCATAGGTGGGAGCGAAACGATCCTTTTTATCATTCGGGGCAAAAAAATCAGTGTCTTTCATCCCTAAAGGACCAAGTATATTTTCTTGAACATATTCTCTCAGATTCATGCCTGATATTTTCTCCACCAAGTAACCAGCAAAATCAGTGGATATACCATATCTTCATTTCGTTCCAGGTTGACTGTAGAGAGGTATCTTCTTTACACGACTATAAAAATCATCTAAATCTTTACTCGCCATTATTTCCAAAACATTGTATAGAGAATCGACGTTACTACTTGGCCCCCAGCCGTATCCAAAACCAGAGGTCCAACTTCTGCCTGCCACCCTGTGATTTTGGTCCTTCAATTGACGATCTGAAGAAGATGCCGCTATTGCCGCCAGTTTCCTGCTTAAACTCGGCAGTCAATTCGAAATTTTTGAAGGTTTCTTTTGTCCCCAAATCGCCATATTCGACATCCGGGCCACTTTCAGAAATCAGTAGCCATCCTCTACGTACCACTTTTCGGTACCGTAAACGGTCCATCCGTCCAAATTATTCCCATTAAAAAGTGCTTTCTTTTGAGCGAAAGAAGGACATACACGTAATAATGCAATGGCGAATATTGTGATGCGGTTCATTACAGTTCTCTAATCATTATGTTCTTATACCAGATAAAACTTCCATGATCCTGGATTCCGATAAGGCCAGTTTTCGCCAAACCATAGTCTGGATAGTCATCCCATTTACCACTATTTCTGCGGGTTTGCCAATCTTCTGACCATGGGACAAACTCCAGTAGCTTCTGACCATTTAGCCAGTACTCAGCCTTTTCTTCTGTAAAGTAAATTCTTGACGTATTCCATTCACCAGCAGGCTTAACTTTCTTCTTGGTCGCATCAGGAACGTACATAGCGTAGTCTGCCCCCACCTTCTGCCAATCTTCAATAGGTTCAGGAAAACCGATGTCGTCGAGTACTTGATATTCTGGTGCTGTCTCGTAAGGTGCTTTGTACTTGTCACCCTCTACGACGTGGTAAAAAATACCACTGTTACCACCCTCACTTATTTTCCACTCCAGCTTCAATTCAAAATTGTCAAATTGTCTATTGCCGTAGACGATATCTCCTCCCAGATCACCCCCTGTGCCCAAAGATTTCAGAGCACCATCTTCGATAATCCAATTAGCGGGAAGAGTGGTGGCATTATAACCTCTCCAGCCGTCCGTCGAAGATCCGTCAAACAACGACGTCCATTTCTCGATAACTGACTGAGTCCCGGTTGTTGTTTCTGATGACGCCTTTTCTTTCGACGAACTACACCCCAAAAGGGTGATTGTGGCTAATGCAGTAATTAATCGTATCAATGTCGATTTTGTTTTAATTTCTTTTCGTTTTGAGACTTCAGGGCTTCTATTTTTAACTAACAACTTTCATATTAACGGGATCCCAATCGATGAATTGATTCTGATTGTAACTGTCGTTACACAAAAGTGCAGGTGCCGCTGCCCTAAATCCGAAAACAGGATCCTCAATCACACTACCTCCTGTTCGAATAGCGTTAAACCAGTTAGCAAAGTGATCGTAATGAGCACCTTTCCACCCGTCTTCCGCTTTGAATGAAATTTCTCCCGGAGGGAGCATTTTCTTTCTATCGGAGTAGGCAGAACTTTCTGATGATTTTGCATTCATGAAGGGATCGTCAGAAGATTGTCTCGTATTTCTTTTCAATACAACTTCTTCCCATTTGACATCCATAGAACCCTCACTTCCCACAATTCTCAAATATGTGGTTCCACTTGTGCCGTCTACAAAATTGCATCTCAACGAAAGGTTAAATCCAGGGTGTTGTTCAGAATCAGGATATTGGAACGTTCCCAGCATCACATCCGGCACTTCTCTACCATCTTTCCAATATCGCAGTCCTCCCATGGCACTCACTTGATTTGGGCCAATAGAATTAGTTATAAAATGAAGACTGGAGAAGAGGTGAACAAACAAATCACCCGACATACCGGTACCGTAATCCTGGTAATTTCTCCAACGGAAAAATCTCATTGAATCAAATTTTCTGCTGGTAGTGTTGGAAATATATCTTTTCCAGTTGACAGTCTTTTCAGAGGCATCGCCTGGAATGGCGTACTGCCATGCACCAGTTGGTGAATGTCGGGCCCAGAAGCCTTCAGCATAATTTAAATCTCCAATTGCTCCTTCAGCTAGAAGTTGTTTTGCCTTTTCGTTACCAAGTGAAGACAATCCCTGACTACCTACCTGAAATATTTTACCTGACTTTTTCCAGGCATTAATCAAATCCATACCCTGAGTTACCGAATGAACCATTGGTTTCTCACAATAGACATGTTTTCCTGCATTCAAGGCATCGATTGATATCTCTTTATGCCAATGGTCAGGTGTGCCAATTATTACAGCATCAACATCATTTCTTTTTAAGATTTCCTTGTGATCATCTGTTAGGAACAGATCCGGTCCCCACTTTTTCTGAGCAATTTTCCGGCGTCCTTCATAAAGATCACACACTGCTACCAGCTTCACTCCGTCATGCTTGAGGGCCGTATTAGTATCTTCTGTGCCCATACCACCAGCACCAATTAATGCAATTCGAATTTCATCGACAGCACCAAGCCCATTTGACCTTTTTAAATATGAAACAGATTTACCTTTTGCTACCAAAGAAGAAGTACCCACTGATAATGCGGCAGTCGACAGGCCTAACTTCTTTATAAAGCCTCGACGATTATTACTAGTTGACATATGATTGTAAAATTTATTGATTGCTAATCTAATCAGCGAATAAGACAAGCCAAACATTTTGCAAAATGCACCCCCCTCCTTTGTGCAATTACTATAGTCGTTCGCTCTCAGACGCGGAAAATAATAATCCATCTAATTAGTCATCTTTGAGTGCAGTGAGGAATTGGATTATCCATATTGCCATTCTTTTTCATATTGGTTGCGACTCGGTAGAGAAGACCGACATTGAGGGACTTTGGGAATTAGAAGAAGTGGTGATTTACGGAATGAAAAGATCTATTCAGCCAACCATTTTCGAATTGAGTACTAATAACAGTGTTGTGGTATCGAGAACTTCAGGTGATTTAGTTGGCATCTACAATCTTGAAGACAACAAACTCAAGATGAGCAGCTATGAAAAAGGTTGGTTCAATGAAGATTGGACCTTGAGTTTATATGATGATAATATTTTATTTAGCGGGAGTGATCTATGGTACAGCCCCACAAAACTCAGGTTCAAAAAAATTGGTGAATTCCCGGATTGAACAAAAGCACAGTCCATTTGACAGACTATCAACAGCATTGAGTATCTCACTCACATCATCAACCATACTAACTACTCTTGGCAGCCCTAAAAGTGAAAACGGAGGATCGTCAGGGTGGATTGTCATTTTAATGCCTGCTTCCTCATGGATATTGACACTCTCTACTACCGGCCAGTTTAGATTTGCCTTCTCAATTGTTTCCTTTCTTTTTAGATTTCTTCGACGGACCAGATCATTCCATCCGGAATGTGATGCAAAGACGACACCACACCAGATGCTCCAGCTTGTAGAATATCAATTTAGACTCACAGAGTCACTGGCTCCATACCACCGCATCGTTTGTTCAAGTTTCATAATTCAAGTATTCTTCTGTGCAATATATCCACCCTCTTTGTGCGATTTTCACAGCGCATCTCACGAGACTTGAAATTACCTTACACTAAACATAAATTGTAAAATCTAAACCAACTATTTAACACTTACTTAACTATTTAACACTTAAACTTATGGAACGACGTAGAAAATTTATCAAAAGAATAGCCGGAAGCACCACCGGAATTAGCCTTATGGGAGTGTTTCCATCAATTATTACATCCTGCGGACCAGCAAGCCAGCAAAAAGCCACTACCGAAGCTATCCCAATAGAAGAGAAGGATATGTTTTTTAAAATATCGTTGGCCGAATGGTCATTGAATCGTTCCTTAAAAGCAGGAAATTTGGATAATCTGGACTTCCCAGCATTTGCCAAAAATAACTTTGGCATTGACGCGGTAGAGTATGTCAATCAATTTTTCAAAGACAAAGCCGAAGATACCACCTATTTAACTGAGTTAAATAGCAGGGTTGGAGATCTTGGTATTACGAATGTGTTGATAATGATAGACAACGAGGGAGATTTGGCGGAACTGGATGATGCCAAAAGAACTCAGTCAGTTGAGAATCACTACAAATGGGTAACTGCTGCAAAATTCTTAGGTTGTCATTCAATCCGTGTAAACGCTCGAGGAGTTGGGTCTCCAGACGAGGTGAAATCGGCCGCAGTTGACGGATTGGGAAGATTAAGTGAGTTTGGTGCTCAGCATAACATCGGAGTCATTGTAGAAAATCATGGAGGCAATTCTTCCAATGGCCAGTGGTTATCAGACGTAATGGCGCAGGTCAATAACCCTAACTGTGGAACGCTGCCAGATTTTGGGAACTTCTGCATAACAAGAGGTGAAGGCCGAGATTGTGTGGAAGAGTATGATAGATATAAAGGAGTTGAAGAATTAATGCCTTATGCCAAAGGCGTTAGTGCAAAATCAAATGTATTTGATGATGCAGGTAATGAAGCAAATATGGACTATAAGCGGCTCTTGACCACCGTAAAAGCAGCAGGATACACTGGATACATTGGAATTGAATTTGAGGGAGAAGGAGAAGAGATCTCTGGAATCAACGCCACAAAGGCGTTATTGGAAAAAATCGGTAAAGAGCTTTCTTAAGCATTAAATTGAAAGTGAACATACAAGTTAGTCATGAAGAAAACTAGCCCAACTCCAAGAAGGTCTTTTATAAAGAAATTATCGGGAACTGCGGTATTGACTGCGGCGGCGTCATCGCAATTCCTGTTAGGACGAGATGACAAATACATGCTGTCGTCTAGAAGTGAGGGTAAAATAACCACTAATGATGCCATTCAGGTAGCCACCATAGGAATGGGTATTATGGGTTTTAATAATATCCAAAGTGCTGCGAAAATACCCGGGGTGAAATTAGTTGCTGCCTGTGACCTCTATGACGGCAGATTGAAACACACCCAGGAGCTTTATGGGAAAGATGTAGCCATAACAAAAGACTTCAATGAAATACTTGATAGATCCGATGTTGATGCAGTTATTATCTCAACAACAGATCATTGGCATGACAAAATTTCACTTGCAGCCATCGCAAAAGGAAAAGCAGTCTATTGTGAAAAACCCATGGTGCATCACATCGAAGAAGGTCTTGCGGTTGTTAAAGCACAGGAAAAGAATAATACTGTCTTTCAAGTGGGCAGCCAACGAGTGAGTTCTATTGTATATGCAAAAGCGAAAGAACTTTACGAGGCGGGAGAAATTGGGCAATTAATTCTTGCTGAAGCCTGGTATGACCGGCAATCAGCCAATGGTGCCTGGCAATATCCTTTGCCGCTTGATGCGTCTGAAAAAACGGTCGATTGGAATCGGTTTATTGGCGACGCACCAAAAAGAGATTTCGACGCAACCCGGTTCTTTAGATGGAGAAATTATCAGGACTATGGCACCGGAGTAGCCGGCGATCTTTTCGTCCATTTATTCTCTGGTTTACACTTTATGTTGAGCTCCCAGGGACCAAGCAAAGTCTACGCAACTGGTGGTTTACGTTATTGGAAAGATGGACGAGATGTTCCTGATGTCATGATAGGATGTTACGACTATCCGGAAACAAAAAGCCATCCTGCTTTTAATTTGCAAATGCGGGTGAATTTTGTTGATGGTGGTGGAGGTGGCCAGCAAATAAGACTGGTCGGTACGGAGGGCGTAATGACCATTGGTAACAGCGTTAAAATGACACGTACTCCAATGACTACAGTACCAAGTTATGGTGGATGGGACTCGTTTGAAACCTTTGATACAGTCAATCAAAAAGCCTATGAGGAATGGCATATGAAAAAATATCCCGAACAAGTGAGTCAATCCAAAGGAGGTGAGGTTGAATATCGAGCCCCCAGAGGTTATGACCAAAACGTGGATCACTATGTCAATTTCTTTAATGCAATGAAAAGTGGTGATAAAGTTGTTGAGGACGCTGCCTTCGGATTCCGCGCAGCAGTAGCAGCCTTGGCTTCCAACAAAAGTTACTTTGAAAAGAAAGTGATTAACTGGGATCCAGTTAACATGAAATTGGTCTAACATATTTAATTACTCTCCTCCTTGGAGGAGGTTGAGGATGGGTCGATTAAGTCTGTTCGACAATCCCCAATCCAATGTTTCTTCAAGAGAGTCTAAATTTAAACCCCGCTGTTTATGGCAAAATTAGCAATACTTGGATCTGGCTTCATCAGCGACTTTTATACCAATACATTACTCAGCAATCGCAATAGGGATGAAATGGTAATCGTATATTCCAGAACTGAAGAAAAAGCAAAAAAGTTCGCAGAGGCCCATTCAATCCCCAATTGGACCACAGACATGTCGGAAGCTATAAATCATCCTGAGGTTGAATTAGTAGTCAATGGGCTACCCAATAACCGCCACCTTGATTCAACGATTGAGTGTGCTAAAGCTGGTAAAGGAATTTTATTGACGAAACCTCTGGGAAGAAATGCTGCAGAAGGCTTGAAAATGTTGCAAGTGGTAGAAATAGCCGGAATATTCAATGGCTATCTTGAAGACTTGGTTTATACACCCAAAACCATGAAATCGGTAAAGAGTATTCAGGAAGGAGCCCTTGGTCGAATTCTTTGGGCACGATCACGGGAAACACACCCCGGACCTCACAGTGATTGGTTTTGGAATAAAGAGATTTCTGGAGGTGGTGCATTGCTTGACCTGGGATGCCATTGCATTGAGATCGGTCGGCATTTTATTGGTAAGAACATCAAACCAATAGAAGTTATGTGCTGGGCTGATACTCAGGTCAAACCTATTGAAGCCGAAGATCATGCCATTGGGCTAGTCAAATATCAAAACGGTGCCATCGGCCAATTTGAAGTAAGTTGGTCATTTAGAGGTGGTATGGACTTAAGGGATGAAGTAATGGGTACAGAGGGCACTATATGGCTTAATCATTTTCTACGAACCGGATTTGAAATGTTCAGTGCTCCAGGCAATAGTGGTTACGTAGCTGAAAAGGCTGAGACCAATTCCGGGTGGCTGTTTCCAGTTGGAGACGAAGAAGTTGAATTGGGCTACGTCAACATGTTCAATGAAATGCTTGGTTGCTATGAGAAAAACACCGTTCCTACTGAGACTTTCTATGATGGTTACATTGTCAATGAAATCATGGATGCATGTCTTCGGTCAGCCTCCTCAAAGAAATGGGAACCTGTCAAATTGGAAGTCTGGAGAGGGCTGGAAAATATAGAATCTGTAAAGGGTCTGAAAGATTATGATGATCAACATTATCTGATCAAGGAAGAGAAGTTACCCAATGGTGCTATCAAGGTTATCCTGAAAGACAAAGTTAGCGGCGAAATTACTCAGAAAGAGATAGTATGAAAAATCAATCACTTATAATGCTCTTTGCTGGATTGCACTTAGTCTCCTGCCAGGCTTCGATTCAACAGGAAAACACAACTCAAAAGCCAAACATTGTTTTCCTTTTTGCAGATGACTACACGTATGAAGCCATTCATGCACTTGGAAATGAAACTGTTCAAACTCCAAATCTCGATAAACTGGTTCATTCAGGCACTACCCTTACTCATGCTTATAACATGGGTGGATGGCATGGTGCTGTTTGCGTTGCTTCGAGATCAATGATAATTTCTGGAGCCTCTCTATGGAGGTCAAGAGAAGTTGAAAAACAATGGGAGAAGGGGGACTCAACTGCTCTGAGTAATACCTGGGGAAGGCTAATGCAAGCCCAGGGATACAATACCTACATGACTGGAAAATGGCACATCAAAGCCCCAGTAGATTCTGTCTTTGAAACGACAAAAAATATTCGACCAGGTATGCCCCCAGACTATTGGAACAAGGATAGTAAAGCTCTTGACGCTATCACAGCAGCTATCAATAATGGTGAGGAGATTTATTCCAAAATGCCAATCGGATACCACCGTCCAATGGATGAAAATGACACGACATGGTCTGCTTCCGATACAACACACTCGGGTTTTTGGCAAGGCGGTAAACACTGGAGTGAAGTAGTCAAGGACGATGCCCTCAATTTCATTTCCGATGCTTCCAAAAAGAACAATCCTTTTTTTATGTATTTGGCATTTAATGCCCCTCACGATCCTCGTCAGGCACCGCAATCATTTCTGGACCAATATTCTGTTGATAGTATCCGCTTGCCAGACAATTGGTTACCTGAATATCCATTTAAGGATGATATAGGCAATACACCTGCTTTGAGAGATGAGGCATTGGCACCGTTTCCAAGAACTCCATTTGCCATTAAAACCCATCTAATGGAGTATTATGCCATAATATCTCATCTCGATGAACAAATTGGTCAAATACTGGATGCATTGGAAGCTTCAGGGAAAATGGATAACACTTATATATTTTTTACCGGAGATCATGGATTGTCAGTGGGACATCACGGATTACTAGGGAAACAAAGCTTATTCGACCACAGCATTCGCGTTCCACTCATTGTTAATGGGCCAGGTGTAAAAAGCGATACCATAATTCATTCAGACGTTTACTTACAGGACATTATGGCTACGAGTCTTGATATCGCCGAAATTGAAAGGCCACATTTCGTTGAATTTAAAAGCTTCTTACCACAGATCACCGGCACCTCAAGAGAAAGCAGTTATCAAAATGGCATTTATGGTGCTTACATGAACTACCAACGCATGATTAGAAAGAGCAACTATAAGCTTCTAATCTATCCGAAAATTAACAAAGTCATGTTGTTTGATTTGACCAAAGACCCTGAGGAGATGCATAACCTGGGTGATTTACCAGAATATTCTGATAAAAGAAATGCTCTCTTTAGCGACTTAGTGAAATTACAACAAGAAATGAATGATCCACTGGACCTGTCAATTCTTCAAAGTAGTTTAAATTAACCTGTAAACTTTAACCCTGGAAATCATGGAAGCACGACCATATATTCTATCCGAATCAAATTGAAGAATGGTTAAAGAAACCGATTATAAACCGGCAGCCCTTCCACGGGGAGCAACAGAAACCCATAACAATACCGTTGCAATGGATTGTGTAATTTCTAAATATTTTGTATCCATGTTTCATGGAACTATTAGCACACCCAACCTTAGCTGATAGTATTTGTGATATCCGTTCTCGCAAGATAAGGCAAACCTTTTTCACACAAATCAATACACTTTTAGATTGGCAACCAATCATCAAAGTTTTAAAAGAACACTATAGAAAAGGGAAAAGTGCCACAGGTAAATTTAGTTATAGCGGTTTGCTGCTTTTTAAAATGAGCCTGTTACAAACATGGTATGGACTAAGCGATTATGAGGTAGAAGATCGTGTTAATGACAGCATTTCATTCAGTTATTTCTGTGGGCTGCATATCGACCAAGTATCTACAGATCACACAACCTAAGTTCAAGAAAAAAAATCTAAATTATAATAATCCTAAAAATCTATTTTATAAATTTTTAAACTAAAAAGTTGCATTTGCTAGTTGAATCTACCTTATAAACTATTTTGCAACGGTCTTGTTTTTTAGAACTTCGCCATAATTAATAAAGCATAGCTTAACTTTATGTTAAGTCCAAGGAACGGTAAATTCATCCTTTTTAAAATTTTGGGTTTTCTCTTTTTTATTGATATTCTTTCAATACCTCTTTAAACTTTTTGATTCTTTCCTGTACTATGACCGACTGTTCTTCTACTTTTAATGGGTTTCGTTCCTCTTTGTCATTTATAAGGTCGTAGATTTCCCCTTTTTCATACAGTTTCCAATGAGTGTCCTGCACATAGCGCCAACGCTTGTTTTTCCATTGCCCCCAATTTGGATCATAGTGGCAAAATATCCAGTCTCTTGGTTCATAAGGTTTTCCAACCAATTGAGGGTAAAAGCTAACTCCATCGGTTGTTATACCCTCCAATGAAGTTTTGGACACTTCCAATAATGTTGGCAAAAAATCGGTAAAGTCTATCAAGTTATTGTTCACCTTTTCTTTAGGTATGATTCCTTTCCAATTTGCTATAAAAGGCACATGAGTTCCTGCATCAGTTGTAAAACCCTTACCCCCCTTAAGTGAAATGCCTCCTATAATAGAGGTAATATCACGATCTGTACCATTGTCACCTACGAAAAGTATCAGTGTATTTTCCCTGATTCCAAGGACCTCTGTTTTGTTGATTATACGACCGACCAGCTTATCCATATAAGTAACCATTTCACCAAAGTATTTAGGGTCGTTTACATTCGACTTGGCATCAAAATCTTTAAATTCAGGATTATCTGGGATGGGTACAAAAGGATCATGGGGCATCACCATAGGATAATACACAAAGAAAGAGTTCTCTTTATGGGTTTCCATGAATTTTTCAATATATGTCACAAACATATCTGGACCAAATTGATTTGGATATTCCTTCGTGTTTTTTCCTTTAATACTGAGCAAAGGATTTTTATATCTTGAACCATGAGAATCAATTTGCCATAAGCAATAATCGTCAAAACCAGCATCCTTTGGGTAAGTGCCTATTTTGCCACCAGCCAATTCTTGTTGGAAGGGATTTCCCAAAAGCTGCCATTTACCTGCAATACAAGTTTCATATCCAGCATCTTTCATATAATGTCCAAAGGTTTTTTCTTTCGAGTCTAACAAACCAAATCCAATATAATTCCTGAAATTATATTGACCAGTCATTAATTGCACTCTGGAAGGTGTACAAAGAGGAGTGGAATAACAATAATTGAAACGCATGCCCTCATTTGCAAGCTTATCTAAATTTGGTGTTTTATAACTATGACTACCGTAAACCCCGAGGGTTTCATATCCAAGGTCATCGGCCATAATCAATATGATGTTGGGTTTTTTATCTAAATTTTCTGATTTATTTGGTGTGTATCCACTGGAGAGGATTACTAAAAACATTAACAAACAAAAAATCATTTTCATATACTATTATATTCTATTTTGTATAATCTATTCCCAAATCATTGGTTCTTACTTCTTTTAGTTTCTGATTCAATTTTTTTTGAAAACTTTTCACCTTATCTGAATATTTGGGGAGCAATGCTAAATTGGTGTACTGCCCAGGATCCTTTTCCATATCAAACAGTTCCATTCCCAAAGAAGCATCCTCACCGTACTGTATGTATGCCCATCTATCGGTTCGTAATAAAAATGTCTTCCCATCCTGAGTCACAGAAAAAGCTACATTCCGTACTTTATGTTTGGGATTGTCTAATGTTTTTACCAAACTTTTCCCCTGAATATGTTCTGAATAAGGAAGCCCTGCCAATTCGGCAACAGTAGGATATAGATCTAACAGTTCCACTAAAGAGTTACACACTAAGGGTTTTTTCCCTGGTACCCTAATGATTAAGGGTACTTGAGCCGACTCTTCTTTGACACTGACCTTCATCCAAAATTCATGCTCTCCCAGATGAAATCCGTGATCGGAAGTAAAAATGACAATCGTATTGTTTTCTAATCCCTCTTCTTTTAATGTTCTTAAGACTTTACCCACTTGCCTATCCATATATGAGACGGAAGCATAATACGCAGCAATGGCCTTCTTTTTCTGGGAAGTATTCATCTGGGCATTTTTACTGTTTACATAATTGATTCCCTTTTTTGGAATATCATCCCAATCTTCATCAAAATTGTAAGACAATTTTATTTCTTTGTATGGATACGGTTTAAAATCTGCTGTAGGTGCTACAAATGGCACATGTGGTCTCACAAAACCAACAGCTAAAAAAAAGGCTTTGTTTTTGTATTTCCGTATTAATTCTGAAGCTTTAGCTGCCGTTTTTCCATCGGAATGGACTAAGTCGTCTCCATCCGCCTTAACTATAGTCATTACATTACCTCCTTTAATAGGCTTTGAACCATCCGGATTTCCCTGTACCAACTCACCATCACCTTTGGCTTTCCATTCTGGTCCTTGGCTATTGTATCGCTCCGTCCATGAAGCTTCATCATCCTTTCCGTTGGACCCCAGCTCAATATCTATTGGAACGCCCATATGGTATATTTTACTTACTCGAGCCGTGTAGTAACCGTTGTTTTTGAATAGTTGCGGCCAAGTGATTTTTTGCCCTATATTTTCCCGTCCACTAGTGTATCCAAAGGTCCTGGTCGCATTTGGGTAATATCCGGATAAAAATGATGCTCTTGATGGTCCACATACCGGATATTGACAATAGGCTTTGGTGTACCTTATTCCCTGAGCTGCAAGGCGGTCAATGTTTGGGGTTTTAGATGCATTGTTCCCATAAGAGGAAACGGCTGTTGTAGTCAAATCATCAGCGATTATAAAAAGGACATTCATTTTTTTTTGTGTCTGCCCATTGCTTTGGCAATAGAAAAAGACCATACATAGAACTATAAAAATAAGCTTCTCTTTTTTCATTTATTTATTATGTATTTATGGAAGTTTTATCAGATAATAAAAACTATATAATTGATTACATCTCTAAGAGAGAATTTCCAAAAATAAAAAAAGAGGGAGATTAACCCCCTCTCTACTAATTGAGGTTCATTAAATCATAAATAAACCAAACTTAAATTTGTATGCATAGCTTCTTTAGTTAAGACTACCATCCTGGGTTTTGAGTCAAATTTGGATTTAATGTTAATTCATCTTGAGGAATAGATGTTAAATAATCACGTTCCTCATTAAAACCAAAACCGGAAGGTACCTGATTTATGAACTCATCAATAAGACCGTCTGAATTTAAGCCAGAGGGAGTAAATCCTGGAAATTCAGTTGGATCAAACGGATAACCTAAAGGTCTTTTATCCTGGAATAATTTATGAGCGGCCCAGCGCCTGTAATCATTAACACGATGTCCTTCCAAAGCTAATTCTACTCTACGTTCATTTCTAATCGCATATAACGCATCATCTATGGAATATCCATAATCGACAAGATTGGTTCCATAATTAGCCTGAGGGATAACTGTAAAGGAAGGCATACCTACTCTTGTTCTTAGTTGATCTAACTCTGCTTGAGCTACAGTTCCATTAAGTTCATAAAGTGCTTCGGCATAATTTAATAATACTTCTCCATATCTAAAATAGATATATCCTGTTTCACTTAAGCCTCCAAAATCTGCACCGGCAGCTGGAGAATCAGGGTTTGCATATTTTTTAACCTGAAATCCTGTAGCAGCAAGCTCTTCTGTAGCTCTATCAATAAAAGGCTTGTTAAAAAGTGTATTAGAAGCAGTTACACGAACATCACCTGGAATCCATACTGTAGCACTAAGTCTTGGATCGCAATCTGCAGCTATTTGCGTAAGGAATCCATTTCCTTTGGTTCCGGCAGCTAACCCTAAAAAGTCATATGGAACACCAGCCTTATCCAGGTATGAAGTAATTAATGACCATGTTAAGGACATACCTCTAGTTCTTCTAGTCGTATAGAACTGTAATTCATGACCTAATTGTTCTCCAGAATTGGAAGCGCGATAAAATAAGATTTCATTTACGGAATTCATGTTGTCTAGTCCAAACAACTTAAAATAATCAGTATTTGGGTCTCCAGTACTATATAGAGTAAAATCTCCTAAAAGTTGCTGAGCGGCATCCACAGTTTGCTGAAAATAGGTGCTTGGGTTTGCTCCTGAGGTTCCAAAAACGGTCCCTGAATGGTATTTTTGCCATGTGCCTTCAAACAAAGCAACTCTGGCTTTAAATGCAAGTGCAGTTTCCTTATTAAGTCTAGTATTACCTGTGATTCCTCTTGGATCTAAAAAATTAATGGCATTATCCAAATCAGAAATAATAAAGTCTGCTACTTCTGTTCTAGGGTTTCGGGGAGCCAAAAGTTCTTCGCCTTGAGGAAACAACTCAGTGGTATAAATAGGGACATCACCATAGGCAGATAATAATCTAAAATAATTCCAAGCTCTAAAGAAATGAGCTTCACCTAAAAATTGTCTATAGGAATCTAAATCCCCGGTAATATTGTCAATGTCAATGTTATCAAACAAGATGTTGATACTTCTAATAGTGCTCCATTCTCCTCTCCAATTTCCTGTTCTAGGAGTTCTAGTGCCATTAATAACATTATTAGGTGTTGCTATAATTAGGTTGTCTGAATTAGCTTCAGATAGCGGCAAGCTTACTGAACCATGTCTTGGAAAACCTGCATAATATTTTTTCACATAATTCTCAATATCGTTTGATGTCTTGAAAAAATCATTTTCCGAAATGCTATCTTCAGGAGATGTGTCTATAAGCTCCTCGCATGATACTGTTAGGAACAGTATTGAAATTATTATATATATATGTTTAATATTTTTCATAATGATTTATTTTTATTCATGTGATTAATACGTAATTCTCATGCCTAACGATAGTATCCTATCGGCTCCATACGTTTTCCCTGCTCCCCAACGACTGCTTACTGCTAAAGGATCTATTCCTTTAGATAAATCGCTAATAGTGATTAAATTTTCACCAGAAATATAAAATCTAAGATTGCTTAAATTTATTTTTTCTATTATACTTTTAGGAAGATTATATCCTATTTGAACATTCTGTAATCTTAAGTAAGCACCATTTTGTAAATATCGAGTACTGGTTACTCTATTTTTATTATTCTGACCGGCGTCAATGTAAGGTCTTGGGAAGTAGGCATTTGTATTAATATTTGCATCACCAAGAGCTATTCCGGTATATTCGTCTCCTGGTTGATCTCTAAAATAATCCAGATGATGTGGGAATAAGGATGATTGGTTACCTCTACGGAATCCCCAGAAAATATTTTCATTAGAACCAAACCATAAATCTCTTTTACCTACGCCTTTCCATACCATGGAAAAATCGAAACCTTTATAATTAACTCCTAAATTAATACCATATTGATAATGAGGAGTGCTATTTCCTATAATTTTCAAATCCCCGTGATCTTCAAGTGTGTTAGACCCATCATCAACCTTTCCGTCACCAGTAGTATCTTCATATTTAACATCACCGGTATTCCATGTAAGTCCGGTAATATCTGAAAGGTCTATTGCTTCCGTATAGTCATCAACTTCTTGCTGTGTTTGATAAAGGTCATTTGCTGTATATCCCCATATTTCACCTTGTGCACGCCCTGCATACCAATCTGTTAAAGTTCCTGTAGGGTTTAAATATTTGGTTACTACAGCTTTGCTATCGTATAGATTAACTCCAATGTTATAGGATAATCCATTTTCTAGATGGTCACTCCAATTCAAATTTAATTCCCAACCACGTGATCTTAATTCAGCATTATTTAATCGTGGAACAGTAGCTCCTAAAACCCCCGGTGCTGATTGAGCAGGACCAATCATATCTATAGTGGTACGTTCAAACCAATCAAAATCTACTTTTAATCTTAGGTCAAGAAAAGATATATTAGTACCTATATTAAGTGTTCTAGCTGTTTCCCATGTTAAATCAGTACTAATTAATCCAGGTGTTCCAGCAGAGCCTATTGGTCTAGATTGTCCATATCCAAATATCCAGTCTACCGGATTTCCAGAAAGAGGAATTAATGATAAGTCCAAATAGGAAGCTACATTTTGGTTTCCTAATTCACCCCAGGACCCTTTAAGTTTCATGGTATTTATAACATTGCTAATGGGTTCCCAAAAAGCTTCTCTGTCAATATTCCACCCGGCAGAAAAAGAAGGGAAGAATCCTTTGCGATTTCCTTTTCTAAATCTAGATGAGCCATCATATCTTCCATTAAGCTCCAATAAGTATTTTTCTTTGTAGTTATACTGAAATCTACCAAAAATTCCTTGTGTAGCTGTAGTTAATAGGTTTTCACTAGCAGAAATCTCACCATCAGCAGTGTTTAAAGATGGCACATCCTGTGCCAAAAGATTGGTTCTAAAAGCTGTTAAACCTCTAAATTTTGCTTCTTCAAATTGAACCCCAGCCAAAATTGAAAAGTTGTGTGCTTCATTAATACTTAAATCATAGGTAGAAGTTGTGTTTGAAGTCCAATAGGTATTGTTGTCATGTGTGGCTCTATAATTACTTGGTACTGTGTTTCCACTAGTTACTTGACTACGATCCACTAAATTATCAAATACGGTTAGTTCAGCACTTCTATACAATATGCTTGTATTTCTATAAGAGAAATCTGCATTTATTTTCCAACCGTTCAGAGGCCTCAATTCAGTTGTGATTGATTGCCAGTTTTCTATTGTTTCGGTAACATCTGTTCCAGCATCATTCACCCAGGGAATTTTAGATTGAATCATAATATTACCATAGCCATCGTATTTAGCATTGGTAGGCATAGTACGTGCAATCTGGTGAAATATCAGATCATAAGATCCTTGACGATCCATATTTGGAATTTCTCTTACGGTTCTGGAAAAACGTGGTTGATATGTAATATCCCATTTGTTACTTAAAGCAGTAGTTATTTTAGCCAAGACATTAAATCGATCGAAAGTATCCGCACCATAATTTAAAACACCTTCCTGATCAAAATATCCTGTTGAAAAATAGTATGATGTTTTTTCAGATCCACCAGAAATTGAGAGATCATGTTTTGTAATAATTCCACTACCATAATATTCATCGAACCAATCCCGATTTGCATTCCCAAATTGATTGAAACCCCAGGAATTCCCTCCGCCTCTAGGTGTGGTTTCAAAGAAAGTGGCATCGGAAGGAAAGTTTGGTATAGATCTTAAAAAATCAAAATCTCCTGCTTGAAAAGCTACAATGTTGTCTATAATTCCATCTCCAAAAAAACGACCTCCGCCACCGGATTTGGCCGTTCCAGCTTCATTAATTGCTCTAGCGTGTACATAGGAATTCAACATACTTGGAAGATTTTGTGGACTAGCAACAGAAACATTTCCTGAATATGAAATTTTTAATTTTTGATTCTTTCCAGATTTGGTAGTTACCAAAATAACACCATAAGGTGCACGTGCGCCGTATACTGCCGAAGCTGCAGCGTCTTTTAGTACAGAAATAGATTTTACGTCGTCAGGGTTTAAATGGTTAAGATCTCCGGGAATGTTATCTATTAGAACATAAGGAGCACCTCCATTGATAGATCCTAAGCCTCTAATTTGTATACCTAAATTGGCTCCTGGTTGAAAACCAAAATCACCTACACTAAATGTTAAACTTGGAGATGTTCCTTGTAATAGTTGTGATACCGTAGGTGAAGGACGGTTTTCAAGTAATTCGCCATCAATTACATCTACTGCTCCAGTTAGGTTCACTTTTTTCTGAACTCCATATCCAATGACCACAACCTCGTCTAATTCGTCGGTTGATAATATCAATTGAACGTCAATTATTTCTCTGCCATCTACTACGATTTCTTTAATTTGGTAACCGACAAAAGAAAATTGTAGTATCGCAGCCTCATTCGGCACTTCAATACTATACTTTCCATCAAAATCTGAAATTACACCAGTACCCGTCCCTTTCAATATGACGTTGGCTCCGGGTAGAGGATTATTGTTTTCGTCTGTTATGACTCCCTTTACAATGCTCTCTTGAGTTACAATGCTCTCTTGAGAGGTTTTATAATGGGGGGGGGGGAGGCATTTATGGTTATAAACCCGTCTGTTTTCGCTAAAAGCAGTAACACATCCGAGGACATATAATCTATTTCACCAGGCAAATCACTCGCATTGTTTTCTGAGTGGGCATTTGCCTGAAGTTTAAATAACGAAATAACCAGCAAAAATACTGTTAGCTTCATCTTTAAGTCTGCGTTAGTAAGGTTGTACAAATAATATATCAATCTTACCATTTGTGTAATTGTTTTCTCCATACTTCTATAAATATTTAATGATTAATTCATTCATTACGGCGGTAAAGTAGAGGCTAAATTTTTAATATGCAAACATTTTATGTTAATTTTTATTTTTATCCCAGCTATATATAGAAAAAAGATTGTTCAATTGATATAAATATTTACGAATCGGAAAGTTTTGGCCATGGTAACCCTCCAAAAGAAATAGCAACACTTGTTAAAGAAATCTCATCAATTGCCAAAAACCGGACTCATCCATATAGTAAATGGTAAGATAACCCTTTCTTTCCAGGCTTTGCAACATTTCAAGTGCTGCTTTCTTTTTATTGTACTCCTGTTCCTCTGGCTTATTGAACAATACCCTTCTTGCCCTGTGCCAACTCATGTCCATTGATTTTAACACTCTTTTTAAGGTTTCTTTTGACAAAGTTTTGCCCAATTCTGTATCTATCCAACCCAGCACAAGGCTTGCCTTTTGTGGGTGCTTCTTTACCTGATTTTTACCCTTTCCTTTTCCTGGTCATTTAAAATAGGTGGACGTCCTCCGCCAGGTTTATTATATAACCCTGTCAAACCATTGGATAACCAGGAATTTAACCAGTTGGTGGCCGTATTATAATGTACCTGGAAAATTTTACTTAGCTCACTCATCCGATAGCCTGTAGAATATAAAATCACAAATTGTGCCCGTGAACGTACTTGGAATTTTTTGCTTCCTTGATGGATGAGGGACAACATGTTAACTTGGTCTATGGATAATGTAAGATTTCGTCTCATAAATATTGAAACGCTTTTTATTCATAATTTAGTTTTGACCTTCTACTTATCTACTCTAAGGGATGAAAAAAGCACAGAAAAATCAACATATAACTACAAATAACCAAACTAAAATCCTGACTGAATTTAATAATCTCTCTTGCAACGGTTTTATAACTATCCCTCCCCTACTCAACCGATGTCACTCAGTGTGATTGCATAGCCGCTGAATCAGCAAAGCTGGCCCGGGAAAATGGTGCAAAAGTAGTTGTTCTACCAACTATACCATTTGGAGTGAATACCCGACAACTTGATGTCAAACTGGACATCAATCTGAATCCAGGTACGCAGTTTATTATTCTTCAAGGATGTCGCGGACGTCATCTCAAGAGCTGGAATTGATAAACTGCTAATATTGAACGGTCATGGAGGGAATGATTTCAAACAAATGGTTCATGAATTAGAAGCTATTCATCCGGACATATTTATATCTACCTGCAATTGGTTCAAAGCTGTCAGTGGAGATGTATATTTTACAGATATGGGTGATCATGCAGGTGAAATGGAAACCAGTGTTATGATGCATTTGGTCCCAAATCTCATTAGACCTTTAGGTGAAGCGGGTGATGGCCACTGGAAAAGATTCAGAATCAAGGGCATTAAAGAGGGGTGGCCATGGGCCGAGCGTCAATGGACAAAGGTCACTAAAGACACAGGGGTCGGTGAGCCAAAGGATTCAACAGCAGAAAAAGGAAAATTATACCTTGAAGCTGTGACTCAGAAGATATCTACATTCTATGAAGGGTTGTGTAACGCCGATAACGACGATTTATACGAGTGATATTTTAACCTTGCTTTTTGTGCAATTCTTCAGCTTAAAATAAGAGCCAGAAGATTCAAATTTGCCGTTGAATCTACTATTAAACCCATTCTATGGAGATTGCACTAGGTATAGATATCGGTGGAACAAACACTAAAATCGGCATTGTGAACAGGGAAGGAGAAATTATCCAGAAAACTCCCCTTCCAACATCATCTGAAAATTTATCACATTCATTTCTTAACGAACTTAAAGATGAAGTTGATGAACTATTAAACTCCAATGAAGGTCTAATCCTGAGTGGTATCGGAGTTGGAGCCCCAATGGCCAATAGCAGAACAGGAATAGTTTCTAATGCTGCCAACTTAAATTGGGAAGGAAAAGTCAATCTTAGAGAGTTCCTCCAAAAAATATATCAGGTCCCTGTTTTTATCAACAACGACGCCAATCTGGCAGCTGTGGGCGAAAAGACATACGGAGCAGCAATTGGAATGCAGGATTTCATAGTAATCACCCTGGGTACAGGCCTCGGTGGGGGTATTATTTCTAACGGTGAACTCGTACAAGGTCCTGATAGTTTGGCGGGTGAAATTGGTCATATTACTGTACGTCAAAATGGGAGACATTGCGGTTGTGGCCGAAAGGGATGCCTGGAAACTTATGTCTCGGCCAGCGGAATAAAGAGAACTGTATATAAACTAATTGCGGACAGAAATGACTCGAACAGTATCCTGGCTAAAATTTTGTTTGATGACTTAACCTCAGAAGTAATTTACAATGCCGCAATGAAGGGGGATATTATCGCAAAAGAGGCCTTCAAACACACAGGAGAAATTTTGGGACTTCAACTAGCCAATCTTGTAATGTTTACTAGCCCAAGAGCAATATTTCTGGTTGGTGGTGTTGCAAATGCTGGTCATCTATTATTCGAACCAGCCAAGAAATCCATGGAAGAGCATTTACTGAACAGTTGCAAGGGTACAATTGAACTTCTCCCTTCAAAATTAGATGATAACAACGTACCGATTCTAGGTGCCAGTGCCCTCGTATGGGAATCAGTTGACCACATGATCGAAAATCCAGTAGACATTTAAAAACCAATATCAATACATTAAAAGAATGGCAACTCAACAAATTGCACCCCAATCATTTAAACTTGACCAAAAAGGTTATGACGAAAGCACTCGATTCGAAAAGATCCACACGGTCATTTACGATGAGCCCTCGACTGGTTCTATTGCCGTAGCAAATGAGATCGCACAACTCATCAGAGATAAAAACGAGAATGGTCAGAAATGTGTACTTGGTCTAGCCACTGGATCATCTCCAACTTCTGTTTATGATGAACTGGTGAGAATGCACAAAGAAGAAGGGTTAAGCTTCAAAGAAGTAATCACCTTCAATTTAGATGAATACTATCCAATTGAACCCAATGCACTTCAGAGTTACGTCCGGTTCATGAATGAATATTTATTCGATCATATTGATATTGACAAGAACAATATACATATTCCTGACGGCACAATTTCGAAAAATAGCTCCAGGGAGTACTGTAAAGATTATGAAAACAAAATAGAAGAAGCTGGCGGAATAAATCTTCAAATTTTGGGAATTGGCCGGACTGGCCACATAGGGTTCAATGAACCTGGATCAGGAATAAATTCGCCTACAAGAATGATCACTCTTGACCACCTGACCCGAGTTGACGCTGCCAGTGATTTCTTTAGTCAGAACAATGTGCCACGCAAGGCAATTACTATGGGTGTGGGTACCATTTTAAAGTCCCAGCGTATAATTCTAATGGCCTGGGGTGAAGGGAAAGCAGGAATCATCCAGCGAACAGTTGAAAAGAAAGTATCCGATCTTGTACCAGCCACTTACCTTCAAAATCATCCAGATGTTACTATCGTTTTAGATAATGCAGCATCGGCAGAGCTGGCCAGAGTAAAGACACCGTGGCTTGTAGGAAGTTGTGAGTGGACTACAGAGTTAACCCGGAAAGCAGTCATTTGGTTATGTGTCAAATTTGGAAAACCCGTACTCAAGCTTACCGATAGAGATTACAACGATAATGGCATGAGTGATCTCATCGCCATGCACGGATCAGTTTATGATATTAACATTGATATATTTAATCACCTTCAACATACCATAACCGGATGGCCAGGCGGCAAACCTAATGCAGATGATACTAACCGCCCTGAAAGAGCAGAACCGGCAAGTAAAAGGGTCGTCTTATTCAGCCCACACCCCGATGACGATGTCATCTCAATGGGTGGCACATTTATGAGACTTCATGACCAAGGTCATGAGGTGCATGTAGCCTATCAAACATCTGGCAATATTGCAGTATTTGATGATGACGTAATCAGGTATGCAGATTTCCTTAGAAGTTTCAATACCAAAAACAATGTCAATAGCGAAGATGGCAAAGAAATTTATGAGAAAGTAGTCCGGGACTTAAGTGAAAAGAAACCAGGCCAGCTAGACAGCGAAGAAGTCAAAAGAATTAAAGGACTCATACGTAGAGGAGAAGCGAAAGCAGGATGTCGTTACGTTGGCTTATCCGATGACAGAGCCCATTTCTTGGAGATGCCTTTTTACGAAACGGGGCTGGTTAAGAAGAAGCCAATTGGAGAAGAAGATGTCCGAATTATTATGGATCTTCTACAAAAAATCAAACCTCACCAAATCTACGCTGCCGGCGATTTGTCAGACCCACATGGTACGCATCGTGTTTGTCTGAATGCTATTTTTGAAGCTATCCGACGCATGAAAGATGAGGCATGGATGAAGGGCTGTTACGTCTGGCTTTACAGAGGTGCATGGCAGGAATGGGACATCAATGACATTGATATGGCTGTACCGATGAGTCCTGAACAAGTTCTTCGTAAGAGAAAAGCAATTTTCAAGCACCAGTCTCAAAAAGATTCAGCAGTCTTTCCTGGAAAAGATGCTAGAGAATTTTGGCAAAGAGCTGAAGACAGAAATACTGGAACAGCCAAGATGTATGATCAACTAGGTCTCTCAGAGTATGAGGCCATTGAAGCATTCAAGAGATATTATTTTTAAAAAGGTTTAAGTTGGAAGGTTGAAAAGTTCGTGACCTCCAACTTTAAGAATTAGTAAGCTCAAATTTTTTAACTTTCCAACTTTGAAACCTTTTAACTATTCGCCATGAACCTAGCTCCTATTGATTGGATAATAATCCTCGCCTTTTTTATTGTTTCACTGGTAATAGGATTAATTGTTTCAAAAAGGGCTGGAGAAAGTGCCTCCGACTTCTTTCTTTCAGGCAGAAACATGCCTTGGTGGTTATTGGGCGTTTCAATGGTGGCAACAACCTTCTCTGCAGATACACCCAACCTCGTAACCAATTTAATTCGTGACCAGGGAGTTTCTGGTAATTGGGGTTGGTGGGCCTTTCTCCTCACAGGAATGCTTACCGTCTTTGTGTATGCCAAATTATGGAGACGATCTGAAGTAATGACTGACATCGAATTCTACGAATTACGATACAGTGGTAAAGCCGCTGCGTTTCTAAGAGGGTTTCGGGCACTTTATCTGGGCCTGATCTTCAATGTATTAGTAATGGGCACGGTTTCACTTGCGGCAATAAAATTTGGAGAAGTTATCCTGGATTTAAAGGGATGGCAAACACTTTTAATTGCGGGTTCAATTACGTTGGCCTATAGTGCATTGGGCGGACTTAAAGCAGTCATTATTACCGACCTTGTCCAGTTTATCATGGCTATGGCTGGCTCACTTTGGGCATGTATTTATATTGTTAACATGCCAGAGGTCGGGGGTTTATCTAACCTCCTGGCAAATGAGCTGGTACTTGAAAAGATGCCCATTTTACCAGATTTCTCTGATCCCGCTCACTGGATACCAATTCTTTTCGTACCACTCGCTGTACAATGGTGGGCTTCTTTTTATCCCGGAGCTGAACCGGGAGGTGGAGGTTATATTGCTCAGAGAATGCTTTCTGCCAAAGGTGAAAGAAACGCAATGGGAGCAACGCTTTTATTTAATGTAGCTCATTATGCATTACGCCCATGGCCATGGATATTGATTGCTCTTGCATCATTGGTCGTTTTCCCAGAATTGTCAGATCTCAAATCAGCATTTCCAAATCTTCCAGATGATAAATTAGGACATGACGTGGCCTACCCTGCTATGTTGACATTCCTTCCTGCTGGTTTACTGGGTCTTGTAGCTGCAGCTTTAATTGCAGCCTATATGTCTACAATGTCTACACAGCTAAACCTTGGAGCATCCTATTTAGTAAATGATTTCTACCGGAGATTTATAAAGCCCGATGCTACTGAAAAACAACTGGTTTGGGCTGGACGTTGGTTTACTGTCGTCTCAATGATTTTGGGAACCGCATTAGGTCTTATGTTAACCGATGCAAGTCAGGCATTTAACCTACTTCTATTACTCGGAGCTGGAACGGGCCTAATCTATATTTTACGCTGGTTTTGGTGGCGAATTAATGCGTACACTGAGATCATTGCCATGATATCCTCGCTGATTATAGCCGGTTACTTGACCTTTGTACATGATAATCTCGGTTTTTTACCAATGGAAGAATGGCTCAAAACCATATCAGGAGCACTGTTAACCACTTTGGTTTGGGTACTTGCAACCTATGTAACACCTGGAACTGATAAAAAAACATTAAGAGACTTCTATAAACGTATCAAACCGGCCGGGTCAGGTTGGAAAAAAGTCCTTGAAGAGGCTTCTGCCGACGGTGAAGTAATTGATAATAATACTGAAGGCAGTCTACCCCTTCAAATTCTTGGAATGATGATAGGAAGTGTGGCTGTTTTTGCAGCTCTTTTTGCCACAGGTCACTGGATTTATGGAAACTATACGCTGGCAATGCTGCTCACCGTTCTCTCGGGAGTTGGTGGATATGCGCTCTTTAAGGTCTGGGAAAAAATTAAGACCGAATAATCTTCCAAATCTTGGGAGAAGACAATAGAAATCTAAGAATTGCTACTGCACAATTTGAAAATAAAAGTGGCGACAAAAGTATTTTTACAGCACTACTTCCAGTGATCCTTTTAGCATTTACTTCCATTCTCAAATTAGCTGTTCCGGACCAATCAGCAGCAGCAATCCTTGGATTTATTGGCGATCCTGCAATAGCGATACTAATAACTGTATTGGCTGCCACATATACGCTAGGTCTTAAACAAGGTAAGCCGCTCTCGGTTTGTTGGGCACCTTGATCTTGAGCATTTTTGTATAAATAAAGATACTAACCTATGAGTAAACTAAATCCAGATAAGAAATTACAAGAACTAGGACTTGTATTGCCACCTCCTCCCAAACCACTTGGGGTTTACAGGCCATTCTTGAAGGTCAATCACTTAATTTACGTTTCCGGGCATGGTCCACTGGTTTCCGAAGGGAAGTTTATTCAGGGAATTGTGGAAACTGATATGACTGTAGATGAAGCCAAATCAGCAGCTAGACTAACAGGACTGGCCATCCTAGCCACTCTCATTGCAAATCTTGGCAGCCTGAATAAGATAAAACGAGTGGTGAAGGTATTTGGAATGGTCAATTGCCCCCCTGCCTTTGAAAAACATCCATATGTGGTCAATGGCTGTAGTGAACTTCTGGCAGAAGTATTTGGTGAGAAACGAGGTATTGGAGTGAGAAGTGCTGTTGGCATGGGTTCATTGCCAGATAACATTCCGGTAGAAATTGAAGCTGTTTTTCAGCTAAAGTAATATGGCAAGCTCCGGCAACGGTTGGTTTGAGATTGACAACATTGAGGACATTGATAGCCCCGCTCTTTTAGTTTACCCTGATAGAGTCTCCAAGAATATAGAGCGGATGATACAAATCGCTGGGAGTACTGATAAGCTGCGTCCCCATGTGAAAACCTACAAGATGGCCGAAGTTGCCCGAATGCAGTTGGAGGCGGGCATTAATAAGTTTAAGTGTGCAACAATATCTGAGGCAGAAATGTTGTGCGAAGCTGGTGCCAGTGATGTTCTTCTCGCCTATCAACCGGTGGGTCCAAAAATTAACAGGCTTTTCCAATTGGTTGTAAAATTTCCCAATGTCCAATTTGGTGCACTTATCGATAATAACAAGATTGCCTCTGACATTTCAATCAAATTCTCAGAAGGGAATAAATCTTTAAACGTTTATATAGACGTTGATACAGGCAATCATCGAACTGGCATTGGACCCGAATTGGCTTTGGACCTCTATAAATATAGTAAGTCATTGCCCGGGATTGGAATGGTCGGATTACATGCTTATGACGGGCATATTAGAAACAGTGACTTTCAAGAAAGGAAGGCAATATGTGACAAAGCGTTTGAAAGAGCAGAAATGATCCGAAAGCAAATCAAGGAGTTTGACGGTGAAGAATTACCCATTATTGCAGGAGGTACGCCGACATTTCCCTGCCATGCTTTAAGACAAGAATATGCAATTTGCAGTCCTGGAACGTGCCTACTGTGGGACTGGGGCTACGACACTCTTCTTCCGGATCTTGATTTCGATTTTGCTGCCCTTGTATTAACCAGAATAATATCCAAAGTTGGTGACAATCGAATATGTCTGGATCTGGGTCATAAAGCGATAGCATCCGAAAATCCATTTCCAAGGGTACACTTCTTGAACCTGGAAAATGCACCTCAAATTGGACATAGTGAAGAGCACCTTGTGCTGGATGTTAGTGACAACCGTAAATTCAATGTGGGTGACACATTTTATGGAGTCCCAATACACGTTTGCCCCACAACAGCTTTATATGCTGAAGCCAGCATAATAAGGAATAATCATGTGAATGACACCTGGAAGGTAATTGCCCGAGATAGATCAATAACTATTTGATATGTTCATTGCAGACACTCATCTTGATTTATCCACGAATGCGAGGGTTCCCGTTATCAAATCTGCACTTTCTGCAAAAAACGACGCTGCGATATTTCAGGGTAGTACCCATTCATCACTATCCGAAATATTGGAAACATCTGATTTAGTAAATAATATTGCCTATTGCGAGCTTACAACTTCAGATGTAGATCAAATAGGAATGAAAGTAGTCAGAGTAATTGCACCTGACATGAGTCCTCTCACCAGTCATCATGATTTTCCTTTTTTGGGGCATCCTGATTTTGACAGATTTCCTTCTTTATTCACCAGCTTACCTCATCCGTTTCCTTAAACTGAAAAATCTTCCCTATGCAAATCGTACTGCCATCACTGGTAATTTTCGCATCTCCCGGATTACAGGTTCAAACACTTGACAGCATTGAGGCTAAAATAGAGGCAGCTTCCATGAACCTTGCGACATCAGGTGATCCACAAGAATTCAACGAAATTATCAAATCACTAGAAGACCTTGATTCTCAATCAAATAGTAACCTGATAGACTATTGGACTGCTTTTGCCTATTATCGTTTCGCTGTAACCACAGGAGACGAAAGCCTTCAGGAAACACTCATCGAGAAAGGCATTGATCAACTGGAATCAGTAAAATCCAAAACTTCTGAACATTATGCCCTCCTGTCCATGCTAAAAGCCCTGGAGCTGGCTTTTATTGGTAAAATGCTATTACCGTTCAAAGCACCAAAGGTTGGTGCACTTGCAGAGAAGGCCATCAGCATGGGTCCCGAAAACCCCAGGGCACATTTGGCCTTAGGCACCTATGATTATTATACCCCCAAACTCTTCGGAGGCGGTGAAGTAGTAGAAAGTGAACTCATTTTATCACTGGAATTGAAGATCTAAGTATGACCTCAACCCTTATGCCCCCTCATGGGTTCGTAGAGATGCCTTCAGGCTAATTATTCCCCTCTACAGACAAAGACTTGACAATATTGTACAGGCTGGTCAATATGCTCAAATGGCCATCGACGAGGGCTATCATATTCCTTATTACTATCGAACTGCTATTGCAGCCTACTATAAATCTGGAAACGAAATGGCCATTCGAGAGCTGTCGTTACAAGGTTTGGAACAAGGTTTCAGTCCACCTGAAGAAATAATACAAGTTATTAATCAATCATGCCATTAGAACAGAGGACAGGGATTTGGCCTATCACTACAGTGAGGAAGTATTTAACAGACACCCACAAATAAAAGACTGGCTAAAAAGAAGAAAGGAAATCTTCCCGGAAAAGACCAGCTGGCTGGCCTTGATCGAAATTATTATCGAATCTGAAAAATGATCCCGAAATGCATGATAATAAAAAAATTGACCTGACTAACATTTTATTTGATGATCTTTTGTCTGAGGAGGCCTGTAATTTCTTAGAGTCATCAAAGATTCAAAGGTATAATAACGACCCGGGTGACCGTTCCGCTAGGGATATGATCAATAGTAAAAACAGGCTCGGGTTTCCTTTTAAGAGAACTCCATATTGGTTGGGATTGTTCCTTATTTTGTATTGTATTCCTTTTTTATGCCGTGGGCAAACTTATATTGAAATAAGTGGAACAGTAAGGGATGAAAATAACGAGAGGCTCCCGGGTGCTCATGTAATGCTTATTAACGGATTAGAAAACTTTACAGTAGTTACCGATAACGCCGGAAAGTTTGAACTTTCCAAAATACCCCTGGCACCCTATCAAATTCACGTTACCTTTCTCGGTTACAAGCCCCACACTGGTCAAATAGTCCTTGATAGTACTGGTACTACTATTGAAATTACGCTTAAAGAGGCCAATATTAATCTTGACCAGGCTATAGTTACGGCCGACCGCCTGAGTAATATCTCCAAGGCTGGCAACTTAACTCTGACCCGTAAAGAAGTAGATCTTACACATGGTGGTATTGAAGATCCTGTGGCGTCGCTCTCTATTTTGCCAGGTGCGACACGATTTGGTGGTCGATTTAGCTCAAGTCCGCTGTCAGTTCGGGGTGGCAGTGGCTACGAAACTGTTTATTTGATGGATAATGCCATGGTTGTTTCTCCCTATCAATTCAGCAGATCTTTGTTTAATACAGACGTAATTGAAGATATCGAATTCTTAAGTGGGGGTTACCCGGCAAGTTACGGACAGGCACTATCTGCGGTTTCGAATTTTTCCTTACGTAATGGAAATTTCGAAAAATGGGGAAATGATTTATTCTCATACGACATCTATCATGCTAAGTCATTGCTTGACGGGCCTCTTGTAAAAGATAAACTTTCACTTTTAACCTCCCTGCGCTCTACCTTTTTTAAACCACTTTTTAGATCTTTTTGGAGCAGACTCTTTGGATTTTCCCATTGCTAATGCCAAAGATGTCACCTCTAAGATTACCTATAAAATTGATAACAAAAATAAACTGTCGTTTACTAATTATTTCTCTTGGGGGAAACTCAGGTTTTTTGAAGAAGACCCTGATCAACCGAATCAGTTGAATGAACAAATTCGGAATTCCCAGAGCGTTCAATGGCAATCTCAGTTTACCAATAGACTGTACAGCAAACTATCAATTACCCATAGTCAGGTCAAGAGCCAGGAGGTCAGAAATATCCAAAATTTTAGACTGAGACAGGACTTTACTTTTTTCCCCAGATCAGAAGATGTTATCAAGATTGGCGGAGAAATAAATCGTAAATCCAGCCGCTCAAGCAGATCCATTACTCTCTATCAATTCGCTCCCTTCTTCAACTAATACCAACGAATCTGCGGAGATTAATTTCAGGGGGACCTCTTTTTTGCACAGTGGTTTATATGTCAATGATGTTCCTTTATACGATTATTCGAGATTCACCGGTATTGGCAATGTAGGTAGCAGAGGACTCCTGGATAACAGTATCGCAAACGAGATTCGGGTATTTCCTGGGAATCCACCTATTGAATATGGCAATGTAACATCAGGACTAGTTGCTTATGCTACTGATCCTAAAGTTGAAGATGATTTCGAGGTTTCTCTTTCTCTCGCCAATCTTTCTGTAAATGGTGGGGTCAAACTGGGTGAGAATATCTCAATAAAAGGATTTTCGAACCACCAGGTACACCCTCTATGGAAGCTTTTCAATGCTTCCGCTTTCAATAATATTAATAGGTTCATTTCAAGCGATTTGGGCCTTCAAATCTTCTCAAACTTAAAACGATACGAACAAATTAAACTCCTCATATATGGAATTAATGAAAAATATAACTTTCTTAACGAAACCCCTTCTTATAGTGCGAACGCCGACTTCAACAATCGGAGAACTTTCAACATCTTCAACTACAAATATCAAAAGGGCAGGTTTGTTTACGCAGTGAACTCTGGTTTTAGCCAGGGTGCAAATCAGTTTGATTTCGAAAATACCGATGTAAAGGAGAGTCGACGCTACCTCTATCTGGCGGGTAACGCTAACTATCTAACTGATGTCTGGAGAGCAGGATTGGGTGTTACTTACGAAAATCGGCGATTTATGGCACAAGGACTAATCCCGGAAAAATCATATGCCCAATTTCCCAAAGCACCAGTTATTGAGCTTGACACCGCCCTAACAACTGTTATTCCTGAATACTATGCCTACTTTCAAATCAGGTTATTCAATTTTTTGACTGTTGGCACTGGAGGAAGACAAGGAATTACTACTGCTAAAAAGGACCGATATGCAAGTGCACAACTTAACTTAAGAATAGATCTTAATAAAAAATATCATATAAAGATAGGGAATGGGTTTTATAACCGTTTCCTCCCCCCTCAGACTAATCTTTTTGATGACCCGCCAATCCGAAGTACTCAAAATTCCATAAGTGCAACTCGTAAAACCAAAGAATCAGAAATTAACTTTTCAGTCTTTCGAAACCACCTGGAAAATACTGAAAATTCAGTGATCACCAATATTACCGGGCTGGAATTTTTGATCAAGCATTATTTTAAAGAAATAGTGACAGCCAGTCTTTCTTTTTCTTCCTTAATAAATGAAACGCTTGACGGAAATGATAATAACTTTAACCCAAATCCACACATTCCAAATTTCATAAGACTGAACGCCACTTACAACCTTCCAAAAGGAATTTCAATTGGATCAAATTTCATTTACCGCAATGGTTCTCTATATACCCCTGTCATAAGTACTCTTTTAGACGAAAATCAATTAGTAATGCCTGTCTTTGGGGAACAAAATAGCCTTCGTTGCGAAGATTATCTCCGTTTGGATCTCTGTGTAAATAAGATTACTTTCTTTTCTGGCAATAGAACTGTGGTCTTTTTCCAAATATTGAATGTGCTTAATACTCGTAACGTCCGGGCAATTCAATATAACCGTAACTATAGCTCCCTCACCTTTGATTTTTTCAAAAAAGAAACATTTATTTTGGCATACAATTTAATATTGGGCGTCCTTAAAATTAATTTCAGGGAGAGCAAGTTTCAGGTTTTATAAGGAGAACTCTCCTGTAATTGAAGATAGGCAATCACCAGAGGATGACCCGGCAAACTGGTAAATTATAACTGATTTCCTCTGAATGAAGGTGTACGATCATTGTCTGAGAAGTATCATTTTAGTGTCTAAAAGTGTTTTATACCGAATAAGACTCACAGCAACTTTCAAAGATAAACCTACACCTCATTCTGCTTATCAGAAAGCCAAATCAAAAAAAAAAGTATGCTGAAAGAAATGCCGTTGAAGGCAGAATTGGGAATGCTAAACAGGTATACTCGCTTAACCAAATCAAGTCCAAGCTTAAATCAACTTCCCAAACTTGGATTGCTGCTGCTCTGGTGGTTCTCAATCTCTCTGTATCCGCCGCTTTTAATGGGTTGGGCTTTTGAGGAAGCCCTATTCTAACTCAATTCTAATCTAATGGGAATCTCTCTTAACTACACTTCCGGATTTTCCTTTTAAGAAATCGAGATCTGCTCCAACATGAGCCTGCTCTACGTGTTCTATATAAAGCTTAGCATAACCTCTGCTAAAATTTAATTCGGGAGCTTTCCAGTGCTTTTTCCTACGCGAAATCTCCTTCTCGGAAACCAGCAATTCCAGTTTACGATTTGGAACGTCCACCGCTATCAAATCTCCATTTTGAACAACAGCCAGCGTACCACCGGCAGCAGCTTCGGGGCTGACATGCAAGAATACCGTTCCAAATGCAGTTCCGCTCATTCTGCCGTCTGAAATACGTATCATGTCACTCACACCTTTGTCCAACACTTTCTTGGGCAGCCCCATATTGCCAACTTCGGGCATTCCGGGATAGCCCTTAGGCCCAACATTCTTTAGAACAAGGATACATGTCTCATCTACTTCTAATTCAGGGTCATCTATTCTCTCCTTGTAATCCTCTATATTCTCAAACACTACTGCTTGTCCAGTGTGTTTCATCAATTCTGCTGAAGCAACTGAGGGTTTGATGATAGCACCATTCTCACACAAGTTGCCTTTGACTACTGCAATTCCTGAATCGTCTTTAAATGGCTTTTCCAACGACCCTATTACTTCCCTGTCAAAACATTCAGAATCTGTCACATTTGCTTCGACTGATTTTCCTGTGACAGTGATAGAATTCTTGTGAAGCTTGGGCAATAATTCTTTAATGATTGATGGAAGTCCACCAGCATAATAAAAGTCCTCCATCATATATTTTCCGGAAGGCTGCAAATTAGCTAAGAGCGGAACATCTATTGATAACTTGTCGAAATCTGTAATATTCAGATCTACACCAATTCGTGCTGCTATAGCCAATAGATGAATTACAAAATTAGTTGATCCTCCTATGGCAGCATTGACCATTATTGAATTCTCAAAAGCCTCCCTTGTTAGTATTTGGGATATGGTTAAGTCTTCCTTCACCATTTCAACAATTCTCCTACCAGTAAGTTGAGCCATTGATTTTCTTCTAGAATCAGCAGCAGGTATTGCAGCATTTTGCGAAAGAGACATCCCTAATGACTCAATCATGCAAGCCATAGTTGAAGCGGTCCCCATAACGGCACAATGTCCTCTGCTCCTGCACATACAAGTTTCTGCTTGAAAAAACTCTTCCTGTGTGATTTCTCCTTTCCTTTCTGCTTCCGTGAATCTCCAAACATCAGAAGTACCAATGTCTTTTCCCCTGTATTTACCACTTAACATCGGGCCACCTGATAAAAAGACAGATGGCAGATCAACACTACAGGCTCCCATCAAAATTGAAGGAGTTGTCTTATCACATCCTCCCATCAGTACAACCCCGTCAATGGGGTTTGCTCTGATACTTTCCTCTGTGTCCATGCTGGCCAGATTCCTATAAAGCATGGCCGTCGGTTTGATTAGGGTTTCCCCCAACGACATCACAGGAAATTCCAACGGAAAACCACCAGCTTCCCATACCCCTCTCTTGACAGATTCTGCCAATTCACGGAAATGGGCATTGCACGGAGTAAGTTCAGACCATGTATTACAAATGCCAATCACCGGTTTTCCTTGAAATTCATCCGCAGGAAATCCCTGATTTTTCATCCACGCCCGATATATAAATCCGTCTTTACCTTGTTTACCAAACCAACTTTGGCTTCTAAGTTTTTTCATTTTTTGTTTTGATTAATGCCCCATTATTAAGACAGATAGAGGATAGTTTTTCTTGCATTTCCAAGCTGCTTTTTGTGGTTGTTTAAAGGACCGTGTTCCAGGCACTTGATATTTCAGTTTCGATTGACTTTATAACCCAGGTGCCTGAGGTGACGGGTCATACCTCTGACTCCATGGAAGGGTTTATCAAAGAACTCCCTGTCCATGATCTTCATCAAGTGCATGTTGAGCCCGCTCTCACCTCCGGGCTTGTAATAAAGACCTGAGCGGTGAATGCTGAACAAACGACACTGACCGCTCACACTCAAATCATGTTTCTGAGAATCTATCATCTTTCTGCGTGTGTGGAGACTCAATCCTGGCCTAGACTTTTTTTCAAGAAATCCTTTTCAATTTCCAGCTTGCCGATCTTCTTATAGCGTTGGTCCATCTCGACCTTGAGACGTTTGTTTTCATCTCCGTCATGGTCACCAAAGGCCTCCTGGGCTCCTGCCAGAAACTGACGTTTCCACGAACTGACCTGGGTAGAGGGTGTACCTCGTAGTGCGCTGCTATTTGTTGGATTGTCTCACGTTCTCTCAATACTCCAATAGCAGCTTTTGCCTTGAAAGAGGAGCTGAATTTTCTTCGACTTGTTTTCATGTTTCAGGTAATTAAAGTTAAGTAATATCATAGCTTAACTACCTGCCCTGTTTTAGGGGGCATTATACCCTCGCAATAGCCACCATAAGATTTTTTGTCAGATAAAAGATTGATGAGCAAAGATTAACGACCAACTTGTACGCCTCTTCTCTTTGTTCTTTCAGCTAACAATCTCTTTTGACATGATGTAGTGAGAAAGTAGGGTTAACAGACACTTTAGAATCTTGATTGTAAAAAAGTTTACGGGTAATTAGTACTACTCGGCTTTGACATTACTGCCTTTACACCTGTAGCCTATCAACGTCGTCATCTTCAACGCCCCTTATAAAGAAACCTCATCTTGAGGTGGGTTTCGCACTTAGATGCTTTCAGTGCTTATCCCTTCCCAACGTAGCTACTCAGCGGTGCAGTTGGCACCACAACTGATACACCAGCGGTTGGTCCAATTCGGTCCTCTCGTACTAAAATCAGATCCTCTCAAGTTTCTTACGCCCACAACAGATAGGGACCGAACTGTCTCACGACGTTCTGAACCCAGCTCGCGTACCACTTTAATGGGCGAACAGCCCAACCCTTGGGACCTTCTCCAGCCCCAGGATGTGACGAGCCGACATCGAGGTGCCAAACCTCCCCGTCGATATGAGCTCTTGGGGGAGATCAGCCTGTTATCCCCGGAGTACCTTTTATCCTTTGAGCGATGGCCCTTCCATGCGGAACCACCGGATCACTATATCCGTCTTTCGACCCTGCTCGACTTGTTAGTCTCACAGTCAAGCACCCTTATGCTATTGCACTCCACGCATGATTACCATCCATGCTGAGGGTACCTTTGAAAGCCTCCGTTACTCTTTTGGAGGCGACCACCCCAGTCAAACTACCCACCACACACTGTCCCCCATCGCCGGGGTTAGATATCAAATAAATAAAGGGTGGTATTTCACCAACGACTCCACCATACCTGGCGGCACAGCTTCGAAGTCTCCCACCTATCCTACACATCATTTATACAATACCAATGTGAAGTTGTAGTAAAGGTTCACGGGGTCTTTCCGTCCCGTTGCGGGTATCCGGCATCTTCACCGGAACTACAATTTCACCGAGCTTGTGGCTGAGACAGCGCTCAGATCGTTACACCATTCGTGCAGGTCGGAACTTACCCGACAAGGAATTTCGCTACCTTAGGACCGTTATAGTTACGGCCGCCGTTTACTGGGGCTTCAGTTCAGTGCTTCTCATCCGAAGATGATAACGCCCCCCCTTAACCTTCCAGCACCGGGCAGGTGTCAGGCTGTATACCTCTTGTTACCAATTCGCACAGCCATGTGTTTTTGCTAAACAGTCGCCTGAGCCATTTCTCTGCGCCCCACCGAAATGGGGACCCCTTCTCCCGAAGTTACAGGGTCAGTTTGCCTAGTTCCTTAGCCACAAATCACTCGAGCACCTTAGGATTCTCTCCTTGACTACCTGTGTCGGTTTACGGTACGGGTACCACAACCATAAGTTTAGAGGTTTTTCTTGGAAGTCTGATTAGGGTCACTATCCACGCGTCCGTAGACTTGTGGTACTGTCAGGTTCAGCAGGATATGCGGATTTACCTACACTTCCTTTACCTACACCCTTCAACGCACTATTCCGTCAGTGCGCGGACCTTTCACTACTCCGTCACCCCATCACTGGTTGCGGTAGTATCGGAATATTAACCGATTCGCCATCGACTACCCCTCGCGGGTTGGCCTTAGGTCCCGACTAACCCCCGGTTGATTAGCATAGCCGGGGAAACCTTAGTCTATCGGTGAGCTGATTTCTCATCAGCTTTATCGTTACTTATGCCTACATTTGCTTTTCCAATCGCTCCAATAAACCTTACAGTTTACCTTCACCGCAATTGGAATGCTCCCCTACCCAGTAGTAAACTACTGCCTAAGCTTCGGTGATATGCTTGATGCCCGATTATTATCGATGCTCTGTCGCTCGACAAGTGAGCTGTTACGCACTCTTTAAATGAATGGCTGCTTCCAAGCCAACATCCTTGCTGTCTCAGCAACTGAACCGCCTTAGTTCAACTTAGCATATACTTTGGGACCTTAGCTGTAGATCCGGGTTCTTTCCCTTTTGGACATGGACCTTAGCACCCATGCCCTCACTGCAGGGCTATAATCTGTTAGCATTCGGAGTTCGTCTGGAGTTGGCAGGATGTGACTCCCCCTAGTCCAATCGGTAGCTCTACCTCTAACAGAAAACACCCCACGCTGCTCCTAAAAGCATTTCGGGGAGTACGAGCTATTTCCTGGTTTGATTGGCCTTTCACCCCTACCCACACCTCATCCAAACACTTTTCAACGTGTACTGGTTCGGGCCTCCAGTGCGTGTTACCGCACCTTCACCCTGGACATGGGTAGATCACCAGGTTTCGCGTCTACCTCCTCTGACTATTCGCCCTGTTCAGACTCGCTTTCGCTCCGGCTGCGGGCCTTAAACCCTTAACCTTGCCAGGGAAGTGTAACTCGTAGGCTCATTATGCAAAAGGCACGCCGTCAGGACACGAAGTCCCTCCGACCGCTTGTAAGCGTATGGTTTCAGGTTCTATTTCACCCCGTTATTCACGGTACTTTTCACCTTTCCCTCACGGTACTGGTTCACTATCGGTCTCTCAGTAGTATTTAGCCTTGCCGGATGGTGCCGGCTGATTCAGACAGAATTTCTCCTGTTCCGCCCTACTCAGGATACTCCTACCTCTATAATCCTTACCTGTACGGGATTCTCACCCTCTATGATTGACCTTCCCAGATCATTCCAATTCAGATTATCTCAGTTGTTGGAGTCCTACAACCCCACACTAGCCGTAACTGGTGTGGTTTGGGCTGTTCCGCGTTCGCTCGCCACTACTTGCGGAATCACTATTGTTTTCTCTTCCTCCGGGTACTTAGATGTTTCAGTTCTCCGGGTTCGCCCCATGCCCGAAAGCATGGTACCAAGTCTTCAACTCGGTGGGTTGTCCCATTCGGATATCTACGGATCACAGTTTACTTGCAACTTCCCGTAGCTTTTCGCAGCTTATCACGTCCTTCTTCGCCTCTGAGAGCCCAGGCATTCCCCATACGCCCTTAACTACTTATTTACTAATCCTAATGTGCCTGTTATTAATATTAAATTAATTACTCGATTTACTGTCAATCGATAAACTCGTTATCAATCGTTAGTAAAATGATTTTCTACTCTCTCACAACATGTCAATGAACTCTTTTGCTTAAGTCTTTTGGTTTAGTCTGCCTTTCCAACGGCTCTTGGAAACCAGCAGCTAAACCCTTAAGCTTAGTGCCATAACTGTACCCTTTCGGTACTTACAGCTTCTCATTAAATTATAATACTCAAAACCATTCGTCTTGAGTCATTTATTAGACGGTCTCCCCGTTTAGTGGAGGATATCGGAGTCGAACCGATGACCTCCTGCGTGCAAAGCAGGTGCTCTGGCCAGCTGAGCTAATCCCCCTATCTTTTTGCCAATGCAAAAGTGAGTATTTTCTATTTATTTTACTTTCTTATCGTGATATTTGTTCACTAAGTCAACATAGTCATCAATAGCGACATCTTCACCAGTTTTTAATTTTTCTATATAACTCACATAGTCTTGGTCGAAAGCCATCTCTACATTTCCAAGTATGTATGTATGTGAAAAGCCGACTGATTTCATGTGTGTCTTTTGATCATTTTCATAAAATTCAACAACGACGAGATGTGAAGATAAACTTTTTTTCCCTTCTAAGTTCTCGACTGCTTCAACAGTATAAAACACCACTACTGGATATTGTGTGTTTTCGAAGGCAGGAAAATTAAATTTTTCGCCCACTAATTCGGGTGCTTGAATTTTAAGTCCAATAATAGATGCTTCTTTCATAGGAAAATCATACATATCTATTTGTTCAAATACATCCGTACTAAAATTTTCATTAAGCTGATTAGCTAGTCGCTTACCTAAGGGATAAAAAGATTCATCAAGTAATTTATAATTCTCCTTTTCAATCGAGGGTTCCCCATTTACTTCATGCGTCGTCGATTGTTTTTCTTCATAAGATTCCTGTAATGCATAAACTACACCAATTTTAGCATTGCTATTTTTCATTCGATTAATTCTAGCAATCAAACTTCTTTTCTCTTTTTTAGGAGCTTGAGCAAGAGGGTTTCGTTCTTCAACCATAGTATTGGGAAAAAGGAGTGGATCTTTCTCATTCACATACACTAGTGAAGGAAGTGTTACTCCAAAAGAAGTACCAAGCAACTCATTTTTCTTTCTTTCCATATCAAGAGTAGATTCATTAGCATATTTACTCTTCTTATCTTCTATAATATCAACAGCTTTTTTCTCTCCACCAAAAAAATCAATAATATCACTTTCAGAGGCATTTGCCAATAACTCAACATCGTATAATACCCAGCCTAATTCTTCATTATTGATTATAATTGCTTTATTTATATTTTTAATATCAATTCCTTCTGTTAATTTCTTGATTTTTATCTCCCCTTCATAATCATTTATTCCTTTTTTGGAAAGTAGTACTCCTAAGCGACCAATGATCCTCATGTGCTCTGTTTCAGTAACCCATGGAGTAAATTTATCATCTCCTTTAATCAAGACAACCATTACCGACCCTGCCCCTGTTACAGTCCCCACAGCCTCGCCCAGTCCTTCCAATTTATTCATCAGTCCCTTCTTTTTTTTAAACTTTGGTTCTGCGAAATTAGCCACAATCGTTTCTTCCTGATGATATAAAGACGCGTCGCTAACCACTCCTAAGATATAATCTTCTATATCCGAATCACTTGAGAGCTTTTGTGTTAATACACTCAATTTACCTCTTATATCTTTTTGAGCTCTATTTGCAAGAGCAAGATTTGCATTATTCCATCTTTCAGCATCATTAAAACTATGGGTAGTGTCTACCACACTATATTCTCTAATAGCGAATCCTAATAGAGATGAAATACTAGTCACCCCCGCACCAATTAGTTCTGAGACCCCAGCACCACTCTCGGTATCAATTTCCTCTGGTTCTTCTCCCAAGCCTATATCAAAACCCGTATGCTTGAAAGCAATA
>CBDBIW010000016.1:0-612500 GCA_965206015.1 Cyclobacteriaceae bacterium | reverse complement strand
TTTTAGTAGAACATGGGTTGGTCAATTTTTCTAGCAATCCTGCTGGCCGCATTTAATAGACCCACATGGCTGTAGGCCTGAGGGAAATTACCCCATTGACTGCCAGTGGCCGCATCAACATCCTCACTTAGCAATCCGACATGATTTGAATATTTCAAAAGATTTTCAAATATTTGAACGGCCTCGTCCAAGCGACCAACGCAGGCTAGTGCCTCTACATACCAAAAAGCACAGATTAAGAATGTCACTTCTGGAGTGCCAAAATCATCCTGATGGACATAACGATAAAACAATCCATCTGTGGTCAGTAATTCTTTTTCAAGGGCTTTCAAATGATCTCTCGCTCGTTGGGAATTGGGGTCAATGTAATTCATCATGATTAATTGAATTGTACTGGCGTCCATTCGGTCGGTACCAATCGCTTGGGCGTATCCCTTTTTCTTTGGCACATAGCATTGCTCAATTTTCTTCATTGATTGCTTTTGCAACTTCAGAGCGATTTTACCCATTTTCTTATCTTGCAATCGGTTGGCAATCTTCAAAGTTGCACAACTCCCGGCCCAATGGAATAAATAGGTGTAGCAATGATGCTGACTCAAATGACGAAATTCCCATAACCCTGCATCAGTTTCGTTCATCGTCTTTTCGATCATGCGAAGTGTTTTGATAACCAAATCTCTGGAATTGAATTTTTCTGTGAATATGATCCGCATATCCTCAAAAAGCGGTAGAAGTGAAACCAAAACCTGCCCGTATACATCATTTTGAACATGCGTGTAAGCATCATTCCCAACTCGGACTGGTTGATTTCCTAAATAACCTTTTAAAGGAAGTTCATTTTCAATTACCTTCTTTTCACCGGCAATTCCATATAGTGGCTGATATCTATCCTCCTCTCCATAAGTCACATTAAGAATATAATGAAAGTACTGTTCGAGTTCTTCAAAATGGCCCACATTGTTGAATGCGTTTAGGGTATAAAAAGTATCTCGCATCCAGCAATAACGATAGTCCCAATTTCTGGTACTGCCTGGAGATTCAGGAAGGCTCATGGTTGTTGCGGCAATGATCGCCCCAGTATCTTCATACTGATGTATCTTAAGCATTAGGGCTGATCGAATGGCCTCTCTTTGATAAAAATTAATAATGCTGGATCGTTTTATCCAGGTCCTCCAATAATCTTTTGTTTTTTTTAAGAAAATTTCCGATGTCTCTTCTAATGCTGCTTCCAGTGGTGGACCATATGAAAGTGCTATATACTTGGTTTCATTCACTACAAACTCCTCATCTTCCATGATGTAGTTAAGAGAGATGTTGGTTGTTAGTCGCATTTGAGAATCAAGACCCAAGTATCTGATATGGCTGCTGCCCAAACTCCTCTCTGGCTGGCTTTCTCCATACTGACTAACCGGGTAACACTTAACTCTCACTTTAGAGTGTCCTGAAATTGGTTCAATTTTCCTAAAGAGCATCAATGGTCTATAATACCTGTCATATTGCAAAAAACGAGGTGCGAAATCAGTTACCTTGTATTGACCACCACCACATGTCACTTCAGTGCAGAGTATATTGGTATTCTCAACATAATACTGACTGCTTTTAAACTTTCCATCTGGTTTAATGGAGAATTCACCCCCTTTTTCTCTATCCAACATAGCTCCAAAAATGAAGCTACTGTCAAAGCGCGGCCAGCACATCCATTCAATATTGGTATCGGTTTTGATATGAGCGGTAAAGGCGCAATTACCAATTACTCCGTATTCGTAAACGTGCTTAGTGCTCATCAATGAATTTGATTAGATGATTAGGGAATTTCATTCCTGATTTAAATTATGAGTCCGGTATAGAATGCCATCCAAACTTTGAGACAGGGCACTAAGTTGTATTAAAAGCGTAAATAATCCAATGCTTAGTTTCTAACTAAAGGGGTTCGAGATTTCAATAGAAAATCATACCAGGGTTATTACAATATAAAATTACCCAATGATTTGGCCGGAACTTTTTGAAGGGTTGCGTAAAGTAAAATATGCGCTCTCAAGTGATCCGTATTCAATTTTAGGTATTGCTAATTATATATAGTTTTCTTATTTTTACAGAAAAAAGCCATGAATTGTCCTAAGTGTTCAAACAGTGCTGTCATTAAATCCGGCAAGATAAAAGGAAAACAAAGGTAATAAGTGTAAAAAATGCGGCTACCACTATACGGTACAACAAAAATCTACGGCCAAACCAAAAGAGTTGAAAAAATACGCCCTGCAATTATATCTTGAAGGGTTGGGTTTTCGGTCAATCGGTAGAATACTCAACGTGAGCAATGTATCTGTGTTAAACTGGATAAGGGGTTTTGGCCAACAAGTGCAGTCCTTGTCCAATAGCGGTTCCGAAGTGGATTTCGTAGAGCTTGACCAGATGCACAGCTACATTGGAAACAAAAAAACTATTGCTGGATTTGGATTGCTGTTGATCGATAGGGGAAAAAGTTCATCAATTTCGTTATTGGCGACAGAAGTACTGAGAGAGCAAAAAAGCTCTGGGGGCTAATAGGCACTAACCAGATGAATACTCTAGCAAGTGATTACTGGAAGTCATACGAGCACATTGTCCCTAAAGACAAACACATTCAATCAAAAGCAGAAACTTTTACCGTAGAAGGCTATAATAGCTTGTTCAGGCATTTTTTGGCAAGAATGAGAAGAAAATCAAAGTGCTATTCAAAAAGTATTGAGATGCTTACTTTATCAGTTTTACTTTTGATGCATCATCGAAATGACACATTAACTATATTTAATTAGCAATGCCAAGAAATAATAATGAAAAGAATAAGGCCCGTGCCAAGGGCGGGAAGACTATTCGCCAGGGTTTGTTTTATGGAAATAATAGTTTCAAAACCAATAGCTCGAGTAAGGACAATAAGGCTTATGAATGATTGAAATAACCAATAAAGAAAGAGACCTATGGCTATCAAGACATAAGGATAACTATAGGTCTTTTTTAATTCTACACTTATGAACAAACTGTTATTATTGAATATCAATGGAAATTAATTAGGAATTACCTGAATGCAACAGTATGATATGAAGGTATATATCTAGGTTGTAACCCAGGAATTTGAGGACCGGCATAATTATTGGCTGGCCTGTAAATTTGACGGCCTGGATATAAGGGACAAGACCTCCACAAGCAAGATACAACTGTCCATCCAAACGCCACTGGGTTAATAAGACTAATACATGCGGCAGGGTCATCTGGAAAATGCCAAGGAGATGAAGGATTGCCTTGTGGGTTCCAAGGGGTTCTGCCAATACCTCTACATGCATTATCATAGGTTTTTCCAACGCAATAGGCACAGTTTCGGAAGCTAAACGAATTAGTTCTCGCACTGGGTAAATTTTCCTGCTCTGATTCGTTCCAAGTGTAGGTAATTGCATATTCAGCACAATCTTCAAATTGTGTTCCTGTAGTTGGAGTAAGTTCAAAGTTCATTACCCAAGGGCCTTCAATCGGTTCAGCATAATAATTAAGAGTATCTTGACTAGAGTTGTAGACCGTCCATTCTTAGGAGTAACATTCCTTGTTTCTGTAAGAATAAATACATCTTCAGGGTGAATAAATTCTGAAATATCAGGATCGGCAGTTGGAAAATTATTTCTCTGCAAGACACCCACGATTACATTATTTCCAGTCTCAGCATTAACTCCAGATAGTCCAGTCGTCATAAAGCCACTTACATCATCGATCTCTTCAAAAATTACATTTTCATAATCAATGTAGTATCCCTTCGAATTGATATATGAATATACAGTAGAACTTTTAAACAAAGACGCCAGCATCGATTTTTGATCTAAATTTTCAATGACTTCATGAGTGCTCTCCTGACATGAAGTTATCAAAAGGATAAGGGAAAGAAAAAAAGCTTTTGAATTTCATCATTGTAGATTTATAGATTTTAACAAATACTTATGTGCAAAATTTCTAATAAGTAATATCATAAATATATTGCACATAACAAAATAAGTTCGACTTATTTCCAAATAATGGCATGAAGATCATTACCATCATGCCCTATGCCGTATGAATTGCTTATAAGTGCAAGCGAAACTTAGCGCAAAAACAAAAATTCAGCCAAATCTGCAGGTATTTGAAATACCCTCAATCCAATAGGAGTTCAATCATAGATTGAAAAAATGCACAGAAACCTCTGATTAATAGGGCTTTCCCCTCAAAGAGGATTATTAGCAAATTTTACATTTTGTACTATATTTGGGTCAATGCGTTTCCATGACTACCTGACTCAAAGTCGACCTCACCGACTTCATTCGGATATTGAGAATAAGAAGCATTACAATCGCCTGATATCAAGGTCAGTAATTGCTTTAATAGTCTATTTCGTGTTAATTAGTTTACTCATCTGGTATGAAAAAGATAGTTCGCAGTCAGCCATAACTAATTATGATCAGGCAATTTGGTATTCTATTGTAACACTTACTACAGTTGGCTATGGGGACTTATACCCTACGACGATTTATGGACGGTGGATAGGAATGATTTTTGTAATTTTCAGTGTGGGGCTGTATGGCTTTTTAATTAGCCAGTTCGGAAATATATTGGCAACAATAAAAGAAAATAAAAAACGTGGTTATCACGGAACAACTATGAAAAATCATGCGGTAATTATTGGCTGGAATGATTTTGGAAAGGCGGTAACAGAGCAACTCCTGGGAGTTGGCAAGGCAGTTGCGATTGTCGCAAATGATCATCACGACCTCGAAACCGTAAAAGGTCTGTTTGGAGACAAGCAGCTATTTGCCTTGTATTCTGATTTCGAAAATTTTGACCTTCTTAATAAAGCTAACCCTGAGCGATCCTCTATGGTCTTTGTTAACCTTAATGATGACACTGAAAAACTGGTGTACATTTTGAATTTGAAGAAAAAATATAGTGATTTGAATTTTATAGTTACTCTGGATAATGGTGATCTAAAACAAGCTTTCATAAGTGCCGGAGTGACACATGCAATTTCAAAAAACGAATTGGCGTCCAAGTTACTTGCCAGCTACATATTCGAACCCGATGTCGCTGCGTATAGTGAAAACATCCTATCGTTTGCTAATTCTGATGATGATTATGATATTAAGGAATTCATGATCACTAAGAACAATCCATACCTTGGAAAGACATACGAAACTGCATTTCTTGATTTGAAAAAACGTTTTAATTGTATACTTATAGGGATAAGCAAAATTAAGGAGGATGGAAGTTCAGAGCTAGTAAAAAACCCATCTGAGGAGGTTAAAGTTGAATTGGGAGATCACCTTATTATCATTATGAATGGACAGGCTTTTCCAGAGGTCAGAAAGATATTCAATATTGAAGAGGGGGTGATTCGAAGAACGGTCCGTGGCTAAAAAATATAAGATGAAAGCGTACTATCTTTTAACAGTTATGTCCATTGCACTCTTATCATGCAGTCCAAATCGGGAAGTCAGCATCGACCAAGGTCCCGGAGTCAGAGAGATTCATGACGACATTGAAGTACATTTTGACGAGGTAACTGTCAACGGTGTTGAATATCTAATTCTGGAAAAAGACAGAAATAATCCAGACGAAGGTTTTGGTTTTATGGCACTCAAAGGAAATCTAATTGTCAATCATACTGATTCTGCTATTGCTTATTTGAGAACAGTAATCGAAGTACAAGCCAAAATCTTGGCCAAACTAGATACCATTTCAGAGCGTCAGGCGATGCGACAAATCAATTCCATGCTTGATAAGAATCTCGAAAGAAGTTCAATTAAGAATAAATCGACAAAAAAATTAACGGGAAGAAGAAAGCCTCTGTCAGAATGAAGCGAAATGATTACTTAATGTAGCCAATGCTTTAGACAAATTGTCATCAACAGAATTCCTGGCAACATCTTTAGCCACTTTTACTGCATCAATTAAATCGTTCTTCTTGCGAAAGACCTCACTAAGCAGGTCATTAAGCTGGGTCAGGCTCATAAGTATGACCCACGAACGTAAGTATGACCCACGAACGAATCACGAATTTCCTGTTCAAAAGCATAATTGGAATTGCCCATTCGCTCACTGACGGGAATCCACAGAAGTCCGGTGGGCTCTTTCCTAATGATGCCGGGTAATTAGAAGTTGCATAGCATCTTCCTGAATTTCAGGTATTTCATGCGTAATTTTCTTAACCAGGTCTCCAATTGCTTCACCTTCACCAACGGCGGCCAATATCGCGTCTAACAACTTATTTCCAGTTCCAGCAGTATCCTTAGCAATTACGATATCCCCCTCAAGCCCAAGCCGTCCGGAAGTATATCGTTCTAACACTCCTGCTGACACAAGACCATCGTTAATGGTCCTCTCGGCCGAGGCTAAGAGTGTCTGCCTTCATCATCGTCTAGTACGATTAAATGTGTCTAGTGCGATTAAATGCAGCCCTTCTGCTAAACCAAGTTTCATAAGAATCTACTTTACTGGTTAAGTAGTGCCCCAATTTTGATTTAACCTGTCATTTAATAGGTACAAATCAAAACTCAATATTTCCAATTATTATCTCTTGCTATTATCGGCGGCAGAGCTAATAATTTTATGTGATTTCAAATGTATATCGATCATTTTCAAAGTGACTAATTTACGGTGAAAATCCCCCAACCTGACTCTGGCTAGTAATACTATTTCTTGATCAACTTGCTAATAGTTAATCCTTGAACAAGGATCGAAAACAGCACTACAGAATAAGTTGATGCGACAATGAGGTCCTTATATACTCCCAATAATTCATCGGGCAGTGAAAGGGCCATGGCCACAGAGAGCCCTCCTCTAAGCCCTCCCCAAGTCAAAATGGCAATCGTTCCTTTCTCAAAACTTCGCCAACGACTCATCAGCATAATAGGAATAGAAACGCCAATAAATCTTGCAACTAATACCACTCCTACCGCTATCATACCAATTGCGATGTAATCAGCCTTGAATGTTTGAGCAATCACAATCATTTCCAGTCCAATGAGGATAAAGAGAATTGCGTTAAGTGCTTCATCAAGCAAGTGCCAAAATTTATAAACATACTCACCTGTTGCCTGGGCCAGTTTATCACTTCTACCTTCATTACCAATAAACAGGCCCATGGTAACCATCGCTAAAGGGCCTGATAAATGAAGTAATTCAGCAATCCGGTTTCCACCCGTCACTAGAGACAACGTCACCAGTACCTCTAATTCAACATGGTCATTTTCTATGTAGTCCAATAATTTAAATCCAATGAAACCAAGTCCAGCACCCATGGCTAATCCACCGAGAACTTCCTGTCCAAACAAGAGGGTAATGTCTATTCCAGAAACAAAATCAACACCACGCTCAGCGACACTCAATATTGTTAAGAATACAACAACCCCAATGCCGTCATTAAACAATGATTCTCCAGCAATTTTGATTTCAAGATTCTTTGAAAGGTTTGCTTTCTTGATAAGTGCTAAAACCGCAATAGGATCAGTCGGCGAAATCAATGCACCAAAAAGCAGGCAATAAACAAGTGGAACGGGTTCCCCTACGTACTGGAATACCTCGAACATAAGGAAACCAACAATAGCGGTGGACATTAGTACTCCAAAAGTTGCCAAAACCAGAATTGGAATTCGCTCTTCAACCAATTTACTCAAATCTATAGACAAAGCTCCTGCGAACAGAAGAAAACTCAACATAACATGAAGGAGCACTTCCTGGAAGTCAAATTCCTCCATTATATGCACTGCCACATCTGTTAAATGAGGTATAAATATCCCTGAAATTAAAACTATGACAGACATGATCAGGGCAATAGCCATCAGGCCAATTGTCGATGGTAATTTTAAGACAGTAATATTTATTAAGGTAAAACCGGCTGAGAGGAAAATTAATAATGTTATTAAATCCAGTATACCCATAATATTAGGTTTGATGAAGGTTAACTCTTTGCAAGGTACTATCCAAATGTCAATCAGCTCAATGCGATTCTGTCAAAATAAACACAATTTGCCTATAAATAAAAACGGACATGACTTGATTGAGCAATTTGGCCAGGTTAATCAAAGTTCAAAGCTTTAGATTGCGTTAAATACAGTTAAATCAGACCACATACTTTAATCTTAAGAATTTTATGTCAGACCAATACATTTTAGCCCTAGACCAGGGAACAACCAGTTCACGAGCAATAGTTTTCGATTCAAAGGCCCAAATTAAGAGTGTATCGCAGCAGGAATTCCAGCAAATATTCCCAAAGCCAGGATGGGTCGAGCATGATCCGGAAGAAATTTGGTCAAGTCAGAAAAATGTAATTGATGAGGTTCTAAAGAATTCCAGTGTTGCTCTCAAAGATATATGCGCCATTGGAATAACAAACCAACGTGAAACCACATTAGTTTGGGACAAGAATACAGGTAAGGCAGTTTACAATGCCATTGTATGGCAAGATCGCCGAACTGCTCCCATTTGTGAAGAAATCGAGTCAAATGGACATGGAGAATATCTAAGGAAAACCACCGGACTGGTTGCTGACGCTTACTTTTCAGGAACCAAAGTGAAATGGATTCTTGACAATGTAGACGGAGTGCGAAGCAAAGCTGAAAATGGCGAGTTACTCTTCGGAACAGTCGATTCGTGGCTGGTGTGGAAATTAACGAATGGTAAAAAGCATGTTACTGATCTCACCAACGCATCAAGGACTCTATTATTGAATATTGAAACATTGGACTGGGACAATAAAATGTTAGAAATCTTGAATGTTCCCAAAAGAATGATTCCTAAACTACAATGCTCTTCTTCCCATTTTGGTGATTTTGAATTAGATGGATATACAATACCTATTGGAGGAATAGCCGGAGATCAGCAAGCTGCCCTTTTTGGCCAAGCTTGTTTTGAGCCCGGAATGGCAAAAAACACCTACGGCACCGGATGTTTCATGCTTATGAACACCGGCTCAACACCTAAACACTCTAATTCAGGGCTGCTTACTACAGTAGCTGCAAGTTTAGAAGGAGAGCATCAATATGCCCTGGAAGGTAGTATATTCATCGCTGGAGCTGCCATTCAATGGTTGCGAGACGGGCTTCAGATTATAGATTCTGCACCCGAGTCAGAAACACTTGCTCAAAATGCTTCCGAAGGAGAAAATGTGTATGTCGTTCCTGCATTTGCAGGTTTAGGAACACCTTACTGGGATATGTATGCCCGAGGAGCAATTTTTGGTTTGACTCGGGATTCGGGGAAAAATGAAATTGCAAAAGCGACACTTCATTCCCTAGCTTATCAAACAAAAGACGTTCTCCAGGCGATGGAAAAAGATGCTGGTCTAATGCTGAATACATTAAAAGTAGATGGCGGTGCGGCCGCAAACAATTTGTTAATGCAATTTCAGGCAGACATATTAGAAGCCAATGTTGAACGTCCGGAAATTATTGAGTCAACTGCTCAGGGAGCTGCATATCTGGCCGGAATATTTGTTGGTATCTGGGGGAAAGAGGATATTATAGCCAATCGGGAAATTGATAGAGTCTTTAAACCTGAACTGGATAGCTCAAAGGTTGAGTCATATTACTCAGGCTGGAAAAAGGCAGTAAATAGAACTACTGGTTGGTTAAAAGAATAGTTCTCCATCTTGTAATTAAGAAAAGTGAGCCAAACTGAAAAAGGCAAACGAAAAAAGAAACCTTGGAAAAATAAAGGTTTCCGCATACTGGAGGCTGTTTTTTACTCATTTCCAGTCCAACTAATAATTCTCCATTTAAGAAAGAATCAGATCTTATTGCTGTGTTGGTTATTGTTGGTGCTTCTTGTAAATCAACAATTTGGTAAACTTTTGGGTGTTCCGTATCTATTTCTCGATCCTGAATATTTGAATGAAGTCGGATTTTCAAGTTTTTTTATTATTGGTGTAGCACTAGGGGGATTTACAGTGGCTTTCCACATCACATGCTACATTTTGGATGGCCACAAATACAATTTTATCGGAATACTACAAAGGCCATTTGGTAAGTTTTCCCTTAACAACAGTTTAATTCCCTTAGCTGTCACTATTGTGTATATTCTGGCAATAATTCGGTTTCAAGGTGGAAGTGAGTTTGGCGGTAACTGGGATATCCTTAGCCGCGTATTGGGACTGTTGAGCGGGATGATTGGAATGATTACCCTCTTGTTTTTTTACTTTAACAATACCAATAAAGACATTTTTAGATTTCTGACCGGAAGTGTAGATGATGTCCTTAAAGGGGTTAGAATTAGTAGAGCAAACATGATGAGAAGGCTACGTGAAGCTAAAAACAAGGAGTTTCGGGTCGATAGCTATTTTGATTATTCTTTTAAAATCAGATCAACAAAAGGACTGACCGAGTTTTATGACAAGGCTGCCATTTTAAAAGTGTTTGACCAAAACCATTTTAATTCAGCGTTAATTGAATCAGGTGCAATTGCTCTCATTATTGTTCTTGGAATGTTTGTTGACGTTGAAATTTTTCAAATACCAGCGGCAGCAAGTGTAATACTGATTTTAACGCTTTTTATCATGCTTCTGGGGCTATTCTCCTATTGGACAAGAGGTTGGTCGGTAACAGTTGCAATAGCACTTTTTTTGATACTGAATGGCCTTTGGAAAGGTGGATTCTTAAAAAGGGAAAATGAGGCTTACGGATTGGATTATGAGACAGAAAAAATTGAGTACAAGCAAGAGGTCCTTTCCGAGTTTAGTTCTATTGAACGGTATGGACGGGACAAACTTCAAACGCTTGGTATACTTGAAAATTGGAAAAATAAACAAACAGTTCGTAAACCTCCGGCAATATTAGCATGTGTTAGTGGTGGAGGACAAAGAGCAGCACTATGGACATTTAATGCACTTCAACATATTGATTCTGTTCTTAATGGTGATCTGACAAATCGAATCATTTCATTCACAGGTGCTTCAGGAGGAATGATTGGAGCCGCTTATTTTAGGGAATTACAATTGAGACAAATTCAGGGTCAGGATATTAACATTAATGAAAGTCAGTATCGCGAAAACATCGCCAAAGACAATTTAAATCCCATCGTATTTAGTCTACTTGTCAACGACATATTTCTCAGGAAACAGGCCTTTGAATACGGAGGACACACCTATTCCAAGAACCGCGGGTATGCTTTTGAAAACCAGCTAAACAAGAATACCCATTTTGTTTTGGATAAGCCTTTGGCTGATTACAGGGACCCTGAAGCAGCAGCAGAAATTCCCTTGATCATTTTGGCACCTACAATCATCAATGACGGGCGCAAGCTATATATTTCACCACAAAACATGTCCTATATGACACTAGCCAACGAGGCTATAGATGGCAGTAGTAACTATAGGGTCACTGGCGTGGATTTCATTAATTTTTTCAAAAAGCAAAATTCTCAGAATTTACGATTTCTGACTGGTTTGAGAATGAGTGCTACGTTTCCATACATCACACCAAACATTCGACTTCCTAGTGAGCCAAGTATAGAAATCATGGACGCCGGTGTCTCAGATAATTACGGCATTTCTGATGCGCTAAGATTTTTATATGTCTTTCGAGACTGGTTTGCCAGCAATACCTCCCGTGTGATCATTTTGTCCATAAGAGATACACAAAAAGATTCCTCGATTAAACCTGCATCAAATCTGTCTATTTTACAACGCATTGGTGCTCCGGTCAGTAGTGTTTATAACAACCTTGGAAATATTCAGGACCTTAATAACGACAAGAGTATTGGGTTTGCAGGGACCTGGTTTAATGGTGAATTACACACGATCGAAATAGAATATAATACCAGTTCCATATTTGAAGGGCAAGAATTTCTTAATCTGAATCGCGAACTTCAGGCTAAAGAAACTGAGCGGGCTTCCTTAAGTTGGCATCTTACTGGAAAAGAAAAGCAAAACATTGTCAGTCGTATTTACATCAGGGAGAATGCGGAAGCCATTGAAAGTCTTAAAAATTTAGTCAACAAAAAATAATGGAGTCGGTCACCGAATCTTTCTACACGGCTTTTCAAAAACGGAGATAAGGAAAAATGGTCTCTCATTATCATCCTAATGCTGAATTTCAAGATCCAGCCTTTGGTAAGCTTTAAGGGTGAGCAAATCAAGAACATGTGGCGAATACTCCTTGACCGAGGTAAAGGGCAGCTCAAAATCGAATTTTCAGAAATAAGCTCAAATGGTGATAAGGTACATGCGCATTGGGAGGCGAGGTATCTCTTCTCACAAACCGGAAGACAAGTTCACAATAAAATTGATGCGGAATTTTAATTCCATGAAAGTAAAATTGTCAAACATATCGATCGTTTCGATTTTTGGAAATGGCCGGGCATGGCCTTGGGACCAACCGGGATTTTACCTGGACGGACCCCCGTTGTTACAAAATTAAGGTTCGGAAGCAGTGCTTGCATTAATTAGAGCATTGCAATAAAAGCTGATGACTAACTTTTAGTAAGGATTGATTTTTTTCTTATTCCTGTTTTTATACCTCCAGAGCTTCCGGTCATTTTCACCAATTTTAGGATTTTGTCGCTTCCAGATTGGTTGTCCTCGAACTTCCATACGCTTCCCTGTTCCCGGATGCATAATGACATGCTTGACCTGTGCTTTATCACTTTTAACTGGTGACCGAGGTATCTCAGGGTAGTTAATACTTACACCAAATTGCATGAAAAACGTTCGGTTTTTGTGGTCGATTACAGTCCCCTGTTTATCTCCCGGATTCAATTTGTAATTTCTTAAATCGAGAGTTGGTTTAAGAACGACCCTTAAATATTCTGACAAATTCTTCTCTATTGATAGGTTGAAACTCGTATAAAGTCCAGGTTGAATGGTGCTAAACTGCTTACCATAACTGGCCTTTCCAACGTTCATTTCAACTGCAAAAGAGTAATCCCAAAAATCATAGAATTTATAGCATAGAAGTACAAAGTATTTCATGTAACTCGTTTTGTTAAAACCAGGATTAAAATTTCTTACATTATCGGAAAAAGCGGTTGGCTTGAAACTGTTGAATTTTTGCCGTTCCCACATTAACCCTCCCCCTATTCGAAATTTCTCCATGAAGGTGTAGTAGAAAGATAATTGAACAGGAATGGATCGGCCTGTCGACTCAAATCCAAAATTTGTTGTGTCTGTATTCAGAATTACATTTTGTCCTTGAAGTGCCGGGTTATTAACAGGGTTATTTAATGGCGCAAAAGGCACGTCGAATATGTTTCTATTTTGGATGGAGTCACCCAAAATTGGTGCATTGAACCAATTAGAGTAGCCAATAATTTGCTCAGGCAATGGGTCCACTGCATTGCTCACTACAAGCTGACGGGTCTGATCCTGAACAAAATATACTCCCTGCAAATCGTGAGAATATTTTGTACGTCCATAACCGGTCATGATGTTGAAGGAAAATTGATTAAGAAAAGCCCTCTGTGGACTTCGGTATATATCCTCCATTTGACCCAAATAGGGGTTGTAAGCCTGTTGCTGTTTACCCTGACCAAACAGGGTCGTTGATTGCATGAGCAATGCAGCAAAAATCAGTTGACACACAAATTTCAAATTGAATTTAAACACCTGTTCTTGGTTCTGTCAAAAGTAGGGTATTTATAGCTTTTAAGGCAATTGAGCATTTATTGAACCAGTGTTACATTAAATATTAGCACCTGATAGGGTTCCACACGATTCACATAGTCAGGTACAACCTGTCTTTCAATCATATCGCCAACGAGAAAATTCGGAAATACTCTTACACTTTCTCCATATCCGATTGAAGATGGCATAATAAACATTGCGCTCTCACCCTTATTCATTTGAGCCACACCTTCATCTAATCCAAAAATTACTTCTCCAGCACCAAGAGGAAATTCAAAAGCATCACTACCACTTGTTGCATCAAACTGGTTGTTATTAAGAAATGTACCCGTGTAAGTAATGGTCACAAGATTCCCCCCGGCGGGAGCAACGCTATCAATTCCAGCAGCTGTCCGTTTATATCTTAATCCGGAGGTTAAAATTTCAATTGAATCAACAGGATTAACTGTTAGATTATTTAAATCGTTTGCATTAATGTAGGCGTCTATTGTATCTAATTCCTGAATTAAGATCTCGTCTTCACTTTCTATGGATACAAGTTCCACTTCAATGTCTATAATGGAATTCGCAGGTATGAGGGTGGAAAATTCCAAATCCCCAAAGGCTAGGGCAGAAGGAAGGATAAATCTGTAGGTTTCCCCCTCTTTCATAAGACCGAGACCGGCATCCAGACCAACGGGAACAACTGCGTTTGCCCCCTGTTTTAACTTTAATGGATCCCCATTTTCTATTCTTACGAAAGATATTTCCTGTCCATTTAATACACTCATGGTGTAATAAACTGAGAGCACTGGTCCTATAGCTTGAGTTTGACCATCTGGCACTTCATTGGTAACGATGTAATAAAATCCGTCATCATGGCGAGTTACCTCGAGGCTGTTTTCATTGAGAAAAGTCTCAATTTCAGACTGCTGCATCGCAGAAAGATCATCTCCTGGATTGCTGGAATCCTTACAGCTGAATAACACAATTAAAAAAAGAATGAAAGTATTGCCCTTAGACATAAGTTTGTATTGAATATTAACTAAACGCCAAAGGAAAGAAGATTAATATATTGCGGCTATCAAAAGCTTATTTAACTACAAATGTTTTGGTGAACATTTGGAATACGGGTACATCGTCAAGTTCCAATGTATGACCGATATCCAGTAACTTCTCGTCATCCTTTAATACCATTGATCGCGAGTTAATAATGTCCTCATCCTCATTCAGGAAAATCCAGACAAAAACCTGATAAAGATGTAAGGTGTTGTCATAATGGATGACTTATACGCAGAATCATTAAACTTTATCTCCTTTCCTTTGGCAGTTTTCATACCCTCCAACTCAAAACATTCGTGCATGGCCATGTTTATTAAGTCAAAGAATTTGTCTTCCCAAATGGTGTAGTTCTTAATTAAATATTTCATAGCATATACTACCGGATCCTTTTTTAGAAAATACCCTCCCTTCGCGAAAGTTTTATTTCTAAATTCCTTTTCAAGCAAAGCTGGTGCTGTGTAAACATTAATCTCAGGGTCTTTTTCTCCATTTAAATTAGCAATTCGAATGGTGTTACTTCCACGAACTGAAATTATCGAGTAAACTGCATTATCGTCAGATAAATTCCCCATAAATACCTCGGCTTTACTCACCCGTAGGTCATACCTTATTTGATCCTTAAGTTCTTCACTATCAGGGTCAACAATGAATGCCCCTACATCTCCTTCTTTCTTTTTCGACCCAGGTCCATAATAGAATTGAAAAGTTCCATTTGAGAAATTCCCTGATAATAAGGTGTGATTATTTCGGAATGGGTGCTTTATCTCAGCAATTTTTTCCCCGCTTTTATTCATTAACCCATTGTGCTAATTATGAGATAGCAACATTCAAATTATTAACTGGTCTGTTGAAATCAAATTTATTGGATGAACTGCACCAAAGCGAGCACAGTTATCCTGGCCAGTACCCTGGTTTTGAATCCCTGGAATGACTTGGCATAATTACCCCGGATCATCAATTGGTCACCAGGTTGCGAGAAAAGATGAGGTGCGGAAAATCATGTTCATAGCCACATTTTATCTTGTTGAAAAGCCGGTTTTCGCTATCCAGTGACCTATATTCAGCAGTGATGTTCAGTCTAACTACCTCTCAATCAGGGAATAAGGAATGTCTGCCAGGTTTTGGCATGTTGCCTTCCTGATCAAAAACGTCCAGTTCCAAGGATTTGACCGTTTGAAAAATCTTGTCGAAATTACTTTTGATGTTGTGCATGAACTTGTTCAATGCATTAGATTGTACATACCTTAATTTACTGATAATCAGTATTTTGCACTTCATTTATTTCCTTCTTTATTCCTTGATTTAATTAGCACAACGGGTTATAATTAATATTAATGTAGATGGGAAAGACTTCATCTATCCTCTTACCACAATAGAATGGTACTCAGATTGTCATTTTTTTTCAAAAAGGGGTGAATTCGGCAATGGATAAATCGGACATTAAAGATTCAAAAGACGTTTTTATTAGGACAAGATAGGGTGACCAAAGATACCAAAACATCATCAATATGGCCTATAACCGGAAAGTGCACAGAAGACCCTTTTCCGGTGAACAGCTTGTCCCAATTGTACACGGAAATCACTTTGCCTGGTTGGCAATTAAACCAAAAAGTGAAATTTATCAACCTTAGCATCAGGTTTACATTTCGAATAAAAAGAAAGCAGACTCCGTTTCCGAAAGCCTGCTCCAATCACCAACCTAACCAATATTATCTTTTACTGTAAGTTCTATCTTGTAAGAACAATTCAGTTACACTTCAATAACGAAATTGATTGTAATAAAGTTTTATTCACTATTCAAAAAATTTCAAGCAGTTTTGGGCGGTTAAGCACTTGGTGATATTAAATACTTACAAACTCAATACAAAGTACCCCCCATCTATTCGCCAGGAATAGAAAGACCTAAACCCAATTTTTGCCTGGTCTGAACTACATTTGTCGACTTATTTTAACGAAGAGTCTTGGAAGTAAAAGAATTTTTAAGGTCCTATCGCTCCGATGGATATATACAGACAATTGCTGAGTCAATAAAGCCAAACGAAAGTCAAAAAATTCAACTTCATGGATTGGTAGGCAGCCTGGATGCAGTAGTCGCCTCCTCTATTCAATTGATTAATCATCAGTTTCAGGTATTTATTCTACATGATAAAGAAGAAGCTGCATACTTCTATAATGACCTTCAAAGTTTAAACCCAGGAAAGGGAATACTTTTTTTCCCGACATCGTATAAAAGACCCTATCAATTTGAGGAAATTGAGAATGCAAATATTCTCATGCGCTCTGAAATTCTGAATCGAATTAATCAGCGATCCAATAGTGGAGAATTAATCGTAACCTATCCAGATGCGCTAACAGAAAAAGTTATTAATAAGTGCTCATTGACTCAAAATACCTTTACACTTCATGTTGACGAAAGTGTACACATTGATTTCTTGTCTGAATTATTGACCAGTTATGATTTCGAACGAACTGATTTTGTTTACGAACCAGGTCAATTTGCAATAAGAGGTGGAATCGTTGACGTTTTTTCTTTTTCAGGAGAAATGCCTCACCGGATTGAATTTTTTGGGAATGAGGTGGAAAGTATAAGATCATTTGATCCCAACACTCAACTATCTCTTGAGAAGATTAAGAGTCTCAGCATCATTCCTAATGTCCAAACGAAATTGTTGGGGGAAGAGAGACAGGCCTTTCTAGGGTATATCCCAAAAAACAGTAAAATTTGGATCAAAGATACTGAACACGTTACAACGATAATTGAGAATTATTTTGAAAAAGCCCAAACAGAATTTAGCAGCATTTTAGAGCAGTCCAACGAAACTCACGTCCTTTTATCCCCAAATCAATTATTTGTTGAATCAGAAGAATTTACTTCTGAACTAAATACCCTGACTACGATAGAGTTTGGTAATAGATTCTATTCTGATACTGAAAGTATTTTCCATTTCAAGTCAGAAGTTCAGCTTTCTTTTCATAAGAACTTCGATCTCATTGCTAAAGACCTCGGTAAATGGCAAGATGAAGGACATTTGAGCCTCATTACGGCAGATAATTACAAACAGCTTGAAAGCTTAAAAGAGATATTTTCCGAAATTGACCCTCCATTGAAATTTGAAGGGATCATTGCTAGTCTGAGAGCTGGATTTGTCGATAAGGAGCTTAAGGTTACCTGCTACACTGATCACCAATTATTTGATAGATTTCATAGATATAAGAGCAAGGACAAATCTTCCAAATCAAAGGCCCTCACCCTCAAGGAACTAAAAACGCTCCATCCTGGAGATTTTGTTGTTCACATCGATTATGGAGTAGGACGCTTTGCAGGGTTAGACAAAGTAGATGTTGGCGGGCATTTACAGGAAGCAATGAGACTTATTTACAAGGATGATGATTTGTTGTATCTAAGTATCCATTCTCTTCACAAGATATCGAGGTTTTCGGGTAGTGAGGGAGTTGCTCCACCAATAAGCAAACTGGGCAGCCCTGAATGGGAGAATAAGAAAAAGAAAGTCAAAAAACAGATAAAGGAAGTTGCCACAGACCTCATCAATCTATACGCAAAAAGAAAGGCTGCTCCAGGTTTTGCCTATCCCAGAGATGACTATATGCAGATTGAGTTGGAAACATCCTTTCTATACGAGGACACCCCTGATCAGGCAACCGCTACAGCAGATGTAAAAAAAGACATGGAACAGGCACATCCAATGGACCGGTTAGTGTGTGGAGATGTTGGTTTTGGTAAAACAGAGATAGCGATAAGGGCGGCATTCAAAGCGGTTAATAATAGTAAGCAAGTTGCCATTTTAGTGCCAACCACCATTCTAGCACTACAACATATGAGGACCTTTCAGGAAAGGTTGAAAGGTTTTCCGGTGGAGGTCGATTATATCAATAGGTTCAAATCGACAGGAGAAATAAAAAAAGCAGCGGCAAGAGTAAAAGAAGGGAAAATTGATATCTTAATTGGCACTCATCGCATCGTTAATAAAGATATTCAGTTCAGAAATCTGGGTCTTTTAGTTATTGATGAAGAGCAAAAATTTGGTGTAAAGGTCAAGGAGAAGTTGAAAGAGATGCGAGTTAATGTTGATGTGCTAACTTTAACCGCAACCCCTATCCCCAGGACGCTCCACTTTTCATTGATGAGAGCAAGAGATTTAAGTATAATCTCCACACCTCCTCCAAACAGGCAACCAGTTACAACAGAACTTCAAGTATTTGATGAAACCACAATTCGGGATGCTATCAGCTTTGAATTGAGAAGAGGAGGACAAGTATTTTTTGTACATAATCGTGTAATCGATATTGAAGAAGTCGCTAACATTATTTTGAAATTAGTACCTGAAGCGCAGATCGGTGTTGCCCATGGACAAATGGATGGCTCCCGACTGGAAAAAGTGATGATGAGATTTATCGAAGGTGAGTATGATGTCCTGGTTTCAACAAACATTATCGAATCCGGCCTCGATATTCCCAATGCAAACACAATAATTATAAACCATGCGCACATGTTTGGTCTATCTGACCTTCACCAGATGAGAGGTCGCGTAGGAAGATCAAATAAAAAGGCATTTTGTTACTTGCTTTCACCTCCCACCTCCAGTCTTACTTCAGAAGCAAGAAAGAGACTATCTGCCCTTGAAGAATTCTCAGAACTTGGAGACGGTTTCAAAGTGGCTATGAGAGATTTGGATATAAGAGGAGCCGGAAACCTGCTGGGTAAAGAACAGAGCGGTTTTATTAGTGATTTAGGTTTTGAAATGTATCATAAAATTCTGGATGAGGCCATTCAGGAATTGAAGGAAACGGAATTCAAAGATCTTTTCGAGGACGATCTGAAAAATACTGTCAAAATGCTTATTCAAGACTGCATTATTGAAACTGACTTAGAATTGATTATTCCCGAAGATTATGTTTCAAATATCAGCGAAAGACTTAGTCTGTACTCCAACCTGGATAATATTGAAAACGAATCGGAGCTTGAGTCATTTGCACAATCAATGACCGACCGGTTTGGTCCGGTACCTACAACGACAATGCAATTGATAAAGACAGTTCGACTGCGATGGATGGCCTTGAAAATAGGAGTTGAGAAACTAATCCTTAAAAAAGAGAAAATGACCTGTTATTTACCTCCATCGGAAGTTGAAACTTTCTACAAATCAGAAGTTTTTGGTCAATTAATGTCTTATATCCAGCTTCACCCTAATACGTTCCAATTGAGAGAAAAAAAGGGCAAACTCATCCTCTCAGCAGGTACTATTTTGAGTATCGATGAAGGTTTAGAAAGATTGAGTGCTATGATTGAACATATTGAAGTATAAAAAAAATTCCCCTCAACACAATAATTTGCAATAAGAGTGAATTATACTTACAAGTTAAAAGTGTTTTCAGAATGCCATTTAGGCAATTTTTGAAATAAAGTTATCTTTGTATATTTAGACTCTTGAAAACAGAACAGGTTATGAAGAAATTTGTGTTTTATTCCCTGTCCCTTTCTGTTGCGTTCCTAAGTTCTTGTAGTATCCTTCCATTTGGAAGAGGTGGTCAACCTACAAGTGCTAAGCCTGGTGATTACAGTAGTACCACAGGGTATGAGTACAATGCAGAAGGCGGATTTGAAGTCAATCAATTTCAGGGACAGCCCGAAGGGCCAAACTTGATTTTTATTGAAGGTGGCAGGACAATTCTCGGCTCATTTGAAGAGGATATCATGCACCGACGAGACAATATTGAAAGAACAGTCACTGTGGCATCATTCTATATGGATGAGACTGAAGTGGCCAACATTCACTGGCTCGAGTATTTATACTATGTTAAACAGGACAGTTCCCGTCAATTCTTTGAGTCAGCAAGGCCTGACACTACAGTTTGGGCCAAGGACTTAGCGTTTAATGATCCATATGTTGATCATTACCTAAGATATCCAGGGTTTAGGTTCTTTCCAGTTGTTGGTGTAAACTGGAGACAAGCGCAAGACTACTGCAAGTGGAGAACAATTGTTGTGAATCTGAAATTAGCAGAAGATGCTGGTTTGGAGGAATATGCGGTGGTCGAAGGTGGTTACCAAAGAATTCCATTAGAAACTGGTGTAGTTCTACCCGATTACCGTCTACCAACAGAGGCTGAGTGGGAATATGCCGCTCAAGCATTGATTGGTACCCAATGGCTTGATGAAAATCAAACTCATGCCAGACTTTATCCTTGGGATGGTCACGCATTGAGAAACCCGTATGGCAAAAACATGGGTTACTTTCTGGCTAACTTTAAAAGAGGTAGAGGTGACTATGCAGGTATTGCTGGAAAACTTAATGATGGTGCCATGATCACCACGTATATCTACGATTATCCACCTAATGAATTCGGTTTATACAACATGGCCGGAAACGTAAGTGAGTGGGTACAGGATGTTTACAGACCTCTTTCTTTTCAGGACTTTGAAGATTTAAACCCTGTCAGACGAGACGGATACCTCGACCCAGAAGATGGGTATGATGGAGCTAATTTGAACTCTTTGATTAGTGACCGGGTCCGAGTGTTTAAAGGTGGGTCATGGAAAGATGTCGCTTATTGGATGTCTCCTGGTACTCGTCGTTACCTCGAAGAGGATTCTTCAACTGCAGACATTGGTTTCAGGTGTGCAATGATTAGAGCAGGAACAAATTATTAGAATTGAAACAGGCACATAATCTATGGTCATTAATTTCAGAGAGGCAGGCTGCTGGCTGACGGCTCTAATCAGCAGATTGCCGAATATGGCCCCGTCCATGTAACTACACGGTTAAACCGGTAAGTATATTGATCGGGATAATCCTGCAAATGATCAACTGAAGAATGTACCTGGAATTTACCATCATGGGCATAAGCCACATTTTTTCTAAGTCTATGATATCCTTCGCCCCTATTAATGGCTGTTTGGATATTGTTTCGACAACTAGTGGAAGATGTATAATTTAACACACGGTCTGACATGACAATATTGTTGTATTCAACTAAAGCCGCTTGTATTTCATTGATGCGATCATAAGAGGCCAATTTTCTTATGATTGTGCTTTGAGTGGTTGCTTTCAAAACCAGTGATGCCATAATTCGTTGAATGGTATCCCATTGCTTTGAAGGATCACTTTCTGCTGTGCCAATCGGGTAGGCTTGGAAATGGAACTTTCCAAATTCAAAGCTTGATCAAAGAAATACTTTTCTTCAATAAAGAGAATATCCTTTTTTACCTGGTTTGGTTCAAATACAAAAAATTGCTGTTTAAATTTAAAATAGGCTAACTGTAATATAAAATAGACCTTGGTCTGTGGTGTTCGATAATGATTGATCAATTGCTGTTCAGCAAAAGTCAGATCAAAATAAATCCTTCGCTGCTGTTTTCTGAATTTAGGTAAGCCGTAGAGCTCTCGGATTTCTTTGGCTGAAAGAATGTTTAATTGTTTAGCCATTGCCTGTTTATTGAATGGTCTTTTCGATTGTTAATTGTATTCATAAGTAAAATATCTTTTATTTTTTAAAACATATTCATTTTATGCAATAATAGCCTACTTTTGATATTAAGAACATTCACCCCCTTTAAAATGGCAAATAAGACAACGCCAAAAACTACGATTGCCTATATCCGGGCTTCCACTAATACCCAGGATGTGGACAATCAAAAACTGGAACTTTTGGATTATGCCAGAAAAAATGATTTGAAAATTGATGACTTTATTAAAGTCACTGTTTCATCTAATCGTAATGCTAAACAACGTCGTATTGATGAGCTCCTTGAAAAGATCAATGATTGCGATACGCTGATAGCCACTGAACTTTCACGCCTTGGCCGAAGTACCGCTGAAGTGATCACATTAATCAATCAATTACTTGGTCGGGAAGTTCGCATTATTTTAACCAAGCAAAACCTGGACATCAGCAAGCATGATATGGCCTCTAAAATCATTATTACTTTGTTTTCTTTATTTGGCGAACTGGAAAGGGATTTGATCAGTATCAGGACCAAAGAAGCATTGGCCTCCAAAAAAGCGCAGGGGATCAAGCTGGGCAAACCCAAAGGAGTCATTCAGAAAAGCATGTATGACAAGGATCTGGATAAAATCACTGAGTGGCTTCAACTGGGGTTATCGGGAAGGAAAATATCGAAAAACCTGGGCTATGGTAATTTCATATCGCTCAACACGTATTTGAAGAAAAGAAATTTGAGGAACAAACTTAATTAACCAGATGGAACTAGAACTGTCCAGACAGGCATTTTGGGATATTGACCCAGCTAGCATCAAGGGCAGGGAAGATATTTATGCTTTATGGATTATTAAAAGGGTGGCTCAATATGGTACGGTAGAGGATATGGTATCCATTGATGTTTTTTACGGTCGTGATAAGCTCATCAAGGTGCTAAAGTCAATGTCAGTAACAGAGCAATCAAAATCTAAATTAATGAACACCTTTGTTTTCTAATGGACCAATTACACCTAAATACGATCAGCAAAGACATGTCCTCCATACTGGATCAGTTAATGGCAACGGACTCTTTTAGTGAGTATGTCTTGGTTGGCGGAACAGCATTGTCCCTCCAACTTGGTCACCGTAAAAGTATTGACCTGGACTTGTTTACTACAAAAAAATATGAACCTCATTCCATCAAGAAAAAAATACAAAGTCTCTATCCGGATGCTTCCACTATTTATGAAAGGCCAAATAGTATAGGTTTTAATATTGAAAACGTAAAAGTTGAATTTGTACAATGGAAGGAAGGCTTTGAATTGGATTATATCAAATCCAATCAGTGGCGATTGTTAAAAAAGGAAATCATTGCAGTAATGAAACTTAACGCCATTCAGGATCGAAGTGAAAAAAAAGATTATGCAGATTTGTCCTTCATCCTGAAAAGTCGACCCTTAAAGGATATTTTACTCGATTACAAAAAATATTACCCTTACCAACAAGTCAGGCCTGTATTGGAAAAATTAACCGGTAATTTAAATTTGATCGATCAACCCAATCCTGTTTTTCTATCCCAAGTGTCTTGGGAGGATATTGAAGATTCAATTAAAAAGGAATTGAAATCATATTATGAACAATTAAAATCAACCAAGATCAATAAGAGCGAGGACATCATGGATAAAGTTCAGAAATATAAAAAGGATCAGGGAAAAGGATTGTCAATGTAGCCCAAAAGAGAACCAAAATTGTTTGAAATCTTGTCACTGTTTTACCTTTTTGACGCTATATTGATGAATACTCAAAATAATTACATTTAATTATGTGCCTATTTCAATATTAGAATTAGATTTTTACGAAAATAAAGGCCTCCGGCTGGAGGCTTTTTTTATGTCTTATTTCTTGATTTGGTACTTGGGAGAGAAATATGTTCCCCTACCGCCAACCTCTATTTTCTCAATCGGTCCACCCGTATAAAAGCATTTTGCGTCAACCTTTTTTCTGATATGAATGAAGAAGTAGTGCGGAAACTGTTCATAATTGGCATCTTCTCGAACTGCGACCTCCAAAATATGCTGCATCTTTTCAAAGATCACTTTTAACTCATCGTCACTAAGGTTTTCAATATTTGATTCCGGATGTAATTGGCTTTGGTACAAAATTTCATCAGCAATCCAATTGCCAACTCCAGCAATAAGCTTTTGGTCCAATAATTTTGGTTTAATTATCGATTTACGTTTTCTGAATTTTTCATAAAATTCGTCATAGGAGATTTTCTGGGCATCTTGTCCTAAACCTCGCTTCTCACGGTAGTCTTCAACATCATCAATGAGATCGACCCAACCAAATTTGCGCATATTAACAAATGCCAATTTGAATCCATTATCGAAATGGAATAACACCCTTGTAAAACGGGGGGTATCTTCGCTTTCGTTGAAGTAGTAAAAATTTCCTGTCAATCCAAAATGGAAAATGACCACTTTATCAGAGCTGGTATGCGCAAAAAAGAACTTTCCTATACGATCTGAATGTGTAAAACTGCTGCTTATAAGGGCTTTTATGAAATTTTCGTTAGGCTGCTTTACAAGTCTGGGATCATCGATATCTATGGATACAATCCTGTGATTGAGGGAGGTTCCGTCAAAATATTGTTTATAAACTTCAACTTCAGGCAATTCAGGCATTCTTTCCTCTTTTTTTATCCTGGAGTTTCTGTAAGTCAAACAACTCATCTCTTAGTCTAGCTGCCTCAATAAAGTCCAGGTCTCTTGCTGCAACCTCCATACTCTTTTTGGTTTTCTTTACCAATTTCTCCAATTCTTCTGAAGACATATAGCTCACAACAGGGTCCGCGGCTATGCTAGGATTCTCGTTTTTAGTATAGTAATTAACAGAGGTTTTCTTCGAGTCAGCCAAGTTGGTTTGATCCAAAATTGAATCCTTTGATTTGACTACCGTAGTAGGTGTAATGTTGTTTTTAGCATTATAGTTAGCCTGTATTAGCCTTCTTCGATTCGTTTCATCCATTGCCACCCGCATTGATTCAGTAACTTTGTCAGCATACATAATCACCTGACCATTGACATTTCGAGCAGCTCTTCCTATAGTCTGAACCAAAGATTTGACATTTCGTAGAAACCCCTCCTTATCAGCGTCCAAGATTGCAACCAATGATACTTCCGGCAAGTCAAGACCCTCCCTTAGCAAGTTCACACCAACCAGTACGTCAAATACCCCAAGTCGAAGTTCTCTTAAAATCTCAACCCTGTCTAATACAATTACTTCAGAATGGATGTAACGACATTTGATACCCACATTCTCAAGATATTTAGTGAGTTCCTCAGCCATTCTTTTGGTCAACGTAGTTATTAATACCCGTTCGGCATTTTCAATTCTTTGGTGGATTTCTCCAATCAGGTCATCAATTTGATTAAGACTCGGCCGTACCTCAATTTCAGGATCCAACAACCCCGTAGGTCGTATTAGCTGTTCAACTACTATTCCTTCAGACTTTCTCAATTCATATTCACTGGGTGTAGCACTCACGAAAATCACCTGATTTAACATTCCCTCAAATTCATTGAAAGTAAGTGGTCGGTTATCAAGAGCTGAAGGTAGTCTGAAGCCATAATCAACCAGATTGACTTTTCGAGAACGATCTCCACCCCACATTGCCCGGACTTGCGGCATTGTGGCATGGCTTTCATCGATTACCATAAGAAAATCCTCAGGAAAGTAATCTAACAGGCAAAAAGGTCTTGCTCCGGCATTACGCCGGTCAAAGTACCGCGAATAGTTTTCAACACCTGAACAGTATCCCAATGCACGGATCATTTCCATGTCAAATTCTGTTCTCTCCTTTATTCTCCTGGCTTCAAGAAATCTTCTGTCCGTTTCGAAAAACCCTATTTGATTAACCAGATCATCCTGAATCTCCTTGATGGCAACATCTATTATTTCCCTTCCAGTTACAAATAAATTGGCCGGAAAAATGCTGATTATTTTTTCATCCCCAATTTTTTTCCCTGTCACCGGGTCAACCCGATGTATTGCCTCAATTTCGTCACCAAAAAAGAAAATCCGGTAGGCAAAATCATCATAAGCAATAAAAATGTCAACGGTATCTCCCTTGACCCTGAAATTACCCCGTTTGAATTCAGCTTCAGTTCGGCTGTATAAGATATCAACTAATTGAAAGAGCAATTGATTTCGTGATACGACATCTCCTTCCTGCAGATGTATTACATTCTTCCCAAACTCCTCTGGGTTACCTATGCCATAAATGCACGATACAGATGCCACTACAATTACATCCCGCCTTCCGGTGAGCAGTGCTGATGTTGCACTTAATCTTAACTTTTCTATCTCTTCATTAATTGAAAGGTCCTTTTCAATGTAGAGATTAGTTGACGGAATGAATGCTTCGGGTTGATAGTAATCATAATAGGAAATAAAATATTCTACGGCATTATCGGGAAAGAACTGTTTGAGCTCACCATAAAGCTGAGCGGCCAGCGTTTTATTATGGCTCAAAACCAGGGTAGGTTTTTTTACTTCTTCAATGACGTTCGCCATGGTAAATGTCTTGCCAGAGCCAGTAACGCCCAGTAATGTCTGAGCAGGTTCACCATGCGTGATACCTTCAACAAGCTGCGCAATTGCTGAGGGTTGATCGCCCGTAGGGCTGAATTCTGAATGAATTTTAAATGCCAAAATGATTAATGATTGTTAAAACACTTTAACTCAAAATACAATCAACTGCTCCAAATTTCCCAGGATTTCTCAGCTTGTAAATGAAGCATTTCCAATCCATTTTTCGAATGTGTACCATTTTCTTGACCAAACCGCATAAAACTGGTTATTTCGGGATTATAAACGAGATCATAAAGCCAGTTGCTTTCAGTCATTAGGTGATAGGGCAATGCTGGTTTTGAATTGATGTCGGGATACATTCCTAATGGCGTGGTATTTATTATCAAGCTGAACTCGTCAAGGGTATCCTTATTTATATCTGAGTACTCTATCGCTTCCCTGCCAGAAGTTCTTGATACTAGTTGAGTGTCAATGTCCAGGTCATTCAAAGCTGCCAAAATCGCTTGAGAAGCACCACCAGTCCCAAGCACCAGACTCTTAGATATATTACTCTTGTCCACACCTATCCAGTCCATAAGAGATTGTCGAAATCCGAAATAGTCAGAATTATAGCCAATCAAACCGTTTTCTGTGAATTTTATGGCATTCACAGCTCCAACTTTGAGGGCACTATCGTCCAAATCTGTCAATAAGGGAATTACCTCTTTTTTGAAAGGGATTGTCACATTAAGACCACATATGGCAGGGTTCTTAATAAGGTTTTTTAACTCAGAAATGTCAGTCAGTTCGAACAAACCATATTCGCATCCAATAATTTCTTCCTTCTTAAATTTTGAAGTAAAGTAGTCCTTTGAGAAGGAGTGGGAAAGCTTCTTGCCAATAAGTCCATACAGCCTATCCATCAGCTCTGTTTCTTACAGCTAATGCAATTTTTTCAATGATCACTATGGTAAAAAATCCGAATGCCATAAAAAAAACAGAATACAAAATAAGAGGTTGACTACCGGTTAATTCCATATATTCTGTAGGAAGAATATTTTCTTCTAAGAAAGGCACCTGATCTCCAGCACGATTAACTCGATATTGTAAAGTTAATTTCCATGGCCAAATTTTATACAGTGACCCTATCATAAAACCAGCCAACATCGCAATTGTTAAGTCATGCCACTTAAAAAGTAGCCAGGAAATTAACCTGGCAAATGAAAGAATCCCAACTAAACAGCCGAAAATGAAAGTCAAAATAATCCCTATATCGAAATCTTTGAGGGCATTGAGAATAAACTCGTATTTACCAAAAATCAATAGAATAAAACTCCCCGATATACCGGGCAAGATCATGGCACAAATTGCGATCATTCCGCATATAAATATAAACCATGATTCTTCTGGAGTGACTGCAGGTATAGCCGAAGTAATCGCATAGGCTATTGCGATACCTGTTAACCCTGAAAATACAGATCCCCAATTTTTCTTTCTAATTTGAGTCCCCACCGAAAGTGCCGAAATCACAATTAGGCCAAAAAAGAATGACCATAGCTGAATGGGAAATTCTTGCAATAAGTATGTAATAAGTTTAGCTATTGAAATTATACTTGTCCCGATTCCTAAAACTAACACCAGCAGGAAAGAGCCATTAATTGCAGACCAAAACTCTTTAAACCGGCATTTCAACAATAAACTGATCGCCGATAAATTGATTTGGTTAATGGAGTGGATTAGCTCTTCATAAATCCCTGAGATAAAAGCTATAGTTCCTCCGGAAACTCCAGGAACTACGTCTGCACCCCCCATCCCAAGTCCTTTCAGATAGAGCAAAATCCAGTCTTTGAATGTTCTCACAGTTAGACTTGTCAGGTATTTAAGAAAAGATGAAAAGTATCACCTCTCAAACCAAGGCGTACGGTCTCTAATGAGATCACCTCATTTGGTGCAATATTTCCAAGGTTAACGTTGGCTCCTAACAATTTCACGAACCAAACTTGTTGCTCTTTCTGAGGAGCTTCCCAAATGATCTTGTCATTTGGGATTTGGGTCAATATTTCTTGTACCAAACCCGAACGTACCTCTCCATTAGCACGAAATAGTCCGACATTTCCAGATTCTCGGGCTTCACCAATTATTTTCCACGCACCTGCCTCAAGCTCAGTCTTCATCAGTTCTATCCATTGATAGGGAGGAATAATCTTTTCCGCATCCTTAGAACCAACCTCGGATAATACGGTTACCTGCTCTTGCAAGGTCCTAATTATTTCGCACTTCTTGTCATGCGGAATTTCGATTGAGCCATCAGATACCTCAGCATATTTAAGTTGATATTTATCTAAAACTTTCCTGAAATCATCGAGTTGGTCTCTAATTATGAATGCTTCAAAAAGAGTTCCGCCTAAATATACCGGGATGTTCGCAGATCGATAAATCTCAATTTTCTCTTTAAGTTTTGGAGTAACGTAAGATGTTACCCATCCAAGCTTGACTATGTCGGTATAACCGCCGGCCACATCTATAAAATCTTCTACTTCCCGAAGACTGAGGCCTGTATCCATGGCCATTGTATAACCTTCCTGTCGAGGTTTTTTGGTCCTCTCGGGAAGATCAGCAAGTTCGTAATTCATTTAGAATTCTTTTTTCTGTATTGATCGATGATTCTGAATAACGCCTTTTGAGTTTCAAGTTTGGGGAAAAACTCAAATAGGACCGTGTGATTTTCAAAGTCCAAAACTAAAGCATTTTCCAAAAAGTTAAAGGCTTGTTTGTATTTACCATTGACAATTAAATAGGCAGTAATTCTATAATACAAATTTGAGTCCTCAGCACATTCCTCAATGCCATTAAGTACCAACTCAATGGCTCTATGGTAATCACCCTGTTCGTAATGGGTCCAGGACCATTCCAACCATATTTCAGCATTTGTGGGATCAAGTTGACTGGCCTCCTCAAAAGCATCTTGGGCAGACACCAAATTGCCAACCTTAAATTCTGAGATCGCTAAAGCCAACCAATACTCAGCATGTTCAATACTGAATTTCAAAGCTTTGTTTATGAAATGGATGGCCTCATGGTATTTCTCTTGCATAGAAAGGCAATACCCAATACCAAACCATGCTTCTCCATAAAAAGGATCAATTTTCGCAGACTTTCTGAAATATCTGATAGCTAATTCATATTGCTCTAACTTCTCATATGCTTCTGCAATACAATAATATGATTCTGAACTCGTACCCTCCTTTTTGATAGTACATTTATAGGAATCTATAGCTTCGGTATACCTTTCGAGACTCATAAGGGCATTTGCCATATTAAAATGCGCTGAACTAAAATCCTCATCTATAGCAATTGCATATTCATAAGCCTCAATACCCTCTTTAAACCGACCAAGTTTGCTTAAAACTATACCCAGATTATACCATGCAAATTCCGAATATGGGTCTTCGTCAATGAATTTTTGATAATAAGAGAGGCTCGTTTCTAACTCTCCTAATGCCTCCAGGCAAAAAGCCAGTTCATAAAGGGCATTTTCATGGTATAAGTTGGTATTGATGGCATTTTTATAATAGTCTGCTGCAATCTTATAATCCCCTTTGCTTTGATAAGCTATTCCGATGTTGTAATTGATTTCATCAGGTTCCGAACTTAGAATAAGTGCTTGTTCAAAATCATCAATTGCTGCATCAAATTGTTCAAGATCCAAATGCACATTACCCTTTAGACACAATACCTCGGGGTCACTGGGTTGAATTCTCAGGATGTCCTCCAAGACAGCAAGTGCTTCATTACTCTTGTGCATATCGCTGAGTAATTGAGCACGGAGAAGCATTAGTTCTGCGGAAAAAGGAAATTGGTCGATTGACAAGCCACTGGCGTGAAGGGCTTCATTCAGGTTACCGTGGGTAAGGTAATAGTTAATGATCTCTTCGAAAGCCTCTGAGTCAAAGTAGTGGCTTTCCTTGTCATTAAGATGAGCTTCGAATTTCCTTATTAATTCGGAATGCTTATCTCTCTTGAAATCTTCTGCCATTAACGTCTATTCAATTACCAGTTAAAATAAAGAATTAAATGATCAAATAAATGAGGTCAGATCATTTATTTATATGGAACGATTTAGGGAATTTGAAATACTTCCCATTCTTAGTTTCACTATCCTCGCAATAGCCGACACCATATCCATAGCTGCGTCCATAACCGATAACTTTTAGAATATTTAACCGAGATAACTTTTAGAATATTTAACCGAATTGATTAGAACGGAAAGGTTTTGAAAGTGATTAGTTTTTACAAGATTATTTAGACTGTTAACGAAAGATTTGTGGGAATAGTCTACTCTAAATACAAATATCGGTAAATCTGCTTTTTGCATAGCCAGGACATCATCAGTACCTAGACCAACCGGAGGCGTATCCAGGATAACCATATCAAACTTCTTCTTAAGTTTATCCAAAAATGCATCAAATGCTTGACCTAATAATAACTCTGACGGATTTGGTGGTGGCATGCAATACTCCCCAGCACGAAAAATCAAACCTTTTATCAAATACTCTAGCACTTATAAAAATTTATAAGTGCTTATCTTAGTGACATTGGGTCAGGATTGACAAATATATTCTATTTTTAGAACCAATATATAAGAGGTAACTTGGTATTCTCGAATATGGTATCCTTACAAGGAAATAGTGGGTGATAAAATTTAAGACATTGATAGCATTTTCTTATGGGTACACGTCTATAAGTTATAGACTCACCACATTTAAGACAGTTGTTTAAATTACTGCATCTAAGTTGAAATAATTTATCCAAACATGCATCATCGTCTGGATAACCTTCCCTAAATTGGTGAATTGTATAGTTTTTTGTACTTTTGTACATAATAATGTTTAATTAAGTGGAGGTAGTGGGAGTTGAACCCACCTGATCCGAGTGTCAAATCCAGAGCAGTCAGCCAGATACCCCCATTCTATATTGAGGAAAGCTTCTATTACAGTAGAAGCTTTTTCTTTTTTAGCTAAGTAGACCGTATATATTGCTTCTACCATTTTTACCCTTTACAGTTATATTACCTGTTCCCTCCTTACTATGAGAGGAAGTAATTAATGTAACCGTTTGGTGTATAGTGTCTCTATTTACTGAATCATCATGCTCTAAAATATAGTTAGCAATTTCTTTTGCTGTACTTTCCCCAATTTGTGAGAGGGTAAACTCTATTTTATGAGCAATGGTTTTGCCTTTAGGAAATGTGGTTTTGCCTTTAGGGAATGTGGTTTTGCCTTTAGGGAATGTTAATTCCTTATCAGTTATTAATTGGTCTTCAGTAGATAAGAGAGTATTGATAGCATCTACCTTTGCTTGTAGTTTAGCTATCTTAGTTGAGAAAACTTTTCTCTCATTTTTTAGACTATTTATTGTATCTTCTTTCATTTTATATAATTTTGAAAGAGCAAAGTTAATAAATATATTTTAAAACAGAGAGATATTTATATAAAAATATAACAAAGTAAGTGTTTGTTATACATTAATGCCTTAATAAAAATATCTCTGAAGAGTAGCAGAATTTTGCGACCCTCGAGATAATTGCAAATTCAGCGAAGTCGCTGATTAATGCGACTTTGGCCATAAGGGGGTACATTTTTTATTAAAAGTCCATTTTTTGCGATATCGGTATATTTTCCTGTTAACTTTGTGAAAATGATTAAATCACAGGATTTTTTTTCTTTTTTAGTACCAACCGAAAAACCGGTTTTATTTAGCAGTGTACCCGGAGTGCTGAAAAAGGATTTCGAAAACTTTATGTACGGTAAGACTGTCATTAAAATTGACGGAGAGCCTGCTTGTTTTCCAATAGATTTCAATCAATGGCTATTTAAACTTTATACCAAAGGAATAGGGTATGACTTTAAATTAGACGTTAGTGCCTGAAAGGTTATCAAAACTTAAAGCAGAATATTTAAGGCTCAAAGCAGGTGAATGGTCCCAACAGACCAGGCAAAAATTAATAGAGGATTTTACTTTTCATAGTACCAGGATAGAAGGCCTGCAATTGACCTATGGAGATACCTTAAAATTCCTTAGTTCCGGGAATGGTAAAAAAAGATACCCGCCTGAAAGACATCTGTGACCTGAACAATCATAGGGAGATTCTTAACGTCATTTTTGATTTATATAAAAAATTGATCCTTGATAATGCCACTATACTAAAAATGCACAAAATGTTGATGAAGAACCGTGCCCAATGGGTGCAATATGATCCTATTTTGGGTGGTGCAGGTGAATTTAAACTTGAAAATAATTATGGCTACCGTGGATCATCTGGTTATAAAAAATATCTGCCATTTTATCAAGTGGCTTCTGAAATGGAAAAATTGTGCGAAATAACTAATGGGCTGCCAGGTTCAGACAATCACGAGGTCGAAGCAATGAACCAATTCCATTACCGCTTCGCTAATGAAATACATCCTTTTACCGACGGGAATGGAAGGATGGCCAGGCTTTTGCACAATATGTTGCTACTCAAACAAGGATATCCCGTATTAATGGTAAAGGAAAATCAAAAACGCCAATATTTAGATTCTATAATTGAACAGGAAAAAAACCCGAAAGGCAGGGCGTTTGATAAGTTTATGAATGGCATATTAGAAAAAACATTGGTAAGTCATATCGATAAAGCAATTGATAACGATATGCAAGGAGGCATGTCATTGTAACTGCATTGCTTGTCACTCGGTAGCACATATGAGGTTTCAGGTTTATACACTCACTGTGGTAAAAAAGCTGGTGGTACTGCACAGAAAATAATTATTAGGTATTGCTAATTATATATAGTTTTCTTATTTTTACAGAAAAAAGCCATGAATTGTCCTTAAGTGTTCAAACCGTGCTGTCATTAAATCCGGCAAGATAAAAGGAAAACAAAGGTATAAGTGTAAAAAATGCGGCTACCACTATACGGCACAACAAAAATCTACGGCAACACCAAAAGAGTTGAAAAAATACGCCCTGCAATTATATCTTGAAGGGTTGGGTTTTCGGTCAATCGGTAGAATACTCAACGTGAGCAATGTATCTGCGTTAAACTGGATAAGGGGTTTTGGCCAAGAAGTGCAGTCCTTGTCCAATAGCGGTTCCGAAGTGGATTTCGTAGAGCTTGACCAGATGCACAGCTACATTGGAAACAAAAAAACTATTGCTGGATTTGGATTGCTGTTGATCGATATGGGAAAAAGTTCATCAATTTCGTTATTGGCGACAGAAGTACTGAGACAGCAAAAAAGCTCTGGGGGCTAATAGGCACCAACCAGATGAATACTATAGCAAGTGATTACTGGAAGTCATACGAGCACATGGTCCCTAAAGACAAACACATTCAATCAAAAGCAGAAACTTTTACCGTAGAAGGCTATAATAGCTTGTTCAGGCATTTTTTGGCAAGAATGAGAAGAAAATCAAAGGGCTATTCAAAAAGTATTGAGATGCTTACTTTATCCGTTTTGCTTTTGATGCATCATCGAAATGACACATTAACTATATTTAATTAGCAATGCCGGAAAATAAAGGTTACCAGGTGCCTATCTCAAAATCTTTGAAAGAATCAGTTATATATGACATAATCGACAATAAACTCTGGAAAAGGGGTTAAATTTGCTGCTAATGACAAAATCTGTAACTCCATAGGTTCAAATTACGTCTACCAGTAACAGATAATAATAGTCAACAACTCAATACGTCATGTTCGGAAACTTATTTGGAAAGAAAAAAAAGACACCTAAAGCTCAGTGCAGTATCTGCAAGACGCTTTTGGAACACGAAGAAGGGTATGCGTTAAGCACTGCCCAAGTAGTTATTTCAAAAGAGTACTGGGATAACAAAATGGTCGAGCCCGAAACGATGGCATACACCACCAGCCATTTCAAGAATAAAGACGAAAATGCTACTAAAATGAGAGGTATCATTTTCGAGAAGACTGCTGAAAAAGATCAGACGTGGCTTACATGTGAGACATGCATTAAGCAGTTTGATGTTGATATGGGTAAGGCCAGTGGTTATGCTTCAGAATGGTGGGCGAATAGTGGTCAGGTAGAAATGCCTAAGGCGGGAAAAGCAACCGATAATATGGAGCCCGTTGAATACGAGGAAATTAGGAATTATGCTATGATGGATGCTGGAGCAAGCAAAATCAGGCTATAACCTCAATCTATAGAAAAATTTGAAACCCGGCCTATGGTTGGGTTTTTTTGTGCTTCATCTGGAGTTTTATCCCGAGCCCTGTTGAAGGGCAGGCGTAATTAGAACATGCACTTCGACTAGCTCGGTGTGACATTTTGAAAGCTTGAGTTTAGTGGTGACTAAATCGTTCTTCGTCATCCCACCATAGTCGTTAACTTAAGGGTGCAGATGGTTTTCTTTTTAAAGTGAGCATACCCTTCTCGGGTAGATTTTGTTAGTTTTCTCCCCATTTTTGGTACTTTAAATAGCGGGTTATTTTTCTTTGATTTTGCCCCCGCAATGACATTACTAATATCATCAAACTAAGGGAGAAACACACTTCAAATTAGCAGGAAAATCTTTATTCAGAAGTATGCTGATGAACTTAAGTATAGCATTGAGAATACTCTGTCAAAAGAAAAAATAGATCAACTAGCCAAGGAAACAGGGTTTGTAAAGCGAAAACGAAAACTGGTTGCTTCTGATCTGTTGAATACTCTTATGTTTTCAACTTGTAATCAAGCTCAAACTAGTCTGGAAGATATTGCAGCAGATTTGCATTTAAACTTTGCCATTGATATCAGTAAAGAAGCCGTGCACAAACGATTTACTCAACAAGGAGTTACGTTTTTGCAAGAACTGATTAAAGAACAATTATCTAGTCAATTTACTTCATCAGCCAAACTATCAACAGCTAGTCATTTTACGTGCATAAAGATTAAGGATTCAACTAGATTATCATTACCAGATGATTACAATGGAGATTATCCAGGTTTTGGAAACTTCAGCAAGACCAATGGATTAATGCAAATCCAGTACGAATATGATCTATTAAGTGGCCAATGGAAGGACTTGATGTTAACTAATCGAAGTAGAAATGATCAAAAAGATTCGAATGAAACAATAGAATCAATTACCGAGGGAGGGTTGCACATTCGTGACTTAGGCTACATTACTCCTACCTATCTGAAAGCAATCATAGATAAGTCCGCTTACTTCTTAAACCGGCTACCACCTCAAGCAAATATTTATACCTCAGAAAATAAAGAAGTGTCTTGGAAAGAAATTGATAGAAGATTTAATCGATTAGGTATAAGTACTTCTGCACTAGATGTATTTATCTATGAAAAACATAAAATTCCCTGTAGGTTAGTTGTCGAGCGACTTAATGACCGAGAATATGAAAAAAGACTTAAGAAAGCTCGTCAATCAGCAAAAAGCAGGAAAGTGAATATCTCTGAGGTTCACAAGATCAGATGCCGTTACAATACCTTCATTACAAATGTTGAACAACAATATTTACCTGTAGAGAACATAAGAAAAGCCTATTATTTAAGATGGCAAATCGAGTTGGTCTTTAAATCCTGGAAGTCATTTTTTGAAATTGACCAAGTAAAGAAAGTAAGAAAGGAGCGTTTTGAGTGTCAACTGTTAACTCAGTTGCTCTGGATATTAGTTAATTGGAAACTATTCATGACTTGTAACAAATACATCCAAACATATCAACCTGACCAAGGGCTTAGTGTTTTGAAATTTTTCAAAAGATGTAGAAGTCTTTCTCCAACTCTAAGAAAAGTCCTTATAGATCCTAAATCAATGAACTTATGGATTGAAAATGTGTTCTTACCCGCTATTTATAATACGGCATGTCAAGCTCCTAAAGGTAAAATCACTCATTATCAAGTAATTCAACAATGCTTAAGTTAACGACTATGGTCATCCCACGGCCTGACCGGGGAATCTTACCGAGAAGCTATGTTCCGGAGACTCCTGCTTTCGCAGGAATGACGGAATGTTTTCATATTTGCACCATTATGAAGTCTTCAGACCCCATCGGTATTTTTGACAGTGGCATCGGCGGAATGACCGTTGCCCGTGCGGTTAAGGACCTCATGCCCGATGAACAAATCATTTATTTCGGGGACACCGCTCACTTGCCTTATGGTGACAAGTCAGCTGCTGCCATTCAGGCTTATTCAGTAAAAATTACGGATGTTCTGATCCAACGAGGTTGTAAAACAATCCTCATTGCTTGTAATTCTGCTTCTGCAGCAGCATTTGAATTGGTTAGAGAATATGCCGGTAAAAAGGCTAAAGTTTTCAATGTGATTGACCCAGTGGTCGATTATATCCGGGAAAACCATCAAAATACCAACATTGGCCTGATTGGCACCAAGCAGACCGTTAATTCTCAGGTGTATGAAACCAAAATTAGCCAGTCTTCAGCGGGGGTTAAATTGAATGCTCTTGCTACACCTCTTTTGGTGCCCATGATCGAAGAAGGATTCATCAGTAATCACATTAGCGAAGAGATCATTCAGCAATACCTTGTGAATGAGGAATTGAAGGAAATAGAAGCACTCATACTAGGATGTACTCATTATCCCCTTATCAAGAAGGCAATCGATAACTATTACAAAGGGAAAGTAGAAGTAATTGACTCATCAGTAACAGTGGCCAAAGCCCTGAAGGCTTATCTGGAATACAATAGCCTAGTCAGGAAAGAAAGGCAATTCGATGATGACCAATTTTTAGTATCTGATTTTACGGAATCTTTCGAAGCAGCTACGAAACTTTTTTTTAAAGAACTTGTGCATTTGGAGAAGTACACCCTTTGGGGGTAGCAACTTTTTATAATGCTCCCCTAAAACAGGGCAGGTAGTTAAGCTATGATATTACTTAACTTTAATTACCTGAAACATGAAAACAAACGTCTCAAGGCCGAGATGGACCAACGCTATAAGAAGATTGGCAAGCTGGAAATTGAAAAGGATTTCTTGAAAAAAAGTCTAGGCCAGGATTGAGTCTCCACACACGCAGAAAGATGATAGGCCTACAAAATCACCATTTGAGTGTGAGCGGTCAGTGCCGTTTGTTTAGCATTCACCGCTCAGGTCTTTATTACAAGCCGGAGGTGAGAGCGGACTGAACATGTACTTGATGAAGATCATGGACAGGGAGTTCTTTGATAAGCCCTTCTATGGGGTCAGGCGCATGACCCGTTATCTCAGGCATATTGTACCCCTTATTACAAATAAGCACCTTATTACAAATAAGCCATAGTATAAAAGGGCAAAAAAGGCACTTAACTAATTGAAAATAAGTGATTTACACCCTAAAAAGGCGAAAAACAAAAGAGAGAACAAATGCGCAATAAGTTTTAATAACATGAGGTATATAACCTGAAAACCTGCAAAATACCCACAGAAAACAGCCCATTTTGATGGTTTTTTTGATGTGTCTGAACCCATTTTTGACAATTAAGGGACAGTTAGGCTTGGTTCAGGGACGGTTTTCAAGAAAGTAGGGCATCCTTGAAAACATCATTTAAGTCTGAATTCTTTTTGAGAAAATTTTTTAAAAGGTTATTGATTTCGCTTAAATCTCTAGCAATATTTTTTTCTCTACCTCTAATCAAACTTTGCGCTTCCTCAAGTCTTCTTTTAAGCTCTTCAAAAACTTTATTTTCTGTAATCGGTTTCAGTGCCCCCATTGAATCAATGGCTTGCTCTAATATAGGAGTATATAAAATCCATTTTTCAAAAATCGTATTAAGCCTAAAAGATTTTGAATTGAAACTACTAATCTCATTGTCTAATTTCACAAGATCAGGATTAGTATCTTCAATTACATCTTTCAATGCACTCATAATAGTATAAGGGTTGAAGTTATCCAAGTCAATATAATACGGAATTGACCGAGAGTTCCAGCTATTTTCTTGTTCTAAATCTATTTTATTTTGATTTTTAGCATCAGAAAAATCTGAATTAATTAGAGAATCTAATGATACTTTAAATAGACCAGAAATATTTATCAATACATCCAGAGGAGGTGAAGAAGCACCTTTTTCATAAGCACTAATTATTCCATTTTTCTTGCCTAAAATTTCTGATAAGTCGCTTTGATTCATTGAATTTTTCTTCCTTAAGTAAACTAAGTTTTTGGGGAAACATGACAAATAGGAGCTCATTTTTCTAAAATAATTTTATTAATTCTATTATAATTAGATATTAATTATACTAATATTTTAATGTTATTATAATTAAACTCTATGAAATCTGACGGAAAAATAACGGAATTAGCAAAGTTCTTACCTCATGGTAGCAAAAAAGTGATTGCTGAGGGGGCAAATTGTTCTTACGTAACTATAAAAAAATTCTTTAATGGAGGGAATATGAGGTATGATAAAGGAAAGAAAATATTCCTAGCAACCCTGATATTGTATAAGGAAATAAAATCTAGGGAAATAATATCAATTCAAGATTTTATTAGCGATCAAGATGAAATAGAGGTTGCAAAACATCTACTTGATGAATAAGCTAATTTCATATCGTTTTTTAATAGAAAATTATAAAGTACCTAAAGGCACTATTGATTGTGGGATAAATTCTAATAGAAAAGGCAAATCCACTTCTTGGGAGAATTACAAGGATAAAATAGTCTACATTAAAGTAGACACCATTCCTTCCCCCACTCGCAAGAAATACGGCATTCTGACCACCGCAGAACAGGAAGAGCAGGAAGTTAAAAAGAGTGAACAACTCCGTGCCATTTACGACGACCAAATCAAAAAACACATCTACAAATCAAAAAATATTCAACACATGCGACCATGCCAGAGACCGTAAGCGCATGGTGGGCATCACGGGAGCCACCGGATACGGAAAAACCACCGCACTGTAAAGAATACTACCGATCAGAAAAGAACACCTATCTGGTTACCTGTGGCAAAAGCATGACAGCCAAGCAGCTTTTACAACACCTGCTGCGTGAAATGGGCATTGCCTTTCATGGCACGATACACGAGATCATTGAACGGATCACCCTTGAACTCAACAAACAGCATGACCCGCTACTCATCATTGATGAGGCGGGTAAGCTGTCCCAACTGGTGATGGAATACCTCCACGACCTACAGAATGCCACCGAGCATAATTGCGGAATGGTGATGGCCGGGGTCGGGTACTTCAAAGACAATCTGAAAAAAGCCTCAGATAATAACAAAGAAGGTATGCCTGAAAAGAAGGTATGCCTGAATTAAGACCGTTGCAAGGGGTTTGGCCAAACATGATTTCATGGTGGTTATCCGATGGATAGATTCAGCCAAAACTAGTGAATTCCTGGGAATGGTGGCTGACGCCATTAAAAACTCATTTGCCAAATGAGTTTTTAATGATTAATTATTTCAGAAATTACTTGTTAGCTCTTTTGCTTCCATGGCCAATCTACCATTAAGGGCTTCCTTATAATTGCCAATCTTTTCATGAAATAATTTCACAAAGTTAGTTATCTGGTGCTTTTCAGGAGCGTGGTATATGTTAGTATTCCCGCGATCAGTGTCCTCCCAGAATGTTGCCGCTGTGTCTTTAATACGTTTGCAGTCTTCAACCACAATTTGGACAATATTATTTTTAGAAAGTTCCTTAATTCCTATGAGATAATCTATCATTCGACCCAGTAGGTAATGTGCCAAATGTTCACTGTCTTTTTCAAGATAATACAATATGAGTGCAATCTGTATTAATCGAGATCCATCCCCTTTAAGTTCATTCATATTGGCATGATAAACTCCGTCAGGCTGGTGGTCAGCAAATATTTTGAGTATCTTCTGCTGAAACTCCACTTCTCTATTGTTCTCATTTAATCTTATCAGAATTACCTGCAACTCCTTATTCAAGGCATCAACAAGGAATCTGAAGTGTGGTCGACCTTTACTCAACTTTTGCAACTCCTTTACATAGTAAGTGAAGTATCTGCAACACTTCAACACATACTCATTTTGTCCTGCCTTAATAAATTCATTAATTAAATAGCTATAATGATATACACTGCTATAGACCCCTCTTATATCACTTGTTTTAGTGGCTTGTTTTATTCCTATTCTTAAAATTGTATTGAATTGGATTAGCAACAGGTCCACAGATTTCCTCTGTTTATTCTCAAGAGCGGTTATTCCAATTTTAGCCAATTCGTTACCACAGTGTGAAGCTAGATCGTAATGACCTTTCTCTATAAAATCCCTATAGATGCCAACCATGATACGAAAGATTTTGTGCTCATAGAATGTCTTGTCTCCTTCAATCTGGTTAAAACTTTCTCTAAGAGTCTTAAAAGAAATATCGTGATGTATTCCGGAAGAAATCATAAAAAACCCTGGCTCAATTTTATGTTTGACTTTCAAAAAACTTCGCATTGACCGGCCAAATCGGTTAATTATCTCACTCTTTGCTTCTTTAAACTGAACATAGCCTAGTTGATCATCCAATTGATTAATAGTGTCAAGTAAGTAATGTTGATAGTCCCTGATATTTTTTGGGTTATCATGGGCTGCGACAAATCGGTCAATAAACTTTTTATTTTCCTGAAAAATCTTTGAAATGACGTTACTGGTTTTTGTGTAGCTAAGAATATAAAATGTATATGGTATACCGCCTACGATAGCCAATGGCAGGGTCAAATAGACGTTCATGAAGATTACGTTGTTCCAGTAGATGGAATTGATTGCCAGGTTCAGTTGCATATAGATATTTTCTATGCCACCCATGGTGATTCCCCAGATATAATAGAGACTTGGGTAATCACCCAGATAATAGTCAATAAGCTTTGGATTGCTCTGAGATGCAATTGATATGACAATGATGAGGGTTCCCAAGATAATTCCCAAGAGTGTCAGCCATATCTCTGGAGCAAACTCAATAAAGAAATAAGTGTCGTCGATACTGGAATGAAATTCCAAAGAAAGGTCTACCGGGATGAAATAAATCACACCATGCAGAACAACCCAAACTAAGATCATCATCACAAAAACGACGACGGATTTCTGAAAACTGTTTAAGATTAGGTTCATAGCTGTTTATAAGTTTGTAAACCCTTCTTTTCCCCTGTTTAATACCTCCGCTTTTCCGCGGCAGGCACTCCGGCCGACAAGCCCTCAACTGGTGAAATTGGTAATTGAACATAAAATGTAGTTCCGACATTTGGTTCACTTTGAAAGGTGATGGTACCCTGGTGTTTATCCAGAATCTTTTTTACAATATCAAGTCCAAGGCCAGTCCCTTCTCCCTTCTTCTTCGTGGTAAAAAAGGGTGTAAATATTTTGTCCTGTACTTCTTCGGGAATACCTCCCCCGGTATCTTTAAACGAGACCTCGATAAAACTTTTATTTTCTCGCACAGAAATCTCCAAACTGCCCTCAAAACTCATCGCATGTAAGGCATTGTGAAGTAAGTTGGTCCACACTTGATTAAGTTCACCAGGGTAGGCCATTATATGAGGCACTTCCTCATAATTCTTAACCATCTCTATACCGAACTTCATCCGGTTATAGTATATATTAAGGACTGTATCAATATTTTCTACTACATCTGTTACGGTCTTTTCTTCATATGCATCTTGATGAGAATACTTTTTCATGGCAAAGACAATCTTGGATGCTCTTTTCACTGCTTGTCTTATATTATCGTTACTAATCCTCACTAAAGACAAATTCAAAGCAGCCTCGAAGATCTTACCTGCATGTTTATGGGTTATCAAAGGCAGAATTTCCTCATATACTTCGAAAATGTTCATTTCCGTTAGGATATCTGCAAGGTCAGCAGCTCCTTCGACACCTAAATCCTCGAGTCTTCCCTCCAAACCTCGTCTTAACTTCCTGACTTCTCTGGAGGTTGGCCTTTCTGTCGTGAGACTATCCATAATAAGAACGAAAAAAACTTGGAGTAACTCCGGGGAAAGAATCTTGACTACTCTGGGAAGAAAATGACTCGCTTTTTCAACCGAATTTTGAATATTTTCCGAAGAAGCATTGATAGCACCAAGAGGGGAATTGACTTCATGAGCAATTCCAGCCATTAATTGACCTAGTGCAGCCAGCTTTTCTGAATGTATCATTTGTGTTTGAGCCGATTTTAGCTTTGAAAGGGCACTTTCAGCTTGGTCCTTGCTTACCTCAAGGGCCTTATTCTGTGTATTTATTTTTTCTGCCTGCTTCTTAATTTTTTTGTCAGCTTCTTTTATCTCATCAATTGCTTTGGCAATTTGTGATCCCATAAAGACCACTTGCTCCTCTATTTCTCCTTTTGCACCCTCCAGGGTTCTTGAGAAATTCAACTCTCCATACTCTTTCATGGTTTCAAGGATAATATTAATGTCTTCCCCAACCTTCTCGCCAAGTATATCGATCATTTTATCGAAACTCGCCTTCAATTTCTGTAATTCAGGATTTTTACCTTTTTCACTCAGAGATATTAGAAGAGTCCCCGTCTGAATCTGACCTAAAGCATTTGTAACTTCCGAAATAAGGCGATTGTCCATTTCGATGCCGTCCTCAATGATTTGGATGTTTGTATTGACCATTTTTACCATGGCACCAATTTCGTTATCGCTTCCTGTTTCAATCAACTCTGCCCTGCCACTAGTTCGATTCAGAAAGTCAAAAAACTGCGATAATCCTTTTTGAAAATGAAGAAGTGGTATTGTCACTAGGACGTGAACAAGAAAAGCACAAAGTAAAATGGTCAACAAAGTAACACCCAACCCAATAAGTAGGTTATTAATGAATTGATCATAGATAGGGCCCATCATCTTGTTTTCTGAGATCTCTACTATCACATACCAATCTATAGATGGGATTAGTTTAGTGCCTACATGAAATTTGTCATTGTCTCTAAAATAGTCTGTGAATAAATCAGGGGAATTAAGAATCTCGGATTTCAGATTAGAAATTCCGGCAATCTCATCGATATTTCTATCCGTCTGACTTTCAAAGTGTGCAGACTTATTCTTTATATCACCAGTTATTCTAATCACTCCGTCCTGGTCAACGACCAACAGGCTACCTTCACCTGTTATTTCATTATTTATTGATTTGGTAAGCTCATCAACTGAAAATCCTACCTGACAAGAACCAAGTAATTCATCTTCCGCATTCCTTATTGAATGATTTACCCAAAAAATCATTTTCCCTGAATCATCCAATTGCGTGAAGGCGGTGGTCTGTGTTTGACGGAGATGTTCATAATGACGGCTTTCGATGTCATCTGCCTTCAATAGACCACTCCCTGTTACATACCCGGAGCTGGTATGAACTCCAACGTATTGAAGCTCTGAGGATTTGCTAATCCGATTTAAGTATTCAGAAATCGCATCAGAATTGGTTGACTGGGAATCGAGCATTTCGATTAAAACTCCTTCTGACATGACTGACACCATCTTTGTGCCAATGTCCAATTTGTTCTGTATTACCTGATAAACAATGTCTAAGGAACCGGGAAGTTCACTTTCTAAAATTTTCTCAATTAATTTTTGCTGTGAACTTTCATAGCTATAAACGCTTACACCAATATAGGAGACAAAAAACAGCAGTGAAGTAGCCAGTATGAGTTTTATGCTGATTCCGTGTTTTTTTAAATTCATCTTCAATAATCAGCGTTAAATATTTAAATGGGTCCTTCTACAAAATACATACCTGCATCTTCTTTCCCCTTCACTTCCAACACACCCCTATAATGACATTTGTATTGGTCTTTAACCAATTCGTATGTGCCTTGAGAGATATTGATCTTTCCCGGTTCCCCGCTAGATTCCATTCGACTGGCATTGTTAACAGTATCTCCCCAGATGTCATAAATGAATTTATTTTTACCCACAACCCCGGCTATTAACTCACCAGTATGAATTCCCACACGTAATTGCCAAATACCCCCCTCCTTATGTTGTTCTCCCCTTGATGCATTCAACTCCTTCATATACGCAATCATTTCGATGGCCGCATTTACCGCATCCTGTGGATTTGTGTCGTTGGATACTGGTAATCCTCCTGCTGCCAAATACCCGTCCCCAATGGTCTTTATCTTTTCAAGATTGTTGCGTTCAACTATTTGGTCAAAGGCATGAAAACAAGTGTCCAATTGTTGAACCAACTCTTTGGGAGTCATCTTCTCAGCTATCTGTGTGAACCCAACTACATCAGAAAACAGTACAGTGCTTTGTTGGTAGAGAGTGGGGAATGCCTTTCCATGCTCTTTTAATTCTTCAGCAACTTCCTTTGGCAAAATATTGAGCAATAAGTCGTCCGACTTCCTCTTTTCCTTTTCTAGTTCCTTGTTCTGCTCAGCTATTTTAGCTGTGCGATCTAAAACTTTCCTTTCCAACCCCTTATTCATCAGAATAAGTTGTTCTTTTTGTTTTTCAAGCTCTCTGGCGTTTGCAAATGCGCTCATTGCTTCACGAACAGTCATATTGAGATCCTCGGCTTCCCATGGTTTGGGTATATAACGATATAGGCCTGCGGTATTTATCGCATTTATTATATCTGCTTTCTCCGCTTGACCAGTTAATAAAATTGACAATGTGGCTGGGCATTTTTTGCGGATTTTGGAAAGTAATTCATCCCCTTTCATTCGGGGCATTATCATGTCCGAAATAACCAAATAGGGAGGTTCTCCCAAATCTCCCAACAAATCTTCTATAAGTTCAAGTGCTTCTTCTCCACTTTCAGCAACTTCAACTGTACAAGTATGATTCAGGAAGTTTCTTAATTGTACTCTCAAACTATCCAAAACCACTTTATCATCATCAACACACAATATTACTGGCTTACTCATTTGGCTTTTGTTAAATTAAGGGTGTGAATTTCACAGCTAAACGCAAGCCAATCCCTAGCATACAACAGTTACAAGTTCATCCCGTTTCCACGGCTTTTTCAAGCACTTAAAGAGGTTGGCTTTTTCAAATGCACCGGAAATAGTTTTCTCATCTACTTGACCTGAGAGCATGATATTGACAATATTCGGATATTTGGCATGAACTCCTTTCAGAAACTCATCTCCTTTCATGCCTGGCATGAGCCAGTCAGAAGCTATAATGTGAACTTCGCCTTCTTTAGAGTAATCTTCGACGATTTCTAACCCTTCAGACGGGCTGTCTGCCGCTTCGATGTTGAATCGAGTTCCTAATGCAGAACGTAGTTGAGATTTTAGACGCGAGAGTATAACCTTCTCATAGTCAAAACAGCGTATTGTCTTCTTTTCCATAGCTAAAATGTTTAAATCCTTTTACAAATCTGTAGTCAGTCAAGCGCGGTTGAAACTTTGACTATTTCTAAATATAGAAAAATATCATCGCATCCTCTCTCATAAATCAATAAATATTTTAATCGGCAATAGTTATAGCCTGAGTTCGATTAATACATGACTCTATCTGAAGATAAGATTACTGAAATTTTCTACCTGGTGGACGGTTTTTGCATTCAATTCGATCAATCCGTCAAAAAACACCTTATTGACAATGAGCCCGGGAGAAAGCCTGAGATGAGCGGTAGGGTGATTACCTTGAACTGATGCAATCTGCTACACTGCCAGGTCCATTTAAAGAAAGGTTCGACATATCCTTGAAAATTGAGTTGATCTTAGGAAGATAAGCCGTCAATTGTAGACGTCCTTGATGCCATCATTGCGGGTCTAATTGACGCCAGGAATGTAATGATCATAATCGTTAGTGCGGTATAAAAAAAATCACCTCCCTCTATCTTAACCGGGTAAGCCATAAGTACGGATGATTGCATCCCCATCGAAATAAACCCGTATTGTTGTTGCAGCAATATTATCACTAATCCGAGGCCTAGGCCCAGTAAGGCACCTCCAACAGCTATAATCGCTCCTTCTCCCAGGAATATTTGCCTAATCAAACGTTTCTGAGCTCCCATAGAGGAGAGAACTGCGATATCTTTCTTTTTATCAATAGCCAACATTGTGAGGCTGAAGAAAATATTGAAAGATGCTATAGCCAGGATAATTGAGAAGATAATAAAAACAAAGAGCTTCTCTATTCTCATTAATTTGTAGATATCACTGTGCTGCTGCTCATCATTTAGTATGCGGAACGAATCTCCTAATAGGCTTTCTAAACGACCCTGCACTTCAGATACTTCAAATCCTTCTTTTACTTTCACCTCCAAAGCAGTTCTTTTTTCACCATAAGTAAGTAACTCCTGACAAAACGATAAAGGCACGATTACATAGTTTTCGTCATACTGTTTTTCAATTGCAAATATGCCTCCCAGTAGTATGTTTTTACGAGTCAGCATCTTGGTTGGGTCAAGCGAAATTGTCCTTGAGTTTTTTGGATAAAAAAATTGAAGCGGATATTGGCTATCACCTGGGTTCAAGGACAGCGAGTTTTGAACTCCTCTCCCTATAAGGGCATATCGTTGATTGCCATCACGCAGTCGAAATTGTCCATAGACCATCACTTCTTCCATCCTTCCCTGAGCCATGAAATTGTCCGCGACACCCTTAACTCTAGCTACTACCTGGTTGTCGTTATACTTAATCACGACATTGTCTTCAATCACTTCTGTGACTATTTCTACCCCCTCGGTTGCTTTGATATCAATCAGTAAGCGATCGTTGACCTCAAATGATTTTCCTAATGTTGCTTCTATCTTAATCTCAGGGTCAAAAGTGCCCAGTAGTGATCTCATCAAATCCTCCATACCATTAAATACTGATAATACAATTACGAGAACGCAAGTCCCAACGGCAACTGCTACAATTGATATGATAGATATCACATTAATGAATGTCTTTTTCTTCGTTGAAACGAAATATCGACGGGCAATAAAGAATGACAGATTCACTTAAATTTTATTTTTCTTCTTCATTATTGTCACTTTCCTAAGGAATATCCAGACCAGATATCAGATTATCCATATGAGATGCATAATCCGCACTATCGTCATGAAAAAATGCGATCTCAGGAACAATTCTCACTTGTTTACCAACTCTTTTTCCCAATTCTCTTCGTATTTCACTTTTATGCTTATTTACAAGATTTATAGCTCCATCGGGATTTTCATGAAGTACAAAGCTGAGATAGGCTTTGGCCAATGATAAATTCGGACTCATCCTGACTTGAGTAACGGATACCATCATTGCACCCAATTGATGTGTCATATTGCGTTGGAAAATAGACCCCAATTCTTTCTGGATCATTCTTGAATATTTCTGTTGGCGCTTGGTTTCCATATCACAATCGAATAAATATCAAAGATCAATGATAAAAGTTAATAATTTATGAGAAAGCATCTTTGTCTTTCGCAATATCCGATCAATCTTTGTCTCTTAATTTCCCAAATTGCTCAGTTTTTTCAGATTAAACGACCCCTATAGATTAATATTTGTGTTTGCTCTTTTGTTGGCATTCAGATTGCCGTTTATTGTATCCGGCATTCCTCTGTTGATCCCTGAATTAAATTGGATGGTTATTGGTGAGGCAATGGCCAATGGAAGTATGATGTACCGAGATGTATGGGACAATATGGGGCCATTGTCAGCTTTCACGTATCAAATTATGGATTCGCTATTTGGCCGGTCACAACTTACCTATCAGTTCCTCTCACTCTTCCTTGTATTTATACAGGCTATCATCTTTAACCGCTTATTATTAATAAATAAGGCATTTAACGAAAACACCTACGTGCCAGCATTTTTATATACAGTTTGCATGTCTACCAACTTTGAGTTTCTAACACTCTCCCCTCAACTACTGAGTGTAACGTTTGTGCTACTTGCGATCAATAATATTTTTAAGCGCATTGATAACTTCACAAAAGACGAACTTTTCCTTAATGCTGGGCTCTATCTAGGTTTATCCACTCTATTCCATTTTCCTTCCTTCCTATTCGTCGTTTCAACTCTTGTATCACTTATACTCTTTTCAAGTGCAATTCCCAGACGGTTATTTCTGATGACTTTCGGTTACTTCCAATTATTACTAATTGCTGCACTTTATTACTACTGGCATGATACCGGTAGAGAATTTTATTACCAGTTTTTTCAGGCATATTTCACCCTTGACAGAAACCCTTTTTTAAGTGTTTCTTCTTTGGCTTTGATTTTATTGGTCCCGGGAACTTTTCTTATGATTTCTTTTTTCAAACTATATAGTAGAAATTACTATGTAAACTTTCAGGTGAAATTTCAATCTGTCATGGTGATAACCTTGGTAATGGCTCTCATTACATTACTTTTCGAACCTAACCTTTCATCGATTAGCTTGATTTATATCATTCCAATTATAGCTTTCTTTCTTAGTCATTTATTTCTATTGATTGAAACACGACTAAAAGCTGAGATTATCTTTGTGGTCTTTTTGTCATTGACATTTTGCTATCAATTAGTGATAGACAAAAATATTAAGTGGGTTGGGCAATTGGTTGACTTTACCTCCCTGCAAGTCAGTGATTCAAGGTTTGATGAAGTAGTTGATAGTAAGAGAATAGTAGTTCTGGGTGATGAGATATCCCATTATAAAAATGCATCCCTTGCCACCCCATATCTCAATTGGCAGTTTTCTAAAGTTCATTTACAAAATCTTGATTACTACGATGTGCTGACTGATGTATTCAAAAATTTTGAAAAAGGACTTCCTGATGTAATCATCGATCTTGAAAATGTCGGTCCTTCATTGATGGAAAAGATGCCTACTATCTCTTCTCAATATATTAAATCCCGAAGTAATATTTATCTCTTAAAGCAGTCGAAATAACAGGTGCTAAATACATTGAAATTTATACGTTAGCACTTGACACTTCCAATGCTTTCCTGAGTGGTATGTGAAATTTTTTCAGTCTTGGTGATGTTCATTGATTATCAGGCGTTCAACGCATCCAGGTTTAACAAAATTATTAGCCAGATAAAACCAACGAGGTTATTTTCGCAAAATGATGGTCAAACTCAGTACTCGCAGTAAGGATATGGAGATCATGGACGACCTCTCATGTGAAGGCTCAGTTGTTGAACAAACCTTACGCGAATTAGAGGTCGTCAACGCCAGACTTGGTGGCAACAACACTAGCATTGAGGGGTTAAATTTCTTACTCAAACAAATAAATGGACAGGTAATCAAAGTAGCGGACCTCGGCTGCGGCGGCGGCGATATGTTACTGCTCTTTAACAAATGGGCCGTTAAGAATAGCAAACATCTGGAACTTTTTGGGATTGACGCCAACCCATTTATTATTGATTACGCTCGCAAAAATCTTAGAGGAGTTCAAAATGTCTCATTTAAGACTGAGAATGTGTTTAGCAAATCATTCACCAAACAAAAATTTGATATTGTTCATTGTAGTTTGTTTCTGCATCATTTTTCGGAAGAGGAATTGATTCATCTCTTTTCAAATTTTCAGAAACAAGCTCGAATTGGTGTTATTATTAATGACTTACATAGGCATTGGTTCACATACTACTCAATTAAATTATTAACAACGCTATTTTCAAAATCCTCAATGGTGAAATTTGATGCTCCTCTTTCTGTAAGGAGAGCATTTAAGAAAAAAGAACTGGAGGATTTACTAAATAGAGCAGGAATTAAGCATTATAGGCTACAATGGAAATGGGCTTTCCGTTGGCAGTTAATTTTTTGATGAAAATTACCATGTACTAATTGGTTAAATTGGAATCCTTTTTCATATTAACCAAAATGAAACTATTACCAGTTTACCTGCTCCTCATTACCAGCTTATCTTATTTGGATGTCTATAGCCAGAAAAAAGTTCGGATTGGGATTATTGAATACAAATCCCAGGAAAAAGTGGAGCAAACATTTACTCCCATTTTAGAGCATGTTGCAGAGCAAATAGGATCGAAAGCAGAATTAGAAATTGTTGATGAAAATGATCTCGGTTTCAGACTTAATCGTGGTGATTTCGATATCGGTATCTTTACAGTCTTCCCTTATTTGAAAGCTAAAATTGACTTTCCTGACCTATCAGTATTCGCTACTCATTTAGTACAGGGCAAAGAGTATTTCAATGGCTATATTCTAACCAAACCCGAGATAGGGAATTTTTCAGATCTCAAGGAATCAAAACTTCTTTTTGTAAAAGAATCTTCGACCTCCGGTTTTAAAATTCCCAATGGAATTTTAACTGAAAACAACATTGACATTGAAGCGGGGTACTTGTCCTATGCATTCTCTGGAGATCATACCGCCTCATTGTGGGCCCTGGACTCAGGTCTGGTTGATGCCGTGGCTGTCGATAATAGACTGAAGAAATTTAAAGGCCCAAATAAGGGCAAATTCAAGGTGTTGTCAGAATTTGTGGTGCCTTATCATGCTTATGTTTTTGCTCCGGGACTTACGGCAGAGCGCAAGGAAGAATTGAAAAACGTGCTTTTTAATGCCCATAAAGACCCGCAAGCAAGATCACTGTTTAATAATCCATTGGATGTCACTCAATTCATTCCAAAAGATGATAATTATTATAATGAACTCCGAAGGTATATGCGTATTGTGAGGGTAAAGCCTTCGATCGTAGTTGGCATTAACCCTACCGAAAATGCCTTGGAGAAGCTTGGCAACCGGGATGTGATCTTGCTTCTTGAAGGGAGGATACAACAGGAATTGCAAAAGAGCCATAGATTTGGTGATGTATTTATTGAGGAGGGAGATGCAATCTATAAATGCATAGTGGAGTTGTTTTCAACCGAGGAGGGGATTTTTAATTACCAGGTAAAACTTAACGACCGATTTATTGGCGACGGCGAAATCATATCCGAAGATTTCAGAAAACGAATGCCCGTCGAATTCTCTCAGTGGTTGCTTAAAAGTCTTCCGGTAACATCAGAACTTCTATTTAACGGAGAAGACTGGTTTATTACTTACGGCACGGATGATGGAATAACTACTTCAGATTACCAGTTTGACATAATCCTACCTAATGGACGAGGCATTCTAATAAAAAAGGATGACATTCAAACGACAACTGCCCTCAACATTTTTTTTAAGCAAAATGATAACTTTGCTAAAGGTTGCACAGTTGTAATCACTTACAAGGTACCAATAGGCCAGCTGAGTCTGCTGTCCTCAGGTGATGAAGAAGACACTGATACTTATAATGTTTTTAGCAAAGCGTTTTGGTCAGGTACCGGCATTTGGGATAAAATTGGCCTGATCGGGGGTATATTATTTGCGTTGGCATCGGCGATAATTGGCAAATTCCTGACTGATCGCACAAAACAGCGTTTTAAGAATATTCTCTATCAAACAAACGATTTGATCAAGGAATATGTAGAAGACCATTATAAGCTGGAAACGCGATTACTTAAACAAAAGGACTTCATCAGTCAGGCATTAGAGGAGGGTAAAATCAATGAGAATCAATTTCTGATCCTTAAGAACCGAATTGAGGATATGCAAGCATTAATAGAGTTTCAGCACCAAAAAGGTGACATCAATCTTGCCGGTCACCAGGCCGACGAAATTCGGGACATTGTCAGTGGTGATGAAAAGATTACCGAAAGAGAGTTCTCCAGAATAATGAGTATCATCAAAAAAAGTTCGGCAACGGCCCCAACCACTGGTCAGAATTAAGTGCTCTTCTCTTTTTCCAATCTTTTAAAATAGTCTTTTGCTGCCTGTTTTACTTTTGGTGCCAATAGGACAGCAGAAATCATTGTTGGAATTGACATCAGCGCATAAGCAAAATCAATAAAACTAAAGACCGCCTGAAGACTTAATACCGATCCCAGAACTATCAATGATATATACCAATAGTTAAAATACTTGCCATATTTTGCACCTACCAAGAACGAAAAACACTTTCTTCCATAGTAGGACAATCCAAAAATGGTGGTAATGGCAAAGATGGTTACACAAGTCATTAAAATGTATGGACCAAACACTGGAATGCCCAATTCAAAAGCCCTTGCCGTAAGGCTGATCCCATTATTGTCCCCACTTTGCCAGGCACCAGTCACCAGAATAGACAACCCTGTCAACGTACAAACTATCATAGTGTCAATGGCTGGTTCCATCATAGCTACCAAACCTTCTCTTACCGGCTCCCGGGTCTGAGCTGCTCCATGCATCATTGGTGAGGTGCCGATACCCGCTTCATTAGAAAAAGCAGCTCTCCGGGCTCCTGCTATAATTATACTTCCTACAGCCCCACCGAGAACTGCATCTGCGGTAAATGCGTCTTTTAAGATCAACATGAAACTTGGTATTACATTTTCATAAAACCTGGTCATGATCAATAAAACCCCAAATCCATATAGTAATACCATTGAAGGTACAAGTTTGGAGGCCACATTAGCTATTCTTTTGATCCCGCCAAAGATTACTATAGCCACAAAAACAGTAATGATCAGGCCTGCTACAACATTTGATGTGAGGTTATCCCGTGACACAATGCCTGTGGGATAAAGAATGACATCGTGAACCACCTGGATTAGCTGATTGGCCTGGAAAATTGGGGTCGCACCAAAGAAACCCGCTACACAAAAAAAGATTGCAAGCGGCTTCCATTTTTTGCCGAGACCTTCCACTATAACATACATGGGACCACCTTGTATATTCCCTTCAGAGTCCTTTCCTCTATACATTACGGCAAGGGTGCAGGTGAAAAACTTTGTCGCTATGCCCACTAATGCACTCATCGACATCCAAAAAACAGCACCCGGACCACCTGTTGCAATAGCTATGGCCACACCGCTAATGTTTCCCATTCCGACTGTTGCTGCCAATGCTCCGGACAATGCCTGAAACTGGCTTATTTCTCCTGGAGCGGTGTCGTCTTTATACTTTCCCCTGAGAATGGCAATTGCATGACCAAAGTATTGATAGGGCAGAAATCTTGAATAGATCATGAAGAAAAAACCTCCTCCCATCAACAGAATCAATAGCGGGGTGCCCCAAATAAAATTGGCAGCATCAATTACCAGTTGTTCAAGATAGCTCATTGGAGATGTTTATACACAGAGGAAATTGCATATTTATTCCATTTAATCTCCCCAAATCTAAAGAAAAGTAACAAAATGATTTCCTCTGTGTATCATTGAAAGTGGCACATTGTGTACCAATATCAAATGCGTAGTATCCAACTCGACTGGAAGGTTTGGTTTTAAACGCTCAGCCTTTCTTGCAACTTCAACCATGGTTATAGTTTGCCACAATCTCATATTATTCAAAAAGAAGGGATCATGTTTGGACCCTTCAGTTAGGGATTCTCCCAAATATAATGTTGTATTCCACCCTATCTGTGACGTATTATTCGAAATAATGAGGGTAAATTTTTTGAGCTTTTACTTGTTCATTTTCAATGAAAGAAGAAAACTTCTCATTAATCATGGTTAAGCTTTTTGCAAATGCTCGCCTTCCGCTTATAGACAAACTCCCAGTTCTGAGCCCAAAGCTTTCCAGTAAGCCGAAGAGAAACCTTAGCAAACTCAGAGCAATTTCCAGCTATATTCTTTAAAAGTGGCTCAATGGAGAAATACAGAAAATCCTGTACTTCAACCTCATCCCCAGATGATAACCCGGTCTTAAGGCACTTTTTATACTTCTCCAATCGGAAAGTAAGCTCATCCAGCACATGCATCGGTTTAAATTCTGAAGCCCTCGCTAAAACTTCAATAGCAAGATTTAATTGTTCTGTTAAATCGGCTTGAATGAATCTATTTCTTCCGGTAAATGATGCCCTTATGTCAGAAATGCCATAAAGCGGAAGAACCATTTTTAAAGACAATAGGTTTTGGATCAACCATTTCGTCTGTTTCCATTTGAACCAGCATATTGTTAGCGGTTTTAAGAAACTTCCACTCAACTGTGGGATGAATTGAAGTACAGGACTCTCTAATTAAAGCCTGTACTTCATTCTCATCAGCATTTTGTTTCAACGCCAATGAAAACAAGGGTAAAACCTCAGTCAATTTATTATAGGCAAATGAATTAAGAGCCCCCTTTGGGTGAACCAAGTTTCAACAAGCCAAGAAATTTGTTTCCGTAAAACAAATGGAGTGATATGCTGCCATAGTTTTCTTTCGGGACATTTCATCCTTATCTGTAGAAGCAACCATATTTTCTACACCACCAATCTCTTGCACCAAGTTGCCGAATGACTTGGTGGTATAAACAAACTTCATCTTAAAAGAGGGAACCACAGCCAACAATTGATCATGTATCAAGGCTGAGGGAAGCACAGCGGACAAATAGCCACTTAATTGTGTCAATGTTTTTTCTATGATCTTGGGGGTCCTCTATCGGTTCACGCAGTTCTGGAACGGCATCAACTTTGGCCAACATGTCCTTAGCTACGGGGTCAGACAACGCACCCTTTTCCTGTGTCCTCAATTTCCAAAATCCAATAATATTTGAAAGACTGAATTTCTTCTCGAATGGAAAGTCCGTAGTTATGATTTTCTTCTTGTTCCCATGATGTCTGCTGTTAAATTGAGTTCATGAAACGGTAATCTCTATTATTTCTCCTTGCAAAGGTAATTTAAATTTTCCTCATAACTTTCTGATAATCAAATCAATATAAATTATAAGTAGTTCAAACAACATCAGATCTGGAGTTTGGGTGCCCCAATATGGGAATGGGTAAGGTTAGTCGTATATTAACAAGAAATTTTTACATAGAAGATTGTGGGTCGAAGCACTGTTCCATGTTGTCATTACACCCAATATATTTTTTACATTCTTAAATCCTTTTTTGGCCAAAGTGAGTAATGCGAGGACATTTAATATCATTGATAAGTATGCAGATACTTCTTAGTTTAGTTCCAAAATAGAAAGTTATGAGAATACCGGGTTTATTCATCTTAATTTTGATTGTTTCCCATGCTAACAGCCAGTCATTTGGCCTCAATTTCAATCATGATGCGCTACTGGTGGCCGATGTTGATAAAAGTGCTATCTTTTATTCCGAGGTACTAGGCCTGAAAGAAATTGTTAATCGAACTGAAAAACCAGGCCGTAGATGGCTATCCATGGGCAATGGAACTGAACTTCACCTAATAGTTGGCGATCCCACCCCTGTTTATATGACAAAGTCAATCCACTTTGCCTTATCCGCTAACAACTTTGAAGGATTTGTGGAGAACCTCAAGAACAGAAAGATAGCCTATTCCAGTTGGGAAGGAGAGGGTAATAAAATAACCATTCGTGCTGATGGCATAGGGCAAGTGTACATTCAGGACCTTGATGGTTATTGGATAGAAATTAATAGTGCCGAAAAAGTAAAGTAAGGAAGCTGCCTGACGATTATCCAACAGCTTCCAGTCAAATTATTGATATATTAGTAGTACCTGTATTTCGGAGGCTCGTTGCCACTGATTCTCACATACAAATTCGCTTTCGCTTTATGATTTGTCAGGTGATCGTGGGTCAGTAACAAGCCTTCTAATCGGCTCATTTTATTTCCTGAAAAACTTTCAACCTGCTCATCAAGGAGTTGTTGGTCCGACATGCTTTTGATCACTTCGCCTACCTGTTTTAGACTTGATTCAACAAATTGGGCAATTTCCGCTTTACTCATTTCCGCGGAGTTGACCTCCGGGCTTTGAGGAACCGTATCCATCAGATATTTGTTGGCAATGAAATTGGATGATCCCCCGATGTGAACAAGTTGCTCTGCAAAAGTCATTACACTGTCATGGGGTTTGAAAGAGTAGCCCTCCTCGGGCATGGCCTCTGCCAATTCTAAAATTTGCTTAATTGCTTCATCCCAAACGAGGGCATGACCTTCTGCAATTTTGTAACTAGGGCCTTCTTCTATTTTGTCTTGTGCCGGAGGTTGTGAACAATACGTCGTAATGCCAGGGACCAACATAATGGCAATGAATTGTGATACTTTCTTCATGAAATGGTTGTTTAGTTAACTTTAAAATTACCTTCAAATGATCTAAAATCAAATTCCATTGAAGTTGAATTTAAAGGGCGGATTATTTTTACAATTCCGATAGTAGTGCCAAAAAATTTGCTAGTGGCTTCTAAAATGAGTGCTTCTACTTACCACGGATAATCGGGGAGGGGCAGTTTTAGTCCTCATAACCAAACACCTTCTTCAATAAATCGGAGGTTCTTGCGACCGGATTTTTTCTAATATTTGCTTCCTCATTAGCAACCAATTTAAAAAGCCCTTCCATCGCGAGGTTAGTGGCATAGTCGTCAAGGTCAGGGTTAACCTTGTCAACAAATGGCACTTGGTTGTATCGGCTCACTAAATCGCCATAATATTTTGTAGCATTGACCGTTTCCAGGCTGTTCTTAATTATTGGCTTAAAGGAATTGTAAAGTGGTTCCGAAGTGGTTTTCTGTAGATATTGGGTAGCTGCATTATTTTCCCCTTTCAATATTCCCCAGGCATCCTGAATAGTCATTTGCTTAATGGCAGAGACAAAAATTGGTTTTGCACTTTTAGCAGCATCCTCGGCACCCCTGTTCAGTGTAATGATAAACCTGTCTACTTCTCTACCCAGCCCAAGGTCTCTTAAGGTATTTGCAACTTTTATCGCATCAGGTGGAAACGGAATTTTTATCAACGAATTTTTGAAGTACCCATCTTTTTTTGAAGCATTGTTTGAACCCTTTGTGATTCCTTGAATTAATGCTTCACGCAATCCTGATGTGACTTCAACTGATGTGAGCTTATCATTTTTTAAATAATCATCAAGCGTTTGACTGATCTGCTGAACAGTGCAAGCTTGACTGATCGTCAGTATAATTGCAATTAGAAGAGTTCTTTTCATTTTCATTATATTAAATCGTATGGAAAAGTGGGGATAATACTTTTAAAAATGAAATCGAATAAAACATGAAAGATGTTTGTGCCGAAATAATAACCATTGGTGATGAGATTCTCTATGGTCAAATAGTTGACACCAATTCTCGGTGGATGAGTGAACAACTTAGCCTCGCCGGGGTCAAGACCATAAGAAAGACTACGGTTGGCGATGTTAGAGAAGAAATACTAACTGTCTTTAAGGAAGCAGAGTCCCGAGTGGATATAATTTTAATTACCGGAGGGCTTGGACCAACCAAAGATGACTTAACTAAGGCTTTATTGGCTGAATATTTTAATTCCCCGCTTAAAATTGATAAAGAGGCATTGGCACAGGTGAAAGACTTCTTTGAAAGTCGTGGACTTGAGCTATCAGAAGTCAATCACAAACAGGCAGAGCGTCCGGAGAGATGCACAAAAATCATCAACCGAATGGGAACAGCCCAGGGTATGTGGTTTGAAAAAGAAGGCAAAGTTTTCGTTTCTATGCCAGGAGTGCCACTGGAAATGAAAACGATAATGGAAGAGGAGGTCATTCCGAAGTTGTGTGACTTTTTTGATACTCCGGTTATCTATCACAAAATGATTCGCACCATCGGGATAGGAGAATCTTTCTTATCAGACCAAATTGAGGATTGGGAAAATAACTTACCAGAAAATATCAAGTTGGCCTATCTGCCGTCTATGGGTCAGGTCAGGTTGAGGTTAACCGCCAAGGGTGACAGTAAATCTGCCCTTCAGAAGCAGGTTCAAAAAGAGATTGATAAACTTTTGCCCTTGGTAGATAAATATATTTTCGGGTATGATAAAGACGAAATACAAGGAGTAGTTGGAAAATTATTGTTTGACCTTGGATTGACGTTATCAACAGCTGAAAGTTGTACCGGAGGTTATTTGGCCCACTTGGTGACACAGGTATCTGGCAGTTCAGAATACTACCAGGGCACTATAGTCAGCTATTCGAATGAGGTTAAGATGAATCAACTGGGTGTTAAGGAAGCTACATTAATTGCTCATGGTGCCGTAAGTGAAGAAACGGCTAAAGAAATGGCGGAGGGGGTTCGAAAAAAACTCAACACTTCCATTGGATTATCTACCACAGGCGTGACTGGCCCCGGCGGTGGCACTGAAGAAAAACCAGTTGGTACCGTTTGGATTGCCTATGCAGATGCACACCGAACGGTAGCAAGGAAATTACAATTATCAACTGATCGATTGCTCAACATACAATTGACAGCCACAATCATTCTCAATCTACTTCGGATACAGATTTTGAAGAATTATTGATCAGTACTCTCCTGCATACTCATACTCCTGAAGCACATTATCCTCATGATCTCTGACTCTGTTCAACCTACCAAACCCATCATATTCATAATAAGTTGTGCATCCATTGGGATCAGTTTGACTGGTAATACCAGTTAGGGAATTATGGGTGAAAGTAGCCACTAGTGCAGCATTGAGGCTTCCCTGATTTCTCAAATTGGCATTAAATTCTGTCCATTTGGCAACCTTGGCGGCATTATCCAGATCGTTGACCTCACTGAGGAGGTTGTCAAGGTCGAGCAGACCTCCACTGTAATTTGACAGTGCATTAATGTCAGCTGCAGTGGCAGTCTCTACAGTACCTCTATCCGTACAGTACCTCTATCCGAACCCTATACTTCCATCACTTATGTTCCCCGGCTTGTCCGGATCGACGTAATATCTTTATAAGTACAAATTATCCAGTGAACTTTCAATAGAGAGGAATGAAAATTCAAACCCATCTGTCTCAATTTTATCACTTGAGACCCTATTACCCCCAAGAATCATTGTGGCCATCTCTCCAAACAACGCTTTTAGAACCAGCGATGGAACATTAGGCATAAACAGCGGTCTGCCCAGTGCTTGAGCCATGGCTTTGGTAAGCTCTTTATTAGTCACAGGATTTGGAGCAACCGCATTGAACACATCATTCAGTTGATTCTCCATGGCGTAAATGATCATTCGGCATAAGTCGTCAATATGAATCCAACTTACCCATTGCTTGCCGGAACCAAGGGGAGAACCAATGCCCATTTTTAATGGCGTCTCCATTTTTCCCAGTGCTCCGCCGTGGGGGTCAAGAACTACCCCAATTCTTAACTGGCTGGCAGGAATGCCCAACTTCCTGATTTTTGATGTTGATGCTTCCCATTCGACTACCACTTCTGAAAGAAAGTCCCTCCCTCTTGAAGAATCCTCTGAACATAATACGTCACCTGTATCCATTCCATAATATCCAACCGCCGATGCGGCAACAAATGCTTTGACACCATGACCATTCTCTGCCAAAACTTTAAAAATTAACTCACTGGATTTGACCCTACTCTCGGTAATCTCCTTTTTGCGCTTTGCGGTCCAACGGCCATCCGCAACTCCAGAACCAGCCAGATGGATGATGTAATCGACACCAGTAACTGCGTCAAGATTCAAAATGCTGTTTTCAATATCCCATTCAAAAGTTTGCACTCGGCCAAGTCGCACTGATCTGCTTAAATGAGCTACCTCATAACCTTTTTCAAGAAGTAAAGTAGTAAGTCTACTTCCTACCAATCCAGTTCCTCCAGAGATAAGTACCTTCATTTATTTAATCCTTTTGATAATACTACCATGAAAATTTAGTTTTGTTTTAAATGTTCAACCATTCCGTGAAAAAACATCTCTTAACCGTTGCATGTTGGATTCCGCTGTACATAGCCAATGCCCAAAAAGTGGATTCCAATGCTAGTGAAGAAACGCTATCCATTGATGGCCACAAGTTAGCTGGTTATGCTGTTCGACTTGACTTCACCAAAAAAGAAATTTTTAAAGCATGGTGGAAATATTCCAAAGAATTCAGTCGAAACGAAACCAAAAAGGACGTTATCAAACATACAATTCCCCCAAAAGAAGGAGAGTCGACAGTGCCAATTATTTTCTATTCTGAAGTAGTAGATCCAGATTCACTTACAGCAAAAATTAAAGCTGCAATCAGTGATAATGGCATGTCGAGTGAGGACGTTAGCAAATACAATAAGCAAATAAGTGGGTTGCTTTCTGACTTTAGAACTGACTATTATAAAAATAACCTACAGCGGAAAATAACTGATACGGAAAGACATGCTGAGAAAATCGGGAAAGCTCTTGATAGGTTTGCAACTGAAAATATCAAACTCGATCAAAAACTAACTCAAACAAAAGAGGAGAAAATTGGTCATCAGGAAGCAATTGTTCAAAACGATTCTTTAATCATTGAACTCACCCAAAGGCTAAGGGTTAACAAGGTTCAAAAAGACTCTGTCAGTTTGGAACTAGAAAAGGTTAAGATAACTCTTGAAGAATTAAGAAAAATGATAAAAGAGATCAATTGATCCCTTTATTTCCTTAGGATGGCTTATTAACAATTCACTATTTAGTAAAATAAGAAAAAAAGTGGAGACACTTTTCTCCCAACTTTGGGACCAGTTGATGATTTGCAGGAATTACGCTAAAACTTTTCAGGGATTTAACACCAGGATATTGACTAAAATTACAGCCTTGACTGGCGTTCCGTTGATCAACAAACCTGATTGCAACAGATCAATCAATAACTTGAAAGTTGCTATCGCCTAATTAGCAGAACGGGTTAAAGAGAGTAATTTTTTCATCTTAAAAAGCATTTATGCGCTTACAAATTCTGTTTGTTGCCGCAAAAGTGCGCTCCAAGTATTAATCCCTTTGGTAGGTGCTGTTAGGATATTGTTAAAGAAATTAGCGCAATCTTCCTTTTGTGTTAAGAAGATTAACCCAATGTTAAGAAGTTAGAAACTTATGTTATCGGTTGATGTTGATCTTCCCCAGTAAAGTAGTAATGATATCTCTAGTGGTGATTCCGTCAGCCTCAGCTTCATAATTTAGAATGAGGCGATGATTGAACACATCTGAAGCAACCTCCTTAATGTCTTCTGGAAGAACATAGTCTCTTCCGTCGAAGAAAGCCACTGCTTTAGCAGCTAGGTTGAGATTAATTGAAGCTCGAGGCGATGCACCAAATTGAATGTAATGTGCCTCATCGGTTAGGCCATACTCCTTTGCACTTCGTGTGGCAAAAACCAATTCAATAATGTATTTCTCCAGGGATTCGGAAACGTTCACTCGATTGATTTCATCTCTAATTGCAAATATGTCTTCTTTTGAAAGGGTAGATTTAACTTTTTTGTTAAAGGTGAGATTCGACATTCGACGCATGATTTCTAATTCATCGTCTTTATCCGGATAGTCGATATTAACTTTTAGCATAAACCTATCAACCTGAGCTTCTGGCAATGGATACGTACCTTCGTGCTCAACGGGATTTTGAGTAGCCATTACCAAAAATGGCCGGTCCAGTGAGTAGGTCGTTTCTCCGATAGTCACCTGCTTCTCCTGCATGGCTTCAAGTAGGGCTGATTGTACTTTTGCCGGTGAACGGTTCACTTCATCCGCTAAGATGATATTTGCGAATATTGGGCCTCTTTTCACTTCAAATTTTGCCGACTTCTGATTATAAATCATGGTCCCCACTAAATCGGCTGGCAACAAATCCGGAGTAAACTGTATTCTTCTAAAATCAAGATGAAGTGCTTCCGAAAGTGTATTGACCGTTAGTGTTTTTGCCAGTCCGGGAACTCCTTCGAGCAATACGTGACCTTGAGTAAATAGACCAATCAACAACCGATTGATCATATATTCCTGACCAACAACAACTTTTCCTACCTCTGAAAAAACGTTTCTTATTTTTTCCTGATGCTCCTTTTTAATATCCGCATCTGCTGCATCAGCTATGGTCATAGTTACTTTCTTAATTTATCCAGGGACAAAAATATTTGAAGTGACAAAGAAACAAAATTAGTGACGGCTCACTGTGAATTAACGATTCTTATTGTTAAAAAATGTTAACCTTTGGAGCTCACAAAAAATCCAAATATTATGCAAACTGACATTCCACAGCAAATTCGAGAAGAAATCGCTTCGCTCATTTCAAGTGACAACAGCCCGGTAGGTATTGATGCGAAAGAAACGCACATTATTATTATCTATAAGCTAATGCAAATTGAAGATAGATTAAGAGCACTGGAGGCTCGACATTAAAGACTTTAATGCATCAGTTCTTCTATCTCATCTATTTCTAAAGGAATGTCGGGAGTGAGATTTTGATTGTCATCCGGACCAATTAAAAGGTCATCCTCCAAACGAATACCGATCCCTTCTTCTCTTATATAGATTCCCGGTTCTATTGTTAGTATCATCCCGGGTTCAATTGGTTTGTTTCGGTCAGAAAGATCATGAACATCTAATCCCAAATGATGCGAAGTTCCATGCATGTAGTATTTCTTGTAGAGTGGGTTTTTGAGATTCTGTTTTTTGATATCAGCCCAATGGAGTAACCTGAGTTGTACCAATTCCTCCTCCATTAGCTCTCCAATTTGTGCGTTGTATTCCTTCAGCGTAATTCCGGGTCTAAGTAAATTAGCAGCACTTTTTTTTATTTTTAATACGGACTGATAAACTCGTTTTTGACGGTAACTGAACTTCCCATTAACCGGGTAGGTCCTTGTAACATCAGCCTTGTAGTTGGCATACTCCGCACCCACGTCAAGTAAAACAATATCGCCTTTTAGGCATTGTTTACTATTTTGTTCATAGTGTAACACACAACCAGAAGATCCGGATGCAATTATGGGATTGTAAGCAAAACCCCGGGATCCGTGGCTGATAAATTCAGAAATGAACTCAGCTTCAATTTCATATTCCCATATTCCCGGTTTAATAAAGCTAAGGGCCCTTTCATATCCTTTCCTGGTGATTACTCCAGCCTGTTTTATTAATTTGCACTCTGTTTCCGACTTAATCATCCGGAGTTCAGTAAGTAAAGGAATTAGATTCGTTACAGACAGTTCCGGGTTTCGTTTCATCAATTCTTGCCCCAGTCTTTCATTTTTTGATATTGGAAACATCGTTGATTTTGACGCGTAGTTAAAATCAAGATAGACATGCTGTGTACTTTGAAGAATATCAGCCAAAAGTCCATCGTATTGGCTGACCCATTCAACGTTGTCAATACCTGATTTATCTGAAGCCTCTACTAAGGAGAGTTTTTCTCCTTCCCAAATAGCTATCTTTTCGTTTGTTTCTTTGATTAGTAGTATTTCTTTCGCCTTTTCATCACCAATGTGACTGGTTATAATCAGAACACTGTCTTTCTGGTCAATTCCTGTCAGGTAAAAGAAATCACTGTCTTGTCTATAAGTTAAAACACCATCGCCGGATAATCTTAGAGGATCAGAGGAGTGCACGATTATAGCACTTCCCGGCTTTATTTTCTTAACCAGGTTTTGCCTATTAGTTTGAAAGAGTTCTTTATCAATCGGTGGATATCTCATAAATCCCTAATTTTAACTTGTGCGTTCGACATTTCTACTAATATGCCTGTTACAGGTCACAGGCGGCTTCTCACAACAAAAGTATTGGGTCTATGTCAATAGCAACGACATAGCGAACAAAACTGCTGTAAAAAGATATTTGGAGACTAACGACTGCGCAATAGTCACTTATTCTGATTGGCTCAACGCCTATTCCGTTTCCTCGGGTTGCAATTTGTCTTCACCACCCGCAGAGCTGACTTCTTCAATTAAGCCGGTAGCTCTTTTTGAGCAAAACAGATTTAATAATTCGAAGGAACCCAAGCTGGGATTTGCTTTGGAACAGATCAACGCCAACAAAATAATAGAGAAGGATTTGACTGGAAAAGGCGTTAAGATTGGTATCATAGATGGTGGGTTTCTTGAAGCAGACAAAGACCCCCGGTTATCACATCTATTCAAAAACAAACAAGTAATTGCATATCGGGATTTTGTAACACCAGCACTTGGGCCATTCGAGGGGTCAAAACATTTAGGTGATGACCACGGGAATGAGGTTTGGCATATGATAGGAGGAAAAGACCCTGAAACTGAAGTGCAGTTCGGGATGGCGACTGGTGCAGATTTTTATTTAGCAAGAACAGATGATGGCAGAACTGATTTTCGTGCCGAGGAGGATTATCTGGTCGCAGCTTTAGAATGGATGGATAGCCTCGGAGTTAAATTGGTAAACATCTCTATTGGCTATAGTATCGGTTTTGAGAATGCTTTGGAAAATTATAAACCAACTGATATGGATGGTAAATCAGTGGCACTAACAAGAGCGGCCCAAATTGCAGCTTCTGAAAAAGGAATGCTCCTAGTCGTGGCTGGCGGTAATGACGGCAATCTTGAAAATTTCCAAGTGGTTAGCACACCTGCAGATGCCAAAGATGTACTGGCGGTTGGTGCTACCGGTTACAAGACTTGGCAGAAATTAAAATACAGTTCAATTGGTGCGGAGTTTCTGAACTATGTCAAACCCGATGTCTCCTGTTTTTCATCACAAGGAACTTCTTTTTCTGCTCCTATTATTACAGGGTTAGCTGCTGTAATTTGGGAAGGGAATCCGGAACTTACCAATATGGAGGTTAAGGATTTGATCACTAGTTCAGGACATCTGGCGAACAACCCCAATAACTATCTTGGCTATGGGGTTCCAGATGCAAACCAAATTTTTAATATACTAAACAATGACCTTTCAAGATTCTATAGCTATGAAGAAATCGAATCCCGAAAGACTTTCAAACTTGACCTCCAGGATGCTATGAACAACAGAATGGTAATCTTTCATAAAAAAAATAAAACTATTGTCATGCAACAGCAAATAGAAAAGATAACCGGATCGAGCATGAGGCTAAGAAAACCTGAGGGTGCGCAAAGAAGTACAATAATCTCAGGAAAGAATGTTACAGAAATTATCTGGAGAGACAATTAACATGGATAACAATTTAATTGCGTCATTTAGCAATGCTTTTAAAGGAATAGTGAAATTATTCCAAGCGGAAAGAAATGCCCAGATTCATCTGACCGCATTGATCATGGTCGTGATTCTGGGAATCTACTTTCAATTGAACACCGTTGAATGGTGCTTAATAATATTTGCAAGCGGGATGGTAATCGGGGCTGAGGGAATTAACACCGCAATAGAGAACACCATTGATCTTATATCACCAGATATTCAAGAAAAAGCGGGAGATGCAAAAGATATTGCAGCAGGAACTGTGTTGTTAGCGGCAATTGCCGCAGGAGCTGTTGGAACTCTAATTTTTGGTCCTAAGATATTGTTGCTCTTTTAATCAAGTAGGTTCTCTTCCCTCTCAATCATCAGAATTGAAGCCTGGGAAACAATGAAATACTTCTCCTTCTGGTAAAGAACTTCAAAAGCACCGTTTTGTAAGAATATTGCCCGATCTCCTTCTTTAACCTGGAGTGGCATGTATTTCACTTTGTCCTCTTCTGGTTTCCAGTCTTCTTCCTCTATCGGTAAGGGTAGCATATAACCCGGACCAGCTTTTACAACATAACCGCTTTGGATTTGCTCCTTTTCTTTCACTCCTGGTGGAAGGTAAAGCCCACCGGCTGTTTTCCCATTCTCCTTCATGGGTTTAATTAGCAATCTATCACCAACTACTACTAACTTCTTTAGCTTATTATCTGCTGTTATTTCTATCGCCATTGTATTCTTGAAAACCGTAAATTTAGACTTCAAAACCCGAAATGAAAAAGATACTGAACTATATTGACGGAGAGTTGAGTCCTCCCCAATCAGACCAATATCTGGATAATTATTACCCTGCTACAGGCAAAGTATACAGTCTTGTTCCAGATTCCGATAAAAATGATGTTGAGACTGCAATAAATGCAGCAAGAAAGGCATTCCCTGAATGGAGTTCCTGCGGGATTGAAGCCAGGAGCAGAATCCTATACAAAATCGCTGATTTGATTGAAGAAAATTTAGAAAAACTGGCAGAAGCAGAATCGGAAGATAACGGTAAGCCAGTTAAACTTGCTACTGCGGTTGATATTCCAAGAGCAGCAGCAAACTTCAGATTTTTTGCCTCAGCAATTGTCAACCAATCTTCAGAAGCTCACATTGCTGAAGGTCAGGCTGTGAACTATACGCACCGCCACCCAATTGGTGTGGTGGGTTGCATATCGCCCTGGAATTTGCCACTCTACCTATTTACCTGGAAAATAGCCCCGGCATTGGCAACGGGAAATTGTGTTATCGCAAAGCCCTCGGAATTAACTCCAATGACCGCATTTCTTCTATCAACACTTTGCATTGAAGCCGGGCTGCCAAAAGGTGTTCTTAATATTATTTACGGGCTGGGTCCCAAAGTTGGAGAAACCATGGTTTCCCACAGTGATATTTCAGCCATTTCGTTTACGGGGGGAACCGCCACTGGCAAAAGAATTACCTCTATAGCAGCTCCCATGTTTAAAAAACTATCCCTGGAATTAGGCGGCAAAAATCCCAACCTAATCTTTGCTGATTGTGATTTTGAAACGGCTCTGTGCACCTCGATTCAATCATCCTTTGCCAATCAAGGTGAAATATGCCTGTGCGGATCGAGGATTTTCATTGAAAGCACTATCTATAAAAAGTTCAAGGACGCTTTTGTGGAAAACGTCAGCAGGTTAAAAGTTGGAAACCCAAAAGACAACGATACAAACCTGGGGGCCCTGGTTTCCAAAGGACATTTAGAGAAAGTTGAAGGCTATGTCAAATTGGCTCAACAAGAGGGTGGAGTACTTTTAACCGGAGGTGAAAGAGTTCAACTCAGTGGTGAAAATGCTGAGGGTTACTTTTATAGACCTACTGTATTCGAAGGTCTGGATAGTTACTGTCGAACCAACCAAGAAGAAATATTTGGACCAGTTGTGACATTAATACCATTCACCTCTATAGATCAAGTAGTTGAAGAAGCGAATAGTACACCTTATGGCCTATCTGCTACTCTTTGGACGGAGAATATCACAAAGGCGCACCAGGTGGCTTCGAGGCTTAAGAGTGGCATAGTTTGGATTAATTGCTGGTTATTCAGGGACCTAAGAACTCCATTTGGTGGCATGAAACAATCAGGTGCTGGAAGAGAAGGCGGTAACGAGGCTTTAAAATTTTTTACAGAGGCACAGAATGTTTGTGTGAAGATTTGAGGACGGAACTCTCCAATAGTCAGAAACATCCCTAACCCCCTTCAGGGGGGAGTTTGAGATTTATTAATTCAGAAGAGTCCTTTAATTGATGAGGTAATTATTCCTCCCTTGAGTGAGGTGGCCAAAGGCCGGAGGTTGTTATAAACCTGAGTTCGATGAATACTTGAATGAATTTTCTGAGAGAAACCCCTGAGAACTCAATAAAGCCTGTAGTTGTGATTAATTTAAAATGTTGGATTTCAAATACTTAATCACGAAATACATGACTCCATCTGAGGATAAGATTACTGAAATTTTCTACCTGGTGGACGATTTTTGCATTCAATTCGATCAATCCGTCAAAAAAACACCTTATTGCAATGAGCCCGGGAGAAAGCCTGAGATGAGCTGTTTTTTTTGGCTTCAAACTTCATATTATCATGAATAACAAAGGAGAGATACTCCATTTCGCTATTACTCAGGGGAATGTAGAGGACAGGGAACCACTCAAAAACCAGTCGTTCGTCAAGGCCCTCAAGGGAAAATTATACGCTGATAAAGCCTACATCTCTCAAGAATTGACATTCAGGACATGGATGATGGGCAAACTTCATTACAAACCTTATCTCCGGACTGATTGCTTATTCATTCTTTCCGAAAAAACCAACAGTCAAATACCAACCTGTCAAAAGCTCAAGGGGACTTCCAAAAATCAACTTACTGATCATTAATTGATTATGCTTTATTGCTATATTGAAACTGTTAGTGCAGTTATTTTTGATAGGATTCCAGTTTTAAATCCCTGAGAAGTTTTCGCATAATTCCTGCAAATCATCAACTGGTCACAAAGTTGGGAGAAAAGTGTCTCCACTCTTTTTCTTATTTTCCTGAATACCCAAGGTGGCTTTTTATAATTTTTCTGATGGTTCCTCACCGGTGTTTGCCAACCGATATTGGCAGCATGGAACAGGTCCAATTGTATGGAGGAAGACCAGTAACCTTTATCTCCAATGAACACACCATCAGATAAGTTGGGAGTCAGTCTCCTTTAAACAGGTGGTAGCATGAACGCTGGCTTTTGTGGGTTCAATAGCGTGGAATATCCCATTAGCCGAACAGACTCCCTGTAATTTGTATCCATGGAAATAGCTGTCTTGAGAAGCGCAAGTATCTTTTATCAGGAGCATTGTCAAATGTTTGTTGACAAATTTCAGATCGTTTTTCTCTGGAGATTTTACATCCCTCTAAAGGCATCGGGTCGACACTGAAGTACACTTCAAACTCAAGGAATCGAGCAGCTAATTTTTGACGGATATTTTCAATAATTTACTGATAATCACGCTTATACACACTTTTCCTTACTCCTGATTAATTAGCACAACGGGTAAATTATACATTGTATATATCATTTTTTTGTATCTTTGATAGTCATTAATAATTTAACTTATCATGCTAATGTTATGCACCAAAGCACTTTATATTAACCCCTATTTGCTTACTGTTGAGCATTAATATTACCAATGTCCAAACCGCTAACGACATTACTATTATAACTCCGCAAGATACCGGATTAAGTGAAGGAAAAACCTTTACCGTTTGTGCCAAGGTTACAGGTTTTGGTAGTGGCCCTATATTCATTTGGGATAATGAAAAGGCCAAAACAACTGTTTGAACAGTCGGTTTAACCTCCTGTTAACCTTGTAACGTTTAGTCACATTTGAGGACACAAGGGGGTTAGCCTAATTCTTTCAAAAGGTATTTAGCGGTATAACTATTTTTATCTTTCATCACTTCTTCAGGTAATCCCTCCACAACAATATTTCCTCCAGCATCACCACCTTCAGGTCCAAGGTCAATAATATAATCTGCCATTTTGATTACGTCCATATTGTGCTCAATAATCAATACAGTATTGCCCTTGTCAACCAATTTGTTAAGTACGTCTAAAAGGTGCTGAATATCCTGAAAATGAAGGCCTGTAGTTGGCTCATCTAAAATATAGAGCGTTTTACCCGTATCCTTTTTGGAGAGTTCGGTAGCTAATTTTACTCGTTGTGCTTCACCACCGGATAGGGTTGTGGCATGTTGCCCCAGGGAGATATAGCCCAATCCTACCTCATTTAATGTTTTTATCTTTCTCAGGATTTTGGGCAAATGCTCAAAGAACTTAACTGCCTGCTCCACTGTCATGTCCAGTACGTCCGCAATGGATTTGCCTTTAAATCGCACTTCGAGCGTCTCCCTGTTATAGCGTTTGCCCTTGCAGGATTCACATTGAACGTGTACATCCGGAAGGAAGTCCATTTCAACCACTTTCATACCACCACCTTCACAAGTTTCGCAACGACCACCTTTGACATTGAAAGAAAATCGACCTGGTTTATATCCTCTAATCTTCCCTTCTGGCAGTTCTGAAAATAGTGCTCTGATGTCTGTAAATACGCCGGTATATGTAGCAGGATTAGATCTCGGAGTTCGGCCAATCGCTGATTGGTCAACTTCAACTACCTTATCAATCAACCTCAAACCGTCAAAAGATTCATAAGGTAAGGCTTCTCTCCTGGAGCGATAGAAGAACTTGGTCAATATGGGGAAAAGTGTTTCATGAATTAGGGTGGACTTACCGCTTCCCGACACCCCTGTAACACAAATCATCTGCGCCAACGGAATGGTTAGCTTCACGTTCTTAAGGTTATTACCATTTGCTCCTTTTAACACCAATTTTTCACCAGAGTCCTTTCTTCTTTTTTGCGGAACTGCTATCGACCTGATTCCCTTGAGAAATTCGGCAGTTATAGTTGGTGTTTGTAAGAATTCCTTTGGTGGGGCCGCCACCACGATATGCCCACCATGCCTGCCAGCTCCTGGTCCAATGTCAATAATGAAATCGGAATTAAGCATCATGTCCTTGTCATGTTCAACCACGATAACCGTATTTCCCAGATCTCGCAGGTCCTGCAATGCCTTGATCAGCTTATGATTATCTCTCTGATGCAGACCAATACTCGGTTCGTCGAGGATATACAAAACTCCAACTAACTGAGTTCCAATCTGAGTGGCTAAGCGAATCCGTTGAGCTTCTCCTCCCGAAAGGGTTCTTAGCGAGCGATTGAGATGCAGATACTCTAACCCGACATTTAATAGAAATCCAACTCTCTTCCTGATCTCCTTTAAGATTTCTGCAGCAATGAGGTTTTGCTTCTCATCCATTCTTTCCTCCAGCCCTTCCAACCAATCAGTCAATTGGTTGATATTCATCTGGGCCAATTCCGCAATGTGCGTATTGTCAATCTTAAAGTGAAGAGATTCTTTTTTGAGCCTGGTACCCGCACATTCGGGGCAAACAGAAGTTTGGGTAAAATCCTCTATCCATTTTCGGGTCTTATCTGATCCTTGTTCCTTTTGCTTTTCAAGAAATTTAATGATGCCCTCGAATTTAATCTGCCAATCAGTTCCTGGATACTTTACAGAACTCACAGCAACTGGTACATTGTGGCCAAATAGAATAAGGTCGATTACTTCTTCTGGTATCTTATTAATTGGAGTGGAAAGGTTAGCCTTGTTTCTTTTCAAGATGGCGTCCACCTTTTTGAAAATCCAAATGTCACGGTATTCTCCAAGTGGTGCAATACCCCCACGGCTGATAGTAAGAGTTGGATCAGGGATTACTGTTTCTCTGGTAATCTCCTCAATTTGACCCAGGCCGTTGCATTCTGGACAAGTGCCATAAGGTGAGTTGAAAGAAAATGTATTTGGTGCTGGCTCATCATAAGCGAGACCTGTCTCGGAATCCATTAAAAATTTCGAGAAGTGATGAACTTGGTCATCCTCATCGAGTATCATAATAATCCCCTTTCCTAATTGTAAGGCGGTTTGTATTGATTGTACTATCCGCTGACGATCTTTTTCAACCACTTTTAACCGATCCACAACAATTTCTATGTCGTGAGTCTTATAGCGATCCACCTGCATTTTGGGGACAAGATCCTGCACCTCGCCATTCACTCTGACTTTGGTGTACCCTGCTTTTCTGATTTGAACAAAAAGCTCCCGGTAATGTCCTTTTCGTCCCTTAACTGCCGGAGCCAATAAACTTAGCTTTTTCCCGTCAAAGTAAGAGGTGATATGATTGATGATCTGTTCCTCAGATTGACGAGCCATTTTTTTACCCGTCAAGTAGGAATAGGCATGTGCCGCCCTGGCATAAAGCAGGCGCAAAAAGTCATAGACTTCAGTGACCGTTCCAACAGTTGATCGTGGATTTCTGGAAGTAGTTTTTTGCTCAATGGAAATTACCGGGCTAAGTCCATTGATTTTGTCCACATCGGGGCGCTCCATATTCCCAATGAATGAGCGGGCATAAGCTGAGAAACTCTCCATGTATCTCCTCTGCCCTTCAGCATAAATGGTATCAAAAGCCAGGGAAGATTTACCACTACCACTTATCCCGGTAATAACCACCAATTGATGCCGGCGAAACTTTAAATCAATATCCTTGAGATTATGCTCCCGAGCACCATAGATCTCAATAAACTCAGTTTCGTCCGACCCTAAGGGGATGCTCCCATTTATCTGATGCGTTTTCGGATTCTGAAGTTCTGGCATTGAAGAATTCTTAAAATTTGAGGCTGCAAAGTTAAGGAGATTCAGCCAGTATTAATTACAAGAGTTGGAAGTATGAAATTGGAAGCTGGTCCAATCCAGTTCCCCTCTTTTGGCTCCCAATTTCATACTTCCTTAGAAGTTTGGTGACAACAAATACTTGGAATAGAAATCATCTATCACGTTCACTGCCTCTTCTGCATTTTCGGCCACATTGATTAAATCGAGGTCATCAGGACTGATGTATCCTCCTTTGAGCAATATTTCCTTAATCCAGTCAAAGAGTCCGCTCCAATGGGCTCTGCCTACCAGTACAATAGGAAATTTCCCAATTTTCTGAGTTTGAATGAGTGTAATAGCTTCAAACATTTCGTCCAGAGTTCCGAAGCCGCCAGGCATGACAATAAAACCCTGTGAAAACTTGACAAACATCACTTTGCGGACAAAGAAATAGTCGAAATTGATAAGCTTATCCTGATCAATATAAATATTAGCAAACTGCTCATGAGGAAGTGCTATGTTCAAACCCACTGACTTACCTCCGTTTTCTTTGGCACCTTTATTAGCAGCTTCCATAATTCCCGGTCCACCACCCGATATTACTCCATAACCGTGGCTAACCAGTTCAGATGCTATTTCGGAAGCCATCTTATAATGTTTATGCTCCGGTTGAGTTCTGGCCGAACCAAATACACTTACACAGGGTCCAATTTTTCCCAATTTCTCAAAGCCTTCCACAAACTCCGCCATCACCTTAAAAATCACCCAGGAGTTGTGACTCTTTATTTCACTCCAATCCTTATCTTCAAAAGCCTGCCTTATTTTCTCCTCAGCGTGTTGACTGGAAGCTTCATTGAGTTCATTCTCCATTCTTCTTATCGATATTAATTTTTATAGTCTTTAAAAGGGGTATACAAAAATATCCGCAAAATTTAACACTTAGTTCTACTTTATAAAACTAAAGCACCGCCATATTAGATTTAATAGGAGCTTCTTGAAGAGTGTGTTTCAAACCGGGCATGACAAAAAATGGGGAAAATGAATTTTCATTTCTATTTACATTTACTACTCCTGCATTATTAGTAAATCCGCTGCAATAGAAATTACGGATATTATTTGTATTTAAAAGGTCTAAAAGATTTAAGTAGACCTCTAACTTCTTTTTTCTTCCATCCCAATGTTTAGAAAAGCGGAGACCAATAGGTTTATACGACTTATATCTAAATGAATTTTTCTCTCCAACCTGATAAAAGATGGCTTCATTTAAGCCATTTCTCATAGTTGGCCAGTAAGACTTATACATAGTTATTGTAACATAACTGGCATAACAAGCATCAGGATATCCTCGTTTTCGACATTACTCTTTGGCAAGATAAGGCCAGCTTTATTTGGCGCATTCAGTTTGATGTCAATTTCATTGGAGTCGAGGTTTGCCAAAACCTCCATCATAAACCGAGCGTTAAAACCGATTTCAATATCATCTCCGTCATGTTCACAGGCAAGACGTTCGTTAGCCTCATTCGAGAAATCGAGATCCTCCGCAGATATTACCAATTCACTACCTGTAATCTTTAATCTTATTTGATGTGTCGACTTGTTGGCATAAATAGATATTCTTCTCAACGTGCTAAGAATATCATCTTTACTAATCGACATGATATTTGTGTTATTAAGAGGAATAACATTGTCATAATCAGGAAATCTCTCGTCTATCAGGCGCGAGATCATTTTGATATTGTCAAACTCGAAAAAAATATTTGAAGGGTTGAATTCGACGTTAACGGAAGTAGAGTCTGAGGGTAGTGTTGCTTTTAATAAAGTGAGTGCTTTTCTGGGAATAATCATGGAATTGGATACATCTCCAGCTATGTCAACTCTTCGATATCTTACTAATCTGTGTCCATCTGTCGCAACAAATATGGCACTGTTTTCATCTAATTTAAAATAAACACCTGTCATCGCAGGTCTCAACTCATCATTACTGGTAGCGAAAATGGTGTTTGCTATTGCTTTTTCCAGAACATTTGATGAAAATGTTACCGCATAGCCATCCGTAACAGCGGGTACTTTTGGGAAGTCTGTGGCATTTTCACCGGCCAATTTATATCTACCGTTGTCAGAACTAATCTCTACCCCGTAAGACTCTTCCTTTACCGAGAAAGCTACTGGCTGCTCCGGAAGATTTTTTAAAGTGTCTATTAAAATTCTTGCTGGAACGGCAATGCTTCCGTTTTCATTAGCTTCAACTTCAATCTCGGTAATCATTGAAGTCTGTAAATCAGAGGCAGTTATTTTTAATGTGCCGTCGCTAATTTCAAATAAAAAGTTCTCTAAAATTGGCACTACCGGGTTAGTTGTAATAACGCCGTTAATTGAGGACAGTTGTTTTAATAGTGCAGTTGAGGAAACAATAAATCTCATAAATATTGATTGATGAATACAGATTGATGGATACAGTTAAGAAATGCTCGGTAAAATTAAAAATAAATTGGTGAAAACATAGCTACTCCTTGATCACTCACTGAAGCTTGTGCGTGTTTTGAAAATGAGTCCATTCAATCAAATGAGTACTTCCTCCTGCTCTTCCCGAACCGTCCGAATGGGATCGTCCGGCAAGCATACTCCCGGAGGCAGGTCAATCCGTGGAGGTCCACTCACAGATATTCCACCATCATTGTCATCGTCACTATCAGTACTCTTTCTTCTCTTCTTGAGGAGGGTAATCATGAAATAGACGAGTACAAGATAGACCAGGCCACTTAAAACTAAATCAAAGGTTACTATACTCATTAATCAGTCTAATATAAAAATCAGTCTAATATAAACTCCTTGTATTATTATTAATATTAGTCATTTCTCACTGCATTTTCAAGGTATTAGCCAATGAATACAAAATAACAGTGTGGATTTTACTGTTTTGATTCTTACCCATTTATAATTCACAATATCGTCCATCATTAGTAAGGTTTTTGCATGGATATCGCCATCCATAATCTTCTCCTTCTATCAATTGGTCAGCATGGTCCGGACCCCATGTTCCGGCCGGATAACCATAAATTGTTTCATCGGGATGAGATTCCCAATAACTAAGAATAGGGTCTATGAATCGCCATGCCGCCTCCACACCGTCACCTCTGGCGTATAATGTCGAATCACCTTGCATAGCATCCAATAACAATCTCTCATACGCATCAGGCACATGACGATTCGTCAAACTATTGTATTGAAAATCCATATTGACAGATTCCACTTCAAATCCACCACCTGGCACTTTCATTCCCAGTTTCAACAACATACCCTCACTAGGCTGTATTCTTAATACCAGTTGATTATGTTTGTTGAGTTGGCTTCGCTGAGAAAAAAGGTGGTGTGGAGAATTTTTGAAATGAATAACAACCTCAGTTACTCTGGTTGGCAAACTTTTACCTGTTCGTATATAAAAAGGCACTCCAGCCCACCGCCAATTATCAACAAAGAATTTCATGGCGACATAAGTTTCTGTCCTGGAATTTGCATCTACACCAGCTTCTTCCCGATAGCCATTGATTTTGTTATCGTCTATGCTTGATTGAACATATTGCCCTCGAATTACATGAGTGGATATTTCTTCTTCCTTGTACGGCCTTATCGATTCAAAAAGTTTGAGTTTTTCATTCCTAATGTGATAAGAATCAGATTTGGTTGGTGGCTCCATGGCCACCAGTGCTGCCACCTGAAGTAAATGGTTTTGTACCATATCCCGGAGTGCACCGGAATTATCATAATAGCCACCTCGTTTTTCCACCCCCACACTCTCAGCCGCTGTTATTTCAATGTGATGTATATAGTTCCTATTCCAGAGAGGCTCGAATATGCTATTCGCAAACCGGGTGACTAATACATTCTGGACAGTTTCTTTACCCAGATAATGATCTATGCGGTATAGTTGCCGTTCACTAAAACATCTTTTTAACTGAATGTTCAGTTTTTTAGCTGTATCCAAATTATATCCAAATGGTTTTTCAATAATTAACCTTTTCCATCCATTTGATTCATTATTTAAACCAATAGCTGAAAGATGTTCTGGTATGACTGGATAAAGCGAAGGAGGTGTTGACAAGTAGAATATATAATTCCCTTTTGTATCACATTGGTCATCTAATGATGAAAGACACTCTTTTAGGGTCCCATAAGAATCTTTGTTTGCTGGACCAATTGATTGATAATACAACTTTGTGGCAAAGTCTTTAAGTTTTGATTCATTAACCTCATTTCCATCGTTCAAAAAAGGGTTGTTCATTACAACTTTACTTCGAAATTGATCATCTGACAATGGCGATCTGCTTACTCCTAAGACTGCAAAGCAATCAGGTAAAAGATTCCTTTTATAGAGGTTAAATATTGCTGGAATTAATTTCCTGGAAGTCAGGTCACCTGAAGCCCCAAATATGACTAATATGTGATTATCTAAAATACTCATGGTTTAAGCCGCTTGAAATTATATGTTCGTTTGAAATATCTTATTTACTCAGGCACTATCTTATTTACTCAGGCACTATGTTAGCAAAATGACCAATTCATTACAATTTGAGACAAAATATAATAATCAGGTCAATCAGGAAACATATTTAACCAATGTCTTGATAATCCTCTGGGCAAATATGGGCTGCCAAAAAGATTGATGTGAACTAGTAGAGGATAAAGGTTGTAAATATCAATTCACTTCTCAAATCCGGGAATCAATGGAAATGTCTCATTATAATGGTCATAAAATTCTTTATCAAATCCACCAAACAGATGAATGAATGCCATTTCAATTTCCCTATTTCCATAGTATACAGCAGAGTCAATCAAACAAACAAGACCATCAGCACCAGTCACAAAATTTCCACTCCATAAATCGCCATGAAGTAAACAGGGTTTGTCTTCCGGAATCAGGCCAGGAAGTTTTTTTTAAAATAACCTCTCAAACAATTCCATTTGATACCGTGGTATTAAACCATGTGCATACCCCAGGTTTAATTGTACCATTAAGTGCTTTTCAATGAAAAAATCAATCCAGTTCTTTTCCATTCATTTTGCTGAGAAAACCTCCCAATGTAAATATGGTGATTCAGGCCATATTGATTTGACGTAATGGCAGGAATAGATCCGAGTTTATTAGCAAAGTCAATCCAAAATTGTGGCGATTTATTACCATTTTCAATATACTCCAACAACAGATAAGAAATGTCCTCAATATTTCCAGAAACGACGGGTTGAGGTATTGTAAGGAGTTGATGCTCTCTTAAAAGATCAAGCCCTGACATTTCCTTTTCAAACATATCATATACATCTCCGCCGTTCCATTTAAGGAAAAATTTGCCCTGACTGGATTTCAAAACGAGGCCATTATTGCTACACCCTCCTGAAACTGGAATAGCATCGATTAATTGGCAATCGCTGCCATAAGTTTTAGACAATACTTCTTGATAGATTGACTGTCTGAAATCAAGTCTCATCGAGGTGATATTGCGCTATAAGATATTTCACCAGGCCATCGCATGACCTATTAAGGATATCGAACATCTCTTTGAAGCCGGGCGGCTCATCATAATAGGAATCTGGAACATCTGCATTCTTATTAATTGGATCGAAATAGCGCATCAAAAAAACATTCTTTCCAGTTTACCACCTTTTGAAATTATATCTCTCAAATTACTTCTGTCCATCACAATAATGTATTGGTACTCATCAAAATTTCCGGATGTAATTTGCTTCCTTTTGTGATTGGTCAAAATATCATTTGATTCGGCAATTTTTATAGTGCGAGGATCCGGATTCTCTCCTATATGATATGCAGTTGTGCCAGCTGAATTACAACTTACTTTTTTGTTCAACCCTTTTTTGTTCAATAAATCCGCAAAAATTCCCCAGGCAAGTGGAGGTCGGCAGATATTTCCCAGGCAAACAAATAAATTTGAATCATACAATTTATTCTTATTCCGCAACACATTATAAATAAACACAAGAAATTGCGGGTGAATCGTATTTGAATATTTTTTCTTCAAGAGGTTACTTTTTTAAGTTCAAAGGTATTTAGAAGAACATAACATAAATTTTATTCATACACCTGTTTAACATTTTAAAGAAAGTTTCTCTTGGAGAAGCTTTCTTTTTTTGTATATACTCTAACGAATACTTATCCCAATACCAGCCGTTAATGTATCATATTCGTGAACATGGTAGCCCGCATGGGGGTTGGACGGTCAATACCAATAGTTTAACCCTTGCTCCAAGGGTAGCTATAGGTCCGGAACTGTTAACATTGAGGCTAATAGGATTTTTGGGTACTTCAAATGAAGAACCAACTGTCTGACAGACTCATCTTGTGAGGTGATATCAGTCTCTCCAGCCACTATGCAGGTACCGGTCATTTTTAAACTGGAGATTGTTCGACTAAACCCAAATCCACCATAAATAGTTAGAATGGATAATTTTCTAGATACAATGATTTGCAGCACCAGGGATTTGACTTCATAACTACCCGCCTGATTTGTACCACTCAATGTACTAAAACTTAAATCGTCATTAAATTGCGTTTCTGCTTTTAGCCTAGTATATCCAACAAATACTGAGGCATCGAATGGCAAATGACTGATTTCCGGCGTCCATTATTTAAAATCATCAGTTGAAACTGATAGTTGCTGTGATGTCATAAAAAAAACGGCTTACCGCTTTTAAAACTTGAACAGTTTCACTTCAGTAATTGCTTCTTTAGAAAAGATTCTCAATAGATAAGTGCCCTCGCTGAGATTAAAGTCCGTTTGAAACTCGATAATATTATGGCTCTGAGATGCAGGAAAAGCTTCCTCAGCTATCAGATTACCCGAGAGGTCATATAGCTTAATTTCTAAACCATCTCCTGCATATTTACTATTGAGATCGATATAAATTCTGTCACCTCGGAATGGGGTTGGATAAACTTTAATTTTCTTCTCAATTATATCATCCACAGAAAGTACGGGGTTATCTGCGGCAGATAAAAAATCTGGAATGCCGTGACCAAAACTATTATCCGGTGCACCAGAGACACTACCCGACATTCGAATTGCTTCAATAATTTCCAAATTTGTTAATGTTGGATTGGCCTGCCAAATTCCTGTTGCAAGCCCAGCAACCAACGGTGAGGAGAAACTTGTACCACTTCCAGTTACGACATTCCCACTTGCGCCAATTAATGATACTGAGCTACCCAATGCCACAACATCTGGTTTAATTCTATCATCCGTTGTGGGACCAATCGAACTAAAGCCAGTCACTTCATTATCCTTATTAACACTGCCTACCGCCAGTACATACTGTGAGTCCGCAGGGGGAGTAATAGTTCCCCAGGAATTGTTGCCTTCATTTCCGACGCTTGCTACTAATAATATACCCTTCTTGCCAGCGAAATTGGAGGCAATGGTAATGATTGAAGTTTCCCCGTCGAGATCATCGGAATTGTAATCCATACTAGGATCATCAAAGAGGTTAAATCCGAGAGAAGTATTAATTACATCAACACCAATACTATCCGCATATTCAGCGGCAAACACCCAGTTATATTCTTCTATTCGAAATTCAGAGGTCACATCTTCAGTAATACACAGTATAAAGGACGATTGATAAGCTGTCCCAACAAATGAAGGCTCCTCAAAACCACCAATAGTAGAGAACACCCGAGTACCATGGTCATCAGACTGATAAACATCACTGGAATTAGTTACGAAATCATGAGTGGCAATCATCCTATTGTTATCAAAAATATGATCGAAAGCGGCAGCCTTGTCCACGCCTTCAAACCCTCCGTCAAATACAGCCACAATCATTCCCTGGCCTTTAAAGTTGAGGCTATGCATTTCGTCAACCGACAGCATCTCATTTTGTGCGCTCGTCTCTTTTGATGATTCCAGGCGGGCATAAAACGGTCTAGCACGACCTGACTTAGTTGCTTCTTTCAACCTCGTATCAGGAGCAACAAATTCAACCCTCTCTACAAAAGACAGAGCTTGAATTTCCGCAACCTTATCTTGATCTTCTTGAATTAATACTGCATTAAACCACTTTGATCTATGATAAACTTGCACGTCCAAATTATCTAAACCGGCAATGTGTTCTTGGTTCACTGGCAGATCACTTTCTTCTATAGGTATATTTTGATGATTACGTCTGTCAATTGCATCCTTGGAAAGATATTCCTCAGGACTATTTAATGAATATGATGAATTGTTCTTGTCTGTAAAGAAAACCATGTACCTGTTCACTTGTCCCTTAGCGGTCATACCAAAGGATATTAAAAAAATGGCAGTCAATATAGGCCTACTCTTTACCATGGTCTATGAGATTAAATCGCAGTATTTGACCAGAATCAATGATACCCTGGCCAAGACAACCATCTCTGGCACAGAAATTTAAAACTACAAAATCTTTGTGAGCCAGTCCCATCCCTTTTACATGGACCTCTTTTCGCTCATCCTGGATAATTAAGTTAACGTGAGTTCGAGGTAAGAGAGATCATCAAGGCAGGAGAAGCTGTTTAGAATCTGTATAGTCGAGTTTGATTGCAGGTTTTTTCTCAGTGAAATTGGAAGGACTTCTGTGTCTTGAATGCTTCGACTTGAAATATGTTTTTGAGCTGGCCAATATAATGGTTTCACAAATAGCTCTTTTACCAGGTAGTACAGCATCCATCATTGGTGTAATTGATGAAGATTTTACATTCGGTTTGAGCTTTGTGACCAGATGAACACCCTGGAAGAAAAGGTTTAAAAAGTTCCTTACTGATATACCCTTTGTCACCAAAAAGCTTTCCAAAAAGCTTGTTGATAAACCGTTCAATTGTAAGAGGCTTACGGTCGTCCACATTACCAGGGGGAAGCATAAAATCTACGCTTTCACCTGTATGAGCAGTGATGATGTGTAATTTGAAGCCATAGAACCAACCTGTAGAACATTGGCCTGTTTTGGCCAATCCCTGAAAAGCTTTGTGGTTATGAATACGTCTGTTATGGCAAACTCTTACAGGAGTATCGTCTCTTACAGGAGTACTTTCAAGTAAATTCTTTTTAACAATTGGGTATGCGGACGATAAATTTGTCCGCTTATTTCCACTATATAATCAGCTAATCTAAAAAATTCTCCGATTTAATCAGATAGTTGGGAGTTAATCTCCTTTAAAAAAGTGATAGCATGAACGCTGGCTTTTGTCAGTTCAATAGCGTGGAATATCCCATGAACCGAACAGACTCCCTGTAAGGTGTATCCATGGAAATCACTGTCTTGAGCAGCGCAAGTATCCTTTATCAGGAGCATGGTCAATTACCCGAAACAACTGCCTTGTGCGTCTGTTATACCGTGTTCGGTCTATTGGATAGGGAAAAGCACTGCTGTCATCAGATTTGATCTTGTTAAACAGTCAATTTTCACTATCTATTGTTTGAAGAATCTTATCGAAATTACTTTTAATGGTGTGCACAGGTCCGTTCAATAAATGGGTTTGTTGTTACTCTAATTTACTGATAATCAGTCTTATGAATACTTTTCCTTACTCCTGATTAATTAGCACAACGGGTTAATTATCTGTAATCAGGGTTTAATTGAACCGTAAAGAGCGGAATTCTATGTTCTCGTATTGCTAATCAAAGAATAAACTGAAGTCTAAAAATTATCCCTGTCTTCTGAATATCGGGTCGATCAAGATAGGTGATCCTTCTTACTGAGCCTATAAAAAAGAACTTGAAGATGTTTTCGATTCCTCCTCCTATTTCTGCATAGGGTTTAGCTCCGTCAAAGGTTGTAAAGGGTAGCACCTGGTCACCGTCATAATTGGTTACGAAGGGATTAATTTCTCCAAGGTTTTCATTACGTACTGATCCCCAAGCAAAGTTTGCAATCCCCACTAATCTCCATTTGAGTTTCTTCATCAAGGGTATCCGATTAAGTATAAATCCTTCGAAATGGTGGAGATATTTTAATTCTACATACTGATCACTGGCAAATTCAAAGAAGTTCATTTGATTAAAAGCAAAATCGTAATAAGCTGGAAGCTCATTACCGATATGGGTTTTTAGCAGCGGAAAGGGCACCTGGCCAAAAATGTAGCCTCCATCTATTTGAAGATTGCTAACCCCAAGGCCACCCATTCTAACATTCTTATCAGACCTGAGGGATAACCTGTGGAAGCCAAAATCACTACTCAATAAGTCGTTCAAGCCTGCACTGTATTTTAGTGTTATACGTGGTGAGCGGATAGTTCCTAAGCTCAATCTATCGTTATTATCAATCACAAAAAGCTCATCCTTGGCATATCGAACTTCTATATTCACTTCTGATGTTTCAAATGAGGTACCGAGAGTGGCATCATCACTGCCTGGTTGCTCGAAAAAGCTAAACTGTTTCAGAGGGGTGAAATCCTGTTGTTTGAAGCCTACTTGAGTTATTAATCCCTTTGAAGGAGTAGTCTGAAATTTGAACTCAGTTGCATAATGCTTAAATGGAGTTTCCAGATCACCGAATCGGGCAAAACTCCTAAATGCCGTGCTGTTCAAGGCCCCGTCACCTACAGCCCATACGGGATTTATCTCTTTTCTATGTTCGAAACCTATGACGGTCCACCTCTTTCGCGACAAAATAAAATCTACTCCTGCACCATATTTAAATTCCTGATCACGAATACCATACGCGATGTCTCCTTTCAAAACAACTTTTTTGCTGAACTTTTGATTGGTTCTGGCCCCAAATCCTAGCCGGACTCCTTCAATATCATTATTAGCCCAAAGTAACCACCAGGGGCCGAGATCAATATTTCCTACATCCCAATAACCACTAACTATAATGGTGACAAAATCAGTAATGGTTTTAATCGAGGGTATGCTTTTTAAAGTATCAATCATATGTGAAACAGTGATTTCTGTTGCACTCAAGGGCTCATGGCGGTTTTTATCCCAATACTCATGGGTCCATTCTCTGGCATCCTCTTCTAATTTTAGAGGTTGCTGATAAAAAGCATCAGGTAGCGGCTGATTGACTTTGATATCTCTAAAGGATGTATAAAATTTTGCTACAAATCCAGTAGGATCTTTACCTAATCCTATAAAGTCTACCGCCACTCTGGATTTTTCAGGTATCCAGGCTCCGCTTTCAGTGGGCAGTAAATCTTGTTGCATTTTAAGCTTTCTTACAAAGTTGAGGTTAGCCGATTTATTGACAGTAGCATCGATTCTTCGAAGCGCATAATTATCTTTTGCGATCCAAATGGTACCCGTAAACGCGAGGTCTTGTTCCCGTTTTGGCCAAAATTCCAATCGGTAGACAAACAGATCGTCTATATAAAGACTGTCTGCCAAATCATATTCATAGTTTGCCTTCCAAAAATCGCTAATGGGTGAAGCAAATTCTTTATCCAAAGCATTTACCCAATTGTTATAGAAATTGTACTCCTGGAAAGTTGAGCCAATTACTTGTGAGGTGAGTGACCCGTCTTTAATGCCGACTCCAGAAATCTTGGTTTTAATAATATTTTCGTATTGTAGTCTTGGTTTCTTTTTAAAGAAATAATTGGAAATGGCTTCTGATATGAAGATTGGTAAAATAGGCTCTCCATCATCACCTGCAATTACTTCGATACTGTCTAAAACAGACTTAACTTTTTGAACCAACTTTCTTTGAGTAAATTGCTCACTCATATTATTAATATCTATTTCAATCTTATTATAACTCTCATACTCGTAGGCATCGAGACTGCGTTTATCATTCTTCTTCTTATTATCAACCATTTTCCTCATAATAGGAAATGCAGGGTTTTCACCAGATAGGATGGTAACTCCCTCCAGGTTTACTACATCTTCCTCCAGTTGAAAGTCGATGGCTTGACTTTGACTCTTCGAGATGGCTTTTGCCCTTTTTACATATCCTGTGTAGGAAACTTCAATTGAGTCAGTTGCATTCTTGGATTCGAGTGCATAGAATCCATCAAAATCAGTAGTTGTACCTGTGGTTGTTCCTTTGAAAATTACATTTGCAAAGGGTATTGGAGTACCGGTCAAAGCTTCCTTAACTCTGCCAGTAACGATTGTTTGTTGAGCAAATGAATGGCCAATGATAAATAGGAAGAGGACGACGAGTGATGCTCGTACTAACTTATGCTCCATGAATAATTTTCAAAATATCTAACAATGTAATAGCTAAATAATCCACACTGACGTCCGAAAATTCTCCGTTAATTGACTTTTTTCATTAAACACGTATTTTATGGTCAAAAAGACGTCCAAGTAACCCTGAAATTGCCTTGAAAACATTTAAATAGCCGGATTCTCTCTTTCTCCCAAGAATTCAGGAGGTGTCTGAAGTATAAAAAGATCAATGATTGCCAAAGGTCGTGCGAGTAACTCTCTGAACATTAATAGAGGTGAACTAGTCATTGGAACACCCCTGGCAATATAACCGGATGCATCAAGCCCATAGTATTGACTTATAAATAATGCTCGATAGCTATGAAATTTTTGGGTAACAATGATAAACTGATTTTGTCCAAAAACTTCCTTACATCTAATAATGGAATCCAATGTTCTTAACCCTGCGTGGTCAAGAGTAATATTCTCTTCGGGAATACCCAGATGAACTAATTCTGCCTTCATGGTTTCGGGCTCATTATAATAATCAGTTCGATGATCCCCGCTGACTATTATGTGCTTAACCTTGCCTGCCTTGTACAATTGGACAGTAGCATCAATCCTGTTTTCAAAGTATGGATTAATACCGCCACTAACCAAGTATTTACTTGTTCCAAGTACTAGGGCTAATTTGTTCTCGGGGACTTTACTAATGTCTGCATAGATATCTGAAGTAGTTTGTAAAATGATCCAGACATTTGCTATGGTAATAGACAAAACAATTACAGATAAAATTTTAACCGTTATGCGTGTTAATTTTTTCATTCTCGGTCAAAGTAACGTGATAGCAAGCCCTCAGCATCCCTTACTTGCCCTTTATACCAATCAAGTTTCAGTATATTCATTTCTTGCTGATTTAATGCCCAATTCCTCTGTTCAGAAGACCTTAGACGTGAAGTGATTGATTGTATGCAAATGGCCGCACTGACTGATAAATTGTAGCTTTCAGTGAAACCATGCATTGGAATCGTAACGAAGTTATCGGCTCTACTTCTGGCAGTTTCCGATAAACCGTGATACTCTGTACCAAAGACAAGAGCAACAGGTTTATCGATATTTAAATCATCGATTGATCTGGTTCCAGATGGGTCAGCTCCAACAATTGTGTACCCTTTAGATTTCAAATCTGCAAAACATTTCATGGTATTGTTTTCTTCAGTTTTAGGGTATTTCGTTATTGTCAGCCACTTTGTAGCACCTTTCACAACGTTGGGGTTTACATCATACTGATGACTGTTTTCTATGATGTAAATATCCTGCACACCCTGGCATTCACAGGTTCGTAAGACTGCGCTGGCGTTCTGTGCTTTAAAAACATCTTCAAGTACAATAGTAATGTGTCGCATTCTATTATTTAGAACGTTATCTATCAAAGTTTTTCTCCTATCTGTTAAGAATTGAGACAAAAACTCGATTTCTTCAGTCGGGTTCCTATATGACACTATACACCAGTCTTTCTTTCCTAAAAAAGGTCAAGTTGTTCCTCATCATCATTGGACTTTACACCCAATTCTATAGTGGAACCTACATCAAATTTCTCTGATGCAATATCTTCTGTCTTTTGATCTGCTGGTTGATTTATAGTCGGTGTTTCTTTTATTGTTTTGTCTTGAAGGGTCTTTTCTCCATGATCCTGTTCTGACTGCTTACTTGCTAACTTAAGGTCAGCTATATGGTTGTTCACGATTGTTATAGCAATTGGTTTTTGAACAGGGAATTTATTTCCAATTGTCTTCCACCCTTTAATATCTATCAATTCCTTTAAATCCAATTCTTTCTTTTCTCGTTTTCCGGAAGCTTTGTAGGTTACTTCGACAGCAGTATGTTCAGCCGTCGTTGCAAAGTAAACTTTACTGCTCCGGAATTTATTTATGAATGGAAATGGTTTATTCCGGGTAGTAGTTTCAATCAGAAATCTTTTCACATAATCTGTTTTAGATTCACCATCATAATAAATCACCGATACTGGCTTCTTTGGGTCGAATTTGACAATATGCTGAATCTTGTCGAACTCGTATCTGTTGGTAATCTCAAAATTGGTTAGTTTATAGATGCCATCTTTATATATAGCCAAAACCAAATCTTCACTATTAAACCTCCCTAATAAAGGTCCTCTGCCGTCTCTATTCAAGCGGCCAACAGAATCGTCGTACCAAATATTAAGCCCTGACAGGGTGGATTTTCCTGCTTCCTTTAATTGTATCTTTCGTACCGGATAACGCGTCAAGATGTTGCCTCCTGCTCCTCTGCCCTTTATTTCTAATTCAGAGAAATCGAAATCAAAGACTTTCTTTCTTGCTTTATTTCCAGATGTTAAATAGACGGAAATAATCTCAGCCTCTCCATTGGGATTAGCGGTGAGGTAATGGATCTTCGAGTTATTCCCCCCTTTTGTAAGGTCATATTCCTTATCTCTCGTTACACCAAGAACTTGAAACCTCTTTGCCAGTGTTCTTCCAGATTTCCCGTCAACATAAGCAAGGTTATAAACCATCCGTTCATCGTTCTTTTGGAAAACACCGGCGTAAAGAATATCCTTGCCTACAAACACCTTGTCTTGAATCTTTGTCACTATGCACTTACCGTCTCGACGAAAGGCTATGATGTCATCAATATCTGAACAGTCACATAAGTACTCATCCTTCTTTAGACCAAAACCTACAAATCCGTCCTGCCGATTTACATATAATTTGGCATTGTTAGCTGCAACAATTGCCGCTTTAATAGTGTCAAAGTTTGAAATTTCTGTTTGCCGTTCCCGTCCTTTACCGTATTTCTCAAGCAAGTTTTCGTAATACTTAATCGCGAACTCTGTTAAATGCTTAAGGTTGTATGCTGTTTCTTTCAGTTCTTCTTCAAGTCGCTTTATTAACTCGTCGGCTTTGAAAGCATCGAACCTTGATATCCTTTTGATCTTAATGTCAGTGAGTCGAACGATATCTTCTTCAACAATGTCTCTGTAGAACTGTTTCTTAAATGGTTCAAGACCCTTATCAATCGTTTCAATGACGGCGTCCCAAGTCTCACATTCTTCAATATCCCGATAGATTCTGTTCTCTATAAAAATTTTCTCTAAAGAAGAGAACAGCATTTTTTCGAGAAGTTCACTTTTCCTGATCTCCAACTCACGTTCTAGAAGATCGATCGTCTGGTCTGTATTTGTTTTAAGAATATCACTTATACATAAAAACTGCGGTTTATCAGCGATTACAACACATGCATTCGGAGATATAGATACTTCACAGTCAGTGAAGGCGTATAGTGCGTCAATGGCAATATCAGGGGATTGGCCTGTAGCCAGTTGTATCTCTATATCAACGTCTTTTGCAGTATTGTCTACTATTTTTTTGATCTTAATCTTTCCCTTATCACTAGCTCTTACCACACTCTCAATTAAGCTTGTAGTAGTAGTACCATACGGGATTTCTTTGATATGAAGTGTCTTTTTATCCACCTCCTCAATTCTTGATCTTACACGGACCTTCCCTCCTCGTTCACCATCATTATAGTCAATAATATCTATTAGGCCTCCTGTTTGAAAATCCGGAAACAGTTTGGGTTTCTTACCTGAAAGAATTTTAATCGAAGCTGTAATAAGCTCGCAAAAATTATGGGGCAATATTTTCGTACTCAAACCAACTGCTATACCCTCAACTCCTTGCACCAGTAGTAAAGGAAATTTGACTGGTAAAGTCGTTGGCTCCTTTTTCCTTCCATCATACGATAGCTGCCACTTCGTGATTTGAGGGTTGAATAAAACGTCCAAAGCAAATTTTGACAGTCTTGCCTCAATGTACCTTGGAGCAGCTGCACGGTCTCCGGTTCTTACATCTCCCCAGTTTCCCTGAGTATCAATCAGGATATCTTTCTGGCCAACGTTGACAATAGCATCACCGATAGAAGTATCTCCATGAGGGTGGTAGGACATGGTGCTTCCTATGAGATTAGCGACCTTATTGTAACGCCCATCATCCATTTCCTTCATGGTGTGCATGATACGACGCTGCACTGGTTTAAAACCGTCTTCTATGGCAGGTACGGCTCTTTCAAGTATTACATAGGAAGCATAGTCAAGAAACCAATTTTCGTACATTCCTGAGACAGGAACAACATCATGGATTACATCTTCGTCCTGATATTGTGCTTTACGTCCTTCTTTACCATTAGAATCCTTACTCATTCCCCGAAATACTTTAAGCCAAATTCATAGATTAGATAATAAAACACTACAAATAACAGGGAAATTATATTCCCCATTAAAAAATAGTCATTAGAAATTTCATCATTTTTATCCTTAAGTCTGGTTGCTATTTTCAGTGTGCCAAAAGCAATAAGAGATTGGGGAAATGACTTCACAAGCGACAGAAAATGAAAAGCCGTTCGAGGTTCCCTTTTATTATACTCTTTATACCAACAGTACTTTTCCCCTGACCAAAAGCCTTATTGACCATTCTGAAGAGGGTGTATTGAGAACCTCTCCCAATACGAATACAATTACAAAAATTATAATTGCATTATTCATCTGCTAACGAATGTATTAAGTCTTTGGCTATGCTATATTCATCAATTTTGAGAGTTTCCCTTTTTCTCCACATTGATGACGGGTCTCTCCCAAAAAGTGGGGCCACCTGGCTGTAATTGTCATTGATAATCAGTTCATAAGCTATAAGCCTGTCCTTTGCTTTCCAACCATCATAGATTAATTGATACAATTTCAGGGCCCAGTTAATTCGGTTTGCCTTTTTTTGTTCAATCCCAAAAACTTCAATCCGAGATTTACTTTTTTTCAAATTGTTTAAGGAGTTGCGAGCACTTGTAAGACCTTCCCCCAACATTTCATAAGCTACTTTAGTATTGATTTCAGTATCAATTCTTCCATAACAAAGTGTATACCTTAGTTTGATATCTGTTTGCAGAAGCAAATGATCTAATCTAAATATGATGCCTAAAGCACAATTAAATGTTTTAGGTATGCCTTGAAATTCGTCTCCCAATGTTATGGTTAAAGGAGAGATTAATTGACCACGTTGATATTCATTATTGACCTTGCTAATTAGGCGTTTAAATGTTTCCATTAATACTCTCTGCTCTGCATTCGGGCTGGAAATGATATCAGCCATCAAAATATATTTAGGTAACTATATATTTGGATGTACCCATCAATTAGCGTATATTTACGTTGCAAACATGCACAAGATACAAACACAATTCAATTCCTTTTCTCATATGCTAGAGGTTCTATCCGATGAGGACACTTGCAGAAAGTTTTTGGAGCAAATCAGATGGAATGGGGAGCCTGTTTGTCCTCATTGCGAAAGCAAGAACAAAGAACACTATGAGTTAAAGCAAAAGGGCGAATTTAAAGGATTGAGAAAGTGTAAAGATTGTCGAGAAAGGTTTACTGTAAAGGTTGGGACAATGTTTCACGGGTCGCCAATTCCATTAAGAAAGTGGTTTATTGCCATCTACATATTTTCCTCACATAAGAAGGGTATTAGTTCCCTTCAACTACACAGGGATTTAGGTGTTACTCAGAAAACCGCTTGGTTCATGTTAAACCGGATAAGAAATACATTTGGTTGTTCACCTTCTGAAAAGTTAACGGGAACCACGCAAGCTGATGAAACCTTTATGGGTGGTAAAAACAAAAACAGACATGCTGACAAAAAAGTCAAGCGATTAACATATAAACAATTAACAGCAAAATGAGTTTATCAGCAATAGAAAGACGAGATGCAGTATGGAAAAATTCTACATTAATTCCCGATTGGGTTCGAGGTCGGGAGGTAGACTTAGATCAACACAATACACCTTCATCGGTTGCTAAATACTGTTGGCAATCCTTTTGTGAATTTTTACGCAAGGAAGGAAGGCAACTAAATGACTTCCATTATGTTGAACCGAGCGCAGGAGCAGGAAATTTTTACGACTTACTACCATCAGGTAATATAGGGATTGACATTGAGGAGTTTAAAGACAGACCTGAATACCTGATAAAAGACTTTGTAACCTGGAACCCAAAAAAGAATGGTAAAGCGTATATAACTATCGGAAACCCTCCTTTTGGCTATCGTGGTTGGCTTGCACTCGTGTTTCTACAGCACGCTGCGGAGTTTAGTGAGTATGTAGGATTTATTCTACCTATGTCGTTTCAAAGCGAGGGTAAGGGCGCACCGAAGAACCGAGTTAAAGGAATGAAATTGGTTCATTCAGAAAAGCTACCAGAACGCCTGTTTTTAAAGAATAACGGTGATAAGACAATGGTAAATACATTGTGGCAGATATGGAAGCAAGGTGAGAACAGGAACACCCTTGATTTAAGTGTATGCGATGAATGGTTTGAATTGTTCACCGTTGATTTAAGAAAAGAGCGATTATGTGGAGTTGAAAAAATGAAGAGTTGTGATACATTTCTACAACGTACTTTTTACGGCACACCTCCTAACCTAGTTAAGGACTTTTCAGAAGTGAAGTATAGTTGTGGTTACGGCTTTATATTTAAGAAAGACAAGGAGAGGTTGAAGAAAATACTACGAAAGGTAGATTGGTTTAAGCATTGTAATTTAGCTACACATAATTGTCATCATATATCCATGTACCATATAAAGCAAGCTTTATTGGAGGGTGGACTAACTGAAAACTCGTAAATGCCAAACTTTAAGGAGCTTTTCCAAATCTCAATAGAGAAAAATAAGAATAATCCATTATGGGATACAGGCGATTTTAGCGAGATAAAGAAAATATCAAATACTAATGTTGGTGCTGTCGGTCAAGATTTTATTGAATCCGTATGTAAGGAACTTGGAATTTCATTTGAAATCCCACTGAATGAAAATAAAAAAGTGGCCAGAAGTCCTTGGGACATTAAGATCAGGGGCGTTGAATTTGAATTGAAAACAGCAACAGAAGATACGCACGGAAAATTCCAGTTTAACCATATCAGGTATCACAGGAAATACGATGCTGCATTATGTTTAGGAGTTAGTCCAAACAACCTTTATTTCAATGTATGGACTAAAGCTCATATAGCCACAGGAAGGGCTGGAAATTTAGTTACAATGGAAAAGGGTGGTAATGCATCCTACAAGCTGACAAAGGCAAAAATAGACCTTTTGCCTATTAAAGTATTTGAAAGTACAATTTTAGCCTTTAGAAACGATTTTGAGTGAGTTATGACAGATAAGAAAACAAGTAAACCAAAAAGATCAAAGAAGCAAGGTCTATCTGATTCGGAATTAATAGAAAAATACGAATCCGACGGATCTATTGATCTTGGAGAGACTTTAGAAGCTACCCTGAAAAAGAAGAAAATTGAATTGAAAAATAACGGATTTCAGTAATTACGGAAAATAATCAAGTACATCCAAGTATATAGTTACCTATATTTATTTTGCATAATCATTACAATTATACATTTTTTGTAGTTTTATTACAATAAAGCTAATTTTGTATAAATTCTACAATTAGCTCACCTTCTCAATTTAATCAATTGTCTCTAGTGTCTCAACAGCATTTACATTAGCCTCTTCCTCTTCAACCATATCCTTTTCAACCTTCAAATTACCAATAATGAAACCTTGCCTATCCGGGGTGTTTTTCCCCATATAAAACGTGAGTAATTGCTTAATACTTGTGTCTTCTCTGAGAATTATCGGCTCCAGGCGAATATCATCACCAATAAAGCCACCAAATTCATCTGGTGAAATTTCACCTAATCCTTTGAATCTGGTTATTTCAGGGCGGCCTCCTAATTCTACAATTGCTTTGAGCTTCTCTTCATTACTGTAGCAATAATTCGTCTTTTTCTTATTCCTAACCCTAAAAAGTGGTGTCTCCAGGATAAATACATGTCCATTTCTTACCAAATCAGGGAAAAACTGAAGGAAGAATGTAAGTAGTAACAATCTGATGTGCATTCCGTCAACGTCTGCATCTGTTGCGATTATTATCTTTCGATATCTTAATCCCTCTAATCCGTCTTCGATATTGAGCGCATGCTGCAAAAGATTAAATTCTTCATTCTCATAAACAATCTTTTTTGTTAGGCCAAAGCAATTGAGAGGCTTACCTCTAAGACTGAATACTGCTTGTGTCTGAACATCTCTCGATTTAGTAATCGAACCACTAGCGGAGTCACCTTCCGTTATGAAAATGACTGTATTCTCTCTCTTTTCACCTTTTATATCATCAAAATGAATTCTGCAGTCTCTTAATTTCTTATTATGAAGGTTGGCTTTTTTGGCTCGCTCATTGGCTAATTGCTTTATACCTGCAATCTCCTTACGCTCCCGTTCCGATTGCAGTATCCTTTTTTGCAATCCATCCGCAACTTCTGAATGACTATGCAAATAATCGTCTAGGTGTTTTTTTACAAAATCGTTAATAAAAGTCCGCATAGTTGGGCCTTCAGGAGCGATATTTTGAGAACCTAACTTTGTTTTGGTTTGAGATTCGAAGACAGGCTCCTGAACCCTTACTGCAATAGATCCTACAACGCTTGCCCTTACATCTGTAGCGTCGAAATCCTTTTTGTAGAATTCTCTGACTGTTTTAACCAGGGCTTCTCTAAAAGCAGCCAAATGAGTTCCTCCCTGAGTGGTGAATTGACCGTTTACAAAAGAGTAGTATTCTTCTCCATATTGATTAGAGTGGGTCAAGGCCATCTCTATATCTTCTCCCTTCAAATGAATTATTGGATACCTTAAATTATCTGCATCCGTTTTTCGCTGTAGAAGATCCAGCAATCCATTTTGTGAGAAAAACTTTCGATTGTTAAAATTAATTGTCAGTCCCGCATTTAAGAATGCATAGTTCCACATTAAACCCTCTAGATATTCGGGAATAAAATGGAAGTTTTTAAATACTGTATCATCGGGTTCGAAAATCGTTAATGTCCCATTGCGGTCATCAATTTTACCCACTTTCTCATCATTGATTATTTCTCCCTTAGAGAACTCTGCCACTTTCGTTTGACCTTCCCTGATTGATTGGACTTTAAAATAATTTGAAAGCGCATTTACCGCTTTGGTTCCTACCCCATTGAGGCCTACTGATTTTTGAAATGCAGATGAATCATACTTCCCTCCAGTGTTAATTTTGGAAACGCAATCGACAACTTTTCCCAGAGGTATACCCCTGCCAAAATCTCTTACTTCTACCCGGTGGTCGGTTACTTTGACATGGATCATTTTTCCAAAACCCATCATATGTTCATCGATACAATTGTCAATCACTTCTTTGACTAAAACATATATTCCATCGTCCTGAGCCGAACCGTCACCCAGTTTGCCGATGTACATACCTGGCCTTAGCCTAATATGTTCCTTCCAGTCCAGCGACCGTATGCTGTCCTCATTATAATTTCCAATTTCCCCGTTTCCAGACATAAAGTAATTTTAAAATCCAATAATTAATGTACGATCTTATGTGCAAAATACAACTTTATCAACTCAATAGATAAGCTTTTGTATGAGCTAACAGTTTAATTAAAATAGCATAAATATCTAATTTTAAGCTATTTATTACTCTTGGTTATAATTATAAATACCAATGCAAATATCCAACCCAAAACTAGGAATTGTCCTAAATATGCCAAGTAACTATAGCTCTCAATAAGTTCCAAATCTCCATGATTATATATACCAATGAAAATCACGATGACGATGAAAAACATATTTATTATTGGAGCAAGCGATGCTAACCACGCACCAAGTGTTTCCTTAAACAAATCATTAGAGAAAAAGAAGCGATTTTCATTGACAGGCAATGACTGGAAGACCTTTACAAACGAAACAATTACCAAGTTGAGTACAAGACATAGTATCAAGCTGGTATAGAAGAACTCATTTTTGTCCAAATAAAAATCGACCTGACCTGATGCATTATATACAACCCCTACTCTGTCAGGTAAATTCGAATAGACAAAAAGTAATACAAAAATTAACAGAATTGAACTGAAAACTCGTATCAGATTAAACAACTTGACCATGCTTGGATTTACCGGCTGTAAGTGTGCAATGATATAAATAATCTGGGGTTTTGTTAACTTAGGTTTTAGTATGCAAGCAGACTAAAATGGATGTTAGGCCAATTGTTCTTTCAATACCAATATTTTTCATTTTGACAGGTATTGAATTATTAGTCCAGTTCTTTTCAGAAAAAAATGAATTGAATAAATGATACAATCACCAACCTTAGTTGCGGTATAACGTCCCAAATAATAGGAGTCTTTATTCAGGTAGGAACAATCGCATTATACCAATTCATTGTAAGTAAGCATTTAACACCAAATTTATTACATATCCCAGCGATTGATATTGAACACCCAAGTGGTTTAGTCCTTTACTCAAATTCAAATCCGAGTTTTTCTCTTTTGAATGACCTCAATGGGACATTAAAATCAGAGATAGAAGAGATCAAACTTGCTCGTTCAGAATTGGACAGGGAAATTATTGAAAATTTGAAAGTCAAACTTACTATTGATACTATTAACCTTTCAGAAAGAACTGAAAAAGCGAGCAATGTGGGTGTAGCTACAGTCGTAGGCTATTTAGGTGCGTTTATGACTTATTTCTTCATTTTCTACTATGGTACCCAAATAATGAGAGGTGTCATTGAAGAGAAGACTAATCGCATTATTGAGGTTATCGTCTCATCAGTCAAACCATTTCAATTAATGATGGGCAAGGTTTTAGGAATCGGAGCAGTCGGATTAACCCAATTCGCTTTATGGGTATTACTGACTATGGCAATTTCAACCGGGTTGACTATTGTTTTCGGGATTGATAAACAGCCCCAACCAATTGCAATAGACCAACTTGCTGATATTTTCAATAGTTGCTTTGAGTGCCATATTGACCGAACCCAATGGCTCACTTGCTTTTTGGTTATCTATCATCCCCTTTACATCACCAGTGGGAATGATGATGCGAATACCTTTTGATGTACCCACTTGGGAATTAACTTTATCTATGATCTTGCTAGTGCTTGGATTTATAACAAACATATGGGTTGCTGGGAGAATCTACCGGGTAGGTATATTAATTTATGGAACATAAGTTAACTACAAAACATTGGCTAAATGGTTTTTTGTTCGAAACTGAGCGGCATTACTGAATGCACCTCTTTTGAAATAGCTGAAATAAACCTAATTTGGATGAAAATTTCACCCCTTTTATAAGAATATGAACGAGTTTGATAAGAACAACAGATTGACTAGAAGAGAATATGGCAGAAATGTGCAGAATCTGGTCAAGCATATAATGACAATGGAGGACAAGGCCGAGCGGACAAAAAAAGCGGAGATTTTAATTGACTTAATGAAGCTTTTAAATCCGGGAATCCGGGAATATCCTGAATACAATCAGAAGCTTTGGGACGAAATATTTATCATGTCAGAATTCAAACTTGATGTGGATTGCCCTTATCCAATTCCTGACAAAGAAATTCTGACAAAGAAGCCTAACCACATGGTCAATGCAGCAAAGGGAGTTAGATACAAGCACTATGGCAAGAATATTGAATTGTTAGTGCAGAAAGCCACCACCTTAGCAGATTCTGAAGAAAAAGAAGCGGCAACGATTCATATTGGAAAACTTATGAAGACTTTTTTCTCCACTTGGAATAGGGATGTTATTGCGGACGAGGTGATCATGAAAAACATCACCGATCTGTCAAAAGGGGAGTTGAAACTTGATATGGAGAAAGTGAAGAAGCAGAATCTCTTTGAGTCGACAATTAGAGCAAGAGATCGTGATAAGGAGAAAAGCAGAGAGCAAAGAAACACCAGAGGACCAAAAGCAAAACGCCGAAATTTCAAAAAGAGAAGGAACTAAAATGCCCTCCTTCAGAGTAACAGGGGGTAATCAATTAAAAGGAAATATTATTCCACAAGGTGCCAAAAACGAGGCACTTCAGGTAATTGCCGCTGTATTATTAACGGAAGAATCTGTCACTATTCACAAAATACCCAATATTAGGGATGTCAATAAGCTGATCGAATTATTGATACTGATAGGAGTTGAGGTAGAGCAACTTGGCTTAGAATCATACCGCTTTTGTGCTAAAAATGTAGACACCAATCTGCTCACTTCCATTGAGTTTAAAGAAAAAGCTGTCGGTCTCAGGGGCTCCATAATGATACTTGGCCCATTGCTGGCTCGATTTGGAACCGGAAGTATGCCAAAGCCGGGAGGTGATAAGATTGGGAGACGAAGACTGGATACCCACTTTATTGGCTTTGAAAAATTAGGGGCAGAATTCCAGTACGACACAGCAGGTTTTTTTACTGTCAAAGCACCCAAGTTAAAAGGAACTTACATACATCTTGATGAGGCTTCTGTAACAGGAACGGCCAATATAATAATGGCTGCCTCAATGGCCCTAGGGAAGACAACCATTTACAATGCAGCGTGTGAACCTTATATTCAACAGTTGTGCCTTATGTTGAAGAATATGGGTGTCGATATTCAAGGAATTGAATCCAATCTACTAGTCATTGAAGGAGCAAAGAAGTTGACAGGGACTGAACACACGCTTCTGCCAGATATGATTGAAATTGGCAGTTTCATTGGATTAGCTGCTATGACAGGATCCGAAATAAAAATTAAAGACTGTCAAATAGCTCATTTGGGAATTATCCCAGAGACCTTTCAGAGGTTGGGCATTAAAATGGACTTTCAAGGTGATGATATCCATATCCCGGCCCAAGAACATTATGGAATTGAATCTTTTATCGATGGCTCAATTCTCACCATTGCGGATGCCATTTGGCCGGGTTTTACACCGGACCTTCTCAGTATTATTTTAGTTACAGCAACACAGGCCAGAGGCACTGTACTGGTTCATCAGAAAATGTTCGAAAGTAGATTGTTTTTTGTCGACAAATTAATCGACATGGGCGCACAGATTATTTTGTGCGACCCGCACAGAGCCACTGTAATTGGATTGGATAAAACTATGCCACTCAAAGGTATTCATATGACAAGTCCAGATATTAGAGCGGGGGTTTCATTGCTCATTGCAGCCCTATCTGCCGAAGGGGACAGCATTATTCATAATGTAGAACAGATTGATAGAGGTTATCAAAATATTGATATTAGACTAAATGCAATTGGAGCCGAAATTGAAAGGTTCTGATAGTCATTTATTTGACATCTGGGCTTTTTTTGAGAAACTCTTGGTCAAAAGAACTGTTTAAAAAGTAGATTTGAAAGTTTTTAAAATAGAAATACATATGAAAGCCATTTGGAATGGAGAGGTGACAGTGTAGCCTGACCAAGGTAGTGTAAATTAAACTTTGGTGGCGGACAGGCTGGAATGTTTTTTCATGCCAGGATTTGGGACATCCTCCTCATCCCACCGGTACCTGTAAAGCTGGATAATAGTATCAGCTTTGTAGGCAAACCTATTGGATACAAACCGGAGTATTCTACCACTCTGATAGTCTTTGTAAGTGACCAAACGGGCATTTAAACCATCTTCAGGGACGATGTGCTGATCACTGATTATGCTACCATCCGCATATTCACTGATATGGTTTATCTCTCCTTCCACTACCTGATATGTTGCATTTTCGTTAAGTCTGGTTACCTAAAATACTCCCTGCTCTGTCCATCTTTTCCATACTAGTAACTGACAAATAATCGGTTGACCTGCAAGATTTGTATTTTTACTCATGATGTTTAGGTGTGCAAACTCAAACATCACAAAACTTTAGCGGGAAATCAAATACCCCGCTATTGTATTTTTACAAGAACGCCGTTAGCAGTTTGCATGTGTAATAATCCCATTCTTTTTAACAGTTTCCTTACCCCACTCGATTCATCATTTGACCCGAAACTTTCCTCCAGCCACGTTTTACCTGAACCGAAAAACTAACGCAGCTGCTATCAATCCAATCCCCCAACTGTTTTTTTGACTCATCAGGGTAACCCTCAGAACCCTGGTGTTCATTCTGGACATACCACATAATATCTTTGCTTAAATTCCTGCTTCCGGGTTGTTACTGTTTTTGGTGTTATCGATAGCCTGTTGGATATAAAATCTCTTTATCAGCTATTCTTTTCGATTGTGTGCCTCTATGAATACTGGATAAATCCAACAAAACAACATCGTCCAAAGAAAATTGCCTATTTATCCCATTGAATCTCCCCAGATCTAAAGATAAAGTAACCAATTGATTTCCTCTGTGTATATGTCAACTCTAAGCAATAGCAGTAACTCAGACATAAATAAAATGATAAACCCCAATTTCCATACGACCTTCAACACGGTTCAACCAGCCCTTGGTGCCATGAAGTCACAAGAATTCTTAGTAAATATCATTCTAATCGGGGCAAAGCCTGTTGTTGAGGTCAGTGTTTTCAAGTCAGTCTTCCCCTATGCAATTTCCAGGCCCATGGTTTTGAAAATGGCAAAGGTTATTAATACTGCTACCCAAACCAATAATGCAAGAGCGACTGTGATAGTACCCAGCATTATTGATACTCCTCCTAATAGAGAAGCCATGCCTGGTGCGAATTTTGCTGATTGGGTGACTCCGGATAGTATAGCAGGGAAAATCGCTTTCGTTTGCTCAGAAAAAGACAAGGATTTTCGACAGACGCTATTGAAAGTATATGGAAATTCGTAAGAGTTCCCGCTTTGTTTGTATTACTCTTTTAGTCTGAAATCACTAACTTGACTCAACGCACTCGAAATGAGCGCAAAATGGTGATAAAACCGTGTTTGGAGGGAAATTAGAAGATCTGGTTGTAACTTTATGTTTTGGTGAAATGAAGTATGACTTGGAATCGCTAAAAGATAATTTTCAATGAATCAACCGAAAAGACTCAAAATACACAATATCCCAACCGCCAAGTTGGTGATCATGATAGACGTTTCCAGGCAAGAATTGAATAAGCTTCTGAAAAAGCAAAAAATTGAGGGTTCTTTGCCTGAGGACTTAGAAAAGGAGCTTACACTCTGGAAGCACAGATATGCGGTGTCAACAGCTGACTTGAGGCGAAGAGTCAACGATCAATTCAACAAGATTTACTCAAATCTCAGCCTTAGGGAAGAAAAGAAACCAGCACCAATCGAGTCAAAAGAAGAACCTGAGTCTGATGAGGATTTAGGCTAATGCCTAGCCACAACCCAAATCCAACTTGGAAATATCGTTGATATAGCCCTTAATTAACCGGACATGATTACAGTTAGATATTAGTAATGATGTCAATGGAAAAAAGACCGTTTAGCAAAGAAGAAAAGCTTCGGGTTTTGGAAGAGAGCAAAACACAGGGAGTCAAACGGTACGACTACACACCGCCAGTGCCTGGCTCGCTTCCCCGGACGTTTTGGGATCACTGGGAAAAGGGGCTGATTGAGCGCATCTGTCTGAAGAAGAAAAAGTGAGGTTCAAACTCAAAATTCCCTATCGATCCTTAGCTGAAAGCAAAAAAAATACTGGCTCCAAGCAATCAGGAAAATTTAATCATGTCCGAAATTAGGGGGCTATATCACCACTGCAATAACATACAATATAGGATTTCGAATATTTGTCCCGAAAGTTATGGTTGATAATGTTGAAGGTCTAATATAGATATGTCATCGTCTTCAGCCCGTTGAATATTGGAGGTGTCCCAGGTCTCAGCCTCGCCTCAGCCCGAAGTTGTTGCTCTTTCCGATGTGGATCATAAACCCGGTTTGATGCATTGTCCATGTAGTAGGCACTATAAAAGAACATAAAAAAATAAGGCAATTTTTTCAGCTACCCGAGGAATCTGGATATCTCTTCAATCAAATTTTCGTACTATTGAATTAGATAAATAGCACACTCTTGAAATCGGTAAGTACATTTTACAGTTTCACAATTTTCTTTTTCCTGTTTACAGCATTCATTGGTTGTGGCTCGCCAAAAAAGCAGGAAAATCACAAAGAGGAAAGCGTTGAGAAAGCCGACCTGAAAGATATAAAATTGGCCGGGTTGGATGACGTTAAAATCAAACTGGCTGATTTCAAAGGGAAAGCAGTCTTCCTCAATTTTTGGGCTACCTGGTGCAAACCATGTCTTGCTGAGATGCCCTCAATCCAACGGGCCATCGAAAAACTGGAGGATCAGGAGATTGTATTCCTGGCAGCTTCTGACGAGAGCGTTGAGAAAATTGAGAAGTTCAAGACGAAATTTGTTTTTCCTTTTCAGTTTATCCGTGTTTTGGACGATTATGCCAATTTAGAAGTCTACTCTCTCCCAACAACCATCATTTACGATCGCAATGGTGACATTGTGGTCAATGAAGCCGGTGCCCGTGAGTGGGACACCGATGATATGCTTGAGAAGCTGAGGAGTTTATAGATTAGCATGTCCTCAAGCCCACACAGTACATACTTATGTCTTGAAAAGGTTGTGGAAAAAAATACCTCACATTCAACTCGTTTTTGATCAACACTACTATTATTTCCTTTAACCAGGTGCTCCATTCGCCCTCTTAACAAATTACCACTATTCCAATCAGAATTTAATGTTTTCGCAAATGCGGATGCCATATAAATTAAATGTCATTTGCAACCTGACCAAAAAATAAACCCAAATCTTACCTCTGCTTACAGAGATTGAGCCAGGTAGTCTGAATACTTTATGCGCTGCGCTGACGACCAGTAGAAGTAACATTAAAAGAAAAAATATTGATTATATCTGTACCAAATCTGATTCAAAACAGGTGGAGACCACTGAAACAAAGGCCAGTAAAGCAGCTTCTTTTGATCTATATCCTATCATCAGGAATAATCCGGAAATGAGCATTGTTGCCAATAAGAAATGTAAAAGGGTTGACTTAGGTACTGTATCAAAAAACTTCAAGGTTCGATTCATACTACCCTTTGCCATCTTTTCTCTCTCTAACTGATTTAATCAATAATCACGGACCATCCTGTCCTGGGAACAGACAACTCTTTCTCCACCATTGCGGACTCGCCACATGCCGTTTTGGGTTTTTATTCTTTTCCCATCTGTGGTTATTCGATAGCGTTTGACACTTAAATATTGTTGTCTCCGCAAACGTCCAAAACCCGAATCGTTTGCCGTCAGAAAAGTGTGCTCTGGCGGTCAGAAATATCTGTACGAGAATATAACAGACACAAAACCCCAATATTAGCCGGTTATATATTCTCTCTTTCCTGAGCTTCACATCACAAATATGAGCTTTGCAGCACTGGACTAACTATTTTTGAGCGTCTTTTTTGATGAGTCCCTGGCATTACAATGCGATTTTTCTATAATGTAGGAATCTATACCTACCTGGCCCTGGTCAATATTGTTGCATTTTTTGACCACAAGGCGCAGCACCTTTTGAGTGGGAGGAAAAATCAATTTGAAAAGATAAGAGCAGTTGAAAATAGAAAGTCCAACTGGATTTGGTTTCATGCGGCTTCACTGGGGGAATTTGAACAGGCCAGACCAATTATTGAAAAAGTTAGTGCTGAATTTACTGATATAAGGATTTTAATCACCTTCTACTCACCTTCCGGGTTTGAAACGAGGAAAAATTACGAATACGCGGATTTTATAACTTACCTCCCCTTCGATACAACAGAAAATGCTTATTGTTTCATTCAAAACTTCAACATAAGTCTCGCTTGTTTTGTTAAATCCGAATATTGGCTCAACTATCTGCTTGTGTTAAAGGAATCAAGCATTCCGGCGATTAACTTTTCGGCCCAATTCAGATCTGAACAACTCTTTTTTAAGCCCTGGGCCTCCTTTTATAAGAATTTTCTTTTCTTCTTCAATCATATTCTGGTTCAAAATGAGCATTCTGAAAAACTACTCCTTCAAATTAATTACCCATCAGCGTCGGTTACAGGAGACACAAGATTTGATAGAGTTTTAGCCACATCGAAAGCGGAGAATAAAATACCAAGCGTAAGTGAGTTCAAAGAAAACAAACGGCTCGTTGTATTTGGTAGCGTTTGGCAGGAAGATCTCGAACTGGTCATGCCGCTCATGGATGAGCTCATCCTGCAGGATGTTCGATTGATAATTGCTCCTCATGAAGTGGAGGAACTTATTGTTAAAAATATTTTAAAGAATCTTCCAGTCGAAGCTTCTCTTTTCTCCAGAAATGAATCTGAAAGTAATGTCCTGGTGATCGATACTATTGGTCACCTGGCTTCCATCTATCAGTATGCAGATCTTGCATTCATTGGCGGAGCATTTAGAGGAACGCTCCACAATGTTTTGGAGCCAATTGCTTTTGGTGTACCCGTTCTTTTAGGCAAGGACAAGAGGAATAAAAAATTTCCGGAAGCTATCAATCTTGTAAATTTGGGGGCAGCAAAAGAGGTAAGTACCACCAATGAGCTGAAAGATGAGATCGAGCTCCTGATGTCCAATGATATCAAAAGAAACTCTATGGGCCAGATTGGAAAAAACTATATTGATAGCAATAGTGGGGCATCTGAAAAAACAATGAAAATTATTAGACCATACCTGAAACGAAACAATTGAAGGGGACAGTTATCAAGTCGACAGGATCATGGTATGAGGTCCGCACACCTGACGGGCAAACCCTTGCCTGTAGATTAAAAGGAATATTCAAACTTGAGGGCAGTAAGAATACTAACCCAATTGCGGTCGGTGATAAAGTTGAATTATCGAAAGAGGAAAAGGGAGACAATACATGGATCATTGAAAAAATCCAGCCCAGAGAGAATTACATCATCCGGAAAGCCATCAAAAAAAGTGAACATTCACATTTATTGGCCGCCAATGTGGACCAAGTAGTTCTAATGGCTACACTGTCCCAGCCCTACACATCACTCGGTTTCATTGACAGGGTGTTGGTAACTGCCGAAACATATCGCATCCCGACAATTATCTTATGGAATAAAGCAGACTTATTAAACCAGGAGGGTTGTGACGCTGTCATTGATTTAATGGCACTTTATGAGGACATTGGATATCCTTCAAGACTGATCTCCGCCAATAAAAAGGAAGATACGAATGCCTTACTGCCCGACCTTAATAATAAGATAAGTCTGGTGATCGGTCATAGTGGTGTTGGAAAGTCTACACTACTTAATCAACTAGTACCCAATCTTGAGTTAAAAACCATTAAAATATCTTCATTTGCCAACAAAGGGGTCCATACCACCACCTTTGCAGAAATGTTTCCACTTGATAACAACTCCTACCTCATTGATACCCCTGGTATTAAAGAACTCGGACTGAGTGAGATAGACGATGAGGAATTAAGTCATTATTTCCCTGAGATGCGAGCCCTATTTGGTGAATGCAAATTCCATAATTGCACCCACACCCATGAACCCAAATGTGCTGTGATTGCAGCAGCTCACCAAGGTGAAATTGCAGAGTCTCGCTTTTTCAGCTACCTAAGTATGTACAAGGAAGAGGAAAACCATCGATAGCACTCACGAAATGGAAATAATAAAGAAATACTTTCCGGAGCTGACTGAACAACAGATTTCAAGATTTGAAAAACTGGGCGATGTGTATCAAACTTGGAATGATCAGATCAATGTAATTTCCAGGAAAGACATTGGCTCCCTTTACGAACGCCATGTGCTTCATTCTCTGTCAATTGCCAGGTTTATTTCATTCAAGCCAGGCTCCACCATTCTTGATGTGGGGACTGGAGGTGGCTTTCCCGGAATTCCATTAGCCATACTTTTTCCAGAAACTCAGTTTCATCTGGTCGATTCCATTGGAAAAAAGATCATGGTTGTTAGTGAAGTTTGTCTAAGTATTGATTTGAAAAATGTTACAACTGCACAAATAAGAGTTGAACAAGTAAAAGACGAGTATGATTTCGTTCTTGGTAGGGCAGTTATCAGGTTAAAGCCCTTTCTCCAATGGGTGAAAAAAAAGTTCAAATCCGAATCTATCCACTCACTTAAAAATGGTGTCATTGCGCTAAAAGGTGGTGAACTGGCACAAGAATTGTCCGAAATAAAAAGAGCGTACAAGGTGATGAAAATTTCAAATCAATTTGAAGAAGAATTCTTTAAGACAAAGAAGCTTGTCTACATTCCGATGGTCAAATGAAAAAACGGGGATTTATTCCAATAATTTGTCTTTCAGGAACTTTATCAATCCTGTCATTCTCTTTGATTCAGAATGTCGATTTCGAGGAGATCATCGGAAAAAAATCTCCCCAACTTTCCGGAAAGGAATTCCAACTGAGAAAACCTGCCCATGATGCCTTCGAAAGAATGAAAGCTGCCGCTTCAATGGCCGGATTTGATATTTTCAGTGTGTCCAGCTACCGAAGTTTCAACGATCAGAAGAGCATATGGAACAATAAATACACCCGTTTTACCCAAGAAGGCTCCACCCCCACTGGCGCAATAGAAAGGATCATTGAATATTCTACTATACCCGGAACATCACGACATCATTGGGGAACGGATATTGATGTAGTTGACGGAAACCAAGATGTAAGCGGAGACCGCTTGTTGCCAGGGCTTTTTCGACCAGGCAAACCATATAGCAAGCTCAAAGAATGGCTCAATCAAAATGCCGGGAAATATGGTTTCAAAGAAGTGTACACCGACCTGCCCGGACGGAAAGGGTTTAAATATGAACCCTGGCATTTTAGTTATGAGCCGTTGAGTAAAGAGTATTTAAAACAGTATAAAGCAGTTGGATTTAAAAAACTCTTAAAAGGATTGGATATTCAAGGATCAGAACACTTAACAGACAGCTTTATCCAAAGATACTGGGACGAGAACATGATGGATATAAATCCAGAATTAAAACCCTAACTGCCGAACATGTTGTGAGGTGCAGACTACTAAATCCAATTGATTAGGTCAGAATATCCTCCAAAAGTAATTTTAGGGCGATTTTAATTTAGTACTTTGACGGCATGCTACTTGAAGGTGTACCAGCAAATCCCAAACCACGGCGACCAAAATCGGTAAAATTCTGATCGTTGATGAAAATGAAGATTTTCTAAAAGCGACCAGACTTTTTTTGAAGCGTCACTTCCTACAGGTTGACATTGAGAAAAGCCCAGAGTCAATACCCAGTCTGATTACGAACGGGCAATACCATGTCATTTTACTTGACATGAATTTTGAAAAAGATGTGAGTAGTAGTCATGAAGGTTTCATCTGGTTAGATCGCATTCTGGAAATTGACCCCTCGGCGGTAATCATAATGACCACGGCCTACGGGGATGCAGAAATCGCAGTAAGAGCGATTAAAGATAAGTGCTACAGATTTTGTATTGAAACCGTGGGAAAACGACAAACTACTTGCTACTGCTTCTGCGGCCATGAGTCTGAAAGAATCCAGACAAGAAGCGCAGAATCATAAGAACAGACAGGAATTTCGGCAGAATCTAATGTACAGAATCAACACCATTGAGAGTCATATACCACCGATTCGTGAAAGGCTGAAAGATACCCCACTCATTGCAGAGCACTACCTCAAACATTATGTAAAAAGAATACCTCCGGTCCACTAAGCGATGAAGTGGCCTCTGATATTACAGAAGCTTTTCAAACAATTGACCGAAGAAGTGTTGCCTTGAAGAGTTTTGTTGAAGGATGTCGAAGTTTTACGCAAATCCCCAACCCTGATATCCGACTGGTTTCAATTAGAGATTTATTCGAAAATATTCGAAATCTTCTACAGGCAAAGCTTAAGAATAAAGGCTGCAATTCTGCATGCAGCAGTCCTGCCAAACGACCTGGGATTAAATATTGATCATAAATTTGATTGAGATGGTATTGACCAACCTTGTGAAAAATGCTATAGAAGCGGGTAAGAAAAAAGATGATACCACCATAACTCTCAGAGCTTTTTACGAGTCTGGAAAGCTTCCGATAATTGAAGTTCAAGATAATGGGCCTGGAATAATCCCAGAGATTCGTGAGCAAATATTCATTCCTTTTTACACGACAAAACCTGGTGGATCTGGGATCGGTCTTAGTCTTTCAAGTCAGATCATGCACTTACACCACGGAAACCTCACACTTGACTTAAAACCAGGTAAAACGGTTTTCAAATTGAAATTTTAACTGTCCTTATTACCAATGTTAAGCAGAAATTGATTCTAGATAGGGCCTCCATTCCTCCTGAACAAATCCTGAGGATTCCCGGATAAACATGACATAAGAAGGTTTGTAGGGCTGGTTCATCAGTTTCATATCAACTTGCTGTGGTGTAAAATTACCCTTTCGTGCATTACATCGCTTACACGCGGCTACCAGATTTTTCCAAGTAGATCTTCCCCCTTTCGATCTTGGAATGACATGGTCAATGGTGAGATCTTGTTTGGTCCCGCAATACTGGCATTCATGGTTATCTCTTTTAAAAATATTATGACGCGTCATCACCACTCCTCTGTATGGAACCGAGATATAGCTGTGAATTCGGATAACAGATGGCATGGGAAAACTTCTTGTCACCGTCCGAAGGAATTTGTCAGCTGCTGCATTTAGCAGTTCGGCTTTTTTGAGATAGACCAACAGAAATGCCCTTTGTGCGGTACAAACAGACATTGGGCTATAGTCCTGGTTTAATACCAATACTCTTTGGTCCATTTTACTGATGATTCATGTAATTGAAGCATTTCGATCACTTCAGTTCAAATATTTTAACGCTATCTATCCCTCACCTACCATATTTTAATGATGAAAATTTAGCACATCATGAGCATACACCAAAAGGATTAATTATTCACGCCTTGTTAGAAACATAAATAATTAAATACCGTTGCACGGTATTGGTGTTTTTTTAGCCTGCCAGTGAGATGGATATTCAAGAGATGCTTTTTATCCTGGAGTCATGAATAAGCGCAACTACCCTTACACTGGCCGATAGTAATTAGTAATTTGGAAGAGGTTTTGGACCGTGCTGATTGACCCGAACATATCGCATTGAAAGCATACAAAGGCTATCAGTCAAAGAAAAATGCAGACTTTTTGACCGGGCGAAAGCTGAAGCATCATATCTTGAAAAAAGCCAAAAAGAACCAACCATTAACCCACGGGGAAAAAGCATTCCATAAACTAATAGGCAAGACAAGGTATAAAGCAGAGCGGACATTTGGGAGTATCCCTCGCTGGTTTAGCGGAGCTACCCGCTCGCTATAGGGGAATCGAAAAGAATGCACACGCAAAACTTGGTGGAAGCCATCTGTTACAATTTATACCGGTCACCTGGGATAATTATGTCCAGTTCAATTAAAACAGTAAATAATGATTCAGCAGACAGAGTTTAATTTACACTACTTTCTAAAACAAGGAAGGTTAGTCCGATCTTTCTACTAACCTTTCATCCTGTGATTTATGCGTTTTAGCACCAAGTGCTTTAAGGCGCTCAGTCTTTCTTATCAAGTTGTCTTTGCCCGTAGAAAGTTTGTTCATAGCATCTTCGTAGCTTGACTGCGTTTTTTTGATGTTGTGACCTACCTTCACCAATTCTTCAACCAACGCCACGAACTTGTCATAGAGTGCCCCACCTTGCCTGGCTATCTCCGTGGCGTTTTGGTTTTGATATTCTTGCTTCCATATGCTCACAATAGTGCGGAGTGTCGCAATCAAATTGGTCGGACTAACAATAATTATATTTTTATCATGAGCGTCGTCGTACAACTGGTGGTCATTCTGAATAGCGATTAGAAAAGATGGCTCAATTGGAATAAACATCAAAACGTAGTCCAGATTGTCCAGCTTATAAAGCTGCTGGTAGTTTGTCTGATTAAGGTCTTTTACATGCCCCCTAATCGACTGAATATGAGCTTTTAAATGTTGGGCCTTTTCTTCATCATTCTCGGTATTCACATATTTGTCATAACTGACCAGGGACACTTTAGAATCAATTACAATATTTTTATTGTCCGGCAGGCGAACTACCACATCAGGTCTAAATCGTCTACCTTCCTCGTTTTGAAAGGTTTCCTGAACGAAGTATTCTCTCCCATTCTCCAACCCCGATTTTTCAAGGATGCTTTCCAGAATGAGTTCCCCCCAGCTTCCCCGGGTTTGAGATTCTCCCTTGAGTGCTTTGGTCAGGTTTTCAGCCTCCCTGGTTATTTTAAGGTTAAGATCTTTTAAGTTTCTGATTTCTACATCCAAGGCAGTATTCCTTTTAAGGTTATCCTGATTGGCTTGTTCAACCTTTCTCTCAAAGACAGTGATTTTCTCACCCAGGGGTTTCAACAATTCGTCCAGGCTTGTTCTATTCTGATCTGTAAACTTTTTAGACTTCTCTTCCAGAATCTCATTAGCTATATTCTTGAACGCCAGGGTGAGCTTTTCTTGCAACTGCTTAATCTCCTCCTGATGTTCACTCATTCTTTCCCTCAAATTCTTTTGATTTGCTTCAAGTGCAGATCGTTCACTACTCAACTTGACAATCTCCTCTTGTTTCTCCTTAATTTTTTCGTCAGTACTTGCAGCCAGCTGTTCTGCAGCATTTAGCTTTTGGTTAACAAGCTTAAACTCCATTTGAAGATCCTGAAGCAGGGCACTTTCTTCCTTCTGACCATTGAAATAAAATTTTGCTATTAACCATGCGCTCAAGGCACCAATCAACAAACCTGTTCCTAAAAAAACGAATTCCATCTATGAATTTTGGATACTATCTGGCTGGCATTAAAGATACAAACTACCGGCATCAATTGTATCCTCAAAAAAGAAAAAACCCCGGAGACCGGGGTGCAAGCAAAGAGTGAAAATAAAATTATTGTCTAACCTATGAAATTCTGCCATTATCTCAGTGTCGGGCTAGTTACTCTTCCTGTCCAGGTTTCCTGCATGAATCCAGAGGGGAGCACTGTTAGTACGGCTGGCTTCCTTTGGAGATGCAACTCCCATGCTACCGAAAAAAGGCCTCAACGGGATTTCAATATGCCTTCATCAAAATGTCCGAGCATCTTCTCCTCATTCAGCCTTATCAGACGGTATTTGCGCTCAAATATTTCATCAGATAGGAATTCATTTCCGTCTATGGCATTGTAGCCGTATGGAATGGCCACGTCAATTGAATGAATACGCACTTCCAGCATATCACCAGGTTCAGCTTCTTCAATGTAAAATCGATAGAAGTAAAAGTAGTGTGGAGAACTTGGTCATGACTGTTGGTTTGAAGTACTGCAATAAAGGTAGCCAATAGCCAAATAATGAAAAAGACTGTTCAATGGTTAAAGCCCTGTCAGGAATTCTCGGAATTCATCAGTATTATATTTTGACATTCCATGTCGTTCAGCCACTATTTTTCCTTCTGGAGAGATCACAAACGTGGTGGGGATAACTTGTCTTTCATACACATCAGGTATTAGACTTCCTCTTCTATAAATTGGGAATGTAAATCCTTTCTTGTCAGCGAAATTCCAGGTGCGATCTGGCTCGTTGTCTACTGAGATCATTACAAATACAACTTCATTTCCGGTTTTATCATAAAGATTTTGAATGTCGGGCATCTCGGCGATGCATGGTGCACACCAGGTGGCCCAGAAGTTCATGAAAACAGTTTTACCCTTGAATTCTGCAAAATCCAAACGCTCTCCGTTCCGATTGGTCAATTTGAAGTCATAAGCAGCCTCCTTTTGCTTGTCTGGTGGAATGTCAATATCTGGAGTAAATAGACCAGTCATTAGCACCACTCTTTGGATATTTCCGATGACCACTGTGTGTGTCCCTGTCAGGTAAAGCCCTGGCGGGATGGCAATAATCAAACCCCATGCGATTAATTCTCTTTTTAATTTCTTTCTACTCTCAACCATAGTTTCACATGCATTGCACCTAATACGTATTACTTAATCAAAATAATTCCATTAATCACCTGTTTTTGAGAGGTTTTGTCTAATTTTTTATTTACTATGCTTAGGTCTAAATTTGGACCTGAGCCATTGATTTAAATTATACGATAATAAATATGAGAAAAGATTTCTTTGGTATAGAAAAACAGTTGCCTTCTCAACTTGGAAACCAGAAGTATTTCAGCTTGTTCGAATTGGCGAAGACAAAGCCTTCCGTCAAATCACTTCCTTATTCTATTCGGATTCTATTAGAAAATGTGATCCGAAATTATGACGGATTTGCAGTTACTGAAGAACATCTTGAGACAGTAATAGACTGGAAGAATACAGCCGGAATAAAAGATATTCCGTATTGCCCTGCCAGAGTTTTGATGCAGGATTTTACCGGTGTACCTGCAGTTGTTGACATTGCTTCAATTCGAGCTGAGGTCGGGCGGAAGGGAAAAGATACTGGCAAGACCAATCCGATTGTTCCCGCCGATATGGTAATTGACCACTCGGTGACGGTAGAGCATTTTGGAACTCCTGGTGCCTATCAGAAAAATGTAGACCTCGAATACCAAAGAAATGAAGAACGATACACGCTCTTGAAGTGGGGCCAACAGGCATTTGACAATTTCAATGTTGTCCCTCCTGGAATGGGTATATGTCACCAGGTCAATTTGGAATACCTGGCTCAATGTGTAATCGAGCGTGATGGTTATCTTTTTCCTGATACATTAGTTGGAACGGACTCTCATACACCGATGGTGAATGGTATTGGTGTACTGGGATGGGGTGTAGGTGGAATAGAGGCCGAAGCAGCAATGCTTGGTCAACCGATCTATATGATTTTGCCGCAGGTAATTGGCTTAAAGATCAGCGGAGAAATGAAGGAGGGTACGACAGCAACAGATCTCGTTTTAACCATTACCAAGCTTCTCCGCGATTATGGGGTAGTTGGTAAGATTGTAGAAGTGTTTGGCCCTGGTTTGGCCAATTTGGCAGTTACTGATCGTGCAACAATCTCAAACATGTCACCAGAATTCGGTTGTACAGATACACACTGGCCAATCGACGATCGAACACTGGATTACATGAGAAAAACAAATCGTTCGGAGGCGCATATAGATATGGTTGAGTCATACGCCAAAGAGAATATGCTCTGGAGAGATGACAATGCCGAAATAGAATATACAGATGTAATTGAACTGAATCTGGGAATAGTAGAGCCGACCATATCTGGTCCCAAAAGACCCCAGGACAAAATATTATTGAAGGAGGCGAAACAACAGGTAAATAAATTGTTGGACGATACAGGGTCGAAAAGGCAAAGCATTACAATTTCCACAAAAAATTATGGTGATTTTACCCTCAATGAGGCTGCAGTAGTAATAGCCGCTATAACTTCATGTACCAATACATCGAACCCTGGTGCCATGATCGGTGCTGGATTAGTAGCGAAAAAAGCGATAGAAAAGGGCTTAGATGTGAAACCTTGGGTAAAAACCTCTTTAGCACCAGGATCAAGAGTTGTGACGGAATACCTGCAAAAGTCGAATCTCCTTAAAGAACTTGAAGCTTTGAAATTTTACGTTGTAGGATATGGCTGCACAACTTGTATAGGAAATTCCGGTGATATGATTGATGAAGTACAAAAGGCGGTTATAGACAACGATATGACTGTTTGTTCGGCGTTGTCTGGAAACAGAAATTTTGAAGCACGAATTCATCCAAATATTAAAATGAACTTCCTGGCTTCGCCAATGCTGGTTGTTGCTTATGCTTTGGCTGGAACCATGGATTTCGACATGAATAATGACTCTTTAGGAGAAGATAAAGACGGTAACCCGGTCTGCCTCAGAGATATCTGGCCACCTTCATCTGAGATCAATGAGGTAATGGATAAGGTAGTAACTCCAGAGGATTACGCCAAGACTTATGCTACGGCATTTGACGGAGATGATACCTGGAAAGCACTTGATGCTCCAACCGGAATGACGTATGATTGGGATTCAAATTCCACTTATATCCAGGAAGCACCATTCTTTCAAAATATTTCAGAAGAAGTTGCTGACCCCACAAACATTACGGGAGCAAAAGTACTGTTACAACTCGGCGATATGGTGACAACGGATCATATATCACCAGCGGGCAAGTTCTTACCAGAACATCCAGCAGGCAAATACCTGGTAAGTAATCATGTCGAGCAACGAAATTTTAACTCTTATGGATCGCGAAGGGGTAACCATGAAGTAATGATGAGGGGAACGTTTGCCAATGTTCGAATTAAAAACAAATTGGCCTCAAGGGAGGGTGGATGGACGAAATATCATCCAACTGGAGAGGACATGACGGTCTACGACGCGTCGATGAAATACCAGGAGAGTGGTACTCCTTTAGTAGTAATTGGTGGCAAGGAATATGGTTCTGGCTCCTCACGAGACTGGGCAGCGAAGGGAACGACCCTATTGGGTGTAAGTGCCGTAATAACTGAGAGTTTCGAGAGAATTCATCGATCAAATCTGGTAGGAATGGGCGTTTTGCCTATGCAATTTGTGGACGGCCAAACCCAGGATACATTGGGATTAACCGGTGATGAGACTTATGACATTACAGGTATCGATAGCAATCTGTCACTTGGAAAGTTAGTAGACGTAGCCGCTACAAAACCGGATGGCAATAAAATAGAATTCAAGGCTAAATTGAGATTGGATTCATCTGTCGATATTGAGTATTATAAACATGGTGGGATTCTTAATTACGTACTGAGAAACTTCCTTAAGGACTAAGGCACTCTTCTATGTTTTCAACTCAAACTTATACTGGTCGAAGAAGCCGATTGAGGGGCGGTTTGAATTCAGGGATTCTTCTCTTTCTCGGAAATGAAGAAAGCCCCATGAATTACCCCGACAATTGCTATCATTTCCGGCAAGATTCGAACTTTCTCTATTTTTTTGGTATTGATCAAATGAGTTTGGCGGCCATCATTGATATTGACAATGATGAAGAGATTATTTTCGGTAATGAATTATCAATTGATGATATAGTCTGGACTGGACCACAACCAACCATTGTTGACCAAGCCAGTGAAGTGGGTGTTAAAAATGTTCTCCCATTTCCGGATCTTGAAACCTACCTGAAGAAAGCATTAAATTCAGGGCGAGAGGTACATTTTCTACCTCCATACCGATCGGTGAATCAAATTAGACTATCTGAATGGTTAGGGCAATCAATTTATCAAGTAAGTAGTGGAGGGTCTCATGATTTTGTTAACGCCGTTATTGCTTTACGTGCCTACAAGTCCTCAGAGGAAATCGAGGAGATGGCCAAGGCGGTAAATATTTCTCGCAAACTGCACCTTAAAGCACTTGAAATGTCTCGTTCGGGTGTAATTGAGTCTGAAATTAATGGGGCTTTGCACGAAATTGCAATTGGTGAAGGTGAACAACTTGCTTACCCCCCGATAATTACTGTCAATGGACAAACACTGCACAATCATTCTTATGACAATACGCTTAAAAAAGGCGAACTACTGCTAGTTGATGCTGGTGCAGAAACTCCCTCACACTATGCGGGTGACATCACAAGAACCTTTCCTGTGGGCGGAAAGTTTACTGAACAGCAAAAAGAAGTTTACTCCACTGTATTGTCAGCAGAAAACAATGCGATTAGGAATAGCAAGCCCGGGATTAGCTATAAAGAAGTTCATGAGAAGGCCATGATGGATTTAGCCGAAGGCCTGAAGTCAATGGGCGTTATGAAAGGGGATATAACCGACGCTGTTGCCCAAGGAGCTCACGCGATGTTTTGTCCACATGGTTTAGGACATATGATTGGGTTGGATGTGCATGACATGGAGGATTTAGGAGAGGACTTAGTGGGCTACGATCAGGACGTGATGCGAAGTACCCAATTTGGAAAGAAATCACTGAGGTTAGGAAGAAGTTTGGAGGCTGGCTTTGTTCTTACGGTTGAGCCGGGTCTGTATTTTATACCTGAATTGATCGATATCTGGCAAATGGAGAACAAATTCTCGGATTACATTAACTATGACGCCCTTAGCCAATTTAGAAGTTTTGGCGGTGTTCGTATTGAGGACAATATTTTAATTACTCCTGCGGGGAGTGAGGTTATTGGACGGCCAATCCCAAAAGCGATTGATGACATCGAGAATCATGGAACAATGATTCTATGAGTTTTTATCTGTACTTTACTGATACTAATCACCATCATTGTAATCAATATTATAAGTGGTATTGAATGGTGAAAAATGCAGTGGTTACATTTTGCATTTATCATTTCTTTTGATTTATCATTTCTTCCCCAAGATTTGTAAATTCCATATCAAATTCTCTTATCTCGCATAACGCCGCCTTCAGCCGCTACTGAAGGCAGTCGACTGGAAGGCTTTGGTTAATTTTGTCCATTCATTTTTAAGAGATCATCAGGTAAAGACTTTGTATCTGTATTTCTGCTAAAGCTCTCTATTTTAAATTTCATATTAATACATAGAAAATGGGGGTTTCAGCGATTTCATGAGGGTACTCTTTCGTAGATGACAAAATCAAATTCCTGCTCATGTCGATCATCCCTCTCATGTCTCTTCCGTGAAACTTCTTTCCATTCCGATTTATTAAAATTGGGGAAAAAGGTATCTCCTTCAAATGATTCTTTAATTTCTGTTAAATAAAGACGATCCGCATATGGTAAAGATAAATCGTAGATTTGACCGCCTCCAATAATAAAAACTTCTTTATTTTCTTTTTTAGCCAATGTAAGTGCGTTTTCAATTGAATTTACCATTACACAATCAGAACAGTACCCGGCTTCAGATGTGTTGTTTCGAGTGACAATAATGTTAGTGCGATTCTTCAACGGTCTGAACTTATCAGGAATTGAATCGTAGTTCTTACGACCCATAATTACGGGATGACCAGTGGTGATCTGCATGAAGTACTTCATATCGTCAGGTAAACTCCAGACCAGGTCGTTGTCTTTGCCAATTACAAGATTTTCTGCCACAGCAGCTATCATCGAGATGATCATATTTTATACCCTTTAAGAAATTCTGCCGTTGGCATTCTCTTTTTTCCTTCCAATTGAAGTTCTAAGATATTGATTGACCCTGAAGAACAGCCAAATCGGAGAAAGGTTTTCCCATCGGACTTGACCTTCCCAATTTTAAGATTGCTCTCTGATGCCTTTGCGGAAAAAACCTTGAGTGTTTTGTGGTCAATTGTTGTCCATGCACAGGGACGGGGCGACAAGCCGCGGATGAAATTATGGACCTGGGCTGAGGGTTGATTCCAACTGATTCGGCAGGTTTCTTTAAAAATTTTGGGTGCTTCTTTTAATGGCTGGTCATCTTTTTGAGGTGAAACCTTAAAACTTTCATTCTCAATTGCTCGAACTGTTTTCAATACCAGTTGAGCACCCATCATCATCAGGCGTACATATAATGTGCCTACAGTATCTTCTTCATATATCGGTTCCTTCTGCTGCATGATGATGCTACCGGTATCAATTTCATGCCTGAGAAAAAAGGTGGTTGCCCCTGTTTCAGTTTCACCATTGATAATGGCCCAGTTGATGGGAGCTGCACCACGGTACTGAGGAAGGAGGGAAGCGTGAAGATTGAAAGTACCCATTTCAGGCATATTCCAAACGACTTCTGGTAGCATTCTGAAAGCAACAACGATTTGGAGATTGGCATTTAGAGATTTGAGTTCTTCGAGAAAGTCAAGATTTTTAAGATTGGTTGGTTGTAAGATATTCAGGCCTTCTGAAAGTGCATAATCCTTTACAGGTGATGTTCCCAGTTGTTTGCCACGCCCTTTTGGTTTATCTGGTGTTGTAATAACGCCAACCACGTTTACCTTATTCTCAATTAATTCTTTTAAAGCAGCTACTGCAAACTCTGGCGTACCCATAAATACCACCCTCAATTCCTTCATCTTGCGAACTTAAGTAGGTCAGAGGTTTTTTCAGCAATCATAACCTGATACTTTTGGCGGCTCAATAAAAGAAAACGTGAAAGATCTAAAATTTGGCGTAATTGGTGGCAGCTCTGGAATGGGTGGCTGGTGGGTTAAATTCCTTCAAGAGAATGGGTGTGAGGTGAGTTTCTCTTCTAAGGATGAACATTCGCAATACCCTGATAACCTGTCCCTGGTCCATGCTGTCGATATAATCATCCTGGCTACTCCCATTGCATTTATTGCAGAGGTCCTTGAAGAGATTTACCCCGAACTCGATCAGAAACTTTTGATTGATGTTTGCAGTGTTAAGCAATTTTTAATTGAGAAGTACCAGAAATTAAAAAAGAGCACTCCAGGGATAGCACTGAAATACCTATCCATCCACCCCATGTTTTCTCAAAGCATTGTCTCCCTTGATGGCCAGGTGTTTACTTTCACCTTCAATGACAAGTTTCCGGAGAAGGTTGAAAAAGAACTCAGAACGTTGCTATTGGACCAAAATGCAACTGTGCTTGATATTGATTTCATAGCGCACGATAAATTAATGGGAGTCATACAAGGCTTAAACCATTTTAACTTATTTGTTAGTGCAAAGACACTTGCAAGATTTGCCCCAAATCTTGAATTAGTTAAAGACCTCTCTTCTCCGACCTACCGTATATTTATCATCTTTCTTACCAGATATGCTTTGCAGAACCCCCGTTTGTATGCGGATATTCAGATGTACAATCGCTATGTGAGGAAAGTAATTGAGATGTTCAAAGATGAGGTGGACCATCTGATGCAATTGATTGAGCATCAGGACCGGAATGGCTTCGAGAACTATGTCAAGGAAATGCAGCCTTTCTTTGAAGGAAATAAGGACGATTCAAAGTTGTCCGACCATTTAATACAGCAATTGGGATTGTATTTAGAGAAGGAGAAGTCTGAGGTCTCAAAAAAGCATTAAGTTCTATTCAGCTCCAAGACAGTAATCTCCGGGGCAATACCAACCCGCCCAGGATAACCTAGAAAACCAAATCCACGATTTACATAGATGTGCTGATTTTGTTTGGTATAAAGGCCAGCCCATTGCTCATAAAAGTATTGAGATGGACTCCACTTAAAATTGCCAATCTCGATTCCGAACTGGAAACCGTGAGTGTGTCCTGACAATGTAAGATCAATATCTGAATATTCTGGACGTATTTGTGCATCCCAATGACTGGGGTCGTGAGAAAGTAACAATTTAGCCGGAACATCTTTGGTGCCTTGATAAGCCCTATTTAAATTACCATATTTTGTAAAACCTCGATTTCCCCAGTTCTCGACACCAATTATGGCTACTTTTTCACCACCCACTTCCAGGAAGCGATTTTCATTCAGCAACAGATTCCAGCCTAATTCTTTATGAGCTACTTTGAGGTCGTCCAGGTTTCTACTTTTGGCTGCGGGCGAGTCCCAACTCTTGTAGTCACCGTAATCATGATTCCCAAGTATAGAGAATACGCCCAGTGGAGCATCTAATTTGCCGAAAATGTCTATATAATCTTTCACCTCGGAACTTTCGTTATTGACCAAATCTCCAGTAAAGAAAAGCACATCGGGTTTTTCGGAGAGCATCATTTCTACACCTCCCAGCACAGCTTTTTTATTGAAAAAGCTGCCACTATGAATATCGGATAATTGCCCGATCCTCAGGCCATCAAATTCTTTTGGCAAATTCTTCATCGGAACGTTGACCTTCCGTATCCTGTAATCGTGAGCACCAGAGATAATACCGAAACTGAAAGTTGCAACTGGAATAGCTCCTGCGGCTAAAGTCACCTTTGACATGAATTCAGAGCGGGTAATGGTGTGTTCAGGTGTTGTGGTAGTAGCACCGCTGGACTGATAACCTTGCCAGACCCATTGACCCACACGCATGAGGTCATCGATGACCAGAAACAATGAAGCGAACACTTTTGAGAAGACATTAATAAAAGTGGTGACCAGTATGATTGCCCTCAAGGATCGCAGTTGGATGCCCCAAAAATTATAAGCAAAGATGCCAAAGAGTGTAAATGCTGTCAATCCCCAGTAAGCATAAGTGATTCCTTTTTTCCAGCCCGGATTCCAGTTGGTGCTGACTACCTTGATCGCCTGGAAGACATAAAGGTCAATAATGAATATGAAGATGGAAAGGAAAATCACAAATACGAGACGGTTCATTAAACTCTTAGCAAAACTAAAGTGAAATGGTTAATACGCAGCAGACGAATAGGGGTTAACTTTTGTTTCTTCTGACAACTCCATAGCTTTCAGTTTCAGACAAGGAATTAAAGAACGGCACTCTCAAACTTTTGAAGGGTCAGGTTGAGAGTGCCATTTATTACGTGTTACTTCCTTTTACCGGCAACCTTGAAAGCCTGGTCAAAATCTGCAATGATATCATCTATGTGCTCTATACCGACGCAGATTCTCAAGAGATCCTCCGTAACACCGGCAGCAACTTGCTCTTCAGGTGTCATTTGTCGGTGCGTGGTTGAAGCCGGGTGACAAGCCAACGACTTGGCATCTCCGATATTTACCAAGCGCTTGAATAGTTGTAAGGCATCGTAAAACTTCTCCGCTTTTGCAAAACCTTCTTTAATACAAAAACTGATAATGGATGAAGGTTTTCCTCCACAATATTTCTTGCTCAACTTGTTGTGTTTGCTCGATTTTAGTCCACCATAACCAACCCAGGAAACTTGTTTGTGCGACTCAAGATAATTGGCTACCGCAATGGCATTTTCACAATGGCGTTCCATTCGAAGGCTTAAGGTCTCCAGCCCCTGCAACAATTGAAAGGCACTCATAGCTGGCAAACATGATCCGGTATTTCTTAATGCTACAGTTCTGGCTCTTCCAATATAGGCTGCTGGGCCCAATGCTTCGGTATAAACAACACCATGGTAGGAGGGTTCGGGAGTATTAAATTGAGGGAAGCGCTCCTTGTTTTTAGCCCAATCAAATTGACCACTATCTACAATAATACCGCCAAGGGTAGTGCCATGTCCACCAATGTATTTGGTCAGGGAATGAACCACGATATCCACCCCATGCTCAATCGGCCTTAACAGGGCTGGTGTTGCTACCGTATTATCACAAACCACAGGCACTCCTTTAGCATGCGCCGCTTTTGCGATTTTCTCCAGATCACAAATATTCCCCGCCGGATTGCCAATAGATTCACAAAATACAGCCTTGGTTTTATCATCAATCAACTTGGCCAAATCGCTGGCACTATCAGAAGCTGCAAAACGCACTTCAATACCCTGTTTGGGCAGCATGTGTGCGAAAAGCGTATAGGTGCCACCATAGAGTTGGGGAGTTGAAACTATATTATCTCCTGCCTCGGCCAGGTTAAGTATTGCGTAGTTAATGGCTGCACTCCCAGCACTAGTACACAAGCCGGCTATGCCTCCTTCTAATGCTGCTACTCTTTTTTCCAGAACATCAACAGTGGGATTCATGATTCGGCTGTAGATATTCCCTGGAACGGCAAGATTGAACAGGTCAGCACCATGCCGGGCGTTATCAAACTCATAGGCTACAGTTTGATAGATTGGTACAGCAGCAGCTTTGGTAGTTGGCTCGGATTCGTAACCGGCGTGTAAGGCAATGGTTTCTTTTTTCATTAGAATTATATGTTTTCTCAGATCTCTATTTTTTCACGGATGGCCTTTCTGATATCGTCTGTTTCAATCAAAAAAGCGTCATGCCCAAAAAGGGACTTTATTTCAACATACTTTGCGTTTGGAATATGTTTGGCTAAAAACTGTTGCTCAATCTTTGGGATCAGGATATCAGAATCAAATCCGATGACAACTGTATTGGCTTTCATTCCGGAGAGCGCATGCTCAATACTTGTTCTACCTCGTCCGGTATTGTGTGTATCCAACACGGATAAAAGGAGGTAGTAACATTGAGGGTCAAAACGTTTCACGAACTTGTCTCCTTGATAATCAATATAAGAAGCAGCTCGAAAATTATCCACTTTGTTCAGATCGATTTCATTTTGCCTTAGCTTGAAAGAGGGGTGTGTCCTGTAGAAGGGTAGTGCTACTGCCCTGCAAGCCTTAAGCCCGTTTTGTCCGGCTGTCTCGCTCTTTTCGTAAAGAGTGGGGTCTGTTCTTAGCGTTATTCTTTGGGACTCATGTATGGCAATGACCCAGGGTGTCTCCATTGCGGAGCAGCAAAGGAGGGCCATATTTTCAATTTTTTCACTCCATGAATAGGCGATTTCCTGACAGATATTGCCGCCACAAGAACCTCCCATTAGTAATTTAACTGACTGTATATCAAAGTGTTCCAGGAGTCTGATATGCAGATTTGCAGTGTCCCTGATAGTGAAGAATGGAAAATCAAGTCCATGGCGTTTGTTGGTTTCAGTATTGATTTGTTTGGGTGAACTGGTACCATAAGGTGACCCAAGGTTGTTGGCACAAATGATAAAGTACTTGTCCCAATCGAATATGTCTCCCGCACCAAACAGTCCATGCCACCAGTCCTCAGCATCTGAATTTGCCGTCAGCGCATGGCAGATCATTATTACATTGTCCCGCTTTTCATTGAGCGTCCCGTAGGTATGATAGGCAATTACAGGTTGCGTGATGACACCACCCTGTTCAAGTTGGTAAGGTTGGTCCAGGTGGTGAAAGGAGTACGTGTAAGATGCTCTGGTCAAAATGTACTGATTTATTGAAAGACTGAATTGTTCATCCCATGCCGCTTGACGGGGTAATTATGTTAAATAAAAGTGAGACTGTTGTTTATTGACCTCAAATGTAACCGCTATTGGGTATTGGTGTTCATTTTTAAATCCTTTTTTGAATCACTGCATTCTTGATTGCGAGATTAATGGCCAGTGTGTTGGAAAATATCATCGAGGGGATTTTGTTCCAGAAGGATACTATGCGAAGTATGTTTTATTCCATCCATATATTCTTGTATCTTCTAGCGGCATTGTATAATCATAGTAGCGGATTTTAAGACTCTATGTGATAACTGAGACAGAAAGACCGTTGCAAAAGGTTGCAGAAAGAGCGTAAATTTTGAATTTCATGAGTTCTGGCAAGTTCCGGGATCCGGTTTTTGTGTTTACGCCTCCAGATGGGTCACAACGAGCTTATTTCTTGTGATTTTCTCTCATTATTTACTGTTTTTAATTGAACATAATTACCCCAGGTGACCGGTATAAATTGTAACCAATGGCTTCCATTAAATTTTGCGTGTGCATCTTTTCGATTCCCCTATAGCGTACGACCGATCCGCTAAACCATCTGCGAATACTCCCAAATGTCCGTTCTGCTTTATACCTTGTTTGGCCTGTTAGTTTATGGAATGCTTTTTCCCAGTGGGTTAATGGTTGGTTCTTTTTCACTTTTTTCAAGATATGGTTCTTGAGCTTTCGCCCGGTCAAAAGGTCTGCATGGTAGTTTTGAACCATCCACTAGATATCGACCAAGACCTAATTCAGTTAGAAATTCCGATTAATGGACTAAGTCGTGGAATTTATGTTGTGGAAATTTGGGCAACTGGGAATGTCACCGAACGAAAAAGAATATTGGTGCTAGATCAACTGTAGATTTTATTATTCAATAAGTCAATTGACGCAGTTTCTGTCTTGTGGCAGGATATTGCGAGAATTGGAGTTTAAAATTTTCGAATTTCACATAATCGTCTTAATTGGTCTTTACATATGTTCTTTTAGTTTTTTCAGTGCTCGATCCACCTGTTTTCTTATCGCATCTTCACTTTTTCCAATGAACTCCCCGATTTCTTTCAATGTGAACCCTTGATAATAATATAACAGCAAGACTTCCCTATGGCTTTCCATGAGTCCAGACAGGCTCTTTTCTAGGCGGTCAATGTGCTGATGGGCAATTTCCTGATCAATAATAAGGCGTTCAGTGGTCATTTGCTGCGAATGGAAGGTAATTTCATGACGGGCCAATTGCAATACCTCTGATCTTTTCTGATTTTGTTTATGTTGATCTTTAAATATGCTGTAGGCAGATTTAAAAAGGTATTGCTTAACCATTGATACTTTTGAGAGTTTCTCTTTCCTATGAATTAATCTCAAGAAAAGTTCCTGAAGTATATCCTTGGCAGTATCTCTGGCTACATATTGCAGCATGAAACGCATAATGTCATTTCGGTATTTTTTATAGAAATATACAATTGCCTCTGCGTCCCCGTTTTGAAAATTTGCCCATAATGTACTTTCATCATAACCAGACTCTGATGATCTGAAGATTATCTTCGAAGCATCTTTTTCCGAATTCTGATCTTCTTGTTGTTTCAAAGACGCTTTGAATTTTTGCAATTTTTGCTAAGGCTTTTCTAGGTTTTGATAATGAGTAAACAGTGAATTTGGCAGCTTTCTATTTATTAACCCAAAATAAGAGGTAATCTCCATTTTCAATTGTACTAAATTATTTAATAATTGTCTTATATGAAGAAAGTTCCCAAAAGGCCACTGATTAAATGAGCAATTTGTCCGGTTTCAGTTTTTCGACCCTTTTTAATAGAAATGAACTTCGATGTTCTAATTAAATAACGCTATAACCTTTAAATATTGGATAAGTCAAAATATACACGTTATAACTGGGATGATTTTGTTGGGGATGACTTCTTTCAAAAATGGGTAAATGAACCTACTGGAAGATCAGATCAATTTTGGCGAAAGTTGATTGAGAATCATCCGGAGATTTTGGAAGAAGTATTAAAAGCGAGACAAACCCTGCTGGCATTCCAAGTAGAAAATGATGAAGCCGAATTAACCGATGACGAAGACTTTGCTCTTCTAGATAAATTATTGGAGGAAAACAGGAAGTTAAAAGGAGCTGTTTTCAAGGCCAATTGGAAGAGAAACTTCTTAAGAATTGCGGCAACGGTACTGATTATACTGTCGGTGGGGTTGCTATGGCAAAGGGATAATCTGTTCAGTGATTCAACTCTGGCAATTAAGAGTAGAGTTGAGAAAGTTGTTAAAAAAACCCTGTTGGACAAAAATCAACAATATTTCTAAGGGATGGTTCTAAAATAGTTTTGAGCCACAATAGCTATGTCCAGTATATTGAACCCTTCGATTCAACTCGTCGTGAAGTATTGTTGTCAGGTGAGGCCTACTTTGAAGTAGCAAAAGATGCCAGCAGACCATTTATCGTAAAAGCTGGGACCATATCAACTGAAGTTTTAGGAACAAGTTTTAATATCAATGCCCGGGACGAACAATCAACTGTGCGTGTTTCGCTCACTAGTGGTAGTATCAAAATAAAGCAGGATGATTGGGACACCATGTTACCAGGTGGGCAAATCACTTTAGAACCTGGAGAGCAACTTTCATTCAATGTCAATAATCAGGAATTAAAAGTTGATGATTTTAACCTGAACGAAGTAATGGCCTGGATCAAAGGGATAATACTTTTTAGAAATACAGCTCGCAGGGAGGTTATATCCACCCTTGAACAATGGTATGGAGTAAATATTTCTGAGAATAACCGTAAAAACCGTCAATGGAAGTTGACTGCGAAATATGACAATCGGTCGCTGGAAAAAATATTGACCTCCATTGGGTTTGTTAATGATTTTAAATTTGATATAAAGGACAACGAGGTTGTCATAACCTATTACTAATAGACAAACACAGAATTAATGTGAATAAAAAAATTTAGACAAAAAATTACCAGCACCACTCAAGGAGTGGATGCCGGCAATTAAATGTTGAATAGGACGCTTGGAGACATTTCTATTCAACCTGTTAAATATGTTGTACTTAACATCACAAAAATATGAAATCATGCTTACAAAAGACTAATAAATATGCTATACGGATTTCAATGATCTTTTTTATGACGTCTTGCGCTACTTTGCTCATGGCATCAGCGACTGGAAACGCCCAAAAGGTGCTTGCTAAGAAAAGCATCAAAGAAATCTATGTAACTGTAGAATTCGCTGAAAATAATGCAGTTGAAGTCTTTAAAAAATTGGAAAATCAAACAGAATTTACATTTGTTTATAATATTGATGCAATCTCAAAAGATAAATTAACCGCCAATCATCGCAACTCCTCACTGTACGATGTTCTTGTAAATATTTCTGACAAAATGGGGCTGGTGTTTAAGCGGGTAGACGCCACCATTAACGTAAAAAGACAGAAAAAGTCAAAAAAAGATGAAGTCATTGAGGAGGTATTGGTTATTGATGTGAAGGGTCAGGTTAATAATAGCGAAAATGTTGGACTACCGGGAGTTACAGTACTTGAGAAAGGCACCTCCAATGGTACCATAACAGACGCTAATGGTGAATATAATATTTCAGTAAATGAAGATGCAGTTCTTGTGTTCAGTTATGTTGGATTTGGAACTCAAGAGATATCAGTTAATGGAAGAAGTATTGTGGATGCATCTATGGTGGAAGATATTTCACAGCTGGCAGAACTGGTTGTGGTCGGCTACGGAACTGTTCAAAAACGAGATTTAACTGGTTCGGTTAGTCAGGTAAAGGGAGAAGAGTTGGAAAGTATTCCGACCAGCAGGGTTGACCAGATCCTACAGGGGCGGGCTTCAGGTGTACAGGTGACTCAAAGTAGTGGGGAGCCAGGGGCAGCACCATCAATTCGGATTCGTGGAGGTAATTCCATCCAGGGAGATAATGAGCCTCTTTGGGTAATTGACGGAATCATTGTTGGTACCAATTTCGACCTGAACAACATCAATACCAATGATATCGAATCGGTTGACATTCTAAAGGATGCGGTAGCTGTGTCCATTTATGGTACCAGGGGAGCAAATGGAGTAGTGTTGATAACCACAAAGAATGGGACAGGTTCAAACCAGCAAGGACCACAAGTCACCTTTAATGCTTATAGAGGTGTTCAGTCTCTCGTAACTGACGTTGATTTTTTGAATGGTCGTGAACATGCCGAATATGCTAATGATGACGCTACATTCCGGCAGGCGGCAGTACCATTTGCAAATTTGAATAGTGTACCTGATGTTGATTGGTTAGATCAGATCACCGACAATGCATCAATGAGTAATGTTGATATTTCTGTAGGCGGAAGATCGAAGGACAGGGATATCAATTACTATTTTTCGGGTAATTATTTTAATCAGGACGGAATAATTAGAAATTCGGGTATTGAGCGCTACGCTTTCCGGGCGAACCTGGATAATCAAATTTCGAAAACGGTAAAAGCAGGTTTTCGAATCAATATTGCAAACACAGAGAGGGAAAATAACAAAGTGGACATAGCCAATCTCTTTGATAATGGGGTTCCTTCTCGCGGAATACTTGATGCTAATGGACTTTTTACGACAGAAAATCCAGTATCTGCATCTATTGCCCGAAACCATGAAGCTGATGTTCAGCTCAAAGTAGACGAGAGTACAACCACGAATATTCTTGGAAACATATATTTGGAAGTATCTCCTTCTGATAAGTTTATATTCCGCACAACTTTCAGCCCTGAAATAAACTCTTTTAAGAGGAACCAGTTTAATCCTGGTTCACTTCCCGAAAATTTTGTAATTAATGATGGTGGAGATGCCAGAGTTCGTACAATTACAAGCCTGGGATATATTAATGAAAATACGGTAACCTACACCAATGACTTTGGTGATGCGGGTACTTTGACCGCCCTTGGCGGGTTTACTATACAGAAATTTACAGAAGATTCAACATCAACTCAGGCATTTGGTTTTTCCAATGATGTAACAAGTTTCAACAATCTTGGGTTTGGTTCAGACCCCACCAGGAATGTGGTCGGATCGGGATTTGATAGTTTCCAGCTAGTATCCTGGTTAGGTCGGGTTAATTATACGCTAAATAATAAGTACCTGTTTACGGTTGTTGGAAGGCTAGATGGATCTTCCAGGTTTGCTGACGGCAATAGATATGCTTTTTTTCCATCTGCAGCTTTTGGGTGGAGGTTATCTGAAGAGAATTTTATCAGAGATATGAACGTCTTTGATGATCTCAAGTTAAGATTAAGTTACGGTCTTTCCGGAAGTCAGGCTATCCCGTCGTTCAGAACTTTTGCCCTGCTCGACAATTCCAATACGACTTTTAATGGGACAGAACAGGCAGGAGTGGTTTTAGGCAGACCGTCAAATGACGAATTAAAGTGGGAGACTACCAGACAATTCGATGTGGGACTTGAAGCAGGTTTCCTCGAAGGTAGATTAAATATGGAAATTGACTACTACTATAAGAAAACTGCTGATCTGTTACTTGATGTACAGCTTCCTCGTCAGTCGGGATTTAATAGCAGATTACAGAATCTTGGTGAGATAAAAAATTCCGGAATAGAATTTCTAGTTAATAGTGTGAACGTCTCAAAAGGGGATTTTACCTGGTCAAGTACTTTAACTCTTTCGGCTAACCGAAATAAAGTATTAGATCTTGCCGGAGTGGATTTCATTAATATCCAAACCCTGAATCAAAGCGGTGTTGGTGGTCGTCTGATAATCGGAGAAAGTGCTCCTGTATTTGTTGGAGTTCCTTATTTGGGCACCTGGAAATCTCAAGAAGAGATAGATGCTGCAGGCATTGGCGGTGACCATGACATTGGAGGCCCTCGCTTTGAGGATATTAATGGCGATGGAGAAGTCAATGAGGATGATTTCATTGTTCTTGGCAGCCCACAACCGGATTTCTACTACGGTATTGGTAACTCAATATCATATAAGAATTGGAGTCTTGACTTTTTCTTCCAGGGAACCCAGGGAAATGAGGTATACAATAGCCTGACTCAAACTGCTTACTTCGGTCGCTCAGAGACTAATAAGTACAAGGAAACTTTAGATCGTTGGACACCTCAAAATTCAGATTCGGATATTCCTGCGGCGGGTGCGGTAGCAGCATTGTCTGAGGTTTGGAACAATTCTGTAATGATTGAAGATGGTTCACATATAAGATTAAAAAGTTTAAAATTGGCTTATAACGTACCTACTCAGAAATTGAGCCTGAATGGTATCAATAGTTTAAGCCTCTACTTCACAGCGACAAACCTTTTCGTAATTTCCGGTTTTAGGCTAAAAGATCCGGAGACCGGACAGTTTGGACGTGATAACCTAAGAGGTGGTTTTACGCAAGGAGAGTATCCCAGCGCAAGAACGGTATCCTTTGGAGCAAAGGCTGGCTTTTAATCAATAGACATTTGAATCTAAGAAATTTACAATAGATCATCATGAAAAGCTTAAAAAGCAGATTATCGATAATAATTTTAGCAATCCCAGTTTTTGTGAGCTGCGAAAGTTATCTTGAAGAAGAACCACGGGATTTTGTATCGCCTGATAACTTCTTTACAACCGCCGGTGAAGTTAAGACAGCCGTAACCGGCCTGTATGATATCTTTTTAGAAAGATCACTTCATGCAAATATAGGATTGCAACGTTTTTATGAAAACGGTGCCGATGTTATTGGGCCGAGCAGGCTTTTTGGACAGGTTGAGCCTGTTCAGAGTTATTCATTGAGTGAATCCAACATTAGTGCTATTTCTCAAAATGGTGGAGCACCATTGACCTGGCAAAATTTGTACAGAATTATTCAGAATGCAAATTTGATTTTAGCGAATCTCAGCGAGAATACTACCATAAGCCCATCTGAAAGTGATCAGCTCAGAGGTGAAACTTTATTTTTGAGAGCCTACGCGTACTACCACCTCACCAATCTGTGGGGCAATGTTCCATTCTTCACAGACCCTGTTGGTGTTGATGAAATAAAGACGCTTGGTCGTGAAGATATGAATATGATAAGGAGCAGTATTTTGGTTGACCTACAGGAATCTCAGGACAAACTTTCTTCTGACTATCCAAATGCAGAATTGGGTAGGGCAAGTAAATGGGTGGCTGCTATTGTTATTGTAAAAATCCACCTTATTGAGCAAAACTGGCAAGCAGCCAGAGACAAAGCTGTTGAGATTATTAATGACTCTCCTCATTCACTTCTAGACACCTATGCAGATGTTTTTGATCCGAATAACGAGTATAATATTGAAAATATCTGGGAACTGGATCTGGTTAAGGACATTAATAGTGACAACTTCCCTGACCAGTTTACACCACGTATCAGGGATGAGCCTGCAGATGCCGACCAAAAAGATGCATTGTCAGCAGCACTGGCTGAACGGGGTGAGGGCTTTACAGGATTTGGATTAGCAGTTCCGCTACCAGATTTTGTCAATGAATTTCCACTTGACGACCTGAGGAGGCCTTCAAATATTGTTACCAGTTACCTTGGCTTTGAGCTGAAATTCCCATACATGCCAAAGCTTTGGAATCTCGACCAGGTTAATTCCCCACGAGGAAATCATGGAGACAATAAAATTATTTTCAGGTTGGCAGATGTGTTATTAATGGCAGCAGAAGCTGAAAATGAGCTCAATGGGCCAACTAATGCCTATCAGTATATCAATATGGTGAGAGAACGTGCCTATGAACCAGATCAGCCATATTCTGGTTTGAGTCAGACTGAGCTAAGACAGGCTATTTACGACGAACGCAGATGGGAACTTGGAGGTGAAGGCCACCGACGAATGGACCTTATTCGATGGGGCATTTTGGAAGATGTTGTTAAAAGTACTGAATACAGGGTCTGGAATCCAGCGAGTAATATTCAGCCTTATCATGTACTTTTACCTATTCCCCCTGAAGAATTCGTTTTAAACCCGGCATTGCTAGCAAGCGACCCGTCAAACAACGGGTACAGATAGCGGGTATAGATATTGAAATACCATCTAATTGGAATTGTCTTTTCAAGATGTAGAAAGACGGATAACTATTATATTTGAATTTTGAAAAAGGGGATTTATGCAAAAGAAACTTAATAAGTTATTACTTATAACCTATTTGGAATTATGCTTCCTATTATTACTGAGCACGAGTTGTGACCAAGCCAAAACCAAAGCAGAGTCTATGTCAGAACAAAAGCCTAATGTCATATTTATATTGGCGGATGATGCTGGTTACGGTGACTTTAGCTGCTACGGTCAGACCCGCTTTGAAACCCCAAACATTGATCGTTTGGCCAAAAATGGTTTGAGATTCACTTCTCACTATTCGGGAAGCACTGTTTGTGCACCTTCAAGATCGGTTTTGTTAACGGGTTTACATACCGGTCATACACCTATCCGTGGTAACAAAGAGATTCAACCTGAAGGTCAACATCCCTTACCGGACTCAATATTCAGCATGGTGAGGTTATTTGAAAATGCAGGATATAATACTGGCATTTTTGGTAAGTGGGGGTTAGGTTTTCCAGGATCTGAGGGAGACCCGTTAAACCAAGGTGTTGACACTTTTTATGGATTCAATTGCCAACGGATGAGTCATCATTACTACCCTCACTATCTGTGGGATAATGACCAGATTGATAGCCTGACAGCAAATTCCGGAACAAAAAAAGGAGAGTTTGCGCCTAGCGTTATTCACTCTAAAGTGTTGGAATTTATAGACCAAAATAAAGAAGAACCTTTCTTCCTTTACTTGCCTACCATTATACCACATGCTGAGTTAGCGGCACCAGAGGAATATATGTCATTATTCAGAAATAAGTTCGGATCTGAAACACCATTCGAAGGGATTGACGATGGTCCGGACTTCAGAAAAGGACCCTATCAAAGCCAAACAGAGCCTAAAGCTGCATTTGCTGCTATGATGACGCTTCTGGATGACCAAATCGGTGAAATAGCTGAGAAAATTGATGATTTGGGACTATCCGATAACACCCTTATTATAATTACCAGTGATAACGGACCTCATTTGGAAGCTGGAGCAGATCCCGATTTTTTTGATAGCAACGGACCATACAAAGGATACAAAAGAGATTTGTACGAAGGCGGAATCAGAGTGCCTCTAATAACTTACTGGCCAAAAAACATTAAGCCAGGTGTGACTGATTATTCATCAGCGTTTTGGGACTGGTTACCAACAATGTCCGACTTGTTAGGGCAGGAGATGCCGGTTTATACAGATGGTTTGTCTCTTCTTCCTACCCTACTGGGGAGAGGGGAGCAGCAAATGCATGATTACTTGTATTGGGAATTTCATGAGAAAGGAGGAAGACAGGCAGTCAGGAAGGGCAGTTTCAAAGGTATTAGATACGATGTTCTGGAAAAGCCTGATAGCCCCTTGGAACTTTATAACCTAACAGAAGATCCTGGTGAAGAAATAAATCTAGCCGAGGAGTACCCGTTGATTGTTCAAAATTTGCAACAATTGATGCAGGAGGCCAGATTTTCATCCGATGTATTTAGATTTTCATTACCTACTTATTTGGATGATGGAAACGAATGATTAGAACAATAGTGTTAAACTTTTTTGACCAAAATCATAAATAATATTGTATAAATCAATCAATTTGCTATTACTGCTTATTATAACCAGCGGATGCGTTCCCAAAGAGTCCGTAACTGGCAATGTGGATGGTGTAATGCGTCCTAATGTACTTTGGATCTACCTTGAAGACGTGAGTGGTTGGTTCGGAGTGTATGGTGACCAAATAATAGAGACACCGAATATTGATACAATTACTGCCGAGGGCATTCGTTATGATAGATTTTATACACCGGCAGGTGTTTGTTCAGCCACCCGCTCAGCCATTATCACAGGCATGATGCAAACCAGCATTGGCACCCATAATCATCGCAGCGCAAGGTCGGAATTTCGAGGTCAGAAATTTGATGAATATGATACGAATTATTTACCGTCCGAAGTTGTTCCACTGCCTGTTCGATTTCGTCAAGCGGGCTATTGGACCTTTAATGAAGGAGGAAAAGACGATTACAATTTTGAGTGGAAAGAAAACGAATTCTATGATTTCGTTAGAGGAAAGGGGGGCTGGGGTCCAAAATCTTTTTTAGCGGGTGATTGTTTGAATGGAAATATTGATGGCAAACCATTTTTTGGGCAGATTCAATTAGGAGGTGGAAAGCTGGGGGAAGCCGCTCCTAAAAAGGTTGACAGATCAGTCGTACCTGTACCACCGTACTATCCGGATATACCTGAAGTCCGAGAAGAAATTGCACATCATTATGATTGTTTGCTTAAAACTGACGAGCAGGTGGGACAGATCATTGCTAAGCTCAAAGAAATCGGCCAATATGACAATACCATCATCTTTATGTTTAGCGATCATGGTATGAAACTCCATCGGCACAAACAGTTCCTCTATGAGGGTGGTATTCATATGCCGTTTGTTCTTTCCGGACCGGGAATCGAAGCAGGACAAACAAATAGTGATTTATTGAGTGGAATTGATATATCAGCAACCAGTCTGGCTGTGGCTAATATAGAGGTACCGGAAAGCATGGAGGGTGAGAATATTCTAAGTGATAGTTGGAAAGGGCGTGAATTTGTCATTGCCGCACGTGATCGTTGTGATTTTACAATTGAAAAGATAAGGGCTGTGGTATCTCCTTCCTTCAAATACTTGAGAAACTATCTAACTGACCGCCCCTATATGCAGCCGAGTTACAAAGATTCGTGGCCGGTTTCGAAGCGATTTCGCGAAATGATGACCAATGGAGAAATGAATGATGACCAGCTCGTCTTTTTTGGAGATAAAAAACCGGCCGAAGAATTGTATGACTTACGCAATGATCCTCATGAACTGAATAACCTGGCAGACGATTCTGCATTCAAATCGGAGTTGGAAAAGCATAGAACCTTTTTAGCCGAATGGATAGCAGAATCAGGTGATAAGGGCCAAGAACCTGAATCTGATATTGGTTTGTTGACTGCACTACAACGATGGGGAGAAAAATGTATTAATCCGGAATATGACGAAATAAGATCAAAATATGCAGCCATATTACCGGCTAATAAGTAAGAACATAATCGATAAAACACCAAAAACGGGCAAGTTGTTGAATATGGAAAAGTTAATCATACTGAGTTTGCTCGCAGTCACCGCTTTTCCATCTAAAGGCTTTGGAGGATTGACTGATTCCATTCCAGATAAGGCACCCAATGTTATCTATATTAATATAGACGATCTTGGCTGGAAAGATGTTGGATTCATGGGAGGTACTTTTTTTGAAACGCCAAACATCGACCAATTGGCCAGTCAGGGCCTGACATTTACGCACAGTTATGCCGCAGCGGCCAATTGTGCACCGAGTAGAGCGTGCTTGATGACGGGACAGAATACTCCTCGCCATGGGATTTATACTGTCAGTCCTTCGGCAAGAGGAAAGTCTGAACACCGAAAGATCATACCAGTTAAAAATACTAACCATCTTCCGAATGATTCCACTGTGACATTGCCAGCTTTATTCAGGCAGTCAGGATACACCACAGCGATAATTGGTAAATGGCATTTAGGGGATGATCCAACGTTACAGGGTTTTGATGTAAATATTGGTGGATATAGCAACGGCAGCCCGGGAAAGGATGGGTATTACAGTCCTTATAACGTGGCCAATTTGGAGGATGGACCGATCGGAGAGAATCTAACTGACAGGCTTACCACAGAGGCGATCGATTTTTTGAATGCCAACCATAAGAAGTCATTCTTTCTTTACCTGCCATACTATGCCGTTCACACACCATTAATGGCATCAGATAACCTGGTTAAAAAATACTCAGATAAAAAAGGAAATGAGAAGATGATAAATCCGGTTTATGCCGCAATGGTTGAAACTTTGGACACCAACATAGGGCGTCTTCAAGAAGTGCTTACCCGATTGGAATTATGGAACAAAACGATTGTGATTTTTACTTCTGACAACGGTGGTATCAGGTCAATATCTACGCAAGAACCACTGAGAGCAGGCAAAGGCTCATATTATGAGGGTGGTACTCGTGTGCCAACTATCGTACGTTGGCCAGGCCTCACAAAGGCAGGAACCACCACTAACCAACCGATAGTCAGCCTTGATTTTTATCCGACCTTTTTGAACTTCCTTAATCTGGAGGCCAATAGACCTCTTGACGGATTGGACATTGCACCAATATTAGCTGGCCGTCAGATGGAAGTAAGGCCCTTTTTTTGGCATTTCCCGATATATCTTCAAGCCTATGATCCTGAAAAGGATGATGGTCGTGATCCTTTGTTTCGCACCAGACCTGGTTCAACAATACGATATGGTGATTGGAAATTACACCAATATTTCGAAGACGGCGGCATAGAACTGTATAACCTAAGCGATGATTCTGGAGAAAGACTAAATGAGAACGATAAATACCCGGAAAAAACTAATGAACTTTTGGGGATGCTCCAAAAATGGAGAGAAGATTTGAATGCTCCTATCCCTAAAGAACTCAATCCAAATTTTAATAATTAAATGAATTAATCGATGCTTTTTCTCCTTATCGTAACGAACATGTCAATCGATTTGGTAGCTACAACCACGATTTTAAAAGGAAATGGCTTCCTTTACACCACCAACTCAATGTCATTAAAAAACCGGATAATGATATTGTTAATTTTCTGGTGGATTTTACACGATTAGTTGCCAGACCTCTAAGTAGTAACTGATAAGATTCCAGGTCCCGTCGCCAGCGAGACACCAGCTATTCGTGTTTGGCTAAATAAATTTTTCATTTCCTTAATATTTTGAGTTTATGACCTAATTACTTCATTGCACAGGTCATGCTAAAATTCATAATCTATTGATAATCAATATATTAATAAATATTCGGATAGGAACGTATAGCAAATATGTACACATTCGGACATACAAATAGCTATAATTTGAGACAGATAACCTTTTCTTTTTTAACTCGTAATCGAGTTGCCACTAGAAATCCTCAAGAGCATGCTTTCCATAGTTATTCCAGGACCAAAGGCAAAGCTCAAGATCGTTTTGTTAATGTCTTCGTGCGTAAGTGATTGGACAATATGTTGAAGGACAAATATTATGGTAGGAGATGACATATTACCGTAGTTCTTTAACACATGATGCGCATATTGATTTTTTTCTTTCGGTATGTTAAGGCACTCTTCGATCACTCTCAAAATCTTCTTCCCGCCGGGATGAACTGCGAAGAAGTCTATGTCGCCCACATCTATTTTTAATTGTGAAAGCAAATTGGTTGTCAAATGATTGATATTACGTTCAATTACATCAGGGACGCAATCTGATAATCTCATTTCAAAGCCAAAATCTCCAATATCCCAAGTCATTTCCTCTTTTCCTGATGTCTCCAGGTTGCAATAAAATTTTTCTAACTTAAGATTGTATTCACTCGATGGTTTTGATTTTACCACTACGGCTGCTGCACCATCCCCAAAAAGTGAGTTGGCCAGAAGCGTGTCTCCTTCCTTAGCCTTTTGAAAATGCAGACTGCACAATTCAACACATACAATTAATATATTGGCATCAGAGTCCGTTGTAGCAATTTTTTCAGCAATTTTCAGGGCATTAAAAGCGGCATAACACCCCATAAAATTAATTGCTGTCCGCTCTATTGACGGATTAAATCCCAGTTTCTCAACTAATTCAATATCAAGACCTGGGGCATACATACCAGTGCAACTAACTGTAATCAGATGGGTGATTTCCTCCAATGGCTGATCTTCACAACATTTATCAATGGCAGTCAGGGTTATATCCAAAGCAAAAGACTTGAACTGCTCCATTCTTAACTTGATTGAAGGAAATGGTTCAAGACCAACATTTTTAGGATAGAATGTATAGGGTTGGCCATTAAGACCGTAGTCCGGTATAACTGAATATCGCTGCTGAATTCCAGTGGCACGGTAAAGCACCTTTAAATGATCACTTTCCTGTTGATCTAGATCTAGCCCTTTAGTCATGAATTCCGCAATCTTTCCTTGTGGAATTCCATGACCGGGATTAGCAGTTCCTGTGGAAGTAATGTACGCCATCTAAAATTTAGAGCTTTAAAGTTACTCCAATCTGCTCGTCATGAGTGGAATAACAATTAAAAAAAATAATTTCGCTTAGGTTTGCTCCATAGTACATGCAACGATCCACTCTTCTTCATTTAAGATTTCCTTTTTCGTTCTTTTTATTGCCGGTCTATCTCTTTGCCCTTAGTATTAGTGAGAACCCCAATTTATCCACCGTCATAATCACTGGTTTAGTGCTGCATCTATTGCTTTACCCGGCTAGTAATGGCTACAATTCTTATTTTGACAAAGATGAGGGTAGTATCGGCGGCCTAAAAGCACCTCCCAAGGTCACATTTGAATTGTACTATATATCTATAGTTTTAGATGCCATCGCACTTGGTCTGAGTTTATTTTTTATTGGGCCAATGTTTACTATTCTAATTTTTGTATATGGGCTGGCATCGAAAGCATACAGCCATCCTGGCATTCGTTTAAAAAAGTATCCCGTCAGTGGCTGGCTAACTATATTTTTTTTTCAAGGGTATTTTACATTTATAACCTGTTATCTCGGAATTAATGGAGTTCAATTTTTGGATGTCCTGAGATATGAAATACAAATACCTGCAATCTTAAGTTCAGTCCTGCTAGGGGGTTCTTACCCTATGACTCAGATTTACCAACACGCAGAAGACGGGGACAGAGGAGATTTAACTTTAAGTAGAATGATGGGATTATTGGGCACTTTTCATTTTACAGCAGCAATGTTCTTATTAGCAATGCTAGGTTTTGTCTACTATTTCCTGACTCAATTGGAACTTAAAAACTTACTTCTGTTCCAGTTACTACTTGCTCCGTCGTTGATATTTTTCATTACCTGGTATTTAAAGGTTAGGAAGGATTCGACGGCGGCAGACTATTCTTCAACCATGAAGTTAAATTTAATTTCCTCAATATGTTTGAACGCCTTTTTTCTGATTCAGATTAGTCTTCGATAGGCTAATCAGCCCGGGTCAGCATATTTCTTAACATCATCTTCCGATATTTCATTTCCACTCATAATTATCAATCGTTCGATCACATTTCTTAATTCCCTGATATTGCCAGACCACTCTAATTTCTGCAGAAAAGCTAATGCAGACTTGGAAATTGATTTTTTGGTAGTGCCATATTCTTCGGCAATATCAGACAGAAATTTATCGACCAAAAGAGGAATGTCACTACTGCGGTCTTTCAATGCAGGTACTTGAATCACAATTACACTTAGTCGATGATAAAAATCTTCTCGAAACGTCCCATCCTTTATCATTTGTCGCAGGTCCTTATTTGTAGCTGCAACCACTCTTACATCTACGCTAATCTCCTTATCGCCACCTACTCGCGTTATCTTACTTTCTTGTAAGACTCTTAGGACTTTAGCCTGGGCAGCCAGACTCATATCACCAATTTCGTCCATGAAGAGCGTACCTCCACTTGCCTGCTCAAATTTTCCAATCCTTTGTTTATGAGCAGAAGTAAAGGAGCCCTTTTCATGACCAAAAAGCTCGCTTTCAATCAATTCGGAGGGTATTGCCGCACAGTTTACTTCAACAAGTGCTGAGTCGGACCTTTCACTTTGCACATGAACCCATCGTGCAACCAATTCTTTCCCGCTACCGTTTGGTCCAGTGATTAAAACCCTGGCCTCTGTAGGAGCCACTTTTGCAATTGCTTCTTTTACTTCATTAATTTCCTTTGAGTCACCAACTATATCAAACGTCTTCGAAATCTTCTTTTTGAGAACTTTAGTCTCCGTAACTAAACTGGACTTATCAAGCGCATTTCTCAAGGCTAACAAAAGTCTATTTAAATCAGGTGGTTTCTGAATGAAGTCAAAAGCACCAATCTTAGTAGCCTCCACTGCTGTATCAATGGTCCCATGAGCAGAAATCATTATGAATTGACAATCAATACCTTCTTCCATGACTTTTTGGAGCAATTCTATGCCTGTCAATTTTGGCATTTGAATATCACAGAGAGCAATATCAAATTTGCCCATTTTTAACATTTCAAAACCCTGCTCACCATCTTTCGCTTCCTCAACCTCGAATTTTTCGTACTCCAGTATTTCCCTTAGGGTTGACCGGATACTCTTTTCATCATCAATTACTAAAACTTTTGGCATAACAGTATTTTCCGATGAGCAAATAATCAATATTGCACCACATGAACAAGATCCTATTCAAAAACTATCAGTTGTAATCGAACTAAAAGAATAATTACTATTAAGTGCACAGACGGGCTTGCTATAAAAACAAATCCTATCTACATTTGCATCCCTTAATTTGGGATTAGCATTAAGTATATTTCTTAAAGATGAAAAGAACATTTCAACCTTCAACGAGGAAAAGAAAAAATAAACACGGGTACCGTTCAAGAACTGAAACTCCTGGCGGAAGGGAAGTAATTGCAAGGAGAAGAGCCAAAGGAAGAAAGAAATTGTCAGTCTCAGACGAAAGAAAGCATAAAGCTTAATGCCGTAACCAGGCATGGCATAGTGAAAAGCGAGGCACCATCTGCCCGAAGTTTCAAATTTTCGAAATCAGAAAGACTTCACAGCAAGATACTGATTGACAGGCTTTTCAGTAAAGGGAAGTCCTTCTTCCTTTACCCATTTAAAGTGCTTCATCTGGAAGACAAGAATGATTCTATTCCAGAAAATCAGGTTTTAATCACTGTGTCATCCAAAAAATTCAAAAGAGCGGTCGATCGCAATTTGATCAAACGGATGATTAGAGAAACTTATAGATTGAACAAATACCAATTAGATGAAGGAACAGATTCTGATGCTCATCTACTGATTGGTTATATTTATGTAGGCAAGGAAATTCATCCTTTTGAATTGATTGATTCCAAACTAAAACAATCCTTGCAACGTTTAAAATCAGAGTATTCTAAAACAGATTAGACTATGAGTAAGCTTGCAAAACGTTTGTTGGTTGGAGGGGTATTGGTTTTCACCGTTTTTGGATTAGTTGCATTTGATACCGTCGGAGATAAATATTTCCAAATTGCAAAGAACCTGGACATTTTCGCAACTCTATTTAAAGAGGTAAATGCGTTTTATGTAGACGAAATCAATCCCAATGACCTTATGAAAACAGGCATCAATGCAATGCTTAATTCGCTGGATCCCTATACCGATTATATACCGGAGGATGACATAGAAAACTATCGTACAATGACTACCGGACAATATGGTGGTATTGGTGCTTTGGTAGGAAAAAGAAACGGGTACAATACTGTCATTATGCCTTATGAAGGTTATCCAGCCCACATGGCAGGCCTACAGATTGGAGACAAAATTCTGAAAATTGATGGTATTGAAATTACTGACATGGAAACCAATGAGATCAGTCAATTGCTCAAAGGTCAATCCAAAACTACTATCAACATAACTGTTGAGCGGTACGGCATTGATGAACCATTCGATTTAAACCTGAAAAGAGAGAAGATCACTATAAACAATGTTCCATATTTTGGAATGATCAATGAAGAGATTGGTTTTATTAAGCTTACAGATTTTACAACTAATGCTGGAAAGGAAGTTAAGGATGCTGTTGTAAAACTTAAAGGAAAGGGCGCAGCCAAAATTATCCTTGATTTAAGAGGAAATCCTGGTGGTCTGTTGGATGAAGCCGTAAATGTATCTAATGCATTTGTTCCCAAAGGCGCAGAAATCGTAAGTACCAGGGGAAAAGTTACTAGCTGGAATAAGACCTATACAACTCCTTCAGAACCTGTAGATACAGAGATTCCATTAGTCGTTCTTACTAATAGTGGAAGTGCTTCAGCTGCTGAAATTGTCTCTGGTGCAATGCAGGATTATGATCGAGGAGTTCTGGTGGGCCGAAAAACATATGGAAAAGGCCTTGTACAGGCCACAAGACCTTTATCTTACAATTCTCAATTAAAGATTACAACTGCGAAGTATTACATACCCAGTGGCCGCTGTATTCAGGCAATTGACTACAGCAATCGAAATGACGACGGCAGTGTGGGTAAAATGCCCGATTCCTTAAAAGTTGCTTTCAAAACGAGAAGTGGTAGAACTGTCTATGACGGCGGTGGAGTGAATCCGGATATTTTAGTGGATGAACGCAATTATGCATCAATCACCATGGCATTAATTACCAGAAACTTCATTTTCGATTATGCAACTAAATACCATTTTGAAAACCCGACATTAGCTAATGCAAAGGAATTCTCTATAAACGATGAAGATTACAACGATTTTACTAATTGGCTTTCCGAGAAGGACATGAGCTATGTTACACAGGTAGAACGGAATATTGAAAAACTCGAGAAAACTGCGAAAGATGAGAGGTACTACCAGGATATTGAGGATGCAATTGCTTCCTTAAAAAGTGCAGCAGAAGTCAATAAGAAGGACGACTTGAAACGTTTTAAAGACGAAATCAGCTACATCCTTGAAGAAGAGATCGTTAGCAGGTATTATTTTGAATCAGGTATGATTGAGGCAGCATTTGATGATGATCAGGATATTCTGGCTGCAATAGAAATTTTAAACAACCCTAATGAGTATCAAAGGTTACTCAAGGCTCAGTAACTATTAATTAATCAATCAATCAAGATTATTTTTACCATCCTGCCCAAGTTAAATGCCATTTATATTAAGTATTGAAACTTCCACTAAGGTCTGCTCCGTTGCCCTCCATTCTGACGGGGTTATAATTTCATTTTCACAGTACTTTTTAGAAAAATCTCATTCATCTATCCTGGCACCATTGATTGAGGAAACAATTACCCATTGTAGAATCAAAATGTCAGATTTATCCACAGTGGCTATTTCTGAAGGACCAGGTTCTTATACTGGTCTAAGGATCGGCACTTCTACGGCCAAAGGATTATGTTTCGGACTTGATATTCCACTTATAGCGGTTAATACCTTATTATCAATGGCACATAGTGTAAGGAAGAATAATATCAATCAGTCCCTTTTATGTCCTATGCTTGATGCCAGAAGGATGGAAGTTTATTGCCTAGTGGCTGATAATGAGCTCCAAATATTACAAAATGTTGAGCCAAAGATTATTAATAAAGAATCATTCCAGAACCTGTTATCTGATAATTCAATGATATTTTTTGGTGACGGAAGCACGAAGTGTAAGGCAGTTATAAATTCCAGGCAAGCTATATTTTTGGATGACGTCCATCCATCAGCTAAAAAAATCGGAGATCTGGCCTGGTTAAAATTCCAGCAAAATGATTTCGTGGACCTGGCTTCGTTCGAGCCATTTTATCTGAAAGCTTTCAAGGCAGGAAAACCTAAGCAACTCATTTGAAGTAATATCACTACAATGGAAGGAATCATTAATAGGGTAGCCAGCAGTAAACTTATATCTCTTAATCTCGAAGATCATTATCCAAAGGGTGAAAGATTTTTATACGATTTAAGAAACCATCTTTTTCAAGGGCTCATCCTCAAAGAGAAAGATTTTAGAGCATCCATCAAGGACCACGATTGGGCAAAATATGAAAACAAATTTGTTGCAGTCACATGTTCAAATGATGCTATAATTCCAACCTGGGCATTTATGCTCATTGCGTCAAAACTTGAACCATTTGCCGGTGAAATAGTCTTCGGCGACCTTCAGACACTGAATGACCATCTAATGAGTACTGCTATTCAAAAGATCAATCCGGAAGATTTCAGAAATGCTAAGGTAGTGGTAAAAGGTTGTGGCGATTTACCCATTACAGCCGCAGCCTATGTAGAGGTTACCAAAAAGCTCACTCCGGTTGTCTCGACACTCATGTTTGGCGAACCTTGCAGCACCGTACCCATTTACAAACAACTTAGGATCAAGTGATTTTCAAAATTGAAACGATTCTTAAGCAAAAACTTGAGGAAAGAAGCTCTACTGGTAATCTTAGAACTCTTCAAACTAATCTGTCCACTTATGACTTTGTATCAAATGATTATCTCGGATTGGCAAGAAGTAAGGAGCTTTTTGAAAAAATAAACCAAAGAATTTCTAAGGACAAGATTCGAACAAATGGCAGCGGAGGTTCTATACTATTAGCCGGGAATCATATTTTGATTGAACAACTTGAACAAAGGTTAGCCTCAATTTTTAATGTAGAGGCAGTGCTGATTTTTAATTCGGGATATAATGCGAATCTTTCACTTATTTCCTCAATCGCTAACAAAGGAGATACTATAATCTATGATTAGCTCGCTCACGTATGTTTAAAGGAAGATGCCTGATTCAGTAAAGCCACCAGCTTCAAATTCAGACACAATCATTGTGAAGATTTGGAAGAAAAGTTAAAACATGCCTCCGGAAACATATTCATTATTACAGAATCCGTTTTTTCGATGGATGGAGATTTTCACCAATTGAGAAGATCATTACCCTGTCAAACAAGTATGGTGCAAATATCATTGTTGATGAAGCCCACAGTACTGGCTGTTTGGGGAATAATGGGAATGGATGGCTTTGTGAAAAAGGATTAGAGTCCGAAATTTTTGCCAGGGCATATACTTTCGGAAAAGCAGTTGGCGTTCATGGTGCTTGTATTGCGGGATCCAAAACGCTTATGGATTTCCTTGTCAATTTTGGCAAGCCCTTTATTTATACAACAGCCCTGCCTCTGCAAAGCATACTAGCCATTGATGAAGCGTTTAGTTTTATTGAAGCTAGCCATAAACTAAGGCAAGATTTGGAATCAAAAATTAGTCTATACAAAAACCTGGTAAAGAGCCACTTCAATTGTGAACCAAGCTCAACAGCAATTCAGCCTATAATCATCCCCGGAAATGATAAAGTAAAATTAGTAGCACAACGTTTGAACGAAGACGGATTCGACGTGAGACCGATTTTATCACCAACGGTAAAACCTGGAGAAGAAAGACTCCGAATAAGTCTTCATTCATTTAATAGTGAAAAAGAAATCACGAATGACCATAAGACCAATGCCTGAAATAAATAAAGACTTGATCTTTAAGTTTGCGCTTCAACTGAGGAACAAACTCAATGAGTGATCTTATTATTAAAGACTCGAAAAATATCTGGCATCCATTTACCCCTCTTATCGGGGGTCCCAACCCTATTCCGATCAAATCTGCAAGATGTCAATTTCATCCCTTTCCCAACCCAAAGCAATGAGGATGAAATCCTAAATCAATTTGAACAATTAGTAATTGAAGGAGAAATCGCAGCTTTTATATTCAAACCGCTGGTTCAAGGAACAGGTGGGATGAGAATCTATTCCTCAGCATTATTAGACCAGCTAGTGTCCTTGGCCAAAAAGAATCAAGTCATTTGCATTGCTGATGAGATGATGACTGGTTTTGGGCGAACAGGGAAAACTTTTGCATCAAATTACTTAAATAACCAACCTGATATTTTTTGCTTATCCAAGGGAATAACTGATGGATTTTTGACTTTGGGTGTAACAACTTGTTCAGGGCAAATTGAAGAGACCTTCAATACAGAGGATTTTAGCAAAACTTTTTTTCACGGCCATTCGTATACCGCCAATCCTATTATCTGCGCAGCAGCTAATGCCAGTTTTGGATTGTTGCAGACAATTCAATGTCAGGAAAATATTCAAAGAATATCAAATAAGCATGAGTCCTTCATTTCTACTATTAAAGACCATGACAAACTCTCTGATGCAAGAAATTTGGGAACAATATGTGCTCTTGAAATTCACTCTGAAGAGCATTCATATTTCAGCCAGACTAGAAAAAAGATATACCCTTATTTTCTTGAGAGAAACACCTTACTCCGTCCTCTGGGCAACGTCATTTACATCTTGCCTCCCTATATCATTCAAGACGATGAACTTGACTTTATATATCATCAGATTTCAACGTTTCTTGAAGAGATATGAATTTCGACAGGCATAAAATATCTCACTCAATACCTTGATCTCTCGATTGGCGAGGTACCTCAGGCCATACGGGACGTATTCCTGAAAAAGGCACACATAGGCTATTGGGTATGGTTTAAGCAGGTGTGAATCAATACCGACAAACTAAACTTTGCCCGGTTCGAGGAGTTCGGTCTGTGGCCACATCCTGAGTGACAGGACACTTGGCTGTTGTACCGGCTGTGGTATGACCCCCGCCGGGTCGTCCTTCACCCCGACAGTACCATTACCCGCCGGGTCAATCGCCGTCTCCGGTCAATTGAATATTTAACTAACTAAAATCGATAAATTATGACAGCAGTAACAACAACAGCACAATCACCGATAACCGCCGCCAGGGGAGCTGGCAAAGGAGTATGCCAAATCATGTGGTGGCTGGGCAAATACCGGGCCGACCTCAGGGCTACGGGTGTCCAGCGCAACAGAAACAACCACCTCCGCTTCAAACCAGCGGAAAACCACTTTGTTCAGGACTATCACACCATCCCAGTGGAGGATAACCGCATCGGCGAAGTGATTAAGAAGATCAAAAAGGAGTCGGTGGTCGGCATTGGAAATGCGAATGAGCGTTATTTCAAAAAGATAAAGAGGGTCAGCGAAGTTTATAAAACCACCCCTAAAATCAAAAACTCATAAACCTGTGAGTGAACTGACGGAAAAGAGCTAATAACAGTTGATGAAATAAAAGCTATTATGCCTGTTTTTTTTTAAGAATAGGGGATGAAGATGGAGAGGATTTCAACCCCTCATAATGCCCTGAACCGCCCTGACCGCATAGCCCGTCACTTCTGAGGTCTTCCCGATGATATCAGTGTAACTGAGCGTTACGCCGTCATCGGCATGGGAGTATTTTTTTATAGAGGCGGATGAAGGTATCAACGACATGCTGGTGACGTATTTTTGTATTCTCTTGGCGTGTTAAAAACCGGGATGCTGACCTGAAAGAAAGTGCTTTCATACTGCTAAAATACCTATTTCAGGACATTAATTTCAAATCACCCGCTCCTTCGACCAGACCTTACCCCGTCTCAATGGCTAAAAATATTCAACCCCATTTGCACCAACATCCTTTGGGCGGCGGAGCCAAACGCCAAGCTTTGGTATCACCACTATACTAATGTATAATTTATAAAATTTTGTGTAAAATTTTTGTTATTCTGATATAGCCTCTATCTATTTACAGTTAGATATTAGTAATTATGTCAATGAAAAAGTTTAACCAGCTACTTCTCAGTACGCTTATCATAATGCTAACATTTACCGTCTCAGAGGCTCAAAAGAAAAAAAAGAAAAACAAGGAGCCTGTTGCCCTCCAACTCTATGACGGGCCTGAACAACCCCGGGAACAGGTGGCACGTCTGGTAAGTGACGATTTAGGTAAACAGTACGCCTACTTTATCGCGGTGAATGATGAAGAAATTTCCAGCAATAACTTGATGGATGGTGTAAAAGAGATTTTGTTACTCCCAGGCGATCATAAAATACAGGTCCGATTTGTTGCGAAAGGGGAGATCGCCATACCCGTCGAACCATTTGAACCACTACTTTTTGAGGCCGGGAAGTCGTACACGGTAAGATTCGAGTACATTCCAGGGAGTGGCGGCTCTAGTGATTATATAGGAGCAGCTCAAAGGACTCGTATCAAATTTTGGATAGAAGAGAGTGGACTGAGGCTAGCGGAGATGACGGTAGATGGATTAGGAAAGATTGTTACTGAATAATTTTACTGGTAAATTAGTCCCACATATACTCTTCTTAATGTGGTCATGTGGGCAGTGTGCGGTGCGCCACGTGAGCAATCAGCACTCATTCAACAACAGGATTCTCTAAGCATGGTGACAGATAGCACTGTATTAGCTGGAAAATCAATAGAAGTAAATTATTCACTTGAATACGAGCCTGTTAAGGAAAAAATCAGCAAGGTAAAAACCGCTTTATGTATCAAACGTGACGTAATTTGTTTCCAGCCCCAAATACCTACAGACACAAGCGCAGGCATTTCAAGTAGCAATCGAATAGCCAAATTGATTGGATGTGATCCCATAAGATTCTATTGTGAGATATTTAAAGTGAATATCAACCTTTTAGTTAGGCACGATGGTGTGAATTGGTGCGTTGCCGTCTGATAGGGCGGTTAACACTATAATCCTTGCTGCCAAGTATTTCAATTTATTTCATCGATAATGATAGTCATACCGACCTTCAAAATGTCATGAATGTATTCATTCAAATTATCTTTTGTTCCGTTACCAGGTAGTTGTTCAAGAGAAATAGTAAATGGAGAAATATCAATTGGTATTAACTTCTTATCGTCTTTTTCATTTTGAATTTTTTCTGAAAACTCCATGAATGCACCAACAGCAATTACATCATTTTCATAACCATAGTGGTGAACGGTGAAAATAAGATTGTAATTACTGTCTCTGGGCAGGCTGAAATGAACACCAAACCAACCCCTAGGTAAATTGCGATTAAAGAAATAAGCGTGAGTTGAGGCGTACTCAGTTATTTGGTGTGTATACCAAAAATATTTGTCTTGGTCTGGTTTTACGCTCGAAACACCTGTTTTTACTTTGTTATTTGGGATTAATTTTTCCAATTTTTTCTCGACATCACCAAGGATATCGTACATGAAGTCAAATACTTGGTTTCTATGTGCGGTCAGTTCTTTTTCTCTTTGTTCTTTCTGTATAGAGATCGCTTTATCTGCTTTTTCATTAAAGATACCGGCAAGATCCTCCAAGCTATTAGAAGTTCTTTCTGTTTTGAAGTTGAGTGCGTCTTCAATGCTTTGCTTTTGCGCAGTTGAGAAAAATGAGACCAATTCTTGAGGTTCAGCAGAATCTGCCGATTCAAGCGATTTGATATAGGTAGGTTTAGCTTTTCTTGTTACTGTAAAAGGTAAGAGATCCTTTTTAATTAAAATTAGACTTGCGAGCAATCTTGCAATCCTACCGTTTCCATCTTGAAAAGGGTGGATTTGTGTAAAAGCATGGTGGACCCATGCAGAGAGAATAATTGAATTAAGCTCCTTAGCAGATTGTCCTTCATAAATACTAATCAGTTTGTCCATTTCACTTTCAACATGAATAGGAGGGCAATAGATAAAAACTTGTCCATCTTCCCGTTTTGGATTGTTTTCATGAATTTTGAATTGGCCTTTTAGAAGTTTAACCTGCACGACTTTACCTGATGTATCTATCGCTTCTGCATAATCTTGGTGTTGAGTGACTAAATCGTGCAGTTCTTTAATAAAACCCACTGTCAATGGCCGATTGGATTTAACTAAGTCGAAAATGAAGTTCATCGCTTCAAAATGATCATGCAAGTATTGCATGAGCTTTTTTGGCGGTATATTGGTGTCATTATGACTAATATAGGTTTCTACAAACCCTTCCTTTATCAGTGTCTGTGTAATTCCTTCAGACAGATCATAGAGCTTTTCAACAATTCCTGTCTCAATTGCATGTTGCCTTTTTAGTCTACCTAAAAATTCTTGATACCCGCTATCGCTTTTTTCAAATTCCTTTCTCTTTTTATACCAGCTTGGGGCTAAGTCATCAAATTTTGAAGTGTCAGTATTCGCCCAATTCTCATTAAATTCAATTCCATTCCAAATTTTTACTTCCTTATTTTCCATTCCCATATTTTTCATATTGAGCACAATTGAGTACAGTCAATAATGTTGACTATATCCACTTATATCATTTCAGGTATAATTTACTATAATTCCCAAATGATGACTTCAATCAAACTGGAGCTTGCATTTAAGCATTTGTGAATGTTTACAAAACCTGCCTTGTCGGCAGGCAGGTGTTTATTTACCGTTTGTAAACGGCGATCCAATTTAAGAAACCTTCGAAGGTTTTAAACCTTGGAGGTTATGATCTGCTTCAATTCTGATTAAAGCTACTGACGATCCAGCCACCACCAATCACATCATCACCTTCGTAGAATACCGCCGCTTGTCCGGGGGCAATGGCACTCACACCTTTACCGAAAAATACTTTCATGGTATCACCAGCTTGCTCTATCACCGCAGGTGCCCCGGCGTCATTGTAACGAACTTTGGTTGTAGTATCCATCCGCTGTCCGTTAAGATCAGGGTACTTTAATAGATTCAACTGCTTCACGTACATGCCGTCACGGGAGAGTTCATCAAAAGTGCCTAATACTACCTCATTGGTATCTTTTCTGAGTTCTGTCACATAAACGGGATAGCCAAGTGCAATCTTGAGTCCTTTACGTTGGCCCACGGTATAAAAGGGGTATCCCTCATGCTCCCCGACATTCGTACCATCCTCCAAAACGAAAGTGCCTCCTTTTACTTTTTCTTCGAGGCCTTCAATTCGTCTTTTTAGGAACCCTCGATAATCATTGTCTGGGACAAAACATATTTCATAGGATTCTGACTTATTCACGAGATCAAAGAAACCGCGTTCTTCGGCCATGTCCCTGATTTGGGGTTTGGTTAGATTACTTAATGGCAGAATTGTTCTACTCAAGCTTGCCTGAGATACTCCCCATAGCGCATAACTTTGATCCTTATTCAAGTCTTTGCCCCTGGCAATGAAGTATCGGCCATCTTGCTCTTTAAGCGTTGCATAATGACCGGTGGCAATGTAATCACATCCCAACTTGTCGGCCTTCCGCAGCAATGCATCCCATTTGATATGCGTATTGCACAAAACACAAGGGTTAGGAGTCCGGCCTGCAAGGTATTCACTGGTAAAGTGATCAATTACATAGTCACCAAATTCTTCCCTGATGTCCAGAATGTAATGGGGAAACCCAAGATTGACAGCTATGTCTCGTGCATCATTGATAGATTCCAGGCTGCAACAGCCGGTTTCTTTCTTACTTCCTCCGGAATTGGTATAATCCCAGGTTTTCATGGTCATTCCTACTACTTCATAGCCTTGTTCATGAAGTAATACTGCAGCCAGAGAGCTATCGATGCCGCCGCTCATGGCTACTAATACGCGTCCTTTTTTGCTCATAAATTGCTAATTCGCCAGGTTCACAGCCTGGGTTTTCACATACTAAAAACAGAATTAACGGTTTTTAGGGTTTCATGTTCAGGGTTTAGAGTTTTTTCATTAGTCACTCCAAATCCGAACGAGTGCAAAGTTAGGACGTGAGAGTGCGATTAACAACAGGTGTGGTTTCGCACAAGTAGGCAACTTTTTATAACCTTGCATTGGAATGATAATTACAAACTCGTCATTGAGAAATTAGCGAAGCAATCTAAAGGAGATTGCCAAATCGTCCTCTTGGGACTCCTCGCAATGACGTTAATCTGAGACAAATGGCCTTAAAAATGTTGGTTAAAGTAGGGGAGATCACCAATTTGAGCGATGCTCGTTACTGCGCCGGAATGGGAGTAGATATGTTGGGATTTAACCTGAATCCAGATGCTGATACTTATGTGTCCCCGGAGTGCTTTAAAGAAATAACGGGTTGGATTTCAGGGGTGCGACTGGTTGGTGAATTTGGAAATGCTAGCCACCAAGTAATCAATAAAGTTATTTCTGATTATAAATTGGATATGGTACAGATGTCAGATACAAATCTGATCTCAACTCTTGTCTTGCCGATAATTCTCCAGGTGAATAGTTTGGAGAAACTTCTGTCCGGGACCCATGTTGAAGGAGTCCAATATTACTTGTTAGATGATTTTGTGGATATAGAATCATTGAAAACCCTTTCCGGACACCAGCCCATTCTCATTGGAAATGATATAAATGCCGGGAATATCATTTCATTTCTTGAAAATACAACAATTAAAGGAATTGCTTTAAAAGGCAGTATTGAAGAAAAACCGGGGTTTAAAGACTATGATCAACTGGCAGACATCCTGGAGGTGCTGGAAACTGATGATTGAACTTGGTCCGTTGTGAAAACTTCTTTTATCCGGTAAGTCTTTTTGTCCTGGGACTCAAAGTAGGTTCGGATAATTAGTTCAGCCACAAAACCTATGGTAATGAGCTGGATGCCACCCAGTAGCATGGTAATGCCCAGGATTAGGAGCGGTCTGCCACCAATTTCTGCCCCCCTAATCTTCAATACTAATAAGTAGGTGCTAATCGCTGATCCGGTGAGTAAGGCAAATAGTCCTAATGTGCCAAAAAGATGCATCGGCTTCTGTAGGTATTTCTGAAAAAACACCATCAACATTAAATCGCTGACCACCTTAAACGTCCTGCCAATGCCGTATTTGGAAGCACCAAACTTTCGGTGGCGATGGTTTACAGGCACCTGAATCATACTGGCACCTTGCATATGAGCCATTACAGGAATAAAACGATGCAACTCACCGTAAAGGCCCAGGTTTTTGGCAATGTCGGATTTAAACACCTTCAGTGTACAGCCATAATCCTGTAAATGAACTCCGGTCAGCCATCGGATAATACAATTAGCGATACCACTGGGAATTTTTCTTAAAATGTTATCTTTTCTATTCTTTCTCCAACCGGCAACGACATCACAATTCTCTTTTTGAAGTTGCTCGACCATCATTGGAATATCTGCCGGATCGTTCTGGAGATCGCCATCCAGGGTAATGATGTATTCTCCCGAAGCCTGGTCTATCCCGGCGGTCATAGCTGCGGTTTGACCATAATTTCTATTAAGAATTAATAGTCTTACATTGGAATCTTTCTGCTCTTTAATATTGGCAACTGTCTTGTCAGTGGAGCCATCGTCTACGAAGACCACCTCATAATTGAAACCACCCAAAGATTCTGAAATTGAAGTTAATAGTGGTTCAATATTGTCCTCTTCGTTGTGTACCGTTATTACCAGGGACAACTTCATGGCTCGAAGATAGGAGTTAGAAAACGAAGTTAGAAGCAGGAAGGTAGAAGTTTCACTCTTCCAACTTAGTAACAAAACTGAATTGTAAATACTTGATTTTCTCTCCCTGATCCATAAACATCTTTTCATACCTTGTTTGAATACCAAAATGATCTTCTAAAAAATTTGTACTGTATAAATCATGGGTATGAATCAGGCCATTGATTTCAGTCTCCATTCCTTGAAGTATCTCCAATGTATAATCAAATAATGGCGTATTATCGGTTTTCAAATGGACTATTCCGTTTTCCCTGACGAGCTCTTTATAGATGTTCAAAAAACGCGGACTGGTCAATCTTCTTTTAGCATCTCGCTTTCTTGGTCTTGGGTCTGGAAACGTAATCCAAATTTCTGAAACTTCATGAGGTGCTATATAATCCTGTATTTGTAGAATTTGTGTTCTTAAAAATGCAGCATTGACAAGTTTCTTTTCAAGTGCATCTTTACTGCCTCTCCAGATGCGGGTTCCTTTTACATCTACACCAAGGAAGTTTTTTTGTGAAAAATTCTCAGCCAGTCCAACAGTATATTCTCCATTACCACATCCTAATTCAAGTACGATAGGATGATCATTTTTGTAATAAACTTCATTCCATTTTCCTTTGATTTTCCCGTAAATCTCCTTCCCCGGTTCAATGACATTGTCGCGTTCAAAATTTTCTTTAAAGTGTTGTAGTTTACTCCTCATAGTTGCAATGTGGGCGCAAATTTAATATTCATTGCAACAGTGAAAAGAAGTTCTACCTGTAAGATGAATTTTGGGGAATGCTGTACTTGCCTGTGAAAAAGGAGTCCCAGACCCCTTCACGATACTTGGCCTTTAGCACCGCCATTCGTTCATTTCTATCTTTGGCAATTAGGTTAACAAGATTGAGATAATAGTTGAGTGCTTCGCCCTTTAGTGGCTCTTTCCAATCCTTTAACCTCAAGACGTCATATGCTTCGTGTGCGGGCTCATTTCTATAATAGAGTGGCGTCATTGCCATGATCTGTTTGGCTATTATTAAAGCAAGTCTGTCATTCATTTTGGCCGCATGCTCCTGATAATAGTGAGAAATATAATCAATTGATTGTGAAGTTAAGTCAGTCGCTTGTGCATTATATACCGAGCTCTGCATTACTTTAAGGTGGAAAAGCAAAGTCAAAGAATTCATTTGGTTGGGGCAAATTAAAGCCTTCATACTGCGCAGCCGTTGTAATTGCTGAGCCATAATCTCTGGTGTAACTTCTTCGTCGAACAGTTTACCGTCCCAAACGGACCAATTGTTCAGATTGTAAAACAGGAATTCGAAAATATCGAACTGTATGACATGGTCGGACCGAAGGACCAGTTTTTTGACATACTCATTATTCTCCAAAACGATTTTTTTCAGTACATAATAGTAGTTGCTCTTAGGTTTATCGTCTGAGTCAAGTATAGGGTCGGCAATTGAAGTGAAAAACTGCTGAGGAGGGATTTCCGTATCAAGGTAACTCTCCAAACAAGGGAGGTCATCAAAACTATCCCGACCTTGATGTTCCTGAAAAAATAGCTTGTTTAGGATAAGATTATAGAAGTAAGGCTGGTCTGGATAGTCGAGTTGACAGAGTATGGAATTTGACACCTCTCCTTTAGCAACCATCTCGTAGGCAAAAGATTGAACATCCAAAGCTTGCTGTATATATAATCTGTTTTTTCCATAAGTTTGAATCAGGTCAAGTACGGCAAAATGGGCTGCCAGAATAATATCTTTCAAATTTTCACAGACAGGTAGCTGTCCATTTCGCATTATTCTGGCCGTTTCGTAGAGCATTACCACGTGAAATTCATTGATAGAAGGAGGGAAGAGTGTGCACACGTGTTCTTTGTCTACCATACCTCTCATGGCCTGAATTTCGAGGTATTTCTTTATTGAAAAGACTCTCCTGATTAAATTCCAATGCTGGTCATGTCGTGCATTGGGGTTATAGCTTTCAACTGTTTTGTTAAAATCTCCAAAAGCAACTGTTACTTTTTGTTCATCTGTCAAGCGTTGGGTTAAGGAAAGGAAGAGCTCGGCTCGGCGTTGTTTACTAAGGTATTTTTCGAATCGTGCTTCAATGGAGTCGTTTTCAAAAAGCTCTTTCCATTCTTCCTGGGAGTATCGGTTCTGAAAAGGGGTTTTACTTAATTGTGAATTAAACAAACTCCAGTCTTCTCTGGTTTGAAGCGTTATCTCAATAGTATCATTATTAGCTTTCTCTAATGTTTCCATTAGAACCATTGCTCGCTCTTCCTGAAGTCTCATATTAATTGCTGAATCTCCTTCTACCGATGCAAAGGCAAGAACTTTGGCTGTTCGAATCATCAGGTTACTGTCATTGAGATACTTAATAATGTCATTAATCTCTTTTCTATTGTAACTGGTGCTTGCTTTATCGAAATACAATCGGAAATTTTTCTTTCTACTAATTCCGGATTTGGGTCTATAAGGTCGGTAGGACATTCCTTCGTCATTGAGACCAAAATATTTTTTATGGTAAGTAAATCGGTCAAAAGGCTCACAGACTTCATTATCTAGCTGCGGAAAACCGGCCGTAATATCGGAGTACAATGAGTCGAATTCAACACTGGCATAGGGGACATTTTTGCAAATGAATGAAAGAGAGTATGGAGACTGCTTATTGAGATCTTGAACTTTCCCTATTTCAATTGGCCAAGAGTAACTTTTCCATTTAACTCCCAGTTTCTTTCCTTTCAAAACCAGTTGAAATTCCTTGCGTTCTTTTTGCTTATAATCTTCAACAGAACCACGAATTCTGATTCGGGTCAGCATGTCATCCAGGTAAATTTCTAGCCATTCTTTCAGCTGCTTGTGAATATCCACCCTACTGATGAAGGCCTGTTTTACATTGCCATTTTGATCGTTATAGTTAAAAGAGATTCCATCGGAAGATCCTGGGATGTTACTTGTCAGCGTAGACAAGGTGGTAAAAGAAGCAACTACATCTCCCTGGCTTAGGGCTTCAAGATCGAGCTTGAAGCCTGCTTTGACAATTCGGGCATAATTCTGTCTGTATTCTTCCTCAGAGTCATCATGCAATGTTGGAGCCCACAGGAGTTCATTTCTTACCTGTCCATGAACGACACCAAGGGAAAGACATAAATAAAGTAGTGTCCTGATCACAAGTGTTTGACCCTTAAAAACTATCAATAAGTTAGTTAAATCCATTCAAAACGAAAATTTGAATGTGACAATCGAAGAATTTGGGGATTAATTTCTGCTATTAAAGCTTACGTACCCTACGGCAAGGTCTGAGAAAGTTTGAGGATCTCGGTAGTATACAATAATGTCATAGTCGTTCTCGGTTTCATAAAAGCTCCCTTCCAGTATATAGGGATGTGGGTCACCATTCTCGACATAATACAAGTAATTGTAGAATCCCTGCTTCAATTTAAGACTGGTTGTGTAAAGTTGTCTATCCGGATTGAAGGTCATCCGATTGACTGTGTGCCAATTGTTAAACGCACCTATTATATAGATAGCATTTGACTGTTGTGGGTGCTCTAAATAAAAATGCGTTGTTATATAATCCTCTTCCAGGTAATCAGCTCCGGGGTCATTGTTTTCAATGACATACCCGCCATTTATATCACTGTACTGGCTATAAATTTCGTTTGCTCTTGATTTATTAATCCTCAAATGAGCTGCGACGCTTTCAACCGTCTTCTCCAAATTTGTTACATTTTGCCCTTTAAAGGTGATTGACCTCAAATCTGCAAGTCGAAACTCATTCAGGGACTGGAAAACATTTTCTCCTGTAAATTGCCGATAGTGTAAAGTTGATTGGTCTTGCCTGACTTGTGTCGGCTTCAAACTGGAGATGGCATTGTCCCACCGCTGATTTTGTCTTACCGTAACCTTAATGTCATTGTAAGCATTAGTCAATTGCAACCCCCGATAATTAATTTCGAATTCTATTTGATGATTCTGAAATCTTCCGGAGGCTCCGGTCATGACTGCAATTTTTGGTTTTATTTGAACTCTGGAATCAAAAACAACAAATTTTCTGGTGAGAATAAAATCATTTTCATTGTTGCCTCTATATACGACTAAAAGGTAATTGCCCGGTAAACGTACGCGGGGAACTTCCAAAGTATAATGAGTGTAAGGGGTCAGTGTGCTTTGAGAATAGTCATAGGTGCGAATCGGATATTCGTTATAACCTTCACTAAACTCCAATTCCGGGAGGGTAGATTTGGTCCAATCAGCATTACAGTGGATAAACTTCGCAGTGTAATCCTGGTAGCCGGCATAGAGTTCGTCGAACTCCAGGACCAGCTGCGTTTCACCATTCAACGCTATTGCAGAACTCTGTACTACATCTTGAACAAAACCCCTGCTGGGATAGAGAATATCCGACAGGATATTGGACTCATATCTAAAATCGCCGAAGACTATTTTTTTAGTGACAGCTTGAGAACTACTGGTAGTAGACTGGGTTAATGGCACACATCTGTTAAGGAAAAACAGTGCAATCAGGATGGATAGCTTCCTCATATTATCCGGTAATATCAAGGTCTTGACCAGCATAATATTTCATATCCATTTCCTTCAAGAGTTTAGTATGCCAGGTGATTTGACCTACATGATAGGAAAAATGTTCGACAACATGCATAATAATTCCAAAACCTGTTAATTCCATCCCCTGGACAGTGAATAGTTTAGTGAGGTTGTCATCATCGAGATTCTTTAAAACCTCCTGTACTTCAACCATAAGTTGGTCAAGATCACTTAAGAGTTTGTCTTTTGGGATTATCTCAGAATGATCGAATTCTGATTGACGTTTGCGTTTGTCTGATTGACCGCCAAGTCCAAAGAGAATATATTGTCTCACATTCCCATTAAGGTGTAAAATGAGATTGCCCAAGCTTACAAGGTTATTGTTAGGGCGATTCCAGATTTCCTCGTCGGTTAAGTTCACAAAGCACTTTTTAATCCGTGGTACAGATTCTTGTACCAGTCGATAAACCGCTTCTTTCACTACTATATTTACCATGCTTTTCAAAGTCAGATTGATGGGTCAAATTTAGTCTAATAACTGTAGCCATTATTAGCCTGAATCACTCTTTGAATTCATAGACCAGGGCCTATCTTTGCAGCCTGATTTTTAAACCTAACTAAAAAGTAATGCATAATATTATATTCTTAGTTCCTATTCTTGGTGTTATAGGTCTATTTGTGATGTGGATGAAATCCGGGTGGGTATCAAAGCAAGAATCGGGAGATGAAAAGATGAATGAACTGGCCGGCTATATAGCAGAAGGTGCTATGGCGTTCTTACAAGCCGAGTGGAAAGTGCTGAGCTACTTCGCGGTTATCACGGCAATCCTTTTAGCGTATTCAGGAACATTGGTTGAGACCTCGAGCCCATTTATTGCGGTGTCTTTTTTGATAGGGGCGGTCTTCTCTGCTGTTGCCGGGTATTTTGGGATGAATATCGCTACCAAAGCGAATGTTAGAACCACCCAGGCAGCTATAACCAGTTTGCCGCAAGCCCTTAAAGTCTCCTTCACTGGTGGAACGGTTATGGGTTTAGGTGTAACAGGACTCGCAGTGTTTGGAATGGGTTCAATCTTCATCATCTTATACCAAATATATGTATTGAATACAGGAGGTGATGTGAATGGCATAGCCATGGAAAAAGTGCTTGAAGTTTTAGCGGGATTTTCATTGGGAGCAGAGTCAATTGCTTTATTTGCCAGAGTAGGGGGAGGTATTTATACGAAAGCAGCGGACGTTGGGGCTGACTTGGTTGGTAAGGTTGAAGCAGGTATTCCGGAAGATGATGTTAGAAATCCCGCGACCATAGCTGATAATGTTGGTGACAATGTTGGTGACGTGGCTGGTATGGGAGCTGACCTTTTCGGATCATATGTGGCCACTATATTGGCAAGCATGGTTTTAGGAAGAGAAATTGAATCGAATGATACATTTGGAGGTATTGGACCAATTTTATTACCAATGTTAATTGCTGGCATGGGCATCGTATTTTCAATAGTGGGTACATTCTTTGTTAAGATCAGCAAAGAAACCGATAGCGTTCAAAATGCATTGAACCTGGGAAACTGGTCTTCAATTATCCTCACAGCGATAGTCTCTTATTTTTTGGTCGACTATCTCCTGGCTGATACCATGAGTATAAGAGGATATAGTTTCACTTCTATGGATGTCTTTTGGGCTATACTCCTGGGCCTGGTTGTTGGCACCTTAATGAGTATGATCACAGAATATTATACAGCGATGGGTAAAAGACCCGTGAATTCAATTGTTCGACAGTCTTCTACCGGACATGCTACTAACATTATTGGTGGTCTTTCTGTTGGTATGGAATCTACCATGCTGCCGGTCATTGTTTTGGCTGCTGGTATTTATGGGTCATTTGAATTAGCCGGTCTGTATGGTGTTGCAATCGCCGCTGCTGGAATGATGGCTACTACCGCTATGCAATTGGCAATAGATGCTTTCGGACCTATTGCTGACAATGCTGGTGGAATTGCAGAGATGAGTGGTTTGCCTGAAGAGGTTAGAGGTCGAACTGATAATTTAGATGCTGTAGGCAATACAACTGCAGCAGCGGGTAAAGGTTTTGCAATAGCTTCTGCGGCTTTGACTGCATTAGCTCTTTTTGCCGCATTCGTTGGCATCGCAGGCATTGATAGTATTGACATCTACAAAGCAGAGGTACTAGCAGGCTTGTTTGTAGGAGGAATGATCCCCTATATATTTTCTTCTCTGGCGATAGCAGCGGTTGGAAAAGCAGCGATGGAAATGGTGAATGAAGTACGAAGGCAGTTCAAAGAGATCCCTGGAATAATGGAGTATAAAGCCAAGCCTGAATATGAGAAATGTGTTGACATTAGTACAAAAGCCTCCATCAAAGAGATGGTAAGGCCAGGGGCGATTGCCTTAATTACGCCAGTTGTTGTTGGTTTTACTTTTGGCCCTGAGGTATTAGGCGGAATGTTGGCAGGCATTACTGTATCAGGTGTTTTGATGGGAATATTTCAAAACAACGCTGGTGGTGCCTGGGACAATGCTAAAAAATCATTTGAGAAAGGGGTTGAAATAAATGGAAAAATGGAACACAAGGGATCGGATGCTCACACAGCGTCAGTTACCGGTGATACTGTAGGCGATCCTTTTAAAGATACCTCTGGCCCTTCAATGAATATATTGATTAAGCTTACATCAATAGTGGCATTGATCATTGCCCCTCACATTGCAGCTGATTCTAATCGACATGCTGTTATTGATCAAGAAATATTGGATCAGGAAAAAACCATTGTTATAAATGTTACTGAAAAGGGAATTGTTAAAAACACGGAAGATATAGAGGTAATAGTGAAGAAATAGCCGCTAAGGCTTAAAGAAGAGTATTATGATCCGTCCTAAGCTAGGTTGACGGTTTTTAAAAAGCTTTGGATTAATCCCCAGGAGTATTCTTCACAGGATTTTTCATGTATAAAATCAGGTGTTTTAAAGTTTAGACCAAGATGCGGCCTATGGTCATGGAAGGACCGATTTGCTGTCTATTGAGTTCGTTTTGATAGCCAGAGAAGAACAGTATCGTAATCCTCTATCTGAATGACGGATAAGTTCTTGACTGGTTTTTCTATTCTTAACAGCCCTTTTCAAGGCTACCACCGCATGTTCAGTACGCATGTCATCACTGAGATAAAATTCCATGATCTTGCGACTGTAGGCATCAGTAACCAATGATAAATAGTGCACTTGTTGTCCACTCTTTATAAAAAAGTGACATATCAAGGGCTTAAATTTGACCTGCAACTGGATAAATACAGCTGATGGATATCTTCATCATCCATCGCTTGAAAACTTAAGCCGCCTGTATCGAATAAACTACACCAACTTTCCCTGCCCAGTTCTTCAAATTGGGATACCAGATTTGTGTAATAGCGATCGCTATCAAATTCACCGGATATGACTGAAGAATGATCATAATTCAATTTTAAATCAAAATCTTTGAACAGCTCGCTACCTCCAAATCGATCAATAACCTCATTGGCCACAAAACTATTTCCCAAATGAGCTGCCAACTCTGCTAATTTCAACCAGTCAGTATCTTTCTTTGTAGAATCCTGATCAAATAAAGTCATTAGGTCATTGAGCATCAAATTCCTTCTATTCCATGATGTGAAGTCCCGATTGTAATGAACTGCCAGCTTTGCAAAAAGAGGAATTGCCACCCTAAGCACTTTTTCACGAGGAATATTGTGATAAGCTCTACTACGCATCAACCTTCCAAGATCTTCAAGCACAAGACCTGTGTCATTTGTGCCATTGTGTTCCTTCTCCAATACGTAGGAGATTAGATTAAAGCGCTCGACATCACTCGCCTCCTGATCCAATCCAACCAGCTTTATGTAGTTTTGCATCATAGGAGTTTGAACATCCTCATGATAGTACTGATACCAAAACTGGTTATTGATCATTTTATGGTAAGTGGGGTCTAGTGGAAAAGCCCACTTCATGAAATCGCCTTCTGAAATTTTCTGTTTTTTCAATTCGGTATAAAGCCAACTGTACAATCCTTCTGCATCACGTACATAATAACTATAGGGCTTACCTGCTTTTTTCCTACTGTTTATCGAATCAAGAGCTTGTCTTAAATTATGTTGAATAATATGGACCGTATCATAATCTTGTGGTTTGGTATTATAAAAAACCTTCACTACCGCTTTTCGCTGATCATATAATAAATGATTAAATGCCGAAAGGTTATCTTCCTTCTTTAGCATTTCCTTGATTTCTTCTTTGGAGAATTGTTGTAAACTGTCCTGTTCACTACCTTCCAGTTGCTCTGCAAAACGTTCCCAATTCTCCTTGGCGATAATCTTATATTTTACTTGTTCCGGAAGATGTTTCTGCAAAGAATTCTGAATATAAAGTGCCCTTTCTTTCTGCAATCTTTCATTGAGATCAGCATTGCCCTCTACTGAAGCGTATGCCCAAATTTTCACTCCCCTCACGATGAAATCGTCTAATACATCCGTATAAAGTGATTTACCTTCATTATTAATGGTCACAGCATTACGGTCGAAAGGAACCTGAAACGAAAACGTTTTTAAAATGGGAAGAATGCGCAATTCCTTATTCGGCCACTCAGGTTGAATTTGAATGCCATCATAAAATTCATGATGTTGTCCGGCTTGATTTTTATGATGTCTGACAGCACAAAGTGATGAGTTTTTAATAATTAGGATGTTGTATTCATATGGGCCCGCACCCGAAAGCGTGTCTTTTCCAAGGTAAGTCATCCAATAAGGGGTTGGTTGTGCTCTTTCATGGAGGGCATTGCGGTCATACGAAGTCATACTAAAATGATCCGCAAGATTTTCATAGAGTTCAACCCGACCAACCGGGCGCATAACTTTCCCATTGAATATTGATCTCCCTTTATTTCTACCCAATCGAGAGGTATCATTCAGATAACTCGACTGAAATACCTTCTCTATAGCAATGGCATCTTTGTCATGGCTGATTAGGTTTAACAGCGGTTTGGAATCTGGGGCAAATAGATAAACATCATCTCCTTTTTTCTCTAAAAAGAGTTTGGAAGAAGAAAGTATTTGGTCAGAATTGGCACAAGATTTAATGTCATAGGCCTTGACATCCCATTCATACCTGTCCTTGCCTCTTAATCCCTGAGCGACTGATGGCTGTTGGGTCACTAATTGAACAATCAGTACCCAAAACAATCCTATGCGAATGGTATTAATCAAATTAACTAAGTCCGGTACCAATGATAAAGGTATGTACTTATGTTCTCTTTTTGGTGGTGTGAACCCCTCTTTTTGGTTTTCTGCTGAAGTTACCCCTGCCCTTGTTTCGGTGGGCTTTTGGGTTATATTTAGGGCCTTCACCCAGGTTGGAGGGCAGCTTTATTTTATGTACTTCAGCTCCTATAAACTCCTCAATCTTACCGAAATTATATTGATCATCTTCATTAATCAGGGTGAATGCAATGCCTTTTGAAGAAGCCCGGGCCGTACGGCCAATTCTGTGGACATAGTCTTCAGCATCCTGGGGAACTTCGTAGTTGATTACCAAATCTATGTCTTCAATATCGATTCCCCGGCTCATGATATCAGTGGCGACTAAAACCGGGAACTCGCAATTTCTGTAATTAAGTAATAGCTTCTCTCTTTCGCTTTGGTCAAGATCGGAATGAATGGCTTCGGAATTAATTCCCTCCTTTTTCAGGTCCTTATTAAGACTCTTGACAGTGATCTTGCGTGCACAAAAAATGATCACACTCTTAAGCTCCTTGGCCTTAAGTAAATGGACTATTAAGTCATTTTTCTGCCCATCATAAGTCATAAACGCCCCCTGAACTACTCTTTCAGCAGGTTTGGACAAAGCGATGCTTACTTCCTCGGGAGATTTTAATATCTTCTTGGCAAGCCCCCTTATCTTTGTTGGCATAGTTGCAGAAAAAAACAGCGTTTGTCGATTTTCCGGAACCTGCTTAATGATCTTCATGATGTCCTCATTAAATCCCATGTCAAGCATACGATCTGCTTCATCAAGGATTAAATATTTCATACCCGACAGGTCTACATATTCCTGGTGAATGTGCGATATCAACCTCCCGGGGGTAGCCACCATGATGTCTGCACCAGTCATGATGGCCTTTTTCTGAATATCCCATGAGCTACCATCTCCGCCTCCGTAAACAGGAATTGAAGAAACATTTAGATAATAGGCCAACCCTTGTACCTGGTTATCTATTTGGATGGCCAATTCGCGGGTAGGTACAATAATCAGTGTACCTGTCTTATTGTGACCAGTTTCTTGATGGATTTTATTAATGATGGGCAATAAAAAAGCAGCAGTCTTACCGGTTCCTGTCTGGGCACAGCCTATGAGATCCTTTCCGGCATTAATAATTGGTATTGCTTGTTCTTGTATGGGTGTGGGATTTGAGAATCCCATGGCTTCCAGCCCCTCGATTACTTCAGGCACAAAGCCAAATTCTTTAAAACTCAAAGATTTAATTTTTATGCAAAGCTAATGTTGGAACGGCTGCCAAACAATTACATGATTTTTTGAACTGAAACATATGCAATAAGCGGGTAATGCCAACGGCACCGGTACCAATAGCTGGACTTGACAGTTCAACTACGCTGGCATTATGGAGTTGACGGTCTGCGAAGTGACTCTAAAGGATGGCATTGCTAATTAAATATAGTTAATGTGTCATTTCGATGATGCATCAAAAGCAAAACGGATAAAGTAAGCATCTCAATACTTTTTGAATAGCTCTTTGATTTTCTTCTCATTCTTGCCAAAAAATGCCTGAACAAGCTATTATAGCCTTCTACGGTAAAAGTTTCTGCTTTTGATTGAATGTGTTTGTCTTTAGGGACAATGTGCTCGTATGACTTCCAGTAATCACTTGCTAGAGTATTCATCTGGTTAGTGCCTATTAGCCCCCAGAGCTTTTTTGCTCTCTCAGTACTTCTGTCGCCAATAACGAAATTGATGAACTTTTTCCCCTATCGATCAACAGCAATCCAAATCCAGCAATAGTTTTTTTGTTTCCAATGTAGCTGTGCATCTGGTCAAGCTCTACGAAATCCACTTCGGAACCGCTATTGGACAAGGACTGCACTTGTTGGCCAAAACCCCTTATCCAGTTTAACACAGATACATTGCTCACGTTGAGTATTCTACCGATTGACCGAAAACCCAACCCTTCAAGATATAATTGCAGGGCGTATTTTTTCAACTCTTTTGGTTTGGCCGTAGATTTTTGTTGTACCGTATAGTGGTAGCCGCATTTTTTACACTTATACCTTTGTTTTCCTTTTATCTTGCCGGATTTAATGACAGCACTGTTTGAACACTTAGGACAATTCATGGCTTTTTTCTGTAAAAATAAGAAAACTATATATAATTAGCAATACCATTTTCAAGATATTCAACCTCTTTATTTAGTAAAGTTAATTCTTGTTTTTTATTCATTTTGCTGGTTTTTTGTGAATTGTGCATAACGATTTTGGCTATGAGTAGTTGCGTGGTTTAGTACTCAACTTTGCAAGTACACACCAAACTGAAAATCCGTGAGAATTTTCAGAAGTAGGCGAAAACAAGCAATTACTTATAGCCTTTGTTGTGGTTAGTTTTTTCTTAATAATCCAATCATTTGTCCAATCCCAATACCAAAATATGTTCTGTCCTTATTTATTTGTAACATTGGTGAAATTGTCAATCCGTAAAATCTTGTAACTGGAAACTCAATTTTAGGATTTATTATTAGACTTACTGTATTATACTCTTTATAATCCCAAGTATAATTCTCATCTATAAAAACTATAAAAACGTTATTAATCATTTGCCAATTTTCTGGCTCTCTTATAGTCGTATATCCTAATCCAAGTGTTAAGTTTACTCTTATAGTTCCTCTTTTATTAAGCTTGTATATTTTTCCTAAACCGATTTGATAATTTTTAAATTGGTCATTAGGATCTGCTAACCCAAAAGAGAATAGTCTAAACAAACCATCTGTATAGTCTTCAGGTTGTGATTTAGGTTTTCGTATATTCCCTGTGTACCCAACCTTGAACGAGTATTTTTCTTTGTAGACATAATTCAAGCCAATGTCAACTCCTATATAATTACCTAAATTCAGCTCACCAGTTGAATAAATCGCATTATTTTCATCGAATTGAGCATTAGCTATATTGATGCTAATTGAAAATATTAATATTGTTATTATTCGTTTCATAAAATTGTTATTATTCGTTTCATAAATTCCCCACAACAATTGGCTAAAGGAACATTATGTCCTTATTTCTTTTATAGCCGAATGAATCTAATAGATTTTTTATAGCATTCATAGATGTATTGGCAATATGTGTGTAAATCTCAGTAGTCTTGCTGGAACTGTGCCCTGGTAATATTTGAATTTCTTGCCCTTGTTGGTGCTGTCACCATAGTCGTTAACTTAAGGGTGCAGATGGTTTTCTTTTTAAAGTGAGCATACCCTTCTCGGGTAGATTTTGTTAGTTTTCTCCCCATTTTTGGTACTTTAAATAGCGGGTTATTTTTCTTTGATTTTGCCCCCGCAATGACATTACTAATATCATCAAACTAAGGGAGAAACACACTTCAAATTAGCAGGAAAATCTTTATTCAGAAGTATGCTGATGAACTTAAGTATAGCATTGAGAATACTCTGTCAAAAGAAAAAATAGATCAACTAGCCAAGGAAACAGGGTTTGTAAAGCGAAAACGAAAACTGGTTGCTTCTGATCTGTTGAATACTCTTATGTTTTCAACTTGTAATCAAGCTCAAACTAGTCTGGAAGATATTGCAGCAGATTTGCATTTAAACTTTGCCATTGATATCAGTAAAGAAGCCGTGCACAAACGATTTACTCAACAAGGAGTTACGTTTTTGCAAGAACTGATTAAAGAACAATTATCTAGTCATTTTACGTGCATAAAGATTAAGGATTCAACTAGATTATCATTACCAGATGATTACAATGGAGATTATCCAGGTTTTGGAAACTTCAGCAAGACCAATGGATTAATGCAAATCCAGTACGAATATGATCTATTAAGTGGCCAATGGAAGGACTTGATGTTAACTAATCGAAGTAGAAATGATCAAAAAGATTCGAATGAAACAATAGAATCAATTACCGAGGGAGGGTTGCACATTCGTGACTTAGGCTACATTACTCCTACCTATCTGAAAGCAATCATAGATAAGTCCGCTTACTTCTTAAACCGGCTACCACCTCAAGCAAATATTTATACCTCAGAAAATAAAGAAGTGTCTTGGAAAGAAATTGATAGAAGATTTAATCGATTAGGTATAAGTACTTCTGCACTAGATGTATTTATCTATGAAAAACATAAAATTCCCTGTAGGTTAGTTGTCGAGCGACTTAATGACCGAGAATATGAAAAAAGACTTAAGAAAGCTCGTCAATCAGCAAAAAGCAGGAAAGTGAATATCTCTGAGGTTCACAAGATCAGATGCCGTTACAATACCTTCATTACAAATGTTGAACAACAATATTTACCTGTAGAGAACATAAGAAAAGCCTATTATTTAAGATGGCAAATCGAGTTGGTCTTTAAATCCTGGAAGTCATTTTTTGAAATTGACCAAGTAAAGAAAGTAAGAAAGGAGCGTTTTGAGTGTCAACTGTTAACTCAGTTGCTCTGGATATTAGTTAATTGGAAACTATTCATGACTTGTAACAAATACATCCAAACATATCAACCTGACCAAGGGCTTAGTGTTTTGAAATTTTTCAAAAGATGTAGAAGTCTTTCTCCAACTCTAAGAAAAGTCCTTATAGATCCTAAATCAATGAACTTATGGATTGAAAATGTGTTCTTACCCGCTATTTATAATACGGCATGTCAAGCTCCTAAAGGTAAAATCACTCATTATCAAGTAATTCAACAATGCTTAAGTTAACGACTATGGTGCTGCCACCAACAAACTACCAGGAGACCATCAAACGAACAGGATGTGCCGGACGGCACGAAGTTGAGTAGAAAGATGAAAACTCTTCCTCGAAATACGCCCAATTAACCGCATTACTCAATAGTAATAGTTCCTGCTCAGGGTTGAGTTGTTCTTCCAGGCCCGGAGATAAAACCCTGATTGATTTATTCGTTTATTTTTTGACTTCATTTGACAAGGTTGATACCCTTAAGATACATAAATCTTGTCTTTTTATCCCTTTTTTTCCTAATCAACGATACATACTTAACCTAATCAACTAAATGCGCAATTGCTTAGGGAAAACTAATTACCTGAAACATGAGAACAAGTCGAAGAAAACTCAGCTCCTCTTTCAAGGCAAAAGTTACCATTGAAGTTTTGAGAGAGCGTGAGACAATACAGCAAATAGCAGCACACTACGAGGTACACCCTACCCAGGTCAGTTCGTGGAAGCGTCAGTTTCTGGCAGGAGTCCAAGAGGCCTTTGATTTCTCCGATGAAAATCCCGGATTTGGCATCTTCAAACCATGCAGGAGTTGCCCGGTTATCTAAAGCGTATGGGAATCTTGTTTTTCATATAATGACTGAGTATTCAGTTCTTTTAAAGGAGTGCAAGTGACCTCCCTCTAAAAGGTGCTATAAAGATTTCTATGAAGCCTCTGTCCTGAAGTGTGATATAGCATGTCTTTCCATCCTTTCCCCCAAAAGCAATATTGGAAGGTTTTTCCCCTTTTAATTTCACTTCCATAACCAATTCGCCGGTGGGCGATACCACGGCTATAGTTCCTTTTCCATGTCTTGTTATATAGAGGTTTCCTTTCTCATCGCATCGCATACCGTCCATGCCGAAATCTTCAAACTTTATGAGAAGCCGTTTATTACTTATGCCCCCTTGAGGGCTTAAATCATAGGCCCATACATTTCTTTGAACTGATTCATTTACGTAGAGTGTCTTTTCATCGGGTGAAACTTCTATTCCATTGGTAGTGCCCATTCCGGATTCTAATAAGGTAACTGTACCTTCAGTATCAATTCGCCAAAGCTGACCGGTTTCTTCCGACCAATTGGGGTCACTAGCAAAGAGCACACCTGTAGAACCTATGGCAATGTCATTAGGCTGATTCATTTGGTCTTCATGGGCATAGATAGAAACTCCAACACTGACAGGATCTATTTCCAACACATTATGATTCGTATAATCCGCAACAAGCATTTTGCCTGCTTTATTGAAGCGTATTCCGTTTCCATAGCTTCCGGCGGGTAAAGAATCGATTAAAATATCGAACTTTTGCGTGGCCAAATCTACGCGGCCAATGTTCCCGTTTTTATCAGCATTTACAAAATAGAGAATACCATCTTTACTAACTGCTGGTCCTTCCATGCCACTAGGTCCAGTTCCTACTTTGACGAAGTCACTGGCAATAGGAATATCCGGAATTTTAGAAGCCTCGCCTTCTTTCTTCTTTTCAGAAGAACAGCCAAAAATGATTGAAAAGGCAAAAATGAAACACGGGAGATTACTTTTCACAATTGATAGCATGGTGGAATTATTTATAGAAAAGAGCAGGGTAACTTCCGTCACCCTGCCTTGCATAGCTGGCTGAATTAGCCTTTTAAAATTTCTCTTATTCTGGCGGCAACAATCCTTTCTTCACCAGGATTCATCATCCAGGTGGTCATGTCTACAGATGCTTCGCCACCAACTGTCTCTATCGATGGATGACCGTTTTTGAGTGCTAATTTCACTTCCGCAGGCGTCATCTTAACCTTATTTTGATCCCAACTGATCCTTATTGAGGGAACATGATTAGCAATATCCGGTACATGGATTTCCGTTTCCACTCCCGCAATAGATTTAGTACTCTCACTGATAAGGTTGATCTGATCTTCCCAAAGTTTCCAATCTGCTTCATGATCTCTTGCTAAGTAGTTTTCAACAGCAATTAACATGGCAAGAACTTCTTCTTTATTTACCTTCATACCTCTGCCGACAGTATCCCCTCGAGGTGGAGCACTTAAACGAGCTGCAGCAACCAACTCTTTTTTACCAAGCAGTAAACCACAGCTTTGGGGGCCTCTTAGTCCTTTTCCGCCTGAAAAGCAAACCAGGTCAAATCCCATATCCGTATACTTCCACAAATTCTCAACCGGAGGCACATCTGCGGCACAGTCATTCATCATTGGGATGTTATACTTCTTACCAACTTCAATAAATTCTTTATACTGAATTTTACCTCTGAAATTGTGTGCATTGAGGAACCACAACATTGCAGTTTTATCATTGACCGCTTTTTCAAGTTCCTTCCTGGTTTCAACAACTATGACTTTAGGACCGGCGTTTTTAATGGCATGAGCATATCCGATTGCATGGTCTTTTTGCATGATCACCTCAGATTTCATTCCGGTCAAGTCATAAGGAATTCTGGCTGCTTTTTTCGGGTCAAGACCGGTTAGCACTCCAGCCGTTCCCAAAGTAATGGCCGAAAAAGCTCCTGATGTAACTGTTGCTGCTTCAACACCAATCAATTCAGCAAGGCGTTCTCCTACTTTATCCTGAATTTCATCCAATGCTACGTATTGTCCAGCTCCATAATTATAGGCATCAACCGCTTCTTCCCTTATCAAACAACCAGTCAATGAGGTGTAGGTACCGGCCGCATTGATATAAGTTCGAAGCCCCAGTTCTTTATAGTAATCCCGTCGAGGAGCAATTGGGGTACTCTTAGAAGGGCTTGCCAGTGCTTCGGTGCCAATTAAACCACCCACTATTGGGAGTGTCGAAAGCTGTTTTATTATTTTTCTTCTATTCATGATAGTTTCTTTAAAAAAAGGGAATTATTTCATTGCAGCAATGCAATCAATTTCTACTAGTGAATCTCCAGGCACACCGCCGTAGGTAGCTACCGTCGTTCTTACAGGCGGGCTATCGCCAAATCTACCTCTGTAGACTTCATTCATTTTAGTATAGTCTCCGAGATCATTCAAGTAGACGTTTACCTTAAGGACCTTATCCATTGAAGAACCATTCTTCTTTAGTTCCTTTTCGAGTTCCTTGAGAACATGATCTGTGTGAGCTGTAATATCACCATCAAAATGAGCACCTTTACCCGCCAGGAATAATAAATCACCATAGACAACAGAGCTGGAAAACAGTGGTTTTTCTTGGTGAGTTACTACTTCGCCTACTGCTTTCTTCTCTCTATTAGGTTTGTTACTAGATGCTTTCGCAACACCAAACCCGAAAGTAGCTGCAAGGGCTACTCCCATTTTTTTAAAAGCCGATCTTCGATTATCTGAATTTTTCATGACATATATTTATTTAGGTAGTTAGTCTATTACCAGGTTCTGTTTTTAAGTAATTCCTGAATTTGTTCTCGAGGAACAGGTAGCTCATCCATATGATTTGTTAACCATTTAGAAAAGTCCTTTTCAATGCTATCCGACCATTTGTTGTCAATCTGGCCAGGAGTGTATTTGTCCTCCTTCAATCTTGTAATTCCAAAAAGATCCCGAAGACGCACAACTTCTGACGTAACCACTACTTTTTCGGCCAGATGCGCAGGAACAAAAATGACTCCTTCTTTTTTAGCGATAACAATATCACCAGGCAAGACGGTCACAGCCCCCATACGGATTGGAACATTGAGCCCTGACAACATAACCTCGGTTAAAAAAGAAGGGTGCCATCCTTTAACGAATGCGTTGAATCCGTCTATCTCGGAAAGTCCTTCCATATCTCTGGAAGAAGAGTTGAAAACTACACCATTGCCTGACCTGGCATAAATGGCATTTCCCAGGTTGTCACCGATGAGGGTACCATCAACAATTTTCCCAAATGCATCCGCCACATAGACATCGCCTTTTATAAGCATATCAATTGGCCAGGAATTAGGGTTTCCAATCCTACCATCCTGCTTCCCTTTCTTCTTAATCTGGTCTGAGACATCCGGTCGGTTGGGCAGATATTGGGCAGTGAGTGCTCTGCCAACCACAGCCACGTCGTCATGCAATGGCTGCCAATTACCTTCAAACTGGTTATGATATCCCTCACCTCTAAGTACACTCCAAGCCTCCTCTATGGTCACCGTTTTCATACGCTCCAAAACATCATCAGACACTTTGGGACGCCCGTCGGCAAACCGTTCTCCTTTCCATTGGGAAGTGAGGAAGGTCATTTGATCCTTGGAAATAGTCTGACCGTTTGATTCATCTGTACAGATTATCAGAACAAGGAACAGTACTATGTGTTGTTTAATAGAACAGTAATACTTTGATAGTCTATGCATCTTTAATACGTTATTATTCTCAATAAACAGCCTTAGTTTCAACTGGTTTTTCTCGCCACCAGGTAGCCAGCGAAGACCCTGAAATATTCATCCAAGGCCCAAATACGGCCGGAGCCAATCCAACTGTTGCTACCTTGCCCATTTCCAGGGCAATTCCGGAGGCTAATCCTCCATTTTGCATGCCAACTTCCAGTGCTATAGTTCGGCAATCTTGTTCGGGCATTTTGAAAACTCTGCAAGCCCAGTAACCCAAAAAATAACCAGCTGCATTATGAATAATTGCCGTCAAAATCAGGACAAACCCAATAGTCAATAAGCTATCACGGCCGGAAGCGGTGATGACTGTTATGATCACTGCAATTCCAGCCATAGACACAATTGGCATGGCTTTATCCAACCAATCAGCTTTGCCGTGGAAAAAGTGATTAAAAATCAGGCCTGCAACAATAGGCAGGATTACAATTTTGATAATACTCCACATAATGCCAAAAAAATCGATGGGTATAAATTGACCGGCAAAAATCTCCATGAGGAATGGTGTGAAAATCGGTGCCAACAATGTAGCACAAGCAGTTAAAGTGACAGATAAGGCCAGATTTGCTTTGGCGATATAAGACATCACATTTGACGCCAGCCCGCTGGGTGAGGCTCCAATCAGTACGATTCCGGCAGCAATTTCAGGAACAAAGCCAAACAGGCTTGCCAGCGTGAATCCAACAACCGGCATAATGGTAAACTGGCATACCAAACCGATGCCAACAGCTTTTGGCATTTTAATTACCCCCACAAAATCCTTAAAACTCATGGCAGTGCCCATACCAAACATAATCAATTGAAGTAATGGGACTATCAATATTGAGAGCTTAAAATCTCCCCAGTTAGTAAAATACTGTGGATAAAAAAGAGACGCAGATACAGAAGAAAAAATAATCATGGTGTAAGAAAATCTTTTCAAGAATTCATGTCCGCGAAACCCCATAGCCAGCGACAGAAGACCTACAATAACCGCCGGACCAACTTCTGAGGTGTACCCCATAATCAGCATAATAATCATTGCTATAAAGCAAATTCCAGCAAGTACTAAAATGTATTTACAAGTCGTCTTCATGCAATTACTGTTTCCATTCGGGTCGTGAAATCCCGTTCAGGTCCCACACTACTTCTCCTTCTCTCAGAGTTAGTTCAGTTGTAAGTTTTTTATCCCCTTTTATTTTCCAGCCTTTAGTGTCCACAAAGCCATATTCTCCAGTTTCGAGTTTAAAAACGGCTACATCAGCTACAGCTCCAATACTCAAATGTCCTAATTCTGTTTTCTTTATAACCTGCGCAGGAGTCCATGTGGAGGCTTTAATGACTTCTTCCACAGTGAGTCCCATGTTTAAAAACTTAGACATAACATTAGACTGATCTTTCATACCACCATTCATGCTACCTGTATGAAAATCGGTACTGATAGAATTCGGTTTAAGTCCTTGCTTAATTGCGGGAATTGCTTGCTCAAAAAGAAAGCTACCCCCTCCATGACCGACATCGAAAACGATACCCCGCTCCTGTGCTTTCAAAATAAAAGGTCGCAACTTGCCCTTATCATCGACAATAGCTTCCCTCCCATTTACATGAGCATATGAATGAGTGAAAATATCCCCTGGACGTAGTTTATCCATAAACAGCGTTTCAATTGAATGTGGTTGCTCAAAGCCTCCAAAATCAATCATCACTGGAATGTCTGCCAATCGTCCGGCTTCTACCGCCGTCTCGGTAGGGCTCCATTCCGGCCCGTAGTAATGGGCAAGCTTAACTCCAACAATATACTCAGGGAATTGTTTAGCAACCATGGCAGTAAGCTTAGCATCCATATCATTTATATTCTGTTCAATTGCTCCACCTTTCATCCCTGACCCAACAATATTCAGAAAGGAGAGTACTCTGGTTTTTGAGTTATCAATAGTTTGTTCTTTAAAAGTCTTGAAATTCCGCCAACCTGCACCACCAACATCAACTACGGTAGTCACACCAGATCTAAACGTAAAGCCGTCAGGAGGCAATGCAGTAAAGCTATTGCTCAGATATGCGTCTTGTTCTGTTCCAAAAAAGTTGTGCGAGTGTATATCTAACAAACCTGGTGTGACATACAACCCTGAAACATCTACAACAAGTTGGGCATTGCTCTCAGAAATATTACCTGCCACTTGAAATATCTTACCATCTAAAATGGCCACATCCATTGGGGAATTAATATTGTTCCTGGGGTCGATCACACGACCACCTTTCAACAGTATATCAATTTGTTGTGCTTGCAATCCTGAAACAATAAGGACTGCCGTAAGTATTAGTAATATTAGTAAGTGCTTCATAGGATAGGTGGTTTTCGAGCTTATTCTTTTTTTCTGGTTTTGGTCACTGGGTACTGTTCCTCACAGTTCTGACTTCCTCCTCACTAACTGCCCCGGCATGATTTCCGAAATTTTCTCTTACGTAAGTAAGAATATGTGCTATGTCATTGTCTTCTAAGAATCCATGCTGTGGCATGACTTCATTATAGGTAACTCCATTTACTTCAATTTCACCTTCCAGTCCATTGAGAATAATCCTGATCAGCCTTTCTTTGTCACCACTGACCCAATCAGTTCCTACTAACGAAGGCCATCGACCTCGAGCCCCCTGGCCATTATTTTGATGGCATATTCCGCAATAGTTGTAATAAAGGTTTTCACCAACCAGTGTTGATTCTCTACGTAAATTATCTTTTTCAATATCGGGTGTTTTGATATGCGGTTGTTTTTTTCGCTCTATCATTGCTGTCAATTGGTTAACATCAAATTGGTCCCTTTGCTCTGTATATTGAATCTTCCATATTTTCCCCTTTTCCGTCTCACTGAGATACAATGAACCATCGGGTCCGATAGAGATACCCATAGGACGATAAACGGCATCACTGACGTTAACAATAGTGTCTACTTGGGCAAACCCGTCCGCAAAGACTTCCCAGTGACCGCTGAAAGCACCATTTTCAAAAGGCACAAAGGCTACAAAATATCCGGATTGTGGATAGGGAGCCCGATTGGTTGAGCCATGAAATGCCACGAAAGCACCATTTTTATATCTCTCAGGGAATTGATTTCCTGTATAAAACAGCAAACCGTTGGGAGCCCAATGTCCTGGGAAGCCCAAAATCGGATCATCGTATTCAGCACACCTTCCAATAGTCTCCCCGTCACCTCCATATTCGGGAGCTAACACTTTTTTTCCCTGCATTTGGTCGTGATAACAGTAAGGCCAACCAAAGTTGGTACCTTTTTCAACCTTTATAAATTCCTCTGAGGGTAATAAAGTGCTTTGCCAGGGAGAGAAAATTTTTGGAAACAGTCTCAGAAGATCATCCCTGCCATGTATCACCAGGTAAAGATTGTCATCATCATTATTCCAATCCATAGCTACTACACTTCGAATACCTGATGCATACTTTTCTCCATCCTTTTGTGTCATTCCAATCTGGTCAGGAGGAAATTTCCAAACACCGCCATGTTCTTCAAGTTGTGGGCACGGGTCCATGCCTGGCACTCCAGGTGTTCTTTTGGGATTCTGACAGGCATTTGACGGAGCTCCAAAAGGAACGTACATATTACCCTCTTTATCAAAAGATACCGGCTTTCCAATGTGTTCATGATTGCCATGGGCGTGGTCATCTTTCAATACTAACTCTAAGGGGCCTTCAGGAACCATTTCGCCTGGCGTTAATTTATACCGATACACTTCAAGGTTAGTACTGAAATATAGATAGCCATTATTGACTCTCATGGCTGTTTGATAACCACCACCATCAGTCTTTTCATAAATACCAAATTTCTCAATTGCATCTGCCCTTCCGTCTCCGTCACTATCTCGTAACACGGCGCAACCACCCTGTTCACCTGGATAGCTCAATTTGACATAAACATCTCCGTTGTCATTCACCGCTATTTCTCGAGCCCTTTCTTTCAAGCTATCAATCACGACAGTGGCTTTAAACCCTTGCGGCAGAAAAAGACCGTTGCTTTGATTCGGGACTGTGAAATCTGTTACTTCCTGAATCCCACATCTACTCAATAGAATGAGCCAAAAGAAGGAGACGCAAGTAGTAATTTTTCCAAATTTCATTTCAAGATCATCAGGTTATTTAGCAGATTTATGAAGTATTCTATATTACAGCAAAATAGTAGTGTGTAGAAACAAACATGCAAATTTCCAATATAATTGACAATAGAAACCTGATTAAAAGGTGATTGAAAACGCTCATGATTTATTCGATACAGGTCCTTCAATAATCAAACAACTGTTAGGAGCACCTTGATACTCCTGTTATCAGGCGGCATACCAACTTTGAAAGGACAACCCATAATCAGCAATAGTTAACCGAAAATCGAATAAATCATACATCTGCTCATTAATACTACTGATGGTGTTTCGTTATCTGTCTTCAGGACACCACATATTGATAATGATCGAAAATGGCCCATGTTCTGCGATGCCTCAGGTGACGGAATTGTCGGTTTCCAGGCAGGAGCGGCTTTCAGTATGGGAGCTGAATCAGCAGATGAATTCGATGAGCCCTTCGCTCCGGACAAATCTTATGGTGAACTATTAGGACACTCGCTGTACTTCATGTCAAAAGATCAGGGAAAGCCCGTGAAGTATGTTACACCTGCGTATGCGCTAAGCGACATTACCAAAATACCACGGTATAAAAAATTCAATATTGAAGAACATGGCTGCTGGTTATAGTGGATAGAATATGGAGGACGGTTGGGTACGGTACATGATGCCGAAGAAATAAAATGGGAACTGTGAAAAGTAGTATATGGTATGTGGGATTACTTTAAGAACTCGGGTCAATTTCGTGAAGCAGAGACCTTAACATTGGAGTGGGTTGGACAAATTCCTGGTAAGCGGGAAAGTCGTCGATTTGAAGGACACTATATACTCAGACAGTCGGACATCGTTCAACAGGTGCATTTCGAAGATGCAGTAGCACATGGGGGTTGGGCAGTTGACTTGCATCCTGCGGATGGCGTTTTTAGCGAAGAGCCTGGCTGTAATCAATGGCACAGTATAAGGTGTATATGAGATACCCTATCGCTGTATGATTAGCAAGAACATTGAAAACCTGTTTTTGTCAGGAAGAATTATCAGTGCTTCACACGTTGCGTTTGGGTCCACACGGGTAATGGCTACCTGTGGCCGTGGAGCCCACAGGCTGTAGGTGTAGCAGCAGCCCTATGCCTTCAACATGATTGGAATCCGGCAGATTTATACCAAAAAGAAAGGGTTAATATTTTACAACAGGAATTGCTGAAGGTTGGTCAGTATATCCCTCGCTTTAAATCAGAAGACAAAAGTAACCTACTGTTAGAGGCCAGTTTAGTCGAACCAACCAGTTCACTGTCTCTGTCAGAAATTCCATTTGATGGACCTTATAAAACGTTAGAGTTTGGGTTCGCACAATTGCTTCCATTAAGCAAAGGTTTAGCTCCCGTCTTTGAATTGGTTGGAGTGCTGGTGCCGTTGGCCATTCTTGGGTTTTTTGAGGTATATTATAAAGGAATGAGTGGTGCCACATCGAAGCGGTTTGATGCCAATGACATCAACTCCGAAATTGAGCAGCGTGAATCCGACCAAAATAAATTCGCACTAAAAGTTTTGGGTATCGCTTTAATATTAACAGGAATGTTAAATAGAGCTGAATGATAATCTCGGTTATTATTTATGCCCTTATCTCATTTCAATTCTAGTTTCTCAATCACTTCGTAGTCGTCCCCTCGAATGCTGCTAAATAAAGTAATCATCTCTGCTAACTTTTCTTTATCTGTTTCTGCGAGGTTATTCTGCTCACCAATATCATTTTTAAGATTATACAATTGATACTCTTTTGAATTCCCCAACTCAATATTGACAAATTCATTCTTAGCTGGCCCATCATATGGAGGTATCATTATCCAATCTCCTTTGCGCAAAGCCGTGCGAGTGGTTGCCTCCAGTATCAATTCTTCTCTCCCCTGCTCGTTTTTACCCATCAAAACATCTAAAAGATCCTGACTATCCGGGCTTCTAACCTCACTTCCAACTAGTGAAGCCATTGAGGAAAGCAAGTCCAACTGAGAAACCAGTGCTCCTGAAATAGCCGGTTCAATTCGACCTTTCCAGTATGTAATAAATGGAACTCGAGTACCTGCCTCAAATAAGCTGTATTTACCACCTCTAAAAGGACCAGAGGGGTTATGTGCGCCCAATTTCTCGACGGCATCATCATAATATCCGTCATTTAATACTGGTCCGTTGTCACTGGTCAATACAATCAGGGTATTTTCCAAGAGCCCTTCTGCTTCAAGTGTTTTGAGAAGTTTTCCAATACACCAATCCGCCTCCACGATCACATCTCCTCTGGGTCCCAATCCAGATGAACCCACAAATCGCGAATGCGGAGTGCGAGGGACATGTGGCTGCTGTAAAGTATAAAAAAGAAAGAAAGGCCTGTCCTTTTGTTGTCGAATGTAATTCTCCGCTTTTTCGAGAAAAGTATCCGCCATGTCTTCATCTATCCATCTGGCTGATTTCCCACCTTTCATAAAACCAATCCGTGAAATACCATTTACAATACTGTTGTAGTGTCCATGTTCCCATTTCATCTTGAGCATTTCCGGGTTGTCCATTCCGGTAGGTTCTCCCGGAAAATTCGTCTCGTAACTAATTGCAATTGGGTCAGTGAGATCGAGTCCATCAACACATCCATTCTCAATATAAACGGTCGGAACCCGGTCTTGAGTAGCGGCCATGATATAGGAATAATCGAACCCTGCCTCGTTTGGGCCTGGATCTATCCGTTGATTCCAATCTACATTGCCAGCACCTAATCCCAGGTGCCATTTACCCACTATACCTGTAACATAGCCCACTTCAAGAAGCATCTTTGCTACAGTCATTTGAGCAGTATCTATGAGCAAAGGGGCAGTACCAGGCAGAATTTTAGCATTCTTATTTCTCCATGGGTATTGGCCCGTCAGCAAAGCATACCTGCTTGGTGAGCAAGTTGCTGACGAAGCATAACCATTAGTAAATCGTACACCCCCACTTGCCAATCTGTCTATGTTTGGTGTATTCAATTTAGTCGCTCCATAAGCCCCAACATCTCCATATCCCAAGTCATCGGCGTAGATAAAAACTATGTTTGGAAGATAGTTTTCCGTAGTATCCACTGATGAAGTGCATGATACTGAAAGGGTCAGTGATAGACCCGCAAACATTTTAAAGTACTTCATCCTTTGATATTAGTTGATCAATATTCGAGGCTTCCTTTTATGGAATCCTGTATTTCTCTTCTGAATTTTCAAGCTAATAAGAAAAGTTTCTATTTGTTGTACCCATGTTGTATCCAAAAACGAAAGGCCGTTTTTCAACGGCCTTTTTTAGTAGCGGGGACAGGCCCGTAAATACTTTTTCAATCTTTACCCATCAATAGTTATGTTTAGTTTCTTTAAAAAGAAAGAGCACTTTGGCTATATCAATTGTAAAGCGAAATAAAAGCTATTACAGATCGATAAAGCTCTCGTTTCCGAGCAGTTTCCGAACGAGGGATAATCCATCATCATGGATTTAATGCCAGAAACTCTTGCGGTCATTTAATAGGATGTAAATGTACTGTCTTTAAACCAACTCAAGAGACTGCAGTCAATAGTCAATCAAAATACTCAATCTACTGCTCACTCACCAGAGATTTTGGTAAGCGATACATCCTGATTTGACCTTGGAATCCTGCGTTTTATTTAACTCAGATGCCCCACCCTTATCTTAACCAGCATTTCATTAGATTGGGTATTTATATAATACATATATGCGGAACTTTGGTTCCAGTCACTATATTTAGCTCCAACGAAGTGCAACATGTTAACGATCAACATACAACCCCAAAGTGCTATTTAAAAAACTTCTCTGAGGATGGAAGCCATATCTTCAGGAAACATAAAAAAGCAAATAAGTTTGACCGTCTAAATCCAGAACTGGATAAACCAACGTCCTTAAAAAGTGCCACTGTAAGAGATAATTTTTACACGCTTAAAAGTGGTAACGAACCTATGGGTGTTGAAACTTTGATCTATGATAGAGAAATAGAAAACCATTATGGTAACTACTATGAACTGCTAGTAAATCCACAAATCGATATACTACCATCGATGGAAGCGCGAAGTAGATTATTAATGTGCTTACTGACATTGCATTGCCGAACACCCAAACAATTTCGGCTCTTTTTCGAAATGTTTCCTGATAAGTCTAACATTGAAATGGAACAGATTAATGAAGATTACAAGGGAGTTCATCTATCTCACACATTAACCAACTTTATTGAAGCACATCAATTCAAGGTAATTAGGATGGCTAAGATTACAGATACTTCTGAATTTTTAAGTAGTGATAATCCAGTATTGATTATTAATTCCAATGGCGAATTGGTGAATAATAATTTTCAAGAGCAGTTTAATAAGGATAATAGAATAGTAATTCCACTTGACCCTAAACATTGTTTTATACTGACAAATGCTACCGACAAAAATGGTATAAGTATAGAAGGTAAGGTGTTTCACAACGTCATTGAAAGAGTAGAAGTTGATTGTTCTTTTACTCAAAATATAAACTACAAAATGTTAGAAAGTGCAGAGCTTTATTATTGCGGTAGAGAAAAATACATCAAAGCATTTTTCAATTACATTAGATTGGTTGATGAATAAAGTAGCTAGCAATGATATAACACATGCCTCAACTGAAATTAATAACGTCGTTTTATTTAACTCTTACCTTCCCAATCCAAGACTTCTATCACTTCTCCATATGTTAAAACAAACCGCCGGATTAAATATACAATCCTGGGTAAAATTGGTATAGACTAAACGATCCTCCTTAACCAATATCATTTGTCGTTCATAATTCGATATCGTTCAATTTCTCCAAAGCTTCGAAAGAATTACTCAAAATAGGCTAAGTAACCCAAAAACGAATAATCTTTGTATTGTTTTAACCCGTGGTGCATTAGAAAGTAATTTAAATTTTCAAGTTATTAATGCTCCTATTGAAGTCAAATTTATTGATATATTGAATAATAGTTAAGGCTGTTATTTTGGATAATATTCTGGTTTTAAATCCTTGAAAAGATGTACTACTACCTATTTTTAGACCATTGTAAGCTGTTTGTTAATTGTTTTCACGCAGCTGTTTGATATAATTCCACAGGTTTTACTCTTCCTATTCCCTGATGCCTTCTTTTATAGTTGTACCGAAGGATAAAGGTATCGATTCCTTGGTATAAATCCGTTCCGTTTTTAGCAGGATTGAGGTAGATGTGTTTCTGCTTGATCGTTCTAAAAAACCTTTCGATGAAAGCATTATCGGTGGCTCTTCCTTTACCATCCATGCTGATCTTAATACCCTTATTTTCAAGGAAACTCACCCAGTGTTCGCTGGTGTATTGACTGCCTTGGTCTGAGTTAATGATTTCAGGCTTACCATACCTCTCAATAGCATCTTGAAGTGCTTCGGTCTGCGTGTTTTTATCCAAACTGTTGGACAATTTCCAACCGACTATGAATCTACTGTAAACATCTATGATGGCAGTCAGATACATGAAGCCTTTTTTCATGGCTACATAGGTAATATCAATAGCCCATACCTGGTTGGGACGGACAATCTCCAAGTTCCGCAATAGATATTTGTGTACATACCTGGCTTTACTCAGCTTACTGAGATTCTTTTTGGGGTAAATAGGCTCAATACCCATCTTTCGCAACAAACGCCTGATGCGCTTGTGGTTATAATGAAGATTGAGTTCCCTGAGCTCGTCCTGCATGCCCAAGACACCCAGTGTAGGGTCAGAGAGGAACAGCTTATCCATTTCCTTCATCAAGACTAGGTTCTCATCATGTTCACCAGCATGTTTGTAGTACAATGAACTACGGTGAACGCTCAGCAGAGAAGCCTGCTTCCTTATGCTTAGTCGGTGCTTATGGTCTGTCAGTTTTAGTCGCTCTCCCATAGTCCTGCCTTCTTCAAGCTTTTTTTTAAAAAATCTTTCTCCATCTCCAACTCACCTATCTTTCGATGAAGGTTTTCCTTTTCCCTCTCTTGATCGGAGTGATTTGGAGCAGCCGACGGCCCTCCAAAGGCCTGGTCGGCATGCTCCAAAAATTCTCTTTTCCATAATGAAATCTGATTGGGGTGGAGTTCAAATCGCTTGGATAGCTCTGCTAAACTCTCTCGTTCCTTGATCGCTTCAAGTGCCACTTGGCTCTTGAACTTGTTGCTGAATTTTCGTCTCGTTTTTCTCATTGGTTTGTTAAAGTTATCAACTTAACCAGTGGTCCGATTTTCGGGGAGTATTACAAGATTTCGCATAGTTTCTGCTAATCATAAACTGATCACAGAGTTCACAGAAGAGCATTTCGATTCTTTTTCTTGACTTTCTAAAGATATAGGCTTGCTTTTTGTAATTAATTTGGTTCTTCCTCATTGGCACTTCTAATTTAACCTTAGCCCTGGTAAACAAATCTAATTCTTGTTCTTGATTTAGGTAGCCTTTGTCTCCAATTAGAACACAGTCAGATAATTGGCTTTTTAGATCTTTGAGATAATGAATATCATGAACAGATGCTTTACTGATATCTACACTTTTAAAAACACCTTGAACAGAACAAACTCCATGGAGTTTGTATCCATAAAAGTACATTTGTTGACAAGCACAAAACCCTTTATCAGGTGATGAATAAAAAAATTCTTTACATATTTTTGACCTTTGACTTCAGGATTGCTGACGGTTGATGCAATGCTTGCCCCAGCACATAGAATCACGACATGACCACCACCAGCAAAGACCGTTTTTATTCTGTCTTCTCTTGTTAGTTCTTTCAGTTGTCAATTTCTTGAAACTATGTAGTGTCAGTAAGAAAACGAGCCTTGTTGGGCACTCACATAACTATTACCAGGATTAATTGAATTAATTAGGGCTTCCTCAGATAGCACAAAAAGTAGCTATAGAGGATATAAAGAATGATTTTCAGGATAAAAAGACTTGATTAAATGCGAGGTTATTTGTATATGATCAACTATACTTTTTCCAGTTCCAATCTAAAATCGAAGGGTTTTCCTCGATCAACCACATCAAACTCAACCCTGACAAATAGGTGGATAGCCCTTAGTGGGCTTTGCCTTGGGACGAGTTGGTAAATATCTATAAAAGAAACTGGCCTGAAAAGCCCGAAGGGCAAATTAAAGATAGATGCCACGGTGGCTGACCAATACATCACCTGCCCCAATGACCCTGGGCTGGTCAATGAGGCACGTATCAAGACCGAAAAGATGGTGGACAGACTGTTCGGATTGTTAAGGGACAAGGTTGATGTCAAGCCCGGGACTTACCGCAAGGTGGCCCGTCAAAGGTATTTGCAAGAGGCCAAAAAGAAGAAAAAGTCAACGGTATCGATCCGAAAGGCCATTCGTGTATTGCTCAACTGTGTGAAAAGGAACCCGGGCCATATTGATCAAATGCCGGATCATTTGCAAGGGCCTTTCCCGTTTTCCCACAAAGTACAACTTGAACTGATGGTCATCCACACCCTTTATGAACAGCAGCAGGGCATGTACGACCAACGGTCACATCAATGCAGTTGACCGGATCGTAAGCATCTCCCAGCCCCATGTGTGTCCAATAGTAGGTGGCAGGCAGGGCAAAGACGTGGAATTTGGTGCCAGGCTTGGCCTTTCCCTTATGGATGGGTTCATGACCAGGGACAACCTGAGCCGGGATGCTTATAATGAAAGTGGGGATTTGCCCAGGCAGGCTGAAGCCTATAAGGCTTTGTCTGGTCATTACCCCGAACTTATACAAGCCGATAAGATTTATGCTACCCATGCAAACCGTACCCTGGTGCAGGCAAAGGTGCATCAGGCTTACGGCCACACCAAAAGGCAAGCCAGTTAAAAAAACCGGCTTACCAGAAAGCCAAATCAAAAAAAGAGTATGCCGAAAGGAATGCAATCGAAGGAAGGATCGGCAATGCCAAACAGGTCTGCTCCCTCAATGAAATCAAGGCAAAGCTTAAAACAACTTCACAAACCTGGATAGCAGCTACCCTGTTTGTGCTCAACATTTCCAGAATGGCCGCTTTGACAGGCAACACTTTTTGAGTAAGCCCTATTTAATGGCATTCAATCCTAATTCCTGATAATCCTCCTGGTAAAGCTCCCTTTACCGGTGTTTAGAATGAAGAGATAAATCCCTTCGGCCAAAGGCGACATATCAATGCTGTGCGCTCCTGTGGCGAAAGTTCCCTGTTGAAGCAGGTGACCTCCGGTATCCAGCAATTTGTAACCTGTCTTTTCTGACACGGTGATGTTTACAATACCGGTGGCCGGGTTTGGCGAAATGGCAACAGCCGGTTGTTCAAAATCCTCAATAGACAAAACTGCCTCCGTAGTGAAACTTTGTTCTCCTCCATAACTCGTATCGACGCTATTGGTTGCATAAGCTGCGTAAAAATACTCTGTGCCTGCTGTTAAACCTGTAATGTTTTCTGTAAAAACACCTGTTGTACCGCTTACAATGACATTAGTAACACCCGTAGCACCAATTGTCAAATCTGTGTTTGAAGTAGCATATACAAAGCCTCTTGCTGAAATGTCTGCGCCGCCGTCGGAAGTTATATCACCGTTCAGAGTGGCCGTTGTGGAAGTGATAGCACTTGCTGCTGCCGTGCTTGTTGTAGGTGCTGTGGGTGCGGCGGCCAATGTTGTAAAACTTTGTTCTCCTCCATAAGTTGTTCCCTCAATATTGGTTGCGTAGGCTTTGTAATAATAGGTTGTGCCTGCTGTTAAACCTGTAATGTTTTCTGTAAAAACACCTGTTGTACCGCTTGCAACAACAGCATCTGCTGCTGTATTCTCAATTGTCAAATCTGCGTTTGAAGTAGCATATACAAAGCCTCTTGCTGAAATGTCTGCGCCGCCGTCGGAAGTTATATCACCGTTCAGAGTGGCCGTTGTGGAAGTGATAGCACTTGCTGCTGCCGTGCTTGTTGTAGGTGCTGTGGGTGCGGCGGCCAATGTTGTAAAACTTTGTTCTCCTCCATAAGTTGTTCCCTCAATATTGGTTGCGTAGGCTTTGTAATAATAGGTTGTGCCTGCTGTTAAACCTGTTATTGCACTATTAAAAGTTCCTGTTGTACCGCTTGCAGTAACATTCGTAACACCGGTAGTACCAATTATTAAATCTGTGTTTGATGTAGCATATACAAAGCCCCTTGCTGTAATGGCGGCTCCTCCGTCGGAAGTTATATTGCCGTTTAAAGTGGCCGTTGTGGAAGTAATAGCACTTGCCGCTGCTGTGCTTACTGTCGGCTTGGCTAATGTTGTAAAACTTTGTTCATCTCCGTAAGTTGTATTGACGCTATTGGTTGCGTAGGCTCTGTAATAATAGGTTGTGCCTGCTGTTAAACCTGTTATTGCACTATTAAAAGTTCCTGTTGTACCGCTTGCAGTAACATTAGTAACACCCGTAGCACCAATTGTCAAATCTGCGTTTGAAGTAGCATATACAAAGCCTCTTGCTGAAATGTCTGCGCCGCCGTCGGAAGTTATATCACCGTTCAGAGTGGCCGTTGTGGAAGTGATAGCACTTGCTGCTGCCGTGCTTGTTGTAGGTGCTGTGGGTGCGGCGGCCAATGTTGTAAAACTTTGTTCTCCTCCATAAGTTGTTCCCTCAATATTGGTTGCGTAGGCTTTGTAATAATAGGTTGTGCCTGCTGTTAAACCTGTTATTGCACTATTAAAAGTTCCTGTTGTACCGCTTGCAACAACAGCATCTGCTGCTGTATTCTCAATTGTCAAATCTGCGTTTGAAGTAGCATATACAAAGCCTCTTGCTGAAATGTCTGCGCCGCCGTCGGAAGTTATATCACCGTTCAGAGTGGCCGTTGTGGAAGTGATAGCACTTGCTGCTGCCGTGCTTGTTGTAGGTGCTGTGGGTGCGGCGGCCAATGTTGTAAAACTTTGTTCTCCTCCATAAGTTGTTCCCTCAATATTGGTTGCGTAGGCTTTGTAATAATAGGTTGTGCCTGCTGTTAAACCTGTTATTGCACTATTAAAAGTTCCTGTTGTACCGCTTGCAGTAACATTCGTAACACCGGTAGTACCAATTATTAAATCTGTGTTTGATATGGCATATACAAAGCCTCTTGCTGTAATTTCTGCTCCTCCGTCGGAAGTGATATTGCCGTTTAGAGTGGCCGTTGTAGAAGTAATAGCACTTGCTGTTGTTGTGCTTACTGCGGGTGCGGCCAATGTTGTAAAACTTTGTTCTCTTCCGTAAGTTGTTCCGACACTATTGGTTGCGTAGGCTCTGTAATAATAGGTTGTGCCTGCTGTTAAATCTGCAATGTCTTTTTCAAAAACACCTGTTGTACCGCTTGCAGTAACATTGGTAACACCGGCAATACCAATTGTCAAATCTGCGTTTGAAGTAGCATATACAAAGCCTCTCGCTGTAATGTCTGCTCCTCCGTCAGAAGTGATATTGCCGTTTAGAGTGGCCGTTGTAGAAGTAATAGCACTTGCTGTTGTTGTGCTTACTGCGGGTGCGGCCAATGTTGTAAAACTTTGTTCTCTTCCGTAAGTTGTTCCGACACTATTGGTTGCGTAGGCTCTGTAATAATAGGTTGTGCCTGCTGTTAAATCTGCAATGTCTTTTTCAAAAACACCTGTTGTACCGCTTGCAGTAACATTGGTAACACCGGCAATACCAATTGTCAAATCTGCGTTTGAAGTAGCATATACAAAGCCCCTTGCTGTAATAACTGCTCCTCCGTCGGAAGTTATATTGCCGTTTAGAGTGGCTGTTGTAGAAGTAATAGCACTTGCTGCTGTTGTGCTGGCTGTGGGTGCGACTGCCAATGTTGTAAAACTTTGTACCTCTCCGTAAGTTGTATTGACACTATTGGTTGCATAAGCTCTGTAAAAATAGGTTGTGCCTGCTGTCAGACCTGTAATGTTTTCTGTAAAAACACCTGTTGTACCGCTTACAACAACAATATCTGCTGCTGTATTGTCAATTGTCAAATCTGCGTTTGAAGTAGCATATACAAAGCCTCTTGCTGTAATGGTTGCTCCTCCGTCGGAAGTTATATTGCCGTTTAGAGTGGCTGTTGTAGAAGTAATAGTGCTTGCTGTTGTTGTGCTTGCTGTGGGTGCGGCCAATGTTGTGAAACTTTGTGCTTTTCCGTAAGCTGTTCCAAAATTATTGATTGCATAAGCTCTGTAATAATAGGTTGTGCCTGCTGTTAAACCTGTAATGTCTTTTTCAAAATCACCTGTTGCTATACCGTTTACAACTTCTTTGGTAACACCGGTAGCATCAATTATTAAATCTTCACCGGATAAATTAGACGAAGTATATACAAATCCCCTTTGTGTTATTTCTGCTCCTCCGTTGAAAGTGATATCGCCGTTTAAAGTTGCGGTTGTAGCAGTAATATTGCTTGCTGCTTCTGTGTTTACTTCGACTATAATATCAATAACGGAGATGGTAAATTGTTGCCCAATATTCGTACCATCTACTGCTATACGTATTGTATAGCTGCTTTGTGTTTCGTAGTCGGCAGAGGCTATAAGTTGTAGCTCTTCTCCTGAAATAGTAAAACTTGTATTATCAGCATCTCCGTCTCCTGCTGCTAATGTATAGGTGTAAGAAGCGGCTCCTCCGTCGGTGGACAGGGTGCCTACCGTGGTATTTGCCGGTTCGTTTTCTAAAATAGTTGTGGAAGAAAGAAAAATACGTGTAGGTTGATCGTTCACGTCAATTAGCCCACCGTCAGTAATAGTCCAGCGATGACCTGTAGCACCTACTATATTGTCTCTGGCAGCTTGTGCTGCTGCTGTATATTTGGAATCTCCTGCATCAAAAGTTATTCCTTTTTCAAGGGTTTGTGCATTCCAGCCAATTAAAAGTGCATCGTAGTTGGTTGGCGAAAGTGCAGTACCATTTATCATATTTACCCATATGATTACCTTAGAAACATTCCAACCTCCTATATCCTGGTTGAAAGAAGTGGCATTTTGGAACATACTACCCATATTTGTTACCTTAGAAACATCCCAATTTCCTATATCCTGGTTGAAAGAAGTAGCAGATGCGAACATGTTCCCCATATCTGTTACATTGGAAACATTCCAGTCTCCTATATCACCGTTGAAAGAAGTAGCAGATGAAAACATGGCCTGCATAGTTGTTACGGCACTCATATCAGGAGTACCCGCAAGACTGCTGGCAGTTAAGTTACTTGCTCCAAGAAAAGCTCTCGACATATCGGCATTCCATGTAGCAGTACCCCACTGTTCAATAGAGGTGTATTTTCTTTTACCACTACTGTTATTTATAAAAATATCGTTCAGGTTTTTAAACCTTATGATATGCTCTCCTGGCGTGCCAAAGATATGGGTGGTATTTCCTGATGTTATTGGCTCAAAACCGTCACCTTCTCCCCAATCGACCATATAATCCCTATCCCGGGTATGAAAAGTAAAGTTTGCGTTCTGAGCGTTAGTAGCAGGGTTGGTTGTTATTTTTAGTACAAAATCGTCTGACGGATCATCCTGTGCCCAAACAGGGCCAGAGAGAAAGAGAAGAGCAAATAAGGTCATTAAGCTCCCGGCCCTAACCTTATTTTTAGGGGGGGGGGGGGGGGGGTAACTGACTTCCTGGTAGTGTGTGTTTTTTTCATGGTACTTATGTGTTAGATATTAGTTGTTAATTTTTCAACGGGTCGTTCTCAATCAGGGACAAAGGTATTAAAAAAGATTGATCAACCCATCCGTATTTAATGATTAAACCGAATTATTGCCAATCCGATGCCTGTTGTGCCTGCTGTCTATTTAAAATTGCGGCATTGCTAATTAAATATAGTTAATATTTCATTTCGATGATGCATCAAAAGCAAAACGGATAAAGTAAGCATCTCAATACTTTTTGAACAGCCCTTTGATTTTCTTCTCATTCTTGCCAAAAAATGCCTGAACAAGCTATTATAGCCTTCTACGGTAAAAGTTTCTGCTTTTGATTGAATGTGTTTGTCTTTAGGGACAATGTGCTCGTATGACTTCCGGTAATCACTTGCTAGAGTATTCATCTGGTTAGTGCCTATTAGCCCCCAGAGCTTTTTTGCTGTCTCAGTACTTCTGTCGCCAATAACGAAATTGATGAACTTTTTCCCCTATCGATCAACAGCAATCCAAATCCAGCAATAGTTTCTTTGTTTCCAATGTAGCTGTGCATCTGGTCAAGCTCTACGAAATCCACTTCGGAACCGCTATTGGCCAAGGACTGCACTTCTTGGCCAAAACCCCTTATCCAGTTTAACACAGATACATTGCTCACGTTGAGTATTCTACCGATTGACCGAAAACCCAACCCTTCAAGATATAATTGCAGGGCGTATTTTTTCAACTCTTTTGGTTTGGCCGTAGATTTTTGTTGTACCGTATAGTGGTAGCCGCATTTTTTACACTTATACCTTTGTTTTCCTTTTATCTTGCCGGATTTAATGACAGCACGGTTTGAACACTTAGGACAATTCATGGCTTTTTTCTGTAAAAATAAGAAAACTATATATAATTAGCAATACCAATGCTATTAATCATATAATCCTGCCAAACCAAATAGCTATTTGTACGACAAAGTCTGTAACAACATTCAGTTTTTATAAATGTATAACTTCGCCATAAGCTACAGCAGTTGCCTCCATTATTGCCTCTGACATTGTGGGGTGAGGGTGAACTGTTTTGATAATTTCATGACCCGTCGTTTCTAGCTTTCTCGAAGCTACGGCTTCAGCAATCATCTCAGTTACGTTTGCACCTATCATGTGGCAGCCCAGCCATTCTCCATATTTGGCATCAAAGATCACTTTGACAAAACCTTCTTTAGCTCCAGTTGCACTTGCTTTGCCAGAAGCTGAAAAGGGGAATTTCCCTACCTTTATTTCATAGCCCGCTTCAATAGCGGCTTTTTCGGTGTAACCCACTGATGCCACTTCAGGAGAACAATAGGTGCAGCCAGGAATATTATTGTAATCCAAAGGCTGTGGACTTTGACCAGCAATTTTCCCGACGCAAATGATGCCTTCTGCAGACGCAACGTGAGCCAGAGCTTGCCCTTTTACAATATCCCCGATCGCATAAACACCAAGAACGTTGGTTTGATAAAAATCATCAATTAAAACTTTGCCCTTGTCAGTTGAGACACCGACCTCGGCTAGTCCTAAATCCTCAAGGTTGGTCGAGATACCAACTGCTGATAACACAATATCACAGTCAATTTTTTTTTCGCCCTTTTTGGTCTTGACGGTGACCTTGCAATCCTTACCCTTCGTATCAACATGGGTCACCTCAGAGCTCACCATCACTTTGATGCCGGATTTTTTAAATGACCTTCCCAATTGCTTTGAAACTTCTTCGTCTTCCAATGGTACAATCTCGGGTAAGAACTCAACCAATGTTACTTCAGTTCCAATAGAGTTATAGAAATAAGCAAACTCAGAGCCAATAGCACCCGAGCCAACAACCACCATTGATTTGGGCTGCTTTGGCAAGGTCATTGCCTCCCTATACCCAATGATTTTTTTCCCATCAATCGGAAGATTTGGCAGTTCACGACTTCGACCACCTGTAGCTAATATTATGTTGGTTGCTGAATAGTCAGTTTTAGCTCCTTTTTCGTCAGTGACTTCTACCGTTTTGTTTTTCTTTAGTTTACCAAAACCGGCAATGTGATCAATTTTATTTTTCTTGAAAAGGAATTGAATTCCTTTGCTCATGCCCTCGGCAACACCACGGCTTCTACTGACCATCCCGTCAAAATTGACCTTGGCTCCTTTAACTTCTATACCATAATCAGCAGCATGGGATATGTAATCAAATACATTGGCACTTTTAAGAAGTGCTTTAGTTGGGATACAGCCCCAGTTAAGACAAATCCCACCTAATTCAGATTTTTCAACAACACCTACACTCATTCCCAGTTGAGAGGCTCTAATGGCCGCAACATATCCGCCCGGTCCACTACCAATTACTATTAAGTCATATTTCGATGCCATAAATTCCCTGAGGTTTAATGGACCTCAAAATTAATGTGTTTGTCTTGAGAATAAAATCATTATCACCAGTCTGGTTCAAGTGTAATACAGCTTCTGACGCACACCTATCTTGATTCCAAAATTGTGCATTTTTCGCTGTTCTGAGAATCACATAGGGTGCCCATAGTAAGATCCCTACATTTAATAGCATTGCCCATCTACTTTGTTTCTCCTTAAGTGTTGACATAAATTGAAGGCAGGCTACTATCACGAGTGGATATATAGCTGATAGATATCTGTCGACTTCGTCATATGGGCTAAAAACAAACAATAGAAATAAAATGTAAAAAAAGTTAAACCAAAGAGTTTCCATTCTTTCGCCCCCCTTCCGGTATGACCAACAAAGAACCCCGACGATAACCGTTATGGTAATAATTGACCGAATCATCAATGGACTGCTGCTGCCAGATAATCACGTGAGTCGTAAGTAAGCTCCAATCCACAATAATTGGCATATAGAAAGGCCAAAGTTCCAACGCTAACAGTAATGGCAAATAGTCCAAAGTTTATCTCTTTTTTAGGACATTCATTTGCAGTAAACTTGTTAATTCATTGATTCTAAACTAATTCATCTGAATGAAACTACTGGAAGGAAAGACAGCACTAATAACAGGAGCCTCAAAAGGAATAGGAAAAGGAATTGCCTTGAAATATGCAGCACACGGTGCCAATGTAGCCTTCACTTATCTTTCAAGTGTCGAAAGAGGTCTGGCTTTGGAAAAAGAGCTTTCCGATCATGGCATTAAGGCTAAAGGATATCAGTCTGATGCTTCAAACTATGAGGCTGCCGATGGTTTAGTTACCGGCGTTGTTGAAGATTTTGGAAGTTTAGATATCTTGATTAACAACGCAGGTATCACAATGGATAACCTTCTTCTTCGCATGACAGAAGAGATGTGGGATAAAGTAATCAACATCAACCTCAAGTCTTGTTTCAATACAGTCAAAGCCTCTTCCAGAACATTGATGAAACAACGGAGTGGCTCGATAATAAACATAACTTCCGTAGTAGGGTTGAGAGGTAATGCGGGTCAAGCCAATTATGCAGCATCAAAAGCTGGTATTATTGGATTTACAAAGTCCATAGCCCTTGAATTTGGCTCTCGGGGTATCCGGTCCAACGCCATTGCTCCCGGGTTTATTGAAACCGAGATGACTGATGTGCTGGATGAAGCAACAGTCCAATCATGGAGGGATGCAATTCCCTTGAAAAGGGGAGGTCAACCAAACGATGTTGCCCATTGTGCTGTATTTCTTGGCTCCGATCTGTCGGGATACATTACTGGCCAGGTCCTTCAAGTCGATGGCGGAATGTTGACCTGATTTACTCCCCAAATTCAACTTTCGTTTCGATGTTACTATAAATAGTATTGCTATAACTGCCCTTTGCAGTATACATTAAGTTTTACTCTCTTTTTTGTAAAGACTCTAACCATTTCTCCCCCACTGAAAGCTGAAGCCCGCCTCATTCCCTATAATCATGTAGGTTTCACCATCGACCTTTTCAACAAACTCAAGCTCAGGTTGAGCTTCTCGCATGGCCTGCTGGGAGTATTTAACAAGTGATCTATAAGAAGTTTCAAAAATTCGACTCTCACCGGCCTGCATTGGCGCATTCTTTATCTGAACCAGACTAGCTTGTGACCAAATTTATAATGTTGTTAGACAAATAATTCCTGCTGAAAAACACGATTTTCTCATGACGCTCAGTATAGCGAGAGTTCAAATCAGGTATTTTCAGTAAAAAATACGAAGTGTATTCTTTCTTAAAGGTGTTAAGATGTATGCAAGCCGCATTCAGTTTTGGAATCATTCATCCAGCGTCCAGTTCTACCTGTCCCCCTAGATGTACAATGTGTACAACCAATTGAGTCGTATCCCTGATTAACAAGGTCATGAATTGGTAAATCGTACAATTGCATGTACAGTGCCGTCTCTTCCTGGGTCATATCCAGTAAAGGATGAAACTTAACAATGTTCTTAGCCTCCTCGAAGAGAGGAAGGTTGGCTCTATTAGCATTTTGAAAACGCAATAACCCCGAAATCCATACATGATAATCTTTTTTGATACGGTCTACAGGATCAACCTTATTTATGAAGCAGCAAAGGTTTTGGTTCTGTTCGTATGTGTAATTCTGTTGAGTGAAATTATGCCTGTTAGAGGCAGCCTTGAGATCTGTTACATTGAGGTTAAACCGCTTTTCTAAATGCTTGCGATATTCAAGAGTTTCTTTAAAATGATAACCAGTATCAATAAAATTAATTTCCTGTTCAGGTCGCACCTGACTTATCATATGAAGCAAAATAACTGATGTCGCTCCGAAAGATGAGGTAAAAAGAATCTTGTCATCAGGATAATGTTTGTACAACTCCCCCAATCTTTCTTGTGGAGACAGTGACTCGTAATGATTATTGAAAAATTCCAGATTCATGATTTCACTGGTTTTGATTCTAACAATTCTGTGGTTATCGTATTTAGGCGATTGACCTTGAACTCAAAATCACCTTTTAATGAATCCCTGATTATCTTGAGATTTTCAATGAGGTCATCCAACTCATCCGGTAATACCGTTTCAAAAAGCTGTCTTAATCTTTTTGAAACGGTAGGGGACATTCCATTGGTTGAAATACCCAATTTCAAATTGCCTTTCTTAACGGTTGAGCCCAGATAGAAATCACAGTGGTCAGGAGTATCTGCAACATTGGTCAAGATTCCTTTTGCCTTGGCAATTTTTCTAATTTGAACATTCATATCATGGCTATTGGTAGCCAGGATAGCCAAATTTACACCTTTCAAATCCGGTACCCGGAAATACCGCTCTATCAATAGTATACCTGGAAATTGCTGTGCAAGTACTTTAATCTCATCTCTGATTTCAGGTGCTACCAACTTGATATTGGCCAGAGGATCGTTTTTTAAAAGCGCACTAATCTTTTCCAAACCAATTGCACCACCACCCACTATTAAGGTTGCTAACTGGTCCAACTTCAGGAAAATGGGAAATAGCCTGTTTCCGTGAATATCACTTTTTATCAGTGTCATAAGTACTTCTCCGTCAAAGCTTTTACCTTATCATAAAATTGTGGATGTGTGCCAACCGCCTCTCCAATCACTATTATCCCCGGAGCCACTATGCTGTCTTTCTTTGCTGTAATATTCTCTACGTTTCCGAAAATAACTTTGCCATCCTCTAAAGAACCCTTTGAAATAATTGCTATCGGTGTTTTGCCTTTACCATGTTTCGAGAAGGTTTCGGTTATCTGTTTCAGCTTCCGCAAACCCATGAGCACAACCACCGTAGCAGAAGATTGAGCAGCCAATTGAATATCATTGGAAAGTTGGCCATTTGAGGTTGTACCGGTGACTACCCAAAAGCTTTCATTCACCCCTCTAACCGTCAATGGTATACCATAATATCCCGGAAGATTGATACTGGAAATTCCGGGCACGACCTTGGTCTCTACACCAAACGTCTCTACAAATTCTATCTCCTCCTTGCCACGTCCAAAAATAAATGGGTCTCCTCCCTTTAATCGAACCACTGATTTTCCGGGCAAGGCATGTTCGAGAATTAGATCATTAATTTCCTCCTGTTTGAAACTATGACATCCGGCCCTTTTGCCGACATGAATTTTCTCCGCTGATTCTGCATAATCTAACAGGTCAGGATGAACCAGAGTATCATAGAGGACCACGTCAGCAGTTTTCAAAGCCTTGATTCCCTTTAAGCTGATCAATTCCGGATCTCCAGGACCCGCCCCGACTAATGTCAATTTCCCTCTCATCATCAAGCTTTATAAAATTTGTCAATAACCAATTTATCCTCCAGTGAAGCATCTGCACTGATCTGAGTTGACCTCACTTCTCCTGACTTTTTTAAGAATTCACGAGCCTCATTAAAATATTGATTAGCAAAAACCTCAGTGGGTTCATTTTGGTTTAGCTGTAAAACAGTAGTTTCAAAATCTTTCTCCAATTCAAACTCGCCTGTCTTGAAATAATGATCATTGAAATCAGAAATGATCTTACTATGAGTATTACAGGCGATGTCCTTACTTAGCAGCAGGGCCTTAGCACCAATAACAAAGGCACTATAACTGTTATAAATTGAGTCTGCATATTTGCCTTCTTCTATACCCTCTTGAGCAAACGCTATACGCTCTTCAGCATGCTCTACAATTGTACCAACCATATCATAGGATACTCCAGCACACTCACCTACGCCTATCTCTGGAATGAATTTATCGTGATGACCCCAGTCGATAAATTCCTGTGCACTCAAAGTGGTGAGGTCCGCCAGGTGTTTTAAGAGATTATAGAAATGAATCTTCCCTAATCGTTGATAAAAGTCATTGAAGTATTCCCCACCATTCCCATTTTCCTCGAAGGCTTTAAGCAACACTCTTACTGCCTCAGGTATTCTCTTAGTTGGTAGTTTGATCACCTTATCAGCAATGAATCCTTTCCCTGATTGGTCAACACCTCCACCAATGACTACCTGCAATGCAGGAACAATGTATTCTCCATGTTTAATGGAGCTGCCGTGAAATCCAATATTAGCAATCATATGCTGACCACAGGAATTCATACATCCTGATATTTTGATATTAATATCTGAATCTTTAACCAAATGAGGAAAGTCTTCCCGGATCAGTTTTTCCAACTTAATAGTTATACCCGTCGAATTTGTTACTCCCAGATTACAAGTATCTGTTCCGGGACATGCAGTAATATCGGCTGTAGAGCCAAAGCCAGTTTCCGTCAATCCCAGTTCTGCAAGTTTTGCAAATAAATAAGGCAGCACTTCTTTACGAGCAAATTTTAGTAGTAAGCCTTGATTGACAGTAACCCTTATATCATCAGCCACATATCCATTAATAACTGCTGCAAATTTTCTGGCTGTTTCTGAGCTGATATTGCCCAACTGAAGTTTGATATTAACCCCATAATACCCTTTCTGCTTTTGTTCGAAAACATTTGTTTCCAGCCATTCCTTATACTTTACTTCATCAGCAAAATAACTGCCACTGATTTCTTTGTCATCTGGTACCTGCGTTTCAGGGATTATGTTTCGGTCAATCACATAAGATTGATAGTTCAACCCGGTTTTCTCTTCTTCAACAAGAGCTAAAAGCCTTTGCATGCCAATTCCCTTTTTCTCCTCAAGAAGATATTTCATTCTTGCCTTATGCCTTTTTTCACGCTCTCCATAACGATCAAAGACTCTTAAGGTGGCCTCCATAAAAGGTATTAATTGATTTTCCGGCAAAAATTCATAAGCCGTTTGAGCAATCATCGCTTGAGCACCCAAGCCGCCTCCAAGGACTACTTTAAATCCCCTTTCACCATGCTGGATTCTCGGGATAAATCCGAAATCATGAATGTATGTGTAGGCTGAATCCTTTTCACTGGATGAGAATGCTGGTTTAATCTTTCTGCCCATGTCCTGGCAAACAGAGTTTCTCAGAAAATACTGGAATGCAGTTTCGGCATAGGGTGAAACATCAAAAGGCTCATCTGGATCGATTCCAGCTTTAGCAGATGCTGTAATATTTCTTACTGTATTCCCACATGATTCACGCAGCGTTACGCCGACTTCTTCCAATTTCGACCAGATTTTCGGTGAATCATCCAGTTTGACATAGTGGATTTGAATATTTTGCCTTGTAGTCGCATGGAGATTTCCATTGCTGTATTCATCAGAAATATCCGCTATTTGAATCAACTGTTCTCCAGTCAACTTACCATAAGGAATTTTGATTCTGATCATTTGAACTCCTACTTGACGCTGGCCATAAACTCCTCTAGTCAGCCGATAAGCTTTGAAACGATCTTCCGGAATTGCTCCTTGATGAAATTGCTCAATCTTATGCTCTAATACTTCGATATCCTTTTGAGCATTCTTCGATACCTGCTCCAATACTTGTAAATTCATCTTTATTTTTTTTGACAAAAAAGAAGCCTCTGCAGGAATCCTGCAGAGGCTTGGATTTTACGCTTTTTATGTTTTAAAACTAAATCTTATGCTCTATTTCAGGTCTGCCTGTCAAGTGATGACTGTTGATACAGCAACAACATGCACAACAACACATTGCTGTGTTTTTCATGTTCATCATATGCAGACTCTTGTGATTCATTTCGTCTTTCGAGTTGATCTTATTACAGCTATTTCTAAAAAAATGTTTCATTATTTAAAAAATTATCTCAAGACTTAACCAATTTAGATGCTCTCAATGCCTCTTCAATGTCCTCCAGAATGTCGTTGACATTCTCCAATCCAACAGAAACCCTCACCATTCCAGGCTGAATACCTACTGCCAATCTTTCTTCTTCCGTCAGTTTGGAATGTGTAGTCGTTGTTGGATGTGTTACAATTGTTCGTGTATCACCGAGGTTCGCCGAATGTGATATCCACTTGAGGCTATCAAGAAATTTCATTGCCCTTTCCAGGCCACCTTTGACCACAAAAGTCAAAACACCGCCTCCATGTGACATCTGTTTTCTGGCTAACTCAAATTGTGGATGGCTAGGCAAAAATGGATATTTGACAGATTCCAACTCCGGGTGATAATCCAAACACTCTGCAATCCTCAAGGCATTATCACAATGTTTCTCCATTCTCAATGCCAGTGTCTCCAGGCTTTTGGACAATATCCAGGCATTGAATGGTGAAAGTGACGGACCGGTGTTGCGACAGAAAAATCTTATCTCCTTGATTAGGTATTTATCTCCCAATATGATTCCCCCGATAGTTCGGCCTTGTCCATCTATATATTTCGTTGCAGAATGAATAATTAGATGAGCTCCAAATTTTTCAGGTTGTTGTACATAGGGAGTTGCAAAACAGTTGTCAACTATAAATATGAGATTGTGTTTCTTGGCCAGGTTTCCTAACCACTCGAGATCGATTAAGTCCAAACCCGGGTTTGAAGGAGTCTCAATGTATAATATCTTAGTCTTATTGGTAATTGTTTTTTCCCAATCTTCAGCATTCTCTGTGTTCACATATGTCGTATCAATGCCCCACTTTGGAAAAATCCGGGTAAATAATTGATGTGTGGCCCCAAACACTGCCCTACTTGAAATGATGTGATCTCCGCATTTCAGGAGCGCAGCCATGCTAGCAAATACAGCAGCCATTCCACTGGCAGTTGCATATCCATCTTCGGTGCCCTCCAACAAACACATTTTTCCCTCGAATTCAGCTGAATTTGGATTTGAGAACCGAGAGTAAATATTTCCTTCAATTTCATCATTGAATAGTGCCCTGGCCTGCTCTGCATCATCAAATACAAAACTGGAGGTCAGATAAAGAGGAACGGAATGCTCTCTATTGGCTGTCCGCTTGGTCTGCGTCCTAATTGCCTTTGACTCAAAATGTTTGTATCCGTCTTTCACAATCAATAGTGGCAGTCACAGCCATTTTTATAAACCAAATTATTGTAACATCAAATTGCGATTTCGCATTTGACTTACCTGCTTTTAGAAATATGAATGGATCAATAACTAATCAATTTATATTTCCCATCATTCTGGGGAGGATTTGGCACCTTTTCTTATTAGGAAGCAGGTTGCCAGAGTTTCATAGAGCCTCGTCTCTCAACTCTTCTTTATAAATCAATTATCAGGATATGAATAATAATTGAGAGTGCAATGTTCTTCTACAAATTTGAAAAATCCAAGCTTCAAGAAAGTTTTTTTAATTCAATGTCCAATATTCTGATAGAGTTTCATCATAAAAATAGCCTTCAATATGGGAATGAAAAGTTTAGCGAAAAAAATATGAAATTCGTACTCAAAAAACAAAGTTTTCGAGGTGCTAACGGAACCCTTAAGTATTTTACAATGGTCTGGTCATGAGGCAATTATGAATCCAATTAAAGGCGGCAGTTTTCTTAGAAATATCAGAAGGAAAAATTGTACAGAACTGGAAAGAAAAAGATTGGGATAATTATTCAATGGTTATTTTCAATTTAATGGAGGAAAATGGAAAGACGACACTCGAATTAACTCACAATGACATTCCGGAAAAGTCTTTCGAGTCCATAAATGAAGACTGGGATAGATATTATCTTGGTCCTCTTAAGGTACTTTTAGAACGTAAATAAATTTTGAATTCGCTATAAAAAAACAATGAAAGAATTCCTTTACATATTTAGAGGTGGACACTCTGGTAGAACAGATCAGACACCAGAAGCAATGCAAAATCATATGCAGAAATGGGGAGCCTGGACGGGACAAATGGCTCAGGAGGGAAAGCTTGTTAGAGGTGAGCCGTTACAGGTAAATGGTAAAGTGCGGTCCGGAGTGGGCAAAGTACTTACTGATGGCCCTTATGCTGAGGGAAAGGAGATTGTAAGAGGTTATCTTCTAGTGAAGGAGACAGATCTGGGGACAGCAACCTCCATGGCTGAAGATTGCCCTATACTGGAGCGAGACGGAACTGTAGAAGTAAGAGAAATTGCACCTTTGCCAGAAATGTAGGACTCATCTTCAAAGAAATTGTTACTTATCAATTCAATAGTGTCCTAAACGATTCAAGGTAATATAGCAATCAGCCACCAAAGCAGGATAGCGCGAGATTTAGTGCCTGCTCTGGATTGGATTTTTCGTGCTTCCCTGACTAAACCAATCACCTTGGCTTCTGTGCTTTTTCGTGCTTCCAAACGTTCCTTGGATTTGTAGTAGGCATCTCGATTGAGACGCATACCACTATATACTTTTTGAACACTGGCAAGCCCTGATTTTCCTGATTGTTCTACTGCTTTCATGAGGGCTTGATGTTTAGTGTTTTTTTAATTGGTCAACACTTTTATAGCCTGGGTTCTCGGCTGCTACTTCTAAGTAGGAGCCAGGCATTAGATTGTCCAGGTCTTTTTTCAAGAGCAAATCTTTGAGTTGTTGGACTTCTTTTTGCAGGGCTTTCATACGCCCGATTTCGTCAGTTGTTTCCACGGTTACACGAGTGTTCATGAGGTCTTTACGATCATACTTTTCGATCCACTTGTTGAGGGTGGTTCGGTTAAGGCCGTAGATACGACCTATCTCAGTTTTGTTGTATTTACCAGTACTAAGTTCGGCTAAAACTTTGAGTTTGTAACCCTCGCTGTGCCTGCGATTAATTCCATCGTTTTTATACATTTTGATACGTAATCTGTAGCCTTATTTTAGGACGGGTCAGCATGAAGCACAACGTCTTGATATGGTGAGTGGTGGGCTTGCACATTGCTTTCAGTTTAATACAAGCTTTCTGCCCACTATTCTCTATCATCTAATGTTAGTGGAAAGTGCATTTGCTTAAATTAATTTGAATTCTGGTAATCTTTATCTGTGAAGTTGTACAGATAATCTTCTCTATTACCCTGCTTGGTATAATCGTAATTACCCTCTTTTAAAATATTAACATCAACATTGTCTGAGTGTTTAAGCCAATATGATTTTGAATCATCAAATATAATTCTTAATGAGTCAGCATTTATTAAGAGGCAATCCGAATCAGGACTAAATGCAGTTTGCTGTATTTCATCTATAAAACACCCTCCACCATTAAATTCATTTTTGAATTCAATTTGACCTGATTGAGGCAGTTCATATACTGTCTCAGCATTGTTAAGCCATTTATGTACAACTATCGAGTACTTTGTCTGATTATAGTACTTATAGCTTTTTATGGTTATATCTTCCACTTCTCCCTGTCCACAGGATTGAAAAAGAGGGCTACTTAGTGTTCCAATGATTAAAAGTAGCATCCAAGTTATTTTCTGTTGCATTATTGTATCTGTTTTTAATATTGTCTCTCCAACTATTCCAGGATTCTCGTCCTTTTAACGCATCTTCTATTTGGCGAATTGAGTAACCGCTAACTTGATCTGAGTAGCTTTTTGTAGAGCTAACCCAAGGATTAGAATCTGTGAAATAATATCGAGATGTTGTGGTCTTAGAACCATCAATCATGTCTTGAACTACTCCTGCTTGTATTTTGAGGATTCCAAATCTTGGTTTGGGCTAAAATCCCCAAGACTCTTCTCCAAGCTGCGTGACTTCCATTGCTATCATTATTTTGTTCATTAATTGCTGCAATTTTTAATTGTGGTCTCCAGAAACTATTTAGAGGGGGTCGTCTTAATCCTGAAATATTTCTGTAGTAATAATGATGAGATGCTCGAAAAATTGTAGCGTAGAATTCTTGAGTACCATTTCTGATATCCACATTCCAATCACCTCTTCTTTTTGGCCCATCTAATTTGGCTTGACCAATATTGCCACTTCTGATGCTAAAATGATTCCTTTCCCATTTTAAACTGTAATTGGCATCTCTTCTGAATCTCCCACCACAAGAGTAGCGACCTTGTGTGTCGGCAAATCCTTTATGCGTAGTAAACCATCTTCTTGCACGAACTTCAATTCCTTCAACACCTACAAAGCGATTCAGATTATCGTCCCATACCCTGATAGTTCCAGATGGTCTCCATTTGCTTCTTCTAGCATGGGAATAACCACCGACACTAACATCTTCTTTTACCCAATTCCCAGTTAACACAAGAGACTTATCCACAAGAGCATCTATAAATTCTGATGATGCAATTCTTCCTTCTGCATTGTCCTCATCGTATTCATCGCTATCCTCATCAGGGATGAAGAGCTCTGCTAAAAGTTCATAATCGACTCCTACTGGAAGCTCCTTTTCCACCTCAACCGCACAGTACTGACAGGTTGGCTGGTCAACTGGAATATCTGGATCATGATAAAAATCACCTTCTTCTTCTATCTCATAATCCAGAGGGTAATCATAAAGGATGAGAGTTGAGTCTCTTTTTAAAGCCGATAACTCATCTTCGTCTTTTGGCTTGAACCTGATATAGAGATGAGTGGTAGTGATTTCTGGTTCTTCTCCATTCGTTCGACCATTAGGGTTAGAAGCATTAAGGCTTTCCAGAGCTTTCTTCATGTTTTCAACTGAGTAAGGATTTTCCAGCTGTTTGCCTAGCTTGGTCATTCCCTCCATGTCTGATTCACTAAGAAAGTTCTGCTCTTCGATTTAAGGACTTAATTCCTCTTCTTGTTGGCAAGACCATGTAATTCCTAGAATTAAAGTTGCCATCTTATAAAGTTGCCATCATACATCATATAAAGTTGCCATCATAACTAAGCGTAAGTGTTTGCTGGGTCTTTTCATTTCTTTTTGTTATTTCTTTTTGTTTAAGTTGAACATCGTTTTAGCATTTTCACTAATGTTTAGTATAAGCGGTCGTTTTAATGCCGCTTATACATTGTTCTATCCCGTTATTACCTCAAGATTTTTTGTCAATGTATTGATATCCACATCAATATTGACTGAAAAAGAATCTTTCTTGTCCTCTTGATTGAGTTGATAGTAATAATCATGATTTAATTTTGAAGCAAGTGAAAAATAACAATTATTATGTCCATCATTTACATTTCGCAATTCCTAGTACTTTCCCCCCTTTTTTCATAAAAAGCATATTAGTAAGTCCAGCTCCATGTAAACCAATCAAGACCTTGGTTTCTGTCATTAGTTTAACTTGTTCTGTAAAGGAATAATCTTCAAAATAATGAACTTCAAATTCAAATCTTTTAAGCAAGTCGACAACTTCTTTCTCGTTTCTAATTTTCCTTTTCGGTGCTTTTAGTCTGCTTATATATATCTTTCTTGAACCAGTCTGATTGAAGCACGAGGATATTTTTTGACTTCATTTGACAAGGTTGATACCCTTAAGATACATAAATCTTGTCTTTTTTATCCCTTTTTTTCCTAATCAAATCGATACATACTTAACCTAATCAAATAAATGCGCAATTGCTTAGGGGAAACTAAATAAATCATTGAAGCCGTCAAAGTCTCTCAATAGTACCCAGCCAGCAAGATCTTCGGGAAATAAGATTTCATGTTCCCGGCACTTACATAATGACTGGATTCCCATAAAAATGTAGGCAACTTGTTCGCCGATCTGTCAAAAAGCACCAGATCGTTATTACCATCAAAATTGAGATCAAGATTATTGTATTGAATAGAATTTAAACCTCCGGCCCATGGCATTTGAAATTCTAAATCCAGACTGGCGACAGGTATCTGAGAGGATAAAAATTGAAACTGACCCAATGAACTGGTTGGCATAAATATGCAAGAGATTGCGGTTATTTGTTAAAAAAATTCCTCGCTACATGCAAGTTTAAGGCCATTGTGTTAAGCAAGGCAAACGTATAATATCCTACTATATTCGCTATACCAATGACAGAGCAGGAGTTGCATAAATTATATGACTGTTTTGAATCTTGTGAAGAGGTTTTTACAGATTCGAGGAAGCCAATTAAGGGTGGGCTTTTTTTTGCTTTGAGCGGCCCTAATTTCAATGGTAACAGATTTGCCAGAGACGCCCTCCGTCAAGGTGCTGGTTTCGCGGTTATTGATGACATAGGTTTCCAGGAAAGTGAGTGCTGTATATTGGTGGATGATGCATTGGATGCGCTGCAAAAGTTAGCAAATTATCATCGGTCAAAATTCAATGGCCCGGTATTGGCTATTACCGGATCCAATGGCAAAACTACCACCAGGGAACTCATTTCGGCAGTGCTATTGACAAAGTATAATTTGATCTCAACCATTGGAAATTTGAACAATCACATTGGTGTACCACTGACGATTTTAAGCATTTCAGGTAAGACAGATTTTGTTGTAATTGAGATGGGTGCCAGCCATATAGGAGAGATTCGTCAATTGTGTAAAATAGCTGAGCCGACCCACGGTTTAATCACTAATATTGGTAAGGCTCATATGGAGGGATTTGGCTCTATAGAAGGGGTGAAAAGAGGGAAAAAGGAACTCTATGATTATTTATTTGAAACAAAAGGAATTGCCTTCATTAACTCTTTGGATTCGGTGCTAAATGACATGGCTGCCATGTTTGAAGAAGTTATCAGTTATCCTCACGCCGGAGATTTTTGCCAAGATATTTTTGTGAGTGCGCAGCCCTATGTGGAATTTAAAAGAGAGTCCGGGAACTTAGTGAATACCCATTTAATCGGTGAGTATAACTTTATGAATGCGGCTACGGCCTCTTGTATCGGTAAATATTTTGATGTTCCAACATCCTCAATTGAGGAGGCGATCTCAACATATATCCCGGAAATCAACCGATCACAGGTAATAGAAAAGGGAGGTAATACCATTATTTTGGATGCGTATAATGCGAATCCTAATAGTATGGACGCTGCGCTGAAGATGCTGAATAGTCTGGAAGGAAATCACAAGGTTATAATCCTTGGAGATATGTTAGAGTTGGGAGATGATGAAGTCAATGAACACACTCTTTTAGGTAGGAAGGTTAGCACAATGAAGCCGTCATTATCTCTTTTTTGTGGCAGACTTATAAAGCACAGTGCGGATGAAAATCCAGGATCGGTTTATTTTGATTCTAAAAGAAAATTGGTGGAATTTCTCCAAAACAATCCAATAACTAACTCCAAAATTTTAATCAAAGCATCTCGCGGTATTGGTCTTGAAACGATTGTAGATGAAATCTAAGGGTTTTTAAGGATTACAGATTCTAAAGTGTTCGTTTAACTTCTTTTTGGGTAAACCCTTCTATGATGTCGCCCATTTCAACATTATTAAAACCTTTAATGCTAATTCCACATTCAAAATTTTGTTTGATTTCCTGAACGTCTTCCTTGAATCTCTTGAGCTGGTTAATATCTCCAGTGTGAAGAACAATTCCGTCTCGCACTAAGCGCACTTTATTTGAGCGTTTGAGAGTACCATCTGTAACCATACATCCAGCAACAGTGCCAAATTTTGAAATCTTGAAGACCTCTCGAACTTCAGCATTTCCGGTAATTACCTCTTCAACAGTTGGTTCAAGAAGTCCTTCCATCGCATCTTTGATCTCATTGATCGCATCATAAATGATGGAGTACAGACGTATTTCAATTTGCTCGTTTTCGGCGATTTTTCTGGCACTTGCTGATGGTCTTACTTGGAAACCAACTACAATGGCATCAGAAACTGAAGCCAATAAAACATCCGACTCTGAAATCTGGCCTACTTCTTTATGAATAATGTTTATTTGGACCTCTTCAGTTGATAACTTCAATAACGAATCAGAAAGTGCTTCAACGGAGCCGTCGACATCACCTTTTACAATAATATTAAGTTCTTTAAATGAGCCAATTGCCAATCTGCGGCCAATTTCATCAAGCGTAATATGCTTTTTAGTCCGCATACTCTGCTCACGATTGATCTGGCCACGCTTTGTTGCTATTTCCCGGGCTTCTCGCTCGCTATCTGTTATATGTATCTTATCACCAGATTGAGGTGCCCCGTCGAGACCTAAGACCAATACTGGTGTTGATGGCCCTGCTTCCTTAGGTTGTTTACCCTTATAATCAAACATGGCCTTCACTTTACCATAGTTACCACCTGCTATAATCACATCCCCAACCCTCAAAGTTCCTGCCTGAATCAGCATAGTAGTCAGATAACCTCTGCCCTTGTCAAGTGAGGTTTCAATTACTGTACCTACCGCATTTTTATTAGGATTAGCTTTCAGTTCAAGTATTTCAGCCTCCAATAGGACTTTTTCTAACAATTCGTCTATGCCTTGACCAGTTTTGGCCGAAACTTCCTGGCACTGATATTTTCCACCCCAATCCTCCACAAGGATATTAATGGCTGACAGTTCTTCCTTAATCTTATCTGGATTGGAATTGGGGCGATCCACTTTATTTAGTGCAATTACCATTGGTACACCAGCTACCTTGGCATGATTTATTGCCTCCTTGGTTTGAGGCATCACGCCATCGTCAGCGGCTATCACAATAATAACTACATCAGTCACTTTTGCACCTCTTGCCCGCATGGCGGTAAAAGCTTCGTGGCCCGGAGTGTCAAGAAATGCAATCTTGTGACCTGTACTGGTCATAACATCATATGCACCGATATGCTGGGTTATACCACCTGCTTCACCCTCTGTAATTTTTGACTCTCGGATATAGTCCAGTAGCGAGGTCTTTCCATGGTCGACATGACCCATTATAGTCACAATCGGGGCTCTGTCTTCCAGAGTTTCTTCAGCATCTTCCACTTCTTCAATTTCCACTTCTTCTTCAGAAGTAGAGAAACTTACTTCATACCCGAATTCGTCAGCAATAATGGTGATTGTTTCTGCATCAAGGCGTTGATTGATTGAAACAAACATTCCAAGCGACATACATGCTGAAATCACATTATTGACACTAACATCCATTAGACTAGCCAGGTCATTGGCTGAAATGAATTCAGTAACTCTTAATTCTTTCGATTCGCTTTGAGCTTCCAGATCAGTTTCTCGCTGCTCGGCCTGAGCAGATCGCTTCTCTCTTCGGTATTTTGCCCTATTGGTTCCGGACTTGGAGCCACCACTTAATTTTGCAAGTGTTGCTTTAATTTTCTCCTGGATTTCTTTGTCCGAGAGCTCTTCTCTTTGCTGTCTTTTTCCGTCAGTTGGTCCACCTGACCCGCCCGGTCGTCTAGCTTGTCCTGGTCTGGCATCATCTTGCTTTAGCCTTTGCCCACCTCGAACAAACCCTATTCTTTTTCTTTTTCTTTTCTTCTTTGCATCATTTTTAACATCTGAGGACGCCACTGGCTCCTCTTTTTTCTTCAGTTTCGCTGGTAAATTGATCTTTCCAACTACTGTTAAACCTTTTAAAGAATCTGCTTTAGCTTCAATAAGGCTATCTTTGGGATTGGTGTCAGCTTTAACATCCGCTGGCAATTCTTCTTTAGTTGCTAATTCAGTGGCTACGGTGGTATCTGTAGTATCCTCCTTGTTGTCTTCTTCGACGGCTTTTGCCTCAGTTATTGGTTCTTCAATTGTAGGTTTTTTCTCACTCTCCGCTGGTGACTTTTTCTTATCAAGGTCAATTTTCCCAAGTATTTTGATGCCTTCCAGCTTTGGTCGATCTACATCGCCCTTTTCGAGTTCTTCCTGCTTAGGTTCGTCTTTCTCTGGTGTGTCTTTTTCAGATTCCATGTCCTCTGGATGACTTACCTCACTAGATGACAGGTTTTTGATAAAGATTTCCTGATCATCTGCTTTTCGCCTAACCTCTTGGGACGATTTAAAATCAATAACTAAGTTATTTTCATGATGGGTGCCAATGGTAAGGCCTGAAGCCTCTTCTTTCTCCTGGGCAGAATCATGAAATTCCTTGGCCAGCATGTCATACTGTTCAGCGTCTATTTTTGAATTGGGACTACTATCCATGTTGAACCCCTTTTTCTCAAGGTGTTCAATAATGGTATACATACCTACATTCAATTTCCTCGCTACCTGACCGAGTCTCATCATATTAGAATAAATTATTACAACAAAGTTATCTCAATTTCTGAACAGGCCTTATATTATCAATAAAGGCTATTCAAATTCTTTCTGCAAAATCTTAAGGACATTATTTACTGTTTCTTCTTCCAAATCCGTTCTACGGATTAGGTCATCCTTTGAAACCCCAATCACACTTTTAGCAGTATCAAGGCCAATTTTCCTAAATTCACTAATCACCCAGGCTTCAATTTCGTCCGAGAATTCATCAAGCACTACATCTTCTTCCTCTTTTCCATTAAGTTCTCTGAATACATCTATTTCTAACCCGACTAATCGGCTGGCTAATTTAATGTTTTGCCCACCTTTACCGATTGCAAGAGATACCTGGTCCGGTTTGAGGAAAACTGATATACGCCCTTTTTCTTCATCAATTTTCATATTCAAAATCTTGGCCGGACTTAGTGCTCGGGTGACATAGAGGTCTTTATTCTCGGTGAAATTGATTACGTCTATATTTTCATTCTGCAATTCCCGCACGATGGCATGAATTCTTGACCCCTTCATTCCAACACAAGCTCCTACTGGATCTATCCTGTCATCATAAGACTCAACTGCAACTTTAGCTCTTTCTCCAGGTTCTCGAACAGCCTTTTTAATGGTAATTAACCCGTCATAAACTTCAGGCACCTCACTTTCAAAAAGTCTTTCCAGAAAAGTGGGAGTTGTTCTTGAAAGAATGATCCTCGGATTTCCATTGACCATTTCAACGCGATGAACAATGGCTCTAACTGATTCACTCTTGCGATACCTATCCTTATGAATTTGCTCGGATTTTGGGATGATCAGCTCATTACCCTCAACATCAATGAGGAGGACTTCACGGCTAAGAATTTGGTAAACTTCTCCAGAGATTATTTCTCCTAATAAATCTTTGTATTTCTGAAAAACGATGTCTTTCTCAAGATCTTTAACTTTCTGCATCAACGTTTGTCTGGCCATTAATACTGCTCGACGACCAAAACTTTCCAGAGTTAATTCTTCGGCTACTTCTTCACCAATTTCAAAATCAGGCTCAGTCTTTCTTGCATCTGTTAAGCAGATTTTGTCATGATCCCAAATATCTTCTGAATTATCATCCACAATTTCCCTAAACCTCCAGATTTCCAAATCCCCTTTATCAGCATTGATAATGATGTCAAAGTTGCCATCATGTTCGTATTTTTTACGGATCAATGTTCTAAAGACTTCATCAAGTATTCGGATCATCGTTGGACGATCGACATTCTTTTGTTTTGCAAAATCTGCAAACGATTCGATTAATGTATTGCTTTCCATCTTACTTAAATGACACTAAAACATTTGCTTTAATAATTTGATTAAATGGTATTTCAATCTTATTTACATGTTTCTTTTCCTGAACTTCCAAGGTTAACAAATCATTCACCTCAATTAATTTACCTGTCACCTCCTCACTTTCTGTTTCTACCCTTATCGTCCGTCCCTGATTTTTTACGAATTGTCTCTTCAATTTTATGGGATGATCCAATCCCGGAGAAGAGACCTCCAACTGGTACGAACCCTCCATTATATTCAACTCATCCAGCTTAGTTGACAAAAATCTACTAATGGCAACACATCGATCTATAGGAACGCCGTTATCGCCATCAATTAGAATGATTAATTTTTGCCCTGCCTTTTTTCCTTTCAAAAGGATGTCCACCACGAAGAAATCTTCGTTAATGAATCCCTCAACAATTGATTTAATCTTCCCGGCTATTGTCATTCAAAATAGTAATGCACAAAAAAGAGGGCCTTAAGCCCTCTCTGTTGTCTGCAAAAGTAATTGAAAGTGCTATCAAAACCAATAAGACTACTCAGGCACAATTCATTAATTGGGCTAGATTTAAATGAATTCTGCAGACTCTTTTTAACTTGATTAACAATTTGAAGATAATATAGTATCGGGCATGGTATCGCTATTTCATAAATTTGTCACATGATAGGTCAGCTCAGGATTTTAAATACACTAACCAAGCAAAAGGAAATCTTTGGACCTATAAACCCTCCATTTGTAGGTATGTATGTGTGTGGACCTACCGTGTACAATGATGTTCATTTGGGAAACGTACGCACTTTCATAAGTTTCGACGTGGTTTACAGATATTTATTGCATTTAGGGCATAAAGTCCGATATGTAAGAAATATTACAGATGTTGGTCATTTGGTTAATGATGCTGATGAAGGTGAGGACAAAATTGGTAGAATTGCCAAACTACAGAATCTCGAGCCAATGGAAGTGGTGCAAAAATACACCAATGGATTCCACCAGGTGATGGACCTTTTCAATGTTTTGCAACCGAACATTGAACCCAGTGCTACAGGTCATATTATTGAACAAATCAATATGATTTCAAAGATTATTGAAAATGGATACGCTTATGTATCAAATGGTTCTGTCTATTTTGATGTTGAGGCATATAATAAAGAGCATGATTATGGCAAGCTTTCTGGACGAAATATAGAAGATTTATATTCTAACACCAGGGAACTGGACGGACAGGGTGAGAAAAAAAGCGGTCTAGATTTCGCATTATGGAAAAATGCCTCACCAGAACATATCATGAGATGGCCTTCACCCTGGGGAGATGGTTTTCCTGGTTGGCATTTGGAATGTTCTGTAATGAGCACTAAATATCTTGGAGCAACTTTTGATATTCACGGAGGAGGAATGGATTTGAAATTTCCACACCATGAATGTGAAATAGCACAATCAGTTGGTGCCGGAGGAAATGAACCGGTTAAGTACTGGATGCATACTAACATGCTCACGGTAAATGGCCAGAAAATGAGTAAGTCTTTGGAAAACTCCTTTTTGCCCTCTCAATTGGTAACCGGGGATCATGAATTGTTAGAACGCCCATATAGTCCAATGACCGTCAGGTTTTTTATGCTTCAGTCTCATTATTCGAGTACGCTGGATTTTTCGAATGAAGCATTATTGGCTGCCCAAAAGGGATGTAGAAAACTACTAAACGGTCTGAAAGTACTTGGCCAACTGCACTATATCCAAGAAGAAAATATTGAGCCAAATAATGAAATAGCCAGCCAAATAAATCAGCTGTGCGATAATTGCTATTATGCCATGAATGACGATTTTAATACGGCATTGACAATCGGTCATTTATTCAATATACTGAAAAAGATAAATTCGATTCATACAGGAAGCCTCCACTATGCTGAAATAGGAGAGGAGACTTTTATCCGAATGAGGGAGACATTCCAGACATTTACCAAAGATGTTCTGGGACTGGAAGTAGAAAAATCCTTTGATCCGGAAAATATGCTTGGAATATTAATAGACTTATACAGAGAGGCCAAGGACAAAAGAGATTATGTCAAGGTCGACGAGATAAGGAGTAAGCTGAAGGATGAAGGGGTTGTTTTGAAGGATATGAAATCAGGTGTTGACTGGGCTTACGAAGAAGCTTAGCTACTATCTTTATTTTCTATCAGTTTCTTTAAAAGTTTGTTTTCAGGTTTAAGAGCTACAATGTATTTTTCCCGAATTTCATTGCCTCACTTACTTCATCTTCGAAATTGTAACTACTTACCTCAATTCTATTTAATGGACGGGAAGAAATGTGAGAGAGGATAATTTAATTAATCAATGGTTTAAAAATAATCTCACTTTCTTTCTACCTTTAGGGCCTAATATTTATCTATGGACAGGGGTATATTATTCTTTATCACCTCTTTTGCGGTGAGTTTTGTGCTTTTCCCGGCAACCATTAAGGTTCTGAGAAAATATAACTTGTTGGACCCTCCTGGTGGCAGAAAGATTCATGTAGAGCAAACACCGTCAATTGGTGGAGTGCCTATATTTTTTGGAATCATGTTGTCCGTGATAATGTGGCTTCCCCTGGTATATATAGGAGAATTTAAATATGTCATTTCTGCTCTTATAATAAGCTTTATTCTTGGCATAAGGGATGATTTAATTGATTTAAAAGCCAATCAAAAACTGATTGGACAAGTAGCAGCTTCATCCCTACTGATATTCTTTTGTGATATTAGACTGCGATCTATGTATGGTCTGTTTGGAGTGTATGAAATTCCAATCTGGACAAGTTTCTTGCTTACCACCTTCACTTTCATAGTGGTTACAAATGCGTTTAACCTAATTGACGGAATAGACGGGTTGGCTGCGTCACTGGCGATAATAGCGTTATTGTTTTTCGGTGGGTGGTTCATGTTGATTGGAAAAATACATTTTAGCTTCTTCTGTTTTGCTTTTGCAGGATCTTTATTAGCCTTTTTGAATTATAACTGGTTTCCGTCCAAGATATTTATGGGTGATGCTGGATCTTTACTTATTGGATTTTTTCTTGCTACTTCAACCATATATTTTATAGATTCTAACTTTAGATTACCAGCAGAGTCTATCTTTAAATTCAATGCTTTTATTGCTACTGGTGTAGGAATGGTTGTCATTCCTCTGTATGATACTCTTAGAGTATTTTGTAAGAGAGTCCTTGCAGGTAAATCCCCAATGCATCCAGATAAGAACCACGTTCACCATGTTCTGCTCAAACTAGGGCTAAACCATGCTTGGGCTACTGTTGTGTTAATAACAGTCCAACTTTTATTTGTGGCTCTTGTAATTGGAGGAAGAGAGTTGAGTGATGTTATTATTCTCCCAAGCGTTATAACATTAGTTGTGTGCCTTGGTTCTCTTTTGGACTTCTTATATCATAGAAAAGTAAGAGATAAGAGAAATTTACCTGAAGAATTGAAAGAAGCAAATCAAGTGTACTTCAAGAAGTCGGCTTAACACTATTTATTACTTCACATTTGGCATATCCACCCGCAATCCAACTGATACAATCATAGGTAACGAATCTATCCTCATGAATTGTTGGAAATCGACCGAATACCGGCCAGGGGAATCGAAATTATAATCCTCAAGGATTAGGAATCTATTATCGAATAAGTCACCCACACCGCCTCCTTGTGGCTCTCCGGTTTTGACATCGAATAGGAGAAATTCCTTCAATTCTGTTTTCAGAATCTTATGTACACTATCTCTCAAATTATACTTTACATAGATGTTTTGAAAGGGGTAGGATAACGTACTTCTGATATTAAAGTGAAGTCTATACGATTGCTTATTATCCTCAATTTCGAATTCAAACTTTGGAATGTCATTTACTCTCCAGATTGCATCTGGAATATCTTTATTTTCTTCATAAACCCGGTTCTGGTCACATCCGGCATTGATGAGGAGTAGCAAGAAAATGATTATTCCCAGTCTCAATTTTCTGGAGAATTTTGGTGGTTTCTGCTAGGCCTATTCCTATTGCGATTTCGGTTCTTGTTTTTCCGATTGCCTGATTGTCTGATCTTATATTTTTTATCCAATCGCTCAAGGTCACTATTGAGAGTGTCTCCAACTGTACTTTCAGGATCTTCAAGATTCACTAAAAGGGTAACGGGTTTCTTACCTTTGGAGTTCAATTCAATAATTTCTTTCACTCTTTTGGCATCGACCGGATGCCAGTTATTGTCATCTTTATATCCAAACCACATTATTTTCCTGAAGATGTCCGTTTTTTGTAATCTAGCCTCACCTTTTTCGGTTAGTAACGGCTTTTCAACTTCTGGGATATCTTCAAGGGCATCCATATATGTGTCCAACTCATAATTCAGGCAGCACTTTAACCTTCCACATTGTCCCGAAAGTTTGCTGGGATTAAGTGAAAGGTTTTGATACCTGGCAGCGGAAGTGGAAACACTTTTGAAATCCGTCAACCATGTCGAACAGCATAACTCTCTTCCACATGACCCGATGCCACCAATATGACTTGCCTCCTGACGCAAACTTATCTGTCGCATTTCAACACGGATTTTGAATTCTCCTGCCAGTCGCTTAATAAGTTCTCTGAAATCAACTCTATCCTCAGCTGAATAAAAAAATGTGGCCTTCGTGTTGTCTGCTTGAAATTCAACATCGGTCAATTTCATTTCCAACTTCAATTCTTCAATTATCTCTCTTGTTTTATAAAGGGTGGAGTCTTCACGATTTTGGACCGAAGTGAATTTTTTAAGATCCCGCTGACTGGCAATCCGATAAATGGTTTTTAATTCGTTATCATTGGCGACATTTTTTTTCATCATTTGTAACCGAACCAATTCCCCCTGCAGAGAAACATAGCCCACATGATGTCCATTTGGCACATCAACAATTACCGCATCACCTGTGGTTAAATCCAGTTTTTCAACATTGCGAAAGAAATCCTTTCGACCGTTCTTGAACCTGACTTCTATTATGTCAAATCTATCGGCTACCGGCATATCCATATTAGAAAGCCAATCGAAGACGTTTAATTTATTACATCCACCAGTCAAGCATCCACCATTATTTTGGCATCCTGCTGTCTTATCTTCAGGTGTAGTAATTGAACTACACGACCCACATCCCGACATAACCTAACTTTATATTTTCTGGGCCTAAAGATAGGTTCGAATTAAGAATTAACAATAGCCGTTGATTGGTTTATTAGTTTATTACTTGACGGCATAAAATGCTTCTTGTTTACAGTTGTCAGTAAGAAACAAGATCAGGAATTAGTGTTAATCGGCTAGTTCTCGTAGGTCCACCGAAACGACTCGGGATACCCCTTGTTCCACCATTGTTATTCCATAAATAACATCGGTGCTAGCCATTGTTCGCTTGTTGTGAGTGACTATGATGAATTGCGACTCATTGGAGAACTTCCTGACGATATTATTGAACTTATCAATGTTTGCATCATCTAGTGGAGCATCTACTTCATCAAAAATGCAGAACGGTGCAGGTTTTAATAGATAAATGGCAAATAAGAGAGATGTTGCAGTCAAGGTCTTTTCTCCACCAGACAGTTGATTTATTGTAACTGGCCTTTTGCCTTTTGGTTTAGCAATAATGTCAATACCAGATTCTAGAGGATCATTTTCATCAGACAATCTCAGATCACAATCGTCCTGATCTGAGAACAGTGTCCGGAATACTTCTATGAAATTAGATTGTATCTTTTCAAAGGCTTCCAGAAAAGCCTCTTTCGCTGCCAGGCCAATCTCACCAATGGTAGTCATGAGAGATTCTTTTGCCTTTAGAAGATCTTCTTTTTGAGTTACGATGAAATCATGACGTTCCTTTATCTCCTCATAAGCTTCCTTGGCCATTGGGTTAATAGGGCCAATCTTTTCTATACTATCCTTGGTTCTTTGAGCTTTTTCTCTTAAGTCTTCTTCATTTTGATGCTGCGATAGCTCCACTTGCCCAGGATTCTCCTTCATTAATTGATCTAACTCAATATCGAACTCGACTGATAACCTTTCTTTGACTGAATTCAAATTCAACTTGGTGTCATTCAATTGGTTTTGAAGTTCCAGAATGAAACCGTCAATAAACTCCCTATTCCTTTGGATTTCTCTAACTTCTTTTTCTAACTCATCAATATCACCTCTGATTGTGTAATATTTCTTTTCGGCTTCGTTTACCCCGGTTTCTATTAACTCTTTTTCCTCATACATCGCAATGAGTGCTTCATCATTACTTTCTGTAGTTTGAAGTAGATTCTTAATCTCCTGTTCAGTCAATTGCAGGTCTTCCTGATTTTTTTCAATTCTTTGCTTGCTGGTTTTAAATGTTGTCTGTTTAAATCCAATCTCTTGGAGAAGGGTGTTTAGACTATTTTGCTGTTGATGAAATAGGATGTTCTCTTGATTATAAGTGACAGATTTCTCATTGAGAACCTCGGTTAATGCCTTGAGCCGTTCATTTTTATCGTTGTATCCGACTTCCAATGATTGAAGAGCCTGGGATTCATCGATGTTTTGCGGTTCAGTACTGGCAATCTCTTTTTCAAGAAGAGTAATCTGGTCGACGATATCTCCTTTTCTATTAGTATTGGTATTTAATAGTTGAGACAATTGCTCCTGTTTTGTTTTAAGAGTAACATAAGTTTCACTGATCTGATTCATTTCGATCCGTAGAGATTCAAATTCTGTTTTCTTAGAATTGCTTTTAAAATTTTCGAGATTTTTTAATTCGGCTTCAAGGTTACGGTTTATGCTATCAAGTTTCTGCGTGTGTGCCTTGATTTGCTGAGTGAGTTTTTCTAAATTTTTTGCTCTTCCAATTCGCTTTCCTTCAAACAAGCCAACCGAACCACCGGAGATACTGAATTTCCGTTTTGATACTTGCCCATTCTGAGTAATAAAAACTAACTCATCATCATCTGGTATATTGTCTAAATGATTCGGTACGATATAAACTTTGTCTAATAAATAAGAAACTAACTTCTTATACCTGTTATCGAATTCAACAACTTCTGTTGCTGGTACCGCCTCTTGAATTATTTTACCACTTGATGCTTTGAAACTCTCGAGTTTCGAAAGAATGAAAAAATGAGCTTTACCCTTAGCTGCATCGCTGAGTAGGTTTACGGCCTGGAAAGCTTGCTCTTCAGCATCAACGATATAGTGATTCATCCAAGGCTCCAGATAATTTTCTATGGCCACCCGGTACTCTTCTGGGCAAGCGATTATGTCTGATAGTAATGGAGCGTCCCTGGCCCATTTTTGATTTTTTCGAAGAAAGCGAATTGCCTCGGGAAAGCCCTCCAAATTGTCTACCATTGATTTGGTAAGGCTGTATTCGTTTTGTAGTGAGTCAAGTTTTCGGTTGACTTGTGTTTGCTGCTCTCGTATTGATCCGATCGTTTTTTCAGTTGAGTCTATGTTTTTTTGCAACTGCTCTTCGGCATTTTTAATTGTATCAAATTCAGTGCTTTTTTTATCTCTAATTTTAGAAACTTCCTTTAGTTTGCTCTCAAACTCTCCAATGTTTTCAGCGTGACTTGTCGAATCGCTGGTAGTTTTAGCAAGCTCCTGTTTAAAAGAGCTCAACTGAATTTTTTTGATTTCTAAGGACTTGTTAAGCTGAAATACTTCTTCCTGCTTTGATCTGTATTGTTGGAGTATTGCATTCACTTCAGATTGCAAGCCAGAAGTTTCATCTTTTTGCTTTTCATACTCTATTCTGAAAGCTTCTACTTGGGCCTCTTTGCTTTTCAGTAACGCTGTGGTTTTATCTTTTTCCTGCTCAAGGCTACTAATGGAAAAAGAGGCCCTTTCATTGCTTTTCTTATCCAGATCTATTTGTGACTTGTGGTTATCTGCTTTGTCAGTAAGAAAACGTAAACGTTCATTTTTAACCTTTTTCTCACCTTCATATTGACGAATATTATTGACATGATCATTTAAGGCCTTCTGCCTTGATGACAGTACTTTTTCTCTACTAATTTGTTGGGCCTTAGCTTTTTCAATTGCAGCTTCTTTTTTTGCCACTTGCTTGCCATGATTTAATTTCTTGTCATTTTCGGCTTCAATTTGTTTTGAGATGGACTCAAATGATTTCCTGTGATCTCTTATAATGATTCTAGCCAGTTGAACACTCAATTCCTTGTACTCTTTTTTTAATTTAAAATAGCGTTCAGTTTGCCTGGCTTGTTTTTCGAGGGATTTAAGGTTCTTGTCAATCTCAAAAATGAGATCCTCCACACGCTCAAGGTCTGCATCAGTGCCATCCAGCCGCCGAAGAGTTTCCTTCTTCCTTATCTTGAATTTTGATATACCTGCGGCTTCCTCGAATAGGGCTCTGCGTGAGTTGTCCTTGTCATTGAGGATATCATCCACCATTTTCAGTTCAATAATGGCGTAACTATTAGATGCTATCCCAGTATCAAGAAATAGGTTGGTAATATCTTTGAGTCTACAGGTAACGCCATTGAGTTGGTATTCACTTTCTCCAGACCGATAGTAACGGCGTGTAATTGTAATTTGAGAGTATTCTGTAGAAAGTAAATTCTTAGTGTTACTGAAGGACAGCGAGACCTCTGTGAGGTTAGTGGCTTTACGTTTTTTAGTTCCATTAAAAATAATGTTTTCCATTTTATCGGATCGCAGCATCTTGGTTTTCTGCTCTCCAAGAACCCATCTGATGGCGTCCACCACATTGGATTTTCCACAACCATTTGGACCCACAATGCCGGTAATGCCTTTATCGAAATTGATGACTACTTTGTCACCAAAGCTTTTGAAGCCCTTTAGCTCAAGTTTGGTTAATTGCATAAAAAAGCACCTTGGAGGCGAAAAACGTTCGGCCGAACGAATCAAAGCAAAAATAGCAGGTTTTGTATTCTGTACAATTAGGTAACAGGTTTTTAGATAGGTGATACTTTCAATCTTTACTCATACAGTGGAATAATCCAAAACATGGGAGGTTATACTTATATTTGAACCAGATGGATTTCGAAAATATCGTATATGTTGTTCTTGCTGTAATTTATTTCATGTCTCGAGTTCTTAAGAAGCGAAAGCAAGTTCCGACTGAGACCACGGAAGAGGGCAATCAACCGCCACAAGGCAAAAGACCTGTATCATTTGAAGATCTACTCAAAAAGTTTGGAGTTGACCAGGAGGTAGATGATCAAAAAGAGGAGCAGGGTGAAGTGGATGATTGTCAAGAAGAAGTAGAAGTAGATGAGTATCGTTCTCGCTATACGGATGAAGAGGCACAATCTATTTATGAAAAATCAATTAAAGAGGCCAGGTTAATATCTGCAACGGAAGAGGCTGAGTTGGATGGAAAATTGGAATTTAAAGAATTTAAACCTTATCAGGAAGAAGATGATTCCAATGAGTTCGTTTCTGAAATCAGGGAAATATTGCAATCGAAGGATGGAGGCAAAAAGGCTATAGTACTTGGAGAAATATTGAATCGTAAGTATTAACTGTCGCTACGTTGTAACCATAATTAAATTCGGATCTAAGTTTTGAGAACTATTTTCACCGAGATTTTGCATTTGCACAATGAGTAAGTCTGGACAGATAAAATTTCAGAGCAAAGAAAACTCTGATTTCTTCAATTATTTGCAGGATAAAGTAAATGCCCATTTTAAGGAAAGTGGAATTGCAAAAGATGGAGGAAAGAGCCTGTTGTTGAAATCTGTCTTGCTACTAGTGCTTTTCATTACTCCCTTTGTCGCTGTAATTAAATTAGAACCAACTACGACATATATTGCCATTCTATTACTTGTAATAATGGGGATTGGTAAAGCAGGAGTGGGCATGTCAATAATGCATGATGCCCTTCACGAATCTTTCTCCAAAAAGAAATGGGTCAATAATTTATTCGGGGGTTCACTTTATCTTCTTGGTGGTAATCCTGTCAATTGGCAGATTCAACACAATGTCTTACATCATACCTATCCCAATGTTTATCAAGTTGATGAAGATGTCAGTACAAAGGCCTTTATCTTAAGATTGTCTCCGGAATCAGATCTTCATCGCGTACATAAGTATCAATGGCTGTACATATTACCTCTTTACGGCCTTATGACATTGTCTTTTATGGTGAAAGATTTCAGGCAGCTTAATAGATACAACATTTCAGGAGAAACCAGACGACAAGGAAGGGTTCCGTCAACTGAAATGATTAAATTAATTGTAACTAAGTTGCTATACCTTGGAGCGGTCTTTGGCCTTCCTTGGATTTTGACCGATTATTCCTTCATTAATATATTGATTGGATTTCTAATAGTGCACTTTACTGCGGGATTAATTTTAAGTATTGTTTTTCAATTGGCTCATGTAGTTGAAGGAGTGGAGTATCCTGAAAGAAATATTAGTGGTGACTTGAATACATCATGGGCTATGCATCAATTAGCGACCACCTCAAATTTTTCACCGAACAGTCAAATTGTTCATTGGTTTACAGGAGGATTGAATTTCCAGGTGGAGCATCACTTGTTTCCGCATATTAGTCACATTCACTACAAATCCATTGCACCACTGGTGCGAGAAACTGCCAGGGAATGTGGAGTAACGTATCACAGTAAGAGAACATTAGGGGGTGCACTTAAATCGCATTTTAGAATGCTTAAAGTTCTTGGCAGAAAAGAAGAGCTTGAACTTGCCTGATACTCAAATCTGTAATGTCTATCCAAATGTCCACCTAATTGTCGGTATTGAGTTCAGATATGTCAAAAAAATATCAAAATGGGCTGTTTTCAAGGGGTATTATGGGTCATTTTGCTTAAACCAGCCATTTAATAGTAATCTTTTGTTGTCAAAAAATCACCTGACTTTTAATCGATAATTTCAAATAGCTCCAACTTGTCATTGTTATTAGCCACGATCAGGTTCAGCGAGTTATTAATACTTATGAAGGTGATTTTTTTAGAATCTTTTGGGGCAAAAAAACCTGATTTCAGCGGTGTCACTACCTGAAAGCCCTCCTTGTCATTCAACAAAAGCACTCCTTTCCCGGCATCATTTCTTGGTGTTTCAATTTCTACAGGAAAATTATTCCCAATGGCCAGAATATCTGACTTACTATCTCCATTGACATCACTTATGATTATGTCATTTAGCGATGAGAGCTGCGTGTATTCCGGCAATTCTCTTATTTCAAATTCGCCGTTACCAAGGCCATTGATTTGGATATGTGCAAAGGTTTGGGCTTTGTAACTCAGGGCCATCAACAGTTCACTATTTCCATAAACGTCAAATAAATTTGAAGAAGCAAATAAATCATACGAAGTGAATTTTTGGCCTATTTCAGGAATCTGTTCAGAGGAGCAACTCCTTCCCCGGAGTGGGTATTTTTCACCAAAATTATAATAGCTCAATACAATATCATTCTTGCCATTTTTGTCAAAATCCCTGTAGTAAACTTCAAACGGCTCATCTTGTGAAGCTTTGTACTTGTAATTAAGTCCAAGATTTCCCACCACATAGTCAAGGTTGCCATCCTGGTCCATATCGCCTTGTTCTATACTATACCACCACCCCGTAGTATTGCTCAGACCAAACTCGGCTGTTTCGTTGTAGAATGCGCTGCCCGTATTTCTGATGAAAGTTACAGGCATCCATTCTCCAACAACCATCAGATCAGGCAGGCCGTCCTGGTCAAAGTCGGTCCATAGTGCATCAGTGACCATTCCAACCTCGATCAAGGCACTTGCGCTCTCTTGGGTAATATCCCTGAATACACCATTTTCATTGATCATAATCCGACTGGAAGCCGGCTCCGGGTAATTCCAGGGCACGTGTCTCCCTCCAACAAATAAGTCCTGATCACCATCCTGGTCGAAGTCTGCAAAACGTACGCAGGATCCGCTCTCATGGAATGCTGGCAGGGCTTCATTGAACTTTTCAAACCTACCAGCACCCATATTTTTATAAAGCCTGTCCTGATACACCCTGGATTCAGGAGCAAATGCATTACCTCCACTCACTACATACAGGTCCATATCCCCATCCTGGTCGAAATCAGCAAAGGCTGCATCCACATCTTCATATCTGGCTTCTGCCGCCCATAATTCTGATCGATCCTGCTGAAACGCCCCATCCTGATTCTGAAAATACAAAACGGAAGCCTGACCAGTTGCCCCACCCACATACAGGTCATCGATGCCGTCTCCATTTGCATCCGCCACTGCTAATGCCGGCCCAAATTGCGACATTTTATGAGGGAGCAAGGCTTGCTTAGCATAATCATCAAAATTATTTTCCTGATGAATGAAGTTCAGGCCCAATTCCTCATGGTTTGTTTTTTTGAAATATTCCGGAGGAACAGGCTCGTCCAAACGGATAGGCTTATCAGCGATTTTGCTCACCACAATTTGCTGATTGACCCCCAGGTCCTGAAGCGTAGTTATTTTTCCATCATTCCAATAAACGATCAACTTGTCAACCTTATCTGCACTACCTACTCCAAAGTGTGCAGCTTGCTCAGAGCAGGAATACATGCCTCTGACACTGGTAAATTCATACCATTGAGAATCATTTCCACTGATTAAATTCACCTTACAACCAAAAACCTGGGCATTGTCGTCAAGTAAAACATTGACATAATTATTTTTTGTCACCTCATTGGCATGGTTTCTAAATACAAACGCTTCATCATTGATATTACTTACTACCAGATCCAATGCTCCGTCATTGTCTAAATCAACCAGTGCTGACCCATTTGAGAATGAAGGAACCTCCAGGCCCCAGTCGGCCGTGGTATTAGTAAATTTCAATCCCGAATTATTCTTGTAGGCATAGTTGGACAATCGGGAAGAGGGCAGAATGTTAAGTGCCTCATCCAGATCCAGTATATCCCAGATACTTACCTCCCCAACATTTGGATTAGCAAGAATAAATTCATATATCACTTTGTCTATATAGTCAGAAACTTTCCTGTCTCCATCCGTATTCCGTATATCCTTTATCAGGCCGTTGGTTATGTAGATATCCTTTTTCCCGTCATTATCAAAATCTGCTATGAGATTTGACCAGCTCCAATCCGTACTGGATGTACCTGAAAACTGGGCAATGTTGCTAAATGATAACGGAGCACTTTCATTCACATTAGTGCCTATGGTGCCACTATTGAGTTGCAGGGAGTTGTACATATATTGGTAATGACCTCCCTGGTCATACAGGTTCCAAAAAGTTTCAGGGTTCATCCCTCCCATATTGGCTTTGACCCTATAGTTATCTTCAGCAGCCATATCCAGTACGCTAACGTCCATAAACCCGTCGTTATTGATATCTGCAGCATCGACTCCCATGCTGAAATAAGTAATATGACCCATGCTCCCGTCAATGACATTCTTAAATGTGCCGTTTTGTTGGTTGATGTATAATTTATCAGGAGCTTCAAAATCATTGGAAATGTACAGGTCTACCCATCCATCGTTGTTAAAATCCACTGCTGAAGCACTGTTAGGAAACCCCGGAATGTCGAGCCCTGAGTTTTTTGACACATCTTCAAAGTATCCTTTGCCTGTATTTTTCAATAAGACCGGTGCATATTCATAGCGACTTAAGTCTGTCCCACGCATGGTAGAATAGCTCCCGGGATTAGGTGGTTGTGTAAGGAGCAAAATATCCATCCATCCATCTTTGTCATAATCGAAGAAAACTGCATGCCTGGTTCGTCCGTCATGGTCCACGCGATAAGCAGCACTGCGCTCCGAAAAAGAAAGATCACCATTATTTATATAAAGTTTGTTTTTTCTTAATTCCGGAGCGTCGTCATACAGTTCCCGGGTTACGTAAATATCTTGCCAGCCATCATTATTGACATCTCCAACCACTATACCCGAGGACCATCCGCCATTATCTTTTATTCCTGCCTTTTTTGTGATATTTCGAAACTGAAAGTCACCTTCATTGATGTAGAGTTCGTCTTTCACCAGGTTTCCCGCAAAAAACAAGTCTTGCAAGCCATCATTGTTGAAATCTCCTACACCTACACCAGCACCTCCGTAATAATTGGAGTAAATGAGAATATTACTCTCTTTGGTATCTTCTATCTTGTTGTTGAATGTAATGTTTGTTTTAGAGGAGGGGACTAGTTCAAATAATTTTTTTTGAGCATGGCAAAAATTATTGACCAGGAAAAAAATGAATGAGAACGTAATTATTCCAGGGTTCATATTGATGGCTTTTCGGCATTACAAAATGCTCAGTATTTTCTATGGGGAACAATACAGCAAAAAAGTGGAAAACATCCACTTTGAATTTAATATTGAAAAAGGAAATCCGGAGCAATTAATTGCTCCGGATTCATAGTATTCCTTAATTCACATCCCACCATAACCTGGTTGTGAACAAATCTTCACCTTGCTGGTCAACTGCCTCTTCATAGCTTGTTGGGTTTCCGCTAATTTCGGCCTCAGGGTATCTTAACCTTCTGGGAATGGTTCCTCCGGTCACGTTACCAGAATAGTTGGTAGGTGTCAGCACAGGGAAGCCAGTTCTTCTCCAATTGGCGTAAGACTCATAATGATTGAAATAAGTCGCTGCCCAGTATTGCTCACCGATCATTCTTCTCTGGTCTGCGCTGGAAGCTGCAGCAAAACCAAGTCCGGCAATATAAGTATCCACATCGCTGGTATCGGTGGTCAATGAAACATGATAGTTCTCCCAATTTGAGATGGCAGATCTAATACCTGCTTCGAAATGCTCCCGGGCTGTGAAACTGCCGACACTCCAGCCATTCATTTTAGCTTCCGCTAGAGCCAGGGACACCTCTGCATGCGTAATAAAAAATGTAGGATCATCGAAGTCATAAAGTAAAGGATTGAGGAATGAATACAGGTTTGTTGAAAAATCAGCTTCCTTTGCAATCACCCCGTCCGCAACCGCTTTAGGTAGAATGGTTTCATTATCGTACCCATTAGGCAGACCTCTTTGATTGGCAGGATTAGTATCCCACGCCGGAACTGGCGGGTCTGGTTCAGCATCTCCTTTAGGCAATTGTGAATTTCCTACTCCACCTGAAATGATCATCAATCTGGGGTCATTTCCAGCCATCATCCAGTTGATAAAAGTTTCTGATGGCCTCGCGTTTGGGTTGTTTGCTCCGCCATCGGCAATATACGCTTCCGAAACTCCATTCCGATTGATCCCGCCAGCATCTGAATGCACAACCATGGCATTATCTGCATTGGAAGTAAAAACACCTGCACTATGCGCTACAGCCTCTTCTACCGTACTTTGGGCGATGGACGGATTTACACCAGACATTCTCATTCCTATTCTTACCAGCATGGAGTTGGCAAATTGCTGCCATTTCACAACGTCACCGCCATATAATACATCCTGAGTTCCCGGGTTGTCCCCAGTTGCTGAAAGCGCATCTCTGGCTGCTGTTATGTCTGTAACCAGATTTGTATAAACCTGCTGCTGTGACTCATACGCAGGAAACCAGAACTCCTGTCCTTCCAAGCCTCTTCCTGCCTCAGTGTATGGAATAGCTCCGTACAAATCAGTGAGTCTGTGCAAAGCAAAACATCTGACCAGGATTGTCATAGCGTTGAGATTCGCCTGGGCCGCATCTCCAGCGGTTTCAGACATTACGTGCGTTAAAGATTCCAATGCATCCGGATAGTACCTTTCCCATTGTGAGGCACTATAACCAGGGTTGTACGTATATTTATCTCCGTTCCAATAGCCTGCTAAGGAAGCATTGTGCTGGATCATAGTTGAGCTATATATCAAGTTTGCTCTCCAGCTTTCATATCGCGAGCCGGCTGTTTCCATAATTCCGGTAGCAAACAGAAAAGTCATGTCAATGTCACTGGAAGAGTTTGGATCAATATTTAAATCCAAAAGGTCATCATTGCTACATGCAGGTGCAACTAACATTAAAGCTGCAAGTATTGCTAAATATCTATTTTTCATCTTATTCAATTTTTTAGTAAACCACAATTAAAAAGAAGCCGCCAGGTTAAACCCGAAATTTCTCGTGGCAGGAAGAGAGAAATACTCCAATCCCTGCGTCCCAGTTTGGTTAGAATACCCGGATTCAGGGTCTATATTGGGTACATTTGACCAAAGTAGCAGAAGGTTTCTGGCAACGAAAGACAGAGACACTTTTTCAAATGGCGTTTTGTTTAATATGGCTCCTGGCAAACTGTAACCTAAGGAAACCTCTCTTAGTTTACCAAATGAGGCATCATATACAAAATACTCGGTAATATCATTGTATCTGCCGTAGTAATCGTCTATATCTTCTGGTGCGATATTGACTGTCAACGCTGCACCATCTTCACCTACACCTGAAACAGTCAATCCTGAATCACCAACTTCTGATTCACGGCCGGGAAGAGTTTCTTTATGTAATCCGACACCAAATGCTATCACATTGGTACCTGACATCACGGAGCCTCCACTTCTCATATCAATTAAAAAGCTGAAATTGAAATTTTTGTATCTGAGGTTATTGCTCAGCCCGGCACTGAAAGGATGTCTTCCTTCTCCGAGGATTTCAAACTTTTCACTTCTTACTGGAAAACCTTCGGCGGTATAAACTTTTTGACCATCGATGGTTCTGTGTTTATATCCTGTGATTAAACCTGCTGGAGAATCTACATAGTGCCTGATTCTTTCCTGCCTTGTGCGCGCCTCTTGCAGGTTAAGAAACTCTATGGCATTTCCTTCGGCATCTTCTCCCAAACTCCTGACTTGACTTGTATTTTTAGCCATATTGAAAGATACATCCCAGGTAAAAACCGAAGTGATTACCGGCGTAGCGTTTATTAACAATTCTATTCCTTTATTATTCAGTTCTCCGATATTAATTGATGTATTGTTAAAACCTGATGTTTGAGAAACAGTGGTATTCAAAATAATATCTGTTGAAGTCCTGTTATAATAGGTCAGGTCAACCCCGACCCTATTGCCAAATAAGCGAAAATCTGTGCCAAATTCCAGCTCAGAAGACAAATAAGGAGTTACCGTTGAATTCGGAATCGTTGTTCTATTACTAATATTTCCTAAAATAGCACCGCTGGCATGGGTATTTGAATTCAACTGATAAGTAGGAAAAAGACTATATGGCCTTACATTTCCCCCCGATCCGGATTGCGCCCAACCCGTTCTTAACTTAACGAAAGTGAAGAATGACGGTAGTTCTACTAAATCTGAAAGCACTACACTCGCATTGACGGAAGGGTATATCACATCATTGTCTTCTCTGGAAAGTACTGAATAGCTATCTCTTCTAAGGGTAGAAGTTAAAAACAGAAAGTTTTGATACGATACGGTAGCTGCACCAAACACGGAATTGGTGCCATTTTCATTGAATTCCAATGCATAAGTCTGATTTACAACATTACCCACTGAGTGGAAAAAGGGAATACTAAGATCATTTCCCCCAATTCTCACCCTTCTAAAACTTCTTCTCATTCTATTACCGCCTAATAAAACATCCAGATTGAAATCACCGAAATCTTTATTGATTCCTATAAACAAATCCAGATTATCTTCTCTGACCTCTCTTGTCGTTTGATTAACACTACCAGGGCCCTTATAAGCAGTTCCATAAGCCTCTACTGCTTCATCCGTTCTGGTAGCCTGGTCAGTACCCGCTCTTGCACGTACATACAACCAATCCAAAATATCATATTGCAAAGCAGCGGATCCCAGGAATCTGTTTTTCACATCTTCTCTATGGAATTGGTAAGCCGCCCAATAAGGGTTTTGTGCAAAAGTATTACCCTGATGTTGCAATTCTGTGCGATCTGCTGCTGCTCCAATTTTATCTGTTGTACCCTTTAAACTTTCAAAAGTGATCGCCGGAGACAACAGCACTGCTGTAGCATTGGCATTTCCGGGTGTATCAGATAGTCTTGGTCTGTTCAATGCGGTTTCTTTCGAATATTGCCCGGAAATCTGAGAACTTAGCTTTCCATATTGTCCGTTGATTTTAGCAGTAAATACAATTCTATCAAATCCGGAATTGGGAGTAATGTCCTCATTACTCAAATCTGAAGCAGAAAATCGATAGGTATGATTTTCATTACCACCTGAAAGTGCTATGGTGTTGGTCCAGGAATAACCTGTTTGGTAAAAATCCTTCAGCGTTTGCCCCTGATCTGAGTAAGGTCGCTCAACCGCGTCAAACTGGACCACATTGGATCCGTCTAATCTGGCTCCCCAGGAGCTTTGTCCATTCTCCAGTGCACTGGCCTGATTTGAAGGTTTCTGACCATTGCTTCCGTGACCGTATTGATTTTGAAAATCAGTATGGTCAACAACCGTATTAAATGTAAAGTTAGAATTGAACTCAACGCCAACTCCCTGTCTTGCCTTTCCTGATTTTGTAGTGATCAATATTACACCATTAGCACCACGAAAACCGTATAAAGCTGCAGCTGAATTTCCTTTCAGTACGGAAATACTTTCAATATCATCAGGGTTGATAGCAGATAAGCCATCTCCTCCATCGTTTCCTCCCCAAAGTCCGGCACTACCTGATGTGGTATTGTCGATAGGTACACCATTGATTACATACAATGGTTGATCTTCTCCGGTAAGTGAAGACCCTCCTCTAATTAGTACCCTGGTTGATCCTGCAACTCCGGAAGAAGGGGCAGTTACGTTAACTCCCGCCACCTTACCTGTCAGAGCTGTTCCCAGGTTTACCGTTCTGGATTCAGTAAATTTGTTACCGTCCACCTGGGACACTGAATATCCGAGTGCCTTCTTGCTTTTTTCAATACCAAATGCCGTAACAACTATTTCATTGAGTTGCTCTGCGTCGATTGGTAAGGAAAGGTCAATCACAGACCGTGTTCCGACAAGCACCTCTTGTGAAGCATAGCCGATATAAGAAAAAATCAGAACATCAGTATCTGATACATCCAGTTTATAGGTGCCATCTAAATCCGTAATCGTACCCGTACTGGTACCTTTGATGGCAACATTTACACCTGCCAAAACAGCTCCGTCATCTGCTCCTGTGACTTTTCCACTCAAACTCCGGGAATTGGGGGGGGGGGGGTATTTTGTTGTGCCTGAACTAACAGCACTGAACCCAGTGTCATTAACCCTGATAATAGTAATATTTTTTTCATATCAATCAATTTTTAGTTAAATTTTTAGTTAAATTTTTATTCTGTTATCCGTTAATTGGTAATTAACTACAATAACCCGTTGTGCTAATATATGTGATAGCAACTTTCAAGTTATTAATTGGTCTGTTGAAATTAAATTTATTGTGATGTTGTGTATGAGCTTGTTCAATGAATTAAATTGTGTATACCTTAAATTTACTGATAATCAGGATTTTGCACTTCATTTATCTCCTTCTTTATTACTTGATTTAATGAGCATAACGGGTTATAATGATGCTAATGTAAATAAATACGAACAAAAATACCAATTCACTAACCGGAAATATTTCTATTTTAATTACCGCTTAGTCCACATTCATTAAGCTCTTTACATGGAGCATGAAGTATTAACCTGAATCCGGGATGAGAAAGCAGGAATTTTTATATCCAGGTTGATGATCTTTGTCAAAAATATTCAGAACATAGCTCCCCGGTCCGTAAACTCACCCCAAAACAGGGAATCAGATCCAGAAACCGGACTAGTCGCCTGGGTTATTCTGAAATAATAACCCTCATGACCGGATTGCACCCGGGAAGCGCACAAAACCTTCCAACATGATTATCAACAAAGTAGTCTGTCCTTGTTATTCAGACTTCTTCCCCCGATCCGGTTTCCTGCAATCGATTTGTCGGGTTACAGGCCAAAGTGGCTGCTCCTTTCATGTTCTTGCCCAAGCAAGCATGTAGGGAAAATGTACAGGGATCAATTTTATTGATTCGACCAGCTTGATCCCGTCTCATAACAGACGCATCCATAAACATCGTATTTTCAAAGGGATGGCTCAAAGAAAAAAGACCACAACGGATTGGTTCTTCGGATTCAGATTACAACTGATCATCAGCGAAAAAGGAGAATTAACGAGCTTTTATCTCAACGAAAGGCAACGGGATATTGAAGCTATTATAAAAGTATGACCAAAGGTTTGTCTGGAAAACTGTTTGGCGATAAGGAATACATCAGCAAAGCATTATTCGATTGGAAAAAATATTCTCTAACCAACTTGATCTATTACCTGATTATCCCGAATTCAGGTTAATAAAACATAACCACCCACTATCAAACTGGTACTAAGTCTGGTATAATACGACTAATTTTGCCGTTCATAATTTTAGTGCCTGTTTGAATTTTAGTGCCTGTTTGATATGAAGTATCTTAAAATATTTATCCTGTTTGTATTCGTTGCATTATTTACTACCGCATTTTGGGGTTGTAATAGTAAGAGGGGTTGTGATAGTAAGGGGTGCGGACCACCGAAGATTCTCGTTTTCTCTAAAACCATGGGTTATCAGCATGCCTCTATTGCTGATGGAATTACTGCTATTCAAAGGTTGGGAAGCGAAAATGGTTTTGATGTTGACACAACGAAAAATGCAGGACTATTTAATGATGAATCCCTTCGGGCTTATTCTGCAATTATCTTCTTAAGTACAACCGGTAATGTATTGGACCATAAGCAAGAATCAGCTTTTGAAAGATACATTCAAGCTGGAGGCGGATTTGTTGGGGTTCATGCGGCCACGGACACAGAATATGATTGGAATTGGTATGGCAAATTGGTGGGTGCTTATTTTAAAAGTCATCCAGCCACTCAGGAAGCAAGCTTTACAATAGTGGATAGACAATTCGGTGCAACGGATTTTTTTGAAGAATCCAATTGGCAACGACGAGACGAACTCTACAATTTCAAAAAGATCAACCCAGATGTCAAAATTTTAATCACTATTGATGAATCTTCATACGAAGGAGGTGAGAATGGTGATCTGCATCCAATGAGTTGGTATCATGAATACGATGGAGGTCGGGCATTTTATACTGCCCTCGGACATACACCAGAAAGTTATACTGAAGCCAATTACCTGAAGCATCTCTTAGGTGGGATTAAATATGCAATCGGTGAAAATATGGAATTGGACTACTCCAAGGTCTCCAGCCAGACCCCACCAGATGCTGACCGCTTTTCAAAAACAGTTCTTGTGGCTGGAGAATTTTATGAACCAACGGAAATGACCATTTTACCCAATGATGGCGTATTAATTGCACAACGGCGGGGAGAAATACTCCTCTATAAGAGGGGCACAAAAAAAGTTAGCCAGGTTGCCACTCTGGATGTTTACTACGAGACGCTTAACACTCCCGGTGTAAATGCTGAAGAAGGACTCCTGGGTTTACAAAAGGACCCGGACTTTGCCTCCAATAACTGGATTTATGTGTTCTACAGTCCGACAGGTGACGAGTGGGTGAATCGCCTTTCCCGTTACAAATTTAAAGATGATGTTTTTGACATGGATTCAGAACAAGTAATTCTGGATGTGGCGAGTCAAAGAGAAATATGTTGCCATACAGGCGGGTCGATTGCCTTCGGTCCGGGCAAACTCTTGTATTTATCAACGGGAGATAATTCCACACCTTTTAATGAAGAAGGTGTGCCCTATGTTAACAATGGCTATGCCCCTCTTAATGATATCCCAGGTCACCAACAATATGATGCCCGGAGATCTTCGGGAAACACTAACGATTTACGTGGAAAAATCATCAGGATAAAAGTGAATGAAGACGGCTCTTATGACATACCAAAAGGCAATCTTTTTCCTCCCGGAACCCCTAAAACAAGACCTGAAATCTACACCATGGGACATCGTAATCCTTATCGAATCTCTGTTGACCCTAAGAGAGGTTGGGTCTATTGGGGTGATGTAGGTCCTGATGCAAGAATTGACAGTCTAAAAACCCGAGGACCCAAAGGATATGACGAAATGAACCAGGCCAGGGAGGCGGGTAATTTTGGGTGGCCCCTATTCATAGCAGACAATAAGCCCTATTTCGACTATGATTACGTGACCGGTGAAACTGGTACCATCTTTGACCCTGAGAAACCAATTAATGATTCCAGGAATAATACCGGGTTGAATGAGCTACCTGAAGCAATGCCTGCTTATGTCTATTATCCATATGTCAACTCAGAAGACTTTCCACAAGTAGGAACTGGCGGAAGAAATGCCATGGCAGGTCCGGCTTATTACAGTGATCTGTACAACGGTGAAAACGCCTTACCGGATTATTATGATAAGAAGATCATTATTTATGACTGGATGAGGGGATGGATGAAAGCAGTCAGTTTGTTCCCAGACGGAACTTTCAATAAAATGGAGCCTTTTGCCTCTGATATTAAGGTCAATAATCTTATTGACATGGAAGTGGGATCGGACGGAACCATTTACCTTCTTGAATACGGAAGTGGATGGTTCTTGCAAAATGATGATTCAAGTCTTGGGTTTATCCAGTATAATCCGGGAAACAGACCACCAGTTATTAGTGATATTTCCGTGGATATGAGCTCGGGAAAAGTGCCCCTTGCCATTAATGTCAAAGCAAAAACAAGCGATCCTGAAAAAAATGAGTTGACATATACCTGGGATTTTGGAAATGGTGATACCGAAGAAACGACTGAACCTCAGACCTCCTATGATTTCGAAAAATCAGGGGAATTCAATGTTTCTGTAAGCGTCACAGATGAGTATGGAGCAAAAACTCAGAGCCAATTTATTACAGTTGTAGCTGGAAATGTTAGGCCGGAAATTGCAATAACCTTTGATAGTGGTTTCGGCACCTTTACCCCTGGTGTGCCGCTAAACTATATAGTATCCGTTTCAGACGAGGACGGTACTGTAGATGAGTCGAATGTCTTTATTTCAGTAGATTATCAGGAAAGTATGGACCAGGCATCCTTATCATTAGGCCATCAACAGGTATCTGATGCGGTGATAGGTAAATCATTACTCCAAGACATGGATTGTAAAGCTTGCCACAAAGAAAATGAAGCCTCTATTGGACCCAGTTATGCGGATGTAGCGAAGAAACACAAGAACAAGTTCAGGGTTACAAGTTACCTCCGTAGTAAAATAATATTTGGCAGCTCTGGAGTTTGGGGTGACGTTAGTATGCCAGCCCACCCCGACATCACGTCTAATGAAGCAAATCGCATCATAGCGTATATCCGGTCTTTAGCAGAATCGGATAAACAATCCCTTCCAATGAGTGGAACAATTACCCCTTCAGGAGAGGAAGGAGACAATGTACTGGTATTGAAGGCTACTTACACAGATGAAGGCACCAGTGAAACACCAGCTCTGACTGGGGTGAAGTCGGTTACAATTCCTGGAAAGGTATTGGAAAAATAATCCGGTCAAAGAGGATTTAAGACTTCTGCTTAAATCCTCCGCTTAAAATTAAGAATAGCATTATCACCAAAAAGGGCCAGGAAAATTTATCCGGGAAAAAGAATTGAATGGTTTACCGTTGTTAATGAAGCTTGGTCTCGCCTGTCGCCCTATCCCATATAGCATGAATTGAGGTTGACTGAAGCATTATTTACTTCAATCCAGTAGAACTCAAACCTTATGTTTAAATTGGCAGTCTAAATTGAGTTAATATTTTGCCAACACGCGCCAAGGATATTGATATTTCGCCTTTGACTAAAGGGATTTATCTCTTCAGTCTAAGCACCGATAAAGGGAGCTTTACCAGGAGAATTATCAAGAATTAGGATTTATGGTCTTGATTAAAGTGAAGAAAAAAACGTAGTTCCTCCTCAATTATACGCTTAATCAAATCAAACAATTATGAGTCAGTCTGCTGTTAACAGATTGACTCATAATCATATATTTAAGCATGTATTCCTGATGGTTTTTCATTCTGGCAGAAGGGTATAATCTCCTTCTAAGGATTTAGGCAACAGTGTGTTATGCCAGACCTGATATATTAATAAATGAGCTTCACTGTTTTTAGGGAGTGAGGCTAGATGTGTTCGCCCATAATTTTGTTATTGAAGAATTAAAGAAAAACAGTCCAGGGGTTCTATACATTGCCTATGGAGAAACGGATGATTATGCACATGATGGGGAATATGACCAAACGACGGTGAAATCTGGATTCCCAATATTGGTCCTGGTACTCCACCACCTGGGGCACTCAAGAAACCGGGGCAATATTACCAAAGCCAAATTGCTCGAACATTGGGTCAAGCTTTGGGCGTCAATTATACCGAAGACAAGGCTGGCCAAGTAATTAAAGGAGCTTTAAAATAGCTTATTTACTATTCACCATTCCTCTTAGAGCTACCATTTGCATCGACCCTTTTGGGTCGTTAGAAAACACAGTTACTTGTTGGTGTTGGACTCCTTTGCGGCCATCAGTATTAAATGTAAGGATTACTTTGCCTGATTCTCCCGGCTTAACCGAAGAAGGCTCAACTCTGGTTTTGGTACAGTTACAGTTAGACTTTATATCCCTAACGTCAAGATCACTTTTACCCAAATTAGTAAATGTAAACTCTGCAGAAACAGGCTCCCCCTCATCTACTGATCCAAATTCCATCACTGTTTTCTCAAATTTTAGTTTTGGGGCATTAACCAATTCTTCATTTGACATAGGAGGGAAGTACTCTTTAATTGTAGCAATGGCACTCAACTTTTTGACTTCCATTTCACTTTCATTGGTGTAGAGTGTAATATCGTCCCTCACATACCCTAACTCATTTCTTTTGACAGCGTCGTATTTGACGGCCATTTTACCAGCTTCTCCTGGAGCAATTTCGCTAGGTACGAATGAAATGGCTACAAACTCAGGAGCATCTGTTTTGATAAGAGAAATGGGGGAATCACCATCATTGTATATATCGAAATTCTTTTCGATTGTTTTCTCATTGGTTATGTTGCCTATATTAACTGTTCTGGTCCTGAGCTTCAGGTTTCCAATTTTAGTGGGTAGTGTTTCAGCCAATGACCGGGCTTTTGGTGTAACACTCCCTTGTATATAGATAGTAGAATTTCCACTTCCTGCATTAGAATATATAATGAGTGATTTTCTAAAAGACCCAGGTCTGTTAACAGGATTATACTGTGCATCGATGAACCCTTTTTTTCCTGGCATTACAGGTTCTTTTGTCCAACCTGGCGTCGTACAACCACATGATGCCTTCACATTGTTTACAATGAGTGGTGCGGTGCCCATATTTGTGAATTCGAACTTAAAATTCACTGGTCCATTTTCCTCCAGAATTTCACCAAAATCGTGTGTACTCTCATCAAATTGAATTGAGGGTTGTGCTACAACGCCAAATGCCAAAAAGGTGAATGCAAATATGAAATGACTTACTTTTCTCATTTTATTAATTTTTATTAAGGCAAAATTGATAAGTATTATCCTGAAATCATAGAAGACATTATCAATTAGGAATTTTTTAACATCCGAATATTTGAACAACTTAATAACAGATTGATGCTCATCTTATTTTATCAGGTAAAACTCTCTTATAACTGACGAACTGTTTCATGTATAATCATATCTCTGTACTCAATTTGGTATTCTTCACCTTCTTCAAGGAAACTTTGCAAGTATTTTTCCCTTCCTCTCCAAACCTTTGATGTCAGAAATCCTTTGTCATTTGTTTTGCCAAATCTGGCAATCAAAAAATCATCCAGTTTATTAGCGATGTCATTTATGCCAACGTAGTCTGACTTTTTATAAAACCATCTGATTTTATACAGCTTATCCCTGTAGAAGAAAAAAGTGGTTTTAGAGGCCTTGATATCATTGATAATATTGTGCTTTGATCCGACATAAACACCTTCTCGTATTCCATTCGCTATGTTTTTGAGAACACTATTGCGGAGCCATTCATATTCAAAATAAATGTCCTCGTTTCCGGTGATTAATTCAATGTCAGAACTATACGCCGTGACTGGCGTGTTTAGTTCAGCTTCATTCACTGGAATTTCATCAATTTGTTGGGCATTTAAATGATGACCAAAAATTAATAGAGTAAGGATCAGCCAACTAACAATGACACGGTTTGATAAAGGAAATTGAATTCGGTTGATGTTAAAGCGCATCTGATAATGGAATCAATCTGGCCGTTAGGTCGGGATTCGCCATTTCCTCATCAAAAGGATACATGGGCCTGACAATTCTTTGATGATTAAGGCGTATCAAGTCCTGATCTACGCCTCCAGGTGTTAGAGCCATTGTCCAGTCCGCCCTCATGTCATAAAGTTCTGGTACTAAATAACCGATTTTCACTACTACAATATCTGTTTCTCTCGGAATTAAACCCAGTCTGGTAAAATCACTTTCTTTATGATAAGGCTTTCGTTTGTTCGTAACGATGACTGATACGCTTCCGATTTTTACTACAACTTCTGTTTCTGCATGTACATCACCTTGTTCTATAGCCAGGATTGTTCCTGAAAGTAATACAGGGGGTGAATAGCGGGAATCAATTGCTGCTCCTGCGTAAGCTTCAACCTTTCCACCAATTCCTGCCTCAACTGCCTTCTTGATAAAATCCTGATCAGGTATTGATGCATAAATAAGAGAGGGGCCGTTTTCAGTTTTAAACTCAGGCCGCCCAAGAATTTCATTCAAAGTCCAGGTTACATCCCCTGCTCCTCCAGCTGTGGGGTTATCACCCATATCACTAATCATAAATGGATGTTTATCACTAACTACCGCTTTATCCAAAATTTCGTGAAGAGTGCCAGTTGGGGCTACAAAAACAAATTCCGCCCTCGCATCCCAAAAACTTTGGGCCAAACCCTCAGCTGCATTACGCACTGCTTTTTCGTTGTCGCCAGTTACCATTACTACCGCATGATTTCGAGGTTCGTCAGCCCAGGCGTATCCCACCCAAATGGCAGCATCTATAACCCCGTCTTGTCTGGATGCAGGGGCAACTTGGGCATACAAACTTTTTCCTGGTTCTATTCTTGTACTTGTTTTTTCTCCCGGTAGTAAAATTGGTACTGGAATCCAGGCCTTAAATTTTGGTTTTCCTTTGCCAGTTTCTAATCTGTCCAGAAGATTATCCACTGCACGTTTTTTTGACTCCAAAGCATCTTCGTGCGGTGCCATCCTGTAACACGTAATAAGGTCGGTATTTTGAGCCAGTCGTTGTGAAACATTTCCATGTAAATCCATTGAAGTCGAAATGAGGGTTTGCTTGCCAATTACTTCACGAATCCTAATTATAAAATCACCTTCTGGATCATCAAGTCCAACAACACTCATGGCCCCATGAATATCATAAAATAGACCGTCGTAAGGACCATTTTCCTTTAGTATTTGCAACGTCTTTGACACCATAGATTCATAAGCTTCTCTGGTGACAATACCTCCAGGTAAAGCACGACCTCTCAATGCAGGAATCCAATTGGCCCGTTTTCTGTTCAGCGAATCAGAGGATAAAAAGGGATACGATTCAAAAATCTCATCCCCTACCTTTGGGTGAAAGGCCTCTTCATGACTTTGAGCTGGTGAGAATGTGCTAGATTCTATCGCAATTCCTGCAATTGCAATGCGAGGAAGATCAGTTGATCTTTTATTGCTATTGGCCTGGTCACAGCCAACCGCAAAAAAAATCATTGAAATATAAAGGATTCTAAAACGCATTTTATTCATGTCCATGTCTATAATCTATTTAATAACTAACTCACATTAAAAACAGCAACCGCATTCATTTCAACTTTCACATCATCAGTAGCCAAGGAAATTACCCCGAGCAAGGTATTGGCCGACATATTCTGGTCTCCAAACATTTCCTTCCTAATCCTTCGGGATAAATCAAAATCCTCCTCACGGTAGTTGACAATATTTAAGTATTCATCTTAACCACGTCTGAGAATTGAGCTCCCCCGGCAGCCAGTTGTTTAAGTACACTTTGTAAATGAACTTCTAATTTGCTCTTCAAGTGTTTTACATTTCCTGCCTGCCCGGCTACATAAAGTGTCTTTACCTTATTGGCAGTGACCGTCACCGCATTACTGTACCCGCTGGCGGGATTAATGTATTCTTTATCAATTGATTGAACCATTACTTCCAATGTAGCCAATAGAATGATTTGAACAACAATTATTTTTTCATTTTTTGAAATCAGGCAAGGCCTAAAGCTACTAAAGGCTTTTAAATTTCTTTCCTTTGCGCAAATTTGTTTGTTAAATGGCAAGAATACTTACAGGAATACAGAGTTCAGGAAAACCACACTTGGGAAATTTATTGGGTGCTTATTTACCGGCCATTGAAATGTCAAAAAAGCTTGAGAATGATTCCTTCTTTTTTATTGCAGACCTTCATTCAGCTACTACCATCAAGGATGCCGAAGTCAGAAAGCAAAACACACTGGCCACTGCGGCTGCCTGGTTGGCAGTTGGATTTGATACAGACAAAAACACCTTCTATAGGCAGTCAAGGGTCATTGAGGTTTGCGAATTAACCTGGTTTTTGACTTGTTTTACCCCGATACCCATGTTGGAAAATGCACATTCCTACAAAGACAAACTGGACAAACTCGGACAGGGTCAGAAAAGTAAAATAAATGCGGGGATTTTCACTTATCCGGTGCTGATGGCTGCCGATATTATAGGCTATGACGCTAACTTTGTTCCTGTGGGAAAAGATCAGAAACAGCACCTCGAAATTACCCGGGATATCGCCAACTCATTTAACCACCAATACGGAGAAACTTTTGTAGTACCGGAAGTCAAGATCGACGAGAGGATCATGGTAATCCCCGGAACTGATGGCAATAAAATGAGCAAGTCATATGGCAATACCATTGATATCTTTCAAACGGATAAACTGCTGCGAAAAAATGTGATGGCTATCGTAACAGACAGTACACCATTGGAGGAACCAAAAAAACCCGATACCTGTAATGTCTTTGCCTTATATAAGATGTTAGGTTCCCAGGACCAAACGGAGCAATTAAGGGCCAAGTATCTTGGTGGCAACTACGGTTATGGCCACGCCAAACAGGAGCTCTTTGAATTGATTGTGGATAAATTCGGAAACGTACGTGAAAAGTTTGAATGGCTAATGCAACATCCTGAAGACGTAGAGCAAAAACTACAAGAAGGAGAGGAGAAGGCCCGGGTGGTTATTGGAGCGGTACTCAGCAGAGTCAGAGAAAAATTAGGCTTCGGTCGGGCTTCATCTTAAGCCTTATAACAGGACTTTAGAACCTTGGCTAAGACGTCAATCTATTTCACCCTGAGCCCCTGTCGAGGGCTATAAAACTTAACTAAAGCATTAATTTATTAGGGTCAAGACAACTTAAGGGGCCTAAAACCTGTGGGTAAACGCAGCTTTCATCACCCCGGTATTTGAAGTGGTACGGAATCGGTCTTCATCATCTATCCAATTGTGATTATAAACCAGGAATATGTCTGATCCAGGAGTGATGGTATAGCGAAATCGACTATTCCAGCCCAGTTTCTTGCTTAGGTCATCAAATTGGATATTGTTAGAAAAAGATATGAATGGAGTGAAATCAAAATTCCCGATAAATCGAATCAGATTTGTGTCAAAGTTTCCCTCACTGAGATTAGCATCCGTATAGCTGTACTCTGTAGTTAAATTGATACCTGAAATTGGCCTGACAGTTAGCCTGGTTTCGTATTGTATGCTGGTACCCGACCAAAATCCACCCGTATTAATTATAAAATCAAAAACTACTCTTCTATAGTTTGCCGCCTCAATTTCAATTGTATGAGTCCAGTTCACATAACTATCAGTAGGTACTACTATCGATCCGTCACCGAGGATATCAAAATCTTCAGTAAGCAATTCGAAGTTTCTAATAAATTGATAGGCGATTTGATCACCGGTTTCAAACCTCACCTGAACCGGAGTCAATCGGATATTTTGAGTCAGTTTGTTCCAGCCCAAACTCATGAGATGCTCAAAGCTAAGTTCCCAGGTAAGTTCCCGAATCAAATCGCTTTTCTCGATTAGAGGTGAGTAGGTAAATCGGGGCTCCACCCTCCGAAAGGAATTTCTTCTATTAAAACCAACTGCCGGATCAAATGCAACCCCAAATTCCCGGTAAGAAACCGCGGCTGACCAGGGTCGATTTGGGAAGTTTAATCTTATTCCTCGGGACGAACGGTCCGCGATATCAGTATCCTCATCCAGTGGGGAAAAGGAATTGTGAAAAACATAAAAGGCCTGGAACTGGAGATTTTTGTTCCCCATAAATTTAGAAGTATTCAGTCCAAGGTCCGTACCTAATGTATGCCTGTCCTGAACTGGGTCAAAATACTCTTCTCCGTCTTTGGTATGCCTCCTGGTGTAGACTACACCAATCGTGCTTTCTTTCAGGAAATTCCTTTTCACCCGTATTACTGAAAAATCCTCGGCGTTTACAGTGTCCTGGGCACTGGTTCTTACCTGAAGTACCGCTATTTCAAATTTCCCTAAACGCCCAATAATTCTTCCGCCGTAATTGACGGGAACTGGATTCCCCTTCTCCAGGCCTATCCGCCTGCTGAAATAGGGGGTAACCCCACTGCGAGGGGCAAACTGCCAAATATTAGCTCCCTCTAAAAAGAAATCTCTTCTTTCAGGAAAGAATAGGGGAAACCGAGTGAGATTCACCTGGCGAGTATCGACCTCCGTTTCTGCAAAATCTGTATTCAGAGTGAAAGAAGCCTTAAGCCCGGGTGTGATACTGTAATTGATATCAACCCCACCACCGGCTTTGGTGGTTTGGTCAAAACTTTGCTCATCTTCCATTTCAAACCTGCTACGTTCAACTTTTCCGTAGGGCACCACTTCCAGCCCCATTCCTTGTGATATGCCTTTTAGCCCCGTCATCCGGCCTGCATTCTGAGGCCTTATCAGTCCTTGGTTTCTCTGGTGACCGGTCCAGAGTAATTCTTCATTTTTTCGCCTGATTGTACGCTGAAAGTTTATACCCCAGGTGTCACTGGAGGGGTCAAAATTCAATGTTCGAAACGGGATCCTGATTTCTGTAGACCAGCCAAAATCTCCAATGTGCGTCCAGGGCCTCCAAATGCCGTCCCAATCTTTATTAACAGTGGTTCCCTGGCCTATGGTCAACAGCCCGTCACCCATTAACCCTCCGGGATTGATCTCAAAAAAATAGGCATTCCTGGCATCTAAAAAGGTGTCGAGTATCCACATAAAACGGTCGTCGGTGCTTAGTGGAGCATCCCGTTTCCTCTGAAAAGACTTAATCTCACCAGGATCAGAATCATACATAATTGCTCCGATGTATAAGTTGTTTTCATCGTAGGCTATCCTGATTTCCGTTCTATCCGTTGGTGCTCCGCCTTCTTGAGGTTCCTGCATTAAAAAGCCACCACTGGCCCCAATCTCAGACCAAAAAGACTCATCCAGACGGCCATCGAGGATAATTTCTGCTCGCTCAATCTTTTGAGCCGCAATTGATTTAACCTCTTCATCCTGCCCATAGGCTATCGATGTTATTGACAACAACAGTACCTGTATCAACAAAATTTTCACGGTGAAAGATTAAATGAAAATTGTGAATTACCAAATGTAAACTCTGTCAGGAGACAATCCAAAGTGACGGGAGGTCATCACTTGTCACCATTCTTTGGCTATTTTGGAGAAAAAGAAAGAAAATGCGATTTGTTCTATCACTTGCAATATTATCAATTACCTATACCGTATGTGGTCAGTCTCTGGAGTCTATCTATCCGAAAATGGCCGATCAAATTATCAAATCATTAAAGCCGGAATCGAATGAAACCGTGGTTATCAGGTACGATCAGGAATCATTGCCCGGATTCCCGGCTGTGTTGGAGCGAAAAATAAAAGAGAAAGTTGAATCAGTAACTGTTCTGCCATATGGTCCGGTCAAAAACTTCACCCAACAGCTTAGTAATACCGATATCTACATCTGGTTGCCGATCAGGAGATTAGCCAACCATCCTGCAAGCCAGGTAAGTGCTCTTACAGATTGGCTAGATGCTGGCAGGGGTAGGCAAATTCATTTTCATTGGGCCGACGGTACCCGAAACTGGGACAGCACCAATGGAACTCACAATGCCGTTTATGATGCCATAAATTTAAGTGCATTGGACATTGACTATGGTGCGCTTGACAAACGGCAGGAGAGGGCCAATAAAATCTTAAGGTCCGGCAACGTGGAAGTTATCTCCCCGTCGGGCACCAATCTCACCTTTTTCTCTAGGAGATAGAACCATTACCAAACAAAATGGAGATGCTTCAGCTAAAAGAATGAAGACTGCCAAAGTCAGAATAGAACGTGAAATTGAATTGCCGGCTGGTGCCATTCGGGTGTCACCACTAGAAGAAACCGTCAATGGCCTACTGGTTATTGGTTCGGGAAATATCTCGGGTATTGAAGTGGAGAATCTCAAATTGACCTTTGATAGAGGGAAGGTGACAATGGTGGAGGCAGACAAAGGCAAATCAGCATTTGAAGCTAAAATGAAAGCGTTACCAGGTCTACAGTATTTCAGAGAAATTGGTATAGGGTTCAACCCGAAATTGATTCAACCTGATAACTATGATCATGTATCCTATTATGGCTACGGAGATGGTGTCATAAGTTTAAGGCTTGGCAACAGCATTGAAGTTGGAGGCAATGTGGACCACGCAGGTGTCCAATGGATTCAGTTGATCATTTGCAGGATTATCCCGATCAATATACTTACCGGTTTCACCGTAGTTGTGCATGGACGGGGCTATATTCGACAATCTGCCGATTAGAGCGGTCAGGCAGCAGCCTGTCCCTCTGAAATTAATGACCATGGATTTATGTGCCTGTTTCAATAAAATGATTTAGATTTTGATTGACCATTACATATATTCAGCGGAGAATAAAATCACTGTTAATGAAAACTACTGCGACCATTTTAGGCTTGTTATTGATAACATTCTCTTTAGATGCCCAAAAAAGAAGTAAGAATCAACCTGCACCTCAACAAATAGATGCCAAGTATTTTGACGGAATGAAATACAGGTCCGTTGGACCCAGTCGGGGAGGTAGATCTACAGCAATTACTGGTATTCCGGACAAGCCGTTTACATTTTTTATGGGAACCACTGGTGGTGGCGTGTGGAGGACAGACGATGCAGGGACTTCCTGGAACAATATTACCGATGGACAAATTGCAACTGGTTCAATAGGAGCAATTACGGTAGCAGATTCTGACCCCAATGTAATTTATATGGGCACCGGTTCTGCCTGTACACGTGGAAATATATCACCGGGTGTTGGTATGTATAAATCGACTGACCAGGGCAAAACATGGTCATTTTCAGGGCTTAAATCAGCGGGTCAAATGGCAAAAATCATTGTTCATCCTTCTGATCCTAACCTGGTTTATGTTGCAGTTCTGGGAAATATATTTGGCCCTAATGCCGAGAGAGGTCTTTTCAAAAGTACCGATGGAGGAAACAACTGGACCAAGTCTCTTTTTATCAGCGATGAAACCGGGGTGATTGACATAGCCATGAATCCTGAAAACCCACGCATCCTCTATGCAGCTGCGTGGAGAGGTGAACGTAAGCCCTATGCCATGATCGACGGTGGCAAGGAGGGTGGCATCTATCGCTCCAATGATAGCGGAGACTCCTGGAAGAAATTAGAAGGCGGGTTACCAACCGGTCTTTTAGGAAGAATTGCTGTTGCCGTATCTCCCGCCAACCCTCTGCGGGTTTGGGCACTCATTCAGGCAGCAGAAGAGGAGAGTGGAGGCCTCTACCTATCGGAAGATGGAGGAACTAGCTGGAAACGCATCAATCGGGATCACCACCAAAGGCAAAGAGGATGGTACTACACACATTTAACCGCTGATCCCCAAGATGAAAACACGGTTTATTCATCAAATACAGGGTTCTACAAGTCCATCGACGGAGGTGAAAATTTTGAGCGAATAGGGACTCCCCATGGGGATAATCATGGTGTCTGGGTCAATCCTAATGACACCGATATCATGATTAACTGCAATGACGGTGGTGCTAACATCAGTTTAAATGGCGGTAAAAGCTGGTCAACCCAGGAAAATCAGCCGACCTCCGAATTCTACCGGGTCACAGTGGACAACCAGTTTCCCTACAGGGTCTATGCAGGGCAACAGGATAATACAACTATTTCTGTGCCCAGTCAATCGTTGCCTTCCATTTCCAATACAGAACATTGGGAAGCAATTGGAGGAGGAGAAAGTGCTGACGTAGCAGCTCACCCAACCGATTTCGATATTATTTATGCTGGCACTTACAGTGGAGAGATAACCTATTACAATAGAAAAAGTGGGCAGGAACTTCAAATGACAGCTTATCCTCACTATACGGAAGGTACGGAGCAAAGAGACCTTAAATATAGATGGCAATGGAACTTTCCGCTATTTGTCTCTAACTACCATACATCTGAGCTCTACATGGGTTCGAATTTTGTTCATAAATCTACCAACCATGGGCAAACCTGGGAGATAATTAGCCCCGACCTAACCCGGTCGCTGGACAAATACTTTGACATCCCCGGCGGACCAATTCAACATGATGCCACTGGTGTAGAAGTTTACTCTTCCATATTTGCCCTGGAAGAGTCGCCGGTTAATAGTGGTGAAATATGGGCAGGCTCAGATGACGGTTTGATTCATGTCACAACGGATGGAGGGAAAAATTGGTCCAATATTACACCTCCGGGTATGCCAAATGAAGGCACTGTCAACAAAATCGAGCTTTCAACACATCAGTCGGGCCGTGCATTTGTGGCCGTCTATAAATACCGCGACAATGATTTCAGGCCTTATATTTTCAGGACAAATGACCATGGTAAAAGCTGGAGTACGCTCACAACAGGTTCTAACGGAATTCCTTCCACCTCCTTTGTCAGGGCCATTGCTGAAGACCCCGACAAAAAGGGTCTATTATATGCCGGAACTGAATTTGGCATTTATATTTCGTTCAATGATGGCCAAAGCTGGCAACCTTTTCAGTTGAACTTACCGGTTACCCCCGTGACGGACATGGAGGTTCATAACCAGGATTTAGTCATCAGTACCCAAGGCCGTTCATTCTGGATTCTTGACGACTTAACTCCACTTCACAACGTCAATGAGTCTCTGATTGGCCAGGAACGATTCTTATTCCCTCCAAGAGCTACCTATCGGACCAATGTAGGTGGGCGAAGGGGATTCAGTGCAGCGATTAATTTTTATTTAGAGAATATACCTGAGGATAATGCGTCCATTCAAATCACAGATTCCAGGGGTAGAATGGTGCAAAGCTGGAGCTCTGATTCAGAAAACTCCGATAGTGGTAAACTGGAGCTAAGGAAAGGATTTAACCAAGTTCAATGGAACTTATGCTATCAGGCACCAAAAATGGTAGACAATTTTGTCTCCATGGTATTTAGTAGTGATAGCACTCCAGGCTCCAGAGCTGTTCCGGGATTTTATAAGGTAGCATTAAAAATAGGAGATTGGAGTGCCTCCGAACAAATAGAAGTGAAAGCTGATCCCCGGTGGAGTAACATCACCATTGCTGATTATCAAAAGAAGTATGACCTGGAAATGGATGTAATTGGATTAATAGATGAATCGCAGGACGTGATTAGAAATATCAGGTCCATACGGAATCAGACCAAATCAATGGGGGAAAAGATTTCAGCTGCCGGTCTTGGTGATGAGCTAGCGGATAAAGCTGAAGAGCTGGATAAAAAGCTAGCCGAGGTAGAAAATACATTGGTTCAAAATAAAATTGAAACTGCTCAGGACGAAATCAATTTCCGGAGGGTTTTCACGAATCATATTGCCAGACTTTACAAAGTAATTGTTGATGAAGATAATGCACCGACAGGAGGTATGATGGAGAGATGGGCGGATTTGAAACAGCAATATTCAGAACTAAAAAAACCCTACTCTGACCTTATGAGAAATGAAGTGGAAGCGTTTAATGTTTTGGCCAAAAAGCATGAAGCTGGAAAAATAATTTTGCCATTAAGTGGTATCAAGTAAGAATTATCTGTTAAATCCATTAGATTTAGAGTAATATTTTAGAAGAAAATAACAGTTGGCATTATGAAGAAACCTTTGCTATTTATTGTTTTGATCGGATTGACTTCCGGATGCGCCTCCTATTACGATAGGATAATAGAATCAGATTACAGCTATAGTGGTAAGTTCAGTAAATATGATTCATATGACTTTATGGTAAATACCGAAGCTGGGGTCGATGATAAAAACAAGGAGTTGGTCGAAAAATTTATCAGTCAACGCATGAGAACATTAGGATTTAGCTACGAAGAAAAAAAGCCGAGCCTTATAGTCTCATACAAGGTTTTTTATGATGATTTTCAAATGAAAGGTTACGCACAACCGAACTTTTCTTCCTATGTCAACTCACATGATAGAGATGCAAAACTTGCGGATGATAATACCCAGACTGAAACGGGGGAGGCAGCAGAATTTGCTGATTATTTTAATGTAGGCACTACAGATGCCGGATTCATTGACCAGAAGAATCTGGACTATGCGGCCATTGATTGTGAAATGAATGAAGGTTCACTACTGATAACTTTCTTTGACAGAAAAGCCAAGAAAACCGTTTGGCAAGGATATGCCTCGGGCGTAGTGCAAAGAATGGATGAAGCCAGGTTTCTTAGACATACCGTTGGTAAAATATTAGATAATTATAGAGTTCTTGCCAGAGGTTTTGGCGTACCTAACTAAATAACAAGATAATTTTTTAAGCCTTCGATACATCTATACAAAACACCGCCTCCAAACAGGACGAAATACTTCAAAAACAAAATTGGAGGCAAGCCAAGTTCCTTTAAGAATTGGTTGTGTCTTGTTCGCGCATCAGTCGACTTCTTTTCAATTGCTGTTAAATCCTTATGTACCTTTTTGAGGTCAACCTTCTCTTCAGCTTTTGCTGTACTGACATATCGTGAAATATTGAGGTTGAAATTGTTTGTCTCAATTTCTTCCATAGAAACACGCCTTGAAAAACGTTCTTCTTCGGTTCTGTTTTGATATGTCTCAACAATTTTATCAAGGTGAGCGTCAGTCAATTGATTCTGCTTTTTCCCCTTTTCAAAATCCTCTGATGCGTTTACAATTAAAACATCATCGAACTTTTTACACTTTTTAAGTACCAGAATACAAACAGGAATTCCGGTAGAAAAGAAAAGATTTGACGGAAGACCAATGATCGTATCTATATTATCGTCTTTCAAAAACCTGGTTCTTATCCGCTCTTCTGCCCCGCCTCTGAATAATACTCCATGTGGCAATATCACTGCCATGGTTCCTTCTGAGCTTAGAAAATGAAACCCATGCAGCAGGAATGCAAAATCAGCAGCCGACTTAGGAGCTAAACCGTAGCTTTTGAAACGGAAGTCTTCTCCCGTTTCTTCTTTTGGTTCCCACCTATAGCTAAATGGCGGATTGGCAACCACAGCTTCGAATTCCAGTTTCTTGGCGGGATTCATTTCACTTAAAACATCCCAATCATTAGTCAATGTATCTCCATGAAATATCTCGAACTCTGAGTCTTTCATCCCATGAAGTAGCATGTTCATTCTAGCCAGGTTATAAGTGGTAATATTCTTTTCCTGACCGTATATTTTATTAATGCTATTGGTGTCAAGGCGTTTGCGAATGTTTAACAACAAGGAACCGGAACCACAAGCAAAGTCCAGAACTTTGTCAAGCTTTTTCTTTTTACCGCTGCCCGGGTCCTGACTATCCAGGATCACAATTTCAGAAAGGATATTTGAAATCTGCTGAGGTGTATAAAACTCTCCGGCCTTCTTTCCGGAACCAGCAGCAAACTGACTAATCAAGTATTCATAGGCATCTCCTAGCGTATCTGTATCAGTTGAGAATTCAGAAATACCTTCAGCAATCTTTGTTATGATATTGCATAATTTGGAATTTCTGGTTGTGTAATCTTTTCCGAGTTTTTCAGAATTGAGATTGATTTCTGAGAACAATCCTTGAAAGGTGCTTTCGAAAGATTCGTTTTCAATGTACTTGAATCCTTTTTCCAGGTTTTTAAGTAAAGCATCACTTTGGGTTCTGGCATGCTCATAAATGCTATTCCACAGATAGGCAGGTTTGACAACATAATGCACTTTTTTGCGCATTTGCTTTTCAAATTCAACTATATCACCTGCATTTTTCTCATACCATACGGCCAATGGTGTTCGATTATCCCCGTCTTCCAGGACTGGATAATCAGAACCCAGTTCTTTTTGTGCAGCAGTTTCATAATTGTCGGATAAGTAGCGCAAAAACAGGAAAGACAACATATAATCACGGAAATCATCCGCATTCATTGCGCCTCTTAACTGATCTGCGATACCCCAAAGGGTTGCGCCTAATTGCTTTTGGTCTTTTGCTGTCATGTCCTAAACTGTCTAAGGTGTTTTTCCCGTTCCATGGTAAGCATACAACAATACAAAATCTTTGTTATTCAAATCCTCTCTGATTCGGGTAGCGAGCCCTCTCATGGTTTTGCGGGATCGTATTTTGGGCTTAAAACTCATTGAGAAGTAGGTTGTGGAAAGAGTTGTTGTATCAGGCCTTTTTTATGGGTTTTAAGGGCGGCGATTTTTTGCGCCTGTGCGCTGATCAGCTCGTCGAGAGACGAGAGGCAATTGGCGATTTTTTGTTGTTCGATCTTGTATTCTGGAAAATAAATTTCCACGTTTCCCAACCGCTCCTTCAAGATGCCAAAGACCTTTGCACCTTGCGCTTCTCTTTGGATTCTTGCTCGAATGCCCATAGATTTGAATAAATACCCTCCAAACCCAGTAACTAGCTTTTCTTTGACCTGTCTGGCTAAAATAGTGTGTAGCCCTGACAACAGATTTTCATTATTCAAATCTACGATTTCAATACTTTTCCCAACATCATTTAAATCTTCTGATGCATCAGTTAAAATTATATCACCCTCAACGCAAAAGCTATCCGATTTAATATTTTCTATCGATTGAGAAAGGTTAACAAACGGAACTGTTTCATTTCTGATGTCAAATAATGTAGAAAATTTCGTATGGATATCCCCATAATGAATATTCTTTACCAGCCCAGCACTGTAGTTCAATTTGTCCCTTGAAAACGAGTTTGTAGGATAGAATGAATAAACCTCGCTGAACCTATGAGTTTCCCAATCCCCCGCATCCCGAAACTCGGGAAAGCGCAGTGTCGGAAGGGTTTTGCCCTCACCGGGGAAAAACTGCTGCATCAGGCCTTTTTTATGGGTTTTAAGGGCGTCGAGTTTTTGCGCCTGTGTGGTGATCAGTTCGTCGAGGGATGAGAGGCAATCGGCGATTTTTTGTTGTTCGGGGGGGCGGGGGGACAGGATTTTCTCTTTCTGATATTCGGCAATCCAGTATCGCTTGTGTACTCCAACTTGGAACTTGACATGGAACATCGCAGAATGAATAAAACGGATGTCGTCGGCATCATTCACGACCGTCAGCATCTTCATTGCGGAAGATTTTACCTTGAAGGGGAAGTTAACAAATTTGTATACTGTGGTGAAATCATCAAAGATAATCACAGGAAGATTGTTGTAAATTCCAATCGTTTCGTTCGTGTATCCGAGGATGAGGGTCTTACCAGCTGTTAGCACTGGTGTAGTAAATTTAGCAGAGTATTCAGATGTATCTACTAAGTACTTTGTAGGTTGCTCATACTTCAAAACCTCCCCCAGCCGCTTCTCCACCCAATCCCCCGCATCCCGAAACTCGGGAAAACGCAGTGTCGGCAGCAAGGCTTTTTCCGCTTGCTTACTCATAGGCCGCTAGTCCTGAAATTTCACGGCCTTCAGCCAGCTTGTTCAAGTGTGGCACCAAATCTTCCATCAGGGCCAGTTCTTTCTGCACCCTGGCTCTCCACCCTAAGTCTAATGGAGCTAAAAGATCACTTAGCTGCTCTCCGTCAAAGATCATCCGGTCCATTATGCCTTCAACAAATGAGTGCAGGGGTTCAGTATCCAACCCATGTTTTTCGGCTATCTCCATCAATTCCCTGGAGGATTTTTCGGCCTTAAACGCTTGATATCCTTCGCGGATTTCTTTTTCAGCCAGTCCTTTATCCGTTTGCAGCGAGTTGATGTAATCCTTGATATCATCCCGCTCATCCATTAAGTTAGCACTGGAGCTTAGCAAGTTGATGAGCTGCTCTTTGGTCATTTTCTGCTTCTCCGGTTTGCTCTGAGTGTATTGAGCAATCAATCCCATGATGTAATCATAGTCGATCACCGAGGAAGCAAATAGCACAAACTCAAAGTCTAGCTGATCTACAGTATTTGTTTCATCAGAACCTGAGTCTTTGTCTTGTTGTGCTTTCAGTTGTTTAGCTGTCTCTATATAGGCACCCCGGAAAGATCGAAGGTTATCTTCAGGCAATAAGTTGTCGATTTCCTTCTTATTGTCTTCTGTGATATCCGTGTATTGGTCGAGTTGGGTTTTTAATCGCTGTACATTCTTGAAATAATTGATGAAGTCACCCCTTGCATTATCTCCTTTAAGATTGTTCACTTGCTCTGGTTTACATTCCAGTCCATGCCCCTGCATAAATGTATCCAGTGCTTTTACTGCTTTCTCATATTCCTTGATAACGACAGGTGCCGGATCGACCATCCAGATTTCTTTGGCTCGACTAGTATCTTCTCCGGAAAACAGGGCAATGGCTTTATCGACCTCAGCTTGCTGCTTTCGGAAGTCAAGGACATTTCCATATGGTTTGGTGTCGTTAAGAATCCGGTTGGTTCTGGAGAAGGCCTGGATCAACCCATGATATTTAAGGTTTTTATCCACGTACAAAGTATTCAAGTACTTGGAGTCAAAACCCGTCAGCAGCATGTCAACCACAATGGTTAAGTCAATTTTATTTTTGCGTGGATACTCTGCATTAGTGTACTTCTGATCCTTTATTCTTTGCTGTACATCCTGGTAGTAAAGATCAAATTCGTTGATCGAATGACTGGTTTTATAGTGTTTATTGTAGTCTGCGATAATCGTTTTGAGAGCCTTCTTTTTAGCCTCAGGTGCTTCCTGGTTATCAGTTTTTTCCTGGGTCAGGTCTTCCTGTAATTGCTGCACATCTTTGTTTCCTTCAGCAGGAGGTGAAAACACGCAAGCAAGATTTAATGGGATAAAAGAATCACCTTCTTCTTTTTTCTTAGCCTGTATTTCCTTGAACAATTGATAGTATTCTATTGCGCTGTTGATCGAAGAGGTTGCCAAGATGCCATTAAATCTTCGAGAACAAGTTGCTGAATCGTGCTTGGCAAGTATTGCTTCAACCACGGCTTGTTGAGCGATGGCTTCACCGGGTTTAGGTTTAGAATCGCCTTCGGGTTTAAAGTAGTCGATATGAAATCTTAACACATTCCTGTCTTCAATCGCATGGGTGATGGTATAGCCATGAAGTCTTTTCTGGAAGATACTCTCTGTAGTTACAAACGATTCTTCTTTACCGTCAATCTGTTTGTAAGTTGCATTGTCTTCAAAAACGGGTGTTCCAGTAAATCCAAAAAGTTGGGCATTCGGGAAAAACTCTTTGATCGCTTTATGGTTATCACCGAACTGCGAACGGTGACACTCATCGAAAATGAATACGACTCTCTTATCCTTAAGCGGCTCCAGTCTTTCTTTATAAGTCTGTTGTCCGTTCCTGGTCCTTGCTTTATTCCGCCTGCTATTTTCGTCCAATGCCAATCCAAGCTTTTGAATCGTAGTGACGATCACTTTATTGGTATAGTCAGTTGAAAGCATACGTTTGACTAATACCGCGGTATTAGTATTTTCTTCTACACACCCCTCTTGAAACTTGTTGAATTCTAAACGGGTCTGTCTGTCCAGGTCTTTTCGGTCAACCACAAACAAACATTTTTCAACATCAGGATTATCTTTCAATAAGGTTGATGCCTTAAAGGAAGTGAGCGTTTTTCCACTACCTGTAGTGTGCCAGATATAGCCGTTGCCACGATTTTCGTGGATGCATTCTACAATTTCTTTAACGGCATAGATTTGGTAAGGGCGCATCACCATAATTTTCTGTTCAGTGGCCACCAAAACCATATAGCGGCTAATCATCTGCCCTAATTGGCATTTGGATAAGAACTTACCGGTAAAGTCATTTAGATGATTGATCTTCTTATTTTCCTTATCAGCGAATCGATAAACAGGTAAAAACTGTTCATCTGCCTTGAAGCTGAAATGTTGATTGTTATTGTTGGAGAAATATATGGTTTCAATAACATTACTTACTATGAACAACTGCATGAAACAGAGTAAGCTATTTGTGTAACCATTCCCGGGATCTGTTTTATAATCCACAATTTGTTGCATTGCACGCCTTGGAGTGATACCCAGCGTTTTAAGTTCAATTTGAACAACAGGAACACCGTTAATCAGTAATATAACATCATAGCGATGGTGGCTACTTTCCGTATTAATTCTTAGCTGGCTGATAACTTCAAATTCGTTCTTGCACCAGTCTTTTATGTTGACCAAAGTGAAATTGAGCGGAGTTCCATCATCACGCTGGAAGTAATTCGTCTCTCGTAATAATTTGGCAGCTTGAAATACATCCGGGTTTATGATTTGCTCTTTTAGTCTACTGAACTCAGCATCAGTCAGGCTAACTTTATTCAGTGTTTGGAACTTCTTCTTGAAATTTTGTTCTAACGCATTGCGATCACCAATATCTTGTCGATAGGTGTATTTAAGATCTTCCTGTAATCTTTGAATGAGGTCATTTTCTATTTGGCTTTCTTGGGTCATATACTGTCATATTGAGGCTAGATTTGCACATAAGACTTAACTATTTTGTAACTTTTATCCAGCTTTTCAACCACCCGGGTTTGTTTTATTCTTTAGACTCAAGAATGTACCCGATCCTGTTCGTCAACTCTTGAATTGATGGAAATCAAAGATAACGAAATGAATGATAATCATCTCACGAAGAGAGATAGAATATTAGAGTGCTATATTTTAGGGTCGGGACTCTCCTCGGTTTAAAGAAATAATTTGTCTGTCAATGTAGACTAGTTAACCCATGATATACGAATATGAGAAAACACCCATATGAATCCATTTGTATATCAAACTGTATGCAAATAAAAAAAGCAACTACGATAGACATTACGTAACTGCCTAATTATGTAAGTGGGCCCACCAGGGCTCGAACCTGGGACCACCTGATTATGAGTCAGGTACTCTAACCAACTGAGCTATGGGCCCGTAGAGGGTGTGTTTGGGTTTGATTGTGCCACATTCAAAACGGATGCAAATCTAAACATTGGTCTAAGTCCGGGCAATATCTTAATTGATTAAATATCCGTAGCTGGAAACATTAAGATATTTCAACCTTACCAGCTCTATAACCATAGTATCCGACCACCCCGAAACAAAACATTGGTAGAATAAATGAAAAGTTGACTTCCGGCACTCCCAGTATGGTAATGTCACTGTAGCCCGGTCCGCCAAGATCAAGAAACACTCCTTGTAGAACAGGCATCACCGCTCCTCCTCCTATGGCCATAACCAGACCGGCAGAACCCAATTTAGCATCATCACCTTGTCCTTCAAGCGCAATGCCATAAATCGTGGGAAACATAAGCGACATAAAAGCGGATGTTCCAATCAAACTATATAAACCTGTGGTTCCACCTATGAAAATTGTGGATAGCATCATTAGCATACCTCCCAAGGCAAAAAACATCATTAATCGGGCACCATTTACATATTTCAGCAGGAAAGTGCTGATTACTCTGGAACCAAAAAAGATGGAGGTCGCAATAATGTTATAACTCTGGGCTGTTGCCTTAGACATCCCAAGGTTTTCGCCATACTGAACTATGTAGGTCCAGCACATGATTTGTGCTCCTACGTAAAATACCTGTGTCACTACTCCAAAAGAGTAATTGAAATTGCTAAAAAGCCGCTTGAAAGTACCGCTTACATCCAAACGATGATCACTTTCACCTTTAGCGGGCATTTTGGAGAAAATGAATAATACCATCATGGCTAAGACGAAAAGTCCCAACATAACATATGGATCTCGAATCAACAGAAGGTCGTGAGTTCTCACGCTTGCTTTGGTTATTGCATCAAGTGCAGAGAAATTGGCAATTGAAGTGTTTGCCGATTGCAATGACACAAGAATGAAATTGATGGCAACTACCTGTCCAAGTAGAGCACCAATTGGGTTAAAGGACTGCGCCAGGTTTAACCGTGTGGTAGCTGTTGATTCATCACCCAATGCCAGAATGAATGGATTAGCGGTTGTTTCAAGGAAAGCCAATCCAAAAGTCAATACATATAGAGAAACCAGGAAGAGCCCGAATATCTCTGTGCTGGCGGCTGGATAAAACATTAATGCCCCTACAGCATAAAGTGCCAATCCCATAATGATCCCTGATTTATAAGAATACTTCTTAATGAAAAGGGCGGCCGGGATTGCCATGGTAAAATAGCCACCATAAAAAGCAAATTGAACCAGTGAGGCCTCCAAATTCGAAATCTCCATTACGGTTTTGAAGGTGGAAACCATCGGATTGGTGATGTCATTGGCAAATCCCCAAAGTGCAAACAGGCTGGTCACCAAGATGAACGGAATGAGATGGGTTTTGCTTACGATAGCATGTTTTTCCATAAGTTCAATATTATTCTCCAAGCATGGCCCTATCCAGATGAACATACCCGCCATCCACAAAAATAAATTGTCCGGTAGTATGTGACGACCTTTCAGAAATTGTGAATAACACAGCATCCGAGATCTCTTGTGGAGTAGTCATTCTTTTCCCTAATGGGATTTTTTCAATGATTAATTTGCGCTTCTTTTCACCATCTTCAAGAGTTTTCAACCAGCTGTCATACGATGGTGTCCAACACTCGGCAATTACAATGGCATTTACCCGAATACCGTCGTTGACCAGGTCAATGGCCCATTCTCGTGTCAGTGCCAAAACACCACCTTTGGCAGCCGCATAAGCTGAGGTTCCACCCTGCCCTGTGAGAGCAACTTTTGAACCGATATTGACGATATTGCCCTTTGACTTTTTAAGTGCGGGCAATGCATATTTTACAGTCAAGAAATAACTAACCAGGTTGAGCTTTAATGATTCTATAAAATCTTTGGCACTCTTGCCCAACCCAACACCGTCATTTGAGCCTACCACATTGACGACAACATCAATCTTGCCATATTTTCCTATTACACCGGCTATAGCCTGCTCAACTTGGACTTCCTTGGTCAGGTCAGTTTTGAAGAAGGATACGTCAATACCATTTTGATTGAAGTTCTCGACATAACTGCCACCGCGATTGTCAATATCAATAATGGCAGGAATGGCACTCTCCTCAACCAACGCTTGTAAGATGGTTTCACTTATACTTCCCTTCTCACCAGCTCCACCGGCTAAGATTACTACCTTATCCTTTAGCTTAAAATCCATTACTCTGATATTTTATAAAACTCCATAGCATTCAATCCCATTATACTTTCTTTTTCCGAATCGGAAAACCCTTCAATATAGCGATCAATTATTTGCTTGATACTTGAATAAGTTCCACCCAGAAGGCATACCGGCCAATCAGATCCAAACATCACTTTGTTAGTTCCAAATTGATCAAAAACCACATCAAGGTATGGAACCATATCTTCGTACTTCCATTGGTCCCAATCAGCTTCGGTTACCAAACCTGATATCTTACACCAAACATTGTCATGCTTGCTCAAGGCCGTTATACTCTTTTTCCAAAAATCGATTGCACCAGCTTTAATGTAAGGTTTTGCAATATGATCTACTACAAATGGTTGTGTTGGGAATTTCTTAACAAGTTCAATTGCTGCAGGTAATTGAGGTGGAAATATGAGAATATCATAAGTGAAATCATACGCTGCCAACGCATCAATGCCGCGTTGAAAATCAGGCTGTAACATAAAATTAACATCGGGTTCGTCCTGAACTACATGTCTGAATCCTGCCAGTTTTTTTGTGTCTGAATATCGATCCAGGTGATTGCCCAAGTCATCACTCCTTAAATCAACCCACCCTACAACTGCTTTTATAAAATCTTGTTGTACTGATAAGTCCAACAAGAAACGTGTTTCACTCAAAGACTGATCTGCCTGTACGGCAATACTTCCCTCAATTTCTGACAGCTTCAACTCACTTAACAAGTCTTCTGGCAGGAAATCCCTTTTGAGTACAGACATATCTTCCCCAATCCATGAATGTCTGTTTGGGTCATATTGCCAGAAATGCTGATGAGAATCTATGGTCATTTCAAATGCTTCTAAAGTGAAATTCCCCTTTTCCATGGAATGAAATCATCCTGACCTAAACGGACGGCATGTGGAGTTGACCTTCCACTTGCCACTTCAATGATATACTCTAAAAGTTCTTCTCCCCTCTCGGCAATGCTGGCTTTGCCTTCAATGATTGAACCCGTATCAATATCGATGATGTCCTCCATTTTTGTGGCCAATTTTGTATTACTGGAAACCTTGATCACCGGGGCAATGGGATTGCCGGTTGGTGTGCCTAAGCCGGTGGTAAAGACAACTACGTTGGCCCCTGAACCAACCAGACCAGTGGTGCTTTCTACATCATTTCCCGGTGTACAAAGGAGATTCAATCCACTTTTAGTGACTTGCTCAGCATAGTCCAACACATCCACCACAGGAGATGTACCACCCTTTTTTGCTGCACCAGCTGACTTGATGGCATCAGTAATCAATCCATCTTTAATGTTTCCGGGAGATGGATTGGCCTCAAATCCAGAGCCAACAGCCTTCGCCCGGTTATTGTATGTCTTCATTAATGAGGCAAAATTCTCTGCTATATCATCTGTCTCACACCGGTTGACCAATTCCTGTTCTACGCCATTCAGTTCCGGGAATTCTGACAAAACTGCAGAACCCCCAAGGGCAACCAACAAATCAGAAGTATACCCCAACGCGGGGTTCGCCGAAATACCTGAAAAGCCATCGCTCCCTCCACATTCAAGACCCAAAGTCAAGCTACTTAACGATGCTGGCTCCCTACTGATCCCATTGGCTTTGGCTAATCCTAAAAAAGTTGATTTAATCGCTGAGTCGATAAATTCTCTTTCGTTTTTACTTTGTTGCTGCTCTAATATATGAAGTGGTTTCGACAATTGGGGATCCATAGTTGCTATTGCTTCTTCCAATAACCTCACTTCCGCATGTTGACATCCAAGACTTAAAACAGTTGCTCCGGCGACGTTTGGGTGAGTCACATACCCAGCCAATAATTTGCAAAGACCTGCAGCATCTTGTCGGGTGCCACCACAACCGCCAGTGTGTTTGAGAAACTTTATCCCATCGATATTGGGAAACACTCTATTATGTGACGACTCTTCTCTCGTGCTCACTATTTGCGTTTCCAAAAGTTCATTTTCACCAGCTCCGGAATGGTATCGCTCTATCAGTGGGCCAAGATTTACCCCAAAATCCTTTTTAGTGAGATAGCCCAATGATTCCGTCAATGCAGCCTCCAGAATTTCAATATTCCGCAGCTCGCAAAAGACAAGCGGGAAAACTAACCAGTAATTAGCAGTCCCAACCTTCCCATTGGGGCGATGATAACCTTCGAAGGTTCGGCCCTTCCATTGGCTAATATCCGGTGCATTCCACACGCCATTTTTATCACGTGATCCTACCTCCGACGTCTCATGTCTAATGTTCTCAGTAGTAATTAAAGCCCCTGATAGGATTGCCTTTACGGCCTTGCCTACAACTACGCCATACATATAAACCAGGTCTCCTTCATTAAGGGTTTCCAGAGCAAATTTGTGCTTCTCAGTTATGCCTTCATTCAGAGTGACCGAGTAACCATCAATATTAAATGTCTCGGTTGACTCCAAATTTTGGAGAGCTACTATCAGGTTGTCTTTAGGATGTAGTCGTAAGATCTTATTCATAATCAAAATCAATAGTAGCCTTGATCACACCATTTTTCGGATTTATTAAGTCTTCAAATTGATCTATGGCCTCTTCAAAATTAAGTCGATGTGTAATATAAGATTCAATCGGAAAAAGATTCTGATTCAAGACGTTCATCACTTTCTCAAAATCTTGTCTGGTAGCATTTCTACTGCACATCAGGGTGGCTTCTTTTGCATGAATTGCCGGATGGTTAAAAGCCAGGGTCTCCTTTGATAATCCAACCAATACAAATCTCCCTCCATGTGCCATGTAATCCGGACCTGATTCAAGTGCTTGTTTATTTCCAGTCGCATCGAACACGGCAGTTGCCATTTCACCACTGGTTATTCCATTCACCAGATTCACTGGACCGGTCAATCCATTTACGGTATAGTCAACGCCAAGTTGTTCCTTCGCATAATTCAATCGTTGCATACTTACATCGACTGCAATTACTTTTGCCCCCTGTAATTGTGCAAACTTTATAATCCCTAATCCAATCGGGCCACAACCAATCACTGCGATAAATTCATCCTGGTAAAGAGCACATCTCCTTATCGCATGGATGCCGATGGCCAATGGTTCAACAATTGCCATTTGGTCATACGATAAATTGTTGGCTGGTAATAGGAGATCAACGGGTACTGCAAATTGCTCCTGCATACCCCCGTCCGCATGAACGCCCAGGACCTGGAGGTTGGTACAACAATTGGTTTTGCCTTGTCGGCATGCAATACAAGTTCCGCAACTCACATAAGGTATAGGGACTACTTTATCTCCAATCTTAATGTTTCCGTCATTATCGTCGATTTCCAAAACAACCGCAGCTAATTCATGCCCAAGAATTATCGGGTAATTAAAAAACGGCTGATTACCCGCATAAGCGTGCAAATCAGTGCCACAAACACCGACCTTCTTGATTTGTAATAAGGCTTCATTTGGTTTTCGTACCGGTTGCTGTTTTTCGCTCAGCTCAAGCAGCCCTGGTTTTGTGCAAACAATATATTTCACGCTCTTAAATTAGTTTCCAAAGCCCATAAACCCCAACAAGGCTAATGGACAACATGCTAATCCACAATATGATGTCATACCCAATATTGGGAACAAAATGTTCTTTTACTCTTCTATATCTGACATCTATAGTTGCATAAACCACAATAAAAAGAATAAACGCCCCAATTAAGCCTCCTGACAGGATCATTATTACCGGAAGTTTAATAAACAGAAACAGAACGGTCCATAAAAAAGGAATGGCCCAGGCCAATATTGTAACCCATCTCTTTCTGACAGCAAGATCTTCGAAATCAATCCATTTAACTTGTCCCAGAATATCGCTGAATAAGCGTGTCCAGGATGCTAAGGCAGCAAATAATGTTGAAAACAAAACAAAAAAGGCTCCAAAGAGGTAGATGTTCTTTGCTCCCGGTCCAAGTGATTCTGTATAAATGACCGATAAGGTTTCTATCATTTCATAACCTGCAGGAATTTTTCCTTGTTCGTGTAACACTGCGGCACCTAACAGGTAGAATAGTGCCGTTACAAGGGTATAGATGATCATGGCTGCCATGGCGTCCATAACCATAGTGTCGATCCATCCTCTTGCCCGGTTTCGCCATGCTTCGGTGTCTTCCTTGGGTCCGGTAAAGCGAGCATATCCTTTCTCGATGCACCAATAATTGTAAAAAATTATTTCGTCACCAGCCATACCGGTTATTCCAAATGCACCCAGCGCATAGATTACCGTTTCCTTCGGTAATTGAAATTGTAGCCCAAATATCAGTTGGTCAAGTGAAAAATCGAATGGTGTGAATTGAAGGAAATAAACTGATAGCCCTGTAAATAGGGTGAAAAACAAAATCATCACTAGCGAGAACCTTTCAATTAGTTTGTAATAACCTTGAAATATCATCAGGGCCACAACGGTTGCAACGATAAATGCCCAGGCAGCAACTCCAATTTGAGGAGAAACGATATTTAATATAATAGCTGACCCTCCAACGATACCGCCTACCTGAAGGAACTTAAATAACATCATAAAAAATACACTCCAAACAGACCATTTGGCTGCACCCCATCTCAAGCCAGGCAGCTTATCAAGTATCTGCATGGATGTCTCTCCTGTCAGGATTGTGTGTTTAGCAATTTCCACTTGAACTGCTACTTTCAGAAAACAACTGACGAGAATAACCCAAAATGTCACGAATCCCGCTTGGGCCCCTAAAGTTGTGGTGGCAATCAGTTCACCTGAACCGACAATGGATGCTGAAAGAATGAAACCCGGACCAAGGTGTTTTAGCCTGCCAATCACCGATGTTGGAGCTTCTTTAATTCCTGCTGCAGTTAATTTATAGGGATCAAATGGTTCGTCCTTCATGAATCAGTCAGAGTGGTAATGGGAAGTGATAAACTTAGTCAAAAGATATCTATTGATTTTTAAAGTGCCAGCATGTTCAAATGCTATTTTTGAGATCGTTTGAAATAAGATGATTAAAATAAGATGATTAAAAACATAATTTTCGATCTAGGCGGAGTTATCATAGACTTGGATATTTCGGCCACACTTAAGCAATTAGCTCAACTCTTAGATAAATCCATTGAAGAATTAAACGGATTTTATGAGGCCGAACAATTTCTTCAATATGAAAAAGGCCTCCTTTCCAATGATGACTTTCGAAATGGCATACGACAATTGACCACAAGAACACTGCCAAATCATGAGATTGATAAAGCATGGAATGGCATGCTGCTGGATCTTCCGGCTAAAAGACTTGAGTTAGTCAGTCATTTGGCGAGTGATCATCAACTGTTAGTACTGAGCAATACCAATGGCATTCATGTTAAAAAATTTAACGAGTTTTTGAAAGCTAACACTGGTAAAGATGATCTTAACCACTTCTTTGATGCAGTCTATTTCTCACATGAGATCAAAATGAGAAAGCCGGATGCTGAGATTTATGAATTTGTTCTTGAGGAAAACAACCTTAATCCGGAAGAAACCCTATTTTTGGACGATAATAAGACGAACCTGGAAGCTGCGGAGAAATTAGGCATTAAAACTCAACACATTGATCATCCCGATCGGCTTTTCGAGATTTTTTAGTATATGGATTTAATGAAGCAAGAGACAGGGGAGCTGCAGGAAGGACTAAAGCAACAGACAGAAAAGGAAAAACAAAAAGAGCTCATGAAGTTTTTTGGATTTCTTTTTCTTACGCTAATTACCACAACTTTAGCCGGAGCAGAGTGGACTACACAAACCTATGTGGTTGCCACTGAACCATTCAACATGACCTGGGGTACATTTGTCCGGGGGTTTGAGTTCTCAATTCCATTTTTGCTCATCCTCACTTGTCATGAATTTGGTCATTACTTTACTGCCAAACATTACAAAATTGATGTATCCCTCCCACGCTATTTGCCTTTTTGGCTTGGTTTCATAGGTTCACCGTCAATAGGTACTTTTGGTGCTTTCATCAGAATCAAGCAAAAAATCTCAAGCAGGCTGGAATATTTCGATGTCGGCATGGCTGGTCCATTGGCTGGTTTTATGGTAGCCATACTTGTTTTGACCTATGGCTTCACCAATTTACCCCAGCCTGGTCACATCTATAGTATTCATCCCGAATACCAGATATTTGGACCTTCATACGCAACTCACATATACAATAAAGACACTTTCCTATTAAAATCGGATTTCGCTAAGATCAGGCCGGACTTAGCTGAGTATTATCCGGATACTGTTCACTATTCTATCAATTCTCCTTCCATCAAGATTGGAAGCAACCTGGTATTTCAATTTTTTAAGAACAATGTAGCTGATCCCGAACTTTTACCTAATGACTTTGAGATTATGCACTATCCCTGGATTTTCGCAGGATACCTGGCACTCTTTTTTACTGCACTTAACCTGCTGCCCATCGGTCAATTGGACGGTGGGCATATACTGTATGGACTTGTGGGTAAAAAAAACCACACCTATATCTCTTCAGGGCTATTCACACTTTTCGTTTTTTATTCCGGGCTCGGCATGATCGATCTGACGGTCGAAATGACTGATCTAATGATCATGTTTCCTCTCTACATCTTCTTCATATACCTCTGTCTTTACACAATGATCGAGGACAAAAAGAATAGATTGACACTGGCGGTAATCATATTTGCTGCACAGGTTTTTGCCGCACTTTACTTTCCTGACTGGACTGGATACAGTGGATGGTTGTTATTTGCCTTTCTTATTGGTCGATTTCTGGGGGTTAAGCATCCGACAGTTGAACAAGACCAACCTCTAAGCTATAAACGACAAGTATTGGGCTGGTTGGCACTGCTGATATTTCTGGGTTCATTTAGCCCGACCCCCTTTGTGCTTGAGTAGTTCGAAAAAATCAAAATATGAGGTTTACCTTGTTAATGCTCTTCTCATTCAATTTCGCCTTCCTAACTGCGCAAGACCTGACCAAAGAATACATTGATCCCCATGATGGATATAGTGATGCGGTTGAGATCAACAGTGGTGGCATAAAAACTATCTACATTGCCGGGCAGGTGGGTGAAGGTTCTACCCTGGAAGAACAAATTCGAGTAGCCTTTGAACGAGTTATTACCCAATTAGAAAAGTCAGGTGCAACCTTCAAAGATGTAGTTAAGCACACCACCTATATAAAGAATTATAAAGACGAAGACCTGCCAGCGTTTCGTAAGGTGAGAAAACAGTTGTTCGGACATCTTGAATACATGCCTCCGAATGTATTGGTGGGCGTAACGGCCCTTTATCAGAAAGACATCCTGGTCGAAATGGACGCTATTGCAATGATTCCAGCAAAAGATTAAAACCTGACTTGTTCTATTCATATTTCAACGCATCAACCGGACTTGTCAATGCTGTCCTAACTGTTTGAGATGAAATAACCAATAGCGTTAAGGTTAGAAGTGATAATCCCGTTGTCGGAATCACCCGGCTAAACTCAGTCAGCACAAATTGAATGATGACGAAGATCTTTCTCAAACCAAGGTTTCCTCCAACTTTGAAATCATTTTTAAGCGTTTTTACCGGTTTAAAGGACGACAATAAATTTTCGATCCCGTTGCTGGTGCTGCCACCAACAACCTGCAAGGAAACCGGACTCCTCTTCACCATACCCATAATCCAGGGGCCCTTGCCCTTGCTTGAGATAGCATCCACTGGATAGCAGTTGGTGAGAACACCCACCGGGGCAGAGAAAGATTTTTGGAGGTCAGACCTCTTTACCAATAGCTGACCTCCTCCAATCCCAAATCCTAATTCCTGATAATTCTCCTGGTAAAGCTCCCTTTACCGGTGTGTAGAATGAAGAGATAAATCCCTTCGGTCAAAGGCGAAATATCAATGCTGTGCGCTCCCGTGGCGAAAGTTCCCTGTTGAAGCAGGTGACCTCCGGTATCCAGCAATTTGTAATCTGTCTTTTCTGACACGGTGATGTTTACAATACCGGTGGCCGGGTTTGGCGAAATGGCAACAGCCGGTTGCTCAAAATCCTCAATAGACAAAACTGCCTCCGTAGTGAAACTTTGTTCATTTCCATAGCTCGTACCTGCACTATTGGTTGCGTAGGCTTTGTAATAATATTTTGTGCCTGCTGTTAAACCTGTAATGTTTTCTGTAAAAACACCTGTTGTACCGCTTACAACAACATCCGTAACACCCGTAGTACCAATTATTAAATCTGCGTTTGATGTAGCATATACAAAGCCTCTTGCTGTAATGCCTGCTCCGCCGTCGGAAGTGATATCACCGTTTAAAGTGGCCGTTGTAGCAGTAATATCGCTGGCTGCTGTTGTGCTTGCTGTGGGTGCTACGGGGGCTGATGTTGTAAAACTTTGTTCGCCTCCGTAAGCTGTTCCAAAACTATTGGTTGCGTAGGCTCTGTAATAATATTTTGTGCCTGCTGTTAAACCTGTAATTTCTTTTTCAAAATCACCTGTTGCCACACCGTTTACAACTTCTTTGGCAACACCGGCAGCATCAATTATTAAATCTTCATTTGATATGGCATATACAAAACCGCCTTCTGTAATTGCTGCCAGTCCGATGGAAGTCAGGTCGCCGTTTAGAGTGGCCATTGTAGAAGTAATATTGCTTGCTGCTTCTGTGTTTATGAGGGGAGCTTCTTGTACATCAATAACAGAGATGGTAAATTGTTTTACAACACTTACACCATCTACTGCTATACGTATTGAATAGCTTCTTTTTGTTTCGTAGTCGGCAGGGGCTATAAGTTGTAGTTCTGTTCCTGAAATGGTAAAACTCGCATTATCTGTATCTCCGTCTCCTGCTATGAATGTATAGGTATAAGAGTCCGCTCCTCCATCGGTGGACAGGGTGCCGACTGTGGTGTTTGCTGGCTCGTTTTCTAAAATATTTGTGGAAGAAAGAAAAATATTTTCAGGTGGGTCGCTGGCTTCAATTAACCCACCATCAGTAATCGTCCAACCATGACCATTTGTAGCAACCATATTGTCTCTGGCAGCTTGTGCTGCTGATGTATATTTAGAATTTCCTGCATTAAAAGACCGTCCTGTTTGAAGGCTTTGTGCATTCCAGCCTATTAAAAGTGAATCGTAGTTTTCTGGTGAAAGTGTAGTATTTGCGAACATCCTGAACATACTTGTTACCTGAGAAACATTCCAACTTCCTATATCCTGGTTGAAAGAACTGGCATTATCGAACATATTCCACATAGTTGTTACTTTGGAAACATCCCAACTGCCTATATCCTGGTTGAAAGAAGGGGCATTTTGGAACATAAAACCCATATCTGTTACCTGAGAAACATCCCAACTGCCTATATTCTGGTTAAAAGCTTCGGCACCAGAGAACATAACAGACATATCTGTTACCTGAGAAACATCCCAACTTCCTATATCCTGGTTGAAAGCATCGGCATCACTGAACATAGCAAACATATCTGTTACCTTAGAAACATCCCAACTTCCTATATCCTGGTTGAAAGAAGCGGCACCATTGAACATAGAACGCATAATTGTTACCTTAGAAACATCCCAACTGCCTATATCCTGGTTGAAAGAAGCGGCATTAGAGAACATACTCTCCATATTTGTTACTTTGGAAACATCCCAACCTCCTATATCCTGGTTGAAAGAAGCGGCACCTGAGAACATAAAACCCATATCTGTTACCGAACTCATATCAGGAGTGCCAGCATCACTACGGGCAGTTAAGTTACCTGCCCCACGAAAAGCCCTCGACATATGGGCATTCCATACAGCAGTGCCCCATTGTTCAATAGCGGTGTATTTTTCTCCACCACTATTTCCAAAAAAATGGTTATTTATATAAATATCGTTCAGGTTTTTAAACCTTATGGTATGCTCTCCTGCCGTGCCAAAGGTATGGCTGGTATTTCCTGTTGTTATTGGCTCAAAACTGCTGCCTTCTCCCCAATCGACCATATACTCCGTATCCTGAGTGTGAAAAGTAAAGTCTGCGTCCTGAGCGTTGGTGGTAGGGTTGCCGTCAGGGTCAGTTCCGAAGGTGGTGTTTATTTTTAGTACAAAATGGTCTGACGGATCATCCTGTGCCCAAACAGGGCCAGAGAGAAAGAGAAGAGCAAACAGGGTAATTAAGCTCCCGGCCCTAACCTTATTTTTTAGGGGGGGGGGGGGGGGTAACTGATTTCCTGGTAGTGTGTGTTTTTTTCATGGTATTTATGTGTTAGATATTAGTTGTTAATTGTTAGTTGTTAATTGTTAATTGTTAATTGTTAATTGTTAATTGTTAATTGTTCAACTGGTTGTTCTTAATCAGGGATAAAGGTATTAAAAAAAGTCTTAATCAGGGATAAAGGTATTAAAAAAAAGATTGATCAACTCATCCGTATTTAATGATTAAACCGAATTATTGCCAATCCAGTGCCTGTTGTGCCTGCTGTCTATTGTAAAACCGGTCGCTAAATTAATTATTTATTGCCAATTAAAATAATTTATTGCCAATTAAAACCTGATCAGGCTGGAGAGGAACCGGCAGCTCATCACACAGGTAAAAACAAGTTGCGTTTATAACACCACAATTCTTTTTATTTCTACCTTAAACAGGGCGGGTGATTTACTTTGTTGTAAAGAGGATGATTTCTATGTGGGTTGGCGTTGTAATGCTACCTGTTTGAACGTTTAGAAATTTGAGAAGGCTCAGGCAAATAAATGCGATGACAGCCTAAAAGGTGGTAACAAAACCTGTGAATGCATGGAAACCTGGAAATGCGCCAAAGTTTAAAGTGCTTTTTTTCTTTTACTTTCTCAATCTACCCTGGGTTACCCGGGATGACAATGTCAAAAACAGGTATAGTTGAAAAGGATACAATACCGGGTTTTGAAAATGACTTTTATACTATTTAATAGTTTTGACTTTTACAGAAAAACCAGTTGTTGGAAATTAACAAGTTGACCCAAACCATCAAAAACACTGAGTATTTAATTCGTATTCTAAATCTCAGCATGGCTGGCATTACTGGCTTGCACCGAACATTCGAATAAAGTTAATGTGTTTTATTCGTGCTGTACTTTTACCAAACTTCGATAAGCCAGGTGGTATGTTTAGGTATTCGTTTCCACCCACTTTCTCGCATTAATAAAAGCTTCAATCCACGGACTCACCTGGTCATCTCTGTCTTTTGGGTAATGTGCCCAGTTCCAGGGATACAAAGAACGCTCAGGATGTGGCATGATGGCCAAGTGACGGCCATCCCTGGATTCTAACGCTGCTGTGGCAAAATCTGACCCATTAGGATTACCCGGATAGGCAGGGCAGGAGTATTTAGCGGTAATGTCCAAGTCGGTCTCTGGCCTATCAAATTGGAACCGTCCTTCGCCGTGAGCAAGCCAGATACCCAGTTTTGTGCCTTCCAGGGAACTAAGCATAACACTGTTGTTCTTTTGGATATCAACGTTAATAAAGGAACATTCAAATTTCCCCGAACTGTTGAACTGCATCTTGGGATGAGCTTCTTTTAATTCAGGATAGATTAAACCCAGATGGAGCATCAACTGGCATCCGTTACAGACTCCTAAACTCAGCGTATCTTCCCGAGCATAGAAATCAGCCAGTGCAGCTTTTGCACTTTCGTTGTATCTGAATACCCCGGCCCATCCTTTTGCTGAACCTAAAACGTCCGAGTTGGAGAAGCCCCCGGTAAATACGATCAAATTGACCTCTCTTAAATCTTCCCTTCCGGTCATGAGATCGGTCATATGAACATCTTTAACATCAAAGCCAGCAAGGTGAAGACAATAAGCCATTTCACGGTCACTGTTGATGCCTTTCTCCCGGATGATGGCAGCTTTAACGCCTGAATTTTTCGTCCTGTCAGGATGAATTCCTAAGTCTTTAAACTTGCCTGTGAAGCTCTTAGGAAATTCAAAAGACAATGGCTGTAATTTGTAATTTGCAAATCTATCGGCAGCATGATTGCTATCTCGTTGTCGACTGTCAAATTGATAAGAGGTTTTAAACCACGTATCCCGAAGGTCATCAAGATCAAACTTCAATGATGTTTCTCCATTTTGAATTAGCAGGTGCCGTTCATTGATTAACCAGCCGATTGCATGAGATTCAATCCCTTCTGATTTCAATAAATCCTGAATCTTATCTGCTTGGTTTACTTGAATAATCACACCGGGATTCTCACTAAATAATAGCTTTACGGAGTCAACTTCTTTGATAGAAGACAAGTCAATATCAAGCCCACCGATAAGGTTGCCAAAAGTCATTTCAGCCAAGCACGTAATCAAACCACCTGAAGAGATGTCATGACCAGCCAATATTTTGCTCTCGTTTATTAGACCCTGAATAGCCGCAAATGATTTTTTCAAATAAGAGGTGTCAGTAACAGATGGTGCTTCATCACCTAATTTCCCAAGACTTTGCGCAAAGCTGGACCCACCCAAAGCATAACTTTTTTGGGAGAGATCTATATAGAGTAAATGTGTTCCTTCTATATTTTGGATGACTGGTTCAACAATTTTGCTTACATCTGAAACCTCCCCAACAGAGGAGATGATTACTGTTCCCGGGGAATAGACTGTCTCGCCATCCGGATACTTCTGAGTCATTGACAATGAATCTTTACCAGTTGGGATGTTAATACCTAATTCAATCGCGAAATTGCTAACAGCTTCTACGGCCGAATAGAGCCTTGCGTTTTCACCCTCATTGTTGGCTGGCCACATCCAGTTGGCACTTAAAGAAACACCCGGGAGTCCATGTGTCAAAGGTGCCCAAACAAGGTTGGTGAGTGCCTCAGTAATTGACATTATTGACCCCGCAATAGGATCAATCAGTGCCGGGGCGGGCGCATGCCCAAGTGAAGTCGCTATTCCTGACTTTGATTTATAATCGATCAGGGTTACCCCAACGTTATTTAAGGGTATCTGAATTTCTCCAACTGTTTGCTGCTTGGCTACCCTGCCACTTACACATCTGTCGACTTTATTGGTTAACCAATCTTTGCAGGCGACTGCTTCCAACTGTAAAACGCTATGGAAATATTCATCAATCTTCCCCTCCTCATAGTTTAGTGGTTCGAATTGCTGATGAGTTGATTTATCTGACAGGATAGTTTCCGGAGAAGAGCCGAATAAATGAATGAGATCTAAGTCAAAAGGCAATTTACCCTCCTTTGTCCCTTTAAAAGTCAGGTGTTGGTCACCCGTAGCATGACCAACATGATAGAATGGAGCCCGCTCACGTTCAGAAACATCCTTTAGGTATTGAAGATCCTTTTCCTTAATTGCAAGACCCATGCGCTCCTGGCTCTCGTTACTGAGTATTTCTTTATCCGATAATGTCGGATCACCAATTGGCAGTTTGGTGATGTCAATTTGACCACCAGATTCCTCTATTAGTTCTGATAAGCAATTGAGGTGACCGCCAGCCCCATGATCATGGATTGAGACCACTGGATTCTCATCTAATTCTGATATGGCTCGAATGGCATTGGCTACCCGTTTTTCCATTTCGGGGTTTGAACGCTGAACAGCATTGAGCTCAATCGTATTCCCCAATTCCCCTGTAGCTACTGACGAGACGGCACCACCACCCATTCCGATGCGATAATTATCTCCACCCAATATGACTATCTGATCTCCCTTTTGAACTTCTTTTTTTAAGCTTTGATCTTTTTTACCATAGCCAACTCCTCCCGCCAGCATGATTACTTTATCAAAGCTGCAGGTTTTATCTGTCTCCTGATTTTCAAATGTTAAGAGGCTGCCACAGATAAGGGGCTGACCAAATTTGTTTCCGTAATCACTTGCGCCGTTGGAGGCTTTGATCAGAATGTCTAACGGGCTTTGATAAAGCCATGGCCGCTCTTTAGAGGCTGCTTCCCAAGGCTTTCCTTTTTCCATACGTGAGTAGGGGGTCATGTAAACCGCTGTGCCTGCCAATGGAAAACTACCCTGGCCACCAGCCATTCGGTCTCTTATTTCACCTCCTGAACCAGTTGCAGCACCATTGAACGGTTCTACGGTAGTAGGGAAATTATGAGTTTCCGCTTTTAGTGATATAACAGACTCGAAACGCTTCTTTTCGAAGTAATCTGGTTTGTCCCGGGTTTTTGGTGCAAATTGTTCGACTACCGGGCCCTGGATGAATGCCACATTATCCTTGTAGGCCGATACAATAAGCCCGGGAGTTTCTTTGGCCGTATTTCGAATTAACTGAAAAAGTGTTTCCTTCTTCTCTACTCCGTCAATAATGAATTGACCATTAAAAATCTTATGACGGCAATGCTCTGAGTTTATTTGTGAAAACCCAAATATTTCACTGTCGGTTAATCTTCTCTCAATTTTTTTGGCCACTTCTTGCAGGTACTTCACCTCTTCTTCATTGAGAGCAAGTCCTTCCAGTTCATTATAAGCCTGAATGTCATCAATTTCAATAATTGAATCCGGCTCATGTTTTATAGTAAAAATCTCCTGGTCAAGTGATTCATAAACGACCTGTAGCATCCGGTCGTGTTCAGCATTTGTGGCTTTTTCGAGTTCCTCTATTCTCAAGATGCCATTGATTCCCATATTTTGGGTAATTTCAACTGCATTTGTACTCCACGGGGTGACCATCTCTTTGCGTGGACCAATGAATTTTCCATTGACCTGGTCCGATCCTAAAAGTTGAGCATTGCCAAATAGCCAGGACAGTTTTTGAACGTCTTCACTGGACAGAGTTTTTGAGGTAAGTGCAGCATAAATAGTGGCTGGTTTTCGCTCAAAGAATGAGATCATAAGGGGAGAGTTTGCTGCCGCAAAAGTAGAAGAACCGACGTAATCGTGAAAGGTAGTTTAAGGTATATTTAAGTGGTGTTGTTTTTTCTTACCCATGAATCATCAAAATAAAATTTGCAACATATTCTGCTATATCAATTGTCTGTTAATTGTTAAGTTGCTTACCTTAAGCGGCTAATTACTAACCACCGTAATCAATGGCTTATAAAATTTCCGGCATTACCAGTCGAATAGTTAAGAGTTATGCTAAATATGGCAAGGAAAATGTTCTCATCCCACCGGATCATCTACCGCCATTACAGCGTCCAATAGAGGCCATAATCCTAATTTGTCTTATTGGCACCATTCCCGTGTATTTTTTTAGTGGTTGGCAAGGGAGTCTGATTTTAATGGCTATTGCTATGCTCTTGTGGGGTCTTAAGGATCTCTTTATCCAGGATGATCATACAATTACCCGTATTTATGGGCCAATTGGCAGGTTAAGATTCATCTTTGAAGATGTATTCCGTGACAAGTACTTACAATATTTTAATGAGACCAATACAGACGGCAGACCAATCCCTAAAATAGTCAGGGACTACATTTATCAAAAGGCAAAAGGGCTTAAGTCGATGTCAAGTTTCGGCACTGAATTAGACATTTCTGATCCTGAAAATACCGCGGGTGGTCGAATTCTGCATAACAACTTTGGGACTCAGGCTTCCAATATAAGTTATGGTTTTGAAGTGGGTATCTATCACTCTAATGTTCAGCCATTTAAAGTAAAGAATGTGCTGAATATATCTGCCATGAGTTATGGTGCTTTAAACTACAGGGTGGCCGAATGTCTGAGTCTAGGTGCAAAGGATATTGCTTACGTCAACACAGGTGAAGGTGGATGTGGTCCACATGCGGTGGCTGGCAATGATACAGTTTGGCAATTAGGAACGGGCAAATTTGGTGCTGGTACAGAGGCTGCTTTACCCAATGGAGAAACAACTAGAGTTCTTGATGAACAACTCTTCAAGGAAACCCTAAACGAGTTTCCAAACATTAAGATGATTCAATTGAAGATTTCTCAGGGTGCAAAACCTGGTATTGGAGGACACCTGCCAGGGGCTAAAGTATCGCCCGAAATAGCTGATGTGAGAAAGATTCAGGCCTGGAAAACAGTAATTAGCCCTTTCCAGCATGCAGAGCTTTATGCCACTACATCCAGGCAAGCTGTTGCCAAGCTGATGGATTTTTGTAAAAAAATAAGGGCGTTAAGTGGATTGCCAGTGGGTATAAAAATGTGCATCGGAAAATTGAGTGAGGTGGATTTGTTAGTGGAAGCAATGAAGCAAACAGGAGAGGGCCCCGACATGATCCAGATTGACGGGGCTGACGGTGGAACAGGAGCCGGACCTAATATGTTCGTTAATTATGTTGGCTATGGCGGCTCTGTAGAGACATTAGCTTATTTACACATGCAACTGGTAAAAGCTGGAATTCGGGATAATGTTAGACTTAGTGCTTCTGGAAGACTATTTACACCAGCACATGCAGCCTATGCATTTGCATATGGTGCTGACACCATAGAAACAGCAAGAGCTGCCATGTTATCCATAGGTTGCATACAGGCACTTAAATGTCACACCAATGAGTGCCCAACAGGGATTACCACTAATAATAAATGGCGAATGCATGGAATTAGCATACCGGAGAAATCGACACGAATTCACAAATACCTGAACGGTTTTCATCATGATATGCTGGAATTAACCAAAATTTTGGGTCGTTCCGACCCAAGGGACATAAAGCCAGTTGATCTGAGAGTGGTTACGCATAAGAATAATTTCGCCGGTCATTTTGATAGTAAAGATAAGTTTGGATTTTTCATGCCATCACCGACCTCGGATCACTGGAATTAGCACATTAGAATCTAATGCGTTAAACCTTCAAGGATTTACCCAAGCAGATAAACCAGTGATCAATAGTGCCTCATAGTCAAGGCACTCCTGAAGGTTTGCAGCATAATAATTGATACTTGAAAGTATACTAAAAGCATATACTTTCAAGTATGAAAAATTTGTCACCAAAGTTAGAGGATGACATATTTTCCGACATTAAAGACATCATAAGCCGGATTGATAAAAAGCGAAACAAATATATCAATGAGGCCCTCAGCCTTTATAAGCGCAAACTCATGAAGGGGACTTTAGTTGGGGAATCAAAGTTGGCCTATAGTAGTTTCATGGAAGTACTTGATGATTTCTTATTGGATTAATACTCAAAGTAAAGCGTTTCGAAATATGGCTGGCAAATCTCAATCCGCAAAAAGGAACTGGAACAGTTAAAGTAAGATCTGTCCTGGTTGTTCAAAGTAACTTATTGAGTTCTCAAGGGTTTCCCTCAGAAAATTCATTCAAGTATTAATCGAACTCAGGTTTATAGTATATTGCTTACTTTGACTGAATCAACATGTCGCAGCTATTAAAGGAAAAAGCCAATTTTGGTACCATCCCTGTATTTTTCACCGCTATTTCCACAATTCTTGGTGCAATCATGTTCCTCAGATTTGGTTACGCCGTGGGTAGCCTTGGCTTTCTGGGGACAATGGCCATCATCATGATAGGACACCTGGTTACATTGCCAACTGCAATGGCCATCGCCGAGATCGCCACCAATCAAAAGGTAGAAGGTGGTGGATTATACTATATCATTTCCAGATCATTTGGCCTCAATATAGGAGGTGCCATTGGACTTGCACTCTATCTGTCCCAGGCTATCAGTGTGGCCTTTTACGCCATTGCTTTCTCAGAAGCCTTCGATCCGGTTTTTGCCATAGTAAATGAGGAATTTGATCTGAACCTTCACGATAAGCGCCTGGTTAGCTTGCCAGCATTAGGCCTTTTGAGTATTCTGATGTTAATCAAAGGTGCCGATTTTGGGATGAAAGCGTTATATGTGGTGGTTGGAATACTATTCGCATCACTGGTTTTCTTTTTTGTCGGAACAACAACCTACGCTAATGAAATAACTTATAATCCGGTGGCAACTGTTACCAATCCTGATAATTTCTTTTATGTATTTGCAATAATTTTTCCGGCATTTACCGGAATGGCTGCTGGAGTGGGTCTATCCGGTGATTTGAAAGAGCCCAAACGTTCCATTCCTTTAGGAACCTTATCCGCAACATTCGTAGGGATGGCTATTTACATTTTTATTGCCCACAAACTGTCTTTATCAGCCAGTCCGGATGAATTGGTCAGCAACCAGTTGGTTATGGGTGAAATTGCTATTTGGGGACCGATTATACCTATCGGATTGGCTGCAGCTACAATTTCTTCAGCATTAGGATCAATTTTGGTAGCACCGCGGACCATTCAGGCAATTGCTGCCGATAAGATTTTTCCTCTTCCATGGGCCAATGCGCTGCTGTCAAAAGAGACCATAAAAAACCATGAACCAATAAATGCCACCATTGTTTCACTGCTCATTGCTTTACTCTTTGTGAGCATAGGGGATGTTAATGCCGTAGCGGAGATTATTTCAATGTTTTTTATGGTCACATATGGTGCCATCTGTCTTATTTCATTTTTCCAACATTTTGCAGCTGATCCCTCCTATCGGCCTGCCTTCAGATCAAGATGGTACATATCTTTAGTTGGGGCAATCATGTGTATTTACCTGATGTTCAAAATGAATCCCGGCTATGCATTCGCTTCTACGGCAGTAATGGTATTCATATACCTTGGCATTACAAGATTTGTTGATAATAAGCAGGGTATGGCTACAGTTTTTCAGGGAGTAATCTTCCAGTTGAGCCGTCAATTACAAGTATTCCTTCAAAAGGCTGAAAAAGACTCCGATAACTGGAGGCCCTCTGCGATTTGTGTGACCAGGGACTCCTTTAAAAGGGTAAGTGCATTCGACTTGATGCGGTTTATTACTCATAGGTACGGATTTGGCACTTATTTGCACTTAATCGATGGGTATATCTCTACGAAAACCCATATTCTGGCCAAAACTGAATTGGCACGATTGATCAAAATGGCCGATATCAGCCATAGTAATGTATTTGTAGACACTATCATTTCTCCATCTTATACCACAGCGGTAGCGCAATCCATTCAATTGCCAAGTGTCTCCGGAAAAGACAGCAATCTTATGCTCTTTGAGTATGACCGGGATAACGTGGAATCTCTTAAAGAGATTGCAGACAATCTTTCATTAGTCAAAGCAGCAGAATTTGACATCTGTATTCTTTCTACTGCCGACAAAGGATATGGCTATAAAAACGAAATTCACATCTGGATTACCCAAAATGATTTTGAGAACGCTAACCTGATGATCTTATTGGGCTACGTTATAATGGGGCATCCTGAATGGAAAAGTGCGCAAATAAAAATTTTCGCAGCCATGCCTGAAGATGAAATGAGTGACCAGCAGGCACGGATGGTAAAACTGATCAAGGAAGGTCGTCTGCCAATTTCCCAGAATAATGTGGAGTTAATAACCATTAGTGCCGACACCAATGTCAAGGAAATCATTGGAATCAAATCAGTAGATGCAGATTTAACTTTGATTGGATTTAAGACTGAGGTGGTGAAGCAACTGGAAGAGAATGCTTTTGACGGCTATAAAAATCCAGGCAATGTTATATTTATTAATGCCCACAGGGAGAAGGAGATTCTGGCCGATGAAAATATCTTAAGCGGGCCGGATGATGGTGATAAATCCGAAGTTCTTGGTGAACCTGAGACTTCAGAATGATCAGGTTAAACTATTTAGTTGTCCCTTAAAAAGCTAATTTCAGTTTTCCTGGAAAAATCAGTATCCAATAGTGGTTTATTGTATTGGTTTGCCAACTGAACCAAAGAGCCTTAGCCCTTAGCTTTTTCATTCGTTTTTTGTAATTGAAGGCACTGGCAGCCATGATGAAGTTAATTTGATCACCAGGAGTACCTTTGAGGTAGTTTCTGGCAGCCCGGTGATCATCTTTGATAGGTCCAATAATAGGTTCTGTGGCAGCTCGTCTCCTACAGTGTTTCCTTTTCCTGTTCCTCTGGTAATGATTCTCTCGTTTTAGAGGCCTGGAAGGTTTTATGATGGTAGTGCCTGCTATGTGTTGAACTCCTTTGTACCCGCTGTCTACAGTAGCTGTTTTAGGATATTGACCTGTTAGCCCATCTGTTTGGTGGAGTACTTGTTTGAGCGTATGGCCATCGTAAGGATTATTTTCAAAAGTCATTGCCCCTACGATGCTACCTGTATGTTGAGTTAAGGGGATTGATCCCTTACAACCATATTCATATTTCTTATGCGCTTTGCCTTTCGCTATGCAATACACATCAGGCTCATGTAGACTGTAGATTTTGTTTTTGCTTGTTCTACTCTGAGAAAGTACCTGATTGAAAATCACCAAAGTATCATGGCAGGCAGAGGTGGGCAATTTGCGCTCAGGCTCCCTGACCAGTCTTCCTGCAATCGTTTTTAACTTTCTGCCCGCTGCATTAGCTTTCTTTCTGCGAGAAGGGTGATTGCCATTGTAAGTATCAAGATCGTTGCAAGGCATTCTGAAATATTACTCGTTATGTATTATAGTTACGTATGCAAAAACAATCCATTCTTAGCCTGACAGACAGCATTTGTGATCTACGAACCCGCAAAATAAAAAAGACTTTTTTCACTCAGATAAATACTGTTTTGGACCGGGCATCGATTGAATCAGTCATCTCTGCCTATTATAAAAAGGGCAAGAGTGCGACAGGTAAACCCGGTTATGACGGGCTGTTGCTATTTAAGAGGTGTTTACTTCAAACAGGGTACGGACTGAGCGATTATGAAGTAGAAGATCGTGTCAATGATCGTATTTCTTTTGGCTGTTTCTGTGGATCAACAACAGACCAGGCAGCTCCGGATCCATAGTACTTTAAGCCGCTTTCGTAGTGCCATGTCCAAATCAGGTGGTTTTGAGCTGCTTTTGAAGGAGATCAATTCGCAGTTGAGCAGGCATAAAATCATCGTTAAAACAGGAGTCATAGTCGATGCCGGTGTGATAGAAACTCCTTTGAGGCCTAAAGGGAAAGCCACCCATCAAGTCACAACAGATCGGGAAGATGAGCAAGAGGTGAGTGTGGATAAAACCTACCCTTCAAGTGTAGATCAGGAGGCATCATGGTTAAAGAAGGGAGGTAAATATCATTATGGTTATAAGAAACATTACCTCACCGATGAAGAAGGACTGGTGCCGGGTGTTGTGACCACCAAAGCAAGTGTGAATGAAACAGGAAATCTGTCTGAGGTGTCGGGCACAGTCGATTTACCTGAGGGTATTGCCCTGAAAGCTGATAAAGGGTACCAATCAGAGAAGAATGAGCAACTTCTCAAAAGCAAAAAACTCAAGAATCACATTTTGAAGAAAGCCAAAAAGAACAAGTCCCTGACCCATTGGGAGAAGCGTTTCAATAAATTGGCAGGCAAGGCACGTTTTAAAGTAGAACGCACATTTGGGGGCATCAGACTTTGGTTCGCCGGAGGAGTAGCAGGGTACACAGGGATAGAAAAGATGCATAATCAGAACATAATGGAAGTGCTATCTTACAATTTGTATCGCACTCCCGGGATCATTGCGTCTAATCGTTAAAAATGAAGCCTGTCGCACCCCAAAGAACAGAGAAAACAGAAAAAATACAAGTATACAACTTCAATCTTTAGCCAAAAATCCAATGCGAATCATCGTTCATGACTTTTGCAATGGTCTTATCTTATTCCAAATATGATAGTATTCCAATCACTCCATTCACCGAGATTACTATTGAGAAAATAAAAGCCAGCAGAAGTATGACATTAAGAACTATCCCGCTTTTATACTTCCCCAAATCCTTCCGGTTTGTAAGGAGAAATATACCCACAATTACCAGGGGCAACACAAAAACATTAAACACTTGAGTTAGGACCTGACCTTCAACTGGGTTTGCTCCAAAAACGGGAATAGTTAGTGCGATTAAACTGGCAATACCTGTTATCCATTTAAATTGATCGGATTTTGTGTCAAGCTCACCCGATCTATAATCAGACAGCATAATTGGCACAATCAAAAGAATGGGGAATATGGACGACAACCCTGCGCTTAAAGTCCCAAAAAAGAATACAGACATGGCAAACTTACCGGCTATCGGGGTCAAAGCCTGAGACATATCTACCACTTTGGTGACCACAATACCCTCTTTAAATAAACTCCCAGTAGCCACTGCCATAATTGACCCGCTAATGATAAAAACCAAGCTTGCAGCTACAATAGCGTCGTTCTTTTGAGTGACGAGGTCTTTTATTGTCCACCCTTTGCCTTTTACAAAGAGAGGACGCGATAAAAAGGTAGCCGAAGCCATGGTCGTACCCACAAAAGCAGCTGCTAACATACTCCCACCTTTTACATCAGGAATTTGTGGGATTAACCCTCTCAATATTTCCCCAGGGAGGGGAAAGACAAAAAAGAGGGTGAAAAAAAATGACAACCCCATGAAGGTTACCAATACTGTTAATAATTTCTCGAATAGGGTATAATCACCTTTGAGTAATATTGAATACATAACCCCAATAATCAGGATAGCTAAAATCAACACTGTCGTATACTTATGTTCTTCCAATGAGGGAAAGGACAAGACCAGGATTTCGAACACTATATTAGAGGTGATTCCCAAAATACCAATCAGTGAATTCCATTGCCCAAAAGAAATCCCAACTATTATGAGGATAGCAATAATTTTTCCTAACGGAAGGTGCTTTTTAAAAGCAAAAAGGGCCGTTTCACCTGTCACGAGCGTGTATTGTCCGTAGACAAAGATCAATACTCCCGAAAAAATGCAACTAAGCATCAAGACCCAGAGAAGCTGCATACCGAAACTACTTCCCGCTACGATCATAGAGGTAACGCTGCCTGTACCAACAGTATAGCCGATGGCAAAAATCCCCGGTCCGAAAGCGAGTATTGCTTTGATCAGCCCCCTCATTTTTTCAACTTTTGAACAATGCTAATGGCGTTTTTTACTTTCTGCTCTAATTGGTCAAAGTCTTTATTTTGAATCACCTCTTTAGTTATGAGCTGAGATCCCATACCCACGCAATGAACCCCAGCCTCAAACCATTTGGTCATATTCTCTTCTGTCGGCTCTACCCCACCCGTAGGCATAATGCTTGTCCAAGGTTGTGGTCCCTTAATGGCCTTCACGAATCCCGGCCCATAAGTACCACCCGGAAAAAGCTTAACAATCTCACATCCCAGCTCTTCAGCTCTCGTAATTTCAGTGAGCGAACCACATCCTGGAGACCACAGCACCTTCTTTCTATTACAGACTATTGCAATGTCTTCTCTCAACACGGGTGTAACAATGAAATTAGCTCCAAGCTGCATGTAAAGTGAAGCGGCTCCGGCATCGGTTACTGAACCCACACCTAAAGCCATCCCAGAAAGCTCAGCATAGGCATATTTGTTTAACGCAGTAAATACCTCATGGGCAAAATCACCGCGATTTGTAAACTCAAGCACCTCTGCACCACCCTCATGACAGGCCTTCAAAATTCCCTTAGCTACTTCAATGTCACTATGATAAAATAAAGGAACAATCCCCGTTTTTTTCATTTTACCTGCTACCTCAGTTCTTGTAAATTTTGCCATTATTATTTTTTTTTGTAGGTGATTTAACCCTGTTTTAATTCTTCTAATTCCACACTTAAAGCCTTCCCTGAAATCAAAATTTCCCAAAGTGATAAAACCAGTGACAATACCATAAGTAAGAGACTTATACCAAAGCTCAATTGGCCAAACGATAAGGCCTCATAGAATATTGAAATCATCGAGAAAGTGCAAAGGAGAAGGCTGGAAACTCCAAAAGTCTGCATCCAGATTATGAGTTTTACCCTCTTTTTCAAGTTTTCAATCTGCTTATTAATAGAAGCATAGTTGTGATTCGTGACATTACCCTTCAATTGACGAATCAACTGTCCAACGGTTAAGAACCGATTAGTATATGCCAAAAGAAGTAAGGAGATGGCAGGAAATAATAGTGCAGGAGTAGTTATTTTAATGTCCACAATCTTCTTGTCATCTTTTAATTCTACCTGAGGTGTCTCCATCAACGAGATTCATTACACTCTCTACTGCAACCAGATTGGTGTCTCCTTCAACTGTATGTTTGAGCGCACAAGCCGAAGTTGCGAATTTCAGTGAATCTTCATCCGTTCTCATGTTGAGTTGACCGTAAATCAACCCGGCTGCAAATGCATCTCCCGTACCTACCCTATCAATGATGGGATTGATATCATACTCCTCAGTTTTCAAAAGGGTTTTACCATCCCACATCTTTCCCTGTATTCTATTGTGAGAAGCACTTAAGGAAGTTCTGTCCTTATCAACAACTTTTTTTACACCTTTATAAGCAGCCATCAATTTCTGTGAGGCTTCCTCAAAACTCAATTCTTCAGGGTCGTCGGTAAATTTTAGTACCCGGTTAATGCTATATTCACTACCAATTACTACATCCGTACCTTCAATTAACGCTGGAAGCATTTCGGATTGATCTTTACCATATTTCCATAGTGAAGCCCTGGAATGAATATCGCCGGAGACATGTATATTTAGCTTATTGGCCAGTTTGATTGCTTCTAAACAACTTGCGGCTGCTCCCTCTGAGATTCCGGGTGTAATACCTGTCCAGTGAAACCAATCCGATCCTTCTAATATCGGTTCCCAATCAATCATTTCGGGCTTTAATTCAGCGAAAGCAGATCCTTCACGCTCATATACAACCTGGCTTGGCCGGAGCGAGGAGCCTTTTTCAATAAAGTATTCTCCCATTCTATCATGGCCGTAAATGACAAATGAGGTGTCAACCCAATGATGTCTCAGGAATTGAGTTGCGGCCTTACCAATAAAATTGTCAGGAAACCTGGTAACATGAATGGCATGTACATCAAAATGCCCCAATGAAATGGCCACATTTGACTCGCCACCACCGTAGGTAATGTCAAGGCTATCTACCTGAGCAAAAGTTGCCCGCCCTGGTGGAGACAATCTCATCATCACCTCTCCAAATGTGATTACTTTTTTCATTGATTGTTCCATTGGAGAATTTTATGAAAATCATAATCAGCAGGAGATTTAAGAAAGGGTGCTCTATCATAATCTTCCTCGGTGAGAAAATGAAGACTTTGCAAAAAGAGCTTAGTTATTTCAGCATCCATATCTACTAGTCGTGGAGAAATCTTTCCGTTTTCATCTTCAATCTCAGAAAGATACATAGGAGAGATGTCTCCGTTCGAATTTGAGGTAACTATACATCGGGAAACACCCTGGTCGTAGAGCTGCTTTACGCCCATTCCTAAAAGTGAGCATAGGGTGAGATCGAATCCAATAGGACGACAACACCGTAATTCGTAGCCAAGCTCAACGGGACGGCTTTTTACGGTAAGACCAAGTTTCTTCAGCTTCTCCTGCACGAGAACATTAAATATGTGGGACTTGCTGACGTTTCCCAGTTCAGGATGACCATGGTCATCATAGGTAAAATGTATGCCGCAATTTTTTATTTCGTCTTCTTCAATTACGTGAAAAACTCCCTCACTTACCAGTGCTACCCCATAATCAATACCCTCTAATTTTCTCTTCACCATGGAAGAAATGATCAGATTTACAATCTTATCAATAGTGGGTTTGGTATGGGTAAACATCTCTGGTATTATCAACATAGGATAATGACAAGCTGAAGCAATCCCAAATGCCAGGTGGCCTGCACTTCGACCCATAGTGGATACAATAAACCAATTTTCACTGGTCCGCGCATCTTCATAGATGGTATTACCAATTTTCACTCCTTCGTCTTTAGCAGAATGGAATCCAAAAGTAGGATTTCGATCAGGAAGGGGTAAATCATTATCTATGGTCTTCGGCACATGGATATTTTGAACCTCAACATTATTATCACCAAGGAATTTAGAGATTCGGTTTGCTGTGCTGGCCGTATCATCTCCTCCAATGGTTACCAGGAGTTTGACATTATTCTCAACGAAAAATTTAGCATTAAATTCGTCATCCTTAGGCTTGTGCCGGCTCATTACCAGGGTAGAACCTCCTCTGCTAAAAATTCTGTCTGCAAGATCAAAGTCTATCTTTTTAATTTGAGGATTCGTGGCAAATAAACCTTTGTATCCTTCCTGGACCCCAAGAATGTTATAGCCCTCTTTCAAAAAGACTTTAGCCACCGAACTGATGACTGTGTTAATACCTGGTGCAGGACCTCCTCCACAAACTATGGCGACAGACTTTTTCATTATCTTGCAACCCTTCCGGAGGTATCACCTCCCATAAGCTTCTCAACCTCCTCTACTGTAACTAAATTGGCATCTCCTTTAATAGTATGTTTTAAGCAAGAAGCTGCTACCGCGAAGTCCAGAGCATTCTGATCGTCTTCCGGGTAATTTAACAACCCATATATCAGACCTCCCATAAAGGAGTCGCCACCACCTACGCGGTCGACTATATCAGTAATTTGATATTGGGTAGTCTCATACATTTTCTTTCCATCATAAAGCACTCCCGCCCAGGTATTGTGAGAAGCAGATATTGATCCTCGTAGGGTGGTTATTACTTTCTTAGCTCTTGGGAACTTTTCCATCATTTGCTGACAAACTGAAAGAAAAGCCTCGGCCTTTACATTGTGTCCTTCAGTTTGCACACTGATTCCTTCAGGTTTAATGTCGAAATGCATCTCAGCATCTTCCTCATTGCCCAGAATGATGTCGCAATAGGAAGTTAACTCTGTCATAATGGCTTCACGATCTCCACCGTAATTCCACAACTTCTTACGATAATTCAGGTCAGTAGAAATAGTAATACCCAGATCGCTTGCTGCTTTAACAGCCTCCAAACACACGTCTGCCGCCCCCTGGGAAATTGCTGGAGTAATTCCTGTCCAATGAAACCATTGTGCTCCTTCAAAAACTTTTCCCCAATCGATCATGCCTGATTTGATTTCCGCTATTGCAGAATGAGCCCTATCATAAACAACTTTGCTACCTCTCGATACAGCGCCTGTTTCCAGAAAATAAATACCCAATCGGTCACCGCCCCAAACAATATTGCTGGTATTCACACCCCTTTTCCTCATCTCCATCAGCGCACATTCTCCAATGTCGTTTTTCGGAAGTCTTGTTACGAAATCGACAGGGACTCCATAGTTGGCCAGCGATACGGCTACATTGGATTCACCTCCTCCATAAATGACATCGAACGAATTCGTCTGGGAAAATCTAAGGAATCCTGGAGGTGCCAACCTCAACATGATCTCACCAAATGTTACTACTTTTTTCACTTATTAAACAGTTTAGATATAGGTAAATTATTAAGAGAAGGCCAAACCTCCATTGATGTCTACATTATTTCCAGTGATGAAAGATGCTTCGTCACTGGCTAAATAGGCAACCAGATCCGCTACTTCATCTGCACGTCCTTCTCTTTTTAGCGGAGTGCTATTAGCCACATTAACTCGAACTTCATCTTTGGTAAAATCATCATGAAACTTGGTAGCAATCATACCTGGACAAACAGCATTTATCCTAATTCCTTGTGGACCTAATTCCTTCGCCCAGTTCCGAGTCAAAGTCATGACCGCCCCTTTGGAGGCGGCATAAATCGCAGATCCTGGACCTCCTCCATCACGTCCGGCCTGAGATGCCAAATTGATGATCGATCCACCCTCACCCATTAATGGCATAAATGCCTGTGTAACGAAGACTGTCCCTTTGAAATTAACATTCATGACGAGATCATAAAATGATTCATCTAGTTCTTCAATCTTCTTTCTGGCAAAAAGGCCGCCTGCGTTATTGACCAAAATATCGACGCGATCACCAAATGCCTCTTTGGTCTTAGCAACCATGTCATCTATATCACCAGTTTTAGTCACATCTCCTCGGACAGCAATTGCCTCTCCCCCAACTGCTCTAATCGCCTCAAGGGTATCATCACTGTCTTTTTCACTGTTATAGTAATTTACTGCAACCTTAGCCCCTTCCTTTGCTAGTTTAACACAAATGGCTCTTCCTATATCACGGGCTCCACCCGTTACTACAGCTACTTTTCCTTTCAAATTCATTCAAAAAAGTTTAAATCGGTTACTAAATTCCCAACGCCTGGCCTCCGCCAATTTGTATGGTTTCGGCAGTTATAAAGGATGCATCCTTACCTGCTAAGAAAGCAACTACGGAAGCCACTTCTTCAGGCTCACCCAATCTTCCCAGTAAAATACTATTTTTCCATGACGCAAATACTTCCGGCTTCGTAGATTTTATTTGAGCATGAAAAGGAGTATCAATTGTACCTGGAGATACCGCATTAACTCTAATTCCGTATTCTGCCAGATCTTTTGCCAAAGCCCTGGAAATGGCATGCACTCCGGCCTTTGAAGTTCCATAGATCCCAGCCCCAGGTCCTCCAGCATTCCATCCGGCATTTGATGTATAATTTATAATGGAAGGATGCTCTCCTTTCTTAAGGTAAGGAATAGCAGCTCTGGAAGCAAAAAATACGGAATCCAGGTTTAGGGCCATCACAGATCTGTAGAAATCAGTCGTCATTTCCTCAAACCTCGATCTTCCACCTAATCCTCCGGCATTGTTTACCAGAACATCAATTCGACCATATTTTTCACCAATCGCTTTAATATTCGAGGCTACTTCCTCGTCATTTGTGACATCAAAACCACAATACTCTGCAGTAATTCCTTCCTTTGTGAGTTCTTCAACTCTCTGAGCTCCCATTTCGTCTTCAATACCATTTAAAACAACAGTATAACCATCCTGACCTAGTCTCCTAGCAACCGCAAAACCAATTCCTCCCGTTGCGCCGGTAATTATGGCTACTTTATTTTTATCATTTCCCATGTCTAATTAATATTTATAGTTGAGTAGTTTGTTATTAATAAGTCAACCAATAGGTTTAATTTCTTTCGCTAATAAATAAATTGAGATGACCCCCAGTGGGACAAATAAGGCAATCATAATAAATATGGGTGTGTAGGAATAACTTGAGATCACCGGTACCAGGAAGTTCATTATGATGACCGAAAATACACCTACGGTACCTCCTACTCCAGCTAAGGATCCAACAGACTTTCCACTGAACAAATCACTGGGGATGGTTTGTATGTTACTGATGACAAATTGAAACCCATATAATACAAAGGCTACAATGACAACAAACTTCAAAGGCGTATCAGCCATAAGAATAGTTGCTAACAGACCAAGAAACATGATTACACCACCTATGGTTATGGTTTTCTTCCTGGCATTATCAACACTTGCCCCGTTAAGCATCAGCTTACCGGAAAAATACCCGCCTGAGAGACTACCCAATGCAGCCCCTACATATGGGACCCAGGCAAAAAATCCAATTTCCTTAACGTTGAAACCATATTTGTCTGCCAGGTAAATTGGCATCCAGCCAACAAATAACCACCATATAGGCTCAAGGAAAAACCGAGATACCAATACGGACCAAGACTCCTTATGTGAGAGGATTTGACCCATAGACAAGCCTTCACCCTCGTCATCTTGATCTTCTTCAACTTGTCCGGCCAAAATGTAACTCTTCTCTTCTTCCGTAATCCAGGGATGCTTTGCCGGTATTTTTTTGTTGATCACCAGCCAGGGTATTACCCAAATCAATCCAATGATACCAACGATCAAGAATGTGAACTGCCACCCAAAAGCTACCCATAACAAGGCGATCAAAGGAGGTGCAACTACCGAACCCAATGCTGCGCCTGAGTTGAATATGCCTTGAGCCATTGCCCTTTCTTTTACCGGAAACCATTCCGCATTACTTTTAACTGCACCAGGCCAGTTACCTGCTTCTCCCAAACCCAACAAAACTCTAAATCCTGCAAAAGCCAAAAGACCCCGGGCAACTGAGTGAAGCATAGTAGCAACTCCCCAAAGGGTGATTGAAACCACGAATCCCAATTTTGTTCCGATTTTGTCAAACATTTTTCCTGAAACAGATTGTCCTACCGCATAGGCTACCATGAAAATGTTCAGGATGAGGGCATAATCATTTTTAGTCATGCCCAAATCTTCAGAAATGCTCGGCCACATAATGCTTAGTGCCGAACGATCGATGTAATTAATGATCGTTGCCAGGCATATTAGCCCGATAATCCACCACCTAAGTCCTTTGATTTTCATAGGTTCGGTTGTTAAATTGGTTAATTAATAGGTTAATCTTTATCTCCGAAATAGGATACTCCACCCCCGGTCAAGAAATCTTCTCTCACTGGACTGAATGTATCAATCAGTACGCCAGGCTCCAGGCAAACTGCACTATGTAAAAGGTTAGGCTCAATGTATACACCATCACCCGCCTTTACAATCTGCTTCACCCCATCGATCTCAAACTCGAATTTTCCTTCAACACAGTAGGTGGTTTGAGTATGAAAATGGCTATGTGGTGAACCCAATGCTCCTTTCTCAAATTTTACCAGGACCATCATTATCTGGTTGTCATAGCCCAGGAATTTCCGCGATACTCCTCCTCCGAGTTCCTCCCATTCCATGCCTTCAGTCAAAATGTATTTCTCGCTATTTCTTTCCATTGCTTAATTATCTATTTTTTTAAAATCATAAACTCCGGTCCACTCCAACTCTCCACCCGTTAATTCAATAGTGTGTTTACTTGATTCGTTGTCATCTTTCAATGAAAAAGCAAACTGGTATGTCTCGCCACTTTTTAGCACAAACTGAATGGCAACATATTCCGCGGAATCATGCAGAACATCCAAGTCCACAATTGATGTAAATGAGTTTATCGGAATCTCGTCAGCATAACTATAGTAGCCATGCATCTCGTATAAACTTGCGAAGACAGTATTACCACCAGTTCTTCTATGTATTAATCCTGGATCTCGACGTAAGTTGAAATTAGGATCATTGGCACCAATTCTTGTCAACAATGCTTCATCTCCCTTGTAAACCGTGGAATGCATCGTGTAAAAATTCCTCTTATTGAACCATGTGAGCCTTAAAAGGTCACCTTCAAGATTTGATTGAGCTTCCTGCCATAGGTGCTGGTAACCATCATTCGAACCCATGGGAGTAAGGTCATTGTTCGTTTTGAATTGCTGATTGGTGGACATCAATTCCCCCAGGTAGTACAGCGGTAAATCATATCTTGTTCCTTCAGGAGCCTGAACAGAGAAAAGGTCGATGATCAATGGATTCTCTAGTTCTTTAATATCAACAACAGCCATGGTTCGCTGCATTTCAACGCCTTGATAGGCTTTTAGCTCTTTTGCGCTAACAATTTGAACCTCTCCTCGAGATGAGAAATAATAGGGTGTGCCGGAGGTCCTATCGGCTTCCTGGACTTTCCTGTCAAAATGAGAGTCCTTATTTACTACCAATGTATTGTGAGCTATGGTCTCTTTGGCCCAGCTATGATTTTCTTTTAGATATCCACCTCCGTCTTTGTGCTCTATGTTCACCCATCTGGCGGAGCCATAATCCTGAATCACTTCACCATACCCATCGTAAAGCAAAAATCCCAACCGATCAAAATGTCCATGACCCATGCCATGCTTGGCATATTTCATTACCAGGGTCAAATTATCTGAGCGAATGATTCCAATGGCTCCTTCATCACCGGATGCTCCATCTGTCAGCTCCATACTTTTGTATTCATATGGTTCAGCTTTATTCTCTGCAATTCCCTTCGCCGCAGCCAATCCGGAGTCATTTAATGGCACTCTCCCCTGCGCTTCGATGATGGATAGTAATCCAGGATCATTACCACCATAATGATAGGCCATACTCACCGCATTCACCAATTCACGAGACATCAGGGACATTCCCTTTTGTGCATCATTAATTGGAAAGAACTCCCCTTGAGAATTGGTTTGATTAATCAAAGCATAAACCGCCTTAATAAGGAGTCCATCACGATATTTGAGGATATCTAATTCTGGTTTTTTACTGGCCAGTCCCTGGGCGAAGATTAAAAATGGATACATGGCATATCGCTGATAATAAGGTCCTTCTGTGTAGTATCCGTCGGGTGAGAATGAGTGATCAATTTGGGCCAGAAACCCTCCTTCTTTATATCCTTTCAGATTGAGTGAGCCCCCATCATTGTCTAACAAACTGGAATCACTTTCAATATCAAATGCATAAAGGGCCCGATCAATTAACTCCTCATCATCCATCACCAGGCCTATCATGCCAACCCCGGCATTTCCCCAGGTACTATGATTATGAAGGCGGTTGAAGAACCTGGGATTGTCAATTGAAATGTAATCGGCATATGGTTTGAAAAGCTCAGAATTGAGCTTAGTTCTTGTTTCCTCATCCAACCAATCATAAATACAATCATATCCCTGACTGGTGTAAACCAGCCAATTGGCATCATTCAGGCACTGCCAGAATAGCTTCCCTCTTGCATAGGATCGCTTTGCCGGATGTTTGCCAAGGGTTGGGAACATTTTTGCATATTCTAACAGCATGTCCCTGATGTAAACGGCATACTTTTCGTCACCGGTGATCTGAAAAAGAACACCCGCTTTTTGCATGGTAAAGAAGTTTGCCTTATGTCTTTCATGGGTGTATCCACCAGCCAGATCTTTAGGAATTGGCACATCAATACCCGCTTCGATTTCAGCATCCACCTGATTGTGAATAGCCTCGACCGACTGATCAAATAATGGGACCTTTCCCAGACTTGAGCGCATCGACTTAACTCCCTCCACTGTTAGAATTAAGTTAGGCCTTTCTGATGTTGAGTCAGTTCGTTCTTGTTCCTCACAGGACATCATCAGCATTACAATCAATATTGCCCAAACAAACTTCATTTCTTTACTACAATATTTTCTGCTTCGTAGGGCTCATCGTTAGTTCTAAGCCCGTCAGAGTTGGTGAATGTCACATTAGAGAGTTCGGTAATCGGTTCACCATTTGTCATGAATAAATCAACACCCTTACTGTTATTTATGTTTACACCATCAACATTGAGCTTCTGAACGCCATGGAACCGCAGTGTAGCATTCATCTTATTGCGTTTCCCATGACCGGAATTATTAATCTCGATATCCTTAATGGTCACAATAGGACCAAAAGTGCTTTCATCAGTTCCTCCTCTATAAATATTCGCGATCTCATGTTTTACATCAGTAAATGTTGAACCAGTGATTTTGACATTTTCGGCATTGTAATTTCCAATATCTTCTACCTCCATATCAAGTGTTAATACCGCCCCAGTAACATTTGTAAAAGTTGAATTGACGATTACCACAGAATCAGCGAAAGTATATTTAGCCGGTTTGATGAAATCGAAAGAGTGATTCTTATCGAGATCTTTTACTTCACAATTCTCAACAACCAACGCATAATTTTGATTCATAGAGTATGTGGTAGTGATAACATTGCTTCCTGATTGATCAGGAGATTTAGCGCCATCAAAAAGCACGTTTTTAAATCTGAGAGCCCCGCCGTTTTGGATTCTGAAGAAACTTTGTCGTTCTGAAAGTATAGCTCCTTTATTACCCGCTTCGGCCATAATTGTAATGGGGTGATTCACCAGCGCATACTTCGTCATGACATACGCACCACCGTTCTCCAATACCAATACATCACCTGAACTGCTGTTTCTAATAGCCTCAAGTAAAGTGTCTGTCCCTGGTGTTACTGCTGTTTTATTACCCACTCCGAAGGAACCCTGAATTTCACGCTTAGGATAATAGGAAGCTCCTACATCCTCCTTTGTTACTGGCAAAGCAATTGGTCCAAATTCTATTCTGTCCACCAGTTCAACAGGTGGTACAAGAAGACCATCTTCATTTTTGGAGAGTTCTAAAGGAACTGACTCGAATCCTTCATTAAAAGGAGGGTTGGACCCTTCACTCATCACATTACCGGCAAATTCAATCCCGGAAACGTCATCGAAGATGGTGAAGGGGTTGGCATTTGTATTGCCAAGGATAAGGTTATTCTTGAAGGTGGATCCTATTGGAACGGCAGATCGTTCTTCATCACTTCCGGCACATAATTGAATATAATTACTATTAATCACGATGTTGTTTTCCATATAGGAATCGACAACCTGATTGTATCTATTTGGTGGTGAGTTTGGCACACCATTCATGATAACCAATGCTCCTCTGAACCTGCGTCCGGTCAACCCCGATAAGTAGTTTTTTCTTACCGCCTGGTACTCGTTGATAATTCTGATACCACCAGTATTAGGCTTCCCATTTCCCAGGAAATAATTGTTTTCAACTAGCGTGTTAGTCCCATGCCTCATAGTGAGTGTTCCCTGACACTCAAAGAACACGTTATTTCTAAACTGATTACCGCATGACTTATTTGAGATGATCTCATGCTCTCCGTTAACTCTATCGAAAAAATTATTACGAACGATAGTGTTGGAATAGAGTCTTGAAAAGTGGCTGGTGCCTATTCTTAGGGTCTCACCCTCATTTGATCCGAAAACCGGTCTCGGACCGAAGTAATTATTCTCTATGATATGATTGTTTTCACGACTCGCTTCGGTATCCATCTTTACCGCCATGGTAACACCCCGATTGACCTTGCCAATTAAAGAGTTGGAATCAAAGCGATTGTTCTTGCCATACATAAACACCCAGTGGTCACCGGTGAATCTTTCAGGGTTTGCGAAACCATCGATCACGCAATTGGTTACTCGTGAATTATTGGCCAGTTCATCTACACCAGTTCGGAAAGAAATAACCGCACTGGTAGGTGTATAGCCATCTTTGAAGACAAGCCCCGATATTTCAATAAATTCTCCCGAAAAAGACAGGTTTGATTGGCCTGAGATGATCACTTCTCCAGGGGTCTCTGCCTGAAGCTTGATTGGTTTACCCTCCTCTCCATTTCCTCTAAACACCAACTCCACATCATTCCACTCTCCGTCGGCCATCACAACTGTTTCTCCAGGTTGCAATGTTGATACAGCCGCATCGAATTCCTCAAGAGATCTTACGAACTTCCCACCCGCTTGCTGCGAGCAGGAGGAGCACCAAATCAGGAAGCTCATTACTGGTATTAAGAAGTTTTTTTTTATCATGTGTGTGAGACCTTAAGGCCATAAAATTTTACATAGCCAAATGCACCTTCATTGTGCCTTTGCATGCAGTTTCTAACTTTAAAATTTCTCAAAAACATTCCCGCGATTCAAATGAACGCGTCGTCATCGTCAATTGAAACTTTCATTTCCCCCTTGTAGCGATGACATAAGATTGAATTCTGCAGTTCCTACTTCTTTAGCAAAAGAGCTCTTCCAAGCCGAGATATGAATCCTAAACCTGATATCTCAACCTTGGCGTTTTACCTAAGCCTACACCTGCCAAATTCGATAGATATAACAGTTCGTTAAGAAAAGGATTTCATTCGGCCTTCATCCGAATGAAATCCTCATAACCTATATCTTATGCAGTGAGGGTAACTATTTGTTCAAGTAGATATTATCTATATAAACAGTTTGATTACCTGTCGCAGTACCTGATGTTCCCACTTCAATTTGTATTTGATCGATGCTACCATCAATTAAACCTGCAGGCAAAGTAATATCTATGTCTGTCCATGCACCATTTAATAGGTTTACATCATCAAATACAAAGCTTTCATCACCATCTTTCAGAGTAATTAACAACGCATCAATTTCAGTAGAGAAAACCTCCAAATGAAGATTAGATAAATTAGGTACATCCGTGTTGGCAGATGTAAGATCAACAGCCTCAAATGCTATGGTTGCTAAATCTAAGAAAGCATATTGTAGTACACTATTATCTCTTTCTACGTTTCGGGTGAGAACATCGCCATCATCCAGATCTCCAATTACCACAGGAACTGCATCAAGTTCGAATTTTATTTCTTCACCAGCCGCAGCAAAGTAATCAGCACCGGAAGCACCAAACTCATAACCAATGTAACCAACTCCAAAATCGGCATGACCAAAATTATTAAAATTGGGGTTTGCAACACCGTCACTGAAAATAGAGATTAGATCATTGTCTGCCTGAGTCGAAACAATACCTGCTACGGTTGGTATAGTAGGACATCCAGTTCTGTCACTATCCGGACTACCTCCCGCAGCATAACGCGGACATTCATCTACGCCAAAAACACCATCACCATCTAAGTCAAACGTAACTTCTATATCTAGTGGTCTCCTAGTCTCTGGTACATTATCCCCCGTTGCAGTTACAATCACCAGGTATTCACTTGTTTGGTCTGCAATAGCTGTACTTGTTGGATTTGGGTAGTCGTGCTCTACAGAGCTTCCATCTGCAACAGTTACTGCAGAGGAACCGTCTCCAAAGTCTACCTCAAAAGAGGTAGCCCCCATAGCCGATGGCGTGAAAGTATATACTGTACCATCTCCATCCGCATTTGAACTTAAAGTAAAGTCAAATCCCGTAATAACCTCTCCGGTAGATCTTTCTATTTCATCATCTCCACAGGAGATAATAAGACCTGCTAATAGCAAGGCGCCTATTCCTTTTATTAATGAATTCATAATTTTATTTTTAAATTTCTTATAAGATTAATAACCATCATTCTGAGTAATTGCTCCATCACTTGCCAGCACTTCTGAATTTGGAATGGGAAACAGATGATAATTCGCACTAATCGTTTCTCCCATTTCAGCGTCAACAGTACCAGTTCTCACCAAATCAAACCATCTCTGGCCTTCAAAAGCCAACTCTAGTCTTCTTTCGTCAGCAATAGCTGTTCTAACTTCAGCTTGCGTAACTGAAGATGAATTAGCTAAACCTGCTCTATTTCTAATCTTATTTAATTCCACTAATGCTGCTGGAGTATCTCCATTTTCATTTAATGCTTCTGCATATAACAGAATGACATCCCCTAATCTCAGCTCTATCCAGTCCTGATCAAGACCGCCCCATTTTGGACCCGTCATGTTTGTCTCATCAATGGTTAGCGCTCTTCTTGAATCTCCAGGACTAGCATCAAAAGCAGCAATTAAGTCCGTATCTAATGGCTGAAGGGATTTTGTATCGCCTCCACTAAACCATCCTGGAAACCCGGTAAAATCGTATTCATCTTCTATAGAAGTTGACAATTGGGTGGCAAATAAGATTTCTGAATTCAAGTCATTAGTCTCACCAAAAATATTCGCAAAGTTGGATTGTAAGGCAATCCCTGCAGAACCAGCTCCGTTTACAACGGCAGCCAGTTGAGTTTCAGCACTGCCAAAATTGCCCATGTGCATGTAAACTTTACCTAACAATCCCTGAGCTGCGATTCGAGACGCTCGACCATTTGTTATTTCAGAATTATCTAAACCCGCAATTGCATCCTGAAAATCAGGAATTATAACGTCACTATAAACGTTTGCGACTGGCACTCTGCCTAAAATAGATTTATCTGACACGTCAGGTGCAGGTGATAAATTCACGGTCACGTCACCAAAAACCTGAACGAGCTTGAAGTAAGACAAAGCCCTTAAAAATTGAGCCTCACCTACCTCAGTAGCATCTGATGAATTATCAATTACGTTATTCGCACTTAGTATTGACTTGTACAAATTGCTATAGAAAGGGCGAAAAAATTGCTCTACCAAATCTCCACCTGCTAAATCTGCATTGAACCTATCAAATGCAGGGTATGGTTCTTCATCCATCAACATGTTGTCCGCTCTGAAGTCGCCCATGATTGCCATTGGCGTAGCTGAAGCCTGCTGATAATAATATGCCGCATTCAAAACTTCCGTAAAAGACGTCAAAGAACTGGCTTCAGCATCAATTGGTGATATTTGGTCCAAATCATTGTCGCATGCTGTTGTTAACAACAATGCTCCGAATATTATATATAGAGTTTTCATTTTTTTCTTATTTAGAAATTAACATTTAAACCCAGGGTGAAACTTCTCACAATCGGACTCGCACCTTCCTGGTACCCGTAGGTTGTAGGTCCTAAATAATTATCATCAGTGCCAGTAGGGTCATCAAAGTTACCCTGAACACCTTCAGGGTTAAATGACGTGTAGCTATCTGACATCAAATAGAACAAGTTGGTTGATGCGAAATACACCCTGGCAGAAGTTAGCCCTATTTTACTAATCAAGCTTGGTCTAAAATTGTAACCTATGGTCATGTTTCTCAATGCAACATAAGAAGCATCCTGAACCAATGCACCATGTGCATTCCTGGTCTGCTCATAATGACGTCCGCTAGCATCGGCAATGCCATCATCATCGTTATCAAAACTAGACCGCAACCTGCCGCCAAATTGTGATTCCCAGTAAATCGGGTCGATGTTATAAACTTCTGCTCCCTGGGAGCCCTGAAACTGAAGTGAAAGGTCAAAATCCTTATAGCTCACCTGCGTATTCAAACCCCAGTAAAAATCCGGATTAGCCGATCCTAACTTAACATAATCATTCTCGGGATCAATTTCACCATCCCCATTTTGATCGACGACATAATATTCTGAGCTGCTGAATCCAATATTTCTAGATGGATCTGCAATATGTTCCGTTTCAACCTGTCCGGTGGTTTCATATCCCCACATTTCACCAATTTCTCCACCAACATAATTTCTAAACTGCGGACCTCTGCCGCTGGGGCCTCCGTAAACTACATTAGGCAATGCGTCCAGATCACCTAAGCTGGTTATTTCAGTATTAACAGTCGATAGATTGGCAGAGACATTCCATTTGACTGGACCACTATCTAACAACTCCGCACCGAACTCAAATTCTAATCCAGAACTCTCAACATCACCACGATTAAGTACGACAGAAGGAGTACCTAAAACCTCAGAAACACTTTGGTTAATCAACATATCTTCAATATCAGAAGTATAGTAATCGATACCCAGGGTGAAGCGACTACCTAAGAAACCCAGATTAACACCAAAGTTGGTCTCTGTATTGGTTTGCCAGGTCAGGTCAGGGTTTGCCGGATTACTCGGGATAAGGAACCCAGTCCCGGTGGTGCCTGCTTGGGCTTGTAAGAGGCTCAAAGCATCATAGGATCCTAGAAAAGAAGTGGTTCCTAATGAACCTCTACTAAATCTTAGTTTTACTAAATTCAAAAAGTCTGAGCTGTAAAACGCCTCATTATGCATGTTCCATCCAACAGAAACCGCCGGGAAAGTTTCGAATTGATTGTTGGCCCCGAAACGAGAATCACCGTCTCTTCTCAGCGAAACTGATGCCAGGTAACGATTGTCATAGGCATAATTAATTCTGCCGAAAACACTTCTTCTCGAAACAGTCTCGTCTCTCAGGGTTGTTGTTATATCAGCAGGGTCCAAAAACGAATAATTCAGGGGCTGACCAACTGGTACATTTGTACCTCTTAAGGTCGTTCCCTTTATGTAGAAATTTTGAAATTCCATTCCCACTACTGCAGATATGTCATGAACACCACCTAATATCTGAGCATAGGTCAAAGTGGTTTCACTTAGCACAGAAGTTCTTTTAAGATCTACTTGATCAAGGTCAGATTGATTAGAACGCTCACGAGAATCTGCCAAAGTTCCCTGATAATAATAATTTCGGGTATCATTGAGATCTCCGCCCAGAACGGTTTTGATATTTAACCCCTCTATGATTTCGTATTGTAGATAGGAGCTCACATTAGCGAAATACGTTTTTCGAAATCTTCTTGCATTGTCAAACTTCACAGCAGGACCTGCATCTCCTGATCCTCCTATACCATTTTGACTTCTGCCATAGTGCCATTCTTGGGCAGCATCACCCGCCTGTAGGGTATAGATACTTGAATTAGAAAGACCGACACCTCTATAACCATTATCAAATGGGGCCAAGCCCAGCGCTACAGCTTGTGTATTTAAATCTTGAACAAATGCAATAGAAGCCGGTGTATGATAAATCGGATGAATACTATAGGCTCTCAGGAGATCTCTCATGTCATGAGGTACAATTTCCTGGTCACTATAGTTTCCATTGATACTTAATCCAGTCTTGAACTTGTTCCCGAGCTTTGCATCGAGATTCAAACGTCCGTTATATCTTTCAAAGGCTTGCTCCCTTACAATACCCTCTATATTTTGATAACCCAATGAGGCAAAGACATTTACATCTTCACTTCCTCCGCTGACACTGAAGTCATGGCTTTGAGTTGAGCCATTTCGGAAAAGCCAATCTTCCATACTCACCACATCGGGTGCATTTGCGTAGGCGTTTAGCCTGTAATTCAATAGATCAGGATCAACTTCAGAAAGATCATAGGCATCTGTTCCTAAGTCATCCGCCCATTCTGAAGCTGTCTTGAGCATTTCGATGTCTTTTACATATTTACTGGAGACGCTTGTATAAGCATTGTAACTAAAACTAGCTTTACCCGATTTTCCTTTTTTGGTTGTAATCAGAATCACACCATTAGCACCCCTGGATCCATAAATAGCAGCTGAAGCGGCATCTTTTAATACCTCCATGCTTTCTATGTCGTTTGGATTAACAGTTGCCAAACTTCCAGAAATAGGATACCCGTCCACAACAATTAGCGGATTGGAGTCACCTGAAAGAGAAGATGCTGCTCTAATTTGAATCTTTGGATCAGCACCTGGCTCCCCACTTTGATTTTGAATCAACACCCCAGATAACTTACCTGCTAATGCATCATCCACACGAGCAGCTTGAATACTCGCAAGATCACCACCTTCTACCTGCGCAATTGCCCCGGTATTATGCGACTTTTTTCGGGTACCATAACCTACCACAACTACTTCCTCCAGTTGTTGTAGATCCGGAGACATGGTTACATCAACCACAGACCTTCCATTTAAGGCGGCTTCTTGTTGTGCGTAACCGATATAGGAAAACACCAATGTGGCACCTGAATCCGCATTTAAATTATATTTTCCCTCAATATCAGTAATGGTACCTGATGTAGTACCCTTAATGATGATCGATACCCCTGGAAGTGGCTCATTATCTTCTCCATTGACGGTACCGCTAACTACATTTTGAGCATAAATGGGTGCCCAACTAAACAGACTCACAATAGCTATTAGCCAAAATGACCTGTTCATTTTCCGTATAAGTACTTTTTTACTCATAATAATTAATTTAGGTTTAGCAGGTTCTTTTCGAACAGGGCAGGGTGAAGTCCGAACCTACTTGATTTGTTTTGAATTGGCTATCTTTGTGGATAGCTGGATTTTTGACACCTACGGACGATTTTTGCGAATGGAACCGTGGTGACATTCCTGCCGAATGGGTTAGCTTTTAGCTAATCCATTTTTTTATTTAGTTCAAATGTTTAATCATAGGCATTTCATTTTCTTGTTATCTGGAACTTCCATTGCTATTCATCTCATTTGACGGTATGTAATCGAAATTAGCTTTCAAGTGATGTCTCATGGCTTCTCCAGCTTCGACATCGTTTCGATTTTTTATATGAGTGAGAATCGCCTCATGCTCTAGGTAAGCCTGTTTGTATCGCTCATCCCTGCATATGTTATATTTCTTAGCGAAATTGACCATATCGGATACGGTGAAAAGCAACAACGATTTAAGAATTGAATTCTTAGAGGCATCCGCAACTCGCAAATGGAACATATGATCCTCCTCAATTCCAGCCTCACCCATTTTGACTTTATTTCCGAATGTTTCAAGGGATTCTTCAATTGCTTTAGTGTCAGATTCAGTAGCTCGAATGGCCGCTAGTCTGGCGGACTCAATTTCAAGTACAAAACGAGCTTCCATCAATGATTGAAAATCATCCTGGTGGAGCTCCAACACATTATTAATCATACCAATCAACGCTGTTTCTCCCAGTCCGGCCACTATTGTACCGCTTTGAGGCATGGTTTTCAGTATCCCGTAAAATTCCAGCTTCTGAAGAGCGTCTCGTACCGAGGTTCGCCCAACACCGAATCGCTCACTTAGCATCCTTTCTGAGGGTAACTTATCACCTGCCTTTATTTGACCGGAAGAAATCAGCTCTTTGATCTGTTTAATAATATTATCGGCTGGTTTCTCCACCACTATTTCTTTGAAATTCTTTAATAATTCTTCTGCCATTATTGTGTTAGTTAACCAAAAACTGGTAGACCAATTTAGCTTATATGTCCTCAAATACCAACTATTTCTTCGATCTACCAGCACAATGCTTATCCAATATACCAATTTCATTTAACTAGTTAACCAGTAACTGGTCGACCAATTTATTAACAATAATTTAATAATCAAACTATTTTCTCATTTTACGTAACCGGGTCCATCGATTATAAGGATTCACCGCGTCTATTTACCCCACCATTTTACCCCATCGATCAAATGGGCCTTCACCATGTCGGGATTGAGTTCTATACCCAAACCAGGTCTATTTGGTATTTCAACAAACCCGTTCTTACAAAGAGGTCCATCATGCAAGATGATATCATCCATCCAGCCACCATCAAAGTACATGGTCTCACACGCCATATAGTCCCGTATCGATGCTCCCCAGTGAACAGAAGCCATACCATTTACAATACTGCCCGTATTGTGATTGGCAACCGGTAAAGAATACAAGTCCGCCAGGTCGGCAATTCTTTTGTTTTCTAAGAATCCCCCAGAATTTCGTAGATCGAGATGCACTATGTCAATGGCAGCGTTTATAATAAAAGGCATGGATTCCTGCCTTCTCATCCAGTTTTCACCTGTACTAATGGGCACAGGAGACATCTCCGCAAGGCGTTTCCAACTCTCACTCCATGCCACGGGAAGTGGGTCTTCCAGCCAGAGTGGCTTAACAGGTTCCAGCCCTCTCGCCAAATCAATCGAGGTTCGCAGATCAAATTCCCAGTGACATCCAATCATTAAATCATGATCCCAACCAATAGCTTCACGACAATTTTCATAGGCCTCAATGAGCAACCTTAACCCTTTACTGGAAAGCATACGATTGGAAGGGTCATAGCCAAAATCATTAGAAGCATTGGTCTTTTGGTACTCCGAGTTTATGAATTGTTATTCCATTTGGTCTGCTCTTTACTGCATCGGCCCAATCCCTGATCACTGACTTATCAGTATAATCCGACGGAACGTAATGATCATAAAGGCGTACTTTATCTCTAAATTTTCCTCCCATTAACGAATAGGCTGGGACATCCAGAATCTTACCTGCCAAATCCCACAGAGCCATTTCAATACCACTCATTGCCCGTTGCTGCGCATACGCACTGCCATCGGTATAGCGGTATCCAGTGTAGAGACTGTCAATTTGCAAAGGGTCTTTCCCGATAAATATTCCTTTTAGTCCATGGATGGCTTCCTTAATCCCAAGACCCGGCGTACCATATGCTTCAGCAATTCCAAACAATCCTGCATCGGTTTCAACCTTGACCAGTGTATAAGTTCTGGTATGGGCATAACCTTTGGCTGGCCCACGAAAGACCATCGTTTTGATATCGGTGATTTTTACTTTGTTCCTGTCCGCAGCAATTAAATTTAGATAAGGAGCAAACAGCGTAGTGGCCGAAATACCAGCCATTGAGGTGAGAAATGAACGTCGACCGTGAAGTTTCATATTCTTATGGTTTATTAATGACACTATTCGTGCTCATCTCCTGTGGGTTTATCCCTCCAATAGTTGGCAATCGCTGACCCCGATATATTCATCCATTTTCCGAAGACAATAGGCACTAATGCCGCATTAGCACTACTCAATGCCTCTAGTGCCAATCCCATTCCCAGTCCTCCGTTTTTAAGTGCCACTTCAATGGAAAGTGTTCTGCTATCCCTGACTGACAGACCAACCGCCCTACTTCCCCAATAGCCCAATACGAATCCGAATAGATTATGCACCGCCGATGCCCCAACCAGTAAAAGCCCCACTACTAGCAGCTTGTCGCGATTTAGAGCGACCACAATAGTTACAAAGAGCAGAATGGAAATCATGGAAACGCCAGGAAGCAATTTATCCATCCAGTTTTCAGGACCCTGTGCCTTTCTCATTATAAAATGACTAATTGCAACTACCGATGTCAGGCCAAACCCCAATATCAGACCCGGCTTCAATACCAACATGTTTTCAGAAAAACTCAATGGGATAATCATGGCTGTGCCCACGGCAAAAAGTAATCCCAACATCAATATGTTGCTATCGCGTTTAAGAAAGTCAGCCTGACCATACAGGATTTTGTGCGAAATCAATCCGGCACTGATAGGAACGATGATCAAGTTGAAACTGGAGATCATCATTTTAAGCAATGAGATCTCTAAAAACTCATTAGCCAGTAACTTCATAATGGCAGGGGTCACGATCGGTGTAAGAAGCGTGGTGATCGTCGTAACACTTATCGACAGAGCCACACGTTCCCCCTGGCAAGGAATGCCATCACATTTGACGCTGCACCTCCTGGGCAGGCTCCAATAAGGATTACGCCCACGGCAATTTCTGAAGGGAATTGAAATACCCTGGCAACTACAATACCAATAACAGGCATTATGCCAAAAGCCATCAACGTTCCAATTAGAATACCCTTTGGCCTCTCCAACTCAGCCTTAAACTCATTCAAACTCAATTTGGTACCCATCCCAAACATGATTAACTGAAGCATTGGAATGACTAACACACCGGTATTAAACCCCCAGTTGGTAAAAAGAAAGGGATAATACATAGCAGCTGTGAGAAAAGCGAAAACCCAAAGAGTGAACGACATTTTCGCATAATCTTTATCTATATAACCATATAATGCTGCCGCGATAAACATGACCAGCATTGGAAGTCCTGCCAGCGCAACGTTTCCTATCACAATCAAGATGATCGTTACCAGGGTGGATAGTCCCACTATTCCAACAAGCAATTTTGACATCACTTAGAAGATTGAAAGAATGGCAAATATTAGTGATATCGTATCAAAGCCCAAGTAACTTGTAATATTTATTTACATGTTGTAAAATTGTATGAGCTATTCCCAGGTTTATAGGCATTTAAATGGAGTGATCTATAATATGTGTTAACACATTTGGCACACTTTTAAAAACCAGGCTTTATAATAAAAACAATATTCTATGATAGCCTCAACACGAGAAAAATTAAGATCCATAAGTACTGCTACGATCGCAACTTGCTTATTTAAACGCGGCCTTCGCAATCAATTCATCCAAGGAGTAAGGCCCTTGAAAACCGGTAAACCCAATATGATTGGCGAAGCTTATACCTTAAGGTATATCCCCGCAAGAGAAGACCTAAATCCTGTAAAGGTGTTCGAAGACCCGGCACACCCGCAGCGTACAGCCGTTGAAGGTTGTCCTCCAGGTTCGGTCATGGTGATAGATAGTAGGAAAGATTCACGAGCAGCATCTGCCGGATCAATATTGGCCAGCCGCCTAATGGTTCGTGGCGCATCTGGAATCGTTACTGATGGAGGTTTTAGAGATTCGACCATAATAGCTGAATTAGAAATGCCGTCATTTCATCATTCACCATCTGCTCCTACAAATCTTACTCTTCATCAGGCAATAGACATCAATGTCCCGATTGGTTGTGGTGATGTGGCAGTATTTCCGGGCGACGTAATAATAGGTGATGATGACGGAGTTATGGTGATCCCTGCTGAAATGGCAGATGATATTGCAGATGAGGCCCTAAGAATGACGATTTTTGAAGACTTCGTAACCGATAAAGTATTGGCCGGACAATCGATCATCGGCCTTTACCCATCTACTGACCCCCAAACATCAAATGACTTTGAGGCCTGGAAAGAGGCTAACAACAAACAAAACGTAAACATTTAGAGTCAGTTTGTATGGCTCGAAACACCTTTAGAAATAATCACTATATCCATATGAACATTCCAATTAGAGCATTTCTTTTAATCGTGCTAAGTACCGCCGCAACTAGATGCGGTACAAAATCGGAAAAAGAAGCCAATAACAGTCATGAAAGCCAAACCCAATATCCAAGTGATGTAATGCCCTCCCTCGATCAATGGAGTATATTGTTAGGCAATGGAGAGGGCAATCGGGACCTCAAGAATTTTCAACATAAAAACTACTTCTATACCGTGAATGACGGTACTGACTGGGTCGTCTATAAAGCACCAAATGGAGGCATTACCTCACCCAATTCACACAATACCAGGACAGAATTAGGTCAAAAGTCCCACTGGACACCCAAAACAGGAGGTAAACTGACTGGCACTTTGAAAGTTATGCATGTCTCAACTTCAGGAGATGCCCGGGTTGCTGCTTCTTACTCAGTAGTTGTTGGACAAATTCACAGCGGTGATGGGCACGAAAACGAACCCTTGAAAATCTTCTACAAGAAATTTCCAGGACATTCTAAGGGTTCGGTTTACTGGAATTACGAAATCAATACTGAAGGTGATAATTCAGGCAGATGGGATTATTCGACTGCTGTCTGGGGCTATGATATGTCGGTGATTGGAACAACTCCGGGTTCTTACCCTACCGAACCAGAAGATGGCATTGAACTGGGCGAAGAGTTCAGTTACGAAGTGAACGTACACGAGGGCATTATGTACCTCACATTTAAGAGCGAAGGGCATGAATCAAAAACATTTACCAAAGATTTGTTGAACTCTGAATATGTGACAAAATCAGATATTCCTGAGCAAATCGTCAATTTGTACAGTGTCATTGGTCGCGACGGCACAGAACGAGCAAACGCCTATGAAGGAGAGTTACAGTTCTTTAAGCAGGGTGCTTATAATCAAACCAATGGCCGCGATCCCGAAACCAACATGGTATGGAGTACCGGATCAGACACCTATGATGGTGATGTAGCCAAGCAATATGCCAACGGTAGCTACGCCGAAGTGTGGTTCAGTGAATCATCGGTTGGCACTGGAACACCTAATCAGTAAAAAAAGACATGAAAAAAATATCCCTACTAATTGCAGCACTAAGTATTCTTTATAGCTGTGGACAGACTGGATCTGATGGCACATTGGTTCCAAATATCGACGAATTAAATGAAGCAATCTTAAATGCCGAACCCGGAACTGAAATCATCATGGCGAATGGCAAATGGGATGATGTTCGAATTCGCCTGATTGGAAATGGAAAGGAGGGTCAACCCATCACTCTTCAGGCAGAAACACCAGGTGAAGTGATTATCCAGGGAGAATCGGATCTAAAATTAGGTGGTGAATACTTGGTGGTGGACGGTTTGTATTTTACCAATGGAGCTTCTCCCTCACGTTCTGTTATTCAATTCTTTATCAATGATAATACGCTGGCTAATAACAGCCGGGTGACCAATTGTGTTATTAAGGATTTCAACAAATCACAACGCAACAAGCAAGACCTTTGGGTGCTTTTCAAGGGGCGTTACAATCAGCTTGACCATTGCTACTTTGCCGGAAAGTCAAATCGAGGACCGACTATCAGGGTTGATCTGGCAGGTAATCAGAGTATTAAAAATTATCACAAGATCAATAACAATCATTTTGGTCCTAGGCCTCCTAAAGGAGGACCAAGTGCTGAAACCATACAGCTCGGAACAAGCAGCACATCCATGACGCCTAGTCATACATTGGTTGAAAACAACCTATTCGACAGGTGCGATGGAGAGGTTGAGATTATTTCCAGTAAATCCAATTTCAATGAATTCAGGAACAACGTTTTCTACAAAAGTGAGGGTTCTTTAGTAACCAGGCACGGTAACTATTGCACTATCGATGGCAACTATTTTATTGGAGATGAAAATTCGCCGCATGTTGGCGGGGTCAGGCTCATCGGTACAGGTCATTGGGTCACTAACAATTACTTCTACAATCTGAGAGGGGAGATCTTCAGAGGCCCTCTGGCCGTAATGAACGGTATAAGAAGGTCTGCTATTAATCGCTACATCCAGGTCACAGATGTTGTTGTGGCTTACAATACATGGGTGAACTGTGTCTCTCCATGGCAATTTGGTGTGGGATCAAACGTGGATCAAAAGGACGTCCTCCCTCCGTCTGAAATACGGTCGGAGACACCTATTCGTACCCTGGTAGCCAACAACATCATTCACAATTCTGATGGAGACAAGATGCCCATCCTTCGTTACGATTCAATCGATGGTATTGATTTCAGAAGTAATGTGATCAACAATCAGGGTGTAGCTTTCCAAGGAGTAGATGGACTCCTACAAAAGAACTTTTCACTATCAGAGCTGGAAGAGAATATTTGGGTTCCCGATAATGATTTTTCTGATGTCGAGGTGCACAGGGGTTTTGAATTTGAGCAGATCGACAACGACCTGTTCGGAAATTCCAGAAGTCCAGTCAATTTCATTGGGGCTACAAATGGAAAAGCTGGTGAGTCGCCAAATATCATGGACCTGTCGAAATACGGGACAGCCTGGTTTGATCCGAATTCACTAGATGATGAGCCAAAGACTCATCCAGCAAGTAATTCGGAAGAGCTTGTAGTCGTAATTGCCAAAGCCTCTCATGGCGATATCATTGAACTTACTTCTGATAGATACGAGTTAGGTTCTTCTTTGAAGATTAACAAGAAAGTCACCCTTCAGTCGAATAATTCAACAAGTAAATCGACTATTAGTTATGTGGGCGATGTAGGTACGCCAGCGTTTGAAATGAATCCTAAAGGTGAGCTCACTTTGAAATCCGTGATACTCCAGGGAAATGGCAAAAATTATGCATTTGCAAGTTTGAAGGATAACATGTCCAGTCTTTACAATTTGAAAGTGAAGGACTCTGAAATTTCGAATTTCGATTATTTCCTAAAGGCCTGTAAGTTCTCTTTCTCTGAGTTTATTGAAATCGAATCGACAGTTATCAAAAATTGCAGCAATGGCCTTGAACTTTCAGGCGAAGATGATGACAGAGGCGAATACAACGCGGAGAATATTTACATATTCGACAGTCAATTTGATGGAGTCCGGAAGAATGTAATTGACTATTACCGTGGTGGATACGACGAGTCTACAGTGGGTGGTAATCTGATCGTGACAGGATGCACATTCACTAATAGTGGAGCAGGCGAAGACAACGGTATTCTGCTCAACACCTATGGCATTATCAATGTTGATATCTCCGAAAACAAATTTCAGAATAATCCGGTAAGGTTAGTCGCCCGTTTATGGGGTGCAAAAAACAATACTCATTCGAATAATGTCATTGAAAACTCGGGCAAACTGATAGTTGAGCAAAATCTTCCACTTAAGTTGATGTACTAGTAATGATGCGACTTGCGAAAACGACGGTCCAATTTTTTGGGCTGATTTTTCTGGTCAACTGCGTGGGAAGGAGTACAGAATCGCAGAATAGCTCAAGCCTGGCAGTAAAATCAACCTGGATTAAGATTGATGATTTTGAATCTTCTGATCCGCTGAAGGAATGGGTAAAAGCGGACACGAAAAACGATACCAAACCCAAAGTTGAAAATCCTCAAGTCACAGAAGTCAGGAGTGAGAATAATGGTCTCAATCGTTATCTGCTCAAAAAACCTGCAGTTGAAGGGATTGTAGGAAACAGGAAAGCCCTGAGCTATCGAAAACTGCCCCTCAAAGTGGAAGTAGGGCAAATTTTCACCTTTTACACTCGATTTAATGTTGAGTATTTTCCGAATAATCATGTCTTCGGCTTGAGTAATCTGGGACCTGACGAGATTGAATTACATGATTACAATGCTCTTGAACCAAGCTTAAGAGTGACAGATAAATATGAATCTGACGGCTTTAAAAACGATGGTACCCTCATGGTTCGAAAGGGAGAAGGATACGCTAAAATTTTTAATCAGCAAGCCAATAGAGATGCCAAGCCACTACAGACCAATTCCTGGTATGAAGTCTGGTACATCGTAAATAATAAGAAGGCATCCGAGGGAGGTCAGACCTATGATGTCTATCTGAGAGGTAGTGATGAATTTCCGCAACAGCAGAAAGTGTACACCAATGCAAATTTTAGAATGCAAAGAGAGCTACCCCTTATTTATTTCCTGACCAATTGCAATACTGGACCGTCCGATAAACCCTATGGGAATGGCGGCTTACGCTATGACGACTTATACATGATTGAAGGTGAAATCTTAACGGGTCCGCAAATATCAGCAATGCAAAAGATCAACGAATGAAAGTTATTTCAGCATTAGCACTCCTTGCTACGATAAACACCGTAGGCATTATAGCTCAAAAGATTCCATCGAACACCGTCATACCAACAGAAAAATTAATTGGCTATTTGAATGAAGATGTTCAAGACAAATTAATGGACTCCCGAACCTCCACTTTGACAAATTATTTCAGGACAAAATTCTCAGAACGATTTTTCTACGATTACAAAACCTTCAAAGAACGACTACCACATTATAACAGTATTTTTAATAATCAGGAAGATCATAAGAAGAGGGCCCTGGATCATTTGGGTAAGTACAACGATTCCACGCGATGGGTACTTCCATTTAATTACCTCAATGGTGAACCAGTAAACGCCTATGCACTTCGTCATCTTGCCCGTCAACACAAGATGGTGGACATTGCACTTTATTACTTCAATAACGAAAAAGATCCCCGACTAATCCGGTATTTCGAAAATCAGATGCGCTCATTGAATGCTGCACTTGATGCCAGGCAGTATGAAACCATTGAAGATGGAAATGGGGTTTACGAAGCGTTCCGGTCAGGATATCGTGTGCTAAACTGGCTTTGGATCCACAACATGTTTTTGAATGAAGCTGAATACTCAGATGAAGACCAACTCGTCACCATCGCCACGTTGCTACAGCATGGACAGCATCTATATGAACGAAACGACAAATTCAAGTTCGGCAATCATCAAACCAGGGGAGTCTCGGCACTTGCTATGCTGGCCATTCTGTTGAGAGATTTTCAAGGTACGGATCTCTGGCTTGAGCGGGCTATGCTCAGGCTCCATGAACATATGGAGAAAGAAATTAATGATGACGGGTTCCAGTTTGAGCGATCTGTGCATTATCACATGAGTGACATCAATAACTATTTCTACGCCTACCAATTGGCCAGGCTAAATTCCATCCAGGTCGATAAAGCATGGGAGGACAAACTGAGAGGATTGTTCACCACCCTGGTAAAAGTGGCTTATCCGGATAAGAGTGCACCAGTTTTACAGGACGATACGGAAATTCCATGGGCCGAAAAGAATGACATCTCCGGGGCAATGACCCTGGGATACCTCCTTTTTGAAGATCCGGAATTTGGGTACTTCGCTACGAACAAGGTAGATGAGCGAGTCTATTGGTTTCTCAGCAACGACCAGGTTCAACTATTGGAAAACATTGATCAAAAAAGACCAACTTATGGTTCGCTTGCCTTTCCTGATACACATTACTATATCATGCGGGAAGGTTGGGATCCGGACAATAAAATGATGATCGTGAGTGCAGGTTTAGATCCTGACAAACCAGATCATCAGCATGGAGATATGCTGGGAATTCAGGCCATAGCCGATGGTCATGCCATCCTTCCAAATTACCAGGTACGCTATTCCCTCAAGGATTTTGATCTGTTCAAAAACTCGATGGTCAAGAATGTGGCGTTAGTTGACGACCAGCTACAGGGAAAAAAATGGACTTCTAACAAAGGCGGAAGTGGGTTTGGCAAGTTTGGTTTGCTTCCCAACCCTGAAGTGATCTCATGGGAGAGCAATGACAACTTTGATTTATTCGTTGGACGACATGATGGATTCGAGGATGTCGGTGTGAAATATTCCCGACAGGTCATTTATGTCAAAGATGATTTCTGGATTGTAAAAGATAATTTTTCATCCAAGCAACGGCATGAATACAAACAGGTCTGGCAAGGGCACTACACTTATAAAAATGGTCCTGATCTGCTTCGAGCCACAGCGGACGATGCATCGGGTCATGACATTTTGCAACTTGGCTCAGTCGATTCTGTTTTCAGTTCCGGTGCCAGAGGCAAACATTGGAGTGTGGTTTCGAAGGTGGCTGATAATTTCAATTTTGTTACCATCATCTTCCCATATACTGGGCATAGTAATAGAATTGATGAAACTGCAGACAATGTTTTACTCAAAAGCTGGTCCGTAAATGACTCAAAATGGGAAATAGTAGGAAAAAACCCCCTGAGTATCACGAAGGATGATAAGGGATACTTCTTTAGGGTCAACAACGTGAAATTCGGAGAACTTGAAATATCACTTTCGGGAGAAGCCGATTTTTTCGTGCAATTAACATCGGAGGAACCTCAGCTAGTGTTCGTCGGAGTGGAAGCCCCAAAAGCGGTAATCAAAAAAAGTGGCAATTAGCAAACACTATTTTTTCGAATGAATCTGAAATATTTATGAATAGATGATCCTGATAACTTTTATTTGTCAACATCATATAGTAAGCTTTACACTGCATTTAAATATTAAATAATGAAATACAGATATTTAGGGAAATCGGGCCTTTTGGTTTCCCGTATTTGCCTGGGTACAATGACTTTCGGAAATAAAGAATGGGGTTGTGACGAAAAGGAATCGAAGGAAATAACTGCCAAGTTCGTTGATGGTGGTGGGAATTTCATTGATACGGCTGACCTCTATTCCGGTGGGGCTTCCGAAGAAATTTTAGGTGAAGCAATTAAAAGCTACAATCGTTCTGATCTTGTAATTGCAACCAAAGGTTGGTTTCCTACTTCCGAAAATGTGAACGCTCGCGGACTCTCCCGAAAACATCTATTCGATGCTTGTGAGGCTAGCTTGAAACGGATGAACACAGATTACATTGATTTGTACTACGTCCATGGACCAGACCCGTTCACTCCAATGGAAGAAACCATTAAGGCGTTGGATGACCTTGTAAGCTCCGGTAAGGTTCGTTATATCGGATGTTCAAACTGGTTCGCCTGGCAAGTCACTAAATTCAATACTATTGCCAGGAATAATAACTGCTCCCAGTTCATAGCTGGTCAATACCTGTATAACCTTATTAGACGAGATATTGAAACTGAGATCATACCGGCTTGCGCCGATGCCGGCGTTGGAATTACGCCATGGAGTCCATTGGCGAGTGGACTCCTAACCGGTAAATATCGAGGCAAAGACGAGCCCGATGAAGGTACACGCCATGCAAAACTTGCAAGTTTTCTTGTTCCCAGATTCTGGATGGAAGATGCTTTGAAGTTAGTAGACAAATTGGTAGAAGTAGCTGAGGAACTGGAAGTTACCCCTTCCGTTCTTGCTCTTACTTGGTTGCTTCATAAAAAATCAGTTCCATCTGTTGTAGTTGGTGCAAGGACCATCAAACAAATTGAGGATACTATGCTTTCCGGTGATTTGGATATGGAGGATGAGACCTATGTGAAATTTAGAGATATGCTTCCTAACAATCATGGCTTCCCGGATGAGTGGATGCAAAACGCTTTAAAAAACGGTTTGTCAAAACATGAATATCAGCCGGCGCATACCCAGCGAATTCCTGTAATTGATAGTGCAAATTAGGGGCTAAGTATTTGTCTCACCGTTTCATCAATCACGGAATACTTAGTCGATTCCACGAAACCTATGGAAAAGGTCTGAACTTCAGTTAAAAACTTTTTCGTGCCATCTGAATCATTCTGCCTTCCAAAACCCAGTACTGTCATGTAGGGTCTACAGACGTAGTCATCCGGGATTTCATCATCCTCATGATGCAGCATATATAGCATGCGAGGTGAGTCCCGATCACCGAAGGCCATCCACTCGGGTCCGGGAAGGTCTCCCTCCTGTCGCTCGAAAATTGGGTGTTGTTCGGTATCTGCTGATGTATACCAGAAGTCAGTGGAATCTATTTCTCCCCCGGGAACGCCTTCATATTGTACCCAATATTTAAACCCTTCACTAATTTTAGTCATCTTGAAATCGCATCGATCAGGGTGAAAATCCCACTGTCCTTGCCATTTTCCATTATCCGAGGTGAAGGTTATGCGGATGTGATCTTCTTTCTCAATATCAACTACCGAACTTGAAGGATCCGTTCTGGCATTCAAGGCATGGAAATAGCTGCCGTCCTGACGGTGAATGGCATTAGGGAAACCCCGATACTCACCTTTATGGCCTGAGCCTTCTTCATTGTGAAAACCAATCCAGTCGATACTGTCTTTATCCAGCATGCTCGATAAGCCACCACCCTCTTTTTCCAGGTAGTAAATCGCTGAGGGAGTACTAATAATGTAAGCAGGTCCTCCGCCAGCTGATGCATCAGTTCCATGCATCAAGGACACCATAGCTTTCTTTTGCTCACAAGATATTTGCAATATCAAAAGTAGGATGAGTAGCTTAATGCATTTCATGCTTTCGGATTTCGATCAGACTGAGGAAACAGAAGTTGCGGCACTGCGTTTTAGAAAGAAGCCTATGGCGGATATGGCCAGCGCACAAAGCAAAAAGATCAATCGTCCCCAAAATGGGTTTGGTATTAATGTCATCAACAAAATTCCGATGCTCATGACAATCACCATGTTTCCTAATTTACGCCTTTGCTGCTGGTCTACGACATCCTGCTGATCATCTGCGATAACCGGTCGATTAAGGTCCGCGAAAAAGAGATCTGTCTCTGGCTTATTACTGTCCTTTGCTTCATTGTAGAGTAATGAAGTCAGAGTAAAAAATCCACCGGTTATAAATATGTGTCCTCCAACAGTCAGTATAATGTTCAGGTCTATAATTTCCCGATTCGTCAGATCAGTTACTCCGAACCATCCGGCAAAAACCTCTGCAGTGACCACATTCCATACCATCCACGAAACTATGCTACCCACTACTATAGTCGCCCACGGTGCCCAGAGGGGTGTTCTCTTGACAAAAATCCCGAACAACAGTGGCACCATCATAGGCACTTGCACCATGGTGGACACCGACATCATCAACTCAAACAAGCTCAGTTCTTTAAGGGAGGAGAACCACAAAGCGGCACCAATAACACCTAATCCACTGATGAAACTTATAATCTGACTGATTCTAAGCATCTTCTTGTCATCCTGCTCCTTATTTCTTTTAGTGAGAAATGGCTGATAAATACTTCGCATAAAAATCCCCGCATTCTTATTCAAAGCTGAGTCCATGGAGGACATGGAGGCAGCAAATAGTCCCGCCATCAGTAGGCCAACTGTCCCGATTGGCATGGCATTTTTAGCAAAAACCAAATACACCGCATCTGCTGCCTTATTGCCAAGTTGAGAATAGCCAGCTGCTGCATCAGGGTATAGCGTTGCTGATGCCCAGGGTGGAATGAACCAGATAATGGTTCCGAATCCCATCAGGGTCATGGCCAGCAAAGCAGCTTTACGGGCATTGAAGGAATCTTTTGCATTGAGGAACCTGAATGAATCGTGTAAATTCATCATGGTTATGATCTGTTTCGGCAGGAAAAAGATGAACGTGCCGAAAAGAATAATTGGGTAATTCATATTCGGACCGATCAGAAAGCCTCCCGGAAAATTATTGATCAGATTAACTGGACCACCTACTTTTACCAATGCTACAACTGCACAAGCAACAGAAACCACAGCTACCACCAGTGTTTGTACAAAGTCAGAGGCCACCACACCCCATGCCCCTGAAAGTACGGACACGAATAACACGGTGAGCCCAATTGTAATAATAGTTAGGTTGATGTCTGCCTCAAAAGCGGCACTGGTAAAAACACCCAATGCGTTCAGCCACACACCAGCATTTAAGAAGGAAAACACAATCAACGCCCAGGAAAAGAACAATTCATTTTGAGGACCAAAACGTCGCTTGATTCCCTCAGTGGGGGTATCCACCCGCATTTGTCTGAACCGATGGGCAAAATACGCCCATGCACAGAAGTAGGCAAAAGTGTTACCTAAATACACCAGACTAATGGCAAATCCATCGTTAAACGCCTTACCCGCAGCACCGGTGAACGTGACCGCAGAAAATTGTGCCATAAAAGCAGTAGAACCAACCATCCACCACAGCATCCTACCTCCACCTCTGAAATAATCACTGGTTGATTTACTGGCCATTCGGGCAAAAACTGCCCCAATAGAGAGTATCAAAACAAAGTAGAGGCCTATTACGAGGTAGTCATAAAACATGGTTGGTGATTTTTATTGGAGGTGTGTGACGTCTGTCCAGTTGTCATTTTTTCTGATGATATCAATGAGCTGCTGGTACAGGCTCCCCTCCTTGAAGGATTGGTAGGGCTCACAGGATTCACCCTTTATGTCCTTTACAAATTCCCTTGCCAGGTAATGCCAGTTGCGTTCAGTGTCTTTGATAAAAGCATCCTCGTCACCTGAAACTTTAGGTTGGTTGTCAGCTATGTCCTGAGGGATTGGCAGTTCCTCCCAGGTTTTGTTTTTTCCATAATAACGTAGAGGCCCCATGCCATAATGGCCTTCTATAAATATCGCTCCCTTTGTGCCATAAAAAACAATGTGGTTTTCCTGGAACTTTGGAACCAGCCCCCCATGCTTAAAGAGAACCGACACCGGTTTGGTTGCAAACTGACTTTCCAGCTGAGCCATTACGGTGTATGACCACTCCACATTGCTTTCCCCCCATTTTAACGATGGATCATCCAGGTCTTTGGGAATAAAATCTCTCCTGGTTTTGAAATTATGTACCCCCTCCACAATTGGTGCCCTGCCTAAATCGTCACGTACTTCACCGATAATCGAAAGTATTTTTTCACCAATCACATTCGTCACGATTGAGATCATATGGGTGAAGTTGTTGTTTAGACGCCCGCCACCATCTTCTTTTCTATGTGACCATCCGAAAGGAATGTCCCGTTCAAGGTTGAAATGAGATATGCACTCAACTTCAGTAGGCTCACCGATCGCCCCATCTGCAACCAGTTGTTTCGCGTGTTGAATATGCGGCATGTAGCGAAAACTTGAAGCAAATGCGGTTTTTACACCTTTCTTCTTAGCCAATTCATACAACTCCAATGCTGACTCTCTGGAATTAGTAAGTGGTTTGTCACTAAATTCGTGACATCCAAACTCGATAGCTTGTTTAATGGGTTCATAATGTGCGCCACCGGGCGTAGCAATAGAAACGATGTCCGGTTGGCAGTCATCCAATGCTTGTTGCCAATCTGTGCCGGAATAAGGGATAGCCATTTTATCGGCTACTTCAGTTACAACATTTGGTGTTCTCCCCACTATCCCAACAACCTCGGTTCCTGCCGCCCTGAAAGCGTCCGCATGACCTTGTCCGGCGAAGCCGGTTCCGGAGACTAGTACTTTTAGTTTGCTATCCATTGATTAATGTTTACCATCATAGTCTATGATTGAAGGGTTGAAATGCAAAGCAAATATATTAAATTGCATATTAGTTGACCAGTTATTGGTCGACCAATATGGAATTAAACCTCTAGGACAGGTAAGATGCTTTCTCTGTACGACCATTTAGTAATCGTGACATATTTCGCCCTGATGATTGCTATTGGTTTTGTTTTTAAGAAGTTTAATAAAAGTACGAGTGACTATTTCAGGAGCGGCGGAAGCATGTTATGGTGGCTGGTGGGAGCAACCACTTTTATGTCCTTTATCAGTGCAGTTACTTACACTGGTGCAGCAGGAAAGGCCTACGAAACCGGGACTTTCATATTTGTAGTCTACTTCGCAAACGGCCTGGGATTCTTTGTAAGCTGGCTTTATTTTTCCAAGTGCTTTAGACAAACCCGCGTGGTGACAGCAATCGAAGTGGTAAGGGATCGATTCGGTAAAGCCAATGAACAATTTTTTACCTGGATGGTAGTTCCTTTTGGTTTTATACATGGTGGTGTATGGTTATATAGTTTGGGGATAATTGTCTCAACCGTCTTCGGTGTGGATATGAGCCTGACTATTCTGAGTGTTGGTATTGCTGTATTGGTCATGTCACTTTTAGGAGGATCATGGGCGGTTGTAGCCAGTGATTTTATGCAGTTAATGATTATGGTTCCTATTGCTATTGTCATGGCGTTGTTATCACTCAACCGGGTTGGAGGAATCGAGGGGTTTGTCACTCAATTGCCATCATATCAATTCAACTGGTCAGAACTGGCTGATTCCAACATCGTTTGGCTTTGGGTTGTCGCATCACTAATGAAGCAAATGCTTTCAGTAAACAACACCAATGATGGCTATAGATTCCTGGCTGTAAAGGATAGCACAAATGCCCGCAAAGCTGCCCTCATGGCTTCTATCCTATTCTTTACGGTTACAATTATCTGGTTCATTCCGCCGATGGCAGCTTCTATAGTTTTTCCCGACATTAACTCAATTGAATCATTAAAACCACTAGGCGAAAAAGCCATTGATGGCATTTACCTGGCCATGGGATTGGAACTGCTACCTACGGGAATGATCGGTATAATGATCTGTTCGATATTCGCCGCCACCATGTCCTCGATGGATAGTACCCTGAATAGAAATGCGGGAATTTTTGTGCGAAACTTTTATAATCCCATTTTGAGGAAAGATGCTTCTGATAAGGAGTTAATGTTTGCTTCCCACGTCACTACCGTAGTACTTGGAGGATTGGTTATACTATCGGCGGTCTTTTTCAGCCAGTTGAAAGGGATGAATCTATTCGATATTAATATGAAACTGGGAGCCATGATTTCACTACCGTTCATGGTTCCTCTTACCCTGGGAATAATTTTTAAAGATACACCAAGATGGGCAGGATGGTCAACCGTTTTAGTAGGTATGCTCCTTTCATTCCTTATTCAGAACTATGTTGATCCGGAAATGATCCTGCCATGGATTGGTAAGACATCACTCTCGACAAGAGAATCTATCGACACTATGTTCATTTTTATGGTAATGGCCAACATTATCATATGCAGTGGATGGTTTTTAGGAAGCAGGCTATTTAAGAATACCTCTCCTGAAGAATATCACCAGGAAGTTGATCAGTTCTTTGATCGAATAAACACGCCAGTTGATTATGAAAAGGAACATGGTCATGCTGGTAATGATGGCACTCAGTTCAAGTTATTGGGCTATATGTGTCTCATTTATGGAACTTTTCTTTCTTTGTTAGTACTCATACCAAACGATCTGATTGGACGACTGTGCTTCATTTTTATTGGTGGTGTGATGATCTCTGTGGGAGGAATATTTATGAGGAAGCATAAAAAAATAACATCCTTAAACCAGCCAGATAAATTGTAGAAATAAAGACTTATTGCCGATGAAAATCAAGGAAATAAAAGTGCTGCTAAGTTGTCCGGGAAGAAATTTTGTGACCTTAAAAATCATAACAGATGAGGGCATTTATGGGCTCGGTGATGCAACTGTAAACGGACGGGAGATGGCTGTTGTGGCTTACCTGGAAGAACACGTAGTCCCCTGTTTAATTAATAAAGACCCACATCAGATTGAGGATATCTGGCAGTATTTGTACAAAGGTGCCTATTGGCGGAGAGGACCAATTACAATGGCTGCAATTGCGGCAGTGGATATGGCCTTGTGGGACATCAAAGGAAAAGTAGCCGGATTGCCGGTCTATCAATTACTGGGGGGTAAAAGCAGGGATGGTATTACTGCCTATGGTCATGCGAACGGCGAAACAATAGATGCAACCCTGGATAATCTTGGCAAATTCATTGACCAGGGATTTAAGGCGGTTCGATTGCAATGCGCCATCCCCGGGCTCGAGGGTACCTACGGTACCCTGGGTGAAAAGAAGAATTATTTCGAACTTCAAAGTGACCGACCGTTACCACCGGAACAACACTGGTCCACCTCGAAATATCTGAATTTCATCCCTGAGCTTTTCAGGCAGGCTCGGGAGAGATACGGATTTGACATCAACCTGGTACATGATGTGCATAGCAGACTTACACCCATTGAAGCAGCCGACCTTGGAAAGCTGTTGGAGCCCTATAAGCTGATGTTTCTTGAGGACGCATCCCCCGCTGATAATCAGGAGGGATACCAAATTATCAGAAACCACACCACTACGCCATTGGCCATTGGAGAGATTTTTAATACCGTCTGGGACGCAAAGGATCTAATTACCAATCAAACAATAGACTTTCTCAGAATAGCCTGTACTCATGGAGGAGGTATTACCCCATTGAAACGAATGGCTGATTTCGCCTCAATGTATAATGTAAGGATGGCACCCCATGGCGCTCCCGATTTATCACCAATATGCCATACTGCACATGCCCATTTTAATATTTGGGCACCCAATTTCGGAGTTCAGGAGTTTATTGGATTTGGAATTGATAAATTGAATAGTGTCTTTAGTTATCCTCTATCATTCGATAATGGGTATATCCGAATAGAAGATAAACCCGGACTAGGAGTAGAATACGATGAGGAAGAGGCTTCAAAGTATGAATACAAAAGGTCGTATTTACCCGTAACCAGGTTAGAAGACGGGACCTTGTGGTATTGGTGAGAATCAGAATAGCAGGTTATCAACCTTCAATATGCATCAATCTCTGCCTTATTCTGGCGATATGGTTACGCATAGCCAAACGGGCAGCTTCCTGGTCCTGTAGTTCGATTGCATCCAGAATCCGTCGATGTTCATCCAAAACCTGATTGTTGCGATCAGGATTTATTTTTTTAGCAACACTTTCTCGTGACAGATTCTGAGCAACAGCCATGGTTTTCTTCAGTCCTATATGCAGGTTTTCCAGCAGTTGGACAAATATTTCGTTTCCAGTAGCTATCGCTATTGCTACATGAAAATCGAAATCCGGCTGAATGGACAACCTCTGGTTTTCAAAATCGTCCTCCATCCTCTTTTGTGCCTCAGTTATGGTGTCAAGATGTTCTTTTGTTCTCCTCATAGCAGCAAGGGCAGCGGCTTCTCCTTCGAGTGCCATTCGGACTTCGTGACTTTCTAATATTCCCGCTATATCATTAGCAGAAGCAAACCTCCCGAGATCTTTAAGTGGGCTGTGATGAACAAAGGTCCCACTACCTTTCCTGGTAATGACCAGTTCGTCTGCCTGGAGCTTGTTAATTGCCTCCCTAACAATTGGCCTTGAAACCTGGAAAGATTTACACATTTCGCTCTCAGAGGGAAGTTTATCACCTTCGTGTAGCATTCCTGAGATGATCCATCCCAGAATCTCCTCATAGACTTGATTGGCAAGTTTGTCTGTCTTTTTTGGCTTTAAATTAAGGGTCAAACTCATTGCAAATCAGAGTGTTTTAAGTACCAGCTCGAGATCATTCGATGTGGCAAATTTACTACAACTCGCCTTAGAGCGAAATCATCTTCAAACAGGCAGTTTTTGACATTCCAAATTTTGTCCTCGAATCGTCCGGCAAGCGTGTTTCCTGACAGAACTCTGAGAAAATGGCACTTGTCAGGACAACGGATGAATTGACAATCAATGACAAAAAAAGCTTATACTTAAAAATTGTTTTCCCATTACAACCTGTTGAAATTAGTGATTGATGAAAAACCCTCTCAACTTATTTAAAAAACTCTCCGCGTTGGGCCCGGCGTTTTTCATCATTGGTTACGTAATCGGAACAGGCAGTGTGACCTCCATGGTGATTTCAGGTGCCAGGTATGGGTTAAGCTTTTGGTGGGCCTTATTCCTATCATGCTTCTTCACTTATTTCCTACTGATTGCCATCAGCAAACTGACCATTGTAACCGGTCAGACCCTTATGCACATTTTTAAGCAGCATTTTGGCAGGTTTTTCACTCTTTTTATCATAGGCACTTTAGTAGTTTCCATTGTTTCCTCTGTTATTGGAGTTATGGGAGTTGTGGCTGATATCTTCCAGGAGTGGCTAAAACAGGCCACTGACAGCTCTTTTACCCTTAGCAAAGTCGTCATTGCCTTAGCTTTTCTATTGCTCTTACTAACACTTTACTGGACAGGCAAACACGAGAATTTCATCAACGGCATGACCATTATGGTATCGCTAATGGCACTTTGTTTTGTGGTTACGAGCTTTTTGGTTTTGACAGAACCGGGGGGAAGCGTTAAAGAATTTTTTCCAGATAAGATAATAGGTGCAAACTCCGGATTACTTGTAGCAGGAATGGTTGGCACCACAATGGCAGGAGTTTGTCTTGTTTCTCGAAGTATCTTAGTACAAGAGCAGGCATGGAAAGTTGAAGATATTCCGGCCGAAAATCGTGATGCCGGATATTCTATGCTGCTTACTTTCATCATCAGTTTGGCCATAATGGTCTGCGCTGCAGGAACTTTATATCTCCGTGGAATTGAAGTGGACAATCCAATTGATATGATGTCTGCCTTGGAACCATTGGCTGGAGAATTTGCCGTAACAGTATTTGCTCTTGGAATCCTGGCGGCTGGCCTGTCCTCCATATTTCCTAACCTCCTCCTTTTGCCCTGGTTGATCTCGGATTACAGAAATACTCCCCGAGACATGAAGCGACCTCTCTTCAAAGCTATTGTCTTCCTGGTGGGAATGTCCACCATAATAGTCCCCATCTTTGGGGGTAAACCGATTTGGATCCTCATAGCTTCACAAGCCTTGAGTCCTTTTATCATGCCACTACTGACTTTATTTCTTATCATCCTGCTGAACAAAAAAGAAGTAATGAAGGAGTACACCGTGGGCTGGCCAATGAATATTGCTCTTGGAGCAACATTAATATTTAATTGCTACATGTTATATGTGTCAATTGAAGGTTTTATCAACTTTGCGTAGTGCAATGTTAAAGTATTGAATGTTACGATCTTGACCATCTCAAGCGATTAGACATGAGGCAAAGGAGGAATAAAAAGCATTACTCTCAGGCTCTGCTAGCCATTATTGAAAAATAAAAGATCGTTTTATTTAACCCCAAAAGATTTTTCGAGACTGTAAACTGAACTCTGTCTAAGATAAAAATTAAGAACATTATAACTTAGACAAAATGACACAAGAAGAAGACCAATTGCAGAGCAAGGCTCTGGAGCAATTCAAATCAGGCAAATCATTATTCGGTAAGGATGGAGCATTTGCTCCGATGCTAAAGCAGTTTTTGGAATCAGCACCTGAGGCAGAAATGGATGCTCACCCTGATGAAGCCGAACGTTTGGAAGGCAACAAGCGCAATGGCAAAGGCAGGAAGACAATCAAAAGCAGTACCGGTCCAGTCGAGATAGAGACACCCCAGGATAGGCAGAGCACTTTCGAACCTCAGATCATCAGGAAACGGGAGACTGTTCTTGCAGACAGTTTAGAGGGCAAGATCATTGGCTTATATGGTCTTGGAATGAGCCTTCGTGACATCAGCGAACATATCAAAGAGATGTACGATACGGAGATCTCCCATACGTGTTGAGTCAAATCACCGACCGGATCATCCCGGAAGTGAAAGCCTGGCAGGACCGGCCATTGGAGCCTGTCTATTGCATGGTGTGGTTAGATGCGATGCACTACAAGGTTCGATCAGAATTCATGGCAGATACCAAGTTGGTTTATCGTGCAGATACCAAAGAACTGGCAGAGATGGAAATAGAGAGTCTGGCTGGAAAATGGGAAAGTGTCCTGGAGAAACAACCGGGAGAAACTGACCACCTGTTTTCAGTACACCGCCCCAATGCGCAAGCTGATTTATGCCACCAATGCGGTAGAAGGTTATCATCGGCAAATTCGGAAGGTGACAAAAACCAGGGGGGCCTTCACCTCAGATGTGGCACTGTTAAAGCTGGTCCATTGGGCGACCAGAAACATTGAGAAAAAGTGGACGAGCCCATTGCAAAACCGGGGGTTGACCGTCCAACAACTCGCTATTAAATTTGGAGATCGCTTACCTTTGGATTTAGAACACATCCCTTTGGAGGGGCATGCCCCTCCAAAGGGATGACTCAACAGACAGAGTTTAGTTTACACTACCTTCAGTAGCAATCAAATTGAGCAGATTTTTGTTGTGCTTTTTTAGAAATTATTGTTGTGCTTTTTATTGAAGAAATCCCTTATTGTGAGATAATAGAGGGTTAAAGTAGTCTCGGCAAGTATCGGACCGTATTTATCCGAAAGATATTCAAAGTGGTTCCAGAAATACCTTCGGTTTCCGAACTAAAAAGAAAAACCCCTCAGATCGGCCTTTCTGGGCTTTTCTGAGGGGTTATTGTAGCGGGGACAGGACTTGAACCTGTGACCTTCGGGTTATGAGCCCGACGAGCTACCAACTGCTCCACCCCGCGATGTTACCAGTCTGCGGACAAAGCCCGCAAACATTACCCACCCAAGACAATCTCCTTGAAATAAAGGAAAGTGCAAATTTAGACGCTACTGTACAAAAACCAATACCTTTGCGGCTCATTCTATTATTAATTTCTATTTGAATCCTGAATGTCCACTTCATCGGGTCATAAAGCTGGCTTTGTAAGCATTATCGGAAAACCCAATGTGGGAAAGTCCACTTTAATGAATGCCCTTATTGGCCAGAAACTGTCAATAACAACCGCTAAAGCCCAAACCACCAGGCATCGCATATTTGGTATTCTCACTGGCGACGATTTTCAAATTGTCTATTCCGACACTCCGGGTATCCTTGATCCCCAATATCCGTTACAAAAATCGATGATGAATTTCGTTTTCAAATCCCTACAGGATGCCGATATTATTATGCTGGTGGTCGGTCCCTTCGATGAGCCCGAAGACAATAAAATTCTTGAACTCTTTACCGGATCACCTGCACCAAAAATTCTAGTCCTTAATAAAATAGATCTATCCCGTCAAGAGAAGATTGAGGATCGTATCTCGAAGTGGTCGGAAATGATTGAATGGCAAGAGATCATTCCAGTCTCGGCACTTACCAAATTCAATCTTGACAAGATTCTGGAAACTATTCTTAAATTGGCACCAATACATCCCGCCTATTTTCCAGAAGGGGAATTGTCAGATAAAACGGAGCGTTTTTTTGCTTCGGAAACCATTCGTGAAAAGATTTTTTTAAATTATAAGAAGGAGGTCCCTTACAGTACCGAGGTAAAAATAGACGAGTTCAAAGATGAAGAAGGCATCGTTCGCATTAGAGCAATCATTTACGTTGAAAGGGATAGTCAAAAAGGAATCATCATCGGAAAGGCCGGCACATCTCTAAAGAAAGTGGGCATGGAGGCCCGAAAAGACCTGGAAGAATTTCTGGGCAAAAAGGTATTCCTGGAAACTCATGTCAAGGTTGAGAAGGATTGGCGGAAGATGGATTTGAAGTTGAAGCGATTGGGGTATTGATTAGATTATTAGATCAATAGAGCCAGAATTATAGACTCTACGCTACGGCAATTGCTATTTCTCAAATTTATTCGAAATATTCCATAAATAACCGGCTTGCCATTTTTCCACGGCTGAAGTCTGACAATCTATTATCCTGGGTCCATTCATCTTAGTAATAATCTATATTAGCTCCTACGCTTGCTAAATCTTCCCAAAAGCCAGGATAGGACTTGGCGACTACATCCGGGTTTTTAATTCGAATCGGTGCCAATGTACATAATGGGGCAAAGGCCATGGCCATTCGATGGTCATCGTAAGTGGAAAAGAGGGTCTCAGGTGTCAAGTGAAAATTATTCGATTCCAGTTTCCAGTTATGTTCGTCTACTTCAATCAGTTGAACATTAATTTTCTTAAGCTCCGTTTGCATGGCCAGAATTCTGTCCGTCTCCTTGATCTTTAAGCTCTCCAATCCCGTCATAGTTAGGTTGATATTTTGAGCAGCCGCAGAAACCATTACAGTCATGGCAAGATCGGGACAGTTTTTGAAATCAAGTGTAAATGATTTCTCAATGCCTGTCTTACCCAACTTCACACCACCTTCAAAATAAGAAGAAGTCACTCCCATTCGACTCATTATGTCATCAATCACACTATCTCCCTGGTAACTATCTTTCCTTAGTCCCGTCAGGTCGAATGAACCTGATTTGGCCAATGATAACAACCCATACCAATAACTTGCTCCGGACCAATCTGACTCAATTGTATATTCTGCTCCAGCATAATCCTGATGTGAGATACTGATTGTATTTCCTAACCAATCATGTCGAATGCCGAATCTCTCCATCAACGACAATGTCATCCTGATGTAAGGCTCACTGAATATTTGACCAACTAATTCAACTTTTAGCCCATTGGGTAAGACAGGTGCAATCATCAACAAAGCTGAAATGTATTGGCTGCTGATATTCGACGGAATTTTCAGCGTATTGTTTTTTTGTCTTGAAAAAGGGCTTATCTCAACTGGAGGGTATCCTTCATTCTTCAAATAAGTAATATCAGCCCCAATGCTATTTAATGCTTCAACCAATATTTTTATTGGCCTTTCCTGCATTCGAAGTGATCCCGTTAGTGTAACATTCTTTTGAGTGATGACCGCCAGATAACCGGTCAGAAATCTCATAGTTGTTCCGGCGTCTAAAACGTCAAAGACCTCTTCATTAGAAGAAAGTAATCTTTTCATGGTCTGTGTATCTCTGGCGTCGGAAAGATTCTTTAGCTCACCAAGGTTACCTGAGAGGGCATTAATAATTAAAGAACGATTGCTTTCACTTTTAGAGGAGGAAGGAGTGATCCGGGTGCCAGTTAGTACGCCATTTGACGACAAGTGAATGCTTTTTTGACCGCTCATTGAATTAATATTAATAAGATGTCTCGAAAATGACCCCACTTTCATAACAAAAGGGGGCAAAATGAGTGAAAATAGTTACATAAGTAGTTATATGGCACAATTTGTGCCTGTCTAACTTTTATAAAGTTTCACCACAATGAAAACAACAACAATTTCTACCATTATCGCAGGATTGACTGCCGGAGTTTTAACCCTTTGGTACACAACTCCTGTCAAGAACACCAAGGTGAAAAGTTTGACCAAAAAGATCAGGCCAATGAAGAAAAAAGAAGAGTCTGCTGATCATTTATTTATCTGATAATTGATTATAGTAGAATATTGAATCGAAGACCTCACCCGTTGATATCGGTATATTCACAACTCCTTCACCTAAGTTTTTTAACAGCGTACAATTAATTACGTTGCCCAGATTCTTTTTGTCCTGCTGACAAAGGGCCAGTATCCTCTCAAATTTATCTTTATCTACTTTTATAAGGCCATAAGTTCGCTTGAGATAAGTAGCCATTTCAAGTAATTCCCCAGAGCCCAATCCGGCTTTTTTGGTAGAAATGAATCCCTCACAAATCATTCCGATTGCAATTGCTTCTCCATGTAATAACCTGTCCTCTAATTCAAGATGGACTGTCTCAATCGCATGCCCGATTGTATGTCCAAAATTCAGCAACTTACGTTGCCCCTTTTCAAAAGGATCTGCCGCTACTATCTTCGATTTTACCCCTATGGAATGGTCTGTGTGGGCCTCCCAATCTTGTGACTCAAAATCATTTTCAGTTAAAACTTTCCAATAATCTTTATCGGCGACCAAGGCATGTTTCAAAACTTCGGCAAATCCAGAGCGCAATTCGCGCTGACTGAGTGTTCTTAAAAATTGGGAAGCTACAATTACTAATTGAGGATTCTGAAAAACTCCAATATGGTTCTTTAGGCCATTAAAATCTATTCCTACTTTACCACCAACACTCGCGTCAACCTGGGATAGTAAAGTGGTTGGAATATTAATGAAATCCATACCACGTTTGAAGGTAGCTGCACAGAACCCCCCCATGTCTCCTATAACACCACCTCCAAGATTGATTAAAAGGCTTTTGCGATCAAACTCCCATTCGGTCAGCACATCCCAGATTTGCTCACAGCTATCGAGATTCTTCCTTTCTTCACCGCTACTAATCGTTATTGACCAATGTTCCGGTAATAAATCAGAGATGATAGGCAGGCAATGGGACCCGGTATTCTCATCAACCAATACCCCAATCTTAGAATATTGTCGACCCGCAAAGAACTTACCTAATGCATTCGATAAGTCGTTTGTGATTTGGACACTTTCAGGAATCATTCCCCTGCTTCGCCTACCGGCTGATTCACGGGAACGTTAGCCATTATTTCAGTTTGGCGCTTCACTGAGGTAATGTGAATAATTTTGTAAAGCTCTTCAACAAAATCTTCTGTTAAACTCATCGCAGCACCCCACTCTTTCCTGCTTTTGACAATATCATTCATTCTGTTGACCTGAAAGATGGTGACGTTATTCTTTTTCTTGTACTCACCGATCTTTTCAACCAGACTCATTCTTCGAGCAACTGACTCCAGAATCTCTCTGTCAGACTCGTCAATTTGTTCTCTCAGTTCTTCCAGCAGATTAATGAATTCCGTGTTATCTGAAGTCGATGTCTTCGTTTTTAATGCTCTTACAATTTCACCAAGCCTTTTGGGCGTGATCTGCTGTGCTGCATCACTCCAGGCATTGTCTGGATCTCTGTGAGACTCAATCATTAAACCGTCATAATTCAGATCCAATGCTTTCTGAGATAATTCAAGAATCATTTCTCTGCTACCACCTATATGACTTGGGTCACAGAAGATTGGCATCTCAGGAAACTTACTCTTCAACTCAATCGGCAGCCTCCACGCCGGAACATTTCTAAACTGAGTTTTTTGGAAAGAGCCAAAGCCCCGATGGATAGCTCCCAATTTTGTAATGCCAACGGCGTTGATTCGCTCAATGGCTCCCAGCCATAGCGACAAATCCGGATTGATAGGATTTTTAACTAATACGGGTATGTCCGTCCCTCTCAAGGCATCTGCAATTTCCTGAACCGTAAAAGGATTCACAGTTGACCGGGCTCCGACCCACAAAATATCAACTCCTGCCTTTAGACAGAGCTCAACGTGTTCCGGATTAGCCACTTCAACTGCAAACTTTACATTGAGTTCTTTTTTGACGGCTGAGACCCACTTGAGGGCTTCAACTCCTACCCCTTCAAAATTGTTTGGCCTGGTGCGGGGTTTCCAAATACCGGCTCTCATTATCTCGATACCTTCATCCTTCAATGATTTACAGGTCTCAAGAAGCTGTTCCTCCGTCTCCGCACTGCATGGCCCTGAAATTAAAACCGGACGATTTTTTACCGGTGACCAGCTCTCTAATTTTTCAATATTTAATTCCACTTTTTCTTCTTGCTTAAAATAAAATACTACTGTAACCTGTCATTTTCGGGTTTTGATATATTTGCCACCAACTTACAAAGTTATAAAATGAGCATTAACCCACACCTTTCTTTTAATAATACTGCTATAGCGTTTTCTTCGAAAAGCAATGTAGAACTTAAAAAAGCGCATTTTCTATTTTCCTTGATGAACCTCCCGTGGTTGGTCAGGATTGGGACATGGTCAATTACAGCGGCTCTCGCACTTCATTTGCCCATTAAATTTCTTGTTAAAAAAACAATATTCGCCCATTTCTGTGGAGGAGAATCAATACCAGATGCACAAACTACCATCGAAAAATTAGCTGATTCTAATATCCAGACCATTCTTGATTTCTCTGCAGAAGGTGAAGAAAGTGAATCAGAATTCGATAAGACAACTGCAGAACAGTTGAGAATTACCGAGTTTGCCTCGAAATCAAAAAACTTACCGTTCTCAGTTATGAAAATTTCTGGTGTAGCGTCGAATGCTCTTTTAGAAAAAATCCAAAGAAAGGAATCACTGACCAGCGATGAAGAGGAAGCTTTTCAGCGTGTAAAAGATAGAGTCCAATCAATTTGCAAAAAATCATATGAGCTCAATGTCAAGTTAATGATTGACGCTGAGGAGACCTGGATACAGGAGCCCATCGATGCGATGACCTATGAAATGATGGCCCAATACAATAAAGAAAACCCTATCATTTGGAACACCTTTCAAATGTACCGTCTCGACATGTTGGATAACTTGAAAAGGGCTTTTGAAATAGCTACGTCAAATGGTTACTGGCTTGGTGCGAAGCTTGTACGAGGAGCCTACATGGAAAAAGAGCGGGAGGCAGCCAGGGATGAAGGCAGGCCCGATCCGGTCCAACTGAATAAGAACGCTACCGATAACGATTACAATGCTGCGATTAATTTTTGCCTTGAGAACATGAATCATATTGGCGTGTTTGCTGGCACACACAATGACCAGTCAAACCTAAATCTCGCTGAAGAAATGGGTAAGCTGCACATTGAAAATGATCATCCAAATATCTGGTTCGGACAACTATACGGAATGAGTGACCACATATCTTACTCGCTAGCGCAAGCCGGTTACAACGTAGCCAAATACGTGCCCTATGGCCCGGTAGAAAAGGTTTTGCCCTATTTATTCAGGCGGGCCGAAGAGAATACAGCTATGGCAGGACAAAGTAGTCGGGAGTACCTATTAGTCAAAGAGGAGATTGCGAGAAGAAAATCTCAGAATTAGGATTTGCTGGTCAACCTTTCTATAGCTGGAATTTGTTTGAAGATTGAACTAAGATCAAAAAATATAAGAAATAGCAGGGGAGTAGCCCAAAAACCAACATCGGCCAATATACAGACAAGATATAATCCGATAAATATGGATATAACTTTCTTGCTCAAAATTTATGAGCGAACTTTCTAATAAATCGTATAATTAACTATATAACTGCTAATTTACCATATTCCTCGATTGAAATGCCGAAAGTTGCCGTTACAAATAAGCTTGATAATGTAATCCTCTTTGACGGAATTTGCAATTTGTGCAATGGTGCGATCAATTTTGTTATTGACCGGGACAAAAACAGCCATTTTAAATTCGCAGCACTCCAGTCTGAATATGGTCAACAGTACCTTCAAAACAATGAGCTACCACTGGATAATTTTGAATCAATGCTGTTTTTAGAGGATGGCGAAATCTACCTGAAGAGCACTGCAGCACTAAAAATTGCGAGAAATTTGAATGGTTTATGGCCCATGCTTTATGGATTCATAATCATCCCTAAGTTCATAAGAGACGCTGTCTATAAATTTTTTGCCGATAATCGTTATAAATTTTTTGGTAAGCGTGATCAATGTAGAGTCCCAACTCCTGAATTAAGAGTGAAATTTCTGGACTGGTAATAGCAATATTCTTTAGCCAACTTGATCCCGTAATTGATTATTTTGCATTAGAGCAACTTTATTTTCATGCAAGATCAAATTACTCAACCAGATGTACTAAGCTTCTTCCCAATTCTTTATGTGGCATGGGCTGATGCAATTCTCACTCCTTCTGAAATTCAGAGAATTGAAAAAAGAATTAAAAGTGAAAAATGGCTAAGTCCTAAGGAAAAAGAAATTTTGCCTGGTTGGTTATACCCCAAAAATCCACCATCACCAGCTACTTTAAAAAAATGGTTATCAGTTATACTTGATAATTCTATTTCTCTCTCAAAAGGAAAGCGGAAGTCGTTGGCGGATTCAGGTGTAGACATTGCAAGTATTGGTGCCAAAGATGATCATTTAAGATGTTCCACTCCTAAAGCGTGTAAAGCACTCTCTGAAATTGAAGAGGTGCTGGGAGTGCTCGGGGATGAAGCAAAGGAATGGATAGTTTTGAGGCTTTTAACCAGTGCCAATATCATTTGGTGCAATTGGCTTTCGCCTATATTGAGGTGGTCATACTCGAGCAATTCCAAACTAAACTTGATTCCTTACCTGAAGATGATGTAAAAGTTGCCTTAACTAAAGTCTGCAACTTGTTCGCTCTATCTCAAATTGAAAAGTACAAAGGTTGGTATTGAAGCAGATTACATGGAAAGTGCCAAAAGCAAGGCCATACGTCGACAGGTTAATGATCTCTGTCAGGAAGTTAGAAAAGATGCTGTGGGCTTAGTGAATGCTTTTGGCATTCCAGATCAGTACCTGGGGGCACCTATTGTTACAGAAAAAAATTGATATACAGCTCTTTACTTTGTTAGAATTATTCTCTTACAATTCGACATATGTCCATTAACAATTTCCAGTAGATAGATTCCTGGCCGTAATCCAACGATTGGCATTCTAATCGATTAATCTAACAATCAACTCGCTGACAATGTTACTATTACTATTAAACTCTATAATAATTTCATCACCAATTTCTGCCGGAACAGGATAAATCAGATAATCTTCAATATCCAGAATACTAAAAAATCTATTGGGAAAAGCTCCGCTCGTAGAAAATTGGGCATTATCAGGAGCCTCTTCAATCTCAACCTCAACAACATTGGACTCGGCACTAAACGATGTGTCGCAACCAACTACACAAACTCTCCTGATGTAGGATGTCGTTTCTGTCAAGCCTTCGATCTCAAGGTCCGGGGTGTTCGAATCTTCAATAGCTACCCGTTCAAAGCCTCTGTCGTCATCGATAATTGCACCCTGATACCAGCGATATTCTACTTCTACCTCATAGTCTGAATAGCCATCTTCATCATTCTCTATGATATTATGATATTGTCACCCGCTGGATCGTATGGACCCACAAATTCGATAAATTCACCATGGACAAATCCTTCGGCACAGCGGTCTATCTCTACAGTAACAACATTCGATTCTCCCCAATAGGGTCCGTCGCAGCCAGCAACCCTCGCACAACGAAGGAAGTAGGTTGTTTGGGTAAGGTCATCAATGTCCAGTTCCAATAAATCTACAGTGCCTTCAACTGTTGTCCACTCTGAATTACCAACAGTATTGGGGACATTCACCAAACTGCCCAACCATACATACTCGAGATCAAGGTCAGCAACCAACGAACTGGCCAACTCCACATTATCAATCGTGTTTCCTTGGTTTGGATTATAAGGACCATTAAATGCAATTTCACCTCCAGATATGGACTGAGGACTGCATTTATCGACAGCTACTTTAATAACATTGGATTCTCCCCAATAATTTTCACAACCGACAATCCGTGAGCATCTCAAAAAATATCTCGTTTCTATTAAACCCAAGATGGTGTATTCGTTGGTATTACTTCCCTCAATTGGTATTCATCCATTATTTCCATTATTAAACGGAACTTCATTTGGATTCCAGAGCCACAAATATTCTATATCAGGAGATACACCTGATGCATCTACATTACTTTCTATCAGGTTGTTATTGAGTGAAAAATGACCATCAAGACCAATTATACCCCCATTAATTGAGGATGGGGAACATAAATCTGAGCCATAGGTAAAAGGAGCCCAAAGAAAGGCAAATGCAATAAGACACAATTCCATTATTATAGTTCATTATTCCAGTGAGCAAATGGAAACAGTAAAAAACATTTTCCTTCAAACAACCTGGAAACTTAACTAGTAATTGGTAATCATCATCAATGCAAATAAAAATACCTAGTTGTATTAATAAAATATCTTTGATACTCTCAATTAATGTCTCTTTGCTGTTCGAAGAATACATAAAAAAAACAAGCTGGATATTAATGTAGTTTTGCACTCATCAATTTGCAGATTCTACTCTCTTGAAGACAAAAAAGTTCAGAAAAGATAAAGTCAACATTGTAACACTAGGCTGTGCGAAGAATATTGTTGACTCTGAAGTACTCCTTACCCAATTAAAAGGGAATGCAATCCAAGCAACTCATGAGTCAAAAAAGGACGACGCCAATATAATAGTGATTAATACCTGTGGGTTTATCGATAACGCCCAACAGGAATCCATTGACACCATATTGAGATACGTCGATGCTAAAGACGAAGGCTTGGTCGAAAAAGTCTATGTAACTGGCTGCCTAAGTCAGCGATATCGTGATGAGCTCAGGGACGAAATTCCCCAGGTTGATGACTGGTTTGGAACGCGTGAATTACCGATGTTATTAAAGAAATTTAATGCTGATTATAAGCATGAATTAATAGGTGAACGAATTTTAACTACCGCAAATCACTATGCCTACCTGAAAATATCGGAGGGCTGTGATCGCCCGTGTTCATTTTGTGCCATTCCAGTCATGAGGGGGAAACATCTTTCAAAACCAATTGAACAGTTGGTTTTGGAGGCCAAATTTTTGGCGAAAAACGGCACCAAAGAATTACTTCTAATTGCTCAAGACTCTACCTACTATGGGCTTGATATTTACAAAAAACGTAACCTTTCAGAATTACTAAAACATCTCTCGGATATTGAAGGTATCGAGTGGATACGATTACATTATGCCTTCCCGTCCGGTTTTCCAGAAGACATACTATATGTGATGAACGAAAGAACAAACATTTGTAGCTATCTGGATATGCCTTTGCAGCATGGGTCAACCAAGATGTTAAAACTGATGCGTCGAGGAATAGACAGATCCAAAACAGAAGATTTAGTTGCTAAGATTCGCGAAAAAGTTGACGGTATTGCATTGCGTACGACACTAATTGCTGGTCATCCGGGAGAAACTGATGCTGATTTCGGAGATATGTATGATTTCGTTGAAAAAATGCGGTTTGACCGCCTGGGAATCTTCACCTATTCACACGAAGAAAACACCCATTCATATAATTTACCGGATGATGTTCCGGAAGAGGTAAAACAAGAACGTGCCAGCGACGTAATGGAGTTACAGGAAAAAATTTCCGGTGAGATCAATGAAAATAAGGTAGGTAAAACATTCAAAGTTCTAATTGACCGAAAAGAAGGAGACAATTTCATAGGAAGAACAGAATTTGATTCTCCAGAAGTTGACAACGAAGTTTACATTGATGCCAAGAAATATTTCCTGCGAATTGGCAATTTTGCCAATATCAAAATCAATCAAGCATCCGCATTTGACCTGTACGGAGAACCTGTAACTTATGAAGCTGGAAACCATTAGCCTTGACGAAACCGGTTGTTTCTCTCCACTGTTTATTGACTATATGAATACAAAGGATTCTCTGAAATCCTTTTATGGACTAACTCCTAAAATAGAAAATTTCGAAAAGCAGATCAGCAATAAAGAATTTTCAGATTCAGCCCGGGAGATTCTTAATGCTGTTCTAATTGAGCAGTATGACGACCTCGAAACTTCAGAAGCTGTTCGGACTAACATTGCGCTTCTTAAACAATCAAATACCTACACAATTACAACGGGTCATCAGCTAAATATCTGTACAGGACCTTTGTATTTTATTTACAAGATTGTTACGGTCATCAACATTTGTAAGCAGCTCCAAACTAAATACCCAAATAGTAATTTTGTTCCCGTCTACTGGATGGCCACTGAAGACCATGATCTGGAAGAAATTAACCATTTCTTTCTTTTTGATGAAAAAGTCCAGTGGGAAACTGACCAAACTGGTCCCGTGGGAAGAATGGACACCAAATCACTGGAAACGATTTTCGATAAACTACCAGAAAAAGCCGATTTTTTTGTCAAAGCCTATAAGGAAGCTAACTGTCTGGCAGATGCGGTTCGATCCTACGTAAATGAGCTTTTTTGTGAGCAAGGTTTGGTAGTGGTTGACGCAGACGGATCAAGACTAAAGGCACAATTTACTGAGGTAATCAAGGATGATATCATCCAACATAATGCCAATCAGCTAGTTGAAAATACTACGGCTAAAATCAATGAGCTCGGATACAAGACCCAAGTTTTCCCCAGAGAAATCAACTTCTTCTATATCGAAGATGGTTTTAGAGAACGTATAATCGAAAAGGAAGGCCTGTACAAAGTAAAAGGAAAAGATTTTACACTCACCAAAGAGGAAATTCTACAATTGATTGATTCTAACCCGGAAAAATTTAGCCCCAATGTCATTTTAAGACCACTCTATCAGGAAACTATACTGCCGAACCTGGCTTATATCGGTGGACCTGCTGAAGTTGCCTACTGGCTACAATTAATGCCGGTTTTTGACCATTATAAGACCGCCTTCCCAATATTAATGCCCCGTAATTTTGGGCTCATCATCGCCAGGTATGTCTTGCGCAAACTCAATAAGGCAGCTATTAGTTTATCCAAGCTTTTCCAACCAATTGAAGAAATCAAAAAACAATATGTTGTTGAAAACACGGACAAGGAAATTCATTTAACCCAGGAAATTGGGTACATCAAGGCGGCCTTCGGAACAGTGCGTGAAAAAGCAACCGATGTTGACAAGACCTTAGGCGGGTTTGTGGGTGCCCAAGAAGCCAAAGCTTTGAAGAGCCTTGACAACATCGAAAAGAGAATCAAAAAGTCTGAGGAACGCAATCAAGAAGTTTCAATACAGCAAATAGAAAGTGTTAAGAATAGCCTTTTCCCCAATGGAAGCTTACAGGAACGTCATGACAATTACCTCAATTTCTATGTGAACAACCCGGATATAATGGCTCACCTCCTCGATCTATTTAATCCATTCTCCTATAACTTCCATATCCTCAAAGAAGAGGAAGTTTCAGTGGGAGCCACTGCAAGTTAAAATTATAAGGCTGTTATATTTGAAAAAATGGCAGGCAAGGCGGAAATAAGGAAGGAATTCTTATCTAAAAGAAAACTGCTTTCATCCAATCAAGTTATTGACCACAGTCTGCATATCAACTTACAATTCCAGAAGCTATTTCGACTTTATCCTGCCTCAATTGTTCATGTTTTTTTACCCATAAAAAGACACAACGAAATTGATACCTGGCCAATTATAAAATTTCTTCAATCTGAAAATGTACAAATTGTCATTTCAAAATCAGACTTTGATACATCTACATTGAAACATTTTTTACTTGAGCAATCAACGACGCTTGAGGAAAACTCATGGGGTATTCCCGAACCAATTAACGCCAGACAAGTCTCAATTCAAACGATGGAGATGGTATTGGTTCCACTAGTTGCTTTCGACCGGCAAGGGTTTCGGATCGGATATGGAAAAGGTTTTTATGACAGGTTTCTGTCAGAGTGTTCATCAACCACGATTAAAGTAGGATTGTCACTATTCCCACCAATTAAAGATATCTATCCAACCGATTTAGATGCTAAAATGGATCATTGTGTTCTTCCAGAGGGGATATTGACCTTCGAATAGATCAAAAATTGCAATGAGAATTTACCCGTAAATCATCAATTTTGCATTGATTATGAGCCGGAAGTACTTCCCTTTTGGTAAGAATTATTTGCTAAAGGAAGTTCAGGCATCTTCGCAAGATAGACTTCTCTCCACATTAATTAATACTGTCAAAGATTGCTATGAAGCTTATCACAATCCACTAGGCCTACTTGATGATACAGTATTAAAAATCAGAAGTACGGTGTCAACCAATCTGGAATATTTTGAGGAGTTCCATGAGGACCTTGCGGGGATTTACAGGTACAAGTATGGTAAAGTCCAATTGGAATTTCTTTGGGACGGAACATCACACACTGAAAAGTATCAAGCCGGGTGAGAGCAGACATTTACTATCCGGATTGAAGACTTCTGTCATCATCAACCATTTATAAGAGATGGCTTTGAATCAACCACTTTCCACTCAAGACCTACTAGACCATAACACATTCAAAGTAGCTTGAGATCATTCCTGGTTAATTATTTCGATTTGAAGATTTACCATTACAAGGGCATTGTGGAAAATCAGGAAGTAGCCTAGTATATTATTTCAAAACTCTGGTAATTCTTGACATCAACTTCCATTTTAGTCACTGCCTGAACTTTGGAGTATTGAGGACCCTCTTTGCACCATTCAATTAGACCATCTATCTGGTCGTCTGACCCTTCTACTTCAATTAATACCGACCCATCTGATTCGTTTCGAACCCAACCTTTCACATCAAGTTCCAGGGCCTTATTTTTAGTACTGGCTCGATAAAAAACACCCTGCACTCTACCCGTTACTATAATTTGATAGCAGATCATTGTTATCCTTAATTTAATCGATTACACCAATAATTACCTTGAGCATGCAGTCATACTCCCGAATTAGCCTGGAACACTGCGCCAATTCAATCTTTGTCCATGGCATCCCATCTTTAAAAGCTGAAATACTCATAACAACGTCCAGCTCTTTAGCTCCATTTGCTATTGCCATTTTGATTTCATCCAATTTGGTCTCAGTCATTGGATATCCCAAAGGGAAACCAGCAACAGTTACTAACCGAATGTCCTCATTCGCTATTTGACGACTGGCTCTTTTCACCCAAAAGAGTGGGGTACATACTCCAATAAAATTATGACCAACGGCCTCCGCAACAAGTTGGTCCACATCTTTTCCTGTAATTGTCGGTTTGAGATTGGTATGTTTGATGCAGGACTTGACCGAGTTCACTGGTTTGGAGTTAGGTCATGCCAGTTCACAAAGGCTAACTTCATTAACTCGAGACCAAAAATCAGATCATTGAAATTAATGCCACATATGGCACTCTTTACATTTCTTTTTCTTGCCGTTGGCCCTCTTTTTTGGCGTTTTTTTATGCCCGAAATAGGTAGGGTCTGAATATTGAGGTTTGCTGTACTCTTTTGCCAGATTATCTCGTTTCTTGACATTGGCAACCATTCGATCTTCGTATTCACCTACCAGGCCATTGAAATATGTCGAATAAGACTTCTCAAGCTTCTTTTTCGCCTGTTTCTTTGATAGCTTCTTCTGTTGAGTTTGATCCTGTGCAGGTGATTTCCTGACTTCAACATCTCGAGAATTTTGAGCAATAGACTCTATCGGAAGCCCAACTAAGACGGCCCATACAATTAAAGCCAAAAAGGATTTTAGAAGTAATTTATACATAACACCATTCAATCCGCACCAATTGAATAACTAAAACTGGTGAGTTTCATTGTACAAAGAAAGATAAAATTGCAATAAACACTCCAATGTGCCGGATAAGGTCACCCAATAAGTAATCACTCAACCCATATTGTTCTTCGACCAACGCTGAAAGACATAAAGTGCCCAGATCTTCGCATGTGAATCACCGGTGTTATTGGAGTGAATTTGATCCCTCAGTCCTTTCACGGACTGCCAATCGAAGATTCCCTGATTTTCTATTTAAGGATTGATTAAAGAGATGGTTGTCTAATTCTCCTTTCAATGCGTTTCTGAACTACTTAACCAGTGGCACTTCAAAACCTTTCTTTGGTCTTTTGTACAAGCTGGCTGGAAGAAAAAATCATTAAGATCTGATTTACTGTCAAGGTTTTGTAGAAAAAACTCCTTGTGCTCTTCGTATTGCTGATGATTGATATTTGACAAGCTGTTTTGAGATAGGAACTTGAGTACATTTGATTTTGAATTGAAAGAGGCCCAGAACCATTACCTTTCTTGAGTTGGGAGTGACTTCCCCTGAGCAAAACGCGCCAATTGACAAATCAAATTACCAATTTTACCAGATTTCGATTTCGATAGAATTTTCCATAGAGGCAAAAGCCCAGAGATCACACCATTTCGTAGCCCTCCTTTGAGGCTTCAATTTAAGGCATTAACAAGTTTTGTGACTTAGTAACTTTTGATGCTAATCGGCAATAATACGAGCCACTTAGCCCTGGTTCTTATATCTTGGTTCTAATAATCTCAAAATGACTAAATCCGCTTCCTTACAAACCTTTCTTATCTTAATTATTTGTGGTTTAGTACTTGGTTGTGGTGCCTCCAAGAAATTAGCAGTAAAAGAGAAGAAAATAAACACTGTAATTAAGACGGCAAGGAGTTATTCTGGTGTTCCCTACCAATGGGGAGGGACCAATAGAGCAGGTATGGACTGTTCAGGATTGTTGCTGAAATCATTTCAGTCAATAAACATGGAAATCCCCCGCACTTCCATTGAGCAAAGCAAAATAGGTAAGAACGTAAATCTGCAAAATGTCAAAGAAGGTGATCTCGTCTTTTTTGCAGCTGGCAAGAAGAAAAGGAAGATCACTCATGTTGGTCTGGTAACTAATGTGCGGCGCAAAGAAGATGTCAGATTTATTCATGCTTCTTCTGGTAAAGGAGTGATTGAAGTCAATCTAAAGTCAAACTACTATCAGAATATTTTGATTAAAGCAGTCAGGCCAGAAATCAAATGATATGGAATGAGCTCGATTAATATTTAATGTCACTTCTTCCAACAGATTTGCCGATGAAACCGATTGGTTTTCCCATGGTATAAAACTCACCAGAGAAATGGCAGAGATGGCACTAGAGAAACTGGCCGGAAAATGGGGGAGTAAGTATCCGATCGTGACCCAATCCTGGCGAAACTGACCACCTGTTTTCAGTACACACCTCCAATACGCAAGCTGATTTACGCCACCAATGCGGTAGAAGGTTATCATCGGCAAATTCGGAAGGTCGCAAAAACCAAAGGAACCTTCACCTCAGATGTGGTGCTATTAAAACTGGTCTATTTGGCGACCAGAAACATTGGGAAAAAATGGACGGATCCATTGCAAAACCGGGGTTGACCGTCCATTAAGTTTAGAATGAATGATGCTCGATGTATCATCAAACTTGTTTTTGTACTTCTTTGTAAACATCAATTATAGCAATTTTCTTTCCTTCAAGAACACAATCCAATCTTCTGAAGATTACAAAAGAAAGAATTACATCACCGTATTCATGTTGGTTGAAAAGACCTCTCAGGACATCATCACAGACCTTCCAGATGAAGGAAGATATTTCGTTATGGTTTGGCATATAATTTATTACGATTTTTTTAAATTCTTCATATTCTTTTTCCCAATAATTCAATTGAAATTCCGGGAGACATACTTCTAATAATTTTTCATTTTTTTTAAGAGTTGACATCTTCCGCTTAAAACTCTTTCTTCTCTTGAGAGTTTCTGAAATTCTTCAGAAGAATAATTTACCGGTTGAGGTCTACCTTTAATCAGTTATACTTTTTGTCAATCCAGTCAAAAAATAGATATAATTTAAAGTTATATCCAAAATATAATATACTGGTATATGGATATATTTTTCGTATCTTTAATATAGTTGGTTGAAAGGTTATTCTCTCCTCTCTTAATCAACAGGCGAATCTGCCAACCAACCTTATTGTGATGGTTCCCATAAAGAATCTGAATTTTCACCGGTTGTTTTTTCAAGCGGAGGAGTCTACAACCGCCTACATGTGCCAATGCAGGCATACCGCCAACCTCGGATTTTGCGACGGGCGCATAAATCGCTTTAATAAATAATATGGTTGAATGGGCGTAACCTCTATCTAAAATTTTGGTTAACTTAGTTCTATGAGTCCTGACCATCATCACCACGGTGATGACAATATCAAAGTAGCTTTCTTTCTTAATCTTGGTTTTACCATCATTGAGATCATTGGGGGCATTTACACCAATAGCCTGGCCATCCTTTCAGATGCTCTCCATGATTTGGGTGATAGCCTAAGCCTGGGTCTCTCTTGGTATTTTCAAAGGCTTTCAAAAAAGGGGAGGGACAATACATTTTCCTATGGCTATAGACGCTTCTCTTTATTAGGGGCAGCGATTAACTCCAGCGTTTTGGTAGTAGGCTCCATTTTTATTCTGTCCAAGGCTATTCCTCAATTATTCAATCCTGGTAATGCCAATGCAGAAGGCATGATGTACCTGGCTTTACTGGGCATTGTAGTGAATGGCGCAGCAGTACTAAAGCTCAAAAAGGGAACTTCACTCAACGAAAAAGTAGTTTCCCTCCACTTACTGGAAGATGTACTCGGTTGGGTCGCTGTTTTGCTTGGCAGTATTGTGATGATATATTTTGATGCACCCTTTATTGACCCCCTGTTGTCTGTCTTGATTTCAGCTTATATTCTGATTAATGTTTACAAAAACCTGAAACAGAGTCTTACCATCATTTTGCAGGGCATCCCAAAAGGATTGAGTATTGAGCAGTTAAAAGAACGACTCAAAGACCTCAAGGAGGTCATCGATATTCACGACTGCCATTCCTGGGCCATGGATGGCGAATACAATGTGTTGACTATACACCTGGTCTTGAACCGGGACTATCCTTTGTCTCATCTAGCGGAGATCAAGCAAAAAGCAAGGGCACTTATTAAAGACGAGTCCATTGAGCACATTACTATCGAATTCGAAAACGAAGAGGAGCATTGTGAGTTGGTGGAGTGCTGACAGGTTTTCGAGGACACAAGTGACAGACGTGCTCAAAAGGGTCTCAAATATCTAGCCGACTCCTATTTTAATTTTTCTCCATCGACAATGTCTTTGCCGCTAATTTCAATCAATCCTTCTTTATTAAACTCTGAAAGTGTCTTAATATACTCATGAGAAATGAAAATGTTCTTTTTTTATGAGGTGAAATTCAGTACCAATAAATTGTGCAAAGCCTTCTTTTTCACCTTCAAACTTTTCTATTTGGTTGAAAACCGCTTTTTGAAATCATCGAATTTCTCATCATACTGCGTATTGACCGCCTGGCTTCTCAAATACTTCCAAAGCCTTTCTGTCAAGTTCGGGTTTGGGCTATAGGGCAGTAAAAAATGCCACGTTATCCTGATGGTTTTCCAAGAACGCAGTTAGCAGCTTGCATTTGCAATAACGGGCATTATCAGAGAACAAATGTATTTTCGTCAAATCGGGGTATTTTTCCAGGATTATCTTGACCAGTTCAAGTGTTGATTGGGCCTTTATTGTATCACCACTTCTTGGTTGTAAGGGTCGCAGGCCCCATTCAAATTAATCCTTTTTCTGCCCGTGTTGGTTTTGATGCCCTTCAAAACACCTCTTTTACACCACACTTTTGATGCATAGGCATTGTGTTGTGGATGAACAACATTCACAAAGAAAAGGGTATTTTGATTGAAATAGCAATTCACATAACCTTTATTGTATCGGCATGGTTGCTTGCTCAAACAGAAAAAACAATCCACTCATATCATTAGTTAAAACCAGTTCAGAGAACTGGTTTTAACTAATGATATTGGATTTACTCAAGTATGCTTTGGTGGGGGCTAAAAATGGCTTTAAATAGCATTGGCTTTGTCTCTGAAACACCCCATGTGGTACCCCATCTAAACAACAAAAAAGCCCATACATAGTGCTATTTGAGCAGAGGAGGAGGGATTCGAACCCCCGGTACCTCACGGTACAACGGTTTTCAAGACCGCCGCATTCGACCACTCTGCCACTCCTCTGTTGGTCTAAAATTCGGAGTGCAAATCTACTGTTTATTTGATTTCTCCCAAGGAGTGTAAATAAAGATTTAATTTAATCACAAAACCTTCAAGTGTTCCACCAATTGATGATACAAACCTTTGCAGGTTTGAGTGAATCGGAGACGAATCCTTTAACCTCTTTTAAACGCCCATTAACACCTTTGAGTGATTACTTAAACTACTTTGGCCGGCAACAACACTAAACCTCTGGCCAATGTTCAAGTGCTATTACAAATCTGCCCTTAGAAATTTCACCAAAAACAAGGTATTCGTTTTAATCAATGTCCTTGGTCTTTCATTAGGCATTGCTTCTTCCATATTGATATTCATTGTTGTTAAACAGGAATACCAGTGAACAATATACTTCTCGCATTGAATTGCACCTCCAGCCATTTAGTACAGTTCATTATGACGGTCGTTTTGGTAACTATAATGAAAGAACCGTATCTAAAGAAACGATTTGGTCAATCTCTTTGGCTGGACTGGCACTCTTGATTACGGCTTGTATTAATTTTATTAACCTGACGGCCGCACAGTCTATCAAGCGAACTAAGGAAATAGGAATTAGAAAAGTAATGGGCAGTAGCAAGCGGGCCATCATTGTGCAAATGTTGACCGAAACGACATTCTTGGTAGTGATGGCCTTATTCTTTGGGGTAATCAGCACCTATTTATTCCTGCCCAACATGGCCGATCTGCTCAAACTTAGATTGGATACCTCTTACTTTATCAATCCCAATGTGGCCATTTTCAGCATGATACTGGCTACGGTGGTGATTTTGCTATCAGGTCTTTATCCCGGATGGGTCCTTTCTGGTTTTAATCCATTGTCGACTTTGAAAGGCAATCTTTCCGAAAACCGTAAAGGTGGACTCTGGCTTCGTAGAATATTAGTGATCTTTCAGTTCGCCAGTAGCCAGGCATTGACTATTGGAACCATGGTGGTCACTACTCAAATGGATTATTTCAGCAGCAAAACCTCGGTTTCAATAAGAAGCCTGTTCTCATGGTCCAATTACCAGAGGGATTTTTCCAAGCAGATGCTTTGGTCAATGAAGGGTCTAAAGTCACATCAGTTGAGAACTTAACACTACAAACGGCTCCGCCCTCTTCTCCCAATCGCTGGATGACTGGATATACCTTCCCGGGTGGGGGTACCCCAATGATCGCTATTTCGCTGAAATGAAAATGGGGGATGAAAACTATCTGGAAACCTACCAAATAGAGTTATTGGCTGGTAGAAACTACTTCAGAATGGATACCGCAGAAGAGGCACTAATTAATCAAAAGATGGCTTTAGAGTTGGGATACCAAACTCCGACAGATGCTATTGGTAATAAAGTTGAGGCACATCGTGAACGTCCATCTACCATTGTCGGAGTAGTTAAAGATTTTAATACTGTTTCATTGCAGGAAGACATTATTCCGGTGGTTATTGCGCCGATGAGAGCAAATTATGGCGAAGTTGGATCAAGCCCAAGGCCGACCAAATAGCAGAAACCCTCAGCAGTTTGGAAGCGTCCTGAAACGAATTATTACCAAGTGAAAGGTTTGACTATGAATTCTTGGATGATTCACTGGCCTTGTTTTATGAAAATGTGCAGCGGACGGCAAAGCTCTTTAATGCAGTAACTGCGATTGCCATCTTTATTGGTTGCCTTGGACTTTATGGTTTGATATCCATTATGACCAACAATCGCATGAAGGAAGTTGGTATTCGTAAAACTTTAGGTGCGGGTACCGGAAGTATCATTCAGCTTTTTGGTAGCCAATTTGTTAGGCTGGTGCTGGTAGCATTTGTGATGGCAGGCTCCATTGGGATATTACTGTATGGATATTTGGCTACGGGCTTTTGCATGCAGAATTGACATTGGCATGTGGATGTTCGCGGTTGCTTTGGGTGCGTCGCTCGCAATGGCTTTAATTACCATAAGCTACCGATCATACCTGGCTGCAAAAACGAATCCAGTGGATACCTTAAGATACGAGTAGTCATTTCTCTATACTGACTTTCCAGCTTTCCAGTTGATCTTCCTGCAGAATATTTATGTAGTAAATGCCTGGACTAAGTTATGTAGTACTCAAGACCCTCTTTTCCTCATATTGCATTGGAAGACCGAGTTGTTGACCATGGCCATTATAAATAAATATTTTAACATCTTCTGAACTGGTTTTTAAGTCAATAATCATGTAATTGTTTGCAGGATTGGGATAGGTATTGATTTTATTAAACAACTCGCCTCTTTCGACCGACACAACCACTGAATAACTTACTTCCCCGTCGAAGTCGGTTTGTTCTGGCCTATGGAATGAAATTCCGAGAAGAGGACTATTAACATAGGCTTTTATATTGAATGACTTGATTGCCATTTCCTGCACCATTTATGGACTCTATACGCTGCCACTTTTCAGTATCAGCCGGTACCTGGTGCAATAGGGACGAAGTAGGTCTCAGAGTCATCATTGCAGAACTGGGAGGAACCTGCAATAGCCCCGAGGGTAAGGCCCGCACCTGTACCGTTGAGACCTGTATTGCATGAAGCCTCTTGGTCAACTCCGTCATTGTTGCCTCCGGCGTAATAGGTGGTGGCTGAATTAGTTACCGCCGGGTTCTGAATAATCGATCAACAGGTGTTAGTAACTTCAACGGACACATTTCTTGGAGTTGCCCCAAACAGAAACTTCGCAAATCCGTCAATTTGGTCAGCCACCAATGAGCTGTCAGAAGGGCCTGTCCAAATATAATTGTCAACTACCCCCGCTGTAACCAATACTTCATAGGTTTCAGAATCGTCATTAAGAAAAACTGTTGAGCCATTTATTCCGGGCCAAAAATCAACATCTGCATAGCCGGTGGAGTTTAATGAACCATCTCCATGAAATCCTGTAAATGATCTGCCTGCAGCACTTCTGACGCTTATGGCATCTTCCCAAAGATTGCCAGTCATTTCCATTGCTCCATAATAACTGGCTCCTGGCACTACTCTACCAGAACTTCCTGTTGCAAAAAGCCCTACCCTGGCCGGCCCGGTTGCAAAAGTGGTACTATAAATGGCGTTTCCAGCTTGTAGTACTTGAACCAGGATTACTGGGAACTTCACTTTCATTACCGCTATTAGACAAGGTATAGGCAGCAGCATGTATAGAGGCTGTCCCCAGGCATATTCGTTCGGGACAGGCAATTGATCACTTCGAACCAATTTTTCCAATTCTGTTTCTGACATAGGTCCAAGACCAGCCAGTCGAGGTATCCCGCTACACCAGGCCATGAAATACGTCCTAAGGCAATATTCAAGCCATCAGTTGCCACCTTCATTGCAAGTGTTATTATCAAGATCAACCCCGTATAGACATCGAAATCATCCGCTCCACCGCTTTGCCCTGCTGCATCATAATTTTCCATTGATCCGGCTGTGCACCTCCTCCCAATGTCAAAGATCCATTACTTGTCACCTGAAAAGGTACTCCAGAAGTGCCATCCTCAAACTCTCCCTGTTCTGTTCCTCCAGAACCAAGAAAGAAGTTGCCTGTAGGAACATAGACCATCTTTACGGCAAATCCTTTCGGTATTGCTAATTATATATAGTTTTCTTATTTTTACAGAAAAAAGCCATGAATTGTCCTAAGTGTTCAAACAGTGCTGTCATTAAATCCGGCAAGATAAAAGGAAAACAAAGGTATAAGTGTAAAAAATGCGGCTACCACTATACGGTACAACAAAAATCTACGGCCAAACCAAAAGAGTTGAAAAAATACGCCCTGCAATTATATCTTGAAGGGTTGGGTTTTCGGTCAATCGGTAGAATACTCAACGTGAGCAATGTATCTGTGTTAAACTGGATAAGGGGTTTTGGCCAAGAAGTGCAGTCCTTGTCCAATAGCGGTTCCGAAGTGGATTTCGTAGAGCTTGACCAGATGCACAGCTACATTGGAAACAAAAAAACTATTGCTGGATTTGGATTGCTGTTGATCGATATGGGAAAAAGTTCATCAATTTCGTTATTGGCCACACAAGTACCCCTTATTACAAATAAGCCATAGTATAAAAGGGCAAAAAAGGCACTTAACTAATTGAAATAAGTGATTTACACCCTAAAAAGGCGAAAAATAAAAGAGAGAACAAATGCGCAATTTCTGCTAATAACATGAGGTATATAACCTGAAAACCTGCAAAATACCCACAGAAAACAGCCCATTTTGATGGTTTTTTTGATGTGTCTGAACCCATTTTTGACAATTAAGGGAACAACTCAAGGACGATTAGGTATACATTTAGGTATACAATAGGTATACCTCTTCTCTACTTCTTTATCAGTTTCAATGTCAGATCATGGACTTGTTTTGAAGGTCGATAATTTGATCTTTCGCACTTATTAATTCACTTTTCAAATCATTCAACTCTTTGAGGAGTTGCATTAGCCCTTGATTACCATCTTTAGTATCTACATTTGTTTCCTCTGTTAATTCTTGACCACGAAAAGAGTAATTATCTAACGAATCCATATCAATAGTGAGAATGCCAGCTTGTGGATTATTGGTCTTTCCATCTGGTATTGCGTTCATTAAAACATCATCTTCAAAAGCAAATCCGTCACTAAATAAAATGTAATCAGATCTTATATAATGATATGATTTTCTCATATTTTTTACAACTCGAGTAGAGACTCTTTTTCTACCATTTTTTATATCATTCAACCCTACCGGGCTTTCCCCAATTTTTTCAGCAGACTCTTTATAAGACTTAATTATTCCATTTAAACGCAAGTATTCGACAACTGAATTAAATCTTTCATGTTCTTCGTCTGCCTGAAAGGGAATCTCTCCACCTAACAAAGAAAGGCCATCATAGACCTCCTGGCTGACTACGGTGTCCTTAATTTCTCTCATATTTCATAAAAATTAATTTCTTCATATTTTATATATGAAAATATCTTGTTATTGTAAATAATAAAATGGGCAACATATGACAATGGATAACAAATTAAGCGAATTAATCAAATTCTTACCGCACCGATCAAGAAAAGAAATCGCTAAAAGGGCCGGGGTTACCCAAACAACCGTCACAAAGTTTTTCCGCAGTGGATCGGTGAACTACACGGTCGGCATGAGAATATACAGGGCTACTATGGCAATGTATTTGGAGCTAAAGGAGCAGGAAAAGCAAGTCATGCAAGCCTTTATGAAAGACGGGGTCTAAAATAATGAAGTCAATGAAAGTAATGAAGAGGCAAAGATGAATGGACTGATACCATATAGTAAATTGATTGATACTTATGGTATGTCAAAGGGGTATTTAAAGGTCGCTCTAAATAGATACCGCAATGGCAAATCCACTTCTTGGGAGAATTACAAGGATAAAATAGTCTACATTAAAGTAGACACCATTCCTTCCCCCACTCGCAAGAAATACGGCATTCTGACCACCGCAGAACAGGAAGAGCAGGAAGTTAAAAAGAGTGAACAACTCCGTGCCATTTACGACGACCAAATCAAAAAACACATCTACAAATCAAAAAATATTCAACACATGCGACCATGCCAGAGACCGTAAGCGCATGGTGGGCATCACGGGAGCCACCGGATACGGAAAAACCACCGCACTGTAAAGAATACTACCGATCACAAAAGAACACCTATCTGGTTACCTGTGGCAAAAGCATGACAGCCAAGCAGCTTGTACAACACCTGCTCCGTGAAATGGGCATTGCCTTTCATGGCACGATACACGAGATCATTGAACGGATCACCCTTGAACTCAACAAACAGCATGACCCGCTACTCATCATTGATGAGGCGGGTAAGCTGTCCCAACTGGTGATGGAATACCTCCACGACCTACAGAATGCCACCGAGCATAATTGCGGAATGGTGATGGCCGGGGTCGGGTACTTCAAAGACAATCTGAAAAAAGCCTCAGATAATAACAAAGAAGGTATGCCTGAAAAGAAGGTATGCCTGAATTAAGACCGTTGCAAGGGGTTTGGCTAATTATACAATTGAGGGAAAATGAGCATAAAAAACAAGTATAGACACCTTAAAAACATCGAAAACACAAAAATTGATGACATTATAAAGCAAAAATTCTTCAAATTATAAATGTGAATTGAAATTGATACCGGTTTTGCAACGGTCTTAAACTCATTAAAGGCAACCACGACAGAGAAAGCCGCTCATGCCATAGCCCCACAGGAAGATGATGAGTTTTCTCCTGTGATCACGACTAGCGGAAGCGATGACGGATCAGGGCGAAAAATGCTCTCAGCAGACGACCTTCTGGAACTCAAACGGCGATTTGACGAAGCAGAAATACCGATGGACAAACGCTATGTGGTGCTAAACCCTAAACACGTTCGGCAGCTTTTAAGTGCGGATTTGAAGCTGTTTAAGGACATCTCCAATTACAAGGATGGCAAACTGTTCAGGTTTGCAGGGTTCAATATGTTAGAGCTTACCAGACTGCCCAGGTATGACCTAAGCAATGGAACAAAGATTGCTTTTGGTGCAGCAGAATCGGCTAATGACACCTATTGCTCTATTGCCTTTCACGGGCCGGAAGTCATGAAGGCAGACGGCAGAACGTTCATCTATGCAGATGAAAACAATCCCGAACAGAGGGGAACCATCGTAGGCTTTGACAAACGGTTTATCAGTATGCCAATAAGAAACAAGGGCATCGGAGCAATCATTTCAGATGCCGTGTAAACACCGGAAAAATAGTATTTATCCAGCAGTTAAAGGGTGGTTCTTTCGGATCACCTTTTTTGTTGGGATAGCTAAAACTTATTGCCCTTTTGAATTGCGGAACTTTGAACGATCGTATTTTACACTTTTGATCCTATGAAATGCGGTTTGCACGGGCGGTGATTTTAGACCTGCCCTATTTTTCATTGGAGTCCTGACCTTTACGGGTTTCTTTTCTTTTCTAATTGTTGTGGGCAAGGTCCAAAGAATTGAAATAGATAGAGTTAAGTGATAATCAAACCTCATAGTATGAAAATAACAGACCTAACAGCTTTTCCAGTAAATATCGGCTTGGGTAGTCAACTTGTCATAAAGGTAGAAACTGATGAAAATATACAGGGTTGGGGTGCCTCCGGGCTTTCCGGCCGAGAGTTGGCGGTCATATGGGTGCTTTAGATCACTTTCGTCCTAATTTAATTGGCAAGAATCCTTTTCACATCGGCGCCATCTGGCAGGATCTCTGCCGCGGTCAATATTTTGAAGGTGGTAGGGTCTTAACAGCGGCCATTTCTGCACTTTATGATATTAAAGGAAAGGTGCTTGAAGTACCCGTTTATGACCTATTAGGGGGTATGCAACGTGATTATGTAGATTGTTTTGCGTCGGTGCGGTTTACCAACCTTGAAGAATTGATTAACAGGGCAAAAATTCTTATTCAAGAAGGTTGGAGTATTCTTCGTTTAGCACCTGCTGAATTTGAAGCAGACAGTCAAGCTATTTTTGAACCGAGGGAATCGATTGCAAAGATATCCGACTGGGTAACCAGGCTAAGAAAGGAGGTGGGCCCTGGTCCTACAATAGGCATCGATTACCATCATCGTTTATCTGCTCCTGAAACGGTTTCATTTATTGAGCGCATGCCTGTAGGTACTATCGATTTTATAGAGGAACCTATTCGCGATGAGTCCCCTGAAGCATATGAAAGTTTGCGGAAGATGGTTAATGTACCATTTGCAATAGGGGAAGAATTTGCCAGTAAATGGCAGTTTCTTCCATTCATTGAACGAGGGATAACTCAATATGCACGAGTTGATGTTTGTAATGTTGGAGGTATTACTGAAGCCATGAAGGTTGCTTCCTTGGCTGAATCGCACTATATCGACTTAATGCCACATAATCCACTTGGACCCATTTGTACAACTGCTTTGATTCAGTTGGCTGCTGCATGCCCCAACTTTTCATGGTTAGAAGAACTGAACACATCGGCTGAGAATGTTGATACAAATAACCGAGATTATTATCCCGTACAGCCGCAAATTGAAGGGTTTCGGTACCTGGTTCCTGAAGATCCCGGCCTTGGGGTTGAATTTAACGAAGAATTGGCTTCAAAAGCAGATTTCAAACCGGTAGAAACACCAAGACTTAAGCGTAAAGACGGTTCTTACACAAACTGGTAATTAATCTTGAAATAATGATGGAAAATATCAATAGTCTAAGAAAATCATCAAAATCAGGATTGTATGCATTTTACGCCTTTTTCCTGGTGTATATAGTTGCTATTCAAGCGAAGTTATTAGCACAAGACAAACCCAATGTCATCATTATGATGACCGATGACCAGGGCTACGGTGATTTGGGAATGCATGGAAACCCCTATTTAAAAACACCAAACATAGAATCATTGGCCAAAGAAGGTATTGAAATGACCCAATTTTTAACCTACCCCAATTGTGCTTCGACGAGGGCCGGACTACTAACTGGCAGATATCCTTATCGCACAGGAGTGGTAGGGGTAACTCAGGTTGACCATTTTATGAATGCTTCAGAGGTTACATTGGCTGAGATTCTGAGAGATAATGGGTATCGGACCGGAATTTTCGGTAAGTGGCACCTTGGAGACAATCATCCGATGCGCCCAACCGACCAGGGTTTTGAGGAAACTTTGGTACATAAGTCCGGAGGGATTGGACAGGCCGCTGGTCCGGCGGGAAACACCTATTTTGATCCCATATTGGAGCATAACAACATTTCTAAGAAGTTCGAAGGATATTGTGACGACATCTTTACGGATGCGGCATTGGATTTTATTGGGAATGAAAATAAAGGACCATTTTTTGCATACCTGGCAACTAATCTTCCGCATTTCCCCTTAGAGGTCCCTGAGAACAGAGCAGATCCTTATAGGAAAATGGGTTTACACAAGGACAATGCCAAAACTTATGGGATGATTGCGAACATTGATGTCAACATAGGCCGTGTTCTCACCAAGCTAAAGGAGTTGGGGATTGAAAATAATACCATTGTTATTTTCTTATCTGACAATGGACCCCGCCAAAGGAGGACGAAGAATGACGTTTACCCAGGACGGTGGGTGGCCAATCTTAGGGGTACCAAAACTAGTGTTTATGAAGGGGGAATCCGTGTTCCGTTCTTTGTTCGATGGCCCGACAAATTATCTGGTGGTAACAAGGTTTCCAACATGGGAACAGTACTTGATATTTTTCCCTCTGTCCTTGATGCTGCCCAAATAACCCCTCCGGCGAATATCAGGATTGATGGAACATCACTCCTGCCATTATGGGAAGGAAACTCATTGAAAGACTCAGACCGGGAATTCATCGTCCAAATGCACTATGGGCCAACAGTTTTTAAATACATGCACTTTGCAGTACGGACACAGGAATACAAATTAGTTAGTCCCCATGATTTTCCACATGGTTTAGTACATCAGCCAACAGACCATGTCTTAGAGAACGTTTTGCAAAACCTTGAGCTGTATGATATCGAAAATGACCCCAGTGAACGTATTAATTTGGCTGATCAACATCCTGATATTGTTGAAAATCTATTAACAGTTTATGAGAATTGGTTTGATGAAGTAACTGAAGAGCGTGATGCCAAAGGAATACAACGCATCTATTTGGGTAGTGCTGCTCAGCCTCATGTTAACTTATCTCGATTTGATTGGGGCGGCCCACGAGTGATTTCACGATTTGACTATGGCGGCCCACGTGTGATTGAAGATAATCAATTGGGACATTGGAGAGTGAGAACAGAGGCGGGTGTATATGAAGTGAGTGTTGATTTGCCAGAAATCCAACAAGACGGCTTTATACATTTAAAATTTAATGATGTTCACCTTTCACTACCCATAAGGAAGAATCAAAAACGGGTTGTTTTTAATGAAATAAAGCTGCCTGGAGCTGAGGGTAACTTCCATGTTTATATAAAAACTCAACGGTTGCCGCAAGGCCCACTTTTTGTGAATGTCAAGTGCTCGGACTTGTAGCTCATTTGTCAGATAAACTCAGAATAAAAATGGAGAGCATATCAAAGTATACGGAGACAATCAAAATAACTACAACCGCATTGATTTTGCTAGTTGCCCTGCAAGGGTATACGCAGAACTTTGTGCGGGAATTCGGAAAAATTTCTCAGGAAGAGCTTGACTTAAAGTCTTATAACAGGGATCCAGAATCCGGAGCGGTAGTCTTATTCGATATTGGTGATTCAAAATTTTACAAAACCACCAAGGGGTTTGATATCAGGTTTAGAAGACATAAGAGAATAAAAGTTTTTGATAAAGAATCTTTAGTCTATGCCGAAGTAACAATACCCTACTATTCGGATGGACATGGCATTGCTGAAGTTGTTAATTCAATTGAAGCAATCACTTATAATTATGAAAATGGCAAATTAATTAAGCACCAACTTGACCCTTCCTTGGTTTATAAAGAACAAATTGGCGAAGATCTGATGGCTAAAAAATTTGTTTTGCCAAATGCGCAAGAAGGTTCCATTTTAGAATTCAAATATATATTAGAAACACCGTTTCATTTCAACTTGCCGGATTGGACTTTTCAAGATAGGACTCCAACAATCCATAGTGAGTATACAGTACGTATGATTCCGTTTTTCGAGTACACATTTATAGCGCAGGGAATCACAGAATTCGATTATCAAAAACTCCGTATTCGACGAAGAAAAACGTTTTGGGGGAATCTATCTAAACTCTATGGACAAAATACTGGGAGTGGTGTAGAGTTTCAAGACCATGTTCACACCTATGTCTTAAAGGATGTTCCGGCATTCAAAGATGAGTCATACATAAGCTCCATTGATGACTATATTATTAAAATGGATTTTCAGCAGACCAAATTTAATAATCGTCTTAACAGATCCAATGATGTGGTTTCAGGCGGCCCAATGATCAAGGTGACGCCGATGGGGGGTCATGGGCAGAATTAAACAAGAAACTGTTAAAGCATGGAAATTTCGGTAAGTATCAAAAAGATTGTGACAAGATTGCAAAAGGAATACTTGAGGAAGATTTGAATCTTTCAGGGAAGCCTGAAAAGGTGAAAAGTAGAGTTATTATAGAATACGTAAAAGCGAATTTCACCTGGGATGGCAACTACTCTAAATATGCATCACAATCAGCTAAAGATTTTTTTAGTACAAAAACAGGTAATTCAGCAGATATTAATTTGTTTTTGGTTGCCCTGCTCAATAATGCCGGCATTGTTACTGATCCAATGATTCTGAGTATAAGAGATCATGGAAAAGTTAAAACCGACTACCCCTTTGACCATTTTACTAACTATGTTGTAGCCCTTGTATACACCAATTCAGCATTCATGGCTGATGGTACGCAAAAGCTATTACCATACAATAAAATTCCACCCAAATGTATGAATGAACAGGGGTTGATAGTGACCGATGATGAAGAGGTCCAATGGTTGATGACGAATGGAAACTTACCTTACATTTCAAAAAAGTGTGATCTCGATTTCAGTTATATGATCCTTATGTATACTCCTGGATTAAGGGTTAGATAGATAGCATTGTCGAAAAATTCAACAAAAAAATTGTACTTGAAAAAATCTAAAAATGATTCTTGGTATACATTTTCATGTTCACATCGGCAACTGCCATAAGAATAGCGTTGCAATAGTGCTACAAGACCATATTCAAAGGAACACTGGCTGGAAATTTTAATCCTGCAAGAATTATAAGATCGGACGTACCTGGAATTATGTTCAGATAATAATTTTAATGAATTTGATTTGAGTAAAATAGAAAAGAAGGTGGGCTTAAGTGACAGATCAGTAGATCAATGGATTCAAATGGGTAGTGGCCAAATGGGTACGCCTATTCGAGAAAGGATTCTGGAATTTGATGTTGCGGTAATGGGTGGCGGCATGGCGGGTATTTGTGCAACTGTTTCGGCGGCAAGAAACGGATCCAAAGTTGTCCTGGTTCAGGATCGACCGGTTCTTGGAGGAAATGCGTCTAGCGAAATCCGCGTAATTGTGCATGGTGTTACGAAACTCAAAAGTGGATTGCCGGAACGGGAAACTGGAATAATTGAAGAGATCCTTCTTTTGAATCGTTTTTACAATGAACAACATTCATTCACGGTATGGGATCACGTACTTTATGATTATGTAACCCGGGAGCCTAACATTACCTTGATGATGAATACTCAGGCCATTAGGGCGGTAACATCAGATTCAAAAATTGTTTCAACAATTTGTTGGCAGTTAACAACCGAAATCCTTATGACGATTTCGGCAAAAATATTCATTGACTGCTCGGGGGACGGTCTAATGGCAGCCACAGCTGGGGCACTTTACCGTACCGGACGTGAAGCTACTTCCGAGTTTGGAGAGAAGTATGCACCAAAGGAGGCCGATGGATGGCAGATGGGAGCGACTATATTACTCTCATCTAGGGATATGGGTAAGCCAATGAAGTTTAACGCTCCACCATATGCGATCAAGTACGAATCTGAAAAATCTCATCCCGACCGAAGAATTATACCCTTTGTAGAAGGCTTTTGGTGGGTAGAAATTGGTAACAAACATGATATCATAGCTGATGCTGAGACTGACAGACATAAGCTCATGGGGTACGCCTATGGCGTTTGGGACTATGTAAAAAACTCTGGTGATTATCCGGAAGCCGACAACTTTGCGCTGGATTGGGTAGGTTCTCTTCCGGGAAGACGAGAATCTCGCCGATTCATAGAGGATTTTATTTTATCTGAACCTGATATGATTGGGCATCGCCATTTTGAAGATGCGGTGGCTTTTGGCGGGTGGCCTTTGGACGAGCATAATCCAGGGGGTATTGAAAACCTAAGTCATCCACCGAGTTATTGGCATGAGCATTTTGAAAAAATATATGAAATTCCATTCCGGTCTTTGTATTCAAAAAATGTTCTAAACCTATTATTTGCTGGAAGAAATATTGGTCAAACTCACGTTGCGCTGTCCTCTTCTCGAGTTATGGGGACCTGTGCCACTATGGGACAAGCTGTTGGTACGGCCGCCACTCTTTGCATAAGAAAAGGTATTTCACCGCGTGAATTAGCAAAAGAGCATATTAATGAATTGCAAGAGCAATTGCTTCGCGATGATGCGTTCATTCCTATTCGTTCCGCGCAAGATCCAGTTGATTTGGCAAAAACAGCCAACAAGGTTTCTGCATCATCCACAGTCTCAGGTGACGTGAGGCTGCTCACCGATGGAGTGTCTAGAGATGAGAACGGTGTAGTACATCATTGGCAATCCGATGGTCTCCCCGCTGAATTGACTTTCGAGTGGAATGACCCAATAACTCTTACAACCATTGAAATAAAATGTGACACCAATGTCCAGAAGAATATCATGATGCTCAAAAATCAAAAAGAGAATGAGGCTTATACAACAATAATTCCAATGGAGCTTCTGAAATCTCTGGAAGTTCGTTTGTTGATAAATGGGGAATGGATTGAATACGGTTATATAAACGAGAACCAAAGACGGCTAATTAAATTCAGATTTGACATGGTTCAAACCACTGCGTTTAAAATTCAAATGAAAGAGACGTATGGGGCCAAAAGTGTTAAACTATTTGAGGTTCGTTGTTATAACTCATAATCCTCTGTTCAAATAGAAATGCAATTAGCTGACTACATAATAATTATACCCTACATGATTGGCATCGTGTTTGCTGGGGCTTTCACAACCGAAGTCTACCAGTATTTGTTTAATAAGTATTCCACGGAAAAACAACTGGTATTTGTTGGACGAATTTTCACAGTTGCCCTAGGCTGCATTGTAATAGCAGGATCATTACTTATTCCGAGATATGGATATACTCGTTTCATTATTGACCTCACCACACTGCTAACAGGCCCTTTGGTCTTACCGACACTTTGGGGGTTATTTTCGAAAAAAATCGGGATAAAAGCTGTTTGGAGTACGACTCTCATAGGATTTGTATCTGCTGGAATAGTTAAATTTGGCCTTTCTACGGATGGCTTTCTTACTGGATTTACCTTTTTGAATCCGATCTCAGATTGGGTCATTACTAATATGCGTATTTCCGATTTGACTTCGAGAATACTTGTGCCGTTCACTACCCTATTTTTCTTAGAAATTTTCGAGAAAGAAGAACAATCCGGTTGGGAGCGCATCCAGACATCAAAGCAGACTTTTTATGAAAGTAAAGCTGTTCAGTCGGCGACCATGCCGGCGAGGATGGTTGCAATAACTCTTGCCGTAATTGCCACAATGATGATGATCTTGGCAATTATTAATCAATCAGACGCTACAATTTTGTTAGGCTTTGCACTGACCCTTTACCTGATTGCTGTGGTAGTTTACTTAGTCATATGTAAATCTCGAAAAGGAACAGATTAGTGCCATTTTCAAAGTATTCACAAGCATCATCGAGATTGCCACATACAGGACGAAATAAGGGGAATTCTATGAAAACAAAATTAATTATATTGTTGCACATAGTTAGTTTGAGTTTAGGGTATGCTCAAAATATTAATGTACCTGTACTAACAAATCACAAGCCTGCAGCCGGTCAAAGAGTGAAAGTCATACCCGAAACATACAAAGGAACGGATATCTATTATTCATTGTATCTTCCAGAGAACTACGAACAAGGTAATAAGTATCCAGTAATTATTGAATACACCGGTAATGAATGGAAGCCAAGTGGGTCGACCGGAAGGGTAGAGGATGCTAATCTAGGGTTTGCCATCTCAAAAAAGATTGGAGCTATTTGGGTAGTATTTCCTTTTATAAAAGATAATACATCAATTACAAGATGGTGGGGTGATGAGGAAGAAACGATAGAGTTTGCTTTGAACAATATAAGGCGGATATGCACAGATTTTGGTGGAAATCCGGCTGAAATATTTATCTGTGGTTTCTCAAGAGGAGCGATCGGTGTGAATTACTTGGGGCTATACAATGAACAAATTGCCGATGTATGGTTAGGATTTTTTTCTCATGACCACTATGATGGTGTAAAAGAATGAAAGGGTACAGATTGGGGTGCTCCTTTAATGGAATATAGACAAGCTGCCAAGGAAAGACTTAAACGCCTAAAAGGTAGAAATTGCCTGATTTCTCAAGATACTAAAGAGGGAATAAGTTCGTGCAAAACTAAAAGCTATATTGAGCAATACTGCGTTGATACATTGGCCAATATAGACTACAATTTATTGTCTGTTCCTCTCGTCATTCCTGAAATACCATCCGAATTTATACCTCACAGACACACAGACAAGTGGCTCCTATATGAATCTGGGTATGCGGATTTTGTTTATGATTGGTTTTTACAGACTATTAAATTAAAACCCAATACATATACGATAACCGGTGTAGTTAGAGATTCAAAAGATAAGCCAGTTGGTGGAATTGTCGTTGAAAGCGGTAGAACTCATTATGCTATTACCAATGAAGATGGAGAATACTCCTTAGAAGGACTAATTTCTGGAATTCGAAGAGTTTACATTGTTAAAGAGGGAAGTGATTCCATAACTATTTCACAGGATGTTCATCTTAAGTCAAATATTGGAGGATTGGACTTTATCCTCTCTGAGGAATAAAGTTCGAAACCACAACAAATGCAAAATCTTATCTGCGACGGGAAATGGTGGATGAAATTCTGTAGTTGTCCATGAAGGGACAAAATATAAAAGGAGACTAGGATAAAATACAGCAAATAGCGGATAAATAATATACATAAAAATAGGTTCTGAAGTCGTTTCTTTGTTCAAGGTGCCATGAGAGTTCTATCCCCATCAATTTATGACATGTATTTAAACTCTTTAAATAACCCACAATGAAAAGAGGTATCCTTTTTCTGCTTTTTCTGTCGATTACACTATCCTGCACCCAGGAAAATAATATTACCCAACAAAATGAAAATCAAAGAATGAATTACGATCAAAATAAGGGGATTATTAACAACACAAATAGCCACAACGTAAAATTGAAGAGTATTAATATAGGCGACTGCAGATGGACTGAAGGGTTTTGGGCTGATAAATTCAAGGTGGCAGAAGAATCAATGGTTCCCTACATGGGCGAAGTTTTAAAAGGTGACGTGGGGCATGGTTACAATAACTTCAAGATTGCTGCCGGTCTCAAAGAAGGAGAACACAAGGGCTTTTGGTGGCATGATGGTGATTTCTACAAATGGATGGAAGCCTCAGTCTACATCTATGCAATTAATAGAGATGAGAAAATCATTGAGGAATTGGATGAGGTTATTGAGGTTATTGGTATGGCTCAACGGGAAGACGGCTATCTATCCACTCCAATCATAATTCGGGATGATCTTAAGCCCTTTTCTAACAGAAGGTACCATGAATTGTACAACAGTGGTCACTTGCTCACCAGTGCAAGCATACACTACCGGGTTACCGGGAAAACCAACTTTTTGGACATTGCAATCAAGTACGCGGATCTTCTGTACAGACTTTTTCAACCTCAACCTGATCATTTAAAGCGATTAGGATTTAACCAGACCCAGATCATGGGGTTGGTGGAACTTTATCGAACCACCAAAGACAAGAGGTATCTTGAGTTGGCCGAAATTTTTATCAATATGCGAGGTAAATCCGAAGTTGTAGAAGACCCTGCTACCCAAGGTTACCCCATTGGAGATATGGTCCAGGAACGCGTCCCTCTACGAAAAGAAACCGAAGCAGTTGGCCATGCCGTATTGGCTTTATATTACTATGCAGGTGCAACTGATGTCTATGCCGAAACTGGCGAAAAGGCTTTGATCGACGCACTGGATCGACTTTGGGATAATGTCGTGAATAAAAAGATGTATTTGACCGGTGCTGTCGGGCAAACACACTATGGCGCATCAACTCGTCGGGACAAAATTGAAGAGGGATTCCTTAATGAATATATGATGCCCAATATGACTGCCTATAATGAAACATGTGCTAACATTACCAACTCTATGTTTAGTCATCGAATGCTGGGGGTGAAAGGGGAGTCAAAATATGCTGATATCATGGAGTTAGTACTTTATAATAGTGCTCTTTCTGGATAATAGTGCTCTTTCTGGAATCAGCCTTGAAGGCAAAGACTATTTCTATGGTAATCCCCTAAGGAAAGTGCAAGGTGCAATTGACTATGAAGAAATGAACACTGAATTACCCGAACGAGCACCATATCTCGAATGCTTTTGTTGCCCACCAAATCTCGTGCGAACTATTGCCCAGTCCTCCGGATGGGCTTATAGTAAATCGGAAAATGAGATTTCCGTGAATTTGTATGAAGGAAATGTATTGGAAACAACACTCTTAGATGGTTTTGCAATTAAGCTGAAACAGGAGACCAATTATCCATGGGATGGTATGGTTAAAATTACCATTGAAGAATGTAAAGATTTACCCTTTGAGATCATTCTGAGAGTACCTATTTGGGCTGAAGGAACGAAGATATTGGTCAATGGCGATGACGACATAGAAGCAGTTCCCGGTCAGTTTGCCAAGATTGAGTGCCAGTGGAAAAAAGGTGATGTGATCCAAATGGAAATGCCTATGGAAATTACCTTTGTTGAAGGGCATCCGAGAATTGAAGAGGTACGCAATCAAGTAGCAATCAAGCGTGGGCCGGTGGTGTATTGTGTTGAATCACCTGATTTACCGCAAGGTACTCAAATACTGGACGTGTACATTTCTGGTGATGCTGACTTAAAAGCGAATTATCAACCTGACTTTTTGGGCGGTGTTTCCGTGGTTGAAGGAGACATGCTACTCCGTCTTGATAAGGCGGAAGGCATGTATCGGGCTGTAACAAAACCCAAATTTCAAACTTACGCCACTAAGCTTGTTCCCTATTTTGCTTGGAGTAATCGAGGCACTGCCGAGATGACGGTTTTCTTGCCCGTAGTGTGGGATTAAGTAGCACTTTGTAGGATTGGTCTTTTAGTTACTTCAAATTTTCTATTCTAAAGTGGGTAAATTCCTACAATTATAAGGTAAAAATTAGAGGTTGTAGTTCAAGTAGATTTTTTTCCTTTGATTAAGGTAGGGCATAAGTGCCAAGACGGTATCACTTGTCCCCACTGTTTCAAAGCTCGAATAGATGAAGAAGAAAATATACCCAGTCCACTTATTTGTAGCATTTGGTTTGATCTTTCTCCTTTCCTGTCAAGAAACGCAGGAGCAACCAACTGGATTGTTACCGCTTTCTGATCCAAATAACTCGCAAGGTTGGATATTAAATGAAGAACTAAGTGACGAGTTTGAGGGAACAGAATTAAATAAAGAGAAATGGTTCGTTGAAGGTCAAAATGGTGACTACTACATCTGGAAAGGTCGAGCCCCTTCTCAATTTGTTCCACATAATGCCCTTCAAGAAGACGGAAAACTGATAATCAGAACCCGGTGGGAGCCGGAGTACAATTTCGCCAACGAAAGCTATGCTGATGGTAGTAATGATGATGCCTACGGGATCTTCAAAGGCAAACCATTACCAATTACAACTGCCACAGTAATTAGGGCTTCCTCAGATAGCTCAAAAAGTAGCTATAGAGGATATAAAGAATGATTTTCAGGGTAAAAAGACTTGATTAAATGCAAGGTTATTTGTATATGATCAACTATCCCAGTTCCAATCTAAAATCGAAGGGTTTTCCTCGGTCAACCACATCAAACTCAACCCTGATAATAGGTGGATAGCCCTTAGTGGCCTTTTGCCTTGGGACGAGTTGGTAAATATCTATAAAAGGAAGTTCAGCGGCCATATGGGGGCAAAGGGGACCAACCCCGGGCACATCATTGGGGCTTTTATTATAAAGCACAAATTGAAGTTGTCCGACGAAGAGACTTTGATGACCATTAGTGAAAACCCATATATGCAGTTTTTCCCTGGTTTGGACCATTACAACCCTGATGAATTGTTCTCACCCACACTGTTCACAGAGATGCGCAAGAAGTTAGGCGATGAGACCTTTGATGAATTTTCGAAAACCATCATGAGGATAGCATACCCTGATATTGACGGTCCAAAAGGCAATAAAGAAACTGGCCTGAAAAGCCCGAAGGGCAAATTAAAGATAGATGCCACGGTGGCTGACCAATACATCACCTGCCCCAATGACCCTGGGCTGGTCAATGAGGCACGTAGGAAGACCGAAAAGATGGTGGACAGACTGTTCGGATTGTTAAGGGACAAGGTTGATGTCAAGCCCGGGACTTACCGTAAGGTGGCCCGTCAAAGGTATTTGCAAGAGGCCAAAAAGAAGAAAAAGTCAACGGTATCGATCCGAAAGGCCATTCGTGTATTGCTCAACTATGTGAAAAGGAACCCGGGCCATATTGATCAAATGCCGGATCATTTGCAAGGGCCTTTCCCGTTTTCCCACAAAGTACAACTTGAACTGATGGTCATTCACACCCTTTATGAACAGCAGCAGGGCATGTACGACCAACGGTCACATCAATGCAGTGACCGGATCGTAAGCGTCTCCCAGCCCCATGTGCCTCCAATAGTACGTGGCAGGCAGGGCAAAGACGTGGAATTTGGTGCCAGGCTTGGCCTTTCCCTTATGGATGGGTTCATGACCAGGGACAACCTGAGCCGGGATGCTTATAATGAAAGTGGGGATTTGCCCAGGCAGGCTGAAGCCTATAAGGCTTTGTCTGGTCATTACCCCGAACTTATACGAGCCGATAAGATTGATGCTACCCATGCAAACCGTACCCTGGTGCAGGCAAAGGTGCATCAGGCTTACGGCCACACCAAAAGGCAAGCCAGTTAAAAAACCGGCTTACCAGAAAGCCAAATCAAAAAAAGAGTATGCCGAAAGGAATGCAATCGAAGGAAGGATCGGCAATGCCAAACAGGTCTGCTCCCTCAATGAAATCAAGGCAAAGCTTAAAACAACTTCACAAACCTGGATAGCAGCTACCCTGTTTGTGCTCAACATTTCCAGAATGGCCGCTTTGACAGGCAACACTTTTTGAGTAAACCCTAAATACGCCGATATTTTTACCAAAACCAATGGCATGATGTATCTGCGGCATACAAACTATGATGATCTCGATGTAGAAAGTGGTGAACTATTTGGCACATATAGAGAAAATTCTTTAGCTGAGTCAAGTGACGGTGGATTATACCAATTTGGTGATATTCAATTACAATTTGATGAGTCAATAAAAACATATGTCCCAACTTCGGGTATTAGATCATCTGATGAAAACCTGAAACTTATTACAGATCTTTTTGGAACAACCAACACTTTTTCATTGGTTAAGAGTAATGAAAAAGTATTAGAATTCGAACAATATATACCTGAGAAACTTTCTGTTGATATTCTAAATGCTGTTGCCATTCAAGGCAGTGGTACGGAATCTATTGAGAGAAATAATTTTGAGATAGAATGGAATAGAGATCAATTGAATTCCAATGGTATTGTCGCATATATGTGGTGGAATGGCGACAGAGCAGATTTATCAGCGAATGAACAAGGTAAAGGTGAAATTGTTAATAGGGCCGTTAAATTAGATGATACCGGACAAGGAAAAATTTCCGGTGATCTTTTTGAGGATATTCCCAAAAATGGCATAGTCGCTTTATTTTTCATACGAGGAAATGTGGACATTAAAGAATTTAGAGGGGACTCATATAGATTTTGGAGCGCAAGCCAAGATAAGCACAACCTTATATTATTAGACTGATAATTCTAAATTTTAAGGCCCAATCAAAGGGAACAGGTATCCAACCTGTTCCTTTTATTACGAGACTGTAAACTGAACTCTGTCTAAGATAAAAATCAGGAACATTATAACGTAGACAAAATGACACAAGAAGAAGTAGACCAGTTACAGAGCAAGGCCCTGGAGCAATTCAAATCAGACAAATCATTATTCGGCAAAGAAGGGGCATTTGCTCCGATGCTAAAGCAGTTTTTGGAATCAGCACCTGAGGCAGAAATGGATGCTCACCCTGATGAAGCCAAACGTTTAGAAGGCAACAAACGCAAAGGCAGAGGCAGGAAGACTATCAAAAGCAATACCGGCCCTGTAGAGATAGAGACACCCCAGGATAGGCAGAGCACTTTCGCGCCCCGGATCATCAGGAAACGGGAGACTGTTCCTGCAGACAGTTTACAGGACAAGATCATTGGCTTGTATGGCCTTGGAATGAGCCTTCGTGACATCAGCGAACATATCAAAGAGATGTACGATACGGAGATCTCCCATACGTGTTGAGTCAAATCACCGACCGGATCATCCCGGAAGTGAAAGCCTGGCAGGATCGGCCATTGGAGCCTGTCACTTGCATGGTGTGGTTAGATGCGATGCATTACAAGGTTCGATCAGAAGGTAAGGTTGAGCATAAGGCCTTATACAATATCCCGGGCATCAATGCCTCTGGTATGAAAGAGGTGTTGGGCATGTACCTGTCGGAAAGCGAAGGAGCCAACTTCTGGCTACAGGTACTCAGTGATCTGCATAACCGTGGCTTGAAAGATATTCTGATTGCTTGTACAGACATCTCAAGGGCTTTTCAGAGGCCATAGTGAGTGTTTATCCAAAAGCTGAAGTACAGAGCTGTGTCGTCCATCAGATCCGCAATTCGCTCAAGTATGTAGCCGACAAAGACCGGAAGGGATTCATGTGCGACCTCAAATTGGTATATCGTGCAGACACCAAAGAGCTGGCAGAAATGGAACTTGAATCCCTGGCTGAAAAATGGGGGAATAAGTACCCCATTGTGATCCAATCCTGGCGAAACAACCGGGAGAAACTGACCACCTGCTTTCAGTACACAGCTCCAATACGAAAGCTGATCTACACCACCAATGCGGTAGAAGGTTATCATCGACAAATTCGGAAGGTTACAAAAACCAAAGGAGCACTTACCTCAGATATGGCACTGTTAAAGCGGGTCTATCTGGCCACCAGAAACATGGAGAAAAAATGGACGAGCCCATTGCAAAACCGGGGGTTGACCGTCCAACAACTCGCTATTAAATTTGGAGATCGCTTACCTTTGGATTTAGAACACATCCCTTTGGAGGGGCATTGCCCCTCCAAAGGGATGTGTCAACAGACAGAGTTTAGTTTACACTACCATGAATATGGTTGTAGGGGATCAATCACCTTAACTCAACATACAGATATCATCGTAGGAGCAATGACTTTTGAAAATAATCCTTACGATGGCCATACGCTCAAACAAGTACTCCACCAAACACATGGGCTGGCAGGTCAATATCCTAAAACAACTACTGTAGACAGAGGGTACAAAGGAGTTCAACACATAGCAGAGACTACCATCATAAAACCTTCCAGGCCTCTAAAACGAGCTAATCATTACCAGAGGAACAGGAAACACTGTAGGAGACGAGCTGCCACAGAACCTGTCATTGGACCTATCAAACATGATCACCGGGCTGCCAGAAACTACCTCAAAGGTACTCCTGGTGATCAAATTAACTTCATCATGGCTGCCAGTGCCTTCAATTACAAAAAACGAATGAAAAAGCTAAGGGCTAAGGCTCTTTGGTTCAGTTGGCAAACCAATACAATAAACCACTATTGGATACTAATTTTTCCAGGAAAACTAAAAGTAGCTTTTTAAGGGACAACTAATTAAAGTTAAGTAATATCACATCTTAACTACCTGCCCTGTTTTAGGGGAGCATTATACAGTGCTAATAGACTTTAATAACGGATCGTGGGCTGAGTCCGAACCACCGCACTCCCACTCCCATCTGCAAACCGCATACCTGGCTAAGGGAAAAATAATTTTCTATTGTGAAGGTGAGCCTGACCAACTCCTCCAAAAGGGAGATATGTTTTCAGTACCATCGGGAAAGAAGCACACGACCAAATTGTTAACAAAGACTGCCAGGTTGATTGACAGTTTTAATCCGGCAAGGGAAGATTTTCTCTAAATGGATAGCTATTCGTATTATTTTTTCCTGATTCAAAACTAAGCGTTAATTTGGAGTGTGTTGGAGCACAAATAAATAAAGAGAGGTTTTAGGTATAGAGTTATAACGAATACTTTGTCGGTTACTTGCTTATAATGATGATATTTAGGAAAGACCAATTCACTGATTTTCTCACACAATTAAAGAAATTTCAGATGATCAGAAATATAGTAACAGTTCTGCTATTGAGTTTAATCTCATGTGATTCTGAACAGAGTAGTAATCAGAACGTAATCCGACCCAATATCATCCTTTTTTTGGTTGATGACTTGGGATGGCAAGACACTTCTGAACCATTTTGGAATCAGGAAACTGACTTGAATCGTTTGTATCGCACACCCAATATGGAAAGGCTTGCGGATGAAGGGATGAAATTCACCCAGGCCTATGCCACTTCAGTATGTTCACCTACCAGGGTAAGCCTTCTTACAGGCATGAATGCAGCCAGGCACCGGGTAACCAATTGGACACTAAACCGAGATCGTACGCATGACATGGAATTGAATCACCCCGATCTTATTTTTCCCGAATGGAATGTAAATGGATTGTCAATGGACACATCAACTCAAAAAGCAGTCCATGCAACACCCTTTCCAGCCATTCTTCGAGATGCCGGATATAAAACTATTCATGCGGGCAAGGCACATTTTGGAGCAATTAATACTCCTGGTGAAGACCCTTTGAATCTTGGGTTTGATATCAATATTGCCGGTCATGCGGCTGGAGCACCACAAAGTTACTGGGGAGAGGAGAACTTTGGCAACCTGCCGGGGAAAGAAGAAGATCCGTGGCCAGTTCCGGGTCTTGAAAAATATCATGGCGATAGTATTAATTTGACTGAAGTGTTAACCATTGAAGCCATTGACGCTGTAGATCAAGCAGTTAATGTGAATCAGCCTTTCTTTTTATATATGGCCCATTATGCGGTCCATACACCAATAATGGAAGACAGACGTTTTTCGCAAAACTATGAAGACCCAAATATTCATCCTATTGAAGCTGACTATGCAACTATGGTTGAAGGGATGGACAAGAGCCTGGGTGACCTAATGAATTACCTCGAAAGAAAGAATCTTGTGGAAAACACCATTATTCTTTTTATGTCTGACAATGGTGGTTTAAGTGCTGTGGAAAGAGGAGGTGAAGTGCATACCCATAATAAACCGCTATCCAGTGGCAAAGGAAGTGCCCGTGAAGGTGGGATACGTGAGCCCATGATTGTAAAATGGCCGGGTGTTACCAGGCAAGGTACCGCTACGAACGAGTATCTGATCATCGAAGATTTTTTTCCTACCATTCTCGAAATGGCAGGAATTGCAAATTACCAAACCAGACAAAAAATTGACGGTAGCAGTTTTATTGCCATATTAGAAGGAGAAAATATTTCAACTTCCGATAGACCACTATTTTGGCACTACCCCAACGAGTGGGGCCCTTCAGGACCGGGCATTGGTGCATTCAGTCTGGTAAGAAAGGGGGACTGGAAACTTATCTACTACCACAGAGACTTGAGCTTTGAGTTGTTTAATATTAAAAATGACATTGGTGAAACAACTAACCTGGCAGATGTCGAAGAAGAACAGTTGAATATGTTATCTAAAATTTTGAGCGATTACCTAAAGGAAGTTGAGGCGCAAATGCCGAGAAACAAAAAAACGAACGAAGTAATTCCATACCCGGACCAAAGGTTGAGTTTATAAAATAGATTGAAATTTTTTAAAGAATGATAATAAATGGAATATAACTGGAAGGATGACAATGAACTTTTCACTTTGATGAAGAAAGACCTTTTTTCTGCGGTTATTGGGGATATCATGGATAAACATGGCCGGTATCACCAGTTCCTACCTCCTGAAATTCAACCTCTGCGAGATGATATGATTGTAATTGGTAGGGCAATGCCTGTTTTAGAAGCAGACGCATTTGTCGAAGTCTCTGAAAGTGGGAAAAAAACCTCTGTGGCAAAACCATTTGGTTTGATGTTAGAAGCACTGGATGACCTTAAAGAAAATGAAGTATATATCTGTACAGGTTCTTCATCGAGTTATGCCCTCTGGGGAGAATTAATGAGTACCAGGGCGATGAAGCTTGGAGTTGCAGGAGCTGTAGTTAACGGCTATTCACGGGATACCAGCGGAATTTTAGGACTTAATTTCCCCACTTTCTCGCACGGTCGTTATGCACAAGACCAGGGGCCAAGAGGCAAGGTGATTGATTTCAGAACCGGGATTGAGATCGATGGAGTTGTCATTAATCCGGGCGACATAGTTTTTGGCGATATGGATGGTGTTTGCGTAATCCCAAAGGATATCGAAAAGGAGATCATTTGTGGAGCTATGGAAAAAGCGTTGGGTGAAAAAACTGTTCAAAAGGCCATCGAAAATGGGATGAGCACTTGTGATGCATTTAAAAAATTTGGAATAATGTAATATGTCACAGCAACAATTAGATCTTACGGGAAAGAATGTTTTAGTAACCGGTGGAGGTGGGGTTGGTGTTGGGGCAGGTATTTGCAAGGCCTTGTCAGACTTTGGAGCTAAGGTTGTTCTTAATGAGCTTACCATTGACAAGGCATCCACAGCAGCCAAAAAGTATAAGAATGCCATTCCCATAGCGGCCGATATTGGTGATGTAGAAGACATAAAGAGTATGTTCGAGAAAATTGATTCGGATATCGGAACACTTCATGGATTAGTGAACAATGCCGGCGTTGGATTGAGCAGGGTAGCCCATAAAGCTTCAGAAGAAGAGTTCGATAGATTATATGACATCGACATCAAAGGCGTGTGGAGGGTATCAAAAGCATTTGTTAACCGACTTTTGGATAAAAATCTTACCGGTAATATTGTCAATATATCTTCTGTAAACGCACACTCCACTATGTCACGCTATGGAATCTATGCCAGCGCAAAGTCAGCAGTAGAAGGGCTAACAAGAGGAATGGCTGTCGAATTAGGATCTTCCAACATTCGAGTAAATGCGGTAGGGCCTGGTTATGTTCATGCAGAGCAAAATTATGACCTGATTAAGACCTGGACTGATGATCCGAAAAAATGGGTGGATGATTTTGTTAACGATCAGCAGGTATTAAATTTTGATATCTTACCCGTAGACTGTGGAAATACCGTAGCCTTTTTACTTTCTGATCTTAGCAGGGCAATTACCGGGCAGACGATATACGTAGATGCAGGAACAACAAGCTTACTTTTTAATCGCTTTTCAACTGAGAACAAAGGCAAATGAAAATAGTACGGATATCATGTTATGAGGTCATAGTTCCTACAAATCCGGGCGTTATAAATAGCACTGGAATGGACAAGCCTTTGCACAAACTTCCAGTTGGAGCAAAATCCGGATGGTCGATGCAGTTCGATCAGTTGCCGAAACTCATAGTAAAGTTAGAGTTAAAATCAGGAATTATTGGTTGGGGAGAACTTTACCGGGGACATGATTGGAAAATGGTTGATGCTATTGCCGAATCCTTAATTGGAGCGAATTTTACTGATTTGACACTTCAATATTTGCCCTTTACATTTTGTAGAGAGTATGATGGGTTTGAATGTGCAATTTGGGATGCTTACGCCAAATGTCATAGCATGAGAGTGGTGGACTTGCTCGGAGGTCCCGTTCGTACTAAAGTCAAAGTGGGAGCCTGGAGCAGCCACCGTCACCTGGAAGAAGTAGGGGAGCTTGCAAAGGATTTTAGAGATCAGGGGTACGACTGTTTGAAATTTAAAAGCGATCTGGAGGATGATGTTGTCGGATGGTGTGAAGAAATTAAAAGAACCTCACCAGCCATGAAAGTAATTTTAGACCCTAACGAACGATGGGAAAATTCAGGGGAAGTGAGAAAGCGAATTGATGGTCTGAATGAAGCCGGCAATGTGCTTTGCCTGGAAGATCCAATACCAAGATGGCAATTAAATGAATATTCCCGATTGCGTTCTTATGGCTCAATTCCAATAGTACTTCATGTTTCGCTTCCTTACATCTTGCATGGACAGCGAATCGAAGATGCCATTAAAGCATTGCAAATGGAAGCAGTGGATGGCTTCAATTTTAATTGCGGACTGGCAAATTTCCAGCGTTTAGATCACGTAGCAATGGCGGCAGGCTTACCCTGTTGGCATGGTTCAGAGGTAGATCTGGGAATACTGGAAGCTATGTATGTTCATTCGGCATCCGCGGCAAAATCCTGCATTTGGCCAAGTGACATCTTTGGTCGGATGATAAGAAGCCATGATCTGCTCACGGAGCCGCTAAATATCAATCCTCCTTTCATTGATCTTCCGAGTGGATTAGGACTTGGAATAGAACCAGACGAATCTATCATTTCAGAATTTCAAACACAATTTAAAGATTACACTTTATGAGTATATATGTAAATCCCTTTTCGGCAGATATTGACAGGCAAGACATTTGGAAAATGTTGGTGGAGCGGGATACAAAAGCTTTTATTAATCAAGATTGGGAGATGGTTCAAAGTGACTTTGTTTCTGCATGTTTTATTGGCATAGATGCTCGAAATTTAAGTAATCCGGATTCCTGGAGACTCAGTTTTCCTGATTTACAATCTTATAAAAAAGAATGGCTGAGTCAGGCACAGGATTTTGCGAGTACTGAATGGTCTGAGAATGTTGAAGAGGCTCTCTATAAAGCTACTACTTTGCGAGACATTGAAATCGTTGGTGATAGCGCACTTGTACATAAAAAATTTGATGGCACGATTACTAAAAAAGATGGAGAAATAGTTCAGTTGAATTGGCAAACACTATATCAATGTAGGAAAGTTAAGGACACCTGGAAAATTGCTGGATTTACGGGCTACATGCCTCACCCAATGGGACAGTCAGATAGGGTAAAACCAGCCATTGAACTACCACATGGTGCTTCACAACATGTGACCGCGGGACCTTACTCTCCTGTATTAAAGATTAATCCGGGACAATTGGTTGTTATTTCAGGTCAGGCATCTATTGACCAATCTGGAGAATTCGTTGGTGATACCATTGAAGAACAATCAAAATTAACGCTTGACAATTGTCGAAAGCAGCTCGAAAACGGCGGGAGTTCTCTGAAGGATGTATTTAAAGTGAACGTGTTTCTTACCGATCTGGATAATTGGCCTCAATTTAATGAAGTATATAAGCAATACTTTTCTGAACCTCGTCCGGTTAGAACTGCGGTACAAGCAGGTTTGTTAGGAACGTTATTGGTTGAAGTTGAACTTTGGGCTGTAAAGAAATGATCTGGGACCAATTAACATCGCCTCAACTTGGGGCACTGAAGCGAAACATACCGGTTATCCTGCCAGTCTCAGCCACTGAGCAACATGGCCCCCATTTGCCTTTGGCAACAGATCGGATGATTGGAGAATTTTTTTGTCAACAACTCGATCTTTCAATTCCGGACCAGGTGTTAATCCTGCCAATTGTGAGTGTTGGCTATTCACGGCATCATATGGACTTTCCGGGATCGTTGTCAATTACTCATCCAACCTTCATTGGGCAGGTAGAGGATATTCTGGATTCCGTGGTTAGTCATGGATTTAAAAATCTAATCATATTGAATAGTCATGGTGGTAACCTGGCGGTGGGACAGTTATTACTGGAAAAATTAGGAGCAAAGTATACTGATTGCCAGTTGGTGTTCGCTACATGGTGGAGAATTGTAGCCGATAAACTAATTGAGCTCAATGAAACCGGACGGGGAGGGGTAGGTCACGCTGGGGAATTTGAAACCTCTCTCATGCTAAAAATTGCGCCAACGCTTGTTCACCTGGATGAAATAGAAGGCAAAAAGAACCTAAAAAGCTACGAATGGACAGAAGGGGATATGTTAAGAGGCTCTTCAGCTTCTCTGTACCGGTCAATGAAGGATATGACTTCTAATGGTGTTTATGGGGAAACAGGGAGAGTATCCGCCGAAAAGGGACAGCAGATCATTGATCTGGTTGTACCAGCTTTGAAAGGTATTACACTCGATCTTATGTCAAGAAATAAATAACGGACTATCACCAATTTCAATTGGTATATCGACGGTACAATCATTCTGCTTTACCTGGCTGGTACGGTAACAGTTGGTTTATGGGTAAGGAAATTCGTTCATAAGGTGGATGATTTTTTAGTAGCCGGGAGAAATGTCAACCTGTATTTGGGTATTGCCTCTTTGTCGGCCACCGAATTTGGTATTGCAACATGTATGGCAAATGCGGAACTCGGATTCAAGTATGGTTTTGCTGGAATAACCCCTGGCATTGCCCTGGCCATAGCCATGTTCATTGTTGGATGGACAGGCTTTTGCATTACGCCTTTACGGCGGATGAAGGTGATTACAGTGCCGGAATTGTTTGAAACTAAATTTGGTTCCGGAGTTCGTTGGGCCAGTGGCGTAGTTATTATTTTGGGAGGATTATTGAATATGGGAGTTTTCTTGCGACAAGCTGGAAATTACCTCTCAATTGTGCTGGGATTTGATCCCGGGTACCTGGAATTGGTAATGACCCTTATTCTGGTTGGTGTGGCCGTTTATACCATTTTAGGAGGTATGCTGTCAGTTCTGGTGACGGACTACATCCAATTCGTTGTTATGGGTGTGGGGCTAGTTTCAGTAATAGTACTTTTTCTCTATAATTTCGGCTGGGCAGAGATGACTGCTACAGTGGAACAAAACATGGGCCTTTCAGGTTTCAATCCTTTTGAAGGCGGTAAATATGGTGTCGACCGTATTCTACTCGATGTGCTGGTGGCTTTTGCCTCAGTCCTCACTTGGCAAACCATTATTTCCAGGGTACTGTCAGCGAAAGACTCTGTCACAGCACAAAAGATTTACATCGGTACCAGTCCGTTTTTTATAGTACGATTTATGGTTCCAGCACTTCTGGGAATAGCTGCTCTTCATTACTTTGGGAAAGAGGTTTATGATGGTTCTGATAGCATCCTTGCTATGCCCAATTTAATAGCTGTCGCTGTTCCTGTAGGGCTTTTGGGTTTGGTAGTAGCTGCTATGCTGGCTGCCGATATGTCAACCAATTCTTCCTACATGATAGCCTGGAGTTCCGTAATCTACAATGACCTGATGAAACCTATTCATAAAAACAAGTGGTCCGAACACAAAGGAATACTTTGGAACAGGGTTCTTGTTGGTGTTATAGGGGTATTTCTCCTGCTATACGGACTCTGGTACCCGCTAAAGGGTGATTTATGGGTTTACATGCAAGTGACGGGTACTATTTATTTATCCGGTATGAGCGTAATATTAATCGCTGCCTGTTATTGGTATCAGGCAAACAATTGGGGAGCCACGGGAGCTATTATTGTCGGATGTACAATCCCGATTACTTTTTTAGTGATGGAGCAAATGGAAAGCACTCAAGAACTAGCACAGCAGATTGGTCCATATAAGCTTGGGATTGCTACTTATATAATTACGGGATTGGCGATGATAGTTGGTTCAATTTTAAAAAATCATTTTGATAGAGAATAAAGCCTTATGAAAACCGAAAATTTGAGTAGATAATCCGATAGGGGAGTCTCTTACCTTTGCTTTTTGCAATATTAAGCTATCAATATGGAACATTGGTTTTGGTTGTTTTTATGTTTTGTAACTCTGGTTTGGTATGCCGTTGTTACTATCATTGTTGGCATTAAGGGAGCCCAGGATATTAAGCATATGATTGGTGAACTATATTCTAAAGAAAATTTGTAGACGAATGAATGATTTTGATTATACAGGTCGATTTGATGATCAGGTAGCAATAGTAGCAGGGGGAGCAAGGGGTATTGGCAAAGGAATTGCCTTACGACTATCCAAAGAAGGTGCTCACGTTGCAGTATTTGATGTTCGCCAAAAAGAACTGGAGGAATTATCAATGGAAAATGAAGACCTCAATTTATCTTTTCATTGCATTGATATTACTGATGAAAATGCTATCAAAAACTTAGTTGATGCAGTGGTACTTAAAGAGGGGAGGGTAGATATAATGATAAACTGTGTTGGGATTGTTGGCAGCACCTCTACAAAGATTGGTCAATATGAAACCAGTGAATTTGACAAAGTCATGGAAGTAAATCTAAAAGGTGCATTTCTGCTTACCAAATACAGTATCCGTCAAATGTTAAAAAATAACTATGGACGCATCCTCCACATGACCTCAATTGGTGGTAAAGAAGGTAACCCGGGGATGGTAGGTTACGCTGCCAGTAAATCAGGATTGATTGGTCTCATAAAAGGAGTTGGTAAGGAGTTTGCAGAAACCGGTATCACAGTAAATGGTCTTGCCCCTGCCGTTATAGCAACAGAATTCAATGAAAGTACAAATCCGGAAACGCTGCAATATATGATTGACAAAATTCCTATGAAAAGATTAGGCACAGTAGAAGAAGTAGCTGCAATAGCCTGTTGGATTGTTTCAAAAGAGGCAAGCTTTAATACCGGATTTGTTTTTGACTTGTCAGGCGGGAGGGCGACTTATTAAAGTTCCCTCAAGCGATGGTGCTTAATGAACCGCAGTATAGTTATTTATGATCTGATTCAAATCACCCATCTGCTTAAGAATCATCTCGGTCAACCTGCCCTGATTTTTGGCCCGAACTAAATTATGCGTGGGATAGTTGATTTTGTAGTATTTATCGCCAGTCAGGTAGTCGGTTAGGAAGCGTATGCTCATTAAATAACCTGAATTCGGGATAATCAGGTAATAGAGTAAGCTCGTTAGTTCTCCTTTTTCGTTGATGATCAACTGTAATTTGAATCCGAAGAACCAACCCGTTGTGGTCTTTCTTCTTTGAGCCATCCCTTTGAAAATGCGATGTTTATGGATGCGTCTGTTATGAGATGGGATCAAGCTGGTCGAATCAATAAAATTGATCCCTGCACATTTTCCCCTACATGCTTGCTTGGGCAAGAACATGAAAGGAGCAGCCACTTCGGCCTGAGAGCCAACAAATCCTTTCTTGTCAAATTTTATTGCATCCTCAACAGTTTTTAAGTTGTCTTTTCTGTCGAGAAATAGTAACGTTGAGTGAAATCCTCTCTCAGTGTCCCAACATAAATCTTTATTAATAGTCCAATATTTTTCAATATAATCGTTACCAACAAAATCAATATTAATTGCTCTTTCAAAGGACTGTCCATTATCGCCATCATCTTGTTCGTCTCGAATAAATACGCCATCAATAAACTCACTTCCGTTTTCTTCAAATGGCATTTTCGCTTCTGACAAGTCAATGTAGAATGAGTAATAAGGCAACTTGATTAGAGACAAGTCTATATCCAGTACATCAGTTTCTTTAAGAAGTTCGATAAGGTTTTTTGAAAAGTGAAAAATATTCTTTCCGCCATTTTTCCACTCCTTCCACATATGAAACTCTTGATAAACATATGCCTTTTTTACACCAACCTTTTCACTATCAAAATGTAGTTCTCGACATTCACGATATAGTCGATTTGGGTCTTTTAAGTATTTTTCATACTTATTGTCCTTCGCAATTTGGTTTGGATAATATTCTGAAAACTTCTTAGTCATTCGTTTTTATCGATTGTGTCTTTTCAAATAGGTGCTAACAATTGGCTAAAGGACATTAGTGTCCCTTATTTCTTTTATAGCCGAATCAATCTAATAGATTTTTTATAGCATTCATAGATGTATTGGCAATATGTGTGTAAATCTCAGTAGTCTTGCTGGAACTGTGCCCTGGTAATATTTGAATTTCTTGCCTTTGTTGGTGCCATCACCATAGTCGTTAACTTAAGGGTGCAGATGGTTTTCTTTTTAAAGTGAGCATACCCTTCTCGGGTAGATTTTGTTAGTTTTCTCCCCATTTTTGGTACTTTAAATAGCGGGTTATTTTTCTTTGATTTTGCCCCCGCAATGACATTACTAATATCATCAAACTAAGGGAGAAACACACTTCAAATTAGCAGGAAAATCTTTATTCAGAAGTATGCTGATGAACTTAAGTATAGCATTGAGAATACTCTGTCAAAAGAAAAAATAGATCAACTAGCCAAGGAAACAGGGTTTGTAAAGCGAAAACGAAAACTGGTTGCTTCTGATCTGTTGAATACTCTTATGTTTTCAACTTGTAATCAAGCTCAAACTAGTCTGGAAGATATTGCAGCAGATTTGCATTTAAACTTTGCCATTGATATCAGTAAAGAAGCCGTGCACAAACGATTTACTCAACAAGGAGTTACGTTTTTGCAAGAACTGATTAAAGAACAATTATCTAGTCAATTTACTTCATCAGCCAAACTATCAACAGCTAGTCATTTTACGTGCATAAAGATTAAGGATTCAACTAGATTATCATTACCAGATGATTACAATGGAGATTATCCAGGTTTTGGAAACTTCAGCAAGACCAATGGATTAATGCAAATCCAGTACGAATATGATCTATTAAGTGGCCAATGGAAGGACTTGATGTTAACTAATCGAAGTAGAAATGATCAAAAAGATTCGAATGAAACAATAGAATCAATTACCGAGGGAGGGTTGCACATTCGTGACTTAGGCTACATTACTCCTACCTATCTGAAAGCAATCATAGATAAGTCCGCTTACTTCTTAAACCGGCTACCACCTCAAGCAAATATTTATACCTCAGAAAATAAAGAAGTGTCTTGGAAAGAAATTGATAGAAGATTTAATCGATTAGGTATAAGTACTTCTGCACTAGATGTATTTATCTATGAAAAACATAAAATTCCCTGTAGGTTAGTTGTCGAGCGACTTAATGACCGAGAATATGAAAAAAGACTTAAGAAAGCTCGTCAATCAGCAAAAAGCAGGAAAGTGAATATCTCTGAGGTTCACAAGATCAGATGCCGTTACAATACCTTCATTACAAATGTTGAACAACAATATTTACCTGTAGAGAACATAAGAAAAGCCTATTATTTAAGATGGCAAATCGAGTTGGTCTTTAAATCCTGGAAGTCATTTTTTGAAATTGACCAAGTAAAGAAAGTAAGAAAGGAGCGTTTTGAGTGTCAACTGTTAACTCAGTTGCTCTGGATATTAGTTAATTGGAAACTATTCATGACTTGTAACAAATACATCCAAACATATCAACCTGACCAAGGGCTTAGTGTTTTGAAATTTTTCAAAAGATGTAGAAGTCTTTCTCCAACTCTAAGAAAAGTCCTTATAGATCCTAAATCAATGAACTTATGGATTGAAAATGTGTTCTTACCCGCTATTTATAATACGGCATGTCAAGCTCCTAAAGGTAAAATCACTCATTATCAAGTAATTCAACAATGCTTAAGTTAACGACTATGGTGTTTTCACCAACAAACTACCAGGAGACCATCAAACGAACAGGATGTGCCGGACGGCCCGAAGTTGAGTAGAAAGATGAAAACTCTTCCTCGAAATACGCCCGGTTGACCGCATTGCTCAATAGAAATAGTTCCTGCTCAGGGTTGAGTTGTTCTTCCAGGCCCGGAGATAAAAACCCTGATTGATTTATTCGTTTATTTTTTGACTTCATTTGACAAGGTTGATACCCTTAAGATACATAAACCTTGTCTTTTTATCCCTTTTTTTCCTAATCAAATCGATACATACTTAACCTAATCAACTAAATGCGCAATTGCTTAGGGGAAACTATTTAAGCCAATTGTCCAATAAAAAGCAAGACCATTGCACGGTCTTGCTTTTTTTAATCCAGCTTTGACTGTAGTCGTCATATCAAAAGTTCAATGGCAAAGTTGTTTTGAATCACTCTAAAAGCAGCAAGGATTATTGCTCCAATCTCAATATTCCGAAAGAGGAAGAGGTATGGAAATTCGGAGTGTCCGAATCTGGCTTAACCCAACTGATCCATTTTACTTGTGGCTTTTCACTGCCTGATTGCACATACTCACCTCTGTATAAACCTGCATGAAGCTGATTATCTTTCATGCCTACCAATGTTATAATCGAAGACAAGCTAATACTTCCCTCGACCACGTAACCCCTATCGTACACAGAGGTTTTTACGACAATGTCTTCTTTTGGCCAGTCCCAGTTGTGATCATTTTTTATTGAAAATTCCCCTTCTGCATCAAGAGTTCTTCCCAGCGCATCCATCTCTAGTGTGTAATAAGGTTTTGATGTGTGCACTGATTTGAAAAAAATTTCAACTCGGTCTGAACCTACAGCTTCATGTTCCTCATCTACTGTGCTATCATTTTTTAAGATAATTTCTTCATCTTCTACCTGGTACAAGAAATATAGGTTTTGATCGTCCCAAAGGGCCTTGAATGATGTCTTTGGAACAATCTCATCTCTCCAGTGATAAGTGAAGTCAGTTAAATTCTCGGCCTGATTCCATTCTTCTTCCGATCCCTGTCCATCGATAGTCAATGGCTCCGATATTATTTTTTTAACCACATACTCTTTTGTGTGGATTTTTTGGTTGCATGAGGTTATCACGATAGCGAGAAAAAAAAATAAAAGCGGTTTAAGTCGCATACTTGTATTTTTAAAGGATTCCAACTGGCCTTGCCTCTTGGTTTAGCCGATTGTCAAATGATGATATAAGTAGTTTCAATTGATTGGTCACTTCCGGATATTGCTCAACAAGGTTGTCCTTTTCACCAATATCCTTTTCCAGGTTATATAGTGCAATTGAAAATTGGCCCGAAGTTGCACTATTACCCAGTGTTTTTGAAAGGTGAAGCTTCCATTTGCCCAACCGTACAGCCTCTAGTATTCCTGCTCTTCCGTAGTAAAAGAAAGGGTCACTGTCAAGAATATTATTATTAGGCTCCAGGAGAAATTCCTGAATATTTCTCCCATCAATAGTTCTGCTTTTGGGTAGTTCACTAGCTGTAATGGCAGCAAAGGTTGGTAAAAGATCCATGGTGGTAACGACCTCATTTGACACTACACCTGAAGGAATTTGATCAGGCCAGGTAATTATTCCGGGCACTCTTTGCCCACCTTCCCAGGTCTGGGCTTTCCATCCCCGCAAAGGTTTGGCTGAACCAGCGTTGATTGCCTGATACGGACCATTATCGGAGGTAAATACAATGATGGTATTTTCAAATAGGCCTCCATCTTTGAGTGCTTGGACCAATCTTCCAACATTCCAGTCCAATTCTGAAATCACATCACCATATAAACCATAAGGGGTTTTTTGCTCAAAGGGTTCCGATACATAAAGTGGGATGTGTGGCATGTTATGAGCCAGATAAATAAAAAATTGCGAATCCCCATGTTGCTTGATAAAGTTAATGGCAGAGTCAGTGTACCTTTGAGTTAGGTATCGTTGGTCGGGCCCGGATTCAAGCAGGTTCTCATTTTCATAGAGGGGTAAGGGAGGAGATTGGAAATTCCTATCCTCATAGAAATGAGAATCCATATCATTGGAGTAAGGTACTCCAAAGAAATAATCGAATCCCTGCTGATTTGGCATGAATTTCTTGTGATGCCCCAGGTGCCACTTTCCTATACATGCTGTTTGGTAACCCACATTTTTCAACATTTCAGCCATCGTAAACTCATCAGGTGATAATCCAGTATCCGAAAAAGGAAATAACACCGCTTCATGCAGCCCAACTCGTTTGGGATAACTTCCGGTCAACAGAGCCGCCCTCGAGGGTGTACAAACTGTTGCTGGCACATAAAAGTTAGTGAAACGAATGCCCTCACTGGCCAGACGGTCAATATTGGGTGTCTGATATTCACTCGCACCGTAACAGCTCAAATCGCCATAGCCCTGATCATCAGTGAAAATAATGAGTATGTTCGGTGGAGTTTTTTCCTTTTGTTGAACGTGGCATGAGAGGCAGACAAGAGATGCAAGGATCAGAACATTGCGAAGATTGTACTTGTACCTTTGGATGCTTCGTTGATTTGATGGATCAATCATCTATTTGAAGTCGAATTATCAGATAAAAGTATATCGAATATCTTGATCTTCAAATTTTCCTTTCCTTTTTTAACCGTGGCTTCCTCACCATTAAACTTTGAAATTGCCCATTCAATGAAGTCACCACTAAAATTCTTGGCTGCTATTAGCATAGCTTCCAATATTTCTTGGTCACCGAGTGCTCTGGCTGCCAACAATTGGGCCAGCAAAGACGGATGATTAGGTTGACTATTTGGTTTTGATAGTACTAGTTGAAAATATTTTTCGGCTTCCGGTTCATCACCTTTCTTCAAATGTGCATACCCGATTAAATAATTTATGGCACGCTCATCTGGGTCGTATGGCTTACCTGCACCCAACGTTTCGGGCCATAATCTTGCTTTTTCTAAAATGTCAACAGCTTTATCATACTTTTTACTTTCAATAAAATTAACAGCGAGCATCAGGTGAGCATTTTCATACAACTCCCGTCCTTCGGAGGCACCTTCAAATGGTAAGATCTTGAGTTTACTTAGCGTGTTGACCGCCTCTTGGGGTTTGTTGTTCTGAAGTAATGCATTCACATGCTTAAATCCGATGCTATTACTTGATGGGAAGCTTTTGAATGCTTTTGAAGAGGCATTTAAAGCTTGTTGATAGTCTCCGTTGTCGTTGTAATAACCGATCAATTGATCGTGAGTTCGCCATTCATCAGGAGCCAACTGGACTGATTTGGTAATATCAGGTAGAGCGTCCTTTCCGGATATTTTTTGAAGCAAATCAGCCCTGGATAAATAAAAGGCAAAATAATCAGGTGCTTGTTGACAAGCTTCCATTACGGAAGTTGCTTCAGCAAATCTGTTTTTGGACCAATAGTTCAATGCCAGGTAGTATTTAAGTTTCCAATTGTCATTTTTATTAACTGCCCATTCTAAAATCGGAATACATTCTTTTCTAAAGGGGAAAACAAATGCAGGTGATAACTGGATTGCTTTATCTAAATATTTCGAGGACTTATCAACCTGGGTTTGAGAAAGATAGGAAAGCCACAAATTGGCAATCGGATTGGTGTTAATCATCGTAAAAAGCTCCGACGCTTCTGCATACATTTTTTGATTCACATAGTAAATAGCTAACTCCAAATAAGTCTGATCTGGTAATTCATTTTGAATACTGTTTATAAAATCTGCCTTAGTTTTTTGATCTTTTGTGTTTAAATATTGTTCGAATCTGGCAAAATGATTGAGCGGGTCAACCCCAAGAAGATTCGAAATCGTGCTTTCTTGACGGTCAGTATCGTTTGTTTTACGTGCTGTTATTGCCTTAACCAAATGTGCATTAACATTGTATCTGTTAAAATCAAGTGCTTTGCCTGCATAGTCACTCGCCTTATTGTATTCTTTTTGTCCAAGTAGAATCTCGGCCATTTGGGCATAGCTGGCTGACCGGAATTCAATTGACCTGGCCGACCAACCCAGAGATTCAATTGCATTCAAGTCATCATTCAGGGCTTTATAGACAGTGCCTGCCTGGAAGTTGGCCCTGGGATGGTAAGTATCTTGTTGCAAGACTTGGTTAATGCTCTTTAAAGCGTCCTCATTTTTTCCACTGATATAAAAGAGTTCTGCCATTGCTAAAAGTGTGGGTTGATGAAATGGATCTACATTTAAGCTTTCTTTAAATTTGCCTTTTGCCTTTTTAAAGTCTCTGTCTTCGTAGAGCTCCATTCCCTGACGATATAAAGCTTCTGCTGAATTATTATCCGCCGTTTCTACAGAAGTAAATGGCCTCTTAAGAATATTCTTTTCCGGATCAGAAGAATAATGGAGGTCCATTTCGTTCACTTCAACTTCTAAGATTCCCGATTTATTGGTATTAACATTCTTTATGAGAACTTCCATTGGCTTAAGACTAATCTCTTCTTTTAAAAGATTTTTACCATCAATGGTAGCGGTTAAAGTACCTTTGGTAGTTTCTAAAGCATTTATCCCGATAGTTACTTTATTGCCTTCTTGCGTTACATTTAACACACCACTCGGCGACACTTCGGCCATTCCTCCGATCTCTTTAACCGGGAACCATAACTCTGTCCAGGTATCGGTTAAATATGGGGCAAATGGTACTTTGGTGATAGGATTGATATGATCCGCAGGCGAGTATTGATTGAATTGTCGACCAGCCTGAAATTCGATATACTGACCGTCAGCGTCTGTCAGCAGATTTTCCCATATTCCACCGGAACGGGAAAGAGCCCAAAGCCATAGCTTTTGTCCCGGCATTTCGTCGTAAAGAGACCAATGCCCAAAACCAAATTTGGAATCGTGAAAGTATCCACCGAAGAAGTCATTGTATTCGCCAACAACATGGTAGGACTTACTAGGCCCATAATTGTTTTGTCTGTAGTCTGAAATTTTGCGGTCGCCATCATATGGCCAAGGTTTAGCCTCTCCGGGGTGAGTAATGTATTGATTTCCAGGAATATAAAACTCAAGATCGTCCCCAGAGGCTGCAGCACCTGTCATCCAGTTGTAGTACGATTGATGAGTTGGGGTTGCGTTGTACCAAACTACCTTAGTTTCGAAATAAGCTTTATCATTTGGCAAGTTAATAATCACTCGCCAGTGGGTTCCAGAGGGAATATCCATATTTCCGACTACACAAGTAACACTTCCATCGTCATTTGTGCGTGTAAGATAATCCACAGGTGTGGCAGTTGACGGCGTATGACCTATGATACCGAAGTTAAATTCTATACCACCTGAGGTCCACGGTCCACGCATTGATATATTACGGAATTTCATGACTTCATTCCGGTAGATAAATTCTTCACCTGTAGATTTTTCAATTGCTCCCCAAACTTTACCACCTGCCTCAGGCAATACAAATACCCGGATATATTCATTTTCCATGACCACCACTTTCCACTCTTTATCTGAGGCATCATGGGAATATCCATCAAATCTGAAATATGGGTAGATCTTCGGGTTACTGGTAAGAATAGGAACAGGATTGGGATCGCTAAAAGGGTAGGTCTTTAAGGCCCGAACTTCCTCTTTGATAGAGGCGGTTTGTGCCCAGGAAGTTGTTGATAAAAAAGCAAACACACAGGTTGAACAAATGAGTTTAATGCATTTGGTCTTGATTAGAATTTCGATGATACTCACAATTTTAAATTGGTTCTGAAGTTAAAATACAGGGCATTCTTAAGGCTTGAACTATCGAGTCACTTTCGAAAGATGGACAAAGTCATCTTTGCTAACATTGCCATGGGCATCAACCGAATATCCATTAGGATTACTTTTCTTCCATGAAAGGTGGGGCAACATTTCCAAAAGGACATTCCTGTGGTCATTAATAATATTTTTGTTCTTCTTTTTATAGGCAACGTTTTCCCATTCATTCGAATCAGTTTCGTGGTCATAGAGTTCTTCGAGATTTATTTCCGGATAATAGATGTAGCGATATTGCATGCTTCTTACTGCATGCCCAACTATAGGATGGCCTGACCAATCAAACTTATAACTAGTTACTACCGGGGATGTCTCCTTTTCAGGATTTCTGATTTGAGGTACTAAACTCTGTCCATCTAAGTGGGAGGGGGCATCAAAGCCTGCCAGGTCAACCAGGGTTGGATAGAGATCCATCAGGCTCACAGGCTGATCACATTTGGTTCCGGCTTTTGTTAGGCCTGGAACAGAAATAATTAAAGGTACACGAGTGGATCTTTCCCAAAGAGTAAATTTTTCTATATTATCTTTTTCTCCCATATGCATGCCATGGTCTGACCATAGTACGACAATAGTGTTTTCAGAATACTCTGAATTCTCAAATTCATCAAGTAATCGGCCCAGCATAGCATCGGCAAACGTGATTGAAGCTGCATAAGACTGGACCACTTTTTCCCATTGATTATTGTCGACAACCCACCTATGTATCCAACGCCGACCATGATCATAAGAGTCTTTAAGATCATCTTCTTTATAAGGAGGTAAAACTATTTTTTCAAGTGGATACATATCAAAATATTTCTGAGGCACTTCCCAGGGATCATGAGGTTTCCATACACCAGTCGCAAGGAAGAAAGGTTTGTCATGCTTTTGGTTGAGTTGATATTTAGCCCAGTCAACGATATGATAATCAGCCATCTTTTCATCGGAGACTGGTATCGGGCCCCATGTCCACCATCCACCGTCTCCAGGGCGATTTTCATTATCTACGTTCGAAGGATAAATAACCTCTTCGGGCGCACGAATTTGAAATGGATGAGAGATATATGCACTTGGATAATAAAAGTCCCGGTTATCAGGTTCAACTTGACTGGTAGGTGCCCAAGGCGGTGCCTGGCTATGATATATCTTGCCAGCCCCCAGTGTTTTATAGTCCTTACTTTTGAAAAGTTGTTCCAGAGTCATTACATCTTTTAACGCTTCGAATTCTCGCCACTTTGGCCCATCACCCCAGTAGACATTTTCAGTGCCGGAACGAGTATGATGTACACCAGTGAGTATAGCTGCTCTCGTTGGTGCACAGGCCGGTGCAGGTGTGTGTGCATTGGTAAATATCATTGATGAGGCCGCAAAGCGATCAATGTTAGGCGTATGGATTTTCATTCCTGAGTGGCCATCTAAAAAGCCAGCCCAGTCATTCATATCATCAACTGCGATAAACAGAATATTAGGCTTTTCATTTGCAGCATTTACCTGTGCCTTCGCATTGAAAAAGGCAAGTAGGTTAAGTGCTATTAGAATATGTTGGAATTTCAAATGACTGTAAATCATAATTCAGGAATGAAGATGTAGGTAAAAATAATTAAATGTGTTCGAACACAATAAAGGTTTGATAGGTTTGTCGTTCATGCGGGACAGTACCTTAATTAGCATGGCACCACGAATAGATTAAGATTGTATAAAGAAATTGGCGTCCATCTTTGGTATTATATATATCAACAATTACAATGGACTTTATTGAGATAAAGAAGCTGAATCTTTGTCCAAAAACAGCCAGGTATTGTCGTGAGTTTGTAAGATCGATGCAGGTACTTCAGGAGTAATTTCTCCATTAATAGCATTTTTCACGGCCTTCGCTTTCCTGGTATCGGGAACAGTACAAATAATAGCATTTGATCTTAGAATTTGTTTGATGGACATGCTTATTGCTGTTTTGGGAACCTCATCCAGCGATGGAAACCAACCCTCACCCAATTGTTGTTTTCTACAGGCATCATCGAGATTAACAACTATGTATGCCTCTTCTTCCTCAAAATCTGCAGGTGGATCATTAAAAGCCAGGTGAGCATTTTCTCCTATGCCTATAAAAGCCACATCGATAGGGTATTTGATTATTTCGCTGCCCAGTCGTTTACATTCCTCACCAGGATCATTCTCACTATTTACATAAATGAATTCTTTAAGAGGTTTCTTACTAGCAACTCTTTCTTTAAGATATTTTCGAAAGGAGGCGGGATGAGTCTCCATAAGTCCAATATATTCATCTAAATGAAATGCCCTGACTTTTAACCAGTCAATAGATTCTTGAAGCAATTCTTTTAGCATTTCCAGTTGAGAGGCACCGGTAGCAAGAATGATATTGGCCTCACCATTTTTTTCAATGGCTCTTCTAATTAAAACTGCTCCTTGAATGGCTGCTTTTTTCCCAAGTTCGCCAATATTTTCTGCAATAATTATTTCCATGTTGCTTCAATTTAGAACCCACAATAGGGTCAGATTTATCGCAATTTATTTCCGTAAAAATTGTTTTTGAATTTTAGTTCATATCCTGTTTGGATAATTATACTAATTAATTAGACCTACAACTGCAAAATAGCCAGTAACAAGGCTAAATGCTATTACTGCCAACAAGCCAATATTCATCTTTAGATTTGCTACTTCCTGCATCATTAATTCTTTGCGATTGATCAGGACAAAAACCGGAATCGCGACAGCGGGTAAAATAAGTGCCTGGAACGCCTGTGAAAATACCATAATAATAGGAGGGGGGGCGTCCATAAATTGTGTTCCTAATCCAAAAGATATCCCAATGATTCCCAAAATGCGATACATAGGTGAATGAATGTCTCTTTCCTTACCGCTAAAGTCACTAATTAGCCAGGGTGCTATTAAAATAATGGGAAAGATAGTGGAGATGCCAGCTCCTGAAATCCCTACAATAAGTAGAAAGGCTGCAACTTTTCCTCCTATCGGTTCAAAAAGGCCTATCATATCAACTGTATTTGTAAGATTCTTTCCTAAAACATGCAATGTGCCGGCTGAGACAGCCATAATAGTCAAGCTTAGTATAAACATCATGGAGGATGAGACAGCGGCATCTCTTTTCTCGTTGTCTAGTTCTTTAATGGTCCAGCCTTTTTCAGCTACAACTGTACTGCGGATTATAAAAACTGCTGCCGAGCAGGTAGTACCAGCTATGGCGGCAATAAGTGCGAATGCGCCAGGTTTTTGAGGAATTCCCGGAACCAGACCACTTAGTATGGTTGAAAAATCGGGTCTGACCATAAAGAATACGACGATAAAAGTAAAACCCATCAATACCACAAAAGAGATAAGTACCTTCTCAAAGGTCTGATAGTTGCCATACCATAAAATGGCATATAAGACCACTACTAAAAAGAGGCTTATATAAAACGTATTTAACTTATTATACCCCAAAATTAAGCTGGACCCTTCATTTAAGAGATCAGAAACAATTCCCATAATCCCCATCAAAGCAAGTAATTCTCCAATGATTAGGGCAATCATTATGTAAAGTGCCAGCACTTTTCCATACTTGAAATTATTCTTGATGTTAAATAAGGCTGTTTGACCGGTTACAAGGGTTGTTTTGCCGTAGGCCACCATCAGCACGTAGGTGAATATACAGGAGAGCAGCAATGCCCAGGTCAGGGTCATTCCATATTCAGCACCAACTTTGGCCATTGTTGTAACACTACCAGTACCAATGTTATAGCCGATCAGGAACAAGCCAGGGCCTACTGCACTTAGTACGGTGAGGATTTTTCTTGGAAATGGATTGTTTGACATGAACTAGACTTCTTCGGATTATTGTCTTGAATAAACTAATTCGCCAGCAACAATAGTTTTTTGAATACGGATCTCACCCTTCTCAAGTGTGAAAAGAATCAAATCCGCCCGGTTTCCGGGCCGTATTTCTCCAACATTTGTGAGTTTAAGAAGTTTTGCAGGGTTAGTACTTGCCATTTGAATTGCGTCTCTTAAAGAGCACTGAGTAAATCGCATCACGTTGCCCACACAGGTGCGGATTGGAGACGCTGCACCAGCCAGTACATTTTCAGCAGGAAATTTGATCACATTTGGCGTGAGCAGTACTTTCCGTTCTCCTCTGGTATATTCACCAGGTTCAAGACCTGCCAGATCAAGTGCGTCAGAAACAAGTATCGTTTTTTCACGTCCTTTTATTTTATAAAAACTGCGAACCTCTTCTTTTGTAAGATGATAACCATCTACAATAATACTAATCATCAAACGGTCGTTTGCCAATTGTGGCCACAATGGATTATAGTGGCGATTGATCATATTGGCTGCACCATTACCCAAATGGGTAGCTAATGATGCACCGGCATATACAGCTTTTTGAATATCTGCAGAGGAACCATTGTGGTGTCCAAGAGAGACGAGAATACCATTTTCAACCAGTTTAGTTATAAAAGGAATTGCACCTTCAGTCTCCGGTGCCATGGTTATTAACTTGATTCCATATTCCGCCGCTTTCTGATACTCAAGAAATTCATCCCGGTTTGGCAAGCGAATATATTTTTCAAGATGTGCACCTCTAAAGCCTTTTATTGGGGAAATGTAAGGACCCTCCAGGTGGAACCCGGGTATCGACTTCCCAATTTCCGGATCGGCTTTTGCTTTTGAGAGTATGTCAAAATTTCTTTTCAACAATTCGTGGCTGTTGGTTATTACAGTTGGAAGGAATGTTGTGACACCTTCTTTCCATAGTGCTTTTGTTACGGCACGTATACCCTCCAGGCTAAGATCGTTTCCCGTAAAATCCACGCCCATATAGCCGTTAATTTGAATATCGACAAAGCCAGGGCCAATGTATGTTTGTGGCGTATTTGCATTGTGTGTAAGGGGTTTGACTTCCAGAATCCTTCCTTCGGCGATTTTAATAGTAACAGGCGTACCATCCGAATAAAGTAAACCGGATATGGAAGACGAAGTACTTTGACCCAAAGCCATAGTTGTCAGCATTAGAAGCATTGCAATCATCTCATTTATAAATTTTCTCATAAGCAGGTCATGGTGCTATCACTATAAATACAGACACTATAATACGGATGATTTGAAGGAGTTTTATTCATGAAAACGATTCTTTAGGAATGCATTTTAATCATTTTTTTCACGATGTGCTCGAGCACAAAGAAAAATTTCATACCTTGCTTTAAATATTTGCAATATCAACTATTTGCAATATCAACTAAACATACTATGAAAAAACTTTACAATAACTTCAGAGCTATCATGGTTTTGTCCTTCATGTTCATTGGGATAATAGGAGCACAAGGGCAGAGCAATGTCAGTGGTGTGGTAACTGATTCCGAGGGTGGTGATCCGTTACCGGGAGTTAACGTTGTCGTTCAAGGAACGACATCGGGAACGGTAACGGATATAGATGGGAAGTATTCCCTTGCAGCCTCCTCAACAGATATCCTTGTTTTTAGTTATATAGGATATTCCGCACAAGAAGTGGCAATTAACAACAGGGCCGTTGTTGACACCCAATTGATTGTTGATGTACAATCTCTTCAAGAGGTTGTCGTAACTGCATTTGGTTTAGAGAGAGAAAAGAAATCTCTTACTTATGCTGCTCAATCGGTGAATACCGATGAAATCTCGGAGGCCAGGTCATTGAACGTGGCCAACGCATTATCCGGCAAAGTATCAGGAATCTCTGTTTTGAGATCCGGGCAGGGAGTAGGTAGCCCATCCAGAGTGATTTTAAGAGGTAACCGTTCTGTTGATGGTAATAGTCAACCACTTTATATTGTTGACGGTGTGCCAATCATTGGAGATTTGACCGACATTAACCCCGATGACGTTGCTGGTGTTTCTGTTTTGAAAGGGCCTAATGCGGCTGCACTTTATGGTAACAGGGCCAACAATGGAGCAATCATTATAACCACTAAGTCTGGTGGTGAAGAGGGTAGTTTTAGGGTTTCAGTTGGTACTACGTATATGACTGAAAGTGCTATTCTTTTACAGGATTATCAAAATGAGTTTGGACAAGGAAATACGGGGATCTACGATGCAACATCCGAGCAGTCCTGGGGCCCAAGACTAGATGGCTCACAAGTAGCACACTGGTCACCAGATCCGAATTTTGGTACAAGCACTTATGCATACGAGGCCCAACCTGATAATGTGAAAGACTTTTTCCAAACAGGACATAATTTAGCCACTAACCTGACGATTGGTGCCAATAATGGTACTACCAAGACTTACTTCTCTTACACTTTTACGGATGCAGCCGGAATTGTTCCGGGCAATGACCTGCAAAGGCACAATGCCAGTTTGAGGTTGACCAATAAATTAAGTGAAAGACTAACTTTGGACACAAAACTCTCTTATTCCAAAGAGGAAATTGCCAATCGTCTTATTACGGATGAAGGAAAAGATAACCCAATCCGACATATTTTCAGAATACCTCGTAATGTAAGGACTGAGGATGCATCTATTTTTGAATATACCGATGCAAATGAAGCTAATCGGCAGCACTATTGGATTCCGGATATCAACGGCGGTGCTAATCCCTACTGGACAGCCAACCGTAACCTAAGGCCATTGAATACGGATAGAGTGATTGCTTTCGCTTCTTTAAAGTACAAGCTGACTGACGATCTGAGTATTAGTGTGAGGTCTGCGGCTGACCGGATTTTTGAAAATGAAGAGGTAAAGTATTATAACGACAGCTATGTGATAGCCTCCAATGGCATTTATGAGATAAACAATTCTCAGGCACTGGAGTGGAATAACGATTTTCTGATAAGTTATCAGAAGCAAGTAAATCCTGACTGGTTCATTAGTGCCAACTTTGGGGGTAACTCCAGAAAAGAAAGAAATGGCGGTACATCTACCCGTATTGACAGGGGTGATGGATTGATCACGCCTAATTTGTTCGATTTTGGCAATTCCCAAAGAGTGGTGGCCAATAATTTTGTCGGGCCGGCAGTACCGGGAGGAAGAGGTGCTCCACGCTTGGTTATCGGGCCTCGGGACGTAAATTCTATTTATGCTTTTGCCCAGGTTGGATTTAAAAATGCAGTATTTTTAGATTTGACGGCTCGTAATGACTGGAGTTCTACCTTACCTGCAGATAATCGGTCTTTTCTTTATCCATCAATAGGTCTCAATACAGTTATTTCAGACCTGACCACATTACCCGACTTTGTCACCTTTGTTAAAGTCAGGGCCTCATACGCCCAGGTAGGTAATGATGCCCGGGCTTTTCAGACCATACGTACTGCAGGTATTACGCCCGGGGGGAATAATGGTTTTGTTCAATTCAGCAAGACTGTTCCTAATGCGGAATTGAAGCCTGAAAAAACTAACTCTATTGAGATAGGAACGGATCTGAGGTTTTTGGATAATAGAATCGGTTTAGACCTGACTTATTATAAATCGAATACCAAAGATCAATTGATCCCAAGAAACGTTGCCTTGGGTGATGGCTTCACCCAGTTTTTTCAGAATGCCGGGGATGTGGAGAATAAGGGTATTGAGGCATTTCTTAGTGTAACTCCGGTCTCGACACAGGATTTCACCTGGGATTTGACTTTTAACTTTACGCGTAATAGAAGTAAGGTCGTAAAAATCGCCGATGACAACCCAAGTATAACGGTGAACCAGAATTTTGCCCGTGAATTTAGAATTGTACAGGGACAGCCATGGGGAGAAGTCTATTCGAGAGGCTTTGCCAGGGATGGTCAAGGTCGTGTAATTGTGGAGACCAATGGGATACCAAGAATTACCGATGGCTTGGAAGTGCCTGTTGCCAACTTTAACCCGGATTGGTTAGGTGGGATAAGGAACTCTTTCACTTACAAGAACATTAATTTGAGTTTCCTTATTGACATTCGTTCTGGCGGAAGTCTGGTGTCATTTACCGATGCAGTTGTAGCGGCTGACGGACACACTAAAAAAACCCTGGACGGAAGAGATGGCTCATTAGTTTTTGGTGAAAATGTATTCGCTAATGAAACAGCCGTGCAGGAAGGTGGTGCAACTAACAATGTTTCTGTAGATGCAGAAACCTTCTGGAAAGCGGTAGGAGGAAGGAATGCACCGGTAGGTGAAGCCTTCGCACTTAATGCTTCCAATGTAAGACTCAGGGAATTGGTATTGGGTTATTCATTGCCCCAATCGGTTTTGGCAAATATGCCTTTCAAAGGACTTAAGATCTCATTTGTGGGCAGGAATTTATTCTTTATTTCCAACAGTGCTGGCACTATTGACCCTGAAGTCAGTATTAGTACACTCAAGCAGGTCGAAGGATTTGAATCCTTCGCATTACCGACATCAAGATCTTTAGGATTTAATGTCAAGTTTGATTTTTAATAGTTATTTTAATAGTTGATTAAAATTTTAAGAAGATGAAATATTTAAAATTAGTTACTTTTTTATTGGTGACGACTGTAATGATAAGCGGTTGTACGGATGATTTTGATGAGCTTAATACACGCACAGATTCAGTATTGGCCAATCAAATTGATGGTAGTTCTTTGGGTGCAATTTTCGCCCAAACGCAATATGCCACCATGAATGGATTACACTGGAGATTTCAGATTTCCGAGAATTTATTTTCAGACCTCTATGCGCAATATTTCTCCACCACGGCCCCTAATTTTGACTCTGACAGACACGTAGAAGTAGGTCGCTGGATAGATTTGGCATGGAGTTCATTTTATGGGGAAGCTGCTCCACAATTAAAATTTGTGGAGGACTTTGCAGCTGAAAATAATTTGGCTTTAGAAGGTGCAATTGCCAAGGTATGGAAAGTTCAGGCCTATCATCGCATTACTGATTATTGGGGTCCAGTCATCTTTTCAGAATTTGGAGGAGGTGGTGAAGGAGACGAGAGTGGAGCACGACAGTTCGGTAATGTTAGCTATGATACACAGGAATCAATCTACAGAAGTTTTTTCCCAACGTTAGATGAAGCTGTTGCAGTTTTGAAAGCCAATGCAGGAGGTAATGCTTTTTCAACAAATGACCAGATATATGGTGGTGATGCAGACCAATGGTTAGCCTTTGCTAATTCATTAAGGTTGAGATTGGCTATGCGGGTTAAGTATGCAGATGCTGCTTTAGCCAGGACAGAAGCAGAAAAGGCAGTAGCTGATGGAGTGATGATGGACAATAGCAACAATGCGGCAATACTGACAACACCTAATTCCAAGAACCCATTTAATACCATTACTAACTGGGGTGAGTTTAGAATGAGTGCTGACATGGAAAGTTATTTGAAAGGTTATAATGACCCGAGGCTTGAAGAGTTCTTTAGTACTATAGCCGGATTTGATGCCAATAATGATGGTGATTTTGATGCCGAAGAAGGAGATATCCACCCAGATGAAGACGGGGATGGATCTGATGATTACCAGGGGTTAAGAAATGGATTATTAAAAATTGACAAGAATGCAGCGAAGAATGCTGGGTTTTCAGATATGGCTGGCAAATATTTACCGGGAGGTGGAAATGGTCCGGGGATTAAAGTGATGAGTGCTTCTGAAGTTTATTTCCTATTGGCAGAAGGAGCGTTAGAAGGCTGGAACATGGGCGGAACTGCTCAGAAGTTTTATGAGAAGGGTATCGAACTTTCTCTAACAGAAATTACAACAGCATCAAAGGGAGACATTGCGGCCTATATATCGAGTACTAGTACACCAGCAGACATTGCCGATGAGTTCAATTCCGGTGCTGTGTCTACAGTTCCGGTAGCCTACAATGCAGGTGGTGCAAAGGAAGATCAGTTAAAGCAAATTATCACCCAGAAATGGATAGCACTTTATCCTGACGGCTGGGAGGCTTGGGCAGAACTACGAAGGACAGGATACCCTGAATTGTACCCCAGATTGAATTCTGATAACGTAAATGTGCCAGCGGATCAGATTATGAGAAGAGTTACGTTTGTAACAGGCGAATTCTCTAACAACCGGGCCGCTACAGAAGCTGCACAGGGCTTCGCGGAGTTATCGGGAGGTGACTTGAACAGTACTAGAGTATGGTGGGATAAAAAGTAGAAAAGAACATATTAATTTGTAACAAATCGTTTCATGATTTTGTTTGCGTTTTGTGTTTTGTGTTTTTGTTTAAAAGTACCGGATTATTATTCGGTACTTTTTTTATCCCTTAACTTTTTATGCTCAACTTTCACTAATTTTTGATGAAAAACACAATTCTATTTTGTGTTATCGGTTTCCTGTTTTCATGTACTGATGACCGTAGCAAAATGTTCTCGAAGATTTCTGCCGGAGATACCGGCATAAAATTCAAGAATATCCTTAAGGAAACAGAGGAACTGAACGTAATGAATTATGGATATTTTTATAACGGTGGCGGTATTGCTGTAGGAGACATTAATAATGATGGACTGCCGGATTTATACTTTACGGGGAATTTAGTAGCAAGCAGACTGTATCTAAACCAGGGTAGTTTTGAATTTGATGAAATAGCGGAAAATGCGGGGGTACTCGCCGCGGGTGTTTGGAATACCGGCGTTACCATGGCAGATGTAAATGCCGATGGGTTTTTAGATATCTACGTTTGCCGGTCAGCCACCACCGACCCAGAAAAAAGAAGAAATCAATTATTTATCAATAATGGCGATTTGACCTTTACAGAACGCGGTTATGAATTTGGGTTAGACGATTCAGGATATTCTACACAGGCCTCATTTTTCGACTATGATCGGGATGGAGATTTGGATATGTTTTTATTAAATCATTCTGTTCAGGAGTATGCTGGTTTCAGCAGACTACTTTCTAAATACAAGAATAGAGTAAATATAGACTGGGGTGACAAGCTTTTTAGAAACGATAGTATAGTGTTCAATAATGTTACGCTCCAATCTGGCATAAAAAACAACATTTTGGGTTTTGGATTAGGAGTGACGGTTTCAGATGTCAATCAGGATGGATGGCCAGATATCTATGTTGCTAATGATTACAATGAAGAAGACTACTTTTACATCAATCAAAAGAATGGCTTATTTAAGGAGTCCTTGGCCGAATATTTTGGCCATGTATCACTGTTTTCTATGGGTTGTGACGGTGCTGATATCAACAATGATCTCTTACCCGACATAGTTACCCTCGATATGATGCCCGAAAGTAACTATCGACAAAAAATGTCTTTGGGCCCGGAAAATTACGAGAAGTATAATCAATTGATCAGAAGCGGGTTTCATCACCAAACCATGAGGAATATGCTTCAATTGAACAATGGTAATGGCCCATTTAGTGAGATCGGACAACTTGCTGGAATTTCTACAACAGATTGGAGTTGGGCTCCATTAGTAGCCGATTATGACAACGATGGCTGGAAGGATTTATTTGTTACTAACGGCTACATGCGAAATTACCTGGATATGGATTTTATGAATTACGCAGTGAGCGAAAAGATAAAATCAAACAATGGGGCGAACCTCGTGGTTAACGAATTTATAGAAAAAATGCCCTCCATACATCAAGAGAATAGTATTTTCAAGAATAATGGTGATCTGACATTTGCTAAAAGAAATGAGGAATGGGGACTTGACCAAAAAACTATTTCCAATGGAGCAGTGTATGCCGATCTTGACAACGACGGGGATTTAGATATTGTCACCAATAATGTAAATGAACCGGCGCATGTTTACAGGAATAACAGTGAAACAATAACGTCAAATTCTTACTTGAAAATTCGATTGAAAGGGAAAGGGAAGAACACCTTTGGAGTCGGGACAAAAATCATTGTTTACGCAGATAATAAATCTATGCTGCAGGAGCTTTTCCCTGCGAGAGGTTTCCAATCCTCAGTCGACTATGAATTGCTCTTTGGTCTGGGACAGTCTTCGCAAGCCGATAGTATAAAAATTACCTGGCCGGATTCATCTTTCCAAAAATTTTATAAAATCCCAGCCAACCAGATACTAACACTATCTCAGCAAGAAGCCAGTTCACCTGGTAGCAAGTCTGACCTGCTGACGTATAGTGCCTTTGCTGAACAAAAAGACAATCTAGGCATTAGCTATGTTCATAAAGAAAATGACTATTTTGATTTTAAGGCGGATAAGTTACTTCCATATGGAATATCGAACTCAGGACCTAAGGCAGCAACAGGAGATATTAATAATGATGGATTGGATGACATATATGTTGGAGGAGCTAAAGGGAGTGCTGGTCAACTCTATATTCAAAAGGTTTCCGTTGGGTTTTCGGAGTGGCAGGATAAGATCGTTGAAAATGATTCTCTCTATGAAGATACTAATGCCATCTTTTTTGATGCAGATGGTGACAAAGACCTCGACTTATATGTCACAAGTGGAGGAGTTGATTTTGAAGCCCAATCCCCTTACCTGCAAGACCGGCTCTACATTAACAATGGACGAGGGAATTTCACGAAATCATCGGGCTTGCCAGAAATGACAACCAGCACCTCTTCAATTACTGTTTCTGACATTGATGATGATAGTGATTTGGATGTTTTTGCAGGAGGTAGGCTCATTCCAGGAGAATACCCCAGCTCTCCCCGAAGTTACATTCTAATAAATGATGGCCAAGGAACCTTTGAAGATAAAACAACTATTCTGAGTAAAGAGCTAACCAGCCCCGGGATGATAACAGATGCAGCGTTTATTAATATTGACGGCGATGAATATTCGGATTTGGTGCTCGTAGGTGATTGGATGAAAGTGTCGATATTCCTGAACAAAGAGGGGAGAGGATTTGACCTGTTGGAGTCTGAATCATTAAGTCAGACGCAAGGTTGGTGGAATACCATTCATGCCAACGACTTTGATAATGATGGAGATATTGATTTGGTATTAGGCAACTTTGGCCTGAATAACCTTTATCAACCGACTCCTGAACAACCAGTATCCATGGTATACAAGGATTTCGACAGCAATGGGTCAATTGACCCCCTCTTATTCTACTACATTCAAGAGGAAAATGAATTCGCCTATAGTCGCGATGAATTACTGGGTCAGATAAATCATTTGAAGAAAAGGTTTCCAGACTATGAAACTTTTGCTAAGTCTTCGGCTCAGGAGATTCTCACAAAGGAAGAAAGTGAAAATGCCGATACGCTCCGTGCTATGATGCTCCAGTCAGCGTATTTTCAGAACGATAGTAAAGGTGACTTTACCGTGAAAGAATTGCCTGTTCAAGCTCAATTTTCTCCTATTTATGCTATCCAATCTTTAGACATCAATAGGGATGGAAACCTTGATATAATTACCGGCGGCAACCAATCACTTACCAGGGTAAGTACCGGTAGATATGATGCTAACTACGGAGTTACTCTGTTAGGTGATGGGAAAGGGGGTTTTACTTCCTTGAAACCGACATATTCCGGATTAAAAATTAAAGGTGATGTAAGAGATATTAGCCTGTTAATAGGAGATGATAAGTATGTCTTGTTTTTCATTAATAATGACAGTGTCCAGACATATATGTTGTTAGATAAGTAGAATGGACTTATCTGGACATGTATCATTCGATAATTTTAATTACTTGCCTATCACTATCAGTTTAATAGTTGACTCATGGACGGAAGGCATTGAAACTAAAGTAGTTGATAACAAAGTTGCCTCAAGGTCATAGGCCAATAGCGACTATTCTGAATTTGCACTGAGGAAGTAAGCAGTCAACTAAAATCAATTGTGAATTTAGTTCCTACATTTTTGATGATATTTTCTACGCCATCGACCAAATTTTCCCAAGAAGCATAGGCATCAAAACCGAGCCACTCATACTTGATTTTAACACTCTTTTTAAGGTTTCTTTTGACAAAGTTTTGCCCAATTCTTTATCTATCCAATCCAGCACAAGGCTTGCCTTTTGTGGGTGCTTCTTTACCTGATTTTTTACCCTTTCCTTTTCCTGGTCATTTAAAATAGGTGGACGTCCTCCGCCAGGTTTATTATATAACCCTGTCAAACCATTGGATAACCAGGAATTTAACCAGTTGGTGGCCGTATTATAATGTACCTGGAAAATTTTACTTAGCTCACTCATCCGATAGCCTGTAGAATATAAAATCACAAATTGTGCCCGTGAACGTACTTGGAATTTTTTGCTTCCTTGATGGATGCGGGACAACATGTTAACTTGATCTATGGATAATGTAAGATTTCATCTCATAAACATTGAAACGCTTTTATTCATAATTAGTTTTGACCTACTACTTATTGCAAATAAAATTTGGTCAAGTTGGAGAGAAACCGGCAACTCATCACACAGATAAAAATAAGTTGAGCTTATAATAACCCGTTGTACCAATTGGACAATAGCCACTTTCAAGTTATTGATTGATCTGTTGCAATCAGATTTGTTGGTCCACTGAACGCCAGTCAAGGTTGTAATTTCAGTCAATATCCCGGTTTTAAATCCTGAAAAGTTTTAGCGTAATAGTGATTTGACTGTTTGAAGAATCTTGCCGGAATTACTTTTGATGCTGTGCATAAACTTGTTCAATGAATTAAATTGTACATACCTTAATTTATTGATAATCAGTATTTTGTACACTTTTTCTGGTTCTACAGAGTTTCTTGTGGGTAAAGGGATAAATTGCCATGAAAAAACAGGATAGCACTTTTGAACTTTTCAAAGGTTCGACAGCCTCTTGCCGAGAGCTTGATTTCTTGGAGTTTACCATTGAGACGCTCAGCCATTGCGTTACTTTTAGCAAATATCATTGCGTTAATAATTCCTTGCATATGAGCCTTAAACATATTAGCGACTTTAATGATTTGACCAATACCACATCTTTGAGCGTTTCTTAGGTATGCATAGAATAAGATAAAAGCTTCCTGAGATGACTGTTTGAAATGGATGTCACGAAAATTTTCCTTGATTCTCCATGCGCTGGATGTTTTGTAACTGGTCAGGTCAATGGCTTCAAATTTGAGTCGTTGTTTTTCTGTCAGGTTCATATGATCCTTCAGCCAAATGTATCTGGTGTTTTTTAACTCTTCCTGTTCTGTGGCTTCTCTTCTTCTTACTTTATCTGCCGCCTCATTGAGGTACCTGACCCAATGAAACTTATCAAAACCTATCTTACTGTCGGGTAATTCTTCCTTCACTGCATGAAGGTAAGCCCTGCTCATATCCATTGACACAGTTTTTACTTTTGATCGTTGTGATGGACCAGGGGAGTCATTGATGAGGTTTTTTGTGGCTTTCCTGGTGCGGCCTTCTCCTACATTGATTACTGTTCCCATTTCAGGATCACTCAATACAGTAACATAACAATGCCCTTTCCTGAACGATTTTTCGTCTATACTCAGTGATGCATACTCTGTAGGAGTACGACGGGTGAGTCCTCGTTTAACTGCCAGATGAATGATACGATTTACCAAATGAAAACTAATTTGTAGTAATGGAAAAGTTCTTGTTTGATTCCTGGTGGCCTTCAATGTGTCTGTTATTTTTTCCGGCAAATAGCTGTGTCTTTGTGAGACATCTGCCCATGGTATTGCTATGGTACGGACTTTACCTGAGGAGCCCTTTAATTCGAGGGACCTTCGCCTCGATGAATGTGCTGTATTGTAAGGTATCTAAATGACGCCATTGACGGGACTCGCGATGGTCATAAATCGAATAGGTTGCTCCACTAACTCCATCTTAATAGTCTTTTGATGGGCAGGATAATTTTACCAATACTGACTCCTGACTAGGATCGAATTCAATTGTTTCTACTTCCCAATTTGAACCTAATTGCAATAGGATTTTATAGTGATCTTCCAACTTCATCTTTTTTCAAACAAAATTAATCGTTCCACTATATTCCGGGTAGAACCAATCAAATTTATGAAAGTCCTGAACCCAAGTGAGTTCCGAAAAGAGGCACTTGATAATGCTATTGAGGAAGCTTGGGAGATAGTAAGAGACATCGAACTTAAATAATATCCCCACTGCTTGTTTAAATCTTCACTATGGTCATTAACCAAGCCAAAAATATTGACAGTGATTTAAAGAATGCCATGAACTTCTCAATGAATGATTCGGGATGGCACTCAAGTCCTTTCATCATCCCTTCCAGCCATCTTTCGACGATTTTGGGTTTGCTCGACCTCTGACTTGACACTATCATTTGGACCATACAAAAATGCCCCAAGAGAGCGTCTTTTATGGCATTTTAGAAATTAGGTGGTAGCCTCGACAGGAATCGAACCTGCATCTAGAGTTTAGGAAACTCCTATTCTATCCATTGAACTACGAGGCCGGAAATTAGCGCACAAAATTACCTAGTACATTGCCTTTTTCAAATAATTGGGAAATATAGCCATGTGTTTTTTACTCACCTGCTGATAGATCAATTTTCTCAGATTTTCAATATTTTCTTTATTCTTGGCGGATATAAAAACTGAAGTTTTGTTCCTGGAGCCGCTCCGATTTGCCATTTCTTCGTCAGTTGCAAGGTCGGTTTTGTTAAAAACTATAATGGTTGGTTTTCCAGTACTCGCAATTTCCACTAAAGTATCTTCCACTGTTTTTATGTGTTCTTCGTACGCTGGGTGAGATAGGTCAACGACATGCAGCAGCACATCTGCTTCGCGTACTTCATCTAATGTCGACTTAAAGGATTCGATTAGGCTGTGTGGTAATTTTCTAATAAATCCGACGGTATCAGATAGTAAAAATGAAATATCGTGTATAACTACTTTCCTGACAGTAGAATCCACTGTTGCAAACAATTTATTTTCAGCCAATAATTTTTCTTTGGTCAATAAATTCATGAGGGTAGACTTGCCTGCATTCGTATAACCAACAATTGAGACTCTGACTACGGAGTTCCGATTTTTACGTTGAGTCAGTGATTGCTTTTCAATTTTTACCAGGTGCTGCCTGAGCAATGTAATTTGATTTCTAATTATCCGTTTGTCAGTTTCTATTTCCTTTTCTCCTGCGCCTCCCCGGGTTCCAGTTCCTCCTCTTTGGCGTTCCAGGTGGGTCCACATCCTGGTTAATCTGGGTAAAAGATATTCATACCTGGCTAGCTCAACTTGTACCTTAGCCTGAGCCGTTTGGGCTCTTTTGAGGAAAATATCAAGAATTAGGAGGCTGCGATCATAAATTTTACCCTTTAATTCTTTCTCGATGTTCCTCAGCTGGGACGGTGAAAGGTCATCATCAAAAATGAAGGTATCAACTTCATGTGATGCTGCATATTCTTTGATTTCATTCAGTTTACCGCTTCCAATAAAATACCGGTTATCTGGCAATTGAAGTCCTTGTGTGAACCTTTTAGCAACCCGGATTCCAAGCGTTCTGGCAAGAAAATTTAACTCATCCAAATACTCATCCACTTGGGACTGGGGTTGGCTTCCCAACTTCAACCCGATGAGTACTGCTGTCTCAAATTTTGCTATTCCGTTTGATGCTTCCAATTCGTGGTATATCTGAGTTACAAAGTTCAGAAATTTAGCGCAAAGTCAAATTCATCGATGACAACATAGTGCTAATCGATTTTTTGAGTTTGTTAACTACTGACTTTTGGAAATAGTTTAATTATTTCATTAATTTATTGAACTTGTCAAATTTGGGGTTTTGAGAATAGCAATAGTCGCTAACACATTGTGCAATACTCACAGTTTTCGAATGGGGCTCATCAACCGATTGACCGAGTCTGGTCATGAAGTGATCGCCATTGCCCCCAAAGACGCTTATCAGGCAAATATAATGGTTGCTGGATGTCAATATATTATTAATCTTACCATGGACAGCAAGGGTGTTAATGCATACAAGGATGCAGCACTTACTATTGAATTCTATCAGATATATAAGCGGATAAATCCAGACGTAATTCTTCATTTTACAATTAAACCAAATATCTATAGGGCATTGGCTGCCAGGCCTCTGAAAATTTGACGATCTTTTTTAATAAGGCCTGCTATAAGTAACAGAGACATCCGCATCTGTATTTTCCAGTGTGACAGTTTCAGATGGACTGTGGGAGTTTGTGTAAGCTGTCAATATCTGTATTCCTACAAATCCGACAACGAGAAGTCCCCCGATCACTACAAGTGACCATTTTAAAATTTTATTCATATTAAACAGGTTTTTGTGCTATCGAAGATAACAATCTTGTTAATTTTTTAAATCAATTGTACGTGAAATTGCCATGAGAACTCTGTATGCTGACTTGAGATCTGTTGAAGTCCTCTACTCTACCCACTACTTGTGCATCCACCTGAAATGAGCTGGAAATGTCAATCACCTCTTTCACCCTCGATTGGTCAATATAAAATTCCATTCGATGACCCATATTGAAGACCTTGTACATTTCTTTCCAGTCAGTACCACTTTGATCTTGAATCAGATTAAATAGAGGTGGAACTTCGAATAAGTTATCTTTTATGATATGTAAGTTATCAATAAAATGAAGAATCTTGGTTTGAGCTCCACCACTGCAATGTATCATTCCATGAATCTCACTTCGCATCTCATCTAATATACATTTGATAATGGGTGCATATGTTCTCGTTGGAGATAAGACCAATTTCCCATTATTAATGGGAACATCATCCAACTGGTCTGTCAGCAAGCTATTCCCCGAATAGACTATATCTTCTGATATTGACGGGTCAAAGCTCTCTGGATACTTTTCTCTGTAAATTGATGAGAAGACATCGTGTCTGGCAGACGTCAACCCATTGCTCCCCATCCCTCCATTATAGCTCTTTTCGTAGCTTGCCTGACTTGAAGATGATAATCCGACAATGACATCTCCCGCTTTTATTTGATCATTGGGTATTACATCTGTTCGCTTCATTCGAGCTGTGACAGTACTATCAACGATGATTGTCCTTACCAAGTCACCAACGTCAGCAGTTTCACCACCGGTTCCAATGATATTGATCCCTAGTTGATTCATCTCTTCTATAAATTCCTGAGTGCCGTTTATAATTGCAGAAATTATTTCTCCCGGAATAAGGTTCTTGTTTCTCCCGATCGTAGAGGAGAGTAAAATATTACTGGTTGCTCCCACACATAATAGATCATCAAGGTTCATCACCACTGCATCGACTGCGATACCTTTCCAAACGGAAATGTCTCCGGTTTCCTTCCAATAAATGTATGCCAGGGAGGATTTCGTACCAGCCCCGTCCGCATGCATGATATTACAGTAAGCCGGGTCTCCACCAATATGATCTTCAACGACTTTACAAAAAGCCTTTGGATATAATCCTTTATCCAGGTTTTTGATTGCAGAATGTACGTCCTCTTTTGAGGCTGATACTCCGCGGAGACTGTATCGGTCAGACATTGCTGAGATTTGACACAAAAATAAAAAACCTCCGCAAAGGAGGTTTGGATTTCTTCATAATGACTAATTAATTACAAATTGTTATTTCCTGATTTCTTTTCGCCTAGTTCGCCTTTCTTGAAATATTTGTCATCATCTTCAAGCAAAGTGTCATCGAAAAGCTCATCTTCTTCCTCTTCTTCAATAAATTCTTTCCTATGATAAGTAAGGACTTTAAATTCTGTTCTTCTATTCATCTGATGAAAGCGTTCCCGTTGTTCCTCAGTACCTCCGGAATTAATGAATTCTTCTGTGAGCACGATTTCCTTATTATTTCGATTCAGCACAACTGGTGTGCCTTCACCGTACCCTTTTGCCACAATACGGTCTGAATCGATGCCCCTGGAAATGATATAATCAACTGCAGATTGCGCCCTTCTTTGGGAAAGATCCTGGTTGTATGCATCTGAAGACCTTGCATCAGTATGAGAACCCAATTCAATATCTATTTCAATATTGTCTTCAAGAAGAATTACCAGTTTATCCAACTCGACCGCAGCGTCCTCTCTGATATCATCTTTGTTAAGATCATAGTAGATATTATCCAGTACGATAGCTTTTTCAACCACAATCTTATCTAAATGCAATTTCATGTCAAAATTGACATCCGTAACCTCTTTTGTCAGAGTACTCTTATTAAGAGATTTTCCTTCCGTTGAAAACTCATCTCTTGACACGAAATAGTCAGCCTTTTCACCTATTAATAGATAATTCTCCTCAGAAAAAACACGGAATGTAAATTTGGCGTCAGATCCAGTCACTGTCTCATCAATAATATCTCCGTCAACTCCATACAACTTGACCAAAGTATTGGGTAACAATTCCTCCGCATCATCTTTGTTGGTAGTTACTGTCAATCCGGTTAAAAAATAGTTTACGATCTTCAGATTGGGGTCGTTATTAACAAAAGTGTAAATGTCGTCATCTCCTTTACCTCCTGGACGATTGGAGGTGAAAAATCCCCTGGAAGGATTATACATATACAGTCCAAAATCATCTCCTATAGAGTTCATTGGCGGTCCCATGGACTCAACCTTAATTTCCCCGGACTCCCGCAAAGCGTAGAATATATCGAGTCCCCCCAGGCTTATATGCCCGTCGGAGGAGAAATATAACTTTCCATCTTCTCCCGCATATGGAAACATCTCATTGCCTGGAGAATTGATGGCACTGCCCATATTTTTTACATCCACCCAACGACCACGTCTACTTAACTTTGCCTGGTATATATCTGTTCCACCAAATCCACCTGGTCGATTAGATGAGAAATATAGGGTCCTTCCGTCACTACTCATTGCCGGTGCAGAATCCCAACTTTCAGGCTCATTGATATTAAGAGGCTGTGGGTCAGTCCAACGTCTATTTCTTTGCCTTGCCCAATAGAGATTCACGTCTGTTGTTCCGTTATTTTTACCGCTATTCCCCTTTGCAAAAATCATCATCCCCCCGTCAGGAGAAAACGTTACAGACCCTTCATTGATTGAGGGATCATTGAACATGGATTCCATTCTCTCAAGGGTTTCTATCTCAACATTAGCACCACGGGTAATAACCGTGTATATGTCGGTAAATGGTGTTCCTGTTCCTTTAAACAGTTTTCCACCGTCGCGATTACTAACAAAGTACAACTTTCCTCTATTGTATATCGGGGAGTATTCCGCAGCAGGAGAATTTATGCTTGCAAGGTTTTTAACCCGATAATAATTCTCGACGTTTTTTAGTTTATCAATTTTGTCAATTTTGTCAATTTCTCGTTCGGCAAGGCCTCTATAATGTTCGTCTTCGGCAATATTGACGTATTTTTCAAGTACTTCCGTTGCTTCCTCATATTGACCATTTTCTTTTAATGAATACCCATAATAGTAGTGAGCTGCTTCATTATCAATACCCCCGTTAATGGAAGCAAGGTAAAATGGGGCTGCATCCTTGATGCGATTTGACATTCTGTATGACTCCGCAACTTTGAAATTTAGTAAAGGACCTTGGTTAGTACTGGCTTTTGAGATAACCTTGTTGAACTCTCCTTTCTCGAAACTTTTTTCAGTCTTTTTAGTGACACTACAGGACGCAAGTACTAATGTAAATACAGTGATTAGTGAAAGATGTGCTTTCATCAGTTTATGTTAGCTGTTAATTTATGCCCGAGACTATAAAACAATTTACGAAAAATAACCCCTAAAAGGTTGGTAATTAATTTATTACGCAAAATATTTTTTCAGCCAGCTTTCAGCCACAGGCACTTTCCAACCACTCTCTAGTTCCTCAATGGTCGTTACTAAATTATTAAACGTACTGGTCGTTTTTGATATTTCACCCGTTTCAATTTTTGTTTTCACCTTCGGAAAAGGTTCAACAATTACGTGGTCCTCTTCAAGAAATGCGACTTTCATGCGGTCAAAGAAATTAACACCTATCTCCTTCTGAGCTTCATTGATAAGGTGCACTGAAGAATCTATTGAGCAACCGCTTGGTAAACTTTTATCTTCATCCACAGCCAACACGAGAAACTGGTCATAAAATATATTGAAGGAACTCCTGAGTTTCTGTCCATGCGCTGTCCATTGTTCGCAAAATAAATGCGAGACTTTTTTTAACCACTCTACTTCCTTAGGGTCAAGCTTACGGTCAGACTGATAAATCCAAACTCTTGCACTTTTAGGCATTGAATTAAACGCTGTATACATGGTCTTATTTTCTTAGTGGTGCCCGGACTTTGTAATCCGCATCAATTTTACCTTGGCTAATATTGGCTAGTTTACCTTTTAACAAACGCTTTTTTAGTGGTGTCAGATAGTCAGTGAACAATACTCCATTTAGATGATCAAATTCATGTTGAATTACCCTGGCCTTCATTCCGTCAAATTCTTCATCATGAGACTGCCAGTTTTCGTCATAAAACCTAATTCTTAATTTTTCATTTCTCGACACATCCTCCCGCACTCCGGGAATGCTTAAACAACCTTCCTCAAAGGCCCATTCCTTCCCTGCTTCGTTTAGTATTTCAGGATTGATAAAAACCTGTCTAAGATCATTAACTTCTTCTTCCAATGGGCTAGTATCAACAATGAACATTCGTAACGATTTTCCGATTTGAGGTGCTGCCAAACCAATTCCACTGGCAGCTTTCATCGTTTCAAACATATCATCTGACAGTAGTTTTACATCTACAGCTTCCTTTTTGATTTCAGCAGCTTTCCTTTTTAACACCGGATTGCCATATAGAATTATGGGATGAATCATTTACTCATTACTTCTAGATAGGACTGCAAAATTATTGTTGCACTAATTTTATCCACGTTCCCTTTCATTCTTCTGTCTTTTTTCTTCATACCACCGGCTATCATGGCATCCAGTGCCATTTTGCTGGTGAATTTTTCATCCTGCAAATGTATTGCTTTGTCCGGAAATTCCCTTTCCAGACGCCTCTTGAAACTCCTGACATCGGATGTCATGTCAGTATCTTGATTATTCAGATTAGTCGGAAAACCTAATACTATTGCTTCTACGCTTTCAATCGTCAGATATGTTTTTAGAAAATGGATAACCGTATGCGTAGGTATGATATCTAAAGGGGTTGCAATGATCTGAAGTGGGTCCGTAACCGCTAAACCGGTTCGTTTTTTCCCCAGGTCTATTCCTAAGATTCGACTCATTTCAGTTCAACCCTCTTAGCCAACTTAATTCACACTTTACCTTTCTCTCTAATTCGATGGCCTTTGGAAATAGGACGTCGTTTTCGAGGTTGGCGTGGAAAACCAATTCTTTTTCGAATTGCCTCAATTCTCCATATATAGTTTTTAGGTGTAAGTCGGACTCAACTCCCAAGGTATAATTGTTAGTAAGCTGCCTTATTCCTCTCATCTCGTCATCAGCATTTTCATGTTCCGCTGCAAGATTTTCCAAAGCAACAGCCTCCATTAACGCAAAAATCTTATTGTGGTGAAGTTGCTTTCCTGACACTTGAGATAAGAGTTGAACGTAATAAAATAACTTATCTTCCTCCTCATAAATATGATGGATAAAATCTTCTGCGAAGAGAGGAAATACAACCATTAAATCCTCAATTAATTGAGGAATCTGATAGTTATCGGGTTTCAAATTACGAATCAGTTTCGCCATATACGGCAAACTCTTTTTCACGAAGATGTGATGGGCATGTTTAAGATATTCTATTACCAAATCTGCCGGATACGACTTTAGTTGAGAAATATCAATCGTCGGATTTTTGTCAACTGCTTGTAAATTGTAACAAACATGTTCAGTACTTAGCCCTCTTTTTATACATACTTCCGCAATTGAGCTTTTCGGGGTTTTGTAAAATTCAATGCCATAGCAATCTAACACATAGGCGCAGACATGATTATTATCAACTAACTCTTCGACTGTTTTTTGTTCTATCATAACCAATAACTACCAAATTAATAAAGATGGCATATGAAAAAACAAAATTGTGGCTTTCAAATTTGGTAAACAAAAAAAGGGCACGATGGCCCCCTTTTCTGATCTATATCATAATCTTAATTAGCATTAGCATCTACTAACTTCAATTCAACTCTTCTGTTTTTGGCTTTGTTCTCATCATTGTCATTAGGGGCGGCTGGTTCCAATTCACCTTTAGGAACAACTTTTATCCTCTCAGTCGCAATGCCTTTGCTCACCAAATAATCCATAACTTCATTGGCCCTGCTCTCAGAAAGTTTCAAATTGAAATATTCAGAACCTTTAGAATCGGTATGTCCGTCAAGTTGAAGCACATCTATACCGCCAGATTCGAAGAATTTCACTAATCCATTTAGATAGCTTTGGTGACCACTTTTTACATCTGATTTGTTATAATCAAAATATACGATCTCTAACGGGGAAGCGAGAGCGACAGGGTCAAGATATAAATCCTTATCAAGTTCGTTTGACTCATCGCCAGCAACGACATCTACTACTTCCTTTTTACCCTCATACCCGTCTTTAATGGCTACAAAACCATATGAAATGCCGGGCTTTAATTCCACTTGATAATTACCAGACCGATCAGAGGTCAAATCTGCAATATCAGCTCCGCTTCCTTCCTCATCAATAACTATTAAGGCCCCTACGACGGGTTGATTGTTTTTAGTGTTCAACACTTTTCCGGAGACAGTAGCAATCAACGGCTTACTCTCCATATCTGTCTTTAAGGTGTCGATGTAAAAATCATCTACGGTGAAGCGGAATATATCGGTATTTTCATCAGAATTTCCTCGGGTGAAATAGGCGTGTTTGCTGGTCGCAGGCATGTTAAAGTATACATCATCCCCTGTCGAATTCAAACCACCACCCATATTTTCTGGCTCAGTCCATTTTGTCCAACTGTTATCTAATCTTGAAGTCTTATAGATATCGGAACCTCCAAAACCACTGAACCCCGAGGAAGAAAAGAATAATGTCTTATTATCCTCCTGGAGGTATGGAGATGCTTCATCAGCTGCCGTATTTACGTCACCACCTAAACTGAGAGGCTCACTCCACTCTTCTCCCTTTTTAAAGGAAACATACAAATCACGATTTCCATAAGTATCATCCCTTTCAACAGACATCAATAGCACTTTTTGATCTGTAGTAGGGTAATAATCGGCTTTCGGAGAATAATTGTAATCATTCTTAATACTAATATTCTCGGGTGTTGAAATGGACCCGTCTGAGGAAATTCTGGCTAAAGATACACCAGAGAACATTCTACCCTTGCTTCTATATCTATTCCCTAACAATATTATTTGTTCTTCACCATCAGGTATGATTGCACTTATAAAATTAGGACCTGAATTGTTCAGCGGAGGCCCAATATTTTTGGCTGGAAGCCATTCACCCACTGACTCGTCAAGCTCCGAAAACCATATATCCGCAGGATCCTCTGCTCCCCCCTGATTATCAGGATGACCTCTTCTACTGAAATATAGCCTTTTCCCATCGGGTGAAAGGATTGGACTATGTTCTATATATTGACTATTGACATTATCGTCAAGTTTTTCTGTATCAAGATTTTCATTAACTAAGGGGGCTACATTAATCAATACACTAATAGGTATGTTAGAATTCGAAATTCCAATCGCATCTATACTTTGGACACCATTTACGGCAGCCACATCTAGTTCTACCCTCAAGGCCTCTATTTGATAGGTGGTCTTTTCAAAAAACAGATTAAGTAGCCTACTTTCAATCGGAAGATTCCTTGGTTCGATTTCAAATAGTAAATGCTCTTCTTGATTCGTATCATACGCGAAAATCCTTTTCACAGAGCCAGGATTTTGAGACTCGGCAATGGCCACTTGCTGGGCCTGAAAAGGCTTGTCAAAATAGACAACTATGAATTGTTCCTTTGTATCTTTTGCCGGAGTCCATGCATTGGGATTATCTCCATGAGCAGGGATGACATTGGGTTTGTGAAGTACCTGCAAAGCAGAATATTCGAGGTGAGAAACTTCCGAAGACGCTTCCACTACGTGTGAGGCCCAATGAACAGTTTCTTGAGCTTGGATGTCTGCTGCAAAAAAAGCGGGGCAGAAAATAAACCATATATATCTTTTCATATTGAAATATTTCGTCAAATTGGTAACAGAAACTAGTGCTAATTATTCAAACTGGTTATTGCACGAACTTCTACCCTTCTATTCCTGGCCTTTGCTTCATCCGTCCTCTCCACGGTTAAGGGTTCCGTCCCTCCAAAGGCTTTGGTAAGTACTCTTTTCTTTCTTATACCCTTACTTACCAAATATTCCTTCACGACCTCCACACGCTCTAGTGACAGTTTCAGGTTGGCCATAGCGTTTCCTTCAAAATCTGTATGGCCCTCAAGTTGAATCATGGTGTTAGGGTGACCTTCAAGCCATTGACGAAGGTTATCAAGTTCATCGTGAGACTGAGATGATATAATCGAGCTGCCGCGAGCAAAGATTAGATTTTTTAGTGATAACATTTCTTCAACCTCCCCTTCTTCCCTTTCAAGTGTAAAATCTCTGACCACCTCTAGTTCATTAGATACCTGGTCCATGGCTAATTCCTGGCTTAAAGTTTTATAACCGTCTGCTTTTATAGTAATGTTATACTTATGGCTCTTTACTAAATGCACTTTAAAATGACCTGTACTGGATGATTTAGCAATGCCCATATCGTCATAATAAGGCAGTTTTTCATAAGTAAGTATTGCTGAAATGGGTTCATTGTTATCCTTACTTACAATTAAACCCTGAACCAAAACTAAGGTATCAGAAACAACAAATGCTTCTGTCCTCCCAGCCAACAGTAACAATATAAAAAAACTACTTGGTAATAATGTCTTCATCATGTTTAACATTTAATACATCCTGACCAACTCAAAGAAAGCGAAAAAAGAAATAATATTTTATAAATAACGATATCTCTAACGCCCGAAAAAGTGTCATCTTTCATAGAACCTGGTAATCTATACTGATTTGGAAATTATTCAGCACGTTAGATGATTAAATGTCAACTCAGTTTAATTGACGATCATTTGATTGTGGCTAATGCTGTCGTCTCAACAGGGTCAAATGTAATATTGTCCAATTTTGCCACCATTTCATCCCGAAGTGCGTAGTATTCAGGTTGATAACCCTCTTTGACAGGCTCAGACGGAGGCAATTCTATACTCATCGGGTTTATCTGCCTTCCATTTTTCCAGAATCTAAAGCAAAGATGAGGTCCAGAAGCTAAGCCTGAACTGCCTACATAACCAATGGTTTGCCCCTGACTGACTTTTACTCCTGGCTGGATTCCACTGGCAATTTTGGACATGTGCAGGTATTGGGTTGAGTAATCGCTGTTATGGCGTACTTTCACGTAGTTACCATTATTCTTCTTGTAAGTCGACTCAGTAATTATGCCATCCCCCACAGTGCGAATTGGGGTGCCAGTATCAGCAACATAATCCGTGCCTAGATGCGCTTTATATGCCTTTAGCACCGGATGAAATCTCTTCAGAGAATATCTGGAGCTTATTCTGTAGTAATTAAGAGGGGCTTTCAAAAAAGTTTTTCTCAAACTGCGGGCATTTTCATCGAAATAATCATTGCCAGTACTTTGACCAAAGTAAATGGCATAATAAGGCACATCGTAATGTTCAAAATAAGCTGCGACAACACGCTCAATTCCGACCATTTCTCCATCTATTACCTGTTCGTCCAGAATCACTTTGAATTTATCTCCTTTTTGAATGCTGAAAAAATCTACCTGCCAGGCGAAAATATCAACCAAAACATTCGTCAGCAACGGACCAAAGCCGGTGCCTGCTAGTGATTCATACAACGAATTATCAATTACACCACTAATTACACGCTGCTGAATACTGATTTCTTTTTTGTGCTTCGTAATTGACGAATCCATCATGTTGAAAACAATGTACTCCAAACGGTTTGGCTCATAAATAAATTGTCGGGCACTACTTAGTGAATCCCGCTCACAAACAATTGTATAATGACGGTTGACAGCAAACTTTCTAACGTCAAATACATCCTTCAATCTGACGGCGAACTCGTTTATTGTGCCGAGTGACACGTTGTAATTAGCTAATATCCGGGAGAGGTTTTCGTTTTGCTGAATATTACCCGCAACAATGTCGAAAGAGTCAATCTCAAACCCATAAAGCCTTGTAGGTTCAATCAAAGCAATACTATCAGCTCTGGCCGCTGCCAATTGCATCATTTCCCTATTCAACTCAATCTGGTGAATATCGGGCAACGCATAATGTATACTGAAACTTATGACAGCTGCTAGGCTAAAAAATACGGGCTTCCTCATCACAAAATGATCTCCTGTCCAAGTGCCAATTTACGGCTATTTGCTCGATTCCAATGAATTTTTTCCACCTATCTTTGGCACTTCAATTAATGAAAAACGATGACACTTATCAAATCCATCTCCGGAATTAGGGGTACAATCGGCGGAATGCCAGGCAACAATCTAACTCCCGCAGATATAGTGAAGTTTACTTCCGGTTATGGACACTGGATCAAAAATGTTAGTCAGAATCCATCGGTGGTAGTCGGAAGGGATGCTCGAATAAGTGGTAAAATGGTTTCAAACCTTGTAACGGCTACTCTTCAGGGCATGGGAATAAATGTTATTGATTTGGGCCTTTCCACTACTCCTACAGTGGAGATGGCAGTTACCAGGGAGCAAGCTACAGGAGGCATCATTTTGACGGCAAGTCACAACCCTGAAGAGTGGAATGCATTAAAACTTTTAAATTCAAAAGGGGAATTCATTTCAGGTGAAATTGGACATGAGATTCTTAAATATGCCGAAAATACCGGAACAGAATTCGCTTCAGTTGATAATTTGGGCTCTTATTCCAAGGATTTAGATCATTTTAATTATCACATCGAACAGGTACTGGCCTGTGATCTGGTGGATGCAGGATTAATAAGACAAGCCAATTTCAAAGTAGCTATTGACTGTGTTAATTCTACTGGAGGTATAGTTATTCCACTATTGCTTGACAAATTGGGTGTTCAATCTGTGCAAAAGCTTTTTTGTGAACCGAGTGGTCATTTCCCTCACAATCCGGAGCCATTGCCCGAGAATCTTACAGAAATCTCAGACTACATCAAATCGGGCGATTTTGATCTCGGCATTGTGGTAGATCCCGATGTGGATAGATTGGCTTTTGTAAACAATGACGGGACTTTCTTTGGTGAAGAGTACACACTAGTTGCCATTGCAGACTATATCCTTGAAAACCGAAAAGGAGTGGCAGTTTCGAACTTGTCATCTACAAGGGCTTTGAGAGATGTCTGTAAAAAACACGGAGTTCAATATGAAGCATCAGCAGTTGGTGAAGTGAATGTTGTAGATAAGATGAAAGAAAATGGGGCTGTAATTGGTGGAGAAGGAAATGGGGGAGTCATTTTTCCAGAATTGCATTATGGACGAGATGCGCTAATCGGGATTGGCCTCTTTCTTACACATTTAGCTAAAAAAGGGATGTCAATGACCTCTCTTCGAGATGCTTATCCTTCATATCACATTTCAAAAAATAAGATGGAGCTCACTCCTGAAATTGACGTGGATGAACTCCTTTTAAAAATCAAAGACAAGTATTCAGACTCTGAGATAAATGACATTGATGGGATCAAAGTTGATTTTGAAGAGGGTTGGTTGCATTTAAGAAAATCTAATACAGAGCCTATCATTAGAATTTATTCCGAGTCTAAAACGAAAGAACAAGCTGACAGGCTAGCCACCGATGTGATAACCGCAATCAATGAGATTATTTTTTCTAAAGCGTAAAGCTTGTTTTAATTTGCATAGTTATATTCACTTTACTCCAACGCCAACATTATGAGAGTTTATCTGGACAATGCAGCTACCACGGCCGTCGACCCTGAAGTATTCGAGGCCATGAAACCGTATTATTTGGAAAATTATGGGAATCCTTCTTCAATCCATACTCATGGCAGACAAGCCAAAGCAGCGGTCGAAAGGTCTAGAAGGCAGATTGCTGGTTATTTAAATGCCGCTCCATCTGAAATTTTCTTTACATCCGGTGGTACTGAAGCTGATAATACTGCACTCCGAAGTTCAATCGAATCAAAAAATATCAGACATGCACTCACTTCCAGGATTGAGCATCACGCCGTATTACACACCCTGGAGTCACTTGAAAAGGCCGGTAAGATTGAACTAACCTTTGTTAATCTTGATGAAAAAGGGCATGTTGATATGGGTCATCTTGAGTCATGGCTTAAATCTCACCCAAATGCACTGGTCAGTTTAATGCATGCTAACAACGAGATTGGAAATCTGAATGACATTGAGACCATCGGAGAATGGTGCCGGGAATATGGAGCAATATTTCATTCTGATACGGTTCAAGCCGTGGGACATTATGTACATGATCTTCAAAAACTCAAGGTTCATTGCATAGTTGGTGCTGCACATAAATTTCATGGACCAAAGGGTATAGGTTTTCTCTACCTCGGCAATGGACATGTAATTGAACCTTTCATTCAAGGCGGAACCCAGGAAAGAAATATGAGAGGCGGGACAGAAAATATTGCTGGTATTGTTGGCCTTGCCAAATCATTCGAACTGGCTTATGAGAAAATGGATGAGCACAAGAAGCATATTGAGAGCCTCAAGAAAAGAATGACCGAACGCCTGAAAGAGCAAATAACAGATGTCGAATTCAATGGAGACTCAGCTAATTTAGAAAAAAGCCTTTATACAGTACTCAATGTTTGTCTCCCTCCGTCAGAGGAAAATGAAATGCTATTATTTAGTTTGGATATCAATAAAGTATCTGCCTCGGGAGGAAGTGCTTGTTCAAGCGGTTCTAATGTCGGCTCACATGTACTGGCAGCCTTGGACCGAGATCCGGATAGAGGAGCCATTCGATTCTCATTTAGCAAATTTAATACTGTGAAGGACATTGATTTTGCCGTGGATAAACTGAGTGAAATTGTAGAAGAGGCTCACCTGGTATAGTTAGACAATCAGGTGTTTTCAGAAATAATTTGCGAAAGAGCCGCTACCCATTTCGGGTTTGTATTTAGACTTTCGACCAAATCCCATTTTTCCCCACCTGAAGCGATAAACTCATCCCTAAATAATTCACCGACCTCCACGGTAGTCTCCAAGCAATCGGAAACAAATGAAGGTGAAAAGGCAAGCACTTTTTTTACACCTTTTTTGGCAAGGTCAACCAACACTTCATCCGTGTATGGCTTTATCCAGGGAGTCTTGCCTAATCGAGACTGGAAAGTAGTCATATGCTTTTCCTTTGGAATTCCGAGTCTTTCGGTCAATAGCCGGGTGGTAAGAAAACATTGGGCTCGATAGCAATATCGATTTTCCCCATGGTATGAGTTACAACAATCACCCAACTTACATTGGCCCCTAACAGCACCTTTAATGATTTGTCTTTCAGGCAATCCATGATAGCTGAATATGAAATAGTCATAATCTTCCTTAGACATGTACTTTTCAGCAATTTCAACCCAGGCATCAATAAATAACTCTTCCTCTACCAAATTATTCACAAACCTTATTGACGGAATGATCTGCCAGTCTTTCGTAATTTCCATTACCTTATCCACTACAGAGCCAGTGCTGGCAGCGGCATATTGAGGGAATAAAGGAATTACAACAATTTGGTCAACATGTGAGCCCCTCAGTTTATTCAATGCTGATTGGATACCTGGACTTTGATACCTCATGCCGAGTTGAACTGTGTACTTATTTCCTAATGAGTTCTGAACCAATTTCACAAGATCCTCTCCATAAAACTTCAATGGAGATCCACGGTCCTCCCACAATTTTCTATACTCAATTGCTGATTTGAGTGCTCTGAAGGGTGCAATAATGAGATTTACCAATAGCCATCTGGAAATGAAAGAAGTATCTATAACCCTTTTATCCATCAGGAATTCACGAAGGTATTTCCTCACATCGGGAACGGACGGGCTATCAGGTGTACCCAAATTCACTAATAATACACCGGTTTTCCCAATTTTTTTATTCATCGACCTGTCTTTCATTAAATCAAAAAGTGAAAAATAATGTTTAAGGTTCATTATTCAGTAATGCCGGAATAGTCTTGTACAAATTGGTCACATTTCGGAATTCCCCGGAAAAATTTTGTTTCCAAATTCTTATCTATAGCCCATCGTTCAATCCAACTGATTCCGGCAGATCCATAATAACCATCCTGAAGCTTATAAGCCGGGTCTTCGAGAACAGTTTGTAAGGGGCTTATTTCAAAATTTTCATTTTCCAGAGCCGTAATCAATTCTGACAATAAATCGGCATTGAGGGATCGGACATGAATAAGCAGTATATGTGACAAATCCCTGCCCAAAAGTTCTTTGGCCTGATTCCTGAAATAATTGCTAATAGCAACCATATAGATAATATAAGCTCTTCCGATACTATCAGCCATTTGCCTATCATTTTTATCTATTGCACGTTGGTATGCAGTTGCATAAATCCATTCGGCATTATCAATTGTTACGGGTGCAACTTTATATCCATTAAATTCCAGGAATTTATCGAGTGCCTCCTTTTTCTCCTTAGTTTGCCCATTTCTTAAATAAGGATGTCTGAAATATCTGTATGGAATATTATACTCCTGACTTAATGGCACAGTTAACTCCGCACCTTTCAGTATGTCTGCAAAATAATCCAGGGTATCACTGGAGTGATAATTCATATGAGAGTAAGTATGATTCCCCAATTCCAAACCATTTGAAAGCCATAAATCCAATATTTCGTATTTCGTGGAATCCATGGCGTCTTCAACAAAAAAACCAGATTCATTTACGAATGCTGTTGCCTGCCAATTGTTGGTTTTCAAGGCATCAACAATTTTTTGATTTATTTCATAATTCAGCCCTGGAAGATCATCGATAGTGAGAGCAAGTGGCGTTTTATTTTGAGACTGCCCAAGCAGGCTAATTATGAAGAGAATACAAAATGTAATTAACTTCATATCAATCCTGACAAATTTCGCATACTCGCGAGAATGGATAAAAGAGAGGGATACAGCATTAGAATTTTCAGCTAAGACGGGTGAACTAAATGTGAAGGTAATAGATCTGATTAAGTTTAACGAGAATGATAAAATTGAGCATTTCGGAGTTATATTGCGCCTGGCAAATGCTTTGATGATGATTGGAAAAGAGATGTCAGGGAGAATTGAAAAAGCAGGACTATCCTAAAATTTGAGTTCAATGTCTTTGGGAATACCCATTTCAAAGAACATAGTCTGTGGACAATCGTAAATTAGTATTCAATAACTACCTCATGGAGAATCTTTCCCGTTTAATATTAGTTGCAATTGTGATGGTCTCCTGTAAAGAGGAACCTTTGACCGATGTTCAAATGATTGTTGACCGAGCTATTGAAGTACATGGAGGAGTCAATTATGAAAATATCTCTGCAGAATTCGACTTTCGCAACAGACATTATACAGTAGATCGAAAAGGAGGCAGACACGGAAAATTCATCTACACCAGAGTAACAGAAGATAGCTTAGGTACTATTAAAGACGTCCTCAAACAGGCCGCAATATTTACTCGATATTTGGACGGGAAAGAAGTTAAGATATCCGAAGAACGAAAAACTGCTTTTACCAGCTCGGTCAATTCCGTATTGTATTTTGCTCTTCTGCCATATCCATTGAACGATGCTGCTGTCAAGAAGGAGTTAATAGGGGATAGTGAATTAGAAGGTAATTCTTATTACAAAATCAAAATCACATTTGGGCAGCAAGGTGGTGGTGAGGATTATCAGGATTTATTTTGTTATTGGATCAATAAAGAAACATTCACTATGGACTATATAGCCTATAGCTATGAGGAAAGTGATGGAAGGGGAACTAGATTTAGAAAAGCAATTAACCGCCGCAAGATCAATGGAATTATATTTCAAGACTATATTAACCTCAAAGCCAAAAAAGAATTAGGCGTTCCTCCGGTTGAGGATCACGATCAATTATTTTCAGAGGGTCAATTGGAAGAACTTTCAAGGATTGAAAACCTCAATGTTCAGGTACATTCCGAGGATTTTGCCTCTTGAAGATCACAAAAACTTCAAATATTAAACAAGTTCCATTTGAAAGTTGATGATTGAACCATTGGAGCTTATTTGCAATCTGAAATTTGCCGCAGGAACAACTGAGAGATGGGTACCTATACTACAGAAATAACTTCGGATAAAATTCTATCTGACAACCCCATACATCAAAGGTTGTTAAAAGCATATCACCTGGTTGAACCATATATTCAAGGCTCATTACTTGAATTGGGTTGTGGGGAAGGTCGCGGAGTAGAGTTGTTAGCACCCAAATGTGACCAGTACCTGGGTTTGGATAAAATCGCTGAAATAATCTCGGACCTCCAAATTCGCTATCCTCATTTAGAGTTTAAAGAAGCTGTATTTCCGCCTTTCATTGACTTGAACGACAATACATTTGATACAATTGTAAGCCTTCAGGTAATTGAGCATATCAAAGATGACAGAGCATTTTTAGAGGAAATTTATCGAGTCCTTAAACCCTGTGGAAAAGCGATTATTACAACCCCAAACATCAAAAAAACGCTCACCAGAAACCCGTGGCATATCCGTGAATACACTTCAAATCAACTATTTAGATTGGTTGATTCAATTTTTGACGACGTCGAAATGAAAGGGATTACAGGGAGTGATAAACTCTGGAAGTACTACGATCAGAATAAAAAATCGGTAGAAAAAATTACACGGTTCGATATCTTGAATCTGCAGTACAGGCTTCCTGCGCCAATTCTGAGAATTCCCTATGATATATTGAATAGAGTCAACCGGAACAAACTTCAGCACCAGAACAATGAATTGGTATCCAGCATTAATCAGGATGATTACCTGATAAGTGACCAGCCTGACATGAGTTTGGACTTATTTTGCATTATGCAGAAAAGTAATGACAATTGATTTGAGATGCTTAGAACTTCAACTCATAGCTAAACGAAGGAAATGGTACGCCAATAACGGACAATTTGAACACTTGCGGGGTGCTCCAAAAGTATCCTTAAAATAAACAGAGAAATCATTTTGACGCCCATAGAGGTTATAAACTGAAAATGTCCAGGTTCCTGCAAGGAGTTTTTTTTACACGAAGGCGATTCATATTGGAATGAAAGATATAGCCTATCGTGAATAGATTAGTCAGGTATAGACAACGAATACATCTTTGATAACCTATTCCCTATTTACGGCTGAAAATGCCATTTCTTATTCTATCTCTAAAAAGATAATCCGTGAAAAGTTTATGAAAAAAACTGTGAACTGATGGGAAATTACGCTGCGGCCATTTCCATTACCGGAAACCTGAGAATGAAAACGGTGCCCTCATTTATGGTAGATTTTACTGTAATACTACCCTTATGTTTTCGCATTATTTGTTTGGACAGGCTCAATCCAATACCAGAACCGCTCTTTTTTGTAGTAAAGAAAGGGATGAAAATTTTCTTCAACGCATCTTCATCTATTCCGGGGCCATTGTCCCCAATACTGATAAAAATGCCTGATTTATCATGATGGCCGGCCTTGATCTCTATTGATTTATCCTTTCCGTCCTCATCATTTTCTTCGAGTGCCTGAATGGCGTTCTTGATTAAATTAATCAGTACTTGTTCAATTTGTTCTTTATCCACATGAATCAGAAGGCCTTCTTCAAGGTAACATTTGAGTTCTATTTTTTCTCGCTCCATGTCGAATTTTAATAAAACCAATATGTGATTGAACAAATTTCTTACGTCTATAAACTCAAAATTCGGAATTGGAGTACGGGTTAAATTCCTGAAGTCATTAACGAATTTTATGAGTCCATCACTCCTATTATGAATAGTCTTTAATGCTATATGCATGTCCTCTACATCTTCGTTAGTGATCTGATCCAGGGTATTATTTTTCATCTGATTCTCAAGATCATCTTCTACTGTAGCAGCCAATGAGGAAATAGGAGTTACTGAATTCATGATTTCGTGAGTCAATACTCTAATCAGATTCTGCCATGCTTCCATCTCCTTTTCTTCTAATTCCGACTGGATATTTTGAATAGAGATAAGTTTAAACTCTTTCCTCCTCAAGCTCAGTTCTATAGCATAAACAGCCAACTGAACATCATCGCCACCCCGCTCTATTTTCACTAAATCACGGCCCCCTGTTTTGAGCATGTTGAAGGTGTCAACCAACACCGGACTAACTGAACCCAGCTGACTAATATTTTTGATCTGATCGATATTTAGCTGGGTTTTAGCAGCTGTGTTTATAATCTGAATATCGCCGTTTTCCTCAAAAGTAATTATACCAATTCCAACATGCTGCACAATGGTTTTCAGGTAATGATATTGTGCCTCTTTTTCTGCACGAATTTCCCTGAACTTTTTTATTACTTTGTTAAACTCCTCATAAAGCATATCCAGTGAGGACCCCTCATTTTTAGTGTGGTAAGTGTGGGTAAAGTCGTCGTACTTTATTGAATGCAGGAATGAAACAATCTCCTTGTTCGTCCTGTCTAAAAATTGAACAAGGCCATAGATTTGAAAGACTATCAAACCTGTAACTAGTATTTCCGTCAGGACAAATGTGTCATTATGGAACAACTCAGACATTAAAAATATTGAGGCCACAAGTAGTCCTACCCTTATTATCAGACTTACTTTAAAGTTTTTAAAGACCATGTTTTTCTAATCGTCTATAAAGCGATGCTCTGGTCAGCCCAAGATCTTTAGCAGCTTTGGAGATGTTCCCCCCGTGTTTGTGGATTGCCTTCTGAATGACATTTCTTTCAACTTCATCAAGATTATATGAATCAACTCCGGCCTCTTTATTTCCTTCCGGCCGGTGACTCAGGAAGAAAAAGTCCTCCGGATTTAAAGCAGTTTTTTCACCCATAATGATGGCTCGCTCTATAGCATGCTGCAATTCACGAATATTGCCAGGCCAGTGGTATTTCTCCAGTTTTTTGATGGCGGCAGGAGATACTTTCTTTGCCTGTTTACGGTATTTGCTGGAATAGATGCTTACAAAATGACCAGCCAAAAGCGCAATGTCTTCGACCCTATCACGCAAAGGAGGAAGGTGTAATTCAACAGTGTTAATTCTATAGAGTAAATCCTGTCTGAATGTATTGTCTTTCACCATCTCGTGTATGTGCATATTTGTTGCGCATACTAACCTGATATCGATGGAGGTGGATTTATTGGAGCCAATTCTAGTAACTTCTCTATTTTGTAATACGGTCAGTAATTTAGACTGTAGTGGCATGCTTAAGTTCCCAATCTCATCAAGAAAAAGTGTACCATTATTGGCTACTTCGAATCTCCCGGCTCTATCTTCCTTTGCATCAGTGAAGGAACCTTTTTTATGTCCAAATAGCTCACTCTCAAAAAGAGTTTCTGTAATAGCACCCATATCAACAGAGATAAATACATTATCCTGACGTTGTGATCTCTGATGTATAGCCCTGGCAATTAACTCCTTGCCAGTACCATTTTCTCCAAGAATCAAAATATTTGCGTCGGTCACAGCCACTTTGTCCACTATAGCAAATACCTGCTTTATGGCCGGACTTTCTCCAATAATCTCTTTAAAAGGTTGATTGATATCTTCTTCAAGTCGTTTATTTTTTTGCTTGAGTTGGTCAACTTCATTGTACGACTTTTTGAGCTTCACAGCACTAGATAACGTGGCTATCAACTTTTCATTCTGCCAGGGTTTCAGTACAAAATCAGTTGCCCCTTCCTTTAAGGCAGTTACTGCCATTTCAACATCACCATATGCAGTTATCAGAATCACAACCGCATTAGGGTCACGCTGTCTGATTTCATTTAACCAAAAGAAACCTTCTTTACCACTGGTAATGTCTTTACTGAAGTTCATATCCAGTAAAATCACATCGTATGTGTCATTATTAAGCAGAAAAGGTATTTTTTTAGGATTTTTCTCAATAAGGACATTTTCGGCATGTTTCCGAAGCAACATCTTTGCTGCCAACAACACATCCTCGTCATCATCAATAATTAGAATTTTTCCAAGTTCTTTTTCCACATCAATTGGTTCTTATATACAACATGAGTCACAAACAGTGCCGCTTTTTCAGAAGGGCGTTTTTTTACATTGAGAGTCATAACTGTCCGAACAAATAATATAAAAAAACAGCCCATAACATGCAAGATTTTTAGCCTTGGGTTTTCTACAAACGCAAACAAAAACCAGGCACAATTATGGACAAGGGCAAAGTAAACAAAAAAGCATTAAAACCTTTATTGGGTCAAATATTGGAGATGATCCCCTCATTTTTATTGACCCGGTCGACAGGAGCCTGCCAAAGCAACAAACATTGTCAGGTGTACAAGTGCTGCGATCCATTGGTCGGGATGATGTTCGGACAGTTGAATAAGTGTCTTTAAAAGACATTGGCCTGGAACAAAGCCCGTCCAGGTCGACAATGGGTGAGGGAAACACAAAACGTGGCTACAAAGTAATCAGGGAAACAGAAGGCAAATCTATCAAAGACCAACATAATCAGGGAAGCACCACCCGACAATCAAATCAACCTGATACTGAAATGACGGTAGTGTAAATCAAGACCATAAATCCTGATTTTTAATAATTCTCCTGGTAAAGCTCCCTTTATCGGTGTTTGGATTGAAGAGATAAATCCCTTTGGCCAAAGGCGAAATATCAATGCTGTGCGCTCCTGTGGCGAAAGTTCCCTGTTGAAGCAGGTGGCCTCCGGTATCCAGCAATTTGTAACCTGTCTTTTCTGCCACGGTGATGTTTACAATACCTGTGGCCGGGTTTGGCGAAATGGTAACAGCCGATTGTTCAAAATCCTCAATAGATAAAATTGCATCCGTAGTAAAACTTTGTTCATTTCCATAGCTCGTACCAACACTATATTGGTTGCATAGGCTTTGTAATAATAGGTTGTGCCTGCTGTTAAACCTGTAATGTCTTTTTCAAAAACACCTGTTGTACCGCTTACAATAACAGTATCTGCTGCTGTGTTATCAATTGTCAAATTTGCATTTGATGTAGCATATACAAAGCCTCTTGCTGTAATTGCTGCTCCTCCGTCTTGAGAGATATTCCCGTTTAAAGTGGCCGTTGAGGAAGTAATAGTGGTTGCTGCTGTAGTAACTGGCGTTAGGCTTGGCAATTCCACATCGGTTACCGTTATTGCTACCTCTTGCGAAGCTGTATCAAGTGGATCATTAATATTTTTACCATCAGTACCATAAAAATCAGCTCTTATTATGACTTTATAGGTATTACTTGTGGTAGCAGATGCCGGGTTTTCGTAGTCCGGGGTGATTTAAACTGCAAAATACCTGTGTGTCTATCTATGGTAAATAAGCCCATATCTGCTCCTCCAGAGAGGTTATAGGTGATATAAGGGAAACGCCTATTTGCGGCGATAATGGCTGCTACTTCATTTTTATTTTCGGCTACACCTATTGTTGCCTCTGTATTTTCATCGTCATTGAAGTGAAGCACTGGACCGTCATTAACCACCGTTACCCAGAAGAGATCCTCTATTGGCACAACATTTTTACCCTCGAAAAGTACACTTATACCACCGTTTAATTATGCAGGTTGATGTTTAGGGAGTTATGTTTTGATATGATTGGATAATTTGGTCAAAGGACTTAACTCATCAAGTTATGACATAGAGAGTATTAAATGATTGGTTTAGAGAGCACTAGCTAAACTTTCCGGGCGATTATGGAATTGTGGTGGTAGGGGACTCGTGAAATCGAAATCAGAATAAACGTATTCCTCAAGTATTTTACCGTTACTCCAATAGCGGGTCCAGCGCTGGCTTATATTGATGTCTCCCTCTTCCGAATAATCTGACCACAGAAATTCTACAGGAAGTACATCTCCGTGTTGATTATGTTGATGATATTCCATTTTACGAATAAGGTTTTCGCCGGAATGTGCATAGAATACCCACTTGTCGCGACCTACACCTTCTTCATATGAAATGTTGAGAACCTGCGCTTTTTTGCCATCAAGTGGTTTTTCACCGCCATTCTCCGCGATAACGCCTCTGTCGGTTAGCTTAAAAGGCATGGAAAAGCGGTAGAAAGCCATGTTCATAGAACAATCCGGCTCACACCAGTGGTTTTCACAAGACATTCCAAGTTCCCTGGCTTTCTCTCCGGGATCTACCTCATTGTCATTTTCAACTGCCCAATACCCCATCTTGTCTTTGGCTATTCGCACTTTCTGGCCTTTGGATGTCTCCACATCAGTCATCAGTTTTACATTTCCATTAGTCTTTTCAAAGTAGATCTTTTCGCTCCGTTCACTAAGTAGTTCACCAGTCTCGGAAAATAATTTATGTGTTTTAAAGTATTGACCGTGGTCAATATTTTTCCACGCCTCCATGCCACCTGCAGCCTGTATCCAATCTGAGACTAACTGCTTTCCAGTTGGGGCTTTGAAGTAATTGTCCCACACTAAATACCCAACAGTAAGTACTGCAACCAATATCAAAGCACCTTTTAGAAGTTGGAGCCTTTTTATAGTGATCGGATTGATAAGATCTTTAACCTCCAGTAAGAACTTAAAGGGTGGTTGCCCTGCTTTCTCTTTTTTGGCAGTGGTGTTATTTAAGGTATCGTTAGACATATCATTGTTATTTAAGTTATCAAATTAATTATTAAGTAGGTCAATTCAAATTATAATTAAAGGTGCTCAACCATTCTTTTAATTTGTTGATTGCCAGTGGTATGGTTTCCTGTACTTCAGGGCTTATTCCAATGTCAAAATCGTCGTGGTTTTTGGCTTCACAGCCTAAAATGTAGACTTCTTTGGGCAGTACATTGAGTGCCTTGGCCAGCATCATGGCTTTGACGGGTGTAGCATAGTGCATATCTGCCAGAAAAGCTCTTCTATCCTCAAGAGGTAATTCGTTCAGGTTGTCTGTTGTGGTGGCTCTGAAATATATCTGACCTGGTTCGCCACCCCACTGAACAGCATCCAGAATGACCAAAATATCATATTGATCATGCAATTCCTGCACCAGGTGAATGCCTCCAATGCCAACTTCTTGGAATTTGATAGAATCGGTCGGCTTGGATTTTTTTTGAATTTCTTTGATCATGAGCATACCAAAGGCGTCATCCTGGCGTAATTCGTTGCCCACACCGGCAATTAATATTTTGGGTCGGGTTGAAATTGAAGTCATTGGTCAGGTTCGAAAAATTCGTCTGGGTACAATTCACCAAAGTAAATGTTCTGACTTTCGTATCTGGTGGTCAATTGAATGTTGTTTACAATAGAATCGCTACGATAGCTATAGCGCAACTGGTTAAATTCTAAGCCTTCTACTTCGACAAACTTTTCATATTGAGTATAGCTGTAATGATCTCCGCCGTAAAGCATGTTACCTTCGAGGGAAGCGGTTTCCGGGTTAAAATAATACCACCAGGTATGGTACCTCGCTGATGAACCGGCCCCCTCGGCGTAGGTCACTTTGATTTTATCCACTTCTTTATGGTTTGGAAGTACCATTTTCTCTTCGTAAACTATTTGACATCCCGGATCTGCCAGTTTATAAGGCATTGACATCACGTAATGAGAACCAAATGAAGAATTGTAAGCGGAGTTGATATTAGGCTGATCAATCATCTCTTCACCATTTTCAAACTTCCATGATTGCTGGCCGTTATTGATAATTTTGTACTGATTTTTATTTTCAGTTCAGGTAATTTTTGCTTTATATGAAGGGAGCAGGTTGTACTGATGCAGTTGACTGACCTCCCGTATTTCATTCCCCAGGCTGTCATAAAAGGTGATGATCTTAGTATAACTAAGACTACGTTGCCTGGTCCATTCTTCCCAACTTCCGGCAGCTTCTATTGCCCGTTTCACGATCCTCCCTGCTTCATTATCAGGCAACCTGGTGTATGATCCGAGATAATCGGGGTCAGTATCGATAGATTTTTGAGAGGTTGTCTGGTCTGGTGACTGACTACAAGACATCCCCAAAATCAGTAATATGACCAGCCATGAGTTCATTAAATTCACTTCGGTATTCATATTGCGCCCATTGAAAAGCTTATGATAATTTTTTAACATCTCCTTCCGGTATAAATGCCACCTGATCGACTGCTTTTTCAATACCATCGAAGGCTTCGAGATCGTAAAGGGCAAGTAGGTGGTGAATGGCATAGTCCTTATTCAGCCTGTCGCAAAGATCTGGGCTGGTACCTCTCAAAATTCTCCAAAGACGGGATAAGCCTTCTCTATGAATGATATCGAAATGCTCCATAAGGCTGGTAATTTGCTCTTTAATATGCTCATTTTCAATAGCATGCAGGCTTTCAGTGAGATTGCCCGTGGTGCGCAGCATCTCCTCACATTCTTTGTCGCTGTAGTAGATCTTATTCATGTCATGTACTTAATGTTGATGAAGGTGGTGTTGACAAGAGTCGTGTCCTTCCCACTGACAGTCGCAATCAGGGCCACATTCACCATGACCAACTTTTTGCAATCCTTCGAATGCACCGGCAAATCGCTGACCAGCTTCTTTTTTTCCAAATTCCGTGAGAAAATAATGGACTGAAGAGCCATCTGTATCTTGCTCCAGGTAGTTGTCCAATACAAGTTGGCCAAGGTGCTCTTTAACCTTTGCCCGGGTCGTATTTAATAGTGTAATTAATTTATCTGAAGATACCTTGCGCCCAAAATCTTCGCCGTACATCCAATACATAACCTGCAGGATTTCATCCTTCCAAAAAAGATGGTTTAACTCCGGGTCCAGGCTATTTAAATGATCATTATTCATTCAATAGGCATTTGATCTCCATATAAAATTGCAAATTTCTCATCACTTTCTTCACCCTGAAGGCAGAGTTTCCGAAGCAGGTCAAAATACTCTATTACCCGTTCAGCAACCTCAGTAGATAAGGTAGGTCCGGCTTTTTCCGAACCAGGTTCAACGTCAACGAGAAAGGTCTCTGCTGGCCAAATTCCAAAATGCTCTCCGATGATCAGTAGGTTTTCGGGAGAAATCACACCTGTGACGGCATCTCCAATCCTTGCCTGGATATCTTTCGGTTCCGGCGTTCCTCCTCTCCATTTGAAGATGGTGACATCGCCTACATCTCTTTCTTTCCGGTGGATAGCAGAAAATAGGATGACACGGTCGAAAGGTGTTTCCAACGCCTGGAACCATTGTATGATGGCTATCGGGCCCCAGTTCATTTCCTCAATTGAAATATGACCGGACCAATCCAGTGTTCTCATCTGGTCGCAAAGAATAGGCCCAATCGAGTGATTGGAAAGGTTATGATAGCCAATTGTTCCTAACAAGACTTTTTTACTCCACTCCACATGCGCAGGTAGTTACTTCACGGGTCACTATATGTTTTTCATTCTCAGACATAATATGAGTGGTACATGGCATACATGGATCAAAACTGCGGATTGCCCTCAAAATATCTATGCCTTTGTAGGCTTCCGGCTTGTCAAAGTTCTCTAGCAAAGGTGTATTCATCACGGCTTCTTCATATGGGCCCAATGCGCCCCAAGGTGTTCTGGGTGCTGCATTGAGCGTTGAAGGTGTTATGATCTGGTAATTTCCGATTATCCCTTTTTCCACTACCAAGTGGTGAGTAAGGAAACCGCGTCCTGCGCCCCAGGCACCAAATCCGATATGAGTTCCGGTTTTTGGTATTTCGTATGGCGTACTAATACCTGTTTTTCCTTCACGAAGATATTGTTGAGCCAACATCCAATTCTCCATGGCTACCATAGCCGAGTAAGGAATGCAATATGCTCTGGCCCTGTTACGTTCAAAGGTGTTCCATTTTGCGGGAATTTTCCATTCCATGGTAGTTTCCGGTAAATGATAGGCAGGCACATGAATTTTCAGACTATGCCCGGTGGCTTCCAGGAATTTGCTTTCTGGCAATTTTTGCGCTTTGGCAGTCATGTAGAGTCGTGAATAAGCTCCAGCTTCCATTGGAAGCCTGTCCCAGGTAGGAGCGGTATCCCAGCTGTATCGATCTTTCCAGCTCTGCCTGCCGGGCTTTGGGATAGTTTCCTTATTCCATGGATGATTGGGGCTCAATGGTGACCCCACGGGGTCTTCAGCAAATCTCTGGCCTTCCCACTTTTCATAGTAGGAATGCTCAACAAACTCTTCAATACCAACATTTAGCTGCTGGAGGCTGGTGGTAACCACCTCGCCGTCCACTAAGACACCGGGAGTTGCCCAGCGGGCTTCCCCCCATTTCTCACAATTTTCATAGGAGGCATCGTACACATCTGGTCTGTCCCAAACTCCGGTATCAGCCATGGTGGCCGGTCTTCGCCCCGAGTCGGCATAAGCAGGGTCATGGTCGAGAAAGAAATCGAAAATGTCGTCCCAGATCCCGCAAACTTTCTGACCATAATCAAAAAACTTTATCAGGCGATTGTAAACTTCATTGAGGGTAGTGATACTTACGGTTACCGAAATCCCACCGGGGACTACACTTTGGGGGTGGGGGTATTTACCGCCAATAGTAACATATGCCTCCCTTGCTACCCGCGTCATTTCAAGTGCTTCAAGATAGAGTCGTCCTTTTAATGGGTTGAGATCCTTCATGATGTCGAGAATGGTCTTATAACCATGAACATTCTCGAATTTGGTTGCTGTACTTCCGGCTTTTGATATCAACTCAGGATTGGTTTCAGCCACGAGTTCCTCGGAATAATCGGGACCGGCCAATAGAAATAAATGCAATGGGTGATCATACAGGTACTCAATAGCCAGCAGGATGTTTCGCATGACAATGCCCAGAGGTGGGGGCTTTATGCCAAGTGCCATTTCGATAGCAAGAGCACTGGTAGTGGCGTGTACACCTCCACAAACACCGCAAGCCCGGCTGCTGATGTAGGCTGCATCCCTTGGGTCACGCCCCTTAAGGATCACTTCGTAACCTCTAAATAAGGTTGCCGTCGAATTGGTTGAAAGAACGTTCTTTTTCTCGAGATCAACTACACTGTGAAAGGCCAGCGCACCGGCAACTCTGGTTACAGGATCATAATCAATATTCTTAATGTAGCCGTTTTTGACCATCAGGTCTTTGAGCTGATCTTGTTCTTTATCCAGCTCTACTACTTTGTATTCGTAGGGGTTAGCTACACCTTCTTTAAGGAAAGCATTCCCCTGTTCGTCAAATTCTATCGGTAAATTCTTAAAGCACATATTGGTAAGTTAGTCTATACAAGTTTTAGAACTTTGGCGATTTGAACCAAATGGCCATCCACGGAAGAAAGCCCGCCATGTAATTGAGTCAGGGCACCATTGATTGTCCCGAGGTGGACAGATAGAGGTTCAGAGTCACCAGCTATTTTTTGTAATCCCCCAGCCAACTTTTCAAGATGATTCTCCGCTCTTTTGAGAGCAATAATAATCAGTACCAGATATATCACCAGTACTAGAACTATCAGAGCAGCAACAATAATGGTTATGGTGGTCAGAAGTTCATGCATATCAAGTTAGTTTTTAGCCCGGTCACTAAGTGCTCCTTTGAGCGTGTCAGCATTATTGTTTATTTCTCCTGCCACTTCCAAAATTCCGGATGCAGCAGATATGGTATCATTCAAATCTTTGATATGATCGGTGTTGCCGACAATTCCAAGTCCGGCTTCTTTCATTTCTAAAAAATATCGTTCAATATTTCTGGCCGCTGAATAGACCTGATGAAGGTATTTTATGATCAGGGGCAGTACCAGTACGGCCATTACCAAGAGTATTATCCATAATATATATACAGCACTCATATCAATTGTATTTTTCTTGTTTAAGAGCGGAGTTAATCGAATTCCCTAATGATTCATTGACTTTTTCAAGTCCACCGGCGGTATCAGATAAACCCTGGTTTAATTTTGTAACTCCTGGAGGCAGATGTCCGGTCTCTGTTTCAATGGCCCGAAGACCCAACCTGAGTTTAGCCAGATAGCTATCACCAGCTCCGCCGATTTTCATTAATACCCGGTGAATTTTGCCCAGATAAATGATAAGTACAATGACCAGTGTTAAAACAGCCAAAATGGTTAATATCATAAGGATCGTTAGCATAGCATTCATTTTTTGGATAGCAGACAATCCGGACATCCGGGACATCCGTCTATATGTTTTTCCACTACTTTGGATCCGTTCAAGACGTTCACCGCTGTGTTGAGAATTTCGCCAGCTACCCTGTTCGTAGTGGATAGGAACATAGGGATATGTATGGTATTGTTCGCCACCAATTTACCTTGTGTCCATATGGCTGATGCACCGCCTTCAATTTGCTTTGCAGTTTTGAGAATTTGACCAAGCAGTATGGCCACTACCACTATCACCACTGCACCAACCAGCAGGCTGACACTCCAAACCATTGTGACCGCTTCTTGTGAGTATTCCATATCAGTTCTTATTGTCTAATTCATGTAAGGCATCGGAAACCAGAGAGAGATGTGAATCAATATCTTTGGCATCTTGCAGAATTGTAGAAGCTATCTCGTTGGTTTTTTGAAGACCCCAGATGCTTGAGGTATTGTCTTTGATCTGCTCAACTAGTCCAAGGGCGGCTACTGCAAGGTTTAATATTCGCCTGGCGGCCATAATAACCATAATTAAAAGAGCAACTGCAGCAACAATGACCACTGCAGCAATGGCTAACCACATATACCAGGTTTCGTATAGGACTTGATCATTCATTTAAGCAGGGGTTTTCACTTGACCATTATTTTTCAATCGTTTGATACCTTTTCCAGGTTTTGGAGAGTTGATAAACTGCAATTTCTCGTAGAAATAGTGGGTGATCTTCTCACGAAGATTAGGTTGAGCCACGTGGCCCCAACCGGACGGTACATGTCCATCTTTTTTCCATTTCGTGCTAAGGTTCTGGTAGTCTTGCGTCATGCGGCGAAGGTTTCTCACCAGCAGCCCGGTGGTACGTGAAATATTAGAAGAAACATTAGTACCCGGAGGAGCCTGGTAAAAGGGTGCGAATGAATCAGGGAATCCTGGCATGGTACATCCTATGCAAGGAGCACCTACATTCATGCAACCCCCCATTCCACCTATTGCACCTCGCTTATTGATATTGCACTGGACAACAGGGCCCCAACAGCCAACTTCTACCAAACATTCTTTGTCTCCATGTTTTTCTGCAAAGGTTCCTTCTTCATAAAATCCTGCTCTGGTACAGCCTCTGTGCACTGTCTCTTCAAAAAGCCAGGCTGGTCGTCCCAATTCATCAAATTCAGGCAAGGGGCCGATTCCATGGAGATAGTGTAAAACAGCTACTACCGTTTCTGTAATATTGTCTCCCTGTGGAGCGCAACCCGGGATATTAACCACTGGCAAGCCTAAAGTGCTGCGATAATCTTCTCCAAGTAAATCCATTACACTGGCTGCATTGGTAGGATTGCCGGCTGCAGCGGGTACACCTCCCCAGGTCGCACAGGTGCCAACTGCAATTACGGCCGCTGCATGATCTGCCATTCTGGTCACCCAACTGGCTGACGGGATTGGTTGGGGGTCGCCATTCTCATCTTCGTCAGCTCCCATTCCAGACCAATATCCACCGGTTTGAGCGGCGAGATTTTCGTCCATTATTGAGCCTTCACAAATTACGACAAAGGGTGCTTCCAATTCTCCTTTAGCAGCCAATCGGAATGGTTTGATAAATGCTTCACCGGCATTTACTGCTAAAACAGGGTGATGTAACACCACCCTTGGCACTCCGGGTAATGTCCCACTCACTAAATCCTCAACAGAGGGGCTGCTGGCTCCAACAGCCGCAATTGAACAGCCGTCACAACTTCCGCCAGCGATCCAAAAAGCGTGTACTTCCCTGATAGCGTTGGACAGAAGAGAACCTTTTAAATTTTCCATTGGGTCAAACAGTTAAAATAATGAGCTTATAAAAATTTTCCATAGCTGGTTGAGCCCATTAATCGAAAGTAAACTATTATCTGCTCAAGGGTAGAATCGAAGGAATTATTAATTAGAAAACTTTTTCTAATCTTAACACTTTCATAGGAAGGCTTCAATATCTATTTATCAAAAAATGGGGCTCTAAATACAATTGCCAACTATGTTGTTAAAGGGCATTATTAACCTGAATAATTCATAATTATGCTGAATTATTCAGGTTAAAGAAGTCGTAAAAGGGCTCTTAAAAAGTATTGAATGAAAGAATTTGTAAAAGGATTTCGGAAAAGAATATTGAGTAAATGAGACAGTTTTATTTTTTACTCAAAATCGCAAATGCTGTCTGCCGAAACTATTTTCAACATCGTTACAAATTATTAGATATCATCGTGCTTAACTTGGAAATCTTAAATTGAAAGATGAATCTACCGGATATAAAAAAATAGCGAAGTTGTTGTCAGAGAAGCCAAAAAGTGGACAGACTGTGTTTCAGGTGGTACTTGATAGTGAACATGACACCGTTTGAGCCACTAAGCAGCAAATAATGTCTTCCTGGCCCTTACGTATGGCAACTGAATTGTATGTGCTTTTCCTACGGTCAATTTCATAACCCATGTATGCGGCATATTGGGTAAGGTGAATAGCTTGTTTGAAGCGTGAAAAGTCGGGCTTTGTAGAAATCATGGGGCATTACCCACCAGATAGCCCTCATTCACCAGGCAACGGTAACTATCCTTTGTAATGATCAGGTGGCCTTCAGGTGGAGCTTGAAGCACCTTTCCAGCATCCATAAATTTCTTGTTGTTCTGATGTCAGAGGTACCTTAGCACTTCCCCTTATCTTTAGGGCAGAGTATGAAACTGCATTTTGTCATAGATTCATAAAATCCTATCTTAATCCTATTCTGTATTTTGGGATGATTCTATTCAGTCATATAAATGCAACAGTTTTAAATATCATCAATATGAAGGTAAACAAATTGCAGCTTTTTTCACCTCCGAATCTTAATATCAAAAATAGTCTGGAACTCTTGTCAAGAAGAAAAATCAATCAGGTATTTGCTAATATTTTGTTATCTGTTGTTTGTTTGGTTAGTTCTTGGGAGTTTAACTTTTATCCATTATTGTTTGTGGCATTTGCCCCTTTACTTTTTTTATCTATAAAGATTAGTAGCAAAATTGAATATTTGTCAATCTGTTACTTAACATTAATGCTTTGGTGTACATATTCTTTAAACGGCCTCTTCGGTGGAGAATATCTTTTATAAAGCAATATTCCTAATTGCCATTATTGCATTTTGTTATCTATTTCCTTTTTGGGTACTTACAATAGCTCAGAAAAGGAGTCAAAGTATAGTATGTATACCCGTTGTGCATTTAGAAAAAAAATTGCTCATGTGATATAAAAATCGTATATTTAATTGAATACTAACCAGTTAAATATCATGAACAATCTTATTGAAAATTACGAAATTATCTTGAATAACTTAAAATTAACTTGTGGGGATATTAATAGTTTTACACAAATCAGAACCCCTAAGTTAAATAATTTAGAACTAGTAAGCCTTAACCTTACCGCTGAATACATCTCTATAAACACTGAAGTACAATTATTTAGATGTTTAAAAGGCACTTATTTAGAAACTAAAATAGAGCGAAGTGTTTATAATAAAAGGCGTAGAAAACGATTTGATTATACAGAATCCATAAGAAAACGATTAAGTGAAAGGTTTGCTGAATTTACCGATGTTTTTGTGGTGGACTCTATGCCAAGGCCTATTTGTAAATATGCAAGAGCTGCACGTTCAAATAGATGCTCTACTTACCATATACAGCCTACATTTGGGCATTGTGCCTCACAAAAAAGCAAGTATTTTGGATATAAACCTCATGCGATTTGTGACAAAAACGGTGTCTTTCATTCCTTTGATTTAGCACCAGCACATATTCACGATATTAATTACCTTAAAGATGTAAAACACAACTTAAATAATTGCACATTAATAGGAGACAGAGGCTAGATAAGTGCTGATTATCAGTCAGATTTGTTTACATATTCAAATATTGAGTTATTGGTTCCAATGCGAAAAAACCAACATAATTATGTGTCTTTTTCAAAAGTAAAAGGAAAAATAAGAAAGCGTATTGAAACTAACTTCTCTCAATTGCATGGGCAGTTTTTGTGGGCAACTAATCATGCTAAATCTTTCTTAGGACTAGCAACCAGATTGCGCTCTAAAATAACTGCTTTTACTATGATTCAATACTTAAATCTCTTCGTCTTTAATAAACCTATAAACAATATTAAAACTAACTTAGCCTAAATGCACAACGGGTTTGATATATATATATATATATATATATATATCCTGATATTACCTTTACTATTTAGTAATCAGGGTTGGAGCATAGTTACTTATGGTTTTATTGCTATGCATTTGGTTCAATCTTTGTTCTTGCTCCTTACCTTTTTTATGACGCATCATGTTCTAAATACTTATTATCCCAAAACTGATACCAGGGGTATTATACAATCTTCCTGGGTCATGAACCAAATCAAAAGTTCCAATGATATGCATCCATTCAGCGAGGCTGCAAATTTTATACTTAGAGGCTTCAATAATCACATTGTACACCATCTATTTCCTAACATTCATCATATAATTATCCAAAGTTGAATAAAGTGTTATATCAAGTGCTTAATGAGAATGGAATCGAACCGAATCAAACTACTTACTGGGGAGGAATAATTTCACATCTTAAACTTCTAAAAAAAATGGGAAGACGGGTGTGAGACGGGTGATTTTAATGTCCCGTACCCATTGGGTGCATAGAGATCGTGGTTTAGAAGCGATCTAGTGTGACCACATTAACAAATCCTGGGGAGTTGTTCGCCCACCAGCATATTGATCACCCTTTTGCCCCCAATGCCACTGTGAAGGATGGCTTTGCCCGGATGATCTGAGACAACCTCTCCGATCATGGCAGCATTGGTACCAGACTCATCCTGACGTAAGGATCGTACCGCTCGATCAGCAATTTTAGGATCAACAACTGTGATGAATATGCCCTCATTGGCCACATATAATGGATCGAGCCCCAACAATTCACAGGTGCTCTCCACCTGTTGATCAAGGCGTATCTGTTTTTGATAAAGGTCAATCCCGAGATCAGTTGATTTTATCATTTCAGTCAGTGTAGTTCCAAGGCCACCTCTGGTTGGATCTCTCAAAAATTTAATGTCTGCCCCAAACATGGTGATTAGATCTGATGTCATTTGATGTAGCGGTCGGGTATCGCTTTCAATCGTAGTCTCGAATTCCAAACCCTCGCGCACGGACATAATGGCCACTCCGTGGGTAGCGATGTTACCACTGACAATGATCTTATCTCCCTGCTCAATCCGGCCGGGGTCGATATCAGCCTGTGGCATTACCTCACCAACTCCAGAGGTATTGATGAAAATTCTATCTCCCTTGCCCTTGTCTACAACTTTTGTATCACCAGTAACAATTTGCACTCCTGCTTGTTCAGCAGCCCATTTTATCCCGATCAGGATCTCCCAGAATTCACTCAGTGGCAACCCTTCTTCAAGAATAAAGCTAAGTGTTAAATACTTTGGTTGGGCTCCACACATAGCCAGGTCATTCACTGTACCAAAAACCGCTAATTCACCAATATTTCCACCCGGGAAGAATTGAGGAGAGATCACAAAGCTGTCTGTGGTAAGGGCAATTTTACCCGCAACTTCGAGAATAGCTCCATCATGTTGCTTGTCAAGTTGAGGGTTGCTGAGGAGATCGAAAACTCCGGAGTTAAGTAATTTATTTGTAAGCAATCCTCCACTACCATGACCAAGTGTAATGAATTCGAAACCCAGCTTTGGCATCGGACATTGCAGACGCATATGGAGTTTTCCTTCTTCTTCAGACATTATTCCTGAGGCACTGTTGATTGGTCGGTATCAGAAAAATGGTAATAAGCGGCACAAGTACCTTCAGAAGAAACCATCGGTGCTCCCAACGGGCTTTGCGGGTTGCATTCCTTGCCGAATGCTGCACATTGGTGGGGTTTCTTAATGCCTTTCAGAACCTCACCGGCAATACAAATTTCCGGTTCTGTTACAGGTGGTAAATCAATGTTGAATTTTACGTTTGCATCATATGACTTGAAGTTGGTTCTTAATTCGTAACCACTTTTTGGTATGGTGCCAATGCCACGCCACTCGCGGTCTGTGACATCAAAAGTTTTTTCAATGGCGGCAACAGCATTCTGATTTCCTTTATTTTGAACAACCCTGGCATATTGATTCTCTAATCTAGCCTGTCCATCCTCCAGTTGCCTTATGGCCAGCAGTATGCCATGTAAAAGGTCAACCGGTTCAAATCCGGTTACCACTATGGGGATCTTATATTTTTCAGTAAGGGGATAGTACTCCTCTATTCCCATGATTGTGCATACATGGCCTGCCGCGAGAAATGCGTTGATTTGACTATCAAGATCATTCATTACTGCTTCAATGGCTGGCGGAACCAGTACATGGGAGGTCAATATTGAATAATTGTTGAGACCTAATTCTGCAGCCTGTATGACTGAAAGCGCATTAGCAGGAGCTGTAGTTTCAAACCCCACAGCGAAGAAAACCACCTGTTGCCCGGGGTTCTGCTGCGCCAGGGTCACAGCTTCTAGTGGTGAATACAACATCCTGACATCGGCACCCTGGGCTTTGGCTTCAAGCAAGCTCTTTTTTGAACCGGGTACCCGCAGCATATCGCCGAATGAGCAAAGTATTACCTTTTCAAATTCTGCCAAATGGATGGCTTTATCTATCAGGATTAGGGGGGTAACACAAACCGGACAACCCGGGCCGTGGATCATAGTGATTTCCTTTGGTAGTAGCTGGAGAACCCCATGTTTGACAAGGCTGTGTGTCTGTCCGCCACAAACTTCCATGATGGACCATGGACGGGTGACGGTTCCTTTGATCTCTTCGAGGTATTTTTCTACTAACTCAGGATCTCGATATTCGGTTAAGTGCTTCAAAATGTGACCTTATCGGCTAAAGATAACTTTACCAGGCTCTTTATCCAATTGTATTTAGATACAAGTTTAGTTGACCTACGGCAATGTTTTCATCGTTCGGGCTTAGTTGATGATGGAAATAAAGCTGATAGTCACCTTTCAGGTGTTCAATAATCAGATCAACCAACAGGGCGTTTTGAAAAACTCCGCCACTAAAAGCCAGTTTCTTACAATTGCATTTTTCAGCCATCTGCTTAACCCATGTGGCTAGTGATTGATGAAACTTAAAAGCAATTTCAGAAATGGAGATGTCCTGATAAAGATCATCCATAATTCCGGCCAAAAGCGGACCAGGGTTCAATTGACCTGAACTATCGATAGCTATTTCATACAAATCATGACCGTCCAAAGATGAAGAGGCTTGAAAAGCTGAGCCCCTTTCTTCAAGAAGTATGCTGGCTTGTCCTTCAAAGTGGTTACGGTCAGAGAGGTTGAGTATCGAAGCGACGGCGTCAAAGAACCGACCAACACTCGATGTCTTAAGTTGATTATTGGTTAATAGGGTGTGGTAATTTCTCAATTGCAACTCAGTGAATTTTCCTTTAAGCTCATCCAATCCCTTGGGGTGGTGGTTATGAATTAAGCTAAGTGCCGATAACCTGGGCTCGGCAGGCATTTTATTTCCGGCCAAATGATCATAATATGCGAGGTGTCCAACTCGCTGGATTCCACCACCATCCTGCAGAAAGAACTCGCCACCCCAGAATTGCTCATCATCTCCAAAACCTGTTCCGTCCCAACATACACCTAATACTTTGTCACCTTTTTCTAATTCATGCTCCATCATTATCGCTCCAAAGTGTGCTTTATGATGTTGAAAGAAATGAATGGGAATTTTAAATTTCTCAGCATATTCATGCCCCAGTTGGGTCGACTGATAGTCAGGATGGTTATCGGCGAGGATCACATCCGGATTCTTTCCAAACAATTTGAGAAAGTGCTCCAGAACCAATTCAAACCGTTGACGAGTATCAAAGTGACTGAGATCCCCCAAGTATTGGCTCACGTACATTTTCCCTTGATTGAGGTAGGCGAAACTGCTTTTCAGGTCAGCACCCATGGCAAGAATTGTAAGGTCTTTGGGTAAACTGGTAGTCCTGAGCTGTAATCCCTCCGGGGCCATACCACGTGATCTGCGAAGGATTATACTTTGTTTTTTATAAGTGGAAAACTGTATTACACTATCATCCTGTGGAACAACGATATCGCGATTATAGCTTAGGATAGCATCGCCAAGATGATCTGATTGAGTTAGAACCTGTTCATCGCGATAATAAATAGGGGAGTTGGTTATGTTGGCACTGGTAGCAATGACGGGAGCCTGAAATTGATCGGTCAATAGATGCAAGAGTGGGGTAGAAGGAAGCATTACACCAATCCTGGTAAGTCCCGGGCATATGTAGCCCATGGCCCATATTTCAGGATTTTTAGGACGCAGTAATACTATTGGTACGACTGGGCTGCAAAGCACCATTTCTTCCTGGTCAGATATATTGAAATGCATTTTTACAAAATCAACATCACCGCAGATGATAGCCAAAGGCTTGTATGGTCGTTTCTTGATCTGTCTTAATCGGGATATGGCTTCGATGTTATTGGCAGCGCAAGTCAGCAGGTATCCCCCCAATCCTTTGATCATGATTACCCCGGATTTTTGCCACAATTCAACTACCTGTACAATGGGGTCTTTTGAACGCTCATCAGTTAAATGATTTGAAATCAATTGCAGATCGATGCTACAATCTGAACAACTGCTGGTCTGCGAATGAAATCGACGATCCTGGTGGTCGAGGTACTCTCCAACGCATTTATCACACATATTGAAGTCTATCATGGAGGTGCGTTCACGATCATAGGGCAGTTTGGAGATGATGGAGTACCGGGGGCCGCAAAAGGTACAGGTAGTAAAAGCGTAGTGGAATCTTCTGTCTTCTGCACTTCCTATTTCTGCCTTACATTGAGGACAGGTGCCAAAATCAGGTGTAATATCTAGGGTTGGATTTTCTCCTAGTTGGCTATTCAGAATTTCAAAGTCCGGGAAATCCTTTTGTTCAATGAGGGCTGAGGCAATCTTGTCGATACGGGCAATGGAAGGAATTTGCTCCTCCATGGCTTTTAGAAAATTGTGAAGACCAGTTTTGTCGGTGCCTATTTCAATTTCAACTCCTTCGAGAGTATTCCTGACCGTACCCTTAAGTTTCATTTTCCGAGCCAGAGTGTAAATGAAAGGTCTGAAACCCACTCCCTGTATTCGTCCTTCAATTTTTATTAGCCAGGTTTCATTCATGAGATTTCAAATTATAAGAATCAAGTAGTATGACCAAGTTGTCTTATATTTAAGTATATGGGAGGTATTTCTACCAGAAATCGCATTGCAAAATCGGCCATCGACCTTTTCAATCAAGACGGCTTGCAAAATGTGAGATTGCAACACATTGCTGATAAAGCAGGGATTAGTGTCGGTAACCTGGCTTATCATTTCCACGATAAGGAGCAAATTGTTAAGAAAATTGATGAGATTATTTCGGGTGACATTTCAAAATTGATCGGCAACTGGCACAAAAACCTTGGCTTTATCGATTTCGACAATCAACTGGCCCGCATTTATCACTTGTTAGATAAGTACTCCTTCTACTTTTTGGATATACTGGAGATAAAGCGTTTGTATCAAGAGGTTCATCAGAGCCAACAGCATCATATTCAAACCTTCATTGATCAATTGAACAAGTGGTTGGATGAAAACGCAGAAAGGGGTATGCTAGCAGAGGCAAGACAATCCGGGCAGTATGGTAAGGTGGCTGAGATGATCTGGTTTATTTGTTCCTTTTGGATGTCGAAAAAGAAAATACTGGGTCATGCGGAGTTTTATGAAGGTGCCTTTAAAGAAGTGATCTGGCAACAGTTGAGTCCTCTCATGACAGAACAAGGAAAATCAGAATTTGAAATTATGATACAGCCCGGATTGGCAACATAATTTGTTGATCTTAGTAATTTTAATGACTTTAGATTATTTTAATAACTTTTAGATTTATGTGCCTAGCAGTACCAGGGAAAATAATTGCCATTGAGGGCTCAGGAAACGAGACCATGAGAATGGGCAAAGTGGACTTTGGAGGCATCAAAAAAGCGGTTAACCTTCACCTGGTGCCTGAAGCAAATGAGGGAGATTTCGTATTGGTCCATGTTGGTGTAGCCATTAGTACAGTGGATGAGGAAGAGGCACAACGGACACTGAATTTTCTTGAAGGAATGGGTGAAATGGATGAATTGAAAATAAACGAAGACTTAGAAAGATACCGTAAATCATGAAAATAGCCATTTCAGGAAAAGGTGGTGTGGGTAAAACCACCATTAGCGGAACCTTAAGTAGAATTTTGGCCCAAAATGGTAAAAAAGTTTTGGCAATAGACGGAGATCCGAACCCGAACCTTTCAAGAGTACTTGGAATCGACCCTGATCTTCCGGCACCGCTTGCATTGAGCACTGATATTTTGGAAAGAGTAGAGGATAACGATGGTACACGGAGAATTGAGGTGAAACTGGGTACGAATGAATTACTGGAAACTTACGGCCAACAGGCTCCTGATAAAGTCACTTTACTCAATGTAGGCAAACCTGAAGTTGCCGGATCGGGTTGTATGTGTGGTTCTCATACTTGTGTTAGAGAGGTGATCCATTCAGCATTGTCTGAAGAGACAGATCAAATAGTGATCCTGGACATGGAAGCTTCTATGGAACACATGAAGCGGGGAACCGCCAAGTATGTAGATATGATGCTGACCATCGTCGAACCCTATTATCGCTCCCTCGAAGCAGCCGGTCGCTTTGCCGCTATGGCCAAAGAATTGGGGATTGAAAAAGTATACGCGGTAGCCAACAAAGTGAGGAATGAACAAGAGGAAGCAGCAATTGAACAGTTTTGCAAGAAGAACAACCTTCCTGTTTTGATTAAACTACCTTTTGACGAAAGTGTTGGGGCAGCAGACCTGATGGGAAAATCTCTATTGGATCATAATAAGAGTAGTGAATTGGTTAAGTCGTTACGTGATTTGACCACTAAAATCAGCTTGAATTAACTGCTTTCACCACATTATCGAATTAACCTAACCTCTAATTTTATGGAAAGAAACCGCTTAATCCTCACCATATTGGTGAATCTCTTTTTCTCACTTGCACTCGTTGCCCAGGATTCCACGGCTACCAAAGTCCTTGACGAAGTGATTATTTCAGTCACCCGGTCAGAATCCGTTCTGTCTGACGTTCCCCTAACTATTGGAATCGTGTCTAAAGATCAAATTGAGGATTTTCAGCCCTTAACACCGGTCGAGGCTATGCAATACCAGGCAGGAGTGATCAAACAAAGTGACGGAGGCCTGGCCAGCACCCCGGTAATTCGCGGATTATCGAGGGAAAGAGCACCGCTTTTAATAGATGGAAATTCTATTGTTGGAGGGCGTATCCGTTCGTATAGTTTGATTGATCCTTATCAAATTGAAAGAATTGAAATTATTAAAGGACCGGCGTCGGCGTTTTGGGGAAGTGACGCAGTTAGTGGGCTGGTGAATGTTGTGACCCGAAAAGCCGAGTCCGGCTATGATAAGGATTTTAAAATTGGCGGTAGCCTTTACGGCGGTTATCAATCGGTAAATGAGCATCTCCGTGGACGGGTAGAGCTTGAAGGACGAGGAAAAGGACTCGATTTTCTGATTGGTGCTGGAGGAAGAGATGCCAGCAACACAAAAGTACCGGGTGGTGAAGTTGAAAATAGTCAATTTGAAACCTTCAATACTGACATCAATATCGGGTATTCTCCCTCTGAGAATCAGCGGATTGAAGTGAGTGGTAAGTATTTCCGAAATGATAATGTTGGATTTCCGGGAGGTCTTGGAGCACCTGGCCCACCTATTATTGACAGACAATTTTCACCAGATCTCCAAAGGGCATTGAATATTAGTTACGATGCCAAAAATATCTCGGATCGTGTGGCATCGATTGGAGCTCGCTTGTTTTTCAAGAAACAGGAACTCCACATTAATCAGAGGACTAATGTATTCTTTCCCAACACCCAGAATGTGAACCGGCAAATTGATCTCATGTTGGATGTAGATGTGCCCTTCTGGGGGGCAAAATTTTTCACCGCACTGAGATTGGGGGATAAACAGAAATTGACGGTAGGTACTGATTTCCTAAGGGAGCATCGGATAGGATTACACAGAGACCTGATGATCGATATTTTTAACCCTATGGGGGTAATGGTCAACGAGGTGAACATGCCATTCACTCAAATTCAGCCTGACAGCTTTTATACCGGGCTGGGGCTTTTTGCTATTGATGAGATCATCCTCAGCGACAAGATTGATTTATTACTCGCTTTGAGGTACGATTATGTTAAGACAACTATTGACGATGATCCCTTTGGTATTCCTTCAATAGCAGCCATTTATAATGATGATAATACAGAAGATACCGATGGTGCTGTATCAGGCAACCTGGGGATCAGCTTCCATGCTACTGATGATTTCAATTTGAGTGCCAACGTCGCCAACTCATTTAGAGCTACCGATTTGTTTTCAAAGTATCATTTTACCGCAGTAGGGCAGGGATTCCTAATCCCCAATCCTGATTTAAACCCTGAGAGAGGTGTTTTCTATGAATTAAGTGCCGAGTATAACGGCGATAAATTTTACGCCGGAGTTAATTTCTTCCAAAATTATGTAGACGATCTGTTTGTATTGCAAGACATTACTTTTGATAGCACAGCTTCCGTTCAAAACCAAAACATTGGAGAAGCTACAATTACAGGTTTAGAACTTGAATTACGAGCCCGGGTCGGCTCTTTTGGTGAGTTCTTTTATATCGGCAGTTATCTTAATGGTAATAACGACATTACCGACGGTGCCTTGCCTCAAATTCCACCATTCCACAACTTGTTTGGTTTTCGCTACCAAGGCAGGACTAATAAGTTTTTTGCTCAAATTGCTGTGAGATCTGTAGGTGAGCAGAATGATGTAGCTCCTAATGAAATTGAAACCCCTGGTTATACAGTGGTCAACTTCAATTCAGGGTTAAACCTTCATGAACTGATAGAGAATTTCCCACATGCCAAATTGATGTTTGGAGTGACCAATCTTGGAGATGAGTCATATAGAAGTCACCTGTCACGAGGAGGTCCGGGTAATCAAAATGTATTCCTTGAGCCGGGAAGAAGTTTCAACATAAGTTTTGTGAACAGGTTTGGAGCTGCTGTTCACTAAATCAAATAACTCCAAAGAAAAATGAGGTTCCTTACAACATGGTGTTGGGTTGGAATAATACTGTCGGCTTGCCGACCTCAGAATCACGATGGAAATAGCCTTCCCAATATGGATTCTCTGCAAAATCAGCACACTTCACAATTGGCGAACCTACCTAACAATAAAGCGGGTAATATTATAAGATCAGCCATCAAATCTGCAGGAGGATGGCAAGCCTATGTGGATAAAGAGACATTCTCCTTTTACAAGGTAATCCAGCACTTCGACTCTGCCGGGAAACAGTTGAAGGAGGTAAGACAATTGCATCAGTACCGCTTAAAACCTTTATTTCAAGCTAGGATAAGCTGGTCAATGGATGGTCATAACTATCTATTGGTCAACGACGGGTCACAGGCATTTAAGTATATTGATGGTAAGAGATATAACAAAAAGAGTGACGTTGATGAAGCATGGAACACATCTTATGGTTCCCATTATGTGATTTTCCTACCATTTAAGCTTGCCGACTCCGGCACCATTATTAGCTATGAAGGCATTGATACATTATCATCCGGGGCAATCGCAAATACCGTGAAGGTAGATTATAAATCAAGTGCAGGGACATCAGGAGGCTATCATACATGGTGGTATCATTTCAGTGTTAACGATAACAAACTTTTAGCCCATACACTTGACTATGGAGAGGGTGTAAATTATACCGAATATGAAGAATGGGCGATTGTAGATGGTATCCGATTTGGTCAAAGAAGATCTCTGTACCCTGTCAAAGAGAATGATGAATTAGGTTTCAAAAAAAGCACCTTTATTGGAGAAGACCTCACCTTTGGTCTTGAGTTGCCTGATAATTTTGCAGCAATACAGGAGTAGAGTGGGTACAGTTTGGAGTCATTAAGAATCCCTAAGTTCTCTCGTAGCCAACTGCCCGTCTACCTGTTCCTCTGTATTCGTTTTTTGCTTGGAGAATGAAATTAACCCAAGTTGTGGATAAACAGTTATTCTCTTTTATCCTTAAAATAAAAGGGCCGTTTTCGATGCTTGAGTGGTTTATCACCCCTTTTTACCTTCCATCAAATTATTTTAGTTAGAAAAACTAGTTAACGAAATCAAAGTCATTTTTCCCGAATTAGGTGAGTTTTGTTAACTTGAAAAGTCGTTCCGATCATATGAATTGTTCTAATGATATAGCCCTTAATTAACCGGACATGATTGCAGTGGGATATTAGTAATGATGTGAATGGAAAAAAGACCGTTTAGCAAAGAAGAAAAGCTTCGGGTTTTGGAAGAGAGTAAAACACAGGGAGTCAAACGGTACAACTACACACCGCCAGTGCCTGGCTCGCTTCCCCGGACGTTTTGGGATCACTGGGAAAAGGGGCTGATTGAGCGCATCTGTCTGAAGAAGAAAAAGTGAGGTTCAAACTCAAAATTCCCTATCGATCCTTAGCTGAAAGCAAAAAAAAATACTGGCTCCAAGAAATCAGAAAAATTTAATCACTTCATTTTTCAAAATTTAATCATGTCCGAAATTAGGGGAGCAAACCACCTCTGAAAAGCCCTTGAGATTGTCTGTACAAGCAATCAGGATGTCTCTCAAGCCGCGGTTGTGCAAGTCACTGAGGACTTGTAACCAGAAGTTGGCTCCCTCGCTTTCTGATAGGTACATACCCAATACCTCTTTCATACCAGATGCATTGATGCCCGGGATATTGTATAATATAATCGCAAAAACGAATTGTACCGTTTTCTAAAAACGAATTGTACCAAATCGTCTCATTCGGAATGTCAAAAATTCTCATTCTGAATGTGACGTTCTGAATGAGAATTTTGTTTGGGGAATAGCACAATCAGAAGATAGTTGGGAACAGGACAAATCAGCAATAGTACAAATTCTGTTTTCACCCGTTTTTACCCGGACAGCCTCAACTGCCCTTCTTTGGGGTTACATCTGATAATTAGTGGTCAGTACCTCTATTTTCTTTTTCCAGGTGGGTGCTGCTGCGAGTCCGGAGGTGTCTTCTGCGGTGCTCTATTGCAGGTCCCTGATAAAGTTCCCGGGCAGGGCCACCTCTACTGTAGTGAGCATATGATGTGAACCGGTTGCGCGGAAGGTTAAGGTGCAGCTACCCCCGGACCAAACGGCAGATACGCTCATCGAGCCATGATTAATTATATCATGGCCATTTAATTGTGCTGTAGTCTCTTGAAAATGTCTAAAAACCAAAATTCCATGCCTTCGATACTCCGGGTTATAATTTCCCGTACAGATTGCCGTATACTTTATATAGCTTGTCTGGTAGACCTGACCACGCTCAGTAGCTCTCTGAAAGGTGTATACAACTGGTTGTGACAACCCCCGGCTTTCCTTAAAGCCGAATTGCACACGGGTAGCCATTTTCAACTGGTTTCCTCCGCCCAGTCCTACCTGCGCTTTGGTCACGCCGTGGGGATTGTTTGTGCGGTTGACGTGGGTGTTGTCGGCCTTGCCGGACAAGAGCCTGTTCACTTCGTCCTCGGTATAATAGCGCTCATCATGGTGAACATTGGTTTCGATTAAAAAACAAAATTTTCTAAATAATAAACTAACTTAGTTCAGGTGGTGGTGGGGAAGGACAAGCTCTTTTGGTTTTTTGTGCGTTGGCTTTAGCGTTGGCAAAAACAAAATGTGCTTGACCGTGCGGTGGCTTTTTTTAGCTTGCACCTAACAATTGGCTAAAGGAACATTATGTCCCTTATTTCTTTTATAGCCGAACCAGTGTAATAGATTTTTTATAGCATTCATAGATGTATTGGCAATATGTGTGTAAATCTCAGTAGCCTTGCTAGAACTGTGCCTTGGTAATCGCCTTGATAATTTACCGAGAGCCAGATAATCAAGGCACTTAAAGCGAACGAACAAGGACGCAGATCCGAGGACATCTGTCGAGAACCGGGTATCCACAAAGGCACATTTTACAACTGGCGGAAGAAATACGCAGGGATGGATGCGAGTCAATTGAAAGAGTTGAAGGAACTCAGGGACGAGAACAGACGGCTAAAGCAAATGTATGCTGATCTGAGTCTGGATAACATCATGTTAAAAGACGTACTGTCAAAAAAGTGGTAAGTCCTGCTGTCAAGAAGCAGATGTGTGAGCATTTACCACAACCTGTCATCAAAGCATACGGAAAGTATGTTTAGTGATGAGTTTCTGCCGATCCATGTGGTACTACCAAAGTACCCGAGATGATCAACCAGTCATAGCGAAACTAACGGAATTGGCCGAGCAACTGCCCACCAGAGGATTCGACACATACTATGGCAGAATGCGGCAACAGGGCTATGAGTGGAGTAGAAATAAAGTACTACGTGTATATGGACTGATGAAATTGAAGATGAGAAGAAAGCACAAAAAACGTTTGCCCGGTTGTATCAAAGAACCTTTGTACGTTGCTACAAAACCTAATCATACCTGGAACATGGACTTTATGAGCGATGCACTTACAGATGGACGAAAGATCAGAGTATTGAATCTCACAGATGATTATAATCGAGAAGCTCCTGCCATCGAAGTGGGGCTTAGTTTTCCAGCAGATCGGGTAGTTAGAATCCTTGAAGTCATGGAAGAAGAGCATGGATTGCCAAAGCACATAAGAGTAGATAATGGGCCAGAGTTCATCTCTCACCGATTGGGTGATTGGTGTAAGACCAAGAACATCAGGTTAAAGTTTATCCAACCAGGCATGCCCACCCAAAACGCTTACATTGAAAGGTTCAATCGGCTCTTTAGAGAAGATGTACTGGACGCTTACTGGCTTGAAGATCCGGAGCAGGTGAGAATAATAGCTGAGAGATGGAGACAAGATTATAACCGGCATCATCCCCATAGTTCACCTGGTGGAATATCACCGATGGACTACTATGTACAAGCTGTGAACAGTGGAAAAGTGCCTCCCCGCAAGCCTGTTCAGAACTTTACCACAATTAACAGCTCCCTGATAGCTAAAAAATCAACTAAAAAGTTGAATTTAGAGTGGTCCGATAACTGGTAAGGCTACATAACTGGTAAGGCTACATAAGATTTATATGAGAAAGATGACAAAAGTCACAGTGAAGAGATCGGAGTTTCCTTTAGGAAGGATGAAAAAGGCTATGACCGCATTGTGAGGTACTATAAGAGACTAAAACAGAAAGTTGAGCCTGCACAAACCTACTTCAAAAGATCACCAAAAAAGTAAGTCAAGAGTATTGGTTAATATCAATTAAAAAAACCAGCTTGATCAGGGCCGGGTAGCGATTGAGGTAAAGCCTCGGAAGAACTCCAAAGCCCTATTTAGTTGTATCAAATATAACGGTTTATAGGTGAGTCTTAAAAGGATTTGTAGGCAAAACCGTGGGGCAGGAAACGAGAGAATATAGTTCTCTTGGAGAAAAGTGAGATTTTTCTGTCATCTAATCTGTCACCTGTTTAGGTCTAAATATTTGATTACTAATTATTTAAGAAGAGAAAAAGTACCCAGAGCCGGGGTCGAACCGGCACGATATTGCTATCATTGGTGTTTGAGACCAACGCGTCTACCAATTCCGCCACCTGGGCATTTACGGATATGTTAAAGGGGTGCAAAGATAAATCAAGGTCATCAATAATTCAACCTGTATTTATACAGTTTTCAAGTTACTTCAATGAACTGCTTCGCTGAAAAAGCGAGTGGTTTATCAGCGAAAAGCTTCTTAGTATGACTCCACACTTTTTCGAACAGGTCAGAGTTGCGGTAGTCATCAAGGCAAGACTCATCTTCCCAGTAGCTATAAGTAAAAAAGACATTGGATGCATTAAAGTCCTTCATTAATTCCAGATGAGAACATCCTTTAAATTTTCTAATGCTACTCTTAGAGTCTTCAAACAGTTGAAGGAATTCACCGACTTTATCTTCATGAAAAGTCATTTTTACAATGCGAATTAACATTATTCAGGGATTAAAGTGAATACTTATGGGATTGTCAAAAGTTAGACCAAGCAGATTGGATGCATTGCCACTATTAATTCCAACTTCTAGCATCCCGAGACTGTTGAATAAGCAGAAGCACTCTCCTGGTTCTACACTGTGGTAAGACGTATGAAGCTGAGTGACTTTCTCACGCCCCAATTTTATTTCAAAACCTCCTTGACCATTTAATTTTAAGATATTCTCAAATTCTTGACGGGGTATATTCGTAACCAGATTACCATAGGTGTCCACCCTAATGACATTACCTGCTATCAATGATTTTGTTGCCTTTATTTGGCGGTCAAGTAATTGGACCCAATCTTCTTTTAGAGGCCCCAAATCCTGTATGCTTTTGTTGCTTGCCAGGTTGGCAGCAACTCCGGCATATAAATCTTTTGCCGGAAAAGTGGTGTTTTGAGGTTTGAGCTTATTTGTATCAACTATCAACGAGGGTTTCTCGCTGCTAATTAGGCTAAGAATCCCGTTGTCAGGCCCAACGAAAAAGTGCTCCTCTAATTTCATTGCAATCCCACCCCATTTTCTCATAAAAGTATCAACTGCAACTAAATGCACTGTTCCAACCGGAAATTCTCTAAAGACGGATTTTATTATATAGGCACCATGTGATAAATTGAAAGGTTCCACTTCATGACTGATGTCAATAATTTGAATATTGGGATTGACTCTTAAAATAATAGCTTTTACGACCGCAGCATAGTGATCTTCCTTTCCAAAATCGGAGGTGAAAGTGATTAGGGCCATTTGAGTCGAAAAATATTTAATTTTGAGGCGTAAAAATAGATATTTTTCAAAAGGATAAGTTCGAAGGGGCTTTAAGGTTTTGAAGTTGTTTGATATATTGATGTTAGTATTAACTTCTAAAAAAAGAAATCGTTTGGTAGAAAAGGTAATTACTCTGGAAAATGTGTCCTTATTGGAATTCTTAGGAGTAGATAATAATAATATTAAAGCGATAGCTTCTGCATTTCCAGAGAGTAAAATTATTTCAAGGGGTAATGAAATTAGAATTAAAGGAAGCAGCCCTGAAATCATTCGGATCAATCAGATAATTTATTCACTGCTTGATAGGTATAATAAATTTGGTAAAATAACTACTGATGAGGTGACGAACCTGATTCACACAGATGAAGAACCATTAATAGATGGGCATGACGAAGTTTTAATATTTGGTAATAGAGGAATTAAGATTGTTCCGAAAACACCCAATCAGCAACTCCTTGTTGATGCCGTTGTCGAGAATGATTTAGTATTTGCTATTGGACCTGCTGGGACTGGAAAGACTTATATATCTGTGGCTCTTGCCGTAAAAGCACTTAAAAATAAGGAAGTAAAAAAGATCATTATAACAAGGCCTGCTGTTGAAGCGGGAGAACACTTGGGATTCTTACCGGGAGACTTAAAGGAAAAGATTGATCCCTACCTACGGCCAATTTACGACGCACTTGGTGATATGATCCCCAGTGAAAAATTGAGATACTACCAGGAAAATTCAGTTATAGAGATTGCTCCTCTGGCCTATATGAGAGGGCGTACTTTGAATAATGCTTTCGTTCTTTTAGATGAAGCTCAGAACACAACTCCCATGCAAATCAAGATGTTCCTGACTCGTATGGGGCCTGAATCTAAGGTAATTGTGAATGGTGATCGATCTCAAATCGATTTGCCAAATAATCAATCTTCAGGCTTGATTGATGCTACAAGGGTATTGAAAGGTATTGAAGGCATATCTTTCATTGAACTGGACGAACGTGATGTTGTAAGACATAAACTGGTAAAGTCAATTGTGAAAGCTTATAATACCAAGAACAAGGACAGTCAATAGCTTACTAACGATCTGGGGAGATATAATATGAATTTCTGGTCTCCTTTTCCATTCATTCGAATCACTGTGGCATTCAGTGCAGGAATTCTGTTGCAATCATATATCGCAATTGAGCCCCTGAATTTTATTACAACGACAGTTTCTACTACAATTTTTTACCTACTCCTTTCGATAGGACTAAAAAAATTTGATCTTTCTAAATTTAGTATTGTCACTGGTACTCTGGGGTTAATTGTGATTGCCTTATTTGGGTACATCTATACAGGTGAGTTCAACTCAAAAGGTCTGCCAGTTCCTTCTGATGCTGTGGGATATTATGGAGTTGTCAACTCAAATGTTGAGAACTCAGGTAAATACCACAGAGCAATTTTGGAACTCGAAAACTATATCTTACCAGATTCAATACTTCCGGCCGACGGAAGAATATTGCTATACATTGAAGTTGACTCCTTAATCAAATCAATACCCAGATACGGAGATTACCTTCTGGTCAATAGTAAAGCGAGTAGTATTAAACCACCGTCAAATCCAGGTGAATTTAATTTTGCCTCGTTTTGGGCCAATAAGCAAATTTTATTGCAGGATTTTGTAAAATCGAATGAAACGAAAATAATTAAGAGTGTTGCACCCAATCGTATAATCGAGCTTTCTTTTAAGATTAGAAATAAATGTGAACAGTACCTCGAAGTGGCGGTCGCAGGAGAAAAGGAACTTCCCATTGCCATGGCACTAATTCTGGGTGTAAAAGATGGGCTGGACAATGAGATTAAGAGTGCTTATGCCGCATCCGGGGCAATGCATGTTTTGGCCGTTTCGGGTTTACATGTTGGCATATTGTACCTCTTCATTCTCTTTGGATTTAAACCTTGGCGTGATAAAAAATATGGCGGGTTAATCGCTGGACTCTTTTCGCTAATCATTCTTTGGTCCTACGCGCTAGTCACTGGGTTTTCTCCTTCTGTTCAAAGAGCTGTAGTGATGTTCTCCATTTTTATTGTGGGCAAAATGTTCAAAAGACAACGGAATATCTATAACTCCCTTGCATTTTCCGCTTTCATTCTACTTCTGATTAATCCATTTATTATTTATGAAGTTGGTTTTCAATTGTCATATTTGGCCGTGTTTGGGATTGTTTTTCTCCAGCCTAAGCTCTACCAACTGTGGTCACCTGACAATTGGTTAATCAATAAAGGATGGGAGATTACATGCGTTTCGATAGCAACTCAGTTGGCAACATTCCCTTTGGGAATCTTTTATTTCCATCAATTTCCAACCTTGTTCTTACTTTCAAATTTAATAGTGATACCAACTGCTTTTCTTTCCTTGATCTTGGGAATATTAATATTGATTTTAGCCGCAATTGGACTCCCGATATTTATATTGGTTGGCATTGTATTGAATGCTGTTTTGTGGTCAATGAATCGGGTAGTCTTTTTCATTGAAGGAATAAGTTTTAGTGTCCTTGATGGAATCGATTTCAACGCACCACAAATATTTCTTATTTATCTATTTATCTTTTTTGCTGTGTCTTTATTGCTATTTAGAAATTTCAAATATTTAATAGCATCAGTTGTTCTTGTGGTAATGGTTGCTCTTGTAGAAGCTAGGGAGATTTACCACAGAAATAATAGGAAAGAGGTTGTGGTCTATGATATAAGAAACAATACAGTTATTGATTTCCGTGACGGGTTTAGCACCAGCCTATATGTGAGTGACAGCTCAACTATTGAAAATTCCATAAAGTTTATTATACAGCCTCATCGGGCTGCGGGTAATTTGGTTTACCGGAATGTAGATGTAAATGATTTCAAGGATTGGGCATCTTTGTCCGATGATATTCAACTGATGGTTTGGAATGATAAAAAATTTATCAGATTAAGCGGAAAACAGTGGAAGAGCCTATTTCTGGATAAAATCATTGTAACAGATTTTTTGATTTTATCTAATGACTGTGTGGCTAATATGGATCAGCTTCGAAACAAATTTTCCTTCGACCAATTAATTGTTGACGGCTCAAATAGCCTTTACAAATCAAATATACTTATGGAACAGGCAAATAAACTTAATGTGAAAATACACAGCACAAACTCCAGTGGTGCCTTGATTCTTAAATTTTGATTAATACACCTTTAGAAATACTAAAAAAATATTGGGGGTATAATGCCTTTCGCCCGCTTCAGAGAGATATCATTAATAGTGTACTAGATCGTAGAGATACTCTTGCCTTATTGCCAACCGGAGCGGGCAAATCCATCTGTTTTCAAGTGCCAGCCATGATGTTTGACGGGGTTTGTTTAGTGGTTTCTCCACTTATTGCGCTGATGAAAGATCAAGTGAATCAGTTGGTGGAGAGAGGAATTAGGGCAAGTGCTATCTATTCCGGTATGAGTGCCCGGGAAATCGATATAACTCTTGACAACTCTATTTATGGTAGGATTAAATTTTTGTATCTCTCACCAGAGTGCTTGAAAACAGAATTATTTTTAGCAAGAGCAACAAAAATGAATATTAGCCTATTAGTTATTGACGAAGCGCATTGCATTTCCCAGTGGGGCTACGACTTTAGGCCCCCTTACCTTGAAATCGGTGCTTTCAGGAAATCATATCCGGATGTGTCGACGATTGCTCTAACTGCAACAGCTACTAATAAAGTACAGGTTGATATTATAGATAAAATGTTGATGAAGAATCAGCAGGTTTTTAAAAAAAGCGTTGTACGCAATAATTTGTCATATTCAGTTTTTCAAAAGGAAAACAAGGAAAGAAAACTCCTGGAGATTTTACAAAAAGTACCAGGCAGTTCGGTTGTTTATGCCAGGAATAGAAAAAAGACTAAGGTTATTGCTGATTTTTTATGCTCCAATGGCGTTAAAGCTGACTACTATCATGCAGGGCTTAGCAACCAAATTAGAAGCAGCAAACAAGAAAAATGGATTGCTAATAAAATCAGGGTGATCGTGGCTACCAATGCTTTTGGTATGGGCATTGATAAACCAGATGTTAGGACCGTGATACACATGGATATGCCTGATTCACTTGAAAACTATTATCAGGAGGCCGGTCGAGCGGGCAGGGATGAAATAAAGGCCTACGCAGTCTTACTCTCCAATCAAAGTGATATCAGGTTGTTAAAAGAAAGGTTGGAGACATCCTTTCCACCAATTGAAGCCATACAAAAATGCTATCAGTCCCTGGCAAATTATCTTAAAATTGCAGTGGGAAGTAATTTTTTAGAGACCTACGATTTTGAGTTAGAAACATTTTCTTCAACATTTGGTTACCGGACTTTTGAGGCGTATAATTTGATTGCCAAAATGGCTAGTGAGGGTCTGATTTTGTTGAATCAAAGCTTTTACCAGCCTGGACGTCTCCATATCTTAAGCAGCAAGGAAGATTTATATAAGATTCAGGTCGAAAATAAAGTCGTTGACAGGCTGCTAAAAACGATATTGCGGTTGTACGGCGGAGCAACATTTTCAAGCTATGTGGATATTAATGAAAATCAAATTGCCCAATTAAGCGGTTTGACCCAAACAGAGGTGATAGCTAAACTGGAGCACCTTGATAAAAGAGATGTGATAAACTATTCTAAGCAAAAGGATTCGCCCCAAATCACATTCTTGACTCCAAGACAGGACAGCTCACAACTTAAGATTGACGGGTTGAAGATAAATGAAAGAAAAAAAATTAAAACTGATCAAATTGAAAGAATAATTGGTTACTCACTGACTCTAAATCAATGCCGGACTAGAGTTTTTCAAGAATATTTTGGGGAGGGAGCGTATGATGATTGTGGCGGTTGCGATTACTGCATTAGAAAAAAAAGAGATGCAAAATTCGTAAATCAATCGTTACCCAATCATATTCTCGAAGAACTCAGTAAGGGGAAAAGAGGTCTTGACCAGCTCTTCAGATCATTCCCTAAAATCAATGAAGAGGAGTTTGTAGAACAGATAAGAATTATGCTGGAGAGCGGGAAAATAAATTATGATAGTATGGGTCTCTTGACAAAGACCTAACTCATTCTAATGCTGCCACTCCAGGCAATGTTTTTCCCTCCATATATTCGAGAAGAGCTCCACCACCAGTTGACACATAACTGACCTGGTCTCCATATCCAAGTGAATTGACAGCTGCCGCTGAGTCTCCGCCACCAATTAATGAAAAAGCTCCAGTTTTTGTAGCCTCAACCACTGCCTCAGCGATGGTGTTGGTGCCTTTTGCAAAATTTGACATCTCGAATACACCCATAGGACCATTCCAAAGAATGGTTTTTGATTCTTTGATCAGGCTGGCAAATACTACACTGGCTTGCGGCCCAATGTCCAAACCCGCCCAACCATCATCAATCTGGTGATTATTACAGACTTTGAAGTTGGCTTCATTGTTAAACTCATCAGCAACTACAGAGTCGATAGGCAACTGTAAATCAACATCCTTCTCCCTGGCTTTTTGAATCAATTCCTTGGTGAGGTCCAGCTTGTCACTCTCGACAAGTGAATTGCCAATATTTCCACCAAGTGCTTTGAAGAATGTGTAACTCATTCCTCCTCCAATAATTAAGTTGTCAACCTTATCAAGAAATTTTTCTACAATGAGAATTTTATCAGAAATTTTGGCCCCACCCATAATGGCGGTGAATGGTCTTTCCGCATTATCCAAGACTTTCTTTGCATTGTCTAACTCCGCCTGCATCACATAACCGCAAATTCTGTCCTGGAAATATTTGGCTACAATAGTAGTTGAAGCATGTGCTCTGTGTGCAGTACCAAAAGCATCATTTACATAGACATCACCATGCTGAGATAGTTTTTCGGCAAATGCTCCATCTCCCTCAGTTTCCTCTTTGTAAAATCTAAGATTGTTAAGCAGTAAAACTCTGCCAGGTTTTAAATTTGAAGAGGACTCGAACGCCCCTTCCCCAATGCAATCATCTGCAAACTCAAGTCGCACATTCAATTTCTGACTAAGATTGTCAACTAAATGCTCCAATGAGAATCTATGCTCTGGTCCATCCTTCGGGCGGCCAAGATGGCTCATTAAAATACAACTGCCGCCATCTTCAAGAATTTTCTTTATCGTTGGAATTGTAGCGTTAATTCTTGTTTGATCAGTTATTTCAAACTTATCATTAAGCGGAACATTGAAATCAACCCTGACAAGGGCTCTCTTTCCTTGGAAATTAAAATCGTGCAAAATTTTCATAGTCACTTGCGAAAGTATAAAAATTCAAAATGGTTTCTGAGCCTTATTTTTACTATCTGTTTGGGTACTGTTATTGGTGAAAAATTATCGATTCAAGCAATTTTCACTAAATAACTGTTCATATGCCGTCTTAACTCTTGTGCGTTTTTTAATAGATTACTATGTTCGTTTCTTAAGAAGTACGCATGGTGGTTTAGTAGTAGAATATCAACCTTAATTATTTCATATATGTATAACCATAATCATATTATGTGTAACCATAAATTATTTAATAGATGGAAGAGTAACTATCCATTTTTATCAGCCAAGCTCTTATTGGGAGTAACAATATTGACAGCTCGTTCTTATAAACAATTGCAATTGACCGGGTATGGAGCAGGGCGGAGAGGAAGTACCTGGAAAGGTGGGCAGGCACAATTTAATGACCGGTAGGAAATGATAAAATAGGCGAAAATATTACCTTCGCCTCTTTTTCTTTCCGAAAGAAAAAGAAGTTATGAGATTTTTATATTTAGTTATACTCGTTGTAGGTTCTTTTAGTGCAGAATCTCAGAAGAAGGATGTACTTCCTCCAAATGCCTTAAAAAGCATGGAGCCATTCCTAAAGAGAGGAGATTTTTTTTTAAAATTAAATCCTACCTCTATTGCTTTATTCTCTCTCAATATTCAGGCTGAAGCACTTCTTTCAAATAACTTAGCAATAAATATTGCAGCTCTCCGTGTTTTCAACCCAAGCTATGTAAACACCTTCTATACTGGTTATGGGCTTGTGCCTTCAGTTAAATTTTACCGAAGGCAAGGTAGAAGAGCTATTAATTTCATAGAACCAACGCTCAGGTTGTTTTATTTTGATAGCATAACAAAATTTGCATGTTGTGGTGGTAGCGATGATGTAGATTGGGCAAGATTAACTTCGCTGGGCCTGGGTCTTAATGTTGGTCGGTTAGTAAGAATTTCTAAGGCGTTTTATATTGAAATCTTTGGAGGTGTGCATTATTCTTTTTCATCTTTAAATATCCAAAACTTATTGTCTCCCACCCAATTTGATATTCCGTTTATTTTAGATGGATTTTCACCAAACATAGGGTTCAAGCTGGATTTTAAAATAAAATGAGGCTTCTGTTATTATTAATTTCTGTTTCTGTTTTCCATAAGTCCTGTTACTCTACCAAAGTTATCAGTGATCCTTATTACGGTTACCTGATACCAAAGGGTGCTTCCATTTTGGCGAAAGGTATTTCATGGGATGAAACCTTTTATAGGGATGTCAACTCTGTATTGGCCAAAAACATATCTTCATGTGGCTGGAACGTTCTCAATTATAATGACTATCAGTTTGAGATAAATGCTAATCTTCTCAAATTAGACGATATACCGATTCCGTCGAAGAAGGATCTCAATCAATTGTATAAGAAATTTGGCATTGATTACTATTTGGTCTCAACAATTGTAAGGCTCAGTAACAACACCAAGGGAAACAATCCCTTAAAACTGGAAAAAGTTGGGTACAGTGGCTTGATAAAAGTTGGTTTTGAGATATATCTTTATAATACAAGTACCACGGAAAGGGTTTTTACTCAGTCGACAATAACTACGCTGAGTACTGAACCCAATGAATTTAATCTAATTGAATGTTTTGCTATCGCAAATTTGGAAAGCGGAGCTTACAAAATGGCTTTAAAAAAGTTTAGAAAATCTTGTCAATGCAAATGATAGATAAGACCTATGTACATCTATTGGGAACTTCCAAAAATCAACTTATTGATCATTAATTGATTATGCTTTATTGCTATATTGAATAACTGTCAGTGCAGTTATTTTTGACAGGATTCTATTTTTAAACCCCTGAGAAGTTTTCGCATAATTCCTGCAAATCATCAAGTGGTCACAGAGCGGAGAGAAAAGAAGTGCTATTCTTTTTCTGGTTTTCCTAAAGCTACAGGGTTGTTTTGGAAAGTTGGTTTGATTTTTCCTCATCGGCACTTCTAAGTTAACATTAGCATGCGTAAATAAGTCCGATTGCTGTTGTTGATTCAAGTAACCTTTATCTACAATGACCACACAATCAGATAGTTGGTAGTTAATCTCCTCTAAAAAGGTGGTAGCATGAACGCTGGCTTTTGTCAGCTCAATAGTGTGGAGTATCCCATGAGCCGAACAGACTCCCTGTAATGTGTATCCATAAAAATAACTGTCTTAAGAAGCGCAGTATCCTTTATCAGGAGCATTTTCAATTACCGGAAACAACTGCCTTGTGCGGCTGTTATACCCTGTTCGGTCTATTGGATAGGGAAAAGCACTGCTGTCATCAGATGTAATCTTTTTAAACAGCCAGTTTTCACTATCTAACGCCATGTACTCAGCCGTTAAGGCAAGGCTAACTATCTCTAAATCAGTAAACAATGACGATTTTCCGGGCTTCAGAATATTCCCCCTTTTCATCAAGGCAGTCAGGTTTAAGTGACTTGACTATTTGAAGAATCTTATCGAAATTACTTTTAATGTTGTGCACAGGTCCGTTCAATAAATGGGTTTGTTGTTACTCTAATTTACTGATAATCATGCTTATGAACACTTTTCCTTACTCCCGTCTAATTAGTACAACGGGTTAAATTATTTTTTGCAACCTCAACAAACAGTTATATCCCTATATAGTATTGATTTCTAAATATTTAACCGCAATAATCTGATTTAACACATAATGGTTTAATACATAATGGATTTTGAGTAATTGGAACAATTCAGTACAGTTATATATACCTTTTTATCTTTTATGATCCTTCATACCTTGCGTTTTCTGTCGAAGACAGGAATTGGCAATAAAATTTTTCAAATAGATTCTTTTGAGACTCAGATAAGTGCTGTGACGGCTCTCTGGCCGTTATTTTGAACGATTGAGCGTTAAGCTAAAAATGGGATAACTGGTTACTCGAAGAAATTGTTTGAGAACCAGTGTTCACCTTTTGCTATAAAGTGCTACTTAAGAGATATCACCACTATATTTCAATTCGATGAGAAAGTTTATAAAGAACCAGACCATGAAATTAAGGACCATTTTAATCATCACAGGCCTCCTTATTTCTAAACTAAGTATAGGCCATGGCAGTATTGACATCGACACCAATATCCAGACGGGTGTGGTTGGCACCGAACATGTCAAGATTACCAGTAGTGCTTTTAGTTTACATCATGGTGCTGGTGGGACACCGCTGATTTATGGAGATTTTTCGACAGGGAATGCAGGAATTGGAACAACAGATCCATCGGATAAACTAACAGTAGTAGGCAATCTCAAACTTTCCAACAAAAGTTGGTTTACTGAGGATGATGCATTAATTCAAAGGAATGGAGGAAGTGCGTTTTGGATTCAAACACCATCGACAGATGTGCGATTATATAATGCTTCTGGAACTCCTATTGCAATATTGACTGCTGGTAATACTGGCATTGGTCTCACAAATACCTCCCAAAATCTTTCCGTTAATGGCAACGCCTCCAAATCCACTGAGGATAGCTGGGTGGCCAATTCAGATGCCCGGGTCAAGAAGGAGATCATTCAATTTAACGCAGAACAAACCCTCCAGAAACTCCTCCAACTCAAAGGAGTAATCTACGAATGGGATGATGACAAAACTGGCATTGACCGCCCGGAAGGAATTCAATATGGTTTTACTGCTCAGAATATTCAAGAAGTATTTCCTTCTATGACAGCAGAAGATAAGATGGGCTATTTACAAAGCACTTGTGGAAATTACGATGCCATGTTTATTGAGGCGATTCGTGCCTTAAATAATAAAATCATCAAAGAAAATGAAGAACTCCGAGCACTGAATATTATAAGACGTGAGATTGAAACAAAAGTTGGTCATCTTCAAACTCAAACAGATCGAATTATAAATCAGAAAGAGAAACGTCATTCCAGCGAAGTCGGGAATCTCACTGGTTCAAAACAATGAACGACTCTAAGAAAAAGTAACATTTGAAGAAGCTCTTCTACATATTGACAATTTATATCCTTGGTACAGGCTGTTCAAATGCCCAGATCAAAACTAACATCAACTGGACCGGCTCCCAGCAAAACAAGGCCCAACAAATCAAGGATTGGCGGAAGCTCAATAAGGAGAAGCTCAAAGAATTAAAAGACCATCGTAAGGAGATTGTTGGCAAGGCGGAGCAGTTAGGTAGCCAATTGGGTGCCGACAAATACCTGGCACCTTATTATGAAGCGAAAAAGCAGAAAGATACTTATCTGCCCCTGGCTGATTCTTTAAGGAGTTTTTCTAAAAAAGATTACAAAGACAGTACTGGTTCGGAGAGCGTTAAAAACCGACCGGATCTTTCCAAATACACTCCGGAGGAACTTAAGCATGCCCAGGCCCGGGCAGGGGTTTATGCAGATCAATACGAGTCGTATGATGGGCAGTTGAAACAAAACAAACAGCTAAAGGACAGTCTGGCTGGTACGATCGAAATGATGGCCAAAAAGCATGTCAAACATCCTGCCTACTCTGATAATTTGATGAAAGGTTATGAAAACAAACTCAATGCCCAAAAAGGACAGGTAGATAAAATCGGAGGCCAGGTGGGTGAACCGGGAGATGTCAAGGATGTTGATAAACGCCAGCAACTGATGAACCGGGCCAAGCAACTGGGCTCTGACCACTTGGTAGGCAAGTCCGCCAAAGTAGAAGCAGCCCAGCAAAAGCTAACCAAACTCAAGAAAAAATACAGTTATGTGCCCAATAGTAATGATTTGAGTACAGCCAAGAAGGCGAACTCATTAGAGGACGAGCCTTTGAAAAAACGGCTAACCATTGGCGGCACTTTGCAAATCCATCCTGGCAAGCCGGTCGGTATAGATTTCAATCCGCAGATTGGATATCGGATGAATAAGAAATGGACCATTGGGATGGGAGGAACCTATCGCAGCAGCTTTGGAGGAGGAGAGCGATTTGTTTCAAATGACGAAAACGAAGTTTATGGTGGAAGGCTGTTCACGGACTACACTTTTTTCAAGTCATTCTTCACCCATGGCGAATTTGAGTTGTTGCGCACCAATCACTTCAATCCGGATACTGATGAATTGTTGGCTCATTGGCCCAGGGGACTGATGGTGGGAATAGGGAAGAATTACAAGTTCATGAAGAAGGTGGAAGGGAGTGTGATGATACTGTACAACTTTTTACATGAAACTCCGGGGCCTTATGAGCGGCCGTGGGTGATCAGGTTTGGATTTAACTGGAAAAAGTAGCGTCTGAACTGTGGTGGTTGTGAATGAAATGATTTAAATGATTAAGGAAGAACATGGATATAGTGAATTGACCGGTAAGATTATTGGTTGCGCCACGGAGGTGCATAACCATCTGGGTAATGGCTTTCAAGAAGTTACTTATCAACGAGCACTATATATATGAATTGGAGATTCAGGGCTTGGGCTTTGCCCGTGAGTATGAGATGCCTGTAGTATGCAAAGAAAAACAAGTAAGTACAAGGCGAGTTGATTTCCTGGTTGAAGATAAAATTGGTGCAGAATTAAAGGCCATAATTGACCTTGAAAAGGTATATCTGGCGCAAGCCATCAATTATCTCGAAGCATACAATTTAAAAATCGGTCTCCTGCTCAATTTTGGTAATACCCGTCGGCAATTTCACCGACTCGAAAATAAGAAATATGAACTGTCATGAACACCATACTCATCTCAACTAGCACAGTTCAGATAATGAGTAGTATAATCATAACCTTACCCGTCACTTTTTTTTGCCTTTTCCATCAATGCTCAAAACTGGTTTCCTTCATCTGACAACGTCGGCATCGGCACTACCACCCCCGATGCCAAACTCACCGTCAAAGGCGACATCCATGCGGAGGCAGTAACCGTTGACCTCTCTGTTCCCGGCCCTGATTACGTCTTTGAAGAAGACTACAACCTAACCACTCTTGAAGAAACCGAAACCTACATCAAAACCAACAAGCACCTTCCCGAAATTCCCCCGGCTAAAGAAATGGAGGCCGGGGGTATTGACCTGGGAGAGATGAATATGCTGTTGCTGAAGAGGATTGAGGAATTGACGCTGCATGTAATTAAATTAGGCAGCAAAAGGAAATTGAATTATTAAAAGCAAATTAGACATGGAGAAATGCATAATTGCCATTGCCTTAGTATTAATGGCGTACAAATTGCAAGCGCAAGATAAAACTTACAATTTTACAACTGAGAATTTGGCCTATTGGCAGAATGAATTCGGATCAATCTCTACAAATGTATTTAATACAATTCCGAGCTCTAATCCCTTAACCAGTGAAGGAATAATTCTATTAAATAAGACTGGCTATGCCACTTCGATTTCTTTGCAATCCAAACCATCTATTTTTCATCGCTGGAATGGCACAATCAATGTATTTGACAAACCTTATAATTCCCGATGGTGCGGAGGATTAGAACTATATCTAAAGAGAGCTTCAAATAATACAATAATAGATCAGGATAGCTACTATACCTGGGGAAGTGGATATAAGACTTTGAGCTTGTCTGATGTTGAATGTGATGACCCACAGGGCTGTTATATATATGTCAGGATATCTCAGGGATATGGAACGGCAAATAGTCCGATTAATAGACTTAAATCCATAGTAGTAACAAACTACTGGCCTTCCCCGTGGGCTATCAGTGGATCAGATATCTCGTTTTCACAAGGAAAGGTAGGCATTGGAATAGGTACACCAGTCGACAAGCTTCATATAAGTGGCGGAGATTTAAGGGTGGATGGGTCAATTAGTAATAGTGGGAATTTTTCAACTATTGGTAGTGTAAGTATCGGCACTACCACCCCCGATGCCAAACTCACCGTCAAAGGCGACATCCATGCGGAGGCAGTAACCGTTGACCTCTCTGTTCCCGGCCCTGATTACGTCTTTGAAGAAGACTACAACCTAACCACTCTTGAAGAAACCGAAACCTACATCAAAACCAACAAGCACCTTCCCGAAATTCCCCCGGCTAAAGAAATGGAGGCCGGGGGTATTGACCTGGGAGAGATGAATATGCTGCTGCTGAAGAAGATTGAGGAATTGACGTTGCATGTGATTAGCCTTAAGAAGGAAAATGAAATTCAGCACCGAAATATAGAAGAATTAAGAAGTTATGTTAAGAAGTTATATTAAAAAGATAAGCCAGGACCATGAAGGTATTAAATCATTTAAGGTCATTTACCCGCATAACTACTATTGGAGTGCTCGTAGGCCTGACGTTGAGTTTTGGTTCGCTGACTGCCCAATCTATTTACCATGGCGGCACAAAAAATTTCACTAATAGATGCGGTGCAAGCTCCCTGAATATGAGTTTTGCTTCCCAGGGTGCTTTTAACCAGGGTGCCGTCACTCATACCTGGTATATTTCGCAAACAAGTAGCAGTTCGATTACAAAAACAGTTGATATCAATGACGCGGGTGTTTATGTCACAAAAAGAACTGTCTTCAGTAATTCTGAATACTGGGTGCAACCATATGTTAATGGATTGCCTGATGGTCCAAGACAAAAGATTACGGCCACTTTTAATTCTTCCGCCTCACGGCGGGCAAGCATTTCGGTTAATCAGCTACCCACATCTACTAATCCGGCCAAATGGCTGAATGTTTGTAATGAAGGAACGCTCCGGCTGACTGGTAATGGAGGAAGGGTTATTGACTGGCGGCGAGGAGGTACCACCATTGTTCAGACAGGTGGATCTACCTACACTCCCACTCAGGATGGTACTTATACGGCAAGAATCGCTACACCTTGTGCCGTTCAGACTAGTTCAGGCGTAAAAATATCCTTTCTCGCACCGAAAGTTCCAACCGTCTCTATCTCATTAAATAATAGTAGAGCTTCCGGTAGTTATATTTGTAGCGGATCGGTAGCCACCTATACAGCAACTACCAATACGAACGTGGGTCTCGCCAATTACATATGGAGTACAGGTGAATCTGGTTATGGGTTAAACTCAATTCAGCATACCCTCACCTCAGGGCTGACAGTTTCTGTTACCGTCAATAATGCCGACTATTGTGTGACTACCAATTCGGTTAGTAGCTCCAATTTTACTACCAATGTACATGCCCTTCCTGTAGCACAAGATGAAATCACTGGAGGAGGTCCAAAGGTTTGTCCTGATGCAGGAAATCAGGCAAATTCGAGAATAGGGATTGGTCTTCCGGTTGTTGGCAGAACTTATTATCTACGTGACGCAAATGATTCAAACTTGGAAACAGTAACCCATCCAAACCCAAGTTACCCATGCCCGGAGCCAAGTGGTGATTGCTTTCAATTTCGTGATGAGTACCCTGCCGGGAATTATACCATTAGATTCTCGGATTCTCCGTGTAGTGAGATCCAGCCAGTACTTTTTAACATTACAGTTACAGAATATGACCCGCCAACGGGTGCTCTCAGGGCCAAAGGAGGTATGACATTTGCAGGACCAGTATGCTTGGACGAGGGAGCCTGTTTACAGGCACCAACCGGAAAATCCGGTTATGAGATACATCGTGTAACTGACGCTGGAGCAACAGATGATATTGTTTCTCAGACCTCGACATATTATGTTGATAACATCTTAGATGTTGGGGTTGAAGGACAAGCTGATGTACGATACTATGCCAAGTATAAGGACAGGTACCCGTGTTCTCAAAGCTACCAGGTTACCACTCCAATGACCGGCTTTGCTGATGTCAGACAACTCACGCTACCTAATGCAGTAGGGGTATCCATTGAGACCGATGCTGAATCTGGCCTGGTGTGTGGAGGAGGCACTGCAATATTCAATGCTACCACGGTCGGTATAGAGTTTGTTCAATCTTACAATTGGACTGTTGGAGGAGTTAATATTAGTTCCGTATCCAACGCAACTGCTACTGGTAATCAACTTCAGGTAATCAATATGACTGGTCCGGTCAATGTTGGTGTGACTATTATTACTACCGATTGTCTTGACCCAACTGTTCCCGCTATCACAGCCACCAGTGCCCAGGACATATATCCGATACCAACCCTGACAGTAAGCAACGAACCTGTTGAAATCTTCGGGGCAGGTAATGTGACTATGCTAGCCGGAGGCACGGATTCTTTCACCTGGCATGATGCACAAGGAACTCAGATAGAATCGGGAGATATTTCTTCCAGTTATTTCGATAGTAGCGCGAGTTTTAAATTGAAAGGAACCGACGGAAATGCCTGCCTTTATGAAAAGGACTTTGATGTTACGGTCAAATCCGTTCCTCAACTGACACTTTCAGGCAACAATTTCCTAAACGACGGGACACCACCTTCGCTAACCATGACCAATACCACTGGTATTTATGGATTTACATGGTACAAGGACGGTAATACAATCGCAGCCCCAAGTAACCCAATAACTCAGGCCGGTAGCTATAAGGTAGTAGCAGAGGCCAGTAATGGTGGAGCAACTTACGAAACTCCGGCTATTCACATTTATCAGTGGGCCAATGCCCCCCGTAGCACCAGCGGAGCTCAAACTGTGAGCGAAGGTGCTCCAGCGTCCAGCACAGCTACCGCAGGTAATTATGTTCGAACTTATACGCCAATAACTGAAATATGAGACTACCAGGCCGCGAACTTACACTTGACCAATCAAGTATTAAATGAGAATGATGCGGCAGTCACCACCAGCTATATTGACGGGTTGGGTAGAAGTATACAATCCGTGGCACGAAGAGGGTCACCTTCGGGGAGGGACATTATTGCACCCGCTGATTATGATAACCTCGGCCGACAACCAAGGGCTTACTTACCCTTTGTTAGTTCTCAAACTACCGGCGGCCAGGTGGCGAATGCGCTGCAGGATCAATATAACTTTTATCAACCGACTGCAACTAATCAGGTTGCGGATGCTAAAAACCCATACGCCTCTATACTACAGGAAGATTCTCCCCTGGGCCGCGTCCTGGAGCAGGCGGGACCAGGGGAAAGTTGGTATCCGGGGGCAGATTGGGCTAATCCAATATCAGATCGAAAGACAGTCAGGTTCAACCAACGAAGTAACCGAAAGGATGTAGATGGGGAAATCATTATATGGCAAGCCAATGGGAATCTTTTGGAAGATTCCGGTTCCGAATATGGCGACAATATCCTAAGTGTAAGCGAAATCCAGGACGAACATGAGGCCCGAACGCTGGAGTTTACCGACAAGAGCGGCCAGGCAGTTTTAAAACGAGTTCAGGGGGATAAGAACAATTGGTTGGACACCTACTATGTATACGATGATTTCGGGAACTTGATCTACGTAATTCCCCCGGAGGCCAGGAAAAAAATTGCCGATGGCGGGTTCACCGCTATTGGCCCGGTGCCCGAAGATTTTACAAGGTTGGATGCCAATCGGACATATAACACGGTGCAATCAGCAGCCCAGATTTACTATAACCCCGGAGTAAAGGTCACTTTGGGTAGTGGTTTTAGTTTCACTTCAAGTGGTACTGACCAATTCCGTGTCGTTGGGGGTACATTGGCTGAAAGCTTGCATTATGGCTTACTCTTCGCTTATGAATATGACTTCCGGCAGCGAATGATTGCCAAGAAAGTACCTGGTGCCAAATGGGAATATTTGGTTTATGACAAATGGGACCGGTTAGTATTAACCCAGAATGGCAATCAGCGGGATAGCGAGGAGTGGTCATTTATAAAATATGATGCAGATAACCGGCCTGTAATTTCCGGTCTGGTTACCCTGACTGGCAAAGACATTGCGACTGTAAGGACGGACGCAGAATCAGCTACCGGGAGGTATGTTATTAAAGATGCCCTGCAAACAACTACCTGGGGATACAATATTGATAATAACACCTACCCGACGATAGCATCGACAGACTTATTATCTGTAACCTACTATGACGATTACACCTGCATTGACGGAAGTGGTTGGACAGCTTTGGGTTTTTATGATGACAATAGACCATCAGAGACATTTTACCTGACCACTCACCATACCGCACTTAAAGGACTGGTCACTGGTGGCGCAACCAAAATTTTAGATGCCTCCGGAGCCTGGTTACGAAGTAAAACCTATTATGATACTAAATATCGGGTGATTCAGGCTCAGGGTGAGAATATTCTGGGAGGCTCAGATCGCATAACCAGTGTCTATGATTTTGCTGGTAACCTGACCAGGAGTTTTCAAACTCACGATCCATTGGGAACCACAAATACACCGGATATTGAGGTGAGACGGATTTTGGACTATGATCATGCCAACCGCCTACTAAGCATTGACCACCAGGTAGATGACCAACCCATAGTTCGTTTGGCTACTAACAGGTACAATGAAATAGGTGAACTGATTGAGAAAAATCTTCACTCTGAAAATGGAGGACCTGGCCGCCAATCACTGGATTACACCTACAACATCAGGGGTTGGCTGACAGCCATTAATGATCCGGACCTGACTTCCGAGCCAGGGGACCTCTTTGGAATGAAGCTGAACTATGACCAGGGTCAGAGTGGCCTTGCTTTCAATGGGAATATCAGTGGCATGCAGTGGCAGACTTCTGTAGGTGGTAAGAAACGAACTTATGGTTATCTTTATGACGAACTGAATCGCATTAAAATGGCCGATTTCAAGGCTGGGGCCGGATGGAATGAAGAAAATGCCCATCATGAAATGCGTATTGGATCATATGACTACAACGGAAATATCCTTGACCTGGAGCGCAAAGATTTACCCAATGCTGCCGGAATGATGGATGATATGACTTACAGCTACCGGGGTAACCAATTGCTGGCAGTCAGCGATGCGGGTAGTAATACACTAGGTTTTAAGGATGGCGTTACTGGCACCACCGAGTATCACTATGATTACAATGGCAACATGACCGCTGATCAGAACAAAGGAATTTCCAGCATCACTTACAATCACCTGAATCTACCTGAAACAGTGGACATGGGAGGAGGAAATACCATTACCTATACCTACGATGCTGCAGGCGCAAAACTTAAGCAAGAGATCAAAGAGGGGGGAACTCTTAAAACTACTCGTTCATATGTAGGAGGATTTATTTATGAACAAGAAGGTACAGGAGATAAAGAACTAAGTTTAATCCAAACCGAAGAAGGTCGATTAGTGCCCTGGAGAGTTAATGAAAATATTGCCGGATATGAATACCAATACCATTTAACAGACCATCTGGGTAATGTACGACTCACTTTTGCTGGCAATAATGAGGCTGAAGTGACGGCCACCATGGAAACTGAAACCTCATCTTTTGAGGAGGATATATTCCGGAATATGGGAACCCGCCAATTGGTAGTAACAGGGTTGAACCATACCCCGGTTGATCCGCTTATAACTGTCCCTGACCATGCAGCTTACCTTGAAATGGCAGGAGGAGCAACCACAGAAATTGTAGGTCCTGCTACTTCCTTTGCAGTTAATATGGCTGATACAGTGGACATAGAGGTTTTTGGTAAATTTGAAGACCAGGCCAGTTTTTCTACCACTGTATTGGGCGGTATTGCTGGAGAACTGGCCAATGCCTTTGTCAACCTTACTGGTTTAGAGAATCTGTCGGAAGCAACTGATGCCTTTTCAAATGCTTTTACAGCTATTGGACAATATGGAGGTAATGATTCATCAACTCCAAGAGCTTTTCTTAATTACATATTATTTGATGAAGATCACGATTATGTTACTTCTGGCTTTGATCGAATGGACGATGGTGCAGGCGTAACACCACCAAACGAAAGTGCAGTTGCTTTTGATAAGATGGCCTTTAGTATTCCTGTTACCAAAAAAGGCTACATCTACATCTACGTTTCCAACGAAACCCCCGGAGCCAAGGTCTGGTTTGATGATCTCACCGTTACTCACATTGAAAATGAAGTAGTACAGGCTGATGATTATTACCCCTTCGGTTTGACTATGGCAAGTACCAGTTACCAGGGTGAGGACAGGTTGGAGAATAGGTTTTTGTTTAATGCTGGAAGCGAATATGAAAAAGCACCCAATTGGTACGATACTCCTTTTAGGAAGTATGATGCTGGGTTAGGAAGATTTAATGGGATAGACTTGTTAGCTAATGTGGTTCCGGGAGTCAGCCCTTACCAATTTGGGTTTAATAGTCCTGTCTCTTTTAATGACCCTTTAGGATTAATCCCTGGTTGTCCAGAATGCCTTCCAGAGCTAGTAATTACAGCTACTCCATTGCCAACTATCAGTCAAACTTTGAATGTTGGTGGAGCAATTTTAGGAGAACAGCTCGGAGCAGTTACCATTGAAAATCAAGTCACAGTCTCTTATTCCATAGGTGGTTTCATTAATGGAGGGCAACCTCAAGGTAAACCAGAGATTCATATTGATGGCCTACAATCAAAGCAGGGAATTTTTGTTAATAGCGGAGAGTTGACTATCAATACCCCTGATTTTATTGATCGTTGGGCTTCTTCTAATGGATTTGTTGCTTCAATTACTTATCCTGCTGCTGATGGCCTCTTTCTCACTGCGCAGTTCTTCAAGTTTTGGGACCTGTCAAGAACTCATTTAAATGGTCAAGCTGCAGTTGGCGATGATTTAACAGATGGTTTCGTTTCTACTGCTTCGTTGTTTTTGCCTATTAAAGGGGTTAGGGTTGCTAGGGGAGCAAGAGGGCTTTGGAAGCTTACAGATGAGGGTTCGTCTGTAATAAAACGTCACTCTCAATTCGGTAAAATTTTCAAAAGTAGGTCTGATGACCTTTGGTGGGCTGTTGATAACGCAGGTCATGGAGGAAGTAAATTCAAGGTGTTCAAAGAGGGCAAGAAAGGACTGGAGTGGTTTAGAGATGCTGATGAGTTTGGTAATTTTATCTTAAATAAGCACAAAGGATCAACGGGTAAGTTTATTCCCTGGGGTCAATTAAAAACAATCAAATAGGCAGAAATGAAGGTTATTAAAAAATATCGTTCTATCAATTTTAAGGGATTTGATTGGTTGGATTTTGACTACCTCCCTGATAGCAAAGGGTATAAATTCGAAATTTATTTCGATGAGCCTAAGGACTTAGTATCCGAATCAATTTTGTTTTTTTATTCGTTATTCAAAAATTTCTTTACTGATATTTTAATTAAAAATTTTGGACAAGATGGTGAGTGGGGCAATTTTTGTCTCGATACTTGGGATATGGAACATGACAGATATGATTATTCTCCCGATAATAAAGAAGAGCCGACTGCAAGCTATTTGGCGATGCTTCAAGATAGCGAAATTGAACCTGATTACACTGGTTTCTGCAAATGTACTGATTGGGATAAATTCCTTTACGTAACCCTTCAGTGTGTGATGCGTCATACGGCCCCTTACAGTATGATGTTTTATGTTCCTAATCATGAGTTTGTTTTCTACTTTCATCATAGCGGTAGTATTGGAATTTATTATAAAGAGCTAAATGATGGGGTGAAAAATGTTATCGAAAGAATAAGAATTGAAAATTTAGAAATTAAAAATACAAATGATGAAAATCTAATTAGTTTGCTGGGCCTAGAGTGCAGCTAAGACGAGTACATCGTTGGTCGAACAGGCAATACTATTGGTTATCATGCACAAGTTGAAAGATTTGAATTAAAGAGGAATTATTTTGAAATGACTCAAACTACAATATAGATAAGCATTTGGAAGGTAGATAAATGAAATCAAAAGAAGAGATTCATAGAATGTTAGTATCTGAACTTTTGAAATCCAATTTTTTAAAGAATGATAGAGATTATTACAGATATCGCCAGTTTGGAAAGTAGTGATTCCATGAGGATCATGGGTAAGATTCACATCTCCATAGGTGAAACTAATTTTCCTGAAAAAGAGTGGAAAATGTTATAAATCTGGATGGAAGTCAAGTGAAGTTTCGGAGTTCGAACAATCACTGTTGCTGTTGAAAAAAGAACTATAATGATGATGCTAAACAATTGAATTTTAGTTACCAAACGGTTTAGGAGCCCGTTTTAGTGCTGATACAAATGAATTTATTGGATTTTTAGGACGAGGATTATGATTGATGAAAAACTATTTGAGGTTTGGAAAGTATTGGAGAAAGATGCGTCGGCAGAGGGTCTAGTGTGTGACATCAAAATTGAAGGGACTAACATTGTCCATTGGAAGAAGTTCTTTTCTTATATAGAAGAAAATTGTAGTTATGAATTTTTCTATAAAAACCAAAAAGTTGAACTCCCAAAGTCAATTCAAAAAGATTTCTTTGGAGAAGAGTGGTTGACTCTTCTAAATATTAATATTGGAGAGACTGTAAACTGAACTCTGTCTAAGATAAAAATTAAGAACATTATAACTTAGACAAAATGACACAAGAAGAAGATGAATTACAGAGCAAGGCTCTGGAGCAATTCAAATCAGGCAAATCATTATTTGGGAAAGATGGGGAGCATTTGCTCCGATGCTAAAGCAGTTTTTGGAATCAGCACTTGAGGCAGAAATGGATGCCCATTTAGATGAAGGCGAGCGTTTGGAAGGCAACATAACTGGTAAGGCTACAACACTACCATATGCCAATAACCGGCTGGCATGAAGAATCAGTTGAGAAATCAAGTCCTTTAGTCACGGGGATTAGAAAATTAGAAGGATTGAGATTATTATCTTGTTCATTTCATTCCGAATTTGATTTTACACTTTCATTTGAGGATGGATTTAATCTGTCAGTTTTTTTCGGATAATACGACAAACAGCATAGTTGATAAGAATTGGGCTATTTGTGATATCTCAAATGACAAATGTTATACGTTGGACAATGAGTTTAATTTAAAAATAGGATCATTTAATGGCTAGGCGCATAGTTCTGAAAAACTGATGGTAAGAAACAATTCTTTTGTTTATAAATCTTATTGTGAGTTTGTGATTACCTCGGATTTAATCTCTCCTGAAAAACTCACTTCTAAATTGAAAATCGAACCTAATAGATTTTTTAAAAAAGGGGATAAGAAAATATCAAAACATTCAGGATCAATTATTGAAAGAACTCACAACCTCTGGGCGATAAAAAGCGAGGTAACAATATCTGCAGAAGAGAGTATCTCGAATCATATTATGAATTTAAGGTCAAGGCTTGAAGACCAGGGGGATGTTATGAAAGACTTCAAAAATAATCCCGATGTTGAACTCACTTTTTGGATTTGGGTTGAGACAGATAACAGTGGAGTAGGAATTGACTTGACTGAAAAGGAGACAGGTTTTCTTAACGACTATTATTTTAACACAGTACACTTTTCGTTTTTAACAAATGAAATGGAAATGGAGACATAATAACAGGCAGAATAACAAACGAACAAAGAAAACTCAAGTGCCCTATGGCAGAACGTGATTCCTCCATCTCCAAACGCCAATGCACTGGGGCGCAATATACCAACACTCCAATTGCTGGCAGTCAGCGATGCGGGTAGTAATACACTAGGTTTTAAGGATGGCGTTACTGGCACCACCGAGTATCACTATGATTACAATGGCAACATGACCGCTGATCAGAACAAAGGAATTTCCAGCATCACTTACAATCACCTGAATCTACCTGAAACAGTGGACATGGGAGGAGGAAATACCATTACCTATACCTACGATGCTGCAGGCGCAAAACTTAAGCAAGAGATCAAAGAGGGGGGAACTCTTAAAACTACTCGTTCATATGTAGGAGGATTTATTTATGAACAAGAAGGTACAGGAGATAAAGAACTAAGTTTAATCCAAACCGAAGAAGGTCGATTAGTGCCCTGGAGAGTTAATGAAAATATTGCCGGATATGAATACCAATACCATTTAACAGACCATCTGGGTAATGTACGACTCACTTTTGCTGGCAATAATGAGGCTGAAGTGACGGCCACCATGGAAACTGAAACCTCATCTTTTGAGGAGGATATATTCCGGAATATGGGAACCCGCCAATTGGTAGTAACAGGGTTGAACCATACCCCGGTTGATCCGCTTATAACTGTCCCTGACCATGCAGCTTACCTTGAAATGGCAGGAGGAGCAACCACAGAAATTGTAGGTCCTGCTACTTCCTTTGCAGTTAATATGGCTGATACAGTGGACATAGAGGTTTTTGGTAAATTTGAAGACCAGGCCAGTTTTTCTACCACTGTATTGGGCGGTATTGCTGGAGAACTGGCCAATGCCTTTGTCAACCTTACTGGTTTAGAGAATCTGTCGGAAGCAACTGATGCCTTTTCAAATGCTTTTACAGCTATTGGACAATATGGAGGTAATGATTCATCAACTCCAAGAGCTTTTCTTAATTACATATTATTTGATGAAGATCACGATTATGTTACTTCTGGCTTTGATCGAATGGACGATGGTGCAGGCGTAACACCACCAAACGAAAGTGCAGTTGCTTTTGATAAGATGGCCTTTAGTATTCCTGTTACCAAAAAAGGCTACATCTACATCTACGTTTCCAACGAAACCCCCGGAGCCAAGGTCTGGTTTGATGATCTCACAGTTACTCACATTGAAAATGAAGTGGTACAGGCTGATGATTACTATCCCTTCGGTTTGACTATGGCTAGTACCTCCTACATGGGAGAAGACCGCTTGAGAAATGATTATCTGTTTAATGCTGAAAGTGAATTTGAGACCAATGCCAACTGGTACAATACACCGTTTAGGAAATTTGATGGAGCCTTAGGCAGCTTTACAGGAATTGACTTTTTTGCTGACTTTTTGCCTGGCATTAACCCTTACCAATTTGGGTTTAATAGTCCTGTCTCTTTTAATGACCCTTTAGGATTAATCCCTGGTTGTCCACAGTGCACAGGAATTGTATTGGATGGAGTTACAATTACTGCAACCAGGTTACTCCCGTTATCTCTAGAGCGGGCAATTATTACTTTCGCAGGTGCTTCCATCGGAGGAAGAAATGCCGATCTCTTTACTCAACAACAATTAGCCGTTAGTCAAATAAATTCTTTTAGTCCAAAGGCGGTTCAACCCGGGGGATTTATTTTTCATACCAGTTCACTTAATAATCAACCGGGATTAATTACCCATGAAACTGCTACTCACCTGGAAGGGGGGATTGAGGATATTGACCTACTTAGTGGCGGAGGAAATGGAAAAGGCGGTATTTTGGGTTTATTAAAAGCAATGAAGGGTACTTTATCCGGTATGTCAAGAATAGAAGCCTTAAAGAATATGTTTTCCGGATTTAGTTTTGGAGAAAGTGAACCTGTATTAACTCCTACACCACCTACCGTTCCAAGAACTGTTATTGATATTGATACCCTTTCAGATCCTAGAACATTGGAAATAAATATGCATGGGGTTCCTTCAGTAAAGGCAGATTTAATTTTTGAATTTTCAGATGGTACGGATTCAATTGCAGAGAAAGTAAAAGTTAACTTTGGGTTCCCGAAAAGGAAGTGACGTTATGATAAATATCTCGAAATTCATGTGCCTGCTAATTTTGTTTGGTTGCTCCGATAATAATATTGTCGAATATCATCAAGGTGGTGAGAAAAAAATGGAAGGTAAAGAAGTGGGTGGTATTAAGGTGGGCACTTGGGTTTACTATCACTCGAATGGGGATACATCAAAAGTTGAGTACTACAATGAAGGTTCTCTTTCTACAGTTTTGACATATTTTGAGGGCTCACTTTACACAAGAGAACAATTTAAGGATAGTCTGAAACATGGTGAATCATTAAGGTACTATTCAAATGGTAAAATTGAATGTGAGAGTTTTAATGAAAATGGAGAATTAGAAGGACTTTCCACTTGTTACTATCCCAATGGCAAGGTAAAGACAGTAATTAAATTCAGTAAGGGCGAATATCAGGGTGAGTTTAAGCAGTATTATTCTAACGGAAATCTGTTTACTTATTCTAAAAATGTAGGCAACGGTATCCATGAAGTGTATGATTCATTAGGCACATTGAACTATCGGATACTGTACAAAGATTTTCAACCCGTGGATACACTTTCTCTGCCCAACCAAAAAGTTGCTGAGATTTAATTGAGTTCTTCAACATTTAAGATAACCGCCTCGGAGAGATCCGGGGGCTTTTTAATACTTCACTTCCTCGGCAACGAGAAGAATCATAGGATGGCGATAAATATACCGATTACACAAAAAGGCTACATCTACATCTACGTTTCCAACGAAACCCCCGGAGCCAAGGTCTGGTTTGACGACCTCACAGTTACTCACATTGAAAATGAAGTAGTACAGGCTGATGACTACTATCCCTTTGGCTTGACTATGGCTGCTACCAGTTACCAGGGGGAGGATAGGTTGGAAAACAAGTTTAAGTATCAAGGTCAAGAGTTGCAGGAGGAAACAGGACTGCACCAGTTTTACCTGAGATCATTTGATAGCGAGTTGGGAAGATGGCACTCAATAGACCCCTATGACCAGTATGACAGTCCTTACCTTGCAATGGGTAATGATCCGGTTAGTAATATTGATCCAGACGGAGGGACAGCGTTAGGTTTTGCTATTGGTTTTGGTGTCGGCTTTGGGATAGGTTATGCTGCTTCAGATGGTGATTTAGGGATCGCTTTGGCAAGCGGTTTAGGCGGTGGTTTGATCGGTTCAGGAGTATCGATTAGTTCGTTCACCGAAGGAAACTCATTTACCAGAATCAGTCAACTTTCTGTCCGTTACAATTTCCCTAAAATAACACTTCCTAGTATTGGAGGTACCTTAAATGCTTTATCCAATGTGCCTCAAGGGTCATTTGTACTTGGGGAGTTAATCAACACTGGTAATAAATTTAACGGTGATCCCCTTACCGTAAATGAATATCTTGACTTTCAGGAATTTCAGAATGGTGGGCCTACTCCGGGTTTTATTAACGAACTGGTGCCACCACCAGCTTCAGGGGCTATTGAGAACCCAGTTCTATCTCCTGAAGAACTTGTTGGAGGAGCAATAGGGGCTGTAGCAAAAACTGGAATAAAAGTAAGTACAAGAGTTTTAGGTAAAGGAGCAGTCGATATTGCAAGAACTCCAGTTGGTAGGAGCGGTAACGTTCTTAGAGTCATAACAAAGAATACTCCGACTCGAATTGATGGTGTGAAGTTTACAGGTCATGCACTTGATCAGATGCAAGCAAGAGGCATTCTATCCCCAAGAGCTGTTCTTGATGTAATTAAGAATCCAACTCGAACATTCCCAGGCAACACACCAGGAAAGACAGTTTTCATAAGAGATAATCTAAAAGTGATTACGAATAAATTAGGTGATATTATTACGGTTATTCCTCAGTAGAAAGAATTAAATGATGAAGCTTAAAGGAGACTCGGGCAAACTAGAAATAAATATTTTAAGGAGAAGTAATTCTGAAACAGATGACTATTGGGATGGCAATTGGCTTGAATCAGAAGTTAGAGTGGAAGTTTCAGGTTTTAGTTCTTTGTACGGGATCAATTTGAGAGTAGATGATCTTCAGAGATTTTATGAGTCTCTTACTGCTTTACAGAAAGACAATGCAAAAGATAGCGAGTTTACGACAATGGAAGAAGGTTTGTATTTGCATTTTGCAGTTAACCCCAATGGTTCAATAAACTGTAAAGGAAAAGCTAGTAACGAAATTGGAGATAGTCTGGACTTTAAATATCAGACTGATTTAGCCTCATTAGATACTTTTATGAGCGAACTCGAAATAGTTTTAAAATCCTATCCCTTGATAGGAAATTTAGAATAAACATAGCCTCGGAGAGATCCGGGGGCTTTTTAATACTTCACTTCCTCGGCAACGAGAAGAATCATAGGATGGCGATAAATATACCGATTACACAAAAAGGCTACATCTACATCTACGTTTCCAACGAAACCCCCGGAGCCAAGGTCTGGTTTGATGATCTCACCGTTACTCACATTGAAAATGAAGTAGTACAGGCTGATGATTACTATCCCTTCGGTTTGACTATGGCTAGTACCTCCTACATGGGAGAAGACCGCTTGAGAAATGATTATCTGTTTAATGCTGAAAGTGAATTTGAGACCAATGCCAACTGGTACAATACACCGTTTAGGAAATTTGATGGAGCCTTAGGTAGGTTTACAGGAATTGACTTTTTTGCTGACTTTTTGCCTGGCATTAACCCTTACCAATATGGGTACAACAATCCTATTTTCTTCAATGATCCACTTGGTTTATGCCCAGAGTGTAAGAAGTTGTGCCCAACCTGCTCTGCATTAGATGGAGTTACCGTGACGGCCACCTCATTAGTTGGTACAACAGGAGCAACAAGTTTCTTTAGTGATGGACTCTTTGGCAAAGGTTTAGGGCTTGGAGTAACAATAGGTGGTGTCATCAAGCCACCTTCAGTACAAGATCACAATACAGGAATTCAGCAAGGTGTTCTGGAAGGTTTGACGGGAGAAAACCTTTTGACTGCTCGTCAAGTTTTACTATTTGATCCTGAAAGTGGAGTTGGTGTGATCGCACCTCCAGACCAGATTAGTGTAGGTGAAGATGGGCTTATAAATGTTGATCTAACGCCAAATGCTTTCGAAAATGGAAGGTCAATTGGAAATTTATTTGGAAATACAATCTTTGCAACGTCATTTTTAGCTCGACCAGGTTCAGTTTTGCCAAAAAACACAAAAGACGCCGCTAGAGCAGCAGCGGCTAGGACGAGAAGTTTAGGAAAAGCTGGAGAAGATGCAGTAGGATTGAAGGGGCCTAAAACAGCTATCAGAGTTAATGGACGAACGAGAATACCCGATGAATTAACACCTACAACACTAACAGAGGTAAAAAATGTAAAGGTACTTAGTTTTGCACGTCAGCTTAGAGACTTTAATGATTTTTCTCAACTATCAAGAAGAACTTTTATTTTGTATACACGACCTAGCACAACTTTATCAGGGTCTTTGCAAAAGGCAATTAGTCAAGGACAGATTATTCACAGATTTATTCCTCGTTAAAATGGCCAAGAGAATGAAATCAATTACAGCAGCAGAATTACAAGCTCAACTGCAAAAAGATCCGGAATATCAAAGGAATATTAGGGAAAGAGAAGCTGAAATAGAGAAAGAAGAAGCAGAACTTAGAAAGGATGAGAAACCCTTGATTAAGGAACTAGTTAGTTTTGGGTTTAATATTTCTTCGTCTTGGGAATTAGTGAATACTTCTGCAAAGTATGAAGATGCTATCCCTGTTTTAGTTAAACATTTATCCAAACCATATCATAAAAAAAACAAGGAAGGAATAGTACGGGCTTTAGCTGTAAAAGAAGCTAAAGGGATCGCTTGTAAGGTGATTATTGAGGAATATCATAAGGCTCCCAAAGACGATTTTCATTATCGCTGGGCATTTGGTAATACGATGGCAGTGATTATAACGGAAGAACATATGGACGATGTTATTGAAATTGTACAGGATGAAGAAAATGGAGAATCCAGAGATATGTTCGTAAGAGCTTTAGGAAAGGTTAAATCCAGTAAAGTTGAACAAGTTTTAATCGATTTATTAGATGATGATGAAGTATCCCCCCATGCCATAGAGGCATTAGGGAAGCTAAAGTCTCAAAAAGCTAAAACCAAAATCAACGAACTGGTAGGTCATAAAAAATCACTTATTAGAAAAGAGGCTCAGAAAGCCTTGAAGAAAATCAAATGAATAACAACTCACCGAAGGTTTATCCCTAAGAGCTTAGTAAATGGAATACCAAATCAAATTGTTAAGTGATGACATTAATGAAAAACATCGAAATAACTTGGGGAGTACTATTTGTTGGTTTGAAAAATGGATGGTTAACTACAAATGAAGTTGTGAGAATTGCTAATGAGAATTCGGATAAATTAGAATGTGATAGCGACACATTGGTTGAATTAAATGTAAATGAAGATAGTGAAGATGTATTTCTTGAATTAGTAAAGGAAAGAGGAGAATCAGAAAAGGAGCAAGCAACTAGGTACTGGCAGCTAAAAACTCTATTAACTATTGAACAGTCTCAAGAACCAATTGAAGAAAAGTTAAAAGAAATAGGTGCTCAATGGGCAAGGTTTGATTATCCGGAAGATTGGAGAAAATTCATCCATTACATGCCTAATGAAGACTCGAATACTCCTGAACACGTTTACCAAATTTTTTTGGATTACCTAAAGAATGAACAAGACTGAAAACCAAAGTGAGTAGGCTTATACCCAAGTTCAATAGTATGAGTTTTAAAATTGACTATCCAGAATTATTCCAATTCTTCACAGGGTATTTCCCTGATGCTGATTTTGAGAATTTAACTGATGAAGAAGTGGTGTCAAATTACATAGTTGACTGCTCTAAATCAGAGGCTTCAAGACAAGAATTGGAAAGAGCAAAAGGAGATTTAGGCCAATTGATATCCGACATTGAAATATTTTGGAAAGAGATCGGATTCGAGTCAAATAGACATTTTGAATCTATGGAAGATGCCTTGAAATGGGTGCAAATGATAAGACAAGAACTGGTGAAAGCAGATAAAAACTGAAAGAATGAAATTATTAATAACAACCATAATCACTACCAGTATTACACTAACTTCTTTAGCCCAGGAACTAACCCAAATTCCAGGCAGTACGTTACCGTCGCCCAACTCCACCGCTTTACTGGAATACGCCAATGTACCAGTGAATCTGTATACCGGCGTGCCCCAAATCAGTGTGCCTATTTATGATCTGCCCAGCCGCACCATTACTGTGCCGGTCAGTTTGAGTTATCATGCCCAGGGTATCAAAGTGCATGAAATCGCCAGTTCTGTAGGCCTAGGCTGGACGCTTAACGCAGGTGGAGCCATCACAAGGGTAGTTCGTGGCTTGCCTGATGAAGTTGGATTTTATGGAGCCGGACATGGTGACTGGATGGATAAAACCAGTGACAGTTACATGGCCCAGTTGGTACAAGGACTGGCCGACTCCGAACCTGATATTTTCTATTTTAATTTTATGGGAAGGACGGGAAAGTTCGTGATTGATAAAGACGGCAACCCTCACATCATCCCACACCAAAATCTGATTATTGAAAAAGGTGCGAGTTTAAGCTCTTTCACTATCACAGACGATAATGGGATGATTTATGAGTTCAATGAAACTGAAACTACCACCACTGTCACCTCTCTCACTGTATCAAGTGGAGGAACTCCTGAACCGATCCCCGACAGGACATTTAAATCAACCTGGTACCTGACCAGGGTAACGGATGCCAATGATACTGATGAAGTTACGTTCCATTATTCACCTCCTGGTGGTGATTTAAACTTCACTACCGAATACTTGAAGAAATATGAAGTCTCAAACAACGATTGTGATAATTGGGGTGATTTTACGGCAACCATTCACCAATCCATCACTATTGATGATCCTAAATACCTGGACTACGTTGAATCAAAGCAAGGCAAGATCGAGTTCAAATTCCTGGTGGACCGGCCCGACCTGACAAACGGGCAATCACTGGATAAAATCATTGCAAAAGACAATGCCTCACCCTCTGCCAATACCATTATTACTTACGACCTCAATTATCGCGATCAAATAGCCTATTATGGTACAGTTCCTGAAGATCAACTGGGTACTCCCAGTCCGGAAGACTCCCGATTGATGCTGGAAGAAATTACCCAGGTCAGTGGAAGTAGTACAATTATTTACCGATCATTCACTTACAATGACAAACACCTGCCTTCAAGGTTTTACGCTTTCCATACCGATCATTGGGGATACTTCAACCTTGAATCAACTAGTTCGGTAGACAAAATTCCTGCCATTACCACCCGTATCGGAACCACCTATCCGGGTGACTCTCGCAAGCCCAATTACACCCTGGCACAAGCTGATATTCTGAAAAGGGTCACCTTAGCTACCGGCGGATACACTGAGTTTGAGTACGAAGAAAACAGTGAGTTTAACAACCCACCCACTTTTGGAAAGGCCGGGGGTGGCGTGCGCATCAAAAAAATAAGATTTCATGATGGGATTAGTACGACCAATAACATAGTGAGAGCATATCTTTATTCAAAGCCACAAGCTTATCAAGCTCCGAAATACTTTTATGATTATTGGCAGGAAGGGATCAATTATGATAACAGTGGGCAGGAAGCTGTGTCGGCTGCTGCTGTAATACTGGGTAATTTTAATCCGATAGCAGGTTATTTATGGTCCGCAGGTACATCTATTTTTGGAATAGGGGAATCAGAGGAATCATGTCAGGGTAACTTTGTAGTGATCAACTCTCACTCATTTAACGAGTTGTATGACCTGAATGGCGTAAGCATAGGATACGGTCAGGTTGACGAACTCCTTGCTGACAGCAGTAAAACAGTCAGTTTTTTCACCAATTTTGATGACCGTCCTGATGATCTACCAGTGACTGAAACCTTGATGCACATGGGTATTGGTAGTAGCGGCCCTGGTAATATCCTTGAGCAATCATCCATTGATGTCAATGGCCCTCCATTCTCTCCATACAATAGCAAATCATGGGAACGAGGTTTATTGAAATCTCAGAGGATCTATGACGGAGATGGCAATATCCAAAGATTGGTAACTAACTCCTATGATTTTAATGAATCGACCGGCACAGAGATTACCGCTCTGGCTGTAACCTCTGATGTATGGGCTGTTGACGTGGCCGGGGTGTTTGAAAATCCCATAGATATTCCTATCTACAATGTAGGCGAGTACAAAATTACTTCCCGCCCGATCTTTCTGGAAAGCACTGAGGAGATCACCTGGGATCAAAACGGAGGGCATACTTTGACAACAAAAGTAGAATATGAATACGACCCCAATCATTTAAATCTCACCGAAACAAGGGCGGTCAATAGCAGAGGAGAGACTGTAATTACCAGGACAAAGTATGCAAACGATTATGTCATCAATTTGGGCAATATCCCACCGGGCCCCACAGTGGAAGCCTTACTGGAATTGCGAAGTAAAAACATGAATGTTCCCATAGAGCAAGTCCAGTACCTTCAAAAACCAGGTTCAATAGACCTCTGGGCCATAGGAGGTAGCCTAACAACTTATAAAGTATTTAATCAAGATCCCGAAACTCTTCCTGACGGTCAGGTTTACCCTTACCTGGTGCAGAATTTAGAGCTTAGCGACCCCATACAAAATATGGCCATGTCCACCGTCTTCTTTGGGTTAGAGTGGTTTATAGAAGCAAATAGTGCTTATGGCAATCCGGTTCAGATCTATGAGATCTACAATACGGATGGCAACCTGTTATCGGAAACAAGGTCTGATGGCATTGTAGTCGATTATACCTGGGGTTACAACAATACCCTGCCATTAACAGTAACTACTAACCCTGACATTACCTCAGCTACCAAGACCACAACCTATGAACATAAGCCTTTGGTGGGAGTGTCGAAACAAATTGATCCTAATGGCCGGGTAATCCGCTATGAATATGACGAGTTCAATAGGTTAGGGCTTGTAGTTGATCATGAAGGTCCAGTAACTAATCCTGGCAAAATCCTCAAAAAGTATGAGTATAAGGTAGCCAGTGAGTTGTAGAGTGAATAGGGAATACCCTATCTATTCATCTTGTGTAGTTTGAGGGTGTTTTGGGGTGGGTAGAGAGGATATTGGTGATGATATGGCTGTCTAACGGTTAACATCAAAAGACCGTTGCAAAACCGGTATCAATTTCAATTCACATTTATAATTTGAAGAATTTTTGCTTTATAATGTCATCAATTTTTTTGCTTTTCGATGTTTTCAAGGTGTCTATACTTGTTTTTATGCTCATTTTCCCTCAATTGTATAATTAGCCAAACCCCTTGCAACGGTCTTATCAAGTCTCACCGATTTACTGCCAATTACCCTACCAATTGTCGATATGAGAACTTTTTGATGTATTCTGTTAGAATTGAAGTAAATCAATGTCGTTTAGTTAAGTTATAAGGGCTTGTAATTCATGTGAAATTGCCTTTTAGGTTTCTTTTTACGTTCAAACTTTCTTCCTGGCCTTACTATTTCGATGGTTTTACCAGCAATTCTATCAAATGCTTCAATGGCTTTTTGTGTGGTCTGTCTGAGTAGCAACCCACAAGTTATTTCCCTTGTCATCGCTAAAGCACTGGTTCGGTTGATCTTATAGGAATTCCTGGTTTTGCCCTGCTGATCCTCTTTTCTTACCCTTTCTTCAATTGGAAAAGCCAATACTGCACATCAACTCATCATAAATACTTTGGCAAAAAAGTCTTGTTTTACCGCCCTGGCAGTTTTTCCTGAAAAGTTCTCTACTTCAATGCGGGCTTTGAAAAGTTTGTATCCCTTCTTCAACGTTCCCACGCAAATGGTACAGTTCACTCAGATCCTCATAGCTATACTTTTCTGCATCCATTAGAGAAGTGCACAACACTTTCTTTTCTCCATTTTCCAATTCAATACACACCAGACGGCATTTAATTTCTGTATTGATAATATCGGGATATTCCTTTAACAACTCTCGATCTTTGGCAGGGAGTTGGAAACCAACAATACGTTCTTTTTCTCCACTCTCTGTGAATTCTTTCACCTCTAACCACCAGTCCTGCTTCATACGCATACAGTAGTCAATGCCCCTGGCTTGCAGAAAAAACAAAAGGAATATGCCTGGGCAGCCCCTGTCCGGAAGTAAAAACAGGAGAAGTAATAGCCACCCACGTAACTCCATTTGTAAGCGTCCCATCACTATCACCACTGCCACTATCAGCAATGTTCGTACCTGTCCCCTCATTCATTGAGAAATAATGTATCAGGCCGGATTCGTTACCGGTTAACTTGACATTTTTGTCAGCACTGATCTGAGCTGCCGTTCTCGCTACATTCCAAATTCGTACATCGTTTAGCAACCCATCAAAATAACCATCAATAGACCAGTTACTTCTTCCTATGTAGGCTGACGATCTGATTAAATTTGCAGGTATGTTAATATTTGTTCCACTGGCTTCTAAAACTCCATCCACATAGACTTTGCCATTACCTGATGCATCCACTGTTGCTGCAAAATGTTGCCACCTACCGGGCTCTATGACATCAACAGCTTTGACAGGGCTGGGTGTACTCCCATTCCAAACACTAAAGACTAAATCATCAGTCAGTTGATCGTGTCCCAGAAAGATATTATCATCACCCCGGCCTTGACCAATGTCTATAATCCGTGACCAAGAGTTGTTTAAATCATCAAAATTAGCCCATACCTCTAATGTAAACCCTTGACTGAAACTTGTTGCCTGTAATGATCCTAAGTCTACGTAGTCATCTGATCCATCAAACCGAAGTGCATATTCACCCTGAGTTGCTGGCGTTAATGGACTAATTAGATCCTGAGAGTCAGATTGGGCAACAATATAGAATTTCTGTTGGTTACTTCCGCTCGAAGTATTCACAATTACATTGGCCCCATTATTGTAAAGTGAAGAAGTTTCCAGGTCCAAAACTTTATCGTTTAATCGGGATTTAATCTCAAATGATCCATTTCCCATATCAACTAAAGACCATTGTTGACAATGTTTTCCATTAGGGGGCCACATATGTACATTGGCTCCCTCGTCTCCTAAACAGTCTTCAACTTCTAAAGACAATCCCCCTGTTCGAGCTGTAATAGTAAAAAATCCTTCTCCGGTGGCCTGAATATTCCATAACTGCCTGTTGTCTGGCCTGTTTTCCCACTGAGAGACATTGGTATCTATTCTATGGGAGCCGTCTTCTACCTCGACGAGTCTACCGCTCTCTGAATTTTGAATATAATATACCCCGTTGGCAAACGTGCTACTGCTTGGTACTGCTACTTCTCCTTCCGGTGCTGTCAAAGGTATTCCTGTTCCAGCAGCTATTGGAAATACTGGTAAATCGCTCGAATTGAATGTTATTTTTTGCGCTCGTGCTGACCTTGTATCTAATGCCGCACCCTGAGGCCTTGGTGTTGCATGGTAGACAAACCAAACGTCATTGCCATTGGGAGATTGGAAGAAACCATGATGACCAGGGCCATAAACCTGTTCAGAATCGTTTCTTACGAAAGCATTGCCCGGCTGCTGTACCCAATTAGAAGCTAATAACGGATCAGTTGTTTGAGCCACATTGTTTGTCAAATACCTCATTCTGATTCGATAGTTTGGGCTTGTAAATCCTTCCGCCGAATAAGTAAGCACCAACTTATTACCATTTTCTACAAACGCAACTCCTTCATTAACATTTCCTTCACCACTCTGCGGTGTCGCTATCGCTGTCCGACCACCCGTAATGGTCCATGGGTTCGTTAGCTCTGCGAGCCAAATATGTTGTGGACCAGATGTATTTGTGTCCGCATCACCAGAATAGGCCACATACTTTTTCCCATTGAACTCCAGGTAGGTATGGTCTATGGCATAATAATCAGCCCCAATTGCAAATAACCTGCCTTTATAAGTCCAGGTACCCTCCAAAGGGTTATCACTCGTATTTTCTAAACAATGCATCCTTAAATCATTAACTGAACTTGAAGTGGTATTCATGGGACCAGTATAATAGAGATACCATTTCCCGTCCACCCTGAAAAGTTCCGGAGCCCAATACCTACGAGTCTGACCTCCCGGTGTATCATCTCCATACACCTTAACGCGTTCAGCACTTCTTAATCCTTCGATGGTAGTCGCCCTGTGAATTGAAACATTCCATGTGTCTGTACTAGTCCTATTGGTACCGGTATAGTAATAATACCCATCATGATAAAAAATATGTGGGTCAGCTAAATGCCCAAATGGGGCCGTAAACGTTTGAGCATTTAATACAGTATCTGGCAAGACATTAAATGCACACAATAACATCAGTACTTTAATAAAGTTTGCTTTCTTCATAATTTTGATTTTTGGTTAAAGAAAATTTAAATCATCATCGTAGGTGTTGAAGAAATTTTCATTTATTAAAATATATTTTGGTATAACAGATATCGAAACACCGAACTTTGGGAGTCAGACCATGCCAATTCCGAATTCGATTTTTTGGGGTTTACCCGAACCCATCCAAATCCTCTTAAGTCACTAGCTTTAAATCCTTTCTTGACTGCCAACATCCATTCACTTTTGAAATATTTACTCCCGGCTCTGTTGTCAAATTGGTAATAGCAATCGTGGGCAGCAAAGTCCAAAGTATTGGCAAAAACCTGTTTCAGGTCAACATAGCGATTAGTGAGATGCAAAATCAGAAATCCATCGTCAGTAAGTTGCTCGTCATAAAGCTCTAATGCTTCTTTTGTTAGAAGATGTGTTGGTACTGCATCTCCGTTGAATGCGTCAACAATTATCAAATCATACGACTTCTTGAGATTCTCCATTTGCGTTACCTACTGCACCGGCGTCCGGTAAATATTTCATAGATCTTCTATTGTTAGCCTCGATCGTAAGATTTACAGTCATACCCTCCAAATCCATATACTCACTCATAATCAGCCCTTGTCTTACATCATCCGCATCGAATGAATCGTAAAACTCATCATACAAACGATACTGCGCACCCCAATTGGCTCCTGTACTAGGATGAACCGCACCAGTAACGAAGGGATCTGACGCAAAATTAGGGGGTTTGGCACCATTGGCATATAGGTTTTACCTACAACATCAGTGGGTGAACCTGCGATAGCCTCATGCACCCAGATAAACTCATTGTCTCTATCATTTTCTACAGTAAACAACGTTTTATAGTTTGGAGCCAAATCATATACTCCCATATCTATCACTTCCTGGGCCATATCAGCAGCCTTCTGCCACTGTTTTGTGTTCAAGTAGAACTTAGTAAGGAACGCTCTGGCAGCACCCACATTCGCTCTTCCATAATCAATCTCACCAGGCTCTGGTAAAGTTTCAATTACCGCCAGAAATTCTTCCCCAATAAATGTTAATATTTCATCTTCTGTTGGTAAACCGAAATACGGATCATCAGCATTTGATCTCCGTATCGGAACAGGTCCATACCATCCATATAAATAGTGATATGACAGTGCTCTAAGGAATCGCGCTTCGGCCATAAATTGCGCTTTCTTTTCATCAGATATACCAGTAGAGTTATCAATATTATCTATGATCGAATTACTGTTATGAATGGCTCTAAATTGCTTATTCCACATGCCATTTTGTGCCCAGGTTAAGGAAGCATCCCATGTAAAGGCGATCATTAATACGGCTGTCAAATTTTCACCTCCATTGGTCTCCCATTCTTCATCCGTAGTCCAGGTTTCCATATTCAATACAGATTTTCCTACCCACCCATTCATCTTGTTCTCAGCATAAGCACTTGCTAGCAAGATTTCCGCTGACGATTCATCTGTCAAGGCTGTTTCAGGGCTAAGCTCAGAAAAAAGCTCTTCCCCGAGTGGCTCAGTACATCCCAGTATACCGACAAACATGAGCATTATCGGTATGATCAAGTAATGCGACCATCGAATATTCCATAATCAATTCCAAAATTGAATTGTTTAGTAGTCTCCCATGTTTAGATCCGGATTGGACACTCTACTTAAATTTACTGATACCAGCTGACTATTGTTAATAATTGCAGTAGGACCGGCACTTAATGTCTCAATCGAGTTGAAATTACCAATGGACTGGTTACCTGTTGCTCCCCAGCTCACTCTAAACTTTAAGTCGCTGAGCAAACCTCCATCCGGTATAAAGTCTTCCTCAATTGCTTTCCATGCGAGGGCGACCGATGGGAAATAGCCATATTTGTTATCATCTCCAAATCGAGATGAGCCATCTGCTCTTAAACTCGCGGTGAATAGATACTTATTAAAAAGGCCGTAGTTTACCCTTCCAAAATAGGAAAGCAAATTGTAAGACCCCCTATTTGAACTAGAGATATAAGTTGATGGGTCCCCTAATCCTAATGCATAGGTTGTTGTAGCATCTGAAGGAAAACCTGCAGAATTAGCACCAAATTGATCTGTCAAAAACTCTTGTCTTGAGAATCCTATAATTGTATTAAGTGAATGATTTTCATTAAGTTCTTTGTTATAGTTGACAGTACCTTCTACTAAATAGTTTGTCTCGTTACCCTGAGTAATTCTCGCTATACCTCCATTGTTATTTCCTTGTATAGTTCGTCGATCAACATAAACATCTCTTCTTGAGGAAGCAGCTTCTCCCCCAATGTTAAGTTTCACAGATAATTCAGGGACAATGAAATATTCACCATATACATTACCCAATGTTCGAATGTTGTTGTGTATCGCATCCGAGCCTAACGCAACCGCAAGGGGATTGTCAATAGTAAAGGTTGAGTTTCTAGCAAAATTACCATTCGCACCTCTTGCCGATATCGTTGGGTCATAGTGCAATGCCGGATATATGGCACCGGTGAATTCGTTTATTCCAAAACCTAAAGGAACAAAATCATCCTTGGAATAGGACGCCGTAATATTAGTGCCGAATTTGAATTTGTCTGATCCCGTCGACTGGAAGTTCAGTCGGGCCGTATACCGTTCAAAACCCGAACTTTCAACTACACCTTCCTGATCAAAATAATTCAAAGAGACATAGTAATTACCAGTATTATTTCCTCCGGAAAACGTTAACCCGTGGTTTTGAACTGGAGCCATTCTAAATATTACATCTTGCCAATCAGATCCCCCATTCATGATTTGATTTACTCTGTCTGCATCTGTTCCACCTCCATCATCAATTATATCATTAATTGCATTTTGATACTCCTGAGCTGAAAGTAAATCAACTTTTTTCGTTACACTCTGAAATCCTACATAGCCGTTGTAATCAACTTTCATTTTACTCTTAGACCCGGTTTTTGTTGTAATTAAAACAACACCGTTAGCCGCTCGCGCTCCATATATTGAAGTCGCCGACGCATCTTTTAAAATTTCAATTGAAGCAATATCTGCTGGGTTAATTATGTTAAGTGGATCTCTTGGAACTCTGTTATTCACAAAACCAGGCACCCCACCCTCAGCTACCGGATTACTGTCGCTCAATGGTAGTCCGTCAATCACATAAAGTGGTGAGTTCCCGGCATTGATAGATCCGGTTCCTCTTATTCGCACTGAAATTCCACCTCCCGGCTGAGAACTATTTTGAATAATCTGAACGCCAGCTGATTTACCCTGGATCATCTGATCTAGATTGGTGTTCACTCCTTTCCCAAAATCTTCCTCCCTTAAAGAGCTAATCGATCCAGTCAGATCACTCTTTAATTTACACTTCCATACCTACAACCACAATTTCTTCCAATTGACCAACATCAACACTTAATTGAATATCAACAACGGACCTGGACCCAACCGTGACCTCAACAGTTTCGTAACCGATATAACTAAATGATAGGATAGCTCCTTCATCTACATTTAATCCATAAACTCCGTCTCTGTCCGTCACTGAACCTATGGTGGTCCCTTTAACCACCACATTCACTCCGGGCAACGGCTCACCTGAATCGGCATCCTTTACGGTCCCAGTAACTTCCACCATTACTTCTTTCTGGCTTGAATTAGCTACTCGCTCTGTCTTTGCCTCACGTATAGTGATGGTCTTATCATCAATTTCATACTCCAGACCATGCTTTAAGAGTAGTAGATCAAGAATTTCTTCAACCATTTGATTTTTTACCTCAATAGTCATGTTTGGTAATTCGTTAATAACTTCACTATTGTAGAGAAATCTAAACTCACTCTTCTTCTTGATTTCCTTCACAATCTTTCGATAACTAACATTCTCTACCGCTAGATCAAATTTCTTGCTTTGAGAATAGGTGCTAGCCGATAAGTTGAAGAGTACCACTGTTAATAGGAAGGTGATCAATTTCATGTACACAAGTGTTTTAAATACCCGTAATCGGGTTAATTTTGTAAATGAATAAGTCATAACTTTAGCTTTTTAGTTAAACATGATTTTTATGGAGGGGTGTTAGTGGCACCCCTTCTTACCTAATTTTATTATTATTTCACTTTTACTTTTCTTCCATCTATTTCAAATTTTACGGTTTGAGTTTTTTCTATTAGCCTAAGGATTTCTCGAAATTCTTCGTATCGCTTGATCTCACCAGGATACCGGAGAGTTCGCCTGGCATTATTTTCATAATAAACAGTAACATCATACCATCGACTCAGTGTTGTCAATATGTCAGCCAGCATTGCCTCGTCAAAAACGAGCAAACCATCTTTCCATCCTACATATTTATCAATATCAACCTGGCGTTTAATAATCTGACCCGACTTCTTATTAAAACTCGAATGATCATTAGGAACGAGCATTTGACTAATTCCGCTTCCATTGATGTCGATTCTTACACTTCCTTTTACCAGAGTGGTTTTTATTTCATCATCATCTTCATAGGCTGAAATGTTAAAAATTGTTCCTAAAACAACGATCTTGTAATTATTTGACTTCATCACAAATGGTCTTAAGTTTTCTCTCACTTCAAAGTAGGCCTCCCCAATTAATTCAACCTCCCGAATATCACCACCGAATGCAACCGGATATTTTAATTCCGTTTCCGAATTCAACCACACCTTGGTACCATCTGATAAAATCAAAGAAAACTTACCCCCTCGGGGAATTTTTAAGGTGTTATAACTCAATGCTGTACTTGATACTTTGCTTGATAGGTAGTTTATATTGTTTCCTTCTAACTTGATTGAATCGGTTCCGTCTATCTTTAGGATTCCACTTTCGTCAGTCAGATCAATTGTAGCTCCTGTTGAAGTTATTAAAATTGCCTTGTCACTTCCAGGTGATATTGTAGTATCCACAACGTATAGATTCTGAGTTTCAGTTGAAACCAAAGAATCTCCACTTAAATAAATTATACAAGCAAATATTACCGATGCTGCTGCGTACCACCATCTCCATTTCGGGATATTATTTTTAGCTTTTTCTATTTTTTTCTACAACCTTTGACCACGCTTCTTCATCTGTATCACTTACATCGGCAATACTCGTTCCATCCAAACTATTTTTTTTCAAGGTATTAAAGGTCTCTTCATTATCCTTTTTTGAATACCATCGATCAAAAAGTGCTTCTTCCTTCTTGGACAAGTCCCCCTCGTGGATTTTTTTCCAAATAATCGTGTAGTCTATTTCGTTCATAACCATTGTCTATACATAGAGTCAACCTCGTTCGAAAAAAGGATGACAGGTTATAAAATTATTTTGCTGAATGGTCCCACTAAACTTAAGTGCCACCCATAATGCATCGATTATCTCAGTAACAGTCAGAGTTTGAGCTTTCCCCGCTTAAGTTGAGTCTTGACAGTTGTAGGAGCAATATTCAAAACGTTTGATATTTCAACTATCTTCTTTTTTTTAAAATACTTTAGTTCGATGACCTTTCTAATCTGTTCTGGCAACTTCTTAAGTTCATCTGCAATCATATCCTCAATATCCGGATCGTGATCGTCTTGAGCCTGATAATATTCTACCAGAGATTCGGTATACAAAACATGATGCTTATCCTTAATTTTTCGTTGCTTTAGGTAATTGATACACTTAATTCCTTACCGCGGTGATCAAATACCCATGTAACGAGTCTCTAACAACTAACTCATTCTTACTTGCTTTCTCCCAGAGCCACAAAAACACAGACTGCACCAAATCCTCCCCTTCTTCCTTGGTCAAGGTATAGCTCTGTGCAATGGATAGCAGTGATCGATAGTATCTATCAAATAACAACTTTAAAGCAACCTCATCACCTCGACACAGCCTTTCAACAATAATATTTTTGCTTCCTCTTGACGACATGAATTACCAAATACAACTTTTGACTGTACCTCTATTTAACAAATTAGCAAATTACTCTCCAAAATTCATAAAAGCCTTCTACCTAAATTACATCATTCTCTCAGTATTCTCAACTCATCACTCATTTCCTAATAGTCAATAATTTATTAGATACACCTCTTTTTAAACCTATGGCTTCCGTCATTTCGAAGCATTATGATGCTAAGCATTTAGGCTCTTTTATAATGTTTCCCCATATCTCTCATGCATGAATGGTGTTGGTTTACCCACATACAAGCCCCCAAATTAATTGCACCCATGTGGCCCCCGGCTATTTAAGACGTCGCGCTTGATCTTTCACTTCAGGATGGGTATTTAATAAGTCATTGAGCTCACTCACTACATTACCTAACGCATCCACCTGCACCTCTTCCTCCAATCCCCCTCCACATAAATCCCCTTATTCCCTGACAGATCATAAGCAGTCAAGTCTACCTCCAGGATCCTCCCCATTATCAACACCGAGCGCACATCAACAAAGATCCCCTCCCTCGAAAACCTCACTTTCCCCACCACCAATGTATTCCTCGACACCATCACCTCAAATGCCTTCAACACCCTCATCCTCAACCGATTCCCACTCGACTATTTGGCTCCTCCTCAACTTCCTTCGACACATCAACTCGACTCTCGACTGCAACCACTCGTTCCCTTTTGCCCCTGCCAAAAGATTGAAACACAATACCAGCTACCCACATTGTCAAAGGTGGTATAGCCCCTTAATTTCCGAGACTATGAAAGTACTGCCGCCAATAAAGATCATGTCAGTAGGTACAGCTGCTTTTTGGGCGGCATCCATTGCGGCATTGACATTTGGGTATACTTCTCCAAATAATCCGTAAACTTTAGCATGGGCACATAATTCTTCCGAAGCAAGAGCTCTTGGTATATCAGCCGGACAAAAGTAATAGCTGGCATCTTTGGGCAGGAGCGGGAGGATGCTAGATAAATCTTTGCCCTTGACCGTGCCAAATACCATGTGAAGATTTTGATGTGCAATGGTTTCAATTTGATCAAGTATGGCTTTAATGCCGTCTTCGTTGTGGCCAATATCACAGATCGTTAGAGGTGTATCGGATAGTTTTTGCCATCTACCCTTTAAGCCTGTTAATAACTGTACATTGGCCAGCCCGGTCTTGACAGCCTCTTCGTCAATTTGATAACCTCTTTGGTTCAATTGGGAGACTGTCTCAAGAATTCCAGGGATGTTTTTAAGGTAATAGTTTCCTTTAAGAGATAAATAAACATCCTGCAATTCATTGCCCCATCCATGGATATCTACACTGGCAGAGCTGCCTAAAGGCTGGATCTTGATGTGATTTGCTCTGCTAAGTGCTGCATTGACAGAATCTGCCTTATCCTGAAAAACGCAAAGAATATCTGGCTGATTAGCCCCAACGACTACAGGCACATCTTGTTTGATTATCCCCGCTTTTTCAAAGGCGATTTCTTCTAAAGTATTACCCAGGAACTGCTGATGGTCCAAACCAATTTGGGTAATGAGAGAAACTTCCGGAGTAATCACATTGGTAGAATCATAACGACCACCCATACCTACTTCAATCACTGCAATATCGACTTGCTGTTTGGCAAAGTGACCAAAGGCCATTGCTACTATGGTTTCAAAGAAAGAGGGGTTTATCTTTTCCAATAAATCCTTATGGTTGACCACAAAATCTGTAACGTGCTGCTCCTTAATTTCCTTTCCGTTGATTCGGATACGCTCCGTAAATGACTTGAGGTGAGGGGAGGTATAAAGGCCTGTTTTATATCCGGCACTTTGGAGGATAGCTGCAATGGTATGAGCACTGGTTCCTTTACCATTGGTGCCTGCAATGTGAACTGATTTGAACTTAAGGTGAGGCTTTCCTAAAGCCTCACATAGGGCCAGTGTATTAGTCAGGTTTTTTTTGAAGGCCTTATCACCAATTCGTTGGAACATCGGCAAGTTACTGTACAAGTAATCCAGCGTCTGTTGGAAAGTCATTGAAAAGTCAGTTCGATTTGATAACGAAGGTAATGGTTCCGCTGGAAGTTGAGGCAGGTCTGGAGTTATCGCTGGTAGTGCTGAAGTCGAGTTTTTCAACTTCTGCCTTATATATTCTTTCTACAGCAGGAGTAACTGTCTTTTGAAGTGTTCGAATAGATAGTATTTCTCCATTGTCATCGATGGTAATAGAAAAGACGATTCGCCCGTTTTCATCCGATTGGTCATTAGGTGTTGGGATATAGTCCCAGGTCCAGCCCGACATATCTAACGACGCACCACCGGGGTTTCCATAGAGTGATCTTTCATCCACTTCGCCCTCGGGATCACCTTTATCACCCACCTCAGCTTCGTCATCTCCCTGATTAGTACCGCCAGTGTTTGCGGAAGGATTGGAGACCGGTTCTTCTACAATAGTCTCTGATACTTGTTCTTCTACTGTTGACTCAGTGTTTTCGGCAGTTTCAATGATTTCCTCTTTAACCTCCCCGACAGCATCAGGGCTGTTTATGTCTTCCGCTATTACCTCTTCTATTGTCTCTGAACTCACTTCCTCTGCTAGTTCTTCAGTAGGAGTTTGCTCAGCTTCTGGGGTTAAATTCTCTACAACTTCCGTTTGTTCATCGGTTTCAATCACTTCTGAAGTTTCTTCAGTTGGAGTAGGGGTGACGGGTACTTGGTGTTGGACTGTACCAGATCCTTGGTTGTCAATGCCGAAATTCAGTTCTATTCCATACTCTGGAATTGGAGGGTTAGGTTCTCGCCAGGCCAATAGAAAAAAGAAAAGCAGGAGTAAAGCACCATGAACACCTAGAGAAATGTACATTCCCTTACGTTCATTCTTCTTTTCCTCTTTAGTATTCATTTCATTTAACTATTTGGCCTGGTAGCAATGGATACTTTGGCTTCTAAACTGGTAGCAATACCCGCTACATACACCAAATGTTCGACTGGGACAGTTTTATCTACATGAAGAACTACTAACCCCTCCTTGCCAGCCAATTCATTTTTCAGAGTCATTTCAAGTGCATTCCGGCTTACTTTTTTGTCATTTACATAATAGCTTAAGTCCTTACTAATGGTTACAGTTACTCGCTGTAAGACAATAGTTGAACTTTTACTAGAAGGTAGATTAACAGGTAGACCTGAAGGAGTGATAAATGAGGAGGTTAACATAAAAAAAATCAGCAACAGAAAGATTACGTCTGTCATAGATGACATACTGAGTGCTGTCTGTATTTGATTTTTTGGTTTTAGATTCATGCTTCAGGTTCCTGTAATAAGTCTAAAAAGTCGATGGAGTTGTATTCCATCTGATGAATAACCTTTTGAACTCCGGATACGAGAAAATTGTATCCGAGGTACGCCATAATTCCAACAAATAGGCCGGCAGCGGTTGTAACCATGGCCTCATAAATACCACTCGACAATAATTTCGGACTGACGGAGCCTTCCTCTTGTGCAATGGCTACAAAGGCCTGGATCATGCCAGTAACGGTGCCCAGGAAACCAATCATTGGAGCTGTTCCAGAAATTGTGGCTAGAATGTCAAGATTTTTCTCCAATCGATAGATTTCGATTTTACCAGTATTCTCAATGGCCGTTTCGATGTTTTTGAGAGGACTACCAATTCTCGTTAATCCTTTTTCAATCATGCGGGCAATGGGGCTGTCGGTCTCTGTACACAGTAATTTGGCCCCTGCCAGATCTCCTGTCAAAACCCGGTCCCTAATCTTACCCTTAAACTCTTCAGGAGTTTGAGAGGCTTTTTTAATAGTGAACCATCTTTCGTAGAAAATGTAAACCGCTGCAATGGAAAGTAGCAAAAGCGGTATCATCATATACCCACCCTGCAGCAATAATTCCAAAACGGAGATGGTGCTATCTCCGTTTTGAGCCACTGCATCAACTGCAGTGGGGATTTGTATGATTAACATTCTAATATTTTAGCCCCCAAATATCTTCTCCATATTGTGGTTTCAGTTGTTCCATTGCATTAATGGCATCCTGACGTGATCCGTAATCTGCCACGCTAACTCTATAGTATTTCCTTGCATTAAAAGGCTCAACGATTTTAACTGAAGCACCTTGTGATGCCAATTGACTGGCATGATCTTTTGCCATATCGTCGTCAATAAAGCTTGCAACCACAATGTAATAACGGTCTGCACTTGAGCTTATTGTTGTTATTTCACCTGGTGTCCCTGTAGAAAGGGATACGTTTTGCGGGACGGGGGTTTCTTCTACAATTGGCGTCTCTTCAATTGGCTCTTCCTCAACAGGAGTCTCTTCGACTTGTTCTTCTATTACAGGAGGGGGAATTTGTGCAACGGGTGTTTCATCCTCACTAAGATACAGGAATGCAAATGCCAGTAGAACGGCACCAGCTAAACCAAAGATTATGATTCGAGTAAATGCAGGGGAAGTACCGCCTTCATCATCCTCTTCATCGTCATCAGTTGAGTCATCCATACCAAAACCAGGATCAGAGAGTTCTTCGTCCTCATCTTCTCCGGAATTGCCTTCTATGTCACTTCCGATTAAATCAGAATTATCTCCTTCACCTTCGTCAGCCGTTATTTCGGAAATGAATTTCTCCACTTCGTCAAGCTCATCATCTTCAGATTGAGACGCATCGTCAAAACTATCTGTATCACCCGCACCAATATAACTAAGTGATTCAGCGTCGGAGGTGTCATCATTCCACTTATCGTCCTCATCCGAATCATCTGAAGTCGAAGATTTACCAGTAATTTCAGCTATCTCGTCCGCAAGATTGTCGTCCTCACCCTCTTCTTCATCTCTATCGTCTAATTCCTCAAATTCGAGGTTTGGCAAACCGAAATCCTCTCCTGAATCCTGATTTACATCCTTGTTTTCGTCATTCTCTTTTTTAGCCATGAACAGTTTGCGTTAGTTGTAAACTGATTAACAATGAAATGATAGCATTGAAGATTAATTTCTAATTGTGCTATTGTCGCAAATTAACAACAAATATATATTATTTCATTAAGTTAATATTGGAGAAAAGGTAGGTGTTCAATTTAACAATTACAAGAATATCAACTAGTTATGATAACTAATCTCCTTTTATGCTTTAATAATATTCACTGTGATAAAATTCCGAAAACTGGTCTTTATCAGGTAGTTAAAATGAATATGTCACACCCAAGTGGGTCATAAATGATCTATTTAAATAGTGAATATACCGCTCATATTTTTTTGACAAGACGTTATCAATTTCAATAAATGCGTTGAACTTGTCATTGATTTGATAGTTAACATCAATCCCCAAATCAAGAATGGGCTTCAATTTAATGGTGGATACGGTCTCAGGATTGAAACTTTTGATGCCTGAAAGTACTGAAAGAAAAGATGCCAAATTGAGTTTTTTGTTTAAATTGTATCTAAAAGAAACGTGCGCAGTGAAGTTAGGTCGGTGCCAAACTTCCGGTAAAACTTTGGTTGAATAATTGAAATAATCTATTCGGGTATTAACGGAGAAGGCATTTTGGTGATTGTAGTTTACTGAGGTGAAGAGATTGAACACATTGGTTGCATCTGGCTCATAGACCAGGTTGAACCTCAAGGTGTCCGTATAAAAATATAGGTTCTCATAATTGGCAAAGGAAATTCCAGTATTCAAATCAATTCGTTCTCCAAGTTGGCCATTTATTCGGCCATACACCTCTATCTGCTTATTTGTATGCACGAGTGGAATATTCTGTGAAATAAAGGGGTTCTCGTTGACAATGGATTTTAGTGTCACTGCTTCCAGATCACCTGTTAAGCCTCCGTCCAATGACCATTGGTCAGTAATTTTGTAATTGGCAGTTATATATGGGTATGGTTTAAAATCATTTGAATTACTGATTGTATCATTGGCTAGTACGATATTGGCAGCGGCTGTTATACTCAGTTGACCTAAGTCATAACCTATACCTCCTCTTACATTGATGAGGTTCCTATTAATGTCGGTAATATCCTCGTATCCAGTTAATAGCAATTTAGATTCTGAAAAAAGCGTAACGTTATCAATGATTGGCACACTTAATGCCATAAGGACGCTGAAGCCATTTTCCTTTGCATTAAAATTGTCCGTCATTGTATAAAATCCAGTCTTTAACCGATAATCTAGCGGACTTTCACTATCACTGTTGTTAAATTCCAGATTCGCACCAAAAGTGTTATACTTCTGTTTAGTCGGATCTATTGACGACCTGAAGCCTTCACTAAAACCATAATGATATCTCTTTAAAGATTCAAAATCGAGGTCTAATGAGAGAGCACTTTTTTTGTTAGTGAGGTTAACGAAAATGCCACCCGTATTGTCACTGGATTCACTATTGCTTCCACCCACCGGGCCCCTTGCAAAAGACAAATGTTTAAAATTAAGGCCGGCTGTCAGTTTATTTTGGACAGTATTTAAAGATACCTGGGCCAGAGGGCTTACATAATTGCCAAATCCGAGTTTGACCAAATTATTAGTAACATTGGCTCGATTGCCAGATTCGATACGTTGCGTCCTTAACGAAGGCAGATACGCTGAACCCCGGTAGAGATTTTCACTAAAATCGTATTGTTGAGGTTTGACATTTTTGTTAATCTCAGATGGTGGCACTTTTTCATAAGTTCGATTGGCCACAGGTAATTCAATTTTCCGATCTTTCTCAATAATGACCTGGCCATCCTCTATTTCTCCGATCTCTTCCCAATCTTCCTCTTGAGCCCAAGCACCTGGCCCAATGGTGACAATACCTAATAGTAAGAGAGTTTTAATAGATAATATGTTTCTACTTATCATGCTCATTCTTTACTTCAGTGGCATCCGAACTTGCTTGTTCTTCAATAATTTCCATTGCTCATTCATTGATGATCGCCAATTTTTGCTTCGCTAATGCCACAATTTCATCAATTGGTGATTTCTCAATTAGCGAATTTAATGTTGCCTCAGCCTGAAATAATTCATCTGTCGCTAAATAATTGTCGGCAATAAGGAGGAAGCTCTTTCCAAGCCATAACTCATAAATTGAGAATTTACTATTCATTCCAAACAGAATTTCATTCGACTCGGCATATTTTGATTGTTTGTTTAGTATAAATCCAACGAGATAGGTCGCCTCTGCAGCATTTTCATCGTCAGCTATGGCAATAGTTTGATCCAGGTAGTTTTTGGCCTCATTATATTTCTCACTGGATATCGCTGACTTACCCAGATACAAATTGGCAGATGAGAATCCGTTTGCCGACACCTGATCTTCAGCTAAAATTTGGTTAGCATACATTTGAACAGAATCCAGTGAACCAAGTTTATCATACGAAAGCATTAATCCTTCGAGACCATTATAAGTCTCTCTTTTATTCCGAGATTTCCGAACCAACCAATTGTAGTGTTTAATAGCTGAAGAATAATTGGCTAACTTGTATTCAATGTCTGCAATCCTCAGGATCGATCTATTGAAATAGCTTGTTGGTGGAAAGTCAAGGACCTTGTAAAAATAGCTAAGGGCCTCAGTTTCATTCTCTGACCTGTTATAGGCTTCAGCTATGAAATAGAGTGCTTCTCCAGTCATGCTACTCTCCGGATAGGTTGAGTTAAAGGATTTGAAACGTGTTATAGCCCCGTCATAATCCTGCATAAAATATCTACTTTTGGCGGATTCGAATTCAATATTCTCGAGAGAGTTATCGTTTGGATTGGCTTGACGATACTTTTCAATATAGGTGTCAATATCGATACTGGAACCGCTAATCGATGCTACTTCCTGAAGGCCGAGCAATGCACTATTGGCCACTTCGTGAGAGACAAAATCATTTAATACCTTTTGGTAATCAGCAATTGCCCCATTGTAATTTTGCAAATTGGAGTAAGCAACGCCTCTTTTTACTAAAGCATTCGGTACAAGCTTGCTTTCAGGGTAATCCTTGATAAGAACAGTAAATTCCGTAGTGGCTTCACTGAATTGGCCCGATTCAAAATCCAGTTGTGCCATTTGATAGGCTGAACGCTCAGCTTCTCCCGTATCTTTGTAATTGTCAAGTACCTGCTGAAAATTAAGTTTTGCCTGTGTGTTATTCCCTTGAAATCCGTAATTGAGACCAAGTTGCAAGTGGATGTACGCTTTGTCTTTGCTTCTTCCTCTCAGCGCATTTTCGTAATTGGCAATTGCTGCTGAATAGTTCTTCTCTGCGAAATAGCAATCCCCGAGTCTAATGAAGGCATCAAGGTATTGAGGTTGGTCATATGACCCATTGAGTGCTTTGGAATATTCGGCAAATTGAATTTTTGCCCGATCATAGACCTTTGTGTTGTAATAGGCATAACCCAAACCATATCTGGCTTTTATATAATAGGGAGAACTAATTGATTCTCTCTTGAATACTACTTTGCTATAAGCGTTAATCGCATCAACCCATTTTCGGCCTATGGAATAGGACTCTCCTTTCCAGTAATTGGCTGCCACGCTTAATTCAGCAGCAATTGGAGTACTTAGTGACTTGTCAAACATCGCAATGGCAGTGGAGAATTGGCTATCATTAAAAAGTTGGGTTCCTTTCAATAGTGTAACTTGTTGATAGACCTTATTAACTACCTGGCTTCTTTCCTGTAGGCCTTCTATATGATTAATTGCAAGATCATAATTATTGGTCTTCAAATAGGCGTCGCTCAATAAGTCATTAGCCAATGCTTGAAAGGATGAATTTCTATATTTTGAAATAAATCCAGTCAATTGGTTTATACTATTTGCAAACAGACCCAACTCGTAATTTAGTTGACCGATTCTGAATGAGGATTCCTCTTTAATGGGTAGGCTAAAATCATTTTTTGAGGACTCTTCAAAAGCGTTCAGGGCAAATTGCTTGTTGCCTCCCTTGATATAGAGGATTCCAAGATGATAAGAACTATACTGACCTATTGTATCTGATGATAACGCAGCAACCTTGAATGCTTCAATGGCCTTGGTGTCGTAACCAGCTTTATAGTCGGAAAATCCCTGATGATAGTAGATGACTGATGGAACTTTACCACGATTTGAAGATAGTGCCAGTTGGTACAATTCAGAGGCTTTGAAATAATCTTCTTTATGAAAATAGGCTTCTGCAGTCAGGAGTTGAATTTCCCTTTTTAGCTTGATCTGGCCTAAACCAGTTATATACCTTATCAAATCATCATACTGCCCTAGTTTCAAATAGGACCCACCAATTATTTCCGGCGTTAAATCTTCGTACTTACTGTCTTTTTCAGCCTCAAGTAGATTTTCAATGGCCTGTTTGTAATCACCCCGGCCGTATCGAATAATTCCTGAATAATACAGCGCATCTTCATAGAAGCTATTTCTATTTTTTGATACCTGATCAAAAAGCTGAACGGCTTCATTGTCTTTCTTAGTAGAATAATAGCAAAAGCCTAATTTAAATTGGCCCTCATACTCTGATTCTGCTGACAAACTCTTAAAATTGACCTGTTCATAGTAGTTAGTAGCCTTACTATAAGCCCCTTGTTGAAAGTAATAATTACCAAGATCAAAATACGCTGAAAGTGCTTTTGGATGCGCAGGGTTTCTAGCGACAAAAGTGCTCATCAAAAATTCAGCATCTTTTTGATCTGAATTAACGGCATTAAAGGCTATGTAATATGCTGCTTCAGCATTTCGATAGTGGTCCGGGTAACGATCCAGATAACCCTCGAGTATCGATCTTGAAGTTATAAATTGCTTTTGACGGAAATGTTCAATTGCCCTGTTGAACTCATTTTCTGGAGTTGTTTCGGGAAAAGAATTTTGCGCTGAAGCTGTTAAAAGAACAGCATAACACAAGATGCTTAATGGAAGTTGTTTCAATACTTTATCCCTATCGAACTGTCTGATGAATAAACCGGAATTCCGGGTAAATATTATAATTAAAATTTCTTCTTTTTAAATTGAATGCAAAGTTAATAAAACGCAATTACCAATTTTAGGATACAACTAGATACGATTGAAAAAGGAATGGCAGCTGAGAATAGCAATGTAGATTTGCTATATTTAATTGGTACAGTATTTAGACCATCGAAAATATTATGGGAAGTGCAAATGTCAGATTAGTAACTAGCCAGAAGGATTTAAATAGTTTTACCCGGAGCCTCCTGCAGGACATTCATGCTATGGAGAGAATGTTGGATGAGAATTGGTTTGAAACAGGGCAAATGCACATTGGAGCAGAGCAAGAAATTTGCCTGGTTGATCAGCATTACAAGCCTGCACCCAAGGCCATGGAGTTACTTAAATCACTTGATTCCAAGAGATTTACCACTGAACTGGCCAAATTCAACATTGAAGCCAATCTCGATCCTATTGCATTTAAAACGAATTGTTTTTCTGCACTTGAGACTCAAATTGATGATCGCCTAAAAGACCTTGAAGAGGTAGCAAAATCGCATAATGTCGATTTTGTTTTGACAGGTATCCTGCCAACCATAAGAAAATTCGATTTGGAAGAAGAAAATATAACACCACTCAAACGATACCATGCCCTCATAAAGGCAATTAACAAATTAAGGGGTAAGATTTATGAGCTCCGAATCATGGGTTTGGATGAACTTCACATCAAGCATGATTCTGCAATGATTGAATCGTGCAACACTTCATTCCAGGTTCATTTGCAAGTCACACCGGATGAATTTGCTGAGAAATACAATATTGCACAGGTTTTAACCGCTCCGGCTCTTGCCTTGGCCACAAACTCTCCAATGCTATTTGGAAAACGGCTATGGAGTGAGACACGCGTGGCTTTATTCCAGCAGTCGGTTGATACCAGGGTCACCAGTGATCATATTAGAGACCGAAGTCCCCGGGTCACATTCGGGAATGGATGGCTAAAAAACTCTGTCATTGACATGTTTAAGGAGGATATTGTTCGCTTTCGGGTAATGTTAATGGCTGATTCTCAGGAAGACGCGATGGAATTAATGGATAAGGGAATTACGCCTAAGCTGAACTCACTTATGGTACATAATTCTACAGTTTATCGCTGGAACAGACCCTGCTATGGAATTAGCCCAAACGGTAAACCACATCTGCGAATTGAAAACCGGGCGTTGCCCTCAGGACCTTCTGTTCTTGACGAAGTAGCCAATGCCGCTTTCTGGCTGGGCATGATGAACTCATTTGGAGATCACTATCCAGATCTTACTTCACGAATGGAGTTTGATAATGCCAAAGGCAATTTCATATCAGCAGCACGAAATGGCCTTGAAACTGAGTTCAAGTGGATAAAAAGTAAAAAGACAGGTGCCTGCGAGTTGATTAAAAAAGAACTTCTGCCTATCGCCAGGGAAGGCCTGGAAAAGGTGAAAATCAAAAAAGAAGACATAGATAAATATCTGGGGGTTATTGAGGCAAGAAATGAATCATCCCAAACAGGAACACGATGGATAGTTGATTCTCACAGTGCCCTGATGAAAGAAGGTACCAGGGAAGAGGCTTGTATAGCATTAACTGCAGCTATGTCTCGCAGTGAGAAAGCGAAAATCCCAATTCATGAATGGAAACTGGCAACTATGGAAAGTATGAGCGAATGGTCTCCCCATAGCATGTTGGTCGAAGAATTTATGACCACGGATATTTTTACCGTACATGAAGATGATATACCGGAATTAGTGGCAGACATTATGAACTGGCAGGGAATTAAGTATTTACCGGTTGAAGACGTAAAAGGTCTGCTGACTGGGCTAATTTCCTACAAGATCATGCTGAATTATTACAGTAAGAAGTCAAAAGTCAAGAAGAGTGAGGCAATGACTGTCAAAGACCTGATGATTAGCGACCCAATGGTGGTAACTCCTGAAGCAACGGTGGTTGATGCACTTCGTTTGATGAAAAGAAATAAAGTTGACTGCCTGCCAGTAGTCAAAAATAAAAAGCTAGTTGGTGTAATTACTGAAGGGAATTTCCTAAATATTACTACCACTATTCTGAATAATATTGCAAAAAAGGAAGTGATCTCAAAATAGCATTAATTTATGAACAGAATATTGGGGTCAATTAATGGAGAGGGAGAAGGCCCATTAATAGCCTGTGTGGCTGGCTTGCATGGGAATGAGCAAGTAGGAATTGAGGCATTCAATAGGGTTTATTGTAAGCTGCAAGAACACAAGATTGATTTCAATGGCCAGTTGCTGGGCCTGCTTGGAAATAAGAAGGCTATAGCTCAGAACAGACGATCACTTGATTTTGACCTCAATCGGTCGTGGACAGACGAAAAGCTGCGGTCTGTTCACCAGTCAAATAATTATCAGCGAGCCGAAGACGAAGAGTTAGTAGCACTAAAAGATCATCTGGATAGATTTTTTTATTCCAAAAACCCACTAAAAATTTTAATTGACCTTCACGCAACCTCTTCAGAGAATGGTAATTTCATTGTTATCCCTGAAGATGAATTTACCCACCCTGCGGTCAAATCACTGCATCAGCCTGTAGTGGTTAACCTTGATCGATATGTGTCTGGAACAATGCTCGGTTATTATCACAAACAGGGGATTGTTTCCTTCGCTTTCGAGGGAGGTTTAATTGGTTCACCTGAGGCACTTCAATTGCACGAAGCCGGGATATGGGAAATCCTAAAGGCTGCAGGTGCTATCAAAAGGCATGATCAACCCTGGGAAGATCACTACAGGGAAATATTAAAAAACTTCAACAATGGTTTTCCAGGTTCGGTAAAAGTGTTTTACAGGCATCCTGTAGAGGAGCACGAAGATTTTCGCATGAAGCCAGGTTATGTGAATTTTCAAGGAATCACCCAGGGTGACCACTTAGCAGACACAATCTATGGCCCGCTATATTCCCCGATGGATGGCATGATATTTATGCCGCTGTACCAGAAAGAAGGAAGTGATGGCTTTTTTATTGTGAAAGAAGTCTGAAGAAAGTTGAAAAGGGTTGAAAGTTGCTGAGTTGAAAGTTTGAACCTTGCAACATACTTTAAACCTTTAAACCTTAACGCTTTCCAACCTTTTAAACCTCAGCACTTATTTATATTTCCCCGTACTTAGTCTATAAATTAAAATGGCCGCCCTCTTAGTTTGTGAAGGAAGTGTACTTAAATCGGCAGTTTCATTAACCGTATGGTCATTGGTGCCACCAAGACCCAGGCCGTCAATGGCCATGTCCACATAAGGGGCGGTAAAGGAAATGTCGGCCGCTCCAGCCTTCAATGGATCGACCGCAACCACTTTACCAAATCCTAATTCCTCACTAACTGAAGAATAATATCTAAGTAGTTTCTTATTGTCCTCTGTGGGTGCCAGGGGAGGATAGCCAATACCAAACGTTAGCTCTGCGCTTGTGTGAGGTAGATTCCGGGAAGCAATTCTTTTCATTGTATTCTGAGTCTTCTCCAATTGCTCAGGAGAGATACACCTGATATCGCCGGTAGAAATGGCTGTTTCAGCCACAATGTTGCTCTTTCCGTAGGCACTTCCACCATCCATATTTTTATCATGATCCACAAGCGAACCTCCAATGACCATCCCGGGATTGAAGGTGAGTAATTCTTCACCTGCCAGATTTTCATAAAAACCATAAAGAATTCTTGATAGTTCATAAATAGCTCCAACTCCGATATCCTCTCTGAATATTTGAGAAGAATGAGCTGGAACACCAGTTACTTTCAATTCCCATCCTGAGGAGCTCCTTCGAGATATGTTAGCAGTGGATGGCTGACCATCACCATTCTCAAAACCCAAAGCTATATCTGCCTTTTTTGCGGCTTCAATTAAGTCCTTGCGGGCTAAATCCAAAGGCCTCCCGCTCAGTTCTTCATCTCCCGTCATCACTACGATGATATTCATGTTTTTAAGTGCACCAACTTCATTGAGAGCGATTATTGCTTGTAGTATAACAATATCTCCACCCTTCATGTCGTCAATGCCAGGGCCACTGGCGATGTTATCTTCCAACATTTTGAATTCCTGGAATGGGCTTGTGGGCTCAAAGACAGTATCTAAATGGCCTATTAGCAGGAGGGTGGGTCCTTTCCCTTTTTGCTGAGCAATTAAATGTCCGGCTCTGCTAAAAGCAGTTCCGTCAACCCACCTGGTTTCCATTCCCAAGCCATCAAACTTGGCTTTGAGGACTTCTCCAACCTTTTTGACCCCTTCAAAATTCATTGAGCCACTGTTGATATTGACTATCTCTTTCAAGAGCTCAACAGCCTCCTCGTTGTGATTGTCTATCGATTGGATGATTTTCTTTTCTATTTGGGAAACTTGCCCTTGAGAGAAGTTCAAAAGGCATGTTAGTAAAGCTGTTGTAAGGAATAAGATGGTTGCTTTCATTTGGTCAATTGCTTCTTGAGAATCAAAGTTAAAACTTAGCAGGCAGGAACATTATTATTCCAATTTTTTGTGAGGAAGCTGATAAAATAGAAGTGAGCTACCGACTGACTCAATAACTCACTTCTCTTAGTAGTTATAAGAGTGCTAATTATGTGTTTTACCAAGCTTAATCCAGTTTGTGTCTGCAGTCCCTTTAAGCCTTTTATGGTCATTTTCAGCTAACCAAAGCTGTTTAGCATCTAGTTCAGGGTTATACAGGCATAGAAAGTATTTCCCGTCTTTTACAAAATATTTATTTATTAAGTGCCTGTTTCAATGTGATTAAATTTAAAGTTTTGAATTTCAAATACTTAATCACGAAATACATGACGCTATCTGAAGATAGGATTACTGAAATTTTCTACTTGGTGGACGATTTTTGCATTCAATGCGATCAATCCAGCAAAAAACACCTTTTTCTCCTCTAAAGCCTTTGGGGGGCATTCGAAGGTTATGCCATGGAGCAAATGTTGAAGCTCCACGGCATAAATCATTCGAGTTACTGCCGGTAGAAAAGAACAAGCTTTCATAAGCGTTGGAAGTTACTTTAGTTCTTATAAATCGCACTATTAGGACCAATACCTGCGGTTACAGATTTTGTAATAACCCCGGTTTCGTCATAAAACATCATGTTTCCTCCGGATGAAAAGTCAGGAGCTTCCATACCTATCAGATTACCCGTAGTGGGATCGAGGGCCAGACCGTATAAACTTTGTTCAATAAATGGCTCGAAAGAACTTTGTCCATCAGTTGAACGGAGATTTCTCACCGCTCCATCGTAAGTAAAAAAGATCCTGTCAGTTGTATTATTGATCACCAGATTGGCAGCAGTATTAAAAGTGAAGCCGTCGAAAACGATGGTAAGCGAAATATTGTCATCAGCATCTAATTGACTCAACCAGCTATGAGAACTCTCCGTTTCAACTATGCTAAAGTCTGCATCAAACTTCAGGCAGCCTTGACCAAGAATCCATATGTTGCCTTGACCGTCAAGTTCAAGGTTACCGGGATTGTCCCCGACTTCAATAGTTTTAATCACTTCATCCGTATCAGTATCAATAACTGATATGGTATTGGCTACACCAAATCCACCAGCATTGGCGACATACAGGAGATTCCCTCTAAACAGCATTTCGTTACTTCCATTGCCGGTGCTTATTGTTTTAGTCACACTGTAGGTGGTCAGGTCAATCACATGGACAGATCCTGAAAACCCGTCGCCCCAATCCGAAACGTAGCCTTTATCGGCATCGAGTCCAACAAAGTATCGTGGACTAATAATATGATCTGAAATGGTGGCAATGCTCTCGAAATTATCAACATCAATTACTTCAATTTTGGCTGAGTTTTGCACCACAATGAACCCCTCGTGGCCATGAATAGTCATTGATTGAGATTGGTCACCAAGAGGCCTTCCATTGGTTGACTGGAAAATATTATTAGTTATTTGGCCGGACTCTATTGAATAAAATGACAGGGACGTATTGGAATTTCCAAAGCCGCCTTCATTGACAATGAAAAACCCGCTACCTGCGGAAGGTTTTACCAGGCCATTGTCATCTCCGTCATCGCCACATGAAATTAGGAGTAGAGGTATAATAAAGCAGAAGACAGGTCTTAGCAGGAGGGGTAATTTTCTTGAAATTGTAAACATGTTCTTAATAATTAGTGTTTAATGGTTAATCCAAATTTTATATTTCTGAGAGGCATAGGATATCCAGCCCTTACCAAATAGTTCTTGTTGAATAGGTTATTGATTTCAAATTGGAGACTGGTTTTAAGGGTACCCATCTTGAACTGATTACTTAAAACCAAACTGGAAACACCAAACATCTCAAGTGCCTGGACTGCGGTATTGTCGCCAGTGGTGAATTGTTTGCCAGTAATGTGATGCCACCAGCCCGTTTTGAAGGATTTTATTGAGAGGGTTGCATTGATTGTTCCGGAATGACCAGGAGTATAGATTATTTGTTTACCGGTTTCCGAAGTATTACCTGTCCCTGAAACTTGTTGATTAACAGCTTTTGTGTAACTGTAATTCCCCTGTAATTCCAAGGACGTGATGTTCCATTTTCTTTTGATTTTAGCACTGCTTTCAAATCCTCGAGACCATACTCGCTTGATATTATTTGGAGACCATGCTGAAGCAGTCACAGGAACCCACAAAATCCAATCGTCTACCTGGCTGCTAAATCCTGTAAATTCGGACTCAAAATACCAGGCATCCTCTTTTGAATTCATGTTGAAAATTGCACCTAATTCTTCACTCCAGGACAACTCAGGCCTGAGTGATAGATTGCCGAAACCACCAGCCCCCGACCAATAGAGTTGATTGAAGGTAGGAATGAGATAATTCCGAGATACCGAGCCTTTGAGGCGGATTGCTTTGGTGAGGTAATGCTCTATCCCTATAGATGGAATAAAGGGCGTAAGATTTCCTCTGACCAATGCTTCTCTGACCCGAATATTAAGAATGGATTTTGTTCCTATTGATTGCCTGGCTGAGAAAAAGATCGCTATTCGATTTCTGAAGGGATTTTCCGTGCCATGATTATCCGAATTCACCCACTCGTAGGTGTTGTTTATTCCGGTATTAACAGTCAGTTGAGGTGTGATTGGAAGATTGACCTCGTATTCGTTTATACTGGAATGATAAGTAGTAGGAGGGAAACCGGTAAAAGCAGTGGTGTGATTAACCAAAGCAGATTTTGCAGTCCAACTAAGTTTATTTCCAACGTGCTCCCAGGTGAATAGGCTTCGATTAAAATTGTCTCTCTGAATTGCTGCTCCAACTCCAGCTACAGTAATTGGTTCGGGTACCTCGATGTCATTTTCTTGTAGCCAGAAACGTAGGCTAAGCTGATTTTTGTTATTCCACTTCCAATAGTTTTGGAGGAGCAGGCCTTGCTGTTCAACTCCACCATGTTGTCTTTTTTCCTTTGGTGAACCAGCGAGTGTAATGTTGTTGTAGTTAAAGTCATTGTCAGCTGAATACCGGAAAAATTTAATGGAGGAACCGAATTTGAGGTTGCTCCATCCCGCGCCAAAGCTCTGATGATGTCTGTTGAAAGAACCATAATTCCGGGAAAGCTGTAGTCTTAGTCCTTTGTTGTAAGATGGTTTATTTCTCAAATGGATGATGCCACCTAAAGCTCCGGAACCAAAGAGACTGGCAGCACCTCCGAATTGAACAGTTATATCATCGATAAACGATGTTGGTAAAAGACTAATATCAAGCTCACCTGAGGTTGGGCTTTGAAGATTGATCCCATTCCAAATAATTGAGGTATGGCTATTGCCAGATCCACGAAGATTTGGTGCTGAGAGTCCGTTTGGGCCATAACTTCTCACGTGGGCATTGGAATTGCGGATTAGGATTTCAGCAAGATTAGCTGGTGCTGAACTCGCAATAGCAAAAGAATCCACCTTTTCCATGCGATAGCCTACCGAATGAATCTGAATTCTCGTTGAGGCAATAACAACTTCATCTAATCTTCTAACAGAATCTGGTACCTGACCGAATGATTCAAATAGAAAACCAAAAGCAAGAAGCGATAGCTTCGAGTACTTTAAACTCCTTAACATTTACTTGCTAACTGCTACAGTTTTTTACAACACTCTTCCCGGTGTAATGAATACAAATGAATCGGGCAGGTCTCCTGGCTTGTTCTATTGGTATCGCCTTCCCGTCCCTCCCGATATCTATCAGGATATAACAGTGGCATGAGAGTGATACCAATACAAAAAAGAACTTACAGTTGCGGGAACAGCTCCGGTTTTGCACCGGAATTCCCTTTTAATCCACTCGGTTGAAACCGGTTAGAACCAAATTCCTGGGTTAAAGTTAAATTAAAAATGAGCCAAGATCAAAATTGAGGTTACCAGTGAGGGGGTATGAAGTAAGGAAAGGCTGCGAATATCGCAACCTTTCCCAATTGAGCTATGTATGAATTATACATACATAACAACTATATTGGATATAATAGGATAGAGTACCTGTCATAGTATGATTTGTATTTAAATACTGACCATAAACTTCGAATGGATTGTTCATCACCCTGTGTCTCTACTTTTTGGAATTAATTACTCCAGTAAACTGAAGAATCACAGTTCCCGCAAGCATCATGAAGTAATAGCTGACGAATCGCCATCCGGTAATCAATATGCCAATTAAACTATTGGGTATAAAAGGGATGAAAAGAAAATAGAATACAGCTTCTGCACCACCAGTGGCACCAGGAGTGGGGGTTATAAGCATCGTGAGCCATACTATCCAGTGCAAGAAGAAAAATTGAAAAGGGTCAGCAATTATGCCAAGTGAATAAACCAGGGCAATTGGTATGGCAAACCGGCAAGACCATTCAATATACATCATTGCCGCCGTCAATAGAAATCTTGGCTTTCCTGATTTCAGGACTAGTTCACCTGCCAGTAAAAAGTCGTTCCAGGCGTGTCTGATTTGGTTTTTGATCTTTTGAAAAGCAGTCAGACCACTCTTTTCGATGACCTTTTTCTTTCGTTTACGATAAATGAATCTGCCTGTAATTACTATTAATGCAAAAGCAGGAATAAGCCACCAAAGATGAATACTTATAACTCCAATTGATTTATAAAGACTCATTACAGCCGGATTTTCCAGACCTCCGGCAAAATAGATTGATAATGGCAGGGAGGAGATAAGGAAAACTAAGTCTTCAAGTACCTGGAGCAATACGATCATTCCTGCCGCCCCGGCCGGCACTCCTCTGTTTACCAGGAGCCCAAACTTTACAGGTGTACCACCGACAACAGTAGGTGTAATGGCCCCACCCAAATCATGAGCAATCGATATTCTGAAACTATCCATAAATGTTATGGGAAATCCGAGAAATCCTGACCAAATCACTGTTCTGGCTGAGTGACCAAGCCACGGAATGAGCGACATGACAATTGCCAAAAAAAACCAGCCCGGTGAAAATTGAGTCAAAGTTTTTAGAAGATTTTCTTCCGAGGTGTAAATGGTCAATATGATGTTTCCAGTGATGCCAGCTAGAATTACTGGTAAAAGCCTCTTGACAATTTTGGAAAGGTTAAAATCCATGGCACCAAAGTAATCGATATGAAGTATAGATTTCTGCCAGGCACCATAGTTTCAATGTGAAACAAAGTGTGTATCATAATTTTTGGTTTAGCCACCGGTCTTGCAATAGCACCCTTGCCTTTGTGACCTGTTTAACCGATCACAGCACACTCAATTGTAATACCTGTCTGCGTTGAAATCACTTACCCATGAATTATGTGGTGCTGGTCCATAACTTGATCTGATGAATAATTGCCTGTAACGCCTTGAAATTACAGCCGGGCTTTCAGTAGCAGTGCATTTATTGCAGGCACTGGAAAAGTCTTTTCTTTTCTGACAGGCTGCATGTTTGCATTTCCTGCATCGAAACTTATTTTTCCATTTGATAAAGCTCAACTTGTTTTTACCTGTGTGATGAGCTGCCGGTCTCTCTCCAACTTGTCTCTCCAACTTGATTAATCTCCAACTTGATTAATCTCCAACTTGGTCAAGTTTTATTTGCAATAAGTTATTAAGTTAACGACCAGTTTTAAAGCATATCCAGTTTTAAAGCATATCCAGATGAATTATTCTTCCGGAACCCGAAATATCCGCAACACAATACACAGGCTGTCAGGTGTCGTTGCTATCTCCCTGCTGTTTGTAACCACCGTAGCTAACGCCCAAACCCAAAGTGCTGCCCATTGAGCTGTCCGCAAATACGATAGGTACGGGAGAAGCAGTTACCATGACCGGTGCCCCCATGTTACAGCACCGGAACTTTGTCAAACTCTATTAATACCGTTATTCATAATTAAATACGATAACAGTTCTTTTTTTCGATCAAAAACCTTTTTAATCGCCTATATTTGTGAATATGAAAACTAGCGAAATTCAAAAACAGCTAAAGAAATTGAATATAGACAATCATACAAAAGAAGCTATAACAACTTTAATAGATATAAAAACTGAAAACGATATGAGAGAAGTAATTAAAGAAATTGGTGCTTTAAAAAATGTTTTAGAAAATAGAATTACAAGTTTAGACAATAAATTCGATAACAGAATCACCAATTTTAAATGGACAGTAGGTGTAACAGGCATCGGGTTGGCAATAATCGGTTTAATCATTAAATACGGATGATTTTAATTTGTGAATATGAAAACCAGCGAAATTCAAAAACAGCTAAAAAAATTGAACATAGACAATCATACAAAAGAAGCTATAACAACTTTAATAGACATAAAAACTGAAAACGATATGAGAGAAGTAATTAAAGAAATTGGTGCTTTAAAAAATGTTTTAGAAAATAGAATTACAAGTTTAGACAATAAATTTGAAAGTAAATTCAATGTTTTAGAAAATGCTTTTGAAAGTAAATTCAATGTTTTAGAAAATAGAATTACAAGTTTAGACAATAAATTCGATAACAGAATCAGCAATTTTAAATGGACAGTAGGCATAACAGGCATCGGATTGGCAATAATTGGTTTAATCATTAAATACGGATGAGTTTAATTTGTGAATATGAAAACCAGTGAAATTCAAAAACAGCTAAAAAAATTGAACATAGACAATCATACAAAAGAAGCTATAACAACTTTAATAGATATAAAAACTGAAAACGATATGAGAGAAGTAATTAAAGAAATTGGTGCTTTAAAAAATGTTTTAGAAAATAGGATTACAAGTTTAGACAATAAATTTGAAAGTAAATTCAATGTTTTAGAAAATGCTTTTGAAAGTAAATTCAATGTTTTAGAAAATACGATTACAAGTTTAGATAATAAATTTGATAATAGAATTACAAGTTTAGACAATAAATTCGATAACAGAATCAGCAATTTTAAATGGACAGTAGGTGTAATAGGCATCGGATTGGCAATAATTGGTTTAATCATTAAATACGGATGAGTTTAATTTGTGAATATGAAAACCAGTGAAATTCAAAAACAGCTAAAAAAATTGAACATAGACAATCATACAAAAGAAGCTATAACAACTTTAATAGATATAAAAACTGAAAACGATATGAGAGAAGTAATTAAAGAAATTGGTGCTTTAAAAAATACTTTTGAAAGTAAATTCAATGTGTTTGAAGGTAAACTTAATGTTTTAGAAAATAGAATTACAAGTTTAGACAATAAATTCGATAATAGAATCAGCAATTTTAAATGGACAGTAGGCATAACAGGCATCGGGTTGGCAATAATCGGTTTAATCATTAAATACGGATGAGTTTAATTTGTGAATATGAAAACCAGCGAAATTCAAAAACAGCTAAAAAAATTGAATATAGACAATCATACAAAAGAAGCTATAACAACTTTAATAGACATAAAAACTGAAAACGATATGAGAGAAGTAATTAAAGAAATTGGTGCTTTAAAAAATACTTTTGAAAGTAAATTCAATGTTTTAGAAAATACGATTACAAGTTTAGACAATAAATTTGAAAGTAAATTCAATGTTTTAGAAAATAGAATTACAAGTTTAGACAATAAATTCGATAACAGAATCAGCAATTTTAAATGGACAGTAGGTGTAATAGGCATCGGATTGGCAATAATTGGTTTAATCATTAAATACGGATGATTTTAATTTGTGAATATGAAAACCAGCGAAATTCAAAAACAGCTAAAAAAATTGAACATAGACAATCATACAAAAGAAGCTATAACAACTTTAATAGACATAAAAACTGAAAACGATATGAGAGAAGTAATTAAAGAAATTGGTGCTTTAAAAAATGTTTTAGAAAATAGAATTACAAGTTTAGACAATAAATTTGAAAGTAAATTCAATGTTTTAGAAAATGCTTTTGAAAGTAAATTCAATGTTTTAGAAAATAGAATTACAAGTTTAGACAATAAATTCGATAATAGAATCAGCAATTTTAAATGGACAGTAGGCATAACAGGCATCGGGTTGGCAATAAATAATCGGTTTAATCATTAAATACGGATGAGTTTAATTTGTGAATATGAAAACTAGCGAAATTCAAAAACAGCTAAAGAAATTGAATATAGACAATCATACAAAAGAAGCTATAACAACTTTAATAGACATAAAAACTGAAAACGATATGAGAGAAGTAATTAAAGAAATTGGTGCTTTAAAAAATACTTTTGAAAGTAAATTCAATGTTTTAGATAACAGAATCAGCAATTTTAAATGGACAGTAGGTGTAATAGGCATCGGATTGGCAATAATCGGTTTAATCATTAAATACGGATGAGTTTAATTTGTGAATATGAAAACCAGCGAAATTCAAAAACAGCTAAAAAAATTGAATATAGACAATCATACAAAAGAAGCTATAACAACTTTAATAGATATAAAAACTGAAAACGATATGAGAGAAGTAATTAAAGAAATTGGTGCTTTAAAAAATACTTTTGAAAGTAAATTCAATGTTTTAGATAACAGAATCAGCAATTTTAAATGGACAGTAGGTGTAATAGGCATCGGATTGGCAATAATCGGTTTAATCATTAAATACGGATGAGTTTAATTTGTGAATATGAAAACCAGCGAAATTCAAAAACAGCTAAAAAAATTGAATATAGACAATCATACAAAAGAAGCTATAACAACTTTAATAGATATAAAAACTGAAAACGATATGAGAGAAGTAATTAAAGAAATTGGTGCTTTAAAAAATGTTTTAGAAAATAGAATTACAAGTTTAGATAATAAATTTGAAAGTAAATTCAATGTTTTAGAAAACGCCTTTGAAAGTAAATTCAATGTTTTAGAAAATAGAATTACAAGTTTAGACAATAAATTCGATAACAGAATCAGCAATTTTAAATGGACAGTAGGCATAACAGGCATCGGATTGGCAATAATCGGTTTAATCATTAAATACGGATGAGTTGATCAATCTTTTTTAATACCTTTATTCCTAATTGAGAACCACCCGTTGAAAAACTAAAAACTAACAACTAACAACTAACAACTAACAACTAACAACTAATATCTAACACATAAATACCATGAAAAACACACACACTACCAGGAAGTCAGTTACCCCCCCCCCTAAAAAAAAAATCCCTAGGGCTAAGCACTTAATTACCCTATTTAGCTTTCTTTTTATCACAACACTTGCTTTGGCACAGGATAACATGTCAGACTATTTTGTACTAAAAATAAACACCACCGCCGGCACTAACGCTCAAGACGACACCTTTACTTTTCACACCCAGGACATGGAGTATGAGGTTGATTGGGGAGAAGGTAGCGGTTTTGAGCCAATAACAACAGGAAATACCAGCCATACCTTTGGCATGGCAGGAGAGCATACCATAAGGTTTAAAAACCTAAACGATATTTATATAAATTTCCAAAATGGTAGACAAAAATACAGCTCTATTGAACAATGGGGCACTGCTGAATGGAACCCCCATATGTCGAATGCTTTTCGAGGAGCAACTAACTTAACCGCCAGTAGTAATGCGGGCACTCCTGATATGAGTTCGGTAACAGATATGTCTGCTATGTTCTTTGGTGCCAGTTCTTTCAACCAGGATATAGGAAGTTGGGATGTTTCTCAGGTAACAAGTATGAATGCAATGTTCTCAAGTGCTACTTCTTTCAACCAGGATATAGGAAATTGGGATGTTTCTCAGGTAACAGATATGTTCCGTATGTTCGAATTTGCTGCTTCTTTCAACCAGGATATAGGAGGTTGGGATGTTTCTCAGGTAACAAATATGAGTTTGATGTTCAATGGAGCCTCTTCTTTTAACCAGGATATAGGAAGTTGGGATGTTTCTCAGGTAACAAATATGTTTGATATGTTCGCTGGAGTCGAAGCTTTCAACCAGGATATAGGAGGTTGGGATGTTTCCAGGGTAACAAATATATCTAATATGTTCAATGGAGCCTCTTCTTTCAACCAGGATATAGGCAGTTGGGATGTTTCTCAGGTAACAACTATGTTCAGGATGTTCGCAAATGCTGCACTTTCACCAGCCAATTACGATGCACTTTTAATAGGCTGGAATGCACAAAGCCTTCAAACAAATGTGACTTTCCATGCAGGGACTTCTAAATATACATCATCAGCACAAACTTCCAGAGACAATATGGTTGCTGCAAGTGGCCATAACTGGACCATTACTGACGGTGGGTTAATTGAAGCCAGCGACCCACCTGAAAATATTTTTCTTTCTTCCACAAATATTTTAGAAAACGAGCCAGCAAACACCACAGTCGGCACCCTGTCCACCAACGGAGGAGCGACCTCTTATACCTATACATTCACAGCAGGAGACGGAGATACAGATAATGCGAGTTTTACCATTTCAGGAGAAGCACTACAACTTATAGCCCCTGCCGACAATGAAACAAAAAGCAGTTATGCAATACGTATAGCAATAGATAATACAAGTATTGAGAAACGATTTACCATCTCTGTTGCTGATATACAAGAAGCTCCAACAGCAAGCACAACAGCAGCAAGTGCTATTACTTCCACAACGGCCACTTTAAACGGTGATATAACTTCTGACGGAGGAGCAACCATTACAGCAAGAGGCTTTGTATATGCTACTTCAAACACAGATTTGACAATTGGTGCTACCGGTGTTACGGATGTTACTGTAAGCGGTACAGAAATAGGAACTTTTAATAGTGCAATAACAAGTTTAACAGCAGGCACAACCTATTATTACAGAGCCTACGCAACCAATAGCGTCAATACAACTTACGGAGATGAACAAAGTTTTACAACATTAGCCAAGCCGACACTAAGCACAACAGCAGCAAGCGATATTGCTTCTACAACAGCCACTTTAAACGGCGATATAACTTCCGACGGAGGAGCCGCCATTACAGCAAGAGGCTTTGTATATGCGACATCAAACACAGATTTAATAATTGGTACTACCGGTGTTACGAATGTTACTGCAAGCGGTACAACAGGAACTTTTAATAGTGCAATAACAGGTTTAACAGCAGGCACAACCTATTATTACAGAGCCTACGCAACCAATAGCGTCAATACAACTTACGGAGATGTACAAAGTTTTACAACATTGGCAGTCGCACCCACAGCAAGCACAACAGCAGCAAGTAATATTACTTCCTCAACGGCAACTTTAAACGGCAATATAACTTCCGATGGAGGAGCAGAAATTACAGCAAGAGGATTTGTATATGCTATTTCAAACACAGATTTGATAATTGGTGCTACCGACGTTACGGATGTTGCTCTAAGCGGTACAACAGGTTCTTTTAATGAAGAAATAACAGGCTTAACAGCAGGCACAGCGTATTATTACAAAGCCTACGCAAAAAATAGTGTGGGAACAACTTACGGAGAAGAACAAAGTTTTACAACATTGGCAGTCGTACCCGCAGTAAGCACAACAACAGCAACCGCTATTACTTCTACAACAGCCACTTTAAACGGCAATATAACTTCCGATGGAGGAGCAGAAATTACAGCAAGAGGATTTGTATATGCGACATCAAACGCAGATTTAATAATTGGTACTACGGGTGTTGCCAATGTTGTTGTAAGCGGTACAACAGGTGTTTTTACAGAAAACATTACAGGTCTGACAGCAGGCACAGCCTATTATTACAGAGCCTATGCAACCAATAGCGTCGATACGAGCTATGGAGGAGAACAAAGTTTCACTACGGAGGCAGTTTTGTCTATTGAGGATTTTGAGCAATCGGCTGTTGCTATTTCGCCAAACCCGACAAGTGATATTTTAAACATCACCGTGGCAGAAAAGACAGGTTACAAATTGCTTGATACCGGAGGCCACCTGCTTCAGCAGGGAACTTTCGCCACAGGAGCGCACAGCATTGATATTTCGCCTTTGGCCAAAGGGATTTATCTCGTCATTCTAAACACCGGTAAAGGGAGCTTTACCAGGAGAATTATCAAGAATTAACCCGTTGTGCCAATTGGACAGTGGATGCTATCTCAAGGGCCATTGGATTGTGGGTATGGTGAAAAGGAGATTCGGTTTCCTTGCAGGTTGTTGGTGACAAGGTAGCCTTACCAGTTATGTATCCTTACTATAAAATAGGGCAGTTTAAAAATAAACAAATTAGTAACTTAAACTGTCAAAAAATGAAGCGAACAAGATTTACTGAGAGCCAGATCAGGAGCAAGCATACTTCAACAAGTGATTCCGATATCACATTCTGATCAACTGGTTTTTCTCATTAAAGTAAACTCGGGAGATCATTGATACCTGGATAAAATTTTCAATAAAAAGCGGTAATATTCGGTAATTAACAATTTGACAGATTAAGTGGAAGCGGATTTAAAAAGTCAGGTCATCCAACTTTGTGTTGATAATCTAAGTGAAGACAGCCAAACCTGGTTCAAAGACAAACTCTCAGGCATTGATCAACCATCGAATTTCTTTCTATCATTTGGTATGGTTAACAGGAAAATTGAACGACATATCGTTTGCCCAAATGCTGCCCTCACGGCGGTCCTAAGAACAATTAACCCTGCATTCGATTCTGACCAGTGGACTTTGGATGAATTCTGCAGACTTGCATTTTTACTTAGCTTGCCTATTGAGGGCAACCTTGACCGAATTAAAAGGCTGGTCTCGACTGCAGATATTAAAGAACAAGTCACCATCTACAAATCCATCCAATACCTGCCAAATGCTGAAACATTTCAGCTGTTAGTAATTGATGGCATTAGAACAAATATGGTTGACGTATTCGATGCGATTACAGCTAATAACTCCTACGCCATGAGATTCTTTACCGAAAGTGCATGGAACCAGATGGTTCTAAAATCAATTTTCATGGAAAGGCCCATTTTTAGAATCATGGGGATTGATGATAAAAGGAATGAAAAACTCGCATTAATACTGCATGATTTTGTGCATGAACGCTGGTCGGCTCACCGGCCAGTAACACCAGAACTGTGGCGAATGATGATCGGGTATATCAATGCTGATATATTCGGGGATCTCAAGAAGGCGGCAAATGACAGTTCAGAACTGGCAAGAATAGCTGCAATCAAAGTAATGAAAGGAAGCGATTTGAAAGAAGCCACAGAGTGGTTAAATACAATCAGGGAGTTACCACCTGACACAAGTTGGGATGAAATCGGCCGACAAGTATTCCAAAAAAATTAACCATTAAAATAGCATAAAACCATGAAGTTCATAGATCCTCATATTCACATGACCTCACGTACCACCAGTGACTATGAGGCTATGCAAAAGGCAGGCATTGTAGCCATTATAGAACCAGCCTTCTGGCTGGGTCAACCTCGAACAGAAGCTGGAGCCTTCAAGGATTACTTTAGTAGTATTGTAGGTTGGGAACCATTTCGCGCCTCCCAATTTGGGATCAGGCACTATTGCACAATTGGGCTCAATTCTAAAGAAGCAAACAATGTGGAACTCTCAGCGGAAGTAATGGAATTACTTCCGCTTTATGCCTTGAAAGACAATGTGGTAGCCATTGGTGAAATAGGTTATGATGATCAAACAGCAGCTGAAGATAAATTTTTCCGTGCTCAAATTGAACTAGCCAAAGAGGTTGAACTGCCAATCATGGTCCATACTCCTCATCGTGATAAAAAGAATGGCACCTTGCGCAGCATGGATGTACTCGAAGAACATCAATTTGACTCATCAAAAGTGGTAATTGATCACAATAATGAGGAAACAGTCAAGAGTGTACTTGACAGAGGGTTCTGGGCAGCTTTCACGATCTATCCGAACACAAAAATGGGTAGTGAAAGGATGGTAGAAATTGTGCGACAATATGGGTCTGAAAGAATTATTGTAGATAGCTCAGCTGACTGGGGAGTGAGTGATCCCTTATCCGTTCCCAAAACCGCCAACCTCATGTTAGAACAGGGAATACCTGAAAAGAATGTACACACCACATGTTACGGTAATGCCCTTTCAGCCTATGGACAAAGTGGCAATATGAAGGAAAGTGATTGGTCTGACGGAGTAGATTATGACCAATCTATTCTCTATGGTGGCAACAGTGTACTTCGAGGGCAGGAACCTAAGAAATCAGGTGATTCTAATTTTGTTGAAAATTAAGCCTACAGCCGGAAATGAGCATGCGCCCTTTTCTTGTATTGGTACGTCCCGCCAATGTGGTTACTGCAATTTCGGATATTCTGGCAGGTGCTGCCCTATCTGGTTTTTTCTCGGTTAGTAGCGGTATTTCATATAGCCCCCTAATTCTTCTTTGCCTGTCTACCTCTCTCTTATACGCCGGAGGCATTGTTTTTAATGATGTATTTGACTTGGAAACGGATAAATCTGAACGCCCGGAACGTCCCATTCCATCAGGACAAGTTTCGTTGAGACAGGCTGCCACTTTCGGAACTGTTTTATTACTTATAGGTATTTTCGTAAGTGCCCTTGTTTCGTGGAATAGCTTATATGTTGCACTCGGAATCTCGATAGCTGCGCTTTCTTACGATAAGGTTTTTAAACACAATATCCTGACTGGTCCTCTTGTGATGGGTCTTTGCCGGAGTCTCAATCTTTTACTTGGCATGACTCTGCTTGCAGGCCAATTTCCTGATCTATGGTTCATCAGTTTTATTCCATTCATCTTTATCGCTGCCATAACTCTGACAAGTCAGGGAGAGGTATTAGGTAACAACCGTAAAGCGATAAGCTTGGCACTGACCCTTGATTTGATAATTTTTTGCATCCTGCTATATCTCGGGTGGACTGGTCTGCTGCATTTCGGGACGGTACTGCCCTATGCCCTCCTTTGGTTTGAAATGAATGCTATGGCAAAATTCAAAGCGATCAAGAAAAACACTCCGAAGCATATTATGAACGCGGTGAAAATGGGGGTCATATCTTTAATACCCCTGAATGCTAGCTATGTAGCAGGAAGTAGTAACTGGCTCTGGGGTTTAGCCGTTTTATTATTGCTGCCACTATCTTTGCTGCTGTCAAGAAAATTTGCAGTCACCTGATATCATCAAATCTGAACTCCAATCTACTTATGAATATATCACAAGAATTCTCGGTTCAGTATAATTACAAGATTGAATTCACCAGAGATTTATTCAATTCTAACAACCAGATTTTACTGAAAATCTTACATTCTGATGATTCAAAGAAAGTAGTTAAAGCCGCTTTCGTCATAGATGATGGTGTAGCCAGGTGCCACCCCAAAATAGTTGAAAATATTACCCGCTATTTTGAAAACATCCCTTCAACTGAACTTTCAGCTACCCCTCTCATAGTCAAAGGTGGAGAACAAGCTAAGAATTCTACCCTGGAATTTGACAGGACGCTCTCCATGATCAATGAGGCAAAAATAGACCGCCATTCTTATTTAATTGCCATTGGTGGAGGGGCAGTCTTGGACATGGCAGGCTTTGCGGCCTCAGTGGGGCATAGGGGAATACGTCATATTAGAATTCCCACCACCGTACTCAGCCAAAACGACTCTGGGGTTGGAGTAAAAAACGGCATCAATTATTTTGGTAAGAAGAATTTCATTGGGGCATTTAATCCGCCCGTAGCCGTAATAAATGACATTGAATTTCTTGCCACTTTGGACAACCGGAATTGGAGGTCAGGTATTGCTGAAGCAGTAAAGGTCGCATTGGTCAAAGATCGCGTATTCTTTTCGTGGCTTGAGAACAATAAAAACGAGGTGAACAACCGGGAACTTGAGGTAATGCAAAAACTGATTTTTGATTGCGCACTACTTCACAGTCAGCACATTTCTCAGAGTAATGATCCATTTGAAATGGGTTCATCACGACCTCTTGATTTTGGACATTGGTCAGCGCATAAATTGGAGCAACTGACCAATTTTGAAGTAAAGCATGGTGAAGCAGTAGCTATTGGAATTGCCCTGGATGTCATTTACTCACAGCTATCGGGCCTGTTGGATTTTCACTCATGTGAACGGATATTGCAATTACTCGGCGATTATGGATTTAACTTATTTCACCCAATGCTGCTGGCAAATGACATTATTTCCATAAATCCTTTGTTGGTCAATGGTTTGGAAGAATTTCGAGAACACTTAGGAGGTGAATTGACCATTACACTCATTGACCAAATTGGCAGCCAGGTAGATGTACATGAAATGGATAAGAAAGTAATAGAACAGGCGGCTAACATTCTGAAAGACAAACAGTCCGTACATGCGTACTAATCATCATAAGGCCCATCTGACCTATTGTAGTAATATTCACGCCGGGGAGTCGTGGTCAGCAACTTTTGAAAACCTGCAGCAATACACCACACAGGTCAGGAAAAGACTGACAAATGAAGCATTTGGTATCGGTCTGCGATTATCTAATACTGCTTCTATTGAATTGTTAGCCGAAGACAACCTGATTCAATTCGCAAGTTGGCTGGAAAGTGAAAACATGTACGTTTTCACCATTAATGGGTTTCCTTATGGGCAATTCCATAAAGAGCGAGTTAAAGACCAGGTCCATGCCCCGGATTGGACTTCCAGAGATCGGCTTGAGTATACAAAAAGGCTATTTGCGATATTAAGTGAATTGCTCCCTAATGGAATGGATGGTGGAGTATCTACCTCTCCATTATCTTACAAATGGTGGCATAAAGATGAGCAAGCACTGGAAGATGCGAAATCATTATCCTGCAATTTACTAGCTGAGCTCATCGTATACCTCGCTGAATTAAAGATTACAACCGGTAAGAGTCTGCACCTGGATATGGAACCAGAGCCAGATGGAATTCTTGAAACCACTATTGAATTTGTTGATTTTTTCAAGCAACATTTACTCATAAAAGGGCTCAAGTCCGTTTCTATAAGTCTCGGTTGTGATGAGCGCACCGGAGCACAACACATCCGGGAACATTTTCAACTGTGCTATGACGTTTGTCATTTTGCAGTAGGTTTCGAAGATCCCCTGCAAGCCATTACAAGAATTCGTTCTGCCAATATCAAAATTGGAAGAATCCAGATTAGTGCGGCACTTGCATCACCAAAGTTAGTCGATTCAAACATTGAAGAAGTTAGCCATCAGTTGAGTGTGTTTGATGAACCCATCTATTTACACCAGGCAGTGACTAAGCAATCGGACAATGCACTCAAGCGATTCTCTGATTTAGGTGAGGCCATTGAATCGCTACAACATCCACCTGACCAGGAAATTCGAACTCATTTTCACGTACCAATTTTTACAGAAGAATATGGACTATTAAGATCAACTCAACAGGACATTGTTGAAACCTTGAAAGTATGGTCCAAGCAGAATTTTACCAATCACCTGGAGGTGGAAACATACACTTGGGACATATTGCCACAAGACATGTGTACGGATATAGTAAGTGGTATTGTTCGAGAATTGAATTGGGTACAGCAAACATTGAAAAACAACCATAGGTCTTGACCCATGCACAAAGCGGCACTCATAAATGTTGTAGGGCTATCAAAGAGACTCCTTGGAGAAAACACCCCTTTCCTTTCGCAGTGGTCGGCGGATAAAAATATTTCAAGTGTTGATCCGGTATTACCGGCCGTGACCTGTTCAGTACAAACTACCTATCTCACGGGTAAATGGCCCGATGAACATGGTATTGTCGGGAATGGGTGGTTTTTCAAGGATGAACAAGAAGTAAAACTGTGGAGACAGTCCAATAAGTTAGTCTTGTCGCCAAGCATTTGGGATACTGCAAAAAAGCGAGAGTCGAATTTTACTTGCGCTAATATGTTTTGGTGGTACAACATGTATTCCACCGTGGATTATTCGGTTACACCGCGGCCCCAGTATCGGACAAATGGTTTGAAAGTACCTGATTGTTATTCCCATCCTGCTGCTTTAAGAGATCAACTACAGGCCGCACTTGGTACATTTCCTCTATTTGATTTTTGGGGACCCAAAACCAGTATAAAATCCAGTCAATGGATTGCCGATGCAGCAAAATGGGCGCAGAGGACCCATAACCCAGATCTCGTATTGGTATATCTTCCACACTTGGACTATGTGCTTCAGAAATATGGCCACGACCAAAAGTATCTGTCCAAAGACCTTCGGGAGATCGATGCTGTTTGTGCAGACCTTATACCCTCCCTGGAGAATTTGGGCCTAACAGTCAATGTAATTTCTGAATATGGAATTACCGATGTAGAGCAGCCTATTCACATCAATCGCGTTTTAAGAAAAATGGGCTTGATCAACCTTAGAATAGAAAATGGGCTTGAATTATTTGATGCAGGAGCTTCAAAAGCATTTGCGTTGGCAGATCATCAGGTAGCCCATGTTTATATTGAGGATTCGAGTTTAAAGGATGAAATCAAAACTCAATTAGAAAAAACTGTGGGAATCGAGACAGTATTGGATACTGACGGAAAGAGAAGTCATCATGTTAATCATGACAGGGCTGGTGATTTAATCGCTATCGCAGACAAAAAGAGCTGGTTTACCTACTACTATTGGGAAGATGACAAGCTCGCTCCAGACTTCGCCAGAACAGTAGAAATTCATAAAAAGCCGGGTTATGACCCCGTTGAGATGTTTCTAGATCCCGAAAAGAAACTGATTATCCCGCGGATAGTACTCAGGCTACTGGCCAAAAAGTTGGGTTTCAGGACTATGATGGACCTCATTCCACTCGATGCCAGTTTAGTTAAAGGCTCCCATGGCCGGATCAATCTGGAAGATGATGATAAAGCGATATTCATTGGTCAACATGGTTTGCCTACAACAATTTTACCTATTGAAATCCACGATAACCTCCTCAGCCAAGTTTTCGGCTAAGTACAAGACCGCTGCAAAAGTCACTGATTGAATTTTAAGAGTCGAAATCTGTAATTTTTGGATTTAGACAGTTATAGTACCTGTTTTTTTCCGCCCCACATCTATACAATTCCAGAGCCATTTTAGAAGTGGTAGTCTGTCCGCTTGCAGTGAACAAAAGATGTCCATAGACATCAATACCGAGGCAAAATCCTTGTGCCCCAAAATCCTCCGAATAATGAACAATAGGTGCAACATTGCAGGGGTAAACGTCTAAAGTAATCCATGCTTCTACGGTCAGTGCGTTTCCGGACTTTGGAATACTCCCCTCTTCATCGAGGCAGTCAAGTTCAAGTGATTTGATTGTTTGAAGAATCTTATCGAAATTACTTTTAATGGTGTGCACAGGCCCGTTCAATAAATGGGTTTGTTATTACTCTAATTTAATGATAATCAGTATTATCCACACTTTTCCTTACTCCTGATGAATTAGCACAACGGGTTATAATAATGACGGTTTTATGAAATCTATCGCTAAACTTTGAGATACTGATAGATCAGGGCCGCTAATCCAATCAAAGAACCCAGGAATTCCCTGGTTTCTTCTATGTACGATTTCTTATAAACCATCTCTCCAAAAATTTCGGACTTATCAGGTTGTCCCAGCCATTCGATAAAACCCGGAGCATAATACGCAGCTACCAAAATTGATGCAATCATACCTGCCAAAACAATCTTTTTGTTTTGCTTATTTAAGACACCTAAAAAACAGATTATAGTAACGGCCGAATAGAATGTAATCCAAAAAACCGGATCCGGATCATTGATCTGAACGACTGTGAAACTTAAAAACAGAAGTGATGAAATAACACTAATGATCCTAATCATACACTAACTTTCTTATTATAGTTATAAACATAAGGAATGAGTTGGATTTAATATTAACTTGAACTTCTTAAATCCTATTTCATGTTGAAAATCAGTCCTGCAATTGTCATTTCCCTGTCAGTCTTCATTACCTTTTGCCAACCCGTTTCAAATAAGCTCAATATCAAAAAAGGCAGTCGTATTGTACTACTTGGGAACAACTTGGGGTCAAGGATGATGAACTTTGGTCATTTCGAAACTGAGCTACAAATGCGATATCCCGATAGCCTGTTAATCATTAGAAATATGTGTGACGGGGGAGACACACCGGGATTTCGGCCTCATTCGGGAAGAATGACACCCTGGGCTTTTCCCGGAGCTGAAAAATTTCAAAATGACCTCGCTCAAAATTCCGGAAGTGAAGGGCATTTTGATTACCCCGACCAATGGCTCACAAGATTACAAGCAGACATTATTATTGCATTTTTCGGATTTAATGAATCATTTGAAAGTGTCGAAGGGCTTACAAGCTTTAAAAGTGAGTTAGAAGGATTCATTGACCATACGCTAAAACAGCAATACAATGGAACTGATATGCCACAACTTGCTCTCGTGACCCCCATTGCTTTTCAGGATTTATCTGATCGGTTTGATCTGCCAAAAGGCACTGCCGAAAACCAAAACCTGGCCATGTATACTGAGGCGGTTAAAGAGGTCTGTGCTGCTAAACAAGTACTGGTATTGGATGCGTTTACACCATCAAAAAAGTGGTTTGATGAGGGCATGCAACTCACCACTGACGGCTCGCAACTTAATGAAACAGGTTATGCCAGGTTTTCAAAACTGTTGGTCGACGGGGTATTTGGAGACGGCTCTATTCCTGATGAAGATTACAGGCCATTGGTTAACAGTGCAGTTCTTGAGAAAAATTGGTTCTGGCACAATGACGTTAAAATTCCCAATGGTGTTCACGTTTTTGGTCGCAGATACGATCCATTCGGTCCAGATAACTACCCAACTGAAATTCGTAAAATTCGAGAGATGACCAGCATCAGGGATACTGCAATATGGATGGCCTTGAATGGTGAGGAAAAAGATCTGGAAGCGGCAGACCAAAAAACCACTCCCCCACCAAAGGTTGAGACCAATTTTACTGATGATAATTATGGCAGAGGGAACATTGACTACCTGTATGGAAAGGATGCTTTAGACAAATTTGAAATGGCACCGGGATATAAGATTTCCCTCTTTGCTTCTGAAAAAGAATTTCCTGATCTGGCCAATCCGGTTCAGCTCTCATTTGATAATAAAGGAAGACTTTGGGTAGCAGTGATGCCGTCATATCCACACTATGCGCCTGGTGATAGCCGACCAAATGATAAACTCCTCATACTGGAAGATACTAACAGAGATGGTGTCGCTGATAAAGAGACTATTTTCGCTGACGGACTTCATTTACCTATTGGTTTTGAATTTGCTCCTGAGGGAATTTACATCTCTCAAGGAACTAACCTCAAACTCTTGTCAGATACTGACGGAGATGATAAGGCGGATAAGGCAGAGATCATTTTCAGTGGATTCGATGACCACGACACGCATCATGCCATTAGTGCTTTTTGTGCCGATCCATCAGGTGCAATTTATATGGCAGAAGGTGTATTTCTGCATACCAATGTAGAAACTCCTTATGGACCAGTTCGGGGAACAAATGGTGGATTTTATCGCTTCAATCCTAAGAGGAGACATTTGGAACGAACCGCTCAATTATCAATTCCGAATCCCTGGGGAATCGCTTTCGATGCTTGGGGACAAAACTTCTTCGCTGAAACATCAGGCCCCAAAGTACACTGGATGCAACCAGGTACTATCAAACCGAAATATGGGATAGCCTCTCCCAAATCTGCTAACCTCATTCAACAAGAACATTTAGTGAGACCAACGTCCGGGCTGGAGTTTGTTTCAAGTAGGCATTTTCCTGCCAACGTCCAGGGAGATTTATTGGTTAACAACACCATCGGATTTTTAGGAACCAAACAACACACCATGGCTGATGACGGCACGGGATATAAGAGCCAACACCGGCAAGATCTGGTTAAAAGCACTGATACCAATTTCCGTCCTGTAGACATGGAATTTGCTCCTGATGGTTCGTTGTATATGGTAGATTGGCATAACGTATTGATTGGACATATGCAGCATAACGCTCGTGACCCACTGAGAGATCATGTTCATGGCAGAATTTACAGAATTACCTACCCGTCAAGACCGTTGGTCGAGCCAGCCGAGGTTGCTGGTGCCAGTATTGCAACTCTACTGGATAATCTCCAGCTTCCCGAATATCGAACCAGGTATAGATCTCGCAGGGAATTAAGAGGTAGAGATACAAATGAAGTATTAAACGCTCTTAATCAATGGACCTCAAATCTTGACCAAAATGATCCCAAATATGAACAACTCCTTTTGGAAGCTCTATGGGTAAGTTGGGGATTGAACAAAATTGACCAAGCTCTATTAACCCGATTAATAGTAGCAAAAGACCATAAAGTGAGAGCGGCAGCCACAAGAGTTATTCGGTACAATGGTCATACTTTAGACAATCAGGTGGAATTATTAACAAAAATGGCCGGAGATGAGCATGGACGGGTGAGGTTGGAAGCGATAGTAGCCGCAACATGGTTGGAAAATGACCAAGGACTGGCAGTTTTGCAGCCCGCCGCCAGTTTACCGGTTGACAATTGGATGGCAGAGACTTATGGCACTGCACTGGCCAGATTAAGTGGTCAAACTCCACAAAAGGAACCAGAAGATACAATTAACACAAACCTGCAAGGAGAGGATAGGGCCCTGTTTACAAAGGGCAAATCAATCTATGAAAAAGAAGGTTACTGTATTACATGCCACCAAATGGACGGAAAAGGATTACCGGCTTCAGGTTTTCCTCCGTTGGCTGGCACAAGATGGGCTCAGGGCAATGAGGAACGGTTGATCAAACTGACCTTAAATGGGATGATGGGACCTATTAATGTATTGGAAAAGCAATACCCCGGTCAAGTACCAATGACACCTTTTCGAGGTTTGCTTGATAATGAGGAAGTGGCAGCTGTACTCACCTACGTTAGAAATTCTTTTGGCAATGTGGGATCTGTAATTGACAAAGAAAAGGTCAAGTTAGTCCGAAGTGAGACCGAAGAGAAGTCCGGCTTCTATTCACCAGAGGAGTTATTAAAACTCCATCCAAATTGAGAGTTAATTAGCTAATGTCTCACTGAATTGTGCAAATACTTCCTCACATCAAAGTTGGTAATGGGATTCCGTTCGTTTGTCAACACGGCCTAGGCGCTAAAAGTATTCAGATCAAAAAATTGCTACAGCCCCTCAAGAATATTGAATTGATCTGTATGGACTGCCCCGGACATGGAGATGCTCCCTTAATTGAGAGTGTCAAACCTTCCTTTAATTACTACGGTGATTTATTGATTGGACTTCTTGACCAATTGAATATAAGGGAAGCCGTTTTTGGAGGCATATCCATGGGAGCCGGAATCGCACTTAATATTGCCCGGAGATTCCCCAATAGAGTGCTGGGGCTGGTGTTAATACGTCCAGCGTGGCTTGACCAGGCCAATCCGGAAAATCTATCCGTTCTGTTGGAAGCCTCTAAATCATTGAGAAATAATAATATTGACGGTTTCAAAGTCAATGACAGTTTTAAGGAAATTGCATCTAAACATCCAGATGCTGGCGCATCTCTGTTAGGTCTTTTCGAACCAGAACAGCAATCCTGTTTACCGCTAGTTTTGGAATCTATGGTTCACGACAGGCCATTCGCTGAACTCGACGAACTCAAAGCAATTAAAAACCCATGTCTGATAATTGGCAATCAAGACGATCCTTTACATCCATTCGATATGGCTGAAGCAGTTCATCAGAAAATCGAGGGTAGTAAACTGTCGGAAGTAATTTCGCGGTATGTCGATGACTCAGAGCATACTAAAATTGTTAATCAATTAATTTTAAGATTTATTCAATCCAATGAAGAACAACTGGAAAGCAGAAGAAGCTAAAAATTTTAACGGTGATTTACTAAAGCTCAGAGTTTATACCTCACGACTACTGGGGAGTAACGATAACCTGGTAATGCACGGTGGTGGCAATACTTCTGTCAAGATAACCGAATCCAACATTTTTGGAGAGGAAGAAGACATTCTCTATGTCAAAGGCAGTGGTTGGGACTTAGGAACAATTAAGGCCGCCGGTTTTGCTCCCGTCAGATTGAAACCCTTACTTCAATTGGCGGAATTGGATGAATTGAGTGATGTTGAGATGGTGAAATATCAACGCATGGCAATGACGGACCCAGCTGCACCCAATCCATCGGTTGAGGCCATATTGCATGCCATTATACCTTACAACTTCGTGGACCACACGCATGCAGATGCCGTAGTTACTGTAACCAACACCCCCGGTGGAAAGGAAAGAATCCAGGAAATTTACGGCAAAAACATGATGATCATTCCCTATGTCATGCCCGGCTTCATTCTGGCCAAAAAGATCCACCAAATGACAAAAGGCATTGATTGGAATAAGCTGGACGGAATGATTCTGATGAATCATGGGGTTTTTACTTTCGATAATGATGGCCAGGCCAGCTATGAAAAAATGATTAAGATCGTTTCTAAAGCTGAAGCCTATCTGAAAAAACAAGGAGCGATTCCAGTCAGGGGTTCATTACCTGGCAAAATTAGCTCACTGCAAATTGCCAATATCCGAAAAGAGGTCGCCGGGATTTGGGCAAAACCAGTTCTCACAAAGGTTGATAACTCAGCACCTTCAACTGCATTTAGTAATTTATCCAACATTAAGAAAATTGCTTGTCGTGGGCCTTTAACCCCAGATCACATCATCAGAACCAAGAGAAATCCCGTGATTCTGAGCAAAGGCTTTGAGCAAGATCTGTCCGCATATGCTGAAGCTTACAAAGATTACTTTAAACAATATAAGACTGGAAAGCAAACACTTTTGGACCAAGCACCCAGATGGGCAATTTTACCAGGAACGGGTTCTCTCTTTTTTGGGCCTACTGTAAAGCACATCGATATCATTCATGACCTGGCTGTTCATACCCAAAAAGCGATTTATCAAGCTGAAAAACTTGGGGGCTGGAAGCCCTTGGGTAAAGCCGAGCTTTTCGAAATGGAGTATTGGAGTTTGGAACAAGCCAAACTAAAAAAGACAGGCAATTCCAAGCCAATGGAGGGTAGAATAGCCCTTGTCACAGGTGCCGCAAGTGGAATAGGAAAAGCATGCGTTGAAAACCTGGTGAATGCCGGTGCAGTAGTGGGTGCATTGGATATTGACCCAATGATCAAGAAAGCATTTGATCAAAAAGAAGTTTTAGGCCTTCAATATGATGTCACTGACCAAAAAAACCTGAAAAATGCAGTCGAGGAAATAGTGGAACAATTTGGCGGTTTGGATATGTTAGTGAGTTGTGCAGGTATTTTTCCCAAGAGTGCCCGCATTGAAAATATGGACGAAAAACTTTGGAATAAAAGTCTGGCAATTAATGTAACTAGTCATCAGCGTTTGTTTCAAATCACCCTCCCCTACTTGAAATTGGGATTTGATCCTGCAATAGTTATTATAGGGTCAAAAAATGTTGCAGCACCTGGTCCAGGAGCCGCAGCTTACTCTGTGGCCAAAGCCGGTTTAGCTCAATTGGCAAGGGTAGCAGCCCTGGAACTTGGGCAGGAAGGCATTCGGGTCAACACCATCCATCCAAATGCAGTTTACGATACAGCCATCTGGACGGATGAAGTATTGAAGGCTCGAGCCCAGAACTACAGTCTCAGTGTAAAGGCCTACAAAACCAATAACGTTCTGAAAGTTGAAGTGAATTCCCGGGATGTAGCGGAGTTGGCGGTTACCATGTTAGGAAAGACCTTTGCAAAAATAACAGGTGCTCAGGTCCCTATAGATGGCGGAAATGACCGAGTCATCTAAAACAGTATTTATCAAAGTTCTAACTATATATATAAGTAATTAATTATGATTGTTCCACAAACATCGAGGAAGAAGATACTTCAAAAGCTCAATGAAAAAGTCGAGAATAAAATTCCTATTTACATTGCCAGTGCCGGAAGTGGCTTGGTAGCTATGTTACTTGAAAAAGCAGGTGTGGATTGTGTTAATACATTTTCAGGGGCTCGATTAAGAGCCAATGGAATGGGCACCATGTCCATGTTATGGCCAATATTGGACTCCAACAAACAAACCCTCGACTACACCCGAGAAGATATCATGCCCGCCATGAAGGGGAATTCATTCGTTTGTGCCTGCCTAAATGCCAATGATCCGCTGAAGGACATGAGAATGGTCTTAAATGACTGTAAATCGATGGGCGTTTATTCAGTATCTAATATTGGGCCTTCCATCAGTTATGTCGATAAGGACAGTGAGATTTTCAAAGTCCTCATCAAAAGTGGGATTACCCTTGGCAACGAAATTGAGATGCTAAAACTGGCCAAAGAAATGGATATGGTCTCAGTTGGACTTGCTTTCAACATGGAAGACAGCATTAGGATCATGGAGGAGTCCCTGCCTGACATATTCTGCTTTCATGCAGGAACGACCAAAGGAGGTCTTTCCGGATACGACTCCGGTGAGACCATCGAAGAAACAACAGTACGTACGGAAGAAGCCAACCAGGAATTGCGAAAAATCAAACCTGACGTAATGTTGATTGCACACGGAGCTGCAATGGAGAATCCAACTGATGCACAATATATTCTTGATCATACTAGCTGTGACGGCATTTGGACCGGATCGTCGACAGAACGTATTCCTATTGAAAAAGCTGTTTTCGACACTGCAAAGGAATTTGCAGATTTACGTTTTCCAGATAATAAATAGCAAAACATGCGTTTCTTAAAATGAAAAAAACTGTAGCTCTACTCATCACTCTGGATACTAAAGACCTGGAAGCTGGTTATTTGATAGAACAAATTGAGGCCAGTGGGCATGAGGCACTATTATTAGATATCGGGGTTGTAGGAGTTGCAGGTATAGACGCTTCCATTAGCAGACAAGAGGTGATTACCACTGGTGGTGGTTCTCTCGACGAAATCCTAAAAAATCCAACTAGAGAAAAATCGAATCCATTTGTGGTCAATGGCTGCATCAGCATTCTGAAGCAGAAAATCACCAAGAATAAAGTCCATGCTGTATTAGGCTTGGGAGGAACGCAAGGTACATCAACATGTTGCGATATCATGCAGGCACTTCCTTTTGGATTTCCGAAAATTATGGTGTCAACTATTGCTTCAGGTGATACCTCGGAATTTGTTGGAATCAAGGACATCACCATGATGTTCTCAGTAAGTGACATTTTAAAACTCAATCCATTTACCAGAAAAGTGCTGGCCAATGCTGCAGCGGCCGCCTGTGGCATGGCAGGTGTCGAGGCAAAATTCGACATGCAAAAAGGGGACAAGCCACTGATCGGCATGTCGAATCTGGGAGTATTAACCAATGGTGCTATGGAGGCTATCAAATTCATTGAAGCTGCGGGGTACGAGGTCATCGTTTTTCATGCCGTCGGTTCGGGCGGGCAAGCAATGGAACAAATGATGAAGGAGGGCATCATTGGGGCAGTTTTCGACTATGCTATGGGAGAAATAGCGGATGATGTATGGAACGTATTAAGGGCTGGAGGACCTGAGCGGTTGACTGTCGCCGGAAAATTAGGGTTACCTCAAGTATTATGTCCTGGTGGAGCTGAACATTTAGGAGTCCTAGTCCACCCCAACCAGGTTCCTGATGAATACAAGGGACATCAATACGTATTTCATAGCCCAGTGGTGTTTGTTCCAAGGTTAAACACTGAAGAAATCATTCGGGTAGCAGATGACATTATCCAACGTCTACAGCATACGAAAGACAAGGCCTATTTTATGTTGCCCAAAGGAGGGGTTGGTCGCTATTCGATCAAAGGAGGTATTCTTGAGGATAAAACATCCGATGAAGCCTTTTTCAACAGGTTAATAGAGGGTTTACCCGAAAATATCATCGTTATAGAACGTGAGACTGATGCGGAAGACCCCGCTTTTGTAAAAGAGGCAGTTGACTTATTGATTGGTCTGATTGAAAAGAGAAAATCAAAATGACCCACGATCGTGCGGTAAATAATCGCGTGGTAAATAAACTAAATAGAAATCTAGCCCCGTTCATTCTGCCATTAAGGGTATCACGAACATTGGAGGGGAAATGTACGCTAAGGTATTATTTGGTTAGCACCTGAGCTTATAGATGAATATTTTATTTAGTGCTTAAGCCATAGCAGGGGAAATTCCATCCTTACTTTGTGGCTTTAGTCGTGGGATCACAGTGTCTCTATTTATTTTTTTGATCTTCAATATACTTTCTTACCGTATTTTCGCTGGTGTGTAAAAGTTGCGGTCATCAGGATCATGCCGATGTGAATGCAGCAAAAAATATTCTGGCCCGGGCAGTGGCCAATGGGAGTCAACGTAAAGCTGTAGCTTAAACGTTTCCCAAGAACCCCCACACCTCATTTATGGGTGGGAGGATGTCAGTGGGAAAAAACGGTTGTACTTCTATCAGGAACAACTTGACAAAAACGTATGACCTTGAACTTATAGAGAAAAGTAAAAGAACTGGAAAATATAGACGCACTCATGATTGGGAGAGTGCAGGAATAGAAATCAAAATTGGAGGATTTGCTCTGGAAAATATAACGAGAGATTATTTTAAATGTGTCTTCGTTTGCAATCCATTTGACCAGTTGGTATCCTGCTATAGAGATAAAATCCTGAATAAGCAGCCGTCGTATTTTAAGCAAGTCTACCCTTATTATGATCAGTACCCACTCAAAGAAGGTATCTCCTTTGCTGAATTTGTTGAATTGGTCACAAAAATACCAGTTCATGAGGCCGATCATCATTTTAAACCTCAGTCCAGTTTTATTTTACATTTGCCTGATCCCATAGTATTTGATTTTATTGCCAGATTTGAACATATGGCAGAGGATTGGAAGTATATTGCCAACAGATTTGGTTTCGACCCAAACTTACCCCATGCAAACAAAACGAAAACTACCAAAAGTATCCGAAAATATTTCACGCCGGAATTGCTCGAGAAGGCATATCGATACTATGAGGAAGGTGTACATGTATTTGAAGGTGTACATGTATTTGGCTACTATCAGGACTATCTCAAATTACGCAAAGAAATAGTAATCCTCCAGGAATTGCTATCTTTGTGTATACGATACACGTTAATGCATTTGTCCGTGCTATCTATGAAACTACTATTGAATCATGAAAGTGACGCTAGACATTAAGGATACAAAAGCTGCTGCTTTTCTTAACTTCATTAAAAGTCTGGATTTTATCAACATCCAGAATGAAGAAGATGACGAAGAGCCTACCAAAGAAGAGATTCTTTCAAGCGTTAAAAAAGGCATGAAGGAATCACAGCTTTTTATAGAAGGGAAAGCAGAACTTCAATCTGCTAGAGACTTTCTCAATGAGCTTTAAGGTACTCACGACTTCTGATTTTAAAAAGGATTTCAAGGCTCTTTCGAAGAAATATAAGTCCCTCAAATCAGACCTTTTTGGTTTAGTAGAAGCACTGGAAAAGAACCCACAGCAAGGAGTACCTCTCGGTAAAAACTGTTACAAAGTTCGTATGGCCATTAAATCCACGGGCAAGGGAAAATCAGGGGGAGCTAGGGTAATTACCTATGTAAAGGTGATTGAAGGCTTCGTCTTCTTACTTACCATTTACAGTAAATCCGATAAGAATGATATCTCAGATAAGGAGCTTGACGAGTTAATCAAAAGCATCTGATAGAAATTATCATTATAGAAAATCACTGAATTAAGGGTATCACGAACATTGGAGGGGAAATGTACGCTAAGGTATTATATGGTTAGCACCTGAGCTTATAGATGAATATTTTGTTTAGTGCTTAAGCCATAGCAGGGGAAATCCCATCCTTACTTTGTCGCTTTAGTCGTGGGATGTAAGTGTCTCTATTTATTTTTTTGTCTAAAGCACCTGTCAGCCGGCACTTTCAGGGTATTTTACTGTTCAATTTTGGTTTTCTGCCAAAATTTCTTAAGTATTATTTCTTAAGTATTATTAATGAATACCCAAATAAGGACATTCTGGCAAGGCTATACTAAAAAATTGTCCTAGGCAAAGGTCACCTTTATTCCAGGACAATGACCGCACAAATTCCCACCCGCAAGGCTCAAAAGACTACGGCATAAAGCCTACCCGCAAATCAACCCCTTTTTATTCCGTTTCCTTTTGGTCGATGTCCTGAAAACCACCTTCGGTCAGGTGAGACATTCGCCATTAAATTTTTTATGTTTAACTTAAATTTGTAGCATTATGGATTTCAAACAACTTCAGGAAGAATTTCGTAGATTAGAGGCAGAAGCCGGTGAAAAAACCGCCGATGCTCTAATAGCAATTGTGGAATTAAAGATGAGCGATTTTAAATCATACATCGATCAGAGATTCACTTCCATTGATCAGAGATTCACTTCCATCGATCAGAGATTCACTTCCATCCAATGGATGATCGGCATTGCATTTACAATGCTGGGCATCCTGATGGTTCTCTTAAGAATCTTCTAAAACAATTAAACTTATAATGCCCCCCTAAAACAGGGCAGGTAGTTAAGCTATGATATTACTTAACTTTAATTACCTGAAACATGAAAACAAGTCGAAGAAAATTCAGCTCCTCTTTCAAGGCAAAAGCTGCTATTAGAGTATTGAGAGAGCGTGAGACAATCCAGCAAATAGCAGCGCACTACGAGGTACACCCTACCCAGGTCAGTTCATGGAAGCATCAGTTTCTGGCAGGAACCCAAGAGGCCTTTGGTGAGCATGACGGAGATGAGAACAAACGCCTCAAGGTCGAGATGGACCAACGCTGTAAGAAGATCGGTAAGCTGGAAATTGAAAAGGATTTCTTGAAAAAAAGTCTAGGCCAGGATTGAGTCTCCACACACGCATAAAGATGATAAACCTACAAAATCACCATTTGAGTGTGAGCGGTCAGTGCCGTTTGTTTAGCATTCACCGCTCAGGTCTTTATTACAAGCCCGGAGGTGAGAGCGGGCTCAACATGCACTTGGTGAAGATCATAAAGAGGGAGTTCTTTGATAATAAATCCTTCTATGGGATCAGACGCATGACCCGTCACTTCAGGCACCTGGGTTATAAAGTCAATCGAAACTGAAATACCAAGTGCCCGGAACGGTCTTTAAACAACCACAAAAAGCAGCTTGGAAATGAAAGAAAAACTACCTTGACTTTATCCCCTATCTGTTCTAATAATGGGGGCATTATATTGCACCGGGAGGTGTTCGCTCTTCGCTCCGTATGGCTGCGCCACGACCTGGAAACCTTTAAGAAGCGATTATAAAGGCACTGCAGGCTAAGGTAGCTCGGGACGGGCTTATACTGACTGAGCATACAAAAACGAAGGTAAGGAGCCCGCAGACCAATGGTATATGTGAACAAGTGCATAGAACCATGCAGGATGAGTTTTACAGTGTGGCATTCGGCAAGCAGCTTTATGGCAGTATAGACCAGTTGCAGAATGACCTTGACCAATGGCTGATTGAATGCAACGAGAAGCGGACACATCAGGGTAAGCATTGCTTTGGCAAAACACCGATGCAGACTTTCAGAGACAGTATTCATTTAGCCAGAGTGAAAATGCTACCAGCAAAAAAAATGACAGCTTTTTTTCTTTCAACTCACCCGTATCGCCCTAACAGCGGATTGAAGCTGAATAAGCAAGGCAGGCTCCGAAAAAAATACAACCTGACGACAGGAGGGTGGAGGTTTTATTTGGATGTCTTGATTAGTCAGATACAGGCCGCTACATTTGTGATGATGGGCTGCTTCAGCTTTCGCCTGGTCAAAAGGTCTGCGTTTTTCTTTGACTGATAGCCTTTGTCTGCTTTCAATGCGATATGTTCGGGTCAATCAGCACTTGCCAGTACCTCTTCCAAATTACTAATCTCGTTCAAATTGGCAGTTGTATTTGTTTTCCCAATTCTTTTGATGCCGCTTCCTTAGAGCGTTCTTCTGACGGGCGTTCTTCTTCTCCATCTTTGGCGATCTGATATTTTGGCTTGCCCCTGGGTTTGAGGGGCGTATCCATGATGCTTGCATCAACAAGGGCTCCCTGCTTTATCAGGATCGAATGTGCTGCCAATGGGGCATTGATTTGCTTGAATAAAGCTTCACAAGTTCCCTTTTTAGTCATGTTGCACTCTTTCCTTTGGTGTAGTATTGGCTAATAACCCCATCTACTGTAACCCCATCCAAAAGAGAATTTATTTGGGTGAAAAAGGTCTTTTGTAGCTTTCTGCTACGAAGATCACATACTACTATCGGCCAGGGTCAGGGTAGTGCGCTTATTCATGACTCCAGGATAAAAAGCATCTCTTGAATATCCACCTCACTGGCAGGCTGAAAAAACACCAATACCTTGCAACGGTATTAATATTCTAAGGCCTTAGAATACAATTTCAGATTTCTGGAAATACGACTATTCGAATCTTTTCTTCATCTGTGAACCTTCTGCGGGTCTTTCTTTTGACTCCTCGAATGAATGATTCTGTGGATTTTCCTGTACTCATAATTCTCAAAATTTCAGGTTATAAGTACTCTCTTATTTTTTTACCTTAACTGTCCACTTTTTGCTGATGGTTTACAATCTTCTAAACTTCTCAACAGGTGGTATTTACATGCTTTCGGAAAGTATTGAGTGAGTCGGAAAGTTACAATTCTCTCACCCAAATATTCCTAAACTGAACAGGGTCACCGTGGTCTTGTAGCTCCAATGGTAATTTTCCTTCATGTGTTTTATATAGAGGAGATCCAATATATGCGGTGGGCCCCCAGAAGGCAACATTATTCTGAGCCAAAACGCCATTGTGTATCACTGTTACCCTTGCAGGGTTGACAAGAGTACCTTTATCAGAAAATTTTGGAGCGGTGAAAATAATGTCATAAGTCTGCCACTCTCCTACCGGCTTAGTCGCATTAACAAGAGGTACATGTTGTTTGTAAATCGAGGCAGCCTGGCCATTATTGTAGGTTTCGCTGTCATAACTATTTAACACCTGAACCTCGTATTTTCCCATTAAGAGCACACCGCTATTTGCATACCCCTGACCGGATTTACCCTTCATAAACGGCGATTTCCATTCAATATGCAGTTGTACATCGCCAAAAGTCTGCTTGGTTTCAATTGATCCGGATTTGGGCACCACTTCCAAGGCATCTCCCTTGATTGCCCACCCAGCGGGCTCACTCAAACCCTCCTTTTTCCAACTATCCAGGTTACTGCCATTAAAAAGAATAACAGCATCCGAAGGAGGTGCACCGTTTTCTCCAGGGGTTACTCTGGGGACTTCAACATACAGTTCCGTTGCTTCTGGGGCTTGTTTTTGAGCCATCAGGTTATAAGTAGCAATCGTCAGTATAAGGAGAATCGTACTTTTCATTTTCATTCAAGTTAGATTAAAATAATTGGATTATAGAGTGAAACTTAAATGGCACTCCCAAAATTCTGTGTTCTGAACACAGACCTAAACATAAATAAAAATAAGGATTTCTCTTGTTTTACTGATACGTGGCCAAAACACTCAAGACATTCTTGCATTGTAATAGATGTCTCTCATTATGAGCTATGAGAAATCTGAAACAATCTCCTAGTTTAAGTCTTAGGATATTTCCAATTGCAGACTTTATCCGAATACTTCCAAGGTCATAAGCACCTGATTGCTCAATAATTTGGTCAAAATGCTTGATATTAGCCTTGAACTGCCCTAGAACGTCTTTCTTATTTCTCACAGAACGTTCCGGCTTCAGATTCCTGAATGTCTTCCCCTAGGCTCCATGGAGCTCACCATTCGATCTCCAAAAAATCCAGTTGTGTAGGCTACTGCTTGTTTTCTATTCTGAACAAACACTTTTTTTGCATACGTGGCAGGTACCAATCAAATACCATATTTAGATGTTCAATGCATTCCAATGCACTCCATTTTCCTTTTCCCGGTTGGAAATTGAGTGAATCTGAAGGAATATTATTAATCGTTAGGTTAATTAGTTCGTATGAATTTTCTAGGCAGCATACTGAGCGTGCCTATGATGAAAATATTTTTTCACTTGAGGTTTATCCTTTTTTCTTTTGCTCATAAAATTATTGATGTTTTTTTTGAGCTGTTCTTTGTTTATAGCCCTTTTCTTTCCTATGATATTTGTTTTCAAATCTTGGTTTAGGTATTCTTGTGGGTTCAGTTCAGGTGAATAAGCAGGGATGAACAATACCTCAATCTTTTTTTTATTGTCTTCCAGCCATTGGTTTGGCTTTTTAGCTTTATGGGCGGGATGATTGTCTGTGATAAAGAACACTTTTTGTTTACTGTATTTTATCATTTGCTCTAAAAAGGTTTGAAACACTTCGCTATTAAATCCTGCATCCATCAACATGAATTGTAAATGACCTCTATTGCTAATAGCAGAAATCATATTGACTGTAAAGCGTTTTCCTGTTGCCATAATCATCGGTGTTTTTCCTTTTGGTGCATAACTCCTCCCTGCTTGATGGGTACTTCTACAGCCTGTTTCATCTCCAAAGTAAATAACAGCCTTCTCTGGGACAGCTCGCCTTTTTATAGATGGATATTCTTCCCTTAGCCACTTTTGAACCTTTTCAGGTTTTTGTTCAAAAGCTTTTTTTATAGGCTTCTGAGGTGTATATCCCCATTTCTTTAAATAACGACCCACTTGCCAACGGGATAATTCTACGCCATACTTTATAGCAATGAGTTGTTGTACTGCTTCTCGGGTCCATAAACCAAAAGGGAGCTTCAACTGATCTGGTAATTTGTCCTTGATTAACTGACGCACTTGATAAGCTTGGTCTTTCTTTAACTTATTACCTCCTTGAACTCCTCGTTTTTTACTCCTTAAAGCTCTTTTTCCTCCTTGCTTATAGATAGCCCAAATCTTGTTCACCCCTCGCTCTGTTATTCCAAAAACAATACTGGCTTGCTTTTGTGTCCCTAACTTCTTTCGCAAATATTCTGCTACTCTAAACCGTGTCTCCTCTTGTGCTTGTTTGTTTTTGCGCTTCTTTACCTTTGTTTTCATATAGTAAAGATACAATAAATAAAAATAATAAGAACTAAATAATGCTCTTATTAATAACTATTTCAGCAGTCACAAAACTAAGCTGCGACTGTAATTGAGTCCTTAGGCTTGGAATAAGTTCATCATTTTGAAGTAACATTGCCAATCATTGTTTTTAGTAGTTGAACGATTTATAGACTTGAGAAGTCAGCAATCTTATAACGAAATCAAAGGGGAAAGCTGTTCATTTGAATCATTATTGAATCATTATTTCAGGTCAATTTCACCTTTGACAGTAGACCTGCAATATCTTTTCCACAATATCACCTCAAAATGAGATTATGTATTCTTGCTTATCCTTAACTGGCAAAAAGAACAATAGCCCACAATGGAATAAATCCACACTAAGCGTTACTTGCTTCAGAGAGCTTATCGATTTCCATGCCTTTTTCATTCCTTCCGACCAATGAATACCTCCAATGACAAGAATAGAAGAAGGTAGAACTTTTGGCAAAATCATTTTGGCATATCTGATTGTTGCACCAAAAGTATGATTAGCATCCAGATAGGCCAGATCAATGTGCTCGACTACATCAGATATTCTCCGTTTGTGAGAAGGTGAATACACCGGTCCAGCTCCATAATCTTTGATTTCAACAGCATCATTTCTGTTCAAGAAATCCTTTCTAAGTTGCTCAATAGAAGTGAATACTGGTTCAGATTTGGCAGGAACTACAACCTTATTATAAAATCGATAGATAAAAAGTGGATGTAAGCTATGATCCGTAACCGCACTTAGCCAATACCGTAAAAATCGAAATGAAAATCTCAGTTGCTCTGATAGGCCACATTAATTGAGGCGATAGGGAGCTGTCATGGTAAACTCAGGAATATTCACTTTGAATCGGCGTCCGTCAAGAACTCGTTCCATCAAATACGTGCCATACATTTTTCCTAAACCAGATTTCAGGTTACATCCTGATACATATTGATGGGTTTGGCTTGATTCCAAAGTAGGCTGTTGTCCAACAACTCCTTCACCCTCAACCTCTCGGTTTTTGAAGGCACTGTCATGAATGTACCAGTGTCGGCGTAACAATTGAATGGTGTATTCGCTTTTGTTAGTTATAGAAATTCGGTAGGTAAAGACAAAGTGACATTGTCTCGGACTGGAGTATTCCGGTTGGTATTCAGTTTCGACACTGACTTCCACGCCTTTAGTTATCTCACTAACCATACCACTACAAATGTATTTCTAAAAATACAGAATTCAATCAGAATCTGGCTATGATCTTGAAAGCATTATCTACTTCCAATGCCCACATAACCTCTTTCATTGGCTCCAGTATAAATTTGTCTAGGTCGGCCAATTGGTTCTTTATTCTCTCTCATTTCTTTCCACTGAGCAATCCAACCAGGCATTCTACCTACAGCAAACATCACCGTAAACATTGAGGTAGGTATGCCCAGAGCCCTGTAAATTATGCCTGAATAGAAATCCACATTCGGATAAAGTTTCCTTTCGACGAAATAAGAATCCTCCAAAGCAGCCTCTTCAAGACCTTTAGCCACTTCCAGAACCGGGTCGCTGACACCAAGCTTAGTTAAAACATCATCAGCTGCTTTCTTAATTATTTTAGCCCGGGGATCAAAATTCTTATATACTCGATGTCCAAATCCCATCAGGCGGAATGGATCATCCTTATCCTTTGCTTTTGCAAGGTATTTCTTAGTATCACCACCGTCAGCGATTATAGCTTCCAGCATTTCAATCACCGCCTGGTTAGCACCTCCATGCAGTGGGCCCCAGAGAGCACTAATTCCTGCAGAAATTGAAGAGGCAAGACTGGCCTGCGACGACCCAACGATTCTCACTGTTGAAGTTGAGCAGTTCTGCTCATGGTCAGCATGAAGAATCAGTAACTTTTCTAGTGCTGCGGATACTACAGGGTCTGTCTCATAATCCTCAGATGGCAGTGCGAACATCATCTTTAAGAAATTGGAACAATAATCCAGCTTGTTATCAGGATATATGACAGGATGGCCCTTTGCATTTTTATGAGCCCAGGCAGCGAACGTTGGCAGTTTAGCTATAATTCTAATTATACCCATATTTACTGCCTCCCATGAACGATGGGGATCCAAAGCATCGGGATAAAATGCTGTTAATGCAGTTACCATCGAAGATAAAACACCCATTGGATGTGCTGCTGAGGGAAAACCATTTAAAATGGTTTTGAAATCCTCGTGAACAAGTGTATGAGCGGTAATATTTGCTTTGAACTGTTGGAATTGCTCACTACTGGGCAAATCTCCATATATCAGCAGATAAGTTACTTCCAGAAAAGATGATTTTTCCGCTAGTTGTTCAATAGGATAGCCTCTATACCTTAAAATACCTTTTTCTCCATCCAGAAAAGTAATCGCACTTGTGGTTGCACCAGTATTCTTATATCCGGGATCGAGTGTGACCAAGCCGGAAACAGATCGCAGTGTACTTATTTCAATCGCTTTCTCATTTTCAGTTCCCTCAAATACAGGCAATTCGTACTCTTTATCATCAAACCTTATTTCCGCTTTAGACATATTCCTTTAATTAATTAGTGCTGTATGGATATTAAGAGTGAAAAAATAACCAAAAGCTAACTGTTTTCTATATTAATTGTTTCCAAGAATGAGTGGTAATCCGTCTTTTCCACTGCCAACTATCACCACTTTTGAATTAGGGGATTTTGATAGGTCTAGAGTTGCTTCAATTCCACGCATCCTTAACAACTCAGGAGTTAAGCTATTATTAATAATCTTATTGGCTGCAGCTTCACCCTCAGCTGCAATACGCTTACGCTCAGCCTCACTCAGTTCTTTATCCAAACGGAACTGATACGCCAGTGCTTCTTGTTCCTGTTGCAACTTACTCTCAATTGCTTGCTTGATTTTTTCCGGAAGGTTAATGGAGCGGATAAGTAAGGCCTTCATTTCAATGTTATTATTTTCATTACCTAGAACTGCTGCCGTCTCTTGCTTTATGGCAGCCTCCACTTCGGACCTTTTAGTCGAATAGATTTCCTCAGCGGTAAATCTACCCATGACCTGCCTAACACTAGAACGAACTTCAGGGATCACCAGTCTATTCACATAATCACGGCCAAAGGTCTCCTGTATATCTCCAATCCTATGATATACTGGATGAAAACGAACCGATACGTCTACAGCAATGGACAAACCACTCTTGTCCAAAACGTCCATGGTTTCTTCTGCTTTATTTTCTGTGACATCGTAAATGAAAACTTCATTCCACGGAGCTTTTAAATTAAAACCTGGTTGTATCACATTTTCTTTATCCAATCCACCACTGAACTTCTTAAAGATTACTGCTCTTTCACCAGGTCGAATTGTATAGAAGAGACTTGAAGACAGGTATACGATAGTTACAAAGGCAATAAATCCAACTACTATCAAAGGAAGAAACTTACGGTTATCCATTACAAATTCAATTTTTTATGAACAACAAATGTATAGATAGTTCAAGTGCAGGGCAAATGTTCGCTAGTCAAATAAAGTGGTGATTTGAAAGCTGATTTTGAAATAACCCTGACAGATCACAAAATGAAGAGGGTGTAAATTTTAAACTCTGGAAATAAAAAGGACAGCTGTCGGCTGGCTAACAAACGTGATAGTTTTTTTGAAAATCATGATCCGTTATTCCATAAATCAAATAAGTAATTGTCATAAGTAATTGTCAACTTCAAATTCTATCTCACAAGATCCTCAGATACAAAAGTCAGGAAGTCTTTAGCCTGGACGAACGGGCCATTCCATTTTTCATCATACTTCTTAGTAATACCCGAAGATAGTATATCATCCAAAGAATTGTCTTGCTCAATTCTCCCATGTGGATTACATTTGCCTTTCTGAAGTACACCACCGCGTCCCCGTCAGTGTGTGTGCAGGAGGTGAATAATGAATCCTAATCTCTTCATCATTAAAATAGCAAGTCAGGTCATTTGAGAAGGTCACAATCGGCCATGCTGCCTTCGGGCTGGCTTTAACTTCATTCTCTGCATGTGGACCATGAATTGATCTTTACTTACCCTTGTTCTCACATTATCGTGAGCTATAATGATGCTACCATCACCAACAAAACTTCGTTCCCTCCCACGTGGTGAAAATGCCAATGGGTATTAATTACATATTTGATTGGTTTACTTGAAATGGTCTTTATAGCAGACTTGATTTTATCAGCAAGAGGGGCATACTGGTTGTCTATGATCACTACGCCATCTTTTCCAACATTGACCCCCATATTACCACCACGGCCTTCCAACATTTAAATATTATCTGCAACTTTTGTCGTTTCCTGACCATAAATATTTAAGGCCATAGTTTACGATTGATAAGTGAATCGTGATTTTTTCATTACGATGATTTTCAAGTGAATTAACATCAAAAATTGGGTAGATACAATATTTACTGGTTCAGTGAGTCAAAAAGTAACCAGGTATTAGGGTCTATTTCAACATTTTTTACTTTCAATTCAACTGCAATCTTAAATTCTTCAGATCTTTTAACTACCTGCAGGGTTTCTACAACCATGTCATTGTTTGCAAAAGTAAACTTAATTTCCAGAGGAAATTGAAATGGTTGGTCCTGCATCTGCTCTAATTTGAATAACAACCCAGCATCATTTTGCTCCCAACTAAAGCCAAGTTTCGGATGTCCCGCCTCAAATACCCATTGTTGGAAAAAATTCATTAGATCTTTACCTGAAACACTTTCCATTACTCTCCGGAAATCTGAAGTCAGTGCATTGGAATATTTATAACGACTATAATATGTCCTAATTCCATTGAAAAAATTTTCGTCGCCTACTTCCCTTCTTAACATATGCAACACCCAACCGCCCTTTTGATACGTGTTCGCATTGAGCAACTTCATATAATTGTCGATAGAAATATCTACAATTGGCACATAGTTTTGTTTTGAAAACTCAATCACTTTAACTCTGTCCACTTGTAACCTTTCTTTTAGGGTCTCATTTCCATAGGTATCTTCAGCATACAGGTGTGTCATGTAAGTAGCAAAGCCTTCACTTAACCAGGCGTGATGCCAGTTGGCTTCGGAGGCTGAATTACCGAACCATTGATGGGCTATTTCGTGGGTAATGAGAAATTCTCTTTCCCTCTTTCCATTGACTGAGTTTTCAAAATAGAAAATATTACTGGCATTTTCCATTCCGCCAAACCGCGTTTTTGATTGAACATTAGCCAACTTTCGATATGGATAATCCCCAATTTTATTTATCAAATAATCCAGGATCTCAACAGCGGGTTTAAAATCATAAAATCCATCTTTTGCATTCTGTGGATATACCCAGGTAGATACTGGCACATCTTTAACCCTACCAGCTTCTTCAACTGAAAAGGGTGCTACGCCGATGACCATTACCTTGGTTGGCAAAAGCACTTCAGTCTTCCAGTGTGTCTTTTTATAATTATTAGGCAATACCTCTTTTGCAATTTCGACTCCTGTGCCAATCACATCATAATGGTCTGGCGCATTTACTATAAATTCTACAGTTGCTTTATCTGAGGGATGATCGACGGTTGGCAGCCAATGCCTAGCTCTATCAGGCCAATTGTCTCCAAAGAAGGTTCGATCCCCAAACTTATTGGTTCCAATTACCAATCCATCTTCCGGCACCCCCTCGTATTTAATGGTAAAAGAATGTGTGTTCCCTTTCCATACTCTCTTCCTTGGTGTGATGGTCAAAACATCACCCTCCTGTTCAAATTTTAACGATTTGGAGTTAGATGTGATTTCAGAAACCAGCATTCCCTTATCATTCCAGGAATCAAATGAAACCAAGTCAAGGTCGAATTTTTCGATATCATCTTCCTTGAAATTGATATCAATCGTGGCAACTGCATCTACACTGTTGGTAGTGTCGTTTAGAAATAATTCAAAACGATAATGCTGAACATCAATCTGATTGTATCTGGCAAGGTGGTTTTGACCTGATCCTGTCAGCAACTGACAGTTTACAACCACAAATAATATACATATTTTGACATTTGTCATCGTTCGATTGCAAATATACAAACATTGATAATTAAAGAGGGTTCGGAATTTCCACTGACGGCTATTGACCCGATTCATTCTTAGCAATGTCGAAAATCATTCCTCTTCTATTCATCAAATTCGCAATGCAAATGTTTGAAATGAATTTCTATTAACATTTCAATACTCAACGATTACATTTGCACTCCTGATGTTTGTTCGACTAAAAGCAACTTAATATAATGAGATTTAGACCAGGTGTTCTTCATGGTGACGAAGTGAGTGAAGTACTGGCATACGCCAATGAAAACGATTTTGCACTTCCAGCAGTAAATGTGATCAATACCAATACTGTGAATGCAGTTTTGGAAACTGCAAAAGCGGTAAATTCTCCGGTTATAATTCAATTTTCAAATGGAGGAGCAGCGTTTTACGCAGGAAAAGGATTGTCCAATGATAATCAGGTGGCTGCTGTTGCTGGTGCGGTTTCAGGAGCTCAGCATGTACATTGGATGGCTGAAAAATATGGTGTCACTGTAATTCTTCATACTGACCATTGTGCCAAAAAGCTCCTCCCCTGGATGAATGGCATGATGGACGAAAATGAAAGGTATTTCGAGAAAAATGGTATTGCGCTGTATAGCTCACATATGCTTGACTTATCTGAGGAGCCAATTGAAGAAAACATTGCCACCAGCAAACAATATCTTGAAAGGATGGACAAAGCAGGTATTACGCTGGAAATTGAGTTAGGGGTAACTGGTGGTGAAGAGGACGGTGTTGACAACACTGATATAGACAATTCAATGCTTTACACTCAGCCGGAAGAAGTAGCATACTCTTATGAAGAGTTAAAAAAAGCAAGTAACAAATTTACAGTGGCAGCTGCCTTTGGCAATGTCCATGGAGTCTATAAACCTGGTAATGTCAAGCTCACTCCAAAAATCTTAAAGAACTCTCAGGATTATATTCAGGAGAAATTCGGTACTGGCCCAAATCCGGTGAATTTCGTCTTTCACGGTGGTTCAGGGTCATCAAGGGAAGAAATTCGTGAAGCCATCTCTTATGGCGCAATTAAAATGAACATTGATACTGATATGCAATGGGCCTATTGGGACGGGGTAAGACAGTATTATCAAAAAAATGAAGGGTATCTTCAATCCCAAATTGGAAATCCTGATGGCGACGATAAGCCAAATAAGAAATTTTACGATCCTCGTGTTTGGTTGAGAGCAGGTGAAAAGTCATTCGTCGAAAGGCTTAAAAGTGCCTTTGATGATCTGAACTGTTTGGACAAGAATTAATTGACATTTCCAAAGAAGTAGATTCCTGCCCCGCACATAAGTGATACCAGGTCTTTAAGCCATAGACAGTATCGCTGGAATCCTCTTGGTCCCGCAAGACAGGAAGGTAAGCAAAACTGCATGTCAACGGTATTAATTTTTTTGACCAAGCGTCACTTTGTTAATTTGCAGTCACTAATCCAAAACAATGGCATCACCCATCATTTCACCATCCGTTTTAGCCGCAGATTTCGGAAACATTCAACGTGACATCGAGATGTTGAATAACAGTGTGGCCGACCTAATCCATACTGACATAATGGACGGTGTTTTTGTTCCCAATATCTCTTTTGGTTTTTCTGTGTGCGGTGCTATACACAAGCACGCTCGAAAACCTATGGACTATCATTTAATGATCCATAAACCGGAACAATATCTTGAATCCTGCAAACAGAATGGGGCGGAAACAATTACTGTTCACTACGAGTCCTGTCCGCACCTTCATCGGGTAATTCAAGAGATAAAAGATCTGGGTTGTAAAGCTGGCGTGGCTTTAAACCCCCATACTTCAATTGAACTTTTAAGTGACATTTTACCAGATCTTGATGTAGTCCTCATTATGTCGGTAAACCCCGGATTCGGTGGGCAGAAATTCCTTGACAATACCTACAGCAAAGTGCGATCATTAAAAGAAATGATAAATGATCACAAAGTCAATTGTCAAATAGAAATTGACGGTGGAGTATCAGATGCGAACGCCTCCAATCTAATGGAAGCTGGAGCGGACATCCTTGTAGCAGGCAGTTTTGTTTTCAACTCACTTGACCCAATAAGTACCATTGCGGGACTTAAGGCGTTATAGGTACGCCCAACCTAACAACAGTGGATTTGATTCATCTCTTGAAACCACAGCCAAGCCGGAGGTTATTCTCCCTTCTGATCTTAAGCCTCTGGACCTCTGTGACTTCAGCTCAGGATTCGATAAGCATAAAAGGCAAAGTAAGTAATGAATCAAATGATCCAATTTCAAAAGTAAACATAGCTATACAAGGAACAAATCGAGGTACGACAAGTAACAATAGAGGCCTGTTTAAATTAAGCATCCCTTATGAAGACACAATAACTGTCATGTTTACCCATCTTCAATATGAATCCATTGAGCAAGTATTAATCCCTGCCGGAAGGGAAGAAATCACTATCAATATTTCGTTGAAAACTTCCGTAACTGTGCTGGACCAGTTAGAGGTGATTGATAGCAGGGAAGAAGAAACACGCATTCAGGCAGGCAACATAAGCATTGAAGCTAAAGCGGTTAAAAATGTTCCTTCAGCTTTTAATGATTTCTCAAAAGTATTGGCAACGTTGCCAGGGGTTGTTAGCAATAGCGAATTATCATCGAGCTATTCTGTTAGAGGTGGAAATTTCGATGAGAACCTGGTTTATGTCAATGACATATTAGTCTATCGCCCTTTTCTCATCAGAGCAGGTCAACAAGAAGGGCTCAGTTTCATTAATCGCAACTTAATTCAAGGAGTTAATTTCTCCTCAGGAGGATGGCAACCAAAATACGGTGACAAATTGAGCTCTTCTCTAAATATCGCTTATAAGGACCCCTCCGATTTTCATGGCTCAGGTACACTGGGTGCACTCGGTGCATCCACTCATCTGGAGGGTTCATCAAAGCGTGGGAATGTGAGTTCCATTTTTGGTGTGCGACACAAAAATGCCCGGTATCTGTTAAATACATTAGATACTGATGGGCAATACCTTCCGAAATTCACGGACATTCAGTCATTCTCAACATTGAAGCTGGACAAGAACAGTGTGACTGAAAAATCTGCCAGTTTGAATTTGTTAATGGCTTACTCACAGAATAGGTATTTCATTGAACCTGAGGCTCGTCAAACAGACTTTGGGACATTTAACAGGTCCTTTCGATTATTCGTTGCTTTTGACGGACGGGAAATATCAGAGTATGATACCTACCAGGCAGCAGTTAAACTCAACCATAATTTTAACAGTAAACTAAGGACAAGCCTAATTCTATCGGGAGTTAAAACACAAGAGAGAGAACTATTTGAAGTTGAAGGTGGCTATCGCTTATGCGATCTGAACACTGACCCGGGCTCATCTGGTTTTAATGAATGTGCTATCACTCGGGGAGTGGGTACAGATTTTTTTTTTGGCAGAAATACTCTTGATGCCAGAATAATAAATATCAACAATAAATCTGCCTGGCTCCCTGATGAAAAGAACAGGATAGAATTTGGTATTGGTTATTCTAATGAGAATATTGACGATTTACTCAATGAATTTAATTTCACCGACTCTGCCAATTTTAGTTCAATTGGTGAAAGATTCGAGAATTCGGTCAACCTTAGTTCAAATAGGATTACAGGGTATCTTCAACACACCGTTGCCTTAAAAGACTCAATACATTTTATCACCTACGGGGCTAGATTGAATTTCTGGGACTTGAATAATGAATTATTGATAAGCCCCCGATTACAATATGCACTTCAACCCAATTGGTCGCATAATACCGTGCTGCGAGCCGCAATAGGCAGGTATGTCCAATCTCCATTCTATAGAGAACTTCGCAACCGCCAGGGTCAGGTTAATACTGATATCAATGCCCAGACATCCTGGCACTTTATTGCCGGCATTGATCACATCATGAATGTGTGGGGAAGAGATTTTAAGCTACTGGCTGAAGGCTACTACAAAACTATTGATAATGTAATAGCATATGATGTTGACAATGTACGGCTTCGATATTTTGGGAACAACAACGCCAGTGCCTATGCAACTGGAATTGACTTCAGGATCAATGGTGAATTTATTCCCGGTGCTGAATCCTGGTTTAGTGTGGGCATTCTTCGGACCAGGGAAGATATCAAAGGCGACAGCAATGGTAATTTCCGCAGACCATCCGACCAGTTGGTCAACTTGGGTATCTTCTTTCAAGATCATCTACCTAATGACCCGTCATTTCGTGTCTTCTTAAGTTTTCTATATGGAAGTGGTTTGCCCTTCGGTCCTCCTAATAATGATGAGTTTCGAAATGTCTTTAATGGGGACCAATACCTAAGAACAGATTTGGGCCTAACGAAAGTCATCGAACTGAATCGTAGTAAAAAATTAGAATCGATTTCAATAGGCCTGGATATTTTGAACCTATTCGGAATAAACAACACCATCTCTTACACTTGGATATCTGATCTAAACAACAATCAATTTGCTATACCTAATTCGCTGTCTGCAAGATTCTTCAACGGCAAGATCATTGTTGATTTTTAGCCAGATGATCTTTTAGAGCTGCTACGTTAGCAGGTGAATTTCCAATAAAAATCTTTTCACCAACAATTGTGACTGGCCTTTTTAGAAAGGTGTATTCTTCCAAAATCAAATCACGGATTCTTACATCAGACAATACTTTACCATTCAGCTCCATCTCTTTGAACTTCCTGGCTTTCCTGCTGAAAAGTGATTCGTAACTCCCTGAGAGATTCTTCATCGTCTTCAACTGAGTTGGTGTAATTTTGTCAAATTTTATATCATGAAATGAGAAACTCTCATCAATACCTGTTTCCTTAATTATTCGCTTGCAAGTATCACATGTACTTAAATAGTAAATCTCCTTAGCCATTATAAATATTTAATGCCAACGTAATTCCATTTGTAATTAGACATTGCCAACATTAGATTCGCAACCTGACCTTGTATCACTAAAAGTAGTATTTGAATTATGAGTAACAATTTAATCAGTAAAATCAGTTTGCTTTTGATGATTAGTGCACTGCTGTTTTCAGGAAACATTTCAGCACAGGACGCCGAAATAAGTTCATCTGATTTAAGGAGATATGCGCTCCTCAACGAAGTGATTGACCTTATGAAAAAGGATTTAAGCACTGAAGTTAATAGCATGATTAAAAGCCAGGACGGAATGACAGGGCAACGATACAAGGAATTGGCGGCCACTAAAGGTGACCAGGCGAAATTGACCGAAATTGAAGCCAAAGAATTTGAAATCCAGTTTTTAACTCTGGTAACAAATTTGAAAACGGAAAGAACAGATGCTATCAAATTAGTTAATCAAGAACTGGCTACTAAAATGGTTGGTAATCGAGGGAAAACCTACAAAAGCATTAAGGTCACTTTGAGCTCTGACACAGCCTTAAAGGCCCAATACGATGAAATAGTGGCTATGATAAAAACCCACCAGGGCAGTACCGACTAGTTATAATATGAAATTAATATCAGGGAGCTATTCCTCCCTTTTTTTGTTCACCTAAACCACCGTAAGGCCATGCAGTTTTTCTGGTAAAAATGGCTCCTTTAGTTTTTCATCGCTCAAAAAAGAAATTCCATACATCCCTATTCCTTTACCCCTTAATTGTTCCTGAAGTGATTCCGCATCTGATGCTTTGACCAAATCAATTGCTGTATTTTTCAGATTGAACCTTGTCCTGCTACCCTCCTTATCACTGGTGGTAGCGGGTCTCTGCCCCAGAAAAGTTTCGTATTTTGAACTCATGTCCTTATAATCCAATACTACGGCAGTGACCTTATTTATGCCGATAACGCCATTAGGATGAATAGTGTCTCCTGATTCCAACTCACGCGGTGGCTGATAGGCGGATCTGAAAAATGGAAATTCACTGATAAAAGGCACTGCCATTTCCCATTTAACAATTCCTGAACCGGGCTTAATTCTTCGGGCCGATAAAGTTTTGGTAAGAAAAATACCCTGATCATTAATTCTTTGATGATCGCCTGTATAGTCATCTGACAAAAAACATATATCTGTGATGCCAGGTCTCAATTCCATTGCTCTTGTATAAAACCGGTAAGCCAGGCCCCATTTTTTCGAATATTGGTATTGTTTGAAGAATTTTAGTTTCTTCAAACATTTAATCAATTTAATTTTCCAACTTCCTGTCAAGGCGAACAATTCGATGAAGCTATCGTCTTTGAAAACGACAAGCGCATTCTTAGACAGGCCTCCACCATGAATTCCACCAGGAATCACTTTGAAACCGGCACTTTCAAAATCCATAATGGCTTTGTCCAGATCGTGGACGTTAAGGACTATATGATCGAAATAAAGGGACATAGTCGAGTTATTTTGAAGTATCCAGTCTACATTCTTTATCCAGACTAATAAAAACGGGCTTTTTGACCCCTATAAAAATCTTAGATATAAGTGGGGCATTGTGGGCTGTTCTTGTGGTTCTTAATCGGAACTCTGTAGTTCAACATGATCTCATGTGAACCCTTGGAATACCTTGTGAGAGCTGAGGTGATAATATCATACCCGTACCCAACCCTGAAATTGTCAGTGAGTATCAGGTGAAGTAGAAGGATTATGGAATCCCCACTTCGCCAAGACACACCAGTATATATCTTCTGTTCAATGATAAGGTTAGCATTCAAATCCCAACCAACAGGGCCTCTTTCCGGCACTCTAACCAATAACGAAGGATTGAGCAAAAAGCGCTCATGTTCATCTAACTTAAAAGCAGTCCCTGCATATAAATAATAATGTCTTACCTCTGTTGACTCGATTGGTGAATCAGTTTCAATATCAAAAGCCTGAGGCGACAAAATGAACGGAACTGAAAGGCTTATATACGATTTGGTATTTTGCCAATAAACTCCCGTGCCAAAATTAGGATTGAAAGTCTTTGGACTCCCGGTCAGGAATGGGTCGTTTCGATCGCGAATATTCAATTGTGTAAAATCAGATTTTCTTGAATTAAATCCGCCTTGTAGTCCAAATGACATTACACCATTTGACATTCTAATCTTATAAGCATAGGCTGCAAAAAGGCTTATGTCATTATGGACACCCACCTGGTCACTGGTAAATGTTAAACCGCCACCGATCTGATTTTCTCTGAAAGCATTGTGGGCAATAAATGACTGAAAAGATGGTGCTCCATCGACATTTACCCACTGATTCCGATTTAGAGCAGTAATGCTCAACTGGTTCAGGCGACCTGCAATGGCCGGATTTAAGACTACTGGATTGAAATGATACGTAGAAATAACGGGCCTTTGCTGACCCCATACATCTTGTATAGCCAGTTGAAGTAAAATTCCAATTACAACAATTAACCTTCCCTTTATCAACTTCATCCTTTTATCTTACCAGCTCCAGGAATCCTTGAACTATGTCATCCCCTCCGAAAAACTTATCTTTATCAATAATATAGAAATAAGTGCCTTCTGGTAACCTTTCCGAACCGAAAGATACCCCTTTATTGGCAATTCCTCTGAATGAGCTAGCATCATCCCCATTGATGTATCCATTTTTATCTGTCTCCCAAACTAGCTGTCCCGATCTATTAAAAATCTTGACGTTTGGCGATACAAATCGGTCAATACAATCAATGACTAACCAATCATTCATACCATCCGAGTTATCTGATACTCCATTGTAAACGATAATATCGGTAGTAATATTGAATGTTGCCTCAAATTCACATTGATTTTCATCTCTAACGAATACTCTATATCCGGTTCCATCAGTTGCATTATTCAACGAGGAGCCAAACCTCAGGTCACCATTTCCAAGGTCCCAAACCATAGAGTCTATGCTCACAACCTTGTCAAACGATAATGAAGCACCTCCATTGTCTAATGAGCATACAGAAGGTCTGGTGCTGACTGTGAAAAACGGTGGTGCTGACTCATCCAATATTTCAATGGAGAAAGATTCGGAACGGCAGCCCGAAGAAAGTCTCTCGGCAATTACAAGATAAGTGCGTACCTCTAGCCCAAAACCGGAAGTTCCGGTAAATAATGGGTTGACTAAGTCATCTTCTGCAAACCATTCAAATCTAAAATCATCAGTGTCTCCATCAATTGTCACTGTTGCAGCACCATTTGGTACAACACAATTAATTGTATGCGTAATACTCACCACTTCAGGAAGAGGAACGGATTCTGTTGCATCTTCAATAGTAATTTCTGCAATATTCTCACACCCCTTCACCAAGTCGGTAATTACAACGGTGTAGGTAAGTGCACTGAGCGAATCGGCAACAATTGCTCCTTGTCCACTAAAAAATGGTTGTGTAGTAGCAATGTCCGTTCCAACATACCAGTCAAAATTATAAAATGCTATGTCATTTCCAGGAGAGCTTACACTCGCTTCTCCATCAGGTTTCAAAGGATCACAATTGGTGACTGGCGCAATTTGAACCAATTGAACAGGTGGAGCTACAGGCTCATCAGGCAGAAATACGGTTACCGGTGCCGATGCACAGAAATTGTCGGTCTTTTCTACTGCAATGGCCGTATAAAATCCACTCGCTAATGAATCAACAAATTGTTCGGTTGCTAATAAATTAGAATCTGTCAGGAAGTCAGCTAAATTATCTGGTACAGATTCTCCTCTGAACCAGAAGTAGTCATAATCATTCTGATTCTTCGAATCCGGCAAAAGAATAAAGCTAGCACTAAGTCGTCCACTGGGGCTGATACCAAATCGTGAGCTTTCACAATGAGTATTAGCAGAAACAGAATGACGTAATAAGAGAGGCGTTTCATCATCCACTACGGTAAAGGCTCTTGTATTGCTACATCCGGTAGCAAATTCAGTAATCTCTACCGTATAACTGCCAGCCGCCAGACCACCTATTACCGGATTGTCAGCTTCAATTACTACCCCATTATCATCCCTCCATGTATAGGTAAATAAATTAATATCAGCCATACCATTCGCAGCTACTGATATTGACCCATTAGGCATTGCAGGATCACAATTGGTCTGTTTACTTGCGGTTGTTTGAGTAATTTCAATCGGCGACCGGAAGAAAGAGGAGTCAATTACATCAATTTGTGCTGGCAATGAAGCTCTGCACCCTGTGCTATTTTCTTGCGCAATGACATAATAAGTACCTGCATTCAATAAGTCAAAAGCCGGTAATCCTCCAGGCTGAATTGGATTGAAATTTGGTGCGGTTAATTGAGTAATGTCATCAAACAAGAAGTATGTGTAATCCACAAGGTTACCAGAATTCAAGGCAAGCACCTCAGCACTTCCACCTGTTATACAATCATTCTGAGAACGTACTTCCATGTCTGTTATAACAGGATCAATGTGTGTATCATCTAACTCAATGGATTGTTCGATAGTACAGCCAGTGGTGGTATTAAATATTTCCACTGTATATGTACCAGCGTCAAGCTTGTCTTGAGATAGCGTTGCTGCGGCCAAACTACCTTGCACAACAGGTCCTTGTGTCACAAATGGTATTCCTGTTGCATTTGGTCCTGCGTACCAATTCACTGTAATCATATCAGTTGGATCCACACTTGTAATGGTTAGATCAATCTGACCTTCACCACTTCCTGCAATGCAATCCGTATCAGTAGAAACTACAGTCAATTGAATACTAGGAAAGATTATATCACCAGGTTCCCCAAATATTTCAAATGGGAACAAGCCTGATGGGCAATCATTGTTGGTCAATTGTCCCCGTCCGGTAACTTGTACAAAGTAATTGCCTGCACCTGTGGAGTTGATACTTGGTCCGGTACCTATTGAAGTCATTGTACTGTCAAACCATTCAACCGAATAATCAGCCGGGTCAGAATCGTCACTTACGCCGTTATTGTCTCCGTCATAGAATATTCCATCTGCAGGAATAGTAGCTGACCAGGCACCATTACAAGTAGTAATATGAACCGGATCTACTATGTCCACGCGAGGGCTTATCTCATTTTCAGGAATTGCAAAGCTCTTCGTTGTTGAACATCCGGTATTGGTATTAGTCACAGTAACTTCATATGTGGCATCATCTCTATTGGTGAGCGTAGAAGTTGTACTCTCGGGGCCAGCAATGGCTGTCCATAAATAAGTTAACACAGGAGTAGGGTCATTGGGATCAACCACATTGACTTGAATGGTACCGTTTCCTTCTCCAGAGTTAAGCGGTGTACACACCGAGTTCGGAGTTGCAGCAAAATCCAATACCGGACCAGTCTTACTTCCCGGAACATTAATCGTGACTTGAGCAGTAGGACAATCAGTCACCATTCTAGTGGCCACCACATAGTATGTACCCTCTTGAAGATTATTAATTGACCCGGAAGTAACCGGAGTTCCGGTTCCAGTTGCAACAAAGTCAATCACACCGGCTACATTCTCTAATCTCATAGCCATATTCTGATCACTAAACCATTCGAATGTATATAGACCAACAGCCTGTCCAACTCCATTCAGTGTGATGTCATTGTCGTTAATAACAACAGCCCCTTTAAAAGGATTAACCATTGTCGGGTCCACAGCATCACAACTTTGATCTGCTGTGATATTGGTCTGAGGAATGCTTAGTTGAGGGTTTTCGATCACTTCATTTACAAATCGGGTCACCTCAACAGCGCAACCGGTGAATTGGTCAGTAACTCTAACAGTATAGTCCTTAGTATCTAGTGAATCAATATAATTGATATTGTCATCGGCTCCGGGTGTTCCAGCAAGTGACGGGAATGTAGAGTTTATACCATCAAACCACTCGAACTGATACCTTCCAGGACTGAATGCATCTGTTCCAGTGGTTGCCGTCACTTGAAGGGTTCCGTTAAATACTGTACCGCAATTGGTATTTGGATTGACAACAAATGCCAAGGCCGGATCGGTAGCTTGACCCGGTACAGTTATATCCGCAAGTATACTCACACAGCTATTATGGGTAATCATTACACGATAAGTTCCTGCCGGCAATTGGTCAATCCGATCTCCAACAGTGTTTATGTCGCTTACAACACCTATTGTAGCACCAGATGGCAATAGGGAAGGCAGCATCGTACCGTCGGTTAACGCCCAATCGAATTCATAACCGGAATTGACCGCAATTGGTGCCTGGCCATTCTCCCTAATCATATTGATTTGAATTGCTCCATCCTGATCCACAAAAGTCACGGGTGTTCCATCTGCTAATGTAATCGCATCACTACAATGCGTACTCATTACTGTTGTATAGTCAGTATCTTCAATACTTAAATCCACCGGATCTTCCACAACGGCAATAGTAGCCGTTATAGCACAATTGCTATTTGGACTGGGACTGGTAGTATTAATTACCTCAATCGTATAATCGCCACCATCTATTCCAGTCAACGTTCCCGTGAATGTGCCGCCGGCACCAATGGTTTCTGTTGCGGTTATAGTAGCAATACCGGCCCCATTAACCGGTGTACCAACAGCAGTGCCTTTGTACCAGGTGTAAGTGAAATCACCGTCTGCCGCTCTATTATTATTAGTAATGGTAAAATCAATCTGGCCATTACCTACATCACCATTTACCTCACAACTGGTATCTTCCTTTCCAACGGTTAATGAAATGCCGGGATCAACTGATTGGTCCAAAATAGTGAATCTTCTAGTAGCAGTGACGCAGCCAGTAGATGTGGCACCAGTAGATGTGGCACTTACATCGTACTCGCCAGCAGGAAGATTGTCTACACGATCAAAGTTTCCATTGTTTACACTGGTGAAATTACCATCAGTTGCAACATCAAAAGTGACACCTGGATCAGTAACACTCACCTGAGTCCAGGTAAAGTTGTATCCGGCAAGGTCAGTTATCACAGTGGTTCCATTGACTGTTATTTCATCAATTTCAATAGCACCGTTAAAATCCGGTGAGCAATTATCAAGATGGGTAACGGCCGCAGTGGTTATTGTATGGATATCTGGAACGTTTTGAATGATAAACGACCGGGTAGTTATGGTACATCCCATTTGTTCTATGGGGGTACCACCACCTGGAATGAATGCGTCAACGGTAGCTGTCGCCCCTGAAGAAGGAGCAGTAATCATTTGCCCAGCAGTAATTGCGCCACTTAGATATGAAACTGTAAGAGTGTCGCCTGCAATATTATCTGCATCAACCTGAGCTGTAACTGTTCCATCAATAGTTATTGTTTCCCCAATCCCGAATCCGCCTGGGCCCGTATAAGAAATTTTTGGAAGCGGCTGACCCAAACGGCGTACTTCAATTGTATAAGTTCCTGAATCAAGATTGCTAATGGTTGACATTGTTACCCCAGTGACGATATTAGGACCTGGGTCCGTTATTTGGGCTCCATTTCCATCAAACCAGTTAAAACGGAAGTCGCCGGGTTGTGCTCTATCAAAAAAATCTTTCGAAGCATTGACTTCAATTGAGCCATTGCCATCAAAAGTGTATGGCACACCATCATCCACACAAGCTGTATTGTCGACCTTCGTCGTATTATTAACTATTGGAAGAAATGCCCGCTGTTCAATTTCATCCGTTTCAGCTGTTGAAAAACATCTTGAAGCTGAATTAAACGAGTTGACTGATTTTTCCCTTGCAAGTGCGGTATAAACTCCGGCAGGAAGGCCTGAAAACATTACAGTTGAACCGGCCATACCCGGGTTATTGGAATCACTGCTACCATCCTTAATTACCGGATAGGAAACGCCACGGAAGTCGTAGGTAGTAAATGGATCTGCAGGGACCCCGTTGCCAGCGTATAGATAGATCTGATATTGGGTAATATCATCCTTCGCCAAAGGATCATTTGTGGTATATCCTGGTGTACCGCTATCCTCAATACCAACGGTGGCTGTACCATTATTACCTGGACATTGTTCCACATGTGTAATTTCCAGTGTTGTTGTAGTTTGCTGATTAACAAACGGGATATCTATTACATTCTGGTACCGACATCCGGTGGTTTGGTCAATAGCCACAACTGTAAAGAGTCCAGCCGATACTGCACTCAAGGTACTGGTAATGTTAGCACCTGCAGGTCCTGTTGCTATTGTGGCGTTAACTGGTGGTGTATACATAATATTAGTTGCCCCAATCACTCCCAAACCATTAACTGATACGGCTTCGGTATCGGTAAAAGCACCCATTAAGGTACCCGGAACAAGTGAGAGTGTAGCTCCGCCACTTTGGTCACTTACCGGGTCATATAAATCAATTGCAGCAATAGTACCCCTGGCATTACTGGTTGACCCCTCGATGTTATCTCCTACTGTAAAAGCACCCGAAACGCTACCTGGAGCAAATGATACTTTGCCCGCTTGTCCAGATAAGACAGATCCATCTGATAAGTTGTTTGCAAATAATGCAGGATCATTGGCATAGTCCTGAGAACCTTCATACCAAAGTATATCAAAGAGGTTTGGGCTTGCTCCAGGAGATGTAACTGTCACATTAACAGCTCCACCGTTACTATCGCAGAAAGCAGCCGCAGTTAGCATACTGAAGTCAATGGCCGGTGCAAGCGCAGAAACCTCATCGTCAATTTCGATTTGGACTGGATTACTAGTGCAACCAGAGCTGGTTTCTGTTACGACTACGGTATAAAAACCAGCCTGCAATTCCGGGTAGTCGTGTAAGGTACCGACTCCTGTGAAATCAGCTACCATTTTAGTGGTTTGACCATTATACCATTGGTATGTATAACCTGGAGTAAATCCAGTAATTACACCATTCGATGGCATAAATGAAGGTGTAGACCTTGCAAGACCATCAGCAGGGTGACACACCCGTTGAGGGGCAATTGGTGATACCCCCGGATCAATTACCGGAATACTTCTCTTAATGTTTAATAATACCGTTGACGAACATTTCGTGCCATCATTGATGATTTCAACTGTATAAGCACCTGCTGCCAAATTAATTTGAGCAGCATCTGCTACTGCAAGATCAGTTTCGAAAGGAATGCCTGTTGCTGAACCGCCAGTATACCAGTTAAAAGTATAAGTCCCAGCATAACCATCCGTAGTTGCTTCAGCTCTTAATTGGCCAGTTGGAGTACTTATATCACATGAAAAGTCATCTTGAAGAACAACCGCAGTAATAGTCGGCGCAGTTGGTGGAGGACTTGTAATTACAATAATCTCTTCACCGGATACACAACCGGTAGCAGTATCTATACTACGAACGGTATAGGAACCTGCATTCAGGCTGGAAATATTATGAGTAGTTGCACCCGCAACGGTTGGTATTATTCCTGAAGGAGGAAGTGGTGGAATGCTTTCGCCTTTTTGTGCAAAAATTGTTGCACCATCAACTAAGAGATTAGCTGCATTAACGGAAGCACCATGATACCATTCGAATGCATAGGTACTTGCCCCCACATTGAGTAGTTCAATACTTCCACCGGGATAGCTATCTGATGTTTCACAATGTGAATTTGGAACGATCGTAATATCGCCAACCCCTGTACCAATTACAGGATCCATTTTATTGGCGACTATACTCCTATCAAGGGTGATGGTACAGCCTTCATAAGGATGACCCGGAACGATTCCTGTCAATACTACTGTATAATCACCATCAGGAGCATTCTGAAGGGCATTATCAGCAGAAATCGCTCCAACTGGCGCATTCACACCCATGGGAAGAGTTCCACCAGCAATGGCGTTACTGACACTTGTATTAAGCCCCAGGTACCACTGATAAGAATAGTCAGCAGAGGTTCCAAATATACCGTCGGGGGTCACTGTCAAACCCCCATTGAAAGTGTCTGGAATGTTGGGATCAGCAGCATTGGGATCAGTAACGCAAACTGTGTTTGGTGTTTGGTTAAAAGTAGCAGTAATCGGGATAACGGCATCTGCTACCGGAACCACCAATGCATTTGACACACAGCTACCGTAGGTAACTCTCAAAGTATAATCTCCAGTGGCCAAGCCATTACCTGCTGGATTGCCTGTATAGGGATTGCCGCTGAAGTCAGGACTAACCTGTACCATATTACCATCATACCAGGCAATGGTTAAAATGACGGGATCAAGTGCTGAGATCGGGATTGGAGGGTCTGTACCGAAGGTTACCTGATCAAGGGTAATTTGACCCGTTGGATTGGTGCATCCGCCATTATCTTGAACTGTAACATCTGCCAAGCTTATCATAGGCCTTACGGCATTATCTACAACCATTTCTGAATCCGATCCTCTACAACCTGTAGCTGAAGCAACTGCTGTGTAAATTTGCCCTCCAGCTAATCGGCCGAAAGTTGAAGTAGCAACGGCAGCCTCACTGAAAACAGGGGCAACCATCGTATTTGTGCCCGAATACCATTCAAAATCATAGTTTGTAACACCATCTACTGTGGCTGACAATTGACCGGTTGATGCGGCCGGGTCACAGGAAGTATCTTCCATATCCTGAGTGATCGTCACCATGGGGTTTATGGGCGCATCGATTATGTCCAAAACCAAACTGGCAGCACAACCAGTGGATAAATCAATAACTAATACGGTGTATTCTCCACCGGAAAGATTACCCTGGGTAGCCTCGTCATTGTCACCATCAGCATCCATTGGAATCCGGTTCACCCCGACTACAGCTCCCTCATACCAACTAAAGTTAAACCCGTCAGTAGTACCTGAAGGACTTCCATCATCCATTCTTACAGATAAAAATCCGTTTGCCGCTCCACAAGAAGTATTTTGTATTTCAACAAGGTTAGCCATTGAAAATACCGGGGTCACTGACAAGTCGGCGATAGTAAATGGATGTGTCGTATCACAACCATTTTCATTGTTGGTAATGACTATATTATAAACGCCATCAGTTAATGCATCAAATTCCCCGGTTATTGGGTCAGAGCCCGGCGGAGACGGAGGGACAATTGGAACAACTGGCCCCACTGGTGCAGTTTGATCTGTACCAGAATAAAGTTGTAAATTATAACCAAGATTTTCCGGAAGAATGACACTCGCTATCTCTATCAGTATTAATCCTGTTGGATTGAAAGGATTGGAACCACAACTGAAATCTCCCATTAGCTGCAATTCAGTTATAGCAGGCTCATCACGCATCAATGGAATATTCAAAGGAATATCAGCCGAAGCGCAACCAAAACTGTTTTCAACAACTAACGTATAGTCTCCGTCATTTAATCCCTGAAAATCTCCTGTATTATTGGTAGCAAATGGTGTTCCTGAAGGAGTTGATGAAGTACCTGTCCATATCTTATAGGTTAAAGTACCCTGAATACCAGCGACAGCAGCAGGGTTTACTACAATTGATCCATTGAAGATACCACAACTGGTTCTTGCATTTTCCCCGATATTTCCAGGGGTTGTATTGTCTACGACTAAGGTGCCGGGCATACCACCAACTTCAACCAAACCGGTTGATCGGCAATTTTGTGTTTTATTGATTACTTCTACGGTATAGAAGCCATTTAAAAGGCCGACATGCTCTTCAACAATGGAAGAGGGCCCGGCGACAATATCGTCAAAGAGGACAATACTACCTGTTGTGGTTTGAGTGCCAGAAAATATTTCTATGCTATAAGTGTCACCTGGAACTGAGTTGGTTATCGTTGTTTCGATTTCGCCAGTTCCGGTTACGCAACCCACGTTGTCCACTGGTACTGTGGTGATCATGGGTAAGCCTGCATTATTCAATACTTCGATTGTTTGCGACGCCGACACGCACCCGGTACCGGTTTCCTGAGCTTCGACAGTATATTTACCTGGTGCTAAACCGGTCACAGTAGCACCATTATAGTCAGGCAGAGAGGTAGTAAATTCCCCCACATACCAGTTGAAAGTAAAGGCGGCTGGTGCTGATGAAAGTGCGCCTGTTGCAATTGCCGAAACAATACCATTAGTGGGGTCCATGCAATCAAGTACATGTTGGTCAACCTGGGCAGTTAACGTTACACTGGATGTCGGAGCACCTACCGTCTCAGTCACCGGGTCAGATTGACAACCAGTAGACTGGTTCAGGGCGATAACGGCATAAGCTCCGCCAGGCAGCGTCCCGACAGTGGCTCCCACAGAGATAACTTGAGTGATTACGTTTGCATCACGCCAGGCAAAGTCGAAGCCGGTGGTTACTTCCATACCATTCTCTATAACAGCTGCCCTTAGCAAACCATTGGGAGTCTGACAATCTGTATTATCAACTACTTCCACAATCCTTACTTCAGGAGCATCTGGTACCTGATCAATGGTGATGACATCCGTTTGGACGTCAGAAGTACAACCGCTGACGTCATTAGTACCAATTACAGAATAAACACCTGCTGATGCCGTAGGGTAGGTTGACCCTTCGTATACGGGCGTACTGAAATCTCCATTCAAGTACCACTGGAATGTAAATCCTTTAGAAATTTCGCCTGTTTGAGCGTTTACGCCACCTGATACGCTGACATTGTCAAAATAATGTTGTCCATTGTCGCTTGTAATTCTTGATCTAACTATGATCTGAACGGTAGCACCTGAAACTGTAGCCTTTAGCTGGTTGTTAAAGAAAAAACTTCCTGAATTGTCACCATTTGTAAAAAGAGTTTCAGCTCCGCCGTCTACAGAATAGAATGCTCTCAAGTAATCAATACTGTTCAAGTCGCTGGATGACAAAAATTTTATTGATAAATCCGCAAAGTCAAAATTATCAATGTTGATGACTTCTGACATCCATACAGCTTCTGCGTCAGTATCCCTAAACCAAAAAACGTTATTCGTATTTAATCTCAATATCTCAGCTTTGTCCGTACTGCCTGCTACCGCTCTATTCCAGGCAGTTTCACCATTATCAACGATATCACCTTGAGCGTTTGACGGGTCATCAAAGGTTTCTTCCCAGATTACAGTTTCACTTGCAGGAAGCATTCCGTCAAAAAAAGCCCGCATGGAACCATTTTCAGGGGCAGTATCAAGGCATCTTTCGTCGTCACTTAATTTCTCAGCAAATATTGGGAAAGGTCCGACGTCCACAATGGCTGATTCAACATCCGCACCCGGGTTACATTCAGGAATATTACCTACAAAATTAGTTACTGGTGGTATCCCTCCCAGATCATTCACAGATACAAATAGTTCAAAATCGACTCCAGTACCTTCTGCAGTCGTATTAACAGTGGCTACATCTCCAACAGTAAGGTTTGTAATCTGGAAGAAGTCTGTAGTTAAATAAGCGGATCCGGGCAAGGTGGGATCACCATCGTAAAAGGACACTGGTAATAATCCGGTAATAGGTATATCTCCTTTATTTAAGACATCAAAAGAAACTTGAAATTCATTCTCCGGACAAGTCGGAGGATCGATCATAATGCTTAGATCTACCAAGCCAAAATCCGGGAATACCGCAATAGGGCAACCATCTGAATCCAAGATTGGTAGTTGATTCAAGAAGCCATTTAATGGCTGAATATTGTCATCCAGATTACAATTGGACTGTGGGAAAACCCGGGTGTGGCTTTGCTGTTCTCTTGGTATGGTCAGGTCATCATTTATGTGGGTATTGAAGTAGCCATGCTGGTTCCATACCGATCTTGACGGCAGCCATTGCTCCCCGTCTGATTCAAATATTCTAACATGACCATTGACTGAATTGGCAAAGGGGTTAAAGGGCTGATTGTCATCAAAAGAACAAGTCACACATATTTCACTAGCACCATCTCCGTCGACATCGGCCACGACCGGATAGTCTTCAAAAGTTCTGGAAACGCAAACAATGGAATTACGGATACTACCTGTGGCTCCGTCTATTATATGAAGTTCCCGCTCATCGCGGTAGACTGTCTCTGCTGCACCGTCACCGTCAAAGTCAAAAAGGGTGCATCCCGTGAACCCCGATGAACCCTCCTCAATATCCAGCTTCCAAATAGGATCCAGGTTTTCATCCAATGAATATAATATCTGATCGGATACATAGGTAGCATTTAGCTTCCCGTCACCATCGGTATCTCCAATATTTATTCTTCCCGCACCGTTTTGGAATACCGTGTTTGCACTTAAATCCTGATAAAAGTCAACCCCTTTGTTAATTACATCCCAGAAAAAAATGGTAATGGGTACATCCGTATGAGAATCACCCAAAGCTCCTGAAGTTATAACGTCCACATGTCCATCCTGGTTATAATCTGCGAGTGAGACGTAAGTCGATTGATGAGGGCTATTGAGCCTTCTTCGCTTGTGTTTGAATTTCCTTTCACTTGCTGGCAATCGAAGAGTTAAAAGAGCCTTGAGATCAACGAAAAGAACGCTATCCATATCCCTTTCCACGTTGACAGAACCTGAACTTGTACCTGTAATGTCTACCGACCAAACTTTACTGCCATCAACCAACTCAAGGCCGCTACAGTTTGGGCAGGCTTCATCAGGCAATATGTCTGCTGCACCAGATCCTTCAGATGAATCTGTTATCCATGCACCACCGCCACTTGCTATCAAAGAACCAGATTTTGCATCTCGTATCTCGTTATTATAATAGAGCTCTGCTACGCCATCTTCATTGAAATCTGCCAGACCAAGCAGACCCGGAGACCACTCATTTGATCCAAGTACAGACCACATCTCATTCAGATTACAGTCATACGCCTTTATCTCTCGGCCAATATAGGATTGAACAAAAATCCAGGCACACTCGGTATCTACATCATCTACCTGACCAATGGTAACAGTTCTATTTACATCAAAACCAACATTAACAGATTGTTCGGTAATACCAGATTGTCCATCCAGAACGTATAGTTCTTGAGATTCCCGGTTGGTTACTACTACTTCAGGAATACCATCATGATCCAAGTCTCCAATAGCCGGTGTGGCAGCGTTCAGTGCGGTCTGGTTTGCACTGGCCCATTGGAGTCTTAGTGAAAAAGTGGGATTTTCTGTAACCGAGTTACAAGCCAGCTTGTTTCCAAAAAAGAAATCCGAACACTGCCCCGGGTCCAGATTACAATCACTATCGAAGCAGTCTACAAATCCATCCTGATCATCATCTATGCCATTGTCGCACAGTCCTGCTTCGTCTGCCGTTTGTGCAAACAGGTTAAATGATAAAAGAAGTATAGATAGAAGAATTATGGGTGATTTTCCTGCCATAGCTCAATTTTAACTTAGGTTAATCTAATTAATACCGGCACTTGATCTGAATTAACCTCTCCTTACAGGAGAATCCCGGTAATAGCTCAAATATGCCTAAAATAATCATTAAAGATAAACAGAATTTAACAATGTATTTATTCGATATTAAATTGAATTTATTTAAGTCAAGACCGTTGCAAAACCGGTATCAATTTCAATTCACATTTATACTTTGAAGAATTGTTGCTTTATAATGTCATCAATTTTTGTGTTTTTCGATGTTTTTAAGGTGTCTATACTTGTTTTTTATGCTCATTTTCCCTCAATTGTATAATTAGCCAAACCCCTTGCAACGGTCTTAAGTCATAATACCTGTCATTTCCGGGGGGAATTACCTGCACCGATGACTACAGGTAATAACTGATTTTTTGGAAAGGATATTTTATCGGGCAAGTAAAATACTGCCCGAACGATTGAATTGATTATCATCGCAGCTGATGGCATAATAATAGACACCTTCCGGCACTAAGTTCCCACGAAAATTACCATCCCAGATACAGTCTTCCACGAAAGGAGAGACAGCCTCTAATAGTCGCCTGCCCCTACTGTCAAAAATGATGACTGTACAACCATTCAGGTCACGGGAATTTCCGATTTTCCAGCAATCATCCAAATCATCCCCATTCGGTGAAAAAGCTCTTCTCGGGGCAATGAACGGATCAATAATTGTGACTGTTGCCGTTTCAACACAATCGTTGATATCCGTTCCGGTTACAGTCAGAACTGTATTGATGTCAAAAGGAGAAATTTCAACCATCGCAGCAGTTGAATCGGTAAATAATGCGGCAGGTTCCCAGGAGTAATCCATTCCGCCTGTTACTGAAAGGTCGACTCTTTCCTGGTTTTCTTCCAGGGTTATCACATCATCAATGTCGATGGTGGATGAGCTAGACAAAGTTAGCCCTGATCCTTCGAAATTGTTGAGGCTCACTTCAACTACAGGAACGCAACCCACGGCATCAGTTCCTGTAAATGTGTATGTGCCAGCCGTAGCAGTGGTAAATGTTGTTTCTGTTCCAAGTGAATTAGTTCCCCCCGTGTTGGTCCAGGAAACATTGGTAAATGTAGAAGGCGCAATCAGTGAAACTTCATCACTTGGGCATTTTTCAAAAGGAGCACTAAGCACTGTTCCTGCCTCGTCCCGGGCTTCAATTGCAATGGCAGGTACGGCCTGAACGATAATGGCCTTTTGGCTAACATTTGCGCAATCCAACACCTCAGCATAGGAGGTTGTCAATGCAGCATTGAATGACCCCGCTGACGTATAAGTAAACTCTGGATCGGCAATGACAGCCATAGTAGCAGCGGCATCACCGAATGCCCAACTGTAGGCCAGGGTGAAGCCGGCAACTCCAGTAGAAGTAGCTGCAAAATTGACGGGTAGATCGACACAAATGGCATCAACTGATGTATAAGACGAGACAGGTGGCGCAACTGCGACTAAGGTTTCAGCCGGACTTTCCAAGGTGCACGTAGTCCCGGGGTCAGTAATAAGCGATGTATAGCTACCGCCAGCTGTTACCGGCAATGTAGTGGTAGTTTCACCTGCTATGGGGACGCCATCCTTATTCCAGCTATAGGTAAAACCCATATAATCTGGTGTTGTTAAATTGACCGTATTCCCTACACAGAAGTTCGTATCCCCGGTATTGACCGCCAGCGGTTGTGGCAAATTTTGAACGGTGATATCAGTGGTGGAGATATTACTTAAACAACCACCAGGAGCAATTTCAACCTGAAGAGAATAAGTACCAGCTTGTTCTGGCTGAAAACCAGTTATTGTGGGATTCTGTTCGGTGGAAGTGAAACCACCAGGGCCGCTCCATTGATATCCTTGTGCTGGTGTTGAAGTGGTCAATTGAAAGTCATCCCCAACACAAACGGTAGTATTTCCAGTAATATCTGGTGGTAATGTAGTCGCAGCGTCAACGACCACTGTCACAACCGATGATGTATTTGAACACAGTGCCAATGCCCCGTCAGTAACTCTGACCGAATATTCCTTTGAGCCGACTGCCATAGTGGGAATTGTAAAAGTGGGATTCATTTGGCCACCTATATCAACACCTCCGTCAAGCCATTGGTATGTCATTGGGCTTGCAGTCAATGTCGCTTCTAGTACAATGACAGCATTCGTACAAACAGTCAATGGTCCAACAGGCGAAATAACAGGCGTCACGCAATTGTTATTCTTAAATACAGATAAATCACCGGGAGCGTCTGTGGTAATATTGTTCGTATAAACAATATCGGGACGACCGTCGTTGCTTACATCCACAATTTTCAAGTTCCGACTGGTATTGACTGAGGTGACCTTCACCAAACTAAAAGTTAAAGTGCTTCCAACTGATGTATTGATCAAATTGACAATACTTGCATCGGGAAAAGCATCTTCGCTACCCACCGCTATATCGAGTTTACCGTCTCCATTCAAATCTCCTAATCCCAGCCCCAGAGGTGCGACCGTGCTGGTAGCTACTTCAACTGGAGCCTCTATCGATATGTCACCTCCTGACTGGGCAGTGGCATTTCTGAAAAGTAATACAGCACCTTCTCTCGGGAAGTTAGTTTTAGTGGTAGCAATGTCATTAAAACCATCTCCGTCGAAATCTCCAACTACTGAATTGACCATTCCTGAAGGTGCAGTAATAACCGTCGCAGCTCGTATGCTTATACTTCCAGGCGTACTGGTATTTCTAAAGACAAAAAGGTTGGGTGAACTCACAAATGGATTGGCTACTACTTCAGGAAAGCCATCATTATTCAAATCTTTGACATCAAGTCCAGAGATACCCACAGTTGCTCCTGTAGCTATTAATTCCACAGGTGTTGATGCAAATGAAATATTTCCAGGGCCGGTGCTCTGGTTAACATAGACATGGATGGTATTGTCGCTTTCATTGGAAACAATAATCTCCGGTTTGCCATCTCCATCCAGATCGCTGATAACTGGGCGTCTTATAATACGGATATTTTCACCTATGCCAGGAAGTATTATTATAACCGGAGGAGTGTCAAAAGTTATATCAGCACCACTTGTATTTCTATAAATAAGTAGTCTATTACCATTATTTCCAATAGTTAACGCCAAATCTGGCAAACCGTCACCATCTAAATCACCCGAATCTACATTTCTTGTCGGTGCATTGGTTACTAAAGCTGTTTGAGTAAAACTAATTGCTGCACTTCTATCATTCGTATAGACATCGGCTTTGTTGCCATTCTCATTAGTCATAATTATATCAACCCAGCCATCGCTGTTGAAATCATTGGGAGTGATATCAAATGGTTGCGGGCTTACTCCGGTCTGAAATACTTGTTGAGCTCCCAATTGCATTGGGTCAAAAGTTGTTCCGCTATAACTGAGAAGCAAATGATCTGAAGAATATCCTGTTAATCCATTGACCTTGTTTGTGACGCTAACAGGTCCATAAGATGCACCGGCGGGAACCTTTACAACAATTAAACTGGCTGATGCAGAAACCACATCGGCAGCCTGTACAACGGCCGCACCAAACTTAACTACCAAATTGCCACCAGTAGGCAAGTTCAAACCAGAAATTGTCACTTCTTCATTCACGGTACCAGTAAGCTTATCCAAGCCACTGATAAAAGGTCTCTGAGCCAAAGCTGCTAAAGACAAGAGCAGTACTGATAGCAGTAAAAATGGTTGCTTCATATCTGTTCTCGAAATAAATTTTTGATCTCTCTTCAACATAACCATTAATTTATTCTACTGACAATACCCAAGTTTTTTCAAATCCATTTCTACCCCGCAACCTCTTGGCTTCTGCCATGGCAGCCTTTTCATCATCTACCTTGTTGACTACTACATAGTAGTAGCCCGTTGCTGTTACATAACCAACTTTGATATCATGAAATCCCTGTTCAAAAAGCTTGTCACTAAAGTCTTCAGCATGGTCAAATTCTCTAAACGCTCCATTGATTACATAATTGCCCGTCATTAACTCCAGGAGATGACTGCCACTACGTACTCTTAATGGTTCATCAGATTGTGAAAGTTGATCCGGAGTCCTGTTGTCATTGGTTAATGTGTGGTCAATTGGATTGTCTGTTTCTGGCACAATCGGCAGAACAGTATCACCCCTGTCCACATTATTAACATTATCAATGGGCGAATTAGTTAGGTTTTGATCTGTTTGCCCCGGATCAGTTAAATTATTGTCTGCAGAGCCTGTTCCATCAGTTGTTTCCACAGGGTCTGATTCATCGGTATTTTCAGAAGAATCTTCCGGTGGATTGTTGGTCTGTAATAAAGAGTTCTCTTCAGGATCATCACCTAATCTCTCCAGGGAAGCGAATCTGCGCGCATCAGCTTCTGCTTTTCTTTCTCTGATAGTTTTTCTATGTCTTTTAATAAATGATGATATATGTTCAGCATGTTCCTTTTTTGAACTTAAGTGAAATCCAATGTGGATCTCATGGGTATTGCCTGTGAAGCTATTGACCTCTGTGTCTCCGAGTTCGAAGGCATAACCAATGGCCAGCTTCTCTTTTACCTTTATTCCAAACAGGGCCACAATATTTCCTTCAGTAAATGAATCACCAACTTGTCTATAAGAGGCACCAAACCAAATGTGATGCAATACGTGAATAACGTTGGCTACTTCAAGTTGATTCGCATTTCGGCTAGAAAACCGGTAGAGCACGTGTGGTTCCCAAACGTAATTGTCATTTAAAAATCCTACGTGGTAATTTGTTTTAAGAAAAAGATTATCCGTCGGCTTAAAATCAATTGGTGCAAATGAATCTCTGGTTATGATATTGCCTCTAAAAAGGCTTGGCAAGGATACCCCAAAATTAAAATTGCCTGAGTGGTAAGTCATTCCAAAATCACCAAGTGCATAAAAACCACGGTCAACAATACTGGCAAATGCAGGATCGGACGGATTGTCCACTTCATCTAAATTCAAACTGCTTGAACCCGCACCCAATGACAAACCAAATCGAATCCAGTGTTTGCGATCAAAATTGGCCAAATAGCTAACAGTTCCCTTAATACCGGAGGCTGTAAGGGCACTCTGATTTTCATTAAATGCGAAAGCACCCACTCCGATCCCACCCTCCAAAGGTGTGTGAAAAGTAACGTGACTAATAGTGGGAGCACCACGCAGGCCAACCCATTGCTGCCTGTACATGGCTGAGATGACCGTCTGCCCGTCAATTCCAGCATAAGCCGGATTGTAGATGTAAGGATTAATAAAAAACTGACTGTAAACGGGAGGTTCTTGTGCTCGTGCCGAAAAATGAGACGCATAAAAAACTATCCAGAATAGATATTTCCTCATTATGTGCTATTTACCTTCGATATTTAAAATGTCATCACGTTAGGTCATAGTCTTTGTAGGCAATCTGGTTTGGTTTTTTAAAAATGTATCAGCGCAGGTGTATTTAAAACTTAGTTCTTAACGTTATTACTCAAATTTCTCAATATTCTTGGAAATTGACAAAACAAAGACCAAAATAACGCTTTAATTCCCGGAATTATATAATTTGTAGTCATTATGAATCAGTTTTACACTTTAAATTGGTATAAAATAAGAATATTTTAAGACTCAATGTCCCTTAGAACATTCCTACTATTTGTATTTCTAATTGCCAGCTTTAAGTCATATGGGCAATTCTGGTTTGGAGTAAAATCTGGTGCTCAGTTTACCAATCAGGTTTACCAGGAAAAAGCTTATAAAGACAGCTATGATCCCAAGAATATCGTTAATTGGCATATTGGGACGGTAATTAACTATACGAACTCCGAAAAGTATTCCATTCACATGGAACTTCTTTATGAAAGAGCTAAAAGGAGGATCGACGACGTCAGAAATGTCTCCGATTCTATAATCCTTAGAAGTGAATTCACCTACCATTTCATTACAGCCCCAGTAATGTTTCGTGTTCAATTTGGAAAAGCACCCATTCGGTACTACATAAATGCAGGCCCACAATTCAGGCTGTGGGCAGCTGGTAAAGCCAGGATTGAGGCTGATGAATTGAATGAAAATAGCGCAAAAGGTCATGTTAATCTCAGAGTCAGTTTCAAGGACCCATCTGAAACACCTGCTGGTAACAAATATTATGTGCCAAATTCTAATAGAATCCAATACGCCTTTCTTGCAGGGGGAGGAGTGGTATTAGACCTATTTAACAAACCTCAAAGATTAATGATTGATGGTCGTTATGCTTTTGGTCATTCAATTATGGCTTTTAATCGAGGTACAGAACCGAGTGCCTTGCAGACCTACGCTGAAAACTTCGAATTTAGGGACAATACCGTCACCATTTCCCTGGCCTATTTATTTGGCTTCGATCCTGTAGATTTAAGAAAGGGAGCCAGTACTGTCAAAGCTAAAAAGCTGAAATAAGTCAGTATTCCAATATGGGTTCATTTTACAAAGTAATTGCCCTGCCAGTATTGCTTCACTTTGCGGTTCTGTATGATATGCGAGCTCAAAAAAAGGTTCTTGATCTGGATAGTTTAGGAGGTAAGTCATCAGTAGAATACTTTAACTACCCAACTCCAATAAGAACACCTGAAAGGCTATTCTTCATACAGAGAAATATTAGTAAGAATGTGGTGGTCTATGATGCTAACCTAAAAGATGACGGATCATTAAATGTTAAAGACCCAGCCAAAATTTATTGGAAAAGGTACAATAATTATCAAGGCGGAAAGGTAAGAGAACTAAAGTGGGTAGAGCGCAATATGGCTTATAAACTCAAGGTTTTTGATACCGAAATTGGTCAAAGTACGGCTTCAATTGTATCCTACAAGGCCACAAAATTTAATATTGTTCAAAGAGGCGATGGAAAAATTGAAGCAGTTGTTTCAATCAATGGTAGAAAAGCCCGAATGCACTATATTTTCATGCATATGGTAGAGGACAGTTTCTTCCACGAGGTGAACTATTTAGAAGTTGGAGGTGAAGATTTAGAAACCGGACAGGTTATTTTTGAGCAGTTTCTTCCTAAATAGGAAGAATTCAAGATATTATTTTACTATTTATTTTTTTATACCGTAAATTAAGTAAGTTAAAATCCGTTACTTCAATATCCAGCTATGCTAATCTTTATCCTTCTTGTTGCTGCTTTCCTATTGGCACTCTTTGCCCTTGATCATATGAATAAGCGAAAAAGTGGTTCTGATCAAGGATTCGTTACAACGTTTTCGTATCACCTATGTTACAGGAAACGCTCAAGGATTGTTACTCCAACTTTCAGATACGGATAAAACCATCCCGGTTTCAAGAAGCTATGTCCCCTTTTTTAGGAGTGAATAGACCAATAAACACCTTGTAATTCATCCCTAAACAAGGTAAGTCGTCACATAAATTCTTGTATTTCATACCTATGCGTTGTCACTGGTCACTTTAGCGTGTATGGTATTTACCTTGCAGATACATTTGGTTCATAACTAATTCAAACCATACCACTATGAACTGGAGAAAAATAATCAAATACGGATTCATACTGCTAATCCTGAGTACAGTAATCTTAGTTTTTCTATATTGGAATCTGTGAAAACAGCAAATCACTCAAGTAGAAAAAAAGAAATTAAGCAATTTTTGAGCAGCAACAACTAAGCACCATGACTGCTGTTGAGTGCATGACTTCCTAATATCAGTCACGAAACCAACCACAGGTCTTGAGAAATTAAGAAGGGATCTGTTGCCAAACCCCTTCCCAAACTTAAAATGATCAGCTTTGCCGCCAGTTAAACCCTGTTAAGTCAGACCAAATCAAAGCGGTCGAGATTCATCACTTTGGTCCATGCCGCTACAAAGTCCTGCAGGAAGTGCTCTTGAGCGTCCTCACATGCGTAGACTTCAGCTAATGCACGAAGTTCCGAGTTTGACCCGAAGATGAGGTCGGTACGGGTCCCTGTCCACTTGCGTTCTCCTGTCCTTCGGTCACACCCTTCAAACACATTGTCGGCCTCTGAAGTCGCCTTCCAGGTAGTTCCCAAATCGAGCAAGTTGACAAAGAAGTCGTTTGTCAGTACCTCTTGACGCTCCGTGAAGACTCCGTCTTGGGACTGGCCAATATTTGTATTAAGCACCCGCATACCACCTACAAGAACCGTCATCTCAGGCGCAGTCAACATCAGCAGTTGCGCCCGGTCAACAAGCATTTCCTCTGCTGATATAGTGTATTGAGTTTTCTGGTAGTTTCGGAATCCGTCTGCAGTCGGCTCAAGCACAGCGAAGGATTGCACATCGGTTTGTTCTTGCGAAGCATCGGTGCGGCCCGGCCTGAAAGGTACCGACAGATCGTGACCTGCCTTCTTCGCAGCCTGCTCTATGGCTACACCTCCGCCCAGAATGATCAGGTCGGCGAGTGAAACTATCTTGCCGTTGGACTGATTGCTATTGAACTCGTTTTGAATACCCTCAAGGGTGCCCAGTACCGTTGCCAATTGAGCAGGATTATTGACAGCCCAATCCTTTTGTGGTGCCAACCGAATGCGTCCACCATTTGCGCCACCCCGTTTATCGGAGCCGCGGAATGTTGAAGCTGACGCCCATGCAACTGAAACCAGTTGAGACACAGACAGCCCTGAAGCAAGAATCTTACTCTTTAAAGTAACGATGTCCTGATCGTGAATCAACTCATGTGTTATTGCTGGAACGGGGTCTTGCCAGATCAACTCTTCAGCGGGTACTTCCGGGCCGAGATAACGAGCACGTGGTCCCATGTCGCGGTGTGTCAACTTGAACCATGCCCGGGAGAATGCGTCTGCGAACTGGTCCGGATTCTCGAGGAAGCGTCTTGAGATTGGCTCGTATAAAGGATCCATTCTTAAGGCGAGGTCAGTTGTAAGCATAAATGGTGCGTGACTCTTCAACGGATCATGCGCATCTGGCACAGTTCCGGCACCCGCACCACCTTTTGGTGTCCATTGCTGCGCACCGGCTGGGCTTTTGGTCAACTCCCACTCGAAGCCAAACAGGTTCTCGAAGAAATTGTTGTTCCATTTGGTTGGTGTAGTGGTCCATGACCCTTCGAGACCACTGGTAATCGTGTCACCTGCATTGCCACTACCGAACGTGTTTTTCCACCCAAGGCCTTGCTCTTCAATGCCTGCCCCAGCCGGTTCTCTTCCTACATACTTGCCCGGGTCAGCGGCACCATGAGTTTTTCCGAATGTGTGCCCACCAGCGATAAGTGCCACAGTTTCTTCATCGTTCATGGCCATACGGCCAAAGGTTTCACGAATGTCCCTCGCCGAAGCAATGGGATCCGGATTGCCATTTGGCCCCTCCGGATTTACGTAGATCAGGCCCATTTGTACTGCGCCAAGGGGATTCTCGAGTTCACGGTCACCAGTATATCGTTTGTCTCCAAGCCACTGTGCTTCAGCACCCCAATATATATCTTGCTCCGGCTCCCAGAGATCCTCACGTCCGCCACCGAAACCGAACGTTTTGAAGCCCATTGACTCAAGAGCGCAATTACCAGCAAGGATCATCAAGTCGGCCCACGAAATTTTCTTGCCATATTTCTGCTTGACCGGCCAGAGTAACAATCGGGCTTTATCAAGGCTGGCATTGTCAGGCCAACTGTTAAGTGGTGCAAAACGCTGGGTACCGGAACCCCCACCACCACGGCCGTCGGCGATTCGGTATGTGCCTGCGCTGTGCCATGCCATTCGAATGAAGAACGGGCCATAATGACCGTAGTCAGCTGGCCACCAATCTTGAGAATCAATCATCAAATTGTAGATGTCGTTTTTTACGGCATCCAAATCAAGAGACTTAAATTCCTCGGTGTAGTTGAATGCCTCACCCATTGGGTTAGACAGAGACGAGTTCTGGCGAAGGATGTTCAACTTTAACTGATTTGGCCACCAGTCACGGTTTGACGGGCCACCACCAGCACTATGATTTAGAGCTCCACCCATAAATGGACACTTGCTTTCACCGTTTACCTTGCTGTCTGGAGCACCTGCTGATGCGCTCGGATGTATATTACTTTCCATTTTTGATAAATTTAGATTGATTGTAAGAACAAATTTACCATGATCTTTATTGATAATATTATTTTAATTATTAGTACAGCTATGACCCTATCCAACAACAAAAAGTTATTAATTTAAAGAACTATAGTACTCGAAGGTAAGGATTATTTAGATGTTATCGATAGGCCTCTGCCACCAAATCGTTAACTTCCTGATGAGCTACATGTTTGATCGAGTATTCAATGCTACTGTAGTTCGGAAGTCCTGTATTAATATTAGCTAATATTAATTTTATCACTTAACACAACAGCTCGCTGTACAATGAAAATCTGTGTAGCACAAACGAAACCAGTCAAAGGTAACATCCTCAAAAATATCAATCACCATAAGACGTTAATTGATACCGCTATTTCTCATGGCGTCGACACTATAGTTTTTCCTGAATTATCATTAACTGGCTATGAGCCTGAATTAACTGAAGATTTAGCCACCACACAATACTATTGGTAAAATGGGTCAGATTAGGGCGGAGCACTTTGCCAAGAAAATGGGTAAGAAATTAAACCGCATACGTTACGGAGAAGGAATAACGGGCACCACGAATATTGCAAAAGGTTTCAATGAACTTGGTATCCGTACTATACGAGGCAAGGAATGGACACACTCCCAGGTACATAGATTGATAAAAAAGTGTCAAGAATTGGGGCTGGAATAAATATTTGATTAATCCTATTACTTCTTTTGGGAAGCATTAAGTGAAGTTTTCACTTTGTGCAAAAGCTGTTTGTAGACCTAAAATATAAGTACTTGAAAAACAGATTTTTAACTCTCCCCTGATTGCCCCTGCAAATCCTTCCGGGTGCGTAGCCGGCACTGGCCAGGGGCTTTCTCTTCTATAACATAGGAAGAGTGCCATTGCCTTTTCCCTAATATATCAGCTTTGGAGTCTCTCCAGGTCTTTATTAAGCGTTTTAGTTAAGCGCATGACTTTCTCTAAGCTTTGAAGCGATATTTGCGACCTTTTTTAATAACAATTTCCATTAGAGTCACAATAATTGTCATCAACGATTTTGACTGGTCGAGGATAACTTCTTATGAGACTAATCGCTGTACTCACATCATTAGTCAAGTAACTAGCACTAGGAATTATTGGCTTGTGAGTTTTTAAACTTACCTTAATATATTTCATCCTGGTTTGAGATGATGACCTGAATTGACCTCTTATGCTTCGTGGGAGTAAATCGTATATTGTTGGAGTGCATGAGCTAAAATTTCTACAAGTGCCAACAAACCTGGGGCATGTTGTAGATGCTGCAACATATTCACTCCCGTCCTTGGAAATCTTAACACATCCCCCATTATCTACATATTTTTTGACACACCTGGCAAATCCAACTCCTGAACCCCTACAAACTTCTCCTAATGTTCTGGTGTTTGTACCTTCTAAGTCTTCGTCCTCTGACCACCCATAAGACCATCCGTCAATTGCCCAGTAGAGTTCACCCACATTAGGAGCGGTGAGTGACGAGACAAAAACGACTTCTCCTTCATCTACTAATTTAAACACGTCAGAAATATTGTCGTGTGGTATAGTATTAGGAGAAGGTTCATCCTGACATCCCGCCAAGACGATGGCTGCTATGAAAATAGCAACGTGATTTTTTAAAAAATCCATTTCGTAAAAATTTTGGCTGGTTAAAAAAAACACTAACTAATATATAAAAAAACACTAATACATATACCCGTTGTGGTAATTAAATCAGGAGTAAGGAAAAGTGTTCATAAGCGTGATTATCAGTAAATTAGATCTTCAAACAATCAAATCACTTGAACTGAGTTGCTTTGATGAAAATGGAAAAATACCAAAATCAGGAACACCGCCCTTATTCACTGATTCAAAAACCGGCTGTTTAACAAGATTAAATCTGATGACAGTGGTGCTTTTCCCTATCCAATAGACCGAACACCGTATAAATAGACGAAAGTGACAATTGTTTCGGGCAATTGGAAATCATCCGTCAAAAATTAGCTGCTCGATTCCTTGAGTTTGAAGCGTACTTCAGTGTCGACCCGATGCCTTTGGAGGGATGTAAAATCTCCAGAGAAAAGCGATCTGGAATTTGTCAACAGACCTTTGACAATGCTCCTGATAAAGGATACTTGCGCTTTTCAAGACAGCTATTTCTATAACTGTCGTTCAGTTGGTCAACCCATCTGATTGCAACAGATCAATCAGTAACTTGAAAACTGCTATCGTCTAATTAGCACAATGGGTTAAAGTTGATCAATCTATCCATTGCATGCTTTCCGTAAAGGCGAAATTAGCAGATTTGTGATGACGGTTCTTCATTTTCGATATCTTAGCTTAAAATCATCCAATGAAAGGCGCGAAGTACCAAATTTTATCCCTTTTCCCTCAATTTTGGGGAACAACATCCGTCTTTCAAGGGCCATCCCTAACTGCAATTAGTACTATGAATCAACCTCATTTTCTCCTCTTCATGGTTATTTTTTCAATCTCTTGTACCAGTTCTTCAAAGAAACAATATACGGAAGATTCTTTGATTACCACTACCTGGTCTGCAGAAAAGTCTAACTCCTGGTATGATAATCAACCCTGGTTAGTCGGCTCTAATTTCAATCCTAGTTCTTCCATAAACCAGCTTGAATTCTGGATGCGTGACACTTGGGATTCTGTGACTATTGATCGTGAACTTGGGTGGGCAGAAGATGTCGGTATGAATATCATGCGGGTGTACTTACACAACCTATTATGGGAACATGAGCGCGAAGGATTTAAGTCACGCCTTGAGGAGTACCTGCAAATATCTTCCAGGCATGGTATTAAAACGATGTTTGTACTGTTGGATGACGTATGGAATCCGGTTCCAAAATATGGGAAACAACCAAATCCCGTTCCTCACAGGCACAATTCTGGTTGGGTTCAAGCCCCGGGAGCGGCTATTCTTGGTGACACCAGTAGACACAATGAATTGGAAAGCTATATTAAAGGAGTTCTCACACTTTTTAAAAACGATCAGCGTGTGCTATTATGGGACATTTACAATGAACCAGATAATGTGTCAAGAAACAACAGTAAGGAGGTCGATAACAAACATGATTACAGCCTTGCACTCATCAAAAAAGTCGTTGAATGGACAAGAGAAGTAAATCCGTCACAGCCCATCACCTCAGGTATATGGAGAGGTAAAATTAAGAACTGGGGAAATCCTGACAGCTTGCCAGAGGTAGACAGGTTTATGATTGAGAATTCAGATATAATTTCCTTCCATGCCTATGATGCGCCAGATAAAGTGAAACAGAAGATTAAAGAGCTTAAAAAGTACGGCAAACCACTAATTTGCACTGAATTTCTTGCCCGAGGATTCGAAAATACTTTCGAAAATATTCTTCCGATTTTGAAATCAGAGAAAGTATCTGCAATCAATTGGGGTTTGGTAGATGGCAAAACCCAGACTAAATATCCCTGGAGTTCCTGGGTGGAAGATTTCCAAGCTGAGCCAGATATCTGGCACCATGACATCTTTCGTAAAGATGGTTCGCCTTATAAGAAATCAGAGGTGGATTTTATAAAATCACTGATTAGCGAATAGAGATTATCGGTACACCTCTGGAATTGGCACTTGTGCTCCAGCCCTGCTGCGGCAATCACCACAGGGACGGGGATTAAATTGAATATCTTCCAAGTCAGATCTTTTAATAAATATCCCTTTCTTTTGGACAGAATAAGCTCCAAAGAATCCGATCACTATTGCATCCGGCCGATCGAGGTTGGTTATATTTCCCCTGATTTCTGCAGGTGGAGGATCGAAAATATCTCCATCAATTTCAATTTGAGATTCTAACAATTGAAAAAAAGCAAATGCCTCTTCGGTTAGTGACCATTGTTCAACCTCTGCATAATATTGCTTGTCCACACTTAGTTCGCGACTGGCAAACCTTAAGCCATCATCTTGTATCAACCCGACTCTTTGCGAAATGAGTGAACCATTAGATTGTAAGTCACTAAAGGCCAATTTATTTCCTTTGATATTTGTCTCATTTATCCAGCAACTAATTTGAGCATTTACATCATTTGGATCTATCAAACAGCACACCCCAGATTTTGAGGGTGTTTCAATCTTATATATCCCATTAATTCTCCATGAGTGAAAGTTTGAAGTCTCTACTGGATCTTGCCAATGCGAAAAAAGCTCCACCCCTGATTCAAATGATACAGGATCAGAGCTTGGAAGTTCTTTGTATCGATAACTAACAGAATCTATTTCTGGTCCGGGGATAATTGTTTGAGGAGTCGACTGATAATGAAATCCATTAAAGGTGGTGACGTTCAGTGTATAGGTATTCCCAACCTCTCCTTTAAATGTTCCGTCGGTGCGAAAGCCAAGTGACTCAATTTGAAGTATAGTTCCCGTAGGACAACAACTTCCAGTTGCAGCACAAGGGTTGGTAACTTCATTACGAGTCAAAGGAATTACCTGCATATCAAATCTATTACTGTTTTGATCGGTTATAAAAACCTCAGAATCTTTGTCGAATCGTTCCTGACCCCCATTCGCAATACTGGCAAATCGTGAGAGCCGAGAGATCACAACCTCAAAAACCCCTTCTTGATCAGTAATAAATCCATCGATGATCAGGATGTCATCTGGCTCATCAGGGTCCAGATTAATTGGGGTAATACATGTCGAAAGCACAAAGGCTATCATAACAAAACCAATATACTTCATAGTCTTTTTAAATCGATAAGCATAAGATACACCTCAATTAAACAAATAAAGCAACGGAATACCCCATATGAAAACCGTTTACAATATGAAAACCGTTTAAAAAACTAATTCATTAAAAAATTGAGTGAATCGGCTGACGTATAGGTCCTGATTTCATGGTCCTTGCTAAAAACTTTCATTTCACCGGAACCAATCATGTTGACAATATCACCTTCTACTCGCAATAAATTTCCTTCCGGAATGCCCGCCACATTGATGTTCCCGTTAAGAGTTATGAATTCTCTTATTCTATCAGACCTTCCCTCACTACCATGATTCGGTAATCTCTTCTCCTGTATAATGTGGGTTAATTTGTAACTCAAGAGATATATTTGAATAATACCTCAAAAATGTTGCTACGAACAAGTTGTCAGGCACCAGAACCATTCGAAATAATCCTGGTCTAATTCATTCAACAAATACCTATCTTCCGATTTCCTTTTAATTCCAATATCACTTTTATGAAGTCTGTTAAAATATCCTTACTGTTGGTTTGTTTCTCCCTGATGGCCAAATCACAGCCAGATTTAAGCACTTATCTACCAACATCATTTGAATACAACGACCAAGTTCCAACGCCTAAATCTATCTTAGGATATCAACCGGGAGAATGGCATGTCAGTCACGACCAAATGGTATCGTTTATGCGGACAATGGCCAGTTCCTCGCCACGAATCACATTGGATGAATATGGATTTACCTATGAAAGGCGACCTCTAATTCATGCCATAATCTCTCATCCGGATAATCTCTCAAGAATTGATGAAATCAAGAGTAAGAGGAGGCAAATGGCCGATCCGGCAAAAAATATTGATGTCTCGGGTGAACCAATTGTGATATGGATCGGTCCCAGTGTACATGGCAATGAAGCATCAGGTGCTAATTCTGTTTTGTTGACTACTTATTTTTTGGCGGCAGCCGAGGGCAAGGTAATCGATGACATTCTTAAAAATACTGTTATTGTAGTCGAAGCAAGCTTCAATCCCGACGGGATGAATCGATTTGCAAGTTGGGTCAATTCACATAAAAGCCTCACCAGCCCAAATCCCGATCCTCAAGATATAGAACATAATGAGGCGTGGCCACGAGCTCGTACTAACCATTATTGGTTCGACCTTAATAGGGACTGGCTTCCAGTTCAGCACCCAGAATCTCAAGCAAGAATCAAAAAGCTTCATGAATGGAAACCAAACGTTGTTACAGATCATCATGAAATGGGACCCAATAGCACATTCTTCTTTCAACCTGGTATTGAAAGTCGCCAGAATCCTTTGATCCCAAAGACTGTTTGGAACTTGACTGGTAAGATTGGAGAATACCATGTTCAAGCCCTCGATAGTATAGGTGAGTTATATTATGCTAAAGAGAGTTTTGATGAGTTCTATTTTGGCTATGGGAGTACCTATCCGGACATTACAGGAGCGATCGGTATCTTGTTTGAACAAGGCAGCACCCGAGGGCATGCTCAAAAGACGGATAATGGTCATAGGGACTTTTCAGACGGTGTTAGAAATCATTTCAATGCTGCACTTTCAACTATAAGGGGATCAAACGCCCTAAGAAATGAGCTCCATTCCCATCTTTCCAACTTTTACAAAAATTCCATATCGGCAGCAAATACAGATTCAATTAAGGGGTATGTTTTTGGCGCAACCCAAGACAAGGCGAAAGTTAAAGAGTTGGTTAGAATTTTGAATAATCACAAAATAACAATTAACAAACTTGCCGTTCAGGTCAATACAGCGGGCAACCGCTTTGACCCAAATGACAGTTATGTCGTTCAACTCTCACAACCTGAATACAGGGTGGCCAAAACCATCTTTGAAACTGAAAAATCATTCATGGACAGTCTTTTTTATGACGTTTCTTCATGGACATTCCCATTGTCGATGGGCATCCCCTTTGCCCCCTTACCCGCAAAATTGTTTAACACATCGCTCTTAGGAGAAGAAATTGGGTCATTAAAAACTGTGGGCAGTGTCATCGGTAATAAGAGCAAGTACGCCTATGCCTTTGAGCTTACCAACTACTATGCTCATCGGGCTTTATATACGATTCTAAAAAAGAAATTACGGGCAAAAGTTGCCACTGAACCATTCGGCTACGGCTCAAAGAAATTTGATTATGGTACAATAGTAGTTCCGGTAAAGGATCAAGTGTTAAGTATTGATGAATTGGCCAGTTTGATGAAAAATTTGGCGGTTAAAAATGGCATCGGAATACATAACATAGCTACCGGTTATACCTCAAATGTCAATCTCGGAAGTAATAAATTTCAAAACGTTGAAAAACCAGAAATCGCCATAATTACCGGGAACGGAGTCTTTGGAAATGAAGTGGGTGAAATCTGGCATCTACTGGACTACCGTATGGAAATGCCTCTGACACTTCTTGACGTAGCAAATCTGGGAAAGACAGACTTGTCAAAATACAATACCATGATCATGGTCAATGGTACATACGATTCTCTCATTGCTCCAAAGATTAAATCCTGGGTGAATACGGGTGGTACATTAATAGCTCAAAAAAATGCGGTGAAGTGGTTATCCGATAGAAAGATGATAAGTAATAAGTTCATTAAGGAAGTAAAAGACACGCTTGAGATTAGGCCCTATGTTGATTTGAGTAAATATGAAGGTGCTCAGTTCACCAGCGGAACAATCTTTAATACAAATATCGATCGTACACACCCAATATTTTATGGCTATGAAACAAACTCCGTTTCAGTTTTCAGGAATCATAACTTGTTTATGAAAAGAACAAAGAGTTCATATGGTAATCCAATGAACTATACGGAAAACCCCTTAAACAGTGGTTATGTTTACCGTGAAAATCTTGGAAAAATTGCTGGCACAACTGCCCTGTCTGTTTCCAGTTCCGGTAAAGGGAGAGTGATTTCAATACTTGACAATCCGAACTTTCGGGCCATCTGGTACGGGACAAACAAACTGCTGATGAATGCGATATTTTTTGGTAAAAATATTAGTGAAGATTCGACAAAATAATTAGATGACCAAAGCTATGCTTTAGCTTCTTCCGACCTATCTGTTGGCAATGCCGGGGCTAATGAAAAGTCAGACATGGTTTCCCTAAGATTCACGGACATTGAAAAATCCGCTGCTTCAAGCACTGGCTTTAATTGCTCCATATTCCGTGCACCAACAATTGGAGCTGTCACTCCTGGATGAGATCCTGCCCAGGCAATGGCTAATGTTACAGGGTTATAGTTATGCTCTTTTACAAAATTGGTGTAAGCCTTTACGGTATCGAGGTTAGTTTCCTCTTCATAGCGCTGTTGATACATTTTACTGGTGTCAAATCTACCTGTTGCTCCCTCACCCAGGTACTTTCCGGTTAAAAATCCTCCACCTAACGGGCTGTAAGCGAAAACTCCTATACCCTCACTTTGTGCCATAGGCAATATTTCCGATTCACATTGACGCTTCAACAGACTGTACATTGGTTGAATACATGAAATAGGCGCATAGTTTGATTCCTTGCAAATAGCTATGGATTTCATAATCTGCCAGGCAGCAAAATTACTGAGACCCAAGTAGAGCACTTTGCCCTGTCTTACGAAATCATTAAGCGTTGACAATGTCTCTTCCAATGGTGTATTGTCATCAAAATGATGAATGTAATAAACATCTACGTAGTCAGTCCCTAATCTCTTTAAACTACTGTCTATTGCCCTGGACAGATGAAATCGACTGGCTCCTCTACCATTCACGTCATCACTCATCGGGAAGTAGCCCTTGCTAGCAACTACCACCTGATCTCTGTGATCTTTAATGAGCCTGCCAAGTATTTTTTCAGACTCCCCTTTGGCGTAGACATTGGCACAGTCAAAGAAGTTTATGCCTTTGTCCCTACAAGCACTGTACACCTCTTTGCTGGTTGCTTCATCCGACATTTCCCCAAAAGTCATAGTACCAAAACACAATGAAGAAACTTTTAAACCTGAATGACCTAATTTTCTGTATTCCATTTGAGATAGATTGATGGTCCGAAATTAATGCAGTCAATTGCAAATTTCAATCATCCTGTCTAGATTGCTTATTGTTGATCATTTATATGAAAATATATGAAAAAAATTGTACTTCTTTCTCTTTTCATCATGTTCAACATAATGGTTGCATTTGGTCAGACCACTCAGCAGGTGATAAATATTTAATGGGGAATGATATACGGTAAGTTCGCCACCAACTTTCCCAAGTGGACCTACGAAGTTCTCTGCATACATTAACAATAATCCGAAATACCCAAAAGACGCTAAAAAAACAGAAAATTGAAGGGCGTGTACTGATTCAATTGGTAGTACACTGCACGGGGTTCGTCCCGGGTGATTCCACGAAAGTGGTCCAATCACTTTTTGAGTCCTGTGACAATGAGGCTATACGTCTAATAAATAACAGCCCAAAATGGATTCCCGGAAGGGTAAGGGAATTGGGCAAAACGTTCTGTTGAAAGTGACCATGTCTGTCAATTTTATAAGAAAGCAAGCAATACAAATACGAGAAGCTTAGCCGCAATATTTCATCTTCTCATTGAGTTTCTTTTCCCACTCTCTTGCTGTTGGAGTAGCTGCCAATCCTCCAAGTCCTGTACAACGATGTTCATGCGGCATTGCATTTCCAACTTCAAACATCGCATCCACCACTTCATCATAGGCTATAAGATGGTCATAGTTTGCTAAGGCCATGTTGGCACATGACAATGCATTTGAGGCGGCCATGACATTTTTGCCGAGGCATGGTGCCTCTACTCTTACTCCAATAGGATCGCATATAATTCCGAGAGAATTCTGCAACGCAATGGAAGCGGCTGCTACCGCCTGGTCTAATGTGCCCCCGGCTAATGCTATCAGTCCCGCAGCTGCCATTGACCCGCCGGCACCAGTTTCAGCCTGACATCCTCCAACTTCTGCAGAAAAGGTTGAATGCTCGGCAATGAAAACTCCCATTATCCCTGATGCAAGCATAGCTTTTACGATGTCGTCTTCATTCTTACCTAAATGTGCCGCAGCTCCAAGGATTGTTCCTGGCAAAGTACCGCAAGAGCCAGCGGTTGGTGCAGCTACAATGATTCCCATGGAACTCTTCATTTCCATGATCGCAGTTACATAGAGAATAATCGTATTAAGTAGATCGCCTTCCAGTAGTTTATTGTCATCCATTTTATCTTTAAATCCCAATGATTGACATGGCAAAATACGATCATGGTATTCAGTGCCCATTAGACCACCTTGAACCGAGTTAGTCATCAGTCTGACAATCTCACGCATCTTCTCAAAAGCCCCTACTTCAGAGAAATTACCTCTAACACTTTCATATCTCAAGGCCAGTTCCCATAACGATAGATTCTCTTGTTTACCCATTTCCAACATGTCCTTGCAATACAAAAATGGCACTTCCATATTTTTCCGGGAAAGCACGGGTAAGACCGGCTTTAGGTATCGGATTCGTTCAACTCCTGCAATATTCCTTACAGTGTCAATCACATCATCGTGAAATGAAATTGCACTTTTGACTTCAATTAATGTTTGGTGAATTTCAATAAAGTCAGCATTAAGATCCTCTGGAAGTAAGGCCTTTATTATAGGCAGATCATTGCCATAAATTAGTAATTCATGGAAGTCCCCGTTCATGGAAACGGATGAACCGTCAATTTCCTGTACTTCAAGCATTCCTCCACCGGTACTAATTCCAGTGAATGAATGACCTACCTTATCATTAGAAATATTGATCCGATAAGTGTTGGGATGTTTGGCTCCATAATCCAGATAATTCACTTTTATCCCAATGCCTGCTGCTTCAACTGCCTCTTTATAATCTGGCATCCTCTTATCATGAGCCTCCCAGCCAAGCAGACCTCCATACAGGCCCATGTCAGTTCCCTGGCTCTCATGTGTGGTGACCAGTGAGCCACTTGGGTCATAATCGATAACCACACTTTTGATGTCGCCCTCCATAAAATCTCGAAGCATCAACCCCATTCGGCATGCTGCGGCACTATGAGAACTTGAGGGTCCTCGCATTACTGGACCAATAACGTCATTGAATATGCTGGAAATAGCCATATTAATTCATTCTAACCTTAAAAATAGCTCTTTTGCCAGTATTAAGTGATTCTATATCCTTTGAGTCTTGATTTTGTTGGTCCAATTCTATCGATATGAAACTTAAACGGGTGTCCTTTTGGGGTGTAGTATTATTAAATATCGGTTTACAGTCCTATTTCATATTTGATCAGGGTGTTTCTGAATGAACAAGCCTATTCCTCATTGTTACCTTATTTCTGACCGCAATTGTATCCTTTGTCCTGTTTATAATTATTTTTCTAATACTTGGCAAGTTAGGTGGTCAATTTAAGTATATACTTTGGGGTTCGGTCGCAGGGCTGCTCTCGACTTTGGTGGTAACAACTTATGTAAACAAGAAACGTTGCAAAGAGTTTTGTTGACTATATTCATAGTCCTTACAATAATTCAGATTCAACAGGATTCCATACCAAGGCAGATAAAAAATTCAAGAAACCTATTTGCTACCCCAACCAAATTCGAGACGCTGCCATCTTTCACTAACCACAATGGAATTCTTGGAACAGGTAGCAATCAACCAAACTCCGGTCGTTAATTCCTGATGGAAATACCTGGATTCAACCCAGGTTCGCTTCGATCTTTTCCCGGCGTTTATGGGTAGAAGAAATTAACCTCCAACCCGCTTCACCTCATGTCCTTTGTCCTGCAAAATCTTAATCACCTTATCACGGTGGTCACCCTGGATCAGGATTTCGGCGTTTTTTGCACTTCCTCCAACTCCACATTCGGATTTGAGTTCTTTACCAAGTTCCCGCATATCTTTCTCAGTCATCCTAAAACCTGTAATCAAAGTAACATGCTTACCCTTTCGGTTCTTTTTATCCAGTTGAACTTTAAATTTCTGTTTCAGGGGCATCTTTTCCTCATTTGCCTGAAACAAATCCTCTAGCTGGAACTCAAAATCATCATTGGTACTATAAACAATACCATCACGTTTTTTCCAGTCGTTTGATTTCTTCTCCCTCATTATTAAGGCAGTGTATAGTTTGGAATGACGATCACAAATATCGGTAATATCAATTTCAGATAAAAAGACTAATCCTCCTATCCTCCTAATTAATCTTCTTTATGTTATTCTTTGGGTGGCAAGAAGCAAGAAACCAGAAGCAAACAGTCGAATATTTTTGTCAAATTCAAAATTTAGTGCTTATTTACTAAAGTGAAATAAGTGCTTATTTACTGATTTTGCTTCATTAATTATGCAAGATGGATTACCCAAGAAGCTATAAAAACATTTACGACCAAAACATCATCCTCCTGTACAAAGGAGAATTGACGTTTGATCTGGTGACCTCTTTGATAGCTTCTCTTGAAGAAAGGCTGGAGGAGCTGGGAGAAAACAGGAGGGTTAAAAAGAAATTCCATAACGTATCCACCGAGTGTATCCAGAACCTTTATTATCACCTGAATGAAATAAACGCAGATGAGTTACGAATCAGTGCATACGACTCTCACTCCGCACATATTATGATAGCGGCTCGAAAAAGATTTTATAGCTTACAAACAGGCAATTACATCCCGCCGGAAAAAGTAAGCTCCATTCAAGATAGATTGGACCAAATTAATAATACACCTGCCGATGAACTGAGAGTTCTTTACAAGAAGATACTTAACGAACAGGAGTTTTCTGAAAAAGGAACGGGTGGATTAGGCTTTGTTGACATTGCCCGAAAAACAGGAGGTGAAAAATTCAGATACAAATTCCAACCGGTCACAGACAATGTTTCTTATTTCACTTTTCAAGTTCGATTACCCAGAATAATTTAATTTAGAAAACCTAAAAACAGCTATGTGCAAATTACAAATGACACCGATTTTCATGGAGTCTTCAAGAACCACGCCCCTAATCAACTTTGATCCTAAAGATGGTACACTCGAAATGAGGGGTAGGTCAAGCCCGGAAAATGCAATCCAGTTTTATCATCACCTGATTCAAAATCTCGAGCAATTTTCAGAGAGTGATAACAAGTCCTTTACAGCCTTATTCGCCTTTGAATATTTTAATACCAGCTCATCCAAGTGCCTATTTGACGTATTTAAGAAACTAGTAAAAATAAGACAAGGTGGCAAAGACCTACTCATCAACTGGTTCTATGAAGAAGATGATGAAGATATCATGGAAGTAGGTGAAGATTACAGTGATCTTCTTGATCTGAAATTCAATTTTATTGAAATTGAAGACTGAATTCAGGGATGCCAAAGAATGGACGGACAGCAGGACAGGAGCTCTATCATGATGAGTTAAACAATCTTAAGAACTTCCGGCAAAAGCTTGATACACACACTATTTACAGAGATGATCTGAACAAATTCTCTGGTCAATATGAAGAATTGCTAACTCAGGCTAAGGTAATTACGCGTGTGAGTGATCGCCTCCAGAAAAAACTGGATAACGCCAATGTCCAAATCCAGGAACAAAATCAAGAAATCAAGGACAAGAATTCAGAGCTTGAGGATACAATCAATCAGCTTGCAAAAGCACGTGTTGGAAGGCGAGCTTCAACCATTACACTCACAGTCACGCTGCTACTTTTCGTTGTTGAGCAATTATTTATTGAGCCTTTGATAGAAGAGCAAGTGAATATTCCTTACCTGGATTACGGAATTCTTGCGATTATGTTTTTTGTAGTTAAGGCACTGGAATCCAGCCTGGAAAAATACTTCCTGAATAAAGAGGTGTCAAAAATTGTACTACTCCCCAAAAATCAGACCACTCCGTTAGTTGAAAAAAAGAGATTTAATTCTAAAAAAGAAGAAAGAAAATGGGAGCAAAAAGAAGTAGGCCAAAGTGGCTCTGGAAGTGGTCATTGAATGGTCAACACTGGCAGAGTTGTCCGGCAAATATGAGTTGCATGCCAATCAGACCAGTTCATGGAAAAAGGAGTTTCTGGCAAATCATGCCAAAGTGTTCGGAAGAGATCATTTGAACCGCCGGGATATTGAGAAAGAGCGGGATCGTCTTTTTCGCAAAGCGTAGGTGAATTGGAGAATTGGAGATGGACAATGACTTTCCAAAAAAACTTAAACAAATTAGAACTATAATTGCATTAAAATCAAACTTATCAATTATGGCAAAAGGAAATTTTGTTAACAAACTCATTGAAACAGCAGAGGAAAGTACTGCTGGAATTCATGCAATTTCGGTGGTTGAGCTTTCATCAGGAATGGCTCTTGGGTCACATTCTGACGGCAAAATAGATCCGGATATTGCAAGTGCTTACAATGTTGAAGTAGTTAAGTCCAAACTCAAAGCAATCGATGCTCTTGGCTTAAATGAAACTATTGAAGACATTTTGATTACACTAAATAGCCAGTATCACCTGATAGCATGCACTGCCGGGGGAACTCATATGCTTTACCTGGCTGCAGACAAGAAAAAGTCCAATTTGGCGATACTGAGAACAATTGTCAGGCAGGCTATAGAAACCCTGGAAAAGGACATCTAACGCAAAAAAAGTTTTTCAATTGGTGAAAAATCTGAAAAGTGAAATAGAAAAAGTGAGATCAGAAATGGAGGTCATAGAGGCGATCAGTATTTATGACCTCAACTCTGCTTCATATATCTATAAAGACAAGGAATTCAAAAACTTCACAGATTGTTTTGATAATAAAAATTGTTTTGGGGTGGTGGATTTTCTTTTTTGGGAAACGGATGATTCAAAACTTTTCATAAAGTGCTCTTCCAATAACCTTGTAATCACCCAGCTGGACCCTAATATGTTCACTAACAACGTTTTATTAGACTTGAATATTAAAAAAATTTGTAGTAGGCTGTAAATAACAACAATAGGTCTTGGAGCTCATAAAAGAATTGAGGGAGAAATTCCCCAACCTGAACTCTTGTGAAATCATCAATCCACATGATGAGAAGGATATTAAACAGCTCTTCCCCGACAATAAGAAGGACGAAGAACTTCTCCCCTGGTTATCATGGCTTCTCAAAGAAACCCGACACTTTAATCTTATTCGTGTTCGTCTGAATAGTGGTAAGGAACTGGTTGTTCGTCGAGTAGGTACTGACAATTTCCTTACAATCATCAATGAGAAGGAAAACGTTCCGATGCTAATGAGCTTCATAAGGGGAATCGATATTTCTCTGGACCCCCCCCCCCCCCCCCCCCCCCCCCAAAAAAAAAACCCAAAAAAAAACTCTCAGGCAATCAGGATCGGAGCTTGATCCGGGCATGAAGGATGCTGTGCGCCTACAGCAAATGATCCTTCCCAGAGACGAACAGCTTGATAAAGCATTTAAGGATTTTTTAGTCATTCATAAACAGCAGGATATTGTTGGAGGCGATTTCTACTGGTATCGTCAGGTTAGAGATGATCATGTTTTTGCATTGGTTGACTGTACCGGACATAGCATCGAAGGAGCTATGTCGTCCATGGTTTGTAACACCCTCATGAACCAGGCGTTGGATAGTTATGAACATGATGATTTGGGCATATTCATTAAAAAATTTTATGCACTCCTAAATGAATACAATAAAAACACCAGTGATCAATATGACTATGGAGTAGGTGCTGAGATGGCCGTTTTCAGCTTCAATTTTAAGAAGCACGAAGCACGAATGGTCTCTTCCGGAATAGCTGCTTTCCTAAAAACGGGAAACAAAGTTGAAACACTCCGAGGAAGAAAACTCCTGGATTATTCTAATTTAAAGAAGCTTCAGGCACAACATATCTTGAAGCTCAGTGGCTCCCAAACAAGTTTTTATACTTTTTCTGATGGCTTAACAGATCTTTTCAATGCCGAAGACAGCAAGAAACTTGGTTATAAAAGGCTCAGACAAATAATAGAGAATGAGAGATCATTTAACCTTTCGTATTATCAGAAAGAATTTAACAAATGGACTGGTGACACAGCGCAGTACGATGATGTCACTTTCATAGGTCTGAAAGTAATCTAGCTCTTGGAAAAAACTTTACTACTATAGTAAATCAGTATCAGAATTTCTGAGTGATTATTGTGTATTACTCCCCGAAATCAGGATCTAATAGTTGTTATTCTTAATTGTTATTATACTACGGTTCTATAGAGTTCATCCGCCTTCTTTCTGCCACTTATCAGCTCTTCCAGCTTCGGTCTGTGTCTCTGGAAGATTATCAAAGGCAAATTGGAAGTCACTTTGAATAAAAACCACAAATTCCGGTCATGAGCCCGGTCATTAACAACGACTGACAATCCACCCCAGTCCTCATCTGCATAATGTCCATTGTTGGAGTTTTTCCTGACGTCGAAAAAATAATGGGCTCTTTAAAAAGCATAGGTTAATTGAGGCTTCAGAATATCTCCCGTCTTGCCTGTCATGGTAAGAAATACCCAATTTAAAAGATAGAATTCTGATTATTGCTCAAAACTCGGCATGATGTTCCAATAATTGTTTAGTTTACAAACAAAATGCACATACACGTAATTGTGATATGCTAACCTATTTTAACCCAATAAATGAAATCAGTTTGTAGACCATGTATTACTAAAAGGCCAATCAAAAATGGCACATCGTGGCTGAGTGCATTCTTGATCATCATCATTCCAAAATGTCCTTTTTGCGTTTTGGCTTATTCCAGTGCCATTACAATGTGTGGTGCATCTTCTCTTTATTTAACTGAAAATAACTGGGTTTCCTGTATTCCTTTTTTACTTGCAGTTATCGTTGTAGCAATGATAGCGTTGAATTTCAGAGATAGTAGAACAATCTGGGCCATCATCATCTCAATTATCGGTCTACTCCTAATCATGGGATCCCACCAATTAATTATTGAATCTCAATTCTACCATTTAGGCACTTTTTTATTATTCTTCAGCATTCTTCTAAATGGAAGCCTTTTCTCACTTCTGAAAAAATTAAAGGATACACAATCATTGAAACCCTTTCAGCCTGGCATAAGTCATGGCTTTAAAATATTTTAAACTTTAATCACTAAGCTAAACACATTATGATCCCATCGTCTTTTCAATACAGTGCACCTTCCACACTGGATGAAGCATTAAAAATGCTGAATGAATTGGGTGATAAAGCTAAGATACTCGCCGGAGGTCATAGCCTAATCCCCATGATGAAGCTAAGATTCGCAGAACCAGGACACCTTATCGATATTAATAATCTTCCTGGACTATCTTATGTTACGGAAGCTGACGGCTATTTAACAATCGGAGCAATGACCAGAGAAGTTGAGTTAGAAGAGTCTGACGACGTAGCTTCTAAATTTCCAATTTTTCTGGATGCCGCCAAATTGATTGCCGATCCCCAGGTTAGAAATTGGGGAACAATTGGCGGCAATCTTGCCCACGGGGATGCTGCCAATGATCACCCGGCAGTAATGATTGCCCTCAATGCAGAGGTAGAAATCACTGGTCAGGAGGGTTCCCGCTGGGTATCTATTAATGACTTCTTTATGGGGTTCTACATGACAGCGGTTCAGGAGAGCGAGATTCTGACCGCCGTCAGGGTGCCATTAGCCAAAGGAAAAAATGGCAACGCCTACCATAAAAATGAAAGAAAAGTTGGCGACTATGCCACCGCTGGAGTAGCTGTAAATATTACACTGGACGACAGTGACACTTGTATCTCGTCAGGCATAGGTCTGACTAATGTCAACCCTACTCCACTTAGGGCAGAAAGATCTGAACAAGCTTTGATTGGAAATCAAATCGATGATGAGGCCATTAGCAACGCCGCTCAATATGCTTCTGAAGATTGTAGTCCTTCTAATGACCTTCGGGGGTCTGAAGAATATAAGCGCAGAATAGTAAAAGTTCTGACTAAGCGAATGATCATCAAATCCTTAGAAAGAATAAAGTAATCACCTGACATCAAAAAATAATGGAAATAACAATAAAACTTAATGGAGCAGAGATGACAGCAGAGGTTGAACCACGAACCTTGCTGGTGCATCTAATTCGTGAAAAACTATCCTCTACAGGTACTCATATCGGTTGTGACACCTCTAGTTGTGGGGCATGCACTATATTAATCAATAGCAAATCAGTCAAGTCTTGCACCATGTTAGCGGTACAGGCTAATGAAAAAGAAATCACTACGGTAGAAGGGCTTCTTACTGTTGACGGGCTTCACCCTGTCCAAGAGGGTTTCAAGGAAAATCATGCCCTTCACTGTGGCTTCTGCACTCCCGGAATGATGATACGGGCTGTTGAACTGTTGGAGAAAAATCCAAACCCTTCAGAAGAAGAGATTCGATGGGGAATTTCCGGAAATCTCTGCCGATGCACTGGCTACAACAATATCGTGAAAGCCATCCAATATGCCGGAGCTAAAATAAGAGGCGAAGAATCGCCTTCCACTGAACCAGTATTTGTATAACCCAAACCGTTGAAAAATTATGATACAGCAATGTAAAACATCGAAGGAAATTGGCGGAATGGGACATTCCGTCAAGCGAAAAGAAGACGATCGCTTTATTCAAGGCAAAGGAAACTATGTGGATGACATCAAACTAGAAGGTATGCTCCATATGGATATTGTTCGGAGTCCCTATGCTTATGCCAAAATCAAAAACATAGATACGTCGAAGGCTCTGGAAATTCCCGGTGTTGTTGCGGTAATAACAGGCAAGGACCTGGAACAATACAATTTGCACTGGATGCCAACACTGATGTCAGATACTCAAATGGTGTTGCCTACCGATACGGTGATGTACCAATCGCAAGAAGTAGCAGCCGTTATAGCCACAGACAGATACATCGCAAGAGATGGAAGGGATGCCGTAAAGGTGGAATATGAACCAATGAAACCCCTTATGGATCCTCATAAGTCATTAAATGCTGATGCTCCAGTATTAAGAACTGATAAGGAAGGGAAGAAAGACAATCACATTTGGCATTGGGAAGTCGGTGATAAGGAAAAAACCGATAAGGCATTTAGTGAGGCAGAAGTCACGGTGGAGGAAACCATGCATATACCACGGATACATGTGGCCTCTATTGAAACTTGTGGCTGTGTGGCTGACTATAGAAAAGTGGACAACCACTTGACTATGTACATGACCACCCAGGCTCCTCACGCAATCAGGACTGTGATTGCATTGGTAGCTGGCCATGTTGGTCTAACTGAAGAGAAGATTCGTGTTGTATCTCCCGATATTGGCGGAGGATTTGGAGGCAAAGTTCCTGTTTATCCGGGTTATGTAATTGCCATCGCAGTTTCCTTCCTCACGGGAGTGCCAGTAAAATGGGTTGAAGATAGGAGTGAAAATTTACAGGCTGATTCTTTCGCCAGAGACTATCATATCAAAGCTGAAATTGCGTCTACCAAAGAAGGCAAAATACAGGCCACCAGGTTTAAAGTTCTGGCGGACCATGGCTACACTGACGCTTCTGCCAACCCTTCCAAATTCCCGACAGGAATGTTCTCCATTGGTACCGGATCTTATGACTACGGGGCAGCTTACATGGAAGCCGATGCAGTTTACACAAATAAACCACCAGGAGGTGTTGCCTACCGGTGTTCATTCCGGGTTACCGAGGCTGTTCATGCCATCGAAACTGTAGTAGATAGTTTGGCACTTAAAATTGGCAAAGATCCGGCACAGTTGAGATTTGAGAACTTCATCAAAAAAGATCAATTCCCCTGGAAGTCACCCACAGGATGGGAATACGATTCCGGCGACTATCATGCTGGCCTCGAAAAAGCGATGAAAGCCATTGATTACGATGGACTAAGAGCCGAACAAGCTGAAAAACGCAAAAAGGGAGAATTAATGGGGATTGGCATTTCGACCTTTACCGAAGTAGTCGGGGCAGGTCCGTCAAAGGATTTTGACATATTAGGCATCAAGATGTTCGACAGTGCTGAGATCAGAGTCCACCCCACCGGTAAAGCAATTGCAAGGTTTGGAACAAAGTCACAAGGGCAAGGACATGAAACTACTTATGCTCAAATTGTAGCTGAAGAATTAGGCATCCCAGCGGAGCATGTTCAGGTAGAAGAGGGTGATACAGATACAGCACCTTATGGATTAGGAACTTATGCGAGTCGCAGTACGCCAACTGCTGGTGCCGCAGCAGCCATGGCAGCCAGAAAATTAAAAGACAAAGCTAAAAAGATAGCTGCATATTTACTTGAAGTAAGTGAAGATGATCTCGAATGGGAACCTGGAAAGTTTTCGGTAAAAGGAGCTCCAGAAAAATCAAAAACCATACAAGAACTTGTCTTTGCCGCCTATACCAATCATCCTCCTGGAATGGAAGCTGGTTTTGAAGCAACCCACTACTATGATCCCCCAAATCTTACTTTCCCTTCGGGAGCTTATATATGTGCCGTCGAGATTGATCCGGATACATTCGAAATCAATGTCAGACGTTTCGTTGCTATCGATGACTGCGGTAACATTATTAATCCTATGATCGTGCAAGGACAAGTCCACGGAGGCCTAACTCAGGGTATAGCACCGGCAATGTATGAGGAGCTCCTTTATGATGACGATGGTAACATTCTAAACGGAACATTTATGGATTACCTTGTTCCAACAGCGGTGGAATCACCCAGTTGGGAAACAGGTCATACCATTACTCCAAGTCCACATCATCCTATTGGGGCAAAGGGAGTTGGCGAATCTCCAACAGTTGGGGCACCACCAGCCATTGCCAACGCCATTGTGGATGCACTTAAGCCGTATGGCATCACGCATCTCGATATTCCCATTACTCCATTCAAGATCTTTAAGACTTTGAAGGAGAAGGGATTATTGGATAAGGATACTGCTATGTAATTGAGCTATTAACTGTTCGAGTTATTTAATGAAAATGCGCAAAATGAATTTGGCAGTGTAAAACCTGAACGAAATCGTCATTCCTGCGGAAGAATGAATCTCCATGAGTAGCGCATACTTTTGGAGATTCCTCAGTCAAGCCGTGGAATAACGTTCTTCGTTTGAACTCTGCGACCACTCGATTGTAACGGCATTAATAAAAAAAACATATCCTCCAAAATTGAATTTGGAGCAGCTTTACTAGTTTTAAAAAGAAAGAATGGAAGCAATTATTGAAAAAAGTTTTGAAATAGAGGAGCCCATAGAGAAGGTTTGGGTCAATTTGAGCAGTCCAATGGAAATTGCCTCCTGCGTACCCGGAGCAGCCATTACGCAGCAAGTCGATGATACTCACTACAAAGGAGAAGTGACTTTGAAGTTTGGACCTGTTAAGGCCCGATATGATGGAGAAATAGAAATGGTCAAACTGGATAATCCTGCTTATAAAATGGCCCTAAGTGGTAAGGGTCTTGATTCCAAGGGAAAGGGAAGTGCTGACATGAAAATGAATGGTGATCTGGTACAATCTGATAACGGCACTAAAGTAAATTTCAAGATGACCATCACCATCGTTGGTGCCATAGCTCAATTTGGTTCCCGGCTTATCAACGATGTATCCGATCAATTGCTCAATCAATTCATTACAAATTTTAAAGCCCAGTTAGCGGGACAAGAATTTGATAATAACTTAAGTGCCGGGTCTATGATGGGTTCAGTTCTGAAGAGTAAAATTGGTGGCATTTTTAAAGGCAGAGACGAGCCAACTTCATAATGTTACCTGAAATCTCCCAACTTATTGATAAGCTGGACCAGCATGATTACGTAGTGGAGGAAGAACTAGCCACCGTCCTTTTGCTCATGTTGAAATTGCAAAAACCTCTGTTACTTGAAGGCCCTCCAGGCGTAGGCAAAACAGAGTCAGCACACATCATAGCGTCCTACTTAGACACCGATCTTATCCGATTACAGTGCTATGAGGGGCTTGATGTGAATTCGGCTGTTTATGAATGGAACTACCAAAAGCAGTTGATTTCAATCAAATTGACGGAGGGTTCCAATTTAAGTGCTGCCGAAAAAGAGTCCCACATATTTGGAGACGAATTCTTACTTAAGAGGCCACTGCTCCAGGCCATTACTGCTTCTGACAAGGCTCCTGTTTTACTGATTGATGAAATTGATCGCGCTGATGAAGAATTTGAAGCATTTCTGCTTGAACTTTTATCGGCATATCAAATTAGTATCCCGGAAATGGGCACCATCAGGGCAAAACATAAACCCATTGTTGTACTTACCTCGAATCGTACAAGAGAATTGAGTGATGCATTGAAAAGAAGGTGTCTTTACCATTGGGTCCCCTACCCTGAATTTGATAAAGAATTGGCCATCATAAACAAACACCTGCCCAATATAAACCAGGTGCTTGCCATTCAATTGGTGAAGTTTGTGCAATACTTAAGAAGTCAGCAATTGGATAAGTCTCCTGGTATCGCTGAATCAATAGACTGGGCGGAAGGCCTAATCGCTCTGGGAGCGGAATCATTTTCGAAAGAATCTATAGACCAATCATTGGGAGTAGTGTTGAAGTCAGACAAGGATATTAATGAAATCCGAAATCAAGACATCGACTCTATTCTTAGCGAGATCGAAGCCTTATGAATCTGGAACATCATTATAGTAATTATTCAGGTCTGGAGGCCTCAGTTTTAGGATTCTGTGAATTCTGCCGAAGTCATGACCTTCATATTGGACTGAATCACTCTGAAGAAGCTTTGATAGCTGCTGAATGTGGGTTCATCAATGATATCAAAAGTTTAAAAATCGTATTTAGATCAATTTTTTGTACCTGCGAAGAAGTGTATCCGACATTTAATAGGCTTTTTGATGCTTACTGGAGGAAAAAAAGGCATGAATATATGCCGAGGACCAGGACCAAAAAGCAAACAAAAATCGTCAAGGAAACAAAGGGGTCGGTGGTGTTGACGGGTTCAGAGGATAAGGAAAAAACACGAAAAGATGAAGCCCGGAATGTTGCTGGAGCCAACAAAATGGAGTCGCTGCGAAAAACCGACTTTTCCAAAGTCGCCGACATTGACCACCAACTGTTAGATGAATTGGCCGAGAAGTTGCTATTGCAATTAAATCACAGGCTCAAACGACGATTGAAGGCTTCGAAGCACGGGAAAATTGATCTGAGAAAAACTATCCGTAGAAACTTATCCCAAGGAGATACTTTTTTTGAACTTCTCAAGAAAAATAGAAAATTCGAAAAGTATCGTTTAGTGATTCTCCTTGATGTCAGTGGGTCAATGGACAAGTATTCTTTTTACCTCCTCAAGTTTATCTGGACGCTGAAATCAAATTTCAAGAATATTGAGGCTTTTATCTTCAGTACTAAGTTGCAACGAATAACCGAGTTCATGGATAAAGTACAGATTGATGAGGCGATGTTGCAAATGAATGCCAATTCTGACCATTGGTCTAGCGGAACTGTTATCGGTAAATGTCTGCAGGAATTTAATGATCAGCATTCTAAAAACGTGCTAAATGGCAGAAGCATTACCATTGTTCTTAGTGATGGCTTAGATACCGGAAAGCCCGAACTCTTGTCTGAGGCATTGAAGAAAATAAGGTTAAGAACGAGTAAGATAATATGGCTTAATCCCTTGAAAGGTATGGAAGGCTATGAGCCCTTAGCAAAAGGAATGAAGGCCGCCATGCCAGAGATTCATACCTTTGAATCTGCACATAACCTGGAAAGTCTAATGGAGTTAGAGAAATACCTGAGCCATGTATAATGAACTAATTGATCAAATTTCGGAATACGTGGACCAAGGTGAAGAGTTTGCTATCGCCCAGGTTATTTGGCGGGAGGCTCCCAGTTCTGGTAAACCCGGCGACAAGGCCATTATACTTAAAGACGGTTCCTTGATAGGATGGATCGGTGGAGGATGTGTCAAGGGAATTGCAGTGAAAGAAGCTCAAGAAGCCATAAGAGACCATAAGAGCCGTTTGGTACGCATCGATCCCAATGCTGATAATAACAAGAATGGTAGTTACAAAACATATCGCATGACCTGCCATAGCGGAGGAACTATGGAACTATTTATCGAACCAGTCACACCCAATCCACAATTGATCATTGTGGGGAAATCAAACATTGCCAGGGCACTTGCCAAGTTAGCAGTCGCCACTAATCTCAGAGTCAATGTACTAAATAAAGATGCGGATAAGGGAATGTTTCCTGATGTTAACAACATTCATCAAAGTGTAGATTTTACAAAAGTCACTATCGATCAAAATACTTTCATAGTTGTTGCCACCCAAGGCGATAATGATGAAGAATCCGTCAGAATGGCTTTAGAAACAGATTGTGATTATGTTGGTTTTATTTCGAGTCTGCAAAAATCCGGAAAAATTAAAGAGTATTTAGAGGAAGTTGGAGTGGATTTGAAACGTATTGATGAACTCAAGACTCCCGTGGGAATAGACATCAATGCTAAATTGCCCGAAGAAATTGCCATCTCCATATTGGCCGAGATTGTCCAACTGTTTCGGGATCCCAATAGAAAAGTGGTTCAAAAGACATCCGAAAACGTTATTAATAACGACACCTATATTAATCCTGTGTGCAGCGTTCCGGTCTCAAAAAAAGATGCCAAATATGTGGTAGAATATGGAGATCATACCGTTTACTTCTGCTGCGATGGCTGTAAAGTCTCTTTTGACAATGAGCCGGACAAGTATATCGAGGTGCTTGAGAATAGGTGATTAACCATTCTGACAAGCGTTATTGATTGCATAATAGTTCATTAAGAAGCAAAAAAGAATACTCATAGTCTAAAGTACAAAGGAATTATGGCCAATAAACTCGATAACCTTTTGGATGATGCCAAACAAAAAGGCTCAGAGCTTTGGGGCAATGTAAAGAGTGCCGGCAAGAACAAATTGGATGACACGGTGAATAACCTCAATAAAGTGCTTCCGGATCTCAAAGAAGCCGGATTCACTTTAATCAGGTTAGATGTGCACATCGCCCTTCTTCCCCGACTGTTCGCCAGATTCAGGCAAATTCATCTCCTCGATGATGAAAAAAGAAAAGCGATCACGGAAAAGTCTAAGGATCGAAAATTTCTACACTTCATGCTTGCGGGTTTGTTTAAAGCAGCAGAAGTTAGATCATCACTCAATATTGACGGCTTAGATCTCTCTGAGATTGAGTTAGAGATTGGATTAACACCCTCGGCGAAACTCATCTTTCGGGAGGAAGAAAAAAGAATACCTCTAACCAAGGCATAGCTTTCCCTCCATCTAAAAATTAACCACTCTTGAGATGACTTGTGGCCAACTTTCCCGCATCTTCCTGTTCCTCGCCAATCAGGGAATAGATTCTTGTAGAAATGAAGTGATTATTAAACTCCTCCGAATCCAGACGCATTAGCTCCATCATGCAGTTGTGCGAATTTTACGATAAAGCTGGTGAGTTCTCTTTAATGTTGGACTACCTGGTAAAAGTGGCGTCGGCGGGGGGATTGTCGCAGTTCTTCCAAATAAATACAGCATTACTGTATAGAGTCCAGGGTTAAATGAAAAAGGCAACTCTTACAAGGGAATGAAATTCCTAGAAATGTTGACCGCCAAAACAGAATATTCGATATTGTGATAGTCTTTCTCGTGGAATGCCTATAAAAGAATTGCATATAAACCCATCTGGCAAATTGGGCTTTCTTATTCAAAAACCATAGTCCCATAACTTTCATAGTCATGGAAATTAGTCCGAATGGTTTGCCAGGCCCATCTGGATTGCCCGGTGTCATAATCGAGGCGGTACATATTCATTCGCCACTTATCTCCACTCTTAGGCATTCCCTCAACTAAAGGTTTTAACAGTGCGTATGGTATGAAAAACTCTGCAGACCACGTTGCATCATTCTCTTTATCAGAAATACTTGTGGCATGCCTGGTTAATCTTTCTTCCTCATACTTCCAGGGTCTCCATCCCAAAAAGAAGCCCTCTTTATTTGGTACCAAAATTGGAAGTTCACAATTGTGGGGAGAAAGCTCATACTCAAAGTAAACGGGTAGGTTTTCATCCGGCCAAAAGAAAATTTCGACTACATCTTCTGTCCAAAGATCAGCAAAGTCTTCATCTAACGTTGAAGTTATCGTACTATCTTCACAACGGAACAGGGCATAAATCCCAGTCTTTGAATACATCAATTTTGCAGATGTTTCATATATTTTCCCGTCACTTTTGCGCTGAGGCAATTCTACCCATTTGGCTTGCTGCCATAATGTAGAACTACCGTCACCTGAAAATTCAAAGTCTGCCGATTGTACTATAGTTAACAAATTGTCTCTATTGCTATTTACTGTTTGAGCACATGCAAACTGAATGGTCAATAGAAAATGCCAGATAAAAACTAATACACGGATCGATTTCATAGCGGAAGCATTGAATGGATTAACCTTCTTTTTTGTGTAAAACGCCCAACTCCTCAAATGTTCATTTTCAACATATTTGTATATCCACTTGTGGAATTTAAGGGTCAACAATAAAAATATACTTATACATTGACTTTGCTCTACTAAACACTAAAGCTAAACCAATGAAAACTTTCACCATCAAATTAGCATCAATATTAACGTTCATCTTTTTGATATGCGTTGGTTCGCAAACAGAAGCACAGCCTCTACGGATAATTTTTATCGGTGCCCACCCCGATGACTGTGATCAGGACGGCGGCGGAACTGCAGCTCTATTTGTAAAAATGGGGCATGAGGTAATGTTCGTTGCCGTCACCAATGGCGATGCCGGTCATCAATCAGAAGGTGGGGGTGCACTAGCCAAACGACGGATAGCAGAAGCTAAGGAAGCCGGGAAACGTTTTGGAGTAAGATATGATGTCCTTGACAACCATGATGGAGAATTACTGCCAAGTTTAGAAGTACGGCTCCAAATCATAAGGAAAATACGGGAATGGAATGCTGATGTAGTAATTGCTCCCCGTCCTAATGATTACCATCCAGACCATCGATATACCGGGATATTGATTCAAGATGCCGCTTACATGGTTGCGGTCCCTAATGTTGCACCTGATACACCACCATTAAAAAAGAACCCTGTATTTCTTTATTTCCAGGACTTCTTCCAAAGACCCAACCCTTTCCGCCCAGACATAGCGGTTGATATCACTGGTGTTTTCGAACAAAAAATACATGCTATGGACGCTCACGAGTCCCAATTTTATGAGTGGTTGCCCTGGATTGGTGGTTATCTTGATGAGGTGCCAGATGGAAAAAAGGAGAGAAAAAAATGGTTAGAAAAAAACCGAACTGTTAAGATCACTCCCGAAGTACGTCAATCTCTGGAGAAATGGTATGGAAAAGATCCGGCAGCACAAGTAACACATGCCGAAGGGTTTGAGATTTGCGAGTACGGTACACAACCCACGGACGATGACATTCGAAGATTGTTCCCTATGCTTAAAAAATAAAAGTCTCCTCCAAGTACCAATCCCGAGTTAATGAAAAGAAATCTCTACATCGTTGCCCTAATTGTCCTTACCTTTTTTGTTATTTCATTTCTGACTAACATCATTGGACCGCTGGTCCCTGACATTATTGAGAGCTTTGATCTCAGCCTCACTTTGGTGGCTCTCCTCCCCTTTGCATTCTTCATTGCCTATGGGGTTATGTCAATACCAGCTGGAATACTGGTGGAAAAATTCGGCGAGAAGATGATGATGGTCATTGCATTTCTTATTTCGTCCATTGGGGCAAGTCTTTTGGCTGTTTTTCCAGGATTTATCACTTATATAGTTTCATTATTTATGATTGGCACTGGTATGGCCATTCTACAAGTAGCAATAAATCCATTGCTAAGAGTCGCTGGTGGTGAAGAGCACTTCGCATTCAATTCAGTTATGGCACAATTATTTTTCGGGCTTGCTTCGTTCTTGAGTCCCTTAGTCTATTCTTATATTGTTGTCAACCTAGCTGACCAAAGTGGGGATCATGGTTTTTTTATTTCCACTTTAGCTGGTTTGATACCAGCAGATTTAACCTGGATCTCGCTCTACTGGATATTCGCAATCGTTAGTTTACTAATGGTGGTCGTTATTGGGATGACAAAATTCCCAACAGTTGAGTTGAAAGACGACGAAAAGGTTGGTGCATTGGATACTCACCTTGAACTTTTGAAGCAGCCAATGGTCATACTCTATTTCCTGGGAGTTTTTTCTTACGTAGGCACTGAGCAAGGAGTGTCGTATTGGATTTCAGAATTCCTTCAAACCTATCACGACGTAGACCCTCAAACGCAAGGTGCGAGCACAATTTCTGCTTTTTGGGGATTAATGACGGCCGGAACTGCCCTCGGATTGGTATTATTGAAATTTGTAGACAGCAGGAAGGTCTTAATTGGGTTTTCGATTGCTGCAATTATCAGTTTATTAACTGGCCTATTTGGACCACTACAAATGGCCCTTATTGGGTTTCCTCTTGTCGGATTTTTTGCCTCGGTCATGTGGTCCATCATCATCTCATTAGCACTGAATTCAGTGAGTTCACATCATGGATCTTTCTCTGGTATTTTAGTTACAGGAATTGCTGGTGGAGCAATTGTTCAACTCATTATTGGCTGGCTGGGCGATGCCATTGGACTTCGTTTTAGCATGTTGATTCTATTTATCCCATTAGGCTATATTCTTGGTATTGGTTTTTGGTCCAATCCCTTAATTAACAATCAAACTATTAGCAAGAAAAAGGAAGGTTAGGTGGATACTGACAAAATAATTGGTGTGGATCTGGGTGGAACAAAAGTCCAGTCATCGAGGATTAACGGAACTTTAATCGAGAAAACCCACCGAACACTTATTAGCTCCTACGGCCGTGAATACCAGGTTGTTAAGGAGGTTATTTCTAACATTACTGGAGTTTTTGAATCAGGCATTAAAGGAATCGGTGTTGGTGTCCCTGGTCTTGTCGACTCAGAAGGAATTCTTTACGATATTCAGAACATCCCCTCATGGAAAAAGGTGCCCTTGAAATCAATTCTTCAGGATTACTTCAAAGTACCTGTACGTATAAATAATGATGCCAATTGCTTTGCAATGGGTGAGAAATATTTCGGCAAAGGAATTGGTAGAAAAGATATGATGGGTCTAATTATTGGAACTGGTCTTGCCGCAGGAATCATCATTGATAGCAAATTATATAATGGTCACAATTGTGGAGCTGGGGAATTTGGTATGCTCCCCTACCTGGACCACAACTATGAAGTTTATGCTACTGGTCAGTTCTTTTCCCGAGTACATCAAACAACTGGCGAAAACGCTTTTATAGAGGCACAATCTGGAAATCCCAAGGCACTCCAAATGTTCAGAGAACTGGGTACGCACATAGGAAATTGCATGATTTGTATTATTTACTCGTTGGACCCAGAGGTAATCATAATCGGTGGTTCGGTTAGTAAATCTTATGAGTTCTATAGAGAAGCCCTTTACGAAAGACTCCAGACCTTTGCTTACAGTCCGGTAGTTGGCAGGCTAACTATTGAGGTCAGTGAGGACCCCAATATTGCCGTTTTAGGTGCCGCGGCACTTATCCATGATGCGGAATTAACAAAACATCCTGAAATTACTCAACAACGTTGAGCCATCCTCCGTCAACATAGTATGTAGACCCTACACAATAACTGGCCATTGGCGAGCAAAGAAAAACAAAGAAACGGGCGAGCTCTTCAGGAGTACCGAAGCGACCTATTGGTGTGTTCGCTTTTGCCAGTTTATCTAAGTATTCATCGGCAGATATCCCTTCTTCTGTACCTAGGGAGGTAGCTGTCTTCTTCCAGTCAGGAGTTAGAATTAAGCCGGGATTAATAGTGTTCACACGGATGTTGTCGCCAATCGCTTCATTGGCTAAGCACTTTGAAAACATGGATAAGGCAGCCTTGGTAGTATTGTATATTGGCTCATATCCTAATGGCTGCTTGGCGCAAATAGAGGAGTTATTAAGAATTACACCTCCATTGGCGTTTTTCATTAATGGCATTAATCCACGTGATAGCCGAACTGCGGCCATGACATGTAAATTCCAATAGTACTGCCACCGATCATCTGGAGCATTGGCAATTGTCTCATTGCTCCCGGCTCCAGCATTATTGATTAGAATATCCAATTGACCGAATTGATCCTTAACAAAAGTGATTATTTCGTCGATATCCAGAGAAATGCTTACATCCGCTCTTATCCCGTCAATTTCAACATTATACTTTTTACCAATTCTTTCGATCTGCTCCTTTAATCGCTGCTCGTTTCTCGCACAAAGTACAAGATGAACTCCTTCTGCTGCCAACCCTTCAGCAACAGCAAGTCCGATACCCACTGTCCCACCAGTGATTAAAGTTCTTTTACCTGCTAATTCTAAATCCATAAATTTTTATTCTAATACCAATAGCGTCCTAAACGTTTTAGGAAGTTATGTTGAATCTTCTTTTTACACAACTTAGAGGGCATTAATGCTGTTTAATGAAACAGCACCCCCTGTGTTTGGTTTTTACGGTGATTAGGCGGATGCTCAAAAGGGCTATCCAGCCATCTATGCAAGTCGATTTTAACAAATAGGTTCCACCTGAGAAAAGCCACAAGGTTTGAAAGTTCACTTACTGTGTTTGCTGTCCGGGACATTTGATTGGTAATCAATTCAATGGTTTGTTGATGCTGTTCATCCCAAATAGCAATCCTTCGCAGTCGTTCAGGGTATTTCTTTTTGGTTTGATTGCCTGTGAGTTGTATAAGCTCATCTTTTAGAATGTGTTGATGTCTATCTTCTGGCAGGTCATGTTTTTTAACAGACTCAAATTGAATGTTGTCTTTGTGTCTGATCACAAAAAACACCTTGTTGCTGTCCCAAACGTTGAGCGGGGAAAAATCATTGTAACAGCGATCTGCTACAATCACACTGTTGGATAACAAAGGAATGTCACAGGCTCCCTTATTATCGGCAGTTTTACCATCAGTAACATTGACACAGGCAGGCAGGTTTCCATCATAATCCAGCAGTGTATGCAGTTTCACTGCTCCTTTATGGGTTTTGTATTTAGCCCAATCGAAAAGACGCAAACAAAGGCGAATGGTCGTTGAGTCTGGTAGGAAAATTTTAGACTTAATTTTGAATTTGGTCTGTCGAAATCCTGCCAAATACGTCCAACTATTACAGCCCTTCTGATATTTATCAGTCTGCTTTTCCTGTACTAATTTTTTGAATGAATTACGGTCAATCTTAGAGATGATCTGAGAAAACAAATTTATATTTGACATGCAGGGATGGGGTTTGTTGTGCAGCTCAAAGATAACTTGAGATACGGATTTTATTCCCTGCTATTTTTTAAACGTTTAGGACGCTATTGATTTACGATCGAATTTCAGCGACCTCTTCCCGATATCAACAGACCAATTCGATTAATTTCCATGAAGTACAGCGGAATACATGAACGCCCGGCAAAATAAGTATCATGAAATGCCTGTTCCATAGTAGGAGGTTTTGAACAGCGTTTTTATTTTCACTCCTGACACTCACTAAGATTAGGGACAATAGAAGAGCAAGAAATTAGTATCGCAAAAACTGCATTATCAATGTTAGATCGAGTCCACAAATGTTATACACATGTTCCTCAAGCCCCTACTTATGAGGGTTCCAATAACTTTCTTAATCCACTTATTTCATTATTACTTAGAACATTATTTATGTTTCTGCCGATAACTTCCAAGTTTTGGTGCATAACCGATTTAGTTGCTGTTATGAAAGCAAGAATTCTCCTATTAATAAAAACAACCTTTAACCATTGTAAGTACATTGGCACCAGTTGGCTTGCATTAATGATTTCCTGTGGAGATGTTTCTCAACAAGAAGATATTCCCCCTATGTAGGGGGTGTCACACGAGATGTAAATATGCTTGTCGTATGAAATGCCGTCTGATACCATGCAAAAGGCGATTTTTGAAAATGATTCTCATACAAAGGGGAAAAAATGAGAATAAATGAGTAGTGAATGACTATCGAATGACGGGGTTTCTCTCCTGAATGAGCCGCATATCTTACCGAATGGGAGCGAATGACCCTAATATGCTACAACATGCCGTCTGATACCCTGCAAAGGGCGATCTTCTAAAGCATCCATCCAACCTTCTAAAGCACCCATCCAGCGCAAATATACCGCCCGTCTGCTGTAAATACCCCCGAACATCCTGCGACACTCCATACAGAATGTAACGAAATATCCCGTGCTTGTCGTATGGTTGTCGTATGGTTGTCGTGTGGTTGTCGTGTGGTTGTCGTGTATGGTTTTCGTATGCGAATATTGGAAAAGTGCAATTTTATAGAAGAGAAGGATTGCTAATTAATTGTATTATTCCATGTTTTTAAGGGTGTACTGCGCTCCTTGTAGATATTCAGTGAAAAGTACCCCCCCCCCTAAAACAAATAGTACATAAAAAGGGCAAAGCCAAAAAGGGCTAAAAACGCAATTTAAACACCAATAAAGGGCGATTTTGACGCAAATAAGGTGACCCCCCAATAAAAAAACGACATACAAAAATTCCCGTTTTTTGGATTGGTTGTTCTTATTGGTTGTTCAAATGGTTGTTCACTTTCATGAGAAAATCACGTGATAAAGGAACAACCATTGCCCTTTTTTGGACTTAAAACGCCAAAAAACGGAGATAAAACGCCCGAACTTCCCCCTTTTGAATGGTATTCCTCCGATAACTTCCCCTGAGTATTGAATGAGTATTTAATTTAAAATACTGATTACCAGATAGTTAAATTAAAACTATCTAAAATAGACTCAGGAGAAACCTGTACAATTTGTTTTATTTTTTGCCTTTGAGCTGCTGAATGTCGGTTTTTAGCTGCTGGATATCTGCCCGTACGTCATCGTGGTAGTTTCTAAAATCATACGACCAGCGGCAGAAGGCCTTGAAAATACCCAGGATACGGTTTTTTGCCCGGTTGTACGGGGGGTAGACGGGGTTATCGGAGACGATCTGCCAGTCTTCACCCAGGCGATAGAGCCGCTTGCAAAGCACCCCGTCTGTGTCTTCTACAATAATATACGTATACCCGTCTTTCACATCATTTACATCATTGATCTGATTGCCTGCCACGAAATCTAAGTGGCGGATGGTGGGGTGCATGCTGTCTCCATTGATCTGGAAGGCCACATTTAGCCCCCCAGGAGCATTGGGCAGGTGGATAGCGGGGAGCTGCTCCAGGGCTTTGGTGCTTTCCATCAGGCTGCCGAAGCCTGCCGAGGCGTGTACATCGGCTATCAGTGTATTGGTTTTGGCCGCTTGCGGATTGATCTCGATGATGTTTACCGACGCTGCGGGCACTCCTTTATATACAGGTGCAGGATCTGACACAGCCGAAGGCTTTTCTTCCTCTTCCAGTCGCATAGGTTCCCTGCCCATGAGCAGCCAGGCAGGGTTTATCTCTGGATAATAGGATAAAATTTTACACGCCCTATCAGTACCCATGTTCTCACTACTTTCTAAAAAACGATTAGAGAATTTTAATTTTTTATAAAAACTATACCTGCTAATTCCTTTATTTTCAAGGAATTGAATCATTCTTTTACTTGCACCACCATACTTAGTGTGTTTTTTTTCGCTAATTTCTTGCATAGTATAAAATAACTCGCTAAAATTGTAAATATGTTAACGCAACACAACAAAGTAAAAGGAAAATCAACAGAAAAAGGAAAGCCCCAGACGGTATTGCCTCAAATACATGTTTCCCGTCCGGTATTGCAGGAGCTTAAAGCGGCTTTTCCAGACTGCACCCGGGAAAACATCTATCTGGCACTGCGCTTTCACCGCAATTCGGAACTGGCTCAGGAGATACGCGCCACGGCCATTGAATTTAAAGAAATGGAACTAAAGCGAGATAAGAGTTATGAACACTGAACTATTTAAACACGAAGATTTTGGCGATATCCGTATGAAGCAGGTAGACGGTGAGCCGTGGTTTGTGGCCAAAGACCTGTGCCATGCCCTTGATATGAGTAATGTACACGATGCAACAAAAGAATTAAATCCTTCAGAAAAGGGGTTCGATTCAATAGATATCGCTGGAAGCGGAGGCAGGGAAGCAGTGCTGATAGTGAGTGAGTCAGGCTTATACCAGATCATTTTAAAGAAGTTGAATGACGAGGTGAGTAAAAGCCGGAAGGCCATCCTCAAGATCAATGAGAGGCTTGAAAAGATAGACAGGCTGGCGGCACACCTGGTCATGAGGAGGCCGGACTACCCCGATTTTTTAACCCCGGCACCCTGATCAATGAAAAAACGGATGAAGCTGGGCACCAGGCTTGCCATGTCAGGAAACCCGGTAAAGGTTCCTGACAAGCTGGTAGACAAGATGCTCTGGTATGAGCGGGAGTTAACTGAAGCTCACAAGATCCTTTTGTGGGTTTCCGATTCAAACGATGCTGCGCTGATCAGGGCGAGGTATTCAAAAAAGACAGAGCGTTTAACGCATGAGTTAGGACTTGTGTACAAGCAGATAAACGCCTGTCTGCCTGTACAACCGGGGTATGAGGATTTTGTAGAGAGTAGTGTAGATAATGCATGAAAAAGCCGGGGACCATATCGCGGAGCAGGCTACTGAAATTTCTTGGCATCAGGCACAACAGCCTTTCGGGTCGCATCAAACGCGGCTGGGGGAAGCAGGTGCCCAACCCGGACTATAACGGGAGGAACGACAGGTATCTGGTGCTGATAGAGAGCATCCGTGATGAGGCGGTACGGGAACGGCTAAAGGGCATGTTTTCGGAGACGGACAAGACGCAGTCCCTGTCGCTGGAAGAGGCAAAACAAGCGGGTGGATCGGTACTGGAGCGGACCGTACTGGAGGGTACGGTCAGGCACCTGGCTACGAACTCAGGCTACCTTTGCGAGCATTTTTTGCAGGAAATGGAGAAGACCTTTCAAAGCTATGCGGGCTATTATATAGGCTACAAGCTGTCGCCTGCCCGGCTTAAAATGTACGCCCGTACAGCGGCGTTTGCGGTGATTGTCCAGCGGATGTACACTATGCTGGAAGCCGAAGTGAAGGGGAAAGACTTCAAGGCGTATGAGAATGCTTTTTACGCAAATCTTTTCGCAGTGGTCCTGACTTATAAAGAGCCGTTGCAAATTATCTGTCCGGGTTCTTATGTGCGTTTTACACAGTGGGTGAGGGACAAGCTCTCTGCCGACTTTGCCCACACGCCTGCCGATGAGCTTGTGCGGGTAAAAAACGCTAAAAACAAGGCACGTCAAAAGACACAGGAGACGCAAAAAGAGGTGATCAACCAGTGGTATGGCCAGGGGCTTACCGGGCGGCAGATTCATGAAAAGCTGAAGGTAGTGTCTGAAAAAGAGGGTTGGCCGGAGCTTTCGCAAGGGACGGTGTACCGGCACATTAACGCGAGTGAAAACGACACGTCGCTCAGGCGTCACGGGAAGCTGGATTTTATCAATAACAGGGTTCCGGCCATCAGCCGGAGCCTGCCGGTTAAAAAGAATGAGATTTGGGGTGTAGATGCTACCGCCCATGATGAGTTGGTGAACTGGAAGGGGAAAGTACAGAAGCAACTCTGGGTGTGCCGTGTGTTCGATTACGGGACGATGCGGCTGCTGGGTTCCAGCACTTCTTATCGCTCCGAAGACGGTAAAATGACTACCGGAGCGATAGCCCGGGCGGTCCGGTTCTGCGGACATGCGCCCGAGTTCATCAATATGGACCGGGGCCCGGCTTATCATTATACAGCGGAGTGGTGTGAGAAGCGTCATATCCGTGTGATGGCCTCGGAGGCAGGCAGGGCAAGATCCAAGCTGATTGAGCAGCTGCTTGGCCAGCTGAGGTATTATAACATGACGCTGGACGGCTATGTGGGCCAGAACCGGACCGCCCGGATGCTGGACAGCAAAGTATCGGGGGACCGCTACGATGAAGCTAAAAGATCGGCTCCGGGCTATACGGAGGCAGTACGCCACGCCGTAGAGGATACGCAGGCGGCCTGGAACAGTCATGTGATTAAAAAATCAGGTAAAACGCCCGATGAGCTATGGGCAGAAAAAGAAAGCCATACGGGTGTGTTAGCACCGGTCGTTCTGGCAGGCTACTACGGTCACCAGCATCAGGTGAAGCCGGGCCTTGGCGGGCTGACGGTTCACCGGGACCTGGAGGAGATGACTTTTTTCCCGGCGGTGGATACGGGGAAGGCCCGTACGGCGGCAGTTTATTTTTTCAAGAAACATTTCAAAAGGGAGCGTGGGAGAAAGCGGCTGACGGTGTGCTGTCCGGACGGTTATACTGTGGCTTATGTGTTTGACAAGCCGCTGGCAGAAGGTGGATGTCACCTGATGACGATGCCCAGGAAGCCTGAAGTGGCCCTGGTGGCCGGGACGAAGGCGGAACGTGAATTATTGTCACAATTCCAGGCCTTTCAGAAAGCGTATTCAACCCGTGCAGAAGAGACCCTTGAACAAGCGGCAGCAGTGTACGGAGGGCACGTGGATCATGCGTTTTTCGAGGCGGTAAAAGCCGAAAAATACACGGGTCAGAGCCGACAATTACACCCGGAGAGCAAGGCATTCTTACGACTGGAGGATAGCGGCCTTGTGGACGGGGACGGGGTGATCCATGAGGAAAGCCCGGCCTTTGAATATGAAGACAAAACAGACCCGGATACCGGGGAGGTTGTTACCATCAGAAAGTTAAAAATGAAAAATGCCCAATGACCCTGCCTGCGGCAGGAATGGAAACCGTATCATGAAAATCGGGAATACTATGGAAGAAGTAACTATGAAAGAAGAAACCGCACACCAGCCCGGGGCTGTGAATGGATTACAACACAGGGCGAAAACAATGCTTGACCAGGTGAGTCATAGCAAGCATTTGAATAATGAGGTGTTGTCCTCGATAGTGGGACGCGGACGCTCGACGGTGAGCGAGATCAGAAACGGAAAGAAGGCGTATAGCGAGGGGGTGTTGAACCAGATCATTAATCGCTTGTCGGCTTACCTGCCCGATGAAATCCGTCCGACTTCCCAGTCCTCCATGTTGCAAAAGATATGCGAGGGGTGCCTGGCAGAGGTGGACCTTAGAATGGTCACCGGGGACACCGGACTGGGCAAGACGATGGTATTAAAAGATTTTTCGGCAAATACGGTGCAAGCCTGGTACCTGAAAATTGGCCAGTCGATGACCCAGACGATGTTTTTAAAACGAGTGGCACTCGCCATAGGCTGCAAGGTACTGCACTACCGGCGGGATCATATTTTCGGGCAAATTGGAAATCGTTTGGACGAAAAGGGCAGAATGGTGCTCCTGATAGACGAGTGCGAGGTGTTATCGATGGCGACGCTGAAGGTGGTCAAACACCTTCATAATGCTTTTGAAGGCAGCCTGGGCATTGTGGTGGCGGGCGTACCGTCGCTCAAACTGCGCCTGATGCGCATGGGCGGGATTGATGCAAAAGATTACCAGTTGATCAGGCCGTCCAATGAGTACACGACGCTGTTCCGACGGTGCAAATTCTTTCAACTTGGCCAGATACAGCCTTCGGATGTGAGATGTTTTACCGGCGGTTACGGGTCAGTGCCCAAAAAGGTGGTGAACTATTTATTCAAGCGATGCTGGAACTACGACTACCTGGTGAAGCTGCTGGAGAAAGCCCGCCGGATGCAGGTGGACTTCTCTACGGTGATGGTAGAGGATCTGGACAAGATAACGATTTATTGAAGTTGAACAAGCAGGAGATCATATCGGAGAGAAACAAGAGCATTTGTGAAGACTTCAAAAGGATTCACGACAAAAGAGGTTTGCGATTGAACCTTACCCTGAAAAAACTGGCCAGAAAATACGGACTGATGCCTAATTATATCTGGCGGATTGTTTCGGGCAAGATAGACGCCCGCTATAAAGTAAAAACATCACCGGACAAAATAAAGGATGTCTGATGCATGCAAAATGAAGAATGTATAAAGAGATCAGCTATAGGGTAGAAGTGAATGGATCGGGCTTAAAGCAAATCGAATCGGTGCGTGTGGTGAAAAGCATTGATGCATTGACCGACACGGCCGAGGTACGGATGCCGGGACAGCACTACGGATACCAGACGGGGATAGAAAAGAAGATCAAACGCCATGACCCGGTGACCATCCATCTGGGCTACGATGGGAATATGGAGCAGGAATTTACCGGCTATGTGAAGTCGGTGAGCACGGACAATTCGGTAATCATCGCCTGTGAGGACAGTATGACGCTGCTGAAAAAAGAAGTGAAGCCCAGGGCATTTAAAAACGTGACGGTGGAAGAGTTGGTCAACTACGTGGTCCGGGAAACAAAAGCACCGCTTTCGGTGAAGTCGTTGCACGATGCAGGCTCGGTGAAATTCACTGCGTTTCAAACCGGTCATGCCGATGGCTTTGGGGTACTGGAAAAATTACAACAATCTACCGGGTTGCAGTTCTATGTGCGCAGCAGTGATTTGTTTATTGCCATTGCCTATCTGGGCGAACTCGGTAAAGAGGTGAAGTACGATTTTACGCGTCAAAAAAATGCAGTCATCCGGAGTTTGCTCAAGTATCGCCGCCGCGGCGAACGTTCCGTGCAGGTGGAAGTCACAGGAGTTTCAAAAACCGGGCAGCGCAAGAAGGTGAAAGCCGGAGCGGACGGTGGTGACAAATTCACCATTTATAAGTATGACGTGGACTTTGACTCTTTGGACAAGATAGCGGAGTCGGAAGTGTCCAGGTATCAAACCGAGGGTTACGAGGGGGATCTGGAGGTTCTTTTAGTGCCTTATTGTACGTATGGTTACGGGGTGTCTTTGTACGACCCACAGTACCCGGAGCGTACCATGCACAGCTATTTTATAGAGTCGGTGGAGTCCGGCATCCATGCGAATAAAGGGGGTTATCGCCGTATCAGTTTAGGCAAAAGAATAAGCTGATGGACGGTAGAAGGCAGTTGATAGAGCTATTAAGTCAGGTGCGGGGAGATTATCCTTACTCCCGTCTGGCCACGGTAGAGGAAGTAGCAGGCACGACCTGCCGGGTGAAGCTGCTGGAGAGTGAAGAGGAACTGGAGCCGGTCCGGCTGATAGCACTGGAAGACGACGGGATAACGGACTACTGGGTGGTTTACCCCCGTGTGGGCAGTATCGTGCGGGTGTCGCCGCTATACGAGGGTCATGTGTATTTCGTGAGCGGCTTTACAGAAGTGGAGCGGTTTGAGCATATAAATGGTGACACCTCGGTGACGATCACGGCTAAAGCTATTGCGCTGATCACCGGAGACAAGTTGTCTATCGGGAATGGCAGGGTGTCTTTGAAGCAGCTGTTGGAAGATATTGTGGAGGCTATCCAGACACTGAAACTGGCTACGAATATGGGAGCTACGAATGCTCCTTTGCCTCCGAGCATTGAAAAATGCAATGCGTTACTGGAGCATATTAACGAACTATTCAAATAAGAACATGGCACTGGATAAAACGACCTTGAAGAACGACTTGAAAAAGATTTTAGAGGGCATGAGAGACGAGACAGCAAACGTCGATGATGCCCTGGCCGGGAAGCTGGCTTCGGCTATTGACAAATACATTAAAACGGCGGATATTCCTTCGGGGATAGCGGTATCGACCGCCGGGAGTGCGGCGGCACAGACCGGAGCTACCGTCGCCACGGCGAAACTGGTTTAGCGAATGAAAAATGAGAAAGCAAAAAACAACCCATATCGCAAGGATCAGAAAGGCTTACGCCTGGAATCAACAGCATATCCGTGCCGCTTTCGGCTGGAGCGAAGACACCTGCAACAACCAGTGGCTGGACATGGGGCATGCCTTTTTGGAAGGGCACTACCCCGTGAAGGATGCGAAATATGCAGGTTATCATCGGATGATCGCCGCTGACTGGAAGTTTTGGAACTGGTGGCTGGCCGAATGGAAGCAGCAGGAGGCGTACTGCCTGCGCCTCTCCGGTAAAGCAAATGTTGTACTTACGCCGAAATACTACCGGGTCGTAATGTCCTGTCTGCTGGATGACGGGCGGGTGGAAACGAGTTTTTTTAATCATTATATCTACAAATTAAAATCAATAAAAAATGGAAGCAATTCAGACAGAAAGCAAACAGAAGAGCGATCGAAACATCGCCAGGGAACTGCTCGGGCAGTACAAGTCGTATGATCAGACACAGAAAGAAAGCAGCCACGAAAAGAAGGCCATTGAACTGGCCCTGCTGGAAATAGCCGAACGTCATCCGGAATGGTTTGACGGAAAGACGGCCCACTTCGAGGGTGGCAGACTCAAATGGGTGGCCAGCAGCAAGATCGAGTTGCCGGAGGACTTCGACATGAAAACGTTCAAAAAGAAGTTCCCCAACCTTGTCCGTGTCATTGAGCAGGTACAACTCGGCAAAGCCAGGGCCTACGTGGGAGACCCGAACTATGAGAAGTTCGGCATTGAAATCATGACCTACGATACTTTTAAAGTAGAGGTATGAGCCGCTATCGCCACTATTTCGCACTGGAGAAACGGCTTCAACATGCAGGCTGCCTCATTGATCGCAGTGAGGTAGTCCTGGAAATAACCGAAGGCCGTACCCACAGCCTTCGGGAACTGACCCACCCGGAGTACACCAGGCTGATTGACAAAATGGGACAGGTGGCAGGCAGGGTTCATGACGGCGCAGACAACCGGATGCGGCGCAAGGTGATCGCCCTGTTTCGCAAGATGGGCTATGAAAACGAAGCAGGAACAAAAGCCGACATGCGTGCTATTTATACCTGGGTGAAAAAGTACGGAAAATTCCACAAGTCCCTGAACCAGCACAGCCGGGCGGAACTGGCGGGGCTGGTCACGCAGGCCGAACTGATGTACCAAAGTCATTTGAAGGAGGTACACCGATGAAAAAAGAAGCACACATGACAAAGGATGAAATCGCAGCAGACAAAATGATAAAGGAAATGCAGGATGCAGGCATGACCCCCGATGATATGTTACGGATAATCCGCATGGCTCGCAGGAAGTACCTGGCTCAAAAAGCAATGAAACCATGACCGGCCCTGAAAAGATATTGAACCGCAAATCGGCCTCAAAAGCCGAGCTGCGACAGGCACTGGCCCATGCGCTGGGAGTGGCCTGTCCTGAATGGGGCAAAACCAGTGTTACGGTTCATTCCAGATGCAGGGAGGTATTTTTAAAAGCCTTTGAAAAACATACCGGTATAGCCTACCCGTGGCAGGCAAAGGATGCACAATGTTTGAACCGTATTATTAAAAAGCTCTACGGGGTTGCTAAAGTGGAACACCCCGGCGATGAGGATATCGTTCATTGGTTCGATTCTGTGATCAGACACCTTCCCCAGTGGTACATTGACCGCCTGAGCGTGTGTAAAATAGACGGGAGTTTTCCCGAAATCATAGCAGAAATAAGCAAGCATGGAACTGATAAAAAAGGAAACATCTCAGCTCAGTACAAGCAGCGAATACTTGACGATCTATGCACCTGAAGCCCTGACCAGGCATTATCGGGAAGTACGTACGGTAGCCCAGGCACTGGATGCCCCCAGCCACAGTCTGGGAAAGCTCGAACATGCGCTGGGTACCGAAAAGGTGCAAGCCCTGATCAAGTTGCAACTGGTGTACCTGAATGAAATGCTGGATTTGAAGCGTCCTTTAGGCGAGTTGCAGATCGATGAGACAGCCGCAGAGGTAGCAGCCATCCATCGTCACCTGACCATGGCCGATGTGCATGTGATCATGCGAAGGGCAGGGTCGGGGCATTATGGGGAGTTTTATGAGAGTCTGACCATGCCCAAGGTACTTGGCTGGTTCGCCGACTACTTTGAAGAGCGATGCGATGTGGCAGCCCAACGCTCTCTGGATCACCATGCACAGGTAAAAGAATGGAACGACACCTCCCGCAAGAGCAATGAAGAGAAAGAACGGGAAACCTTTGCCATGGCCAGGACACACTATATGATGGAAAAAGCCCGGCGTGGAACCCATCAGCAGGGCAATACTGAGAAAAAAAAGCAGACAGATGGAGGAAAAAAGCATTGAAGGGCGATTAAAACGACTAAAAAAGCGTGATGAGCTGGTCATAGAGCGTTTTCCGGCATTAGGTGCCGAGCAGTACAAAGGGAAAAAGAAGTTCACCAACGAGGCCATTCTGGCCATGCTGTCCGATGAGTTTCCGCCCCTGAGCGAGGCCTGCATCGGGAAGATTGTCTTTGGCAGGGTGGAGTACAGATCGGGGGGGAAATGAACCATGGCAGTTTATTCAGCGGCATTGGACTACCTTTTGCCATGAGTGAGTTTGATCACCCTTTTATTTTGGAAAATGGCTCAAAAACTTTAGATGAAATTATTTTAGTCAACACTTTTTAATCAAATTATGAAATATTCAGAAAAGGTTCAGCAGGCAAGATTCAGCAAGTTAGAGGAGGCTCGCAAGAATCTCCGGGAAGCGTACAACCTAATAGAAAAAGCGGTAGGAGATACCCGCATATATTCCTACGTCGAGCCTGGCATTCTCGAAAGCATTTCAAAATTAATTTCAGAAGGTCACGGTTTCCTTTGTGAAGATCAGAACATTGATACAATCATTCAAATGCTCAGGGAAGGCCCCCCTAAACCAGATACCCTGAATTTTCATACCATGAATTTTAAAACAGCAGAAGAAAGAGCAGAAGAAGAAGAATTTGATGATGAATAGCTGGTAGCTGGAAGGGGGGGGGGGGGGGTACAGCTTATGACAAGGCCTGCCCTTTTTTTTTGTGGGAAGAGCACAATCAGAAGAGCCCGGGATTCGTATCTTTCAGATCAAATCCGTATCTTTACCTCAAGTGCGGTCGGGAGGCCGTGCCCGGCGTAAGAAACCGGTTAAGTCTCGGGCCCTGTCGTTTAACAGGGTACCCGGGCTTATCCAATTTCCTTCATGTAGTACATGGTATATTCGTCGGCATCTTTTCTAATGCCAAACTGAAATACCAGATTGTCAATCCTCATGGAATAAAACTCATTGAATTTTTCTTTTCCACGCTCCCCTCTTGTACCCCTGACCACTTCTTTTATAAAAGTAGATTTCTTCATTTCAGGAAACTGATGCCAGTTTAAGGCAAGAAGCTGCTGGCTGATATCCAGGAGTCGTATTTTGTTGATAAACGTACCGGTGGCCGTAATTTCTATTTCCTTTTTGAGTACAGGATTCCCCGGAACGGTGGTATCTGTATAGGCGATTTGTTTTTTTACGGTCCGGTCTCTCAGTTTTGATTGCTTTAAAAAAGAAGAAACGGCATTTTTAGCGATAGTCCCTACTTCCTTTTCCATGCCTCTGGTATGCCTGGTCAGGTAAGGATGGTTTTTAAAGAGTTGTCCGGACTTCCCGGCGTTGTTCTGGAACAGGGGTTTGATGCGGGCGTTTTCAATTTTTTCATTAACGAGCGGTTCGGGGGAGGATTTACCCCGTGCCTGTCTTACATCGCACCGGCATCCATAGTCGTTTGGAGGATAGTGGGTATCCCAGAAGGGGTGGGTCAGGGGCAGGGTGATGTTGTTTAGCAGGCGGTGTCCGGGTCGTGTGCGTGCGTCCATCACCGCATCATAAGTCAAGTTAGGATATAGCGGGGCGTCTTCTTCGTATTCGGTCCATTTGCGAGCCTGCTGGGCCTGCCGGTGGATGGTGATGGTTTCGGCTTTGTGCCAGTGTCCGGCGTGTCGTTCCATCACTGACGCTTTTTGTATAAGATCACTTTGATCGAGGTATTGCTTCGTGAAAGTGTGGAGTTTGGCAGCGGAAAAACGGGCCATGTTTTCGTAGAGTCTGGCGGCTACCCGGTATTGCCCGCTGCCATATTGTAGCTGGTCAAGGGAAAAGCCCAGGCCGCTTTCCAGTGTCTTGCAGTGGAGGGGGAACAAGGCACGGGCAGCCCTGTTGACGGCGGTTTTCGCCGTTTGGCCGGGTTCAGGCAACTCAAGGTCTCTGGCCAGGTTTTTCAGGATGTTTTTAATTTCCGGTTTCAAGGGCTTTTCTGATCTGACTAATGAGGTGAGGGCTTTTGCCAATCATTTTTCGGGGCGGGAGGTGTCCGGTGCCTTCATTGTGATATATGGCATAATCCCTGGCAAAGAAGTTGAGTTTATTCCCTTCACGTACAGATCGAAAGCTGTCGCGCATTTTGTTTTCCGAGTCGTGCCCGATGAGGATGGCCCTGCCTTCGTGTTTGCGTCCGAATCTGGTGAGTTTTCCTTTTCTTTTGCCTCTTTTGTAATAGCGCAGGTCCCGCCCTCTGGTGTCGGTGGTCTTTCGGGGTTTCCATTCTTGAAAGCCGGCAGACTGGAATCCCTGCTGCTGGAAGTTTTCTTTGACGAAGTTTTTCGTTTCTACTTTCATGATCCTGAAAACGGTTTTTTCTGCTTTCTGCATTTTGTCACGGACGATCTTGTCGAGGCCGGTAAGTTTTTTCATTTTTAAAAGTGTGTGTCGTGTGGTGCTTTGCCGGAAGCAAATACCTGGCTGCTCTCTGTGTTATTGGCCAGCGGGAGTCCTTCGGGGTGAATAATGCCTGTAGCGATCTCTTTGAGCTGCTTCATGGCGTATTCGTAGCGGTGTATGGCGGCTTCATTGACGGCGTCGCGTGAGCGTCGGGTGTAGAGGTGGTAAATAGCCACTTCCTTCAGCAGCTTCATAATGAGCGGATGCCTGTTGTCAGCGGTGGCGGCGAATATTGCCGCCGTATCATACCGGTGATGCAGATAAGAACGTATGGTTTGCTCCGCTTCCAGGATAATTTGCCCTGCGATGGTGTCATCTCCGTCAATAATAGAGGTGACGATCTCGCCGGGGGCTACGGTTTTAAGTTCATGGATTGTGATCATTTCAGTTTTGTTTAGCCCTGTTGATGCTTCACTTTTTCGATATTTAATTTCCTTACCCTCCCGTAAGTGACCGGTGGACAATAGTGCAAAATGGCTTCAAACTGTATGGAGTATCCGAAGAGATTGCCCACCTGGGCGATGGTGCTTTCAGCGGTTCTTTTGAAAGGGGAGATGGACACCGTGTCGATATATGAGTTGTGCATGGTGTTGCCTATGCTTTCGACCAATCCGAATAAATCGCTGATCTCCTTTTGTCCCCGGGGGTTAAAATGGTCAGTGTACCGGTACTGCCAAACGTTGAGAGAAACCTTTGCACTGACTTCCTGCCCTCCGTGTGTGCCCTGCTGATAAAAGAAATCATTGAAAAGCACGAGGACGGCAGGAAAAGGGACCGGGTAGTTTTCTTTTGGCTCGTCCACCTGCCGGGTGTCGAGGTCTACCCACCTGATCTGCCCAATGGTTTCAAGGCGTGTTTTAATATGGTTGAACAGGGCGGCTCTCATTTTTTATCCGTTTTCAATTAAGTTGTAGTAATGGTCTATTTCCCTGATGGCATCCATGTTGGCGGTGGGGACTGTGTTCCCCGGCTGGTGAATCGCTGTCGGCCCGGCTATTTTTACGCCGTAGGTTTCCTCCAGGTATTTTGTATCGAGCTGTACTCCTGACTGTAAAAGGACGCTGTCGATGCTGATTTTGTCGTCGGCGGTCTGTGTAGCGGGAACGATGCGGACTTCAGCGGTGACCGGTACAGGATAGCCGTATTGCCGCAAGACGGGAAGAAAGGCATTGATGTGTGCGAGCAGCCGCAGGGTGTCTTCTTTCAAGATGGCAGACTGCACTTTATAGTGGGTTTCGCTCTGGCTCTTGCTGGAACCTTCGTCGGTGGTCATGGTCTGCCCCAGGACGAGTTTGGACATTTCTTTGTTGACTACTTCTATTTTCTTTGCAAAAACCTGGAAGGCATCGGACTGCCCGCCGGGGATAACCTGGATTTCGGTATTGTGTCCGGTAGCCAGGACTTGTGATTTTACAGAGTTGATCATTGTATTCAATACGTTTTGCTTCTCCTGGTCAGATCCCCTGACCCTGGCCACCCGCAGGGGAATACCGAATATTTGCTCAAACTCGTCCCACGATGACCAGCTGTGCCGTTTCAGGATGGTCAGTGCGGCGGCGGTTTCAAGGAGCCCGAAGGGGTCATCACCGAGTTGGGCGAGCCAGAGATATTTTTCCAGCCCTTTCAGGGGCAGTCCTTCGTTGTGGTAGGGGTTTTGCAGGATTTTCCCTCTCTGGGGGACAAAATGCCCCCGGTCAACGGGTCTGACATCGACTACATGCCCGCCTTCGAGTACAGGATACATGAGGGTATAGCCATAAAAAATACTTTCCATATCGAGGCGCATTTTTTTACGGAACCAGACGGATTTCAAAAGGTCAGAGTCCAGCTTCCTGTCTTTGACATACAGGGCAAAATCATTGGCCAGTACAAGATGTATTCTGGTATTGATCACAGACCGCAGGTGCGCATCATTTTTCACGGCTTCCCGGTAGATCTCCTGCATGTCCCGTGTGGTGGGCATCCAGGGGTCATACCATGCTTCCCGCGCCTCCCGGAATTCGTTTAATTCCTGCCGGTACAGCGAGCGGTGATTTTTGAGCAGTTCAATCTCAAGGCGGCGGTTTTTTATGGCTTCTCTGATGCTTTGTAAAAAGTTCATTGTTCAGTTGAATATCAAAAGTGGAAAGTGGAAAGTATTTTCACCCGGGTCATGCGGTTTACTTTTAATCGCCGGCTTTTCACTATGGGCTGAAAAACAGGTGTCGCAAGGCGTGTCGCAAGCGTCGCAACGGCTTTTCCCGGGTTCAATGCCCTGGTGTCCATTTTCATGATAAAATCCTTTAAAACACGGTTTCTCTAAATGGGGCAGCCATGACTCCGGCTCCTTCCCCTTCCGGGCTTCCGGAGTAAAAAAGTTGTGCTTGCCGGACGGCGATCTCCAGGGCATCGGGAAAATCGTCATGTGCGGTGCTTCCCTTCTCAAAAGCCAGTAGCTGGTCTTTTGCCGCCTCAAAGTCCGGTGTGCCGGCCAGCTTTTTGGAGAAGACTATTTTTTTATAGAAAAAGGCTTGTCCCAGGGTGGCTTCGATGCGGGCGTGTTTGTCCATGGTGATGCGATACGGCATGGGCAGGTTCATCATGCCTTTTTGTTGGCCTGTTGCCTCGAATATGGGCAGGAATACCGCTTCCTGGCTGGCCGTGGCATCATAAGTGATGGATGGATAAATGCCCCGGGCATACCACCGCTTCAACCCTTCATAATGCCATTCGGTGGCATCGGCGATTTCGCACTGTCGGCAAAAGAGGTCTTCGATGTAAACTCTGTCTCCACGCACTACGGCAAGGGCAAAAGCTTTATAATCGCCTTGCGTGACGTAGCTTAAATCCCAATGCCCGACCGCACCGTGTACCTGTCCTCCGGGTGTGGCGGTGAGTATCTGTTCTTCTTT
>CBDBIW010000015.1:0-1013356 GCA_965206015.1 Cyclobacteriaceae bacterium | reverse complement strand
TCTCCTGCATGTCCCGTGTGGTGGGCATCCAGGGGTCATACCATGCTTCCCGCGCCTCCCGGAATTCGTTTAATTCCTGCCGGTACAGCGAGCGGTGATTTTTGAGCAGTTCAATCTCAAGGCGGCGGTTTTTTATGGCTTCTCTGATGCTTTGTAAAAAGTTCATTGTTCAGTTGAATATCAAAAGTGGAAAGTGGAAAGTATTTTCACCCGGGTCATGCGGTTTACTTTTAATCGCCGGCTTTTCACTATGGGCTGAAAAACAGGTGTCGCAAGGCGTGTCGCAAGCGTCGCAACGGCTTTTCCCGGGTTCAATGCCCTGGTGTCCATTTTCATGATAAAATCCTTTAAAACACGGTTTCTCTAAATGGGGCAGCCATGACTCCGGCTCCTTCCCCTTCCGGGCTTCCGGAGTAAAAAAGTTGTGCTTGCCGGACGGCGATCTCCAGGGCATCGGGAAAATCGTCATGTGCGGTGCTTCCCTTCTCAAAAGCCAGTAGCTGGTCTTTTGCCGCCTCAAAGTCCGGTGTGCCGGCCAGCTTTTTGGAGAAGACTATTTTTTTATAGAAAAAGGCTTGTCCCAGGGTGGCTTCGATGCGGGCGTGTTTGTCCATGGTGATGCGATACGGCATGGGCAGGTTCATCATGCCTTTTTGTTGGCCTGTTGCCTCGAATATGGGCAGGAATACCGCTTCCTGGCTGGCCGTGGCATCATAAGTGATGGATGGATAAATGCCCCGGGCATACCACCGCTTCAACCCTTCATAATGCCATTCGGTGGCATCGGCGATTTCGCACTGTCGGCAAAAGAGGTCTTCGATGTAAACTCTGTCTCCACGCACTACGGCAAGGGCAAAAGCTTTATAATCGCCTTGCGTGACGTAGCTTAAATCCCAATGCCCGACCGCACCGTGTACCTGTCCTCCGGGTGTGGCGGTGAGTATCTGTTCTTCTTTGAAGATTTTTCCCCTTACGATCGGAGTGTTGTAGTACTCCCTTTTCAGGGTGAAGCTGTCAAAGCCCTGATGTATTTTTTCAATGTCTTTGTCCGAGTAGCGTTCCGGCCACGACGGTGTGCCGTCGGCGTTGGTCAGGTTAATGGTCTGCTTTTTTACCCAGCTGCCCCTGAAGGCTTTTTTTAGTCCGTCCACGATGCCGTCCCTGACAAAGTAGTTGTTGTCGATGACAATGCGGCGGCTGTTTTTTCCGAAGGCAGCCCCTACGTCTCCGGTGATTTTTTCGACCCGTTCCGCCACGATGCGGCGGTTGGCGGTGGTTTTTCTGTCTTCACAATCCGACACGACACAATAGTCCAGGCGATTGGCCCCGCGTCTCAGGCCTCTTACTTTTTCGTTGATGCCCAGGGCAATGAAATAAGCGTTACCGGACGTTTCAAAAGCTCCTTCCGTCCAACTGCCGTATTTGATTTGAGTACCAAAGTCTTTAATGATACGTTCGTTGAATTGCAGTTGCATCTGCAGATCGGACAATAGCATGATGGCACGGTCAGCATTGATGCCCATGACCAGTGAGAACCTGATCTTGCCGAGTTGCTTGAGGGCAAAAGAATTGATAATGACCGCATGGGTGGATTTGGCAGCACCTCTGAACCATTGGCGGAACTGCACGATATATTCCATGTCATGCAGTTCCCGATAAGAGCTGATATGAAAGGAAGCACAGGGAGATCCGCAGAGTTCGGGGAAGTAGTAAAGGCAAAACTCCCCATAGTTTTGGGGTTTGAGCAGTTTTTTGATGCGCGCCTCCTGCGCTTCAGGCGTTTCCTTTTTGAGGGAAACCAGAGAGGTCTTCTGCAATTCCCTGCTTGCTCTCTGGAATTGTTCCCGGTATTTTTTCAAGTCGCTTCTATTCATCGAAAGCTGCTTTAATCATTTTGTTGATGACCGTATCCATCGCTTGCCTGGTGATTTTCGCCGCCTTTAAAATGTCTTCTTTGTCCTGCTTTTTTTTCGCTTTTTCAATTCCGTCAAGCATCTCCAGGGTAAGTGCCTCAAAGGCTTCAAAGGTGTAGCCGGCGAGCTTCTTTGTGTCCGAGAGCTTTTCAAAGGAGGACGCATATTTGACAGCCTGGTCGGCGGTGATCCTGGGCTGTTCCCCTTCAAGTATGGACTGGAAACTCTCTACTATCGCCGAGAGGATTTGCGGACGTTGCATCAGGTAGGCTTTACGTGCTTTTTTGAAGTCATGGGCTTTTGCCCATGATTGCAGCGTAGAGAGTGACACCCCAAGGTATTGGGCACAGACAGGCAGTCCCGTACCTGCCGCATAGAGCTTACGCGCTTCCTCGATGATGTTTTTTTTCTGCGCTTGTGAATATTTAGGCACCTTGTTTCAATCAGGAATTAAGATCCCTGCCGCAGGCAGGGGCAAGTGCGAAGGTGGGCGGTTTTGAAAAAAATGCGAAAATCCGAATCACCCGGCTATGCTGTGGGCGCAGCCGGTTATACTGTGCCCACACTGGGTGATCCGGGATTTGCACCCCCGGCCACGCCCTTATTATTATTGCGGCATGAACCGTTTCGTTCTTATTGATTTTTCGAAGGAAAACCGGCACGGCTACAAAGTAGACCAGGGGACTTTTAACATGGATGCGTTCAGGAAAAACCCCGTACTTCTGTTCATGCACGAGCGTGGTCAGGTGATGGGCCGGTGGACGGATTTCAAACAGGACAATCAAACCATCACTGCTGTTCCGGTCTTTGACGGGAAAGATCCTGCGGCGATGGTACTGAAAGGAAAAGTAGAACGCGGATTCATCAAAGCAGCCAGCGTAAGGTTTGACTACCGTTCGGCGGAGATAAAAAAAGATGTACTGTATCACGGAGAAGTTATAGAGGTGTCGCTGGTGGACATTCCCTCTTATCGGGAGACGCTGACACTGGAGAACTGCTGCTATTATAACTCAATTAACGGACTGATCATGGATATGAAAGAAGAAGAGAAAAAAGACAGGGAGCCGGAAAACAGCCCGCCTGGCCACAACGAACTTGAAAAAGAGAACGCCGCATTGAAAAATGCGATGGTGAACCGTATTCTCCGGGCCGGAGGGCAGCCCGGCGACGAGGTACGCAAAAAGGCGTATATGTCGCTTTCGGTGGAGGATCTTTTGAAACTGGATGCGGAAAACAAAACGGCGCAAGAGCAGGATACGGCGAATGCCGCTGTACCGCCTGCCAATGCGAAAGATACGGCAGTTCTGGAAGGGATCAACCATCTGGTGAATGCCCTGGGAAAAGGCCGGACAGTACCCGAAAAGGGTTATCACGACTACACGGCGGAAGAACTGGAGGAGCTTCAATTGAACGCACCCGGCCAGTTTGAAAAATTAATTAACGGTTACACCACTAAAAAATCCTGACATCATGCCAACAGCAAATCATATAAATCAGCTATTTTCCAGGGACCTGGAGCCTTTATTGTTTCCGGACAACTCCTATATGCTCCAGAGCAAGAACGACACGGCATTTCTGAAAGGCGGTCAGGTGAATATCCCGCAAGTCACCGGGAATGTGCCGGTTACCGAAATTTCCGACTACGGGAAGGATACGAGAGTCTCGGCACAAAGGACAGACGAGTCCATTGCCTACAACATCAGGCAGCTCAAAACGCAGGCAACTTTTTTGCAGGATTCTGAAGACCTGGTCGTGAACTATGCCAAGCGGGCCAGCCTGGTAGAACAGCATGCCGAGGAGTTGACCGAATACGCCGCAGACTTTGTGCAGCACGAGTGGGCATCGAATACCAGTGCTAAAATGCTCAGGACCGGGGGCGATGCGAGAGTTGGCACCACGGGGACGGGCAACCGGAAAGCGATCAGGTTTGAAGACCTGCTGGAGGTCCGTAAAGCGTTTAGAAAAGACAATGTGTCGATGGACAATCTGTGTGCTTTGATCAGCCCGGAGATGGAAATGGACCTGCTTAAAATGACCGAAGTAACCAGTACCGACTACCAGGGTAAGGGCACCGGCACCGGAGTGCTCAGGATGGGTGATGTGGATCGCATTTTAAGGATTCAGTTCTACGTCCGGAGTACGATCAACTCGTTTACGAATGCGGCTACGCCGGTGTTGAAAGACCAGGGGACGAATGCGGCGAATGCTGACAATGCCGGGGCTTTGTTCTGGTCATCCAAATACGTAAGCCTCGCCAGAGGAGCGGTAAAAGTCCTTTATGAAGCCGGACAGCCTAAAATTGGCGGTGATGAGATCAGTTCTCTTATGAGACTGGGAGCCTTGTACCGCAGGAAAGACGGCAAAGGCGTGGTGAATCTGGTGGAATCGGCAGCGTGATCCCGGTTGAAAGTTGAACATTAAAAAAAGTTGAAAGTTGATTGACAGGGAAAACGACAAGATTGATTTGAACCAGCTATCACAAAAGGAGCTGCTGGTCCGTTTGGTGGATCAGGTGAGTATCATTCGCAAGGAGTTGGACGAGTATGGACATGACTTTGTCAAATTCAAAGTCAGACTGGCGGTACTGGAAACGAAAGCAGCTATCTACGGCGGCATCTCGGGAGCAGTGATAGGTATCATGATCAGGTTATTGAGTTAAAAACAAGTTAAAAACCCCTTCGGGGAATGATATGGGAAAACCTTTGAAATATCTGGTGATTCATTGCACGGCGACGCCGGAAGGCCGGGAGGTGACGGCAGCCGATATTGAACGCTGGCATCTCGGGGGGCGGGGCTGGTCACGCGTGGGCTATTCGGATCTGATTGACCTGCACGGCAGGCTAATCAACCTGGTTCCCTTCAACAGCGATGGCCAGATAGACGTTTGGGAGATCAGCAACGGTGCCAGAGGAATAAACGGCGTGAGCCGTCATGTGGTTTACGCGGGCGGATGCGACCGGGCCATGAAACCGGAAGACACCCGCACACCGGAGCAAAAAACCGCTCTGGCAGACTATGTTCGCTATATGGTGCGGCGACACCCCGGCATACAGGTGGCCGGGCATTATCATTTTTCCAGCAAGGCCTGTCCGTCTTTTAAGGTGGAAGACTGGTGTGAGGAGATTTTTATCCCTGAAAAAAACATTTTCCGGTCATGAACTTTTTAGCAAAAATATTTGGTGGGGTAAGCCCGTTCAGGGAGGTGGCAGACGTGGTCGACCGCTTTGTGGAGACCAAAGAAGAAAAGCGGGAGTTTTTCAAAGAGATCTATCAAATGGAATCCACCGGGCGGGAAAATGCCCGCAATCTGTACGGTCAGGACAGCAACGTGCAAAAAGTGTTTGCACTGGTGTTTTTGACCGCTTATGTGGTACTAACCGGGTTTATGCTCTACTGGGCTTTTCATGGCGAAGGGATGGACCTGACCGACTTTCAAATCACCATGATAAGCACCACCTTCGGTGCGATGAGTGCCAAAGTGAGTACGATCACCGACTTCTTTTTTGGAAGTGCGCAGCACAATGAAAAATTAAAAATCAAATAAAATAATGGCATTACCGGGCGTAAATATAGAGATCAATACCGATGGACGGCAATCATTGCCCAGACTGGCCGATGGCACTTTTGGCATGCTTTGCACCGCCACCAACGTGACAGGAAGCGGAAATTTTTCCCTCAACAAGAGTTACTTGTTGCCGGATCTGGAAGATTTGAAAAACCTGGGGGTCACCCCAGAAAACAATGCTTTTTTATATGGGCAGGTATCAGACTACTTTGCCAACACCAGCAACCGGCTATGGTTGCGGTGTGTGACGGCAACCGTCACGATGCCGCAACTGGTTGACGCAAGCCTGACACATGGCAGGCGATTGATTGACGACAGCAACGAAGCCATCCGGGTGTTGCTGGTTTGCAAGCAAACGGGCAGCGGCCCGGTGACCCGTTCCGGAGGACTGGATCCGCAAGTGCATACGGCAGTACCGAAAGCACAGCAGTTAGCCGGTGGGTATAAAAATATTCACCTGGGTGTGGTGCTGGATGGACAAAGTTTTAGCGGCACGGCCGCTGACCTGACCGAATACCAGTCGTCTTCTTATGAAAATGTGGCCATATCCATAGCGGCGAACGACAACACCGGTAATGCGTCTGTCGGCTTTCTGGGAGGGCTGTTGAGCACCCTGAGCGTAGAGACCCGGCTATCGAGAAAGCGCAACGGAGCGGTACCGGTGAGTACAGGCTATCTGACCAGTAAAAGCAAACTGGAGGACATGCTCACTTCTCTGGGCGTGATCCATGACAGGCATTATATTACGTACCGCCATTTTCCGGGAGAAGCCGGCGTGTACTTTGCCAATGACTTTACCCTGTCAGGCAGTTTTGTGAACCGGCTTTCCCGTGTGCGGGTCATCGACAAGATCAAGCGCATTGCGTACCGCACGGGCATTCGCGAGGTGGACGAAAAAGTACCCCTGAATGCAGACGGCACTATCCGGGAGGACGTTGCCCGCAGGATAGAGGCAGATATTGAGCAGGCACTGGCGGTGCAAATGCTCGGGAACACAGAGATCTCCTCGGTGGAAGCTCAGGTCAGAGGCAGCAATATACTGCAAACCGAACAGTTGGGCGTGGAGTTGCGCATCACTCCGGTGGGCTATTCCAATTCTATTAACTACCTGATTTATTTATAGGCATGGCACAGACAGACAGCAGGGAATATCAATACAGCCACATTACGGTCAATGCTTCCGGCATTGACATTACCTCCTTGCAGCATGTGGCTTACAAGACCTCTTTGGAGAAGGAATTTATCTACGGGAAGGGCAGCAAACCCAGAGCCATACAGGAAGGCAACTTTTCATTCGAGGGCAGTATTGGCCTCTTGCAGGGAGATCTGGCAAAACTCGAATCGCTGCGGGCCGACCGTGAATTGCAACTGCTGCGGGGTACCAGTATCGTAGTGGTCTACAAGACGGATAATCACATTCTGGGCGAGACCCCGAAATTGAGAACCGACGTCCTGCAGGGGGTCCGTTACGGGGAGATAGAACAACGCTTTAATCAAGGCGATACGAAAATGGTGATCGAAATCCCGATCATGTTCCTGGACATTAAAAGACTTTAATATTAAAATAAAAGATTGTAATAATGGCATTGGTATTAAAAGAGAACGGGGCTTTCAAGCCGGTGGAAAAAATCCACGAAAAGGCACTCGAAGAGCAATGGGGGAAGCTTGAAAAGATGGTCATTCCTCTCAAAGGGAAAGCAGACAAAACAATATGGCTGCGTCAGCCGGTACGCGGGGAGGTGAAAGCAGCCCTGCTTCACGAGACCACTGCCGACGGCAAAACAGACCGCATCACGCCCGGAGAAATGATTTTGGAGACGTGCATGGTGGCCGGTGACCAGGAGGTACTCAAAGAGGACAGCTATTTTTTCAGAGCCGCCCTGATGAGCTACTACTGGCTCCAGAAACGCCTGGGGTTTATATAAACAAGGTGAACACAGCCGACGGCAGGGCGAAGGCCAGTCCGTTGCTTTATGTAGATACGCAGTTGCGTTACCACCTTGGGGTCAACCCCGACCAGCTCACTGACCAGGAATGGGCATTGAGCTTTGCCCAGCTTGTAGCAATAAGAAAAAGGGAAAGTCATGGCTGAAACGCTCACATTTACGCTTGAATTAAAAAGCCGGATTGACAAAGAACTCAGTAAAATAAGCCGTAGCACAAAAGCCATGAGCGATGCGGCGGGTGAGGACGTGCGCCGGTTTCAAAAAAAACTGGGCGGTACCAAAACCACTATTGACGGGCTAAACAATGTTCTGGAACGGCTTCGCAAACGGAAAAACAGGGCTTTTGATACTAAAAAAATTGAGCGACTCAACAAGGTGATCACAGAGACCGAACGAAAGGTTGACAAACTCCGAAGTACAGGTCTGCGCAACAAAGGCATGCCCGGCGGCGGCCTGGCGGGTGGCCTGGTGGGGCGATTTGCCGGCCCCGCAGCACTAGGGTATGCCGGCTTTTCACTGGCTAAAAAAGCCATCACCGGAGGGGTGGAATTAGAGCAAAACCGCATCGCTTTCCAGACCATGACCGGCAGTGAAGAACAGGGCAGTGCCCTGGTCGACAGCGTAAACAGCCTGGCCAACAAAACGCCCTTTGCCAATAGCGCATTACTCGATGCGACCAGAACCCTGCTCAACTTCGGATTTGCCGGTCAGGACGTCCTCCCGACGCTCTCCCGTCTGGGCGATGTCTCGGGAGGGAACGCCGGGCGGCTGAGTTCGCTGGCACTGGTCATGGGACAGGTGCGCTCGTCCGGCAAACTCATGGGGCAGGACCTGCTCCAGTTCATTAACGCCGGTTTCAACCCCTTGCAGGAGATGGCCGGGATGACCGGCAAAAGTATGGGCGAACTCAGAGAGGAAATGAGCAAGGGCAAGATCTCCTACGAACAGGTTGCCGAAGCGTTTGGCTCGGTCACTTCCCGGGGCGGGAAGTTTTACCAGATGATGGAGAAGCAGAGTGAGAGCATGGGCGGGAAATGGAGTACCCTTACTGGCACTTTCTCCGCTAAACTGGCAGAACTGGGCTTATTATTCAAACCGGTGGTGGATGGTGTGTTAGACCTGGGCATTGCCATGATGAATGGCCCTGAAGCAAATCAAAAAACTTACGCCATCAATGCGATTGACCACTACCTGGAACAAATGAAAACAGCCGGTCTTTCCATCCGGGAGCGGCAAAAGCTCATCGGGCAGTTCAATGCCCAATTCGGGGAGGATGTACTGGGTAAAAAGCTTGACATCGAACTGGCTCTGGATAGTGAAGGTTTTTTAAAAGCGTTTGAGGAACTGAAAAAATACCTGGAGAATGAAAAACGATCAGAGGTCAAAATAGAGCAGAAAGAGGCATTATTTAAGCAAAAAAGACAGATAGAAAGCAGGATCAGACAGGCCGGTGACAGAATCTTTGACATAGCAAAGGGTACAGAACAACAATATACCAGCACCTACGCAGGAAGAGGAGTATATGTCAAACCGACAGATAACCTGGCACAAGCTGAAGCACAACGCAAAAAAGCCCGGGACCAACTCAGTGGGATCAATCAGGAACTGACCCCACTTATCCTGGCCGCGGGAATCTCTGACACGCAGGAAGAAAAAATATTGAAAGCGCGTCTGAATGCCCTGACCCTTCATCGTGAAAAAGCTGCCCTTTTACCCGGTGTGCACGATCTTTCCGGTCATCCAGGCAACAGGGAGGCTGAAAAGATCAAAAAGGCACTGGCAGCGTTTGAAAAAGCAACAAAAAAGGAGGGCACAACTGAAAAAGCAACAAAAAAGGAGGGCACAAATGGAGATCATCCAGACAGGAAAACACTAGGGGAGTTGACCGACCAGGTGAACACCGGAGGCAGGACGCAGCGGATCATCAACCTCCATATCAATAACCTGAATGGCGTGGGTGAAATGAATAATCATTTTGAGGGCTTTGAACAAGAATATGAAGAGAAACTGGCAGCTAGTGCCGAGGATCATATGAAAGCCCTGTTAAAAGTATTGAATGGCGTATCAAGAATGGGTGAAGCATGATAGAAGTACCTCCCGGCGGCGATATATTCAAGCTGAAGATCACAGCAGTAGCAGGTGGTGAACCCTTCACTTTTCCTGTCGAACCCCGTGTGTGGGTAAGGCGGCGCAACCGCATCATTCGCAAGTACCCGCAGAAAGGACTCAAAGGCTCCATCAAAGAACGATGGATGGTCGATGACTTCGATGTGACGATCCGGGCAAATTTCATTGGTGAAGCAGGCTACCTGGAGGAATTAAGGCAGCAGATCCCGGAGCAAACCCCGACGCAGGGAATCGCTCCGGGCAATAGTCTGAAAGATGCGGTGAACCAGCGTCTGGAAGGAGAAGCGAAGCGTCTGGGCGAGTTGGGCACAGGCATCCTGCCTGCACAAGCGGCAGGAGCTCCGGGGAGGTTCAAAAAAAGGGAAAAGCCGGTACAGCCGGTTAATACGCTGGTGCCTTCCTATCCCCGGGACACGATTCAGGAGCTTCTTGAACTCTGCCGGAAGGTGTACTGGCAGGTCAGCGGAAATGAGCAACTGAATGCGCTTGATATTACACACCTGGTGGTGTACGATGTGGAGCTGCCTTTCACTGCGGGGGAATTGAATCAGGAAGTAGTCATCAGGGGATTTAGTGACGACGCGGACCAATGAATGATTTTTTGATGAAAAACGGAAAACCGGCCATTGGAGACGGGCTGGAAAACGAGGTCCGGGATATTTTGACCGCCCGGAAAGGGGATTTCAAATTCTTTCCGGACATAGGCGTGGGGATAGCCGGTTTTGTGGACGGGAAGATAGCCGACCAGGAGCTTTTCAGCATTGTGGCCGCGGAATTGAAAAAAGATAATAAACGGCTCGTGCAGGCGAGGACCGCAGGGGATATTTATGTGACCCGCGTGGAAAGAAATTGAGGACCGGGAAGGGATGGAAAAAATTAAAGTCAGGAAAGGACAGAGTTTGATGGACATTGCCGTCTGCTACTATGGCAGCGCGGAAGGGGTCTTTGACCTGGTCAGAAGGAATAAACTGAACGGCATCACCGCTAATGTTTACCACGGACAAGAGTTGGAAACAGGCGAACCGCTGAATGTTCGTCTTTCCCATATTTTGCCCAAAAACATAGCCACCGTAACAGGAAGCAGAGCCAGTGGCATAGGCTTTTGGCGGATCAACAAGGAATTTATCCTGCCGCAGACAGAAAATTAAAAGTTAAAACAATATGGCAAGAACAATAGAAGAGATCCTGAAAGTAATGAACCAGAAGGCAAAGGAATATCCCGGGCTTTCGGAACTGGAAGCCAACCACAGCGTGGTGCAAGTGTGGAACTACGCCAAACAAGTGATGGCTCTGGGTATTGCCCAGGCAGAACATGCCGTAGACCAACTCAACGCAGAGGTTAGGCAAATGGTCAACAAAGACGAACCCGGCGGCATCGGGTGGTATCGACAAAAAGCCTTTGACTATCAGCATGGCGACCAACTGCTGGTCATCAACAACCGCCCGGCATATCTGACCCCCAATCCCGCCGCCCGGATCGTTCAGCAGGTGAGCGTCACAGAGTCACCGGCCGATGGCTCACTTACCTTCAAAGTGGCTAAGGATACCGGCGGTGATTCTCCTGTGCTTACCGAAGCCGAGCAAGACGGGTTCAGGGACTACATAGGCAGGATAAAGATCGCAGGGACCCTGATCACTGTGCAAAGCGATCTCCCTGATAAGATCAGCTACAACATTGTGGTGGAGGCAGACCCTGCTGTGCTTACCGGACATGTCAGGCGGACGGTATACCAGACCCTGGACCGCTTTCACCAAAGCATCGAATTTAACACCGTATTGTATTTGAGCAAAGCCACCGATGCCCTCCAGGCCATTCCCGGTATCATCGATGTAGAGATTACCAGTGCGTACGCCGGTGCGGCAGGGGTCAGCCTCACCGAAAACCACCGGGTGAACCGGAAATATGAAACCATAGCGGGCTATGTGAAGCTCGACCGTAACGATTCTTCAGTCACACTAATTCGGGGATAACACCACAACAACGTTATAAATTAAATGGAACAGAATGTATACAATCGATTATGATGCTTTCATTCAACAGGCCCTGCCGCCGCACTGGCGCAGACAGTGGCAGGAACACCTCATTGCCGTGTGGTGCTATCCTTTAAAACAACTCTTTGACCAGATCTTTCTGCTAAGAAAACAGGCGGTTAACGAGTTGAATCATAATTCGCAAGCAGAAAGTTTGCAACACAAGCTTCAGGACTCTCACATGAAAATAGAAGTAGGAACCGTATCGCAGAACGGCACCATAAAAATATTAGCCCCCGACCTGCCAGAGGTCAGAAACAAGATCAAACTCCACCTGGACAAGGTGAAAACCGCAGGAAAAACAATTGAATTTCAAACCATTATCTAAATAGTACGACTATGACCATCAAAACAAGAAAGCAATTAGAAGAAACTTTCCAAAACGGAGCCACCCCCGACGCACAGGATTTCTCCAACCTTTTCGAGAGCTTCCGGCACCAAACCGACCCGGACTTGAACCTCAGACGGGCCAACCAGACCGAAGCCGAAGAAGGCAATAGCAATATTCAACTGATGACACCCCAGCGCACCAGGCAGGCGATCATCGCCCTCACACGCCTGGCCAGCGTACCGGCCCTGAGCAGAGAAGTGGACCAAAAAGTAGCAACAGCCATTTCGCAACTGATCGATAATGCACCCACCGCCCTGGATACACTCAACGAACTCGCTCAGGCACTCAATGACGACCAAAACGCCTACAACACACTGGTCGGGCTCATCAACACCCACGTCAACCGCACAAACAATCCCAATCCCCACGGCGTGACCAAAGCGCAGGTAGGACTGGGCGGAGGAAACCAGTTGAAAATGGCTACCCGTGTGCAATTCGGCTCTAAGGAAACCCGGGGGTTGTCACAACCAGTTGTATACACCTTTCAGAGAGCTACTGAGCCTGGTCAGGTCTACCGGACAAGCTATATAAAGTATACAGCAATCTGTACGGGAAATTATTACCCGGAGTATCGAAGGCATGGAATTTTGGTTTTTAGACATTTTCAAGAGCGTACAGCACAATTAAGTGGCCATGATATATTTAATAGTGGCTCGATGAGCGTATCTGCCGTTTGGTCCGGGGGTAACTGCACCTTAACCTTCCGCGCAACCGGTTCACATCATATGCTCACTACAGTAGAGGTGGCCCTGCCCGGGAACTTTATCAGGGACCTGCAATAGACCACCGCAGAAGACACCTCCGGACTCGCAGCAGCAAGAGAGGCATGGTTCAGGGCGTGTCTTAACAGGGTTGAAAAGAAGCACTCTCGCTGCTTAAAAGCAGAACCGAAAAATGTAATAAAAAAAAGCCCCAACAGGCTGCCCGGCCCCGAACAGGAACTTAATGAGTTTAGTGCACCAGACACAACTCCCCACCCATTGAGGCCATACCTCTACCGGAGAGTCTAAATAGTGTTTGGTGTACTTTTTTATATGACAAAAACAAAAACCAAATTGAGAATGAACATGAAAATTGAACAAAATAAAACAGAAAAGCTAAAGACACCCATCAGTTATTATGGTGGTAAACAAAAGATGCTAAGGCACATATTGCCATGGATACCGGAGCATACTACCTATACAGAACCATTTGTCGGTGGTGGGGCGGTGTTTTGGGCAAAAGAACCAGGCAAGATTGAAGTCATTAACGATACCAACAGAGAGCTTATCAATTTCTACGAGTGCGTCCAAAATGAATTTGTAGAACTCGAAAAAATGGTAAGGATCAGCCTGCACAGCCGCTCTATGCATAGCGATGCTACGGTGGTGTATAACAATCCGCACCTGTTTACACGGGCTAAGAGGGCCTGGGCGGTCTGGGTGTTAGCCGCTCAGTCCTTTTGCTCCATACTCGATGGTCCCTTCGGATATGATAAAACCAGCAAGGCAACCACTAGTATAAACATCGCTAATAAACGTGATAATTTTACCATAAAATACGCTGAACGTATCCAAAACGTGCAGATAGAAAATACCGATGCCTTACGAATCATACGCTCGCGGGATCATGAAAACGCCTTCCACTATATAGACCCGCCCTATTACAACTCCAACTGCGGGCACTACGATGGCTATACCAGGGAGGACTTTGAAATGCTTTTGGAAACGCTTTCAGAGGTTAAGGGAAGGTTTTTGTTGTCCAGTTACCCAGGTGACGTACTGACAAAGTATGCCAGGCAATTCGGTTGGAATACCCAAAAGTTAGAGAAGGTAGTCCGCGTAAACCAGGGCTCCGGTAAGCCTGGAAAAAAGAAAATAGAGGTACTCACCACTAATTATCAGATGTAACCCCAAAGAAAAGGGCAGTTGAGGCTGTCCGGGTAAAAACGGGTGAAAACAGAATTTGTACTATTGCCGGGTTGTCCGATTTTCAGCTATCTTCTGATTGTGCTATTCCCCAAACAAAATTCTCATTCAGAACGTCACATTCTGAATGAGAATTTTTGACATTCCGAATGAGACGATTTAGTAGTAGTTCATCAAACAACTCAAAGCAAGTCTTCTTAAATCTATACTGCTGTTTGGCACTTCCTTATTCTTTAAATGTGCATTAAAGTATTCGACCAGTTGAATTTCCTTGAGTGGGCTATTGAAACCAAAATCATTTATCAAGTGAATGGCTGATTTTATTTCAAATCCAGCGAATTTGGCAAGGTGTATAGCAAAATGAACAGGAAAATGCTCAATGTCATTTATCCCATCGTCCAACTTGAGGAGATGATCTCTTATGAAAGAAAATTCATTACGATCCTCAAGGCCTTCATTCTTTATGATCTTTGATAATAGTTCGGTGCAAAACATTAAAACCGCTGACTTTTTCATATCAAACGGAATATTAGCAAAGGGGTACTCACAACGACATTCGGAAATTCTCTGGATTGATTTCTGTTCATTCTTATAAACAACCAAATCCAATAGTGTTAATGGTTGATAGAGAGCCATTCTTCCGGGGCTTTTATTGCTTCTTATTCCATTGACGATGTATGTCTGAAGACCAAATTCTTCAGTAAAGATCTTTACAATGATTGAGGTCTCCTTAAACTTTAAATGACTTAATACAATACCGCGAGTTTTGAAGAGCATCTGAAATTTTTGTATGCTTCACAGCTGTCAGACTATTCGCTTATCTGATTATAGCAATTTTTCCTATGTAAGTTTCCTCCCCATCATTTGAAGAGCTAAAAACCAAATAAACTCCTGTGTCAACTGAGCGTCCACCGAATCCTCGTACATCCCAAACTGCCGTTCCCCCTGCCGCTTTAACCTCCTTCACCAGTCTGCCTCCAACGTCGGTTATTTTAACCACTGCATCTTCTGCCAATCCCGAAATTCCAATTTCACCACTAAAACCGGGACGAATTGGATTAGGGAATATTTTGACTTCCCGGTGCTTTTCACTTGCCCGGGTCGAAGTGCCCCTAATTGACATTAATCCCCTGTTTGTTGCAATAAATACCTCTCCTGTTTCTGAATTGACCTCAATGTCAACTATTACATTGTCTGGTAATGGCGAGTTGTCAGCAGTATAATTGGAAATAAGGCTTTCACCAGATGGACCAAAGAGCCAAATACCATTTTTCGTCCCAATCCACTTTCTATTGCCTCCATCTACGGCAATAGATGTAATAAATTCATCTTCCAGAAGGAATCTATTTTCAAAAACTGGTTGGATGACATCAAAACCACCTTCAACGAAGATATCCCTTGTATCTGGGATGAATGCTATTCCCTGGTTCGTACCTATCCATGCCTGACCATCTCTGTCAAAAACAATATCCGTAACATCATTACCTGGAATGTTCCCATTGGATGGTGTCAATAAATTGTCCTCATCCACTTGTTCGCTAAAAACCAATAAGCCTCCTCCTTCATCAGCATCCAACCTCATCCAAACATCATCCAGTTCGTTTATTGAGAGTGAAATGGGAAATCTAGCTGATTGAGCGTTGAAACTAAATGAAGTCCAATTGCCCTGGAGATTTCTTTTATGCAGAGGTCTTGGGCTGTCATAATTCGATACCCAAAGATTACCTCCACTGTCAAAACCAACTCCCGTCAATAAAGTCACTTCACCATCAGTTGCAACAAATGGACTACCGTCTGAGCCTCCTCGAGTCACTTCATTATTTACAACATCCAAAAGGCCATCAGCAAATGATGTTATTTTTATTCCATCATTGGAATTTCCTGATATACTGGAAAGACGACTAAATGATATGGTTTCAGTAGAAACCACCTCCCACGATCCTTGAGTGAATATTGAATATTTCTCGAGAGAGTCTGGAAAAATAATGTCATCCTCAAAATTTCCGTGCAGGGCAAAAATCCGATCCTCAAAGAAATAGAGATTGCTGATGTTATTTGACGCTGGGCCAGATATAACAAAACTCTCAAAGGTGGTACCTATCCCTTTAAAAAGTCCCAAATTGTCATCTGCCACCCACAAAGTAGCATCAGAATCGACTAATACGTCATTGGGGTTGGGACTATCAGTATATAGTATCTCTACCTCCTCACTTGCTTCAATGTCATAGGAAATTAATCGGTCCTGAAACGAAATCAGGATTTTATTTTCGCCTGTATTTACAGCACTAACCATTCCGTCAACATTTGGCATCATCATCCATTCGTTTGTACGCAAATAAATACCACCGGTCCTTGACCCTGCAATGAGGGTTTCACCAACTGTGTTTACAAAATCAAATGGCTCATCAGGCTTGGTAGGGATGTCTAACCTATTCCATTTTTGGAAATCCAGGAGATTGTCAAGTCCTGTTATATTCCCCGAAATAAGTCCAAAATCTGTAGCCAGATAAATTGAATCGCCCAGGATTATACTCTCACTCACAGCAGTTCGCTCACCTGAAGGTCCTAGGTGAAGATAGGTCTCTTTAATTTCCAGTTTTGACAAATCTAAAACCACAACTCCAAACGCTGTTGACAAATAGGCAAGTTCATTAAATACGGAAATATGATTAATTCGCCTTGAACCTGTCAACCGGGCATCTAATATCTGTGTTAGATGTATTATTTGGTCATCAGAATAGAGATCGATATTTCCACTTTCATAACCAATAACAAACCAGGAAGATTCAGTCATGGAAGAGAATGCCATAGCTGAAATTCCAACATCACTAAGCCCGTCTGTTCGAGTCAGCCGGTTTATACTGTTGTCTTCTTCGTCATAATAAAAAAGTCCATTGTCTGTTGAACAATAAATTCTTTTTTCAGCCCTAGCAATTAACAGGGTCTCTTCGTAGTTGAAATGACTTCTCCAATCCCCAATGGGTATGAGGTCCTGAGCAATGACGGGTGAACTGAATACAATTGTTATCAATAGAAAATACCTCAACTTTTCCTTCATTCTATAAAATAACGGTTTTAGGATAACTCATATTACACAAAAGTAAATTCAACTGTCAAAGGCACTAAATAATGTTAGAGTATTGTCCAAGGTAAATACCATTAATCTGAATAGTTGACATGAGGAAATTTATTCTCGTCGGGTATTAATACAATTAGATCCCCTTTCATTTGTGCCTGACATATTAACCTTTCATTTTCATGCAACAAGCCATTCTCTCTGTGCGCCCTTTCCGCTTCGGTCAGGTGAGTCAGATTTTCCATACCTTCTATTATAATTGCCTTGCAAGTAGTACATCGTCCCTTACCTCCGCATGCATGCATCCAATCTATATAGTGTGCTTGCAATCCTTTTAGCAGGTTAGGATAATTGGATTCAATTTTTAGCGTTTTATTGAAGAGGCTCGTTATAATAATCTGACTCATAATTTAATATCTTTGCAAAGATTTTATTTTGAAGTTAATCAAATGACTGAAAGTACACTAAACATTCAAGCTATCAAGGCCTATAGCGAGCTTGTGAGTAATTCAATAATTGCTGATTTTTTCAAGGCAAAAAAGACTATATCAGGAAATGAAATCTTGAGTCTGAGTTCTATCAAGCAAATAAATTACTTTGTCCTCAAAAATTTATTTACAAAATGGCAATCTGAAGTAAGTAGATTAGAGAGTCCGTTTTTCAACTATAAAAAAGACGATGTCCGTAAATCGATGCAGCAGTTAATGAATGTTCTTTCTAAGAACATTGTCATCGAAGAGGACAATTTCCAACCAATATTAACTGAATCTATCTCTGAAACCCTTTTTATAACTTTGTCACCCTATGACTATTATCATAAAAATATTGAAAAGAGTCCTTCCCTAACAATCAAGTATTTAAGATCACAAGCAAAATACATCCGCATTAACAAGCACTTGTATATGCTCTTACTAGATGCTTTGGAGAATGAGACGGAAGACAAAGTTTTAGACAAACGGCTAGTATATGAAAAGTTAGATGGTATTTTTAAAAGTACTGCTGAAGGTCCAGAAGACATTGATAATTACATAAGCGAACTATCAAAGATTGAACCTCTAAAAGCAGGGGATTTCTTTGTTGAGGACATAACCCTGACTGCTACAGAAGAAGCGGAAATTGATGAAATCCAGAACCATCTTTTTCAGGGCTTTGAAGAAATGGACGAGGTGGCTATTGAAAAGTCTCGTCAACAACTAAACGATCGTTTTGCTAACGAGCAAAAAACACTCAATGACAAGCTAGCTATAGAAACTGTGGATATAGCCACCGCTCACGTGGAAAAGAAGGTAGACAGTATTCATAAAAGTATATCAGTCAATCAAAGATACCTTTTCGTCAAGGAACTGTTTGATGGTCAATCGGATGCATTTGATAGTGCAATCACTGAAATTAATGATTGTGACACTTTTGAAGATGCGGTTGGGCTATTAGTTCAAAACTACGCAAAAGTCTTTCATTGGAATATGCAATCCACTGAGATAAAGGACCTTCTTAAAATCATCATAAAGAAATTCAAATAGGTCTATCCCCGCTGAAGAACTTGCATTCGATGTGAATCCAACTTTAGTAGAATGAATAGTAGGAGGGTAAATGACCAAAGAGAAGAACCTCCATAACTAATAAATGGTAGAGGTATGCCAATTGTTGGAAAGAGACCAATAGTCATTCCAATATTGGTCACAAAATGGAAGAAAATAATAGATGCTACTCCATAACCATAAGCCCTTGCAAATGTGGATTTCTGCCTTTCGGCAATTGCCATAACCCGTAAAATTAAAAAAGTGAATAACGTGAGAAGCGCAAGGCTTCCCGTCCAGCCATGTTCCTCACCAATAGTGCAGAAAATAAAATCGGTACTTTGCGCCGGCACGAAATCAAACTTTGTTTGAGTCCCTTGTAAATACCCTTTACCCCAAAAACCACCTGATCCAATTGCAATCTTTGACTGTGTTGCATTCCACCCAATGCCAAGAGGATCAAGATCTGGGTTCACCATAACCATAATCCTGTTTAGTTGGTGTGGTTTTAAGACTTCCGCCATTACAAAGTCAACACTTCTCACCGCTCCAGTGATAATAATTGCTGATACAATTATAACTGCAGTCCTTTTATTGTTTCTAGGATTTAATGCGATTATAAATAAAGTGACTACGACAATGATTGTCATAATAATAGTCTGACTGACTAATAGAGTCAGAATAACTACGGCAACTAATGTCAGCCCAATGATTACGTACAGGGAAGAAATCCCTTCCCGGTAAAGAACTATTATCAAGGCACCGAAAACCATAGCTGTTCCTATATCACCTTGCATCATTGTAAGAAAAAAGGGAGTCAAGACAATGCCAAACGCCAGGAGTTGATCTTTTAATTTGTCCAAACGCTTGTGCCCCTCGCCAAGAAATTTAGCCAATGCCAATACCGTTGCGAATTTGGTGAACTCAGATGGCTGAAATCCAAGACTGCCAATCTGGAACCAAGATATTGATCCAGCTACTTCTTTACCGAACACTAGTACAATGACTAACAATGTGATAAAAAAGAAGTAAATCACATAGGCGAATGAATCGTAAAACTTGAAATCCAGAGTTAGCACACCAATTATAAGTAGGATTGCGGTGCCAATAAATATTAGCTGCTTCCCAGAGTCTGTTCCTAAATCAAACAAACTGTGGCGAATAGTTTCGTCAAAAACGGCCGCATAAATATTCAACCACCCCAGTACAACCAAGGCGAAGTAGACCAATACTGTAGTCCAATCTACTTCTCCTTCTTGTCTTTTTAATTTCACCGTATGCTCAATCCAGAAATTCTCCTTTCAGTACGTAGTCTTCTAACCACTGACGAGATGTCTCACCTTTCAAATAGTCCTCTATTAACAGACTTGCAATTGACGCTGCTGCTCTTCCTCCCCATCCAGCATTCTCAACAAATACCGATATGGCAATTTTGGAATCTTCCTTTGGTGCAAATGCCATGAATACTGAGTGGTCTTCTCCATGTGGATTTTCAACAGTGCCAGTCTTGCCACAAATATCAATATCGCCAATCATCGCTCTTCCGGCAGTTCCAGATAAGGCTTCTTCCATCGCATTAATAACGATGTCATAATACTCATCTTTTATTCCCGTCGACTTTTTACTCTGGTAAGAGTTAACGAGATCACGATTTTTAATCATGTGTGGGGGATAGTAAAATCCCCGATTAGCAACAATCGCAGCCAGATTTGCCATTTGAATAGGGTTCATCAGCACTTCTCCCTGACCAATACTGAGCGAATAAATATTGGAAAACCCCCATCTATTGTTGCCGTACAGTCTATTGTAATAGTCAGATCCAGGCACAAATCCCGGCTTTTCATTCGGAATATCAATACCAAGAGGTACACCCAGACCGAATTTATTCAATTGCTCTTTCCATTGGTCCAAACCCAGCCTTGCATCAGCGTAGGGATTGTCTGATAATTGCTGCCTTATTACCCGTCTAAATACTTGATAAAAATAGTTATTGGATGAAAACTTAATCGCATTATGCATATCATAATATCCGGGAGGAGCATGGTCTCCAATCAATTCCCCCGAGCAATATATTTCCTCGTTCGAACTGACGACGCCATCTTGCATGGCAATAAGACCCTGTACCGTTTTGAAAATTGATCCGGGAGGGTACATGGCCATCAGGGGCCGGTTAAATAATGGTTTAAGGCTGTCTTGTTGGAGCTTTTTATAGTTCTCACTAAAATTTTTTCCGGTTAAAATATTGGGATCATACGACGGAGCTGACACAAAAGCCAATATTTCACCAGTCGAGGGTTCAATTGCCACCACACTCCCGATTTTGCCCTCAATTAATTTTTCAGCATAGTTTTGTAATTGAAGATTTATGGTCAGCACTAAATCTCTTCCGGGCTGCGAGAGTGTATCATAGGCCCCGTTCTTAAAGCTACCCTTTTCAATACCTCTTACATTAACCATTTTGTAGCTAACACCTCTTTGACCTCGCAATTCCTTTTCATACTCAGCCTCCAAACCGCTTATTCCTACAAAATCTCCTGATTTATAAAATCGTGTGGTATCTTCATCAAGTTGACGCCTGCTTATTTCTCCAGTATATCCCAGAGCATTAGCAAGACTGTTGTGCTGATATTTTCTGGCGGTTCTTGCCCTGATGTGGAAGCCCCGATATTCAATCAATCTGTCTTGAATTAATGCGAATTGTTCGTTCGTGAGTTGTTCCACAAACTTTGATGGTAAAATAGACGAATATTTTCTGGCACTAGTAAATCTGATTTCAAAATCTTCTGGAGTAATCCCGACCATTTTACAAAATGCAACCGTATCGGAAAGGCTAACCTCCTGAGGAACAATCATCAAATCATAAATTGGTGTATTAAAAACCAGTAACTCTCCATTTCTATCATAGAGTAGGCCTCTATAGGGATATTCTGTTACTTTTTGAACAATGTTATTCTCTGCCGCTAGCTTATAAGTACTGTCCAAAATCTGAATGGAGAATAGCCTGACAGCAAAAACAATAGTGACTACAACTATAGCTATTTGAATAAAGACCCGTCTGTCATCATTCATAATCTTCTACTGGGTTTGGTCGATAGATATTGTAAGATGAGGCCAACTACAAATGTAAAAATACTGCTGAATAACGCTTTGCTAAAAGTAAAGAACAAAAAGCTCCAACTTCCCGATTCGGAATAAAAAACAACAAGGTGGTGAATAAAGATCATGGGAAAACAAAACACTATGAACCAAGTAAGACCCATGCCCCGCACGTTAAGGGGTCTCCCCGATTCGTAACTTCCTCTGGTTGTTCTTTGAAAATAATAAGGTCTTAAAAACATCATTAATACACAGGCTGAGGCTTGAATGCCCTGAGTATTGTAGAATAGGTCGACGGTTAGTCCTACAAAAAATCCAACTCCCATCAGAAGTAATGGCCCAATCTCAATGGGCAAGAGTAAAAGACTAATGACATAAATAAAATTGAAAGACACATCGAAAAAAGCCAACTGTTTAAATACCAGGACCTGAAGAAGTAAGTACAGCACAAGGCGGGTGATATGACTGGATAAATTGCGAATCAATTTATTGTGGCAGCATTTTGTTCCAAGGAGTCTTTCTGTATCGAAAGCCTGTTCTCTACAACTGACACAAAGTTTAGTTGACTGAAATTTGTAGCTAACTTTATTCTGATATCATGAAAAGTAGCATTCGGAGATGTATTTATTTCCTCCACAATGCCCACAAGCTGATCTGCCGGAAATATGGAATTATAACCAGACGTAGTGACTGAATCCCCCTTATTCAAAAAAACATGTCTTGGTACATATAACAAGTTGGCAAATCCGGGATCTCTTCCATGCCAGTTGGTCGTACAAAATGTACGGGATCTATTCAGTACAGATGACACAAGAAAGCCGGTATGAAGTAAAGAAACTACGATGGAAAAGTTATCAGAAGCTGACCTGATTTTGCCCACAATTCCATCCACTCCTATCACGCCTTGATTTGGCAAAACTCCATCTTTGGTCCCTTTGTTAAGCGTAAGATAATTATTCAGTTGCCTGTAGCTGTTGTTGACAACCTTGGCTGAAAGAAAGTCATAGAGTGTATCCCCCTCATTTTTTAATTCCTGGGTTGATTCAATCTGCGACTCCAACATTGCCAAACGTTCTTTTAGGCTTGCCACTTCGACAGACAGTATTTCGTTTTGAGATTTTAAGTTAAAATAGTCGGAAACATTTGAGGAGGTTTCTACAACATTGCCCACTAGGGCGTTTGAAGCATTAATAAATGCTGCCCTATGGTAATTTTGATTCTGAACGATTAAGAATGCACTGATACCTTCAAATATTAGGAATACAAAAAACGCCCTATAATTATAAATGAAAAGAAAAAGTTGGCGCATTTATATTATGGTATTAGCACAGCTTTGTAATGGTTGAGATTTTTTAACGCCATTCCGGTCCCTCTCACAACAGCCCACAAAGGGTCTTCTGCGATATGAATGGGCAGTTTCGTTTTCATAGCTAGCCTCTTATCTAACCCTCGCAACAACGCACCTCCTCCGGTCAAATAAATACCATTATCATATATGTCTGCCGAAAGTTCAGGAGGAGAAATTTCTAGTGCTTTCAATACTGCTTCTTCTATTTTAGAGACAGATTTATCAATGGCAAAAGCAATCTCAGAATATGAGATTTTTATGACTTTTGGAATGCCAGTCATTAAATCACGTCCCCTGATCTCATAGTCATCTGGAGGAGAATCCAGCTCCGTCAAGGCAGATCCAACTTCAATTTTTACTTTCTCGGCCGAACGTTCTCCAATAAGCAAATTATGTTGCCGACGCATATAGTCAAGTATGTCCTTATTGAACATATCCCCAGCTACACGTATTGATTGGTCACAGACAATTCCTGATAAAGCAATAACAGCAATTTCTGTAGTCCCACCTCCAATATCAACTACCATAGATCCAACTGGTTGTTCAATATCAACCCCAATACCAATTGAAGCAGCTATTGGTTCATGAATCATGTATACTTCCTTTGCTCCTGCATGTTCTGCGGAGTCTCTAACTGCCCTTTTTTCAACTTCAGTTATCCCGGAAGGAATGCAAATCACCACTCTGTGAGATGAAGGTATCCATCTTTTACTATTCCCATCAATCATTTTGATCATACCTCGAATCATATGCTCCGCCGCATGAAAGTCAGCAATTACACCGTCTTTCAATGGACGGATAGTTTTGATATTGTCATGGGTCTTTTCATGCATTTGCATGGCCTGGCGACCAATGGCCAAAACTTTGTTGGTGTTCTTGTCAATAGCAATAATTGATGGTTCATCAATGACAATCTTGTCCTTACTGATTATTAGAGTATTGGCCGTACCCAAATCGATCGCAATGTCGTCGGAAAAGAAATCAAAAAATCCCATTTGCAGTTTTCAAAATGAGCCACAAAAATAACACTTAAACCCGTGTGTGGGGGTTTTAGCGAAAATTAAACTTTAAAAATGATTATTGCCATTCATAACCCTCTAAAAATGGAATTTTAAGGGCAAAAACCAATGATTTTTTGAACCTTATTTAGTGTTTAAAATGTCGAAACCCAGTAAATACCATTGACATGTCATTATTGTCGCAGTAATCAATTGAAAGCTGGTCTTTGACTGAGCCGCCTGGTTGTATAACGGATGCGATACCTTCATTATCTGCAATCTCTACACAATCAGGAAATGGAAAAAAGGCATCAGAAGCCATGACCGCTCCTTTTAATGAAAATCCAAACTTTTTGGCTTTTTCAATGGCGTGATTGAGCGCATCAACTCTTGACGTTTGACCGACACCACTAGACAGCAGTTGATCTTCTGAGGTGAATACAATTGCATTGGACTTAGAGTGCTTTACAATTTTATTTGCCAGAAGTAGAGCTTTTTCTTCCGAGTCAGTAATCCCCTTCTTCGTCACAACTTGCAAATCAGACTTTGATTCAACTTTGGTATCCTCCCCCTGTACCAAGAGACCATTAAGCACTGACTTAATTTGATTGTCTTGACCAGCTCTTGCTTTCTGAAGCAGAAGAATACGATTCTTTTTACTCTTCAGTATGTCTAGTGCATCAGGACTAAAGCCAGGTGCTATTAGAACTTCGAAAAAGAGTTTATTAATTTCTTCCGCTGAAGAAGGATCTATTTCCAGGTTTGTCGCCAGAATACCTCCAAATGCCGAAACCGGGTCCCCGGCAAGGGCATTATTATATGCCTCAAGTACGTTGTCATTTACTGCCAAACCACAAGCATTGGTATGCTTAATTATAGCAAAAACAGATTGGCCAAAGTCCTGAACTAGTGAAACTGCAGCATCAATGTCCAACAAATTATTATACGAAATTAGTTTACCGTGCAATTGCTCAAACACTTGGTCCATTCGCCCATAAAAATCTCCTTTTTGATGCGGGTTTTCTCCATACCTTAGTTCATTCTTGGTTTGACTACTAATTTTAAAACTGTCAACAGGGCTATCATTATTAAAAAAATTGAAGATCGCTGAGTCGTAGTGTGACGAATTATCAAATGCCGCAACTGCCAGTCTGCGCCTAGTCATCAAGTCAGTGGAACAGCCATCTGAAATTACACTGATTAAATCCTCATATTGGTCTCTTGAGGAAACGATGGCTACATTGCCAAAATTTTTAGCCGCTGCTCTAATCAATGAAATTCCACCAATGTCAATTTTTTCTATAATGTCTTCTTCTGAAGCGTTAGAGGCTAATGTTTCTTCAAAAGGATATAAGTCTACTATTACCAGATCAATGGATGGTATTTCAAATTGTCGCATTTCTTCCTGATCGGTATTATTCATTGATCTGTTGAGAATGCCTCCAAACACTTTAGGATGCAAAGTCTTTACCCTTCCACCTAAAATGGAGGGATATTCAGTGATATCTTCCACTGCTTCGGCCTCATAACCTGCTTGTTTGATAAAATCAAGGGTGCCTCCTGTCGACAAAATCCTCACTCCATTTTGATGAAGCTGTTGGACAATAGGCTCTAAACCCTCTTTATAGAATACTGATATCAATGCGGTTTTAATCTCTTTGCGATCCATTATCTGAAAATGAAGGATGCAAAAGTATTGTTTTTCAAGCCGTTAACAACCCAGGTTGTTATTCCTTCCCAAGAATTGCTTTTTCCAGTGTGGGTGGAAAATACTTATATTCTAAATCGTGTATTTTAACTGCTAACGACTCACTATTCTCATTCTCACATACCTCACATTGAGCCTGAAAGATAATTTTGCCCTTGTCATACCCTTCATTTACCACATGAATGGTAATACCAGATTGTTGATCACCAGATTGGATAACTGCATTGTGAACATGTTCTCCATACATACCTTTCCCTCCATATTTAGGCAAAAGTGAGGGGTGTAGATTCACAATGCGGTTAGGGTAAGCTGACACAATGTCGGATGGTAATAACCACAGAAACCCTGCTAGAGCAATCCAATTAATTCCCTTCTCTTTCAAGGCACTTTGAACAATTTGTTTGTTTCTTAATTCTTCACGATCAAATAATATCACAGGAATCGACCATTTTTCTGCTCTTATGATTACAGCAGCAGTGGGATTGTTGCAGAAAAGCAGCTCTATCTTAATTGAAGAATGATTCTGGAAGTATTCAAACAATCGTTCTGCATTAGTACCATTTCCTGAAGCGAATACCGCCACTCTATACATTAAGCTATTTTTTAAAAGAGAGTAATACTAATTATTCCTGTTAACATGATAAAATTTGCGAAATCACTGAGGAAGGCATAATTTTTTTGAGTATCAGCCTTAACCAGAAGAAATATAAAGTAGATGAATACGGGTATTAACATTGTGAAATAGGTTACTGCCACGTGATTCTCAATATTGAATAAAAATAAACTCAGGGCAATCGATGAAAATGCGATCACTACATAGATCAACAACTTAGTTCGCCTAATTCCAAGAGCTGATGGTAGGGCATAAGATCCAAATTTTTCCTCACCTCTAATTGCCTCCAAGTCTTTTAATATTTCCCTTATTACATTGATTACAAAGGCAAAGAATGCATAAGCATAGACCAGCCCTCCTGTTTTATCGTAAAAAATGGCTATTAATAGAAGCGCACCAGCAGCTAAGGCACCAATAATTACATTCCCCATTAGGGGCAAACGCTTTAACTGGTTGGAATGCAGCCATAACAGAAGGCTGGACATGCAATGAATGGCAGCAATTTGCAGTGATAAGAAAGCACTAGCTAAAATTGCTACTCCATTTAAGGAGAAATAAGAGGCCAATGCATATCTTCTGGGGATTAATCTTCCAACAATTACTTTTTGCGGGCGATTTACGTAGTCAATTTTAGTATCGTAATAATCATTGATGATGTAGCCAGCACCAGCAATCATTGAGGTTGTGATAATCAGTAGGAGAAACCTGATATCGGCAACTACCAATAACCACTCAGATTTACTATGAACCAGAAAGATGGCAGTAATGTATTGAGTCAATCCGATAATGATAAGATTGGGAACCCTTGTAAGCCTGAAAAAACTCATTATGGTGTAAAATATATGCAATACCCAACCCACTATCGTGCTAAATAATTTCTACTTAGTTCACCAACAATCCAAAGATAAATTCAAAGCTGAAAATAATTATTGTCAGAGCCTCGCGTGAACTAATTTTTTAATGTTTAATGGCAAAAAAATGATTTGCATTAACCACTTGAATCATGGGGTTTTGTAGTAATGTGATTAGGCTTATTTTTGGGCACTCAAGAAAAAAATCATGTAAATGAGAAATTTGTTTTTAATACTCCTTATCATTTCAACATTAGGATGCGATGACGGTAAAAAAGATTACCTCATAACCATTAAAACTTCTTATGGGGATATGAAGGCTATTCTATACGAAGAAACACCAAAGCACAAAGAGAATTTCGTCAAGCTAATAAATAAGGGATTCTACGACAGCCTGATTTTTCATAGAGTTATTAGAGGTTTTATGATTCAGGGTGGTGACCCCGACTCCAAAAACGCCGTAAACAGACAACCTCTTGGTTCTGGTGGCCCAGGATATACCATACCCGCAGAATTTAATCCTAAGTTATTCCATAAAAAGGGGGCCCTCTCGGCAGCAAGGCTTGGCGACAACCAAAACCCTGGGAAAGAGTCTAGTGGAAGTCAATTTTATCTGGTACAAGGCACTGTTTCTACCAAAGAACAATTGACTACAGATAGCAATCAATTGGCGTCAAGTGTAGGGCAGTACCTGGAAGCCACAGGAGATACTATTCTGAGAAACGAGTTAATTGCCATGTATCAAGGTGATCCACAGTCGTACATGTCCAAACTAGTTGAACTAATGCCACTTATCGAGGCAGAACTTAACACTTCATTCAGTAAAGAGTTTCCTTCGGACCGCCTTGAAGCTTATACAAGCATTGGAGGAGCACAACATTTGGATGACCAATACACCGTCTTTGGTGAAGTCGTGGAGGGTCTTGAAGTCATTGATAAAATCGCCGCCCAGCAGACTGACCAACGGGACAGACCAATTCAAGACATTCATATGGTTTTTATTATTGAAGAAATTTTACAGTCGGAAATAACCAGTAAGTACGGTTATCATTATCCTTTATTGTAAACAAATGAAGATTCTGATTACGGGTGCTAATGGTTTATTAGGACAAAAATTGATCACCCTCATTGGAGACAATCAGGAGCCTGATGATATATTAATTGCTACCTCCAGAGGTTCCAATCGGAATCATAAACAAAAGTACTATGAATATCGCAGCCTTGATATTACAGATAAAGAGGAGGTTGCCAAGGTTCTCAATGAGTGCCAGCCTGATGTAATAATCAATACTGCCGCAATGACCAATGTGGACCAATGTGAGGCTGAAAAAGAAAATTGTCGGAATGTAAATGTGAATGCTGTTCAATATCTCATTGCAGCAAGTGAAAAGAGTCATTGTAAACTGATTCACTTAAGTACTGACTTCATTTTTGACGGACTTTCTGGTCCATATAACGAAGAAGTAAACTCCCGTCCGTTAAACTACTACGGTGAAAGCAAATTGGCTGGTGAACAACTAATCAAGAATAGTAACATTGATTGGGCTATTGCCAGAACTGTTTTGGTCTATGGGATAGTACAGAATATGAGTCGCTCCAATATAGTTATATGGGTCAAAAAGAATCTTGAAGAGGGAAAGACTATTAAAGTGGTAAGCGATCAATGGAGAACACCAACCTTGGTTGAAGACTTGGCTATAGGTTGCTATCTGATCGCCACAAAAAAGAAAAACGGGGTCTTCAATATTTCAGGAAAAGAACTCCTGACACCTTATGAGATGGCAGTCAAAATAGCCGATTATTTTAAACTAGATAAGGGCTTGATTGAAAAAGCAGATAGTTCAAATTTCACTCAAACAGCCAAACGGCCGTCAAGAACGGGGTTTATTATTGATAAAGCGCAAAACCAACTTGGTTATCAACCGCATAGTTTTGAACAGGGAATTGACCTGCTCAAAACACAACTGTAAACAATTCAATAATTAGCTTTATTGGATCAATTATTGAAGGAATGAAAAAGATTCAGATTGTTTTATTGGTAATGCTCTTGGGATGTGGCCCAACAAAACCAACCAAAGAGTACGTCAGTGAAATTGAGAATTGGAAAACCAGTAGACTGAAGGACTTAATGGGTGAGGAAGGTTATGTGAACCTGGCAGGACTTTTTTGGTTGAAGGAGGGGGAAAATACGTTTGGTGGGTCGGACGAAAATGACTTGAAATTTCCTGAAGACAAAACTCCTGAAACACTTGGTGCTTTCATACTTCAAAATGATACCGTTTATATGGTGACATCCGGGGAATCGGGAATTACATCCGGCGGGATCGAAATTGGTAAACGGACCCCGGCCTATAACGGAGATATGGAAAACACACCTGAATTCAATTGGGGTAGTCTTCGATGGATAGTGATTAAGCGTGGAGAAAAATTCGGGGTAAGGCTAAGGGATTTTGAACATGAAAATTTGACCAATATGGACCCCATTGAATTCTTTGATCTCAATCCAGAAATGAAAGTCGTTGCTGATTTCGTCCCCTATGACCCTCCCAAATTTGTCAAAACAGCCAACATCCTTGGCATGGCCTATGACGCCAAAGTGCCTGGTCTATTGAAGTTTGAACTTCAAGGACAGAAATGTGAAATGGAGCCCAACCTTGATGGAGATCTACACTTAAGATTTACGGATGAAACCACTGGTGAAGAGACTTATGGCTTAGGAAGATACTTGCATGCCGATATGCCGGATGCTTCAAATAAGGTTGTTATCGACTTTAACAAGGCCTACAACCCTCCATGTGCTTTCACTGAACATGCTACTTGCCCAATTCCTCCCAAAGCCAATCATATTGCATTTAAGCTATTGGCTGGAGAGAAGAATTTTGAATTGCATTAATGCAATCAGCTAATTTCTCCCCTTTTCTTCCAATACCTCATCAATCCGGCAACACTCATCCATGCGGGGTTAGCAGCACCATACCGGTCGATCTCGTTCTTTGTCAGTCCTTTCTTAGCCAATTTACCATCCACAAAAGCCTGGAACTCCGGAGTGATATCTTTTGGGTCAGCATTCTTTTCAAATTGAACTTTGGTCCAGCTGGTCCAGTTGTCGAGGCAACCTTCTAACTCATTTAAATGCCCCTCTATGTTGTCGAAGTCTCCAAAATGAGTCAAATAAATTTTATTTAAATTCATTCCTCTAATTAACGAAATCGAAGCTTTCCAGTCTTCAATATTAATATCGGGAGGCGGGCAGGGAGGGACTACCGGGCCATCATTAATTTTAACGCCCGCAACATCACCGGTAAATAACATATCTTCCAATTGCCAGGCAATGTGATGAATCGCATGCCCGGGGGTATGGTGAGCGGTAAATTTTAAATTTCCTATTTGCACAGTCTCTTCGTTCGGAATCTGATATAAATGATCCTTTGGAATTGGTTTCAGGGAGCCCCAAAGTGAATCCATCTTATCCCGGTAAATTCTTTTCGCCGATTCATATAATCGTGAAGGGTCTTCCATATGTTTGGCACCACTAGGGTGCAAATAAATCTTTGCGCCTCTTCTGGCTAGTGCCCAAGCAGCACCGGCATGGTCGAAATGGATGTGGGAGAGCAATACATGCTTAATGTCAGAAAGATCATATCCCAATGGATTAACTCCTGCCTCCAAGGCTTTAAAAGTGGAATGCGGTCCGGTCTCTATAAGCACAGGGCCCTCACCTGACTCGATGAGAAATGATGCGATGGCTTGGGAAAAGCCTTGAAACTTTAAATCAATTACATTAACCATTGGTCTGGCGATTTTTAATTTTGAAGTCTATAGCAACCATTAAATATAACAATCCCTTATGAACGATAATAGCATTACTTACTTCCAGGATCACATGCCGGAGAATGTTTGCTTCGGTTGTGGTATCCATAATCCTGACGGACTTCATATCAAAAGCTACTGGGAGGGGGATGAAGCCATATGCCATTGGGAGTCCCAAGAAAAGTTTCATGGTTGGGCTAACCTCCTCAATGGCGGAATTATAGCGACCATTATTGATTGCCACTGCATGTGCACCGCAATGGCCTACTCCTATAAACTGGAAGATCGTCCACTCAATTCGAAGCCTGAATACCGTTACGCTACAGGAACATTAAATATCAAGTACCTTAAACCAACTCCAAATGACAAACTCCTCGAGTTGAGGGCCTCTGTCACTGAAGTGAAGGGAAGAAAAACTACTGTTAAATGCAGTTTATTCAGTGAAGGGGTCAAAACCGTAGCAGCAGAGGCGATCGCCATCCGTGTCTTTGATGGAAGCCAAAATGATGGAAAAAATGTTTTCAGGTAACCGATTAATATCGAAGCCTTCTCTCAATTAGGAAAATCGAGATGATTAAAATGCCAACGGGAAGAATAACCGAAAGCAACCTGGCCATGTTGGAGTGGCCAAATTCGTAAAGAATTAGCGCAACCAGTAAACTGATAATTCCAGCTATGACCAGGTAAGTTTTTGACAGCTTATGAGCCAGTTCCCAACTCTCTTGCGACTTAAGTGCTGCCTTGGAACGATAACCATATTTACCATTCAATCTTGATGGTAGATAGAGATTAAAGGCTAACCCAATCAAGAGAATCACGGAGCTGGTAAGCAAATAATCAATCACAATAGTTTAGTTGCTGTTGTTGGCAAAGAGTTGAACCTTATAGTCCACATTTCCTCTTGGATTATCCCCATTAAAAACCCAAAACTCCATCCAAACCTCTCCATTATTGTAGTAATACAACTGTGTAAGGCCGCTGTCCCCGGTAACGAATTGAGCGTGTCCCTTTTGTTTTACAAATTCAGTCTTAGAACCTGCTCCACTTACTATATACTCTACATTATTTCTAACCATATGCTCCAATGCATGTTCATGGCCCGCAGCGTGAATAGTTCGTGGGTGTTTTTCAAAGCTCCCTGCCATTTGATCCATAATTGAGGTGTATGCTGGATTGGTAGTATCCTGGATATTGCCAAACCACTTGCGATAAAGTGGATAAAAAGAACCTACTAATGGCAAAGGAATGTAAAGATTCTTTTTCATATCTGTCAAAGGAAATATATGCTGCTTGAATTGAAACACTCCACCGTGGCTACCATAAGTTATGACAGGGTGGTGCATGGCGAACAGCAGGTGTTTGCCCATATTGTTCTCCACAATCGATTCGATTTGGGCAATAACCTCATTGTTGGATTTATACTCACAGTGACCACTTATAGGAATATTAAATCCTTCGGCCAACAGCCATTGACTATCAATAATGACAAGCACCAAATTGTCATTAAGTGAAATCTCAACCGGCCCGGGACATGCATCCCTTGGATAAAAAGATTGCTTGTTCCCAATATACTGGTCTGTGAATTCCTGCTGTTCCAACAAATTAACACGGCCATTCTTTTTTCCTTTGGCCCAGTCATGATTGCCCGGAACCATATACCCTTTTCCCGCTGAATTTTTTATAACATCTAGTTGCGGGCTCAGTTTCGCTTCCATTTTCGTCCTTTTAGGATCCTCCTCCGGAGGCAAACCCAGGGGATAGATGTTATCTCCCAGGAAGATAATTGCTGATTGTTCACCAAATTGCTCTAATCTCTCAGTGGCGACCTCCAATATTGGAAGTGAGTAGGGCTTGTGTTCTCCTGCGTCACCAATGAGTACCACCGAAAAAGTTATCTCATCATCACTGGGTTGGGAATAAAGTTCTAAAGAGAATAGTAATAGTAATGAAGCTATCAGCGGTTTCATTTAATAAGCGCATACTTTAGAATGTAACCGCGATCGCCAACGATTTCTATTCCCTCATAATCACTACTATATTCCAATAAAGTCGTGTGACCAATTTCTTCTGTTTGAAGATTATAAAAGAAAACTTTCCCATCCTCATCCTGCACACAGGCCAGAATGTCATCCTTATAATAAGACAATGCAGATATTTCTTCTAAAACGTATGGCAAGAAATACTTTTGCTCAAGGTTTTTGATATCGTATTTGGGTTTATCTCCAGACAAAACCAGATATAGACTATCTGCTGCAGATTTGGTCTTACTCCTGCCTGGGTTGGTACAGTCAGATGACAAAAAGGTAACTAAGGTCAGTAAAGAAGCAAATGCAAAAAGTAGTCTATAATTCAAATCCCCGTATCATTTATCAAATATTGTTTTTTTAGTATATACTAAATTCTAATACCAATTGTTAAATAAAAATTAGCCTGTATTACTTGATTTCACTGGCAAGGAACGGCACATGAGTAAAGCAAGTGAAATTATTGTTGAAGCTAAGCAGTATGCCGAGGAAATCCTAAGTAAAAAACTGCCGAAAGCTTTGACCTACCATAACCTGGATCATACCTAATGATGTCGTAGGGGCTATTTCGGTTACTGGATTCAACGACGGCTTGGCCAGGGACGAGTTTGAGATTGCAATACTTGCTGGCTGATCATAAGGCCAATATCATGATTTCCATCAATTCAATTATTTTATCAATTCTTGTGTCCGTATTGTTCAGAAAATTGAAAGAGTTTCCACACGTGATCATTCCTACAGTTATTTTGACAGTGGTCTGTTTAGTAACCATTGTTTTTGCAGCTCTTGCCACACGCCCCAATATCCCAAGAGGTACGTTCACGCTAGCAGACATTGATAACAAAAAAAGACTGATCTTCTATTTTTTCGGCAGCGTGTTGGGTACCAAATATAAATACCTTAGGATTTCCTATACGGTCTTCATGTTCGGATTTGTTATATCAGTCATCTCTTTTACAGTCGCTGAGTTGTTTTTCAAGGAACCTCTCTTTTAACATTCAGGTCATCCAATAATTTTTTTAGCAAAATTTCAACCTTTTAAAAAATTCATCGTATTATTACGATAATTGGTTTAAGTAAATCATACAAGTTTAATGAAAGGCAAAACAAGTTTGCTTCCATGGCTAAAGCTCTTGGGCACCCGGCACGCATTGCGATCATCGAAACATTGATCAGAAGAAATGCCTGCGTTTGCGGAGACATTGTTGATGAACTGCCCCTTTCCCAGTCTACGATTTCACAACATTTAAAAGAATTAAAATCAGCGGGATTAGTTAAGGGAACCATTGAAGGTCCAAGTACCTGCTACTATATTGATGACCAAGCGTGGAAAGAGATTGAGGAGCTTTTCACAGGTCTGTTCTCAGAAGTTTCTAATTCTTGCTGCTAAAAAATTTAAATATATTTATCGCAATATTACAATTAAGAAAAAATGAAAACTAAAGAATTTTTAACATTGCTAGAAGGCAATCCAGAAGCTGGATTAACTTTTGAATATGAAAAAGGAAGGTTTGTTCCTGATACTTATCACATTACGGAAGTAAAGAATGTAACCATTGATTCGGTTGATTGCGGGGGCAATCCAGATAGTTACAAACAGACTATTGTACAATTGTGGGCCCCAAAGAATGAAGAACTGAGAAAACCCTGGACAGCAAAAAAGGCATTGTCTGTTTTCAGCAAAGTTCATGAAATGACTCCCATGGTTGGTGAAACGGATATTTTCTTCGAATTTGGAAATGATGAAATTCGAACTTCAAATTTTTCGGTGGAGGCTATCGACCTGGATGAAGACAAAATATCGGTACAACTTTACGTTCGACCAACCGTTTGCAAGCCACGTTTGGCAGGAGAACTAAGTTGTTGCTAACATCAGTCAAAAAATAAGTGGACATGGCTATTACTATCATCCCCATGGATTCGGACCACTGGTCAGATGTTGAAAGAATATATCTGGAAGGAATTGCAACCGGACAGGCAACTTTTGAAACGTCATCACCCAGCTGGGAAAAATGGAACGCGTCGCATTTGAGCCACAGCAGATGGGTCGCTCTATCGGGCGATGACGTTGCTGGGTGGGTTGCCTTGTCTCCGGTCTCTGACCGATGTGCTTATGGAGGTGTAGCCGAGGTTAGTGCTTATATTGGAGGTGATTATAGGGGTCAGGGAATTGGCAAGGCTCTACTTCTGAAAGTTATAGAATCCTCAGAAGAGAATGGGATATGGACTTTGAACGCCGCAACGTTTCCCGAAAATGAACAGAGTGTGGGACTGCACACAAAATGTGGTTTTAGAAAAATTGGTCTTCGTGAAAAGGTCGGGAAACTCGGTGACACGTGGCGTGATACTGTGCTCATGGAGAAACGAAGCTCTAAATTTTAGAATGGATCAATATCGTCTTAGCGTGGATTCAACTTGATATTGACTTAATTTTACTATTCTTACTTAAACGGGATTCGGTAATGATTGATTATAATCCAAAATCGTGGTTTTCCCTGATATTCGATGTCTACAGCAGATATGTGATCAAATCACTCTTCCCGCTACTGTTGTTCATGGTGATCTATACCACTGTCTTTTGCTATTTCATTCTCGACTATTTTCATTTCGAGTTAGAGGGCACTGGAACTTTCCATTCACTCTTGGGTATTGTACCTGGTCTCTTCCCGGTTCTAAGGACCAACACCGCCTATGATCGCTGGTGGGAAGGCAGGAAACAATGGGGTAAGCTTGTAAATGACTCCAGAGCTTTGGCCATGAAAATCCGTGGCATCTTTCCCGATGACAAAGAAACCGGGCAATATTTCCGGAATATGATACCCAACTTTGTTTTTTCTGCCAAGGAAATGCTTAGGGAGGGTGTCTTAATGGAAGAGCTGGATTTTGATAATGAAAACGAGGAAAAACTGATCATCCAAAGTGAACATCGGCCCAATATGATTGCCACCCTGATGTACGATTGGGTTTAGCCAAGTATAAAAATGACAAAATCAATGGCCACGAACTCTTCATTCTGGATAGTGAAATAAAAGGGTTGGTTGATGTCATGGGAGCTTGCGAAAGGATTAAAACCACACCCCTTCCATACAGTTATAGCATGTATATCAAGAAATTCTTATTCATTTTTAATATCACCTTGCCTTTTGCCATGATTCAAGCGTTCGGCTACTGGACAGTAGGGATTGTCTTCCTAGCTTTTTACATTCTCGTCAGCATTGAACTGATCTCCGAGGAAATCGAAGAGCCTTTTGGAAGAGACATCAATGATTTACCTACGGATAACATTGCTGTAAAGATCAAAAAGAATGTCAGGGAGATTCTCACTCACGCCGGCTAGGATTTTAAGTCGGATAAGTCGGATTTAGCAGCTAATCTTATTTACTCTTTTTTGGTGCCTGCCACCTTCAAAGTCAGTGGCTAAAAATTTATCGACCATTTTAATGGCCTCTTCAACTGAGACAAACCTTGCGGGGATGCAAACGACATTGGCGTCATTGTGTTCTCTGGAAAGTGATGCCAATTCTTCATTCCAAACCAGTGCCGCTCGGATTCCCTGATGCTTATTGGCACTCATACACACACCATTACCACTTCCGCAAACCAGAACCCCTAAGTCGTATTCACCATTCTCTACGGCAGTGGACAGCGGATGAGCATAATCAGGGTAATCGGTTGATTCTTCAGAATAAGTACCAAAATCCTTAATCTCATAACCAGATGCCTCCAAGTGTTTTATCAATTCTATCTTACATGAAAATCCGGCGTGATCTCCGCCAATTGGAATTATTTTTTTCATAATTACGTTTCTTGAAGTGCCTCCTCACCTTTGCGAGCCACCATGGCGGCAATCCATATACTAACCTGATAAAGACCTATTAAAGGCAAGGCAATCAGAATTTGACTAAAAGGATCGGGAGGAGTCAGCATAGCTCCTAATATTAAGATAATTACAAGCGCATGTTTGCGGTATTGCTTCATGAGTGAAGTGCTTATCAATCCAGCAGTAGTCAAAAAATACGTTACCACCGGCATTTGAAATAATATACCACTGGCCAGTACCAGTGTAGTGACTGTGGATACATACGAAATAATGTCGAATTCATTGGCGATACTAGGGTCCAAACTATAAGAAGCCAGGAAATTGACTGAAATTGGGGTCATTATAAAATACCCAAACAATACACCGGTAATGAATAACATGCTTACATAAAAGGTAGCTCCACGTGCCGCAGATCTTTCCTTTGGATATAAACCAGGCTTTACGAATCTCCATATTTCCCAAAAAGCATAGGGAAAAGTAAGTATCAAACCAATCACAAATGAAGATGTAATGTGCATGGTAAACTGCCCAGTCATCTGTCTACTCTGGATAATGAAAGGTAGGGCTTCTATACAAATGGCTGGAGAGCCCAAAGCCTCACCAAGCTTACATAACATTTTATAAGTCCAGAAATCAGGCCTGGATGGCCCAAGAATGATGGTATGAAAAACTAAAGTCTTAGATACGAATGCCGCAATACTAAAAACACCAATGGCACTAAAGGATCTTATCAGGTGCCATCTTAGTTCTTCCAGATGATCCAGAAAAGACATTTCCTTTTCAACTGGGCTTTCTTCAGGTTCCGGTGACTCTACTGGTACAGGGGAAAAGTCTTCATCCATGAATTAATCTCTTTTTTGACTACGGCAATTTTGCCCTCGTTTTCATGATATATCAGTACATCATCGATCAATTCGACGATCTTTTCCATTTCAGGCTCTTTCATCCCTCGAGTTGTTACAGCTGCTGTACCAACTCGCATTCCCGAAGTTACGAAAGGTGACTTGTCATCAAAGGGTACCATATTTTTATTGATGGTAATATCAGCCTTCACCAATGTATTTTCAGCAATTTTGCCTGTCAGATTTTTCGGCCGCAGGTCGATCAGCATCATGTGATTGTCTGTGCCTCCTGAAATGACTTTATAGCCCCGGTCCATAAAGGCCTTAGCCATTATCTGGGCGTTCTTTTTTACCTGTAAAACATAATCCATGAACTCATCAGTAAGGGCTTCGCCAAATGCAATCGCTTTTGCGGCAATTACATGTTCCAATGGGCCTCCCTGGGTTCCGGGGAAAACACCGGAATCTAACAACGCTGACATCATTCGAAGCTCTCCTTTAGGATTTTTGAGACCAAAAGGGTTTTCGAAATCTTCTCTCATCATAATCATTCCACCCCTGGGTCCTCTTAAAGTCTTATGAGTCGTTGTAGTTGCAAAATGACAATATTCCAATGGGTCGTCCAATAGCCCACGGGCAATTAGGCCCGCCGGATGGGCAATGTCAGCCATTAGCAAGGCTCCAGCCTGATCCGCAACTTCTCTTAGTTTTTTATAATTCCATTCCCGACTGTAAGCTGAGGCACCAGTAATAATCAATTTGGGTTTTTCTCTCATTGCTGTCTTTTCCAACTTGTCCCAATCTATCTGGCCTGTTTCTTCTTCTACTCCATAAAAGGTCGGCCTATACAATTTTCCAGAGAAATTCACTGAGGATCCATGAGTTAAGTGTCCGCCATGATATAAATCAAACCCGAGAATAGTATCACCAGTCTTAAGTACAGCCAACATTACCGCAGCGTTCGCTTGCGCACCAGAATGCGGCTGAACATTTGCCCAGTTTACTCCGAACAATTCTTTCGCTCTATCTATAGCTTCCTGCTCAATCATATCAACAACTTCACACCCTCCGTAATATCTCTTCCCGGGAAGTCCTTCCGCATATTTATTTGTCAGGCATGTACCCACTGCTTCCATCACCTGCGGTGAAACAAAATTCTCGGAAGCAATAAGTTCAATGCCAAATTCCTGGCGGTCTCCTTCTTTTTTGATCAGGTCAAAAATCTTTGTATCTCTTTGCATAGGGCGGGCTTAAAATAGGAGGCCAAAATTATGTGAAGGGGGTGAGATATGCAACGCTGTTACAGCTCACTTTCATTCAGCTCACAAAGTATTAACATTCAGAATCATCGTACCAGAGGCATAATATAATTCTGCCTTAACTTTTTCGTGGTAGGTTCTCAGTTTCAGGTATTTCAATTGGGCACTAATCAGTTTGTCTTGCTGAAAATTGATTTTAAGGGGGGGGGGTCGCTTTCTCCATTTTGTAAGTTTAGCAATATAGACGGGGCCATATTCGGCAATCTGCTGATTAGAACCGTCAGACAGCAGCCTGTCCCTCTGAAATTAATGTTCATAGATTATGTGCCTGTTTCAAAAACTCTTTTACCAGGTACTACCCCCCCTAAAACAAATAGTACATAAAAAGGGCAAAGCCAAAAAGGGCTAAAAACAGCTTTTAAACACTAATAAAGGGCGATTTTTAAGCAAACACGATGACCTTCCATTAAAAAAACGAATTGTGCATTTTTACCGAAAAGTATCATTTTAGTATCACTCCACTACCGCTTTATAAACGTGCTTGCTTAATAAGTACCTCTTAATTACCACTTCTACCCTAAAAACGTCTAAAAATACCCTCTAAAGGCTAAAAATACCTTTCTTATCGGCCAATATGGCTATGATGATGCCCTGAAAAAAGCCTCATAGCCTTACTATTTTCTTACCTGGAAACGACATACAAAAATTCCCGTTTTTTGGATTGGTTGTTCTTATTGGTTGTTCAAATGGTTGTTCACTTTCATGAGAAAATCACGTGATAAAGGAACAACCATTGCCCTTTTTTGGACTTAAAACGCCAAAAAACGGAGATAAAACGCCCGAACTTCCCCCTTTTGAATGGTATTCCTCCGATAACTTCCCCCGAGTATTGAATGAGTATTTAATTTAAAATACTGATTATCAGATAGTTAAATTAAAACTATCTAAAATAGACTCAGGAGAAACCTGTACAATTTGTTTTATCTTTTGCCTTTGAGCTGCTGAATGTCGGTTTTTAGCTGCTGAATGTCGGTTTTGAGCTGCTGGATATCTGCCCGTACGTCATCGTGGTAGTTTCTAAAATCGTACGACCAGCGACAAAAAGCTTTGAAAAAGGCAATGATCCGGCTGCTTTTTCTATTGTAGGGTCTGTGGATGGGATTATCAGAGACAATCTGCCAGTCTTCACCCAGGCGATAGAGCCGCTTGCAAAGCACCCCGTCTGTGTCTTCTACAATAATATAAGTATACCCGTCTTTCACATCATTTACCGCAAATACATGTTTCTCGTCCGGTATTGCAGGATCTTAAAGCGGCTTTTCCAAACTGCACCCGAGAAAACATCTATCTGGCACTGCGCTTTCACCGCAATTCGGAACTGGCTCAGGAGATACGCGCCACGGCCATTGCCTTTAAGGAGTTGGAACTAAAGCAAGACAAGAGTCATGAATACTGAGCTATTAAAACACGAAGATTTTGGCGGACTGCGGATGCTGTATGTGGCCGGTGAGCCGTGGTTTGTGGCCAAAGACCTATGCTATGCCCTTGATGTGGTTAATGTATACGATGCAACAAAAGAATTAGATCCTTCAGAAAAGGGGTTCGATTCAATAGATATGGCTGGAAGCGGAGGCAGGGAAGCAGTGCTAATAGTGAGTGAGTCAGGCTTATACCAGATGATTTTTGAGAGCAAGAGCAGAAAGCCTGAAGCGAAGAAGTTTATCCGGTGGATAACCTCCGCGGTGCTTCCAGCCATCAGGAGATATCCACTACGCCAGCGTGAAGAGGAAGTAAAGGTATTTAAAAGTAAGTTGTGCTTCTCGAAAACGCAAATAATATAAAATGGATTCAAAATCGCTCGATTTTTTTTATCACTTAAATAAATTCGTTTTTGAAACTTAGCATTTAAATTCTGGTATTGCTAATTATATATAGTTTTCTTATTTTTACAGAAAAAAGCCATGAATTGTCCCTAAGTGTTCAAACCGTGCTGTCATTAAATCCGGCAAGATAAAAGGAAAACAAAGGTATAAGTGTAAAAAATGCGGCTACCACTATACGGTACAACAAAAATCTACGGCCAAACCAAAAGAGTTGAAAAAATACGCCCTGCAATTATATCTTGAAGGGTTGGGTTTTCGGTCAATCGGTAGAATACTCAACGTGAGCAATGTATCTGTGTTAAACTGGATAAGGGGTTTTGGCCAAGAAGTGCAGTCCTTGTCCAATAGCGGTTTCGAAGTGGATTTCGTAGAGCTTGACCAGATGCACAGCTACATTGGAAACAAAGAAACTATTGCTGGATTTGGATTGCTGTTGATCGATATGGGAAAAAGTTCATCAATTTCGTTATTGGCGACAGAAGTACTGAGACAGCAAAAAAGCTCTGGGGGCTAATAGGCACTAACCAGATGAATACTCTAGCAAGTGATTACTGGAAGTCATACGAGCACATGGTCCCTAAAGACAAACACATTCAATCAAAAGCAGAAACTTTTACCGTAGAAGGCTATAATAGCTTGTTCAGGCATTTTTTGGCAAGAATGAGAAGAAAATCAAAGAGCTGTTCAAAAAGTATTGAGATGCTTACTTTATCCGTTTTGCTTTTGATGCATCATCGAAATGAAATATTAACTGTATTTAATTAGCAATGTCTAAATTTTGATCATTGAATCTCATTATTTTATATGGAAACTTAATTTTTCCTTCATGGTTCTTCTTTCGCAGAAACATTATGAATTGGTGTAGTTTCCAATCATCACATTTCATTGATTTTTTGAGTTTGACGATGATCTTTTGAATTAATCTCAGATGCTGTCTATTTCCAACCAGATCTAAAAACGAATCGTCATCATATCTAAGTAAGAAATTGATCCCAAAAATTCTAAACTCCTTTCCTTTATTAGCATAATGGACTTTGCCCCACCATTCACCGGCTTCAATATTGTCTTCCCAAAAATAATAGCCATCTCCAGCAAATGGCGGCTTCTTCTTTAGCTGGCCAAAAGAATCATTTATAGTTGAAATGACAGGACCAGCCTTTATCCGTGAGTTTACACCCTCAGTAGTTTTTTCTATCGTTTGATGACCGCATGTAGTGAGCATATTAGATAGTTTTCAGTTGAACGGTTAATCCATTAAATATAATATAATTATAACGCGTTGTATTTTAGTGGTCAAATTTTTTGAAGGTCTATAGGCATGGATAGAAGTGTTGTATTTGCTGGCCAACCCTCTCCAACACCATTGTATGCCCATGTGCTCCGGCAGCGCATGCCGCCAGAATAGCCAGCTCACTATCTTCTCTTTGCAGTCTGTTTACGGCTGTGGTAACTAATCGGGCACCGGTGGCACCAAATGGATGACCGAGGGAAAGAGAGCCACCATGAATGTTGAATTTGTCTTCATTTATTTCTCCTGATTTGTCAGTTGCCCTGATTTTCTCTTTGGCAAATGCTGAGGAATCAATGCACTTCAAATTGGTAAGAATCTGGGCAGCAAATGCTTCATGGTATTCAAAAACATCGAAGTCTTTAATTGATAATCCTTGTCTTTGAAGTACTTGATAAGTCGCATAGGCCGGGCCAAGTAGGAGTTCCTCATTTGGGGTCTTGCCCTGTGAAAACATAGTCTCCAGTCTAATTCTTGCCTTTGCATGGAGGCTCATTTCTTTGGCCTTTTCCTCAGCACATAAGCAGCACCACCGCCGCAGCACCACCGCAGCACCGTCCCGTTAAAAAAGATGAATTCCTGCAGTGAGTGTTCCGTGTTTCTTATCAAAGGCAGGTCGAAGTGTAGCTAATCTATCGTAGTTGTGTCCTTTGGCTTAAAGTCTGATGGATGAAGACTCAATCCAAATTTTATCATGTCCCCAACTCCCTTGATTTTCTGGGAATTGAAGAACTTCTTCCTCGTTTTTTTCTAAATATGATGGGGATGTCAGAAACACAATCCGTGCCTCCGGCTATAATAACATCTGCCTGACCTGCTCGAATCAGGTCAACTCCGTGCGAGAGATAGCTGTATTTGCTAAAATACAGGCCTGTGATACTGTCAGGGCAGGAGTCGTATTTGAAATTCCAGCGGTTAGAGCTGCTTCTCGAGCGACATTGGCGGTTTGCAGGTTATGTACCACTGTACCCATGATTATCCGATTAACAAATTGCCCGCTCAATCGCTGCTTTAGTGAGGAGACCACGTATGGCCATAGCTCCCAATTGACAGGCCATGAGGTACTGGTAACTTGTCCCAGATCCAAGAAAAGGAATGCGAGTTCCTTCTACAACTACGGCTTTCTTACCGATGTATTCCAAACGTTTATTACTACTGGGCTTATTTGCCTCCTTTCTTTTTCTTCTTTAGCAGTCCTTTTACAGCATTTTTGACATCATCTGCCTGGTCACCCACCAATTTCTCGGCTTCTTCTTTTACCTTTTGCGTTACATCATCCTTGACTTTACTGACTTCCTCTTTGGCCTTATCAGCTTGAGCTTTGGCTCTGGCTTTAGCTCTTGCAATCTCTCTTTTTGCCCTGTCTTCAGCCTGTTGCTTTCTTTTAGCTGCTTCAGTGGCAAGTCTCGCTTTTGCAGCATCAGCAGGTGAGCTTCCACCTGAATTTTCAACACTCCTCACCGTGATCTTGGGATCATCATAGGTTCCACCAACACCGAGGTTTAATTTCACCCTATCACCAACTAAACTTGCACCCCCTAATTTTGAGGCTATCAAATTGTTAGCCGCAGCTGCCACCTTCCCGGTGGGTACATCCATACCCATGATATAGTCGAGACTGCCGTCAATTCCATTACTCCCTGATATTGTGGTTTCATATCCTCCAAAGACTACGTTAAATGGCTCAAGGTGAATTCTACCATCTTTTACTTCAGCCTGCATCAATACATCCTTAAGGCTAATTTCATCTGTAGAAGTTTCCGACCCTGATAGTTTGGTTAATTTGGTTGCTCCATTGACCGCAGCAATCAATTTCATATCACCTTTATAGGCGGCCTGAACTATTTCAAGTAATCCTGCTCCATAAAGTTGGCCGTAGAGTGGCATCATGTCGTTTCCAAGAGCTCCACCTATATTAAAATTAGTGGAGAAATTACCAGTCATATTCTCAGCAATTGGTGCTAGTGTTTGAATCGTATTGAATGTCTTGTACGATTCAGCAATGGACAAATCTTTAATTCCCAAGTCGAAATCGAAGATTGGCGTTTCAAGGCCTCCGGTCGCATAGTAGCCGGTCATTGTAAAGCTTCCGTTCAGCATATTGAATGCCACGCCTTCCATGCTTACACGGCCATCTCGAATTACTATATCCCCTTTAAGGTCTTTGATGGTCATATTGTCGTAAAGGATTTCAGTTATACTGGACTTCAATATGAAATCAATATTAGTAGGTACTTCAATTACTTCCAGTGCTGTTGTATCCTCTTCTACCTCTACCTCCGCAACTTCCTCTTCGGTCATCCATTCGTTGAGATCAAATGTTTTGGAAGAAAAGAGTAGTTCACCTTTGATAACTTCGTTCTCATTAAGTATATAGCCAAGATAGTTGTCTAAAGAGCCAGTCATTTGCATATCGCTCTTACCTATGTTACCACTGAATGCACTGAGCTTAATACTACTCGGGTCAAGGGACATCTCTGTATTGGCTATGCCAAATCCCTGGGGGAGGTCCGGACTGAGGAACTTGAAATTATTAATACTCATTGTCCCTGAAGTTGGGAGCAGATTATAACGTTCTGCATCCAGATCAGACATTTTTCCAGCGGTTTGCAAAGTCGCATTAATTTTCCCCTCTAACTCCATACTGTCCAGAGGGACCACTTTAGTCAGCTTTTCAAGGTCTAAATTGCCATTCATTCCAAAATTCCAGTTGTAGTCCTCAAGATTTTTGAGGGCAAGGGTTGCTTCGACTTTTTCCCCGTCCATAAGCATTGAAAAAGTGTTCAGATTAAAGCTGGTTTGAGTCTGGTCAGATGAGGGTGCATTAAATTCCGAATCAATGGTTAATTGCTCAATTGGAATTGGGTACTCTGCATACTTGATATATCCATCGTCAACTTTAAGTTTGGCATTGACGGCTGGCATAGAATTGTCATTGTAAACTCCTTTGACAAATCCTGCAAAGCTGATGTTCCCACTGGCCTCAAGACCATTGAGATATTCCTGATAGGTTCCTGGGATTAATGAAAGTATGCTAACAATGGTAATCTCATCGCTATCAAAAGTGAGATTCACTCCAATGTCATCTCCAGGCATTGAAACGGTACCGTCGAACCCAAATCCAAATTCATTGAGAGCAATCCTGTTCTGCTTAAAAGTGTATGTTCTGTTGGGAAGGTCCATTGCCATTGTAAAATCAACAAGTAACCTCCTGTTAGAGAGATAATCCTCCCCTTCAAAACCAAGTGACCATGAGTCAATGGTTGTCAAGGTGGTCAAGTCAAATAGGTCTTGGGTAAAGTCACCACTTCCATTGTGATTCAATCCCATAATGGTGGTGTAGAAATCCATCGTCTGGTCATAGTAGAGTAGATCTCCGTTCACGATTTTCCATTTATTGATGCCAACATTAAAGGCAGTGGTTGTGGTGTCAACTGCAGCTTCTTCTGCAATCGGTTCCCCTGAGGTCATGGCGATGTCATAATTGGCCGTTCCATCTTCAAGTACGATCACATATATTTCTGGTTCGATCAGACTTATACTATTGACATTTATTCGCTCACCATTAATGACAGACATAATGTCTGCCACTACTTCAAAGTATCCCATAGACATTAGGGTATCTCCCTCAAATTGGTCTATCCCGACAACACCAAAGTCACCCATACCAACTGTAATGTTTGGAAAATTTTTGAATAGTGTAAGGTTTAAGTTATCAGCGTCATAATAAACCTTTGCTCTTACATTGTTAGAAATTTCTGCATCCAAGGCTTTTTGGATATCATCCTTGAATATTATTGGAAGAATAAAGGCTGTGGCCAACAACACAATTATTAAACCGAATATGATCAGGAAAAACTTTTTCATGTCTATTTATGATTTTGAAACAAATCACAAGTTACGAATATGTCTGCTTCTTAACCAGCGCACTAAATTATTTTAACGTTGCCTCATCATTTTATTCCCATTCTCGTTTGAATAGTTTTCGCAAAATTTACATTTGCGCCGACATAATCTAACTAATGAACTACAGTTGACCGGTTGGTCTGTTGATGGCTTTAAGTATTTTATGATCTGAACTGTTGGTCAATCATTCAACGTATCAATTTTAATAACATGAAATTCGGAACCAAAGCAATCCATGCGGGTCTGGAACCAGACCCGGCCACTGGTGCCATAATGACTCCTATTTATCAGACCTCTACGTATGTACAGGCTTCACCGGGAAATCACAAGGGCTATGAGTACTCAAGGACGCAAAATCCAACGAGACATGCTTTGGAGAAAAATTTGGCTGCACTGGAAAATGCCAATCACGGATTAGTGTTTGCCTCCGGATTAGCAGCGACTGATGCGGTGATGAAAACCCTTAAACCGGGTGATGAAGTTATTAGCACAAACGACCTGTACGGTGGTACTTACAGGCTGTTTACAAAAATATTTGAAGGCTATGGATTGAAGTTCCATTTCGTCAATATGACAAACCTTCAAAACATTAAGTCAGAGATCAATTCTAATACTAAGATGATCTGGGTAGAGACCCCTACTAATCCAATGATGAGTATCATTGATATTCGAGGCATTGCTGATTTGATAAAAGGAAAGAGCATCGAATTAACGGTGGACAATACCTTTTCTTCTCCCTATTTACAAAATCCAATTGATCATGGTGCAGACATTGTAATGCATTCAGTTACCAAATACATAGCCGGACACTCTGACGTTGTGACGGGAGCATTAATGCTCAATGATGACGATTTGAAAGATCAATTGGCATTTATTCAAAATGCCAGCGGGTCGGTTCCCGGACCACAAGATGCTTTTTTGGTTCTTAGGGGAATCAAAACACTTCATGTGAGGATGCAGAGACACTGTGAAAACGGGATGGAAATTGCTAATTACCTGAAAAATCACTCTAAAGTAGACAAAGTCTATTGGCCAGGTTTTGAAGATCATCCCGGTCACGAGATATCCAAAAAACAAATGAGGGGTTCTGGAGGAATGATCTCTTTTACCATGAAGGACGACAGCGTTGAATATTCAGTTAAAATCCTGGAGCGGTTTAAACTGTTCAGCCTCGCTGAATCATTGGGAGGAGTTGAATCTTTATCTGGTCATCCAGCAAGTATGACTCATGCTAGTATACCGAGAGAGGAACGATTGAAATCTGGGTTGAAAGATTCGTTGATTAGGTTAAGTGTGGGGATCGAAGATATAGAAGACCTAATTGCAGACCTGAAGCAAGCACTTGCTTAATTAAAACTCCTTTGTCTCGGGTTTGAGGAAGACAAAAGTCATATAAAATAGAATGAGAAAAGCGGAGAAAACTAAAGTCATACCGACTGTTCTTGGGTGACCAATGGGATTGATTACGATCTTATAAATATCTCTAATTATAGTGGCTCCGGACTTGTAATAATGTCCCAACTATTCCATCTCAGGAAGCGTCCCAGGTAAATACCGAAGCTCCCTATAATAATAGACAGAATTGACACCGACCACCCGGCAAATTTTGAGAACATATTAGAAACCAGGCGTTGTATGTTCATCAATGAGGCAATCCCCCATAATTAACCCGGTCCATGCAAATGTTAAAACCATAAGTAAGTTGAACCATTTGGGCATTCCACCTCTTGTTTCTAGATGAAAGAGGTCAATTAAGATATATGGTACATTTGGAAAGAATAATAACCATAGGGCAACAACTGGGATAATTGTTAATCCGGTTAAGCGAACCTCATAAATCCTCCCAATGGAACTTATGGTAAATGGAATCCAGGCCAGAAACAAATTCCAGGTCAGTGACCAGTAAGTGAGTTGGCCCGTCCAATAGAAGCGAAAAATCAATAAAATAACGGCCAGTGCTGTTAAGGATAAGAGTAAAAGCGAGATTTGACTCTTTCGGGGCTTGAATAAATTGAACGCCATTTTATTCGATTTGAATGGTTGATAATGCGTATGAACGGTCAAGAAATTGAATGGGTTGTTTATTCAGTCAATCAAGTAGAAACCACTGATAATCATTAAATGCACTTCTATCTAATCATGGTTTAAAAAACATTATCCTAAGCTTATCTTACAGTTGATATTAAAACGATAACACTTAACCATTGTAATATGAGCTCAATTAATAAGATGATTCAACATGTGGCTTTTGGCTTTCTATTGCTACTCATAGTCATTCCAGGCGAAACCCTGGCACAGCGTAAAGGAGGGAGAAGTGCAGCAGTTGCAACAAAGAAATATGATCCAAAACTTTATGACGCCCTTGAATGGAGGTCAATAGGACCTTTCAGAGGTGGAAGGGCGAGCGGTGCCACCGGTGTTGTAGGAAAACCCAACGCATTTTATATGGCAACCACTGGAGGCGGTGTTTGGAAAACCATCGATGGAGGATCAACCTGGAAAAATATTTCAGATGGATATTTCGGTGGTTCAATAGGAGAAATAGCTGTTAGCGAGTCGGATCCTAATATTCTCTATGTTGGAGCTGGTGAAAAAACTTTACGGGGTAATGTTTCTCCGGGATACGGAGGAATGTTCAAATCTTATGACGGGGGCAAAACCTGGGAAAACATCGGCCTTCCGAATGCATCCCATACAGGTAACATCATTATCCACCCTAAGAATCCTGATATTGTACTGGTAGCGGTAATAGGCAATTTATTTAAGGATTCACCTGATCGCGGAGTTTATAAAACCACAGATGGCGGTAAGAGTTGGGAAAAGGTGCTTTTTGCTAATAATAGGGCGGGGGCTGCTGACATGGTCTTTGAGCCTGGTAATGCTCGTGTAATTTACGCCACTACCTGGAATGTAAGAAGAACACCTTATAGCCTGGAAAGTGGAGGCGAAGGCTCTGCACTGTGGAAGAGTACAGATTTGGGCGAGACCTGGAAAAATATTTCGACTAATAAAGGTTTGCCTGATGGTGCCTGGGGAGTATCTGGTGTAACAGTTTCTGCGGTTAATCCGGACAGAGTTTACGCACTAATAGAAAATGAAAAAGGTGGGCTTTATCGCTCTGATAATGCAGGCGAAACCTGGCAGTTCACGACGGGAGATAGAAACCTTAGACAAAGAGCCTGGTACTATACCAGAATATTTGCTGATACTCGATTGGAAGATAGAGTGTACGTTATGAATGTCCAGTTTTGGAGATCAGATGATGCAGGAAAAAACTTCAAAAATTTTGATACACCCCACGGAGACCATCATGATTTGTGGATCGCTCCAGAAGACAATAATCGTCTAATTGTAGCTGACGATGGTGGTGCCCAGATTAGTTATGATGCTGGTGAGAATTGGTCTACCTACATGAACCAACCAACAGCTCAGTACTATCGAGTTACAACGGACAATAGTTTTCCATACCGTATTCTGGTTGCCCAGCAAGATAATTCGACTCAAAGAGTAAAGCATCGTTCTGATGGACGTGGCGTTTCTGAGCGTGATTGGCAGCCAAGTGCAGGTGGTGAAAGTGCTCATTTAGCACCTGATCCTGATAATTCGGATGTTGTTTATGGTGGCAGTTATGGTGGCCTGCTTCAACGTCTTGACCACGTCACCGGGCAGCGGAGAACAATTAACGTTTGGCCTGATAACCCGATGGGACACGGTGCCGAAGGAATGCGCTATCGTTTTCAGTGGAACTTTCCTATTTTCTTTTCTCCTCATAATAATGACAAATTATACACGACATCTCATCAGGTACATGTGAGTTACAATGAAGGACAGAGTTGGGAAGTGATTAGTCCTGATTTGACCAGAAGTGAACCCGAAAAATTAGGCCCCTCCGGAGGTGATATCACTAAAGACAACACTGCGGTAGAATATTATGCGACCATTTTTGCGGCCACAGAATCTCCATACGAAAAGGATTTGATTTGGGCTGCATCGGATGACGGTTTGGTCCATGTGAGCAGGGATGCAGGGAAAAATTGGGAAAATGTTACACCTCCAGAGGCTCCCAAGTATTTAATGTATAATAGCGTTGATGCTGATCCTTTTACGGAGGGTGGTATGTACATAGCAGGAACATTATACAAAGGAGGGGATTTCCAGCCATATCTTTTCAAAACAAAGGACTACGGAAAAACATGGACAAAAATTGTTTCAGGCATACCTAATGACCATTTCACCCGTGTGGTTAGAGTTGATCCCAAAGTGCAAGGTTTGCTTTATACGGGAACCGAAGCTGGTATGTACATATCTTATGATGACGGGACCAGTTGGTCCACTATGCAGTTGAATTTACCAATTGTGCCAATCACAGATATAACTATCAAAAATGATAACCTGATAGTTTCTACACAGGGCAGAAGTATATGGCTAATAGATGACATGACACCAATACATCAATTGAGCGAGGCGGTAGCAAATGCTGATTATCATTTATTTAAGCCAATAGATAGCTATCGTATGAGCGGTGGTGGTGGTTTTGGAAGCATTCCTGCTAATTGGGGTGAAAACCACCATAATGGCACCATGTTCTATTACTATCTAAAGAATGAACCCGGAGAAGAGGATGAAATAACTTTTGAGATCCTGGAGTCAGACGGAGATTTGATCAAGAAATTCTCAAGCACTGCAAAAGACAAAAAAGAGAAGCTGGAAGTAAAACAGGGGAGTAATAAATTTCTTTGGGATATGAGATATGCCGATGCTGTTGGATTCGAGAACCTGATAATGTGGGCCGCTAATCTGACTGGACCTAAAGCAGTTCCCGGAACGTACAAAGCAAGATTGACAGTAAATGATCAAGTTGCCGAGACGGATTTTAAAATTCTAAAAGATCCCCGCTCTACATCTTCTCAATCAGACTTGCGGGCGCAATTCAATTACTTAATGGATGTCCAAAAGACGTTATCAGATGCCCATACGTCTATTAAAGACATTAGATCAGTACGGGATCAACTGATTTCACTCAAGGACAAATTGGGTGACGATAAGGAGTATAAGGAGATTACAGACAAGGCTGAAAATATTGATGAAAAGATGACTAATGTTGAAAAAAAAATCTATCAGACGCAAAATCAAAGTCGTCAAGACCCGTTGAATTTTCCAATCAGGTTGAATAATAAATTAGCGCACTTGAGTCGTGTGGTGGGGACCGGAGATTTTAAACCCACAGATCAAGCGGTTGATGTAAGAAACGAGTTAACAGGAAAGATTGAAACTCAATTAGCCAAGTGGCAGAAGATTCTTACCGAAGACATTGAAGAGTTAAATAAAATGGTACAGGAAAAGTCAATCGATGCTGTAAAAATGAAAAAGGGCGAGCCCACAATTCCGTAGTAGTGGTATGATTTAAATTTAGGGGGCAGTCTCAAAAGCCCTTAATATTGTTTTACTGTCACAATAAGCTTGTCGAAATGTTTCTTAAAGGAGCAAGACGAAGTTTCGACAGGTTCAAACTAACAAAAAGGGGCTTTAGAATGCCCTTTTTGTTTCCAGTCAAAATTTAGTTCCATAAGATTCGTTAATTTGAGAGCTGAATATCCAGATAAAGCATAGCAGGATGAACAAAGTAAAAAAACTGACCAGTTACCTATTGTTAGCTTGTTTTGGCCTAATCTAAACCAGTTGTTTGGGCTCATTTAAATTGACCAGCTTCACCTATCAGTGGAATCAGACAATTGGAACCAAATGGATCAATGAGCTGGTTTTTGTGCTATTCATTCCAGTGGATTCATTTTGAATGCCGTTGATTTCTGGACCGAAAGACCAGGGTTGAGTATGAAGGAAGGGGAGGAAAAATCAATTTCATCTGATGATGGCAAGAATCAGTACCTCGTCATAAAAACCAAAGAGGGTTTCAAGATCAAACAGACCCTGGGTACATCAGTGGGGCAGGAGGCTAATTTTTCTTTTAATGATAGCAATAGTACGTGGTACCTCGAACAGCTTGAAAAGAAAATTAAACTGGTTCAACTGATTGAAAATGAGTCTGGCAACTACACTAATGTTTTTAAGCCAGACGGATGGGTCATCAGTCACGGTGGATGCCAACCTTCGTGATAGAGAGGCAATCCTCGAAATAATTGAGCAACCTTCAATTACAGCGTTAAAGTAGAGTCAGCTAAAAAGTTTTTATTTCGAGATTAAGAGAAATCCAAGCATTGACACAGATTTCTCCCTCCTGTCGAAATGACACCCAGCATATTATTTAACCTCCTGCAACCTTTCGAGATTGGGGATTACAATACTACTTCGCGTATAAAGAATATTTCCTTTGGTCTTCATTTTATTCAGAATCGAAGTAACAGTTTATCTGCAAGTACTTATCAGATTTACTAGGTCATTGTGTGTTAAATAGGGCTTCAAACTAATTTCAGGCCCGAGTTTCTCCCCTTCTTCTGCAATACTCCCCAAAAGTCAGGCCACTGCGTTAGTTAAAAAAGAGGTTTAATTTTTAAAAAGAAGAAAGGAAATGGGAGTAAAAAGAAGCAGGCAAAAATTCAATGCAAGTATCAGAGCGCAAAATGGGCTGTCAAGTCTGTGTGGGAGCAGTCTTTACAGCGCATCACAAGGAGAGAATGAGCAAAACCTCACCTTGATGAAATTACTCGCTAAGTGCCACAATGAAGAACGCACACAACAGGGTATTGGCCGAAAGATTCCTGCCGGGTTGTATCAAAAACCAATGGCAGCATAATTTTTTCTCTTCAAAAGGTATCCGGAGAAAAGAAAAAGAACAGAGTTGGATTTCAACTAAGAAACCCTGAAAAGTGGTCTGACGATTGGGAAGTACTTCAACATACCAGGTATGTTTTTGGCGACCGTCAAAGTCCCATTCAATCGCTCCTGTTTTTTTCCAGTCAATATGATTAACTGCATCAAGCACTTTATCTGCCAAACGTTCTGCTTCAGCACCTTCTATTCCGTTGGCAATGGCTCATTGAAAATGACATACACCCGCACTTAATGACAAAACTATTGTCAGCAAAATCGCCATAAACCTCTTAATCCACTTCATTTGATAAAATGTGATATAATCGTCAAGCCCTCCAATTAATATACCACAAGGATGATTGTGGCATCAATAATACATTTTTCTTTCTATTTCAAGCGATGAAATTACCACTCATCCAATCAACTGTAAAAACAAATGCCCCTGATCAGAAGCTGGCTTTTATCGCATGGTTTTTGCTACAACTTCGCCGCAATTATTGGTGAGTGGTGTATGAATAAAGCGTTTGTTTTTTTGGGCTCGGTGCTGATTTGGGCCGAGTCACCTGCTCAATTATTGAAGGTGATGAATGAAACCAATCTTGAACCAATAACTGGTGTGCTGATATACTCCAATGAAACACTGGTTTCTGATCAAACAAATTCAAAAGGATCAATTGACCTAACTGCTTTTTCGGAAAATGACGTCATTAATTTCCAGCATCCCTCCTATCAGAGGGCAACATTGACTTACCAGAAAATAGAAGATGATAATTATAAAGTCTATTTGAAAGAAAGGATTATCGAAATCGGGGAAATTGTTATTTCAGCTAATAAATGGGAAGGGGACAAATCCGAAATACCCAATGAAATAACCAGCATAAGTCCCAGACAAATCGAATTCAGGAATCCACAAACAGCCGCAGATGCACTGGAGAGTTCTGGGCAAGTATTTGTTCAAAAAAGTCAACTTGGTGGAGGCAGTCCAATAATTCGAGGTTTTGCCGCCAATGCCGTCCTGATTGTTTTCGACGGCATTAGAATGAACAACGCCATCTTCAGGGGAGGTAACCTTCAAAATGTCATACAGATTGATCCAAATATATTGAAGGGAGCGGAAGTAGTCTTCGGGCCGGGTTCTGTAATATATGGTAGCGATGCGCTGGGAGGGGTAATGGACTTTCATACAATTGCACCGGAGTTTAGCATTGATGATAAACCATATGTTTCCGGGCAGATTTTTAGCCGATACTCTTCTGCTAATAATGAGAAGACTGGCCATGTGCATTTCAATTTAGGTGGAAAGAAAATATCCAGTATAACAAGTATTAGTTTCAGTGATTATGATGATTTGAAAACGGGAAGCAACCGTACGGATGAGTTTCCTGATTTTGGAAAAAGACCATCGTTCGTGCAGCGTATTAATGGTGAAGACATCATTATTCAAAACGATGATGAAAACCTTCAAAAGTTTTCGGGATTTTGGCAAAATAACTTGCTTCAAAAATTAAAGTGGCGACCTAATGATTTTATGGACGTTGAGTACCAATTATATTTTAGTACGCCTTCGGATATCCCCAGATACGATAGGTTAATAGAAGTGAGAAATGGGCAACCTATAAGTGCGGAGTGGTATTATGGCCCCCAACAGTTTTTACTGAACGCTTTAAAATTGTCATATTTTAGAAAAAACAAACTGTTTGACCAAAGTCGGCTTACCTTGTCATTCCAGGATTTTGAAGAGAGCCGGCATAACCGCAGTTTTCAAGATTCGGAACTCCGCCACCGTACAGAAGATCTGAAAATATTTACACTTAACCTGGATTTTGATAAAGTAATCAATGATCACAATCAACTATTCTACGGTATTGAGTTCAATCATAATGATGTGAATTCTTCAGCTTTTGCAGAAGACATTGATACCGGTGCCATTAGTTTGACTAGTACACGATATCCTGACGGAGGCAACACGTATCAAACATTTGCTGCCTATCTCAGTCACAAATGGTCAATTGGAGAAAAGTGGACCGTTTCATCTGGTTCCCGGTTCAGTTTCGTCAAATTAGAATCTTCATTTGAAGACGATACTTTCTTCGATTTTCCTTTTGACAAATTAGAAATAAATAACGGTGCATTAAATGGCTCAATAGGGACGGTATTTAAGCCTAATGACCCTACTAAACTTAATGCCCTATTCTCAACAGGTTTCAGAGCTCCAAATGTAGACGATGCAGGAAAGGTATTTGATTCTGAACCTGGTAGCGTTGTAGTTCCAAATGGCAATTTAAAACCAGAGTACACTTACAATTTTGAAATAGGCATTACGAAAAGATTTGTTGAAAAACTCCAAGTAAACACCGTATTGTTCTATACTATACTTGACGATGCTATTGTTAGAAGAGATTTTACTTTTAATGGGCAGGACTCCATAATATATGATGGCATACTGAGTCAAGTCAGAGCTGAAGTTAATGTTGGGGAAGCCCGGATTTATGGCTTTAGCACCAGTATAAAATCAGACATCACTGCTCATATATCACTTTTCTCTAGCATTACTTTTACCGACGGGGAAGATAAAGTGAAAAACGTGCCATTGAGACATACGACGCCACTTTTTGGCCAAACTTCGATAACTTATTCAGCTAAAAAAGTTAAGGGTGAATTGTATTTTAAATACAACGGTAAGCGTGATTTTGAAGATTTGCCTCCCGAAGAACAGGGCAAAACACACTTGTACACTGCCAATGGTTCCCTGGCATGGTTTACGGCTAACCTGAGAGGTTCTTATCAAATATCAAATGCCCTGCAAATAAACGGGGGGATAGAGAATTTATTTGACAGACATTATCGTCCTTATTCTTCGGGTATAAGCGCACCGGGCAGAAATTTTATAATTGCGCTGAGAGCTTCCTTCTGACGGAGTGATTAACATTAATCGGCTTGTCAGGCATTATAGCAAGCTTTTATTTACTTCAAAGTAAAATGATTAAATTACTTTCTGATAATTACGTAGAAACATCCTTAAGGAAATTATTTCTTTTTAATTTTAAAACAGTTAAAAATGTATTAAAATTGAGTGTCTTCAATACCACAAACATGCGAAATATGATTTTCAACCGAAACCAAACATTTAATACTTTATTTCTTGGGACATTAATTCTATTGTGGTCTTGCGGAGGTTCCGGATCAAGTGAAACATCCAAAAGTTCTGAAAATGACGAGTTTGAATCCGCTCAAGCTGATGTTTCAGAACAGATTGATAAGGTAGTTCACGAATTACCTCCCCCCTCAGAAGTTCCACTATTGTTACAACAAGTTGGTGCTGATTTTCATAGCGGAGTGACCAACGATATAGCTAAAGTAAGTTCTTACCAATCCAATGAAAAAGCAGCCCTCAATCTTGGAATATTTGCTACTGATGTTGGTTACTATGCTTCTTACGAGAAGGTACAAGATGCACTGAAATACATGGAAGGATGCCAAAACCTGGCCGACTACCTCGGTATTGCCTCTTCATTTGATGTTAATCTCTTAAGAAGGTTCGAACAAAATATTGGCAATCGTGACTCTCTGGCGGTTTTGGTTAATGAAGCTATGGCACAAGCCGAGGTTCAACTTGAAAATAATGACCGAACTACAATTGCTGCCCTAGCCCTGGCAGGTAGTTATATTGAAGGTTTATACATTTCTACGCAAGTCATAAAGAATTATCCGAACGATTTACCACCTGATGTGAGGAATTTAGTCTTGGAACCCCTCATGCGATTAGTCGCAGACCAACAACGCCCACTACTTGATTTGATTGGAGTATTAAACTCAATAGACCATGATGATGTTGTCGAGTCAGTAGCCAGAGAATTGAGTGCACTGAGATTCCATTTTGATGAAATAGGGGATTTTGAATCTAAAATAAGCGAAGATGCGGCGAATGTCGTTTTGGATGATGGTTTACTGAAAGGTGTCACCAACGAAGTAGAAAGAATCAGAAAAAAGATAATAAGTGCTTAATAGTTGAGCTATTATTTGTAGAAGGGCATTGGATTACGATTCAATGCCTTTTTTTATATTTATTGATCAATACTGATAAGAGAACTTAATTACCTACTAAGGTAAGAGAACTTAATTACCTACTAATCCCTAAACCATGAGTGAAGAATTATTAAGGGCCATAATCCAGCTACTCGCCATTGTTGCCAAAGAAGATCAGGTAACCGCAGATGAAAGGGATACGATTGCAAAATTTCTTTCAGAGAATCTCAATAAAGAGGAAGTTCAGAAGTACCTCAAATTATTTGATAAACTCACTTCTAATACCACGAACAGTCCATCTGATAATATTGACGAAAAGACCGAGATTGTAAACATCACCAAAAATGTAAATCAAGAATTTACCACACAACAGAAAGTTGTAGTCATGTTGGTACTCATGGAACTGATCATGGCAGATGGAGTCATTACAAAAAGGGAAGATGAATTGCTCTATTATATCGGAAAGGCCTTTAATGTTGCCAAAGATGAAATAGATCAAATAAAGAACTATGTAGTTCATCACGATAAGGCCAATCTTTCATCTTCCAATATCCTTATCGTTGATAATGGAAAACACGATAAACCACAAAAGAGCAAGCATTTAAGAGCTAAAAATTTGGATGGGTTTATTGCAATTATCAGAATAAAATCTGCTGAGATATACTTCATGAAGTATATCGGTTCTACCGCGTTATCTCTTAATGGAATGCCTGTACAACGGAATCAAAGCATACACATTCTTTCTCAAGGCAGTTGTGTAAAGGGCACTAGGGTGCAGACCGTTTACTTCAGTGATATCGTAAGTGCCTTTAGAGATGAATCCATTGAATCTCCAATTAGCTTTGTTTGTGAAAACGTGGACTTCAAATTCAAAAATGGTCACATTGGCCTCAGGAATGTTAATATCGCTGAATCAGGTGGGAAATTAATCGGGTTAATGGGAGGCAGTGGGGCCGGCAAATCCACCCTTTTGAATGTTCTCAATGGCAATGAAACTCCATTCGGCGGTTCTGTCAGGATTAATGGATTAGACATACACAAGGAAAAAAGAAAAATAAAAGGTGTAATCGGGTACGTTCCGCAGGACGACCTCTTGATGGAGGACCTTACAGTATTTCAAAATTTGTATTTCACGGCCAGGTTATGCTGTAGCCAATTGAGTGTTGAAGAAAACGAAGAGCTTGTTGCCAAGACATTATCGAGCCTTGGTCTTTCAGAAACGAGAGATCTAAAAGTTGGCTCGCCCCTGGAAAAAACTATAAGTGGCGGACAGCGGAAAAGACTCAACATCGGACTCGAACTCCTGAGGGAACCTGCTATTATGTTCGTTGATGAGCCCACAAGTGGTCTCTCCTCTCGCGATTCGGAAAATATTATGGATCTCCTCAAGGAATTGTCCTTGAAAGGAAAAATGATCTTTGTGGTTATTCACCAGCCCTCCAGCGACATCTATAAAATGTTTGACCAGATGGTAATTCTTGATGTTGGCGGTTATCAAATATATTATGGCAATTCCGTCGAGGCGGTAACCTACTTCAAGAGTATTGTCAACATGATTGACAAAGAGGTAGGGTCATGTATGGAGTGCGGAAACATCAACCCAGAGCAGATATTTAATATAATCGAGACTAAGGTGGTAAATGAATACGGGAAGTTTACCACTCAACGGAAGGTGTCACCTAAAACCTGGAATAAATATTTTACTGATAAGATCAAGATTCAAAAAGTCAAAGAGCATTCGGAAAAACCCAAGATTACTCTTCACATTCCCAATAAAATTAAGCAAACAGTCATATTTACCTTACGAGATGTAAAATCAAAGCTAAGTAACACCCAATACCTCACAATTAACTTATTAGAGGCTCCTGTTCTTGCGCTTTTACTAGCATATATTGTAAGATATATACCCAGTGAAAACGACACTTATTGGTACAGTGAAAATGAAAATATTCCTGCTTTCTTCTTTATGAGTGTAATTGTGGCACTCTTTATGGGGCTAACGGTATCTGCTGAAGAAATTATCAAAGATCGCAAAATCCTTAAGCGTGAATCTTTTCTAAACCTGAGTAGGCTAAGTTATGTGTTCTCCAAACTGCTCATCCTATTTTCTCTTTCAGCTTTACAAACAGTACTATTTGTAGTCATTGGTAATTTGATCCTGGAAATTGAAAGTATGGCAATGTCTTACTGGATTATATTGTTTTCAATTTCATGCTTTGCCAACGTTATGGGCTTGAACATATCATCAGCGTTTAATTCAGCAGTAACCATATATATACTGATTCCATTACTACTGATTCCGCAATTGATTTTAAGTGGTGTTGTTGTAAGTTTTAATAAGCTCAATCCACAACTTACAAGCGAGGACAAGGTTCCAATGATCGGTGAAATGATGGCCTCAAGATGGGCTTTTGAAGCTTTGATGGTTACAGCATTCAAAGACAATCCATATGAACAGATGGTCTATGACTTTGACTATAGAATGTCTAATGCCGAGTATCAAACTAGTTATTACATTCCTACTTTGGAATCCAACATGGATTACCTCCATCAGAATTACACACTTACAGATTCGGAAATCAGAAGTAAAGTGGTTAATAAAATGAAAATTGCCCGTAATGAAATCAACAAAGCTTTGGCAATTTATGGCAAAGAGCATTTTCCAAAAGCTGAAATGTTAACCATTGAAGCTTTTAATTCAGAAGTTTACAATGAAGGAAAAGAGTTTCTGAGGACCTTGAAGAAAGTTCATAGTAATCGATATAACAAAGCTTCCTCGGAAAAAGACAAATTTATTGCGGACATGAGCCCGGAAGAAAAGACAAATTTTGATACTCAAAAGCTCAAATACGAAAATGAACAAATACGTTTTTTTGTTCGCAATACCGGAGCCAGGTCAAGGATTACAGAACAAAATGGAGAATTGATTCGTAAAATTTATCCAATTTATATGGATCCCGCTCCGTCCAATCCTATAGACTTTAGAGAACAATTCTATTCCCCTAAAAAACACTTTCTTGGTGTAAATTATGACACTAAGACTTTTAATGTGATTATGATTTGGGCGATGTCAATCTTTCTGATTGTCACACTCTATTTTGACATTTTCAGAAAGATAATTCAAGGTTTCAGTTTGACTAAAATGACATTACGGAGCCTGTAACACATCATGATTATTGGTTTTGATGCCAAAAGGGCTTTTTATAATCAGAGAGGCCTCGGCAACTATTCAAGATCCATTATCAAAGGATTGTGTGAGCACCACAGAGAAAATGACTATCACTGCTACAGCCCGAGGACCAATAGTCCTCTTTTACCAGAGGCTCAAGAAATTGGTGCTATTACCACCCATTTAAGTCGCCACACATTTCAATCTCTATGGCGGTCATTCGGGATGAGTCACGATTTAAAAAGAGATAACATTAATTTATTTCATGGGTTATCAAATGAACTGCCATACACTCCGTCATCCTTCAAAACAAAATTCGTGGTCTCTATCCATGACCTGCTTTTTAAAAGACAAAAAGAAGATTATCCAATTTTAGATCGCCAGATATATCAGATTAAAGTACGACATGCTCTTAAAAAGGCTGACATGATTATTAGTGTGTCAAAAAATACCAAGATAGATTTATTGGAGAGTTATCAATTGAATGAAGATCAGGTCACTGTCCTCCCTCCTATTTGTGACAATATTTTTTTTCAAGAATGTGAATCTAATGAAATCGGAGCTTTAAAAGAGCGAATGAAACTTCCTTGTGATTTCTTACTTTTCGTTGGTGCTCTCACAATTAATAAGAACGTCATCACACTTGTTGAAACACTGCAATTATTGCCCAATCACTCATTGGTCATCGTCGGGCGAGGACCAATGAGGGCACAGCTAAATAGATACTTGGGAAAACATAAACTGCACGATAGGGTGCATTTTGTATGTGATGTGAATCCCATTAGCCAACAATATCTGGCCTGTCTTTATCAAATGGCCTCACTCACAATTGTACCCTCATTCTATGAGGGTTTCGGACTTCCAATTATTGAGTCATTGGCAAGTAAAACGCCAGTAATATGTTCCAACACATCTGCAATGCCAGAGACATGCGGACCCGGTGGTTTAACTTTTGATCCTGAGGATTTCGAATCATTAGCCAATAGTATAAGCACCCTTTCCTCTGATAGTGAACAATACCGACAATACACTCATTCCGGATATAAACACGCTCAAAAATTTCAATCCAAATTCCTATGTCAAGGCCTCATCTCAATTTATTCTGAATTAGTAAATTGAATAAGTTTGGTAACTTTCCTAAAGGTTAATCGTCGATAGTCATAAGATGGATTTAGAGGCCTTTCAGAATGAAGTTCTTCCTGGAAAGAACAAATATTTTCGTTATTCACAGAGTATTACGGGTAATAGAGAATTATCTGAAGACATTGTACAGGAAGTATTGCTGAAAATTTGGGATAAACGATCTGAATTAGATAACGTGCTCAACAAAGAAGCCTGGTGTATGCGCATGACCAGAAATTTGTCAATTGATAAATTGAGGGTAAAAGCCAATCGGAGAGAATCATTGGACAAAGTCCGTGGCTTCTATGACCCCGGTCCAACCCCTATTGAAGCTACTGTCAATAATGAATTTCAAGAATCCATTGGTGAAATGATTGGCAAGTTACCTGACAATCAAAAGGAGATTCTACAACTGAGGGATATACAGGGGTATAGCTACAAAGAGATATCAGAGTTAATGTCTGTAAAAGATGGTGAAAAACTTTCAGTTTCTAATTAAAGAAAAGGGAAGTATCATTACCGAACTCCTCATGATTGCTGGAGGCGAGAATCAATTCCACTTACTGTCACTTTATGGAGAGATTGATCTCAAGAATATTACTAAATTGGCTTCAATTACTAAATTGGCTTCAAAAATGAAAATTGATGCTTTAGATCATCTTGGAAAGCTTGACCCTGATAACAACAAGAAGGATGAGAACTAAGCTTGGCTTAGTCAGTAAACTAATGAAAAAACCTACCCTGCCTTTTAAGGGCAGGTTTTTTCTTGTGATGACCGTTGTAATTATTGTGATTGCATCCGGACCGCTCAAAGCGCAAAGTGAGCTATTCAAATCTTTAGGGACAGAATATGAATTAGGGGCTGAATTGTACTTCTACGCAAGTACACTTCGAATGATCAACATTAACCGAAACCCCAACTTTGATGAAATGGTAGAAGACATAGAAAAAATGACTTTTTATCAAATCAACGAGTTCTCAATTAAAGATATTAGAGCCATTTCAAACAAGTTTAGAGAGGAAGAGGGATTTGAGAAATTAATGTCAGTAGAAGGTAAGGAACAAACACTCTATGTTCTTAGTAAGGATGATGAGGAATTTGTTGCTTTATTAAAGACTGAAGAATCGACTATTGCAGTGGATATTCTAGGTATGATCCGTATTGAGAAGATTCCAGAGTTGATTAATTCATTAAGTGCGGACAACTTCCTGAATGTTTTTGAATTTGGGAAAAGTGAAAGACAAGAGCACAGTAATGAATAAGAGATCAGTGGAAAGAGTACTTAAAATAAAAAATCTCAGTAAAAACTATCGGAGGATTAAAGCTTTGAATAACCTCTCTCTCGAGATAAATAAGGGTGAGATTTTTGGGCTTTTAGGACCAAACGGCAGCGGAAAAACCACGACTCTTGGAATCGTTCTTGATGTTCTTCAACCAAGTTCTGGATCTTATCAATGGTTTGGATCACCGCCAAGTAGTGACAGTCGAAAAAAAATAGGTTCGATACTTGAAACACCTTGTTTTTATCCTTATTTATCTGCTGAACGAAATCTGAAAATTATAGCCGAAATCAAACAGTGTGGAAGAAATAGAATTGATGAAATACTGGAATGGGTTGGTCTGTCTGACAGACGAAATGACCCATTTCGGACTTTTTCCTTAGGGATGAAACAACGATTGGCGATTGCAGCAGCATTGCTCCCCGATCCTCCTGTCTTGATTCTCGACGAACCCACCAATGGTTTGGATCCTTCGGGCATAGCCGAAATACGGGTTCTCATGCAACAAATAAGCGGACAAGGCAAGACACTTATCCTGGCCAGCCACTTATTGGATGAAGTTCAAAAAGTGTGTTCTCATTTCGCAATCCTGAGAAATGGGAAAAAAATATATTCTGGAAAAGTCGAAGATGTGCTAAATTCCAAAAATTCAATAGAGGTGACTGCCTTAAACATGGAACAGCTCCATCGTGCCTTGGTAGATTGGCCGTTCAAACTGGACATTAAAGAGGCTGGGGATAAATATGTAGTCGACATTAATGGAGAAGTAAATAGTGCCGACCTTAATAAATATCTATTAGATAATAAAGTAATTGCTTCTCACCTGACTCAGGTCAAAACCAATCTAGAGCAAGAATTTTTAAAAATACTTTCCGAACACGATGCATAGATTATTTCTGATTGAGTGGTTCAAACTCAAAAACTACAAGGTCTTTTGGATTTTAACTATGATGTACTGCGCTGGTGTCATCTTGGTGGGTTCGGGTGTCAGGTTCTTCCTGGAATTTCTGAAAAATCATGGTGCAGAGTTTGACGGAATTGATCCGACGATCTTGCCCTTCTATGATTTTCCAGATATATGGCACAACATCACATACATGGCGACTTTCTTTAAAGTCATTCTTTCTTTTATTGTCGTCATCTCTATCACCAACGAAATCAGTTATCGTACGCTTCGGCAGAATATCATTGACGGGCTGAGTAAAAAAGAATTTCTTATTTCAAAGTTAAATTTTATCATCATGTTGTCTGTGGCAGCAACATTGGTCCTCTTTATTACTGGACTTACCACTGGATTGACTTATTCGGCAGTCACCGATGCCAGATACATTTTTAGTTCACTAGGTTTTTTGGGTGCCTATTTTATTGAGGTAGTAACCTTTTTCACGTTCGCATTTTTAGTGGGGCTTGTTCTTAAAAAAGCTGGGTTTGCTATCATTACAATATTGATGTACACATTGGTTTTTGAACCTGTTCTCATTGTTAATTTCAAACACAACCCATTTATTCCGGAATTAGTGGCAGCCACTGCTCCATTTTGGCCAATTAGTGCCCTGAACAATCTCATTAGACTCCCTTATCAACGCTATGTCTTCATGGAAGTTCAGGACTACATCGCATGGGGGGACCTTGCGGTAGTCATGGCGTGGTTGGCGATCTTTATATCTCTAATTTACTGGGTGTTGTCTCGCAAAGATCTTTAATTATTCACTTTCAACCGGGCCTTCATCAATGATGGCACCTGGAGAAACTTCAAATAATGACTGATCTGGCACTTGAGTTGAAAACCTGACATTGAAAAATGTGTTTGAACCTCTTGCTTCACCGAGTGAATCAGCAGTCCACCTATAGGATGAAAGCACTTTTGGCATCTTAATCCCCTGAATGTCTTCCCACTCCCTGTAAACAGCGGCATTATAGCTCTCCGCCCTACTTGAATCAAAATAGGTCACAGAATAATTGATAAAACTCAAAAGGTTGGTTTGAGCGTCTATCCATAATATGTACTGATCTTCAGGGCTGTCTCCGACGTTGTCACCATAAGTAATCTTTATCTTTTTGTAAGTAGATCCATCGAAATTTTGCTCACCCATGTAAGCCTGATTTGTTCCGGGATCAGCTACAACAAATGGCAGTGCAAAAAAGTAGAAGTATAGGTTGTGAAAAAATCTCGGTGATTTCATTTTTTCCTTGTCTGGAGTAATCCAGACATTGGTACCGTCAAATCCTATGGTGTAGGTAGTATCATTTTTAACAAGATTCTTCCTGGCTAATAAATCAATGATTGAATGGTCACTGGCTCCACTGCTTGAAAGCCGATCATATTCCAATCCTCCAAAAGATTGCCAAACTTCAAGTCCACCATGAGCCTCAATACACGCTTTGAGTTCAGGAATAACATTTGCATAAACATCAGGTCTTACTGTTTCTGCATTTCCCTCTTTCTGTTTTAATTGTTGATCACACGATATTGAAATGACTACGATTAATATTGTCAATAGCTTAATTCTCATTTTAATTCTCATTGTTCAAATACTTTTAGATTTATTAGCAAAAATATCAATTCCATTCAATAGATAAAGTAATCAACCGGAAAAACGAGAGTCATTCAATATAAATGTCATTTGTGTAAAACTCATGCATAACCTTGTTTGTAAGTTGTGGGAAAGTAATCTGCCCATTTTTTGCAAAACTTCCGGTCAAAATCTACTTTGAACCTATCAAGTGAGAGATAAAGAATAAACCCGAAAGGGTTGGCCTCACTGAAGGAAAATTATCTGGATACGTTCAGATCATGATTCCAACAGAGGAGGTTTTCAGACTTGGTTTAGTTTCTGGCCGAACGAAGCTTTGGACTTCTTGGCTGTAGCTTGGCATTTAACAAGAACCATGGTTTTTATTAAATGAAGAGGGGTGGGAATCATAGATTGCCTCCCTTTTTTTGTTTTCCTGATTTAGGCATTCCAATACAACAAATTGAATCCAGAACTCATAGTTGCCTGTTTCGTAGGTAATTTGCCTATTTATAGATAGCTTGTTTGGTCTTTCAAAAGCATTAAACCAGCTTGGGAAGTTGGTTTAATGCTTGAACTAAATTGGGCTTTGGAAGATAAATGAGTCCAAAGACTCAATCAACTGCTGGTTAACAGTCATACTAATTGTCTCTCTTGATTAACCTAAAGCTTTTTAAAACCGTCAACCTATTTTAGGACGGACCAGGGACTGCGTCATGCCCACGAAAGTGGGAATCTCTCAGAATAATTTACTTCTCGAAGATTCCTGCCTGCGCAGGAATGAAGGATTCAATCCTCAAACTTTTTCAATGGTGAATCAGATTCCTTCAACATCATCTTATAGGTCATGTTATCCAATACGCCTGGTATCCACTTATTTAAAAAGACGGCCAATTTACCCTGAGAGGTAAGTACAAGGTCCCTCTTCTTTTTTTGGTGGGCCTTATAAATAGATTGCGCAACGGTTTCAGAGTTCATCATTTTGCTCTCATCTCTTGGTGATTCTCCTTGGAAAGAACCGTCTGCATCCAACGCAATATTTCGAATATTACTTTCTGTAAATCCCGGACTGACTACCAGAATATGTACCCCTCTTTTGAAAACCTCGGTTCGAAGGGCCTCAAAAAATCCCTCCATCGCATATTTAGAAGCCGTATAGGCAGTTCTGGCTGGGGTGCCCCGATGACCATTAATTGAGGAAATGCCAATGATAGATCCTTTTGAGGCAAGGATATGAGGCAAAGCAAATTTGGTGGCGTAAACAGTTCCGTTGAAGTTGACATCCATCACCTGCTTAAATACTTCAATCTTCATTTCTTCAAATAGTGCCCGCATACTGATGCCGGCATTGGCTATTAAGGTATCAATCCTTCCATGCTTTTCAATAGCCGTATCAATCATTCTTTCATTATCAGCTTCAGCACTGGCTTCTGCTATAACAGGAGTGTGATCAATATTTGAGGCCTGCAACTCTTGGGACAACTGATCCAACTTGGTTTGATTTCGACCAGTTACCACTATATGCCAACCTTTTTGCCCATATTCAAAAGCGCATGCTTTCCCTATGCCTGATGTCGCACCGGTTATGATCACTACTTTCTTTTCCATATTGCAATGTTAATGTCTGACACACGGATTACGCAGATTGGGGAACACAAAAAACCAAAGCGTCATCCCACGGCTTGTCTGGGGAATCTTGCGGTTTTGAATTCCTTCACTCAATTTAGTGGGATGTCCCAGTTGACCGAATATAAGTGAAGGTTTTCGGGCCCCAAACTTCAAATTATTTGTGGCCCAATAAACCAATTACTCCTAATTATTCGTTGCAGTCGCAGAGAATCAATCTAATTTGGTCTTTACTTGGTGAAGAGGTCAATGCGCATTATAATTTTAATTTTTTCCTTACTTCCTCTTATCTCAAAGGCTGTCAAGCTCAATGGTCTGGTGACGGATGCCAACCAGGTTCCCCTCCCATTTGTTACACTGTACATTGAAGGGACTACCATTGGCACAACTACAAATTCTATAGGTATCTACTCCTTTGAAGTACCAGTTGGAGAGCACACCATAATATTTCAATATGTAGGATACAAAACAGTAAAAAGAAAAGTAAATGCCCAAAAGGACGATATTGGTATGGATCTCGTCATGGAGTCCGAACTGGTAGAATTGCAAGAAGTAGTGATTAATGCCAGCGAAAATCCCGCGGATCTGGTCATAAGAGAAGCCATAAAGAAGCGCAAATTCCACCTCGAACAGGTTCAGTCATTTGCTTGCGACGTATATATCAAAGGACTTCAAACGCTGGAGCGACGGCCAGATAAAATTTTAGGGGTGACAGTAACCATTGACACCGGTATAGTCTACTTCTCCGAATCGGTCTCTGAATACAGTTTTGAACGCCCGGACAAGATCAAGGAAAACATGATTTCCTCAAAAGTGAGTGGATATAACAGTGCTTTTAGTTTTAACCAGGCGTCGGAAATGACTGTTAACCTCTACGAGAATTTATTGCAATACCAGGGTCTGACCCAACGGGGAATTGTTAGCCCTATTGCTAATCATGCTTTTTTATTTTACGATTATGACCTGGTAGGTACGAAGTTTGAGAATGGGAAGCTGATCAATAAGATTCAAGTCATTCCGAAGAGAGCCAATGATCCGGTTTGTTCGGGATATCTCTACATCATGGAGGACACCTGGCGCATTCATAGTGCTGACCTCCTGCTGACCAAAGCCAACCAGATTGAGTTTGTTGACAGTCTAAGAATAAGCCAGGTATTTGCTCCGGTTACTGAGGACGTATGGATGATTTTGTCTCAAAAATTTCTATTTGACCTGAAAGTGTTTGGTTTTGAAGGCAAGGGCAATTTCATTGGTGTTTATTCCAACTATGAGGTGGAACCTGCCTTGGATAAGAAACATTTTAACAATGAAGTCCTGTCCATAGATGAAGAATCGAACAAGCGTGATTCTTTGTATTGGAAGGCCATTCGACCTATTCCACTTACAGCACTGGAGCGGAGTGACTACAAAATAAAAGACAGTTTGGAGGTCATTCATGAATCAAAAGATTATAAAGACTCAACGGATAGAAAGTCTAATAGACTTACAGTCGGAAATATCTTTGTGAGCGGCTATAACCGTCGCAACTCGTACCAAGAAAAATTCTTTCGTGTTGATCCGATAACTGAAATAATTCAATACAATACCGTAGAAGGATTGGTGGGTAAAGTCACCCTCAGCTACAGAAAGAATCTTGAGAGAGAACGTTTTTATCGCATTCGGCCAACCATTCGATATGGTTTCGGTAGTGAGCGGTTGAATTCCCAACTCAACCTCCAATATCATTTTAACCGTAAGAAGTTTTCGTCTGTCGAGATGACTTTTGGCAGGTATGTCTCCCAATTTAATGAGGGCTCCATAAGTCCGTTGATCAATACATTTGAAACGCTATTTAGAGGAAAGAATCATTTGAAATTGTATGGAAAGAACTTTTGGGAAGGTCGGTATCGAACAGAACTGACCAATGGTATTATGTTAACCTCTGAATTGTCTTATGAAGACCGGAAGGAACTCATCAATACCGGTGATTATTCTTTTAGGAATGAGGATAAGAAAGACTTTACCCCAAATCGTCCGGATAACCTTAGCACTGGAAGTACAGCTTTTCCTAATCACCAGGCACTGAAGCTGGCGGTTCAATTGCGGTTTATTTTTGACCAAAAATATATTTCCCGACCGAACCGTAAGATCATTTATGAAACCAAACTACCCGTGGTTTTCTTCAGATTCACCAAGGGAGTGAACCTATTGGGTTCAGATGTAAATTATAACCAACTTAAATTTTGGGTCAACGACAAATGGAATCTGGGCTTGGTGGGTAAATCCCAGGTCCAAGTAGCAACCGGTTTTTTCTTTGGCAAGGATCAATTGCAATTCCCTGATTTTTTGCACTTTGATGGCAACCGTACTTACTTTGCCCAGTACAACATCAATCGGTTTCAATTACTTGACTATTACCTTTTCAGTACCCGGGACAAATATTTCTCAACTCATCTCGAGCATCATTTCAATGGATTTCTCTTCAATAAAATTCCCTTGTTTAGGAAGTTGAAACTTCAGGGCGTAGCTTCATTGCACTATTTAAAAATCCCGGAGCTGGATAGCTATATGGAATTGGGAGTGGGTATTGAACATATCTTCAAGGTGGTGAGAGTTGACTTTTTCACCAGTATCTTGGATGTGAAAAGGAGCCGTGTAAGGTTTGGGATTGGTTTTTAAGGGCTAAATATCTATGCTAAAATAGTGGTCAACTGTGCATCTGAAAATATACTTTTCCATGCCATTCGGAATATGAGCTTCATTCCATTTTTTCACCTGTAAAAATCTTCAGACTCTCCTCATGGTCCCAATGGGTAATCATCAAGTATTGATTGGAATTCCATTGGGTTGGTTTACCGATTTCAAGCGATAGGAGCCCGTCGAAAGTTTTCACCGGTGGAACTGATGTTTCCTTGAATTTCTCTTCAAATTCATTGTGTAATTGAATTGGAATGATTGCTTTAAAAATTCTTATAATCATACCATGTCCTTAGACTTGTGATATATTAAAGGTATCAACTGAAAATTAATTCAACAGCCATTGCTGCTTATAAGCTCGAGATATTTCGGATTATTCCATAAAATGTCCTTCAAATTGAGCAGAATGTTTGCATTTAACTATTTCCAAATTGCAAATGCAGAATAGCCGTTAAAAAGCACTGTGTTTTAAAAAATCATGACGGGTCATTCACTACTTCATGGTAATACTCTTATATTAGAGTCATATTATTACAATGTCCTTTTTTTCAGAGAGGGCATACCCAAAAAATGAAATGGACGACAAGTTATAAAAAATCTTTAAAGCTGATTCATCAGGTTATTCTTTGGGCAATGGTTGTTCTAATGACTACAACTTCATTTTCTGCCACCCTTGTGTTATCCAAGGAATTAAAGCAAAAGTATACTTTATGCGAGAATCCCCTTGAAGAAAGTGATAAGAACGAGGGAAGGGACTCTGGGGAAAGTGAGGATAATTTAAAATTTAATTGTGAGTTCCCAGTAAAGAACAATTTGAAAATGTCTACAATAGTTTATCATAACTATTTATATATCCGGTATTTCATAGGTATCCACGGTGAGGTACCCACCCAACCACCAGAACACTGGAACTAAAGATTTTAATGAGGTAAGTCCCGGACATTCTGAAATTACCGCTTCAATGACTACTTCGTCAAAATGACTACAGCCTATAATGTTCATTGTTACTACCAATTTACATATTGAGTGCAATTGGTTAGTTCAAATCAGGCATTATCAAGGTTGAGATAATCAGATCAATTTTTTCAATATCAATAAGCTGAACTAACGCTTATAGTGAGAGTGACATCAATGATGTTGTCCACAATTGACTATTGTCAATTGGACCTGATTATAAAGTTAGGAGTTTATAACTATTTAGCATTTAAAAAAATCAAGCATTGAGAACGCATACAAAAGAAACTCAAGAGGCACTCACACCAGAGTTGGCTTTGGAAATATTAAAAGAAGGCAACGACAGGTTTGTGAAAAATTTGAAGACCAATCGCAACTTGCTACAGCAAGTCAATGAAACCAGTGAATCTCAACACCCCTTTGCGGTAATATTAAGCTGTATAGATTCACGGGTACCAGCAGAGCTCATATTTGACCAGGGTCTAGGCGATATTTTTAGCATACGGATAGCTGGTAACTTTATCAATGAAGATATCCTGGGAAGCATGGAGTTTGCTTGCAAAATCGCCGGTGCAAAACTCGTAGTTATCCTTGGCCACAGCAATTGTGGTGCTATAAAAGGTGCTTGTGATAATGCCCAACTGGGTAATCTGACGAAACTACTAAGTCACATTCGTCCAGCAGTTGCCGATATTGCCGAAAGCGGAGACAGGACATCCAACAATATGGATTTCGTACAAAAAGTTGCTGAGAATAATGTTGAAATAGCAATTAATCAGGTTAAAGAACGAAGCCCTGTTCTCGCAGGCATGATCACTAGTAGAGAAATAGGTCTGGTAGGCGGCATGTACTCAGTAAAAACAGGAAAAGTCACCTTCAAAAATATTAAAATCTTCAACCAACCAGTGCTACCCATGATGGACTAGTGAGATTTAAATAAACCGAGATGAAGACAAAAAGAATAATTGGTCAGTACAATACAGAGTCAGATGGTCCAATGTTGATTTTTGTAGCTGAAGTGCATGGCAACGAAACGTCAGGAATTCAAGCACTGATAGAAGTTTTTACCGTGCTCGAAGCTAAAAAGCCTCATATCAATGGATTCATAGTAGGTCTTGCCGGTAACTTAAGTGCTCTTGCAAGTGAAGTGAGGTATATCGATGAGGATCTAAACCGGGTTTGATTAACTGAATCTGATGACCAGGAAATATCGGAATTGAAGTTGAGTTCTCCATTTATAATGTTGAGAGATACACTGAGAAATCGTGCTTTAGCTGGAATTGTAGGAGTGCCGATTCTATTAGGATTAATGGAACATTTGCAGGGAACCTTGAAGGGTACCATTTGGGGGTCAGATATTTATGCCCCTTTATCAGGAACAAGGAGAGAAGAGGTTTTATATGGCTAAACGTATTGCACCATTTTGGATTCGATTGTCCCGGAGGATGAGAATGTTCAAGTATCATGAGAAATTAAATTGGTTGGTGGGAATTAGCAAGACCAGTTCTGGTCCATTGATTTTTAGGTTGGGTATGCAGGTAACTTTTCTTTGGGCTGAAGAGTTTTTTCATCTACTTGGTTATGTGAGGGTAGGTCACGGTGGGCATTCTATCTATATTAGTAGAAGCGAAGATGAAAGAAATCCACCTACATCGCTGGAAGCGGTCAAAGGATTTACTACAAAATCCTATTACAGAATTCAACCAAAAAGAATAGCATCTGATCGGAAGATTCCGTTTTTTCAAACCGGTAATTACAAATAAGAAGGAACAAATATAAGGGCGGCATTACGAAAGTTATGAGAGAGTAAAATAAAATTTTGACTTTAAATAAATACTAATAATCTATGGACAACAATTCAGGAAATGTGAATGGAGGACTAGAATGGACAGGTAGACCATTTGGTGGAATAATTGAGGATATATGCCGCCGAAAACCTCATTATATAGATGACTTTAAGCAAGGTCTTCACTCGAAGGTGGCCGGCACTACATTGTTCCTTTATTTCGCAGCTCTGGCCAATGCTATTGCTTTTGGGGCATTAACGGGCCTGTTGACTGGCAATGAAATTGGCATAATGGAAATGATCGTGGTTACTGCAATCGGAGGGATTGCATTTGCAATTTTTTCCGGCCAACCATTAACTATTCTTGGAGGGACAGGACCCATAACCATTTTCACGGGCTTGTTATATGTGTCTTGCCAGCAGTTGGAGATACCATTTCTGGCAACTTATGCCTGGGTTGGAATATGGTCAGGAGTTTTAATGATCATATTGGCCATAACTGATGCCAGTGCCTTGATGCAATATTTCACTCGCTTTACGGATGAAATCTTTGCTGCATTAATTTCGGTAATATTTATAGTCGAGGCCGTTAAAGATACCATCAGCGCATTTGGACCTGAGGGATTTGGCCTGTCAAGTGCTTTTCTCACATTTATGGTAGCTATGGGGACTTTCAGTATCTCACGTTTTTTAAAACAGTCAACCAATTCCTCTTACCTTAGAAGAACCCTCAGGAATTTCCTCAGTGATTTCGGACCGACAATTGCAATTCTGGCCATGACTTTACTTGCACTGTCTTTTCCAGACGTAATATTAAATAGACCGGCAGTACCTGATACAGTGTCTACTACTAGTGGTCGGGATTGGCTAGTTAATATTTTTGATATTCCTACCTGGGTTATATTCGGGTCTATAGGCCCGGCAATTCTGGCAACGATCCTTCTATTTTTGGACCAAAACATTACCACACGCTTAGTGAACGCCACCGATAACAAACTTAAGAAGGGAATGGGCTATCACCTGGACCTTCTCGTTGTTGGATTAATAATCCTGGTAGCATCCGTTTTTGCACTGCCCTGGATAGTAGCAGCCACCGTACACTCATTAAACCACGTTCGCAGTTTGGCAAACGTTCAGGTAGTAGATGAAGGCGGCCAAAAGAAGGAAAAAATTGTTTCTGTTAGAGAGACACGGGTCTCAGGTTTATTCATACACCTGATGATTGCTGTTTCTGTCTTCTTCAGTGCATATTTTGCGATGATTCCTATGGCCGTTTTGTTTGGCTTGTTTCTCTATATGGGATTTGCTTCTCTAACCGGAAATCAATTTTATGATCGTATGATGCTTTGGATCATGGATCCCAAACTTTACCCCGACACGCACTATTTGAAAATCGTCCCGCCAAAAGTTGTTCATCGTTTTACCATAATACAGTCTGCTTGCTTTGTGATTCTTTGGATCCTCAAAACGTCAATAATCGGTATTCTATTTCCGCTAATGATCGCAGCCTTAGTACCAATTCGAATGTATGCCAGTAGATTTTTTGAGAAAGAACACATAAAGGCACTGCTATCTGAAGACCTTGAAGAAGAGGAAGAAATGTGGGAGACTGGTTAATTGGAGTACTGTGAACATAAAAATTGAATTTCAGGAATAAATACGGAGTGTCCTGCAGGAACGGTTCTATCAATTTTGTATCCGTCCATATATCATTAAGGGCTCAATTATTTTGCCTGATGTCGCTATAGACCTATCATCCCTGCGGGACTAATTCATGGTGCAACCTAAGTCCCAACTGTCTGTCTTTCATGTAACTATTTTAAGGTAGGCGTACATTTACTTTGCAAATAGGGAATAAATCCGAATAGTTGTTCTGCTGTTAGGAAAATAATAAGGATATGAAAATCGGAGCATTCGAAAAATTGGTTTTATTAGCTGTAGGAGGGAATCCTGTGGCGAAAGTGCCTATGGTGTGGCTGTAAAAGAATTGTTAGCAGACAAGGCTGGTAAGAATTCCAGCATTGGAGCACTGCATTCTGCGCTTTATCGATTGGAGTATAAGGGATACCTTAATTCTTCTGCTAACCCTGTTTTTGTTACACGTTCTGTAAAACTCCATGCTGTTTTTTCATCAGGAACTTTATCACCCGTTTCTAATCCTGAAAATGTTTTAAAAACTGGTTCTGTCCAGTATTTGATATTCCATTTGACTATCTCCTAATCCATAATAACGTTGGAGTATGAATATCTTGAAGCGGTTGATTTGACCGCTCAAATACATGGGTATTGATAGCGGGCAGCAGCTTTTTAGGGTATTGAAATCAATGAACCTTGAGAACCTGCTGGATAGCACTGTCTACAAGAGGAGAATGGGCACAAATTTGGTGGAGTTTGTTCTGTCAAAGGTGTTTTTCCAAGTGTAAATATCAGGAAAGCATCTGTTCATGATAGTCACTGGCTCAAGGATATAAAAAAGTCAACTGGCTGATTGTGTACTCACTTGAATCAACAACAGCAATTGGACTTATTTGCGCATGCTAATGCTAACTTAGAAGTGCCGATGAGGGAAAATCAAACCAACTCTCCAAAACAACCCTGTAGCTTTAGGAAAACCAGAAAAAGAATAGCATCTCTTTATCTCTCAGCTCTGTGACCAATTGAAGACCGTTGCAAGGGGTTTGGCTAATTATACAATTGAGGGAAAATGAGCATAAAAAACAAGTATAGACACCTTAAAAACATCGAAAAACACAAAAATTGATGACATTATAAAGCAAAAATTCTTCAAATTATAAATGTGAATTGAAATTGATACCGGTTTTGCAACGGTCTTAATTGATGATTTGCAGGAATTATGCGAAAACTTCTCAGGGGTTTAACACTGGAATCCTCTCAAAAACAACTGCACTAACAGTTATTCAATATAGCAATAAAGCATAGTCAATTAATGATCAATAAGTTGATTTTTGGAAGTCCCTATAGAATGTCTTTAAAGACCATCTCCCTCAAATTTTTCAAATCAGGGTGGAAATCCATCTCTCTCCAGTCAGATTCTGCAATTTCGACTGTATTGACGGGAATACCCTCTTTGACCAATTCATTGAAGATCACCAACCAGTACTTGTTGATATTAGCTTCGTCTTTGATCATTTGAACTACTTTTCTCTGGAAGAGTTTTCGGCTACGCTTACCTTTTACAATGGCTAAACCAACAGACTCTGCATCGGTTTTATCCAAAGGGATTTCCTTGTGAACTTTCTTCACCAATTTATCTTCGAGGAACGTCACTTTCATGTCGTCCTCATCATATTGGTCTTTGTAGTCGATAGTTATAGTGATGCCCTCGTCTTGTATTAAGTCGTCAATCTTTTTATAAGTTCCCTTTACATAGACATTGTCTCCATTGGTGATCATGAAATCCTTCCGGAGCATTAGGTTAAAAGCAAAATAGAGGGAAAAGAGATTATTTGAATTCTCGTAGAAGGGATTGTAAATGGTCTTGATTTTTACTTTGTCCTTATACTCGAGAATCTTCGCCTCAATTTGTTCCTTTCTATATCCAGTTAGAATGATGATGTCATCTATAATTCCGCTGTCAATGGCATTGTTTAACTGACGTTCAAGCAGCGTAGTGCCGTCCCCAAGGTCGAGTAGTGATTTGGGGGTGTTTTTGGTCAAAGGCATTAACCTCGACCCTGTACCCGCTGCCAGAATAAATAATCTCATATTATTTAATGTGTGTTACAAGTTGATGCTGAAGTTCGCCTAATTCCTCATCACTAAAGTCAATTGTTTTACTCAAATCACAGAGGCCTGGCCAAAACTGATCTTTAAAGGTCCTGCCCATAAACTCAACTTCTTTAGCGTATCTGGGGAAAATATGGAAATGTACTTCTGGGTCCGCCATCATGAGCATTTTGTAATTGATCTTATCAAAATCCAGCAAGTCTCTGAGCTTGTTCTCTATGTCTTCAGTTATTGCCTTCAACTCAGAAAATGCGTCCAGTGATAATTGGCTAAGACCTGTATCCTCGGTTTTCGATATCAATATGAGGCTACTCAGGGTGATTTGTGCAGGTCGGAGTAAAATATACCAGTGATTATATTCTTTAACGAGTGATTCCGGATATCCAAACTTTTGAAGTGTTTCTGAAGGCATCGATAATATTAGTTACTGCGAAAATAAGTTCTAAACCATAATTCAAGATTTACAAGCATCCAAATTTTTAGTCCGAACTTATGTTCAGCGAAGAGACTCTTATTTCTCAGTACTTTTCCCAAATAATCTTGGTTATATATCTCACGTCCCTTCGCCGTTTGGTCAAGAAGTAAATCTTTCGCCAATTCATGAAAATCTCCAGCCAGCCATTTATGGACCGGAACCGGAAATCCCACCTTGTTTCGCCAGGTTATATCGGCTCCCAAATCATTCTCAAATGCCTTTTTCAAAATATATTTAGGCATATCATGAGTTTCACTAATCTGGTCTGAGTTCAGCGCAGCCGCAGCTACCATTGATTTCCATTTGATTTTATATTCAAAAGGGATGCTCATGGCAAACTCAACCAGTCGGTGATCTACGAATGGAACTCTGCCTTCTACAGAGGTTGCCATAGTCGAGATGTCCAACCGCTGCAAGAGCCCTACGATGTGAAACTTTTCAAAAATCCACAAGTATTTGTCATAATGACTCATCCCGCCAAGGCAGTGATATTGATGCTCAAATAAATGGTGGTTATGGCTATCATTATTTAGATTAGAAATGGCTTCTCCTGATAAGAAATTCTTTTTCTCGTCCCAGCCAATGTATTGATATTGGTGAAGTAAATGATTTAATTCAGAGGAAAAGGAATGATCCCCATATTTAGTCTTGAGATTGTTCTTTAGTAGGTGTGTAACCTCTTCTCCATTTAAATTTCCTTCCTTTTTTAATTCATTCAATCTATGGTAATCGTATGGGCTTCGAAAAATCCTTCCATAGCCACCAAAGATTTCATCTGCACCTTCACCAGAAAGAACGACAGTTATGAATTTTTTTAATTCAGCAGACATTACATGCAAAGCAGGCTCATTTGGAACGCTCAAAGGAGCATCCTTAAAACCGATCAATTTTTGCATACCTTCAATATAGCTGGTTGAGTTCAGTAAGATCTCGTGGTGGTCAGTCTCGAACATCGAGGCAACCTGGCTCGCATACTCAAACTCATTAAATCCCTCCTCTTCAAAACCAATAGTAAAAGTCTTAATTGGCTCTTCTGTGATCTGTGACATTAAGGCCACGACAATACTTGAGTCTAAACCACCGCTCAGGTAAGCTCCAAATGGCACATCAGCAATCATTCGGTATTTGATCGAGGATGTTAGCAATTCTCTGATTCTTTCAATATAGTACTCCTCTCCCGGATCAGTTCGATCTTCGATGATTGGCAGTTCGTAATACTGCTTGATTTCGATCTTTCCTCCTTCAACTTGTAAGTAATGTCCAGCTGGCAGTGATCTAACACTATCGAACAAAGTCTGCTTGCCTATGGGGTATCGATAGCTTAAATAACTGGAAATCCCATTTAGATCATGCCCATATTGAAATCCCGGATATTGCAGGATGGCCTTAATTTCTGACCCAAAAAGTAGTTTCCCGTCAAATTCAGCATAATAGAGTGGCTTGATGCCAATTCTGTCCCGGACAACAAATGTTTTACCAGTTTTACTTTCATGAAGGGCAAAAGCGAACATGCCATTGAAATCCTGTAGCACTTCAATACCCTTCTCTTTAAAAGCATGAAGTATAACTTCCGTATCTGTATGAGAACGGTATTGAAATCCACCTCCAAGGCTATCCTTTATTTCCTCAAAATTATAGATCTCCCCATTAAACGTCAGGATACTCTGACCTTCTGAATCACTCATTGGCTGCTTTCCAGCATCTGACAGATCGATAATACTTAACCGACGATGACCCAATGCTACATTCTCATTCACATAATACCCACTTCCGTCCGGGCCACGATGGGCCAGAACATCAGTCATATCACGGATCACCTGATCCGGAACTCTTGATTGATTATTGAGATTTATAACTCCAGCTATACCACACACAGACAATCGAATAAGGTGCGAAAGTAGTGAAACAGGCAATCTATGGCAGAGATTATAAATACATTTTGTGTATTTAATTTGTTCTCAAGAAGAAAAGCTCAACTGAAGATTCTTATGCTTTCGGTTAGTAAGGTGTGATATTGAGACAAGTTTAATAACTTTGGCTCATTGAAATTTCAATGCTTGAATCTCATATTAAAGAAAAAATAATTTTGTTTTAGAAAAGGGTGGGTCAAGGAATTATCTCCCAATTTGATGGTGTCGTATGGATTTAAAACGTCCATTTATTGAGATTTTCACTAACTTGTTTGAAAGCTCACCACCAGTTTTTTAATAATACAGTTTTAATAATACAGTCTAACCAACATGAAAAAAAAGGTCTATGTCGGGATGAGTGCAGACTTAATTCATCCGGGGCATCTTAATATTATAAAAGAAGCAAAAAAGCTAGGGAGTGTTACCATCGGGCTACTGACGGATAGCGCAATCGCTAGTTACAAAAAACTGCCCTATATGACTTTTGAGCAACGCCGTCAGGTTGTCAAAAAAATTAGGGGCGTGAAAAAAGTTGTCCCACAAGACACGCTGGATTACACCGAGAACTTAATCCAATTAAGACCTGACTTTGTCGTTCACGGAGACGATTGGAAGGATGGTATTCAGAAGCACGTTCGGGAAAAAGTAATTCAAACTTTAAAGGAATGGGGAGGTCAGGTAGTTGATGTGCCTTATACAAAAGGAATTTCCTCAAGTGGCTTAAATAAAAGCCTGAAAGAAATCGGCACAACACCGGAAATCAGAATGAAAAGGCTCAAGAGGCTAATCGACTCTAAGCCAATTGTAAGAATTTTGGAGTCCCATAGTGGTTTGACAGGATTGATTTGTGAAAATATCAGTGTGAAACCCAATGGCCACGAAATTGAATTCGATGGCATGTGGTCATCAAGCCTAACAGATTCTTCGCTCAGAGGAAAGCCGGATATTGAATCAGTTGATCTGACAACAAGACTCCACAGCTTAAATGACATCCTGGAGTGTACGACTAAACCCATCATTTATGATGGAGATACCGGCGGAAAACCAGAACACCTTGCATTTACCATCAGAACCCTGGAACGGTTAGGCGTTTCAGCAATCATTATCGAAGATAAAGTTGGACTTAAGAAGAATTCGCTTTTTGGAACTGAGGTCCCTCAAACTCAGGATGATTGCCAAAGTTTTTGTGATAAAATCAAAACAGCCCGAAACGCAAGAGTTACGGATGATTTTATGGTCATCTCGAGAATTGAAAGTTTAATATTAAATAAGGGATTACAGGATGCGCTTGATAGGGCCAAGGCTTACATTGAAGCGAGCACTGATGGCATCATGATTCATAGCAAGGATAAAGACCCCTCCGAGATATTCAAATTCTGTGAAGCCTACAGCAAATTTGAAAACAGAAGGCCCCTTGTTGTGGTTCCTTCCAGCTTTAATCAGGTAACGGAAGATGAATTAGCCAAGGCGGGTGTCAATATTGTAATCTACGCCAACCACATGCTTAGAAGCTCCTATCCAGCCATGCTGGAAGTTGCCAAATCAATCCTTATAAATAGCAGGTCAAAGGAAGCTGACGATAAACTGATTTCTATTAAGGATATATTGAATTTAATACCTGGCACTAAATGATAGATGCTAAAAAGTTCATAGACCTGCTGGTAGAAAATAAGGTCGATTTTTTTTCGGGTGTTCCTGATTCTTTGCTGAAGGATATGTGCGCCTACATTACAGATGCAGTTCCATCTAGCAAGCATATTATCGCCGCTAATGAAGGAGGAGCTATCGCATTAGCCAGCGGCTACAATCTCGCTACTGGCAAAATCCCGTTAGTCTACCTTCAAAATTCAGGTTTGGGAAATTGTATAAACCCCTTACTGTCTCTTGCCGACGCGGAGGTTTATAGAATTCCCGTGTTAATCGTCATCGGTTGGAGAGGAGAGCCTAGGGTAAAAGATGAGCCCCAGCATATTAAACAAGGAAGAGTCATGATTGATATGTTAAAATCAATGGAGATTCCTTTTGAAATTTTACCAGAGGATTTTGACGAAGCCAAAGGCGCAATAAATTCATTGATCCAAAAGTGCAAAGAGAAACAATCCCCTCATGTGTTAATAGTCCGAAAAGGCACGTTTGAACCTTATCAGCTAAAGAATATACTGGTTACCAATTATGAATTGTCTCGCGAGGAGGCCGTTAAAGCGGTCATTAATACTTTAGACGAGACCGACATTGTAGTATCTACTACAGGAATGACATCCCGAGAAGTATTTGAATATCGACGAGAAATCCGTCAAAGTCACGACAGGGATTTTTTGACGATAGGCTCTATGGGTCATTCTAATCAAATTGCCCTCTCAATTGCTTTAGCAAAACCTTGTCAGACGGTTTATTGTTTCGATGGTGATGCCTCATTGATTATGCATCTTGGTTCAATGGGTATTATTGGAGAACAAAGCCCAAAAAACTTCAGACACATACTTTTTAACAACGGCGCACACGATTCAGTTGGTGGGCAGCCGACTATTGGATTTCAAACAGATTTTGGAGCAATAGCCAAATCTCTGAATTACAAACATCAGCTATTCACCGATTCGTTAGAGTCGCTGAGCAAAGGTGCCGAAAAACTTAAGACGCTTGACGGGCCTTCATTGATGGAGATCAGAGTGAATAAAGGTGCTCGTAAAGATTTAGGAAGGCCAGATATTTCGCCCCAAGCAAACAAGGAATCATTTCAACAATTTCTTAATAAGTAATGCAGCAAGTTGAATTCGGAGAAGGGAAATTAAGGAACCTTGAAATTCACTTAAAAGAACGGAATCCGAAAAATATTTTCCTTGTTACCGCAAAAAATTCCTTTGAAAAATGTGGGGCTAAAGCAATCATCGACCAGCTCTTACGAAGTTATACATATACACATTTTTTTGATTTTCAGGAAAACCCGCAAATTGAAGATGTTCGCAAGGGAGTAAAGGAATTCAATGTACTACAGAATGACCTCATAATTGCCATTGGTGGGGGTAGCGTGCTGGATATGGCAAAACTGATTAATCATTTTAATGATCTTAGCCCGTCGGAAATTGATGTTAAACAAAAAATTTCCAATCAGCTGAAACCAATGATTGCAATTCCTACTACCGCCGGAAGTGGAAGTGAATCAACCCATTTTGCAGTTGTTTATGACAATGGAGTGAAATATTCTATTGCTAATGCTTCGTTACTCCCACCAATAACGATTGTCGACCCGCTGCTAACCTATTCAACTTCAGAGTATCTGACAGCAACATCAGGATTAGACGGATTTGCCCAAGCGGTTGAATCATACTGGAATGTCAATGCCACAGCCGAATCAGATAAATATTCTGCTGAGGCCATCCAGCTATTATGGCAAAACTTACCAGCTGCACTTTCGATGAATAAAGACGCAAAGACTAAAGTTTGCTATGCTTCAAATCTTGCGGGAAGGGCCATCAATATCACTAAGACAACCGCTCCCCATGCCATATCCTACTCCTTCACTACTCATTTTGGATTGGCTCATGGGCATGCAGTAGCGATGTCATTACCTTTTTTTGTAAATTATAACTATGGGGTAACTGACAATGAGTGCAATGATGAGAGAGGAGCTGCTTATGTTAAAGAGCGGATGAAAACTTTTTATGCTCTTCTTTCGGCTAATTCCGCCTCAGATGCGCTACATAAAGTCTCTGATTTCATTGATAGCCTTCGTGTCAAAATTGATCTAAAGTCTTTGGGGATTTCAGAAAATGACATTGAGACAAAGATACTTCCGGAAATTAATTCTGAAAGATTGAAGAACAATCCCCGTAAACTCGAAATGGGACAATTGAGGGAGTACTTCAGCACTTTGTGATTCCCTTTATTGGAAATTACCACCTCCCCTGTAATTTGAAGCCCCTTTGGAAAATCTGAAAAATGAAGTAGGCGACTATCGTAATCAGAAGTATTGAAATTAGTACCGAGAACGATACCACTTGGCAAATCGCAACGGCAAGGATGAAAGTAATAATGGCGTATTGGTATTCTATTGGCGTTTTAGTCAACCTGCTGATCATGAGATAACCCATATAAACGGAGTTGATTAGCGAGAATAGTATAATCAGTAGATGCCTGTCCACACTACTGAAAAGGAGCACTTCCAGACCTAACAAATGAAGAGGTATCAGAAAAGGCAGGAATCCGGCAAATACTACCCTAAGTGATAGTAGCGTATAAACCAAAGAAGGATACGCCAACAGTGAAGATGACATTAATGCGATATCAATATTGGTAAATTGAGGAAAGAATGCATTTTCCTCTACCATAAGAACAAAGAAAGCCGGCTGTACACTTAGAAGAATAATGGCAATTGAGATTAATACCGCTTCAAAGGAACTAAAGACTTCAAAGACCATAAATCCCGTTTTGTTATGCCGGTAAATAGTAGCTGCATGAAGTGAGTATGTAATGGTAATGGCTATTACAATAGTGAGGAAGCTCAGGTTGTAAATATTGTGAATGATCAAAGACAGGATACCTGTGTTAAAAGTATCCAGGTAGTGATCCATAAATTCGCCAAATGCTGATGATCGATTTGTACGCTTCGCCTGTGCTCCGTCCAAATGATCACCTATCAGATAAGCATAAACCAAAATTGAAATAATTACAGGAGCAAAAGGGATAGCCTCGTGGTAAAAAGAGACCGCCAGAGCCACAAACATCAATCCGTTAGATATTGAAGTGATAAGGTTTGGAGAGACGCTTTCCGGGAAAAACTGTACCAAGGGGTAAACAAAGATTTTCTTGAAATAAGGCTTAATTACAGAACGGTCAATTGGATGGTATTCGTAAGGTATCTCCGCCATATTCTTCTGCAAACTATGGATTTCAGTTTCATGAAACCAAAAGCAAAACTAATCACTCAATCTTCTGCAAGAAACTTTGATACCGCAAAGAAATACATTTTTTTTGCATTTATTATTTGCATTTGCGTCTTCTCAAATCACTGCCGTTGATTACATAATGCCTATGAGTTTTTATTTACGCAGAATATCCCTATTCCTAGTTTTCATGTCACTGTTCCTTCCTGTCATTGTCTTTCATTTAGGCAGGGGTTTTAGAATTGGCGAGTTAGATGCAGTAATACAAATCCTTATCATTGAAGTTGTTGGGGTAGCCATTTTCTATGGGCTCTTACTCGCTATCTGTTTTGGTAGAGGGAAAATTTTCATGGCTGTATTACTCCCTTTCTTTTTTTTAAGCCTCCTTCATTTATGGATGGTGATCAACTACGGAGTCCATTTGGATGACAAATTGGCCTCTATGATGCTCACCACTCCTGTCAATTTTTGGGTAGAGTCATTAAATGGTTTTGAACTGGCTTTAGCACTCATCATCGTATTTACCTTACTTACTTACTGGCAAGCCTTTACGGCCATGCCACGCCGGGTCAAGAATATTTATTTAATTATTCCTGCGGGTATCGGAATAATGCTTGGAGGTTTTTTCTTTTTCGCTAAAAAAGAAGCTTTCAGCAGGGCGGTTCCTGCAATTGTCAGGATCAATCCCGTAACGCCCTTTATCTACTCTTATTACAGAGGTCTCCAGGTCAACGAAATGTTGAGTAAGAATAAGAATTTCCACTTTGGAACCTTTAAAAAGGATACGCTGAATCAGAAAGAGATCTATGTATTAGTCATTGGTGAGTCTTCCAGAAATGATCACTGGGAATTAAATGGCTATCACCGGCCGACCAACCCTTGCTTGAAGGAAACGGGGAATCTCATTAATTATCCGGATATGGTGTCTGCCTGTTTCAGGACCAGGGAATCTGCAGCCATGCTGGTGAGCAGGATTGAACCACAAAATTACGATAAGATAACAGAAGAAAAGACTATCATAACAGCATTTAAAGAAGCCGGGTTTCAAACCTTTTGGATTAGTAACCAGCAAAAAGGGATGTTTTATAATATGGACATAATTAATGGACTTAGCAATGAATCGGATTCCCTCATTCACGTCAATGACATCGCTGACAGAAGTATTGACGAAAATGTATTGCCTTATATTGAGAAAATAGTAAATCAGTATGACAAGCTTTTTCTGATTATTCATTTAAGAGGAAATCATCATGCCTACTATGACAGGTATTCTCCTGGCTATGAATCCTTTTGGCCGGCAGGTGCTGAGAATAGGGTACCTATGCATTACAGTTATATGAAAGAACTTATTAATGCTTACGATAACTCCATTTTGTATGCTGACCACGTACTCTATAATATTATTGTCACATTAAAGAATAGTGGAGCGGTTAGCAACTTAGTTTTTACAGCAGACCATGGCGAAGGTCTATTCGAAGGCTATCAGAAAAAATTGATCGGGCATAGTTTACGGCATACACAAATAGCGTTTAAAGTGCCGGCTTTTGTTTGGCATTCTGAAGGTTACCAGAATACTTATCCCGAAAAGGTGACTGAATTAATTAAAAATAAAGACAACCCTGTTCACGCAAATCAACTTTTTCATACCCTATTAGATGTCGCAAATATTTCCTATCCGGAAGAACAATTGAAAAAGAGCCTGGCCAGCGATGAATTCATTGCAGACTATCGAAGGGACGTTTTTGAAAATGAAAATATGAATTGGTTTTATAAACCAATTCATGAGATTGAAGATCAGGAGCCAGTAGATATTAGGGATCTGAACTAAGTAGAAAATCTAGTTTTTGAGTGCCATCCGCTTTGCGAAGAAGGGGATATTCCCCCGCTATTCGGGATACATCAAAGAAAATAAGGAATAATAGAGGAGTAACCCAAAAACCAACTCCTGCCAGTATAGTATTCAAAATATGGAAAGAGGAGGCGAACAATAAGAAGGAAATTTTTATCCTATTGTTATTCGTAAAAATGATCAGTGGGAATGTAAAAGATGGCTATTATGATGATCACAATTGCGGATCGGGTGCGATATCCAAGCATTAATGAAATCGTTGCCAATTGCAAGACCACAAAAACTATAAAATTTAATGGAGGGTAAGTTTGAGTAATCCCAAGTACTTCAAAGTTTACTAACCTACCTTGCGTTAGCATGACACCAGAAAATATACGAATCATATCAGATAAGCATAACAGGAACGATGAATAACTATGATGCCATAATAATTGGAAGTGGTTTTGGAGGATCTATGACGGCTCACAAATTGGTGAATGCCGGTAAGAAAATATTGATGTTAGAGCGGGGAGACTGGGTCAAAAGGGGACCCGAAAACTGGGAAGCAAGCCAGACTCTTGAATTAACCCCTCAATACGATAAGAAAAGCCCGCTTAGAGTCGAATCCGGCGGCAATCAACCCCAAATGGGTCAGTACTCCTGCGTTGGTGGCCCGTCTGTTTATTATGGCGGCGTTTCCTTCAGGTTTCGGGAAAACGATTTTGTGCCACCAATTGATATTACTGGAGATTCTTTGGCAGAATGGCCCATTTCCTACAAGGATTTAGAACCCTTTTATGACGAGGCCGAGAAACTTCTCAACATATCCGGTCAGGCTGGAATAGACCCGACCGAGCCACACCGTAATGATGATTTTCCTCAAAAACCTGGAGCATTGGCTGATGTTTCTAAAAAGGTCAAATCTTCAGCTGAAAAGCTTGGGCTTAATCCATTTCATCTTCCGCTAGCCATCAATTATCATGATGATAATCGTACAATTTGTCAGGACTGTACCACCTGTGATACGTTTGCCTGCGCAGTAAATGCCAAAAATGATCTGGCTACTCTAATAATTCCTGATTTGATTGCCAGGGGCATGGAACTAAAACCCAATATAATCGTTGTTGAACTTCTTCATTCTCAAAATGAAATAACCGCGGTTAAGTGTTTCGATAAAGGGAAAAATGAGTTGATAGAATTCACTGCTGACAAAATAATTTTATCAGCAGGCACCATAGGATCGCCTTCCTTATTACTTGCTAGCAATCTGGATAAAGTAAATCCGGGTGGTCACATAATTGGAAGGTATCTTATGAGGCATCTCAATGCCATCATCTTTGGGATTTACCCGGGAAAAGCAGACAAAGAAAAACGGTTTCATAAGCAGCTGGCCATTTTGGATTACTATTTCGGGCATTCTACGCTTAAAACCAATCTGTCCAAAATTGGAAGCCTCCAACAGATTCCAACTCCTAATCCGGCGATAGTTGAAAATGAGATACCTGGCATATTCGGAAAACTCCTCGGAAAGGCAGTCACACTGCTCACCGGGCTTCTGGCCATCGCCGAAGATCAGCCTCAATTTCAAAATCGGATAGAACTTGACCCGAAAGTTGTTGATGAATATGGGTTACCTCAGCCAGTCATCAGCCATGAATACTCTTCTCGTGATCATGAGGCACTCCAAGTATTGATTAAACCTGCCAAAAAAATAATTGCTGGAACTGGGGCACTGACTCATTACGTCCATCACATTAGAACTTTTTCTCATGCCGTCGGAACTGTAAGGATGGGAAATGATCCTAAACAGTCAGCATTAGATAAGAATTGTCAATTTAGGGGCATTGACAACCTTTGGGTAGTTGATGGCAGCTTTATGCCTACCTCGGCCGCCGTAAACCCAAGCCTCACTATTGCTGCGAATGCTTTGCGGGTAGGTGAAATTCTTGCCAGGTAACCTTCATGCGGCTGTTTCATCGACAATATTCCCATCTGGATGAAGAAAGAGTCATTAATAATTATCTGGCTGGGATAGATACCCAGAATAACTTTGTAGTAGACATTGGTGCGGGGGATGGCGTTAAAATGTCCAATACCTACCAACTTTATAAGAAGGGGAATCCAGGGGGTGCTATCGAGTACGACTCATCCAGATTCAAAAGCCTTGAGGCCAATTACGCTGGCCTGTCAAATGTCAGTAGAATTAACGAGAAGGTTTTTCCCGAAAATATTGCTCAGATTCTAAAATCCATCCAAACTCCAATGGACTTTCTTCTATTGGACTTAGATATTGATGGGTACGATTATTTTGTATTGGAATCTATTCTCAAGGCCTACAGGCCGATTGTGATCATCACTGAAATAAATGAGGCTATTCCTCCTCCATTGAAATTCAAAGTTCTACCTGATGAGAATTTCGTTTGGAAAGGAGGGCATTTTTTCGGTTATAGTATTTCCTGCCTCGATGAGATTATGGAAACGTTCAACTATTCACTGGTCGAACTACACTACAATAATGCCATCCTTATTGCTAATGATTATTGGAAAGGGAAATCGCTCTGTACCGAAGCAGCCTACATTTCGGGGTATTGGAAAACCCCCAATAGGAGGAAGAAATTTCATTATAATAATGATTTGGAATATCTATTTGATCTATCCCCGCAACAAATGGCAGAACATTTAGAAGACTACTTTTCCGGCCAGCAGAACCAATATCAATTGAATTATTAATCACACTGGCATTAAATCCTCACCTTTTACAAATTCGGTAAAAAAATCTTTCTAACTTATCTGCCAATTCTATCAACATGGCAGAGAAATCGAAATTGACAGCAGACATTAAGAAACTTACAAAAAAGGAGATTGACAGCTCACTCTTGATAGAAGTGGCTTGGGAAACAGTCAATCAAGTTGGTGGCATCTATACAGTTATTAGATCAAAATCTCCCTTTACAGTAAATTCCTGGAGAGACAACTATTGTTTAATGGGTCCCTATATGGCCGATAAAGCTTCCGTCGAATTCGACCCAATAGAAGATGAGGTGGATGACCCTTATTATCAAGCGGTGGTTGAGATGAGAAAGATGGGATTAAGAGTTCTGTATGGCAGATGGTTGGTTACCAGTCGTCCAAAAGTGATATTATTTGATTTACAGACAATAAACGACAGGTTAGGTGATATAAAGTATTCGCTATGGAAAGATCATGGGATAGGTACGCCAGACAATGATTCTCTGATTAATGGTGTAGTTATGCTCGGAGAAATGGTTCGTATTTACATGACTGTTCTTAGTGAGAAATTCGGTGATGAAAGAAATATAATCGCACATTTTCACGAATGGATGGCCGCTTCTTGTTTACCGGCAATCAGAAAGCATAATTTAAAACTGACATCTGTCTTTACCACACATGCCACCATACTAGGTCGTTATCTGGCAATGAACGATCCCGTTTTTTATGATCACCTGCCATTTTTTGATTGGGCAAAGGAGGCAAAACACTTTAACATTGAGGCAACTGCCAGTCTTGAAAGATCTGCTGCTCACAGTTGTCATGTCTTTACAACAGTCTCGGAAGTAACTGCACACGAGTGTCGCTATTTATTGGGAAGAGAGCCCGACGTCATCCTTCCGAATGGTATAAACAACCAGAGATTCGAAGCCCTTCATGAATTTCAGAATCTCCATCTGGAATACAAAAAAGCGATTCATGATTTTACCATGACCCATTTCTTTCACAGCTACAGTTTCGATCTGGACAAAACGCTTTATTTCTTTACTTCGGGTAGATATGAATACCTCAACAAAGGTTATGATCTCACTTTGGAAGCACTTGCCAAACTAAATCATCGACTAAAATCTGAAAAATCAGACATCACAATCGTAATGTTCTTCGTTACGAAAAAACCCTATTCTTCAATTAATGCCCATGTTCTTCAATCAAAAGCAATTTTAGATGAACTCAAGCATACCATTGATGCCATTAAAACTCAAATTGCCGATCGGTTATTCTATAACGCAGCAGTTTCGGGAAATGATCACCGGTTGCCTGAAATGGGCCAATTCGTCGATGATTATTGGCGATTACGATACAGAAGGACTTTACAATCATGGAAATCCAATCGCTTACCATCTGTGGTTACGCATGATCTGTATGATGACAGCAAAGATGAAATTTTGGGCTTTCTGAGGTCTTTGGGAATGATGAACAAACCTGAAGATAGGGTCAAGATTGTCTATCACCCAGATTTTATCAATGCAACGAATCCACTTTGGGGAATTGAGTACAGTCAGTTTGTTAGGGGCTGCCATCTTGGAGTCTTTCCTAGCTACTATGAGCCTTGGGGATATACCCCACTTGAATGCATTGCAAGTGGGGTTCCAACAGTAACCAGTGATTTGGCTGGATTTGGTGATTATGTCATGAAAACGATGCAAAATCACGACAAATACGGTTGCTATGTGGTCAATCGCTATCAAAAGGGATTTGGTGAATCAGCAGGTCAGTTGGCCAACACCCTATATGACTATATCAAAATGAATAGAAGGGAACGTATAGAACTCAGGAATAAAACAGAGGCCTCGTCTGTACAATTCGATTGGGAGACACTTGGCAAGTATTATCATGCCACATATAAACTGGCATTGGAAAGAGCTGATTAATCTCCTTGTTTCTATTTACTCCCAGAGCCGACAAGATCGCCCAATATCCTAGCCAATAATGGTGCTTTATAACTTTGCAATTTATTGACTAAGTCTGAATGCATTCTTTCTTTATTCTTTGTTGACAAAATTGAACTGATCTCTTTCAATTGGGAACCTGTCAAATGATTAGCTAATATTTCGAAATGAACAGATTGACTTTCTTTTTTGGTCACTTGCAATTCATCGATAGACAAATCCATTAAATCCCGAGCAATTCTTTTACAAGTATTCAGGGGATCATAATTCGAGGATGCATCTCTCAAAGCCCAACTTCCATAATCAATCTTCAGGTTCTCGATTCTCATAACTCGAGGATCACTGCTCCCGAAGATTTTTGACAATAAGGTAGAAGCTGTACTTTTCCAAGCCTCTAAATCAAAATCCTTCTCACCAATCTTCTCCCTTTGCCTGATTAACATTTCAATTTGTCCAGCAACTTTCATTGACTTTACTTTTATTGTAATTTAGAAATTAAACGCGTCAGGACATTGTCATTTAAAGACCATTTTTCATCTATTTCTGAAGATTATGCCAGGTTTCGGCCCACCTATCCCGACGAGCTTTATCAATTTATACTAAAGCATGTCTCAACAAGAAGTCATGCTTGGGACTGCGCTACCGGCAATGGACAAGCGGCAATAAAACTTGCAAGTTATTTTGAAAAAGTTACGGCCACCGACGCAAGTCAGGCCCAGGTAGAAAGTGCAGTACCACATGAAAAGGTTTCATACGAAGTTGCATTGGCAGAAGATTCTGGACTTGATGACAATTCCGTGGATCTTGTAACTGTTGCCCAGGCTTTGCATTGGTTTAATTTCGATGAATTTTATGAGGAGGTCAGTCGTGTTGCATCCAAGGACGCCATTTTTGCCACCTGGAGTTATGGGCTTTTTAAGTTCAGCAACCCCCAAATGGACCAGTTAATAACTGAATTCTATGATGACATCGTTGGTCCATACTGGCCACCTGAAAGGGTTTATACCGATCACCAATACCGAACAATACCATTCCCATTTAATGAAATAGAGTCACCAACCTTTTACATGGAAATGGACTATTCGATTGAACAAGTTATCAACTATTTGGGAACCTGGTCAGCGGTAAAAAACTACAGGAAAGAAGTCGGTCAGAATCCGCTTCCAGGAGGATTGTTTGAAAATCTGCAACTTCATTGGAATGAATCAATCCCTGAAAAAACAGTTAAAACACCTATTTATCTTCGAATGGGTAGGATTGAATAATTAACTATTATCTATACGGCGTTCACAATGCCCAAAGAATGTTTAAATTTCAATAAATCTTATACTCATGAACAGATTTCTATTTACAATAATGTTCTTGGTCTATATTCAACCTGTTTTTTCTCAAATAACCGGGGCTGAATTATTAGAAAAAACTATTGCCTGTCACGACCCTGAAAATGAATGGCCACAATTAAGTGCCAGGTTTTTGTTGGAGCAAACACGTCCAGACAGACCCTCACGTAAATCAGAATTGATTCTTAAAAATGGAGAAGACTATTGCAAGATCACTGAAGAACATGACGGAAGCGATATAATTGTAAGAGAAATTAGAAATCATTCGGGAACAGTGACAGTTAATGGATCTGAAAATTTTAGCCAGGAAATATCTGACAAGTATTGGTTGTCACACGATCGGATATTAAGAACAAGAAATTACTATATCTACCTCTACGGATTACCGATGAAGCTAAGAGATCCGGGAACAATTGTAAGAGACGAGGTTAAAACTGTTTTATTTGACGGTAAAGAATATCTGGAACTTGGAATTACTTATGGTGAAGGAGTGGGAACTGACAATTGGTTTTTCTATATAAACCCTGATACCTATGCCATGGAAGGCTACAAATTTTATCAGGAAAGCGGAAATGGCGAATTCATTACAATGGAAGGTCTGTCCTCACTTGGAGGAATCAAAATTCCAAAGGTGAGGAAATGGCATACAACCAAAGACAGCACATTTCTTGGAGCAGACATTCTGACCAAGGTTGAACTGATTAGATAGGTCAATGGGACAATCCAGGAATGCTGTATATTATGTTATAATTTGTGTAATTCTATTTTCATGTAGTAAAAATCCAAAGGAAACTGTAAAACTTATCGAGACAACCGGAGGTACCCACTACTCCATAGAACACACCGAACAAGTTGTTGTATCCATAGGAGACTGCGCAAGTTATCATGGCCCCGACTTGCGGGACACTGAAGGTGGCTCCTCTTTAGCTGGAACGGGATTTATTCCGAAATGGAGGGATAAATCTGTAGGTAAACTTTTTACTTACACCAAAAATGGTACTAACCGAGTAACTGAGTGAGTTTTGAAACAATTCAAGAATTCCAAAGCGTTTGGATTTTTCACAGATAATCTCTGCACCCGGGGAGTAGAAAAGATGCCGGAAGGAGAATTAGATGCCTATTTGGGTTATGATAAACATCAAAGGATAGGGTATTTATGATGCGCCTGCCCCTCCAAAGGGATGTGTTCTAAATCCAAAGGTAAGCGATCTCCAAATTTAATAGCGAGTTGTTGGACGGTCAACCCCCGGTTTTGAAGTGGTGCTATCCATTTCTTTTCAATATTCCGGGTGGCCAAATATACCAGTTTGAGTAAGGCCATATCCGAGCTAAATGCCCCCTTGGTTTTAGTTACTTTCCGGATCTGTCGGTGATAACCTTCTACCGCATTGGTAGTGTAAATCAGTTTGCGTATTGGGGCTGTATACTGAAAATAGGTGGTCAGTTTCTCCCAATTGTTTTGCCATGACTGGATCACAATTGGATATTTACCCTCCCACTTTCCCGCCAGGTTTTCTGGTTCCATTTCTGCCATCTCTTTGGTATCTGCACGATATACCAATTTGAGGTCGCACATGAATCCCTTCCGGTCTTTGCCGGCTACATACTTGAGCGAATTGCGGATCTGATGAATGATACAACTCTGTACTTCAGCTTTTGGATAAACACTCACTATGACCTCTGAAAAGCCCTTGAGATTGTCTGTACAAGCAATCAGAATATCTTTCAAGCCACGGTTGTGCAGGTCACTGAGTACCTGTAACCAGAAGTTGGCTCCTTCGCTTTCCGACAGGTACATGCCCAACACCTCTTTCATACCAGAGGCATTGATGCCCGGGATATTGTACAAGGCCTTATGCTCAACCTTACCTTCTGAACGAACCTTGTAGTGCATCGCACCTAACCACACCATGCAATAGACAGGCTCCAATGGCCGGTTTTGCCAGGCTTTCACTTCCGGAATGATGCGGTCGGTGATTTGACTCAACACGGTATGGGAGATCTCTGTATCGTATATCTCCCTGATATGTTCACTGATGTCACGAAGGCTCATTCCAAGACCATATAAGCCAATGATCTTGTCCTGCAAACTGTCTGCAGGAACAGTCTCCCGCTTCCTGATGATCCGGGGCTCGAAAGTGCTCTGCCTATCCCGGGGTGTCTCTATCTCGACTGGACCGGTACTGCTTTTGATTGTCTTCCTGCCTTTGCCATTGCGCTTGTTGCCTTCCAAACGTTCGGCTTCATCAGGGTGAGCATCCATTTCTGCCTCAGGTGCTGATTCCAAAAACTGCTTTAGCATCGGAGCAAATGCTCCATCTTTCCCAAATAATGATTTGCCTGATTTGAATTGCTCCAGGGCCTTGCTCTGTAATTGATCTTCTTCTTGTGTCATTTTGTCTAAGTTATAATGTTCTTAATTTTTATCTTAGACAGAGTTCAGTTTACAGTCTCTCGTAGAACTATGGGATTTTGACTTTCTAAGTAAGAATGATTTATTGGGGACTTTTACTATGCATGTTGAAGAGGAAGATCGCGCCTCTACCTATTTCACTACCATGAAGGTGGCGCATGAAGGAAGCACCGCAAGTTATATGCTTGAATGGGAAATTGTTAAGCGAGTTGTTTAAAAGACTTGTCTTTTACCAATCTCTTATCAAGGTATTGAATAATCGCCACTAACCCACCTACGATAACAGCAAGAGGTACTAATTGATCAAATTGGTATAGTGCTTCAATGTTTCCAAAATATTGGACTAATGCTATACCAGCTCCAAAAATCATTATTACCCCAATCGAAATCAAGAGGTAAAGTTTTCGTTGAATTTTTCGCTCTTTCTTCCGAATCATTTTGGTGACACGATCCTTAAAATCTGCTCCTAAATTGAACTTTGGCTCAATTTTAAGTGCGTCTTCGATAATCTGGTCTATATTTTTTTTCATATCAATTCCACCTCCTTCCGTGCTTGTTTCTCTATTATTATTTTAAGTTTTTGTTTTGCTCTATGCAAATAATTCTTAACCGTTCCTTCAGGCATGCCCGTAATCTCAACTATTTCTGGATAATGAAATCCATCTAAATAAAATAGCGTCAATACTAATTTATAATTTACCGGGAGCTTATCTATTAATTGAACGATAAACTCATTCAAATCTTCCGTTTCATAAGATGAAGCATTATCAGGAATCTGAAATTCCACAGAATCAAAATCAACTTGATCCAACTTCTTTTTTTTGCAAAATTAACTGCTAATCGGTATGCAATAGTTGCGATCCATGTAGAAAGTTTAGCGTCAAAATTAAACGTGTCCAGCTTATCATGGATTTTAATAAAGACATCCTGACAAAGTTCCTCTCTATCCAGGTCATCATAAACAACCCTCGCCACCATATGGGCCACTAATCTTTCATACTTTCCAATAAGCGTGCGAAGCGCACTATCACCTCCCGATAATACTAAGGTTACAAGTTGCCGGTCATTCATGCTATTCATTAGTCACACAGACTGCTAAAAATGTTGCATGTACTCAATTTAATTTTTAATTCGCTAAAAATTGCAACCTTATGAATAGACTTTGCTGTCAGATGTTTCAAATTAAATATTAATGAAATAAAAAATCATGGAAGAATTAATACCTATTGTCGCAATAATTTCTGTTTTTGGATCTACTATCTTATTTGTAACTGTTCTTACAAATTACTCTTTGAAGAAAAAATTGATTGAAAAGAATATGGTAAATGAAGAAACTGCTAATATGTTCAAATCAATGACCTCAAAGCAAAATTCGCTTAAATGGGGGCTCATTATCTTATTCGCCGGACTTGGTTTAATCATCATCGAGCAATTACCGTATGATGAGGACTCGCCACTCCCTTATGGAGTCGAAGCTGTTTGTATATCACTTGGATTTCTCCTCTACTACTTCCTTATAAAGAATGAAGATGACAAGTAATTTATTGGGTGCAGTATCTTTTTCTATGGAATAGATACTGCATTTTTATTTCTTTTTTAATAAAAAAATTAACTTTTTATTCGTCATATTTGATTATTTACAACCAATAGTGTCCTAAACGATTCAAGGTAATATAGCCATCAGCCACCAAAGCAGGATAGCGCGAGATTGAGTGGCAGGAATCAAAGAGAACCCCCTGTTGTTGATTTTTGAGCCTGTCTGGTGGATGATCGAAGGGCTTATCGAGCCACTTTTTCAAATCAATCTTAACAAACAAGTTCAGTCGTATCAATGCGATCAGATTGGAGAGTTGCCATTGGTATTTAGCTAATGCTTTGAGGAATTTCAAGATCAGAATAGTAATCAGAGCCGTCCAAACCTGTATCATAACTGCATTTTTGGTTGTCCCAATGAATGATTTAATGTGCAGTAGTTTGCCTGATCTCACGAAAGAAGACTTCAATCTGCCATCTGCTTTTGTAAAGCTCACCAATGGTGTTTGCGGTCCGGGACATTTGGTTAATGATCAGTTCTATGGTCTGATCATTGGTTTCATCGTATAGAGCGACCCTTCGCAATCGTTTTGGGTACTTGTCTTTAGATTGATTGCCTGTAAGCTCTATTAGCTCATCTTTGAGGATATGCTCATGTCGGTTATTGGGCAACTCATTCTCTTTGATGGACTTGAATGGGATGTTGTGTTTATGTCTGATCACAAAAAAGACCTTGTTGCTGTCCCAAACCCTGAGCAAAGAGAAATCATTGTAATACCGGTCAGCTACAATCACACTACCAGCCAACAATGGGATGTTATCTCTTACCGATTGACTCTTAGAAAACTGACAGAATAACATCGAAACCAAATGCGTCCAACTATCACAGCCCTTCTGATGTTTATCGGTCTGCTTTTCCTGTACTAATTTTTTGAAGGAGTTACGGTCAATCTTAGAGAGGATCTGAGAAAACAAATTTATAGTTGACATGCAGGGATGGGGTTTGTTGTGCAACTCAAAGATAATTTGAGATACGGATTTCTTCCCTGCTATTTTTTAAACGTTTAGGACGCTATTGGTTGTGAATAACTAAATATTCCTAAGGCGGAGAAAAATGGATCAAGAGGAAAATAGTAAAACTGAGATTTGAATGTGCCTGAAGAAACTCGGTAAAATCAAGTGGTGGATGAGAATCAATACTGGATTGTCTTAGGAACTTTTCTATCAGGACTGTACAACTCCAATTAGATGTCTCACCAAGAAACAGAATTGATAAATGCCATATTTGACGTTTTCAGAAGTTATTGAATCCTATCCATTTGGAAATCCTTATACGATGTTGGTACATCATAATCCTATTTGGTGGAGTCAAATATTGGATCATGACCTTGGCGATCCCATTAAATTAAAATTTGATGAAAATATCAGGGATGCCATGCCTGAAAATATTCACAGGGGAAAGGGGATTTACATGTTCTGTCTTGAGCCTGATTATCCTTTATCTGATGAAGTATTGGCAAAGCATCTTTTATATGTAGGAAGGGTACAAGCTGGCACAACTAACTACAATTTTTTTCGCAGATTTCTCAAATACATTAAGTCTATTGGGAATCGGACTATTGCAAAAAATATAATGAGATTAACAAACCTATGGCCAAATCATACTTATGTTTATTATTTCGAGTTATCTGATAAATCTGACCAAGATATTGTAGATATCGAGAAGAATATATTTAATAATATCGTGCCTCCATTGAATGAGGAACTACACGGAGAAGCAAGACTGACAAGACGACTATATTAATATGATACATTTAGCATGTACACGAGGCAATTTGGGGCTCTGGGATTACTACTCCACAGTAATGAAGGCCTCAGATATTGTTGACAATAACAGAATTATAACAGTTTCTGAATCTGAGGAGCTTTATACAACCAACATAAATGAAATACTTCAGAGGGAAATAAAGAAAGCAAGAATCAAAGCATTAACTAGATACATAATAGATAAGGATGAGAGATTCCTTGGTAGTATCGTAGTAGCAATCCATCGGGGTAATCCGAAATGGACAGAAATTAGCATCGGAAGAAATTTTCAGGTTGAAGGGTCAGATATCGATGACTCATCAGTTGATTTTCTAAGTAGTAAGTTTGGCGTTTTGTCGTTATCTGGCTCAGAGCAAATATTTGCCCTTGATGGACAGCATCGCTTGTTAGGAATTAGGAAATCGTTAGAGGAGAATCCAAATTTAGGTACACTTGAGATACCGATAATATTTGTTGTTCACAAACATGATAATCTAGAAAGAACAAGAAGACTTTTCACTGTATTAAATAAATATGCTGAAAAGCCTAAAGGTGCAGAGCTGATTATTTTAGATGAAGATGATGCAACTGCAATAATCTCACGAAGACTAGTTACTGACCACGAAATATTGTCCAATCAACAGACGTTATCAACATCAAAAAGCGGAAACATACCAAGCAGTGATAACACATCATTAACAACACTTGTCACAGTAAATGCAATAAATAAAATATTGTTTAGAAAGGCGGGTGCATTTTATGCTATGCGTCCTAGTGATAATGAACTCGATCAACTTTACACAAAAGCCGCAACATTTTGGGATACTCTATTTCAAGTTTTTCCTGAATTAGTGAACTACATAAATGGTGAAGCACATGTAACAATTAACAATTTTTCTATTCATAGAGATTCAGAAAATGGAGGCAGCTTATTGTTGAGACCTGTCGGTCAGAAGTTAATTGCATATGCTTTTTCTAGATTTGGTAATGATGAGAGACAGACATTCAGGGACAAAATCAGACAGGTCGACTTTTCCTTATCTGGGAATACATGGAAATATCTTTTTTGGAACGAAAAAATGATAACAGGAGAGGATAGACTTAAAAAGAATCTTATCATGTTTCTATTGGGTAAATTCGAGAATCACCAAGCAATCCATGAGGAAATGAATAGGGTCTATGCGTTAAACAATGAAGAATATGACAATCATGTTCTACCCATAGAATAGGCTAAATAAAACAAGCGGTACACCCTTCGCTTTCTGTGTCGTCAAGAATGTCAATTAAAAATTTTGAACCCTTAGATTTTTCCTTATTTATGCGGTTTAGGTGATCCCTCTTTATTTGTTGCATTCTTATTGGATTGAGCAGGTCTTGCAACGACTCATGTTGATTCCATGTGAAGCCTTCCTTTTCGTTTTCATATTCCATAGCTTGCTTGTACAAATCTGGATGTTGTTCATACAACCAAACCCACTCAATTTTTTGTTGAAAGAAGCAGAAATAACATCCAGACCTACTTCGAGCATACTGACCTACTTCACCATTTACCTGATAATTAATTTTTTCATAATACCCAGGAACACCTACGCCACTATCGCTAAGGATTCTAAATATATCGTCACGGACAAGTACTTGATCATCATTAAGCAATGGATAGCTATCTTCAAAAGAAAGTGGGTAGTTTCTCGATTTCAAAAATTGAAAAACAATGTGATTAAATGCCACTGTATCAAACGATAAAAGAGCATCCAACTTTTCCAGCATGACTCTGCGATTGTGATCCTTATTTCGCTCTATCAGATGTAGCTTTCCACTAATAATGCCAGTTACTCTATCCAATTCAGATCCGTTGAAGTGCTTACTGTATAGATCGCTTAATTCATTTTGGTTGTCATTGGTCAAAATGGATTGAATAATCTCCTCGCTCCAAATGTTTCTCCTGAAGGGAAAAATGGATTGAATGTTTGGCTTGGTTGAAATGTAGCCCTCCCGGTCTTCATCCCCTCGAATTCCGACATAAGAAACAGTAGGTAAGTTCCCGACAAATTTCTCGAAGGGCTCTAGTTTCATTTTCTTGGTACACCACCTTGCTACATTAGAGGGTAGATAGCCTCTATAGGAATTATAATAAAAATCAAAAGGGTTCTCCCCAGATTGAACGGCTTCATTCGCCTCCAATTTGCTGATTTGTTTACCAAGATATCCCTCAAGCCGATCAATAAATTGGTAAGTTTCGTCAAGCTCTTTTCCTGTATCGCAGAAATAATAAACTAGGTCAAGCTCCGGATACTTATATGATATTAACTGAAGGTGAATATTTAGCTTTCATAATACTCCTTCAGAACGTTTAGTGGATCAATTTTCTTTTTAAACTGCAACTCCCTGATTCCTGCTTCATTAGAGTATGTGATACCCTTGAATTCTTCTGATATTCCTTCTAATAAATCATTTAACCCTTCACGGCTCAGGGCGAAAACAGACCCCACACTATCATCTTCACTGTATAAAGATTCAAAACTTAATGAGCTACTATATCCATGCTTGTTTAATATGGAATAAAGGAGAATCGACAACGGGATATTTGGTCGTTTTACTGGCTCTATCTCAAAGCCACTTTTAAGCTCTTTTACTAATTTCAACTCAGTTAAAATACCTGAAAAACTATCTTCTAAATCTTTTTCATTGTTCTTTGAAACATAAGTTCTTGTGAATGCCTGAAAATCTGTCTTCAGTGAGTTTGGACTGGTATTATCCCCCAATTCCCTTATCAAGTCTTTAAAGTTTGCTTGTGTAAATAATGGTTTTCTCTTCCTTAACTCGTTAAATATGATTCCATAAATCGAAGCGAATCCTTGAGTTACAACCCAATAGTGCAGCAACCAAAGTGTTCCTTCATCCTCCAGGAATGGATCCCAGCCCTCCTCACAAAATATTCGATCAGCTATAGGTTTGAGTTCTTCACTTTCAATATCCACTAATCCGAAGGACTTAACCCAGTACCGGATGGATGTCACCATATTCTTTCCAACACCTAGCAAGATCGAAGCGTCATCCTTAAAATCGTGTCCCAATTTTAAGTGATCATAACCTTTCTTCAACCATAGTGATCTGCAGTGAAATGATTCATGTCCAGAGAATCTAAGGTTATGCATTTTCAAATATTTTTCCTTGTTCCATACTTATCATACTTATATTAATGGGGATTATTTCTGATGCTATTTAAAAGCAAGTTATAGATATTATCAGTTCTATTAATTGTATCTAAACTCACATTCTTTCAAGTGTAAATAAAAGGTAGGTGGATGAAGGCCTTTAAACTTAACTAATCGAGTTTTAGCTAACCCCCAAAAGCCCTCAATCGGAGACATGACTTATTTCTAAAGGACATAATTTGTCAGTACAAAATAAATCATTTTCAGTTAAGCCTGGAAAAAAGAAAATAGAGGTACTCACCACTAATTATCAGATGTAACCCCAAAGAAGGGCAGTTGAGGCTGTCCGGGTAAAAACGGGTGAAAACGGAATTTGTACTATTGCTGATTTGTCCTGTTCCCAACTATCTTCTGATTGTCCTATTCCCCAAACAAAATTCTCATTCAGAACGTCACATTCTGAATGAGAATTTTTGACATTCCGAATGAGACGATTTAAAAGAACTGAAAGTTTAATAAGACTAAAGCTCTTTACCATACCCGGAGCCCTCGAACCACGTAAAATTGGGACACTTAGTCCAACAGGCATCGAAGTATTTAAAGCGAATTGGAAGTATAATCTTTTTTAAAGATTTCTAATTTCCTGCTGTACAAAATCCATCAATTCCTGAATATATTCTGAACTGAAGTCGAACTTGATGTCAGCAGCGGCATAGATTTCAGGGATGGTTTTCAAATTGCCCAGCTTCAGTGCATTTATATAACCGGACAGGCCTTTTTCTCTATCCTCTTTAAAATTCTTCCAAACTGCAATTGCACCCAATTGCGCCATTCCATATTCTACATAGTAAAATGGCACCTCGTACAAATGCAGCTGTTTCTGCCACAGATAATCCCTGTTCAGTTCTAACCCGGACCAGTCAGTCACAGCATCATTGAACTGATTAAATATCTCATTCCACGCGGCCTTCCTGTCCTGATGTGAATGTTGGGGATGTTCATAAATCCAATGCTGGAATTTGTCAATAGTAGCCACCCAAGGCAGTGTATCAATAATCTGCTCCAAATGCTCTTTTTTAGCTCTTTTCAAATCATCTTCATTCTCAAAAAACAGGTCCCAATGTTCCATAGAGAGTAACTCCATAGACATAGAAGCCAGCTCTGCCACTTCGGAAGGGGTAGATTTGAAATCAGCTAATTCCAGATCTCTGGTGAGGAAGGAATGAACTGCGTGACCCCCTTCATGGGCAATGGTGACAAGATCCCGAAGAGTTGAGGTAGCATTCATGAAAATGAAAGGCACTCCAATTTCCATTAAGGGATAATTATATCCGCCAGGAGCTTTCCCTTTTCTTGATTCCAGATCCAAATAGCCCATCTCATTCATAATTGCCAAACACTGTCCTAAGAATGGGTCCAGTCTGCGAAAACATTCTATGGTATTAGCCACTAATTCTTTACTCGAACTAAATGGTTTTAATGGTGTCTTACCCGATACATCTACGGTTTTGTCCCAGGGTTTGAGTTGGTCAAGATCAAGTTGCTGTTTTCTCTCACCTGCCAATTCATCTAAAATAGGAACAACACTGTTAGCAACTGCATTGTGAAAATCGAAACAATCCTGTGGGGAGTAATCAAAGCGCCCCATGGCAGCGAACATATAGTCCCTGTAATTAGAGAAGTCAGCATTGACTCCCAATTGGTGTCTCAGCTTAATTAGCTCTGAAAACAAATCGCCGAGTTTTTCTTTATCTTCTAATCTTCTATCAGCAATTAAGTTGTAAATACTCTCTCTGAGCTCACGGTCAGGTTCCTGCAATTTAACTGCAGCCTGTTGTAAAGTCATTTCCTGTTCTTCCCATTTCACAGACATTGCCGCCGAAATGGCTCCGTATTCATGAGATTTCTGTCCAAGTTCTGCTTTAACAGGAATATTCGCTTCCCTGAAAATCTCCACCTCATTTTTCATATTCCTAATCAGAATATCAAAACCAGGACTACTAAGGTCATCGAGAAATGGCGAGGCCAGTACCTTTTTATTCAACTTGTCGCTATATGGTGCAATTTCCGGCTCTATTTCGGCCACGAAATAATTGAAGCTGTCTTTAAGTTTCTCATCAATGGTATCGCAGGTCATTTTGATGTAACGCCAGGCTATGTCCTCGGACAGAACAGCTTCCAATTCGCTTCGATCGCCAAACCATTTCTTTAAATCTGACAAACTCTTAATCTCTCTGATTTCCAGGTTGTCAAGAAATGGTTTGATGGCTTCCCAGGTATCAATTTTGAAATCTTCGGGAAGGAACGTTCTTGGGTTACGTTTAGGGATTTCGATATTCATTGCTATATAATAAAAAAATTAAATGAAGCCCTCCATTTATATGGACTGCTTCGTTTTGCTTGTAGTGACGATAAGGTTTTAGTAATTAAATTTCTATTTCCACCACATCCGTAAGTGGCTTACCCACGCAAGTCAGCACATATCCGTCAGCTCGCTCTTCTTCCGAAAGTGCTTCGGCATCTGACAAGTCCACCTGACCAGAGTGGCACTTGCCCATACAGGCCGTACACAATCCGCTTTGGCAAGAATAAGGTAAGTCAATGTCCTGACTCAAGGCAGTTTCAAGGATGCTCTTTCCTTTGGGCACAATAAACTCGTAAGACTGACCATCATATTTAGCTTTCACCAAGCTACCTTCTCCAGTCGGGGCTTTCTTTTGATCAGCCAAAATTTCTGGCGGTGAAGTGATGCCAGCAACAAAACTCTCCTTGAATGTTCGATGAGGATCAAGTTCCAGGGCTTCAAATGCTTCAAATACAAGGTCCATTAGCCCCTGTGGGCCACATACATAATATAATGTAGAATCCACATTCCAATCCGGCAAAGCTGAAATAAGGGATTTCATTTTGTCCAGATTCAACATACCGGATTCACCTTTCCAATCCGGATTCGCATTATCAAGGCTTCTTACATAATTAAATCTATCTCCGTATTCATCCTTTATCCGTAATAACTTGTCTTTGTAGATAATGGAATCAATATCACGGTTGGCATAAATTAAACTAACTGTAGATTGTGGTTCTTTTTTTAAGACTGATTTGAGGATGCCTATAATTGGGGTGATTCCACTGCCACCACTAATGAGCACCAAATGACGTTTACTGTCTTCGTTTATTTCTGGCGTAAAATGTCCTAAGGGTGGCATTAACTCAATGGAGTCTCCGACTTTGATGTTATCATTGACGAAGTTGGACACTAATCCATCGGCTACTCTTTTTACCACCACCGCTGGCTTCTCATCAAGGTATGGAGAGGTTGATAGTGAATACGCTCTTCTAACTTTCTCACCATTAATAGGCAAAATGAGCGTCAAAAACTGCCCCGGGGCATAGTCCATTCCACCTTCAGGCCAATCAAACTCAATCCTGACCGCATCGGCAGTTTCTTTGGTAACATTACTAACAGTGAGATTAATGTATCTATCCAGCACTGCTGCTAACTTTTCCTTTTTCTTTTTCTTAAATAAACCGAATACCATATGTGCTAAAATTCGGCTGCAAAAGTACAAGAATCACTCCACAACCAATAGTAATAATACAACAACTAATATGCATCAGTTGTTTTACCATGTCAGGATCGCAACTTACCAGTTAAAGATCTTCACTCTGTTAACTGAAGCGTTAGACATCCATTAAGTTTGATCTCAACACTTCCGCTCCAAGTGCTGCCGTCTGAGCTGTAGCTAAATGAAAGGTTATCCGGACCAGGTACTCCTGCATCCTGACCACAAATTACTATCTACGGTTGAGCCGGAAGTAGATCCATTAAAATTGATTATTGAAGCTGGCCCAGTGCTCACGTTATTGCAGCCCTGTAGTCCGGCTGAGTAGTAACTTCAGAACCATTGGCATTAAATGTAATCAAAGTACCTTCGCCAGGACAATTATCTATAACCGTCCACTCCCCCCACGGGGCATTTCGCCGCCTTCATCAGGACCAAAATCATCATGGTTATCATCATCTCCGGTAGAACATGAGATCAGCATGGACGCCATTATCGCAATTGAAAGTAGCGATACAAGTTTTTATAAAAGCTGTTCATTTTATTCCCAATTAATTCAGCCTTAAGATGCCATAAAAATCAGCAATTAGACAATTGACGACATTCCATGATATCGATTTCTATTTGCAACATTCAAAAAGCTGTTGGAGGTTCTTATCTTTGCCCACCTCAAAAATGACCGATTAATGGAACCTAAGAAAATTGCCTTAAACGACCTTCATGAGAAGCTTGGGGCAAAAATGATGGACTTTGCAGGATATAATATGCCCATAAGGTATAGCTCAGATATAGAAGAGCACATGGTTGTAAGAGATGGTGTGGGAGTTTTTGATGTATCCCATATGGGAGAATTCATCATTAAAGGGCCCAATGCATTGGATTTGATTCAAAGAGTGACCAGTAATGATGCCTCAAAAATAGAGGACTGGCAGGCGCAGTATTCCTGCCTGCCAAACGAAGAAGGTGGAATTGTTGATGATCTCATCGTCTATCGCTACAACCAGGAGGAGTATGTCCTGGTCGTGAATGCCTGCAATATTGCAAAAGATTGGAATTGGATATCTGATAGGAATACTGAGGGGGCTGAAATGAAAAATATCTCTGATGGCTATTCATTGCTTGCTGTTCAGGGGCCAAAAGCTACAGAGGTATTACAGAAGATATCACCAGTGAATCTTTCTGAAATCGATTATTATCACTTTTTGGTTGGAGCAATGGGAGGTATTCCTCATGTAATGATATCAGCTACAGGGTACACAGGTTCCGGTGGTTTTGAACTTTATGTTCAAAATGAATCAGCGGAAAAATTATGGCATGCAATTTTTGAAGCAGGTAAGAACCATAATATCCAACCAATCGGGCTGGGAGCCCGGGATACATTGAGGTTAGAAATGGGCTTCTGCCTATATGGAAATGACATCGATGATACGACATCTCCGCTAGAAGCTGGCCTTGGGTGGATAACTAAATTCACCAAGGAGTTTACCAATTTTGCAAATCTGGCGAAGCAAAAAGAAGCGGGTGTTCAAAAGAAACTAGTTGGATTTGCATTGACTGAAAAAGGCATTCCGCGGGCACACTATGAGATTTTTAATACCGATCAGGAGCCGATCGGCGAAGTCACTTCCGGTTCAATGTCTCCGTGCTTAAATGTAGGTATTGGGATGGGTTATGTAAAGACGGGCTATCACAAAGTAGATACAGAAATAATAATCGGGGTGAGAAACAAGAAATTAAAAGCCAAAGTTGTTAAACAGCCTTTACTTAAAAATTTTCAAGCTTAAGTTCAATGCCGGCATTAGAGGTCTGCCTTACTCCAGAGTTAATTCATCTACACCCGCCACAGGGGAAAACCGTTGTTGTCACAGACATATTAAGGGCCACTTCCTGTATGGTTGCTGCCCTTGCGAATGGGGTTGAAAGCATTACGCCGGTTGCTTCTGTTGAGGAGTGTCAAGCTTTGCAGGCACAGGGATATTTAGCGGCAGCGGAGCGAGGTGGGCAGCAGGCTGAGGGCTTTGATTTAGGTAACAGTCCCTTAAGTTATGTCGACCATGATTATTCCGGAAGGAAACTGGCCATGACCACCACCAACGGCACTTTGGCCATTTCGAAATCAAATGGAGCTAATGAAGTAGTAATTGGTGCATTTCTCAATCTCACTGCCCTTGCTGATTATTTAATAACTAAAACAGATGACTCACTGATTGTTTGTTCCGGATGGAAAGGGAAAGTCAGTTTTGAAGATACGCTTTTTGCAGGTGGACTGGTCGATTCGCTCCAATCGAGTTATGACTTCGACTGTGACTCTGCCGCAATTGCCCTCAAGTTATATCAGGTATGTAAAGAAGATATACTAACGGCCATTCAAATGTCCTCTCATTACAAACGGCTAAAGACGTTAAATATCGAACGTGATTTTGAATTTTGTGCCACGGTTGATGAGTACAATATCGTTCCTGTATTGAAGGGAAACATTCTAGTCCGGAATTAGTTTCTATTCAGAAGTTTAACGGGTTTAGTGTTTCTGGTTACAATAATTGAAGGCCGCTTTTTGAAAATCATCGAATTTCTCATCCTACTGCGTATTGACCACTTGCCTTCTCAAGTACTTCTAAAGCCTTTCTGTCAAGTGCGGGTTTGGGCTATAGGCGGTAAAAATGCCACCTTATACTATCCTGACGGTTTTCCAGGAACGCAGTTAGCAGCTTGCATGTGTAATAAACCCATTCTTTTTAACAGCTTCCTTACCCCACTCGATTCATCATTTGACCCGAAACTTTCCTCCAGTCACGTTTTACCTGAACCGAAAAACTAACGCAACTGCTATCAATCCAATCCCCCAACTGTTTTTTTGACTCATCAGGGTAACCCTCAGAACCCTGGTGTTCATTCTGGACATACCACATAACATCTTTGCTTAAATTCCTGCTTCCGGGTTGTTACTGTTTTTGGTGTTATCGATAGCCTGTTGGATATAAAATCCCTTTATCAGCTATTCTCTTCTATTGTGTGCCTCTATGAATACTGGATAAATCCAACAAAACAACATCGTCCAAAGAAAATTGCCTATTTATCCCATTGGACCTCTCCAAATCTAAAGAAAAGTAACAAATTGATTTCCTCTGTGTATAATAAATACCGATCATTGGTCTATATTTTGGGGAGTAGGACATTCCTATTTTTCATTCTAGTGCTAGTGTGTGGTTTATTCTCAATGATTTTAGCTCTTTATTTTGAGAAAATTTTTCCTGCGAAAAATGAAGATAAGGGAATTTTTAAGTCATATTCGACTGAAGCTCTAAGGGCATCTTTTGGGAGTTTTGCTACCATTGAAATCAGCTCGGACCACATCTTGCTCAAGAGCAGTCTAAGTGCCACGTTAGTTCTTCCTTCAGCAGCAATTATCTCTTTGATCCCACTTGCGGGGAGTAAAACAGTTAAAGGAGTTGCCAATGAAAATGGTGATTTTTTAATCAATGAAAGCAATCCCGGAGATTATGAAATCATCATTTTTCTCACACCAAATAGTGGTTTGGGTCAAAAAAAATTGACGTATTAAGTATCCAGTTTGGTATTACCAGACAAATGGGAATTGTAGAGTTACAAGAATAATTTAGTAACCTGGCAGGAATGAAACTTCGTTAGGGTCGTCAGCGACATCCTTTGCCAAACCGGCAGCAGTTTCTGTTATCTCCTTATGACTTGTCTGAAATGCGATATGAAAATATGTTTGTACAAGAGATTTCATTGGTATTCTAATGCGCTTCAAAACCTCCTTATTCATTGAGTTTGAACTAGTAACAAGGATGCGTAAAGCTCTTCCAAATGAAATCAAACGCTCATAAAGATCAAATTCATAATTACGAAGCCCAGTCATGGAATTTCTCAAAGTCCTTCTCAAATGAGCACTTGATCCTGGAACACCTTTTATAACCTGCATGGTATAACGCTCCAAGTCATTGATTAGATTACCAACACCATCTTCAAGATGAGCATGATACCTACTACTTCCGCCATATACTGACTTCACAATTCTCATAGCTTAACTAACTAACTTTTATGCGCTAAAGTTGTTACTAATAAGACAATGAACTTAAGAAATACACCCAAATGATTGAACAAAAACATCTAAAGAATTCTAATTACTATCTACTCGTCCCTTAAAAAGTACAAAGGAGGATATTAGTGATGCATTGACTGATGGCCGCAAGATCAGGGTATTGAATGTAACCGATGATTACAACCGAGAAGCTCTGGCCATTGAAGTAGCTCTAAGTTTTCCTGCACACCGGGTTGATACGAACACTGGAAGTATTGGAAGAAGATCATGCTAAAGTTTATCCAGCCAGGCATGCTCACCCAAAACGCTTACATCGAAAGGTTCAACAGAATCTTCAGGGAAGATATTCTTGATGCTTATTGGTTTGAAGACCCGGAACAGGTAAGGTTAATAGCTGAACAATGGAGAATGGATTACAACCACAATCACCCACACAGTTCGCTAGGAGACATATCTCCAATAAACTACTACCATCAGCCAATTCACAAAGAAAATACTAATCCCAGAGTAGCGGATTTAAATGAAAAAAAGTTGAATTTAGAATGGTCCGATAACTGGTAAGGCTACAAAGATTAGAACAAAGAAAACCGCCGACCCATTAAATATCCCTCTAACGGATTATTCCAGATTAATACTCACCAAGTATAATAATGATGGAGACCTGGAAGATTAAAATCATCTCGTGAATAGTGCTCTACTTTCAATTAATCGAGCTTTAACTTCTTTTTTATTCCTTCAAAAGAGGCTCTCTTTAATTTGAAGCGATTCCGTGGGTGCTTATTTTTTTAAGACTTCAAGGTGTTTCTTGTTAGTTACATGTGTATAAATCTGTGTAGTTCGAATAGAACTATGTCCCAGAAAATGCTGAATGTATTTCAAGTCAACTTCCTCTTCTAAGATAAAGAGTCGCAAAAGTATGACGAAAGGTATGTGGTGTAATTTTTTTACTTATAGCCGCTTTTTTAGCTACACTAGTTACCAGGTAACGAACGGAACTGTAAGATTGTTGCAAGGCATTCTGAAATATTACACGTATGCATCAATAGTGTCCTAAACGATTCAAGGTAATATAGCCATCAGCCACCAAAGCAGGATAGCGCGAGATTGAGTGGCAGGAATCAAAGAGAACCCCCTGTTGTTGATTTTTGAGCCTGTCTGGTGGATGATCGAAGGGCTTATCGAGCCATTTTTCAAATCAATCTTAACAACAAGGTCAGTCGTATAAATGCGATCAGATTGGAGAGTTGCCATTGGTATTTAGCTAATGCTTTGAGGAATTTCAAGATCAGAATAGTAATCAGAGCCGTCCAAACCTGTATCATAACTGCATTTTTGGTTGTCCCAATGAATGATTTAATGTGCAGTAGTTGCCTGATCTCACGAAAGAAGACTTCAATCTGCCATCTGCTTTTGTAAAGCTCACCAATGGTGTTTGCGGTCCGGGACATTTGGTTTAGTGATCAGTTCTATGGTCTGATCATTGGTTTCATCGTATAGAACGACCCTTCGCAATCGTTTTGGGTACTTGTCTTTAGATTGATTGCCTGTAAGCTCTATTAGCTCATCTTTGAGGATATGCTCATGTCGGTTATTGGGCAACTCATTCTCTTTGATGGACTTGAATGGGATGTTGTGTTGATGTCTGATCACAAAAAAGACCTTGTTGCTGTCCCAAACCCTGAGCAAAGAGAAATCATTGTAATACCGGTCAGCTACAATCACACTACCAGCCAACAATGGGATGTTATCTCTTACCGATTGACTCTTAGAAAACTGACAGAATAACATCGAAACCAAATGCGTCCAACTATCACAGCCCTTCTGATGTTTATCGGTCTGCTTTTCCTGTACTAATTTTTTGAAGGAGTTACGGTCAATCTTAGAGATGATCTGAGAAAACAAATTTATAGTTGACATGCAGGGATGGGGTTCGTTGTACAACTCAAAGATAATTTGAGATACGGATTTCTTCCCTGCTATTTTTTAGACGTTTAGGACGCTATTGGAAAAAAACAAATCTTTTTCAAAACAAAATAATTAATTTAGCGACCAATTTTAAATGGACAGTAGGCATAACAGGCATCGGGTTGGCAATAATCGGTTTAATCATTAAATACGGATGAGTTGATTAACCTTTTTTAATACCTTTATCCCCAATTGAGAACCACCAATTTAAAAGTCAACATAAATAAAAAACACAATGACATTACACACAAAAACACTGTTGAGTGCTAAAGCTAAAAGCCTAATTCTCTCATTTCTCTTTCTATCCACCCTTGTTGTTTCAGCACAGGATAATTCGTCAGACTATTTTGTACTAAAAATAACAACCACCGCCGGCACTACTACTCAAGACACAGACTTTACTTTTCACACCCAGGACATGGATTATATGGTCAATTGGGGAGAAGATAGCGGTTTTGAGCAAATAACAACAGGAAATACCAGCCATACCTTTGGCACAGCAGGAGAGCATACCATAAGGTTTAAAAACCTAAACGATATTTATATAAATAGCAGTAGTGGTAGACAAAAATACAGCTCTATTGAGCAATGGGGCACTGCTGAATGGAATGCCGATATGTCGGGTGCTTTTCGTGGAGCAACTAATTTAACTGCCAGTGATACTGCGGGCACTCCTGATATGAGTGCCGTAACAGATATGTCCCGTATGTTCTCTAATGCCACTTCTTTCAACCAGGATATAATAGGCAGTTGGGATGTTTCTCAGGTAACAGATATGAGTATTATGTTCAATGGTGCCGCTTCTTTCAACCAGGATATAGGCAGTTGGGATGTTTCTCAGGTAACAGATATGGGTTTTATGTTCGCTGGTGCCGATGCTTTTAACCAGGATATAGGAAGTTGGGATGTTTCTATGGTAACAAATATGCGTAGTATGTTCAATGATGCCGATGCTTTCAACCAGGATATAGGCAGTTGGGATGTTTCTATGGTAACAAATATGGGGAGCATGTTCCAGAATGTCGCTTCTTTCAACCAGGATATAGGCAGTTGGGATGTTTCCAAAGTAACAAATATGCAGGACATGTTCACTACTGCCACTTCTTTCAACCAGGATATAGGCAGTTGGAATGTTTCCAAGGTAACAAATATGGGTTTTATGTTCAATGGTGCCGATGCTTTCAACCAGGATATAGGCAGTTGGGATGTTTCTGAGGTAACAAATATGGGTTTTATGTTCGCTGGTGCTACACTTTCACCAGAAAACTACGATGCACTTTTAATTGGCTGGAATGCACAAACCCTTCAAACAGGGGTGACTTTTCATGGAGGAAATTCTAAATATACAACAGCAGCACAAACTGCCAGAGACAATATAATAGATGTTACAAATGGTCATGGTTGGACTATTGCTGACGGTGGGTTAATTGACGTGAACGATCAACCTACACGTATTTTTCTTTCTTCCACAACTATTTTAGAAAACGAACCAGAAAACACCACGGTAGGTATCCTGTCCACCAACGGAGGAGCGACCTCTTATACCTATACATTCACAGCAGGAGACGGAGATACAGATAATGCGAGTTTTACCATTTCAGGGGAAGCACTACAACTTATAGCCCCTGCCGATTACGAAACAAAAAGCAGCTATTCAATACGTATAAAAGAAGATGGTACGAGTATTGAGAAACAATTTACCATCTCTGTTATTGATATGCAAGAAGCTCCTCTACTAAGCACAACAGCGGCAACCGATGTTACTTCTACAACGGCCACTTTAAACGGTGATATAACTTCTGACGGAGGAGCAGAAATAACAGCAAGAGGCTTTGTATATGCGACATCAAACACCGGCTTAATAATTGGTGCTACGAATGTTACAAATGTTACTGTAAGCGGTACAACAGGTGTTTTTGAAAAAGAAATAACAGGTTTGACAGCAGGCACAAAATATTATTACAGAGCCTACGCAACCAATAGTGTCGGAACAACTTACGGAAGAGAACAAAGTTTTACAACATTGGCCAGGCCCACAACAAGCACAACAGCAGCAAGCAATATAACTTCCACAACGGCCACTTTAAACGGCAATATCACTTCTGACGGAGGAGCAATCATTACAGCAAGGGGATTTGTGTATGCCATATCAAACACAGACTTAATAATTGGTACTACCGGTGTTACGGATGTTGTTGTAAGCGGTACAACAGGAACTTTTTCTGAACAAATTACAAGTTTAACAGCAGGCACAGAATATTTTTACGCAGCTTATGCAACCAATAGCGTTGATACAACTTACGGAGAGGTACAAAGTTTTACAACATTGGCAGTCGCACCCACAGCAAGCACAACAGCAGCCAGCGATATTACTTCCACAACAGCCACTTTAAACGGTAATATAACTTCCGATGGTGGAGCAGACATTACAGCAAGGGGATTTGTATATGCTACTTCAAACACAGATTTAATAATTGGTGCTACCGGTGTTACCGATGTTACTGTAAGCGGTACAGAAATAGGAACTTTTAATAGTGCAATAACAAGTTTAACAGCAGGCACAACCTATTATTACAAAGCCTACGCAACCAATAGCGTCAATACAACTTACGGAGAGGTACAAAGTTTTACAACATTGGCAGTTTTGTCTATTGAGGATTTTGAGCAATCGGCTGTTGCTATTTCGCCAAACCCGGCCACCGGTATTGTAAACATCACCGTGTCAGAAAAGACAGGTTACAAATTGCTGGATACCGGAGGCCACCTGCTTCAACAGGGAACTTTCGCCACGGGAGCGCACAGCATTGATATTTCGCCTTTGACCGAAGGGATTTATCTCTTCATTCTAAACACCGGTAAAGGGAGCTTTACCAGGAGAATTATCAAGAATTAGGTAGTGTAAATTAAACGCTGTCTGTTGAGTCATCCCTTTGGAGGGGCAATGCCCCTCCAAAGGGATGTGTTCTAAATCCAAAGGTAAGCGATCTCCAAATTTAATAGCGAGTTGTTGGACGGTCAACCCCCGGTTTTGCAATGGGCTCGTCCATTTTTTCTCCATGTTTCTGGTGGCCAGATAGACCCGCTTTAACAGTGCCATATCTGAGGTAAGTGCTCCTTTGGTTTTTGTAACCTTCCGAATTTGTCGATGATAACCTTCTACCGCATTGGTGGTGTAGATCAGCTTTCGTATTGGAGCTGTGTACTGAAAGCAGGTGGTCAGTTTCTCCCGGTTGTTTCGCCAGGATTGGATCACAATGGGGTACTTATTCCCCCATTTTTCAGCCAGGGATTCAAGTTCCATTTCTGCCAGCTCTTTGGTGTCTGCACGATATACCAATTTGAGGTCGCACATGAATCCCTTCCGGTCTTTGTCGGCTACATACTTGAGCGAATTGCGGATCTGATGGACGACACAGCTCTGTACTTCAGCTTTTGGATAAACACTCACTATGGCCTCTGAAAAGCCCTTGAGATGTCTGTACAAGCAATCAGAATATCTTTCAAGCCACGGTTATGCAGATCACTGAGTACCTGTAGCCAGAAGTTGGCTCCTTCGCTTTCCGACAGGTACATGCCCAACACCTCTTTCATACCAGAGGCATTGATGCCCGGGATATTGTATAAGGCCTTATGCTCAACCTTACTTTCTGATCGAACCTTGTAGTGCATCGCATCTAACCACACAATGCAAGTGACAGGCTCCAATGGCCGGTCCTGCCAGGCTTTCACTTCCGGGATGATCCGGTCGGTGATTTGACTCAACACGTATGGGAGATCTCCGTATCGTACATCTCTTTGATATGTTCGCTGATGTCACGAAGGCTCATTCCAAGACCATATAAGCCAATGATCTTGCCCTCTAAACTGTCTGCAGGAACAGTCTCCCGTTTCCTGATGATCTGAGGTTCGAAAGTGCTCTGCCTATCCCGGGGTGTCTCTATCTCGACTGGACCGGTACTGCTTTTGATTGTCTTCCTGCCTTTGCCATTGCGTTTGTTGCCTTCCAAACGTTCGGCTTCATCAGGGTGAGCATCCATTTCTGCCTCCAGAGCTGATTCTAAAAATTGTTTTAGCATGGGAGCAAATGCTCCATCCTTTGTGGTAGTGAAACCAAAAACATTATCAGTTTCAGTTGCTTCGATTGCATCCTCATCATTACATGAAATGAAAAGTATGAGTGAAAAAAATATTATTAATTTGTTCATTTTATAAATTTTAAAAATTGAGTAAAATTTAAAAATTGAGTAAAATTTCAGGTTGCGTCTCCTGGTCCACAACCATACTCTGTTGCACCAGAAGTAACAAAAAAAGGAAACTGGCAGTTGGTTAAAGTAGCTACATCTATTATTATATCTCGACTCGGTGAAGTGGGGTATCCAAATGAAGGGTACCATTGTGTGCCTTTATAATAGACACCAATACCAGTTGGATCACTATCAAAGTCATTCTCGCATTGTGATACATACTGTAACCAAATACTACCGCTCCACCATATATCATGGGTAAATCGGACGGCCTCAATACCATTCACTTCAACAATTCCTGCCTGATGATCATGGTCAGAACAATTTCTTGAGGTTACGCCATATTCTAAGTACATATGGTGTCCTTGCCAATAAGAGTCGGATACTAAATCTTTTAGATAAAAAGAATTGTCAAAGGCGTGATTATCTGCAGCGATAATTGCTTGATTATTGATAATTGCTTGATTATTCGTTTGAAATAATTTAGAACTTACAATGACTTCAGATAGTCAATGCTCTTTTTGAGAGCAATTTCAGGATTTTGAACCATGTCTTGCTCGACATAAAAATGTTTCACTCCAGCTTGTTGCCCTTGTGAAATAATTGATTTTAAGTTCATAATACCATCACCAACTGTCGTCATGTATGGAAATAACTCAATCCATTCTTTAGGGGTGTCTCCGTCTCCTGAGAAGCTTCTTTGTTCTTTCATATCCTTGACATGCATTAGATGATAACGTTTAGGGTAAGCTTTCAAATAGTCCACGGGATTTGCCCGTCCGGCTACGGTCCAATAGATGTCCATTTCAAAGAATACTAAATCAGGATCTGTTTGTTCAAGTAGGAGATTTAAGGGTATTTGTCCATCTATTTCACTTAAACCATACCCATGATTGTGATAGGCAAATTTCAAACCGACTTTTTTGGCTGCTGCACCAATTTTGTTAAAGGCTTCTGCTATTTTTTTATAGTCATCTAATGTCTTTCTCCTTTCTTCAGGTATTGCTGGTAATCCGACGTATTCAAAACCAACCGTGTCACCTGCTTCTCCCAATTGATCCATATTATTTTCCAAAGTATCCAGATCGGTGTGTGTTGATGAAGCCCGTATACTATTCTCTTTCAGGATACCTTTGAGTACTTGTGGTGATAGTCCGAAATATCCACTGCCACTAAACCCAACCACAGGAATAATGGATTCCCATCTTTGCTTTGCTGAATTAGCACTAAATGGGAATGGGCCATACATTTCTATTTCTTTATAACCCAATTGCGCTATCATTTCAATCCCTTTTCGGAAATCCTTCTCTAGTAATTTTGGGAGGGAAAAAAGCTGTACTCCTATTTTTTTGAGGCTGCTGGATCCCGCTATGAGAGGGCTGGTAGGACTAAAGCCAAAAACGGTTAAAGCGGCTGCATTTTGCACAAAATTTCTTCTATTCATATTCTAAATTATCAATTTAATAGTTCAATTGCCATTGACTAGGATAAAAAAGCGTAAGACCTCAGTCTCACGCTTCAATACAGGTAATTGCTTTTACTTAGCTACGAGATCAACACTTCTTTTAATAAAGGAAGTGAGGTCCGTTCCAGAGAGCATGTTTTGTGAAAGTAGGGCCAAATCGTAAGCCTGCTTTGCATATTTTTCTTTTGTCGTATCAGTCTTGGCATTAAGTATTTTACTCACCACTGGGTGATTACCATTGATGCTGGCAGTGAAATGGTCAGGCATGTCACCCATCATCATTCCTCCTCCACCCCCATTCTTTTGCATATCCTTCATTCTTCTCATGAATTCAGGCATGGTAAGTATCACAGGCATTTCATCCGGAGACAAAGACTCTACTCCAAAAGTGACATTACTATTACCGATGGCTTTTTCAAAAATTCCCTTCACATCGTCTCTCTCTTTTTCGGAGAGAACGGCCTCTTTCTTCACGTCTTTGTCAATCAGTTTGTCAAGTATATCAGCGTCAACTCTTTTAAGGCTTGAGTTTTCTAGCTTCATCTCAATGTGATTGATAAAATGACTGTCCAAGACCCCTTCGAGCTTTATGACATCATAACCGGCAGCTTTTGCAGATTGGATATATGAATCCTGGCCAGCACCGTCTGTTGTGTATAGGTGAACAATCTTTTTATCCTTATCCGTCTGATTGGCTTTTATGTGCCCGGCATATTCTGAGAATGTGAAGAATTTGCCTTCAATATTTTCTAAAAGTGCAAAATCCTTGGCTTTCTCGTAGAATTTCTCATCTGAAATCATACCATATTTTACGAAGATTCCGATATCGTTCCACTTCTTCTCATACGATTCACGTTCTTTTTTGAAGAGTTCCGCTAGTTTTTCACCTACTTTCTTAGTAATGTACGAATTGATTTTTTTGACATTGCTGTCAGACTGTAAATAGCTTCTGGAAACGTTCAAAGGGATGTCAGGAGAATCGATTACGCCATGAAGCATCATAAGGAACTCGGGAACTATGTCTTTTACTTCATCTGTAATAAATACTTGTCTGGAATAAAGCTGGATTTTATTGCGCTGAACTTCAAAGTCATTTTTAACCTTTGGGAAGTACAAGACGCCCGTCAAATTAAAAGGATAGTCTACGTTTAAATGGATCCAAAACAAAGGTTCGTCCGAGAAAGGATATAGCTCCCGGTAGAAATTCTTATAGTCCTCATCAATCAATTCTGACGGGGGCTTTGTCCAGATAGGACTGGTATTATTTACGAGGTTATCTTTCTCTACTGTCTTGTACTTTGGCTTGTCATCTTTATCCTTACCATCTTCAACACTTTCACTTTTGGTTCCAAACCTAACTGGCACTGGGAGGAACCTGGCATACTTGTCAAGTATCCCTTGTATTTTTTGCTTGTTAACGAATTCTTTTGAATCACTATTTACATGAAGTATAATCTCAGTGCCACGCTCCTTCTTTTTTCCTGCTTCAAGGGCAAATTCAGTGCTGCCGTCACAAATCCAATTGACCGGTTTGGCATCTTTCTGATATGATAATGTGTTTATTTCCACTTTGTCAGAAACCATAAAAGCAGAATAGAAACCTAACCCAAACTTCCCAATGATTTCATTAGCATCCTTTGCGTCTTTAAATTTTTCAACAAATTCAGTTGCTCCAGAGAAAGCTATCTGATTGATGTACTTCTTGACTTCATCGGCAGTCATTCCAAGACCCTTGTCAGTAATGGTAATGGTATTTTTCTTTTCATCAAAGGCTACATCAATTGTGACATCTCCCAATTCCTCAGCATATTCTCCTAGGGATGCCAACCGCTTTATTTTTTGAGTGGCATCAACCGCATTAGAGACTAGTTCCCGCAAAAATATTTCATGATCTGAGTATAGAAACTTTTTGATAATGGGGAATATATTTTCGGTATTAATAGATATAGTACCTTTTTCTTTCATGATTTATGAACTATTATGTTTGACTTGTTCTTTTCAAACACTATTCCAATTCATTAAAAATGACATCTTGACAGTTTTTTATGCTATAAAGTTAACCTGACTTGATTTGAACGATACTTTTTGTTTTATGTGGACAATAATTTATGATGACTAAATTTGCAGGCTTTTACAACTAATAGAATTCCAAGTATGCCATATTTATTTACTTCGGAGTCAGTTTCTGAAGGTCACCCTGACAAAATTGCGGATCAAATATCTGATGCCATCCTAGATGCTATGCTTACTCAAGATCCTCATTCCAGAGTGGCTTGTGAGACTTTTGTTACCACTGGCCTGGTTGTGGTTGGCGGAGAAATTACTACCAAGGCCTACGTTGAAATACAGGACGTAGTGCGTGAAACCATCAAAAAAATAGGTTATAACCGTGATGGGTATCAATTTGATGCTGAATCATGTGGTGTAATGGTTACGCTACATAGTCAGTCTCCTGATATCGCACAAGGAGTTAATGAAGGTACAGGCGTTGATAAGGAACAAGGCGCAGGGGATCAAGGAATGATGTTTGGTTACGCTTCTAATGAAACTCCCGAATACATGCCAATGACATTGTCATTTTCTCATCATCTGGTGAGAGAACTGGCCAATATCAGAAAGAACGAACCCCACATTATGCCTTACTTAAGACCTGACAGCAAGGCACAAGTAACAGTTGAATATGGTAATGGCAATAAACCTAAAAAAGTTCATACCGTAGTTGTTTCTACGCAGCACGGTGCTTTCGACGAAAGTGAAGAAGTAATGTTGTCCAAAATCAGAGAGGATGTAATTAACATTGTTGTACCACGAGTAATTCCAGCTGAATTATTGAATAGCGATACTGTATACCATATAAATCCGACAGGAAAATTTGTCATTGGCGGCCCACATGGCGATGCTGGCCTGACAGGAAGAAAAATAATCGTTGATACGTATGGTGGCAAAGGTGCTCACGGTGGTGGAGCTTTTTCAGGAAAGGACTCTTCAAAAGTAGATAGAAGTGCAGCCTACGCCTCACGGCACATTGCTAAGAATATGGTTGCTGCAGGACTTTGCGATGAAGTACTGGTCCAGGTGGCCTATGCTATTGGTGTATCTAAACCGGTTTCATTGAATGTCAACACCTATGGGACTGCGAATGTTGATCTTAATGATGTGCAAATTGCTGAAAAAGTGTCGGCCATATTTGATATGCGACCTAAAGCGATTGTAGACAGGTTGGGACTAAAGAATCCCATATTCTCGGAAACAGCAGCCTATGGACACATGGGTAGAGATTCTTTCAGTCGAAAAATCGAGCTGATTAATTTGGAAATACAGGAGAATGGGGTAGGAACTCAGGAGTTCAAAACCAAGGAATTAAAAGATATTGAGTTCTTTACCTGGGAGAAGTTGGACTACGTAGATAAGGTGAAAGAAGCTTTTGGAGTTTAGAAAATCGAAGAAGGCATTATTTTCTATTAAATGAGCACTGTGCTCACTTGTCATCTCGACCAAAGGAGAGATTTTCCCCATATTATCTGTTGACTATTGTGACAAAGATTTCTCCTACGTCAAAATGACAAATGAGATTTGATTTCAATCAATTCTCAACACACCTTCCCCGACCGGCACACATCTACCACCTACCAGTACTTTCGAGATTTGATCTCCATTCTTTTGTATTGCTACATTTAATTGGCTCGGTCGACCAAGTTCATATCCTTGCTCACTTACAAATTGAATGTCGCCAGCCCCGAGTATTTCATGAATGGCGAGGTATCCACCTAGTGGCCCATGAGCAGATCCGGTAGCTGGATCCTCTAAAACACCTGCTTCAGGAGCAAACATCCTGCAATGAACGTCATTCTGAAGATGCACTGTTTCAAGCGTGTAGGCCAATGTGAAGGGTATTCGATGCTCTTGATACAAATCATCATAAACGTCGAGCCTAAATTTAATTGATTCTACAGATTTCAGGTCTTTAACCGGAACCATCATATAAGGTACGCCACAATCCAATATTTGAATGGGGAGATCGCTTACCAATTGATTTTCCCGGAGTGATAATAATTTTGCTATAGCGTCGCGGTCCTCAAATGGTGCTGAAATTCTGGGATTATACTGTTGCATAGTAATTAACCCCGGTACACCATTCTCTATTAGTATGTCCACTTTGATTGGACCCACACCTTCTTCAAGAGTCATGGTCAATTCATCTTTACCCGAAAGATTCTCGAAACTGGTTAGTACATAGGCTGTCCCCAATGTAGGATGCCCTGCCATTGGCAGTTCCTGAACAGGGGTGAAGATTCTTACTTTATAATCACAATCTGAATGTTCAGTTGGATAGATAAAAGTAGTTTCAGAGAGCTTCATTTCGTTGGCAATCTTCTGAAGTTGATTGTCCGGTATTTTGCTGGCATCAGGAAATACTGCCAGCTGATTTCCACCAAAGGTGACGTCTGTAAAAACATCAAGCGTATAATATTTATAAACCACAGAATTGAATTTTATTGAGTTTCAATGATACTTATATCCAATGAAATAAAATGACTGGTCTATGATGTATTGAGAAATATTACACTTTGAAGTGCCTTCGCTAGGCTTGATGTTTTGCAGCCTGAATATGAGCCTGAAGTGAAAATACAAAAACGAAAAACGCCATTAAACTCACATATACAAGGGATAGCTTCATAATTCCAAAAATGCCTAGGAACATGAATATGACTGAGAAAAAAGGTCTTCTTCCAAGCCCCTGAAGGACATTCATCAATTGGCCATAAAATCCTTCATCACTTTTGAAGCTGTAGTCAATGTTTACCAGGGAACCTCCGCGATTGTACTTGAGTAGGTACACATAAAGGCTGACCAGTGCCAGGATTAAAAAGCTGACACCCGCGATGCTGGAATAAATAACGAAATCGCTTGGATCACTGCGAAAAACTCCAACAATTAGACCTGCTAAAGTGGCCACGTAAGTGATATTATCCACAATAGTGTCAATCCATTGACCACGTTCAGAGGCCAGAAACTTTAGCCGAGCAATTTCACCATCTCCAGCATCAAGTACGGCCAGGAAATGGAACATAATGCCTCCAATAAGGAAATTCTGATCTCCGCCTAGTGAAAGAATACAGGCTGTAATCAAACCCATAATGCCCGTGAAAATAGTGAATTGGTTTGCGGTGATTGGAGTGTAAGCAATCACAGAGGTAATAATAAGAGAGATTGGCCGATTGAACGTTCTTGAGATAAATTCATCTGTTGGCTGCCTTAAACTGCGAATAAGCCTTCCTCTTGCTTGCTTTAAGGACTTTTTGTCAGGAATTGGTTCGCACACATACCTACCAATTGATTCAGTTGTAACAGTCTGTAATCCTTTTTTATTAGCTGCCTGAACCAGGCTCGTAAGGTCCGAGCTAATTTCACTTTTAAGTTGACTCAATCCTCCTTCGTTAATATAAAGCAGGTATTTGTTTGGACCGGAGGCAATTGTACCCTCTTTAGTGCCAGCCTCAATTGTTTCGGTGATATACCTGGGAGTCAATAACAAGGGTTGGCTTAGGAACAGAATATCTTTTAATGCTGATATGGTTGTTTTCAAATCATCAGGTTGTAAGAATTTGATAGTTTCTGATGCAAGCCCTTTCTGCTGGATAATTTCAGTGAATTTTGACACATTATTTTCACTAACCAACAGAATATTGTTAATGCCAGCAGATAGAAGAGAACGAATTGTTCTCTCAAACACGGTCATGTTATAAACTTTGACAAAAGGAGAATTCAGCTCCTTTCCGGATTGATCAGGGTCAAAAATTACAGCAGTAATTGACATGTTTTTAAGGCATTAAAAGGGATTCACCAAGCCTTGATGAGGATTGGCGAAAGCAATCACCGTATTGACAATAACATATAGCCAAATTGCAACATAAACCGGAATAAAATAATGTCTCTTCTTGAGCATTTCAGGGAATAAAACAGGTTTCCCTGCGAATTTCCCTCTTGGTCTGTCAGGAAAGAAAAATGTCTTATAAGTTTCAATCGAAGCAATGGTAAATCCAATGCTGCACAGTGTAATTATGACAAAATTGTCGGTAAGATTGGCGGCTAAAAAAGCATAAGTGTAAGAAACGCTGGGGCTTCTAAAGAATTTGAAAGTCTCAAAACCTTCTAGTGGAGCATCCTTCCACGCACCTCCAAAGGCTGAAATCCAACCACCAACACTTAAGAAAATTAGAATAAAATATGGGTTAAGGTCAATGCTTCCATTCAGGTATGATTGATATAATTGCCAAACACCGTAACCTACCAGGATAATTCCTCCAACATAAACAACCGCAGCAATGTACCTTGTTCTCTGACTTTCAATGGGCTTTCCGAAAACACTCAACTGCATTGGAATAAAGTATTTGGATTGGTCTTCCGAGCGTAAAAAGGTCTTCCAAATTTCTAATGTGACCCTCTCGGATAAATAAACTGATCCGAAGAGTAATACAATGCCGACTGATGAATTGAGGTCAAATCCTACAATATTGTAGACAACAGGGCCATAAACCAATCCGATCAGGGCACTTCTAAAATATTTTGGCCAGGAAAATCCCTCATGTGGTGAGTCTTTGTACATACCCCAAGTGGAGCAATGCAAACCTGCTGCCAAACCCGTAATTAATGCAACGACTAAATCCATGGATGTCAAGTCAACGTGATGGCTTTTAAATTTTAAAGCCGCAAAGGTAATGAATCGTACAGGAAATCAATTGATGCCTTCAATCTCATCTATTAATTGTGCATACCAGTCTTCACCATATTTACGGATCAATGGGTCTTTTAAAAATTTGTATATCGGTACACCCAGTTCTTTTCCCAAAGTACAGGCTGGTGAACAAATGTGCCATCGATCATAATTAATGGCATCGTAATGATCGTATTTAGTAATTCTAATGGGATAAAGATGGCAAGAGAGCGGTTTTCTGAACTTTGTTTTACCATCATTGTAAGCCTGTTCAATGCCACATTTTAAAATTCCTTTTTCATCGTACACGGAGTAGGCACACTCTTTATTATTAATAGTTGGTGTACTGTAATCTCCTTCTTCGTCCAGGAGATAAGTTCCTTGTTTCTCAATGGCTTCAACGCCTTCCCTGGATAAATAGGGTTTGATCTTTTGATAAAATCTATCAAGCAGGTCCATTTCATTTTTCTCGAGTGGGGCTCCCAGGTCGCCTTCTACACAACAGGCACCTTTACATTTCTCTAAATCACAAACGAAGAATTGTTCCTTAACGTCATCCGAGATGACTGTATTGTCAATTAAGATCATATGCTTTTCAAGCTCTCAAAATTAGCCGTCACAATTCTATCAACCAAGTCTGACGTAATCGATGCAGAAATGAAAAGAGTTTCAAACTGAGAAGGAGCTAGATAGATTCCTCTGGAAAGCATATTTTGGAAATATTTACCAAATACGACGGAGTCAGTAGTCTTGGCTGTGTCGAAATCAGTTACACATTGATCAGTAAAAAACAGACTAAACATAGAACCCACTTGATTAATTGTGAAAGGCAGACTCAATCTATTAAGGTTGTCTTTTATTCCATTGACTATTTGAGCAGTTGCTCCATTTAATTGATCATAAATTCCCGGATTGGTTTTGAGATGATTTAGCATAGCTAAACCGGCCGCCATAGCCACAGGATTTCCCGATAGTGTGCCTGCCTGGTAAACAGGTCCTTGTGGGGAAACATAGTCCATGATCTCGGCTTTTCCTCCATAGGCACCAACAGGCATTCCACCGCCGATAATTTTACCCATTGTGGTCATGTCTGGAGTAATTCCGTAGAGCTCTTGAGCACCTCCCGGAGCTAGCCTGAACCCAGTCATGACTTCGTCAAAAATGAGTAAAATCCCCTCCTGGTCACAGATTTTCCTCAGACCGGCGAGAAATCCATTTCCAGGGAGGACACAACCCATATTGCCGACTACAGGTTCAAGAATGATAGCGGCTATCTCATCCTTATTCGTATTGACGACTGACTGCACCTCATCGAGGTCATTGAATTTGGCCAGTAAAGTATCTTTAGCTGTCCCTTCTGTTACTCCAGGGCTATCTGGTGTGCCCATTGTAACAGCCCCTGATCCTGCAGCAATTAAAAAGGAGTCTCCATGTCCGTGATAGCAACCTTCAAATTTCAAAAATTTGTCTTTTCCAGTATAACCTCGGGCAACTCTTATTGCTGACATAGTGGCTTCCGTACCTGAGTTGACCATCCGAACTTTTTCAACAGAGGGAACCGCATCGACAATCAATTCAGCGATTTCAACTTCACGTGATGCAGGTGCACCGAAAGACAAGGAGTTTTCAGCAGCACGGTAAACGGCTTCTCGTATAATTGGATGACCGTGTCCCAGAATCATTGGACCCCAACTGTTAATTAGGTCAATCAACTCATTGCCGTCCTCATCATACATATAGGCACCTATGGCAGATTTGATAAATAGAGGATCACCACCAACTGCCTTAAAAGCTCTGACCGGTGAGTTGACTCCTCCTGGAATGACTTTTTTCGCCTGGTCAAACAGCTTCTGACTAATGGTCTTGTTCATTATTTCGATTCCCCGGATTTATTGCATTGTCCACCCTTTGCAATTGAGCATTTTGGAATTTTATGATGGGAACTAACTGGTTGTTATTGCTAGTTCCAAATTGAGTTCCCTGAAGAATTGCACCATTGATCATTCGACCATTTCTAATTCCGGTTTGAAAGTATTTGCCATGGGCATGTAGCACTTGTCCCAAATATCTGATTAATTCATATCCAATCACATGGTACTGATTTGGGGTTGTTTTGTAATTATCAAGAATCTTTCTCCGCAGTATTTTGTACGAAGAACTGGTCTCATCGTAAAAATTGGGTGCCACAAACGATACATCAAGTTGCTCCAGTTGGTCAAATCCAATAGAGGCGTAATTAAGCCATTCCTCCCTACCCATAAGGGGAATGCTATCTCCTCGAATATTTACTACACTCATGCTGTTTGCAGCGAAAACTACTTTAGAGCTTGCCGTCAAAATATGGCCAATGCTGCCCTGAGGAATTACGAGTAACTCCTCAAACCACTCATCAGGATCTTGTGGGTCTTCTTTCCTGCGGAGTTCCTCTTCAGTGAACTTCTTAAACCATACAACCTGGAAGGAATCCTTTTCAATCTCGGCTTTATAGAGATTTGCGAAAAGAGAATCTCTGCTGTTGTCTTCATATAATATGACCGCCGTTTTATTGGTGTAATTTTTCTTAGCGTACTCCGCTGCTTTTAGGGCTTGAGTTTCTGTTGACGGTTCAAAAAGGAAGGAGAAAGGGTTGTTCCCGATTACCTCAGAATTAGACGATAGCGGATTGATCATATTGATGTGATGATCGAATGAGAATTGTGAGGCAACCTTACTGGGATCTGGATAAAGCGGACCTACAATTAAATCTACGGATTTTAATTCTTTTTTATTAATAATTTCCAGGGTTACATCTTCATTTCTCCTGGTGTCATACGGAATTAATCGTACTTTTTTTCCTGTATTAGACAGTTCTTCTTCGGCCAGAAGCATTCCCTCATAAAGAGCCGTTACGAGATTATTCCTTAGAATTTGACGAGTATTTTCATAAGAATTAAACATAAATGGGAGCATGACTACAATTGTATATTCGTCCTTCTTTACATTTTGAGAATAATCAGGCACATTGTACTTAGACCCATCAAGCTTAAATTGATTGACTAAACTCTCCATGAGCCCGATATCCTTATCAGCAAGAGGCTGTTTTTCGATGCTTTTCACCAATGCCTCTGCAATAATATTATCTTCAGGATATTCATTATGGAGCGATTCAAGCACCTCAATAGAGTCAATTTCAAATAGGTGATGTCGTTTTAATTCCCGACCATTTTGGGCAATTTTACCCGACATTATTTTGTCAAAATAATGCAGGGCCTCGGAATAATTTTCTAACTCAAAATTTATCTGTGTGAGCCATAAATTGACTTCATCGATTTTTCTCCAGGTATAAAATTTGCTAATAATTTGTCGAAATATGTCCCTGGCAACATAGACTTGCCCATCTTGATAAGCTGACAAGGCAAAGTAAAAGGAAGCATATTCAGTCAGACTGTGTTTTTCATTTGGGTCGGCTATGGATCGAAAAGTTTCCATTGCCAGTTTATATTTCCCCGTTCGGAAAAGTTCCTTTCCACCAAGATATCTTTGCTGATGGTTCTGGGCATAACCCGAAAGGCTGAAAGTCAGGGTTAATATGGAAACAAGGATTTTCAAGAAGTACTATTTGTAATTAAAGGATGAAGTTCAAGACCTGATGTTACGCAAAAGTTAGCAATCTAAGTTGAATCGGACACCATATTTAATATTGTTGGGTTCATCAAAGGCAGCCTTGATCCCTTTCAAGTACAATGTTGATTTTAAGCCATATTGGCTGACCGCTTTTTTGACCTTGATTACTTCCAGCTTTACAAAAACCATCACCGATGCGTAAATATGGTTGCACCGGGTCTTGATGGTTTTTGCAGGGAAAGCACACACCGGAACATTGTTTTTCAATGAACTGCGACAGGTCTCCACAGCCCACCTCCTTTGACAGGTTGTAGTAATGCCCGAGTAGGCTGCCGTCAAATCAGAAGTAATTAAATAAAGAGTCCCTGTATTGTTGCCTGTGTTTTTGAAGACTCGTTTGCATCGCAATAAAGGTTTTGAATAATCTTTGAGCAATACTTTGACAGGCCTGTCCTCTTCCAGTTCCAACGATTCGACTGGCACGTACTCCTTGTTTTCTTGATTTGAAGGATCATAGAGTGAAACCCGACCGTTAGTCTTTAATGGCATGATAAATGGCTTGCCCTTAGAGATCATCAACTCCATGTTTTTCACATTTCCAAACCAAATATCGCCCAATACAGTGCCGGATAACACTTCATTAGGTATCGTTTGTAAGAATTGTTCCCTGAAAAATTCGTTCCCGATCTTACTGCTTTTTCTTTTTTGAACACCATTTTCTTCTACCAACTTGTCTTTATGGACAATGGACATACTTGTTGGTAGTCGTGTGCCATTGGTCTCATGGGTCAAGTTGACCGCACTGATCCCCTTTACACGCTTTCCTTTACTATGGTCATAATGATAAGTGTTGGTTTGACTTTCAGCAGTATAGGGCTTTTCGAAAATCGTATCATCAACAATCAAGACAGAATTGTTTTTCTCTACCGAACGCAGAAAAGGTTTTATAACAGACCACAACTTCTTATTGTCCGGTTCCTGTCCGCCAAGAAAACGGGTAACCTTATCATGGCTGAAACTATCACCAAATATTTTTGCCAAACCAGTTGCGGATGTGTACCTGGTCGAGGTGACCAGGTAACCGGTATACAAATCAAGCATATTATGTTCTATAGTAGAAATATACAAAATGTTATCTGTTTACTGAAATCACCTCTTAATTTTAAACTGCGTAGCATCAGTAACTAATTACCAGTCAATGCCACTAAGATAAGCACTTATAGATATCTATAAGCACCAGAGTATTTGATAAAAGGTTTGATTTTTCGTACTGGGGAATGATCTGGCCGGGAGTGCTCTGCCTGATGCCTGATTTTTCAAAAGAAGGATTTGAGATAATGCCGTAATCTTTCGATGGTATGAGCGGGGTTCTGGTCAGGATTGTTTTCAGGTGGTATAGTGCACAGGTTCGGTTGATAATAGCGATCCGTTTTTCATTTCTGCTGTTGACGGTTTGTCTTTGGGATGGTTTTGGTTTAATGCCAAAGCAATCAGGTATTACACAGTGTGATAAGCAGGGTTTTGGCATGGAAATACTGCTGGATAGCCCATGCGGCAAGTCCAGAGAAATCAGCTACTCCTAATCGTGATTTGATCAGTTTGCAGGTCTCTTCAATGGTCCATCTTTGCTTGTAGAGGTTTGACACCGCCTTTGAACTGTAGATATGAGCATCTGTAAAAGAAGTACTAAAACAGCCGAACCTCTCGTTTGACATTGACCTTTTTCATGAGCCTGACTCTCAGGACTGGCTTTGGATGAGGGGTACTTTTTGATCAGATATATTGCCAAAAAGCCTACTTCTGGCAATAAATCTTTCATCCGATATGGTTAACCTGAGTTCACAGATAATTCTTGTTTTGAAACCCTCAAAAGCCATTTCCGGGGTTTCTTTTTTATACCCCTGAAATACTTTAATAATCACGTAATTATACCTTATCTTAAGGGCATCAATCTACAGTTGTTAAAATTGGTATAAAGTAACTAATGCTTTTCCAGCCAGCAAGCTTCAAAATTGGCATCTTTCTTCCCGGCAAAATATTAATTGCCGGGTTGATAGTTTTAGCCAGCAACACGCTTGAATCACAACCAGTTGAAAGGGTAATTCAGGATAAAATATTTCATGACCTGCCTAGTGGTTTATCTCAAAAAAGTGTAAATGCCATATTACAGGATCATCGAGGCTTTATGTGGATTGGGACTGAAGATGGTTTAAATAAATTTGACGGGTACAGTTTTACAATTTACAGACACAGTCTTTCAGATAGTTCCTCCATTACTCACAGTCTTGTCAGAGCAATTATAGAAGATGGTGAAAAGGGGCTGTGGATTGGACCTGAACGAGGAGGATTAAATTATTATGACTTTGAAACGGACCGGTTTTCGGCCTTTGATTCCAATCTCGGGAATGGTAACCTTTTAAGTAACAGTACCATCTATGATTTGATGACCGATGAGGAAAGCATGCTGTGGATAGCAACAAATCACGGACTGGCCCTTTTTGACGTTGCTAATTATAAATTTCAAACATCCTCTCTTTTACCATCTTCATTGATTGATCTTGATGTTCACGTTTTAGACTTATTCCTTGACCGTCGCGGGACTGTCTGGATTGGAACCGAGAATGACGGCTTGTGGTCCTTCAATAGAGAGCAGAATAAATTGGATCATTATGAAGAAGGGAATTCAGGTAGTGGAATACTGGGTAATGGCATAAGAGTGACCTATGAAAGTGAAGGAGGTATTATTTGGATTGGAACTAACAAGGGGCTAAATAGATATGATGCTTACAATCAAAAATTTTTAGCGCATCCAGCACTTAAGGGAACTGATGTGTGGGCTATAGCAGAAAGTGTGAATAATGAGATCATTGTAGGAACAGATGGAGATGGTTTAAAGCTTATTTCACCCAATGACAGATTGCAATCATATTTTCCCAGTGATATAGAGAGGTACAGCTTAAATGATAATGTTATTCGTAACCTGTATAAGGATAGTCAGGGCAATGTATGGATTGGCATGTTCCGTGGCGGGATTAATTTAATTCATAATCAAGCCAGTAAATTTAGCGTTATTAAAAAGGGGAACGGAGGCCTAAGTAATGGCTCTGTTCTTTCAATAGCTAAAAATGATTCAAGTGGACTGTGGATTGGCACTGACGGTGGGGGATTGAATCGCCTTGATTTCACATCCGGTGTTATTACTAAAAATGACAGGTCCCGCTCAAATTGGAATCCTGAATCCGACAATGTGATTCTATCAATTATGGAGGATCATGAAGGGGCTCTTTGGACAGGAACTTACAATGGAGGGCTGAAGTATTACTCAGCTAAGTCAAATAAAGTTGTGCGATTTCAAACTGACAATTCCGAATTAATCAATAATTCAGTTTTGGCGATTCACCAGGATAAAAACAGAAACGTTTGGATAGGCACCAATGGCGGTATCAATTATTATAAATGGGAAAGTAAAAGCCTGGAACGAATAGCATCTAGATCATCGAGGAGTTTAATCGACCATGAGAATTCTGTCAGAACAATTTTCGAGGATTCAAAGGGTAATCTTTGGTTTGGGATAATGGGTGGTGTCAAAAGGATAAACTACGAAACTATGGAATTGAAGGATTTCATATTTGATGGTAACCAAAGAAATTACCTCATTTTCAGCATCCATGAAGATTCGAATAGTGATTTTTGGTTGGGCACGTTTGGCGGGGGCCTGCTAAAGTTTAACCCCGAACGGGGGATTATAAAAAGGTATGAGACCTCAGATGGACTGCCAAGCGACATAATTCACGGTATTCTTGAAGACAGCGAACATAACCTGTGGTTGTCAACAGGAACTGGATTGTCAAAATTTAATCCGGTAACAGGGCAATTCAGAAACTACGGTGTGGATGACGGCCTACAAGCAGACCAGTTTAACAGAGCAGCTTATCTAGCGGACGATTCGGATTATTTCTGGTTTGGAGGGATAAATGGTTTGAACGTTTTTCACCCGGATAGCATCTTCAATAATCTGTACGTTCCCCCAGTTGTATTTACCAACCTCAAAGTATTTAACCAATCAGTTAATCAAATTGATATGGCACAATTTCTCGATACCCATGTTAATTCAGCCAGGAAAATTGAACTTGAATATTCACATTCAGTATTTACGATCGAGTTTGCCAGCTTGAATTATGTATTTCCCGCAAGGAATCAATATTCTTTTTTTCTTGAAGGGTTTGACACAAAGTGGAGAGGTGCCAGTAATCGCCGTGAAGCTACCTATACAAATCTTGATCCTGGCGTATATACTTTTAGAGTTAAAAGTTCCAATAACGATGGTGTTTGGAATGAGACCCCGGCATCAATTGACATTATTATGTATCCTCCGTGGTGGAGAACCTGGTGGGCTTTATCACTCTATTTTACGGTATCAGCTATTGTGCTGATTTGGGCCAGACAACTTATTGTACATCGGGAAAGATTAAAGATTAGCTCCAAAATGGATCATTTGGAGCTCGTACACCTGCAGGAAATGGATCATATGAAGTCCAGGTTCTTTGCCAATATTTCCCATGAGCTCAGAACCCCGCTCACCCTGATACTTGACCCTTTGAGGCTAATGTATGACAGGGAGGCCCACCCAAAGGTGCAAAAGCAATTAAAAACAATGATTAGAAATGCCCAAAGACTTGTTCGATTAATAAATCAACTTTTGGATTTATCCAAACTGGAAACGGGCAATATGAAGTTGGATGGAAGTCAGGCTGACCTGGTTCAATGGTTCAAACAAATGCTTCCTGCTTTTTCGTCCTTTGCAGACCAGCATAATATCAGATTTAATATTGACTTGACTTCAAAAACTATAATTACAATATTTGATCAGGACAAATTCGAGAAAGTTGTTTCGAATCTACTGTCCAATTCCTTCAAATTTACCCGTGATAATGGCTCTATAGCTTTATCTGTAAAGAAAGTCGATAAAAAGAATCTACCATACACACCAAAAGAAGATTACGACGATTGGGTGGAAATCAAGGTCATAGATGATGGTGTTGGTATTCCGGAGGATCAAATAAAATTTGTTTTCGATCGATTTTACCAGGTCGACGGCATCCACCACAGAGAGCAAGAAGGAACTGGGATAGGTCTGTCATTGACTAAAGAATTAGTTGAATTGCACCAGGGTCAAATAGTTGTTGATAGCGAAGAGGGCAAAGGAACCAGTGTAAGGGTGTTTATTCCAATTGTGGCTGAAGAACAGTCTGCAACGATAGTCACTTCTATTGATGATACCAGCCAGCAGCGATTATTTAACCAGATTGAATCCACGGTTGGAATAGGTTTACCCGATACTGCTAGCGCAATAGCCGGTAAGAGTGCGCCTCTCTTGTTAGTTGTTGAAGATAATCCAGATGTGTCAGCTTACATTTGCGACAAACTGGGTGACGATTTCCGTACCAGCGAAGCATTAAATGGGAAGTCGGGATTTGAAATGGCAGTCCGGCTTGTACCTGATCTTATTATATCTGATGTCATGATGCCGGAAATGGACGGCATTGAGATGACGACTTTACTCAAAAAGGATCAACGGACCAGCCATATACCAATTATATTATTAACAGCTAAGGCTGAAGATCAGGATATTTTTAAAGGAATTGATGTTGGGGCGGATGACTATATAGTCAAGCCATTTGACTCAAGACTCCTTGCAATAAGAGTAAAAAACATTATTGAGTCCAGAGCAAAACTCAAATCAACATTTTCCAATAACAGAGTAATTAACTTGGAACCAAAAAAAATTACAGCAACACCTGTAGATGAGTTGTTCTTAAAGAAAGCATTAGAAAGTGTAGAGAAGAATATGTCTAATTCGGATTACTCAGTCGAGAATTTTGGCAATGATGTAGGATTGAGCAGAATGCAGCTTTACCGAAAGTTAAAAGGGTTAACAGATCGATCTCCAAATGAATTCATAAGAACGGTTAGATTGAAAAGAGCTGCACAATTGATTCACTTGGATCAGATGACAATATCTCAAATCACCTATGAAGTGGGTTTTAATGACCTGCAATATTTCAGGGTTTGCTTCAAAAAGCAGTTCGGACTAAATCCTTCTGATTATGGCAAAGTACCAAGTGATATGTCAACTTGATAGTGAGATTTGGACATGAGCAACTATTAGCGTTTTATCGCTGTAGCAAGGGTGTGAAGCATTTGCCAAACCTAAATGTGCAATTACCCACCGTCTTAAACTTGAGCAATGAGCGTCCTTAGAGGTTTATTTTGCTTTAACCCATCGTTGACTTTATTTAATCGTTTACAACTTACATCGTTTACAACTTTTTATGAACCAAATTTATATATACTATGACAAAGCGTTTTACCAATCATGTTAGGAAAGGCTTGGCATTGTTTAGTACAATGTTATTCTTTTCAATCCCTGTGCTGGCCCAAAACCAGGTTTCGGGTACAATCACAGATACGGAAGATGGATCGCCGCTTCCCGGTGTTTCCGTTATTCTTAAAGGGACTACCAGTGGGACCATTACAGATGCCAGTGGTAATTTCAACATTGCTGCAAGTTCCAGTGATGTACTCGTGTTTTCATACATAGGGTACTCGGCACAGGAAGTGACTGTTGGCAATCAGACCAGTTTTAATATTGGACTGAATTCAGAAGCAGCAGAACTTCAGGAACTGGTAGTAACCGGTTATTCTGTTGATAGCAGAAGAGAAACTACTGGTTCGGTGTCTACCATAAAGCCAAGGGCCTTGCAGATAGCACCTTCTGGTAACGTTGAACAACAGTTGCAAGGCAGAGTGGCCGGAGTGACTGTAATTACTAACGGTCAGCCAGGTACTGAAAGTAAGGTACGCATCAGGGGTTTTGGTGCCTTGGGTGGTAACCAGCCCCTCTACATTGTTGATGGAGTTCCAGTTAACTCAACTGATTTCCTTTCACCTGCAGATATCGAGACTACTACAGTTTTGAAGGATGCGACCGCTGCTGCTGTCTATGGGGCAAGAGCTGCCGGTGGTGTAATTGTATACACCACTAACAAAGGTAAGAAGGGGGGGGGGGGGAAGCCAACTATTACTTACGACAGTAACGTTGGTTTTACAACTCCTGACAAGGCTCCTGGTGTGCTAAACCCACAAGAGCAAGCAGATTTCACGTGGCTGGCTATCAGTAATGCAGCGAGGCAAATTGGTCAGGATCCGACATTTAACCATCCACAGTATGGTACAGGTTCTACTCCTGTGTTGCCGCAATACCTTCTTGCTGGCGGTGATAGTGGTGCTTCGATTACAGCGGCTGACGTTACTGCAGCTACTGCTAACTACAATGTAGATTACGGCAATGGTGGTATTGTACAATTGACAAGCCCTAACCTTGACGGGACTGACTGGTACGACGCAATAACTCGGAATGCCTTTTTACAAAGACATAACATAGGTATTTCCGGAGGCGGTGACGGCAGTCGTTATTTTATCGGACTTGGTGCTCAGCAGCAGCAGGGGATAATTAAAAGACAGGAATTCAACCGATACACTTTTAGGATAAATAGTGAGTTTGATATTATTCCAAACAAATTGAGAATTGGTGAGAATGTTCAGACTACATATCGTTCGGTTAACATTTTGTTAGGCGATGGCAATGGTGGTGGACAAGGCTCCTCTGATGATGCAAACCTCATTTTGGATGCTTTTAGGATGTCTCCAATTATTCCGGTCTACGATGATTTTGGTGGATATGCAGGAACTGCCGCCTCAGGATTTAACAACCCTAGAAATCCTGTGGCCAATATTGATGGTCAGAAGAATAATAAAAACTTCAGTGTCGAAGCTTTTGGTAATGTTTATCTGGAATTGGAGCCAGTCGAAAATTTGGTTTTAAGAACCAGTTTTGGAGGGCGATATCAGAATTTCACTCAAATCAACTTCACTCGTCACCAATATGAAAATTCTGAGAATAACGGCTCATTCGGATTTAATAACAGTACAGGATATACTTCTAACTGGGTATGGACCAATACTGCTGATTATAAAAAATCGTTTGGTCAGCACACAATAGGTGTATTGATAGGTCAGGAAGCATTGAATTTTAATTTCTTTAATAATAATAACAATATTATTCCAACAAGGTCTATACAAGGGTCTGGTCTTGACCCATTTTTGGAGACACCTGATTTCGTTACTTTGAATACTGTTGGTACACCTCAGGTTAATGGGTTTCACTCTAATGGTGTGAACTTCTCATCAGTATTTGGAAGACTAACCTATGACTTTGATAGCAAGTATTTAGCAACAGTCGTGCTTAGAAGAGACGGTTCGTCAGTATTAGGCAAGGATGTCAGACATGGTACATTCCCTGCATTCTCGGCTGCCTGGAGACTTTCTGAGGAAGATTTTATGAGTGGAGTTTCCGTGATAGACGACTTGAAGCTTAGGGTTGGATATGGTATCGTTGGTAATGTCAATAATGTGAATCCATCGAATCAGTTCAGTCTCTTTGGAACGACAGTTGATCAATCCAGTTATGACATTGGAGGTTCAAACGGAGGTGCAAACCAGGGATTTTTCTTGAGTGGAATTGGTAACTCCATTGCTAAATGGGAGAAGGCCAAAACAACAAACATCGGTTTTGACGCCCTGTTCTTGGACGGCCGACTTGATGTTGTGATAGATTTCTGGAAAAAGACCACAGAGGACTTGTTATTCCAACTGCCAATCTCAACTGAGAGAAGTGCTTTTGCTGAGGCTCCTTTCATTAATGTTGGCGAAATGGAAAATAAGGGGATTGACCTGAAAGTTGTAGCAAAAGGCAATGTCAATAGCGTTCGATACGAAGTGACATTTAATGGTAGTGTGCTGAAAAACGAAATTGTCAAGTTGGCTCCTGGAATTGAGGATCTTCCCAACAGAAGCTCCGACTACCGAGGCATTACTCCAGTATTGAATCAGGTTGGTCAGCCCCTATCTGCATTCTATGGCTACAAGGTGCAAGGTTTGTTTGAGGATGTAGATGAAGTTGAGCGACATGCTACCCAGGAAGGTGCTGCACCCGGTCGATTCAGATTCGAAGATATCAATGGTGATGATGTAATAAATTCTGAAGACAGAACTACATTAGGAAACCCTATCCCTGACTTCACTGGTGGATTAACTGTAAAGTTGAATTATAAGAACTGGGAATTAGAAATGTATGCGTTTGCATTATTGGGTAATGAAATCTACAATGTATCTAAAGTATTCACTGATTTCTATCCTTTATTCCCCGGAGCTGCAATAAGTAGCAGAGTGAAGGACGCATGGTCTTTTGACAATAGAAGAGCTTCTATACCCATTTTTGAGAACGTATCTAACTTTAGTACGAATACTCAATCAAACTCTTTCTATGTTGAAGATGGTTCTTACTTAAGAATGCAGAATGTGACCCTCTCTTATATTTTCCCAAATGTTGCATTGGGGAAATTAGGGATGGAAAGGTTGAAAGTTAGTGCAAGTGCGAATAACCTGTTTACAATAACCGGTTATAGTGGATTAGATCCGGGAGTTGGTGGTGATGCTGATACTAACTTTGGTATAGATTTGGGTAACTTCCCTGTTACCAGAAGTTATAACCTGGGTGTAAGCCTTGCATTTTAGAATAACTAATAATTAAAAATGATTAAAAATATATGATCATGAAAAAAATAATGAATATGAAAATAGTTTCATTGTCTTTGATACTCGTAATATTGGCGACAGTGGCTTGTAAAGAAGATTTCTTGGATGTCACACCGACAGGCTCTTTGACTGCTCAAGAACTGACTTCCGGTCCAGGATTGGACGGAGCGTTAATTGGTGCTTATAGTATGTTGCTTGGAAGATCAGGTTTCTATTCTGATGCTTCTAATTGGTTCTGGGGTTCTGTACTTGGTGGAGACGCCAATAAAGGTACTGACCCCGGAGATCAGTCTCAGGTAAATGAGATTCAGACTTATTCAACGCAGACGAATAATGCTTCGGTGAATCAGAAGTACCGTGCATTGTATGAAGGTATATCTCGAGCAAATAGAACTATTTTACTAGCTCAAACACCTCGGGAAAATGTCTCGGCTGAATTAGTGGATAGAGTGATTGCTGAAGCACGTTTCTTAAGAGGGCACTTCTATTTTGATTTGAAGAAAATCTTCAACAATACACCCTATGTGGATGAGACCTGGGATGGTTACACCGATACCCTAAATCCTACCCTTATTGGTAACAGCACTGATTTGTGGCCTTTTATTGAGGCTGATCTTCAATTTGCCTACGATAATTTACCTGAAACTCAGAGTGAGGCAGGTAGGGCCAACAAGTGGGCTGCAGGAGCCTATTTAGGTAAGGCATTGTTGTTCCAGGATAAGTTTGATGAGGCCAGGACAGTATTTGATGATGTAATCGCTAAGGGCAAAACAGCAAATGGAGCTGCCTACGCTTTAGTTGAACCTTACTCTGCGGCTTTTAGATCAACAACTGATAATAGTTCAGAATCTGTATTTGCAGTTCAGGCAGCTGCCGGCACTGGTAGCACAAATAATGCCAATGCTGCATTAGTATTAAACTTTCCACATGGATCTGGATCTCCGGAGAGACCCGGGGGATGTTGCGGATTTAATCAACCAAGTTTCGATCTTGTTAATTCGTACAGGGTAGATGCAGAAGGGCTTCCTTTGTTGGATGGCTCCTATAACTCAAATGAAAATGCCGTTGCGAATGATATGGGATTAAAAAGTGATGACGATTTTTCGGTTGATGAAGATCCTGTGGATCCCAGATTAGATCATTCCGTTGGTCGTAGGGGGATCCCATATTTAGATTGGGGACCTCATCCCGGGGCAGATTGGATTCGTAACCAGCCCAATGGTGGACCATTTTCGCCAAAGAAGTTTGTATACTATAAGGAAGGTATAGGAGAGGAGAACGACGCAAGTTCTTGGACGCCCGGATATACAACCGTAAACTATAACATTATCAGGTTTGCGGATGTCTTATTAATGGCAGCAGAAGCAGAAATCAAGGCAGGTTCATTAGCACAGGCTCTTGTTTATATTAATCAAGTGAGAGCTCGAGCAGCTGCCTCTGTGATCAAAGCTGATTTCGATGATGACTATTTTGATAATACTGCACCAGACGCAGCCAACTATAATGTTGGTCAGTACACTGCTTTTGCGGGTGTTGCTGAAGCAACGGAAGCACTTCGAATGGAAAGAAAACTAGAACTTTCTGGTGAGGGACATAGATTCTATGACCTCGTAAGATGGGGAATTGCAGAGGCAACTTTGAATGCTTATCTGAAGCATGAAATACAGTTCTTGCCTTCGCCTTTCGCCGACGCAAGTTTTAGTGCGAATCAAGATGAATATATGCCTATACCTCAAAATGATATTGATTTTGTAGGTAGTGACTTGCTTATCCAGAATCCTGGATACTAGCAGCAATATTTGTTGTATATACTATTAGAAAGGCAAGATTAACATCTTGCCTTTCTTGTTTTATGTAATGTTGGATTTTAAGAAATTTGAGGAAATGAATCCGATTCAAGGATAATTAATTGAAGGGGAAGAATTATGAATCGCTTTTTACAATTATTACTGCCAATTTGTTTATTACACTCATGTAGTGATCCGGATAAGACTTCGACTCAAATGAATGGGGAAAGGCTATTCGCTTTACTCACCCCAGATCGAACAGGTGTCAATTTCATTAACAACTTGATTGAAGACTCCTTAGTTAATTATTTCACCTATCCCTACATCTATATGGGAGGAGGCGTAGCCATTGGGGATCTTAATAATGACAACTTGCAGGACATATATTTCACCGGAAACGTCGTAGAAAACAAGCTATACCTTAACAAGGGTGATTTGAAATTTGAGGATATCACTATTGCTTCAGGTACGGCAGGAGATAACCGTTGGATGACCGGTGTGTCGATGGTAGACATCAATGCTGACGGTTGGTTAGATATCCACGTAAGTGTATCAGGCAAATTCACAACTAGTAAAAATTTAATGTTTGTCAGTCAGGGGAAGACGGAAGATGGTATTCCCAGGTTTACTGAAATGGCCGAAGACTTAGGAATTGCTGATGAAGGAAGAACTACCCAGGGAAGCTTTTTTGATTATGACAGAGACGGCGATCTTGACCTCTATGTAGCTAACTATCCCCAGACCAGTTTTAAAATGCCCAATACGGGATATTCCTCAAGAATGAGGAAGAAAGACCCTGAAAATTCAGACAGACTATATCGTAACCGGGGAGATGGTACTTTCCAAGATGTCAGTGCACAATCTGGCATACAGAATTTTGGATTAGCACTAAGTGCTACAATTGGTGATTTTGACAAAAATGGGTGGGATGATATTTATGTATCTAATGATTTTGCGACACCTGATTTTCTTTACTTCAACAATGGTGATGGAACTTTTAGTGAGAAAATAAAAGAAACGACCCAACACACTTCTTTTTTTGGTATGGGTACGGATGTAGCCGATTTTAACAATGATGGATTAATGGATATCCTTCAAATGGATATGACACCAGAAGACAATAGAAGAAATAAAGCCAATATGGCCAGTATGAATCCGGCCGGATTCTATGAAATGGTGTCCTTAGGGCTTCATTATCAGTATATGCAAAATACCCTGCAACTCAATAATGGAATAGCCGGAGATGGACTGCCTCACTTTAGTGATATATCTCGTCTGTCTGGTTTGTCGTCAACCGATTGGAGTTGGGCTGGACTAATTGTTGATTTGGATAACGATGGGTGGAAGGATATCTATATTACTAATGGAACCAGAAAAGACATTAATAACAAAGACTATTTTAAAGAAATTGATAAGGCAGGCGCAAAAAAAAGAGCAACTTTTGACTATTTGGAATTAAGCAGGAACATCCCTTCAGAACGCATTCCAAATTACGCTTTCAAAAATAATGGTGGTCTCGATTTTGAAAATGTTTCCTCTTCATGGGGGCTTGATTTTGAAGGATACTCCAATGGTGCAGCTTTTGCAGATTTGGATAATGATGGAGACCTGGATATAGTTGTGAATAACATTGACGATCAATCGGTGATACATCAGAATTTAACCAATGAGAATGAAGGGGGTAATTATCTGAGAATTAAGTTGAAAGGAAGTGGTAACAATCCTGACGGGATTGGAACTCAATTAGAATTGATCACCGCTTCAGGATATCAGTATACTGAGCATTACTTAACCAGGGGATTTCAGTCATCTATGGAACCGATAGTTCATTTTGGCTTGGGTGATGAACCACAAATAAGTCGATTAACTGTAAAATGGTTTGATGGCAAGACTCAGACTATTGAAAACATAGGAGTCAATCAACTTCTTTTCGTCGATTATAGCGATGCGGTGATGCCTGCTCAATTAAAACAGGAGATGAGAAAAACATTGTTCGCTGATCTCAAAAATTCAGGTATTGATTACCTACACATTGAAAATCCCTACAACGATTTCCGATACGAAGCTTTGTTACCGCATATGTATTCCAAGAATGGTCCTGGACTGGCGGTTGGAGATGTTAATAATGACAAGTTAGATGACTTTTTTGTAGGAGGGGCGCATGGAAGTGTTGGAGTATTGTACATCCAGCAAAAAAATGGCTCATTTAAACGTTCTGACTCCTATCCCGGGATGGATGATATTGAAAAAGAGGATATGGGAGCATTATTTTTTGATGTTGATAAAGATGGTGACCTCGATCTGTACATATCTAGTGGTGGAAACGAAACTGAAGAAGGTTCTGACCAACTGCAGGATCGACTCTATATTAATGACGGTAATGGCCAGTTTAATAAGAGTCAGAATGCCTTGCCAATATTAACTGGTAGCGGATCACGGGTTAAATCTGCCGATTACGACAATGACGGGGATGAGGATCTTTTTGTGGGAGGCAGATTAGTTCCCAAGTCCTATCCTCTTCCTGCCAAAAGCTTTTTGCTAAGAAACGATTCAGAAGGAGCTACTGTAAAATTTACGGATGTGACAGAAGAGGTTGCACCTGACTTGATAAAAGCAGGCATGGTTACTGACGCTGTCTGGATGGATTTCGACAGGGATCAAAGTCTGGATTTGATAATTGTAGGTGAATGGATGCCAATCACATTTTTAAGGAATTCTAAGTATGGTTTTGAAAATGTGACAGAGGAATTGGGTTTTGATCAGATTACGGGTTGGTGGTATTCACTTCTTGCAGAAGATTTTGACAATGATGGAGACAAGGATCTGGTGGCGGGGAATCTTGGACTAAATTATAAATATCAGGCTAACGAAAATGAATCTTTTGATGTCTATGCCAATGACTACGACAAAAACGGAAATATGGACATCGTTTTGGGATATTACAACGATGGAGTACAGTATCCGTTAAGAGGTCGTCAATGTTCGTCAGAACAAATCCCTGCTATCAGCTTTAAATTCAAGGACTACAACTCATTTGCAGAAGCCTCACTTGAAGAAGTTTATTCAACAAAGGGCCTGGAATCAGCTTTACATTATCAGGCACGGACATTTGCAAGTAGCTTTATCGAAAATAAAGGCGATGAGGGCTTTGAATTAAGGAAGTTGCATAACACTGCCCAAATTTCTTCAATCAATGGAATAGTTGCTGAGGATTTTAATGGTGATGGGAATATGGATATGGTTGTTGCTGGCAACTTGTACGGAGCAGAAGTAGAGACTACACGAAATGATGCGAGTTATGGACATTTTTTGGAAGGAGATGGTAAGGGGAATTTTACTGTAATACCAATGTCCGAGAGTGGTTTGTATCTCAGATATGACACCAAAGATTTGGCCAGAATCAGAACAATTCAAGGCACAGTTATTCTGGCTGCTAACAATCAGGATTCTTTGAAGGGGATTATAGTCAACAAACGTCAGATTGGGTCTGGTCAAATTGTGTCTGCTAACGATAGATAAGGGTTACTTCTATCTCATTATTTAAGAATGAATGTTTTTATGAAAAACTCATTGAAATGGTTGTGCCTTTTTGCGTATTTCACCCTTTATTCTTGCGTTGAGGAGGAGCCGGTTAGCCCTTATAAACCCAATATTCTTTTAATCATGACTGATGACCCGGGCTGGGGTGATCTTAGTTTTCATGGGAATGCATTAATTGAAACCCCAAACCTTGATCGGTTAGCAAAAGAAAGCACTCAATTTAATCGATTTTATGTAAGCCCGGTTTGTGCTCCCACTAGAGCCAGCCTCCTTACGGGGAGATGTCATCTTAGAACGGGCACATCATGGGCACTCATATTCATAATAACTTGGATGTTGCCAGCCTGGATGTAAAGATGATTGAATTGATCCAGTCTGATTTACCATGATTAGGGGAATGATTGAAATACATAAAGAGATTTTAGGGATAGGCTTAATAGTATTAACATTTTCAATGTGCGGCGAACTCCCAAATAAGGAACTATCAGTTGAACTGAAATACCAGGCATATTGTGGATCTTGCCATTTGGCTCCTGACCCGAAAAATATCACAAAATCTATTTGGAAAGAGAAGGTATTACCTGAAATGGGGGCTCGACTGGGATATAAGTACGATAAATACAACCCATTGGCGAAGAATTCGATGGAAGAGAACTTATTTATCAGAATGAGTAATACTTACCCTAACAAATCAATCATTGACACAGTGTCTTGGCACCAAATTTATGAATACCTTATTTCATTAGCTCCTGATTCAATAGCAACTGATGTTAACAGAATCAGCAGAAATTCTGAGTTGGTTCAATTCCAATCAAAAGGTATTTCGCTTGACAAAATCGCAAGTGCTAGAGTAACCAACATCCAATTCAAAAAAGAAACCAGTCAATTCATTATTGGAGATGCCTATGGAGCAGGTTATGGGTGGCCACAGTCAGTGAAAGATTCTGTCTTGAGCTTTAGCTCACCACTTGTTTCCTACCATAAAAAAGGAGATGAAATGTTTTTCACTGAAATCGGTTTTATGAATCCAAGTGAAAAGCCTTTAGGCCTGACATATAAAAAACATTTAGGGATAACAGACACTTTAGTGAAAGAACTTCACAGGCCCGTTTATACCGAAATTGCTGATTTGAATAGTGATGGAATTGACGAAATAATTATATGTGAGTTTGGTAATCTAACAGGTGAACTGTCCTTGCTGGTACACCTGGAGTCAGGCTATGAAAAGCGCACTTTATTAGCTGTTCCGGGTACAGTCAAAGTTGAAATTCGCGATATGGATGAAGACGGAAGGAAAGACATTGTGACCCTGGCTTCCCAGGGAAATGAAGGAATTTACATTCTTTATCAAAAAGGCGATTTGCAGTTTAGTCCGACTCAAATAATTCAACTGGGGCCCGAATATGGATTGAGTTGGTATGAAACATTAGATTACGATGCTGATGGAGACTGGGACATTGTTCTGGTTAATGGTGACAATGCTGACTATTCTATCTTTTCAAAACCGTACCATGGCGTAAGACTTTATCTCAATGATGGCAACAACAGTTTTGAAGAAAAGTGGTTTTATCCGATTTATGGAGCAACTCGTGTTTTAGTTGAGGATTATGATTTGGATGGCGATTTTGATTTTGCAGTGATGTCATTTTTTCCGGATTTTGTAACGGCACCAGATGAAAACTTTGTGTATCTGGAGAATCAAAACTCAAACGAATATGTGTTCAGGTCCTTCACAATGGATGGACCTCCTGCTGGTCGTTGGTTAGTAATGGATAAAGGGGATGTAGATCAGGATGGAGATATTGACTTACTCCTCGGTTCCTTTATTCTCTCCCCGGGCAAAAACCAAAAGCCTCTTCTTGACAAGTGGCGGTCAGAAAACGTCGATCTGCTTTTCATGGAGAACCTTGCGAAGTAATTCTAGCCCCTTAGTCAGACTGATCCGAAAGTTTTTAGTTTGTAACAATAATGGATTATAATGTCCCCCTAAAACAGGACAGGTAGTTAAGCTATGATATTACTTAACTTTAATTACCTGAAACATGAAAACAAGTCGAAGAAAATTCAGCTCCTCTTTCCAGGCAAAAGTTACCATTGAAGTTTTGAGAGAACGTGAAACCACCCGGCAAATAGCAGCGCACTACAAGGTACACCCTACTCAGATCAGTATCGTGGAAGCGTCAGTTTCTGGCAGGAGCCCAAGAGGCCTTTGGTGACCATGACGGAGATGAGAACAAACGCCTGAAGACCGAAATGGATCAACGCTATAAGATCAACGCTATAAGAAGATCGGTAAGCTGGAAATTGAAAAGGATTTCTTGAAAAAAAGTATAGAGGAGGATTGAGTATCCACACTCGTAGAAAGATGACAGATTCTCAGAAACATGATTTGAGTGTGAGGGGTCAGTGCCGTTTGTTTAGCATTCACCGCTCAGACCTTTATTACAAGCCCGGGGTGACATGCACTTGATGAAGATCATGGACAGGGAGTTCTTTGATAAGCCCTTCTATGGGGTGAGGCGCATGACCCGTCACCTCAGGCATATGGGCTATAAAGTCAATCGAAAGTGAAACATCAAGTGCCTGGAACACGGTCCTTTAAACAACCACAAAAAGCAGCTTGGAAATGAAGAAAATCTATCCGCTATCTGTCTTAATAATAGGGAGCATTATACTCTTCCCATTCCGAACAGAGAAGTTAAGCCCCTCCGCGCCGGTGGTACTGCTGTAACAGGTGAGAGAGTAAGGGCGTCGCCAAAATCTTTATTTATTCGTCAAAGCCTCGATCGGCCAGGAATAACTATAAGCCTCATCGATACGGTGGGGCTTTTTTTGTCCCTGCCTTTGACAGAAAGATGACAAGAGCGCACCTTATTCCTATAACCCAACCCACTCTACTTTTTGTCTACTGAGATAATCATGTTATAACTCCATCCTTTTACCCAATATAGTCCCTCTGAAAAAGCGATTGTTTTCCCAAATTAGAATTTCTCCAGATTCTCCATTTTTGATGCTTGAATCCACACTAAAAATGAGCCCGTCAAAATGTGACATCACTTCTTCCATAGAAGTATGACCAACCACTATATGCTTCACCTCCATTTTATTAAGGATATTCTGAGCGTACTTTTTAGTAAAATTTTCATCCCTAAAATAACCTCTATACCAGATAGGACCGTCGCTCTTACTTAAGAAATATAACGAAGAATCCATTGCAATGCTATCTTTCAAATGATCAATAATTCCATCATGGAATAGCTGATTAGTGGTTAGGATATTATAGCCTTTAGCAACAAACTCCGGGGAGAAACCTCCATGGGTAAAAGCTATATTATTAACTGAAACTGCTATAGGTTTGGTTCTGAGCCATTGACCCAACAGGGTAGTTGGTCCAAATAATTCTTTATGGGCCATTCCCATTTTTTCAGCAACTTGTATGTATTTATCATTCACATATTTGATACTTCCATTGAGTACCATTACTTCGTGATTCCCCAGAAGTAAGTGTAACTTCCCACCTGCCCTGGCAGCTTGTTGTTCTAGTTTGTACAAGAACCACAACGTTTCTGTTACTTTATCACCCCTATCAAAGACATCTCCTGTGATGACAAAATGACCATCTTCAAAACTCCAGTTTTTTTGTTGATCTATGATTTTATGAGCCTGCAATAACTTTATAAATAAATCGAATTGCCCATGAATGTCGCTGAGTGCTACAATTTTGGATGCACCTAAGAAATGCTGCTGGTTATTTGGGACTAACGACAAGTTTGTGCTGATGTATTCTGCTTCGAAAACTTCACATGTGTTTATCTGTAAATTCTTGAAATCATCGTTATAGCATATTTTTTCTACTATGTTTCCAGATTCTATCCACCTGATAATTATCCGACCTTCCTCGTGAAAGATATAAGGACAATCGTTTATGGAATTTTGATTTATTAAATTCTCTGCGTCTGGCATTGACTGGTTGCCTTGCCTGCCATTGAGATAACTCACAGCGTAAAATGAAAGAATGGCTATAGAGATCGACAAGAGAGTCGTTGATTTTGAGGATACAAACCTTATCACGATCCTATAATTTATAATTTTGACTTGTTTAAATAACCTGATAGACTGAAGTTCATCGAACTAAAGAGTTTATGATGCAGCTAAAATTCTGCAAGGAGAGCCTTCACTACGGTTTCAAAATAAAAGTAGCTGCCCGTTCTTTTGACTGACCAATAAAACGTACAAAATAGGTTCCAACACTCCATTGACTTACGTCTAAATGATATTCAGCCGAGAAGTCAAGATTCACAATCGATTCTTTGTGCATAACTCGCCCGTCAATACTTGTTATTAACAGTATTGGCTGGGTCAGGTCAGTATTCCTGTATCGAATAGTCAACGTTTCTACCGCAGGGTTAGGATATAACATCAGTAGGCTTTCATCTACCCGTTCATCTTCAATACTTGATACAACGGCCTCCTGTGAAACAACGGCAAATTTATCTACAGCCATATCCCCTTTGGACCCTCCAGCCGTTCGGGCTACGAATCTAAGCTGAATAGTACTGCCCACAAATTCATTTAAATTCACCACGGCATCATTCCACTGATTCCCTTTATTTCCTACCTGATCCCATAAAGTAGTCCATGTACCACTCTGGTTTTGACTTATCTGTAATTCGAGTTTTCCAATATCTACTCCATACATGTGATAGGAGAAACTCACTGCAGCTTCGCTTTGATTCTGAAAATTAAAACAGGGACTAGTGATGATGCCTGTTACGTTTTGAAAATCAGAGGCTTCGGTAAATATAAAGTAGTTACCCTCCACAGCCTGACCAGGGCCAGTTTCCTCTGACCTAGTATTAGCACCCCAATTCCATCCAAATTGATCGTCAATGTTTTGCTTCCAGTCTGTGCCTCCGGTGTAATCTTCAAAACTTTCTTCGTATGGAAATGATTCTATTGTGGTTGTACATGTAATGTCAGGTTGTGTAGATGAACAATCTACCAAATAATATCGATCCATCATCAGAGATGCCAGTATTCTATTCTGTTGCATTACGGAAAACCTATTTCTACATGTGTTTTGTCCCCTTCCCATGTAGTTAAATCCATCTGGAGCATATGCGGAACCAAAAAGGTCACGGACATTGCCTGTATATATGCAGTTGGAGAAAAAATCCCGCTCTCCCGGGTCGGGAGGAGTATCACATATCAAATCTCCCGAAACCAGGCAGTTAGAACCGTCTACAAATTCGGTACCTCGCGAAGTGCTGTATGTATGTAGTAAAGAAAAATAATGTCCTACTTCGTGAATAACAGTACTAGTGAGGGCATTTTCTGCTTCTATAACGACTCTGTCTTCCTGATCTTCCGGAAATTTGGCATATCCATTAAGACCGTCGAGATCGCCAACTATATAAATATTTAGAACGAACAGGTCGTCGTATTGATTCAGCTTACTATCATCCTGATCCTTATCAAAGTTGGTATGAAGAGGGCTATTATCAATAAATTTTGTTTGTCCACATGCCATAAAGCTGATATCCATTGACGCATAGGCTTCGTTCAAATTATCTAAAACCTGGAGTAATACATTGTCACTAACTGCTGGACTTGTGCCCTCGGTTGTTCGGGTTACATGAAATTGTACAGGAATGCTAAAATTGGCTAATCTCCTTGAAGACCGTTGTTTATAGTGTTGATTCACTAATTTTTCACGCTCTCCCAGGCTGCTGACCAGGTTATTTAAATATTTCTTACTCGGAACTGATCCACATTGTTGGCTAAACAAAGAAGTAGCTGGAATAGACAGGAAGATCATCAATATTGTGGTTGCATTTTTCATGTATCAGTATTGAATTTATAATTCACAATTCGAAACGTTACTTAATTCTATTTAATCAATTATTTGACCTAACGAAGAATTCATCCCTTACAGCTCCATCTATATCTTTGAAATAAAAGCGGGCCATCGTTGCATCGCCATGATAATTAAACTCACCAAAAAGAGCTCCAAATTGCCCTCCGTTGTCACTATGGTATACATCAGCCCACCAGGGGTTATTATCCAACCCGGATTCGGCGTCCCTGATGCTTCTGCCTCCGAGACCTGAAACGAAGGCGAATGATCTTCCCTCATCTGAATTGGCAGTAGCCGGATTATCTTTTTGCAAAGTGACTGTATCAGAAGTGTTGGATATCGTTTGGCTTTGAAAATTACTCATTTCGTAAGTTCGACTATAGGAATGCTCATGCCCGGTAGCCATAAGTGCACCACCTTTTCGGGATTCTTCATATACATTCCATCCGGCTTCATCATTTTTACCCCCAATTTGCATCAACCTTTGATTTTTATGCCAAAACGAAATTTTCCAATCAGCATTATTGTTTGCCAACTGATCTCGAATATGATTTCCAGCTACTGTTGAGTTGATACCAAATTCATCTGGAGCTGATGAGACGAAAAAAATTCCTTTGTAGGTAAAGGAGGATAGTACTCCCAATTGGCCTGTCCAGGAAATGCCAAGTCTATTGAATCGGGCTTCCAGGAATGATTGATGTCCGTTGGGGCCTTCCCAATTGGAGTCATCATGATTGCCCACTGAATAAAAGTATGGGAAGTTAGCTCCAAGTATCCCATTGATATTGTCTTCAAAAGCTTGCGGGTTATCGATATAATCAAGATCTCCCGGATGTATTACCACTTGAGCACCTTCATTTTTTATCAGGTTCAGGACAGCATCGGCATCGGGTCCGATAGTGGCGTCGCCAATAAAAGCAATTTTAAAATTCTCTGGTGTCTCGGAAACGGGAGCCTCTGTTAAAACGGTAAAATTCGGACCATTTTGTATTCGGCCATTGGTTGATATACTGACTGGTCCCGTTGTGACACCCTCAGGAACTATAACGGATATTGAAGTGATTGTAGCACTATTAACAAAAGCAGGGGTACCATTAAAGCTCACACTGTTCTCTACGGTTATCGGACTAAAATTGACACCCGTAATGGTCACAATAGTACCAACACTTCCCATTGTTGGGCTGATTATCACGGGAACTTCTATAATGGTGAAACTTGGCCCGATAGCTTTTTGTCCATTTACCATAACTGAGACGATGCCGTCCATGGCTCCAATTGGGACAAATAAGGAAATTTGGCTTGTAGAAGCAAAGGTTATTTCAGCCTCTTTTCCATTAAAGTCAACAGTATTTTCTGAAATCACCCTGCTAAACCCTGTTCCGGTAATAGTTACGGGCGAACCTTCGTCTCCCACGGATGGGTCAATTGCGATAATGGTTGGAGGAGGGTGAGTTTCAATTTGAGTATCGGAATGAGGAGGAGTGTTACTATCATTACTACATGAAATCAGCCCCAGGCCAATGGCAACTTTGGTAAAATGGTAAAGTATGTTATTCTTGTTCATTTTTAAGAAAGAGTAAGAAAGGCTTCGCTCCCTGATAGTGACAGGGATTCGAGAGCCTCTCATTACTTAAGTCAGCAGTCTAATTTCTTAATATGGTTCCATCATCACCTACTGTAATGATTACTGAGCCATCGAAGCTGTCAATTCCATTTAGTTCGATATCATCAACCATAGCAGTTAATCCATGGTTATCTCTCACCCAGGTAGCACCACCATTGACTGTGTTTGCTACAAATGAAGTAATGGTATCATCACTGTTGTGATCTCCAACCCCAATGAGAATGTCGGTATCTATCAGAATGATGTCATTATAGTCTGTGTCATTATCAAACCCCGGGTTTGGTTGAGCTGTCCAATTTGCACCGCCATCAGTAGTTTTGAAAATGAATCCACCACTTCCTACGACCCACCCATTGTTTGCATCAACGAATTGGATTGCTTTCCATGATTCTGCAGCTCCGTTGACATCGGCTTGTAAGTCCCATGAAGTCCCATCAGCAGTAGTTATAATATTGCCACCACTAGTAACTGCTATACCAGAGCTGCCATTGTGAAAGAAGATATTATTGATAGTTTCAGTTGTACCAGAAGGTTGTAAAGTCCAGTTTGCTCCACCATCTGTAGTGTGATATAGCAGTCCTTCTTCTCCCCCAACATATCCATTGTTCGCATCAAGAAAAAAGATGCTTTTTAAGTCATCCGATGATCCCATTGCTGTGTTTTGTGACGTCCAGTTTTCTCCTCCGTCAGTAGTCTTCAAAACTGTTTCTAACTCTCCAATCACCCAACCATTATTTGCGTCTAAAAAGAATAGGTTATCAAGATCAACTCCTATTACTCCAGTGTTTGTACTCAAATCGGACCAACTGAGCCCGGCATCAGTACTTTCAATAAATGTTCCGTTGCCCCCTGCATTTTCGTCACCCACAGCATAGACGATAGTTGCAGTTATAAACTGTATCTTTTGAAGATTATCCGGGACGCCTGACATAATTGCCTGTGTAAAAGTTGGTGCAACGGTAGCCATACCTGCAGTTACGGTAAATTCCGGGCCGGTAACTGACATGCCACCATTTACTGAAACTGTAATTGCCCCAGTGGTAGCTCCGGCAGGGACCGAGGTGGTTATAGTAGTGGCAGTTGAGTTGGAAACCATCGCTTCCGTACCATTAAAACTTACTACATTATCGGAAGCTATGTTGCTAAAATTTGTACCCGTTATGGTTACTATAGTGGCTTCGAGTCCGGTTACTGGATCAATTGAAGTAATTGCTGCATCACCTGAAATCACAGTAAACTCGGGGCCTTCAACCAGGTTCCCCCCATTAAGTGAAATGGTTATGTTTTCAGCTCCTATGCCAACTCCTTCCGGTACAATGAAGGTAATGCTGGTAGTTGTAGCAGCAGAGACAATGGCTTCCATGCCGTTAAATTCTATAACATTGTCAGAGGCTATTTCGCTAAAACCGGTTCCGGTAATGGTTACAGATGTTCCCACTGTGCCAGAGGCTGGATCAATGGAAGTAATTGTTGGTAGAGGAAGGACAGTAAACTCAGGGCCTTCACCTTCCTTGTCATCAACTACCACTGTGATAGGGCCCGTGCTGGCACCGTCAGGCACAGTGGTGGTTATCGTGGTGGCAGTAGAGGCGGTAAGTTTGGCAGCAGTGCCATTAAAATTCACCAAGTTCTCAAGAGGTATTTCACTGAAATTGGTACCGGTAATGGTTACTTCAGTGCCGGCCGTTCCTCTATTGGGATCAACTGAAGCAATAGTTGGTGCTGTTGGATCGAGTGTAACTGTAAAAAATGGTCCTTCAACCGTTTTACCTGCAACTTTAACAGAAACAGCTCCTGTTGTAGCCCCTTCGGGAATACTTGTATTAATAATAGTTGAGGTAGAAAAAGTGACAACAGCTGCTATGCCATTGAAAGTTACTGTATTAGCAGTGGCAACTGTATTAAAATTAGTCCCCATAATTGTAATAGAAGTACCAATTTGACCGCTTGTAGGTTCGATCGAGTCTATGGTTGGTGGCTGTGCCGGTGTAACGGAAATCTTATCAGAATCATCATTGCCGCAAGACCATAATGCAATAAAGGAGACAAAAACAATATTTAACGCTAATGATTTTTTTAGATTTTTTAAAATGTAATTCATAATTCTACTATTAAGTCGGTTATTTAATCAGTAAAAAAGATGGTTCGTTGATTTTGAGTACATCGATAAGATTTCTTTTTGACGTTCAGGGTACCCAACGGCAACCCTGAACATCAAAAAATCATTAAAATGTACTCGAAATTTTATAAGACCAACTCCCAGGATATAGATATTACCGGAGCATCTTCTCCACCATCAGTACCGTCAAAAGATTCAGCAACTCTGCCAGATTCCACTGGATTTGAAAGTGTAGCAACTGTAGGTATAAAGATTATACCAATGCTGTTGCTAGCTTTCCATCCGGGTCTATTTACTATTTCCTGAATTACTGATTTAATATCAGGTGTTTTTTGATTGGAACCAGCCTCTCCCACTGTGGTCCAAATCGGAATACTCCAGTCTACGCCTTCAGTTGTCAATGGCCGATTAGAGATATTCGAATCAGTCGCATCAAATGTCGACGAGTTATCTACGTTCTCTCCAAAAATTGTTAATACCACATCCGCGGGGTTGTCCACATCTTCGTCAGCCGTAAATTGAATGCTTGCCGATGTAATAATTGCTCCGTTCGGAATATTGATTTTATTAAATCGTAGCCCAATAGCCTGTACGCCACTACTTCCTCCTTCAGTTTCTCCAAACTCCAGGTCAGAACTGTCAAGTGCTTCCATAGCACCCGGAGAGGACCCATTGATTCCTTCTTCTGCATCATCATTTGTTGAGATGACTGGTACTACCACAGTACCTGAGGTCAATTCATCGTTTATTATGGTAATTGTGAGTTCTCCTCCTTCGTTTTCCGAGAACCCCTGCCCTTCAGGTAATGACATAACAATTTCCACATCTTCATTAATAATGTCATTATCTATTATTGAAATTGTTATGGTTTCAATAAATACTCCATCAGAAAAATTCAGATCAAGATCTCCATTTAACGAATAATGTATGCCGTCAACGGCAGTACCACCCAAAGTAACCCGAGAAGTCATACCATTGGAGACAGTGGAACCTACTCTAATCACTACGTCACTGGTTATATTTTCGGCAACACTAAATGATTGCTGATCGAAGAAGATAACTTCTTCCCCGTCGAAAATCGGGCCTATGTTGTCTACCTCACATGATATTGACAAAAGGCTAATAAAAAGTATGAATTTATATAGTTTCATTATTTCCATGTTTTAGTTATATCCTTCATTCTGGATAATATTCTCATTGGCAAATATTTCATCCTGCGGTATTGGAAAAACGAATCTTGTGTCACCTGCATCTAAAGTGCAGTTTACGGTGAGGCCTCTACAGTCGATTCCGCGTCTTATGTTTTGACTCGTTCTTCTCAGGTCAAACCATCTGTGGCCCTCAATCGCAAGCTCTTTCCTTCGTTCCTCCTGGATAGCATCCGATAATCCGGCTCCTGACAGGCTTACATTGTTGTAGTTATTGATTCTTGCAGCTCGCAAAGTATTCAGGTCAAAAAGCGCACTTTTCTCCATACCTGGAATATTGGTATTCGATTCTGCTCTGATGAGGTACATTTCACTCATTCTAAACACTTTAGCATTATTCAATCCTCTTTCGCCTCCACGGCCAGGATATTTCACAGGCAGGAAGAGGTCGTCACCAGGGTTGGAATCCGGGTTTTCCCGAATGAATGTAGAATAGCGAATGTCATTGTTCCTGTCATACAAATCAGCCAAATCTTGTGTGATTGTGAAGGTGGACCTGGTGATAGAAACATCAAATAAAGTTGTGGCGATCCTGCCGTCGTCTGGTGTGGTGTAAACTACGCTGAATAATACTTCTCCGTCAGCATCATCGGTCCACATTGAGACGTATTCATCAGGATCCGAGAGGGCACCAGAATTGATTACAAGGCTGGCAAAACCGGCAGCGTCCTCCCATTGTTCTGCGTAAAGGTATACTCTTGCCAAGAGCGCATTAACAGCCATTAGGTTAAAGAAAAACGGACCGTCTTCCTGTGGGTCTTCGTCCACATCTCCAAGGGCATCTCTTGCAGTTAGAAGGTCCATAAGAATCTGGTCATAAACCTCACTGACCGTACTTCTGGCTGGCTTTCCAATTTCAAAAGCTAAAATTATAGGAACACCTAAAGCATTTGAGTTTCTATTGTACTCTGGAGCATAGTACCGTAGAAGGTCAAAGTGAGACAATGCTCTTAGGGCTAGTGCCTGACCCAGAATCCTGTTTTTTTGGCCGCCATCTTCAAATCGATCTATGTTATTGATTACTGTATTTGCTCTAAAAATTACAGTATAAGAGTCTTCCCAGGTATTAATATCGTCACCTGCAGAGTATTGCCAATTAGCCTCTGTTCTCAAGGCTCCACCATTGCTATCTCCAACCCTTAGGTTATCAGACATAAGATCCGGAAGATAAAATAAAGATTCACCATACAGGCCATCTCGCCTTAGTGTAGAATAAGTACCTAAAAGAACATCTTCAAGATCTTCTAAACTCGTAACCGCAATTTCTGCATCAATTACATCTTTTGGGACAATATCTAACCGACCATCACATGAAGCTAAGAAGGCCATGCTTGTGATCATAGATATGTATATATAATTCTTCATGATTTCTTTAGTTCAAAAGTTAAAATTTTATATCAAGGCCAGCCGTGTAAGTTGACAAAGAGGGGTAGTCAGCTATGTATTCAGTACTAGAATTCTCCGGGTCCAGTCCACTGAAAGTGGTCCATGTAAATAGGTTTTGACCTTGCAGATAGAATCGTAGCCCATTTATTTTTATTTTTGAAATAGTTGCAGGTGCGAAATTGTATGCGATTACAACGTTTCTGAGTTTTACATATGAGGCATCTTCAAGCCAGCCTGAGTCAAACTGACGAGTGGTTACCTTTCTGGGGTCGGGAAGATCTGATACGTCACCTGGTTGACGCCAAAAACGAAGAGCATTAGCGGAAATACTGCCTCTGGAAATTTTCGTAGGGTTATCCAAACTTGTTCTTGGCACATTGAATATATTCTGGCCCCTGGCAAAAGTGAATGTTGCCCTTAATTCAAACCCTTTATAAGTAAATGTATTGGTAAAACCACCGTGGTATTTGGGTGTCGAACTCCCCACATCCACTGAGTTTGCTTCATTGTAAACTTCGGTCAGGTTACCATCAAGATCAAACCATAAGGGCTTCCCGTTTGCAGGATTTATACCCGCTCTTTTGACCAGGTTAAAAACTCCAAATTCTTTCTCTTCTTCAATAAGGAAACGCCCGAGCCGGAAGCTCTCACCATTAGATAGCTGGAGTACTTTAGTCTGGTTGCGGGCAATATTAAAACTGGTTTCCCATGTAAAATTTTGAGTGTCTATATTGCGGGTACTTAGATTTAATTCAACACCTCGATTCCTCAGGCTACCGACATTGCGTAGCTGATCATTAAATCCAGTGGTCAGCGATAACGGAACCTCAAGAAAAAGGTCATCCGTGACTTCATTGTACAGATCAAGATTTAAATTTAAAAAGCCATTTAACACTGTTAAATCTAAACCAATATTGAGTTTTTCAGTTTCTTCCCATTTTAGACTGGTGTTAGATAACCCAGCAGCAAAGCCAGTTTGTCCATTGTAGCTGGTCGGGCTGAAAATTGAGCGTGATGCATCATCAGGAATTGACTGGTTGCCTACTGTTCCAAAGCTAGCTCTCAACTTTAAGTAATTAACAAAATTTAATGAAGATAAAAATGCTTCATCTGAAATAATCCATCCGGCTCCGAAAGAATAAAATGTTCCAAAACGATTTTCTGAGCCAAAGCGAGATGACCCGTCACGTCTTAGACCTACTGTAAAGCTATATCGGTTTTTAAACGAGTAATCAATAGTTCCAAAATAGGATGAAAGTGCATTTTCCAATGTAGAGCCATCAAATTCAGGGATGAATCCATTGTCTGCTGTGCCTGGTGTGGCACCTGCAATAGTTTGTATTTTATCTAATCCGAATACAGTCAGATCTGTTCCCGTTGATGAGAAGTAGATGAACTCTTGATATAACGCAGTATTGAACTGATGATCAGTTCCAATATTAAAATTATAATTTATCGAGTTTGTGCCTGTAAAACGGGTCCTTCTTTCAAAGGAATTAAACAATTGTCCTTGCCCTCCGGGGGAACGAGGTCCTCTAAATGAATTAGGATCAACAAAATCAACATTATCGCGTTGAGCATAATCCAAACTCCATTGTGTACCAAAACTTAAGCCCTCGATGAAGGGTAAGTTGTATTGACCATATATACTGATAACTCCTTTTGCGATTGTGCGGTCTTCATTATTAGTCCTTATTCTTTCCAAAATATTGGCTGTACTGCTGGCCGCTAAGTCTAATGGTACGGCAAATTCACCTGTTACGGGATCTATGGCATGATCATAAGGGTTAACCCGTATACTTGAGTAGAAAGGGTTAGACCGACCAAACACACCTTCACCTTCGCTGTCTTGTGAATCAGCATAGCTGAGCAAAACATTTGTTCCAAAGCTAAAATTGTCGTTTTTATATCCAACTTTTGTTCTTAGTGAATATCTATCCAACTTGGATCGCAAGGATGTCCCTTCCTGGCTAAAATAGCTTCCTGAAATAAAGAAGGTAGTATTTTCACCTCCTCCAGAAACGTTCAATTCATGAGATTGAATCATCGCATCTCGTGTGAGGACATCAAGCCAGTCAGTATTGATCTGCTTCAAAGAGTCAAGTGTTTCTAGATCAAGCCCAACTGTAGCACCTATGCCAATCTCCTGCTGTAGATCAATTAGATCGGTAGAAGTAACTGATAGCAGTCCATCGTTGTAGTTAGGTGCCGGTGAAACTCCAAAAAATGTATTGTATCCAAATTTTGTCTTTCCTTTTTCTCCAGATTTTGAGGTTATAACAATTACTCCTGTTGCTCCTCTAGAACCATATATCTGTGTAGCCGCTGCATCCTTTAGGATACTTACGGACTCAATATCATTGGGGTTAATTGCAGCAAAATCACCGCTTGTAATTGGTGTTCCATCCAGTATATACAGGGGAGCTGATGAACGGTTTATAGATTTCAATCCCCGGATAGTTACCTCAGCAGCCCGACCGGGTTGACCTGTTCCGGATTGAACCAGCAAACCCGGAGCTGCACCCTGAAGGATATTATCGAACGTAGCCATTGGAACCCGTTCAATTTGCTTGGAGTCAACTGTTGCGATTGAGGAAGTTAGTTTACGACGGTCTTTTTCTGTATAGCCGACGACCACAATTTCTGATAGTGATTGAATGTCTTCGGTGAGATTAACATTAATAGTAGCTTCATTGCCAACAATGACTTCTTTCGAAATATATCCTATATAAGAAATAGTTAGCGTGGCACCTTCTGGTACACTGATGGTGTAGTTGCCATCTATATCAGTTATTGTGCCTATAGTTGTACCCTTCACTATTACATTGGCACCAGCTAGAGGCTCATTTCTATCGTCAGTAATTTGTCCTGAAATCAAAACATCATCAAAATTGTCGAGGGTAATTTCCAGGGCGTTATCGCCATTCGAATTCTCTCTACTAAATACATTTATATTGTTATTGACTTGTTTGAACTTCAAATTGGCCTGTTTTGATAGATTGAGTAAAAGCCTGCCTATTGAAATCTTTTGAGCAGACTGGCTAAACTTTACGCTGGCATAATATTTCTGGCCGTAGTTATAGGTAAAAACGTACTCACTGTTTCTCTCAATTTCACCAAACACTTCAGAGAGTAAGGCATTCTTAAACGCCACCTGGATAAACACGTCGTTTACGCTTTGATATTTCTGGGCATTTCCACTTTCCGCGATAATGAAATTCGAAAAAAAGCAAATAACAAGAAGGAAATGAAAGGTGTATTTTGAAAACATTACAATTATTTGTAAAAGTTTAATTTTCATAACTTTGCATGTTTATTAATTGATAATTAATGGACTCATATTACTCCTAATTGTGGCTATATATGTTAGCGTATGGATTAGCCATTGACCAGGTGTAAAATTCTGAACCGGTGATTCGTAGTCACCGGTTTTTTTATTAACTGGTATTGTATGACATATTCATCTGGTTTATTTGAATGATATATTTATATAATCCTCATGGATTTCGTAATCAAACCCTAAGGTGAAACCTAAGCTTATTAACACATTTTCAAGAGACTGATTAGTGAATGTTGTAGACAATCGAATTTTCTTTTTCGATTCATTTTGAATGTCAATATCAACCCCATACCACCTCTCAAGTTTTCTTTCTATGTAGTCTAAATTTGCTTGATTGAAATGAATGACGTTGTCTTTCCATCCGACAATTTCTTGCACATCGAGTTCATCTTTATTTATAATGGATGTCACCTTATTGTAAAGAATCTGTTCGTTTGGTTTGAGGATAGTCTCATTTTTGATGTCAGGCGATTTTTCTTTTTGACTGACTAATAATTTACCTGTGACCAGCACCACTCTAATATTGTTTTCCTCAGGGTAATTTCTGAAATTAAATGATGTCCCCAGAACAGTGGTTTTAATCTTTCCGGAATGCACAATAAAGGGCTTCTCAGGCATTTCTTTTACCTCGAAAAAGGCTTCTCCTTCAAGATACAATTCTCTATTATTCACGAATCGATTTGGGTAGGTCAACCGACTTTCAGCATTCAGTTTAACAGTTGATCCGTCAGGGAGAGTGATTACTGATTTTTGACCTTTGGGATTAGATTTATAGACCTCTTCAATTGCGATTGTAACCGGCTTCGGGCTAATTAAATTATAAACCCAAAAACTCAAAACAACCAGGAGAGCAATTGAAGCAGCTATTTTGTAGAAAGTAAGAGGTACTATCCTTGACTTTTTAGATTGTTTTTCATGGATTCTTTGGGTAATGTTTCTGGAAATTATTGAAATCCGTTCCTCACTGATTGTATTTTCAGTAAAAGTCAGTGTACGAAGCATCTTTTGCGCTTCTTTTACATCATTTTTTTTCTCAGGAAATTTCTCAGTGAATGTTTCCCAAAAATTACTTTTAGAACCACTTTCTTCAAGTGTCCACAAAACAAAATTCTCATCCAAAAGAAAGTCGTTAATTGTGTACTCTTCGTAATTTTTCGTCATTAGAAATAAACTTTGGATATCCCGTTTATTATTGAGATCCGTTTTTTCTAAATTTTACCCCATGGAAATTTATTTTCTTTAAAATTTCTTTTGAGCATCGCAGATTTTGAGAGTTCTATGGTAAAGAAACGCCTGTAAATTAGAGGGCTAGGAAATTTGAAATAGAAATGTAAGTACCATAGAAAGGCTGGCTTTCATCTCCCCTTTTAGTACGTCTATTGCCCTTGAAACAAGTTTGTAGGTGGTTTTTGTTTCTATTGACATTATTTCTGCTACTTCAGAAAAGGATAGTTTTTGATAGTACTTTAAAAAAACAGCTTCTTTTTGTCGAGATGTCAATTTTCCAAGGGCTATTTTAAGGTTATTGCAATGCTCTTTTTCTATTTCGGTTCTTTCAAACTCTGATTCGTCTGATATATTTAAAAGAAAATTGTAGTTGAGTTTTTCGTCTGAAACTTCTGTGAAACTCCTTTTTTCAATTCGACGTATCGCTTTTATCAACCTTCGTTTGAGGGAAACGAATAAATATGGTTTGATATGTGACACATCAGATAACTTGTCTCTTTTTTCCCATAGATAAACGAATAAGTCCTGAATGGTGTCTTCTACCAAGACGGTGTTTTGACTTATTTTACTACCATAATTAAATAGTGATCTGATATGCTTCTGAAAAAGTTCATTTAGAGCTCTTTCATCTCCCGATTTCAATTGAACCCATAGTTCGCTATCCGTTAATTTCGAATATTTAAGCCCATTTGTCATCTCAAAACAAATTGAAATCAGTAATGTAATTTATTTATGGATGAAGTTAAAAAAATGATTAACGCAAAGTACGCAATAGATTTCATCTAAAAGCGTGACATCTTCCTGACATTTAAAGATTTAACGTAATCTTAATTTTTTGTATTCCATTGGTGTGTAAAATGAGAAATCTTATTAAAAATAGTCTCGACAAGAGCATCTCTTATAAGGAAGCTGGGGACCAAGGCCAAAACCTGCCCAGGATATGTTCCAGGTATGCAAAGACAGCGAGCCAAAGAGGGAGTATAAAGAGTTTCGGGCAGAGATGCAGATATGGTACACAGAAGATAAGGCTGGGCATATTCAAAAAGAGCTTTTGCCATTACTTAGCCTATGTCATACCTAATGCCTACCTAAAGTCAGGTAGATGATTTTCACTAATGTCAGGCATTGATTCGAAATAGAAGGTATACTACATTTGCCCTTATTTAGAATCAATCCAAGTAAGTGTCTGACATTAGCTACATTCAAAATTTTGACGAGGACTCACCTCAGGAGTGTCAGTTTTCTACAAAAGGAATGGCTGATTTTAATGAATGTCTCTTTAAAAAATGCTGTAAGAAGTATAAGAAGAAGGGCAAACAACCATGTCGTAGTTGTCCGAAGAGGTAGTTAATAAGTATCTCGAATTAATTCCAATACTTTTTCCATTTCAGTCTTAACCGTATTCAAAGGAGTTACATAATTGTTATTCATGAAGGAGAAAATTAATGTCCGGCCAGAATTTGTAATCAGGTAGCCGCTGAGATTATGGTTATTACTGAGAGTTCCTGTTTTAGCAAAGACGTATGGTTCATTTATTCCGGCATACCACTTTTTAATAGTACCTGACTGACCTCCTGCAGGCAATACTGAAAACAGCCATTCATCTGTTTTCTCTTCTCTTAATTTCTCCAATAACCTTACCAGACTTCTAGGAGTAATTAAATTATACCGTGAAAGCCCTGAACCGTCCACCCAAGAGGGTGGGTCTGGTAGATTTCTGAGAAATTTCCTGCTCATATATGCGATGGTCTTCTCTGCGCTCAAAGTATCTGAAAATGTAGAAGAACACATTATCAATAATTGTTCAGCATAAAAATTATCGCTGCGTTTCATCATAATGCTATAGAGGTCTTTGCTGCTCTGGCTGTTTCTAACCTGACCCTGGAATGATGTATCTTTTATAGAGACTTTTTTATTTAAAGTATCGATCAGCAGATTGGTAGTTAGTTCTGAATAGGTACGAAATGGAATGGCCTGTCCATCAGGGTATTGAGGGTTTATTACGAAAATATTATGATCAATGTATCGAATTTCTCTGGTTGCAGTATTCGTATGGATTAAACCGTCAGTGAAAATGTTAGGTATTGCTTTTACAGTGCCCCGATCTAAAGAGATCCTGACAACATTGCCATATATGGGAAAATCGTTCCGTTCTGGCTGAAAATCATAATGATAATCATCCCAACTCCATCCGGGACCATAGGGTTTACTAGAAATGGCAGTTGGAGTAAATAGTAATGGTCCCTTATGAGATTTTAAAAATTCGAACGTTTTTTGTCGACTGAAATCGGGATGTAAAAAGGTGGGATCACCAGTACCTCGAAAGACCATGGTATCACCTTTAAACTTATAGTATAAACCTGGAATGGAATCACCTAACAACTTTATTCCACTATACAGACTTAGAAGTTTGATATTGCTTGCGGGAGTGAAGTATCTCCCAATATTCTTTGTATATAACCATTCTTTGGTGACCGGATCGTAAACTGCCAATCCGGTAAAGTGCTTACTGAAAAAAGCTTTATCTAAGTGGCTTTTTATTTGCTTCCGACCGCTTATGGTCTTGATTGAGTTGCATGAGACTACGAAAAAAAGGAATGTAATAGTGAGTTGTATTCTCATAAGAGCTTATCATGGTCCATTTACATCATCTATATGAATCTTGTGTAAATGCTTTTCAATGTGCTCAAGACGTTTATCTATGTGGTGTATGTACTTATAAAGTTCTATTTCAACAAGATAAACCTGGCCACTGTAAGACTCGGACCCGATTTCATTTGCCGTCTTTTTCCTATTCTTTTCAATATCATGTCTTGCATCACACTCGTCTTGTAAGTGTTTAATAAAACTGGAAATCCGGTATTTACTTTCGAATTCTTCTATTGATTCTAAAGTTTTCTTCTCCTCTTTTACGTTGTCATGAACAAAGCTGGGAGCTCTTAGCTTATCTATAATTAGTGAGTCAAAATGATGAATTTTCATAATAGAAGTAATCACCTGATTTTTGAACTCATGGCTTCTGCAATATTCAGTTAAGCCCTCATAGTTGTCAATCATTCTCGATAGCGTATGCCATTCTTGAGCTACACCGTCAAATTCCTTTTCTAAAGATTCTTTTTCTTGCTGGTTTGCGTTTTGAGCAATCGACGGGTAGTATGTACTATATAATACGAAGAAAAACGCAATTTTCAGGGCTGTCCTCATTCGAAAGAGAGTTTGGCAAAAATAACCCAAATAATTGATATTATAATTCTTAGTCATTTAACACAAGATTTAACGCTGATATAGGGCAAAAGTTATGCCGAAAATGTCCTAAACATCATTTAAGAGCCTGTTTTAAACCCTGGGCCTTTTACGAATCTTCCAGGCCTGGCGTCTGTGTGCTCTCCATCTTTTAAGACCTGAATACCATTTATGAATACATGATTAACACCTGTCGCATATTGATGTGGATTTTCGAAGGTAGAATTGTCCTGAATGCTATTTGGGTCGAATAGGACAATATCTGCGTAGTATCCTACTTTTAGAAGTCCTCTTCTTTTTATTCCGAGATTTGATGTTGGTAGCGATGTAAGTTTTCTTACGGCTTCTTCTAATGTTATGACTTTCTCATCTCTCACATATTTTCCTAATAGCCTGGCGAAATTACCGTATGACCTGGGGTGGGTGCTATTCTTTAGGAAAACGCCTTCGGTAGCCATTGAAGCCCCGTCAGAACCAAAACTCATGTAAGGGAGAGCAATTTGTTTTTTGAGATTTTCCTCTGACATTAAAAAGTATACTGTTCCTACCCTGGAACCATCTGCGATAACAAGATCCATGGCAGTGTCTTCCGGTCCCTTACCATGTATTTCTGTGGCTTCTGTAAGTGTCTTTCCTTTGTATAACTCTCTTAGAGAATCATTTTTAAAACCAACTAAAAGTGCATTATCAGGTGATCCCGAAGCTGCTAACAAATTTTCCCAATCTTCAGCGTCTTGTTGCATTTCAGCTCTGACTCTTTGTCGGATTTTCGGGTCTTGCAGCCGGGCACTCCACTCTTCATAGCCACCTTCCTGAACCCACGGTGGCATTGAGGCATTTAGTCCTGTTGCTCCTGCTACATAATTATACATATCAGTGGTTATTCTTGTTCCATTTGACCTCGCCTCATTAATTTTATTAATGGCTAAATCCATTTTGGGCCAATTTTTTTGACCTCCGGCTTTTAAGTGGTAGATTTCAGCTGGGAGGTTTGCCTCCCTTGCTATTGTTATCGTCTCATCTATTGCTTCAAGAAATTTATTACCCTCGCTACGCATATGTGTGATGTACATACCTCCATATTCGGAAGCAACTTTACACAGTTCAATTAATTCTTCTGTAGAGGCATAAAAAGCTGGGGCATAAATCAATGATGACCCGATGCCCAGTGCTCCTTCCTCCATGGCTACTCTTGCAAGATTCTTCATATTAGCTAACTCCTCCTTTGTTGGAGGACGATCATCAAATCCTATCTCATGTATTCTTAAAGTTGTAGCTCCAACAAAGGATGCGACATTTGGCGAAATCCCTCTTCTCTCAAGGGACTCCAAATACTCCCCAAGAGTAGTCCAGTCAATGGCATATTTAGTATCTTCATCCATATCTGCCTCTGCTTGTTTTTTCATCTCAGGGTTCTGGGGCCCCATTGACCATCCTTCACCCATCACTTCAAGCGTTACACCTTGCTTAATTTCACCCATAGAGCGGCCATCGGTAATCAATGATTCTGTTGACCAACTGAGCATATTCACAAATCCCGGTGTTAGTGCCTGCCCTTGCGCATCAATTTCAACCTTCCCTTTGACGCTGTTGATGTCCCCAACAGCTGCTATTGTATCTGCATTGATAGCTATAATACCTCCTATGATAGGCGGATTACCACTACCATCATAAATTGTTGCGTTTTTAATAACTATATCATAAACCTTGGCTTGTTCACATCCTATTGTCATGAGGAGTACCAGGCAAATTGGGGCTAAATATTTCATAGTTGATTGACTAGGTTTTAAAAATGGAATCCACGGGGTTCCAAATTTCAATTTGCGGAGCTCCGCTACTGTTATCCGGTCCAACCATTGTTGGGTACTTCGTAGAGTTACCAACGAAACGGGTCGCGGGACGATTTGCGGCAGCGGCATTTGCATTCCAAAGACTCTGTACTTTGGAAGCGTCAAAAAACTCATCCTTGTCAGGAACAAGTGCTACTGACACATTCATGCTAAAATCAAATCCAAGTGGTTTATGAGCTTTGGCGGTGTTATACCACCCTCTGCTGAAAGCCCAATTCATTCCACTCAAGAGAGGCGTCCCATAGGCCCCGTAAATAGCACTTGCATCGGCAGATCCCGCTTCAATGAATTCATCAAGATCATCTTGAGCGTGAACCGAGGTAGTAAACAATGAGAATATTAAACTACACGATAATAAAATTCTATAAATGGAATAGACGTATGACATGGCTGAAGGTTTTAACACAATTCAAGGTAGTATTAATCTTCAATTTTATGGAATATTCACAATAATATATGAATTATTCCATATAGCCAGGTATGCTGATTACTTACGCCAGTACTCTTTGGCCTACATTAGAAATGCCACGCCACTCAAGGTATTCATCAAAGGCCATAAGCTTATCAACGCATTTTGCAGGCGATAATTCCACAATACGATTAGCAATGGTTTGTACAAATGTGTGGTCGTGAGAAGTAAACAGAACAGTCCCGGGAAAATTTTTCAAGCCATCGTTGAAAGCGGTTATAGATTCAAGATCCAAGTGATTTGTAGGTTCATCCAATATTAATAGGTTGGCCCCTGAGAGCATCATTTTTGAGAGCATGCAACGGACTTTTTCACCTCCAGACAAAACTTTTACATTTTTGAAGGATTCTTCACCGGAAAAAAGCATTTTACCCAGAAATCCTCGAAGATATGCTTCATCCTTTTCTTCTTCAGAATACTGCCTTAGCCAGTCAATTAGGTTCAGATCTGAATTGAAATAGTTGTTGTTCTCATTCGGTAAGTAAGCCTTTGTAATGGTTTGACCAAACATAAAGCTTCCTGAATCTTGCTTGTCCTCACCCGTCAAAATTTGAAAAAGGGAGGTCGTAGCCAAACTGTCATCAGAAACAAATGCGATTTTGTCTCCTTTGTTAACGAACATATCCAGATTTGTGAATAGTTGTTTGCCATCAACAGTTTTACTCAACTTTTCAGTCTCAAGAATTTGGTCACCCGCCGGTCTATTTTGTGTATAGATAATTGCTGGGTACTTCCTGGATGATGGTTGAATCTCATCTATGTTGATCTTCTCTAATAATTTCTTGCGACTCGTTGCCTGTTTTGATTTGGAGGCATTAGCACTAAATCGCGCAATGAATTCCTGAAGCTCTTTTTTCTTTTCCTCGGCTTTCTTATTAGCAGAAGATCGTTGCTGTAGTGCCAATTGACTGGATTCATACCAGAAGGTGTAGTTACCAGTATAAATCTTGATTTTACCAAAATCTATATCAGCTACATGAGTACAAACAGTGTCGAGGAAGTGTCTGTCGTGTGAGACAACAATAACTGTATTCTTGAATTCTAACAGAAAGTTCTCTAACCAAGTCACTGTTTTAATATCCAGATCGTTTGTAGGTTCATCCAGAACAAGAATGTCTGGATTACCAAATAGTGCTTGGGCTAGTAGAATCCGCACTTTTTGATGTCCATTCAACTCATTCATCTTTACATTGTGGCTGGCCTCTTCAATTCCCAATCCGCTTAAAAGTGCAGCAGCATCTGATTCAGCATTCCAGCCGTCCAAATCCGCAAATTGCCCTTCTAGCTCCGAGGCCTTAAGGCCATCTTCATCCGAAAAATCAGGCTTGGTATAAATCGCATCTTTTTCCTGCATGATTTGCCATAACTGCTTATGACCCATCATTACGGTATCCAGAACGATGTTCTCATCAAATTCAAAGTGATCCTGGCGGAGAACTGTCATCCTCTTTCCCGGGTCAATGCTCACAAAACCTGCATTGGCATCAATATCACCCGACAAGATTTTTAAGAAGGTGGATTTCCCAGCTCCATTTGCGCCGATCACACCATAGCAATTCCCAGTAGTGAATTTGATGTTGACTTCGTCAAATAGGACGCGTTTTCCGTATTGTAGAGATAAATTACTTGTTGTGAGCATTGTTGCAATTTTGAGGGTGCAAAGTTACGATAAACTGACAACAAATGAGCTTTACAATATGACTTCAGATGAAGTCCAAAATAGATGAGGTGAGAATGTTTCATTTATAGCCTTCAATGGAGTAAATTGTATACCTTATATAGAAGAAAAATGATGGGATCAACATGGCAAACCGGTGGCAGGATATGTCAGAAGGGACAATGAAACATTAGTAGTCGTTTTTGATGCTGAAGGAGCTAATCCCAGATTGCTAACGCAAGGGAATAGAGTCTATTCAGTGGAATCCGGCACGAACCGGTTGAAGCGTCGATAGTCACCAAAAATCAGAAGAAGTACCCGGACTTGAATTTAGGTTTTGAGAAAAATCAATTGGTCGAAGGGTCGAAGCCAATAGTTACGGCCGGATAGTGTTCTCTCAGGACGGAAATGTCGTATACTATACCCAAGGCAATGATAAAGGAATTTTAGATTTATGGAAACATAATTTGAGTGACAATACACTTAAGCAGCTATCTTTCTTTACCCGGGACAGCTACGAACCTGCCATCAGTAATAAAGGTACAGTCATATTCAAGCTTCAGGATTACAGAATATTGATTGCAATCGTGTCAGGTGGTGGAGGGCAAATCCAGACTTTGACAGGTTTTCAATCTGAAATCCCTTATTGGCATCCTAATGGAAAAAGGTCTCCTTTACATATGGTACCCGGAGACGGGGGGTAATGGATTGCGTGTAATACTGCTTATACTTCTGAAAGGATTAATAAGCTGTTTTTAATCGGAATGGATCAAGAAAAAAGAAGAATAGCTGCTCCGCAAAAGGAATTGACCCCACTTGGGCTTGAGGCCGGGAGTTTTACCGATTCCCGGTCGACCCCGGATAGTAAGAACCTAGTGGTTGAATATGTTGCGGATGAAAATCACAAAGAGATTCATATGGTTCCTATAGATGGTGGCCGGGGCAAACTCATCCATAAATTTGAAAGCGATCAACTCTATTCTGGAATAGGGCTTTCAAATAACGACCAATGGACTGCTTATGTTACTCCGGATAGCAAAAGCAATTTCCAAATATTTAAAGTATCAATTGATGGAACGGTAGTGAAACAAATTACTTTCGATCCTACAGACAAGGCACCATCTGGTGTACTCTCCGCCTGAGGACCGCATCGCATTCTCAGTTTTTAATTAGTTGTCCCTTAAAAAGCTGCTTATGGTTTTCCCGGAATCAGTATCCAATAGTGGTTTATTGTATTGGTTTGCCAAATGAACCAGAGGGCCCCGGCCCCAGGCTTTTTCATTCGTTTTTTGTAAGTGAAGGCACTGGCAGCCATGATGAAGTTAATTTGATCACCAGGAGTACCTTTGTTGGTGGCAGCACCATAGTCGTTAACTTAAGCATTGTTGAATTACTTGATAATGAGTGATTTTACCTTTAGGAGCTTGACATGCCGTATTATAAATAGCGGGTAAGAACACATTTTCAATCCATAAGTTCATTGATTTAAGATCTATAAGGACTTTTCTTAGAGTTGGAGAAAGACTTCTACATCTTTTGAAAAATTTCAAAACACTAAGCCCTTGGTCAGGTTGATATGTTTGGATGTATTTGTTACAAGTCATGAATAGTTTCCAATTAACTAATATCCAGAGCAACTGAGTTAACAGTTGACACTCAAAACGCTCCTTTCTTACTTTCTTTACTTGGTCAATTTCAAAAAATGACTTCCAGGATTTAAAGACCAACTCGATTTGCCATCTTAAATAATAGGCTTTTCTTATGTTCTCTACAGGTAAATATTGTTGTTCAACATTTGTAATGAAGGTATTGTAACGGCATCTGATCTTGTGAACCTCAGAGATATTCACTTTCCTGCTTTTTGCTGATTGACGAGCTTTCTTAAGTCTTTTTTCATATTCTCGGTCATTAAGTCGCTCGACAACTAACCTACAGGGAATTTTATGTTTTTCATAGATAAATACATCTAGTGCAGAAGTACTTATACCTAATCGATTAAATCTTCTATCAATTTCTTTCCAAGACACTTCTTTATTTTCTGAGGTATAAATATTTGCTTGAGGTGGTAGCCGGTTTAAGAAGTAAGCGGACTTATCTATGATTGCTTTCAGATAGGTAGGAGTAATGTAGCCTAAGTCACGAATGTGCAACCCTCCCTCGGTAATTGATTCTATTGTTTCATTCGAATCTTTTTGATCATTTCTACTTCGATTAGTTAACATCAAGTCCTTCCATTGGCCACTTAATAGATCATATTCGTACTGGATTTGCATTAATCCATTGGTCTTGCTGAAGTTTCCAAAACCTGGATAATCTCCATTGTAATCATCTGGTAATGATAATCTAGTTGAATCCTTAATCTTTATGCACGTAAAATGACTAGATAATTGTTCTTTAATCAGTTCTTGCAAAAACGTAACTCCTTGTTGAGTAAATCGTTTGTGCACGGCTTCTTTACTGATATCAATGGCAAAGTTTAAATGCAAATCTGCTGCAATATCTTCCAGACTAGTTTGAGCTTGATTACAAGTTGAAAACATAAGAGTATTCAACAGATCAGAAGCAACCAGTTTTCGTTTTCGCTTTACAAACCCTGTTTCCTTGGCTAGTTGATCTATTTTTTCTTTTGACAGAGTATTCTCAATGCTATACTTAAGTTCATCAGCATACTTCTGAATAAAGATTTTCCTGCTAATTTGAAGTGTGTTTCTCCCTTAGTTTGATGATATTAGTAATGTCATTGCGGGGGCAAAATCAAAGAAAAATAACCCGCTATTTAAAGTACCAAAAATGGGGAGAAAACTAACAAAATCTACCCGAGAAGGGTATGCTCACTTTAAAAAGAAAACCATCTGCACCCTTAAGTTAACGACTATGGTGAAAACACCCACCGGGGCAGAGAAAGATTTTTGGAGGTCAGACCTCTTTACCAATAGCTGACCTCCTCCAATCCCAAATCCTAATTCCTGATAATTCTCCTGGTAAAACTCCCTTTACCGGTGTGTAGAATGAAGAGATAAATCCCTTCGGTCAAAGGCGAAATATCAATGCTGTGCGCTCCTGTGGCGAAAGTTCCCTGTTGAAGCAGGTGACCTCCGGTATCCAGCAATTTGTAACCTGTCTTTTCTGACACGGTGATGTTTAAAATATCACTTGTTGGGTTTGGCGAAATAGCAACAGCCGGTTGTTCAAAATCCTCAATAGACAAAACTGCCACAGCAGCCTCCGTAGTAAAACTTTGTTCTCCTCCATAGCTCGTACCCTCATTATTGGTTGCGTAGGCTCTGTAATAATATTTTGTGCCCGCTGTTAAACCTGCAATGTCTTTTTCCAAAACACCTGTTGTACCGCTTACAATAACCGTATCTGCTGCTGTATTCTCAATTGTCAAATCTGCTTTTGATGTAGCATACACAAAACCTCTTGCTGTAATGGCTGCTCCTCCGTCAGAAGTTATATTGCCGTTCAGAGTGGCCGTTGAGGAAGTAATAGTGCTTGCTGCTGCTGTGCTTGTTGTGGGTGCTACGGCGGCCAATGTTGTAAAACTTTGTTCGCCTCCGTAAGTTGTTCCCAAACTATTGCTTGCATAAGCTGTGTAATAATACATTGTGCCCGCTGTTAAACCTGCAATGTCTTTTTCAAAAACACCTGTTGTACCGCTTACAATAACATCCATAACATCCGTAGCACCAATTGTCAAATCTGCGTTTGATATAGCATATACAAAGCCTCTTGCTGTAATGGCGGCTCCTCCGTCGGAAGTTATATCGCCGTTTAGAGTGGCCGTTGAGGAAGTAATATCGCTGGCTGCTGTTGTGCTTGCTGTGGGTGCGACTGCCAATGTTGTAAAACTTTGTACCTCTCCGTAAGTTGTATCGACGCTATTGATTGCATAAGCTGCGTAAAAATAGGCTGTGCCTGCTGTTAAACCTGTAATGTTTTCTGTAAAAACACCTGTCGTACCGCTTACAACAACATCCGTAACACCCATAACACCAATTGTCAAGTCTGCATTTGATATGGCATATACAAAGCCCCTTGCTGTAATGGTTGCTCCTCCGTCTGAAGTTATATTGCCGTTCAGAGTGGCCGTTGTGGAAGTAATATCGCTGGCTGCTGTTGTGCTTGCTGTGGGTGCTACGGGGGCCAATGTTGTGAAACTTTGGACCTCTCCGTAAGTTGTATCGACGCTATTGATTGCGTAGGCTGCGTAAAAATAGATTGTACCGGCTGTTAAACCTGTAATCTCTTCATCAAAAGTTCCTGTTGCTGTACCGCTTACAATAACCGTATCTGCTGCTGTATTCTCAATTATTAAATCTGCGTTTGATATGGCATATACAAAGCCCCTTGCTGAAATGGTTGCTCCTCCGTCTGAAGTTATATTGCCGTTCAGAGTGGCCGTTGTGGAAGTAATATCGCTGGCTGCTGTTGTGCTTGCTGTGGGTGCTACGGGGGCCAATGTTGTGAAACTTTGGACCTCTCCGTAAGTTGTATCGACGCTATTGATTGCGTAGGCTGCGTAAAAATAGATTGTACCGGCTGTTAAACCTGTAATCTCTTCATCAAAAGTTCCTGTTGCTGTACCGCTTACAATAACCGTATCTGCTGCTGTATTCTCAATTATTAAATCTGCGTTTGATGTAGCATATACAAAGCCTCTTGCTGTAATGCCTGCTCCGCCGTCGGAAGTGATATCAGCATTTAAAGTGGCCGTTGTGGAAGTAATATCGCTGGCTGCTGTTGTGTTTACTTCGACTATAATATCACCAACAGAGATGGTAAATTGTTGCTCAATACTCGTACCACCTACTGCTATACGTATTGTATAACTTCTTTTTGTTTCATAGTCGGCAGGGGCTGTAAGTTGTAGTGCTGTTCCTGAAATGGTAAAACGCGCATTATCTGTATCTCCATCTCCTGTCGTGAGCATATAGGTGTAAGAGGCAGCTCCTCCGTTGGTGGACAGGGTACCTACCGTGGTATTTTCCGGTTCGTTTTCCAAAATATTTGTGGAAGAAAGAAAAATACGTGTAGGCTGATCGCTCACGTCAATTAGCCCACGGTCATTAATAGCCCAGTTATAGACATTTTCTATACTGTTTCTGGCAGTTTGTGCTGCTGCTGTATATTTAGAATTTCCTCCATGAAAAATCACTCCTGTTTGAAGGGTTAGTTTATTCCAGCCAATTAAAAGTGAATCGTAGTTTTCTGGTGAAAGTGTAACATTTTCAAACATCTGACCCATCTCTGTTACCTGGGAAACATTCCAACTGCCTATATCCTGGTTGAAAGAAGAGGCATTACGGAACATAAAAACCATATCTGTTACCTGAGAAACATTCCAACTGCCTATATCCTGGTTGAAAGCATCGGCATTAAAGAACATATCTCTCATCTCTGTTACCTGGGAAACATCCCAACTGCCTATATCCTGGTTGAAAGAAGAGGCATTATGGAACATATCGCTCATATCTGTTACCTTTGAAACATCCCAATCTCCTATATCCTGGTTGAAAGAACTGGCATCAAAGAACATGCTATTCATATCTGTTACCTGGGAAACATCCCAACTGCCTATATCCTGGTTGAAAGAAGTGACATTTTGGAACATCAAACCCATATCTGTTACCTGAGAAACATCCCAGCTTCCTATATCCTGGTTGAAAGCATCGGCACTAAAGAACATAGTCTTCATAGTTGTTACCTTTGAAACATCCCAACTGCCTATATCCCGGTTGAAAGAAGAGGCACCATCGAACATAGAAGACATATTTGTTACCTGAGAAACATCCCAACTGCCTATATCCCGATTGAAAGAAGAGGCATTATGGAACATACTAATCATATCTGTTACCTGAGAAACATCCCAACTTCCTATATCCTGATTGAAAGAAGAGGCACCAGAGAACATAGAAGACATATTTGTTACCTGAGAAACATCCCAACTGCCTATATCCTGGTTGAAAGCATCGGCATTCCTGAACATAGAAGACATATTTGTTACTTTGGAAACATCCCAACTGCCTATATCCTGGTTGAAAGCATCGGCACCCTCGAACATAGTAGACATATTTGTTACTTTGGAAACATCCCAACTGCCTATATCCTGGTCAAAAGCAGCGACATGTAAGAACATAAAAATCATATCTGTTACCTGAGAAACATCCCAGCCTCCTATATCCTGGTTGAAAGCAGTGGCACTCTGGAACATGGCCGTCATATCTGTTACCTGGGAAACATCCCAACTTCCTATATCCTGGTTGAAAGAAGTGGCATTTATGAACATACCAAACATATTTGTTACCTGAGAAACATCCCAACTGCCTATATCCTGGTTGAAAGCCTTAGCTCCACTAAACATACGCTCCATATTTGTTACGGCACTCATATCAGGAGTGCCCGCAGCATCACTGGCAGTTAAGTTACCTGCTCCACGAAAAGCACCCGACATATCAGCATTCCATACAGCAGTGCCCCATTGTTCAATAGAGCTGTACTTTTCTTTACCACTACTGTTGTTTATATAAATATCGTTTAGGTCTTTAAACCTTATGGTATGCTCTCCTGCTGTGCCAAAGGTATGGCTGGTGTTTCCTGTTGTTATTGGCTCAAAACCGATACCTTCTCCCCAATCGACCTCATAATCCATATCCTGGGAATGAAAAGTAAAGTCTGTGTCCTGAGCGTTGGTGGTAGGGTTGCCGTCAGGGTCAGTTCCGAAGGTGGTGTTTATTTTTAGTACAAAATGGTCTGACGGATTGTCCTGTGCCGAAACAGGGGCAGAGAGAAAGAGAAGAGCAAATAAGGTCATTAAACTCCTGGCTTTGGCCAATGGCTTTTTTGTGTGCAATGTCATTGTGTTTATGTGTTAGATATTAGTTGTTAGTTGTTAGATATTAGTTGTTAGTTGTTAATTTTTCAACGGGTCGTTCCAAATATAGGGATAAAGGTATTAAAAAAGATTGATCAACTCATCCGTATTTAATGATCTAACCGAATTATTGCCAATCCAGTGCCTGTTGTGCCTGCTGTCCATTTAAACCCGGTCGCTAAATTAATTATTTATTGCCAATTAAAACCTGACCAGGCTGGAGAGACAAGCTGGATAGAAGACCGGCAACTCATCACACAGGCGGGGTTTTTCGTTCGATTACGATAAATCAGGAAATACTACTGGAAGTAATTTCCATTCTTTAGTGGGAGTAGAAAGATGAAAACTCTTCCCCGAAATACGCCCGGTTGACCGCATTACTCAATAGAAATAGTTCCTGCTCAGGGTTGAGTTGTCCTTCCGGGCCCGGAGATAAAAACCCTGATTGATTTATTCGTTTGTTCTTTTACTTCATTTGACAGGGCTGATGCCCTTCAGATACATAAACCCTGTCTTTTTTATCCCTTTTTTTCCTAATCAACTCAATGCGCAATTGCTGAGGGGAAACTAATTATCGTAGACTTTTATAACCGGGGAAATATCAGAAATTACGCTTTCGATGGTCAGGACAATTTCAACGAAACTGGAATTGAATTAATTCGAGATGGTATAAAATATTTCAACCGCTTTATAACTCCCGGGATAAACGTAAAATTCTGATTATGAGCTAAACTTTGTTTTTTTCCAATTATCTCTTAGCGAAACAGTCCTGTTGAAAACCAAATTACCTTCACTTGAATCTTTATCGACAATAAAATATCCTTGGCGTTCAAATTGAAACTGGTCACCTGCCCTGGCACCCTCTAACGACGATTCGACTTTTGCATTTGCAATTACCTGAAGTGAATTCGGATTTAAGTGATTTTTAAAATCATCTTCAATATTACCCAAGTCTTCGGTTAGAAAAAGCCTATCATAGAGTCTAATCTCAGCATCAATTGCATTCCTGGCAGACACCCATCCCAAAGTTCCTTTTACCTTCTTGCCTGTATTGTCAGAGCCACTTCTCGTATCAGGGTCATAAGTACAATGTACCTCAACAACCTCACCCAGATCATTTTTCTTAAAATCGGTACACTGGATTATGTAGGCGAATTTTAAGCGCACCTCCCTGCCAGGTCCAAGTCGAAAGAATTTCTTTGGAGGGTCTTCCATAAAGTCAGACCGCTCAATAAAAAGTTCACGGCCAAAGGGTACATCTCTTTTACCTGCTGACTCATCTTCAGGATTATTAATGCCCTGCATCTGTTCAATTTCGTCTTCAGCGAAGTTTGTAATAACCAATTTGACGGGATCCAATATCCCCAACTTGCGCCAGGCCTTTTTGTTAAGGTCTTCTCTGACACTATGTTCTAATAAGGCGACATCTATTAAATTATCTCTCTTTGCAATGCCAATCTTGTTGGCAAAATTCCGAATTGAAAGTGCTGTATAACCGCAACGTCTAATTCCGGATAATGTGGGCATTCGAGGGTCATCCCAGCCATTTACATGATTATCTTCAACTAGTTGAAGTAATTTTCTCTTACTCAATACTGTGTAGGTCAGGTTTAATCTGGCAAATTCTATTTGACGACTTGGATATATATTGAGGTTCTCAATCAACCAGTTATATAGTGGTCTGTGCGCTTCGAATTCCAAAGTACAAAGTGAGTGAGTGACATTTTCAATCGAGTCCGACTGACCATGCGCAAAATCGTAAGTTGGATAAATAAACCATGCATCTCCGGTTCTGTGATGATTAGCGTGTCTAATTCGATAAAGGACTGGGTCCCTCATGTGCATGTTTGGAGACGCCATATCGATCTTAGCCCTCAATACGCGGTCACCTTCATTATACTCTCCCTTTTTCATGCCTTCAAACAACATGAGGTTGTCCTGAACTGATCTGTTTCTAAAAGGACTTTCTTTTCCAAGGCGAGTCGGGGTACCCCTTGAGGCACTCATCTCTTCAACTGTCTGATCATCTATGTAGGCGAGATTCTTTTTTATGAGTTCAACCGCAAGTTCATAAAGTTGATTAAAATAGTCCGATGCATAGTGCTCCTCACCGTCCCACTCAAAGCCCAGCCACTTTACATCTTCCTTGATCGAATCAACATATTCAATCTCCTCTTTTTCGGGATTGGTATCATCAAACCGGAGGTTGCAAGTACCGTTATACTTTTCAGCCAGGCCAAAATTTAAACAAATTGATTTGGCATGACCCAAATGCAAGTAACCATTGGGTTCCGGAGGGAATCGAGTTGTGATTTTATGATGATTGCCTGATTTCAGGTCTTCTTCTACAATCTGTTCTATGAAATTCAGTGATTTAATCTCGTCCATCTTCCTGCCACAATTTTTGAAGTTGCAAGTTTAGCCAATTGCAACGAATGACGGCCGTTTTTGAAAGTGATTGTACAGATTGACTACAAAAAATCAATATCTGCACGAAATGGAAATTTCATCAGATACAAGTTTGCCTGTTCCACAGACATCTTACCATGAAGAATTTTGTACAATGTTTCAGTAATCGGGGCCCTAATACGATAATTCTCAGCCAATACTTTCATGATCTTGACGGTGTTTACCCCCTCAGCCACTTCCTCCATTGAAGTCTGGATTTCCTTAAGGTTTTCTCCTTTCGCCAATCGAAAACCTACAGTAAAATTCCTGCTCAAAGAACTGGAGCAAGTTGCAACCAAATCACCTATTCCAGCCAGACCAATAAAAGCCCTGGTGTTGCCACCCAGGGCATTTCCAAGATGAATCATTTCAACCATTCCGCGACTGATGAGCAGGGCCTTAGCATTATCACCGAGGCCTAATCCACTGACTGCTCCGGCACCAATGGCAATAATGTTTTTGAGAATGCCGCAAAGCTCTATTCCAATGAGGTCTTTGCTTCCGTATATTAGAAAACGATCGTTTTTTAACAACCTTTGGCCGGTTTTGATAACCTCGTCAAAATGGCTGGCAACGATAGAAGCTGCAGGCTGTTTTGCAGCCATCTCAGATGCCAGGTTTGGCCCGGCTAAGCAACCAACTCTTACCACATTGCTTTCTTCAAGAATTACCTCACTCATGGTTCGAACCTGGTCACGGGAAAGCGGGTATCGTTTGTTGATTGCCCGGCCTTCCTGAATATTCAAGTCCAAACCCTTAGTTCCGTGAATCAAAATGTGGTATGGTTTGAGATAAGGTGCAGCATCACGTAGCATGGCCCTAAAATTCTGAGAAGGTATGATCGGAAAAATTACTTCACATTCTTCAGCTACTTCACGAAGATCCCCGGTAATCTGTATTGCATCATGCAATTTCTGTTTCCCAGCTTGTCTCGTATCCTTTAGAGATTCGACTTTTTCTTGCGTTCGGGCATAAAGAATAACGGAAGATTGCTCCGCTAATATATTGGCAACTGCCGTTCCAAAACTGCCAGCCCCGATAACCCCAACGGGTTTATTTAATGTACCTTTCGGGTTTAATGTACCTTTCGAGGTCATAGCCTTCCAATCTATTGTGATAATAGTAAAGCTTATTAAGGTCGTGAGTGATTACGTTCCCACTTTTATTTTTTCCTAAAGGCTTATGGGTATGATAAGTTCCCACATTTTTGATTCCAAAGTCAATGACAAAATCTGTTTTGCCACTCAAGTGCTCAGAATATTTGATCTTACTTCTCTGACTCAATTTGTAAATCCGCTTACGAAGTCTTTTGAAATTTCTTTTAAATTGATCGTAAGGTATGATGATGTCTTCCTCGGGTAATCGTAATAATTCAAACAGGTCCAGCTTATCATTCATCTTTTTAATCATTTCGAAAGCGAGAAATGAAACGAGGTGGCTGGAAAAAACACAATTGTTAATATGGAATTCCTCTACAATTCTTTTTGCCAATATTCTGGTATACTGTTGTTCTCTTTGAGCATCCTCCGTGACTTTACCTGCTGACAGGAAGTAGTCCTTAATATCAATTTTATTGCCAGAGTTGTCCAGGCTATTGCCATCGTCATCAACATAATTGCCCACAATATCCATTCCCTTACCTATCGTAACTGATATATCTGATCCTTTTGTGAAAAACTCGATTAAGAATTTGGCAATCTTGAAAGACGTCGAATATTCGTCATTTTCAATATAGTATCTCTCCTGACCTTCAATTTTCAAATAGTCATTTATTAAAGTGGGTGCCTCAAGCACAAAATGATAATTAATTACAACCGGAACTATAAATATTTTCTGAGCTTCACCAGCCGGGTATTGAAAATTAAATCGTTGAGCTTCAACAGCGGTGCCCAAAAGTCCGAGTTTCAATTTATCTTCGATTCGTCCAGACCGAGAGCGGGTTCCTCCCGGGAAAAACAAACTGTGACATCCGCTTTGAAGTGCCAATGTTGAATAATTCTTAAGAGTTTCAAGGTAAAGTAGATTCTTTTTCCTCCTATCAACTTTATAGGCACCAAGGCTATTCATGAAATAGGCAAAAATCTTGATGTTAAAAAGGTTCAAGCCTGCCCCATAAATAAACGGGGGTAATCCTAACCACTGAATTACCCAACCTATAAGAATTGAATCCAGGTTACTAAAATGTGTCGGGACCATTATCACCGTGCCTTTCTTGGCCAGGTTTCTAGTGTGCTCCGATTCCCCAATGACATGAATCTGGTCATCCAGGTCAAGTTGACGGCTGAAGAAAGACATTGGTCCCTTTATTCTGGCAGCATTCAACAGTCTGGCAAAGAGCATTGTCGCAATTCCTCTTGCGAATCTGTATGATGACCTATTGAAATTCCCTGCTATTTCATTGGCATAACTCCAAATGATATCATGTAGTATCTTCTCAAGTTCCTCTCTGTTTTTTGGAGAATCATTTCTTGAAAAGTCAATTAGTTTTTGCTGAATTTGTTTATAGTGGGACTTTTCGTTTGGAGGATCTACCTTCCAGGGATTTTGCTTTATTCGAAGTCGTTCTTTATAAATGGCCGATTCCAATACTTCAGTCAGGCCCTTGCCATTCGTATGACGTTTTAAGCTTCTAATAGTAGAGTCAACAACTTCTTGTACGAATTTTTTTCGATTCTTAGCAAGTTGAACGACTGGCCATTCTCTCGTTCCTGCCACAACCGGAGGATACTTATTACTGTTTCCCTTTAATTTCATATAAGCGCAAGCCGTCCAAGGTAGCAAAATTCTCAGGATGAGGGTACCAGTTATTTTTAAGCAGCTCAGATAATTCTTGCAGCGAATCAAACTTCTGGTGGTGCAGTATGGCCTCCTTGTTAATTTGCCCGTAGATATGCGGAAATAATTGGTCATGCTGTGCCGCATTTTCTAGCTTTAAAGGATTCGTAAGCATCAACGGGTTAATTACGAGCAAAATAAGATCCTTGTCACTGGCAAAATATTTATCAAAAGTAGCGGACACTTGATTTGCCAGGGAGCAGTGAATAAAACCCTCGTCCGACAATGACTCGTGACTATAGACTGGGTCAGATTCCTGAGATAACCAGGATTCATTCTTAGTAATATGGTAAATCGCTAATCGCCCCTCCTCATTCTCCAGTGGGGAAAGGTAATTTTGAACAAACCTCACAAATAGTTTTAAGTTATTTGTTGCCTTTTTCACAGGAAACAAATGGGTAACAGATCCAGTATTGATATTCAGCATTTCAGAGCCTTCCCAACCCACATAAATTGCAAAAAAAGATGAGATAAGAATACTCAGCGATATCCAGGGATTAAATTGATTCCGAAAAATGAACAATAGACTCGCACAAAATACTATCCAACCGGTTACAAATGGAAACATCCATTTCTTATGTGTAAAATGAAAATTAATCCCATTATCAGTAGGATAAACATGCTCTCTGCCATCCTTAACAATCCTGAACTCATCTTTGAAAAGAAGGCATTTATTTTTCTCGTCACCATTAGTAAATAAGTAGCATATAGCTATTGGAGTTTGTCCCATAAAAAAGGCCGGAAAACCGGCCAGTTGCTAATGAGCAAATTGCTTTTCCTTAAACTTCTTTAATTGACGTCTCAACGCTTCCACTACAGCTTCTGTAGCAGCTTCAAATGTATCGGCCTGATCTTTTGCAAAAAGTTGGGTTCCAGGGATGTTTAGTTTGATTTCAATAATTTTATTTTCTCTGGCCTCCTTCTTTTCTAATCTCAAAAATACTTCAGCATCAATTATCCGGCCGTACAGCTTCTGAAGCTTTTCTGTTTTTTTCTCCACATAGTCGACCAATTTGGGACCGGCATTAAAATGTACTGCGTGCATCTGTAGCTTCATGTTCTCTGCTTTTCAATTTATAAAATAGGCTAAGCTTTTGGATGAGCCTGGTCAAATGTTCTTTTTAATTTCTCGATTGAATTATGAGTGTACACCTGGGTGGCGGCCAGATTGGCGTGACCCAGAAGTTCTTTAACAGCATTTAAATTCGCACCCTTATTTAATAAGTGTGTAGCAAAAGTGTGCCTCAATACATGCGGGCTTTTTTTATCAGACGTTGTAACAAGGTTCAAATAGAGGTTAACTATTCTATCAATCATCATAGGATAACTTTTTTCACATTTATCTGTTACCACTAATAATTTACAAACATTATTGCTAAAATGCTCCTTCCTTATATCAATGTATTCCCTGACCTTTATTATAACTGAATCAGGAATCGGAATGATCCGCTCTTTATTTCTCTTGCCCAAAACTTTAATTGTACTATCGTAGAAGTTAACATCATCAATCTCCAAATTGATTAATTCTGACAATCGAATTCCAGTGCCGTAGAGCATTTCGAAAATCATTTTGTCTCTTCTCCCAATAAATCCCTCTGGAAATGGAATCTGATCCAGGAGTTTAACCATTTCAGACTCACCAACGAATTGTGGTAACTTCTTTTCTGTCTTTAGTGATTTGAGTTTTTGCGTGGGATTTGTGATGCACATTTCACGCACTAAAAGGAACTTATAAAAAGCTTTTAAGCTCGCCATCTTTCTATTTATGGATCGAGCTGATATCTTATCTTCAACCAATTCAACAATCCAAGCCCTAATATGGGGGTAAATGACCTGATGTAGTTCGGTGGAGGCATCTATGCCTTTTATGAACTGGCGAAATTGTGTCAGATCATTTTGATATGACTTAAGGGTATGAGGACTGTAACGTCTCTCGTGCTCAAGGTAGCGCAGAAAGCTTTCAATCATAAGTGTACTATTGTGTTAATACTAACTTAGACAAAAGGAACCGGAAACTTTAATGTACTTCTAAAAGCCTAGTAGTTATCGTTGGCGTACATTTTTTGTATGTACGTGGCTTTCAAAATTTCTTGGCGTCTTACAATGGAGGGCTTTTTGAAAGCTGCCCTGCTTCTTAACTCTCTTAAAACACCAGTTTTTTCAAACTTCTTTTTAAAGCGTTTTAAAGCTCTATCGATTGACTCGTTCTTTTTAACGTTAATTACAAGCATTACTTTTACTTATTAAAATCGGGTTGCAAACATAGGGTAGGTCTGTGTTAATATCAAATCTTTATTTTAGTATTTCTCTTGAAATAACCAGTTTCTGAATCTCAGACGTTCCTTCTCCAATTGTGCACAATTTTGAATCCCGGTAAAATTTCTCCACTGGATAATCTTTAGTATATCCATACCCGCCAAATATTTGAACCGCTTCATTAGAAACATCAACAGCAACTTCAGAAGCATAATATTTTGCCATTGCTGACTCCTTTGAAACTTTTTGTCCCTTTTGTTTTAACCCGGCAGCATTAAATGTCAATTGAGATGCTGCCTCAACCTTCGTAGCCATTTCGGCCAACTTAAAGGAGATACCTTGAAATTTGGCAATTGGTTGATTGAATTGATGCCTTTCCTTTGAGTACTTTATTGAGGCTTCTAACGCTCCTGTTGCAATGCCTAAAGACAAGGATGCTATCGATATTCTACCTCCGTCCAAAACCTTTAGTGATTGTACAAACCCTTCACCTATTTCTCCAAGAATATTATCTTCAGACACTCTACAATTGTCAAAAATCATTTCACTGGTTTCAGATGCTCTCATGCCAAGTTTGTCCTCTTTTCTTCCTCCGCTAAATCCAGGTGTACCCCTCTCAACAGCGAATGCCGTCATGCCATGTGAGTCTCCCTTTTCGCCCGTTCTAACTATTACAACAACTACATCGCCCGATCTACCATGAGTAATGAAATTCTTTGTCCCGTTCAAAACCCAATCATGTCCATCTTTTACAGCAGTTGTCTGCATATTTCCAGCATCAGACCCAGTATTGGACTCCGTCAGGCCCCATGCACCGACCCATTCGGCGGAAGCCAACTTAGGCAACCATGTCATTTTCTGTGATTCGTTTCCGAATTGAAGAATATGGCCAGTACATAAAGAGTTATGAGCTGCAACCGATAGGCCTATTGATCCGTCTATTTTCGAAATTTCAGAGATCACAGTGACATACTCTTCATAACCAAACCCTGATCCTCCATATTCCTGAGGAACCAAAACTCCCATTAAGCCTAATTCGCCAAGTTTCTTAAACAATTGAACTGGAAACTCCTGGGTGTCATCCCATTCCCTCATATACGGTCTAATCTCCTTCTCACCAAAATCGCTGATCATTTGTGAGATCATTTCTTGGTTTTCTTTGACTTGATTTGGTGAATTTTCGCTAATAATGGAATCCATATTTAATTGATTATCAGATAGAAAACAATTTTTAAATTAAAATATTCGCTAAATTATAAATAACCAAACAGTGATACAAATCGAGGTTGAATTAATCCTATGTATTCATAACTGTGTGTATTAATGAAATGGATGATTGATTAAAATAATTATAGCCATTCACTCAAATTGCTGGTAAAATAAAGACCATTACTTTTGTGCCTCCAAAAACTAAAAAGGTAAGTATGAGAATTGCAGTTGTAGGAACTGGATATGTTGGATTGGTAACCGGGACTTGTTTTGCTGAAACCGGTAATCATGTTTGTTGTGTAGACAATGATGAGATTAAAGTAGAGCAATTAAAAAAAGGGAAAATAACTATCTATGAACCTGGACTTGAGACATTATTTGAAAGAAATATAGAGCAGGACCGTCTAATATTTACAACCAATCTGAAGGAAGGAATCAAAGACGCTGAAGTGATTTTTCTGGCATTGCCTACCCCACCGGACGAAGACGGATCTGCGGACTTGAAGTATATACTGCAGGTTGCCAATGATCTTGGCCCATTACTTGAGAGTTATACTGTGGTTGTCGATAAGAGCACCGTTCCGGTTGGCACTTGTGAAAAAGTTGCAGAGCTGATTGGAAAAGGAGCCTCCGTTCCTTTTGATGTCGTTTCAAATCCAGAATTTTTGAGAGAAGGTGTGGCCGTTGATAATTTTATGAAACCAGATAGAGTTGTGATAGGTACCCAATCTGAAAAAGCTATTAAGGTCATGGAGTCATTATACTCCCCATTAGTTAGACAAGGTAATCCAATACTTTTTATGGACGAAAGGTCAGCAGAGTTGACAAAATATGCAGCCAATTCGTTTCTGGCTACCAAAATTACCTTCATGAATGAGATCGCCAACTTGTGTGAAAAGTTAGGAGCTGATGTTGACAAAGTCAGAAAAGGGGTCGGTACTGACTCAAGAATTGGAAAGAGATTTTTATTTGCTGGAATTGGATACGGGGGGAGTTGTCTCCCCAAGGATGTTCAAGCTTTAGCAAAATCGTCGTCCGATGTTGAATACGATTTCAATATTCTAAAAGCAGTCATGTCGACTAACACTGATCAGAAATTAAGACTATTTGAAAGCATAAATAACTACTTCAAAGGAGCCATGGATGGCAAAAGAATTGCAATGTGGGGTCTGGCTTTTAAATCCTATACCGACGATATCCGTGAAGCACCAGCACTGGCTAACATTAGCTTATTAATCAATAAAGGAACTCAAGTTGCCGTTTATGATCCTGAAGCCATGGCAAATGTAAAGTCATTATTAGGAGATCAAATAGACTATGGAACTAATCAATACGATGTACTTGAAGGTGCAGATGCCCTAATGATTATGACCGAATGGCCAGTTTTTAGAACTCCCGATTTTGACAGAATAAAGAGGGTTATGAATAATAATGTGATCTTTGATGGTCGTAACCTCTATGAACCAACTATGATGGAGGAAATTGGGTTTAGTTATTATAGCATCGGAAGAAGGTCAATCAATGCAAAGTAGAAAAATATTAGTAACTGGTGGCACCGGTTATATTGGGTCACACACCGTAGTTGAATTATTTCATGCAGGATATATTCCAGTAATCATTGATGATTTCAGTAATTCTGAAAAAGAAGTCATCAATGGCATCAATTCAATTCTGGCAACTGAAATAAAGTGGTATGAAGGAAATTGTCGTGACGTCGATTATCTCAACAAGATAATTCTACTAGAGAAGGATATTCAAGGAGTGATTCACTTCGCAGCATCTAAAGCCGTGGAGGAATCTGTCGAAAATCCGTTGAAGTATTATGATAACAACATTGGCTCCCTTACTACACTATTGCGAGCCATGAAAAATGCCCGCATCAATAATATAGTATTCTCTTCATCCTGTACGGTTTATGGCCAGGCTAAAAAACTTCCAGTAACTGAAAAAACACCAATTCTTCCAGCTGAATCTCCCTATGGTAATACCAAACAGATTTGTGAAGAAATTCTGAGAGACTTGTCCAGAGCCGAAAGTAATTTCAATGCGGCTTTGTTAAGGTACTTTAATCCAGTTGGTGCTCACCCCTCCTCCTTAATAGGGGAATTGCCCCTGGGGATTCCAAGCAACCTGGTTCCTTTCATTACCCAGACAGCTGTGGGAATTAGAGAAAAGCTGATGATCTTTGGAGGTGATTACGATACAGATGATGGTACTTGTGTGAGAGATTTCATTCATGTAGTTGACCTTGCTAAGGCACATGTGAAAGCATTGGATGCCATTTTTGACGGATCGATAAACGGCCATATGGCTCTTAACTGTGGCACAGGGCAAGGGCACACCGTTTTACAGTTAATCAAAGCATTCGAAAAAGTCTCAAAAACCAAGCTCAATTACGAAATTGCTCCCAGACGTCCAGGAGATGTAGAGGTCATTTATGCTAACGTAAAGAAAGCACAGGAAATACTCAATTGGGTTACTGAACTATCTCTTGAACAAGCACTGTTGGATGCATTCAACTGGCAAAATACTTTGAAGAAATGAGTAGTATTCAAAAAGAAATTTTGATTACAGGAGGTGCTGGTTTTATTGGCTCTCATGTTGTGAGACTGTTCTTGAAAAAATACCCTCATTACAGAATTCATAACCTTGACAATCTTACTTATGCTGGCAATCTCGAGAACCTGTCAGATGTAGCGGATGCCGATAATTACACATTCATAAAAGCTGACATTGTTGATAAAGAGTCCGTAAATCGATTGTTTTCAGAACAAAATTTTGATGCGATCATTCACCTGGCTGCTGAATCTCATGTAGATAGATCGATAAATGACCCAATGGCATTTATTCAGACTAATATTATTGGAACAGTGAACCTATTGGATGCTGCAAAAAACCAATGGTCTGACAAAGAGGGAAAATTGTTTTACCATATCTCAACCGAAGAAGTTTTCGGTTCATTGGATAATGGTCTATTTACTGAAACTACTCCTTACGATCCACAATCGCCTTATTCAGCATCGAAAGCAAGCTCTGACCACTTTGTGAAAGCTTATGGAAATACCTATAAATTACCCATCGTATTATCTAACTGCTCAAATAATTACGGGTCTAATCAATTTCCTGAAAAATTGATTCCATTATGTATTAATAATATCAAAAGTATGAAGCCATTGCCAGTTTATGGTAAAGGAGAAAATATTAGAGACTGGCTCTATGTAGAAGATCATGCGAGAGCGATTGATGTCATATTTCATCAAGGACAACTGGGTGAAACTTATAACATCGGTGGGTTAAATGAGTGGGAAAATATTAAGGTGGTAAAATATCTCTGTGAGCTTATGGACTTGAAACTCGGTAGAACTGCTGGAACGTCCAAAAAGCTGATCACATTCGTACAAGACAGAGCAGGTCATGATTTGCGATATGCCATAGATGCCAGCAAACTTGCGACAGCACTCAATTGGACTCCTGAAGTAACCTTTGAGGCTGGGTTGCAAAAAACAGTGGATTGGTATCTTGAAAATGAGAATTGGTTAGAAAATATCACCTCTGGTGAATACCAACACTATTATCACCAACAGTACGGGTAAAACAATTTTGTCTGAAACAAGAGACATCGCAATAGTTGGTGGAGGTCTGGCTGGATTAATTTCATCCATCTTGCTTGCAAAAGCAGGATTCAACGTCCTTTTAATTGAAAAAAAGCAATATCCCTTTCATCGTGTTTGTGGTGAATACATTTCTAATGAAGTTGTCCCTTTTCTATTGAGAGAAAAACTATTCCCCAAAGAGCATGAGCCATCGAGTATTAAAAATTTCCAACTTACCTCAACACATGGCATCTCGCATACCATAAGGCTTCCCCTTGGCGGATTTGGCATTAGTCGATATTCACTGGATGACTATCTGATGAAAGAAGCTGTGAAAGTTGGAGTTGATCTCTTACAGGGAACCACTGTTTTAGATACCCAAAAAGACTTGGCTGATCTCTACTTGACTTTGGATAGCGGGACATTGATAAGGGCATTTGTAGTCATTGGATCCTTTGGGAAAAGGTCTAATCTCGACAAGTATTTTGACCGAAATTTCTTCAAAAAAAGATCTCCTTATCTGGCTGTAAAATATCATATCAAAACTGACCATCCTGAAAATTTAATCACATTACACAATTTCAAGGATGGGTATTGTGGTATTAGCAAAGTAGAAGGAGATATTTACAATTTATGTTATCTAAGTCATCGCCATAATTTAAAGTCATCGGGCAATATTGACCAAATGGAGAAAAAGGTTCTATACAAAAATCCATTTCTTAAAACGCTTTTTAAAAATTCAGATTTCCTCTTTAAAAAACCTTTGACTGTAAATGAAATCTCTTTTCAGCCCAAGTTATTAGTTGAAAATGGGATAATAATGTGTGGTGACTCCGCTGGAATGATAGCCCCACTTTGCGGAAATGGGATGGCCATAGCTATACACTCTGCTAAAATATTGTCAGATGTAATTATCAGAGGTCGAAGTCAAAATGGATTTGATCTTCCAAATATTGAAAAGAATTACAAAAAAAACTGGGAGAAACACTTTTCCAACCGCCTAATGATAGGCAGGGCAGTCCAAAAACTATTTGGAGGTACAACGACCTCAACATTAGCCGTTCAAACGCTCAAAACAGGTCTTGGAAAATATTTAGTGGGCTTAACGCATGGAAAGCCATTCTAAAGGGCTATAAAATAAAAAGGCGGACACCATAAATTGATATCCGCTCACCTCGATTTCAGAAAATCTAAATTCTCGTATCTTGAACTTTAGTCTCCTGCTTAACGTCCTTTTTTGCGTATGTAGCGCACATTTTCTGGGTACAAGCTCCCAGAGACATTAAGAACACTGCTAGTATCAAAATTTTACACTTCATAACTATTGAAATTAGGCTTCAATGCTTAAATCTATTAAAGATATGCTTCGACAGCAAATAAATACAAGATTTCGAACCAACAGTGTCCTATACGTTTATGATTTAGATAAAAGTAGTCGATTTAGAAATTTACGAGGGTATTTTTCCACCATTCAAAAGAGGACCCCTGAATTGAATTAACCGGACCAGTCGGTGGTGGCCTCCAATGGGTTATCCAGCCAGTTTTGAAGGTCAGTTTTCACAAATATGTTAGTCTATATAAAAGCTGCCAGGCTGGATAAATGCCATTTAAACCCGGCCATGGCCTTTTGGGAAGTGCCTGTAAAAGTCTTGATTTTGAGGAGTTGCCTGATCTCTGTAAAGAATATCTCGATCTGCCAGCGGCTTTTATAAAGCCCACTGATCGTATTTGCTGTCCAGGATATTGGATTAGTGATCAGTTCAATAGTTTGTTGGTTTCTCTGATCTCAAACAGCAATCCGTCCAAGCCTGGCTGGATACTTCTGTTTTGAGGAGTTGTTTTTTTAAGCTCGATTATTTCCTCTGTCAGCATGCACTCCTGCCTGTCATCAGGCCAGTCATTTTCTTTTATTTTGATACACTGGAGGTTCTCTTTATGGCGAACGAGGAAAAATACCTTGTTGCTGTGCCAAACCTTCAGTAGGGAGGAGTTATTAGAAAATCGACCGGCCACAGTAACACTGCCTTTATGTATGGGGATGTCTGAGGCTCCTTTATTGTCTGCGGTCTTGCCGTCAGTAATGTTTACATAAGCAGGCAAATTTCCATCGTAATCGGGCAAGGTGTGCATTTTTACAGCTCCTTTGGCTGTTTGGTATTTGTGGCCCGGTTAAGCAAGGATAAACACAGGTTGAAGCTCCCGGCAAACTGACAAAATAGCATCGAGAACAGACGGGTACAGCTATTATAATCCTTATTGTGTTTGTCTGTCTGTTTTTTTATCTACCGGTTTATTGAACCTGGACCGGTCAGGTTTAGAACCTGATTTGAGAAAATAGTGTTAGGTTTAGCATTCAGGAAGGGGTTCTTTTTTGCACCTCAATGATAACTTTCAGATAAATTGTCCCCTTTCTTTTCTATTCGTTTAAAACGCTATTGGTTTAAGATCACAAATTGATGTGATTTTACGAGATGGTGAATGGGCAGTACTTTTGCCTTGATGCGGTACTTCCTATTTCTATCTTATAAGGGGACCAACTATCATGGTTGGCAGATCCAAAAAAATGCAGTTGGAATTCAGGAAGTAGTCAATAATGGACTGGAGACTATATTAAAGAGGCCTATTCCAACCATTGGCAGTGGAAGAACTGATGCAGGCGTTCATGCAAACGAGCAAGTTCTGCATTTCGATTTTGACGAGCACTTAGAAAAAGGTGATTTCGCTTACAAATTGAATTCACTATTGCCAAGAGACATTGCCATAAAAACATTATGTGAAGTCAGGTCAGATGGCCATGCACGATTCTCTGCTATTGAAAGGCAATATGTGTATCATATAACACAATGTAAGAATCCTTTTTTGCAAGATATGGCTTACTACTACAGGAAGGATATTGATATTGCGCTAATGAATGGTTTAAAAGATTTCATTGTAGAATGTAAAGACTTTCAAAGCTTTAGTCGGGTCAAAACCGATGTAAATAACTTTATTTGCGATGTTAGGGATATTGAGTGGACTACCGACAAAAATGACGTTTATTTTAAAGTAAAGGCCAACAGGTTTCTACGGGGAATGGCGAGAGCAATGGTAGGAACCATGTTAGATGTAGGAACCGGGGTTTACTCCAAACAAAACTTTGTTGACATCGTTCTCAGCAAGGATCGGAGAAAAGCCGGGTCATCGGCCCCACCCCACGGATTGTATCTGAATGCAATTACTTATCCGGAAGAAATTTTTGTTTGAGCCTTTTTGAAGAATTATAAATAGTAAGTTGGAGAAGGAAAATATACAGAGTGGCAGCATTGTTGATTTTAAGGTTCTTAAAAGGCTGTTCTCTTTTGCCAGGCCCTATATAGGCAAGTTCTATACGCTTGTTTTCCTGACTTTCTTTTTGGCCATACTAGTACCCTCTCGCCCGCTGCTAATCCAGTATACCATAGATAATGAAGTGGCCCACGGTGATTTTCAGGGCCTGACAATGATGATTTTGTTGCTGGTTGTCATCCTCATATTCCAGGCAATTGTTCAATATTTTCAGACCTATCTTGCTGGCTGGCTGGGTCAACATATTATTAGAGACATAAGAATAAAATTATATAAACATATTCAACATCTGAGATTAAAATTTTTTGACAATACCCCTATTGGCCGGTTAGTAACCCGAAACATATCTGATGTAGAAACTTTAGCCGACGTTTTTAGTGAGGGTCTTGCGGCTATGGCGGGTGAAATACTGCAGATTGTAGTCATCTTAATAGTCATGTCCATTACTGATTGGAAATTGACTTTAGTAAGCCTTGCAACCTTACCAATTCTATTGTTGAGCACTTACATCTTCAAAGAAAAGATAAAAGTGTCTTTCAATGATGTCAGGAATGCCGTTTCTAACCTCAATTCATTCGTTCAGGAACACATAACCGGCATGAACATTGTGCAGATATTCAATAGTGAAAAAAGAGAGTATGAGAAATTCGAAAACATCAATAGGGAACACCTGAAGGCAAATCTTAAATCGGTAATGTACTACTCGGTGTACTATCCAGTAGCGGAAGTTATCCAGGCTACAGGTATTGGATTGGTTGTTTGGTATGGTGCAGGAAATGTTTTGGTGGGCGATATCAAATTCGGTGTTTTGGTTGCCTTTATTATGTACATCATGATGTTTTTTAGACCAATTAGAATGATAGCTGACCGATTTAATACACTACAAATGGGCATTGTTAGTTCCAGTAGAATTATGACACTTCTGGATAGCAAGGAGCACATTGATAATAATGGTGCTTTTGTGACTAACTCTTTTGAGGGGAAAGTAGGTTTTAATAAGGTTTGGTTTGCTTATAAGGATGATGATTACGTCCTAAAGGACATTTCATTTGATGTCCGACCCGGGGAAACATTAGCCCTGGTAGGAGCAACTGGAGCTGGTAAATCATCTGTAATAAATTTGTTGAGCCGCTTTTACGATATCAATCAAGGGAAGATTAAAATTGATGGAAGGAGTATATCAGAATATGATCTTTACTGCTTAAGGAGAAATATCGGTGTAGTACTTCAAGATGTCTTTCTTTTTTCTGAAACTATTGAATGGAATATTACACTTGGCAATAGTGCAATAAAAAAACATAGCATTGTTGAGGCTGCGGAACTAGTAGGAGCCAGAGAATTTATTGCACGATTACCAGGGGGATTCCAATACAATGTAATGGAAAGAGGAGCAACATTATCAGTTGGTCAAAGGCAGTTGATTTCATTTGTGCGTGCCATGGTCTATGATCCCAAAATAATCGTTCTGGACGAGGCTACGTCGTCAGTAGACACCGAAACGGAGGAATTAATCCAAAGTGCAATTGACAAAATGATGAAAGGCAGAACCGCTATAGTCATAGCTCATAGATTGTCCACAATTCAAAGGGCAAATAAGATCCTCGTATTGGATAAAGGCGAAATCAAAGAAGAAGGCACCCATGAAAGCCTTTTGACTCTTGACGGGTATTATAGTCAATTACACAAGATGCAGTATAAAGAGTCTGTTTCTTGATGTAGTATTTTATGGATAACAATTCTAAATTCCGCTTTGAAGACAGCTAATGAAAATCACACATTCTAAATATTTCTACTATTTCATCATTGCAATTTCTTTTGGGACAATTGTTTTTTCGGTCTACTACCAATTGGGAGGTTTTAAAGAGTTAAAGGTCAATGCTTTTGAGGGAGTTGACTATGCCATGGCCGGAGTCGACTTCAAAGGGAGCTACAAGGACCCTGAAATTGAGCACTTGTATAGTTTAGCTAAAGATCAGGTTTCCACAGGCAAGATTAAGGGGATATTAGGGCTGGTAGATTATGTTGACCAAGACTTGGCTGAGAATGAAGTTCATTATTTTGTCGGGATTATTCTATTGGACAAAATAACTGAACTTCCACAAGGCTTTAAAGTAAAAAAGATGACAGCCCGGGGGGTTTTGGGAGTTACTTTAGACACCCATCCGATTGTTAGACCACCTAAGATTGAAATTGAAGGAAAGATTTATGCAACTGCTCAGCAGCATGGATTGGAAGTAGAGGATTACTTCTTAGAAAAACATTATGCAGATGACCGTGTTGTGGTAGAAGGTTTTGTCAAATAGCCCTTTCAACCTCCTCAATAGCTAACTGTTTATCATAAAGTTCTTTATACACCCCTCCACTTGATAACAACGAGTCATGTGTACCTTGTTCAATAATCTCGCCTTCATCAAGTACAATAATTTTATCAGCTAATTGAGCAGATGACACTCTATGAGAGATGATTATGGTTGTTCGGCCGACCATAATTTTCTCCATGGAATTGAGGATTTTATTTTCAGTCTTTGTATCCACTGCGGAGAGGGCATCATCCAAAATTAGAATCTTCGGATTCTTGGCTATAGCTCTGGCAATAGAAACTCTCTGTTTCTGACCACCAGACAGCGTAATACCCCTTTCCCCAACCCTTGTTTCAAACCCCTCGGGAAATCGCTGAATATTCTCGGTCAAATCTGCATCTTTTGCGGCTTTTTGAATCTCCTCTTCTGATAAATCAATATTGCCAAAAGCAATATTATTCCGGATGCTATCTGAAAACAGGAAAACATCTTGCGGAACCAATCCGATTTGATTTCGAAGACTGGACAAGTTGTATTCTTTTATGTCAACTCCGTCAATGGATATCTTGCCTCCAGTAGTATCATACACACGACAAACCAGATTAGCTATTGTGCTTTTACCTGAACCAGTTGTACCAATTACTGCTATAGATTCACCTGCTTTGATATTGAAATGGATCTTTTTCAATGCCTTTATTCCGGTGTCAGGATAAACGAATTTTACATTTTCGAACGAAACATCACCGGTGATCTCATGTGTCAGATCGGCATTAGAGAGTATGTCGTTATGCGTTTTGAGAAACTCGTTAATCCTTTTTTGCGATGCAGCCGCTCGTTGAATTATACTTGTAATCCACCCCAGCGATGTAACTGGCCAGGTTAGCATGTTCACATAGATAATGAATTCAGCGATATTACCTATACTAAGGAATCCATTGATCACTTCAAGCGAACCTACATAAACTGTTAGAATAACACTCAGCCCTATTAATGACATGATAAGTGGGAAGAAAAGAGCGGTAACAAAGGTCAATTTCAATGATTTGTCCTTATAGTCATTACTGGCAATCGCGAAATCTTTCAAAGATTCCTCTTCTCGTACGAATGCTTTTAAAACTCGTATGCCAGAAAACGCTTCCTGCACAAATGTTGATAGTCCGGATAGACTTCGTTGAATTTCTTCTGATCTTTGATTGATTATGTTGTTGACATAATAAATACTCAATGATAACACCGGAAGAGGCAACAGAGAATAAATGGTAAGCTTCGCATTAATGGTGAACATAAAAGGGATTACCATTAGAAAAAGTGTGACCATGTTGATGCCATACATGATCGCTGGCCCTAAGTACATTCTAACACGGCTGACATCTTCTGATATTCTGGCCATTAGATCACCAGTCTTGTTCCGCCTATAAAAGCTCAATGGTAGCGTTTGATAGTGCTTATAAACCTCGTTTTTCAAATCAAACTCAACGTGGCGGGACATGACAATAATGGTCTGTCTCATAAAGAACATAAAGACACCTTTGAGCAAAGCCATTACCAGTATTATCACGCCAAATAGTAAAATACTATTGGCAAAGATTTTATAAGTTTCACTTTGAAGACCAAAACCCTCAAAAATGTTGTAAATGGAAATATTCTTCTGAACAAGGTCAAAGGAGTGCCTTACAATTAATGCGGGCACAATGCCGAAAAAATTAGCTACCACTATAAATAAAGTACCTAAAATGAGGTAACGCTTGTATTTGAATAAGTATTTATTGAGATAGTTGAGTTCCTTCATTCGTTCTAAAAACAATCATAAAGCATTTTTGTTGGCCCCATTCGCATTGTTGCCCATATAAAAAAAGGTAAGTTTGCACACCTTTTCTAACTGCTCACGGCACCAAATTAGGCATAATACAACACTAACTCTGCAATGATATCAGATACATTAAATAATAAACCTGGAAGTATTTCCGTGTTTGAGCAGGTTGCTGAACTGGATCATGAACAAGTGGTTTATTGCTATGATAAAGCCACCGGATTAAAAGCCATTATTGCAATTCACAACACAGTATTAGGTCCGGCAATGGGCGGCACTCGTATGTGGGATTATGCAACGGAAGAAAAGGCTGCAATTGATGCCCTTCGATTATCGAGAGGCATGACATTTAAATCTGCAATTGCTGGGCTAAACATCGGGGGTGGAAAAGCAGTAATCATTGGTGATGTGCGAAAGATAAAAAACGAAGCGTTGATGCGTCGTTTTGGAAAGTGCATTGAAAGTCTTGGTGGCCGTTATATGACTGCTGAAGATGTTAATATGACCACCCGTGACATGGAGTACATCAGGATGGAAACTTCTCATGTGGCCGGAATTCCTGAAAACATGGGAGGCTCGGGAGACCCCTCACCAGTGACTGCATATGGTGTGTATGTAGGGATGAAAGCTGCTCAAAAGAAAGTGAGTGGTAATGACAGTCTTAGTGGTAAAAGGATTTTAGTGCAGGGAGCAGGAAATGTAGGAACCAATCTGGTCGCAAATCTCACCAAAGAGGGTGCAGAAATCTTTGTAAGTGACATCTTTGAAGACAAACTAGAAAAGGTTACCTCCGAATATAAAGTTACAGTTGTTCCGCCAAACGATGTTTTTGAATTTGATATGGACATTTATGCACCCTGCGCTTTGGGAAGCACACTTAACGATGAGAGTATTTCCAACTTAAAGTGCTCAATTGTAGCTGGTGGTGCTAATAATCAATTACTCGATGAACTTCGTCATGGGAATATGTTGATAGATAGAGGTATCACATATGCACCTGACTTCTTAATTAATGGAGGAGGTATTATCCATGTTGGTTATGAGTATTTGGGTAATTACAATAGGGATGTTGTTATGAAGAAAACTGAACACATATATGACACTTGCTTGTCGGTGCTACTTAAGTCGGAAGAGGAAAGCATAACCCCACAAGAAGCAGCAATGAAAATAGCCGTAGAGAGAATTAATTCAATGGGGGCAATAAAGCTTTCATTTTAATATTATTACATTCATCGTTCTTTATTTAAAAAAACCAGCTATGTTAAATCGCCGTAATCTCAGGATCAAGGTCATGCAGTTTTTGTATGCTTTGGAGTGCCAAAAGGGAGCATTTCAACAAATGGCAAAAGAACAGTCTGGTGCTCATTTTGACCCCGATCTCAATTCTAATGAAGAGCAAGACATTCAGACTTTGAAGGCTCTAAAAGAGGAAACTCTTAAAGGCTTTGACTTGCAGTTTGCTAAAGCCCCAACAACTGATTCAACACACCAACCGGAGATTGAAGCAGCAATCAAAGACAGTTTATTAACTTATGAAAATCTTTTAAAGGAGGCTCAGACATCGGGGTTAAAACACTTGGTTCAGGAGACTGAGTGGATTTTAAGTACTTATCACAAAATTTTATGGTTGCCAATTGCATGGAATGAAATTATTATTAGCGATTGGAATAAAATAGTCGGCGAAGGCAAAAGTGCGGGAACAGGATACCGCAATCTCTCATCAAACCCAGTCATCAAATCTATTGCTGAAAATCCGGAAATCAGCAAATTCGTAAAAAAGAACAAAATTGGTTGGGATACTGAAATTATTTCAGAATGGCTCAGGAAAATAGTGCAGAAGGATCAAGTCTATCTACAGTATGTCAAAAAAACCAACCCTTCATCGTCAGATCATAAAGAGATTATCAATCATCTTTTCAAGAAAGTAATTTTCAAGAATGAAATCATGGATGGCCATATGGAAGAAAATGGTCTTGGTTGGTCTGAAAATCGTGGCATTCTAAAAAGTATGGTGATTAAAACCATTAAAACATATGATGAGGCCAATAAGACTATCGAATTGATTAACCTTTCACCTAACTGGAGTGAAGATGAGGAGTTTTATAAGAAACTTTACAAGGAGATTTTAACAGGAGATGCTGAACTTGAAAAGATTATAGCCTCGAAATCTAAAAATTGGGATAAAGATCGAATTGCGGCAGTAGATATGGTATTGATGAAAATGGCCATTACTGAATTCACTCAATTCCCCAGTATTCCTGTTAAAGTTACAATTAACGAGTACATAGAAATATGTAAGGCTTACAGCACTCCTAAAAGTAAGCAGTATGTCAATGGGATATTAGATGTGCTTTCCAGTGAAATGGTGAGGGAGGGAGGGATAAAAAAGAGTGGGAGAGGGCTTTTGGATAATAAATAAATCATTAATAGAATTACAGAAATGCTTATTTTTGGAAACTTGAGTAAATAGATATGAGCAAGACCACAAACACATTATTGGCTTTTCTAACTGGTGCTACAACTGGTGCAATTCTGGGTATTTTGTATGCGCCTGATAAAGGATCTAATACTAGGGATAAACTGTCTTATCAACTTGACAAATACAAAGCGACATTAGAAGAGTTGATTAAGGAAATTATTGAGGGTAAAGAATTGGTGAATAATAATGCCAAAGTGAAGGGAGAAGAGGTTATTACCCATGCTAAGGAAAAAGCCGAGCAATTATTGGAAGATGTTGATGAACTACTTGGGCAAATAAAGAAGAACTGATAAATGTCAACAAAATGTTAAAGTGAACTGCTTTGTAAATGAGTCTGGAGTGGTTCGCTAAACTTGTATAAAAATTGTAAAACTTTAAAAATAGGATAATGAGAAAGTTAGCTTTAAATGTATTGTCGTTAATCATGCTCGGTTTTATGACATTCAGTTGTACTAACAAAGATGCAGAATCTAGGATTGCAAGACTAGAGGGTAGAGTTGCTGAACTAGAGGCCGGTAACGGAACAACAAGGTCTGTTGCGGCGACTCCTTCTAACAACAATGTAGCGAGTATTGCTGAAGAAGTTGGGAGCGGACCATTTCCAGCATTTGAGTTTGCCACTGAAGATCATGATTTCGGTACTATCAAAGAAGGAGATGTTGTAAATCATGTTTTTCAGTTTACTAACACGGGGGATGTGCCTTTGATTATTTCTAGTGCTACTGCTTCTTGTGGATGTACTGTACCTCAGTGGCCAAAAGAGCCTATAGGAGTTGGTGCAACTGGCGAGATTCATGTTAGTTTTAACAGTAAGAACAAGCCAGGTATTCAAAACAAAACCATTACCATAACTGCCAATACTAATCCTAAAACTGCCCGATTGAAAATTAAGGCTAATGTTTCACCAAATAGCGGTGCTGCAGGCCCTGTTAAGTAAAAAACACAGTCAAAATATAACGAATGCATAATTTTATATTCCTTCAGGCTGAAGGAGGAGGCTACGCACAATTCATCCTTTTTGGTGGAATGATCGTAGTCTTCTATCTTTTTTTTATTCGCCCCCAACAAAAAAAGCAAAAAGACCAAAAGAAGTTTCTTGAAGAAATCAAGAAGGGAGCCGCTGTTGTTACCATTGGTGGCATTCATGGCAAGATCACTTCAATGAACGAAACCACATTGATATTAGAAATTGATAAAGGTGCTCGGATAAAGATTGAGAAATCCTCGATTTCAATGGATGCGACAAAGAAGATTTCTAATGCTAATTGATTAGGAAAGTTATAATTTTGATTACGTGCTTCTTTTGACCAATTTGATTTATTAATAAGAGCATTATTTAGTTCTTATTATTTTTATTTATTGTATCTTTACTATATGAAAACAAAGGTAAAGAAGCGCAAAAACAAACAAGCACAAGAGGAGACACGGTTTAGAGTAGCAGAATATTTGCGAAAGAAGTTAGGGACACAAAAGCAAGCCAGTATTGTTTTTGGAATAACAGAGCCAGGGGTGAACAAGATTTGGGCTATTTATAAGCAAGGAGGAAAAAGAGCTTTAAGGAGTAAAAAACGAGGAGTTCAAGGAGGTAATAAGTTAAAGAAAGACCAAGCTTATCAAGTGCGTCAGTTAATCAAGGACAAATTACCAGATCAGTTGAAGCTCCCTTTTGGTTTATGGACCCGAGAAGCAGTACAACAACTCATTGCTATAAAGTATGGCGTAGAATTATCCCGTTGGCAAGTGGGTCGTTATTTAAAGAAATGGGGATATACACCTCAGAAGCCTATAAAAAAAGCTTTTGAACAAAAACCTGAAAAGGTTCAAAAGTGGTTGGAGCAAGAGTATCCATCTATAAAAAGGCGAGCTGTCCGAGAGAAAGCTGTTATTTACTTTGGAGATGAAACAGGCTGTAGAAGCACCCATCAAGCAGGGAGGAGTTATGCACCAAAAGGAAAAACACCGATGATTATGGCAACAGGAAAACGCTTTACAGTCAATATGATTTCTGCTATTAGCAATAGAGGTCATTTACAATTCATGTTGATGGATGCAGGATTTAATAGCGAAGTGTTTCAAACCTTTTTAGAGCAAATGATAAAATACAGTAAACAAAAAGTGTTCTTTATCACAGACAATCATCCCGCCCATAAAACTAAAAAGCTAAACCAATGGCTGGAAGACAATAAAAAAAAGATTGAGGTATTGTTCATCCCTGCTTATTCTCCTGAACTGAACCCACAAGAATACCTAAACCAAGATTTGAAAACAAATATCATAGGAAAGAAAAGGGCTATAAACAAAGAACAACTCAAAAAAAACATCAATAATTTTATGAGCAAAAGAAAAAAGGATAAACCTCAAGTGAAAAAATATTTTCATCATAGGCACGCTCAGTATGCTGCCTAGAAAATTCATACGAACTAATTAACCTAACGATTAATAAGTACATTTTCATTTTTCAAACTTTTCTCTGATGCCAGTACTAAAATTGTTTCTTGTATTATTTGGAAACAATTGGAGGGCAATACTACTGTCTACAGTTGCAGCAACTACCTTTTGGTTTTTCAATGCGCTTAACAAAAATTATAGTACAAGGCTCAATTATCCACTAGAGTTCAGTTTCAAACGTGATAGTGTTGTTGTTGTCAATCCTCTACCGGATGTCATAGTTGTCGATGTTTCAGGAGGAGGGTGGAATCTCATGAGGAAGACTTTTCTATTTAGTGCCATACCGGTATTGGTCGAAATGGATAACCCTACTGAGATAAAATTCTTTACAAGGGCATCCCTGCTTCCACTAATTACAGAGCAACTCGGTGGTATAAAGTTAGATTTTGTTGTTACAGATACCCTATTTATTAACATTGAGGAGAAAGTTGAAAAACGCCTGAATGTTTTAGTCGACAGTTTAAATATTCCTCTTAGAGAGAACTATAGGCTAACCTCAGAAATACGTATCAACCCGGATTCTATTGAAGTCCGGGGACCTAAAAGCATGATTGATACGTTGAAAGAATTTTATACAGTAAAATTTAGACAAAGGAACATTGATGATGATTTTAATGACGAATTTGATATTGAATTTGCTAGTAGCCTCATAAAACCCCTTCCTGATGAGATCAACGTGAGATTTAACATTGCTGAATTTGACAGATTAGCTATTCAGATTCCTTTGGAGTCAACAAATTTTCCACTTGATTCTTCAATTTATTTACAGGATTCTGTCATTCAAATCAATTACACAATTCGGTTAAGAGACGTTAACAAAGTTCGTTCAACTGACTTTAACATCACGGCAGACCTGACGATGGTCGATCAGTCGGATTCTTCAATACTTCCAATTCTGATAGCTTTTCCTACTTACGTAATGGAGATTGAACTTGTGCCAGAAAGCTTGAAAGTTATTTATGCGAACTAAGCCATTCCAAATTGGCGTTACTGGGGGCATTGGTTCTGGAAAGAGTACTGTTTGCCAAATATTCAGTATTTTGGGCGTACCCTGCTATAACGCTGACATTCGAGCTCGATGGTTGATGGAAAATGACCAAGGTCTTGTCGACAATATTCAGGCCTTTTTTGGAACTGAATCGTACATCGACCAGAAGATCAACCGTAATTTTCTGGCAAAGCAGACTTTTGGAAGCAAATCAAAATTGGATAAACTCAATTCATTTGTTCACCCAAAAGTTAAGAATGATTATGAAGAATGGCTAGAGGATCAGCAGCAATCAAGTTATGTCATTAAAGAAGCGGCTTTATTGTTTGAAAGTGGTTCTTATAAGTTATTGGATGCGATTGTTAATGTAACTGCACCAATCGATTTAAGAGTGAGAAGAGTATTGCAAAGAGACTCATTTAGATCAGAATCAGAAATAAAATCTATCATTAAGAGGCAGTTATCAGAAGAGGAGCGGAGTGACCGATCAGATTATATGGTTCAAAATGATGAATCTCAATCTATAATCAGCCAGGTTTTAGAGTTGCATAACACTTTTAGCAAGGGCGAATTAACTCATAAATAGGGAGGAATATTCATCTATCGTCCTTTGGAGTCCTTCTTCCAATGAAATGCTGTGCTTCCAACCCATGGCTTCAATTTTAGAGACGTCCATAAGTTTTCTTGGTGTGCCGTCTGGTTTAGATTCGTTAAACTTTAGGGAGCCTTGATAACCTGCCAATTTCTGAATGGTCTGAGCAAGCTCTTTAATGGTAACGTCCACACCGGTGCCTACATTTACGAACCCAGATTCATTGTGACTTTGCATTAAGAAAAGGCATGCTCGTGCAAGATCTTCGACATGCATAAACTCTCTCTTGGGGTTTCCGGTGCCCCATATTTCAACTTGTTCTTCACCGTCTGCTTTGGCCTCAATGAATTTCCTTATAAGAGCTGGCAAGACATGGGATTTTTGAAGATCATAATTATCATTGGGTCCATACAAATTGGTTGGCATTGCCGATATAAAATTACAATTGTATTGAGTGCGGTAGGCATCACACAACTTGATGCCAGCAATTTTCGCTATGGCATAAGGTTCGTTGGTGGGTTCTAGTAATCCGGTCAAAAGAAATTCTTCTTTCATGGGTTGTGGAGCCAATTTTGGATAAATACAAGAAGACCCCAGAAATAAGAGTTTTTTAACTGCGAAAAGGTGCGCATTGTGAACCACATTGCTTTGGATCATCAGATTATCGTACAGGAATTCTGCTCGATACGTATTATTGGCCATTATTCCACCTACTCTTGCTGCTGCTAAAAAGACGTAGTCAGGTTGCTCATCATGGAAAAAATTGGAAACCTGGGATTGGTTTCGTAAATCCAATTCTTTCGAGGTCCGCTTAACAAGATTGTTGAAACCATCAATCTCGAGCCTCCTCACGATTGACGACCCAACCATACCGGAGTGACCAGCAACATATATTTTATCCGATTGCTCCAAGCTTATTCGTGGTAATTCAAAATTTCGTGACCACCTTCTTTGAGATAGAGATCCTTCTTGAATAACTCAAGATCAGAATTAACCATTTCACTTATCAACTCTTTCAAATTGTATTTCGGTTCCCATCCCAACTTTTCTTTTGCTTTAGTAGAATCACCTATCAAGAGATCTACTTCAGTTGGTCTGTAATATCTTGGGTCTATCTTCACGACGATATCGCCTACCTTACAACTCATGTCATCATTTGATTTTATAATGGTACCAATCTCATCACTACCTTCACCGCTAAATTGAAGTTCTACTCCTAAACAATTGAATGCAGTTTGAACCATATCTCTTACTGATGTGGTTACTCCAGTTGCTACAACAAAATCATCTGGAACGTCATGCTGCAACATCATCCACATGGCTTCAACGTAGTCCCTGGCATGCCCCCAATCTCTTTTAGCATCCATATTTCCAATGTAAATACAATTTTGAAGACCAAGTCCTATTCGCGAGGCACCGCGAGTGATTTTCCTAGTAACAAAAGTCTCACCTCGTGAAGGGCTTTCGTGATTGAATAGGATACCATTTGATGCGAAAATATTATATGCTTCTCGGTAATTTACTGTTATCCAGTAGGCATATAATTTGGCCACTGCATAGGGTGATCGAGGGTAAAAAGGAGTTGTTTCTTTTTGAGGGACTTCTTGAACAAGACCATAGAGCTCTGATGTAGAAGCCTGGTAAAATTTCGTTTTGTTCTCAAGTTTTAAAAGTCGGATTGCTTCAAGTATTCTTAACGCTCCAATTCCATCTGCATTAGCAGTGTATTCTGGCTCTTCAAAACTCACTTTCACATGTGACATCGCACCCAAATTGTAGATTTCATCGGGCTGAACTTCCTGGATTACACGGGTGATATTTAGTGAATCAACCAGATCACCGTAATGAAGTACAAAATTGTAGTTCTTCTCATGTGAATCCTGATATAAGTGGTCGATCCTATTCGTGTTAAATATTGAGCTCCTTCTTTTGATTCCGTGGACTTCGTAACCTTTCTCTAAAAGAAGGTCTGCCAAATATGCTCCATCCTGACCAGTAACTCCAGTTACCAATGCTTTCTTCATGCCGCAAATGTAAGACAACATACTTTTAATATATCCATTTTGTAATTAAATCATCTCTTTCAAGTCAACGAAATCTAACTGTTTTGCGATATTTAGTGACTTAATTGTAAAGGATGTGCAGCTAGGATTTGTTTCTGCCATTATTTACGTCAGTTTATTACCAAATCTTAAATCTTTGTTTTGAAGTATTCAAGTGTAGGTTTTAAACCTTCGGCCCGTGAATATTTGGGAGACCAATTCAGTATTTCTTGAGCTCTGGAGATGTCTGGTTGGCGCTGTTTTGGGTCATCAGTTGGCAATGGTTTGTAAATAATCTTGTGTTTTGTATCAGTTAGGCGAATAATCTCTTCAGCAAACTGGTTAATTGTAATTTCGTCGGGATTACCAATGTTTACGGGCTGAGAATAGTCACTCATTAACAGGCGGTGGATGCCTTCAACCAAGTCATCCACATAGCAGAACGATCTTGTTTGAGACCCGTCGCCAAAAACCGTGAGGTTCTCGCCATTTAAAGCCTGACCTATGAACGCAGGAAGGGCACGGCCATCATCAAGACGCATTCTTGGCCCATAGGTATTAAATATTCGGACTATTCTTGTCTCTACTTTATGGAAGGTGTGATAGGCCATTGTCATTGCTTCCTGAAAGCGCTTTGCTTCATCGTATACACCTCTTGGTCCGACCGGATTAACATTTCCCCGATATTCCTCTTTTTGGGGATGTACGAGTGGGTCACCATAAACTTCTGATGTGGAAGCCACTAAGATTCTGGCTTTTTTGTCTTTAGCTAGCCCTAAACAATTGTGTGTTCCTAGTGAACTCACCTTCAAAGTCTGGATGGGCATTTTAAGATAATCAATTGGGCTGGCTGGTGAGGCGAAATGTAATATATAATCTAAATGGCCAGACACATGGATGAATTTGGAGACATCGCAATTATGGAATTCAAATTCTTTCTTTTGAAATAAGTGTTCAATATTGTCAAGTGACCCGGTAATTAAATTATCCATAGCGATTACGTGGTAACCTTCCGAGATAAAACGGTCACTTAAGTGGGATCCGAGAAATCCAGCTCCGCCAGTTATTAATATTTTTTTCTTACTCAAAATATTTTTGATTTTCGTTGAAAAGAGCCCATTGTTTGTCTCGGTCGGAAAGAATCACTTCTTTATCGAATCCCCAATCAATGCCAAAATGAGGGTCATTAAAAGTTATACCTCGTTCATTTGACGGTGAATAAGGTCTATCAATGCAATAGAAGAATTCAGCTTCGTTGCTGAGGATTAGAAACCCATGCGCAAAGCCTTTTGGTATGTAAATTTGTTTTTTATTGACCTCTGTCAAAATTTCCTTATGGTGTTGACCAAAAGTGGGACTGCTTTTTCGGAGGTCAATCACCACATCTAAAACTTCTCCTTGAAGTACTCTGACTATCTTAGATTGAGCAGATTCTCCAATTTGAAAGTGCAGACCTCTTAAAACGCCTTGCTTTGACATGGATTGATTTTCCTGTACAATATCAACTGTAATACCAGTTTGATTCAGAAATTTTTCTCTATTGAAACTTTCAAAAAAATAACCCCTTTCATCTCCAAGGATGGCAGGTTCAATAATGTAGCAGTCCCTCAGACTTGTCTCGGAAACTTTCATTCTGCTATTCGTCTGAGGTATTCCCCATATCCACTTTTCATGAGAGGTTCAGCTAAGTTGTTAAGTTCTGAGGACGTTATAAACCCCATTTGGTAAGCTACCTCTTCGATACATCCTATCTTTAACCCCTGTCGTTCTTCAATTGCCTGGACAAACGAACCAGCTTGCATAAGTGAAGAAAATGTTCCTGTATCGAGCCAGGCTGTTCCGCGACTTAGCACACTAACTTTCAATTTGCCTCTACTCAGGTATTCTTTGTTTACATCAGTTATCTCATACTCACCTCTAGGGCTTGGATTAAGATTAGAAGCTATGTCTACTACATCATTGTCGTAAAAATACAGTCCGGGGACGACGTAGTTGGACTTAGGATTTTCAGGCTTTTCTTCTATGGATATGGCATTGAAGTCAGCATCGAATTCAACTACACCGTATCGGTTTGGGTCGAGAACGTGATAGGCATACACCACTCCACCATCTGGGTCACTATTTGTTTGCAATAATTTAGCTATGCCGGAACCATGAAAAATATTGTCTCCTAAAACGAGTGCTACTGAATCTGAGCCAATAAATTCCTTACCGATAACAAAAGCTTGAGCTAGGCCATTGGGGTTTTCTTGAACTTTATAATTGAAGGTGCAGCCAATTGTAGAACCATCCCCAAGTAGTTTTTGAAAAAGGGGCATGTCATGAGGAGTAGAGATTATTAATATATCCTTGATCCCAGCTAACATAAGTACTGAAAGCGGATAATAGATCATGGGCTTGTCATAAACCGGCAATAGTTGTTTGCTAATCGCCAATGTCAAAGGGTGCAATCGAGTGCCAGATCCGCCTGCTAAAATCATTCCTTTCATAATACCGGCACCTGTTTATAATACTCCTTATACCAGTCTACAAAATTTCTAATACCATCTTCTATGGAAGTAGACGGTGAATAGCCAGTTAAAGAGCTCAAATTATCAATATTGGCATAGGTAGCGGCAACGTCACCCTGTTGCATTGGCAGCATATTTTTGATGGCTATCTTACCAAGATTTTCTTCTATGAGTTCGATGAATCTCATTAATTCTACCGGCTTGTTGTGTCCAATATTGAAGATTCTATATGGGGCATAACTTGTATCAGGATTAGGCACCAAGCCATTCCAATTTTCGTCACTCCTGGGAATATTTGGAAGTAGTCTTGTAATGCTTTCAACTATATCATCTATATACGTGAAGTCTCTCTTCAAATTTCCTTCATTGAAAACGTTGAGGGGTTTGCCTTCAATAATTGCTTTGGTAAATAAGAAAAGAGCCATATCGGGCCTTCCGTATGGTCCGTATACGGTAAAAAATCTTAACCCCGTAACTGGAATATTAAATAAGGAGGAGTAAGAGTGAGCCATCAACTCGTTTGATTTTTTTGTCGCCGCATAAAGGGAAACAGGATGGTCAATATTATCCTTTTCTGAGAATGGCATTTTCTTGTTTGCCCCGTAGACCGAACTTGAGGAAGCAAAAACCAAATGTTCAATGCTATTGTGACGGCTGGTTTCTATAATGTTGAGGAATGCACTGATATTGGAATCAATATAGGCTTTTGGGTTGTCCAGTGAATAGCGGACACCCGCTTGGGCAGCCAAATGGACTATTTTCGTAACTCCGTTATTTTTGACGATTTGATCGAGACTGTTGCTATCCTGCAGTTCTATTTTGTGAAACTGAAAACCGCCCAGTGTCTTCAATTGATTTAGCCGGGCTTCCTTAAGCGTCACATCGTAGTAGTCATTCATATTGTCTATTCCCACTACTTCAAAACCGTCGTCACATAATCTTTTCGACAAATGATATCCGATGAATCCCGCTGTTCCGGTGACTAAAATTTTCCCTACTGACACAATCAATGGATTAAATTAGACTGCAATACTAGTCTGAATCTTACTTTTTAGCAATCGCTATTAGGTTAACTTTTGGTTCCATAAATTTGAATAACAAAGAGATGAGCAAGATTCAAACATTTCTATACAAAGAATTTCTACTTGAATGGAGACAAAAGTACCTTATCAAGGGGGTCTTTCTGTACACCTCATCTACCATATTTGTGTGTTATCTGGCCTTCAATATGAGGGGAGCTACCATTACGCCCATAGTGTGGAACACCTTGTTCTGGATAATTATACTCTTCTCTGCAATAAATACCATTGCAAAGAGCTTCTTACAGGAAAACCCTCAAAGAGATATCTATTACTATTCTTTGGCGAGTCCTGTAGTTATTATTATTTCCAAAATAATTTATAGTGCACTTCTAATGATTTCAGTATCGTTCATCGCCTTGATTTTGTACTCATTATTACTCGGCAATCCGGTGCAAGATCAATCCTTCTTTTTACTAGTTCTTTTTTTAGGCTCCCTGGGGTTTTCTTCTACTTTAACTATGGTATCCGGAATAGCCTCAAAGGCAGGGAATAGTGGTATGTTGGTGGCAATATTGAGTTTTCCAATTATTGTGCCGCTGATTATGATGATCATCAAGCTTTCAAAAAATGCTATGGACGGTATAGATAGAAGAGAAAGTCTTGATGAAATTTTGGTTCTGTTAGCATTGAATGCGATAACAATCACCTTAGCTTTGCTGCTCTATCCCTATCTCTCCAAAAATTAATATGGCTTGGATGACTCAAATTTGGTGGAAGATTTTGACAGTGGTGCTGCTAGGTTATACCGTGGTGGGAGGATTGCTTTTACCAGTTCCTGCACTTCCCATCCTGAATGAAACTGTTCGAGTTCTTCACTTCCATGTACCCATGTGGTTTGGAATGATCATCTTGTTCATTTTCTCAGTTTATTATGCAATTCAATTTCTCAGGACGAACGAATTAAAGTATGATTTATATAGTCTCAACTTTGCTAAAACTGGCATTTACTTTGGAATTTTGGGTATGGTTACCGGGATGATTTGGGCCAAATTCACCTGGGGCGAGATGTGGAGCGGTGACCCCAAACAAAACGGATCGGCCATTGGACTTTTGATCTACTTTGCCTACTTAGTGCTACGCGGTTCCTTGAATGACAATACTCAAAGAGCCAGGGTTACGGCAGTCTATAACATTTTCGCTTTTGCAACCTTGATTCCACTCATTTTTATCCTGCCAAGATTGACTGATTCCCTGCATCCTGGTAATGGTGGAAACCCGGGTTTTAGTGCTTATGATTTGGATAGCAACCTAAGAAAGGTTTTTTATTTGGCAGTAATTGGATGGACAATGTTTGGTGTATGGTTGGCTAGTCTTAAAATTAGAATTGATGTACTTGATGAAAAGATTGAAGCTAAGAAATTGGCTGATTTTTAAGTTAGTTTTACTGTTTGCCCCAATGCAGGTCATGGCCCAAAATACTGGCCAGTCGGTTGAAATGGCTGATCAATTTAGGTCTGACGGTAAAATTTATATTGTTGCTGTAGTCATACTTGTCATCATTTTGGGGTTGTCATTTTTTGCCTATCGTATGGATCGCAAGCTTACAAAGCTGGAAAAGAAATTGGATTGAAGGAATGACCTATACAAGACAACAAAAGGGAGGAAACCAATTACCTTTACTGTACGTTCTCTTTCAACAACTGAGCTGGTCATGAAAAAATCACACTTATTAGGGATCATTGTTATTGCTGTTGCCATTATGGTGATCATTTCAACAGCCGGGGATGCCAGCTCCTATGTCACGTTTGAGGAAGCTAAAGAGCTTGCCTCAAATGGAATAGCTCAAAAGATTCATGTGGTAGGCAAATTGAAAAAGAGTGCATCCGGAGATGTAGAAGGTATTGAGACTAGTGAGGACCAACAGTCTTTTTCTTTTTTGATGGTAGATGAAAACAATATTGAACAAAAAGTATATTTCTTAAATACTATGCCTGCGGATTTTCTGCGGTCAGAGCAAGTTGTTGTTGTAGGGTCATATCATGACAACACTTTTCTTGCTGATAAAATTTTGATGAAATGCCCTTCAAAATATCAGGAAGAAACAATTGAAATTGAAGCCAGGCTATAATATATGATCCACTACTTTGTAGGTAACCTCGGCCATTTTATGGTCATTCTCGCTTTCGTGGCGTCATTGGTCGCTACTTACGGTTATTATAAAAGTGTTCAGTCGGACGAAATAAATAGAGCTGATTGGTTGAAGTTTTCCAGGGCAGTATTCTATATTCATGGGATAGCGGTCATTGGAATAGTAGTGACTTTATTTGCTATAATTAATGGTCATTTCTTTGAATACCATTATGCCTGGAGTCATTCCTCGACTTCGCTACCCACACATTATCAAATATCAACTTTTTGGGAAGGACAGGAAGGTTCTTTTTTGTTATGGACCTTTTGGCACGTGGTATTAGGAATAGTGGTTATCAATACTAATAAATACTGGGAGGGATCGGTAATGACCATCTTTTCATTGGTACAAACCTTTCTGGTATCGATGATATTGGGTGTTGTCGTTTTTGACCAAAAATTCGGAAGTTCTCCTTTTATTTTATTGAGGGACGCATTGGATGCGCCAATTTTCAAGATGAATCCGGAATTTGTACCAGAGGAGGGTACCGGTCTTAATCCGCTCTTGCAGAACTATTGGATGGTCATTCACCCCCCTACACTGTTTTTGGGTTTTGCTACAACCATCATTCCCTTTTCATACTGCATTGCGGGGCTCTGGTTGGGCAAATTCAAGGAGTGGGTGAGGCCCGCATTACCATGGGCATTGTTTTCCGCAATGACTTTGGGAGTTGGTATTTTAATGGGTGCATATTGGGCCTATGAGACACTCAATTTCGGTGGATATTGGAATTGGGATCCGGTAGAAAATGCGATCTATGTACCATGGCTAGTCTTAATTGCGGCCATCCACACAATGATCTCTTTCAAAAAGAGTGATGCAGCTTTAAAAACTGCAATTGCCTTGGTTATTGCCACTTTTATCATGGTGTTGTATGCCACATTCTTAACTCGAAGTGGCATTTTGGGGGATTCATCTGTTCATTCCTTTACTGATCTAGGTTTGTCAGGTCAATTGTTGGTTTACCTGATGGTTTTTGTTGTTTTAAGTGTTGGCCTGGCTGCTAAAGTGTGGAAGAAAATACCAACTTCAGACACCGAAATTTCTGCCTATAGTAGAGAGTTCTGGATATTGATAGGAGCAACGACACTGTGTTTAATGGCCTTCCAGGTTATCATTCCAACTTCTATTCCCGTCTGGAATTCGATAGTAGAATTATTTGGAGGAATCTCGAATATTGCACCACCAGTAGAACAAGTCCTGTTCTATTCAACATGGCAGCTTTGGTTTGCGATTGTTTTGGCAATCTTAAGTGGGACCGGTCAGTTTTTCTGGTGGAATAAGATAGATAAATCCAAATTGAAGGAGTCTCTAATGACTCCAATAATAGTTACACTAATTGTAGCAGGTGGTATTATTCTAATATCGAATTGGTTCCAAACAGGATATTTTGAGGCTATATCAGATCTGTTGCTTCTCACGGCAGGACTTTATTCTATAATAGCTAACGGCCAAATTTTTGCCGGAATTATCAGGAATAGCCCCAAATTGTCTGGTGGCTCAGTGGCTCATATTGGGATTGCCATGATGTTATTAGGCATTCTATTCTCATCGGGGTATTCCAAAATTATTTCTCTCAACAGGACGGGTTTGGTGTGGAGCAATGATCTTCCAGATGAAATTAACCGTGACAACATGCTTCTATTTCAGCATGAACCCCGGCAAATGGGTAAGTACGAGATGCTTTATATGGGAATGCGAAAGGAAATTAAAGGATATGACGATTATGTGAATTTGAATGATTTGCAGCCTCTGTCCAACCCACAATTGGCTCTTATCGGAACGGACTTGATAGCCAATGGGGAAGTCTTTTTTCATTCAGGGGATACAGTCGAGTTTGAGAATTTTGAGAATTCATTCTTTGAAGTGAAATACAGTAGTAACGAGGGCCAGGAATTTACACTGTACCCACGTATACAAATAAATAAAAGAATGGGTAATGTTTATTCGCCAGATATCGATAGAAACTGGAATATGGATCTATATACCCATGTAAGAACCTTCCCAGATCCTGAAAGTGAAACTCAATGGTCTGAGATGGACACGATAGAATTGAAATTGGGAGAAACATTTTATGTGAATGATTTCGTTGCGACTCTTGGCGATGTTGAGAGGATTGAAGAAATTTCCGGAGTCACTTTGTCTGGAGAGGATGTTGCTGTTAAAGCCAAAATAAAAATACTGGGATCGGCCAATCAGGAGTATTACGCAGAGCCAATTTATCTGATCAAAAATCGGATGATTGGGCGAATTCCTGACGAAGTTAAAGACGTATCTTCGAAATTAACATTACTCAATATTCATCCCGATAGGGGAACTTTTGAAATGGGTGTTAACACTGCTCAATTAGACTATATCATTTTGGAGGCCGTTGAGAAACCTTTCATTAACGTTCTATGGTTAGGTACATTACTCGTCGTGACTGGCTTTCTAATTGCAGTCAATCGGCGTTATACAGAATTTGTCAAGATGCGTGATAAAGGAGTAGAGGCTACTTCTTAAGTAACTCAGGCAGGTAGCTAACCAACTCGGGACAGGCTATCACTAAACCCATAAATAGCACCTGCATAATAACGAAAGGAACAACACCTTTGTAAATTGAGGTTGTCTTTACTGCTACAGGTGCTACACCTTTCAGGTAGAATAACGAAAATCCGAAAGGTGGAGTAAGAAACGAGGTTTGTAAGTTAAGAGCGAGTAGTATTCCTACCCAAATCAGATCTATTCCCAATGCGGTAAAAAGAGGAGCGACAACGGGAACGAATATAAAAATGATCTCAATGAAATCGATGAAGAAGCCAGCGATGAAAACTGCCAGCAGCACAATGAACAAAAAGTACTCGGGTGTCAGGCTATCGGATTGAATGAAACCGATGAGGTAACGATCTCCACCTAATCCTCTAAAAACAAGAGAGAAAGCGGTGGCTCCAATTAGAATAATAAAGACCATACAGGTTAGGTGTGTCGTTTCACGCATTACATTTTTATGGACCTCTTTGGAAAACTTTCCTTGTATGATTGTTAATAGAGCGGCACCCAGGGCTCCAACACCAGCTGCTTCTGTGGGTGAAGCAATACCCGCAAAGATGGATCCCAATACAAAAGATGGATCCCAATACAGATAAGATGAGTGCGAGCGGCAGCAAGAATGCCTTAATGATCCGGCCAATCATTCCCTGCTCTCTGAATCTCCTTATTTCCTCCTCGGGCATGCAAGGTGCATTTTCGGGGTTTAAGTTCGAGTAGATGATTATGTAGATGAAGTAGACAGTCACAAGTGCGAAACCCGGTATAATAGCGGCTGTAAAGAGATCACCCACTGATACATTCAACACACTTCCCAGGAGAACGAGGACCACTGAAGGCGGTATAATTTGGCCAAGTGTTCCCGCAGAAGCGATTGTGCCAGTTGCAATTTCAGGACTATACCCTCGCTTAAGCATTGTTGGTAAACTTATCAAACCCATGGTTATCACTGCTGCACCAACAATGCCGGTTGAAGCGGCCAACATGGCACCAACAATAATTACCGAAATAGCAAGACCTCCACGAAATTTACCGAAGAGTAGTGCCATAGTTTCCAAAAGGCTTTCAGTAAGGCCCGATTTTTCAAGCATTATTCCCATGTACACAAAGAGAGGTACCGCAATCAGGACAAAATTGCTCATAGTACCAGAAATGCGAAGAGAGAGTAGATAGAAGAAGTCAATGTCAAAGACAAGCACTCCCGCAAGAATAGAAAGCCCGCCTAATGTAAAGGCCACTGGATACCCAATCAGTATGAGTACAAAAATTAACGCGAAGAGAAATAAAGGAAGAGCCTCAGACATCGGATTGCTCTCTTCCTTGAATTGTTAGCACTGATTTCATGATTAGACTTGAGGCTTGTAATAATAGAAGACTGAAACCAACTGGAATAGCAGATTTAACTATAAATCTGAGTGGTAAACCTCCAGGATCGGGTGAACCTTCAAGAACATTAAAGCTATTGATGACAAAAGGAACTGATGAATTTATTATTACTATACAAAATGGAATCAGAAAAATTATGGTACCCATAAGATTAACCCATGCTCTGCCCTTTGCCGAGTACTGACTATAGAAAACATCGACCCTTACATGCTTGTCATTTTTCAAAGTGAATGCGGCCCTAGTAGAAAAATCAGAGCGAAAATATGCCACTCCAGTTCGAACAAGCCCGCAAAGCTAATATTCATCAGAGCATCAAGGCACATCAACCAGACTAGCATACTGGTCAGCCAGGAAACCATGTTGCCAACTTTGTTATTGAGCTTATCTATCCAATTAACTAAAATCTGCATAAATGGAATGCTAAAGAATTCCTTTTAAATATAGTAGTAATTAATGTTCTTCTGAGACTCCCAACCAAACACTCTATCTTTGCACAGTCATGCAGGATATTCGTACTTTATCTTTAAACCAGTTAACTGAATTTTTTCTTGAAAATGGAGAGCAATCATTCAGAGCCAGGCAAATTCATGAGTGGCTATGGAAGAAATCGGCTAGGAACTTTGATGAGATGACTAACCTATCTCTTGCAACAAGGGAATTCTTAAAAGGAAATTATGCTATCAACGCCGTCGTTGTCGGTCAGAAACAAGTAAGCTCTGACGATGCTATCAAATCGACATTTAGGCTTTATGATGGACATTGGGTAGAGGGTGTACTCATTCCGTCAGATGATAGAATGACAGCCTGCGTTTCATCACAAGTGGGATGTTCCCTTAGTTGTAAATTCTGTGCTACCGGGTATATGGATAGAAAGCGTAATCTGGATGCTGCCGAAATTTATGATCAAGTGGTAGAAATTGGTAAGCAGGCTGAAAACCATTATGATCAGCGTTTGAGCAACATAGTTTATATGGGTATGGGGGAACCTTTGTTGAACTATGCAAATGTTCTGCAGTCAATTGAGCACATCACCTCTCCAACTGGACTGGGAATGTCACCCCGAAGGATCACAGTTTCTACAGCTGGTATCGCCAAAATGATCAAAAAATTAGCCGATGATGATGTTAAATTCAATCTTGCGCTTTCGCTACATGCGGCAAACGATAGGAAGCGAGGCCAAATAATGCCTATCAATGAGACGAATTCACTTCCGGATCTGACGGAGGCTTTACAATACTTCTTTAAGAAGACGAGAACACGTATCACCTTCGAGTATATTGTTTTCAACAATTTCAATGATACACTGGATGACGCAGAGGAACTTTTTAGATTCACCAAACAAGTGCCGGCGAAAGTCAATCTAATAGAATACAATCCAATTTCGGAGGCGGATTTTAAGAATGCCGACGAAGATCGCATCGACCAATTGAGTGCATACCTGGAAAAACGTGAAGTAAATGTTAATGTCAGAAGGAGCAGAGGAAAGGACATTGATGCAGCATGTGGCCAATTGGCAAATAAACAGGTTATGAGGTGTTAAAGTTTAGCAGGTGAGGCTGGTGGAGCATCCCAACCGGTTATTAACACATTGAAACCTGAGCACTTACTCCTCACACAAAATCATTTCGTACTCTTGAGACCTAAAAGCCTGAGATCGAATAGTTTTTCCTTGAGCATTTGCATAGACAACCACATAAAAATCAGCCTCAGGTATATGTTTTTCTGCAAAAAAAATTGGTTTCTCGGCTGTTCCCAGATTGACAATATTATTAAAAGAAGGACTAAGAATTACGCCTTTAACATTGCTAAATATGCCAAACCCTTTATCTGTCAGAAAATAGGCGACTTTTTCTATGTTACCATTTAAAATGTAATCAACACGTTGAATCCCCTCCAGGACTATTTCTTCATCTTCTATATTATATAATGACCAATTGTCTTCTTTAACCAGCGCAACAGAATCGTTCCAATAGCCGATCTCGGCAAACTCAAATTCGGAAATTACTTCGCCTCCTGAAGAAAGAAACCCATACCCTTCTTCTGTTAGGGCTACCTGATAAATTTGATTGTATTGCTCTATCCGTTTCAGATATGTTGGTTCCAAAAGGAACTTTTTTGATAAATCGAAATATCCAAATCGTCCTTTGGATAAAATGGGAGCTATGCTATCCAGGACCTGACCAATGCCATCATACCCTGCTTTTAAAACAATTCCTCCATTTGAATTAAGAATTCCTTTTTTACCACGCCATTCATACGAAAAATATCCAGATGATAAATAGTCTACATTATCGTATTTGCTGTTAAAATGAAATTCCCCCTTTTCTGAGTATACCCTTTCAACGTCGTCATTTTTAATCAATAGATACTGTGAACTATCGTTAGCACTAATTGTTCCCGTCAAGTTCATTTGATCTCCCCGTTGAATGACCACCAATCTATTTGGATAAAAAGCAATACGTGATGTGTCATCTTTTTGAAAATAGACCATTTTGTCATTTAAGACACTGACTGAGTCCAGATCGAATCGGGGTTCAAAACCGAATCCTTCACTGAGCAGTGTCCAGGTGGAATCTCTTTTAAAAGCAAACCAATTTTTACTAAACGATATGTCCCGGAAAGATTCCTCCAAAAAGAACTCTTTTTCTTCATGATAGTAGAAATAGCCACTATCTCTTTTCACCATCCAATTGTCACGCATTGGGATAATTGTTTGATCAGATGAGTTAATTACAACCCCGAGATCTTCGTTGAGTAAACTTTCGAAATCATTGCTATAACATAATAAGTACTTGTCTTTCACCAACTCTACTTCGTCAAATTTAAAATCCAGGGAAATGGTGTTACCGTCCGTTAAGGGTTCTAAATAGTCAAGGTTTACTACCGCCAGGAGATCATCCTTTTCGAATATCCAGAAGTCTTTTATCAAATAAATATCATCAAACTGCGGATTGAGGAACTCTTCACCAAAAACAGAATATAATGCCCACTTACCATTGACTCTCACTTTGAAAAGATTTGAATTGAGAAGTTGAATATCTTCAAAGTTTGAAGGCAAAATATCAAAACCACTCTTATGCCAAACCCCATACCTCCCATTTTTCCTCATTTTCACAAAACCACCTCCCAGGTCAGTAGTCTCGTCAAATCCTCCTTGATAAATCGGGGCTCCTGAATAATTTACCAATTTGAGAGATCCATCACTGCTTACTTCCAGTATGTCTGATTGAATGTTACCGCAGAGATACTCCTCTTTGATGTACCCATATTGTGGTTGCAAAATGACTTCACCACAGATATCTATGAATCCATATTTTCCAGACTCATAAACAGGTAAGATAGACTTGCTATTTAATTGGATTACTTCATTAAGGGAGTCCCTGGTTATTTGGTTTTTTGTATAACTGGCGAAACCATTAAATGAGAAGAAATCTTTATCAAGGTGAAAAGAACGATTAACAGCCTCCTTGTTCCAGTATGAGCCTGGATAATCTTTCATAAAATTTACGTAATCTGCTAGGCGATTTAAACCTGCCCTTATATTCAGAATTTTTCTTTCTGCTGCTCTCCTATGTTCATTGTCTGGGTGCTGTTTAAGGAAATTCTCTAGGCTCTGCAATTTGCCATCGCCGGTTTGGTCCAAGTACAATAAACGCTGATAAGCTTTTTCCGCCAAACTCACTTGTTCTGCGGTTGGAAATTGCTCCATAAAATTTTTGTATGCTTGCCATGTGTTGTTTTTTACAACTTTGTCATAGATGAGTACATTTCTTTTTTGAATGGCCGCTGGTATTTGACCAGAAGCACTGAAATACTTCATAAAATATTCATAGTCCGAAATGGTGTTCAAATCAACAGCACGCTCAAAGGCCAATTGCTCTATTAGCATTTGTTGAGTATTAAAATCTTCAACCCCTATTACATTCTTTTCAAGCACTTTGAGTACTTTCTGGTCTACTTTGTCAAGCTCAATTTTTGCTTTCAACACAAAGTAGTAAGCTGAATCAAGGTTATACCGATTGAAGGAATTAGTGGTGAAGAGTAGGGAGTAGATGTAGCTGGCTCCGGGATTGACAGGGTCTTTTTCGACCGATTTAATAAGCTGCAACTCAACTGCTTGAAAATTTCCTTTTTCTAGTGCCTTAAGAGCTTTTTTATTCCTATCAGCATAAGCGTTCAGGCCATAAAAAAGTAGTAGGGATACAGCAAAAAATCTCATCAAAAACAGATTTTCGGTATTATAAACGGGCAAAGTTGCAAAAATTGCGGCCTAATTTGAATTACAATGGATTTTGTCAGGACAATATTGTAACAACTAACTTTCTGGGACCTCCCTGTTTGCGATGTTCACAAAGATAGATGCCTTGCCAGGTTCCAAGATTAAGCCGTCCTTTAGTAATGGGGATTGAGACGGAATTTCCCGGCAATGATGACTTTATATGAGCCGGCATGTCATCGGAACCTTCATAGTCATGCTTATAGCAAGGAGCATTTTCCGGGACCGATTTATTGAAATGAGATTCAAAATCTATCCTTACTGTTGGGTCAGCGTTTTCATTGATGGTAAGACTTGCTGACGTGTGTTTGATAAAAAGTTGGAAAAGTCCGATATCAGTGCCAGTCATTTCTGGCACTTCCTGAAGGACCAAATCAGTTGTTAAATGGAATCCCCGTGAAAATGCGGGGAGACTAAAGTTCTTTTGGATGTTGGTCATGATTATTTTGGATCAATTCTTTCAAAGGCTCCAATGTCTGGTTGACCATCTCGCGGTAAGCCACGAATATCAAATGCAACACCGATATCAATCCCAGTATTTCTTGCTATCGACAGGGAGTCAATTTGATACTCTCGTTGGAATGGGCTTATAAATCCCGGGAAGTTTAATACTTGTCCAATTAAATTGTCGTTAGTTTCAAAGTCCTCCAGTGTTGATCGAATAACATTATTTTGAATGACCAATGAAGAGTTTGTTTGCCCCTTCAGACTTATCAAAAGTTCATCCTCCAGGTTACCCCAAATAATGGTGTTAACCAATTCCAGGTTTAGGTTATCAGTCAGTACGGAATTGTCTGATAAAATCAGATTGTCTGAAAATATAACTGATGCTTCATCTCTTCTGAAATCATTGAGATTGTTGGTGAATGTGCAGTGATAGTAATTGTAATTCCCTCCAGCGAAATTACCAGTCATATATGATCCACAATTATAAATTAGCGTATTAATGGCAGTGATATCTGAAGTGAAGGATAGAATTCCAGCTTCGGACATATTTTCTATGATTGTGTTTGTGACGGTGACATCCGGGATATTATCGTCATCAGGAGTTCCTATCCTTAAGCCCACCCGACCATTGCTAATGATGGCATTATTTATGATGTTCCCTTTACTACCAACCAAAAAGGAGATCTCCCCCCATTGGCCAGCCGTATTTTCAAAAATCCCATCACTCCTGATACTTCTGAAAATAACTTGCTCTGATGTATCACCTTTCACTTCAAGGCTCCCTTGAACAAACATTGAGGCATTGTTATCGAATAATACTCTTACCCCTTTCTCAATTGTCAGGTTACAAAGTGAATCCACCAATACCCTGTTGACAATAACATAAGGCCGGTCCGCAGTCCAGGTCTCATTGCAATTAAGAATAACATTATTTAAGAGATTGGCGTCTTGACCCCAACTAACCAGTTTAACGTACTGTTGAAAATTTCCTTGGTTAATGGAGATAGAATCCTTGACAAGAAATGGTAAATCGTCATTTCTCGGATCAATTGTCACCTCAACTAGGATTAGCAGACTATCTCCACCAAAAATGACCACGTCATCAAATGAAAAGCCTTTGTCGCCATTTACAATAATATTATAAGGAGATGAGGCCCCTCCTGTTAAACTGATATTTGCAATTTTGATGGCTTGTTTGTTTTTATTTGAAATTCGTAGGCGCCGTGTTACACTTCCTACAGTTGTGAAAAGTGTGTCAAACAATACTGTGTCTGTTGAAAGAAGTAGTTGGTTTCCAGGAGAATCATCAATTATTTCTTGTTCTGGAGTACAAGAAAATATGGATACAGCGAGAAAGAAAGAAATTACAGGAGTGTATCGTAGGATCACGTGATTCAGCGTATCAAACTTATAACTTAACAACTGGCCACTTATTATACTGCACTGCCCTCTTTCATTTTCTCGGCATTCCCGGCAATTCTTAGCTGTTCTATAAAATCCCCCAAATCACCATTCATTACGGCAGGTAGACTGTGAGTTGAATATCCGATGCGATGGTCAGTTACTCTACTTTGTGGATAGTTATAAGTTCTGATCTTATCGGAACGGTCTCCACTTCCCACCATAGACTTCCTTTGTCCCGCAATTTCGGTTTGTTGTTTCTTCGTTTCCATTTCGAAAAGCCTTGACCTCAGAACCGTAAATGCTTTGTCAAAATTCTGATGTTGAGAACGCCCGTCTTGACACTCAACAACTAATCCGGATGGCAAATGCGTCAGGCGAACAGCTGATTCTGTCTTATTTACATGTTGTCCTCCAGCTCCAGATGCCCGAAAAGTGTCCCTTCTGACATCTTTCAGGTCTACATGCACATCTACCTCTTCAGCCTCTGGCAATATCGCTACCGTTGCTGCCGAGGTGTGAACCCTGCCTTGTGTTTCTGTAGCCGGCACTCTTTGTACGCGATGAATGCCGGATTCAAATTTCAATTTTGCATATACGTCTTCACCAATTACGGACGCAACAATTTCCTTATACCCTCCAGAGGTTCCTTCATTAACATTCAGAACAGCCAATTTCCATCCTTGTGATTCAGAGAATAACTGATACATTCTAAAGAGATCTCCTGCGAAAATGGCCGCTTCGTCACCCCCAGTACCACCCCTTACTTCAAGGATAACATTTTTACTGTCATTGGGATCTTGTGGGATTAGCAGTTCTTTTAATTCCTCATCAATGATTATTTTTTTTGGCTCAAGCTCGTCTATTTCCATCTTGGCCATTTCCCTTAATTCAGGATCTTTTTCAGTGGCAAGCAGGTCTTTGGAGCCTTGAAGGTCTGTGATGACCTTCAGAAACTCATCGTATTTTTTTACTATTTTGTCGAGATCCTTATACTCTTTATTCAACTTCGAATATTGCTGCATATCAGACATCAACTCAGGTTGAACAATTAATTGACCGACCTCTTCAAAACGTTGTTTAATCTCTTCTAACTTCTCGATCATGGCTCATGTGTAAGCTGTCGTAAAGTTAAACCTTCGATTATAATAAATCATGTAACCAAAAAGAGAATAAAAGAAGCATCGATTTTTTCGATGCTTTTTAGAAACAACCCATCAAAATTCAATTATCAAGGTCTATATTGTACCGGTTTAATGCCGTTTATTCTCAAATATGTAGTTGCTTGCCTGCGATGATGTGTTAAATGATCTCTTGAAAACACGAAAACTTCACGACAAGATTTTACTGGCACTCCCGGAATAAAATCGAACGTGAATGATTCCTTTAAATCTTTCCCAGTCATATTTGACAGGAGATTAATCATATTGTCAAATTCAGTCGATACTAAATTCACAATTGATTGTTTGGTCATTTGGGACTTCTCTGGTTGTTGCAGTGCGGGAAATTCCTGTTCTGGGGTCGTAAATTCTCCTTTTAAAACTTTTTGTTGCAATTCAATGTGCGTGAAGAGCTCAGCGAATGACCTGATTTCCTCACTTGGCCTGTAATCAAATTTATTTTTGGCATTTGGTCGAGAATTTCCAGTGTGTAAGCCTTTTGGTTTTCCATTATGGGAACCATTTCCTCACCAAATTTGGGGTTTGCCTGCGGTTTAACTTTTGGTCCTTCTTTGCCATTTACTGCAAAAGACCCCACAAATACTCAACTCAAAATTGTTAATGTGGTAATAAAAAATGTTTCATGATCCGTTTAAATTGATTGAACATTTAGTTTTTCAATCACTGCAAACGGCGTATAGAAATAGGATGGCTGAGAATTGGACGGTCAAAAGGTTCGAGATTAGAAAGTGGTACGTTGTGCCTAATACTGATTGTAAGAATTAGGAATATTCCCTGCAGGGTACCACCTATGAGCAATACATTGAACCAGTCTAGTAATATCAAGATGCAGGTATTTGGTTAACCCGTATACGGGGCAATAGAATGAAAGAGTTGATAAGGACAAACTAAGTCAGCATTTTCAAGAGCTTAGTCAATTTATTTTTGAGGTTTCTTCGATCGACGATAAAGTCAAGAAAGCCATGTTCCAAGACGAATTCGGCACTTTGAAATCCCTTGGGGAGGTCTTTGCCGATAGTTTCCCTGATAACTCGTGGTCCTGCAAATCCAATTAGTGATCCTGGTTCTGCAATATTAAAGTCTCCTAACATCGCATATGAGGCTGTAACACCTCCTGTGGTAGGATCTGTGAGTAATGATATGTAGGGTATTTTTGCTTCTGAAAGGAGTGCCAGCCTTGCTGAAGTTTTCGCCATTTGCATCAATGAAAATCCTGCTTCCATCATTCGCGCTCCGCCAGACTTGGAGATCATCAAAAGAGGAATCTTGTTTTTTAGTGAGTAATCAATTCCCCGGGCAATTTTTTCACCCACTACCGAACCCATAGATCCACCAATAAATGCAAAATCCATGCATCCAACGACTATATCATTTCCATTCATTTTACCAACGGCAGTTCTCACTGCATCTTTCAGTCCCGACTTTTCCTGTGTGTTAATTATCCTTTGAGGGTAAGGTTTAGAATCTGAAAAATTCAATGGATTTCCGGAAGTAAGATTTTCATCAAACTCATTAAACTTATTGTTGTCAAAGAGAATCTCAAAATATTCAGCGGATCCAATTCTGACATGGTAGCCATCATCGGGGCTTACATAGCAATTATTACGTAGTTCTCTCATGTGGACAATGGTTCCGTTAGGAGTTTTATACCATAATCCGTCCGGTGCTTCTTTCTTTTGTGCAGTCGGAGTACTAATGCCTTTCTCTTTTCTCGTGAACCAAGCCATAGGTTAGAATTGGAACTTCAAAGATATGGATTAATTTCGGTCAATCTTGTGGATAATCCCTTGAGAGTTATTTGATCTCCTCATAATCGACATACTCCCCATCTCTGGAACTTTTTCCCTGATTTTTGTTATCAGCAGGCACATGATCAATGTTTAGGTTACTGCCAGGTGCCTTACGCTTTGGTTGCTGTTGGCGTGATTGAGAATTAAAATTACCTTGTCGCTGACCATTACCAAGACCGGATAGGAATAGCTTGAAAATAAATCCGCCAACCCGTAAGACGACGTAGCCAACTAAAAATGTTATCAGTAAAAATTTCAACATTCTCTAAACTTTGAATTACTAATATAACTTATCTACTTAAGTAGAAGTTACGTTCATTGTAAATTTTGAGGAAATAATCATCCATCAAGTCATCAATAAAATAGATTGATTCCCCTATAGATTTCATCTCAGGGCCAAGCTCTTTGTTCACATTAGGAAACTTATCGAAAGAAAATACCGGCTCCTTAATGGCATAGCCTTCCTTTTTTGGATTGAAATTGAAGTCTTTGACTTTTTTATCACCTAACATAATTTTGGCAGCATAATTTATATACGGTTCTTCATAGGCCTTGCATATAAAAGGAACCGTCCTTGAAGCTCTTGGGTTTGCCTCAATGATGTAAACTTTGTCATCCTTGATCGCAAATTGAATATTGATTACGCCGACAGTTTTCAATGCTACAGCGATCTTTTTGGTATAATCTTCAATTTGACGAATAACGAAATCTCCTAAATTATAGGGTGGCAATACGGCATATGAGTCTCCAGAATGTATACCAGCAGGTTCAATATGCTGCATGATGCCAATGATGTATACGTCCTCCCCGTCACAAATAGCATCTGCTTCAGCTTCAATTGCTCCTTCAAGGAAATGGTCCAAAAGAATGACACCGTCTGGTTTATCTTTCAAGATATCTACGACATGTTCCTCAAGCTCCTGTTCATTGATTACGATCTTCATACTTTGACCACCTAGTACATACGAAGGGCGGACCAGAAGAGGGAATCCAATTACTTTTGACAATTCAACAGCTGACTCCCCATCTTCAATAGTGCCGTATTCAGGATAGGGGATATTAAGTTCCTTCAATAAATCTGAGAATCGACCGCGATCTTCCGCAAGATCTAATGCCTCATAACTTGTACCTAAAATTTTGATCCCATACCGCTCAAGTTTTTCAGCGAGTTTTAAGGCTGTTTGCCCGCCTAGCTGGACTATGACTCCTTCCGGTTTTTCAAGTTGGATGATATCATAAATGTGCTCCCAGAAAACAGGTTCGAAATAAAGCTTATCAGCCACGTCGAAATCAGTGGAGACAGTTTCGGGATTACAATTAATCATAATTGTCTCGTAGCCACATTCTTTTGCAGCCAGTACACCGTGGACACACGAGTAGTCAAATTCTATTCCCTGTCCAATTCTGTTTGGTCCTGAACCAAGAACGACAATTTTCTTTTTATCAGAAACCATGGATTCATTTTCATCCGCAAAAGTGGAGTAGTAGTAAGGCGTTTGAGCCTCAAATTCTGCAGCGCAGGTGTCTACTAATTTGTAAACTCGCTGGATTCCATATTCTGTTCTTTTCTTATAAAGATCACTTTCAAGACATTTAAGTAAATGAGCAACTTGTCTGTCAGCGTAGCCTTTTTTCTTGGCTTCTGAAAGTAATTCTTTGGATATGGTAGAAATGGATTCTTTTTCGATCACTTTTTCCAGATCGATCATTTCCTCTATTTGGTTTAAGAACCAGGGATCAATCTTGGTTAGTTTTTGAATTGTTTTTGAAGATATACCCCGTTTATAGGCGTCATATATGTGGAATAATCTATTCCAACTTGGGTGTTCGAGACTATGCAGAATAGCAGTTTGATCTTTCAATTCACGACCGTCAGCACCCAATCCGTTTCTTTTAATTTCTAATGACTGACAGGCTTTTTGCAAGGCTTCCTGGAAATTTCTTCCAATTCCCATGGCTTCACCAACGGATTTCATTTGAAGACCGAGGCTGCGGTCCGAGCCTTTGAACTTGTCAAAATTCCAGCGAGGAACTTTGACAATCACATAGTCTATAGCTGGTTCAAAGAAGGCAGATGTAGTCTTCGTAATCTGATTTTGAAGTTCATCCAGGTTATAACCAATAGCCAATTTGGCGGCTATTTTGGCAATAGGATAACCGGTGGCTTTTGATGCCAGGGCTGATGACCTTGATACTCTTGGATTGATTTCAATTCCAATGATTTCAGCAGTATCAGGATGTGCTGAGAATTGGACGTTACACCCACCGGCAAATTGGCCAATGGCATTCATCATTGTCTTGGCTAAATCCCGCATTTCTTGATAGACAGTGTCAGCAAGAGTCATGGCGGGTGCGACGGTAATTGAGTCACCCGTGTGAATTCCCATTGGGTCAAAATTTTCGATAGAGCAGATAATGATAATATTGCCCACATTATCTCTAAGGAGTTCCAATTCGTATTCCTTCCAGCCCATGATACTTTGTTCAACCAAAACCTCATGAATTGGAGATGCTTGCAGGCCACTATTTAATGCCTTATCGAATTCTTCCGCGCTATTCACAAATCCACCACCTGTTCCTCCCAATGTAAAGGAAGGTCGGATGACCAATGGAAATCCGATTTCTTGAGCAATCTCTTTGCCAGTAAGGAATGAGGTAGCAGTTTCTCCTTTACAAACACCAACCCCTATTTCCTTCATCTTCAATCGAAATTTTTCTCGATCTTCTGTAGTTTCGATTGCCCCAATGTCAACGCCAATCAACTCAACCCCATATTTTTCCCAAATTCCAGCGTTTTGACACTCTATAGCAAGATTTAATGCAGTCTGACCACCCATTGTGGGTAAAACCGCATCAATTTTGTGCTTGTCGAGAATCTCCCTGATTGATTGTTTGGTAAGAGGCTTTAAGTAAATGTTATCAGCCGTAACCGGATCGGTCATAATGGTGGCTGGGTTTGAATTGATGAGCGTAACTTCAATTCCTTCTTCTCTTAATGACCTTGCTGCCTGGCTTCCAGCATAGTCAAACTCGCAAGCTTGACCAATGACAATTGGGCCGCTCCCAATGATTAGGACCGACTTGAGATTGTAATCTCTTGGCATTTAAAGAAGGGGTAAGGTTAGTACAAATTGGCGCAAATTTAAAGGGCAATTATATCAATCCATATGTTTGATTCCTTTTTATGAATAGAGTTTGAAACATTAGGCTACAAACACATAACCATGCCATTAAATATTTCAATATTCAATCTTATGATTTGGCATCCACCACAATAAATCAGGCTTTGAAGTATTATCGTTCTGAACGCATTGAGAATATGGCATGGTTAATTGCTATTCAAAAAGGTCAGGACGTCGCTGCTGTGACGAATAGCAAAGACTAGTCCGGAAAACCTGATTTGTCGATATTCGGCACAATTCTTAGTGCATTTTTATAATACACTTTCTTCAGAATTTCATCCGGTAAGTCGAGGCCATACATTTTCCAGTAGGCGTGGTACTTTTTGTAGTATGGAAAATATTCATCTGCGGTTTCCAACACTCTAAAATAAGTGAAGTATTCCTCCGGATGATAGGCATCTTTCCCGAAAAGAATCCTGTCCTGGTATTTTTCAAAGAATTTACCAGCTGTTCTCGGTTGACGACCTAATTCAGCTATAACTGCGCCGATTCCGACATTTACATTAGGGTTGTCGTCAAGGTGTTTTCCCAATTTAGCCAGATCATTGGCCATCCATCCCATGTGTGCATTGATGAAGGTCGTGTTTCTGTGTTTTTTGAAAACATTATGCTGCTCTTGAATGATTTGTTCGAACGGTGCAGGATCAGTGTCTGACCTCTTTCGACCGGGTCTTGTTTTAAGCTCAAGCCACCGTTCATTTTCAGCATCGAATGGTTGCCAAAATTGTTTGGGATCTGCCGCATGGATCAAAACAGGGATTCCTAACTCTCCACATTTCGCCCAGGCAGCATCTAAACGAGGATCATCTACCGCGATTCTATTTCCTTTACTATCTGTCCATCTCAAACCAAGGCTTTTGTAAATCTTTAAACCATTGGCACCCATTTTCACATCATTCTCAATTTGCGAAGCTAACTTTTCACTGTAGCCGGGTTCGTCAATTCCTTCGGATGAGATGTTGGTAAAGACTATGAATCTATTGGGCTGATTATCATTGGCATTCTTAATCGAGTTCCTCAAATGCGCTTCACCACCTCTTCCCCGGCCACTTAGGTTGACAAGCACTTGCATATTGAGGTCATCCATTTCTGAGACCAGTTTGGACAAATCCATATCAGGCATTCCAAATTGATGATTATGTACATCTATGAATGGAAACTTGGCTTTGGTGACCAGATTTTCAGGGACAACCAGAGATGAAGGAGGATTATACGTCTCAAAATCCATGGTGGTTTGTGACATTTTCTCCTGCTCAGGAGTGAGCTGGTTAAAGTTTTGAGCATCACATTGAGAAAAAATAAGAGATAAGACCGGTGTGAGTGCTAATGTCTTTTTCATAATGGATCGAAATATATCAATTGCGCGAAATACAGCAATTACGAACGAGTGTAGAAGTTAAATATTATGAATGGAAGAGATTCTTGACATTAACTACGAAAACTCTTATTTTTATTAGCTAACTAATAGTTAGCAAAACAACTAATTAATAAAACAACTAAATTATGTCTACCAGAACATTATCTCCAGAACCCAAAAAGATTTTTGCAGACGCCGAAGACTTCCTTCCTATCAATGGCACCGATTATGTTGAATTATATGTAGGTAACTGTAAGCAAGCCGCTCACTATTATAAAACAGCTTTTGGCTTTCAATCATTGGCATATTCAGGCTTGGAAACTGGCAATGCTGATATTGAATCGTATGTACTTATTCAGGGCAAAATACGATTAGTGCTGTCGTCACCATTGAAGGCAGGCACTGAGATGGGCAAACACATCGATAAACATGGGGATGGTGTCAAAGTAGTCGCATTGTGGGTTGATGATGCCACAAAATCATATAATGGGACTACAAGCAGGGGAGCTAAGTCTTTTATGAAACCGATTGTTGAAAAGGATTCATTTGGGGAGGTTGTAAAATCTGGCATCTATACATACGGGGAGACAGTACACATCTTTGTTGAAAGAAAAAATTACTCGGGGGTTTTCCTGCCAGGATTCAAAGAGTGGAAAACAGAGTATAATCCAAGTGCTACAGGACTGAAATATGTCGATCACATGGTAGGAAATGTTGGTTGGGGTGAAATGAATAAGTGGGTTAACTTTTATGCAAATGTGATGGGATTTGCTCAACTGATGTCTTTTGACGACAAAGACATCTCTACGGACTACACTGCCTTAATGAGTAAAGTAATGAGCAATGGGAATGGTAGAATAAAATTTCCAATTAATGAGCCTGCAGAAGGAAAGAAGAAATCCCAGGTTGAGGAGTATCTTGATTTTTATGGTGACTCAGGAATTCAGCATGTGGCTGTAGCCACTGATAATATTATTGAAACCGTGACGGCCTTAAGAGATAGGGGAGTAGAGTTTTTACGAGTACCTTCCATTTACTATGATACTGCACTTGACAGAGTAGGTACGATAGATGAAGACCTTGAACCTTTAAAAAATCTTGGTATTTTGATTGACAGGGATGATGAAGGATACCTTCTTCAAATATTCACCAAACCTGTGGAACCGAGACCAACTATGTTCTTTGAAATTATTCAGAGAAAAGGAGCTCAATCGTTCGGTAAGGGGAATTTCAAAGCTCTTTTTGAGGCAATCGAAAGAGAGCAGAAACTTCGAGGCACTTTATAGTTTGTTAGTAACCTCAACCCGGGAATGAACAAAATTACTGGAGTCGCTCGTTACGGCTTTCTTATTGAAGTAACGGCCAAAAAGATCAAACAATCTTTACAAAAACATTTTAACCATCAGAACCTAAACCTGACAGTTGATCAATGGGTAGTGTTGGATCATGTGACGAAGTATAATGGAATTAGCCAGAATGTGCTGTGCGATAAAATTTTCAAGGACGCCCCAACAGTTACTCGAATAGTAGACATTCTTTGTAAGAAAAACCTAATTGAAAGAAAGGGTGACAACTCTGACCGTCGTAAATTCAATCTTTATATGAAAGCAGAAGGGAACGAAATGGTAGGTTTAGCACAGCCGATGGTTCTTGAAACTCAAAAAAACGGCTGGAATGATCTATCAGACTCAGATTACGAAGAGCTTGTACGGATACTTACCACAGTCAACAGGAACTTCGAGAATCATTCCTTTTTTGTCAATGGAGTTGACAAGCATTGAATGTAGGATTTGGAGTTTGTCAGTTAGAGAGCGGTATTGCATGTACATCATTCAACTTTGGTACAACAAAAGGATGCCGAAGTTGTGTCGAAAACTTGACCACTAAAGATAGTGATGGACAATGGACAAAAAGTAAATTTGTAGAAACGTACCGGACATGAAACAACTAAAATTCGTAGACCTTTTTTGTGGCATTGGTGGTTTCCGGATTGGCTTTGAACAGGCGTGTCGAGAGCAGGATCTTATTCACCGCTGTGTTTTTTCATCCGACATTGACGAACATGCCCAATTTGCATATGAGGAGAATTTTAAGGAAAGACCTTATGGAGACATAACCCAAATTGACGAGAAAGATATTCCTGACCACGACATTCTATTTGCAGGATTTCCGTGTCAACCGTTTAGTATCATCGGATTGAAAGGTGGTTTTGAAGACATTAGAGGAACACTTTTTTTTGACATTGCTAGAATACTCAAAGAAAAACAGCCCAAAGCATTCATTCTTGAGAATGTGAAGCAATTGGTTGGCCATGACAATGGAGAGACATTAAAAGTCATTCTCGACACTCTACAAAAACTTGGCTACCATGTTCAATACAGCGTACTAAACGCACTTGATTACGGGCTACCACAAAAAAGGGAGCGGGTTATTATTATTGGACATAGAGAAAATATACTTTTTAATTTCCCTGATCCTGTAAAACCTTTTAAACCATTGACAGATATACTGGAGAAAGAACAAGATATTAATCCAAATCATTACGCTTCTGAGTACATCAGAAATAAACGTAAGGCTAAACATAAATCTGCATATTTTCCGTCAATTTGGCATGAGAACAAAGCTGGAAATATCTGTTCATATCCATACTCTTGTGCACTAAGAGCAGGGGCTTCTCACAGTTATTTACTCGTAAACGGAGAAAGACGCTTGACACCTAGGGAAATGTTACGACTTCAGGGATTTCCTGAAGATTACAAGATTGTCGTACCTGATGGACAATTGCGTAAGCAAGCAGGAAATGCGGTTCCCGTAAACATTATTAAAGCTGTTGCCTTAAAACTGTTGCCTTTTGTGGCGGAGACAGTTGACATGAAGATGGTGTTGCGAGAAGAACAAGCAAAATATATCGCTAATGGCTAAAGGGTCTCCAAGACTAAGGACAGTCAGCAAATCAATTGCACCTTATCCAGAGAATAAATTCCCAAAAGATTTTCCATTCAAAGTTGGCGAGCAATTAATCTACATCTTGGCCACGAGGGGTGAAACAGATATTGAAGGAAAAGAATGGGAACAAATTTTTGCGAATTCGATTGGTGCGGAATGGAAGCCTTCAAATGTTGGCTTGGATGACATTGTCTTAGGCAACACAGCCTGGGGGGCGAAGTCGGTTAAGTCCAAGAAGCCATCATCTCAGCAGACTATTAGACTGATTTCTGGTCGCAATGATTTGCAGTATTCTTATGGACATGTTGCTCAGCCAGTAGAAGCTGCGGATGAAACTGGGGAGATGGTCTTGAATATCTATAATGAAAGGATATCTAAAATAAGAGAAGCATATAAACATCTGAGAACCATTGTTTTAATACGTTCATATGATTTGGCAGAATCGTTGATCTTTGAGCAAGATGCTATTCGCTACGACCCGGAATTATATTATTGGAAATGGAACGAAAGGAACAATTTGCAGGGATTCAAGAAAGACAATCATGATCATAAATTTACGTGGCAATCAGGGGGAAAACAATTTACCATTATCGAACCCGTTCCAAAAGAGCATATAGTATTGAACTTAAAAAAACCTGAAATAGTAAGCAAGCAGTTTGTATTTGAGAGTATCGGTTATGACAAATCTTGGATAACAGTAACTGAAAAAGGTGACTGACATTTACAAAGCTGAGCGAAATAATGCTTAAAGTTGAGGGGATAAGGGGTTCGACTCTGGGAACGTAACGGATGAAGAAAATTAAAAGAAATATTGTCAGGGATTTGTTAAACCCATAATGCTCTCTTCAAAAACTCATTTATCTTTTCCACCAATATCCCATTGATCTTTTCGTAGGACTCGAAGCTCCAACCACCGACATGAGGTGTGAGTAAAACATTGGGTTTTTGAATCAGTTGATCAAAGTCGGACTGCTCTTCGGGGTTTAATTTTTTTATTTTTTCGTTCTCAAGTACATCCAGAGCTGCATTTAAGACTTTGCCCTCCCCCAGAGCAGTAAGGAGATCTCTCAAAACGACAATTTTTCCTCGGGCAGTGTTAATTAGAGTAATGCCCTTTCTGAATTTCCGTAGGAAATTTATATTGACCATGCGGCTGGTCTCCTCAGTTAACGGAATGTGTAAACTTAGAATATCGGTTTGTTGATAAAGGGCCGTTGCGTTTACTTCTTGTACAAATTCATCTCCGAAGCCGGTTTTGTATTTGTCATAAGCAATCACGCGACAATCAAAACCTCTCAACCTGCGAGCAAATGCCGAACCCATATTTCCAAATCCGATGATACCAACTGTCCTACCTTGAATTTCAGTGCCCCGGTTTCCTTCGCGATCCCAAATGCCATTTCTGACTTCCCGATCACCAGAATTGATTTTGTTAAAGAGAGAAAGCAGCATGCCTACCGCATGTTCTCCCACGGCATTGCAATTAGCCTCGGGTGCATTGAAGACTGTAATCCCTCTTTCTTTACAATAAGCTTCATCGATATTATCAATACCTGCTCCTGCCCTTGCTATGAAATGTAATTTTTTGGCATACTCCAAAAGTCCTGAATCTATGGGTGTTTTGCTGCGTACTATCAGACCTTCATAGTCATAAATCTCTGCTATTATTTGCTCCCTAGTGATGTCAGGTTTATAGACTGGATCGATGCCTATTTCCTGTAATAATTGAGTGATGTTTGGAAACATCTCATCAATAATAAAGCACTTCTGTTTGGTCATTTTAAGAAAATTGATACAAAGCACTTGCTACCGTAAAATACACCAGTATTCCGAGCAAGTCATTAGCTGTAGTAATAAATGGGCCTGACGCTAGTGCGGGGTTAATGTTATAGTGATCAAGTAAAAGTGGTGTTATTGTTCCCATGAAAGAAGCAAGCAACACTACGCTAAACAAAGATATTGACACTACCAGGGCAATGGTTGGGTCAGTGTTTAGACTGAGTACGATGAAATAAACCAAAATCGACAGAACGATTCCGTTTACGACAGAAACCAAAAGAGATTTAAATAGCCTATTCCCTAAATTCTCCTCAAAAGCTCCTGGATTTGCCAAACTTTGAACGATGATTGAAGATGATTGTATTCCAACGTTTCCTCCGGTTGCCATAATGAGAGGAATGAAAAAAGAAATAACCGGTATGAGAATAATTTGCTCCTCATAAAACCCTATAAAATATGCTGCAATAGCACCACCAACGAGCCCGATCATAAGCCATGGCAATCGAGCTCTACTTAGTTTCCAAATACTGTCATCTTCCTCCACGTCATCTGATATACCAGACATTAACTGCCTTTCCTCCTCGGCATTTTCAGTGATTACATCTATGATATCGTCATTAGTTATTCTTCCGACTAATTGACCATTAGGATTAATTACGGCCACAACGTCAAGGTCATATTTTCTCATTATCGAAGCCACGTCCTCCTCAGGCATTACTGTTTCTACGGAAACAATATCAGTTTCATAGATGTCAGCCACCTTTGTACCATCACGTGCTAAAATGACATCCTTCAAGTCAACCTTGCCAAGAAGTTTATCATCGTCGTCAACGACATAAACTGCATAGATTTTTTCTACATTTTCCGCCTGTTTCCTAATCTCTTCGATGCATTGTTTGATGGACCAATTGAGATTAGCTTTAATTAGCTCTTTGGCCATCAGACCACCAGCTACATCTTCCTCATAGTCGAGTAATTCGCGAATATTCCTGGCCTTCTCCTCATTGTCCATTGAACTGATGACTTCGTCTTGTTCCTTTGGACCAAGTTCATAAAGAATATCAGCCCCATCGTCAGTTGCAAGGTTATCTACAAATTCAGCGATTTTGTCAGTTGCAAACTTTTCAATGAACTTATCCCTCAGGTCTTCATCAAGTTCGTTTATGACGTTGGCAGCAAGTTCAACTTCAAGCAAATCCAGGATATATTTGCATTCATCGGTATCAAATTCATCAAGAAAGGCTGAAATATCTGCCACATTTACTCCCTGGAGAGAATCCCTGATGAAATCATCATCTCTTAAAGCAAGTGCTTGTTTAAAGTGCTCAAGAAAATCTTTACTAAATTCAAATGTGACGGCTGCCTTCATGTGCGCTTAGCAATTTTCAAGTCCACATTAATTATTCTCAATCGTTGAATTATCAATTAAATTGGTTAGAAATTCAAAGTCACTTACTGACAATCGTTCAGCCCTCTTATCGAGTAGTTCCAACTCCGTTATTGAGGCGGGCAAATTAAGACCTTTTAGAGCATTGCGCAATGTTTTACGCCTCATTTGAAAGCTCATTTTAACTACAGATCGGAATAGTTTTTCATCACATTCTAACTCCTTTTTTTCATTACGCTTCAAACGCACTACAGATGACCACACTTTTGGCGGTGGTTTAAATACTTCAGGAGGTACATCAGTTATTTTCTCCATATGGTAGAAAGCCTGGAGGAATACACTAAGTATGCCATAAGTTCTGTTTCCTGGTGGCGATATTATTCTATCTGCAACTTCGCGTTGCAGCATACACACTATTTCCATAACCTGGTCTTTGTGGTCCAGAACTTTGAAAAATATTTGAGACGATATGTTGTAGGGAAAATTTCCAATGATTGAAAAATTCGATTTAAATAGTTGGTTGACTTCCATTTTCAAAAAATCCCCCTGAATCAGGATGCTTTCATACTTTGGAAATTTTTCTTTTAGAAAGAGAGTGGACTCACCGTCCAGGTCAATCGCTTTTAGATGAATGTCCTTTTCAAGAAGTAGTTCAGTTAATACACCTGTTCCCGGACCAATTTCAACAACGGATGGGCAATCAATGATTGAGAGTGAATCAACAATTTGTCCGGCAATAAGGGGATCGGCTAGAAAATGTTGACCTAACCCTTTTTTGGCTCTCACTTTTCGCATTAATCAAAAGTAAGAATATCGGAGAACGAATTATGTTTCCGCTATTATCATTAATTCAATTTAACTTGGCAGCCGAATTTGAAGAAGAATGAAAAAGCAGCATAGAGCTAATCAAGTGGTTGGCATTTCAATTGGCGATCTTAACGGGATTGGGCCTGAAGTGGTCCTTAAGACATTTTCAGATAGTAGATTACTTAGTCACATCACTCCAGTAATTTACGCATCCTCAAAAACGATTGCGTTCTACCGTAAATTACTTGACTTGGAGAAATTTAATTATCACCAGGCAAAGAATTTTGATGATATCAATCGTAAGAAGGTAAACGTTTTGAATTGCTGGGAAGATTCAGTTGAGATAATCCCCGGGACTGTATCAGAAATCAGCGGAAAATACGCGGCTATTTCATTGAAATCTGCTACTGAAGATTTGAAATCAGGCAAACTTCAGGGCATTGTCACTGCTCCAATAAACAAAAAAAATATTCAGAGCGAAACTTTCGACTACCCTGGACATACCGAGTTTTTTGCTGATTTTTTTGAAGCCAAGGACACTTTGATGATGTTAGTAAGTGATGAGTTAAGGGTTGGGGTGGTTACTGGTCATATTCCCTTAAAGAGTGTAGCGGATAAGATTATAAAAGATCGGATTACCAGGAAATTGAAGGTGATGGAAAAATCACTCAAAATGGACTTTAGAATAATGAAGCCAAAACTTGCTGTTTTGGGCCTCAACCCACACGCTGCCGACGGTGGACTACTAGGAAATGAGGAAAAACGTATAATTTCTCCGGTCATTGATGAGTTAAAGACGGAAGGTAAGCTTGTTTTTGGGCCATTTCCAGCTGACGGATTTTTCGGATCGTTACAATTCAGAAAGTACGACGGAATTATGGCTATGTATCATGACCAGGGTTTGATTCCTTTTAAGACAATTTCTTTCGAAAATGGAGTCAATTTCACAGCGGGATTACCTGTAGTTCGTACTTCGCCTGATCATGGAACTGCGTATGATATAGCAGGAAAGGGTGTTGCTGATGAAGGTTCAATGCGCAGAGCAGTCTTGCTGGCTAGCGATATTTTGAAAATAAGAGCGGAAGGCAGCGATTAACATAATTTGGCTCTACCTGATTTTTTTAAACGGAGTCAGTTTATTAGCTGCTTATGTTATAACTTTGCGCTCCTTATCAAATTTAGAGAGGCAGAGGAGGTGACTATTCTGGAACAATTCGAAGTGAGGTTTGGCACCCTCAGACCTGGATTATATGATTTAAGGTTTGAGATAAGTGACTCTTTTTTCGAGCAGTTCGAATATAGCGAAGTAGAACATGGCGAAGGGCAGTGTAATGTGCAACTTGACAGGAAAGAAAATTTCTTGACCTTCAATTTTGATATAAAAATGATTGTGGAGTTGATTTGTGATAGGAGTCTTGAGAAGTTTCAGCATCCTATTGAATTGACGAAGAAGTTGGTAGTGAAGTTTGGTCAGGAAGAGACTGAATTGGGAGAAGATGTACAAGTTATAGGCTGGGACCAACAGGAGATAAATCTTGCTCACACAATTTTTGAGTATGTAGCCATTTCAATTCCAATGAAGAAAGTTCATCCAGACTACTTAACTGAGAATGAAGACGAGTTTGGACAAATTATTTATAAATCTGAAAAAGATGCTTCTGATGATACGATTGATCCTCGTTGGAATGCACTAAAGAAGTTGAATTAAAAGAAATTGGAATATGGCTCATCCTAAACGTAAAATATCCAAAACCAGGAGAGATAAGAGGCGAACTCACTATAAGACCGAACCTAAGAATTACGTAATTTGTCCTACAACTGGAGAATATCATCTGTCCCACAGGGCATTCTGGCATGAGGGTAAATTATACTACAAAGGAAAAGTCGTCCAGGAGAAAGAAGTGCTCGCCTAACCTGGCAGTACTTACTCGATGAAAATCGGTCTTGATGCGACGGGTGGAGATTACACTCCAGAGACCACCATTGCAGGAGCCAAATTGGCAATAGATTAAGTTGTCAACAAAGCATAGTATTGTCCTATACGGAGAGAAGAATATTGTCACGCAAGAGTTACAAAAGCAACAAATAGAGCCTAACTTTTTCGAATTAATCAACGCTCCTGAAATGATTGGAATGGGGGAGCATCCAACAAAGGCTGTAACGACTAAACCTGATTCAGCAATAGCCCTTGGATATAAGCACCTAAAAGCAAAGGAAATAAACGCCTTTTGTAGTGCGGGGAATACTGGAGCAATCCATATTGGGCAATGTTTACTATAAAAGCAATTGAGGGAATTATTCGTCCTGGAATTGCAGGATTTTCACCAAAAGAAAAAGGTGGATTTGGAATTTTAATGGACATTGGAGCCAATCCAGAATGTAAACCAGATATATTACTCCAATTTGGAGAAATTGGCTCATTGTATGCCCAACACATTTTTGGTATAAAGAATCCAGAAATTGGACTCATTAATTTGGGTGAAGAGGGGCAAAAAGGAACATTAATACTCAAGCGGCATATCAACTCTTTAAATTGAGTAAGCGGATAAACTTCATCGGGAACATTGAGGAGAGAGACTTATTTAATGGGAGAGAAACTTATTTAATGATAAAACAGACGTGATGATTTGTGACGGTTTTACAGGTAATGTTATTCTTAAGCTAACAGAATCTTTTTATGACGTTGTTAAAAGGAGAAACATAAATGATGAATTTCTTGACCACTTCCATTACGAAGCAATAGGGAACAGTCCGGTTTTAGGAATTAACGGGAACGTAGTTATTTGGACATGGCGTTTCCAGTGCATTGGCAATTAAGAATATGGTACTGTTGGCCTACCGTATGGCAAAGTCAAATATTTACCTTAAAATTAAGGAAGCCTTCACAAAGTAACCCTCAACCATGAGTCAAATCAGAGCAAAAATATCAGGTATTCAGGGATATGTCCCAGACTATGTTTTGACCAACAAGGAATTAGAGTCAATGGTTGATACCACTGATGACTGGATCATTTCCCGTACAGGGATCAAAGAACGAAGAATATTAAAAGGTAAAGACCAGGGCACATCAGTATTAGGTATTAAGGCAGTTAATGGATTATTAGAAAAGACAAATACTGACCCTGAAGATATTGAATTGCTCATATGTGCGACCACGACACCTGACATGCCATTTCCCGCCACTGCCAATATCATTGCCAATGCCGTAGGCCTCCTAAATTCATTTAGCTACGACATCCAAGCAGCCTGTTCTGGATTTATTTATGCTTTGACCACGGCTTCACAATTTATTGAGACTGGTAAATACAAAAAAGTAATTGTAGTTGGAGCCGATAAAATGTCATCGATTATTGACTATCAGGATAGAACCACGTGCATCATATTTGGTGACGGTGGTGGTGCCGTACTATTGGAACCGTCAGACGATGGAAATGGCATCATTGACTCAATGCTGCGGACGGACGGAAGTGGAGAAGAATTCTTACACATGAAAGCTGGAGGAAGCAGACGGCCAGCGACCCTGGAAACCATCAATTCAAGAGAACATTATGTCTTTCAAGAAGGGTCTGCGGTATTCAAGTTCGCAGTTACAAATATGGCAGACATTTCCTTTAAAATTATGGAGAAAAACAATTTAACAGGAGATGATATTGCATGGCTTGTTCCTCACCAGGCTAACAAGAGGATCATAGATGCCACATCAAAGAGAATGGGAATCGGGGATCAGAAAGTGATGCTGAATATTCATAAATACGGAAACACTACCAGTGGTACTATCCCCCTGTGCTTATGGGATTACGAAAAGCAATTAAAAAAAGGTGATAATCTTATATTAGCAGCTTTTGGGGGTGGCTTCACTTGGGGATCTGTGTATTTCAAATGGGCATATGACTCAAAAAATGACATTGATTAAAATTGAATATATAATGGCCTCTACCTCGGATTTTAGAAACGGACTGTGCATTGAATATAACAACGACCTTTATACTATCGTCGAATTTCAACATGTTAAACCTGGTAAAGGGCCCGCATTTGTTAGAACCAAACTGAAGAACCTGAACTCAGGTAAGGTGATTGACAATACCTTTAATTCTGGTGTCAGAATAACCACTGCAAGAGTCGAAAAACGTGGACACCAATTTCTTTATAAAGATGACTTTGGATATCATTTTATGGACAGTGGAACTTTCGAACAAGTTGCACTTCCAGAATCGATCATTAGTGCTCCAGAACTGCTGAAAGATGGTCAGGAAGTGGATGTTATGTATCATTCCGAACTAGAGAAGCCTTTGAATTGTGAACTCCCGGCTTCAGTGGAATTACTAGTAACTTATACTGAACCAGGGATAAGGGGAGATACTGCCACTAATGCCACAAAACCGGCAACTTTGGAAACTGGTGCTGAAATAAGAGTGCCATTATTCATCAATCAGGACGAAAGGATCAAGGTCAATACTGTGACCAAGGAGTATATGGAAAGGGTAAAGTAATGTTGTGAATACCATAGGAAAACCATTACTTTAGAAAAATAGACCCACAAAATGAAAGCAAAAGAAATACAGGATTTAATTGACTTCATTTCGAACTCAGGTTTGGAAAAGGTCAATATCGAAACTGGTGAGTTTAAGATCAGGGTAAAAAGAAGTGCCAAAACGACTTCTGTGGTGGAGAAAACCCCTTCACCAGTCGTTTCGATCCCAACTCCAGTCGTAACACCTCCAGTATCAACTTCGGCAAGTGAGGAGGCTAAGGGTACCACTGGCAATTATGTTGAAGTTAAGTCTCCCATGATTGGAACATTTTACAGATCTACAAGTCCAGACGCAGATGTTTTGGTTAATGTCGGAGATAAAATATCGACTGGTCAAACAGTTTGTGTAATTGAAGCCATGAAGCTTTTCAATGAAATAGAGTCGGAAGTTTCTGGCACTATTGTCAAAGTGCTGGTAGATAATGCACAGCCTGTTGAATATGACCAACCATTATTTCTGATTGATCCTTCTTAATACAATTAATCGTGTTCAAGAAAATTCTAATAGCAAATAGGGGTGAAATCGCCCTCCGGATTATCCGTACCTGCAAGGAAATGGGCATCAGCACTATTGCCGTTTATTCTACCGCTGATAAAGAGAGTTTACATGTACGTTTTGCTGATGAGGTAGTTTGCATTGGTGGTGCTGCAAGTAAAGATTCATACCTTAATATCCCTAGACTTATATCGGCTGCTGAAATTACTAATGCCGATGCAATTCATCCGGGATATGGTTTTTTATCTGAAAATGCAGAATTCAGCCGAATTTGTGAAGAATACAAAATAAAATTTATCGGTGCCTCTTCTGATATGATCAATAGGATGGGTGATAAAGCAACGGCAAAGGATACAATGAAGAAAGCCGGTGTGCCAACTATCCCAGGATCTGAGGGGTTATTGTCCAGTGTGAAGGAAGGTCTCGAAATTGCCAAAAAATTAAAATACCCAGTCATATTAAAAGCAACAGCTGGTGGTGGTGGAAGGGGAATGAGGATTGTCAAAGATGCTCAGGGATTTCAGAAAGCCTGGAACGAGGCTAGGATGGAGTCTGGAGCAACATTTGGCAACGACGCTCTCTATCTGGAAAAATTCATTGAAGAACCAAGACATATTGAAATTCAAATTGTTGGAGATAGAAAGGGCGATGCATGTCATTTGTCCGAGAGAGATTGTTCAATCCAAAGACGACATCAAAAGCTTGTTGAAGAGACGCCTTCCCCTGTTGTTAATCAGAAATTAAGGGAAAAGATGGGTGAGGCAGCGATTGCTGGTGCTGAGGCTATTAAATATGAGGGGGCTGGCACAGTTGAATTCCTTCTTGACAAACACGGGGATTTCTACTTCATGGAAATGAATACCCGAATTCAGGTCGAGCACCCCATTACTGAAGAAGTTACCGACTATGATCTGATTAAAGAGCAGATAAAAGTTGCAGCAGGAATAAAAATTTCAGGAAATAATTATTTCCCCAAGATGCATGCGATTGAGTGCAGGATAAATGCCGAAGATCCTCGCAATGGGTTCAGGCCAAGTCCTGGGAAGATTACAAACCTACATTTTCCTGGAGGTCATGGAGTGAGAGTAGATAGTCACGTTTATGCTGGCTATGCCATTCCACCCAATTATGATTCAATGATTGCCAAGCTGATAGTGAGTGCGCAAACAAGAGAAGAAGCGATCGTGAGAATGAAAAGAGCATTGGAAGAGTTTGTGATTGAAGGGGTATCTACCACAATTCCATTCCACATAAAACTAATGGATGACAAGAAATTCAAATCAGGAAAGTTTACAACGGCCTTCTTGGAAGATTTCGACTTCTCAACTATTTAAAAGTCCTAATTACTTTTCTCTTTGGCATAGTCGTCACCATAGTATTTACTGGTGATTCGAGTGTGAAAATCCTCCGCATTAATTGCTTCATATTTTGGTTCGCCGCAGCAAGGAAGCACTTCAAGCAATTCCTTTTCCCACACATAGACCGCCATAGGTATGGAAATACGAGGCTTGGTACGATTATCCGGATTATCAGGCTTACTCACCCTATGAGTGGTGGAAGGCAACCGATCATTTGTGATACGTTGCATGTAGTCCCCAGTATTGATAATGATACTTCCTTTCAGAGGGCTAAGTCGTATCCATTTCATATTTTGTCTATTCAAAACCTGCAAACCGCCCATTTCTTCAGCTGGCAGAATAGTAAATAAATCCACATCTTCATGCCCTAACATCCTTCCCCCTTCTTCAGAGTTATTATTAATGGCGGGATAATAATTAAGTCTAAATCCAAAATTTGTCTTAGTGAGCTTGTCATCATACAAATTCTGGTCGCACCCCAGATGAGAGAGGATACTTCTCATTATAGGCAAGATTAATCCCTCATGTGCTGTAATAATTTGTTTGAAAAAATCATGATAACCGGCTTCAGGCCAGAAGTCTTCTTCTTTGAAGTTTGCATCACCATCTAGATCAAATGCTCTTCTACAAAACACCCAGCCTTCTACCAGATCGGGATGAATATTGGTTGTTTCTTTAATCGGAAAATAGCCTTGATTTACTGATCCATGACGTTTTGCTGTATAATTTAATCTGCTTTCTAAGGGAATGGTATTAAAGAATTCATTTACTTTCCTTTCAGCCTCATCATAAAGGTCTGTATCAATACCGTGTCCGGTCAATACAGCGAACCCAATACCTTCCAATGCATTTCCCAAAGTTGAAGCAAATTTTAATTTCTCTTCCTCGCCACCATTGAAATAATCATTCATATCGCAGGTTGGAATGACATAGTCATCATCAAATTGATCTAATGCATCGTTTTCTGAGAGACCATAAACCTGATCTTTTTTTACCTGATCGTATTGCATGAATTCCTGATTGGAAGCTTTAATGCCGGCTTCTTTGGTATTGCTCATTTGATTATTAATTGTTTCTGAATTTAACGATTCTGAAGGTTACAAAAACCACATGCATGATGACTGGCTAGGTACTTTTTGAAAAAATCATGGCGTTGCCACTGGGGAAGTATATCACAAGGGTATCTTCCTCAAGCTCAATATGACAAAACTCCTTCTGCCTATTATCTTTTGACGAGACCGTCTTAGTAAGGTTTCCGGTAATTCCCTTACTTGTGTCCGAAAAATTGTATGAGTGCCAAAAAGTCAGGTTGTTCTTTTCTAAAAGGTATTCTCCACCTTCAGCGGAGGCGTTCATGGGATTGCCGTCATCATCAAGAATAAAAAATACGACTGACCATTGGTTGCTGCCGAATGAAATGTGCCCGGAAACGTCTTTGGATTCACCATTGATCATAACATACTTTTTGGGGAGCCAGAAACCTGAAATGGCGGTATCAGTGTTTTTGGGGAGGTTACAACCTTGAAAAAGAAACGTAATAGCAATTGGAATGAGTAGTACTCCCATTTTATTAATTTTGGCACCGTTCATATCTGAAAATTTATGCGTCTGAATAAAGCATTTCCTTACATAGTATTTTCCTCATGAATTATTCAGGCTCTTTGCTCAACCGCTTGAGTTTAATGAGGAATTTGATAATAATACTAACAACTGGGCAATTTTTGAAAATTCAAAAGGTAATTTATCCAGTTTAAATCGCAGGCTGTCGATGCTGGGCGTGGCGTTCTTGCTTCCCTCAGGCAGGCTACGCAGCATCTTGCGCACGGCACCCTCGGTTTTTAGCGAAGACTTTTGTAGCTTTGACAACGTACTGGTAGCAAAATCTTTTATTACAATATCGTAGCTTATACCTGTCATGCGTTATGTCATCTCTTTTTTCCTTTTTATGTGGTGGCTTTTTCTTCTTGATGATGGCTCAGGAAGTATTTCCACCCTGGATTCTGCTATTTTTACGTGCCTCACTCTGGTACTTATGTATCGTTTTTTCCGCTGGTCGTGGAGAGTGCTGACGTTTATGTTTAACTAATCCCCTTTTGCTTCCTGCTTTCGTATCACGCTGAGGTGAGCGTAGGTCTGCGCCCACTCCATGTCATTCAACGCATCGGGGTTCACGTGCAGATAATACCGCATGAGTGTGTTCACAAACCCGATATAATCCGCTGCTATGCCCCCCGAACACGTAGCTAGTGCTTGATAAACTTGCTTTTTTTTAGCTCAAACAACTCCGCCAGGTGGGGTCGGAGAGTCAAAAACAGGTTTAAATCCGTCTTTATCTGCTCATCTCCCGCTATCCAGCAATTTTGTAACAGCACCTCGTCCGCCTTTAGTGGGTCTTTATTTTCGTAGCTCATTGAAAGGCTCAACGTTTGACGTGTCGGAGGCTTCAAATAACAGCGGTAGTCATCGACTTCTACCTCGTATACCCTGCCATATTTTACTTTCCATTCCCTGATTTGTTCTTTGCTCGCTTTTGCCATTGGTTTGTTTAATTAAAAATTAAAAATGTAGAATTAAGAATGAGTTGATCCATGTCAGCAGTGATCGTTTCATGGTTTTCATTTTTCATTTTTAATGCTCAATTCTTAATTGATTTATATCTGGTGTTTTAAGTCCAAAAACATGATCGGCAGGGTGATCTCGGCAAAAGCGTCCCCCTGCTTCATTTCTTTCATACTCTCCATAAATCGGATATGCCTGAGATGGTCGGTGACCAGTTCCCCGTCGCCCGGTGCATAGGATACGGTCAGCGTGTCCAGGATAATTGGCATCATAATAGATGTCAGGTCAAATGGTGGCGGAAATTCAGACAACGCTGACATCATAATTTCCAGATTCAATGACCAAGAAAGGCTCTTTTTAAGTGAACGAAGGAGGATTGGTGATAGGGATGAGTTTGGGCCCTGGATTTCAGCTACAACCAAAGTACATAAAGGTACACGCTTCACTAAACCAGTTATTGTTCTTACTAATCGCAGATGTTTTAGCACAACAGAATGGTTCATAGCCGGGATGAGAACCATGCCTCACGTCACAATAATGGGAGATACAACCGGTGGCGGGAGCGGTAACCCGTTATTCAAAGAATTATCTAACGGCTGGAAAATGAGAACTTCCAATACGCAGAAGGATCTTCCCGAAGGTGGGGATTATCAATTTATTGGTCTTTTCCCAGATGTACCGCTATGGATAAATGAAACAGATTCTCTATTGGGTAATGACACAATCCTCCAATCGGCTTTCGAACAAATAAAATAAGGTTATTCAGCCAATAGCCTCAGCCACCCTCCTGTCAAACTCATTGATAAACTCATCGACTTTCAAGCTGCCCAGATCTCCCTTAGTGTGTTCACGAACCGAGACACTACTACTTTCTTGTTCTTTCTCACCAACTATGAGCATGAATGGTACTTTTTGAACTTCAGCATCACGGATCTTTCTCCCAATTTTTTCGTCTCTTTCATCCATGAACCCTGTAATACCATGCGCTTTCAACTGATTGAAAACCGACTCCGCATATTCCTGGTATTTTTCAGATATCGGGAGGACTGCGACTTGCTCAGGAGTCAGCCACAAAGGAAAATTACCTGCACAATGTTCAATTAACACGGCAACAAACCTTTCCATTGAACCAAATGGTGCTCTGTGAATCATAACAGGGCGATGTTTTTCATTATCTGCCCCGATATATTCTAACCCGAATCGTTCTGGTAATTGATAATCAACCTGAATAGTACCCAATTGCCAACTTCTATTCAAGGCATCCTTAACCATGAAATCTAACTTTGGTCCATAAAATGCTGCCTCACCGAGCTCAACCACGGTAGGAAGTCCTTTTTCTGTAGCCGTTTTAATAATTGCAGCTTCTGCTTTGTCCCATGCTTCATCCTCCCCAATGTACTTCTCCTTATTTTCAGGGTCACGTAAAGAAATCTGTGCAGTAAAATTCTCGAACCCTAATGACTTAAAAACATATAGAACCAGGTCTATGACTGCTTTAAATTCTTCCTCAACCTGATCAGGTCGGCAAAAGATATGAGCATCATCAACCGTGAAACTTCTAACCCTGGTAAGACCATGCAATTCACCACTTTGCTCATAGCGATAGACATTACCAAATTCGGCTAATCGCAAGGGTAGTTCTTTATATGATCTTGGTCTTACTTTATATATCTCACAATGATGAGGGCAGTTCATCGGTTTGAGCATAAACTCCTCACCTTCTTTTGGAGTACTTATTGGTTGGAATGAATCACTGCCATACTTTTCATAGTGACCAGATGTAATGTAGAGGTTCTTATTGCCAATATGGGGCGTAACAACCGGACTATAACCAGCCTTCGCCTGTGCCGCTCTTAGGAACTGTTCCAATCGTTCTCTGAGTGCAGTTCCCTTAGGAAGCCACAATGGCAGTCCCATTCCCACCTTTTCTGAAAAAGCAAATAACTCCAGCTCCTGACCAATTTTTCTATGATCACGTTTCTTTGCTTCTTCAAGCATCTCCAAATGCTGTGTCAATTCCTTTTGTTTTGGAAATGTTATCCCATACAATCGTGTTAATTGCTTATTATTCTCATCACCACGCCAATAGGCAGCCGCAACATTTAATATTTTCGCTGCCTTAATAATCCCAGTATTTGGAATATGTGGACCCTTACACAAATCAGTAAAATTGCCCTGCTTGTAAAAGGTAATAGTCCCATCTTCAAGGTCTTTTATAAGGTCTAATTTGTACTCGTCTCCTTTTTCTTTGAAATACTTTTCAGCGTCCGCTTTACTTACTTCTGTCCTTTCATATGAATTCTTGTTTCTCGCAAGCTCAAGCATTTTATCCTCTAACTGCTTCAAATCTTGAGCATTGAACTCCTGCTCTCCAAAATCAACGTCATAATAGAAACCTCCTTCTATTGCGGGTCCAATACCAAATTTGATACCTGGATATAATGCCTCAAGCGCTTCTGCCATTAGATGAGCCGATGAATGCCAATATGTACTTTTACCCTCATCATCATTCCATGTCAACAGCTGAACTTTTGAGTCAGAATCAATTGCTCGATTGGCATCAACAACTTCACCATCTACTTTCGCAGCCAACACATTCCTCGCTAATCCCTCGCTAATACTCAGAGCAACATCCATGCTTGATGATCCTTTAGGATATTCCCTTTCAGACCCATCTGGCAGGGTCACTTTAATCAACTCACTCATCTTAATTATTACTATTTGTTTTTCTAGTCGGTCCCAAGTCAAATTGCGGAACCGCATCTCTCTCTTCCCTTAATCGCCGCAAATATGCAACTTTTCTATAGACCTCATTGAGTTCTTCAGCAGCATTTTGGTAGGTAGAATCGATCGATATTAAATTCTGATATTCTGTGATTGCCTCACCGTACTGATATTGTTTTTCGTAAGATCTCGCCTTTGTTAATCTCGCCACCAATTTCAAACTATCCATTGAAATGGCCATGGTTGAAAAGTATCTGGCAGAATCATAATAGGTCTTTTCAAAATAACTCTGACTGAGGTATAAAATCGCCGGCAAAAAATTTTGATCATTGTTCAGTATAGATCTCAAATCGCTTATCGCATCATCTCTTAACCCGTAACTATCTTTTAACCTCGCTACTTTTAGCAACCATCCCTGATCTGTCTGCTTTATATCTCCAGTCACCTGACCAAATCGAGCGGTATCATTCCGCGAAAGCAAAATGTCTAGTAGTAGTAAATTAAGCTCTTCATCCATCTTCTGCTTGTCAAAAGCGACGTCAAATGATTCGATAGCCTGAATGGTATCGCCTAGATCATAATAAATCTTTCCTTTCAGGAAATCAGTTCTATAATTCTCAGGATCCAACTGCTTAAAGCGATTGGCTTGTTTAAGCGCTTCTTCAGCTTCTCCTGCTTTTAAAAGGACCTGTGCGTAAACTGAGAAATATTCTGCTGTTAAGTACCCCAAACGCCCGGCTTTCCCCATGGCTATTATAGCTGGTGTCAATTCATCATTCTCCAAATGAAAACGAGCTTTGATATAGAACAACTCCCCATCATCTGGGAGAGCTTCAACTGCTCGTTCTATAGTGCTGAGACTACCGGCTGGCCACTCAGCAGATTCGAGAAACCTCACCTTTCTTTTTAGCAAAATCCCATCGTTGGGACGCTCGTTTAGTTCGTGGTCAATTGCCGCCAACACCACTTGATTCGCTGCGCTATTGAAGGCCGGGTTCTCGATTTTGTCGGTGCCGTAGTGTAAATCACAAGACACAGACGCAATAAACAATAAAAGACCAATTCTTAATGACATCGATAAATTTATAACTACAAAAATAGGAAATAGCACTTCAGTTTTGACAGAAGAGAGAGATTCTTGATAGTCTCCGGTTCAATTTATCCAGAGTGCTTTGCCCTTTCACTTTTTTGGCTATTCTTTGGACTGAAATTGATGTTGACATAGTTAATGAAATTGGAGGAGTTCAATTATGATTTGCCTTCCGGCAGGATTGCGTTACATCCTTTACCCCAACGGGACCAATCACGTCTGATCGTCTATCGGGCAGGTCAGATATCTCATCATAATTTCACTGAAATTTCAGAGCTACTGCCAGAAAAGAGTCTATTATTCTTTAATGACACCAAAGTCATCCCAGCCAGAATTGTGGCCTCCAGGCCAACTGGTGGCAAAATAGAGATATTCTTACTAAATCCTGTTTCCCCAAGTACTGTCATCTCTAAGGTAATGGAGACCAAAAATGAATGTGCATGGCACTGTCTGATTGGCAATAAGAAGAAATGGCGGTCTGAAATCCTATTCCTACAGGTGGAATTGGGTTCTAAGGAGGTAAACCTTCGTCTGGAATTAATCAATTACGCCGATAATCATGTGCGGTTTTCCTGGGATGACTCCCTATACAGTTTTGCCGAGATTGTTGAAGCTACTGGGCAGGTTCCATTGCCACCATATCTTAATCGCAAACCTGTAAATGAAGACAAACATTGGTATCAAACAGTCTATTCAAAAGCTGAAGGGGCAGTTGCTGCTCCAACTGCCGGCCTACACATTACAGAAAATATTATTAAGGAACTTAAGTCGGCTAATCACGCTATTGACCATTTAACACTTCATGTTGGAGCGGGAACATTCCAGCCCGTCAAGTCTGAGTTTGTTACAGATCACAAAATGCATCAAGAGCAAATTGTAATCTCCAAACAAAACATTGAGGCCATTGTCAATCAAAAAAATCATATCATCCCAGTTGGCACAACCTCCATGCGTAGCCTTGAAAGTATGTATTGGCATGGGGTACAACTGCTAAATGATAAAAGTTCCGCATTTAAAATTTCTAAAGAATTACCTTATAAGACAGGGTTTGAAAATTTACCCTCAATAGATAAAGCTCTTGAGGCAATTCTCAATAGAATGAATCAGGATGGGGTAGATACGATTATTGGAGATACTGGCATTTATATTTATCCCGGGTATAAATTTCAATTATGTCATGGTTTGATCACCAATTTTCATCAACCAAAAAGTTCTCTAATCTTACTAATTGCCGCTTTTATTGGGAATGATTGGAGAAGAATATATGAGGATGCTCTAGCAAGTGATTATCGTTTTCTATCGTATGGAGATTCGTCTTTACTTTTACCTGACGATTAATCCCGACCAATGTCTTCTTCAATTGAATCTTCCTCCTTAGCAGGTTTGTCCCCATCGTCCTTAAATTCATCCTCCTCATCGCCTTTTGACGGCTTTTACAAGTTAAATGGCATCTTCAGTCTCCATGGGAGCTACAAAAAAGTTCTCATTCTTAGGCATTGGTCACTCTGAATATCTTCTCCTGGTAATCCCTGTAACCGTTTGGATACAATTCCTCAAAGGCTTCTTGCATTTCAAAACCTAAGTTGTCAAAACCCTTAATGGTACGCCGTTTGTCAATATCTTCCAGGCAGATGAATTTTATAGTCGAATTTTAATACTTAAATAAAATTTTAATACTTAAATAAATAAAAATCAATAGAAATAATTACTCTGTGTAATTTTAAAACTACAGAGAACTCAAATATGCTTTTAGTTATAGATCAAGGAAATTCAGATGTAGTTTTCGGGCTACACAATGGTTCGGATTGGGTCGCAGAATGGCGAACGCCAGCTACCAACAAAAGCATGTCTGACTATGAGGCATTAATGCGTCAATGGATTCTTGAGGCCAACTTGAGTGTTTCGGATATAAATGGTGCCGTCATCAGTAGTGTGGTTCCTGAGAACCGGGAAGCAGTAATCACATTTGTACGGAGATTATTTAGAATAGAGCCATTAGTACTTGGTCAAAAAATTTATGAAAAACTGGGGCTGAAATTGAATAGTCCTCATGAAATAGGTTCTGATCTTGTTGCCAATGCAATTGCTGCATCCGGCATCTACCCAAACGACCCATGCATAGTAGTGGATTTCGGTACTGCCCTTACGATTACTACTGTCTCTGGGAATGCAATTTTAGGTGTGGCAATTGCTCCTGGATTACAAACTGCGGTTAAATCATTATTCAAACATACTGCTCAACTTCCAGAGGTTCCCTTAGAATTGCCTGATTCCATACTTGGAAAAAGCACTATTCATGCCATCCAGTCAGGTGTACTTCATGGTTATATTGGCCTCGTTAAGCATCTTGTTTCGAATACAAAAAGTGAATTAGGTACAGAATGCAAAGTTTTAGCCACAGGAGGTTTAAGTAGTATTCTGAAACCGCTTCATGATGAATTTGATATAGTCGACACACGGCTTACTCCTGAGGGCTTGCGACTGATTGAAAATAGACTTAATCCGTAATCTTTAAAATTTTTAATACATGGCATTAATTAAGACTGTAAGAGGCTATACACCTGAGATTGACGACAGCTGTTGGGTGGCAGAGAATGCTACGATTGTAGGGGAAGTGAGATTAGGTAAAAACTGTACTGTCTGGTTTGGAGCAGTAGTACGTGGAGACGTCAATTTCATAACAACAGGTGATAATGTCAATATTCAGGACGGTGCAGTAATCCATTGCACTTACCAAAAGGCAGGAACAACCATTGGCAATAATGTTTCTATTGGCCACAATGCACTTGTACATGGTTGTACCTTAAAAGACAATGTATTGGTAGGTATGGGTGCAATCGTAATGGATAATGTCGTAATTGGCGAAAACTCCATTATCGCAGCCGGAGCAATCGTCTTAGAAAATACAGAAGTCCCTCCAGAGTCTATTTATGCAGGTGTTCCCGCCAAAAAAGTAAAAGACATAGATGGTAGAACCCGAGAAATGATTCAACGTACCTCGCATAATTATCCAATGTACGCTGAATGGTTCCCTGAATCCGGGTAAACTTTCGCTCATCACACTCCAGTTGGAAATACAACAAGATTTCCTTAACTAAGGGAATCTAATCACGTAATCATGAAGAATATATCCCTGCTCCTGCTGGCCTTGCTGTCAATCTCAACGCTGTGGGTTGAAGCCCAACGAAGGTCAGGAAGTAACACGCCTTCCCCCCAGTCCAGTTGGAATCCCGAAGTTTTTCAAGGGCTGAAATGGAGAAACATCGGACCCCATAGAGGAGGAAGAGCCAATAGTATAACCGGCGTGGTTGGCAACAACAGAATTTATTATGCCGGATATACGGGAGGCGGAGTCTGGAAAACAGAAGATGCGGGATATAACTGGAAAAATATTTCAGATGGTTTCTTTAAGGTTGGTTCAATTGGTGACATTGGTGTCAGTGAATCAGATCCCAATGTTATTTACGTCGGCACCGGTGAACATGCCGTTCGTGGCGTAATGACTTCTTATGGGGACGGAGTTTACAAATCAGTAGACGCCGGCAAAACCTGGACCAGTATAGGATTGGGAAAGACCCGTCACATTTCAGACGTGGTAATTCATCCAGCCAATCCGGATATTGTCTTTATTGGTGCTCAGGGAGCTGTTCATGGTGAAAGTCCAGATCGTGGCATCTATAAAACCACAGATGGTGGAAAAACCTGGAAAAAGACCCTTTATGTGGATGAAAATACTGGTGTTTCGAGTGTCAGCATGGATATGACTAACCCACGAATTCTTTATGCGGCTACCTGGCAGCATAGAAGATACCCGTGGAAGGTAGAAAGCGGTGGGCCGGGATCGGCTATTTACAAATCAACTGACAGTGGAGAAACCTGGACCAAAATAATTAACGGGTTACCTGATGAAATGGGCAAAATTGGAGTATCTGTTTCAAGAGCTAATCCCGACAAGGTATTCTCGTTAATAGAATCTGAAAAATCAAAGTCTGGGCTCTATAGATCAGATGACGGGGGAATGAATTGGAAACTAATGTCTAATAACCAAACGATAACCGCCCGTTCCTGGTACTATATGGAAGTGTTTGCAGACCCCAACGATGAAAATGTGGTATACGCCTTAAATGCACCATTGATGCGTTCAATTGACGGAGGAAAGACATTTGAAAACATGAGAGTCATTCATGGAGATTGCCATGAGTTATATATCAATCCGGACAACAGTAACAATATTGCCATGGCCGAAGATGGAGGTGGGACGATCTCTTTTGATAAAGGGAAAGTATGGTCAACATTTAACAACCAGGCAACGGCGCAATTTTATCGCATCACAGCTGATAAACAGGTTCCATTTTGGGTATACGGTGGGCAGCAAGACAATATGTCGGTAGCCATACCCACTAGGACTAACGGTTATGGTATAATCTCTAGAGATTGGTTTAACGGACCAGGCTGTGAAAGTGCTGCTGTGGCTTTTGATAATCCGTCAAATCCAAGAGTACTTTATGGCGATTGTTTCAATGGCCGTATTAGTTTATTGGATATCAAAACAATGGAGGGTAAAGACATCATGCCCTACCCCATGACAAATCTTGGTTATGAGGCGAAGGACATGAAATATCGTTTCAACTGGAATGCGCCGCTTATTAACTCACCTCATAATCCAAAAGTGATGTACTATGGTGGGAATGTGTTGTTTAAAAGTACCAACGGCGGATTAAAATGGGAACCAATTAGCCCTGACCTCACTCGTGATGAGGAAGATAAACAACGAGAAGGTGGAGGACCATTTACCAATGAAGGAGCCGGTGGCGAAAATTACAATACAATATACTATGTAGCCGAATCACCGCATCAGAAAGGTGTGATTTACACGGGGAGCGATGGTGGTTTAATGCATATTACTCGAGATGGTGGTAAAAACTGGACCAATATCACACCAGCAGGATTATCCGAAACCATGATCCACTCTATCGAGGTATCACCGCATGACCCGGCAACTGTTTACTTTGCATCCACTCGATATAAATTCAATGACTATAAGAACTACAGCTACAAATCGTCTGACTATGGTACTACCTGGAAAAAGATCGGTGATGATATTGACAAAGATGATTTCTTCAAGGTAATTAGAGAGGACGCAAAAGTAAAAGACATCCTTTATGCGGGCGCAGAAAGAGGATTCTATATTTCATTTGACGGAGGAACGTCGTTTAAGAAATTGCAATTAAATCTTCCAGTCGTTCCAATAACAGATATGGTAACCAGAGACAATGATTTGGCGATAGCCACAGCTGGTCGTTCATTCTGGGTACTTGACGATATTTCTGCCCTCCAACAATCAAAAGGAAACTTCACTGGCAAAAAAATGGTACTTTATGAGCCAAAGGTACATTACAGGATCTTTGCTGCTCCACCCTTCTTTTTAATTACTGAGCATGCCTTTGGTCAAAACCCCGTCGAAGGGGTTCATCTGGATTACTATCTCGAAAATTTCTCAGAAGACGAAAAACTGAAGCTTGAAATTTTCAACGATCAGGATGAAGTCATTCGAAGTTTTGAAGAAATATTGGACGGCAGTCGTGCTGCCCCGCAAGGCGGTAGAGGAAATTTGGCCTCGGCCAATACTGAAAAATTGCCGGTGAAAAAAGGTGTCAACAGATTTACCTGGAATTTTAGAACCAAGGCCATTCCAAAGGTGCCTGATGTCTTTGTTCTTGGCGGTGATTATCGGGGACATCGGGTTGCACCGGGTAATTACAAAGCCAGGATGACTTATGGGGACATCGTGTCGGAAGTTGGCATTCAAATTCTTCCTCCACCGAAAATTAATGTTGGTGAGCAACAATGGAAAAACCAACAGAAATTAATGCAACAGATTGAAGACCAAATTGCAGAAATACATCATTCGATTAACACTTCGGTCAAGATTGGCAAACAAATTCAGTCTATCAAAGAGCAATATAAAAGCGAAGAGAATGTTGAAGACCTCATTGAAGTTGGAGATGCACTCAAGAAAAAACTTGATGATTGGGAAGGCAAGATGATTGAAAAACGTCAAACAGGATTTCAGGATGCTCTTAATTGGCCAGCCGGGTTGAATTCAGAATTCTTTTATATCCGCAATAATTTGGACACCTACGATCCCAATATCCCTGATGGGTATAAAGTCAGATTTCAGGATCTTGGAGAGCAGTGGAGAGAGTATCAAAAGATCTACAATGAAATTATTAATAAGGATGTCAAAGAATTCAATGATTTGTTTCAACAAAAAGGAATTCCAGCCCTGGCTGTACCCAAGGTTGATGAACCTTTAAACAATTAAGATGTTCCATATTGATCCGGGAAAGGAGTATCAGAAAGAAACAACTTCAAACGTTATGATACGCTTCCAGGATGGTGGTCCATTGCAGCATTTAAATAATGCGAAATACTCCGATTACTTTTTTAATGCAAGGGATAATCAGGTAGCCAAATTGTATGGAGTAAGACTTTCTGATATTTTCAACGCCTACCAGCAAGTGTGGGTAGTCTATACACAACAAATTACCTATGTCAAACCGGCTTGGACGGGCGAATTGGTTGCGATAAATTCCAAGGTTATCTGGTATAATGAAAATACCTCGGTCGTAGAATATTTCATGATGGATGAAAATCAAAATCACTTAAAAACGGTACTTTGGACAACCTTGAAGTATATAGAAGTAAAAACCGGGAAAGCTACCAATCACTCCGGAGAAGTTTTGTCCTTTTTAGAAACGGTGAAAACTCCTAACTTGAACTTTGAACAGACCACCTTTAATCAGAGGATCAAACAAATTAAGGAAGAGGTGAACACGAAAAAAGCAGACGTATGAATTTTATGATAAAATTATTAATCACCGCATTAGCCGTGATCATTTCATCCTATCTATTACCTGGTGTTCAAGTTGATTCGTTCCTTACGGCAGTTATTATTGGAGCAGTTCTTGCGGTGCTCAACGTTACACTTAAACCCTTGCTTATCATATTGACTATACCGGCCACTATTCTCACTTTAGGTCTGTTCATTTTGGTTGTGAATGCGCTGATTATTCTTGTGGCTGACTGGTTTGTCCCGGGCTTCAATGTGGATGGATTTTGGTGGGCCTTGGGTTTCAGCCTAATACTTTGGTTGGTTAATACCATACTGCAAGACATGGGTGGAACAAAAAAGAAAGTAAACTAGGTAGCTAATTATTCACATCTCATTCTACTGTTCCAGAATGATTAATTATTATTTAGCTTTGCACACCCAAAAGGCGAGGTAGCTCAGTTGGTTAGAGCGCAGGATTCATAACCCTGAGGTCAGGAGTTCAAATCTCCTTCTCGCTACAAAAAAGGTCCTCGAGTATTCGAAGGCTTTTTTATTATTTATGTCTCGTCCTACAATAAGTCGATTTTATGTCAACTTATTTTAGGACGGATCAGATCATTGGCAAACTTCATTACAAACCTTATCTCTGGACTGATCGCTTATTCATTCTTTCCGAAAAAACCAACAACCAAATACCAACCTGTCCAAACTCAGCAATTAGCTGTATTTTAAAATTGAACTCAAGTTGTTAATAATTCCAACTACAATTGATTTGAAGGAATATCAAACTGAACTTTTTAATCTTAGAGGTTCATAAGGCAGAAGAGATATTAAAGCATCACTACTATCGTCATCACGATAAGGAGGCTGTTAATCTAATGATTGACAGTGCAATAAATTTTGGGTGATTGGGCTACTATGTCGGGTACATCCTAGGCTTTAACGTGAAGGTGATAAGCAAGGCTGAGATTGTAAACGAAGGATTGAATGCACTGCTGGCGGTCAGTCAAGGAAGCGGTCAGGAACCGGCATTTATCATTGCCGAATACAAATCAGAGGAAGCAAAGGCCACAGTCAGTTTGACGGGGAAGGGTGTAACTTTTGATACCGGCGGTATTTCTATAAAAGGTTCGGCCAACATGCATTATATGAAAAGTGACATGGGTGGTGCTGGGGCTGCATTGGGTACCGTAGAAGTTGCCGAAAAACTTAAATTGCCAGTGAACATTGTAGCAATTGTTTCTGCGACTGAAAATTCGGTGGACGCAAAGTCAGTGAAACCTGGAAATATCATAGATTCGTATTCCGGGCAGACCATTGAAGTAATAAATACAGATGCTGAAGGACGGTGGATCCTGGCGGATGCATTGGCTTACATGACAAGGAATCACTCAACAGATGTACTGATCGATTATGCCACTTTGACCGGAAGTGTTATGGCTACCCTGGGATATCACGCAGTTGGCCTCTTCTCAGGAAATGAGAAGCTGACTTCTGACTTCATCACTGCAGGTAATGTTTGTGGTGAAAAGTTGTGGTCATTACCTCTTTGGAGAGAATACGAAACAGATATGGAGGCAGATATGAAAAATTACAGCGGAAAACCTCTTGCGGGAGCGATAACTGCAGCTAAGTTTGTAGAGACCTTCACCAATAACCACCCCAGTTGGGCCCACATTGATATTGCAGGAACTGCATTTGGAGATACTCCATTTGGAAAGCAAAAGAATGCCACAGCCTTTAGGGTAAACCTGTCAATACAGTATTTGAAAAAACTTGTTGAGTAATGAAGGGCCCATTTGACGGCTCATTCAAATAATTAAAACTGAAGTTTTGTCCGGGTTCTAATTTTAAGATAGATCTTAAATATGGATAGGTCTGTTCTCCGTGGCAGCAAGACAAGCCTCCTTCACAGCTTCCATATAGGTAGGATGTGCATGTGACATTCTGGCTACATCTTCAGCAGAAGCTCTGAATTCCATTGCAGTAACTCCGGAAGCAATCATATCTGCAGCTCTGGCTCCAATAATATGCATCCCAAGAATTTCGTCAGTCGTTTTGTCGGCAAGAACCTTAACCAGTCCGTCAAGATCCATACTGGCTCTCGCTCTGCCCAGTGCTTTGAATGGGAATGAACCTGTTTTGTAAGCTCTTCCTTGCTCTTTCAATTGTTCTTCGGAATAACCAACTGAAGCCACTTCAGGCCAGGTATATACCACACCAGGTATTAATAGATAATTGACATGCGGTTTTTGGCCAACAATACTTTCCGCCACGAATGTACCTTCCTCTTCAGCTTTGTGTGCGAGCATTGCACCTTTAACCACATCACCTATAGCATATATCCCCGAAGTTTTGGTTTGAAGATGATCATCAACCTCAATTCTCCCACCTTTATCAACCTCGAGTCCAACCTTCTCGAGTCCCAGTCCTTCTGTGTAGGGTCTTCGTCCAATCGAAACCAGGCAATAGTCGCCTTTAATCTCAACAGTTTCTCCCTGTTTGTTTTCTGCCTTGACAACGACCACTTTGCCTTTTGCCGTAACTTCTACGACTTTGTGGCCCAAGTAGAATTCAAACCCTAGCTTCTTGGTAGCTTTTTGTAATTCCTTCCCCATTGTACCATCCATTGTGGGTATGATGGAATCGAGGAATTCAACAACCGTTATTTTAGAACCAAGTCGGGCGTAAACTGAACCTAGCTCCATGCCAACAACACCACCACCAATAATAATCATGTGTTTTGGAACCTCTTTAGGGTTTAGGGCCTCAGTACTGGTAATTATGCGTTTCTTGTCCAGCTTAATAAATGGGAGGATTGTTGGTTTTGATCCAGTCGCAATTATTACCTTATCGGTCTGTATCTCTTCTTTCTTCTTACCATTTATGACAATGGTGTTTCTGTCTTTGAAAGTCCCAATTCCGTGAAAAACATCTATTTTGTTTTTCTTCATAAGGTAGTCAACACCGTCACAAGTAGCCTTGACCACGTCATCTTTTCGATTGATCATTTTGGCAAGATTTACTTTTGGTTTGGGAATGTCAATTCCATGCTCTTTGAAAGTATGCTCGACAGTATGATAATGCTCAGTGGAATCTAGCAATGCTTTTGACGGAATACAGCCTACATTTAAGCACGTACCACCCAAGGTTGTATATTTTTCAATAATAGCTGTTTTTAGGCCCAGTTGTGCACACCTTATGGCTGCTACATAACCCCCGGGTCCTGATCCAATTACTGTTACATCATATGGCATACAAAAGAGATTTAATTCAAAAAAAATTAAACGCCTAAAAGTAAACGGGTAGGGTCCTCAAGCAACTGCTTTACGCGGACAAGAAAACTTACTGATTCTCTACCGTCAATAATTCTATGATCATAAGAAAGTGCCACGTACATCACTGGTCTGATTGCAACTGCTCCATTTTCCGCTACTGGTCGCTCAACTATATTGTGCATGCCTAATATTGCAGACTGAGGAGCATTGATAATAGGAGTACTTAGCATAGATCCAAATACGCCACCATTGGTGATGGTGAATGTACCCCCTTGCATTTCCTCAATACTTAATTTTCCGTCTCTCGCTTTGGTAGCCAGACGAACTATGTCTTTCTCTATTTGCTCAAAGGACATTAACTCTGCATTTCTCACAACAGGTACAACTAAACCTTTTGGGGTGCTTACAGCGATTGAAATGTCACAGTAATTGCTATAGACGATTTCTTCTCCATCTATTTGAGCATTTACCGATGGCCATTCCTGAAGTGCCATACAGCAAGCTTTGGTGAAGAAGGACATAAAACCAAGACCAACCTCATACTTTTCTTTAAAGGACTCTTTATACTTTTTTCGAACGTCCAGTATCGGTTGCATATTCACCTCGTTAAATGTGGTGAGCATGGCGGTTTCATTCTTGACAGAAACCAGACGCCTTGAAATGGTTTTTCTAAGACTGGACATTTTTTCATGTCGTTGATCTCTAACACCACTTGGAACAGGTGATTGGTTTTCCACTTTAGCCGGTTCCGATTTATTTTCAGCTTTTACGGCATCTTCCTTGGTGATTCGACCGTCTCTTCCAGTCCCGTCCACAGATGATTGGTCCATTCCTTTTTCAGACAATATCTTGGCAGCGGCAGGAGATGCATGTCCGGCCGCATATCCGGAAGAGCTAGCGGTGGCTGCTTCCGGCACTACCGGCTCAATTGGTTTTGATGTGGTTACCGGTTGTGCGACTCCTTCCATCACTTCAATTTTGCAAATGAGAGCACCAATTTCCAATGTTTCGCCCTCTTTTGCCACGACGGACAGCTTGCCATCTGCCTCTGCAGTGAGTTCGAAAGTAGCCTTATCGGATTCAATTTCAGCAATTGGTTCGTCAAGTTTCACAAGATCTCCTTCATTTTTCATCCAGTTAGAGATAGTCACTTCAGTTATGGATTCTCCCACTGTTGGTACCTTCATTTCAAGGACCTCACCGGTTGACGAGGGGGAACTTTCAGTAACTGGTGCTTCTTCTTTCTTAGATTTTACTACCGAAGCTGCAGTTGTTAGTGCTGCATCTGTGTCAATGCTGCAGATTACGTGTCCTATTTCAATGGTTTCTCCTTCTTGCGCTTTTATTTGAAGTTTCCCGGCTGCCTCAGCGGCTACCTCAAATGTTGCTTTATCAGACTCCAGTTCGCAGATTATCTCATTCATCTCAACCAGGTCACCATCTTTTTTGAGCCATTGTGAAATGGTGACTTCTGTTATGGATTCACCAACTGCCGGGACTTTTATTTCAAGACTCATAATGTTAGATTTTAAATGCTTTGTTTACTAAATTGATTTGCTCTTGTTTATGGATCTTAGAAAATCCTGTAGCGGGAGATGCTGAAGACTTCCTTGATACGGCTTCAAACTGTAAACCCGAGACCTGTGAGAAGAATGTAAGGGCACCCATGTTTGTGGATTCCTCCTGAACCCAAACCAATTTGGGTTTTGAATATTTCTTTAAAATGTTATCTAACTGTTTTTTAGGGAATGGATGTAACTGCTCCAATCTTAAGATAGCAACATCTTTAGCCTTCCTTTTTTGTTGCTCTTCCAGTAGATCATAGTATATCTTTCCTGAGCAGAATAATACTTTTTTGACATTCTTTTTGATTGCAAAATTGTCATCAATTACCTCTTGGAAACGTCCTTTTGTAAAGTCTTTAATAGGACTTTGCACACCGGGGTGACGTAGAAGCGACTTCGGAGAAAATACCACACAGGGTTTACGAAATTCCCAAGTAACCTGCCGTCTCATTAAGTGGAATAGGTTAGCCGATGTTGTCAAATTTGCTACGATCATATTGCCCTGTGCGCACAGATTTAAAAACCTTTCCATACGTGCACTTGAGTGCTCGGGCCCTTGGCCTTCATATCCGTGTGGAAGCAGCATTACAATGCCATTCATTCGTTCCCACTTACTCTCTGCACTGGCAATGAATTGGTCAATCATTACTTGAGCTCCGTTCGCAAAATCGCCAAATTGAGCTTCCCAAATTACCAAAGCCATAGGTGTAGCCATTGCAAAACCATATTCAAATCCAAGTACACCAAATTCTGATAACAGGGAATTGTAAATCCAAAATTTTCGCTGATCTTTTTGAATATGATCAAGAGGGCAATAAGTTTCATTGGTGTTGGCATCAAAGAAGTATGCATGACGGTGTGAAAAAGTTCCTCTTCGTACGTCCTGGCCAGATATTCTAACAATCATATTCTCTGCAAGAAGTGATCCATAGGCTAATTGTTCACCGTCAGCCCAGTTCAACATTCCTGTTTCGAAGAAGTTAGTTTTTCTATCCTTGAGTAGTTTTTCAATCTGTTTTAAGGGTTTGAAACCTGTAGGAACAGTGGTTAATGCTTTGGCGACCTTTTTTAAAGCAGCCTCTGAAATGCCAGTGTCTGGAGATTGGTCAAAATCGTCTGGTTTTGACATTCTTAGCACCTTCCATTCCTCTTCAATTTTTTGGGCTACATAGGGTAATGGATTTTGCTTAACCTCATTTAAGCGGTCCTGGAGATCAGCCCTGAACTCTTTGTCCATCTTATCAGCCAGTTCGGCATCCAAGTCTCCGCGTTCAGTCAATTTTTTTACGAAAATCTCGCGAGGGTTCGGATGTTTTGCAATTTTAGCGTAAAGCTTTGGTTGTGTGAATTTAGGCTCATCACTTTCATTGTGCCCATGTCTCCGGTATCCTAGCAAATCGATAAAGACATCACGATTGAATTTTTGTCGATATTCTATAGCGAATTTGGCTGCAAATACTACAGCCTCAACATTATCACCATTGACATGGAGAATGGGAGCGTCAATGATCTTGGCCAAGTCAGTGCAATAAATACTTGATCTTGCATCATCATAGTCTGTCGTGAACCCAACCTGGTTGTTGATGACCAGATGAATTGTTCCTCCTGTTGTGTAGCCCGGTAATTGTGACATTTGAACAATCTCATAAAGGATGCCCTGACCAGCAATTGCTGCATCACCATGAATAAGTAGTGGAATTGCCTTGCTGGCATCTCCTTTATATTCATCATCTATTTGTGCCCTTGTATATCCCAAAACAACTGGATTTACTGCTTCGAGGTGTGAGGGATTAGGCACCAATTTCACATAAACATCCCTGCCTGATGGAGTTGGTAAAAAACTAGAGTAACCCAAGTGATATTTTACATCACCATCTCCCATGGTTTGAGCTGTGTCAACATTCCCGCCAAATTCACTAAAAATCTCATTATAGGTTTTGCCCATAATGTTAGCTAAGACATTGAGTCTGCCCCGGTGGGCCATACCGATCACTACCTCTTCGACTTGAAATTCCGCTGCGGATCGTATAATCTTATCGATCACTGGTATCGTATTTTCGCCACCTTCTAAGGAAAACCTTTTCTGCCCAAGAAATTTTGTATGTAAAAAATTTTCAAATGCCACGGCCTCGTTAACCTTTCTAAGGATTAGTTTCTTTTCTTCTATGTCTGGTTGCAATGCGAGTGCACCTGTGGTTGGGTTTTCGACGCGAGCTTTACACCATTCGAATCTTTCGGAATCTCTAATATGATTGTATTCAAAGCCAATTGGGCCAAGATATATCTCATTGAGTGTGTTAATAATCCTGGAAAGCTTGGCTTTACTGGGGCCAAGTTCCTTTCCAATTTCGAATTCCTCTTCAAGATCATCATTGGAAAGACCGAAATTCTCGAGGTCAAGTCGCGTTTTATGCGCACGCCTTTCTCGAACTGGATTGGTGTCTGATTTAAGGTGTCCCCTAGACCTATACGCATAGATTAAATTCCTGATTCGGGTTTCTTTTTGTGAGACCAATGCATTCCTACCTTCAGGCACAGGGCTACTTCCTCCATATTTTTGCTGGGAGAATTCGAAGCCTTCAAAGAACCGTTGCCAACTTTCATCTACTGAATCAGGCTCTTCTTGATACGATTTGTAGAGTTGATCTATGTATTCACCGTGAGCATTCGCAATGTATGAGTACTTGTCCATAGGGAGGAAATTATATACCTAAATGTAGACAGTCTTATTTAAAATATAAAACTGTAAAACCGTATATACAAATATGATGTATTAAAGCTTGATTGGGGTCTGAAATATCTAACCAAATTATATTCTGCTATTATTACTTGACCCTCCATATCTTAAATAAATTTTCCTACCTTTGCCGTCCAATTTTTGTCCGTGGACGGTGATCCACTATTAAAACTATTATAATCGTTACAAATGGCAACTAGAATAAGATTAGCAAGAAGAGGTAGAAAGAAACTGGCAATATACGACGTGGTCGTAGCAGACTCCAGATCACCAAGAGATGGTAAATTCATTGAAAAAATTGGGCAGTACAATCCAAATACTAACCCAGCAACCATTGATCTAAAAGAAGATAAAGCACTTGATTGGTTAATGAAGGGTGCACAGCCTTCTGATACGGCAAGGGTGATACTGTCATACAAAGGCTTGATGCTAAAAAGGCATTTGCAAGTTGGCGTACTTAAAGGTGCAATTACTGAGGACCAAGCTAATGCTAAGTTTGAGGAGTGGAAGAACACTAAAGAAGAAAAAGTAAGTCAAAAAGTCGATGGACTATCTAAAGAGAAAGAAGCAGATAAGAGAGCCAGATTAGAAGCAGAAACAAAGGTTAAGGAAGCAAGAGCAGAAGCAATTCGCAAGAAGGAAATCGTTGAAGAGGCTCCTGCGGAAGTTGAGGCTGTTAATGAATCGACGGAAGCAGTTGCAGAAACCGAGGTTGTTGATGCAGAAGTTCCAACCGTTGAGACGCCTGAAGCTGTAGAAACACCGGAGGTAAAAGAGGAAACGGCTGAAGAAGCAAAGGAAGAGGAAAAGAAGGAAGAAGTATCTGCACCCGAAGAGCAAGTCGAACCGGAAGCTGTAGCCGAGGAAGCAGTAGCAACACCTGAGGCCGCAGCCGAGGAAGTTAAGGAAGAAGAACCGGCGGCTGAAGAAACAACTGGACCTGAAGCAATAGTTGAAGAGGCTTTAAGTGAATCAGGGGACGAAGCCAAGAAGGAGTCGTAAACCTCGGACAACCAGTGAATTTTAATGACTTTTTCCAGCTAGGTCATATTGCAAAACCATTTGGCTTAGTTGGAGAAATTGTTGTGATTTTAGATGTAAATGATCCGTCACATTACTCAAATCTCGATGTCATTTTTGTTAATGAGCAAAATCAGCTTATACCTCATTTTATAAAATCAATCAAAATATCTTTCAATAAGGCGAGAATTTCCCTTGAGGGCTTGTCTACTCGAGACAAGGCTGATTCAATAGTGGGCAAAAGAGTTTATCTACCCCTTAAATATCTGCCCAAACTCAAAAAAGGAGAGTATTATTATCATGATCTCATCGGGTTTGAAGTCATTCATCAAGACAAGACCCTGGGAAGGGTAGAAAAAATCTACGACCTGGGCACTCAAGATCTTTTTTCAATTATAATTGAGGAGAAAGAAGTGATGATTCCGCTGGACCCTGATATTCTTAAAGAGGTAGATCTTGAAAATGGTAAAATTGTAGTTGAATTACCTGAAGGTTTGCTAGCTATCTACACTGAACCATGAGGATAGACATAATTACATGTTTGCCGGAAATCTTAAAAGGACCACTTGACCAGAGTATTCTCAAAAGGGCCATTGAGAAAGGATTAGTTGAAATTTGTGTTCATAACCTGCGGGAATTTGCTGATAATAAACACAAATCTGTAGATGATTATGCTTATGGTGGTAAAGCCGGGATGGTCCTAATGATCGAACCAATTGATAACTGTATCCAGGCCCTTAAAACCGAGAGAGACTATGATGAAGTAGTCTATATGAGCCCAGATGGCCAGAAATTTCAGCAACGAATGGCAAATGACTTATCACTTAGTAAGAATATCATTTTACTATGTGGTCATTATAAAGGAGTTGATGAAAGAGTTAGAGAACATCTGATTACACGTGAGATAAGCATTGGTGATTATGTGCTATCAGGAGGGGAATTAGCTGCCGCAATAGTAGCGGACTCCATAATAAGGCTTCTTCCGGGTGTGCTCTCCAATGAAAGCTCCGCCCTTACAGATTCATTCCAGGACGGAATTATAGCCCCTCCAGTTTATACACGACCTTCAGAATATAAGGGGTTAAAAATACCAGAAGTGCTACTTTCAGGTAATGAGAAATTGATTGAAGATTGGATGATTGAACAGTCAGAAGTGCGTACAAAAAGCAGAAGGCCTGAACTGCTTGATTAATACAGCTGCTTGCTATTCAGGAGAATATATCTGTCTTAATACTTAATTTGCACTTATGGCTGATTTTCTAAAGATTAGTAAGCTCATCGAGAATCTCACCGGATTCATCAAGGTTAAGATTGAGTTATTGAAGCTTGATATCCTTGAGGAAATCTCAAAAGGAATCGCCTCGCTCTTCTCGCTGGTTTTAGTACTTATCTTGGGGCTGTTCGTAATTGCCTTTGGAAGTTTGGCACTTGCTGTCTTTTTGAATAGCCATTACGGAAGCCCTTATCTCGGGTACCTTGTCATTACTGGACTTTATGTTATTATATTAATTGTTGTCCTTTTATTAGCCAGAACAGGTAAGCTCACGGATTTTATTGAAGAACAATTGGTCAATAAGTCCAGGGAAATTATAGAAGAATCTCAAACAGATGAATGAACTGCAAGATAGGAAGAGAAAACTTCGTTCTTTAGAAGACAGGTTTAAGAATATAATTGAATCTGATTCCGACGAGGTGGAGAATAATTTGAAAACTTATGTGAAGGCAGGGGCTATTGTTGGCGTATCTTTTCTTGTAGCCTATAAAGTGTACCGCTTGTTGTCCCCAAAGAATAAATCCGAGAAAAGAAAGAGTGTTATTAAGCATAAAGGTGCCCTATCATCAGGATTGACTTTCATCGCAAAGCAACGACTGTTTGCTGTCGCTTCAACATTGCTCTATGAAGAGTTCAAAAAATATTTAGAAAAGGGTCAGAAGAGAGCCGAAGAATCGATTTCTGAAGAAAACACTAATTGAGACTTCCATAGTGTTTTCTAAATAACTGCTCATATTCCTCGGCTTGTTCATTCACCTTATTTGATTTGTAAGCCCTTGCAATTTCACTCAAGGTCAATAGGTTCCTTTGAATTTCATACGGATTATTGACCCCATTATTGGTATAATATGTGAGCATCTCATCCGATCTTCCACCTGTCTTTCGAGCAATATCATCGGCAATTTCTTGTTCGTCGAGCCTGAGCAAAAGATTGACATATTGAACTACGAAGTGATCGTATGGGATAACTTCATCAGGCATCACTCTAAGTGACTCCAGCATTACCTCTTTTGACTTCTCAAATTTTCCTTCGAAGTATAAGGCTTCAGCAAGGTGGAAAAAACTGGCTCTCTGATTGAGAGAGAAGTTGCGATAATAACCTGAATTGTATGTATCCGGATTCTGTAATCCCCTCCAATGAAAGTTATTCATCAAATTGTCATACATGGCTTCTGTATTTACCAATAAGTCCTGAGGATCAGGATTCCTTACCGGCATTAGCCTGTAGGCATTACCTTCCTGGGCAACATATGGCTTCAAATCCATGTTAATACTGGCCAGGCTGGTATTGTTAAGATAGATTGGTCTTTCCCAATGATTGGTAGCTATCAAATCCAGAATCATCAAATCCTTCTTTTCAAGTCCATTCCCCTTTAAGGTGATATCCATTCTATCAACCAAAAGCGGGCGTAAATTATTTGGTATAAAATCTCTGGAAAGAACATCGGCTGTATCAATGTTCAAGAACATACTTTTCGCCGGAACTGAGTTATACGAACTGATACTGGTTGGTATTTTTAGTGCGGGGTGCTCATCTCTTATTAACTTTAGAAATTGTCTAACGTTAATGGGACCCTTTACACCGGGATTCTCAATTATTGGTAAATAATCGTTTAATCCGCCCTGGAGATAATGCTTTTCTTCAAAAGAGAATGGCAGGGGGTCTGAGTCGTAGGTGTTCCTTCGCATTTGGCTGATATACCAGTCTGTATTGAAATAACTCAAAACAATTACCCTGACATCAGTACGGAATCCTTCAACTTCCTGAACATACCAAAGGGGAAACGTATCGTTGTCTCCTCCAGTAAAGAGGATTGCATTCGGAGCGCAACTGGCTAAAAAATTCTTTGCCGAATCCACTGAAAAATAACGGCCTGATCGATCATGATCGTCCCAGTTTTCAGCAGCCATTATTGCAGGAGCTATCATCGACAATGCTACAGAAATACCAATAGCCGCAAGGTTATTCTTCAAATATTTTGATAAAAATGAATATATGGCAAGAACGCCAAAACCCAACCAAATGGCATAGGCATAGTAAGAACCAGCGTAAATGTAATCTCTTTCTCTTGGCTCTACTGGAGGAGAATTAAGGTATAAGACCAATGCAGCACCAGTCAGAAAAAACAGAGCAGCTACCACAGCAAAATTCTTGGGATCCTTGCTGGCATGAAAGAACAATCCAATTATTCCAAGTAGGAGTGGTAACATAAAATAATTGTTCCTCGCTTTATTGGCCTGAAGCTCAGAGGGAACTTCTTTGAAGTAATCATTAATGCTTAACCAATCAGCATCCTGGATGTCACTGGCTCTACCTGCAAAATTCCACATGAAATACCTCATATACATGTGGCCAAGCTGGTGAATCAGCATGAATTGAATATTGTCTACAAAATTGGGCTTCTCTCCAGGTTTCAATCCCATCACATCACGATATCGCTGGACATGGTTTCCAGAGGAGCTATAGGCTCTTGGAAAAATTGTACTCTCTTTTGGATCATACACTTGCTCAAACTGATAGTCTGTGATCTCGTATTCTTCCTCACCCATATTGTACACTGCGCCACCCTTTTTCTGGTCAACCAATTCTGCAGTAAAATATTGACCATAAAAAAGAGGCCTATTGCCATACTGCTCCCTTTTCAAATAGCGGACATAGCTCATGATATCATCGGGGCTATTTTCATTAATCGGAGGATTGTAATTTGACCTGATTAGTATCACAGCATAAGAACTGTATCCGATAAGTATAAATACCAGACTAATCAATGCTGTATTCAGCGTAACTTTTTGATGTTTTACTGAATAATTGATACCGTAAATAATTGCTGCGATTAAGACAAGTGCAAAAAATATTACACCAGACCCAAAAGGCAAACCAAAGCTATTTACGAATAGTATGTCAAGATTTGAAGCAATACTGGGAAAGCCAGGGATGATACCTATCATGATGACGAGAATGATCGCTCCACTCCCTATCAGATATTTAATGATCCCCCATGGTTCTGGTTTGGAATGTCTGCGGAAATAAACGATTAGTGCTAATGCAGGTATGGTTACTAAATTAAGCAGGTGAGCACCTATTGATAACCCCATCATATACGCAATTAGTATGAGCCATCGATTTCTACTGGCTTCATCCGGGATTAATTCCCACTTTAGAATCGCCCAAAAAACGAACGCTGTAAAGAAAGAAGACATTGCATAAACTTCAGCCTCCACTGCAGAAAACCAGAAACTATCACTAAATGTATAAGCCAGCGAAGCTACGGTGGCTGCACCCATTAATAAAAGGATTTGTTCTTTAGTCTCCTCACCGGAAGCAATGCTAAGAACCTTACGTCCTAAAAGAGATACTGTCCAGAATAGAAATAGAATGGTAAATGCACTGGAGAGGACGCTCACCATATTAATCCAGTAAGCTACCTGCTCCACATCACCAAAAGCAAGAAAAGAAAACATCCGACCGACAAGCATAAAAAAAGGAGCCCCTGGAGGATGTGACACTTCAAGTTTATAAGATGTAGCAATAAATTCTCCACAGTCCCAGTAACTGGCAGTTGGTTCAACCGTCAGCGAATAAACTATTGCTGAGATTCCAAATACTATCCAGCCTGAAATGTTGTTTATTTTTTTGAAATCGATCATTAATCAAAATAAGTTATCCGGCGAAATTAGTAATTAATGTGCTATCACCATGAGTTAAACATTGAATGACAATCACTTAATAACAATGATTTTTTATAGAGAAGAGTTGGACGGACAAGTAAATCAAAAATGAGGTTTAGATTTTACTATAACTTTGCGGCCTTTATGAGGAGAATAAGCTTTTTCAGTTTAGGGGTTTTCTTACTGTATTCATGCAATAACATTCCTGATTGCGATGATACCAATTCATCAGATCTGGTAATCCAGTTTATGGACTCAACTAATACAATTCCCCAGGAAGAAATCTTTAGTCAGATTCGCGAAATAAATAATGGATTTGTCTTCTTTGAAGACATCGCAGATAGTTTAGTCACCTTAGAAGTAAATCCGACTGATACAGCCACCGGATTTGTATTTGAGGGTGATGGTATGACCGATACGCTAATAGTGGGCTATAAACAAAATCAATTGCTCAAATCTGTAGATTGTGGGTTAGTGCTAAAGTTTTCAGAATTGACCATTCTGAAACAAACGTTTTCAGATACTCTTATTGTACTGAATGATGAACTATTAAGAAATGAGATTAATATTGAAATCATTCGTTAGCCTACTTACCGTATTTTCGTTTGGTTTGCTGAAAAGCTCTGCCCAGAAGTTCTTACCACATACTTTTATGGCTGGAATTGATGTTCCCGGAGTTGCTCGAAGTATTGCTTCTCCCGATAGAAATATGGGTGAGTTGCAACTGAGTACTAATCTCGCTAATCATCTATTGATTTTTGAATATGGTTTTGAAAATATTGACCGTAGCAATAATAACTTTGAGTTTACAACTAAAGGGCCCTATTTCAGAACCGGAGTGGACTTCACGCTCAATCCTAAAAATCCCCAGGGTCACAAAATTTTTACTGGTTTCAGGTATAGTCAGTCGAATTTTAAAAATAGTCTCTCTTACCAGGTTGAATCTGAAGTTTATGATAACCTGGAATTAACTGCCAGAAATAATAGCCTAAAGGGGACTTGGCTTGAATGGACCTTTGGCATGAAATTGATGCTCAAAACGAATTTTGCAATGGGCTATACGATTAGGTACAAGTTTTCTCAAGGAATTTCAGGAGGAGATACATTAGTCCCTTTTGACTTACCAGGATTTGGGAGAGCAAAAAAGAATAACAACTTTGGAGTAAGCTACTATGTCCTTTACCGGTTTAGGTTCAGAAAGGAAAAGGAAACTGACCCTAGTTTTTGAAAAAGGAGCCAACAAATTCCACTTTGTTGAAAATTTGGAGGTCTTCAGCTTTCTCACCGACACCAATGTACTTAACAGGTATTTTGAACTGATCCGAAATGCCAATCACAACTCCTCCCCTCGCAGTGCCGTCTAACTTTGTGATAGCCAGAGCAGTGACATCTGTTGCCTTGGTGAACTCCTGGGCTTGTATAAACGCATTTTGACCAGTACTTCCGTCCAATACTAACAGGACCTCATGCGGGGCTTCTGGGATGAATTTTTGGACGACTTTCTTAATCTTCGAAAGCTCATTCATGAGGTTGATTTTTGTATGGAGCCTTCCTGCGGTATCAATTATTACAACATCGGCTTGACTGTCAACCGCTTGTTTGACAGCATCATAAGCCACAGAGGCAGGGTCGGTATTCATGCCATGTGATATTACTGGCACCCCTACTCGTTCTCCCCACAGAATTAGTTGGTCTACAGCTGCTGCCCTAAATGTGTCAGCGGCACCTAATATTACTTGTTTACCGGCATTTTTTAAATTATGTGCGAGCTTACCAATTGTGGTCGTTTTACCAACTCCATTTACACCTACAACCAGGATCACATATGGTTTGGCGATTTCTGATAATTGAAAGTCACTGTAATCGTCAGTATTATTTTCCGATAAAAGGCCAGCAATCTCCTCTCTGAGAATTTTATTCAGCTCATCAGCATTTAGGAACTTGTCTCGAACGACCCTTTGCTCTATTCTATCTATTATCTTAACTGTAGTTTGAACACCCACATCAGAGGAAATCAGAACCTCTTCCAGGTCGTCTAATACTTCAACATCAACTTGAGATTTTCCAACGACAGTTCTTCCGAGCTTAGTTAAAAAGCTGTCTTTAGATTTTTCGAGACCTTTGTCGAGCGACTCTTTTTTTTCTTTCGAGAAGATTCCAAAAAGTGACATATAAAGGGTTGATGAAGTGTAAACAAAAAAGTCCCTAAAAAAGGGACCAATGATATCTTATTTTGATAAAGGGTTAGCTGGCAAGCACGTCTTTTACCATTTCCAACGGCACCATTTCTTCTTTGAAGGTATAGGCTCCTGTTTTTTCAGATTTGATCGCTTTGACCACTTTAGCATAGGCCTTGGTATCAGCTTGTTTCAGCGTTGCAACTACTTTCTTTGCCATAATTACTTAATTTCTTTGTGTACGGTATATTTTTTCAAAACAGGATTATACTTCTTCATTTCAAGCCTGTCTGGTGTGTTCTTACGATTCTTGGTAGTGATATATCGAGAGGCTCCAGGCATACCGCTATTCCTGTGATCTGTGCACTCTAATATTACCTGAACTCTATTTCCTTTTTTTGCCATCTCAATTTAAATTTTATAATACAACTTAAATTCTATAATACAACGTATCCATTTTCTTGAGCCTTCTTCAACACAGATGTAATTCCATTTTTGTTAATGGTTCTTAAACCTGCTGAGGAGACTTTCAAAGTTATCCATGTGCCTTTTTCAGGAATATAAAATCTCTTTGTTTGAAGATTTGGATAGAATTTTCTCTTTGTTTTATTATGGGCGTGAGAAACATTGTTTCCCGACATTGGCCTTTTGCCTGTTACTTCACAAATTTTTGACATCTCTATTGCTTTTGAGAAAAGGAGTGCAAATATCCCAAGAAAATCTTAAAAAGAAAAGACCACGCTGCGAATTCATTTTTGTTTCCAGAGATTACTTTTCAGGATTGAGCAAGCAGATCAAGACTTTGCCAGTTAATTAACTCATAATTGGTTCGCCTCTGAACCTCATCTCCTCCATAAACAAGATAAGATTTAAGGTTCATGCCTGTAGCTATTTTATTAAAGAAATTAATAGGCTTTAGGAAGCCCGTATTGACGGTGCGTCCTGATTTTATTTCTATTGCTTTGATTTTATCGCCACTGTCAATGATGCAATCAATCTCATTATCATGGTTGTCTCGCCAGAAAAAGAGCTCTCCCTGTAGCAGACCGTTGAATTTAAGTTTCATGAGTTCAGCCATGATAAAAGATTCGAATAAAGCCCCTTTGGCAAAATGAAAATCTAATTGATCAGGTGAAGTAATATTCATCAAAGAACAAGCTAATCCTGAGTCATAGAAATATAACTTTGGGGAACGGATTATACGTTTGTTAAAATTTCTGAAATAAGGGGGTAATAAGAATAGGATGTAGCTTGTTTCTAAGATTGATATCCAGCTTTGAATTGTTTTGTAGGTAACACCTATTTCACTCGCCATCTTTGTAAAATTAACGATCTGGCCAAGATGACCGGCGCACATTTTCAAAAAAGCCCTGAATCTGTTTAAATCAGTTACATTGACCATCTTTCTTACATCTCTTTCAATATATGTACTGATGTAGTCTGGTAACCAATCACCTGCAGCTATATTCTGGTCATACAGACGAGGATAAAAACCCGTTTGAAGGAAGAATTCATATTGGTTATTCCAATGGCTAGTTGTTTTAAGTTCATCTATTGAGAATGGAAGGAGATTGAAAATAGAGGTACGGCCAGCTAGGCTTTGAGAAATATTAGATAACAATTGAAAATTTTGCGAACCGGTAAGAATGAATTGTCCTTTCTGTCCCGATTGGTCCACAAGAATCTGGATTTGTGAAAATAATTTCGGTGCTAATTGAGTCTCGTCAATGATTATTTTTTCGGGATAAGTGCTAAAAAAACCAGCGATATCTTCCTCTGCAAATTGTTTGACCCGCTGATCTTCCATATTGACATAGCTGTAGTCCTTAAAGAGTTCCTTGACAAGAGTTGTTTTGCCAGATTGCCGAGGGCCCGTAACTGTAATCACAGGTACTTTTTGTGATAAGCGAAGGACTCCCTGAGAGATCGACCGTTGAATCATTGTGTGGAACAGGAATTATACTTCTAATTTACACAAAATAAATGGTGAAAACACATCCAATGGGGTATGCATTAAAATAAATTCTCAGAATCTTCAAAGAAGATCACAGATTAGAATGCTTTGCAAAGGCTTTTAATCCTGACCCTTTCTAAACCCATAAGGGCAATACCTGCAACTGCTTTTACAGCAAAAGCCTCGCTTTAGATGATACTTTTCGGTAAAGACCGTAAATCCATCGAAGGTGAGATAAAAATCCTCCTTACCTAATGACATATTGGATTGCTGATTTGTTTCTTCCGACTTCACTACTTTTGAACCAGGATTATTATTTTTTGTTTAAATCAACCCAAAAATAGTATGGACTTGGCCATGAACAGCCAATCGGCTATCGAATTAGCAAAAACTTATGGGGCTCATAACTATCACCCACTTCCTGCTGTACTGTCAAGGGGTGAAGGTGTATTTGTTTGGGATGTAGAGGGAAAGAAGTATTATGATTTTCTATCTGCTTATTCGGCAGTAAATCAAGGGCATTGCCATCCCAAAATTATTAACACCTTAAAAGAACAGGCCGAAACGCTGACCTTGACTTCAAGGGCATTCTATAGTGATGCATTAGGAATGTATGAGGAATTTGTAACTAAGTACTTCGGTTACGACAAGGTCCTGCCAATGAATACCGGTGCTGAAGGGGTTGAAACAGCAATAAAACTTTGCCGAAAGTGGGGATATGAAAAAAAAGGAGTTGCTCAGAATCAAGCCAAAATTGTAGTTTTTGACGGGAATTTTCATGGGAGAACTACTACAATTATCAGTTTTTCTAATGATCCAGATGCCTATAATAACTATGGTCCGCTAACTACAGGTTTTGGAAAAATACCATACAATGACATCGTTGCTTTGGAAAATGAAGTCAGTGATCCCTCAGTAGCTGGAGTGCTAATTGAACCGATTCAAGGAGAAGCAGGTGTATTCGTTCCGGATGAGGGTTATCTGGCAGCTGTTAAAAAGACTTGTCAATCCAACAATGTTCTTTTTATTGGAGACGAAATTCAAACCGGTATCGCCCGAACAGGAAAATTACTGGCCACCGATTATGAAGATGCAAGGCCAGATATACTCATTTTAGGCAAGGCGTTGGCTGGTGGTGCGTATCCAGTTTCAGCTGTTCTGGCTGATAATCATATTATGGAAGTCATTCAGCCTGGCCAACATGGTTCAACATTTGGAGGTAATCCTTTAGGGAGTAAAGTAGCAATGGCTGCTTTAGAAGTTGTTAAAGACGAAAATCTTGCAGGCAATGCAATGAAACTTGGAGAAATTTTCCGGGGAAGAATGGAAAATTTCATTCAACAAAATGAATTGGTTCAATTGGTGAGGGGCAAAGGTTTGTTAAATGCAATTGTTATTAATGATTCTCCTGAGAGTAAAACAGCCTGGAATATTTGCCTGAAATTGAAGCAGAATGGCCTTCTTGCGAAACCTACTCATGGCAACATTATTCGTTTTGCGCCACCGCTGGTTATGACAGAGGACCAGATACATGACTGCTGCGATATTATCGAGAAATCTATAAGGCCAATCGATCAACTAATTGTTAACCAGTCAGATAGAAGAAGAGGATCCAGACAATTATAAAAAGGGACAGAAGTATCGGTATTGAATACCGGATGAGATATCCAAAGAAAGAAAGCATTATTATGCCCACTTGTCCGGCAATTGATTTCACCATAAAGTTGGGACCATTACCTATGTATGTCATGGACCCAAAAAACACCGCAGCGACTGAGATGGCTTTCAGATAGATAATAGAATTTTCGTAACCACCCTGACTGAAGCTCATTACATCTGAGGTATTAGTGATTTCTGCTCCCTTCGCAGCCATCGCAGTTGTGAGGAAATTTATATAGGCTGGAGCATTATCCAATACCCCGGATAATCACCCAGTGCCCCATTAGAGTGTGTTATGAGTAATCATTTGAGGTCCTTCGGGGGATTTTCAGCAAAGTTTCCAACAAGTTCCAGTGCTGGCATCATGGTTCCAAAAATGCCAACGAATATGAAGGCAACTTCTCTAATTGGTTCAAAATTGAAATCATTACTCCTTAGAGCATCAATGCTGGCAAATTTGTAACTGAAAAATGCACAGGACAGCATTATTATTTCTCTTAGGAAGGAAAACTTTTGGCCATCATAGTTTATGGCCGGTACCCATGAAGGCACATTTGGATCCAAAAACACCGAACAAACGATTACAAAAAGCCATACAAAGTTCTTTTGACCCATTATGGTAGTTTTATTGGCATAGTCAGGGTGGTCTTCTCCAAAACTATAATCAGCCTTAGGTATAAACACTCTTCTCAAAACCAAATTATTGATTTTAAAATACTGTCATCCGACTAATATATTAACAGGGGTTGTGATTCTTGATAAAATACAATAGCAAGGTATTTGACTTCCCCGCTAAAGTTGATGATGATTGAGTACCACATACAAAACATCATGATTAAAAGTACAAATCTATCAGGACAGTCCATTATTTGCCGGCTACTTTCATGTATTCCCAGGCAACTGGTTGTTGAGAGCGTAGGGGAACATCAAAGTGACCGTTATTACAAGACAATGACTCCTTTCAAGCAATTAGTTTTCTTAAAGAATAAGCTTCTTTATCTGAGTATTGGTAGCCTTCCGGCAACCAGTACGTTAAGTGATGCCAACATGCGGTAGAAGGAAGTGATGTATTTGCTACCTTTGGATGGAGCAGGAAGGGCCACTGACAATGCAATAGTTAAAAGGTTCTCCCCGGGACCATCAAACGACAACATATTAATAAGAGCATTATTTAGTTCTTATTATTTTTATTTATTGTATCTTTACAGTATGAAAACAAAGGTAAAGAAGCGCAAAAACAAACAAGCACAAGAGGAGACACGGTTTAGAGTAGCAGAATATTTGCGAAAGAAGTTAGGGACACAAAAGCAAGCCAGTATTGTTTTTGGAATAACAGAGCCAGGGGTGAACAAGATTTGGGCTATTTATAAGCAAGGAGGAAAAAGAGCTTTAAGGAGTAAAAAACGAGGAGTTCAAGGAGGTAATAAGTTAAAGAAAGACCAAGCTTATCAAGTGCGTCAGTTAATCAAGGACAAATTACCAGATCAGTTGAAGCTCCCTTTTGGTTTATGGACCCGAGAAGCAGTACAACAACTCATTGCTATAAAGTATGGCGTAGAATTATCCCGTTGGCAAGTGGGTCGTTATTTAAAGAAATGGGGATATACACCTCAGAAGCCTATAAAAAAAGCTTTTGAACAAAAACCTGAAAAGGTTCAAAAGTGGTTGGAGCAAGAGTATCCATCTATAAAAAGGCGAGCTGTCCGAGAGAAAGCTGTTATTTACTTTGGAGATGAAACAGGCTGTAGAAGCACCCATCAAGCAGGGAGGAGTTATGCACCAAAAGGAAAAACACCGATGATTATGGCAACAGGAAAACGCTTTACAGTCAATATGATTTCTGCTATTAGCAATAGAGGTCATTTACAATTCATGTTGATGGATGCAGGATTTAATAGCGAAGTGTTTCAAACCTTTTTAGAGCAAATGATAAAATACAGTAAACAAAAAGTGTTCTTTATCACAGACAATCATCCCGCCCATAAAGCTAAAAAGCTAAACCAATGGCTGGAAGATAATAAAAAAAAGATTGAGGTATTGTTCATCCCTGCTTATTCTCCTGAACTGAACCCACAAGAATACCTAAACCAAGATTTGAAAACAAATATCATAGGAAAGAAAAGGGCTATAAACAAAGAACAACTCAAAAAAAACATCAATAATTTTATGAGCAAAAGAAAAAAGGATAAACCTCAAGTGAAAAAATATTTTCATCATAGGAACGCTCAGTATGCTGCCTAGAAAATTCATACGAACTTATTAACCTAACGATTAATATTTATCTTTATCCGGCAACTAATGGATTGGAGTTGTATCAAGAGGGTCCAGGGCTTCAAGAAGAAATACAATAACAGAAGGCATCAGGGTATCCCACCAAAGAAACCAAGCGACCTATATAAATACGCTGCATGATAACAATTAATAAATACCGATCATTGGTCTATATTTTGGGAAGTAGGACAATTCGTGGTAGAAGGCTCGTTTAACTGCTTAAATGGTTTCCTTACATTAGTTCCAAATTGTAATAATGAGACAAGCCTATTTATCAGTCGTTCTCGCTATTTTTATGTCCTGCCAAGAACGGCCAAAAGCGGATTTAGTACTTAACAATGGCAAAATTCACACGGTAAATCAGTTCCAACCCTGGGCTGAAGCAATCGCCAGTTTAGATGGAAATATAGTTGCCAATGGCACAAATGCAGAATTGGAGTCTTATAGAGGTATAGGTGAAGAAACTGAGGTGATAAATCTTGATAATAAGTTGGTCTTACCAGGATTTATTGACACACACTCATGCCTTTTGGGGAGGACAAAGTTTGTCTGAAATCCATCAGAAACAATCGAGGAACTCCAGATTGTTATTAGAACGAGTAACTATCTAATGAAACCTCCAAAGGGCTGCATGTAAACAACTCCGAAAGCTGCCAATGCCTCTTTTACCTGATCATTTGCATTACCATAAACTGTAAAGCGGGTAGAATCTACACAGCCAAGGAAACTTGCTGTCGAAATTCTCTAGATGAACCATGACAACATGGTGAATTACTCCTATAGTTCCCTTATTCGCCGTCTTCAGGAAATAAAACTACTCGAATGTACTCCTCCGGGTTGATATATTTCTTGGCAACATTTTGGAGGTTTTCGGCAGTAATTTTGCTCATTCTTTCCTGATAATTCAACATCTTATCAAAATCAAGATCGTACATGGTATACGAACGAAGTACGTTGGACCACCAACCATTCTCTTTTTGACCCTCTTCAACCTCTCTTCGGTATTGCTCTCGTATTTTTTGTAGATCGTCCTCATCTGGTCCATTTTCCTGAAGCTTAACAACTTCTTCAAGGGCCGCCTCGGTTAAAGATTCCACATTCTCAGGTCCACACGGGAATTGAATCTGAAAATTATAACGGCTATAAGGCCATCTGGTCATGCTACCGCTGGCACCAACACCATAAACCCCACTTTTTTCTTCTCGTAAATTTTCTACCAATTTGATGTCTAAGAGGTCTCCTAATTTCGCAATAATAAATGCTTCCTCTTTTTCGTAATCAGCTTCTCCTGTAAATCTCATGATGACCTGGCTCTTCGGATCAGTCCCCCTTTTGATGATCTTTTCCACTTTACCTGACGGCGGTCTAATCCCAACATCTTTCCAGGTCTCTTCACGTCCCTTTGTAGGTAGGTTGGCCAGGTATTTTTTAGAAAGATTGGTAACCGTCTCCAAATCGAGGCTACCTACGAATATGAAAGTGAAATCACCTGCGTTACTAAAGCGATCATTGTAAAAGTTCATGATTTGGTCATGATCTATTTTTTCGATGTCACTAACTGACGGAATCCCACCGCCTCTGGGATGGCCCTGACTTAAAAAACGAGCCATTTGATCTTGAAAATAGTATTGTGGATTAGCAAAAATATTGGTGAGAATTGATTTATTGCGACTGATTACGGAAGCAAATGCGTCTTCATCTTTTCTTGGTGCTGTAAAATGGAGGTGCATTAATTGAAACATAGTTTCAAGGTTTTCGGGAGTGGAACTCCCGCTCATTCCTTCAGACAATTCACCAATAAATGGAGCAACGCGAACTGACTTGCCAGCGAGTGCTTTTTCTAAAGAAACTGGTGAAAATTTTCCAACACCACTCTGGGCAATTATTGAAGTAACATATTGTGCGGACATGAATTCATCATCCGAAGACAGAGAATGACCTCCAAGGCTATAGGACGTCATAACTATTTCATCATTTTTAAAGTCTGTAGGCTTCATGAAAACTCGTATTCCATTGGAAAGCATGAGTTGGGTTACTCCGACGCTTTCAATGAATTTTGTCTCTTCAATTTTACCAGCCTTTGGTAGTTCACTTGCACTTATAAGTTCAGACGAGACCTCTTCATCTTCATATGGTGCAATCGTAGAGTTCTCAACCTCATTAATGATAGCCAATGCTTTTTCTTTCTGAGGAAGGGTTACACCCTCCTTTTCCGGACCAGTAATTACCACTACTCTGTTTTCGTCAGTCAACCACTTTTGTGATAATTGATTGATCTCATCAAGAGAAATTCCATTAAGATGCGTCTTCACAAAACTGAACTCGAAATCAATTCCGGGAATGGGTTCTTGTTCCAGGAAATTGCTAACATACTCGTTTGCAAAATTTTCAGACTCGGTTTTGTCTCTTTCATTATAGGCAATCTCATAACTGCGAACCATATCTTTTTTGTACCGTTCATATTCCCCTGCTGTAAATCCATGCCTAACTACACGCTCACTTTCTTCCTGGATTACGCGTATTCCTCTTTCAATCTCTGTTTCTTTAACTACTGCGAAAGTTTGAAACGCATGTTTATTTCTTACAAATAGACCTCCAAGACTGGTACTTGCAAAAATGAACGGAGGGTCAGCTTGTTGTCTCAATTCGCTAAGTCGCTGATTCAACATCCCAGTGTAAATGTTGTACATGATATACCGGCGATAATCATTGAGTGTGACAAATGACTCGGGTTCGAATTTGTTGATGACCATTACATTGGTGAAGGGTGCTTCTGGGTCACTAATAATAGCAACCTCAGTTTCTTTGTGGTCAGGAACCGGGAAGAAGGGCTTTTCGCGAGGGGTTTCAGGGTTTTGAATATCACCGAAGTGGGTTTTGATTTTTTCCTCCATCTCATCCACATCGACATCACCAACTACGGTCACCGCCATCAGATTGGGCCGATACCAGTCATTATAGAACCTTTTAACAACGTCGTAATCGAAGTTTTCAAGTATTTCCCTTGTACCAATTGGGAGCCGGTCGGCGTATCTCGAATCTTTGAGAAGAACAGGTAGCCATTTATCAAGCATTCGTCTTTCGGCTCCCTGACCTAATCGCCATTCTTCAACCACAACGCCACGCTCTTTATCAATTTCTTCGTTGTCAAAACTCAGGCCAGTAGCCCAATCTTCGAGAATAAGAAACGCATTTTCAAGTATCTCTGCAGAGTCAGATGCAATAGGAAGCATGTACACAGTTTCGTCAAAAGATGTGTATGCATTGATATGGGCACCAAACTTTACTCCAACTGACTGAACATAATCGAGCAGTTCATTCTTTTCAAAGTGTTCAGAACCATTGAATGCCATATGTTCTGTGAAATGAGCCAAACCAAGTTGGTCGTCATCCTCAAGTACGGATCCGGCATTTACTGCTAAACGTAGCTCTACCTTATTTTCAGGTTTTTGATTGTACTTAATATAGTAGGTCAAACCATTATCCAATTGGCCTATGCGTATTTTTGAATCTACAGGTATCTTTTGTGTGAGATCATTGAAGTTGAAGTCCTGGGCATTTAAACCAGTAATGCCAATAAACAACAGGGTTAGAACTATTCTTAATAAATTTTGCATACAGATAATTTGATTTTCAAGTACTAAAACAACAAATGCAGGAATCTTTCTTCGGTCGGCCCGTTTGGGAGATAAAAGTAGTTAATCTCAAATTAATTCTGGGAAGATTGAATCATTTTATCCTGCACTTTTGAAACACCTTGCTTCATTTTCACAACGGTCTTTTTCAAGGAACCGGTACTGGATTTCATAGAATCAACTCCCACTTTCCTGGTAGTCTTGAGCAAAGCAGGTCATTATCTTAAAGAACTTAGCCGCACCGGTGTCAACAAGCGATTGCTTGGGGAAGAGTATAGACAACACCATCCTGATGGTTATAGCTACTCACAGTTTTGTTTTCACCTCAATCAGCAAGATGTAACCTCCCAACCTTCAATGGTCTTGGATCACCAACCGGCAGAAAAATTATTCATGGATTTTGCCAGTCACTATCAAACAACAGGCGTTCCTGCCAGAGCCGGAAAACCCCGGGAAAAGGCTCTTGTAGAAAATCAGGTCAAGCTTATCTATAGCAAGAGTCTATGCCCGGTTAGGCAACATGCAGGTCTTTGACCTTGCTTCTCGCAATGAAGCGATCCTGACTAAAGTAAAGGATCATAATACAGCATGTCTACCGGAAGGAATAGCCATAACAGCAGACAAAGGGTATCAATGGGCAAAGAACACAGATATTATGGCCAGCAGAAAGTTGAAAAATCATATCATGAAAAAAGCGGGGAGGAATCACCCACTGACCCCGTGGGAGAAGAAGTTTAACAAAATAATTGGCAGAACGAAACTTTGGAAGTATCAAAAGGGGCTCAAACAAATCAATTAGAACTAATGGGGCAGGCAAAAAACAGGTACTATAACCGTCTAAATCCAAAAATTACAAATCTCGCCTCTTAAAATTCAATCAGTGACTTTTGCAACGGTCTTAAATTCGTATCAAGTTTAAGGAATCAGTTATTTGATCATTTTCAAAATGACAAATACCAGTTCAATAGTCTCGACCAATGACCAAAAGAAGAAGGGAGAATAAAATTCCCCCCTCCAAATCAACATCTATGAATAAATCTATGAATAAAAATTGCGTTTCACTAATTGTAACCCGGATTTTGACTCAGAATACTACCATTATTGATATTTTCAATCTCTCTCAGTGGAATCGGAAATAAATTATGGTGTGCTTGAGTATTAAACCCTTTTGCACTCATGACATCAACATATCTTCCAGTTCGTACAAGATCGAACCAGCGATGTCCTTCGGATGCCAATTCTACTCTTCGCTCATGTTCAACCGCCAACCTAAAAGCATCTTGATCCGCAACTGATGCTGATGTAATAGCTGCTAAACCGGCCCTGGTTCTTACCCTGTTCACAAGATCAAACGCTTCGCCGCCCGCAACAAAGCCCTGTTCATTCAGTGCTTCGGCCAACATCAATAGAATATCAGCATATCGAACCACCGGCCAATCGCTTTCTCCCATTCCAGACTCGGCAAACCCGTATTTGAAAACGAGGGTATCTGTTATATTAGCCGTTGTATTTAAAGTAAAATCCCTTCTCATGTCATTAGTTTCATATTCATTGTACAAATCTGAAGTTGCCCGATTGTCCGGTTCGTTTTCATTGGCATAGCGAAAATTAAATCCATTCCCATTGACCCCGTCATCAGTCCAGCGCACAGCAAAAATTATCTCGGCATTATACTCATTGCGGATGTCAAAAACATCAGCATAGTTATCCAACAAGTCCACATTGACACCTTCCTCGGCTACCACTGCCCTTAAAGCTGTCGTGGCTTCTGAAAAATTTCCCCGTGTCAGCTGTACTTTGGAAATCATTGCATTAGAAGCAATACTGGTTGCCCTGCCGACATCATCTCCATCGAATGCAGGTGGCAGCAATGAAGCAGCGGCGGTAAGGTCCGTTACTGCCTGACCAAGCACCTGATCTTGCGTACTCTGTCCAGTAGTGGCCGCTTCGTCAGCGGTTATTTCCGTCAGCACAAGAGGTACATTTCCGTAAATTCTACCCAAATTGAAATAGATAACGCCTCTGATAAATAATGCCTCTCCCCTAATTTGATCTCTTGAGTCTGAGTCAATATCCGCTGCATCAATCTTGTCAAGGATAGCGTTTATTCCGGCCAGAGTTCTATAACTATTTGTCCACCGGCCTCCAATTGATGAATTTGATGAGTTTAAAGAAAATTCATCAAAATTGCTTCTCGTGGTGACAGACCCTGATCTGTTACCCCTCGAATTATCCGAACGAATGTCCCCGTATAGAACAATATCATCAAACTGACCTCTTAGTCCATTATAAGCGGCATTGATGCCCAAAACAAAGTCTGTCTCATTTTCATAAAAAGCGGCTTGACTCAACTCAGAAACCGGAGCTAATTCGAGCTTATCCTCGCAACCGCTAACTGTAAAGATTATCAAAAAGACAACGGTATATATCTTATAACTTTTCATAATCGTATATTTTATATTTGATTTCATAACTTAAAATCCCATTTTAACGCCCAACGTGAATCTTCGAGACAACGGATAAGATCCATAGTCTTCACCCGGTGTTAGTGGGCTGCCCCCGAAAGCACTAACCTCCGGATTGTAACCAGAATAATTAGTGATGTATGCTAAATTGTTGATAGCTCCATATACTCTTAGAGATCTGATCTTAAGGTTATCTACAATTGATGAAGGAAAATTGTAACCTAAAGTGAGATTCTGTATTCTGATAAAAGATGCATCTTCTAACCATCGCGTCGACGGTTGATTATTGTTACCACTTGTCACTCTATTGGCTCTTGGGGTAGTGCCGTTACCTGGGTCGCCGGGTGATCTCCAGCGGTCATTAGCTCTGGCCAATTGGTTTTGATTGCCTTCAACATTAGTAGTGAAGCGCCTGGCGAAGTTTAAGACATCATTGCCCTGTACACCATTAATCACCAAAGTGAAATCAAAATTCTGATAATTTAAGGTGTTAGTCAGTCCCCAAATGAAATCAGGCTGAACGTTACCCACCACGGTCCTGTCATCAGCGGTGATCATTTTATCACCATTCACGTCTTCATATCTCACATCACCAGGCCAGGTACCTCTTGAAATATCCCATGTTGGACTATTATCAATTTCCTGTTGTGTCTGAAAGATGCCTTCCTGCTTTAGCAAATAAAAAGCACCCAGTTCGCCACCAATCTCGGTGATATGAACCTGACCCGCTGCACCATTTGATAGTATGGGATCTCCGGCAGGTCCTAATTTCAGCACCTCGTTATTGTTGAAGTAAATATTAAAACCCGTACTCCATGAAAAATCTCCAACAAAGTTTTTTGAACTGACACTAAATTCCCAACCTTTATTTCTGATTTCTCCCAGATTCTGAAGAGACGAACTGAAGCCCGAACTGGTGGGAATGGGAACTGCCAATAATAGATTTTCAGTCTTGCTATTATAATAATCAGCAATAAGGAATAATCGATCGTCGAAGAGCCCGACTTCCAAACCGATATCAAATTGCTTTGTGGTTTCCCAGGTTAAATCATCATTTCCAATATTCTCCGGGCGAAGGCCGGTCACTGACGCTCCATTGTCACTACCGAATACATATGTTTCATCAGTTAAACGTCCAATTGAAGCATAATTACCAATCCTGTTGTTACCACTTGCACCATAACTGGCCCTAAGCTTTAATTCACTCAAAGTTGTAATGTCATTGAGAAATGGCTCCTCATAAATGGACCATCCAGCAGAAATTGACGGGAAGGTCGCAAATCTGTTACTTGAACCAAACCTCGAAGAACCATCTCTTCGCACTGTACCAGTTAAAAAGTATTTATCTCGATAAGCATAGTTTACTCTACCAATTAGCGATACCAACGCCCATTCCTGGACAAAAGAACTAGCATTATTGACTGCATTGAAATCGTTTATTGTAGGTAATAGTTCATTCGTCAGCCCTTCGGCACCTATGAAATTATTTTGCTCTCTGAATTCCTGATAAGTAAAGCCTCCCAATACTGACAGACTGTGTTCATTGAAGGACTTGGTATAATTTATTGTGTTTTCTGCCAGCCAGCTTCGCTGAGACAATTTCCTTGAATTGGCCGTGTTGTTGTTGTTATTTCGCTGGATTCGGGCTGGATTAAATTCATTCCTTTCAAATTCAGCCAGATCGATGCCTAAGCTAGTTTTAAACTTAAGGCCCTCGATCAAATCGATTTCCAGGAAAGTATTCCCTAGCGTCCTGAATTGTGTGCTGACGGCATCAAAGTCATTTGCCGTAGTTACCGGATTAGTCACTCCACAACAGCTGTAATTAGGGTCGGCATTCACGAATGTTTCCGAATCCTGGTCAGGACGTAGAAAAGGAAAATTGATCAAGGCCATATTGATAACCGCATTACCTGCCCAGTGGCCTTCAGCATTTACTTCATCATAAGTGCCAAAACTGGGAGTGAAGTTAACCCCCCACTTTATTCGTTCGGTAAGTTGAGCATCCAAATTGATCCGCAGCGAGACACGCTCGTAGTCCGATGCTAACACAACACCTTCTTCGTTAAGATAACCTCCAGAAATAAAATACTGGAAATCATCCGTTCCTCCCGAGGCAGATAATTGATAATTCTGGACAATAGCCGGCCGAAAAATCTCATCTTGCCAATCTGTATCTGTGCCCTGAAACTGACTCCCATTTTGGATGAAATCTGGAAGGGACAAGTCAGGTGCATTAGTGGCAGCTGCGTTCTGGTAGGACTCCCTTACAAAATCGAGGTATTCGTCCGCATTCATCAGGTCAACCTTATTGATCACTGATTGTACCCCATATGAAGCATTGAAATTAAGTTTTGCCCTACCGGATGAGCCTCTTTTTGTCGTAATTATTACGACACCATTTGCACCTCTTGATCCATAAATTGCGGCAGCCGATGCATCTTTCAATACGTCTATCGACGCAATATCATCTGGATTAAGTGAGGACAGCGGGTTAAATCCCTGGTCACTAGCACCAATATTTGATTGTTCTACGGGAAAACCGTCAATTACATAGAGAGGGTCGTTTCCCGCACTGAGCGAACTCGCACCTCTGACCCTGACTACAATATTACCTCCGGGAGCACCAGTAGTCTGTTGCACCTGTACTCCTGCAATTTTACCTGTGAGTGCTCTTCCAAAGGCATCTACAGAAACCTCTCCCAGGTCTTCTGAAGATACCGATGATATAGCTCCTGATACTTCTCTTTTCGACTGGACACCATAACCAATCACCACAATTTCTTCCAATTGAGCAACATCCGGTGTCATGGAAATGTCAACAATGCTACGGCCGGCGATTGCTAATTCCCGGGTTTCATAACCTATGTAGCTAAATACCAGTATGGCACTTTCATCTGCATTGATACTATAGATGCCTTCGCTGTCAGTGATTGTGCCCGTAGTTGATTCCTTCACCACAACACTCACTCCAGGTAGACCCTGGCCGTTTTCATCCGAAACTTTCCCGCTAACTTTAAGGTCCTCCCGGACCTTAATCTCCAGCGGTTTATCTTTTTCGGATTGTATCGGTTTTACGCTTATAGTATTATTCACCTGGCGAAAGGAAAGGCTGGCTTCTTTTGATAATTGTAGTAGTGCTTCTTCAACGCTGAATTCTCCAATAGAGAGCCTCACTCGTTGATAGATATCAATCAACTCCTTGCTGTAATTGAATGTAAAGTCTGTCTGGGAAGTGATAGTTTTAAAAACTTTCTCAACTGTAACATGACTTTTCTTTAGCTGCACAGTTATCTCTTTCACACTTTTGTTTTGTGCAAATCCTTTTTCTGCCAACAGTGTTGGCATTGAAAGGCATAGGGTCAAAAGTGACAAGAAAGTATACTGTGACAATTTCAGAATTATTAGTTTAAAACAGGATTTCATAATTTAGTGTTTTAATTAAACCATTTTTTTAGTTGTTTTTTTAGTTGTGGGTGAGCCTGTTGAATGCTGCTTATTTCATCAACAGGCTTTACTCGCAACTATCTGGGAAGTGTCATAAGTGTTCATTGTATGATATTTTTAGTGATACATAATTTAACTTCTTTATTACCTTTGGTCAGGACGAATTTTTACATTCATGCCATTCAGGTCATACTGGAAACCCACCGAATAACTTAAACTTTCCAGTACATTCCTCAAATTCTCGTTGTCAAATTCGGCCGTACAGGTTTTCCCTCCAAAGTCTCTCTCTGAGAAACTAATCTGTACATCATACCATCGTTCCAGTGTTTTAACAACTTCAGTGAACCTGTCGTCCCTGAAGACTAGATAACCATCTTTCCATCTACCAATCTTGTTGGGCTGTATCATTTCAATATCCAAATCACTTGAGCCTTCTACCCACGATACCATTTCTCCCGGCTTTAGTTGGACATCTGATAAAGTACCCGTAACCCATACAGCAATAATCCCGGAAGACAGCCGGATTTCAACATTGGATCTATGAAATGATTGAATGTTAAACGAAGTACCTAACGCTTCAACCTTCAGGCCGCTCACCTCTACAATGAAGGGTCTTAGCGGGTCTTTTGCAATCTCAAAAAACCCCTCACCTGCAAGCCGCACAGTTCGGGTACTATCGCTAAATCCCTGAACGAATTCAATAGTACTTTCTGAATTAAGAAAAACCACAGACCCATCTGGCAATTGAATCTTTGATTTTTGACCAAGAGGATTATGTTTTGAAGTATACACAATCTCCTGTGTTTTACTTTCACCCCTAAAACTCTCTCCCAGAAAAATCAAAATACAAAGTAAAAGCGATGTGACAGCTGCCACCAGGTAGTATGTTTTCCCGGAATATTTTGATGCTGCCCCACTTCTCTCTGCATAAGCCTCATCAGGCAAAGAATCAGCAATAAAATCAGCAGAACGTTTATCATCTGTTGCAGATTGAATCCTTTGCCAAATCCTCTCAATTTTGACAGGACTAATCTCATCCGGACTGAACTCTGTGCGGAGAGCAAGCAATATCTCCCTGGCATTCTCAATCATTTCCTCCCTTTCCGGGTTTTCCTGAACCCAGGCAGTCCATTTGAGATCAGGTGCTTTGCCCGGGTTGTGGACCCAGTCCATAAAATCCGAATCTTCAATTAAGTCCTTTAAAGAGTTGAAATTCTTCAAATCAGTAATACGGTTTACGATGTATATATTAAAGGAGTAAATTATTTAAGAAATCTCACCAGCCTCTTGTAAATATTTTTATCATACTCCTTGAAAAGAAGTAGTGCAGCACAGATTAAAAGAGCTTGTTAAAGACCTCTGCAAGATCGCGGAGAGCTTCCCTTCGGAAGAGCAATATGGATATTGACCAATCAGTTGAGAAGAGCGGTTGTATCCGTAAGCAGCAACATAGCCGAAGGTAGTACCCGATGGAGTAAAAAAAGATCAGGTCCGCTTTTATGAAATTGCTTTTGGAAGCCTTATTGAAATCCTTAATCAATTGATTTTGGGTTTTGAAAAGATAAGGACTTGGAAAACGTTCGCAGTAAAATTGATGATGCAGGAAGAATGCTAAATGCTCTCCACAGGTCAGCGAAAAAGTCAAGCAACTAAAAAATTAGCAACTTTTTAACCGATAAACTCATCAAATCTCTTATCACAACTCATTTAAGTTCATACCATTCCACATTACTCAACGGTGCTCTGCGGCCAGTATTCTTTGGGGCAAAATGCTCCGACAGGTAATCTAATATCTGGTCTTCGGCGTTGCCTAATGGCCAAAGCCCCTGAGTTTCCTGCATCCAAATAATCATGCTTTGCCAACCTTCCCTTGTGGCACTATTTTGAGTCACAAGTTTATAGCTATGGCAATGAACGCAGTTCGCAACAACCAATTCTTTGGTCACACCTTCCGGTAAAGCTCGCCTCGCCTCATCTTTAAACTCGGTAATTTGTTTCTCCAGAAGTGGAGAGGCTTTTTCAGATTCTTTTTGTGAACAACTGATTAAACCAAGAAATGAGAATAAGATGACGACTCTCATGAGACCTTTACAGCTATTCGGTGACAAGCATTATTTAAATACCCCTTCGGATTCCACCCTGGTACTACCATGGGTTGAGATTTTCCTTTTTCATCCGTAGCCCTCGCCCAAACTTCATAGTACCCTTTTTGAGGAAAATTAATCTCCGTATTCCACTGCTGCCAGGCTAATCGATTGGGCGGAGTTTTCAATTCACATGGTTGCCAGCTACTTCCGAAATCTATCGAGACTTCAACCTTAGAAACACTATAGTCTCCAGCCCAGGCCTGTCCTCTCACCTCAAGGGTTCTCCCCTCTTTAATTATTGCTCCCGATTTAGGATAAGTTAACAGCGACTTTACTGGCATTGACTCAATAATGCACATGTCTTCATCTGGCACTTTTGACCCGGGAGCTATAGGATCGCACGGAAGTCGATAGGAGTCTACACCCATTTTTGGTCCATCGTGTACTTGATTTCTCACAACTATCTTATTAAGCCACTTGCCGGATGTTGACCCAGGCCAACCGCCAATTACCAATCGTAACGGATAACCATTCATTAGTGGAATGTCTTCATCATTCATGGACCAGGCAATTAGCACCTGGTCCTCCAATGCTTTTTCTATTGGTACCCCTCTGCTAATAACTACTTTACTGGAATCTTTACTCAAATGCGTATCGGCTCCATAGTATCCAATATAAACAGCATCCTCTTTTATACCCACATCTTCCAATACATCTTTCAGCCTCACTCCTGTCCATTTGGCACAAGCCACGGCCCCAATGCTCCACTGGTTGCCTTTCGCCGGAGGATTAAATTCACTTCTTCCATTACCTCCACATTCAATTACCAATTGATAGCTGTAAGTTTTGAATTGAGACTTTAGGTCAATGATAGAATAAGACTTTAAGCTTCTGGCAGATTCACCCTCGATAGTCAACCGCCATAATTTGGGATCAGGATTCTCAGGAACAACTCCATTATTCCTAATGAAGAATTTATCGGCTGGAGTAATCGCATCGTCAAGTAGATGCGCTTTTGCTTCAATATTCCAGGGTAAATCATTTAAAAGGGTCATTTCCAGATTGACCCCTGATGGGAGATTGTCATCCCTTTCTATTCCCAGCAATTTTACCCCTTGAGGTAGCTTGTCACTAAAGACAACTTCATTACTGACTATAACCCCCATCGATGCCAGTCCTGTCTTCTTAATAAATCTACGTCTCGTTCTCATTTGATACTCCACTCTTTTGCTGACAATCCAACTTGCTGACCAATTGACAATCCTTCCAATTTCTCTAAACCAATTTTTATCTTGAAAATTCCATTATCCTGAGATATTACAACCTCACCACTTTCTTTGTCAATGCTTAGTATTTCACCTTCCATTTTTTCTAATGCTATGGCAGGATTTAAAATTGACAGGGGTGAACCCTTCTGAGTGATCTTACCATTTTCAAGGATTAAAACTTCATTAGCCAAGCGACTTACTTCACTTTCATCATGTGTCACCATTAAGGTTGTAAACCCATAATGGCGATGTAGTGATTCCAGATCGTTCTGTAATTTTTTCCTCAACTTTCGATCAAGTGCGGATAAAGGTTCGTCCAGTAATACTATCTCTGGTTTCCTTAAAATCGCTCTTGCCAAAGCTAATCGTTGCTGTTGTCCACCAGACAATTCCAGGGGTCTGCTTTTTACCAGCGATTTCAAGTCCATTAATTCCAATATTTCATTGAGCAGTTCTTTCTCAGAGGAGTCCCCCAAGGCATAGGACAGATTTTGTTCCACCGTCATATTTGGAAACAAGGCATAATCCTGGAAAACGAAACCTACTTTTCTTTTCTGAGGCTTTACGAAAACTCCTGATTTATCGTCGTACCATATTTCATCCTGATATCTAATGAATCCCTTTTCTGGCCTTACCAACCCAGCAATGGCTTTCAAAATACTGGTTTTACCGGCACCTGATTCGCCCATCATTGCATAGAATCTACCTTGCTCTAGATTTAAATCAATATTAAGATCCAGCCTTCCCGATTGTCCATGCAATTGCTTTTCAAATCTGACCTCAATCATGTGAAATCAGTTTTAAATTTCTTCTGAAAGAAATACACAAGGAGCAAAACATTCAAGGAGAAGATTAATAATATCAATGAGTAACTATCCGCTATGTCGTAATTGAGGGCTTCGAGTTCGTGGTATATAGCCAGAGAGGCAACCCTTGTTTCACCTGGAATATTACCTCCAATCATCAGTATTACCCCAAATTCACCAATGGTATGGGCGAAAGTCATGATTACAGCCGTGAGGATTGCCGGTTTAATATTGGGTAACAACACTTTGATATAAGTAGTGAATCCAGACTTTCCCAAAGTGTATGACGCCTCCTTAAGTGAGTCAGGTAAATTCTCCAGGGCTGAAACTACCGGGTTAACCATGAAGGGCAAACTAAAAACAATAGAACCTAATAATATGCCTTCAAAACTGAAGGCTAATTGAATATCAAATAAGGCACTAAACCATTTCCCTAAAAAGGTGTCTTGTTGAAAACTTGTCAATAAATAGTATCCTAAGACTGAGGGGGGTAGCACTAAAGGCAGCGTTACCAGGCTCTTAACCAGATTTTTTAGGCGGAATGGATAATTAGTAATTAAAAAAACCAGCCCAAACCCAACCACCGCCAAACATATAGTTGTCAATAGTGCTAATTGAAGGCTAAGAATAAAGGGTTGCCAAAATGTCGACATCGGTCAGTGACTGAATCTCATTTATTTTTCGGCCTCTAAGTTATCATATCATAACATTCTATCTTACATCAATAAGTCTATTTTAGTTTTTCGAAATTGGCTGTTTAATTTTGCCGAAAATTCCAATTCATGGGAAGAGCATTTGAATATCGCCGGGCGACAAAGGAAAAACGATGGGGCACCATGTCCAAAATCTTTCCCAAACTGGCGAAAGCAGTGACGATTGCTGCCAAAGAAGGTGGTCCTGACCCCGAAATGAATGCGAAGTTGAGAGCCGCTATTCAGAACGCCAAGGCTCAAAATATGCCGAAAGACAATATCGATTCGGCTATCAAACGAGCAAGTGGAAAGAACCCTGCGGACATTACGGAACTCTCCTATGAAGGGAAAGGCCCTCATGGTGTACTCTTCTTTATTGAATGTGCCACCGACAATGCCAATAGAACGATTGCCAATATCAAATCTTATTTTTCAAAAGCTGGGGGTTCTATTGTACCCTCCGGGTCTTTGGAGTTTATGTTTGAACGAAAAGCTGTTTTTAAAATCCCACAATCAGATGAAATTGATTTGGAGCAATTGGAATTTGACCTGATTGATGCCGGACTAGAGGAAATTGAAACTGAAGAGGAAGCTGTTTTTGTTTATGGTGACTATACTAATTTCGGAACACTTTCGTCTGCCCTGGAAGAAATGAATATTGAAGTGACCCGATCTTCATTAAAGCACTACCCCACTACTCCCGTCGCACTCAACGATGAGCAAATGGAAGAAGTAGAAAAGCTACTGGGTAAAATTGAAGATGATGAGGACGTACAGGCGGCTTATACGAATATTGAATAATTCACCATTAACTTTTATCCTGAGCCTGTCGAAGGAAACTTCTTAATATTAAGGGGACTGTCAATTGACGTGTAGTACTCTCCGAAAATCGGGCCATTGGTTAAGTTGATAAATTTGAAACTGAAACCGATGAAACCGAGACGAAAATTCACATGCCGCGCTTCAGGAACGTCAGAGTCTGGCTGAATTGGCCAGGCAATTTGAATTGCACCCTCCACCAAATATCCGCTGGAAGTGTGCGTTCATGGAGGGCGCAGAGAAGGCCTAACACAGCGGTTTATATTTTAGGCCTTGGGAGGAAGGGATGAGAATCTGTCACTCTTGGGTTGTTTGGCTTGCCCTCGTTTACCACCGAAAGGCGTAAAAGGAAATTGGGATCGGAAAGATATTGGGTTCTTCTACTTTCAAGATCGTCAAACTGATTGTTGGAAGCCTGACCCAACCAATATTCATTTCGCTCTTTATCGGGATTCCCATTAGTTATTTTGTAATGAATAACTGATTGGATGAGTTTGCCTGCCGCATTGAAGTCAGTGGATGGATGCTGTTGACAGCTATTGGTATGGCGTTGGCTATCAGTTGGCTCCCTTGTGAGCTATCTCTCCTTCAAATCAGCCAGAGCCAATCCGACAGAGAATTTGAGGTATGAATACATAGAGTGTGGGTTTGTGTGTGGATGTGGGTGTGAGTAACAAGTTTGAAAATGCACTGAGAAACATAAATAGAACGTCATTCAGAACGCAATGAAATGGAGTGAAGAATCTCCTGCCAATTAATGGGATTCTTCACTCTGCTCAGGATGACGGTTTGTTATTCATGATCTCAATCAATAACCACGAAACCATATTGGAGCAAAAGCTCTTTTGGTTCCCCGCCTGACAGGTATGTTACAAAGTCCTTTGATTCACTTTCGGAAGTTGACGATTTCATTAACACAACAAAATAAGGTACCAGTAAAATATCTACTCCAGTAATGGGATACCAAAAACCTACTCCTTTGAGTTGGTCAGAGAAGGCTGCTGAATTGGAGGAGAATGCCGCATCAACGGTGCTGGTGGATATATAATGATTTACCTGGCCGATGGCATTACCAAAAACCAATTTAGATCCTATGCCACCCCAAAGATTTTTTCTGATTAGCCAGTCCTTCGCTGTCGTCCCATAGGGGGCCAATTCTGGATTGGCGATTGCGATCCGTCGAAATCCACCGGCTGCCAGAAAGATTGCTAGATCAGTCTTTATTTCTTTTTCACTCCAAAAGTAAACCTGTCCACTGAAAAGTACTTCTGGCTCCATGGTTGATAGCCCGTCAGCGAAGAGTCTATCTGGAAAATCCTTATTCGCAGAAATAAAAAGATCGTAAGGAGCTCTGTTAATAATTTGAGTCGTTAATGAACCAGATGATCCCGAGATCAATTCAAGATCGATACCATGTTTGGCCTCAAATTGCTGCTCTATTTCCTGAAAAGGAAGCAAGAGGCTGGAGGCTATTGCCACCCGAAGTTTCTGAGCACTAGACGTTAAGGACAAGACAGAAATACCTAATAACAGAATAACCCTTGCCATCAGCTTATCAGTTAAATGACAATGTTTACGATCTTTTTAGGTATGATGATCACTTTCTTTGGTGTTTTTCCTTCTAACCACTTTTGAATAGCCTCGGATGACAAAACTTCCTGTTCAATTTCTGCAATGTCCATATCCAGTGCAAAAGTCATTTTTGCCCTCATTTTTCCATTTACCGAGACGGGATACTCATAAGTATCCTCCTGAATATATTTCTCGTCATGTTCCGGAAAACTTTCATAACTGACACCTTCGGTATGACCCAATTTATTCCATAACTCCTCGCAGATATGAGGGGTATATGGGCTCACGATTAATGTTAATGGTTCAAGGATTTGGCGCTTGTTACATTTCAATGCCATCAACTCATTCACGCAGATCATAAAAGCACTGACCGACGTGTTGAACGAGAGATTTTCTACATCATATTCCACCTTCTTTATTGTCTTATGCAAAACTTTCAATTCTGCATTTGTAGGATTCTCATCCGACACATTGAATATTTCTCCCTCATGGAACAAATTCCAGAATCGCCTCAAAAACTTAAACGCTCCATCAATTCCCTGTGTATTCCAGGGTTTAAACTGTTCCAGGGGTCCTAGAAACATCTCATACATGCGCATGGTATCGGCACCATATTTCTCCACGATCCCGTCAGGATTGACCACGTTGTATTTCGACTTGGACATCTTCTCAACTTCCCAACCACAGATGTACTTCCCATCCTCCAGAATAAATTCTGCATCCTTTGCATCCCCTCTGGTCTGCTTGAAGGCATCTATATCCAAGGTGTCATTACGGACTATGCTGATGTCAATATTGTGAACAGTCACATCATGGTCTTTTTTCAACCCGTAGGAGACATACTTGTTTTCCCCTTTAATCCGATAAATAAAGTTTGACCTTCCCTGGATCATTCCTTGATTGACCAGCTTTTGAAAAGGTTCATTGGTGCTCACATAACCCAAGTCGAACAATACCTTGTGCCAGAATCTGGCATAGAGTAAGTGAAGTACCGCATGTTCTGCCCCACCCACATAGAGGTCAACATTCATCCAGTATTTTTCTTTCTCCTTGTTGACTACTTCTTTGTCGTTTGTGGGATCGATATAGCGCAAATAGTACCAACAACTTCCGGCCCACTGAGGCATAGTGTTGGTCTCTCTTTTACCTGATTTTCCACACTTTGGGCATCTGGTATTTACCCATTCTTCAACCTTGGCCAATGGAGAATCACCTTCTTCTGTGGGTGAATAAGACTCCACTTCCGGCAGTGTGACCGGTAACTGATCTTCAGGTACCGGCACCACACCACAGTCATCACAATGAACAATCGGTATGGGTTCTCCCCAATAACGTTGGCGAGTAAATATCCAGTCACGCAACTTGAAATTGATAGCTCCTTTACCTACTCCCTCTTCCTCAAATCGTTTGATGATTACCTTCGTAAACTCCTTGCTGTCCATCCCGTCATAATCACCCGAATTCAGCATTAATCCATGGCCCGGATAGGCTTCTTGCTGATCCGGTATTTCCTTACCGTCAGGAGTAACAACCTGGATAATAGGCAGATCAAATTTCTTGGCAAATTCGAAGTCACGTTCGTCTCCCCCGGGAACGGCCATAATCGCTCCAGTCCCATAAGAGATCAAGACATAATCTGATATCCAGATGGGATTTTCAGCCCCATTAACCGGATTAATGGCATAGGCACCAGTGAAGACTCCAGTTTTAGTTTTGTTCAATTCTGCTCTCTCGAGGTCACTTTTTTTGCTCGCTTCCCGGATATAGGAATCAACAGCAGATCTTTGATCTTCAGTAGTGATCTTATCCACCAGCGAATGTTCCGGAGCCAGCACCATGTACGTCGCTCCATAGATTGTATCAGGACGTGTAGTATAAACGGTTATATTTTCACCCGTTAATTTTTCCTTAAAGTTAAGTTCAGCACCATGAGACTTGCCAATCCAATTAATCTGGGAAAGTTTAATTGATTCCGGCCAATCCAGCCCTTCTAAATCATCTAATAGTCTATCAGCATATTCGGTGATTTTGAGAATCCATTGACGCATTTTGCGTCGGATAACGGGATTACCACAACGGTCGCACATGCCGTTCTTGACTTCCTCATTTGCCAGAACAGTGCGATCATTAGGACACCAGTTTATTATGGCATCAGCTTCATAAGCCAAACCTTGTTCAAAAAGCTTCAAAAAAATCCATTGCGACCATTTGTAATAACTCGAATCGCTGGTTCTAACCTCCTTATCCCAATCATAGGAGAACCCAAGCACTTCCATTTGCTCTTTGAAGTGCTTGATGTTGTTCTCCGTTGTATCAGCTGGGTGCTGACCAGTTTTAATGGCATATAATTCCGCCGGTAATCCAAATGAGTCAAAACCCATAGGATGCAGGACGTTAAAGCCTTTCAGCCGTTTGTACCTGGATACAATGTCTGTTGCAATGTATCCCAGAGGGTGACCCACGTGAAGTCCGGTTCCTGACGGATAAGGGAACATGTCCAATGCATAGTATTTGGGTTTATCCTGACTTTCAGGGGTTTTGAAAGTTTTGTTGTCATTCCAGTATTTCTGCCACTTTTTGTCTATTTCCCTGAAAGGATACGCTGCCATTCTATTAAAATTTAGAGGTGCAAAAGTAGAGGTTTAAGGGTAGACTGACCATCAAACACCCCAATGAATGAAGTATCATAATTACGAACCGCTTATATTGTATCACTATATATCAATTCAGTCATATGCATATCGAACATCTAGCCATTTGGACCAATCAACTAGAGGAACTCCGGGAATTCTATGTTCAACAATTAGGAGCAACATCAAACGAGAAGTACACTAATCACGATAAGAAATTCTCCTCCTACTTCCTTCAGTTCGATTCAGGCAGTCGACTTGAAATCATGCAGATGGATGGAATTAAAAGTAACCCACTCGAGTCCAACATTTATACAGGATTGGTGCATTTCGCCATGGGAGTTGGTTCTCCCAAAGAGGTCGATATGCTAACCACTAAATTGCGTTCTGTTGGGGTAACCATCTGTTCAGAACCGAGGACAACGGGAGACGGGTACTACGAAAGCGTTATTCAAGACCCGGATGGAAATTTGATTGAAATCGCTTCCAAAGGCTAAACCATAGTCCTATCTCAATTTTTGAAAACTAAACTGAAAAACTATAACTATGAAAATCAAGCATTTTATTCTGATCGGAGCCGTTTGTTCTGATCTCAGCCACAGGTTTCCTGTCCTTCAAGTCCAAAGCAGAGACCTATGAATTTCAATATGTCACAACTACTAACTACTATAGAATTCTGGTATTGCTAATTATATATAGTTTTCTGATTTTTACAGAAAAAAGCCATGAATTGTCCTAAGTGTTCAAACCGTGCTGTCATTAAATCCGGCAAGATAAAAGGAAAACAAAGGTATAAGTGTAAAAAATGCGGCTACCACTATACGGTACAACAAAAATCTACGGCCAAACCAAAAGAGTTGAAAAAATACGCCCTGCAATTATATCTTGAAGGGTTGGGTTTTCGGTCAATCGGTAGAATACTCAACGTGAGCAATGTATCTGTGTTAAACTGGACAAGGGGTTTTGGCCAACAAGTGCAGTCCTTGTCCAATAGCGGTTCCGAAGTGGATTTCGTAGAGCTTGACCAGATGCACAGCTACATTGGAAACACTATTGCTGGATTTGGATGGCTGTTGATCGATATGGGAAAAAGTTCATCAATTTCGTTATTGGCGACAGAAGTACTGAGACAGCAAAAAAGCTCTGGGGACTAATAGGCACTAACCGGATGAATACTATAGCAAGTGATTACTGGAAGTCATACGAGCACATGGTCCCTAAAGACAAACACATTCAATCAAAAGCAGAAACTTTTACCGTAGAAGGCTATAATAGCTTGTTCAGGCATTTTTTGGCAAGAATGAGAAGAAAATCAAAGGGCTATTCAAAAAGTATTGAGATGCTTACTTTATCCGTTTTGCTTTTGATGCATCATCGAAATGAAATATTAACTATATTTAATTAGCAATGCCGGAAAAAGAATTTAAGGTCATATAAGGTCAATTTAGGAATGACCGGGAGCCGGGATGGAATCCGGCTCCTTTTTTTATTTGATACTTGCCTTCAGACTAATATCCAGACTTTCATAGGAGTGTGTCAGGGCACCAACCGAGATAAAATCTACACCCGTTTCTGCGATGTCTTTGATGGTGCTTTCTGTTATTCCACCTGAAGCTTCAGTTTGACATTTATTGCCAATCATTTCCACTGCCTGATGCAACAGCCGCAGATTGAAGTTGTCAAGCATAATTACATCAACTCCTCCGGTTGAAAGCACCTCATTTACTTCTTCTATATTTCGGGTTTCTACCTCTATTTTAAGTTGAAGATCATTTTTGGCCAGGTATTCCCTGGTCGATGCTATGGAGGCACCAATGCCACCGGCAAAGTCATTGTGATTGTCTTTCAGCATAACCATGTCATCAAGACCAAACCGATGATTTTGCCCACCTCCAATAGCCACTGCCCATTTTTCTATTATTCGGGCGTTTGGTGTAGTCTTTCGGGTATCTAATAACCTGGCTTTCGTATGGCTGATCATTTCGACCAGGTTTCGGGTTTTGGTGGCTATGCCGCTCATTCTTTGCATGCAGTTAAGTACTAAGCGTTCTGCCGAAAGAATAGAAATGGCTTTCCCCTGAACTTCCAATCCAATGTTACCGAACTTTACAAGGTCCCCATCTTTCAGATAATTGGATACTTTGAGGTCGGGATCTACTGCTCTGAAAATCCTGTTAGCCAAAATCGTTCCAGCCAGAACACCTTCACCTTTGATCTTCAAATGGGCCGAGCTTTCGGCATCTGCGGGAATGGCACCCAGGGAAGAATGATCACCACCTCCAATGTCCTCCTTCAGTGCTGATTCTATAAATCGGTTTAATGCCTCATCAGCAAGATAGGGTAAATTCATGGAGCGAAGTAAGTGCTATTCTTTGGTGAAATCGAGGGTATCAATCATTAAAGCATCGCCTGCTTTCTTGAACAGAATGTAAACGCGATAAGAACCTCCTTTATATGAGTATGTTCCAATGGCATATTTCAAACCTTCACGCGAATTGCCTTCAAATACATATTCGAAACCTGAAGCTTCATTCTTCTTGAAAAAATCCTTTAGAATGAATTCAGCTTGTGTTCTACTGTAATTGGAGCTTTCTCCGTCAATTTTTAACTCAACTACGTCATTGCAGAATTTGACCAATTCCCTGGAACTACCCGCTTTCAACGTGGCACTTACATCGACTAAAACATCTTGAGCCATTGAATAATGGTTGATGCCCAGCCATGCAATTGTTATGAATACCAATCTAAAAATTCTCATTTGAAACTTATGTATTGATTTATAAGCCACAATTATGCCAATTATTTATTGCCACTTCCTCGACAGTTTGTAACAATAAATCTAATTTAAATGCTTGTTCTCAACTAAATTAATTTAAGGATAAGTTCCAGTGACTCTAAAAATTGCTATTGTCGGCCCCGAATCGAGCGGGAAATCTACTTTGGCTAATCAACTGGTGACACATTATCATGCGATAGAGGTCACTGAATTCGCTCGTTCTTATTTAGAAAAGACCTCAGGCAATTACGTGGAAAAGGACCTGGTCGAGGTTGCTAAGGGACAAGTGAACCTGGAAAATGAGGCGTTGGCATCACATCCTGATATGATCATTTGTGACACGAACTTGCTGGTTATTAAAATTTGGAGTTGCTATAAATATGACCGGTGTGACAGCCGCATTCTCACCCTTCTGGAAAGTAGATCATACGATCTGCACCTCTTGTTAAAACCCGATATTCCATGGGAACCTGGCACCTTAAGGGAAAACCCGGATGACAGGGATAGACTTTTTTCCATGTACCAAGAAGAGATGGAAACTAATGGAGCGTTGTATTGTGTGATAAAAGGTTTAGGTACTCAAAGGTTAGAAATGGCACTTAACTCAATTGATACATTGAGATTTAGCTAAACAACATTACCTTTGACACAGTAAGGGGTGCCTCGCTTTTCTGAGTAATCGAAAGGTTAACAACAGGCTGAGATTATACCCATTGAACCTGATCCGGATAATGCCGACGCAGGGAGGTATGGTAAACTAAAAGACAGAACCACCCCTTGGTTTTGTTAATGGGTTTTGTTAATGTTTAAACGATTTATTGAGTAAGAATGAAAAATTTAATGCTATTGATTTTGGCAGAAATGCTGATTTCAAAGATCGTAACGGCACAAAACGAAGCCGCTGACTCGGTAAAAACAATTAGTTTGGATGAGATTGTTATCTCCACCACCAGAGCAGGTGAAAAGACTCCCGTTGCTTACACCAATCTTGAAAAAGAGGACATTGAGAGTAGGAACCTTGGCCAGGACATGCCATTCCTATTGAGACTTACTCCATCGCTGGTTACTACTTCTGATGCAGGCACAGGTGTTGGTTACACTGGAATGAGAATACGGGGCAGTGATGCTACTCGAATCAATATTACCATCAATGGGATACCCTACAATGATGCTGAATCCCAAGGGACATTTTGGGTCAATTTACCAGACTTTTCATCTTCACTTAATTCTATTCAGATCCAAAGAGGTGTAGGAACTTCGACCAATGGAGCGGGTGCTTTTGGAGCGTCCGTAAATATGGAAACAAGTGCCCCGGCAAATGAGGCCTTTGGTGAGATCAATAATTCTGTAGGTTCATTTGGAACCAGAAAACACAATATAATTATCAATTCAGGATTGATTAATAACCACTGGTCATTTGAAGGCAGATTGTCCAAAATTGCCTCCGATGGTTATGTTGATAGGGCAAGTGCTGATTTGAAGTCTTACTTTCTCTCCGGGTCATATATTGGGAAAAGTACTACGCTGAAAGCCTTGGTTTTTGGTGGTAAAGAAGTCACTTATCAAGCATGGTATGGCACTCCTGAGGCCGTACTTGACAATGATAGAGACGGTATTGAGGAAGTTCTTGCTAATAATGGTCTCAATGCTGAACAGGCAAAGAATATCCGTAATGATGGACGCACTTTCAACTGGTATTTTTACGACAATGAAGTTGATAATTATACTCAAGATCACTATCAACTCCATTTAAGTCAAAGCCTTGGTAATAGCATGTCTTTCAATCTATCGGGCCACTATACCTATGGCAGGGGATATTTTGAGCAATTCAAGGAAGGAGAGGACCTATTGGAAGATTATGGATTGCCTTATGTTACGGTTGGGTCTGAGACTGTGACTGAATCGGATATAATCAGAAGGAGATGGCTGGATAACGATTTTTATGGTTTCACCTATGGCTTAAACTTCAATGAAAGTAAAGTAAATGCCACGTTGGGCGGAGGATATCACTACTATTCCGGAGACCATTTCGGTGAGGTTATTTGGGCTCAATATGGGTCAAGTAGTAATATTAGAGAGCGTTATTATGACAATGTTGGGGAGAAGAAGGATTTCAATAGTTTTTTGAAACTCAATTATGGTCTAAGTGATAAGGTTAATTTGTATGGAGACTTGCAGCTTAGAACTGTAAATTATCAATCTGTTGGAGTTGATAGTGACCGCCAGATTATTGACATAGGAAATGACTTTGTATTTTTTAACCCAAAGTTTGGATTGTCATATGCGGTGACCAATAACAGCAGCCTTTATGCGTCCTATGCTATAGGAAACCGCGAACCAGACCGCAATGATTTCATTGATTCTCCCTCATTGCCCAAGCATGAGACCCTTAGGGACCTGGAAATAGGCTGCAAAGTTTCGGGTGCAAACATAATTTTCGATGTAAATACCTATTACATGAACTATAAGAATCAATTGGTACTTACTGGTGAGTTAAATGATGTGGGTTCAAATATTCGGACCAACGCTCCAAATAGCCACAGAACCGGAATTGAAATCTCGGGTGGTATCCAACTCACAGATATGCTTAATTGGAGCGGTAATGTAACACTTAGTCAAAATAAGATTGAAAATTTCACAGAGGTTTTATATGACTATGGAGATACCTTTGATGAGTTCAATGTATTGGAGAATGATTTCAGGGATACGGACATTTCCTTTTCGCCAAATACAATTGTGACTTCTAACTGGACGCTTTCTCCAAGCAACTTTATGACCGCCTCTATCATTTCAAAATATGTAGGAAAACAATACCTGGATAATACATCAAATGAAGATCGCAACATCGACGCTTACTTTGTAAACGACTTTCAGGCAGGATTTAATTTCACTTCGCAGTTAATTAAAGAAATTGAGATTAAGTTGTTGATCAACAATGTACTCGGTGTGGAATATGAATCTAACGGTTATACGTTTGGTTATTTTGGAGGCAGCTACGCTGTAAGAGAGAATTATTATTATCCTCAGGCTGGAAGAAATTTCTTACTAGGATTGAGGCTGAGGTTTTAATTGTGTAATCATGCACTTAAACATGCCTGTAAATTTTAAATAATGAAGATATTAACGCTTAGTACCGCTTTACTCCTTTCAATGCTTATGTTGTCCTCATGTGGTGAAGATGATGAACCGGAAGAACTGACATGCAAGGAGCAATTTCAGGAAGTATTTTTTGCGTTGGAGGATTTTCTTAATGATGAAGGCAAATGCAGCAAATATGCAGAGGAGCTTCAAAAATACATCGATAAGGGCTGTGATGTCACTTCAAGCAGCAGTGTGTTCGGAGAATTAAGACTTACGCCTGAATCTGCCCAGGTAACCCTTGATGAACTGGATTGTAGCTAATTAAAGGTAATGGAGGGCAGAGAGTGGCTGCCACTCCATCTAAATTATTTAGTTTTCCTTAGGTAGATGTTGCCATTCATGTTGTTAAACATGAACTCAGGCCCGCCGCCATTCACCTTGCCATAGACCCAATTTTCGATGGTAACCTTAAACGTTCCTTTGCTAGAGCGGTCAACTTCGGGTCCCGATTGGTCAACATCCATGTCAAAATCACTATAGATTTCTCCACGATCTGACTTCATTTTAAAGATTGCTTTCACCGAAGAAGGCAGCGAAATATCAACATTGCCATTTAATGTCGTAAATGCCATCGGGGAATCCTCATTGATGGACACAAAGGATGCTTCAATTTTTCCATTAACCGTGTCAATAATGGCAGATCCCGAAATTTTCTTGGCCGTGACTTCACCATTGACGTTGTTCAACTCTAATGCACCATTGACATTCCCTACTATGATATCCCCGCTATTCACTGTACTCAATTCAAGATCGAAATTGACTGGCACCTGCACTACAAAATCTATCCCCCGGTTCCAGGAATTGCTTTCTACCGAAACTTTGTTATTCCGTTCTGTTACTTCTATTTCCATGGCATTGGAAGGGATGTGCTTTAGACCTTTTCTGTCATGCTCGTCATCATCGTCATCACCGTGGTCCCAATCATTGTGCCTGTCCTCATCATCTTCGTCATCTTCACCATCTTCTCTGGCAACTGCTTTAACGATGACTTCTTTACCCTCATATCCCTTCACCTCTATAGACCCATGGACTAATCCTATTTCCAATAATCCTCTTTCGCCCGGACTTGATAGCGGAACAGCTATTACTTCATCTAATGTTGCCTGAGCACTGACTCCTAAACCAAAAACTAGCTGGAACGCTATTATAATTGTTAACTTTTTCATTTTTTTCATTTTGAGTTTAAATTAAAGTTTCAAGTGTGATTTTGATTTTCTCCTTTACCAGCGTATCAAGATTTTGCTGTTGAAGGAGTTTCTCGAATTCTCCCGCTGCATTTTTTTCCATTAGACCGGTCATAATGTCAGCAAGTGCATTTTGAATAACGGGAGATGTTTGATTTGATATTGCTTGTATTAAACCACTTCTAACCATTGGGTTATGGGCCAGGCCAGCTAAAGATTGAGCTGCGACCAGCCTAACATTCACATTTGGGTCATTATTTAAAGTTCTTAATAAGGCTTTGAAAATTTTTTCATCTGGCTCAATAATCTCATTGGAGATTTGTACCGCTTTCATTCTATCCATTGCTTTTGGTTGTCCCAGAAGTGTCAACATCATCATTTTTTTCATTTCATAAACCTCAGCATTGAGATTCGAGAGTTGCTGATTGGTTGCACTGCTTTCTCCGCTAAGAAGATAACCCACTCCAAGCCCAATAAAGAGCATCATCGAGGCCAAAGCCATTTTTGATTCAAAGAGCGGCTGAAAAAGAGCGGTGAGAGAAGAAACGGGGTCAAACTTTTTTGACGGAGCAATTTCATAATCACTCAACATTGCCTGGAACTTCATATCCATCTGGTCACTGGGTTCAGTTATTGGTATACTGTCCATTTTGTTCCAGAGTGTTGCTAAGGCTTCAAATTCCTTCTTGATGGCTGGATTGTCGGCAAGAAAAGCCGTCATTTCTTCCGATTTCTTCTTGTCGAGTTCGTCCTGGACATATTCAATCCACAGTGCTGATGCTTCTTCTCTGTTCATATCGTTTCAAGTGACTGATATACGGTTTTTAACTCATTCATTGCCCGATGTACGCGTACCTTTACAGTGGCGACTGACAGATCGAGGATATTCCCTATCTCTTCATACTTCAATTCCTGAAATTTTGACAAAACCAGGATTTCACGCTTCTCTCCATTCATCTTGCTGAGTGCTAGATTCAACAAATCAATTTCCTGTTGACGACTCATTTCATAATCCGGGCCTTTATCATCTTTCAAATGACTTTCCCATTCCTGCATGTCTTCCTGGTAATTCATCCTTTTGCTTTTTCTGTAATTATCAATATTGACGTTTCGAGCCATGTGATAAAGCCAAGTAAGACACTGACCTTTACCAGCATAGGTATGTCGATATTTCAATACCCTGTAGAAAACATTCTGAACCAAATCCTCGCTTAGTGTACCATCTGAGGTCAAGCGATAGAAGAAGCCAAAAAGCTTTCCTTTATGTCTTTCGTACAGAAGGCTCAACTTACCGGTATCACCGGATTTGACTTTGAGCATTAAGGCATTATCAGTAAGCGAATCCAAGTGGGCGGTTTATCTCTACAATATCAAAAGCAAAAGGGTAACTGACTTACAAGATAAGGGTTACCGAAGAATTGGAAATAATTAATATTTTTCCCGAAATGACCAAAAAGGGGGGGATTAATTCAAAAATCCAGGTGACAATTGACCCACTCCTCATCGAATTGGGTGTTGTATTTTTTGTAGAAATTGATGGCTGGCTTATTCCAGTCCAATACCTGCCACATCATGCCGGTACTATTTTCTTGTCTTGCAATTTCAATTGTTTTGTCAAATAGCAGTTTTCCTGTCCCTGTTCCACGTTCCTTTTCGGTAACTAAGATATCTTCCAGAAATAGCCTCTTTCCTTTCCAGGTTGAATAGCGATAGTAATAAATGGAATAGCCAACAATGACATCTTCCCGGTCGGCCACAAGCAAGCCATAAATGGGATTTGCTCCAAACCCGTCCTTTTCCATGGCTCTTACAGTATTGCAAACCTGATCCGGCATATTTTCGTATTCGGCCAATTCTCTAATCAACTCGAGAACAGTTGGGAGATCTTCTTTCTTTCCGGGTCTGATGGTGGTTTTCGCAGAGCTCATATGGAGTCAAATCCTGTATGTTTTCTTAATACCTCAGGAATATTAATGAATTGATCTGTTTGATTATTTTCCAAAATGGCAGCCAAAATTCGAGGTAGAGCCAAAGCACTGCCATTCAAAGTATGGAGAAGTTGTGTTTTTTTATGCTCATCCTTGTATCTCAACTTCAGGCGATTGGCTTGATAGGTTTCGAAATTGCTCACAGAGCTTACCTCGAGCCATTTTTTTTGTGCAGCAGAGTAGACTTCAAAATCATAAGTTATTGCTGAAGTAAAGCCTAGGTCTCCACCACAAAGTTTCAATTTTCGATAAGGGAGTTCCAGACTTTTGATTAGTGACTCTATGTAATCGGCCATTTCATCCAGAGTAGCACAGGATTTTTCTGGCTTCGTGATTTGGACAATCTCTACTTTATCAAATTGATGCAACCTGTTGAGACCTCTGACATGAGATCCCCATGAACCAGCTTCTCTTCTGAAGCACGGAGTGAATCCCACATTCTTAATTGGCAAGTCTTCCACCTTTAAAATAGTGTCTCTATAAAGATTGGTTATTGGTATTTCTGCAGTTGGAATAAGGAAAAGATTGGTGTCACTGAGTTGATACATTTGACCTTCCTTATCGGGTAGTTGCCCGGTAGCATATCCGGATTGTTCATTAACAACTATTGGCGGTTGAATTTCGGCATAGCCATTTTCAATTGCGGTGTCCAAAAAATAATTAACCATTGCTCGTTGAAGGCGAGCACCTTTTCCTTTGTAAACCGGGAAGCCGGCCCCACTAATCTTGTTACCCAAGTCAAAATCAATAATATCGTGTTTTGTTATGAGATCCCAATGTGGCATGGCATCATCACTTAATTGAGGAAGGCTACCTGTTTCAAAGATCACTTCATTGTTGTCGGTGGATTTCCCGGCAGGAACAGAGTCATGTGGAACATTGGGTATCTGGTACAGCCTATCTTTTAATTGGTTGCTGTAGGTGTTTAATGCTTCAGTCAGCTTTTTACTACTTTCTTTTAACTCAGCAGTTTTTGCCTTGATTAAGTCCGCTTCTTCCCGCTTACCTTCTTTCACTAAGCCCCCGATTTGCTTTGCCAGACTATTGGATTCATTGAGGATTTTATCTAACTCATTCTGAGTGGTTCTTCTATTTTGATCGATCCGAATCACTTCGTCCAATAGCTCACTGGCATTGGCAATGCTCCTTTTGGACAAACCGGCGATAAAACGATCTCTATTATCAGAAATAAGCTGTACTTGTAACATGTCTTGATTTTAAAGCATGCAAAAGTAAAGCTTTGCTAACGAATGATGGGAAGTAAGCTCAACCCAATACCTTAAATAGTGTTTGTGTTAATGAAAATAATTTGTTTTACGACTTCAAATACCTATTATTGTGCATACTTATAATAGTTGGGGTTGCTAGACCCCAAGCATTCATTCCACTTATTTTTATATCTTAATTATTACTTTTTAGAGAATACCCATCATTAAGTTTAAGTGTTTTCAAAAAAACAAATTCTTGTTAATAACATTTTATGTACAGTATTAATGACCTCAATGTAAGGCTCCTCTCGGAACTACGAGAGATTGCCGAAAAGATCGGGATTAAGAACTCAAAGAAAATCCCAAAAAGTGATCTGGTTTACAAAATTCTTGACCAGCAAGCAACAATGCCAGATGGAGAAATTGAAAAGCATAAGGCTGAACTAAATCATTCAAATGGTGCCGGAAAAGAGACTGAAAAACCAGGAAGGAAAAGTTCCAGGCCAAAAGAAGAAGAGGTTGTAGAAAATGAAAAATCTACAGACGAATTACTCAAATCTTTTAATCTTGAACTGGACAGTATAGATAGCTCTACTGAAGAATCAGTAAAAGCAGAATCAGAGGAAGAAATTTCTTTGAAAGAAGAGCCTAAAAAACGAGAGCCAAGAAATGAGGATAGAAGAAAAGGAGATAAATCGACTGATTCTGAAACCGAAGGACGAGAGCAATCGAGGAGCGACAACAGAGAAAGACCAGAACGGGGTGAGAGAGGCGACCCTGAAAATGGAGGCAGGAGTAGAAGATCAAATTACAATCAGGACATCAAAGAATTTGACGGCACGATTGCAAATGAGGGTGTTCTGGAAATCATGCAAGATGGCTATGGATTTCTCAGATCATCTGACTACAACTACCTGGCCAGTCCGGATGATATTTATGTATCTCCGTCACAGATAAAGCTATTTGGACTAAAAACAGGAGATACTGTTCTGGGCCAGATTCGCCCACCAAAGGAAGGTGAGAAATATTTTGCACTTCTGAGAGTTCAGTCAGTAAACGGCAAAACCACAGAGGAAATCAGGGACAGGGTATCATTTGAATTCCTGACACCGCTATTTCCTGAAGAAAAATTAAACCTAAGTACCAGGCCAGACGAGTACTCAACAAGAATACTTGATCTATTTGCACCTATTGGCAAAGGCCAGAGAGGTATGATAGTAGCGCAGCCTAAGACTGGTAAAACAGTTCTTTTGAAAGAGATCGCAAATGCTATTACTACCAATCATCCTGAAGTTTACCTCATCATTCTTCTTATTGACGAAAGACCTGAGGAAGTTACTGACATGGCCAGGAGTGTAGACGCTGAGGTGATATCATCAACTTTTGATGAGCAAGCTGAAAGGCATGTTAAAGTTGCTGGAATAGCGTTGGAAAAAGCCAAGAGAATGGTTGAATGTGGTCATGACGTAGTAATACTTCTTGATTCAATTACCAGATTGGCCAGAGCACACAACACTGTTATCCCTTCATCTGGTAAAATTCTTTCTGGTGGTGTTGATGCGAATGCACTTCACAAGCCGAAGAGATTCTTTGGAGCGGCAAGAAATGTTGAGAATGGAGGTTCATTAACCATTATTGCAACTGCTCTCATTGAGACTGGTTCCAAGATGGATGAAGTAATCTTTGAAGAATTCAAAGGTACTGGTAACATGGAGCTTCAACTGGATAGAAAGCTGTCTAACAGGAGAGTTTATCCTTCAATTGATGTACCTGCCAGTGGCACTAGACGAGAAGATCTACTGATGGATTCCGATACTCTTTCAAGGATATGGATTTTAAGAAAATTCATGTCAGATATGAATTCTGTAGAAGCAATGGAATTCTTACTGTCAAAAATGAGAGGTACCAAAAGCAATGAAGAATTCTTAGTATCCATGAATGGATAACTAATCGAATAAATAACCAATTAAAAGCGACGGAGAAATTCATCGCTTTTTTTTTGTCCAAAAATTATCTGGTGCAAGGTAAAAGATCAATCTTGGACTAAATTTGATCCATGAATCAGAGCTACTTCAAGAAATTAGGTAATTCGTTGAAGGGAGAATTACACTTCGACGAAGTAACACGTCGTTTTTATGCAACCGATGCTTCGGCTTATCGAGAGCTACCTCAGGCTGTGGCCATTCCGAAAGATACAGACGACATTAAAACTCTCGTTACGTTTGCCAATGAGCATAAAATAGGTCTGATTCCAAGAACTGCCGGAACCTCTTTAGCAGGACAAGTAGTAGGGAACGGGATTGTAGTGGACGTATCTAAATATTTCAATCAGGTCACTGAGATAAATACTGAGGAAAGATGGGTAAGGGTGCAACCCGGAATAATTAGAGATGACCTAAACAAGCACCTGATAAAACATGGTTTGTTGTTTGGACCGGAGACGTCTACGGCCAGTAGGGCCATGATAGGAGGTATGATAGGCAATAATTCATGCGGTTCCAATTCAATAATTTACGGTAGCACACGTGATCATCTTTTGGAAGCCGAAGTAGTGCTAAGTGACGGTTCACAGGTGACCTTAAAAAGCCTCAGTAATGATCAACTTACTGCCAAGTGCAATGGTCAGGCCAATTCTGATAGGGAGCATGGTATTTACCAAGAAGTTCATGCTATCCTGTCTGATAAGAATAACAGAGATCAAATAGCCAAGGAATACCCCAAAAAGTCAATACCAAGAAGAAACACAGGATATGCGCTTGATATTTTAGCGAATCACAAGCCATACAATAAAGAGGGTGAAGATTTCAGCCTGTGCCGTTTATTTGCGGGTTCAGAGGGAACTCTGGGCTTCCTGATAGAGGCCAAACTGAACCTGATGCCTACTCCCAAAGGAGTTAAAGCACTGGTCTGCCTGCACTTCAATGATATTATTGAATCACTGAAGGCGAATGTTATCACTGTGAAATATAAGCCCACTGCCAGTGAGTTAATTGACCATTATATTTTAGAGTGTACCAAGGAAAATATCGAACAGAGAAAAAACAGGTTTTTCGTCAAAGGCGAGCCGAATACTATTCTGGTTGTTGAATTATCAAGAGACACGGAGGAAGAGCTAATTAAGGTCGTCGATGCGATGATAACTGAGTTGAAGCAGGCAAGTCTCGGTTACCATTATCCGATACTGCGTGGGGAGGACATGCCAAAGATATGGTCATTGCGGAAGGCTGGGTTGGGCTTGTTAGGGAACATACCAGGTGATGCAAAGGCTGTACCTGTAGTTGAGGACACCGCAGTTGATACCGATGATTTACCAGGCTATATCGAAGAGTTTGATGCCATTCTTGCAGAATATAAATTGACATGCATGTATTATGCTCACGCTGGCACTGGAGAGCTCCACATGAGGCCATTGATTAACCTTAAGACCAAAGAGGGTCACAAGTTGTTCAGAACAATTGCTGAAAGATCTGCGGATCTTGTTAAGAAATACAATGGATCGTTAAGTGGAGAGCATGGTGACGGTAGGCTGAGAGGAGAGTTCATCCCCAAAATGATCGGGAAGGACAATTACGAACGCATAAAACGCATAAAAAAGTCATGGGATCCTAACAATATTTTCAATCCTGGAAAGATAGTCGATACCCCTCCCATGAATTCATTCCTGCGCTATGAGGCTGATCAGGAAACTCCAGAATTAAATACTGTTTTTGATTTCAGTAAGAATGGAGGTTTTATTAGAGAGGTTGAAAAATGCCATGGTGCTGGCGTTTGTAGGAAGTCGCAATCAAGTGGAGGAACTATGTGTCCAAGTTACATGGCAACAAAGGACGAGAAGGACACCACGAGAGCGAGGGCCAACATTCTCAGGGAAATGCTCACCCATTCCACAAAATCTAATCGATTTGACCATGAGGAGATTAAGGATATTATGGATTTGTGTCTCAGTTGTAAAGGATGTAAGTCTGAATGCCCTTCCAATATTGACATGGCACGTTACAAGGCGGAGTTCCAGCATCAATACTATAAATCAAATGGCGTTCCTTTTAGAACCAAGATGATCGCTGGATTTGACAAATCTGGTGCTTTAGCTTCTAAAGCACCTGGAGTTTATAATTTCCTAACAAGTTTTGGCCCAACTTCAGCAATTGCTAAAAGCATTATGGGCATTGCAGCGAATCGATCTTTCCCTAAAATGTACAAAGAGACGTTGAGGAGTTGGATTAAAAGTTTTAAACCCCAAACACGACCGGAAAGCACTAAAAGTGCTGTTTACTTTTTCTGTGATGAATTCACGAATTACAACGATACCAATATCGGGATAACAGCAATCAAATTGCTCGACCGCCTCGGTTATGAAGTCCTTTTTGTTGATCATTTGGAAAGTGGGAGGACCATGTTTTCAAAGGGTTTGTTGGAACCTGCCAGGGAGATTGCCATCAAAAATGTTGAAATTTTTAAAAATCTCATTAGTGCAACAACCCCGCTTATTGGCATAGAACCTTCGGCCATTTTAACGTTCAGGGATGAGTACCTGAATATCGTGCCTGAAAAAATGAGAAGCTATGCTCGTTACATCTCTGATCAAACCTTTTTAATAGATGAGTTTTTAGTTAACGAAATGAATAAAGGGAATATTAAGCCGGATTTCTTCAAAGTAAAATCGGCTAGACTGAAATTACATGGGCACTGCCATCAGAAGGCATTGTCAAGTACGGACTATAGTGCGTTACTACTGAGTTCATTAGCCAATTATGCTGTAGATGTAGTGCCTTCAGGATGTTGCGGCATGGCAGGCTCTTTTGGCTATGAAAAGGAGCATTACGACGTGTCGATGAAAATAGGCGAACTGGTCCTTTTTCCGGCTGTAAGAGAGGCCGATACTGACACTGTAATTGCAGCAACTGGAACGAGTTGTCGGCATCAGATTATGGACGGGACTGGGAGAACAGCGCAGCATCCCGTTGAAATCTTATATGAAGCACTTGACGAGAAGTAATTTTTTGTTATAAATGTCTAATTTTAGACACATAAATAATCAAATGATAATATATCCAAACAAGTAATTAGTACTTGATACGTTATATAAAACGACTTATCTTTTGAAGTATTAATTTATTATAAAATGATTGATACTGATTAACATTGTAGATAATAAATCATATCATTATGAAGGCTGTATTTGGTATGGGTATTTACACAATTTCAGATTCCGCTGAAATACTGGGTATTTCCAGGTCACAAATCAGATACTGGTTTTCCAGGTATGTAAGTGGGAATTTTAGAAAATTGAATAGTGATGGGTACTTCTACGATTCGGGACAGGTAATTGCTGTTAATTTTTGCACATTAATTGAAACCTTCGTTTTTTATCATTTAAAGAAGAAAGGTGTTAAAACCAACAGGATTATAGAGGCTCACGATATTTTGTCAAAGTATCATGGCACTCCTTACCCTTTCGCGCTCAAGGAGTTTTTGTGTTCCGGTTCTGATCTGTTTCATAAAGCAGGAAGCGATTTCATTTCATTAGATAAGAGGCGTCAATTAGCCTTGAGTGATATAATACTTCATTTTAGTGAAAATATTGATTTCTATCAAAACTTTGCATTCAAATATTATCCAAGAGGAAGAGATAATTCAGTAGTCGTAAATCCACGGAATCAGTTTGGGTCTCCTATTATTGATGGAACAAATATTAAAGTGTCCACTATAGTCAGCTTACATCATGGCGGTGAAAAGTCAGAGTTTATTGCAAAACTTTATGAAATAAAGGAAAGACAAGTCGAAGATGCCATAAAATTCGCAGCATAGATTTCAATGAATGCGAGTATACTTTGAATGCGAGTATACTTTGACGAAAACACCTCCCCTTATATAGCTAAAGCACTCGATGTTCTTGAGTCTAATCAGGGGAGATAAAAGTTTTTCATACGAAGGAGGAATTTGGTCAAGGAGAACAAGATGAAATTATTGTTCCCAAAGTTCACGAACAAAATGGGGTATTATTTAGTCAGGACGATGATTTTCTTACAACGCAACAGGTTGTTGAAGCTATGAAGAGCTATCCAATCGGATTGTTTTATTTCAAACAACCAAAAAAAACATCTTATTGGGATCTGGTTAGAGTTTATATGAAGTGCTGGCTTGATGCCAGAACGCAAATTCTATTTTTAAAACCTCCTTATTGCTTTGAGATTATGAGTTCAGGTAAAATCCGCGAAAGAAACTTATTATTAAATATCATTACAAAGTTTCTATTCAGTTTTGCTCAGTGTTTCCCTAACTTCACGCCTCATTTAGAAACTAACTTAAACCTTTAACATAATGAAAAATAAATCCAACCCGATTTGGGTGCTAATTGCTTTACTCATAGTAGCATGTGGCCCTCAAGAGAAAGAGAAAAAAGAGATGTCTGAAGAGGATTTGAGAGCGAAAGCCTCGGAATTGTCTAAGAAATACATCATCACAGATGGTCACATTGACCTGCCGTACAAAATGGTTGATGATGGCCATCTAAAAAATGGAACAGTTGAAAATGTCTCAGTACGTGCTGAAGCTGGTGATTTTGATTTTCCTCGTGCCAAAGCTGGTGGACTGGATGCTCCATTCATGTCAATTTACATTCCCGCCAGATACCAGGAGACTGGAGGTGCAAAGGAATTTGCCGATTCACTCATCACCATGACAGAACAATTGGCAAGTACATATCCCGATCATTTCGAAATAGCCAGGACACCTTCAATGGTGGAAAAAATTGTAGGTGAGGGAAAGGTTGCCTTACCCATGGGAATGGAGAATGGTGCTCCCATTGAAGATGACCTGGCAAACGTTGCTTATTTCAAAGACCGTGGTATTAGTTATGTAACACTTACCCATAGTACGGACAATCAGATTTGTGACTCTTCATACGACACTACGGATGACACATGGAGTGGTCTAAGCCCTTTTGGGGAACAAGTAGTTGCTGAAATGAATAGGGTGGGTATTATGGTCGATATCTCACACGTTTCTGATAGTGCTTTTTATGATGTGATGGCGATGACCAAAGCACCAGCAATTGCATCACACTCTTCATGTCGTTCGTTTACGCCTGGATGGGAACGAAATATGAACGACACTATGATTAAACGATTAGCTGAAAATGGTGGAGTGATTCAGATCAATTTTGGCTCTGCATTTCTTGATGGCTTGAAGAAGGATCTCGATGACTCAATAGATACAATAGTGAGACAATATCAGGCAGAGAACAGTTTGGCTGAAAGTGATCCTGCAATTACAGAATATCATATGAAGCTCAAAGCTGAACTTAATCCGTATTCCTCAGTTGAAAAGACCGTTGACCACATTGATCATGTGGTTGAAATCGCGGGCATTGACCATGTAGGTATTGGTTCAGATTATGATGGCGTGGGTGATTCTTTACCAGTAGGCTTAAAAGATGTGTCCCAATATCCTAATTTGATTTATGAATTGCTTAAACGCGGATATTCAGACGAAGACATTGAAAAGATTTGCTACAAGAATGTTTGGAGAGTCTGGAACAGAGTAATAGAAATTGCTGAACAGTCTTAAGTTATCAACTCCTCACAGGGGGTGAAGGAAAGTGTTTTCAATCATCGAAATTATGCAAGACATACACCGCCCGGGATTTAAGTTAGGTGTGCTTGGAGGCGGACAATTGGGTAGAATGCTCATCCAGTCTGCGATTGACTTCAATCTGGAAGTAAAAATTCTCGATTCCGACGCAAATGCACCTTGCAAAAATTTAGTTGCCGAGTTTGCCCATGGGAAATTGACTGATTATGATACAGTCTTGAAATTTGGGCAAGATTGCGATGTCATTACCATCGAAATTGAAAATGTGAATATCCAAGCTCTTAAGGAGCTGCAAAAGCAAGGGAAGAAAGTTTATCCCCAGCCTGAAATTGTCGAATTGATTCAAGACAAGAGAGTTCAAAAGCAATTCTATCAGGACAATGGAATTCCAACTGCATCCTTTCAGATTGTTGACAGGAAAGATCAGATCAAAGGCTTTAAGGACAAATTGCCATTTGTAAACAAGTTGGGGAAGGAGGGGTATGACGGAAGAGGAGTTGAGGTAATTAGGACGGCAACAGACCTGGATAAAGCCTTTGACACTCCTGGTTTGATAGAGGACCTAATTGATTTTAAAAAGGAGATAGCGGTAATCGTTGCCAGAAATGAATCCGGCGAAATGGTCACTTTTCCAGTCGTGGAGTTGGTCTTTCATCCAACTGCTAATCTTGTGGAATACCTTTTCTCTCCGGCAGACCTTTCCGAAAATTTAATGTGGAAGGCCGAAGATATTGCCAAAGAAGTGATTGATAAGCTTGGAATGACAGGTTTATTGGCAGTGGAGATGTTCATTACTCAGGAGGATGAAATACTCGTAAACGAAGTGGCACCTCGGACACACAATAGCGGTCATCATACCATTGAGGCTAATGTTACTTCTCAATTTGAACAACATTTGAGAGCTATTCTAAATATGCCCCTGGGGAACACCAATACGTTAGTATCCGCAGCAATGGTGAATTTATTGGGAGAAGATGGACATAGCGGACCAGCCCAATACAAGGGAATGGATGATGTTCTAAATATTGAGGGAACACACGTTCATCTCTATGGTAAGAAATTGACGAAGCCATTTCGGAAAATGGGACATATTACCGTCACTGACCATGACATAGAAAGTCTGCGAAACAAGGTTAATTTTGTAAAAGAGGCGATCAAAGTGATTACATGAGTAAACCACTGGTAGGTATTATTATGGGAAGTCAATCCGACCTGAATGTAATGTCAGAGGCTGCTGAAATACTAGGAGAACTAAAGGTCCCATTTGAACTCACTATTGTGTCAGCCCACCGGACTCCGGAAAGGATGGCAAATTATGCCATGGAGGCCCGAAATAAAGGTTTGAAGGTTATTATTGCCGGAGCCGGTGGAGCAGCGCATCTTCCAGGCATGGTAGCATCAATGACTTCTTTGCCCGTGGTCGGTGTGCCGGTTAAATCAAGTAACTCCATTGACGGTTGGGATTCAATATTGTCAATTCTTCAAATGCCTGGCGGTGTTCCGGTTGCAACTGTGGCATTGAACGGTGCAAAAAATGCCGGAATATTGGCAGCACAAATTATAGGTTCCTTTAATGCCGACGTTGCCACATCTATAGATGACTATAAGAGTTCTCTCAAAAATAAAGTAGAAGAATCTGCTAAAAAACTTGAGACTCAGGGATGGAAGGATAAAACCACCGGTTTCAAGAACTAGCGAAATAACCTTTTGCCGGAGGTTAAAAAGCGTTAAAAGCCAACATTTTATAGCATACGGGCGTAAATTGCGATGTGAATTCACGTGCACTTCGATGGATTGTTATATTGATGAGCCTGGCACTTACAGGATTGGTTGTATTCCAAATTTATTGGATTGATAATGTCCTGAATGCCAATAAAGACCGTTTCCAAAGTGATGTCCATGGAGCACTCAACAATGTCGCTTCAAAAATTGAAAAACAGGAGGCACTTCACGTGGCTTATGACAATCTGGACACACGTTTCCAGTTAAGAAGTGCTACTTCGGTCAGAGAAGATACCATAGAGCTACTAGAGAGCACCTTTAAGAAGAGACTAATTAGTATTGAAAGCATTGGAGAAGACTCTTTAAAAGACATGATTTTGTTGGATTTTGCGTATGATTTCGAAACCAGCGATATCCGGGAGAGTTTCAATCTTCATGACAATCAGATCAAGCAGGACACACGAAAACCAGATAGAAAGATTGGAAAGGAAATCAAGGAAATAAGTAAGCATCTTGACTCTACTAAGATTGAATTGCAACAATTCGAAGGAACCTTGCGAAGGGTAGTTAAGAAGTCAGAAATGGTTAATGTGGTGATACACGAACTGCTTGCAGGTAAAAAGAATATTCAAAATCGTATTGATAAAGAGCAACTTGATTCACTCCTGTCTGTGGAGTTTCAGAATAAGGGGATTGACATATCCTATAACTTTGGCGTGATTAACAAGGACAAAGACAGTATCATATTTGCATTTAGTGGTAGTGATATCAGCCAGCTCAAGGGCTCCGATTTGAGGGCAAGTTTATTTTCGAATGACATCCTTCACGAGAACAACTACTTACATGTATATTTTCCTGAAGAAGATAGATTTCTAGTGGGTAAGGTCTGGATAACACTGGGCTCTTCTTTCGTTTTTATGCTGGTAATTATTTTCTGTTTTACATATGCCATTTTAACTATTATCCAACAAAAGAAAATTTCTCAAATTAAGAATGATTTCATTAACAACATGACTCATGAGTTCAAAACTCCTATCGCCACAGTTTCTCTGGCATGTGAGGCACTTCAGGACGACCAGATTAATACCAGTGCTGGAATGAAAGAGCGTTATATGAAAGTAATTACTGATGAAAACAAGAGGCTGGGACTTCAGGTCGAGAAGGTTTTGCAAATGGCTACGCTAGATAAGCAAGACTTTAAGTTGAAAGTTGATAAAGTCAACATCCATGACATCATAGACAAAGTTTTGGAAAATACAGACTTACAGGTGCAAAAAAGAGGAGGTGTTGTTCATAAGGAATTAAATGCGGAATATCTGGTTGTCGAGGCTGACGAGATGCATCTGACCAATATCTTTTACAATCTTTTGGACAATGCAAATAAATATTCTTCAGAGAGTCCGGAGATAACGATCAGGACCAAAAGTTCTGCTAGAGGTGTTTTTATTAATATAATCGATCAAGGTATTGGGATGTCCAGGGATGCGGTAAACAAGATTTTTGAGAAATTCTATCGAGTTCCAACCGGCAATTTGCATGATGTCAAGGGCTTTGGTTTAGGACTGGCATACGTCAAAAGCATGATCGAGGCTCATGGTGGTTCAATTTTAGTCAAAAGCGAACCAAAGAGCGGAAGTAATTTTGAAATTTATTTACCATTCGAATATGGAAAAGCATAAGCTCCTAATAGTGGAGGACGACCCTAATTTAGGTGAGATTTTAAGAGAATACCTGGAATTAAAGGGATATGAGACTGTTCTGTGCCCGGACGGAGATGTTGGATCGAAGAGGTTCAATCAGGAAGTATTTGATCTGTGTATTCTTGACATCATGATGCCTAAAAAGGATGGATTTACACTAGCTAAGGAGATTAGGTTGTCAGATAAAAAAACGCCAATAGTTTTCCTGACAGCCAAATCAATGAAAGAGGACACCATTGAGGGTTTTAAAATTGGTGCAGACGATTATCTCACCAAGCCATTCAGCATGGAGGAATTGTTATTGAGATTAAAAGCCATACTGAGACGATCTTCAGTAAAGGATCTGACTACAAACGATCAGAAAGCGTTTGAATTTGGCCGATTTAAATTTTTAAGTGACAAACAACTACTGAAAATTGATGAGGCTGAAATAAGATTAACAACCAAAGAAAATGACTTGCTCAAATTGCTGTGTTTAAACAAAGATGAAGTACTAGTACGCAGTATCGCCTTGAAAAAGATATGGCATGATGACACCTATTTCAACGCCCGGAGTATGGATGTGTACATCACCAAATTAAGAAAACACTTGAAGAAGGACCAAAATATTCAGATCCTGACAATACATGGTCAGGGGTTTAAGCTTGTAGAAATGGAGTAATTTTCTTAAATTTCCGTAGGCGCATGGTGATTACATGCTCAAGATGATGATGGAGATTAGCCCTCTTCGTAAATTTTCAGAGAGTATTCGAAGCCAGAAGAGAGTATTCGAAGCCAGAAAGAAAGATTAACCTGAATCATTTTTAATTATTTAATTTTTATAATTCATTTGCGCTCTTATTTGGTGAGTCTCAATTAAATACATCTATAGTTTATGATCCAACTAGTTCCATCTTTGTCAGTCATTAATGGTAAAACTGTTCGCCTATCAAAAGGAGATTATTCTAAGGAAAAAGAATATGAAGATGGACCATTGGATGTGGCAAAAAAATTCGAGGATCACGGAATACGGCGTATTCATTTAGTTGACCTGGAAGGGGCAAAAAGAGGAAAGATAGTGAACTATCATGTTCTCGAGACTATTGCTGCTTACACTAACCTAAAAGTAAATTTTAGCGGAGGTATTCATACAGATGGTGACATTTCCAAAGCTTATGAATATGGGGCAGAAAGTGTCACCGCAGCCACTATGGCAGCATATGACCCGGATTTATTCGTTTCATGGATTCAGTCATACGGTAGAGAGAAGGTGGCGTTAGCCGCTGACCACGATGCCTTGAAAGTAAGAGTTGGGGGTTGGCAGCGAAGGACTGAAAAAGACCTTTTTGAGCATATTGAATATTTTTATGACAGAGGCCTTAAATATCTAAAGACCACGGATATTACCAAAGATGGTACCTTAGACGGGCCGGCATTTGAGCTCTACCAGGAGATATTAGACCGTTATCCAGGCGTTTATTTATTCGCAAGTGGAGGGGTTCGGAATATTCAGGACATTGAGAAATTGGACGGAATAGGTGTTCAAGGAGTGCTTTTCGGAAAAGCATACTATGAGGGGAAAATCACACTAAAAGATTTTGAGAAGTTTCTAATTACAGCCTAGTCATCGGCGGTCTTCGATTGCTCTTCTTTGTTTTGGTCTTCCGAAAACTTTAATTTATAGACTATATAGAATAGAAAATTGAAAGTGAGCATTGATACGGATGCCGTATCCTCTTGAACCTGATCTTCTTCATACAACTCTTCATCACTATAAAACTCGTCCTCATAAATGTATGATTTCTCTTCAAGAGCCAGTTCTTCAACTACGGTTTCTAAAGGTAGAGGTAGATATAAATCAGGGGAACCATCTTGGGCGAAACTGCTAAAACTAAAAAACATAGTTGCCATAAGTGTGAAAACACTCCATGACAATGACTTTGCTCTATTAAGATAAGGTACCTTCATGATAACTTATAAGATAGCGGGTACGAAGATAACGAAAATATATCATAATTGACAAAGTGTATTGTTGATATTACCCACTTTGTCAGTACTTTGTTTTAGAAAATTATCTTTTTTGGAGATTCTTCGATACAAATGTTTTAAATGAAAGTAATCGAATCAATTTGCAGTACGGGTGTGGATCACAATTATTTTTTCCGACCATTGACTGGTAAAGATTTCATACAAATGCACCGAACATTCAGAGAATCTTTTGCGGACTATGCACTCCCTTATAACCTTACCAAAGATGAATTTATAAGTAAGATGAGGCATAAAGTTCACATTAGTTTGGATCATTCATATGGAGTATTTTCTAATCAAAAACTGGTAGCATTTATTTTTCATTCAATAAATCAATATGAAGGGTCACTCATGGCTTATAATGCTGGTACTGGCGTGGTTCCAGGGCATCGTGGGAATCGTTTACCGACCTCTCTTTATGAGCAGATTTTGCCGACACTATCAAATGACGGCATTAATCGGTGTGTACTAGAAGTGTTGGAAACTAATAAACGAGCTATACACATCTACAAGGAGAATGGATTTGAGAAAACTAAAGAATTTTGCTGTTTTAAATTAAACAAACCCATTAATATCAAGTCACATAATTGTCGGATAGCATCAGTGAAGGGTAACCTTAATAGCTACATTGGCATTGGAAATCGCCAAGTTTCTTTTGGAGACACTAATGATCAATTGAAATACAATCTTCAAAATGAAATCACCCTTGAAGCTACTATTAGCGAAGAATTGGTGGGCTATCTAATATTCCAATCAAGACTCGGAAGGATTACACAATTCGGGGTTAAAGAAAGATTCAGACGTTCAGGAATTGGAGGTGCTTTATTCGCACAAGCTCAAAACTTATCGCCAAAACCTTTAACCGTTATCAATATCAATCGAGAGTATGCGGAGTTATTTGCATTTCTTGAATCAATGAGTTTTCAAAATACTTTAGATCAGTTGGAAATGCAATTGCAAATAGGTTAGAATGAGTATTCGATTCAGAGATCTTGAAGGGATTTGTTCGGGCAGAATACTTCATATTGACGGGGAGCAGGAAATAATTCATTTACTCATAGATTCTCGGAAAATTGTGAATAGTCACGGCTCTATATTTTTTGCAATAGAGGGCGTTCATCATGATGGCCACAAATTTTTGAATGCTGCTTTCAAAAGAGGTATAAGACAATTCGTCATTTCAAAATCAGAGACCCTTGCAGAGGAAATAAAAGCAGAGAGTAATGTACTATTGGTTACAAATGTTGTTGAGGCACTTCAGGTTGTTGTAAGTAACCATAGACAGTGCTATGATATTCCAGTAATTGGAGTAACTGGTAGCAATGGCAAGACTATAGTCAAGGAATGGTTGAACACTCTATTGACCGCAAATAACAGGGTTATCAAGAGTCCAAAAAGCTATAATTCGCAAGTAGGTGTGCCTTTATCGGTCTGGCAAATGACCAATAAGCATCAGGTAGGAATCTTTGAGGCTGGTATATCCAAAACTGGTGAAATGATAAATTTGCAAAAAATCATTCGGCCTACAATCGGCATTTTCACCAATCTGGGACCAGCTCACGATGTTGGTTTTGAGTCAAGGAATATCAAAGCAGATGAGAAATTAATATTGTTTTCAAATTGTAATAAATTAATTTATTGTGCTGATCACGAAAATGTCGTAACAGCGATTGAAAGATTTAAATTAAGTAACCCAGAGGTTGAATGTATTTCCTGGTCACTTACTGGAAAAAGTAAGAGGTACAATTATTCGAATGAAAACAGTTCTATTCTGTTGGGGCAATTTGTATGTGAGCTGAAATATTCAGACCGGACATCTGTTGAAAATATTGCGCATTGCATAACCTGTTGTCTTGAGATGGGAATGTCTGCGGAATTAATCCAGCAAAATGCCTCATTACTCGAACCAGTGAATATGCGGCTGGAGTTGAAGAGTGGTATTAATGGATGCTATCTCATTGACGATTCATATAACAATGATTTTACTGGATTAGAAATTGCATTAGATTTTATGTTGCTACATGGCGGTTCCCGGAAAAGAACTTTGATCCTCTCGGATATTCTTCAAAGCAACAAGAGCCCTGAGGAGTTATATAAATCAGTTAACAAATTATTACTGGACAAAGGCGTAAATCGACTTATTGGAATTGGAAATGAAATAGGAAATAATAAGAGATTTTTCGAATTAGAGAACACTTTTTATACAAAGACTGAGTGCCTCGTTGATTCGCTTAATGCGCATCAATTTAACGATGAAATTATTCTTGTCAAAGGGGCAAGACAATTCTCCTTAGAAGTTATTCTAAATCATTTGCAAGAGAAAATTCATGGCACACGTCTCGAAATCAACCTCGATGCGCTGACTGAAAATCTCAATTATTACCGCAGTATTCTCAAACCAAAAACTCGGTTAATGGTAATGGTGAAAGCATTGGCCTACGGAGGTGGTAGTTATGAAATTGCTAATGTTTTGCAATATCACCATGTCGATTATCTGGCGGTTGCCTATGTTGACGAGGGCATCTCGCTCCGAAAAAAGGGTATTACAATGCCTATTATGGTGATGAATGTATCCAATGAATCCTTTATTCATTTGAGTGATTACAAATTAGAGCCGGAGATCTATTCGGTCAAACAATTAAACGATTTGATACAATTTTCAAACGGGGGTAAACTCCCTGAAATTCATTTGAAAATTGATACCGGGATGCATCGACTTGGCTTTTTAGAAGAAAATATCGATGATTTAATTGACCTGCTAAGAGAGGTGTCTGATTTGGAAGTAGCAAGTATATTCACTCATTTATCGGCTTCAGAGGACCAAAATATGGATGATTTCACACTTCTTCAGCTTGACTTGTATTCATCAATATATGACAGGATTACATCCATAGCTGATAAACATCCATTAAGGCATGCTTTGAATTCTTCCGGTATAACGCGTTTCCCAAATCACCATATGGACATGGTGCGCCTGGGAATTGGACTTCACGGCATCGATTCTGATCCATCAATTCAGGAGTATTTGCAGCCCGTCAGTACACTCAAGACTTCTATTTCGCAAATTAAAATTCTCAAGGCGGGTGAATCTGTTGGTTATGGGAGAGCTTTTGTTGCAGATAAGCCGACCACTATAGCCGTTCTGGCTATAGGCTATGCTGACGGTTATGACCGAAGGTTCGGTAATGGGATTGGTTCTGTGATAATCAATGGCAAAAAAGCACCAGTAGTCGGGAATGTGTGTATGGATATGGTGATGGTAGATGTGACCAGTATTAATGCAACGGTGGGAGAAGATGCAATTGTTTTCGGCCCCAAACTCCCAGTAAATGACTTGGCAAATTTGATTCATACAATCCCCTATGAAATTTTAACCAATGTTGGTGCTCGGGTAAAGCGTGTATTTCGGATGAGCTAATGCTTTTGATCCGGGATGAAAATCCTAATTTGATAAGTTGTGACTTGTTTGGGTAATACTGTCTCTACTTGGGGTTTACCGCTAACTAACTTATAGTTAAGGGGGACTTCTGAAAATCAACTTATTGATCATTAATTGATTATGCTTTATTGCTATATTGAATAACTGTTAGTGCAGTTATTTTTGACAGGATTCCAGTGTTAAACCCCTGAGAAGTTTTCGCACAATTCCTGCGCACCACCAATTGACCACAGAGTTGAGAGAAACGAGGTGCTATTCTTTTTCTGGTTACAGGGTTGTTTTGGAGAGTTGTTTTGATTTTCCCTCATCGGCATTTTTAATTTCATTAACACCTGTAGCCTGACAGACGCATCAGTTCACGTATGGTGAGAGCCACTGGAATAATAGGATTAATCAACCTAACTTGCAACTTATTCAGGTATGAACAAATTAAAAGACTAAAAATAATCTACTGATAAACAGCTGGATAAAACTTCAATACTTTTCAGTAAAACCACAACAAGTTTTTACTTTCTTTGGAAAGTAATTTTTCTCAAAAAGACAAAAAAGAGTTTTGTCTTTTTGAGAAAATGGAAAAAATCAATTTCTGGAAAATAAATTGTCATTCCTGCGCAGCAGGGAATCTCGAAGGGCGGCTAAATAATCGGGGAGATGCCCCGGCCAAGCCGTGGAATGAGGTTGAGGGTGCAAAGTGAAAAAATTTAAGTATCGAGCCTTACTTTTTTATATCCTGGGTCTTGGGATCCTGGCCTGCCTCATCTACCGGATGGATGTTAATACTATCGGAGAGGCATTGTCCTCTGCCGGTAGGAATATAGTTTTCGTTTTTCTGGCAGCCATTCCCTGGATTTTTATGGATACCATGAGTATTTATAATCTCACTCATTTCAAAGTCCCATTCTTTCATACGCTCTTTAATCAACTTTCCGGCAATGGTTATAATGCGATTATACCGCTTGCCGGCTTAGGTGGAGAGCCTTACAAAGTTCAGCACTTTACAAGGTGGCTGGAGTTAGACTTTGCTACAAGGGCAATCATCCAGGATCGTTTACTTCACATGCTCTCGGGTACTATGTACACCTCAATAACAGCATTTGCATTATTATTTATAACACCTCTCAAACCTGAAACCTATGGCATTGTTTTGGTCACAGCTATCGTATTTCTGCTCTATTCATTTTTGGCAATGTGGGTGACCCTTTCGAGTGCACCAACCAAGTTTTCGGTGTTCATACTTAAAAAACTTAAGTTCCTTGACCAATACAGGCATGAGAGACTGTCTAAGAGGCGATTTTTAGTGAGCTTCGGTTTCAAAATGACCTCTAGGTTTTTGAGTATGATGGAGATATATGTAATCTTTAAAGTATTTGGCATGGAGCCGACTTTCATCGAGGTACTCACTGTTTCTGGTGCTTTGTTCATGAGTGTCAGCCTTGGATTTTTTGTTCCACAAGGTATGGGAGTAAATGAATACAGCATGAGCTATGGTTTTGTGCTCATAGGTTTAGATGCTGCCCTGGGTTTAAGTGGCGGACTGCTGAGAAGGGCAAGGATTATTTTCTGGGCTTTGTTGGGTGTTACGCTTCATTTGGGTTCAATGCTTGTCAATAAAATTCCCCGTCCAAGTATAGTTCGTAAAAGGCTCTAGGGACTTATGTTGAGATTTTATTGTGGGGTCTTTTTTTGGAATCCCCTGGGTTATTTTTACGTCTTTGAAAATATGAATCTTTTTTTAGGGGAGTTCGCCTCATATTTAGCCTTATAAGGAGCAGTTATTTCACCAAAAAGTTTTTTGGTATGGTATTTGACAAAAGGAAACCCCAAAACAACCACCACAAAGCTTCAATGAGAGCAGTATTATTAGTTTTATTTGCCTTTTCGGTTGCCTCTAGTTCAATTGCCCAAAGCATTACCCGTATCAGGGGCAGTGTTGTAGATGGAGAGTCAAATGAACCCCTTCCTTTTGTTAACGTAACCTTCGTTGGCACAACTATTGGTACAACCACCGACATTGAAGGAAACTTTACCATTGGAACAGATCAGGCTACAATTGAATTGAAGGCCTCCTATGTTGGTTATCAGGACCAATTAAAACCAGTAAGTATTGGCAAAATTCAGAGAATAAACTTTAAGCTGCCACCTACCCAGATTGAATTGCAAGAGGTTGTTATTCAGGAAAAGCGATTGAAATATAAGAACAAAGGAAACCCTGCGGTCACAATTATTCGGAAAGTGATCGATAATAAGGGGAAGAATCGTAAAGAAAGTCTGGATTTCTATGAATACAATAAGTATGAAAAAATTGAATTAGACCTCAATAATCTTTCAGAAAAGTTCGTCAGGAAAAATTCCAGGAAGTATCCGGCCATCATTAACTATATTGACACACTTGCTTTAACAGGTAAGTCCTATTTACCACTCTACTTAAGGGAAATTAATTCGACAGTCTACTATCGCAGGAATCCGAAAACAGAAAAGGAATATCGTAACGGAGTGCAAAAGGTAGGATTTGACCAATACATGGATGAACAGGGATTGTCCGCTTTGATTGACAAGATGTTTCAGTCTGTGGACATTTACGATAACAATATCGATATGCTGACCCAAAAGTTTGTCAGCCCTATTTCACTGTTAGCCACATCTACCTATAAGTATTATGTAGTTGATACAACAATGGTGAATGAAACACCAGTTTTTAAATTGGCATTTCAACCAAGAAATCCGACCGCATTAGCCTTTAATGGAGAATTATACGTTGCTGCAGACTCCAGTTATGCGGTGAAGAAGGTTCGAATGCAAATTACTTCCGCAACCAATATAAATTTTGTCAATGGGCTGGAGATAGAGCAAGAGTTCGATTATTATGATGCAGCCTGGATGCTTTCCCAGGACAAAATTACCATTGATTTTAAGTTCAAATTATTTGGAACGAATAATGATAACGGACTTTACGGAAAGCGTACGGTTTCCTATAAAAACTATTTATTCAATAAGGAGAAGGAAAAGAAATTTTATAGAGGCATTGAAAAGGTGGTGTTAAATGAAGATGCTCAGGAAAGACCAGCAGATTATTGGAACCAGGCTCGTCACATGAAATTGACAGACAAGGAAGCCAGTATTTATGAAATGGTGGAAGAAGTTAAGGACTTGCCGACTTTCAAAAAATTCATGAATGTTGCCAACTTGGTGCTATTCGGTTACCGCAAAATCGGCCCTATTGATCTGGGACCGGTGAGTACTTTCTACAGCTTCGGGGATATTCAAGGCTTCCGTACCAGGTTAGGATTTAAGACCAACGAGGACTTTAGTAAAAAATGGCAGGTTGAGGCTTATGGTGCCTACGGCTTCAAGGATGAGAAGTGGAAGTATGCGGTGGTAAGTACTTACTTTTTCAGTAAAACGCCAAGTCACGGCATTGAGCTAACCAGACAAGTTGAGATTAATAACCCGGGTGAGCGGGTAGATTTCGTTATGGAAGACAATGTGTTCCTTTCATTTAAACGAAGTGTTAATGACAAGAAACTCTATAACGATAAGTACCTGGCCGTTTACTTCCGGGAGTTTAATGGTTTTTCTTTTAAGACTGGGTATTTCAGAAATAACCTCACTCCGGCTGGCATTTTGACTTTTAGACCTCCTGGCAGAGCAGGAGATACGACCTTCAAAAATGAGATTGGAAGCAGTGAGTTTTTTAGTGAGTTTCGCATAGCACCTAATGAGCAATACTATCAGGGCAAACAATTTAGGATACCGATTATCAACAAATCTCCCATATTTAAGATACGATACACCAAAGGAGTTAAAGGTATATGGAGCTCAGATTTTGACTATGATCGCTTCGATATTGAGGTATTTAAGCGCACTTATACTGCTCCGTTTGGCTATTTTGATGTGGAAGTTAGAGGTGTCAAGTTATGGGGGCAGGTCCCTTATCCACTCTTGAATTTACCAAGAGCAAACCAGACTTTATTTTACCAACCGTATTCTTTCAACCAAATGAACTTTCTTGAATTTGTAGGGGATGAGACATTAGAAGTTGGCTTCCAGCACAATTTCAATGGGTACTTGTTGGGAAAAATCCCTTTCATGAAGAAAGCAAAACTTAGAGCAGTAGTGGGCATTAAAGGGCTATTGGGGCGATTGACGGACGAAAATAACCCGTCACTTCATCCTAACGACCTGCCAGCTTTGCCAGTCAATACCAATGGGTCGGCAGCCACTTTTACTTTAACCGATGAACCGTATTTCGAACTAAACTTTGGCATAGAGAATATTTTCAAGATTTTGCGGCTTGATATCGTAAAACGAATAAGCTATCTGGACAATCGTAACGCTCCAAATTATCCACAATTGATGCCGAGATTTAAGCTGAAGTTCTAAAGAATATGAACACGGAAACGCCGAATCACGAAATGTGTGTTCCAAGACTTCACTATCGCTTTTTTACCGGGTACTGTAATCTTTTACCTGTTGCAACTGTGTCATAGGAATTACTATTGTCTTACCTGTGAAAGAGGGTATGACCTGTCTCCCGTATATATGATCATAACAATACCGTTGTATGGTATTAGTGTTTTTTAGCCTGCCAGCGAGGTGGATATTCAAGAGATGCTTTTTATCCTGGAGTCATGAATAAGCGCAACTACCCTTACACTGGCCGATAGTATCTGTGATCTTCAAAGCAGCAAGCTAAAAAAGACCTTTTTCACTCCAATACATTCCCTTTTGGATGGGGCTACAATAGATGGGTGATTAGCCAATACGACACCAAAGGCAAGAGTGCAACAGGCAAACCAGCCTGTAATGGGTTATTACTGTTGAAAGTTTGCTTGCTTCAGACCTGGTACGGGTTAAGTGATGATGAAGTAGAGGATAGAGTTAATTACAAGAAATAAGCTCGTTTTGACCCATCTGGAGGCGTAAACACAAAAACCGGATCCCGGAACTTGTGAAATTCAGAATTTACGCTCTTTCTGCAACCTTTTGCAACGGTCTTGAAGCATGTCGGATGTTATACAATAAATTAAAACTACATCATGTGAAATGTTACCGAAAGAATCCCCATTCTTTGACAAAATGTTTGACGATTCTTCATTAAAAATGATCACAAGATGAATGCCCTTATTTTCAATTAGATATAGCGGGCATTCGATTATATTATTAGATATGAGGCGTAAACTCAGGTCTTCACTTTTTTCAAGAGCTCTTTTTCAACACTCCAGTCGCGAGCAAAAGTTAGCATTGCGGTGGCTTCTATTTCGGTTAGATAACCTTTTTTGTTGTTGTCTTCCCAGATGGCAATCAGATGATTCACTCTCTTTTTTTTCTCTAACCTGCCGATAACTTTATTGAGAAACACTCGAGATCTCTCGAATGCTGAAATGTAGTCTTGTGAAATGAATGCGTTTGCCCAGATTAGTTCATTATGACCGTCTAAATCATCAGCGGTCTCATTAAGGATTTTCTCCTCATCTTCATCAAGTCCATGGTGATGAAAGATTAGGGTCTTAAGTAATATGAACGCTTTTTTCTCTTCGGGATTCATTTCAATCAACAATTTAGCCCATTTTAACTTTTTAGACCACATCGGGTTTAAGAGGTTCAGTCATTAGCTCTGAACTGATGTAATCAGCGATCAATTGACCCTTTAATGTAAGCGTGAGTTTATTTCCTTTTAATCCAGCAAGGTTATTAGTTAACAACTTCCGAATAGTGTCAGCCCTCGCCTTATACAAATCAAAATCAAACAAAGATTTCAATGCTTCCATATCACAACCCCATTTGGTACGCAAACCTGTCATGATATACTCATTGATCATATCTATTTGGGTCAGTTGCTCGATAGTATATGGCAAACTACCGGTTTCTATTAACTGAATATATGCTGCATTGTTACTGACATTGAATTGCCTGCTTGATCTATTAAAAGAATGGGCACCTGGTCCCACGCCAAGATATTTCTCACGTTTCCAGTATGCCTTATTGTGTTTGGAATGACATCCTTCCTGGCTATAGTTGGAAATTTCATAATGATCATAACCCGCATCGGTCAAGATGTTATGAGCGTACTCAAACGCTGCAGCACTATGTTGATCAGAAACCAACTGAATCTTGCCTTTGCTCAGCCAGTTGCCAAAAACTGTTTTCTCCTCAATTGTTAAGTTATACGCTGATATGTGACTCGGATTAAATGTTAGTGCAGTATCTAAATCCTGTGACCAAATTTTATGGCCATTTTCCTGAATTCCGAAGATCAAATCGATACTATAATTTTTGATTTTACTGCTACTCACACATTCTAAGCTTCTAATGGCTTGAGCAGATGAGTGGACTCGGTTTAAGTATTTCAACCAGGGATCATGAAAACTCTGGATTCCAAGGCTGAGTCTGTTGATACCCTCTTTGAAATAGAGTTCTAAACGCTTGTCTTCTATATTCTCGGGATTGGCTTCTATTGTAACCTCTATATCTTCAGCTAGCTTAAAGTGTTTGTTAATAGTTAAAAGTACAGAACTTAATTCCTGATGCGAAAGAAGTGAAGGAGTACCTCCCCCGAAGTATATGGAGTTCAATGTTTCATCAGCTAGATAGTTTTTTTGACTGACGAGTTCCAAATTAATGCAATCCACTAATTGCGCTTTACCAGTCAGATTTGTCGAAAAGTGAAAATCGCAATAATTACAAGCTTGCTTACAGTAGGGTATATGAATATAAATTCCAGCCAAGGGTAACTGAGCTATTTTAGTAGTATAAACTTGGGTAGTGAATCGTCTCAAATTAAATGTACTACTAATTACGATGTTCTCATCGATAGGTCTTTACGGTCAGGATAGCTTAGAACATTTGACATTTAAATCTAATGATGATAGGTGGCAAATGCTGGACAGTTATGCAAATCAACTGACTTTTGCAGATTCATTAGCGGCTATCAAAGAGGTATTGGAAATAAAAAAGTCCTACAGGGAGATGGCTGCCTCACGGTTAGTCTTGATTCCTTTAGTGTAGAGCAAAAATCCTTTGTGGCTCACATAATTTGTAGGAAAGAGGTACAAATGGGGTAAGCTGAAAGTGTTTGCCATTCCAGCGGATTGGAGGAAATATTCGATTGGCAAAAAAATCGAATCAGCCCATAAAGGGGGGAGGATTACCCAAGGTCGTTTTCTAAACTAATTGAGCAGGCTCATGATTATGGGTTTCCATTTGCAAGTGCAGAACTAGATTCATTAAAAGTAGTTGACCAAAGCATAAGTAGTGTGTTACGATTTGAAAATGGACCATTAATTAAGTCCGACATACTGGATATCGATGGGAATTTTATTAAGTAGGAATGCGAAATTTGGTGGCGAAGTGCCACTCCAAGGTCCGGTTTTAAATTTTTTGTGGATTTTAATGAAAATCAATTTTTTGCTATCAATTATGTGTTGTCGAATATCGAATTAAGGATGTGTTTTGAATCGAAACCTTTTCTGTTCCTTTTGCTGGTCAGTCTTTAGTAATAACGGACGTCAGTGGTCAGGTATCTGATGGTTTACCTATTGATTTTGGCCCCGGCTTCCAAATGAGCACCAATGGTGGTGACTTTAAATTTGCGTACGCCCTTGGCAAATCCAGTAATCAGACAATAGACTTTAACCAATCAAAAATTCACTTTGGAATAATAAATAGATTTCGAGTTACCTGGTTTGACAGACTTCTCAATTAGTTTTGCAACAATCTTTATTCTGTGAGAATTTTTCTTCTGACCATAGTAATTGTAGCAAATTTTCTTCATGTAAATGCGGATGAATTTTTTCATATGGATTATTCTGACCATTGGATTATCTATGACAAGTCCAATGGAAATTTTGCCCCAGTTATAGGGGACGTCACCAAAAACAGAGCAGTTCATTTATTTCTGGACCTGATAGTTGATGCAGGTAAAAAGTTCGAGATCTGCTCTAATGCAGAGTTATCAATACTCATAAATGGGAACATTGTTGAAAATGAAATTTTTGACGGATGTGTTCTTTGGGAACTTGATAGCATTCATCAGATATATAGGAAAGATTCAATTCAAGTATCGATTTACAAAGTTGATAAGGAGGCAGATTTAAAAACCAGCATTTTATATCCTGCTCTTGGCTTTGTGTTAGAAGAAAATCCCATTAAAAGTAGATTGACTCCATTCCAGTCAAACTACATTTTGTTTGCACTGGTCATGATTGGAATGGTTGCATTATTAATCCGGGAATCTAATCATAGATTTTTTGAAGAATTTTCGAGTGTGTCCAAAATTTTCGCATTGAGAGTTCGGTCAAGTCAGATTTACCTATCTAAGCCATTGGCAAAAGAGGTTTTTCTAATGATAGTTTTGCAAAGCTTGGGCATTTCTTTTTTGATTGTTGCGTTAACCCAATTTTTACCGGATGCAGGGATTACGTTCATTGATTCTTCCCTCACATTTTGGGACTTGCTATCGCATTGGGTGTTGGGGACTTTCGCCCTGGTAACAATCCTGTATTTCCAATTTATTGTGCAATATGTTACCAATCTCTTTTTTAGAAATCCCCGCATTTTGCACATCCAATTTTATGACAATCTCAGAATAGTTCATTTTTACCTGATCACACTTTTGGTAATTGCAATTCTTTTTTATACTATTTCATCCAGCCTCTTTTTGTGGTTCATTGCTCAATTATGGATTATCACAATCGTGATGTTCATGCTTAAGGGTTTGATCATTTATTTAAAAATGTTAAACGAAACTTCACATAGAAAACTGTACATACTTTCATACTTTTGCGCCACCGAAATTTTACCGGTCACTCTGGTGGTGAAGATTGTCTTGTCTTAGGAATTAAAAGATTTTTAAAAAAAAAGAAAGAATATGAGTGTTGCTTCTATAAAATCTGTTGGTGCAAAAGTGGAGCTTGGCAGAGAAAGGCTGAGGGAGGTTAAAAGTATATTGGTGTCTCAGCCTAAGCCAAGCGATGAGAACTCACCTTATTTCAAACTTTCTGAAAAACATAACCTCAAGATAGATTTCAAACCCTTTATTCAAATAGAGCCAGTTGACCTAAAGGAGTTTAGGCAACAGAAAGTTGACATATTAAGTCATACTGCGGTAATATTTACCAGTAGAAATGCGGTTGACCACTTTTTCCGCTTGGCACTGGAAAGTAAAGTTGAGGTTCCAACTGATATGAAATATTTCTGTATATCTGAACAAACAGCAAACTATTTACAGAAATATATAGTCATTCGGAAAAGAAAGATCTTTACTGGTGAGAGGACAGCAAATGAATTACTGGAAGTCCTCAAAAAGCACAAAGATGAGAAGTACATTTTCCCATGTTCTAGCATTAGGAAAAATGATATACCGGAATTCTTAGAGCAAAATGAATTTACTTATTCTGAAGCGATTATGTACAAGACAGTTGCATCGGATTTGAGTGATCTCTCAGATATCAAATACGACGTGATTGCCTTTTTTAGCCCTTCCGGAATTAATTCATTATTTGTAAACTTTCCTGAATTCAAACAGAATAATACCAGGATTGCAGCCTTCGGACCTACAACAGCCCAAGCGGTACAGCGTGCTGATTTGATTTTGGATATTGAAGCACCATTACCGAATGCTCCATCGATGACAGGGGCACTTGAATTATATGTACGCCGTGCTAACGGTTTGCTGTAGGTTACGTTTTGGTTTTGTATTAGGGAAGATTCTTTGCAAAGTGTATATATTTGAGAGTTGAAAGACCCCTGTATATGCTGTCGAAGTGTTGGATCGCCTTTCTTTTATTTATTGCCTCCTATAGTGCGTTTGGTCAACAAGATGCACTCTTTAGTCAATATATGTTTAATCAGGTCTTTTATAACCCTGCTTGGGCCGGACTTGACGGGAGTACTTATGTAGCCGCCGCACACAGGACACAATGGGCTGGGTACTCTTCTTCCTTTGACGGCAATGACGGAGCTCCGTCAACACAGCTTTTTAGTTTCGTTGCACCTTTGCCAAAGGGACTAAATGGCGCAGGGCTTACCATCGCCAGAGACCATCTCGGTGCAACTACTAATTTCGAAATACAATTAGCACTTGCCTATCAGAAACAACTCTCATTCGGAACTCTAAGTTTTGGATTGAGGCCATCCCTCTTCTCAAGATCAATTGATTTTAATCAGTTCAGAGCCGTCGACCCGGAAGATCCCCTGATTAGTGGCTTTGGTAAAGAATCTGAAATGAAACTGGACTTGTCTGCGGGAGTTTATTTTAGTGGCACCAAATTCTTTGGAGGATTAGGCATTAATCATATTCTTCAACCGAGTTTTGATTTTGGAATAAATAATCTTGACAACAGACTTGAACCAAGTTTCAACTTTTATGGAGGATACAATTACCAGATTAGTCCAAATATTCAATTGACACCTTCCATCTTTATAAGATCTGAATTCAATACATTGTCATTTGACCTTGGTACCCTTGCTACCTACAAAGAAATTATGTGGGGAGGAATATCCTATCGACTGGAAGAAGCAGTAATACTCATATTGGGATATAGCTTCCTAAAAGATAAGTCATTGAGGCTCGGGTATTCATTTGATCTTGTAGTGCAGTCTCAAGAGGCTAAAGAATCAACCTCTCATGAGATAACCTTGCGAAAAACTTTGTCATTCACACCTCCTGGTCCACGAAAGATAGTAAGAACACCAAGGTTCAGATTTTAGAAAATTATTAGAACTCTATTGAGTGAGTTTAAATATTTATTTGCCTACAATAGCGTCCTAAACGTTTTAGGAAGCTATGTTGAATCTTCGTTTTCACACAGGTTAAGGGCATTAATGCTGTTTAATGAAAGAGCACCCCTGTGTTTGGTTTTTACGGTGATCAGGCGGATGATCAAAAGGGCTGTCCAGCCATCTATGCAAGTCGATTTTAACAAATAGGTTCAAGCTTAGAAAAGCCACAAGGTTTGAAAGTTGCCAGCCGTATTTTGCGAGTTCTTTCAGGAACTTGAGGATAACTATGGTCATCAGGGCTGTCCATATCTGAATCATCACAGCATTCTGAGTAGTCCCAATAAATGATTTGATATTTAGCAACTGTTTTATCTCGCTAAAGAAGATTTCTATCTGCCATCTGCTCTTGTAAAGTTCACTTACTGTGTTTGCTGTCCGGGACATTTGATTGGTAATCAATTCAATGGTTTGTTGATGCTGTTCATCCCAAATAGCAATCCTTCGCAGTCGTTTAGGGTATTTCTTTTTGGTTTGATTGCCTGTGAGTTGTATAAGCTCATCTTTTAGAATGTGTTGATGGCTGTCTTCTGGCAGGTCATTTTCTTTAACAGACTCAAATTGAATGTTGTTGCCCATGTGGTTTAGATTGCCAGTCGCTGATCGAAGACCATTGCTGATATCACGAACAGATTGGCTTTTTGAAAACTGACAGAATAGCAGTGAAACCAAATGCGTCAACTATCACAGCCCTTCTGATATTTATCGGTCTGCTTTTCCTGTACTAATTTTTTGAAGGAGTTACGGTCAATCTTAGAGATGACCTGAGAAAACAAATTTATAGTTGACATGCAGGGATGGGGTTCGTTGTGCAACTCAAAGATAATTTGAGATACGGATTTCTTCCCTGCTATTTTTTAAACGTTTAGGACGCTATTGATATATAACCTTTTTTTGATATTACAATTGCATGCAGACAGTTTTGAAAACATACCAATACAAGTTGAAACTATCCAATAGTCAGTGTCATAAAGTTGATAGTTGGATAGGTGCATACAGGTATGTGTACAATCTGGCAATGGAGACAAAAATATATGCTTGGGATAGGTACAGATTTCGTTTAAGCTGTTTCGATTTGCTTAACCAATTGCCTGAATTGAAAAAGGAAGCTGAATGGGTCAAGGATGTACCATCTCAAACATTGCAAGACGCTGTAGAGCGGATGGACCGGTCGTATCAATCTTCGGGTTAGAAAAGACTTTTTGCAAAAGCAGTCTACTACTTTGGTCAATGGCTATGACTACATTGCCATTGAGAAGCTGAAAGTCAAGAACATGACAGGCTCGGCAAAAGGAACTGCCGAAAAACATGGTAAGACGGTCAAGCAAAAGGCAGGACTCAACAAATCCATTTTAGATACGGCTCCAGCGATGTTCTTTTCAATGCTTGAATACAAGTGTCAATGGCAAGGCAAAACGTTCGTGCAAGTCGATCCAAAATATAGTTCACAAGCTTGTTTTGAGTGTGTCCATGTCGAAAAAGAAAATAGACAATCACAAGCGTTGTTCAACTGCAAGGCTTGTGGTTTAGAAACAAACGCAGACATAAACGCTGCAAAAACATACTGGCAAGGGCAAAGGCCAGTGTTCACCAACGTGAGGTATTAGCCTGTGCGTAGAGCAAGAATCTCCCTTACTTTAATCGGGGGAGTTGTCAAAGTCATCGAGTTTTTTGCTCATTCTTCATCTACTGATAAAACATAGGATTTCACATCTTCCATTGCTAGTTCATTGGCTCCCATTTCATCAGTTCCGGATTGTATGTATTTTTCTCTTAAAGTGTAAAAGAGCTTTGTGAGTTCCTCCAGGTATTCTGAAAGATCAGGTCTTTCATTAAGAGATAGATCTTCAAGTAGTCCCAGAATTATGTGGGCTCTGGAATTTATTTCAATATTTCTAATTGTTGTATTCATAGTAGTATTTGTTATCACCTTTTATTCTTTATGGGCAGATTCAGTCTGCTTCTGCTACTCCTGCTTGCATGAGGAACATGTTAGATTCTCGTTTAATTCTCTTGTATTCAGACCCCGCATATCTCTTGTATTCAGACCCCGCATACTTCAGCACTTCTCGGTTAATTCTGTCATTGGACTTCTTGTCACCCTTATAGTATTTATGAATATCATCAACGCTTATATCTCCACCATTGTAAAGGTGTGTTACGCTCGGCCCAAGAGGCATCTTAATTTTCTCCGTTGCTGTGAAATCATCTGCATATTCCGAAACATCAACTGGCCCCATGAATTTTACTGAATCACCTTCAGCAAGTTTACCGGCAAAATAGCCTTGTGGCAAGGTTGGAATCTCATCCACTCGTAAGTAGTGTTCAACTGATTGGGTAGTTTGAATATTTACGTTTTTATTGCCCAAACTGTGTGACGGGTTTTGTAGAACCATTTTGTAAGTACCTAACATTTTACTGAATGCTTCCTGAGTTTGTAAATCGTTTATTTGCCCAAAATACACGTTCGATAAGAGAAAAAGAAAGTGGGAATTAAAAAAGAGGTTTGTAGGTGCGGGATAGTAACCGGCCAAAAGCGTAGGAAGAAGCGATAAGCAAAATACCCCCGGTGTGCCACATACCTGCCAGCCAAAGAGCGATTATCGTTCCCAGTAAGAGGCCAACAAGAAAGTCACGAAAGATTTTACACATACAACAAAAGTACGAAAGTAGATGACAAACGGTTACGAATGGGTATTAAAAATAAAGGACCAGTTTTCCGCTCCCCTGAAAGGCATGGTGATTGAAGCGGCCAAACTACAGGCTGCAATGCACAAAAACACTGGTGGTATAGATGAAGCAGGGAAGTCAATCAATGGATTGAGAAGTAAACTAGAAAGACTTGAAGCAGCACGAGACGGTTCTTTTCGCACCGATCATATCCGTAAATACAACGGACTGATTGAGGAAACAAAAGAGGAGCTTCAAAAGCTGGAAAATTTACCCAAAAAAAACATGCCCAAAACTGGGCGTCGCTCACATTGGGGATCAACCAGGCTTCAGAAGTCATCGGAAAAGTATCCGGGGCACTCAGTTTTACTTCCGGGTATCAATCACGGCAAACCAATGTCAGGCGGTTTACTTCCCTGACCGGAGATGAACTGGACAAGATCACCGCCAAAGCCAACACGATAGGCGAGGTATTCGAAGAAGACAAAAACCAGATCATACAGGCCGCCAATGCCATGACCCGTCAGATAGGCGGTACTTTTTCAGAAAATCTGGCACTGATACAGGCAGGCTTCGAGAAAGGGGCCAACCTGAACGGCGATATGCTGGACCAGTTAAGGGAGTACGGCCCACAGCTAAAGGCTGCCGGACTGGACGGCGCACAGGGACTGGCCATCATGGCGCAGGCAGCACAACAAGGCGTATTTTCTGACAAGGCCATGGTAAGGAGTAGGTAGGACTAGTCCCTGACCCTCCACTCTTTATTCCAATTTGAGCTGTATTCCAATCAAAAACCTTGCTGATTTTATTTTCATTGGTTTTTACAGACTTCCAATTGGTGTAGACAAAATTCATATTATTCCATTCTGGATCACCGAAAATAATCACTGCTTCAGGTTTACCGCCTATTTTTTTACCTTTTTTCTTCAACTCTTTCACGGCTTTTTCAACCATTTTACTAACTGCTTTATTAGAACTCTATTGAGTGAGTTTAAATATTTATTTGCCTAAATGGGATAAAGTATTCAATTTGTAACCCAAAGTGGATTGTAACCCAAAGTGGAATTGTGGATTTGAATTATTGAAATTGTGGATTTGAATTATTGAATTTTTGTTATCTTTCGAGAATTAAAACAAGGTGTGTTTAAATTATCTACATTCATTACAATATTTCAGATAATTAAGATGTTAATAATGCACAGGTATTTTTTAAACAAGGTGGGTGTTATGAATAAAAATGTTTTGAAAAATTCTGTCTTTCTTTTTATTGGACTTGCTGTGGCTCTACAGGGCTGTGGTATTTTCGGCAACCTCTTTGGAGGTGGTGGCTTTGACGACCAGGGTGAATTGGTCGGAGTACCAGGCAGAGAAGGATGGGAAATGACCGTACCCTATGGGATGGTTTCTATTCCTCCGGGAACGTTCCACATGGGACAAGCCGATGAGGACGTTGCAGCAACTCAGATCAATTTTAACAAACAGGTGACAATTGGCGGCTTCTATATGGATGATACCGAAATCACAAACAATGAGTACCGCCAGTTTGTTGATGATATTACTGAGGGTTCTGAAGCAAGCTTACCTTCCGGGTACACTGTGGATGATTTAATGCCCGATACAACTGTATGGGTAAGAGACTTTACACATCATATGGGTGATCCTATGATGGTGTATTACTATTCACATCCAGCATTTGACAATTATCCAATTGTCGGTGTCGACTGGGAAGCTGCTAAGTACTTCTGTCAATGGAGAACTGAGCATTTAAATAACTGGAGGGGGGATAGGGGCTTGTTTCCGATGCCAAACTTCAGATTGCCAAACGAAGCAGAGTGGGAATATGCTGCCCGTGGTGGAAGAGATATGAATAAATATCCTTGGGGAGGTCCTTATGTGAGAAATACAAAAGGATGTATGTTGGCTAATTTCAAACCTGGTCGAGGTAATTACTTTGAAGATGGTCACGCCTACACTTCACCTGTTGGTTTCTTTTTCTCGAATGACTATGGACTATATGATATGTCAGGGAATGTCTCTGAATGGTGTGAGGACGCATTTAGTGTGTCGTCATATCCACTGGTTTGGGATTTGAACCCAACATTCTACGATGATGAGGAACCTAGAAAAGTAATTCGTGGTGGTTCATGGAAAGATATAGCCTATTTTCTGGAGACCGGGACAAGAACTTTTGAATACAAAGATTCTACCAGGGCTTCCATTGGATTTAGATGTGCTATGACCCACATTGGTAGAACCAGGTATTCTGGATTTTAATCAATAGAAACTAAAAACTTTACTGAGATAATTAATAACCTAAAACCTAAACAAAATGAGCGAAAATAAAGGTGGATTCAAAGAAATCCTCTACACAGCGATAATGCCCAAAGTTTATGGTCTTGGTGCAGCAGTTGTTATTCTAGGTGCCATGTTCAAAATTCTTCACGTGCCAGGTGCGGGTTTTTTTCTTGCTGTTGGCCTTACGACTGAAGCTGTAATCTTTTTTCTAAGTGCTTTCGAACCAATTCATAAGGATGTAAACTGGTCAAAAGTTTATCCGGAATTAGCGGACGACTATGACGGACCTCCTGCTGCAAGAAAGCAAGTGTCCGGATCAGTGTCTAAAAAGCTAGATATTATGTTAGAAAGTGCAAAAATTGGCCCTGAGTTAATTGAAAGTTTAGGCAAGGGAATGAGGAATATGGCTGGATCAGTTGGTAAAATGGCTAATCTCAGTAATGCGGCTGTAGCAACCAATGAGTATGCACAGAATGTCAACAGTGCATCTTCAGCACTTAAGGAAATGAATAAATCTTATGCTTCTACCGTGGCTGCTATGGTTGACATGTCCAATGCTTCAAAGGACGCAAAAGAATACCATGGTCAGGTTCAGAGTGTTACCAAGAATTTAAGTGCTTTGAATGCTGTTTATGAAATGGAACTTCAGGATGCGAACTCTCATATTAAGGCAATGAACAAGTTCTATTCACATTTAACTTCAGCCATGGAAAAAATGGGTGAAGCAGGTAAAGATACTGAAGAGTTTCATGCTCAACTTTCTAAGTTGACTGGCAACGTAACCACCTTAAATAAAGTATATGGCAATATGTTAGCTGCTATGAGAGGTGGTGGAGGTGGGAAGACTGGTGGCAGTAGCCCAAGTCCTGTAAGCAGCGGTGGAAACGCCTAATTAAAATTAATCCATTTCATGAATAATAAAATAATAGATTATGCCAGGAGGTAAAAAAAGCCCTAGGGATAAAATGATTGGGATGATGTATCTTGTACTAACTGCGCTTCTCGCTCTAAACGTTAGTACTACAGTCCTTGACAAATTCGTTTTCCTGAATGCAAGCTTGGAACATACAGTTAATGAGAATAGCAAACGAAACACCCAAACCCTAGTGAGTATCCAAAAGTTGGTAGGTGAAACAGGAAATCGTGAGGCTGATGTTAAAGTGTTGGAAACCGCTCAGGAAATAAGAGCCGAGGCGGCCAAGATAATTCAAGAATTGGATACACTGAAAGCCTTTTTTATAAAAGTAACGGGTGGCACTGATCCTGAAACTGGTGAATTGGTTGGCAAAACTGACTATGATCGGGTTGGTCATCAAATGATGGCCGATGGTGGGAAAAATCATGGTGCAGCACTGAAGAGTAGACTTAATACATTTGCGGCATTCATGTCTGAAAAGTTGGGTGAAGGAGAAGACTTCGAACCTTTAGCTTTGGATGCTGATGAGGATCCCTACTGGGCGAATGACCCTAACCAAAGGGGTAAGGATTTCGCCACTTTAAATTTTCAAAACACTCCTACCCCTGCGGGGATGGCAACTGTAAGTGAATTGCAATCGAGAGTTATGCAATATGAGACTAGGGCGTTAGACATCTTAGCTAAGAAAATCGGAGCTGGTGATATTAGTTTTGACCAGATCAAACCTATGGTTAGGCCTGAGTCAAGGGATGTAGCCGCTGGAACGCGATACAAAGCCGAGTTATTCTTATCTGCTTCAGCTTCTGGGATTACTCCCACAATGTCTGTTAATGGAAAAGAATTGAAAGTGGAAAATGGTTTAGGATTAGTTGATTTCCCTGCTACCCCAGGTAGCTACGATGCTCAAGGCAGATCTCAAAGAAGCTACCAGGCCAATATTTCCCTCACTCTTCCTGGAGGTAAAGACACGGTATTCACTGAGACCGTTGAGTATTATGTGGTTAAACCAGTTATGCAAATTCAATCCGCATCTGTTCAAGCATTATACCTCAATTGTGGAAACGAATTGAACATTCAGGTTCCTGCACTGGGCACCCAATACAATCCATCTTTTTCTGCGCAGGGAGCCTCTACCATACCAGGGTCTGAAAAGGGAACTGTAACGATAGTTCCTAAGGCTGCTAAGGTTACTTTAAATGTGAGTAGTAACGGGAACGCTGTTGGTAGTCAAACGTTTCAAGTGAGAAGGATACCAAAGCCAGAAGTTAAAGCGTATGATAGAGGCCGTGAAATTGATTTGAAGCGCGGTGTTAGGACAGCACCAAGAGTACTACAGCTTAGGCCTATAGCGGATGAAAGTTTCCAACAGTTCTTACCTAAAGATGCCAGGTTCCAAGTTGCTCAGTCGGAAATAACTTTGGTAAGAGCTGGAAGAGCTGTTACAAGTGTTAGAGGAACTAGAGCAGATGTCAATATTGCTCAAATTGCCGGACAAGCAAGAGCGGGTGATGCAATTGTAATCGAAATAAGAAAAGTTCAAAGAGCGAATTTCCGTAATGAAGTCGAAGACTTCAATAATTTCAGCCCCCGAATTATCAGTATTCCTATAAATTAAACAGTAGGTGTTATGAATAAGTTATATTATGTATTTTCTCTGGTTTTACTGCTATCTGTCTTCGCTGATGCGAATGCGCAGGAGCAAGTGACATCAGGGTATAATGAAAATTCCATTAGACCGGTACACGAATCGAAGAAGATGTTCAAGAAGATTCTGTGGTGGAGAATGGACCTTTTAGAGAAGCAAAATTTACCTTTCTTTTCAAGGGATGGAGAGATTTCCAAATTGATCATTGAAGCAGTTAAGGCAGATCTCTTAGTACCCTATGAAGATGATTCCTTAAACAAGCGGATGTCAAAAGAGGTTTTCCTTGAAAATTTAAAAATTCCGGATGATGATGGTGAAGTGTTTACTCCAGAGGAAATTGCAGCAGGTTTTGGTCAGCAAACAGAAGAAGCTGATGATCCATTTGGTGGATTTCCTGGAGGAGGAGGTGATACTGAAGAGATTGCTGTATCGGACGAGTTTCCGGTTAGAGACTTTTCTTTGATTGAAATTAAAGAGGAGATGTATTTTGATAGAATAAGGTCAAGGATGTACCATGATATTATGGCACTTACTTTGGTCCTTCCTGCTGATAACAATCCAGCATTGTTTGAGAAAGCACTGGCGGCATTTAAGTACAAAGATCTTGTTAACCTCTTCTACAAAACTCCTGAGGATGCCATTTGGTATAATACTCAAAATTTTGCTGAGCATAAGAATTTTGCTGATGCCTTTCTGTTAAGATTGTTTAGTGCTAATCTAATTAAATATGCTAATCCAGAAGATCAGCGTATTGTTGAGATTTATGACAAGTCAAGGAAAGCAGGCTTAATTGCCTCCCAGCAGTTGGAACACGAATTAATAGAATTTGAAAGTCAATTGTGGGAGTATTAATTCCTCAATCATATAAAAATAAAAAAGCACCTCGAGGTGCTTTTTTTATTTAGACTCATTAAAGTGATGCTTTACTTTTTGTGCCTTATGAAGGCCTATTATTGCTGCGATATCTGTTATACTGGCAGCTTTTATTTTAGATGACGAACCAAATTGCCTAAAGAGCTTATCCCTAGTCGAGGGGCCAATTCCTGGAATGTTGTCCATTTCAGAGACTAAACTGTTTGCACTTCTCTTATCTCTATGAAAAGTGATTGCAAACCGATGTGCTTCATCTCTAATCCTTTGTAGGAGTTTTAATGATTCCGATTTCTTGCTAAGATGAACAGGAAGAGAGTCATTTGGGAAATAGATTTCTTCAAGCCTCTTTGCGATACCAATAATAGGTATTTGACCGTATAGTTGAAGGGCCTGAAGTGCCTCGTTGGCTGCATTAAGTTGTCCTTTACCACCGTCAATTACTATTAGATTTGGCATAGGTACACCTTCATCTTTTAAGCGTTTATATCTGCGTGAGACGATTTCTTTCATTGATTCGAAGTCATCCGGGCCTTCTACAGTCTTTATGTTAAAATGCCTGTAGTTCTTCTTTGAGGGCTTACCGTTAATAAAGCATACTAATGACGCAACTGGGGTTGAACCTTGAATGTTACTGTTATCAAAACATTCTATTTGAACCGGTAGATTCTTTAGTCTTAAATCTTTTTGAAGCGTTTCTAAGAGCCCATTTTTGTCAACTAAGGGTTGTGATTGTACGGTATGTTCCTTTTTGTAATAGAGTGCATTTTTAAGAGATAATTCAATAAGTTTCTTTTTGTCGCCCCTAATTGGAACATTTACAATATCTCCACTCCATAATTCCAGATTAATATTAGAGATAATTTCACTACTCAATCCTGAATATTTCAAATGGAAATTTTCGATAAGGAGAAGAAGAATATCTTCGTTTTGTTCATCGAGTTTCTTTTTAATAAGTACTGTATCTGCAAGATTGATTGCACCACTTTTTATTCGTAAAAAATTGATAACTGCAGTCTTTTCATCAGACACGATTGTAAAAACATCTATATCCGTAAGTTTTTGATTAACTATGATCGATCTTGATTGAAATTTTTCTAATAGCTCATATTTAACTTTATATTTCTGTGCGAACTCATAGTCCAGTGCAGCAGCTGATGTCTGCATTTTTTGTTTGAAATGGTTTTTAACGACCGATAGATTGCCTTTTAAAATTTCCTTTGTATTGAGAATCTCCTCGTGATAATCAGCTTCTGATTGCTGCCCTTCACAGGGGCCCAAACAATTATTAAGATGATATTCTAAACAAACTTTAAATTTACCAGCATTGATATTTTGCTCAGAAAGATTTAGCACACAAGTTCTAATTGTGTACAGTTTTCTGATTAGTTCCAGGACATTATTCATGGCCTTTACACTAGTGTATGGACCAAAATAGTCACCATCAGTTTTTTGGAATCTTCTCGTGGAAATAACCCTGGGGAAGCGTTCATTAGTGACGCATATATAGGGAAAGGACTTATCGTCCTTTAAATTAATGTTGTAGCGCGGTTGATATTGCTTGATTAGGTTGTTTTCAAGCAATAAGGCATCAAATTCTGAGTTTACTATTGTAATCTCAATACCAATAATCTCTTTTACCATTCTATAAGTCTTTCGATTGGTAATATGAGACTTGGTAAAGTAGCTTGAAACTCTCTTCTTTAGATTCTTGGCTTTGCCGACATAAATGAGTTCTTCGGAGCTATTAAAATATTTGTAGATACCAGGAGCGGGTGGAAGTTTTACTAATTCCTGAGGTGTTAATTGCGTATTCATAACTCAGGTTAAAAAATATCATCTTCGTCGATATCCTTTATATCAATTAGTAATGAATCACCTTCATTGTAGAATTGACCCCCTGACAGTTCGCAATCGAGTTCCACACTTAATCTGTTTAATGGTTTAGGAAAAGGTCCTTTTTCATAATATAATTTCGGATCGTCATATACCTTAAGCATAAAGTTATTCCATATCGGCATGGCTGTTCTTGCCCCTTGCCCTAAGGTCCATGATTTGAAGTGAATTGCTCGGTCATCTCCTCCAACCCAAGCTCCTGCAACCAAGTCTTTTGTAACTCCCATAAACCAACCGTCAGATGCCCTTTGCGTCGTACCTGTTTTACCTCCAATTTCATTATCCTGTTTCAACCTCCAGTCTAGACCTTGAGCTGTACCTCCGGATTCCTCAGTACCACCCTTCAGCATATGTACCATCAGGTAGGCAGATTCCTCGCTAAGTGCTTCTCGTTTGCGAGGCACAAATTCTTCAATTTCTGCACCATTCTTGTCCTCAATACGAGTGATGTAAATAGGTTCAGTCCATGTGCCTTTATTAACAAATGTTGAATATGCACCTACCATTTCATAGAGTGAGACCTCTCCACCTGCGCCCAAACACAATGCATTGACTGCTTGTAACGGACTATTAATTCCCAATAGTTTTGCTTGATTTACAACACGCCTGGGGGTCATTTTTTTCATCAACCAGGCAGTAATTGTATTAATAGATCTTGCCATTGCTTGTCTTAAAGTCATTACTTGGCCATTGTATTCAGTAGAAGAATTTTGAGGAAACCAGGCGTCTTCATCTCCGGGCTCCTTGAACGAAATTGGAACTTCCGTAACCGGGTAGCAGGGAGAGAATCCATCTGCAATAGCCGTAGAATATACTATGGGTTTAAAAGTAGAGCCAGGCTGTCTTTTACCCTGCTGTACATTGTCAAACTTAAAATACTTTTTTTCTATACCGCCAACCCATGCTTTGATTTCACCTGTGTGAGGATTCATTGCCATAAACCCTGAATGAAGAAATTGTTTATAATAAGCAAGCGAATCATAAAAACTGAAAAGAGTATCCTTTTCACCTTCCCATGAAAAAACAGTCATTGGTTTGGGCATGTCGAGTTTGATTTCAATGGAGTCATGCTCCTCTCCAAATTTCTTGACGAGTTGTTTGTAGTAATCTGTTCTTTTTATATGATTCTGAAGGTAGCCATCGATTTCATATCCGTCTTCATCTATCCAAGGCTTAGAACCTTTTAGGTGCTCATCAAAAATCACCTGCAGGCCTTTCATGTGTTCCTCCACAGCCTGTTCTGCATATTCCTGCATTCTACTGTCGATGGTGGTATAAATCCTGAGCCCATCATCAAACAGATCATAGCCATTTTCTTTGGCCCAATAAACCAATCTATTTGCCGCTACTGTTCTAAAGTAAGTGGCTAATCCCATATTCTGGTTTTCAATTCTATAGTTCAGTTCTAATGGTTTCGACACCAGAGAGTCGTATTGGGCCTGATCAATCTTTTCGTATTTCCGGAGATTGTGAAGAACTTCAGTTCTTTTATTGATTGCGTTTTCGGGATTCGAAATTGGGCTGTAGCGAGTAGGAGCATTGACCATTCCAATTAACATTGCTGACTCGGAATAATTTAGCTCCGAAGGAAGTTTATTGAAAAATGTACTCGCTGCAGATTGGATGCCGTAGGTGTTGCTCCCGAATTCAGCGATGTTAAGGTACATAGTAAGGATTTCCTCTTTGGTATAAGAGACCTCAAGTTGTACCGCCACAATCCATTCTTTCAACTTAATTGCGACAAGATTGAGTATTGGAACACTATTTAATAATCCATCATTCAATTCAGACCTTGTCCGGAATAATATTTTAGCCAATTGTTGCGAAATAGTACTACCTCCACCAGCGTCTCTTTGAAGTAGTAGAGAGTAAACCAAAACACGCCCTAAACCCCGAAGGTCTATTCCTGAATGTTTAAAAAATCGCACATCTTCAGTAACAAGAAGTGTATTGACTAGTTCTGGCGATAGCTCCTGATAACTGACGGGGGTGCGGTTGTATCTGAAGTAACGGCCAAGAATCTCTCCATCTGATGAATATAGTATTGAAGATAAATCAGGATCAGGATTTTCCAGTTTCTTTAGACTTGGAAGGCCCCCATAGAGTCCAAACGTATTTATTTTGATAGAATAAATAAACGATGGAATAGCTACCAAACCTATTATAAAGACTATCCATAGTATTCTTATGGTTTTCGCATTCATATCTACTCTCTAATAATTTGCTGTAAAGAACCTGATATAGGAATCAAGCTCCTTGGTCTCATAGAATATTTTGAAATTATCTTTGGTTATTACGAAAGTAGAGAGGTCCGCAATTGGAAATTCACTCCGGACTTCACTACTCTTGAAGGCGAGATAAAATTCCATTGCCTCATCTTTACTGGCAAACTCATTAACCATTACAATTGAGTTATTGGTGTCCAAAATAAGATTTGCTGTTGTTAAGTGCTTTTTGGGATAGTCTCGTTTGTAAAATCTTTGTACTTGACCAGGTAATTCTTCTGCTAGCTTTTTGTCAGCCTTATAAACTAATACAAAGAAGTGTTCCTGGTCAAAATACTTAATAAACTTCGCTTTTGAACTGTTAAATAAGTTAATCTGATATTCTTCCGTTGTCTTAACCAGATTTTGGGCGAAGGGTAAAAGCTCACTTTCTGTATAAGAACTGATGAAATTATTTAATTCATATTGATATTTATAGATATCCTCTGTATGGCCTATTGTTATAATTTCAAGAAGTTTCAGGTTGTCGCTGAATTCGTTTTCTGGATACTCATTGAGAGCACTGTGCAATAGGGTTAGGGCATTCGCATAATCACCAACTTCTTGAAGCTCATATGCCTGTTTATAAATTTTCTCAAGCTTCGCTGTTGCGGCTTGGTCTTCAACCCGGAAGTTGGGATTGATGATGATTTTGGCATAATCGGATTTGGGAAACTCGTTTACAAGAGCATTCTTATAATATTCAGATCGGTCATTACCCTGGGCTTTGTATAGAAGATATAGTTGATACATCACTTCCGGCTTATAAGCGGTTTCCGAAAATCTTGAGAGCATTGTTTCAAATGTGCTGATGGCGTTTTCTTTTTCTTCAAGATCAAAGTCATATATATTACCCAGTTTAAAATGGGCTTCTTCAATCTTAAAAAGAGCGGCTTGAATGTCCTCGTCATTTTTTGGAACAGCTGACATGAGTACTCCTCTATCAAAAGTCAAGGCATTGTTTTCATTATTAGGAGCGTTATCAGTTGCAACTTGTTGCTCAGAATCTGCCTGAGAACTGTTGGGGTCAGAAATCGTCTGCTCTTTGTTGGACCTCCGCCAGTTGTCCTCCAGGGATCGTCTTCCCCATTTACGTGTAAATTCTGTTTGACCCTGACCTATAGCGGATAAGTTGTAAAAGTACCAGGTGCTTCCACTAAGATTCGTATTAATTTGAGAGGCGTCGGTATCAAAGGTTGTACGGAGTTTATTAGTAGCTCTACTGCTTTTCTTACGTCTTTTTGCCTCCTCTTCTTGTTCTATCTGTTTTTCGGCAATGTATTCATCAACGTACTGGCCCAGAGCAGAGGTATCCAGGTTAGACAAAACAATTAGGCTATCCTGTTCTCTGATGATGTTCAGTTGTGTTACAAAGTCGGCAAGTATCTTTTGCCGATCTGCAATTTCTTCATATGAAGGCTCATTTTTAGGGAGAACACTGACAACACTATCATAATAGTTTTTTGCTAACTCATAGTTTTTGAGATCGTTATAGTAGATTTCCCCAAGTCTAAGATACGAATAGCCCTTTTGCCTTTGATGAGTACTGATTCTAAGAGAATTGTTATAATTAACGATAGCCTCGTCAATGTTACTCTGCTTTAGCTCGAAGTTGGCTATTTCATAATAGATTTTGTCTTTAAATTCTTCGTTTTTTCTGTCTTTAAGGAGCTTTTTGAAATATTTTCTAACCTGTTTAAGGTCGCTGGAGTTGGATAATTCTGTAACCTGAGCAATATTTAATTTCGCATAAAAGGAAAGGTCAAAATTCGGGTTACTTTTTAGGCAGTTCCTATAGCTGGAGTATGCCTGAGCGTCAAATCCTATTGTTTGATAAACCTGCCCAATTATGTAGAATAGTCTTGATCTTTCTTCATTAGTTGTTAGCAGGGGAACCGCTTCAGACAGATTCTGAACCATTTGGTTGTAAGCCTGTCTCTTCTGAAATAAATAAGCTCTGGTGATATATAAGTTCTTAGAATTCCTTTTATTGAGTTCCTCCTTCTTTAAATAATCGGAAACTGCCTCAGCATTTTGATATTCGAGTGCGTTGATGAAAGTTTTCATCAATTCAATGAGTGCTTCATGCCTTGCATGCTCGTCCTCACTTTTCTTGTTGACATATTTGAAAGTTTCAATAGCATTGACATAGTCGAGGTCATAATAGCGGGATTTGCCAACCAATATGTAACTATCATCTGCCCACTCACTGCCTGGATGTCTTTGAATTGCGATTGAAGCCTTTTTAATACAATCTTCAATCTGATTCTTTACTGCACTCGAGGCCGTTGAATCGAATTGTGGATACAAGTCAAGAATGCGGTCATAATTTATATCTACCGAGTTATCAATACTCTCTTCTATCTCGTTCATTCTTTCTCGGGCATAGAAATAGGCATTGTAATGCGCCGTGGTATTGTGATAGGCATTACTTACTACCCCTGTGCTTTCAGGAGCACACGAATTAAGGAATGAAATTGCAATTAAGGAATAAATATATACCTCTTGCACAGTTGAAGCAATCGACTGTAGTACTAACGGTAAAGTTAGCCAAATCATACAATCGATTTTAGCGGTGGAAGATAAATGTATACTTTTGTCAACTTAAAATTCCAACTCCTTGAAAGTAAGGAAAACACCTTCTTCCTGGCTTACCACTAAATACCTCATGATCATTCGTAATGAGGAAAATTTTGCCGAAAAAACTACAATTACTTTCAACTATGGTAGGTTGTTAAGCCTTACTTTATTATTTGTAGTAGTGCTGTTCGGAATTTCGTTCTTGTTGGCCACGACCGTCTTAAAACAGTGGTTTGATCCAAGACATGCGCAACTCGAAACGAATAGACATCTGATAAATCTTTCAATTACAGTTGATTCCTTGATAGAAGAGGTAGATCGTAAAGAAATGTTCATTGCTAGTTTTCAGCGTGTTGTTGCCGGAGAAGATAGTGTAGATGAAAATTTTGATGACGGGCTGACCAATGCTGGTCAAAACGCAAATATTTCTACATCAAATGATGAAGAACTTGCACCTGTTGATTCGGTGTTTAGAAGGGAGTTTGAAACATCAGGTTTAGAGTTGCTCACTATTAGCTCTAGAGAGAATAATTTACAGGAGGTATTTCTTTTTTCTCCAATCGAGGGCATAATTTCGGATAAATTTAATGCAAGAACACAACATTTTGGTATTGACGTAGTCTCAAAAAGGAATGAACCTGTTAAAAGTATAGCCGACGGAACAGTTTTGATGGCCTCATGGACCCAGGATGCAGGATATGTAATGGCAATTCAGCACCAAAGCAATCTAATTTCCGTTTATAAGCACAATTCTGACTTATTAAAAGAAGTAGGTAACTTTGTAAGTGCTGGTGAGATCATTTCGATAATTGGGAATACCGGAGAATTGACCTCAGGACCACATTTACACTTTGAATTGTGGTACAACGGGAATCCCGTTGACCCAGAAGAATTTGTAACTTTCTGATATTGATTATAACTTTTCGCACTCAAAGAAGAATTTAGATATGAAGTTTAACAACCGCGATCAAAAAACAGAAGAAGAATTGAGTAGTGTCAGGAATATCATTGGTAAAGGCACAACGTTAAGTGGAGACCTTGAAACCTTCGGGAATATCCGTTTGGAAGGAAAAATGATTGGTAACCTTAAAACCAAGTCTAAGCTAATTGTAGGTCATTCTTCAGAGATAGAAGGCAATGTGACTGCTCAGAATGCTGATGTTGAGGGTCAAATAACAGGAAATATTGAAGTTTCTGAGATTTTAACCCTCAAGGGTGGTGCCGTTATTAATGGTGATATTTCGACCAGCAAATTAGTTGTAGAAACCGGAGCAGTATTTAATGGTGGCTGTAAAATGGGAGTTAACATAAAGGAGATTAAAATTGGAAGAAACCACTCAGGGGAAGAACCAGTCATCCTCACAGCCCAATCGTAACTCCAGCAATGACAATGGTTATGCCAGATTCAGCAGTCTGACGTTTGAGCTATTAGGAATTCTTGTTGTTGGTATCAGTTCTGGGTATGGTCTGGATATTTTCTTCGAAAATAGGATACCATTTCTCACCCTACTATTCTCATTGCTCTCCTTGATAGGAGTTATCTTATACCTTTGGAAAAAACTACCCAAAGAATAGCTTGAACTCACAATTAAAAATTCATTCTGGTACTGCGGTTCTGACTGCGGTAATCCTGAGTATCAATTATTCTCAATTGCCTATTTTGAAAACTTTTCATCATTCCTGGAATGATATTCTGATTGTCACATTGGCTGGACAAAATTTCGCAGTTACCTACTTAATGACTCAAAAGTCACTGGGTCAAGGGAGAAATTTCCCCATTCTTGTAATCATTTCCTTTATCTTTAGACTATTAGTTGCAATATTTTTTTTAGCCGCCATGTGGTTGCTTGAAGTAGGTCAATTGGAGACTTTAGCCATTAACCTGGTAACTCTTTATTTAGTGTTCCTTGTGTTTGAACTTTCTGCCTTATTAACTACCTTGCGCCCAAATTCAGACGAGAGGCCAAACTGATGAAATTTACAACGAAAAAAACATTTGTAAAAAGAGCAAAATTTAGTGGCCTGACAATCATTTTAAGCTTTTTAATCTCATCTCATGCACTGGCTTCAGATGAGGGAGAGGCATTCAATCCAGCTGAATTAATCAACCGTCACATTCTTGATGATTATGTCTGGCATTTTTGGGATGGTCATTATGGGACAATCTTTTTGCCAGTCATTATTTACTCCGAAGATCAGGGTTTGGAGGTCTTTTCTTCCTCCAATTTTTTCGATGATGACCACAACGTTGTGAGCTATGGTGATTATGAATACCACCATAGTTATCTAGTTTCAAAAAGTGGTCGAAGCTTCCTCGATGTTTCAATTACCAAAAACGTAGCTTTTTTGTTCATCAATGCAACCTTAATGTTGGTTGTATTCTTGTCAGTTGCAAGGGGATATAAAAAGAATGCGGGCAAAGCCCCGCGAGGAATCCAATCTGTGTTTGAGCCAATTATCATCTATGTTAAGGACGAGATTGTCAAACCTAACATTGGCCTCAAATACGAGAGGTTTTTACCATATATGTTAACATTGTTTTTCTTTATATGGTTTGGAAATCTATTAGGATTATTACCGGGTGCAGCAAATTTGACAGGTAATATTGCTGTGACTTCAGTGCTTGCTTTAATTACACTCATACTGACCTTAGTTAATAGCAATAAGCATTATTGGCAGCATATTTTTAATACTCCGGGTGTTCCGTGGTGGCTTAAGCTTCCAATACCAATAATGCCGGGTGTAGAAGTAATTGGAATATTTTCGAAACCATTCTCACTACTTGTTCGACTATTTGTTGCAATTACCGCAGGACATATTGTTATACTAAGCCTAATCAGCTTTACTTTCATTTTCAACAGTTATACAGTAGGAATTGCGAGCACCGTTGTGATTGTTTTCATTAATGTTATTGAATTGTTGGTTGCAACAATTCAAGCGTATGTCTTCACATTGTTTTCGTCTATATACATAGGCATGGCGGTAGAAGAACATCATTAGAAGAATTTATTTTTTTAACATAAACTATATAGATCATGTTATTTGCTTTATTACTTGATGTAAGCTTAGCACATATGGGAGCTGCAATCGGTGCTGGTTTGTCCGCAATAGGCGCAGGAATCGGTATTGGTAAAATTGGTGGTTCCGCAATGGAAGCAATTGCAAGACAGCCAGAGGCCTACGGGAAAATTCAAACGGCCATGCTTGTCATTGGTGCACTCGTAGAGGTTATTGCCTTGTTCGGTACTGTTATTGCATTCCTTGTTGCATTAAAATAGTGGCATTATTGGAAATTGGTTAGTTCTAAGCACTAGGCCGGACTAATCAATTTTTTTTATTAATGAATGATCTAAAAGAAATCTCATGGAATTACTAACCCCTGGTATTGGATTAATTTTTTGGCAGACAGTCATCTTTTTGACCCTTTTTGGGATATTGGCAACCTTTGTATGGAGACCTGTATCAGATGCACTTAAGAAAAGAGAGGGATTTATTAGTGACTCTCTTGAAGCAGCCAAATTGGCTAAAAGGGAGATGGAAGATTTGAAGGATGACAATGCAGAATTGTTCAAGGAGGCAAGAATAGAGAGAGATGGTATGTTAAAAGAAGCCGCAAGCATTGCCAATCAAATTAAAGATGATGCAAGGGCAGAGACATCTAAGATTAGTGAGAAAATGATTGCCGATGCCAAAGCTGCTATTGAAACTGAGAAGAAGAAGGCATTAAGTGACGTAAAGAGGGAGGTAGCGAAATTATCGTTAGAAATTGCTGAAAAAGTTCTTAGGAAAAACCTTGAGTCTGACAAGGCACAAAAGGAATTGGTGCAAGAGTTCGTGAAAGGTTTGAAAGTAAATTAAATGTCAGAGCAGAGGATCGCATATAGATATGCTAAGGCAATAATTGAGTTAGCAGAAGAACAGAAGGTTCTGGATAAGATTCAGGAGGACATGAAGGTATTTGGCACAGTCTGCAGTCAAAATAGGGACTTTAGAAATATGCTGAATAATCCTGTGGTAACGCATGACAAAAAACTGAAAATCCTGAAAGCTTTATTTGAGAAAAGGTTCCATAAAATCACAAATTCATTCATTGAAATCACTACACGAAAGAATAGAGAGAACATAATAGAGGCAACTTCCTTAGAATTCAATAACCTCTACAACATTCAGAAGGGCATTGACGAAGCCACAGTCACCACGACCTTTGAACTTGACAATAACTTAAGGCCGGAATTTATTAAAGCCGTGAAGGCGATTAATGGTAGAGAAGCAGCACTAAAAGAGAAAGTAGATAAAGAGATAATTGGAGGCTACATTCTTAAAATAGCAGACCGACAGATTGACGAAAGCATCAGGTCGAAATTAAAGGAATTGGAATACAAATTCGGATGAAAATCCTTATTTGGAAAAACTATCAATACTAACGCAGCAACCTGATTAAACATGGCAGAAGTAAGACCAGATGAAGTATCAGCAATATTGAGAGAACAACTCTCAAATTTCAAATCTCAAGCTGAGCTTGAAGAAGTTGGGACCGTTTTGCAAGTCGGGGATGGGGTCGCACGAATATATGGATTGTCAAAGGCACAGGCCGGCGAACTATTAGCATTCGAAAATGGCTTGAAAGCACTTGTCCTGAATCTTGAAGAAGACAATGTAGGTTCGGTGCTCCTTGGTGATTCAAAAGATGTGAGGGAGGGTGATACAGTAAAGAGAACAGGTCAGATTGCGTCAGTTAAAGCAGGTGACGGAGTGCTTGGAAGAGTTGTAGATACCCTCGGAAACCCTATCGATGGAAATGGACCAATTACAGGTGATCTTTATGCAATGCCATTGGAGAGAAAAGCTCCTGGTGTGATTTATAGAAAGCCTGTAAGTGAACCACTACAGACTGGAATCAAAGCCATAGATTCAATGATTCCGATTGGCCGTGGCCAACGTGAACTCATCATCGGTGACCGACAGACCGGCAAAACGGCAATCGCCATAGATGCTATAATTAATCAGAAGGAATTTTTCGAGAAAGGTGAGCCTGTTTTTTGTATTTATGTTGCTATAGGCCAAAAAGCTTCCACGGTTGCACAAGTTCAGGCTTCATTGGAAAAAGGCGGAGCAATGGACTACTCAGTGATTGTAGCATCTAGTGCTTCAGACCCGGCTCCCATGCAGTTTTTCGCACCGTTTACAGGCGCAGCAATAGGTGAGTATTTCAGAGACACAGGAAGGGCAGCTTTGGTTATTTATGATGACCTATCCAAGCAGGCGGTTTCATACAGAGAAGTATCTCTGCTTTTGAGAAGACCTCCAGGCCGAGAAGCATACCCCGGGGATGTTTTCTATCTACACTCAAGGTTATTAGAGCGGGCAGCAAAGATTAATGACAATGATGAGATTGCAAAGCAAATGAATGATCTGCCAGACTCCCTTGAAGGGAAAGTAAAAGGTGGAGGTTCTTTAACAGCATTGCCAATTATTGAGACCCAGACGGGAGACGTTTCAGCATACATACCTACTAATGTTATTTCGATTACTGATGGGCAAATTTTCCTGGAAACTAACTTATTTAACTCTGGTATTCGGCCTGCTATCAACGTAGGCATATCAGTTTCGAGAGTGGGTGGATCTGCTCAGATAAAGTCAATGAAAAAAGTTGCTGGTACCTTGAAATTGGACCAGGCTCAGTTTCGTGAACTTGAAGCGTTTGCTAAGTTTGGGTCTGATTTGGATGCCACCACAAAACTTACTATTGAAAGAGGTAGGAGGAATACAGAAATATTAAAGCAACCACAATATAGCCCCATGCCTGTAGAAGAGCAGGTTGCAATTGTTTATGCTTCAACCAAGGGATTTATTGATGGTGTTCCTATGACTAAGACTAAGGAATTCGAGATGGAATACCTTCATTCATTAAGAACTCAACACAAAGAACTCTTAGTACAATTAGCTGCTGGAAAACTTGATGATACAATCACAGGAACATTAGAGGAAGTCGCTAAAAACTTAGCAGAACAATTTAAAGCAGAAGATTAGAAAACATCAGTAATGGCGAATCTGAAAGAGGTAAGAGGCCGAATAAAATCTGTTGTTTCAACGCAGCAAATTACTAAAGCTATGAAAATGGTGGCTGCTGCAAAACTTAGAAGAGCACAGGATAGAATGGTTCAAATGAGGCCCTATTCTAAAAGGCTGACTTCGATTCTACAAAATGTATCTGCGGGTGTTGAGCCAGAATTAATTGGGAATTACGGGGTTGATCGCAGTATAAATAAGGTCATGCTGGTAGTTGTCACTTCAGACCGTGGTTTGTGCGGACCTTTTAATACCAATGTATTCAAAACAACTGTTCAGCACATTAAGGACAATTATTCCTCATACAAGGACAGCGGAAGGCTCACAATTTTCCCAATTGGAAGAAAGGCTTATGATTTTTTCCGTAAGCGTGACTACCAAATAGATTCAAAATTCTATGAGTTGTTTTCAACTCTTGATTTTAATCACGCAAGAGAGGCTACAGAATATGTCATGAATCTTTACGATTGCGGTGATAATGACAAAGTTGAAATAATTTATAATGAATTTAAGAACGTTGCTCAGCAGGTACTGCAAATAGAACAGTTCTTACCCATCCCACCCAGAGAAGTCGCTGTGGAGGAATCAAATGATATTGACTACATTTTTGAGCCCGCCAAGGAGTTTTTGGCTCAGGAGATTGTTTCCAAGTCTTTGAAGATTCAATTTTACAAAGCACTGTTAGAATCCAATGCGGCTGAACAAGGAGCACGTATGAGTGCTATGGACCAAGCCACCGAAAATGCTGATGAACTATTAAAAGACTTGAGACTCACTTACAATAGAACCAGACAGGCAGCAATTACCAAAGAAATCCTGGAAATTGTTGGTGGAGCGGAGGCATTAAATGCGTAAGCATTAAAGTTCAAACTGCATAGTCAGAAAAAACTCACTGGAAATATTAGTTTCGAGGTGTAATGTCATTCCGATTTTATCATATTATAAATGCATTGAGCCTGGATGTTGCTTTTGGAGCAGGTGTCTTGAGCTTGGTTCTAGGTAGCTACATGGGATTCAGAATTCCGGTAACAGTGTTGTTGGTACTTGTGTTGACCGTTTGGGTTATTTACACTGCCGATCACCTATTGGATGCCAAATCTATTCCTGGGCAAGCATCTTCATTCAGACATCATTTCCATCAACATTTTTTTAAGACAATAGTGATTAGCTTCATTGTGGTACTCTTGACTGGAATATTCCTTATTACTCAAATGCCACCAGTAACTATTTTTTATGGCATTCCCGTTGCTCTGGGCGTAGTGGCATATTTTGTCTTGAATCGCTTTTTTAACCTCACTTTCCAAAAAGAAATATTGATTGCTAGTTTGTATGTAATCGGAGTTTTTGTGGGGCCATATAGTTTGAGTGCAGGCATCATACCTGTGGAATTGACATTATTATTAGTTGAGCTAGGATTAATGGCATGGATTAACTTACTTATTTTCGGACTGTTTGAAATGGACGAAGATAAGCAAGATGGCCTCAGGTCGACGGCAATCATTTTAGGAGAAGAAAAGACCGGAAAGATGATAAAAGTTCTTCTTTTCACATGTTTTGCAATCGGGATGGTGACCTTAGTTTTCTATTATGATAATCCGAGTTTCGTTAAACTTCAGATTGTGTTCTTAATGATGATGGGAATTCTGGGAACTTTGTTTTTCCGGAAGGAAAGCATAGTGCAGGATGGCTTAAATTATCGTTATTTTGGAGATGGTATTTTCTTTATGCCCGTGGCTTATTTCTGGTTTTAGCCTTCAATTTTGCTTAGCAGTTCACTGAAGTAAGTCCCCGTTTTGAGAAGTCTACTCCCGTACCACGAAAACATCTCCCCCTCCACCAACATAACTTTGCTGTGGGGATATATTTCTTCAAACTCCTTAACATGTTTTTGTTTAAAAGGGTAAGGCTCTGACGACAGGAAAATGAGATCAGGATTAAGGGCCTATAATTGATTTGCGTTCATTTCCGGATAACGTTCAGCAATTACCAAATTTTTAAGATGTAATTCCTTCAATATTGAATTGATGAAAGTATTAAGACCAGCTGCCATGAAAGGCTTGTTCCAGATAAGATAGACGACTGACAGATGTTGGAAGTCAACTTTATTATTAAAAACCTGGCGTATACCTTCAAGCATTTTAATTGCTTTGTCAATCTGACCCGTTAACGAACCTATTGAGCTAATCATTTCGTAAGCACTTTTCAAGTCATTAACATCGCTCATCCAAACAGGATACCTTGAAGCCAGGGCCTCAATGCCGTCCGGATAGTTTTCTTCCTTATTTCCTATTATTAGATTTGGTGCCAGTTCATCTATTTTGTCAAATCGGAAATTCTTGGGGCCTCCAATTATTTGTTTTTCTTTGACGTAATTGGCTGGATGAATGCAAAACCTTGTCAAGCCGACTATTCGATCTTCCAGTCCGAGGTCAAAAAGCAGCTCGGTTTGAGAGGGCACCAGTGAAATAATCCGCTGTGGAAACTGACTCACTTTAACCCTTCTGTTTAATTGGTCGATATGGACAATGCCCCCTTTCTTCAACAATCGTTTATCATCCATGTGAATTATTTGAGATACCGAAAGTCGTGTCTTTCTTTAAGTTGGGTTACAAACTCATAAATCAATTTGATAACATTCTCTACATCGTCTTTATGGGTTGTTTCTACTGTGGTATGCATGTATTTTAGTGGCAGTGAAATCAGGGCAGATGCTACTCCTTCATTAGAGTAAGCGAATGCATCAGTGTCAGTGCCTGTAAATCGAGACGCCGCTGCCCGTTGGAATGGGATCTTTTCCCTTTCTGCGACATCAATAATCATTTTCAATAAGTTATTATGGACTGCTGGGCCGTAGGTCAAAACGGGACCATTTCCTGACTTTTGATCACCATCGGTAATTTTTTCATACATCGGAGACTGGGTGTCATGGCAGACATCAGTGCAAACGGCCACATTTGGTTTAATGCGTTCAGCAATCATTTGCGCTCCTCTTAATCCAACTTCTTCCTGCACTGCGTTAACCACATATAATCCGAAGGGAAGTTGTTTCTTATTCTCTTTTATCCTCCTGGCCACTTCCGCGATCATGAAACCTCCAATTCTGTTATCAAGCGCACGTCCTATTAGATATTTCTTATTCAGCTCGGTCAGTTCATCCTCAAAAGTCATAACGCTGCCTACATGTATGCCCATTTTCAGAACCTCTTCTTTCGACGAAGCTCCAACATCTAAAAATATATTTTTAAGAGTTGGATTTTTTTCTTCACCTGGTTTACGAACGTGAATGGCTGGCCATCCAAATACACCTTTAACAATTCCTTGGTCAGTATGAATATTTACTCGTTTTGATGGAGCAATCTGGTGATCGGAACCACCATTTCTTCGAACATATATATAGCCATCATCTTTTATGTAATTGACAAACCAGGATATCTCATCTGCATGGGCTTCAATTATAACTTTGTATTTGGCTTTTGGGTTAACCACGGCAACTGCTGTTCCATAAGTATCGGTGAAGTAATCGTCTGTGTACGGTGTAATATAATCGAGCCAAATTTTTTGCCCTGAAGATTCAAAGCCAGTTGGTGAGGCATTGTTTAAATATGTCTCAAGAAAACTCTTACTTTTTTTATCCATAGTGTTTAGTGTTGATCCTTTGAAATTATATTGCATTCAGATAAAACAGCAGTATTTCAATGCGTGGTTCTCAATAACCCTACAAAGGAATATTTCCGTGTTTCTTTTTGGGTAATTTATCGACTTTGTTTTCCAGCATTTTAAAAGTGGATATCAATTTTTTACGTGTATTGCGAGGTAAAATCACCTCATCAATGTAGCCACGACTTGCAGCAATATATGGATTTGCAAACTTGTCGGTATATTCTAAAACCTTCTCATCCAATTTCTTTTGTGGTTCTTTGGCACCTGAGATTTCTCTTTTAAAAATGATTTCTGCCGCACCTTTTGCTCCCATCACTGCGATTTCAGAAGTAGGCCACGCATAATTAATATCAGCCCCAATATGTTTCGAATTCATTACATCATAAGCTCCGCCATAGGCTTTCCGTGTTATGACAGTTACGCGTGGAACCGTGGCCTCACCAAAGGCATAAAGTAATTTTGCTCCGTTTGTAATTATCGCATTCCATTCCTGGTCCGTTCCTGGTAAAAATCCGGGAACATCTTCCAATACTAGAAGCGGAACATTAAATGAGTCGCAAAATCTCACAAATCTTGCCGCTTTTGTACTGGAATTAATGTCAAGTACTCCTGCCAATACTGCAGGCTGATTAGCAACAATTCCTATTGAACGTCCGGCCAGGCGGCCAAAACCTGCCACGATGTTTTCTGCAAAGTTTTGGTGCACTTCCAGGAAACTCTCTTCATCCACTATCCCGGTTATCACCTCTCGGATATCGTAGGGCATGTTAGCGTTCTCTGGAATTATTGTGTCGAGAATTTCCCTGGTCTCATCTTTTATATGGTAGGGATACACCGGAGCGTCCTCTTCACAATTTTGAGGAACATAACTCATAAGTGAACGAATGGTCTTGATGCATTCAACTTCATTGCTGCAAGCAAAATGAGTAACACCACTCTTAGAACTATGTGTTTGGGCACCACCTAACTCTTCACTGGTAACTTCCTCATGTGTGACCGTTTTAACTACATTCGGTCCGGTCACAAACATGTAAGAGGTCTTCTCAACCATTAAAATGAAATCGGTTATGGCAGGAGAATAAACAGCTCCTCCGGCACAAGGTCCCATAATCGCTGATATCTGGGGAACTACACCAGAGGCCAAAGTATTTCTATAAAATATATCAGCATAACCTGCTAATGAAACCACACCCTCTTGTATTCTGGCACCTCCGGAATCATTTAGACCTATCACAGGAGCTCCGTTCTTCATCGCTAACTCCATGATTTTCACTACTTTCTCAGCGTGAGACTCTGAAAGGGAACCACCAAAAACTGTAAAGTCCTGACTAAAGACATAGGTTAAGCGACCGTTGATTGTCCCGTAACCCGTAATAACTCCGTCACCGAGATAGTGCTCTTTGTCAAGTCCAAAGTCCTTAGACCGATGCGTTACTAATTTCCCTATTTCCTCAAAACTATCCTCGTCAAGAAGCATTGAAACACGCTCTCTGGCTGTTAATTTGCCCTTGGCATGCTGGGCATCAATTCTTTTCTGACCTCCACCTAATAGAGCTTCCTCGTTTTTCAGGATGAGTTCATTAATTTTTGACAATTCTTTATTAGCCATTTTGCTATTTCTGGCATCCTTCAAAGGAGGATGAATCGTAAGTTGCCAAAGATATGCAAGGTGAGTTAAAATAGTATATCATTTTCATCTCTCCCTTTTCTAGGTTGAATGTTTATCTTGGCACCAATTTTCCACATAGGAATCGAGGTTTAGATGAGAATAGCAGTAATTGATATGGGGACAAATACTTTTCATCTTCTACTGGCCGAAGTAGTTGATAGAAATTATACTGTTCTACATCGGGATCGTGTTGCGGTCAGGATTGGAGCAGGAGGTATAACAGAAGGTTTTATTAATCCTGAAGCAATACAAAGGGCACTTACGACCTTGAAACAATTTAAAACAAAGGCGCAAGAACTGGAAATAGATCAAATATTTGCTACCGCAACAAGTGCTGTCAGAAGTGCAATTAATGGACAGGAAATAGTGAATCTTATTCTCCGGGAAACAGATATTGAGATTAAGATAATAAGTGGAGACGAAGAGGCCGAGGCCATTTACTTTGGTGTGAGTAAAGCACTCAATTTAGGTCTTGATAGTTCCTTGATAATGGACGTCGGTGGGGGTAGTATTGAGTTTATTATCGGAAATCAAATTGAAATATTTTGGAAACAAAGTTTTGAAATGGGTGGTCAAAGATTATTAGACCGATTTCATCAATCTGATCCGATGGGTGATGGAGATATCAACTCAATGAATACCTTTATAGAAGAAAATCTTGATCCCTTATTCAAGATTTGTGACAAATACAATCCGGGGACTCTTATAGGCTCATCTGGTACTTTTGATACCTTAAGTGAGATATACTCGCAAAAAGAAGGGATTACCATTGATTCTGATAGCACAGAACTACCCTTGTCAGTCGAGGGATTTAAAGGCATTTTCAGCAAGGTAATTTCATCAACCAGGGATGAAAGATTGCAAATTCCGGGGATGATCGAGATGCGTGTAGACATGATTGTTGTGGCTGGTGCACTTGTAAATTGCATTATTGAAAAAATTGGAATTGAAAGAATAAGAGTTTCATCTTTTGCTCTTAAGGAGGGGATCTTGATGAAAACCATTGAATCATTGGTTGCTACTAAAACTTGACCCATGCTTTCGCATCAACAACTTGAAAGGTTTGTCTCTGAAATATTTGCCTCAATTGGGTGCCCTCATCTGGATGCCAAATTGGCATCCGAAGTTCTTATCAGTGCTGATCTAAGGGGAATTGATTCACATGGAATCGCCAGGTTAAAGGGCTATATACACTTGTGGGAGAAAGGCCGCATCAATGCCAATCCCCATATTGAAGTAGTTCATGAGTCACCGTCGACAGCTGTTGTGGACGGGGACGGCGGATTAGGGTTGGTCGTAGGCCCGTGGGCAATGCAGCGGGCCATTGAAAAGGCCGAAAAGGCCGGTACCGGTTGGGTTGCCGTGAGAAATTCGAACCATTTTGGAATAGCGGCTTATCATGCGATGATGCCTCTTGAGAGAGATATGATTGGTATAACAATGACTAACGCTAGCCCATTGGTAGCACCTACTTTCTCTGCCGAACGTCTTTTAGGAACAAATCCAATTGCAATAGCCATTCCAGCTGGTAAAGCACCTCCTTTTGTGGCAGATATGGCAACAACAACTGCGGCTAATGGAAAGCTAGAAGTGTTGATGAGAAAAGGGCAATCTGCTCCGGATGGTTGGGTTCAGGATAAAGATGGAAATCCTACAACAAATGCGCATGGTGTAAAAGAAGGTGGTGCACTATTGCCTTTGGGAGGCCAACATGAGACGGGTTCCCATAAGGGATATGCATTGGGAGCAATAGTCGATATTTTTTCAGGAGTCCTTTCAGGAGCGAATTTTGGACCATGGGTTCCTCCTTTTGTCAGTTTTTTAGAGCCTCACAAAAATCCGGTTGGTGAAGGATTGGGTCATTTCTTTGGCGTGATGAGAATAGATGCATTTAGAACCGCCGAGGATTTCAAAGAAATGATGGACACCTGGATTAGGCGATTCAGATCCTCTAAAGTTGTGGACGGTCAGCAGAATGTATTGATTCCGGGTGATCCGGAGAGGGAAATGGAAAAGCGTTTAAGAAAGGAAGGGATAACTTTAACTTCCGGTGTTGAAGACGAATTATTGGAATTGAGCCAGCAGTTTAATATTGCGTTGCATTAAAAAGTAAAAAGGGAAAGAACTAAGTTCCTCCCCTTTTAGTCTCCAACCAGCCATCATGAAAAACTAAACCAAATGTAGCGGGTAAATCGTCTCAAAAAATACGATTTCGAATAACTTATTATGATCTTGGATGAGCGAGACTATTATTCGATTAAAGTGTGCATTTCCATTAATATGCTATAAAATAATAGTCCAGCTATTCTTTATTTTAGAGCAATGAAAAGATTGATTGGGCCGTTCAAACAAATCCTCACTTTCAGGGGTATTCCATATAAAGGAGCATCAATAGCAAGTGATTGGAATCCAGGGTCTGCTCCAATGGGGGATCTACTTGTACAGGCGGCGTTGGTCAGTGCCTATGAGAAATTAAGCACAGTTGAGACATTTGCCGGCATTACTTTTCGAGCTGCAAGGGCACCAGGCCTGGATGATAGAGGCATTTTGGGCGTTGGGAAGATTGCAGATTTTGTAGCTTTTGAAGTAAGAGATTATCGAGAGATTTTGTGGCATCAAGGGAAACTCAAACCCAGCATGGTGTGGAAAGAAGGAAAATTGATGTGAGATGGGAGAGAGCCCTCAAAACTTTAACTGGAAACAGAAAATTCCCAAAATTGACGTAGAACGTTATCTCCGTAGGACCGGCTATGAAGCTTTGTCCCTTCCCACCTTAGAATACTTAAAAAGATTACATAAAAACCATTTGCTTTCAATTCCTTTTGAAAATCTGGATATTCACTGGCAACGGGAGATCGTTTTAGAGATAGAGAAGATTTACGGGAAAATAGTGTTGAGTAAACGGGGTGGATTTTGCTATGAGTTGAATGGCTTATTTTATGTCCTGTTGCTGAACTTGGGGTTTAATTGTCGCTTAATTTCTTGTCGGGTGTTTAACGATGAGGTAGAAGAAAGTGCTGATTATGAACATATGGCAATCATCGTTGACGTCGAGGGAGATCTTTATCTGGTAGATGTCGGTTTTGGAGAACTTTTCTTAGAACCTAAGAACATAGCGATAGATCAGGTACTTATTGACTACAACAAGTATTTCAAATTTTCCTTAAGTGCAAATGATGAGTATGTCCTTTATAGTTCATCCAACGCTTCTTCATTCAAGAAGGAGTATATCTTTTCGACTAAAAAGAAACAGTTCATTGAATTCATGCCACGCTGTGCCTGGCAACAGACCTCAAAGGACTCACATTTTACCCAGAACAAAGTCTGCTCAATCGCAACTTTAGATGGAAGGATTACATTGAGTAACGATAAATTAATTAAGACTGTAAAGGGTGTAAAACAAGAAACGAAACTTCTCAATGCTGATGATTTCAATTCTAAATTGAAGGAGTTATTTGGTATTAGCTATTCTTCTGTCTGAGGTTGATTGCTTCTTTCTCGATTACTGCACCCTAACACACGTAATATGCCTGTTACAAAATAAAGCTAAAAATAACCCTTCCGGATAAGTTGGAGCGCATCCCACCTGATTCGGGCATCTTTATGGACCAAGTCGTCCATTTTCCGGGTATCAACTGTTGATCGGAAGCTTTAAGGAGATTAACTCCCAACTATCTGATTGTGTGTTCATTGGAGATAAAAAGGTTACATTTTTCGAAAATGACGATATTTTATTAATCAAACTCAGGTTATTAATTCTGACTCAGGTTATTAATTCTGATTGAAAATCCGAAAAAGCTGTAGGTTCCACTAATTGATCTTTCATATCTTTGATAGCCTAAGAACCAAATCTTGCCCTATTGGAAAATAAAGAAATCATCAGGCAGATCAAGCTTACTGCTTCACTGATGAAGCTGCATGACGAGAATCCTTTTAAGCTCAGAAGTTATACAACTGCTGCCTTCAACCTGGAGAAATTCCAGACACCGTTGGAAATGCTGTCAATAGAAGAACTGGAAAAAATCGAGGGTGTGGGCAAAAGCATGGCGGCTCATATACGAGAGATAGTAGATCAGGGAATTTATGGGAAACTCCAGGAGTTGCTGGACACTACTCCTCCCGGGATTATCGAATTACTTAAACTCCAGGGGTTTGGTTCCAAAAAAATCAGAACCTTATGGATGGAATTAGGCATAAAAGATGAAGCTGAATTAATGAAAGCATGTCTTGACGGAAGAGTTGCTGGGATGAAAGGTTTTGGAGAAAAGAGTCAAAATTCCATCATTGAGGCCATTGGGTTCTTGAGAATAAACAGAGGAAAACTTCTCTATGTCAAAGCTGAAGAGATTTACAATACCATTGAGAAACAACTCCAACAGCATTGTTTACAAATTAGCCCAACTGGAGAATTGAGAAGAAAATGTGAGATTGTAAACCAGATTGAATTACTCATCAGCAGCGAAAAAGTTAATTCAATAGCTAAGGACCTGGAAACGCTCCGGGACTTTCAATATGACAATTTAAAATCTGGACCTTTGACGTGGAGAGGCATCTATGAACCAACCGAAACACGAATTATTATTCGGTTCACCAGTGCTGACAGGTTCATAAGTGATTTAATACTCCATACAGGGTCCGGCACTCACCTAAGGGTTTTGGAGAAAGACGGGCATTCGGCAATTGATCGGTTAAGAAGAGAGAGTTTTGAAAAGGAAACAGATTTATACAGTTGGCTTGGACTACCTGAGATTCCAATAGAATTGCGAGAAGGGTCATTTGAAGTGAAAATGGCCAGGGAAAATAAGATCCCTGACTTGATCACAGATGATCAATTAAAAGGAATTCTTCATAATCATTCTACTTATAGTGATGGGCGTCATACTTTAAGAGACATGGCCACCTATTGTAAAGAATTAGGATATCAATATCTGGGTATTACCGATCACAGTAAATCTGCGTTTTTTGCTAGCGGCATGAGCATTGAAAAAGTTGCTGAACAACATGAAGAAATAGATGAATTGAACAAACAAATGGCTCCTTTTAAAATATTTAAAGGCATTGAGTCTGACATCCTGTTTGATGGCTCTCTCGATTATCCGGATGAAATTCTTGAGTCGTTTGATTTTATCATTGCATCAGTTCATATGATTTTGAATATGGATGAAAAGAAGGCTACTGAAAGAATCATCACAGCAATTTCAAATCCTTTTACAACAATGCTCGGCCACCCTACAGGTCGGCTTTTATTAGAAAGAGAGGGTTATCCCCTCAATCATAAGTCAATCATTGAGGCTTGTGCAGAAAATAATGTTGTAATAGAAATAAATGCCAATCCACGCAGATTGGACCTCGATTGGCGATGGGTTCAATACGCATTGGAGAAAAACGTTAAGCTAAGTATCAATCCGGATGCTCACCGGAAAAATGGATACCACGATATGCACTATGGACTTTTGGTAGCAAGGAAAGGTGGTCTTACCAGTGAAATGAATCTCAATTCTCTTGGAACCAACGATATTGATAAGTATTTCAGGGCAAAAAAAGAGGCCAGATTGAAAGCAGTCTAGATGAAGATTTTAATCATTCGCTTTTCCTCAATAGGTGATATTGTGTTGACCACTCCCGTTATTAGGGCAATCAAACTTCAGTTATCTGATGTGGAGATTCACTATTGCACGAAAACGCCCTACTCCTTCCTGATTGATTCAAATATTTATGTAGATAAAGTACACACCTTAAAGGGCAGTTTGCTTGCGCTCTCGAGGTCGCTCAAAGAGGAAAAATTTGATTATATCATCGACCTTCATCACAACCTAAGAACGCTGTTCCTAAAGACCATGCTCCGGGTGAAGGCATATAGTTATCCCAAATTGAATGCCCGGAAATGGCTTATGGTGAAGCTTAAAATCAACAAGCTCCCTAATATTCACATAGTAGATCGCTATATGAAAAGTGTCGCCCAACTGGAAGTTAAAAAAGACAATCAGGGGCTTGATTTCTTTATTCCCGAAAAAGATGAAGTGGAGAATGACTGGTTTCCAGAATCTCACCGCAATGGGTATGTGGCCTATGCAATTGGTGGAAAGTTTGCCACCAAGAGATTACCCGCGACTCGGATGATAGAATTGTGTGATAAAATCAACAAGCCAATTATACTGTTGGGTGGAAGAGAATACCAATCAAATGGTGAATCAGTCAAGGAGTTTTTCGAGCAATCTCAAAATTCTGATATTAGTGAAGAATCCTTGAAAGAGTTGAACAAAAAGACAGTCATCTTTAATGGATGTGGAAAATTCAATATCAACCAGTCAGCCTCAATTATCAAAAATGCACAGGCAGTTTTTTCTCATGATACCGGTATGATGCACATTGCCGCCGCCTTCCGAAAAACAATCTACTCGATATGGGGCAGTACCATTCCTGAATTTGGGATGTATCCATACAAAACATCATTTGTTGTTTTCGAAAATAAAAAGATAAAATGTCGACCATGCTCCAAAATCGGATTTCAACATTGTCCTAAAGGTCATTTCAAATGCATGAATGACATGGTCTTTGATTTCTATTTGCCTTGATTATCAGAGATTAGAACCAAGATAAAAGACGATAGACTTGACGCTACTCTAAACGGTATTAAAACACGAAAAAAGACGTCATTCCAGAATTTTTCTCTTTAGATTATAGAAAAGAGAAAAATATCAGGAATCTCAGCATAAGAGACCCGATAAAAGGAGCCTTTTCTAAAAATTTAAAATCTCATTTTTCGAGTATGACGATATCTTATTAATCGAACTCGGATTGACAATTGATTGCCTATAAAAATTAACCTGACCTGAAGTCAGTCAATTTTTTTATCCTGGTCCTTTGCTTCTCCAAAAATGCCGTATGATATTTTAGGTTTATCTTTGTCTTGTGAATGAGGCCAAAATACATCAGAAGGGTACAGTTTTAGGATTTGATAAAGACTACATTGCTGAATTCGTTTATGGCGGAATTGATGGAGCCATAACCACCTTTGCGGTTGTGGCGGGAGCGACTGGTGCAGATGCGGAAATTCGATGGGTATTGATTTTCGGGTTCGCCAATTTAATTGCCGATGGATTTTCTATGTCAGTTGGCAACTATTTTTCAACAAAAGCCGAAAGGGATAATTTCGAAAAGCACAAGGCAATTGAATATTGGGAGATCGATAATCTTCGAGAACATGAGGTGGAGGAAATTAGAGAAATATATGCAGCAAAAGGCTTTAAAGGCGATCTGCTTGAAAAGGTAATTGCTGTGATAACAGTTGACAAAGATGTGTGGGTTGATACTATGATGAAAGAGGAGCTGGAAATGATTAAAGACACTCGTACCCCTACTCAAACTGCGGGTGCAACGTTTATCTCTTTTATGTTTGTGGGTCTCATCCCTTTAATCTCATACATTGTGGCTGCAATAACTCCCATTCATCAGGACAACCTCTTCATTTTTTCATGTATTGGTACCGCGCTAGGATTGATATTGGTGGGCTACTTGAAAAGCATGGTCACCAATGAAAAGATGATTGCTGGAATTGGCCAGACATTACTACTAGGAGGCATGGCAGCTGCTCTGGCTTATTACGTCGGGGAAGTCCTGGCTCGCTACATTCTTTAAATCCCGAAATTAAAGACTACTTTAGGAATTTTGTAACTTCACACGCTAATAATGAAGTTATGCCAACCTGGATAAAAAGAACAATTCTAATAGTTCTTTCACTTATTACAATCGTCATCACTACCGGCTTCTTTTTTCACCAAAAAAATAGTCAGTTCCATTATTGGTGGAATTTACCCATTGAAAATCGTTTGCTAAGTATCAAGCTTGAAATTGAACGACCATTCAACTATTATCTGTTCGATGACATCAGCCCGAATTCATACCAACATTTAACAATTGACTCATTAAAATCAGCAATTCATTCAGGGGCAAAATGGATTGTGAACATGCAAGAGGAAACAGGGCGATTTAATTACTGGTATAATCCTGTAGATGAAGTTTATAGCCGAAAGTCTGAGGATAATTTTCTTAGGCAAGCAGGAACTAACTACTCACTATTAACAGCCTTTGAAGTTTTGGGTGACTCGTCACTTCTTAGTTCCTCAAAACTCAATTTGGATTATCTCAATCAATTCCTGGTGAATGATAGCCCCGATTCCGCTTACTATCTCTATCGAAGAAAGGCTAAGTTAGGGGGCATAGCACTTCCTATGCTCGCCATGTTGAAATTGAGAAATATTTTCGGCGATTCCATTTATGATAGTACGTTAAAATCACTGGCCAATATGATCATTCACTTACAGCAAGTTTATGGTACTGGCCAGTATAAGAGCACTTATCTATACAACGGAAGTTTTTCTTATGAAAAAGATACAGGTTGGGAATCCCAGATCTACCCAGGAGAGGCAATGCTAGCATTGACAGAGATGTACGAGGCATTCAAGGACCCCAAATATCTTGAAAGTTTAAACAAGGCACTTCATTATTACAGTAGAGATGGTAATTGGAAACATTTCTCATTTATGCCTTGGACAACAATTGCCATGAGCAAGATTGCCATACTTACCGAGGATGTGACTTTTGCTGATTTTGCATTTCAGATGACTGACAGGTTGTTATACTGGCAAAATTTAAACGAAAAAAACGAAGCATTCGGTAGTCTATTCGGTGTTCCAACCGTTTTCACATCCACTTGGATGGAGGGCGTTGGGGCTGCTCTTGAGTTAGCCAAACATGTTGGAGACAAGGGGAAGGAAAAGTTTTATTATCAGCAGTTAATGATTTCATTCAATTGGTTACTTCGGCTTCAGTATACAGAAAATGATCTCCATAATTTAGGGTTAGAAAATGCTGCCCTTGGTGGATTCAGGAGAAGTCTTGTTGAACCAGAAATTAGAATCGACAATACTCAGCATGCCATATCATCCTTAATCAAGGCCTTACAATATCTCAAGTAACAAATGATCAAAAACTGGAAAATACTTTCGGGCGGAATTTTAATTCTATTAGGAACAATCTCTTATGTTGCGGTCAGATACCATACATCACTTTTGACCTATGTTCATAGCCCCGCTTTGACTGAAGAGGTTTTAGATCAATCTTTGGAACTATGTAAACAATTCTTGATCTCCAATCAGAAAGAAAATGGCAGTTTCAACTATGAATATGATTTTGTCAATGATGAGTTTTCCCCCGGTGATAGCCAAGTCAGACAAGCTGGAGCTCTTTGGGGAATAGCATTAGTCCACCAGGAAATCCCATCTATTGAATCAAAAACTAGCATCGAAAAAGGGCTGGCGTTTTTTGAAGCACATACGCTACAGGGGCAAAATGGGAAATACATCGCCTACCCGGGAGAGTCATCAGGAAAAACAGGAACTTTGGCGTTGGTTTCACTGAGTCTCATCGATTTCTTGAGAGCAGAGCCAAATTATCAAAATGAAGAGCATTACGATTCGCTCCTGCATGATTACATCACTTTCTTAATTTCTCTTCGGGAAAATAATGGCCATTTTGCCAGCGGATACAATCTAAGAACCGGGCGAAAGTCGGGTAAACCTTCACCCTATTTTGACGGGGAATCTCTCTTGACATTAGCAAAGGCCGCAAAATATCTAGGTTACGACAGTTTACGAGAAATTATTACTGAATCAGCTGAACAGATGTACCAGTTTTACGTGACAGATGCTCGAGTAGCAGATGCCGACAGTGACCAAACAAAAGGATTCTATCAATGGAGTTCTATGTCTTTTTATGAAATTTATACCGCCGGTTGGGGTGATCATTGGGCTGAAAGAACTATTGAGCTGGCTTATTGGATGACAGACACTCACAGAACGCTATTTCGGACAAAAAATACTGCCTACGCTTATGAAGGTTTGGCATCAGCCTATCAGCTAGCCAAATTATCTGGTGATGATTGGTCTGTTAAGAAAATTGGAACTGTTATTGACATCGGCCTCAACAAGCTTATTTCCTGGCAGGTGGGAGGTCCTTTACAGGATGAATATTTAGAAAATAACCCACCAGCATCCGACATTGCAATAGGAGGGGTTATTAATAGGGGGATGCTCTTTAATTGGGGAATCAGTTATAGTATCAAACAACCCATACCCCGAATTTTTAACAGAAATGAACCTTTACTTAGAATTGACGTCACGCAGCATCAAAGTCATGCTATTATATTGGCCAAAAAATTTCTGTTTGCCGATTAGTGGTTTAAAATAACTCCGGGATAAATGTTTGATAATCCACTCCTGAAGCCTTACCAGCTCCGCTACACTTCGAGTTTGCCTAACTCCTTATCATATCTGGTTTTAGAAAGTTTTCGCTCTTTTGGAGGTGTTCTCAGTTTGCTATCCATTATCCACGGATTATTTTGATGATTCAATAAACAATAAGTAACCCAAGAGGCCCTTAATAAATTAGAGGCCTTTTTATGATTTATATCATTGTTTTCTACTCAAGAGGCGAGTCATAGCCTTTGACAAAGTCATCCCAGGTTTTCTCCTTGTGCAGATTCTCACCATAAAATCTGATCACCTTATCAAAAAATGGAGCCTGCTGATAGCCTGGAAGGGGTTGAATTATTCTAAATTCTTCATCAAGAAAGACTACAGTTGGATAACTCATCTTTCCACTTAGCAAGGCATATGCAAGTTCATGAATTCCATTCCTGCCGGTGTTGACCCATTTAAACGTATGTCCGTCAAATTCAATCGGATCTTTGCCCTCAGCATCCAATTTTACATTATAATACTTCTCATTTAAGTATTTGGCGACTACTGGGTTATTAAATGTGCCAGCATCCATCTTTTTGCACCACCCACACCAGTCTGTATATACGTCAATAAAAATCTTCTTAGGCACTAACTTATTTTTTTCGATAGCTTCTTCAAATGACATCCACTGAACAGTTTCTTTCGCCCCCAGTTCTTCATTCTCGTTCAATGGCAACATAAAACCGACTAACCCAACGGCAATTGTTGAAATCAGTATACCAGTAAAATATCCAGAATTGATCATCATCTATATATCAACCTTTGTAAAGTTAACGAATTTCAGGCAAACATGATACCCAAATATGTAACCTCCCAAAGTTCAAATAAGCTCTGTTCTTCATGCAATGATTCAGTTTTGGAGTTGACCATTTTATTATATTGGCATTTATTATATTGGCATTTTAACTTTGTCAACAATGAATAAGGAAGAAGCAACATCAATACTGTTAGAGTATACAAAGGGCGACAGTTTATTGCGTCACGCCAGAAGTGTTGAATTAGTGATGGAAGGCTATGCTGACAAATTGGGAGAAGATACTGAGGTATGGGCTGTCACCGGAATGCTTCATGATGCCGATTACGAAGCCCACCCCGAACAACATCCCAGTATCATAGTAAAACTTCTTCAGGAAAAAGGGGAAAGCAAAATCGCCCATGCAATATCAGCTCACTATACAAAATGGGGAGTTTCATACGACACGCTTCTGGACAAAGCACTACTTGCTTGCGATGAGATAACGGGTTTTATCATTGCTTGCTGTCAAGTACGACCTGCGGGAATTGAAACCCTTACTGCCAAATCAGTAAAGAAGAAATTAAAACAGGCCAACTTTGCAGCTAAAGTAGAAAGGGAAGAAATTTATAAGGGTATAGAACTCCTTGGTGTAGAGCTGGATGACCATATAAATTTCATTATTTCCATCCTAAAACGAAACAAGGATGAGTTAAAGATCGGTGTGAATTTATCTCACCAGGTAAATTAATTGTACTTTTAAATGAGCCATCTTCATTAAATTCTTGGATAAAACAATTACCACATGATAAGTATTCAAAACCTGGAACACCACCAACCGGATCGGGTTCAAGATAGAGGAGAACAAACAAAACCAGTTATTCCAGATTGAAGCACTGGCTTTGCCAGATGCAATTAGATTGGAGTTGATAGAGGAGACGGGTTTCTACCGAAAGTATTTCAAGAACCTGGAAATTTATCCGAACCCGGCCAGCGACCACTTAACAATTGCTTACGAATTATTGAATGGGACATTACCAGAGGTTCAAATGGTGGATATGAATGGTCAAATATTGCAGGTTGAAAAGATAGTAAATGGGCAGCTTCAGGAAATGTCAATTGATATATCTCGTTTGCAGAATGGAACTATTTGCTCAATATAGTATACAACGTAATGGATAATTTGCCGATTGCTACATTTAGGGTAATGATCGAAAATTAAGAATTCTCTTCCAGCCTGAATCCAACTCCATGATAGTTGACAATATTGATGGAGGAATCTTTTTTAAGATATTTTCTTAGTTTGGAAATAAAAACATCAAGGCTCCTGCCATTGAAATAGTCATCATCTCCCCACAACCTGTTCAGTATATCTGTCCTTTTCAAAACGGCTTCTCTATGAAGACAGAGGTGTTTGAGTAAGTCGGCTTCCCTTTTAGTCAGACCTTTTTTCTCATCTCCGATTTCCAGACATAAGTTCTTATAGTCAAAATGGTATTGCCCAATTTCGAAACTATTTTCTACATCCAAATCCTGGCGTGACGAACGGCGAAGGAAAACCTCAATTCTCAATAGAAGCTCTTCAATGCTAAATGGTTTTGTGATGTAGTCATCAGCTCCAATTTTGAAACCCTGTATTTTATCTTCTTCCATTGCCTTGGCCGACAAAAAGAGAATCGGCACCTGATCATCAATTGCCCTGATTTTTTCTGCCAAAGTGAACCCGTCCATTTTGGGTAACATGATATCCAGAATACATAGGCCTGTTTTGCTTTTATCGAACGTGGCCCATGCGGTCTCGCCATCTTCACAGAGGGTAACTCTGTAACCATTAAGATCAAGGTTGTCTTTAACTACAAAACCCAGATTAGTATCGTCTTCTGCCAGAAGTATTGATATTTTCTTATCTGTGCTCATGAGTTAAATGGTAAAAATATTTTAAAACTGCTCCCTTCACCAAAGTTGCTACTTAGTGCTATATGTCCATGATGGGCTGCTATCATTGTTTTGACATAGTTCAGACCCAAGCCAAACCCCTTTACATCATGTAAATTCCCGGTGGGAACACGATAGAATCTATGAAACACCCTTTTTTGCTGGTCCGTACCAATACCAATACCATTGTCTTTCAGTACTATTTCAATCCCGGATTTCAAATCATTAGTTACAATCTCAATTTCAGGTATTGACTTGCAATACTTAACAGCATTATCAATTAGGTTATAGAAAATATTTGTCATGTGGAGTTTGTCGGCAAAAACCCGACTGTTTCCGGCTTTCATCAAACAATTGATTTTCCCATTTCTCGCCTTAATGCTGAGATCCATGGTCTGAATCACATCGCTTAGTATACTGTGAATGTCAATCTCTTCTTTCTTAATATCTATTTTATCCTTGTCCAACAAGGCCATTTGAAGAACCCTTTCAACTTGCTTTTTTAACCGGTTATTTTCGGCTTGAATGATACCAGCATAGTTCCGAAGGCGCTCGGGCTGATCTTTGATGCCTGGCTGTTGAAGTACTTCCGCTGATACCGCAATCGTTGAGATTGGCGTCTTAAACTCGTGCGTCATATTATTGATAAAATCACGCTGAACCTCAGATAACCTTCTCTGCTTAAATATTACAAACATGGCGCAAGTGAAAAAAATCAGGACTATGAATAATACGAGTGATGAGAATGTCCATATACCCATGTTGCTAATCAACTGAGCTTCTTTAAGCGGGAAGTAAACCCCGAAGTAATAGTTGTTGGTTGTCAGTTCGGGGAATTCAGATTTCTCAAGTTTTTCAGGAGAACTCTCTAATGAAGTCATGGAGACATGATTGCCAAAGACCATTTGTTCGTCTGAGCAGTCGTAAATGCCGTACTCAAAATCGAAACTCAGTGATCTCTTTCCAAGCTCTGCTTTTAAATAATATTCCAAGAGCTCCGGGCTAATCATATTGTTAACCTTGACCGTGAAATAGTTGCTGGAGATTTGATCTACGACACTTGCAGTAGGAACGTCTGTGCCGTTGTATTGACATAGTGACTCTACTACATTTTTCAGCGCAATATTAACATTGTGGTTGAACTCCGTTTCCTTTAAATCGAAAGCTCTTTTGACCCAAAAAACCTGGATGACCGTAATACCCACTATGGAAATTGCCCCAAGGATAACAACAAGTCGAATGGCCTTTCCCTTCATAAAGTGAAATTACAGAAAACAGAGATTTTGCGGTGATGACTTTAACAATTCGTTAACAAGATTACTGTTTTTGGAGTATAATAGGATGAAGGCAGGGTTTTTGGCGATTTGGCTATATTATAATCGATATCTTAACCAAAATGACGACTTTTAGAATTACGGCTGCAATTTGTATTTCGATCATTTCTTTTCACTGCTTTGGTCAGAAACAACAAGTTGGTTTTTCATTTGAACCTGGGGTGCGGCGCATGGAAATCCCATTCGAACGCTTCAACAATCTTGTTGTAATTCCAGTCACAGTCAACGGTCAGTTAACTCTTAAATTCATTCTCGACACCGGGGTTCAAAATACCATACTAACCAATAAGTTATATGGAGACGTTTTGGGATTAGAATATGATCGGGAGCTTATAATTCATGGTCCTGGGGAAAACGATTCTATTAAAGTTCTGGTCGTTGATAATATTGATTTGTCAGTGGCCAAAATCCAAGGAAAAAATACCCCAATCATCATCCTGGAGGATGACTTTCTAAAACTTAGCAATAATCTTGGCTCCGATGTTCATGGTATAATTGGCTATGACCTATTCAAACAATTTGTAATCCAGGTAGATTACAATGATAATAAAGTCATTTTTCATGATCCAGAACGGTTTAAAAAAAGGAAATACTTCAGGAGGAATAACTTTTACAGAAAGATTCCCATTTCAATTGAAAGGACTAAGCCTTATTTAAGTGCTGGAATTGCCCAACAAGGTGGCTCGCAGGAAAACGTAAAACTAATGATTGATACCGGTGCCAGTCATGCTATTCTGCTCAATCCGACATCAAACCAAAAAATTGAAGTACCTGAGGAGCACTTAAGATCTGTTCTTGGCAGAGGTTTAGGTGGGGAGATATATGGCCTTGTTGGACGTATTGACCAGATTAGGTTGGATAAGTTTGAATTCGATGATGTCATTTCCTTCTATCCTGACGAAGATCATTATGGATACGGTTTACGTTCTGGAGATCGCAATGGCACAATAGGAGGAGAGTTGCTCACTCATTTCAACTATGTCATGGACTATAAAGGCAAGGCACTCTACCTCCAGAAGGGGGATGAGTTTGAAAAAACTTTTGAATTTGATCTCTCAGGTATGGAAATTATGAGTTTTGGAGCCAGGTATGATCTCATCATGGTAAAATACGTCAGAGAGGGTTCTCCTGCTGAGGAAGCCGGTGTTCAAAGAGGAGATATCATAAAGTCGATAAATGGCAGGGAGGGAGAGGGAACTAGTCTCAATTATGTAAATGCCTTGTTGAGATCAAAACCAGGGAAGCGGATTTTTATGAGACTGCAAAGAGGGGAAGAGGATGTAAGAGCAAAATTTGTTCTTGAGAGAATGATCTAGCTCTAGCTTTCGTCTGCGAAAAATTCGTCCAAATCTCGTTTCAATTCGTCTTTACTTTTATACTGTGGACTCAGGGATGCTTTTCCCGGGAAATTTTCCATGTGAAGTGTTCTTGTCGGAAATGCAAAATTAACGCCCAGCTTATCAGCCAATCGGACAATTTGCATTAACACTTCATGCCTTGCCCGAAGTTCATCACTCCATTCAGGTACCTCGAAGAAAATGTAGAACATTACATTAAGAGAGGATTCACCCATATCATTGAAATGAATTTGGTGAAAATCCTTCCTTGTTTGTGGGTGATTGTGTACAATTTTAATTAAACCATCCACAAAGGTTTGAATCATATCGGGAGGAGTATCATGGGTTAAGGACAGGGTTGTAAAAAACCTCCGGTACCTTCTAAGACCATGATTGTCAATGGTCCGATCTGCAAGTTTACCATTGGGAATGTAATAAACAGAATTACGGAATGAACGGATTCTTGTTGATCTAAACCCCACTTCTTCAACTGTTCCATCTACATCCTCTGATGTAATCCAGTCTCCAATTTGAAATGGCTTATCAATAAATATCATTAAAGATCCGAAGAAGTTTTTGATAGTGTCTTGCGCAGCCAATGCAAAGGCCAAACCACCAATTGACAACCCTGTCAGCAGTGGAATGATTGGCACATTAAGATTGTCCAGAATGAATAATGAACCGACAACAACCACAAAAGCTTTAAGAGTTTTGCGAATCAGCGGGACTAATTGATCATCTAAAGTGCTTTCCGTTTTTAAGACCAGCTTGTTCAGATAATAGGTCAAAATATTAACCAGTCTGTAGAAGACAATAGTTCCGAATAAAGGTAATGCTGCTTTTAATGAAAGAATAATATACCTGGAAGTTATAGCGGGTAACTGTAAAACAGGAACTAGCATTACGAATAGAAGGATGACAAAAAAGATGCTAATAGGTCTGGCCACTGGAAGGACCAATTTCTGAGCAACATCTTTATAACCGGACCGCTGTAAAAAGTTGATGATAATTCTCTCAAAAATCAGGGTAAAAATTTTGTGTATCAGAAAGCTCAGAAAAATGAGAATTAAAATGCCGAGGTATTGCCAAATGTGGAGCCCTAGTATTTTACGGGTCCCAGCCTTTGGAAGGAGTGTCAGAAGTTTGTCAATACCAAATGGATATACTTCTTGATGGATGATATCTATTTCTCTGGTGGATCTTTCAGAATAAATCCATTGATTAACCTGTTTTTCCAGATAAATATTTGGAAATCTTTTAACCAGGATATACCTGCTCTTGTTAGTAGTGGAATCGATATAATTCGGGTTCTTGGAGACATCCTCCATATTTATGTAGCTACCCGTTCCATCAAGAATTTGTTTAAGCTTTTGAGCCAATTCAATAGCCTCCTCCTCGGTTCTGCCGCTCTGGTTGAAAACTCTCGAGGATAATTCGGGCAGATAGTTCTCTTCTTGAAGGAAGTTCAGATGCGTGAAGACGGCGTTATATGGTGATTCAAGGCTATAGTCCAGACTGTCCTGACTAAACGCCAAGTAAGGCAAACCACTGATTAGCATGACAATTAATAAACGCATACTTCAAATTTATATTAACTAAAATAATTAGCTCAAAAGGTTAGCAAGTTTGGGGATAGCTACCAAGCCATTTAATAGCGTCTCCATATTTCTTGACAATTTTACTGACCTTCCTGTCTTCAATATGTGCCTCGAAATCTATAAAAAAAACATATTTGAAATCTGATCCGTTTTTAGCAGGCCTGCTTTCAATTTTTGATAAGTTGATTTTTGCCCTATGGAATTCTTGAAGAAATAGGGCCAATGCCCCTGGTTTGTCTGAGTCTGAAAGCCTGACAAGTATGGAGGTTTTGTCGTCTTTACTGACATTATTAATCACGTCTTTTGCAAAAATCAGAAATCGGGTATGATTGTCTGCGGAATCTTCAATGTTTTCAAAAAGGACGGGAATCCCAACTTCCTTTGCGGCGATGTGAGAACAAATCGCAGCAGTACATTTTTCTTCTAACGCCTGCTGGCAAGCAGTAGAGGTGGAGTTTACAGGAATTAATTCCACTTTTTTACCGTAGAGATTTTGAATAAACTTCCTGCATTGCCTGAATGCAATATCCTTGGAATAGATCTTAGTGATATTTTTCACTTCTTCTTCCTTCGTAGCAAAAGCGAAATGTATTGGTATCGATAGTTCTGAGACTATTTTTAGGTCCGCTTGCCCAAGTAGATCAAGGGTTTCTTCAACAATACCTTCCTGGTTGTTCTCAATGGGTACTACTCCATATTTTGCTCTGTCTGATGCTACAGTTTCAAAAACAGAACTAATTGAATTGACTGGAAGATATTCACTCAGTGCTCCATAACGACTTTCCGCTGCCTGATGAGTAAAACTCCCTTCGGGGCCAAGATAAACGATTCGTGCAGGCAACTCCAGGTTCCGGCTCACCGCAAATATTTCAAGAAAGACAGCCTCAATGGCTGCTGGTGTGAGCAGTCCAATGCTATTCTTGATCAATCTATTAAGAATGGCTTTTTCGCGATCGGGTTTATAAATGGTTGTATTTGACTTGCGCTTGTAGTCACCCACTTCTTTGACAATCTCCATTCTCTGGTTGAGTAGTTTTATCAACTGATCATCCAGCGTATCGATTTTTTTTCTAAAGCTTTCTAGTTTGTTCATCTCCTCTGATTTGATTGTACGGCGGGTAATGCTGATGCCCAAAAAAGGGATGGAGCCTCGGGAGAAATATCTATTCTGATCTTCCTTATTGTCACTGAGGCTTCCTGACGCAAAGAAAGCCATAAAATATTGGATGCAATAATCTATATATACTAAGAATTACATGATATACTAAGAATTACATGGTTTATTCGACCTAAGGAATCCGCTGCTCACATATTAACTGTGTTTGAATGAAGGCCGGAATCCTGTTGGTGTATTGAGATTGCAAAATTGAGTTGATTGTAATCTTGTAAAAATTTATAGTTTTGGTATAATTAAAGAGATTACGAATGATAGGTTGCGCGGTGATTGGGGCCGGTCCAAGTGAAGTACTTCCCAATCGTCAGACCATTTTTCAGGGTTTTTCTTAGTTGAAATCCAGCTGCCATATTTTCTGATAGCTTCATTAATTTGAGTGTCATGAGACTTTTTGCTCCAAGAGACATAAGAGACTTGGTTCTGACATTCTTAGTAGAATGAAGTTAAGAAAGGAGTCGGTGGATATTACCGATTCCAATCCATGTCTTTCTTAAACTTTTATTAGTTTCCACTTTCCTCGTTTGAATATTACAACACCAGCTACCGCCACGATGGAGTGGGCTATGGCCATTGCCCAAAAAACTCCAACAGGCCCAAAATTCAAAGGAATTGACATCCAATAGGCAAATGGAATCTGAAAAATCCAGAAAATGAAAATATTCATAATCGTCGGAGTCCTTGTATCTCCAGCACCATTAAAAGCCTGCACCATTACCATGCCATAGGCGAAGAAGATGTATCCGAAACAAATGATCTGAAGGGAAAGTATAGCATGTGCCATTACATCTTCTACTTCCGTAAATATTCCCACAACTTGCTTGGCAAAGACAAAAAATATCAGCCCTACACAGGCGAGAAAAATCACATTGTAAAGTGCCGTCTTCCAAACCGAGGATTCGGCTCGGTCCGGTTGATTTGCTCCTAAATTTTGCCCTACCAAAGTTGCCGCTGCATTCGCCATACCCCAGGAAGGTAATAGGGTAAAGACTATTATTCTAAATGCAATTTGATACCCTGCCAGGGCAGAACTACCAAACTCAGCAATTATGCGAACTAAAAATATCCAACTGGCGGTTTCAATTAAAAACTGTAAAATTCCTCCAATTGATACTTTAACTAAATTCCGGATAACATCAATTTTTATCTTAATTACGAATCTCTTTAATTTAATTATTCCGCTGCCATTTAAAAGTGAATAAATTTGGTAAAGTACTCCTGTACCTCGCCCAATGGTTGTAGCAATAGCTGCACCTTCAACGCCAAGTGCTGGGATTGGGCCAGGACCAAAAATAAAAATTGGGTCCAGAATCATATTCAATATATTCGAAATCCACAATGCTCTCATTGCAATTGACGCATTGCCTGCACCTCTGAATATTGCATTGATCAAGAAGATTAACATAATAGTAGCATTCCCGAGAAAAATTATTCGGGTATAGCCATAACCTTCACTAATCAGGGATTCTTCGCCACCCATTAGTCTCAAGATATCCGGAGCAAAGATTCCTCCAGCAATACCAATAATAACTGCCAGACTGAGTGCAAGAAAAATGGCTTGAACAGCAACTACTGCCGCTTCTTTGGGTTTCTTTTCACCAACCCTTCTGGCAACCATAGCAGTAGTGGCCATACTGAGACCAATTGCGATTGAATAAACAATCATCAAGACAGATTCGGTAAGACCTACAGTGGCTACAGCATTGACACTGACTTTGCTGACAAAAAATACATCAACCACTGCGAAAAGGGATTCCATCACCATTTCAAGGATCATAGGAACGGAAAGCATAAAAATGGCTTTATTAATGCTCCCGGCGGTAAAGTCCTGCTCACCACCTCTAACGGCCTGACTGAAATTGGCAATAATTGATTTTACATTATGAAGTAATAGATTTCTCATTCTTTATTAATTATAAAAATACTAAAAGGAATATTGATTGTGTGCGAGGTGCCCTCTAAGAGGTAGAGGGTGCTGTGACCCAGACGATATGAATGAGAAACTTCATTATGGCTGCAAATGTAACAGAAGTGTTCTAACTGTCAAGCCCCTACCCCTAATAGGTAATTGTGATCATGATTCATTGATGGCTTCTAGAATGATGTTGGAGGCCAGGGCAATCTCATCTTCAGATATTGTAAGCGGTGGAGCTATACGCATACTATTGTCACAAAAGAGAAACCAGTCTGTGAGTACTCCTTTATTAATGGCTTTATCAATGATCAACCTGAGCTTGTCAAAGGATTCAAATTCTACTGCCATCATGAGCCCTTCATTTCTAATCTCTTTGATGATGGGGTGCTTGAGATTTTCTTTGAAAATATTTGCCTTTAGATCAACTGATTCGATTACGGATGTTTTTGTCAAAATATTAATGGTGGCAAGTGCTGCCGCAGCTGACACAGGATGACCTCCAAAGGTGGTTATATGTCCGAGGACGGGATCATTCTTTAAGACCCCCATTATTTCATGAGTGCTGATAAAAGCACCAATTGGCATCCCACCACCCATGCCTTTAGCACTAGTGATAATATCAGGCAGAATATCGTAATGTTCGAATGCCCAAAATTTGCCAGTTCGACCAAAACCGCACTGGATTTCATCTAAGACTAGCAGGGCCTGATGCTTATTACAACATTCCCGCAGGGTTTGAAAGTATTCAGTATTAGCCGTTCTCATGCCAGCCTCACCTTGTATGGTTTCAATTACTACAGCTGCTGTGTTTTTGGTGACCAGATTTAAATCCTCCAGGTAACCAAACCGTATTTGTCTCGATCCTGGAACGAGTGGTCTAAATGCTCTCTTGAAATCTTCTGAACCACTAATTGAAAGTGCTCCATGGGAGGAGCCATGGTATGCATTGAAACAGGAGATAATTTCATATTTTCTGGTAAAGCGCTTAGCAAGTTTAATGGCACCTTCTATCGCCTCAGAACCAGAGTTAACTAAGTACACGTTGTCTAAATGATCTGGTAAAGTGCTAACCAGAGCTTCCGCAAGTTTAACTTGAGGGGTCTGGACCAACTCTCCGAATACCATAAGGTGCAGGTGCTTGTCAATTTGGTCCTTTATTGCAGCAATTACTTGTGGATGTCTGTGCCCGACAGAACTGACGCCAATGCCACTAATTAAATCGATATATTTTTTATTAGGCCCATGGAGCCACACGCCGTCGGCACTTTCTACTTCAATTACAAGTGGAAAATCTGAGGTTTGAGCCAGGTTCCTTAAGAATAAGTCTCTATTCGATATCAAAGCGACTGAAGTTCTATTGAATTATTTTAATACCCAGGGAGTGTATTCCCTGGTTGTAATTGATTTATTAATTGACTGTTTTGCGTTATGTTCAACAATAATCCAGATGAAAGGTCTTTTTTCTAATTTGTGGGACAACCAGATTTAGCACTATGGAGATTCCCTGCTTCACGACTGTTAATACCAACAATAATATTAACCTTTTGCAACGGTCTTAAATAAGATGAAAATAAACCAACAACACCTCAGCTTACTGCTGAGGGTATTTTGTTGGCTTGAGGATAATACTTATCTGTCTATAATCACTTTATAAGAGGCAACTGGCAATGATGCCTCGGCCATGTCTACAAAGACTAACATATAAATTCCTTCCGGTAGTTTAGATGTATCAAAATCTATCTTTCTGTAGCGACCGTTTTCAATTTTAGCCGTCAGCAACTGATGGCCGGTAAGATCGGTCAGGTAAACCCCAATGTTTTCTGAATTCAGCTTTTCATAATCGATGGTAACGTAATCCTTCGCCGGATTAGGATAGATGGTTAAATCCTTGAAGTACTTCCTGTAAAAACCGGTTTCCTCAATCAGTTCCAATGAAATGCCAAGTTCTGTAACCAGGGCAGCTACGTTAAAAAACTGCTCTTCCATGAGCGGATCAATCTTGAATTCTATCAGGGTTGTGGTATCCATTGGGATTCCCGGGAACTGGACATTCAATAAATAGTCGCCCGGTGGCACGTTAGGGAATCCAAACCGGCCCTCGTCGTCCGTCTCTGTATAAGCCACCAGTGCAATCTCCTGCTGGAGTTGACGGCGTCGGGTGACCAGTTTATTCAAGGATACACCGGCACGGCGCACCCGCCTTCTTGCCCTGACCCTTAAACCTGCCTCAGAATCCACCACAGAGTCTGGCAAATCTGATTCAATACTACCTACGATCAATGCATCATTTACTTCCGGGTCAAAGGGTGGCGGGATAAAGATCATGTCAATATTTATGCCCGTTGTCGATGTCCTTAACTGTAGCGTATCAGCAAACACCCAGTCACCGGTTTTACCATAATAGGTCTGCAACACACTATCCATGAATGATTTTCCTGGTCTGGCCTTCAATATGTAATCACCCGGGATAAGGCCATCCAGAAAATAGGCCCCATTCGCATCAAAGGTCACAGTGTCCAGAGCAGTAAATGGTCGGCCGGGGGCCTCAATCTCGTAGACAATCAAATCTCCTTCTGTCAAAACGGATCCGACATCCGGATCAATTCCGGCGGTACCAGAAACGTCTGTTACTGCGAATACATTTTGGTTTCTGTTTCTGATGATCAATCCCGGCAGTAGCGGATTGGAAACCTCAACGTAGAAGATTCCCATGGTTTCGAATTTGATGCTATCAATCACCAAACCACGTGCTGTCCCTCCCTCAATGGCCGTTCCGGGGGTTTCTTCGGGCGTAGCAAACCCTTCAATAGTCCGTCTTGGTTTTTTGTACCATTGATAAGTATTCCGGGTTCCCGAAATGTCAATCGATACAACTGCCCGTTCATTGACCCGGACCAGCTCGGTCGTGGTCACCCCATACCTGCGTTGAGGGGTGAACAGGAATTCAAATTGCGCCTGGGCAACATTTATTTCCAGATCTTCAAATCCAAGCCGGTTTCCAGAAACATCCAGTGACATCAGATGCTTCAGTCCGGTCATGTCTGGAATTCCCCTCAGCTCATTTTGAGATAAATCAACAGAAACCAACGCACCAATATCCTGCAGGTCAATGGCCAAGGTGTCTTGCAGATTATTGTCAGGCAAACTAATGCCGGTTACCCGATTATTGTCTACGGTAATGCCAGACCACGTGGCCAGTGGTCCTGTCAGCCAGTTTGTACTTTTCACCCAATTAGCCCCTTTGGCCGATTCGAAAACGGCGACCAGAGCCAGGCTATCCCTTCTTATTGAGGAGACCCTGACCAAAAATGGTTTAGTCCTTAATGTAACATTTTCAAGCTCCGGATTGGTGACTTGCGCCACATAGGATCCTTCACTTTCAAACCGGATGTTCTCCAGTGTGAAGGTTCCCGATGCTCCCCCCGCAGGAAATGCCACACTGTCTTTTAGCCAGCTGTATACATTATTAGTCCCGGGGATGGTGCGGTCCGGGGTCTGCGATTCATCCACCTCAGCCAGAATGCTGGTTAACTTCAGCAGTTCCTGCTGGGGTGCTAAAACTACCCCGGGAACAGCCTGATTGGGTATCAGGCTGTTAAAGTCTAACAGGTTCCCCGACAGGTTCAGGGAAGTGACCGTTCCGGATAGGTTCATTGCAGGTACAGTGTGGAGGTCATTCCCCGACAGGTCAACCACAGCAAGCTCAGCCATGTCGTTGATCTCTACCGGTACCCCGCCCTCCAGATTATTGTCAGGCAAACTAATGCCGGTTACCCGATTACTGGCTACGGTAATGCCAGACCAGTCAGACACCGGACCTGCCAGCCAGTTATCCTTATTGTCCCAATTGAAACCATCGGTTGCATTGAATAAAGCCACCAGGGCTAATGAATCTGACTGGTTTAAGGATTCAGATACGCCCATCACTGCAATATCTGAACTTTGCAGTGTCAGGGCAGGAGCGTTGGGGTGGGTAACTTGTACGAAATAAATGCCATCGTCAGCCGGCACGGTATAGGAAGGTATGGTATAGGATGTTGCATTGGCGGACGGTATGGCCACACCGTCTTTGAACCACTGATAGACATTGTTCCCGTCATCTTCAGTTGAAATGGATAGATCGACATTGGCACCTGCGGCAGGATTTAACTGCTGCTCTGGTCCGAAAGGGTTTTGAGGGAAATAACGGCCTGCGGTTACGTTGGGAATAATGTCCCCGAATTCAAAATTGTTGTTGCTAATATCAAATTCTTCAAAATTCAGGGCACTCATATCGGGAATATCATCAAACTGATTCCCTGAAATATTAAATATACCAAGATTAGTGAAAGTCGCCCATGAGGCAGGGATTGGCCCGGCCAACTGGTTGTTCCTAAGATCCAAAAACGTAAGTGCTGTCAAGTTTCCCAGTTCCATGGGTATATTTCCGGTAAGCTGATTGAACCTAAGATTCAATTCCGTAAGTTCCGTCAAGTTTCCCAATTCCATGGGTATATTTCCGGTAAGCTGATTTCCTGCAAGAGACAAAAACGTAAGTTCCGTCAAATTTCCAATCAGGGCAGGGATTGGCCCGTCCAACTGGTTGAATGACAAATAAAGATCTGTCAACCGGGTGAGGCCTCCCAGTTCCGTGGGTATATTTCCGGTAAGCTGATTTGAAACAAGATTCAAAAACGTAAGTTCCGTCAAATTTCCCAGTTCTATGGGTATATTTCCGGTAAGCTGGTTGAATGGCAAACGAAGATCTGTCACCCTTCCTTCAGTCACGGTTACCCCATGCCAGGTATCAGCGTTTTGACCAGACTGAAGCCAATTGGTATTGGTAGTCCAATTGGGTCCATTGGTGGCATTGTAGATCGCCACCAGGGCTAATGAATCACCAACTTTGCTGTCAAACTCGTCATCGGTAATGGTCGCCGTACCTGTATTTTGGTTCGAATCTATTGTAATACCTGTATCTGCCACTGAAATCAACATCACTTCAATAGTCTCATCCCCTTCCAGGGCTGTATCGTCGTTCACCGGTACGGTAATGGTCGCTGTACTGCTGCCAGCAGGAATGGTTACCATGTTGGTTGTATTGTCATAATCTGCTCCGCCGGTGGCTGTACCCCCGAACTGGTAGGTCACAGTGATAGCCGATCCGGTGTTGTTGGTCTCCGACAAAGTCACCGTAAAGGTCGCAGGTGTGGCCGGTTCTGCACCGTTGGTGGCCCTGGTGATGCTAATGGACGGAGTTATTAATCGTTAGGTTAATTAGTTCGTATGAATTTTCTAGGCAGCATACTGAGCGTGCCTATGATGAAAATATTTTTTCACTTGAGGTTTATCCTTTTTTCTTTTGCTCATAAAATTATTGATGTTTTTTTTGAGCTGTTCTTTGTTTATAGCCCTTTTCTTTCCTATGATATTTGTTTTCAAATCTTGGTTTAGGTATTCTTGTGGGTTCAGTTCAGGTGAATAAGCAGGGATGAACAATACCTCAATCTTTTTTTTATTGTCTTCCAGCCATTGGTTTAGCTTTTTAGCTTTATGGGCGGGATGATTGTCTGTTATAAAGAACACTTTTTGTTTACTGTATTTTATCATTTGCTCTAAAAAGGTTTGAAACACTTCGCTATTAAATCCTGCATCCATCAACATGAATTGTAAATGACCTCTATTGCTAATAGCAGAAATCATATGGACTGTAAAGCGTTTTCCTGTTGCCATAATCATCGGTGTTTTTCCTTTTGGTGCATAACTCCTCCCTGCTTGATGGGTACTTCTACAGCCTGTTTCATCTCCAAAGTAAATAACAGCCTTCTCTCGGACAGCTCGCCTTTTTATAGATGGATACTCTTGCTCCAACCACTTTTGAACCTTTTCAGGTTTTTGTTCAAAAGCTTTTTTTATAGGCTTCTGAGGTGTATATCCCCATTTCTTTAAATAACGACCCACTTGCCAACGGGATAATTCTACGCCATACTTTATAGCAATGAGTTGTTGTACTGCTTCTCGGGTCCATAAACCAAAAGGGAGCTTCAACTGATCTGGTAATTTGTCCTTGATTAACTGACGCACTTGATAAGCTTGGTCTTTCTTTAACTTATTACCTCCTTGAATACCTCGTTTTTTACTCCTTAAAGCTCTTTTTCCTCCTTGCTTATAGATAGCCCAAATCTTGTTCACCCCTGGCTCTGTTATTCCAAAAACAATACTGGCTTGCTTTTGTGTCCCTAACTTCTTTGGCAAATATTCTGCTACTCTAAACCGTGTCTCCTCTTGTGCTTGTTTGTTTTTGCGCTTCTTTACCTTTGTTTTCATACTGTAAAGATACAATAAATAAAAATAATAAGAACTAAATAATGCTCTTATTAATAACTGAGGCCGGGCGATGGCCGGGCTGTTCCTTTCACCGGCAGCAGACAGTACGTCCATGGGGCCGATAAAGAATAAAAAAACAGCTAACGCACACTTGTTGAAGTGCCTGCACACAACTCCGGGTTTTGACCCGGAAGTGGAAGCCTTTTTGTTCTTTTTGTAAAAAGTTTCGGGGAAATTATTCAGACAGGACAGGTTGCGCTTCATAACAGGTTCAGTAAGGGTAAATGATCAGTAAAAGTAAATAATTTGCCTGGATGCCGGTTGCATTTGAAACCCGATCCTTCAGGGTCTGTGGGGCCAAAAATGATCGTAATGTGGTTTTGCATCGTAATGTGGTTTTGCCATGCTTTGTGTCAATCCAGTATAAAAGTATACATTTTTTTCAATATAGCTAAGCATTGACCGCATCATACCAGGTTGTGTAACCTCTTGTTTTCATTGTGCAATTGCAATCTTCTCTATGAATAATGCTGTTCCCTGCCGGGATGTTGGTGATATTTGGGCCGGGAATTAAGGACTTATAACAGTCGGTGAGGTGTAAAGCATTGTTTTGGTTTAGGTGCTTACCATCATAATCCCCGGAGCCTATTGGCCATGAAAAAGTATTATGGACCAATCTCCCGCAGCCGGAGGAAATCTGAAATAGCTGTTGTATAATAAATATTTTTGCTACCTTGGTATTATGATTTTGTGACTTTAGTATTTTTTTCTTTTTCTTCATTCAGTATATCAGGTTAGAATTAGAAACTATTTAGACACCTGTATTTGTTATTTCAGATTAAATATCTTATAGATTAAATAGATTAAAAAATAATGCTATGATGCGCCTTGTTGTTTCTTTAACCGTAGCTGTTCTGCTTTCCACCACAGTTGTTCGTGCCCAGTATGAATTCGGTAATAAAAAGTTTGAGAAGCTGTATTACCAATTTGAAGACTATTACGCAAATTATGATTATGAGAACATAATTGACAAAAAGGACGAAATGCTTGGATACGTAGAGCCTCTTCAAGACACTTTAACAGCCGCTATGTACTCCTTCATTGCTGAATCCTATTATATAGGTTTAGGTGACCGCCAGGCTGCATTAGAATTCTATCAAAAAGAATTTGATACCAGGGAAAAAACAGGGAACGCCACGGACTTCGGGATGAAAAACCTTCTTTATCAAATAGCTGCCATTTGGGATGAAATTGGTCAATATGATGAATCTGACAGCATTTATATTTCACTTTTAGAGAGCAGCCTGAAAACATATGGTCCGAAGAGTCCTGAGTATTTGGAGACAGCTCTTGCTTTTGGAGTTCATTATAAAAACATAAGTCAATATGACAAGGCAATTGAACTCTATAGCAAAAACTTAAAACGCCTGAAGAAATCGAATGAACTCTATCCGACTTTTTTGTCTGAACTCGGCGCAAACTATTTTATCAAAGGTGCCTACCAGGAATCTGAACGTGCATTGAATTCCTCATTGGAAAGCTATGAAGATCAGGGCCGCTACGTTTCAACAGAATACGTTGGAACGCTAATTAATTATGCAAACTTACATAAGGGTATGGGCAAGTATCCTGAAGCACTCGACCTATTTAGTGAGGGCAACTCAATACTTGACAGGCTCACCGGTGACCATGAAGAGTTTTACGCTACACTCTATAACAATATCGCTGTTGTCAACATGGGTATGGGAAATACAGATCTGGCCAGAAAATACTATGAACGTACGTTAGAATTGGAAGAACAGCTATATACTTCAGAAGACCCGACCTATGCCATCACCCTGAGTAACTTGGCGGATACGTATATGGACTTTTACCAATTTGGTAAATCCGAAGAATTGTACCAACAGGCCCTTGAAATATTCAGCAAATCTTATGGCGAAAAAAACTACTATTATGCCAATACATTAACGCAATTGGCCTACCTCTACCGCATTAGCCTTCGTTTTGATGAGGCCCTTGAATATCAGCAAAAATCAGTTGATATCTATGAAGAAATCTTTGGTGACGACCAGATAGATTATGCGTGGGTAACCTCCAACCTGGGTGACCTCTATGCCAATATCGGCCGGAAGCAAGAAGCTGACAAAATTTATCAGAAAGCTATGGCCATTCGAGCTAAACGCTTGGGCAGAAACCACCCATTATACGCAGAGTCAACCAACAAGATGGCAATTTTGAAATGGGCCAGAGAAGAACACGACCAAGCTGAAGATTATTATAAAAGAACATTTGAAAATTACTTTGGTCAGATTGAGGCCTTTTTCCCCACCTTAAGTGAGGAAGAAAAAGCAAAATTCTACAAGACAAAACTCAAGCCGGCATTCGAGCAATTCAATTCGTTTGCCTTTGAGGGAAGTCGGGAAAGTAAGCACCTGAACGGTTTAATGTACGACTACCGACTGGCCACGAAAGGATTAATCATGTATGCCACCAGCAAGGTGAGGCAGGCAATTTTCGACAGTGGTGACAGTACGTTAATCAACAAGTACAATACCTGGATTGAATATAAAGAACAATTGTCAAAACTTTATAGCACCCTGGAACTGGAGCCTGAAGAAAGAAACTACTTAATTGATTCAATCACTACACTTGCCAATGATGAAGAGAAGGAGTTGAGCATTGCATCAAAAGCATTTGCGAAAACATTTACTTCAGAAAAAATTACCTGGAAGGATGTTCAAAGTAAATTGAAACCCAATGAGGCTGCTGTGGAAATTATTCGATTTAGAAATTTCCTCCCTGACTCCGCAGGATTTTACAACGGAGAAATTTATTATGCGGCTTTGATTGTAAGAGAGGATACCAAAGACTATCCCGATTTGGTATTGCTTCGAAGTGGTAACGATTTGGAAAAAAAATTCATCGCCTATTACAGGAATGCCATCAAATTCTCTATCGACGATCAATATTCTTATCATTTCTTTTGGCGTCCAATAGCCAACCGGTTGAAGGGTATCAATAAAGTCTATTTCTCTCCAGATGGAGTATTCAACCAATTGAACATTAATACGCTGAAAAATCCGGAATCAGGTGATTATCTGATAGATGAGATGTCCATCCAGGTGATGAACAATACTAAAGATCTAATCACTTATGCTGACAATACATCATCCTATCCAGGAGAAAAAATAGCCTGTTTAATCGGTTATCCCAACTATGATAAAGGATTGTATGCATCATCTCAAAAAAAAACGTCAACTGCTGATGCAAGTGATGCAAGTCAGGAAGTACGCGGAATGTCAAGGGGTGCCCGGGGTTCAAGTAATAGCAATTCAGGACCTATAACGGGAGGAATCTCCAGTGGCTTACGAGGAAATCTTCAACGCTATATTGATAGCAATAGCTTGTTGGCACTATTGCCAGGTACCAAAAAGGAAGTTGAATTGATTGAGGAGATTTATAATGGAAACAATTCAAGACCAATTACTTATCTGGAAGACCGGGCCATAGAAACTAATGTGAAGAATGTCAAAAATCCACACACCCTACATATTGCGACTCATGGATTCTTTTTAGAGGATGGTCAACCTGTGGATATAGGGAGTACAGACGATTACGTCCAAAATCCGTTACTGCGTTCAGGTTTGATTTTTGCAGGTGCAAACAGTTTTCTGAGCTCCGGGAATTTTCTGGGTGGCGAAGACGACGGTCAGGACGGAATACTAACTGCGTTTGAGGCCATGAACATGAACCTTGACGATACGGAACTGGTAGTGATGTCTGCCTGTGAGACAGGTCTTGGTGAGGTCACTAATGGAGAAGGAGTTTATGGATTGCAACGATCCTTCCAAATTGCAGGTGCAAAAACGATCATCATGTCTATATGGACTGTAGATGATGATGCCACGCAACAACTGATGACAAACTTTTATTCTGAGTGGCTCAAAACAGGAGATAAACTATCTGCATTTATAGCTGCCCAGCAAAAATTGAGGGAGAAGTACAATCAACCTTATTACTGGGGAGCCTTTGTTATGGTGGGTCAGTAAGATTTAAACCCTTATCGAATTTTATTCCAGTATCCTACACAAATGAATTCCTATATTTTTAAAGACACTCTTTTAAATACAGGATTATAACTCTATATTTGCGCTCCGTTTTTTAAAGCAATTTCGATCATGAGTGAGCTGATCAGACTAGTAGAAGCTGAGTACCGGGAGAATCGACAGAAGTTTCCCAATTTTCAATCAGGTGATACAGTCAATGTACACGTGAAGATTAAGGAGGGAAACAAAGAAAGAATTCAGCAATTCCAGGGAACCGTTATCCAAAGGAAGCACCCTGACAGCAATGGCGAATCTTTTACCGTAAGAAAGGCTTCATCGGGCATTTCTGTAGAGCGTATATTCCCACTTTTATCTCCAAACCTTGATAAGATAGAGGTTGTAAGGAAAGGCCGGGTTAGAAGAGCAAGACTTTACTACCTGAGAACCAGAAAAGGTAAAGCAGCGAGAATTAAGGAGAAATTATAACCTCAAAAGAGAAAACATCATAAAGCCCTCAGATTCACCTCGGGGGCTTTTTTTATTTTTGGTCAGAAATGAAGCTATCATTCTATAAATATCAGGGAACAGGCAATGATTTTGTCATTGTTGATAACCGGTCTTTACAATGGTCTCCTGGCACCGACCAGGTTGCGAGAATATGCGATAGAAAGCTAGGTGTCGGTGCCGACGGGTTTATTTTGATACAAAACCATGACAAATGTGATTTTGAAATGGTTTACTTCAATTCAGATGGAAGTAAGAGCCTTTGTGGCAATGGAAGTCGCTGTGCCATTCATTTCGCAAAGTATCTCCAAATAATTGAAAACGACACTGCATTTTTGACCACTGACGGCGTTCATAAAGGACATATTTTTAATGATGAAATTAGTTTTGAGCTCTTTAACGTTAAAAATATTATTTCGTATGGCGAAGACCAATTCATAAATACTGGCTCACCACATTACCTTGCATATCGACCCAATATTGAAAGTCTTGACGTTTTTCAAGAAGGAAAAGAGATTAGATACAATGAGAAATTCTCTCCACATGGGACCAACGTAAATTTTGTTGAGATTTTAGCCAACGACACAATCTCGGTTCGTACGTATGAAAGAGGTGTTGAAAATGAAACATTATCATGTGGTACTGGTGTAACTGCCGCTGCTATTGGAGCCAGTACAAAAGGAATTTCCAGCCCAGTTAAAATCAAGACGTTTGGAGGTGTTCTAAACGTCTCATTCAATAAAACCAATGAAGGTTACAAGAACATTTATCTGTCTGGACCAGCAACACCCGTATTCGAAGGCAGCATAGAAATCTAAAGCGAACGCCTTCAAGCAACAAATCACCATTTTAAACCTATCTTTGCTCACCTAAACCATTTAATTTTAAATTTCAAAGTAAGAACAATATCAAATGTTAGGGACGATAGTTAAAGGCTTTACCAAACTAATGGGCACAAAGTCTGATAAGGATATTAAGTTACTAATGCCTTTGGTTCATGAAATCAATGATGAGTTCAACAAGCTCAGTTCGATTACAGATGATGCACTTCGTGGGAAAACGACCGAACTCAAGGAACTCATAAAAGCTGATTTAAAAACAATTGATGACCAGATTGCTACCCATCAGGGTCGAATCGACGAAAATCCAGACTTAGAGATAACTGATAAAGAAGAACTTTTTGGTAAGATTGACAAACTTGAGGAGGAGCGTGATGAGGCCTTAGAGGCTACATTGCTGAAGATTCTCCCGCATGCGTTTGCAGTGGTTAAGGAAACAGCTCGACGATTGACTGAGAATGAGTGCCTTGAGGTTACCGCTACACACCGGGATAAGGAGATTGCGGCTATTAATGACCATGTCGAGATTAAAGGTGACCAGGCCATCTGGAAGAACCAATGGACCGCTGGCGGGATCAATGTTGAGTGGAAAATGGTGCATTACGATGTTCAACTTGTCGGTGGGATAGTCCTCCACCAAGGCAAAATTGCAGAAATGACCACAGGTGAAGGTAAGACTTTGGTTGCCACACTACCTGCCTATCTGAATGCCTTAGCAGAGCGAGGTGTGCACATCGTTACCGTCAATGACTACTTGGCGAAAAGAGATGCTGAGTGGAACGGGCCCATATTTGAATTCCATGGTATTAAAGTGGATTGCATTGACAAATACCAACCACACTCGCCAGAACGCAGAGCAGCATACAATTCCGATATCACTTATGGTACTAATAATGAATTCGGTTTCGACTACCTCAGAGATAATATGTCAAGAAATCCTGAAGAGCTTGTTCAACGGAAACACCATTACGCAATGGTGGATGAAGTCGACTCCGTTTTGGTGGATGAGGCCCGGACACCCCTGATAATCTCAGGCCCTATCCCAAGGGGAGGAGATGAGCACGAATTTCATGAATTAAAACCACGCATTGCCAAACTTGTAGATGCGCAAAAAAGACAGGCACAGCAATACCTGAATGAAGCCAGGAAGCTGATCGCAGAGAATAATACCAATGAAGGTGGTTTGCCATTATTTAGAGTATTCCGAGGCCTCCCCAGGTACAAACCTCTAATTAAGTACTTGAGCGAAACCGGCATGAGGCAAATTCTTCAGAAAACCGAGAACTTTTATCTGCAGGACAATCAGAAAATGATGCCTGAAGCCGACCAGGAACTTTATTTCACTATTGATGAAAAGCACAATAGTATAGAGTTAACTGAAAAAGGCATTGATCTCATCACTAATGAAGGCGAAGACAAAAACTTCTTCATTATGCCTGACATTGGCGTAGAAATTTCAAAAATTGAAAATGATACAAGTATTGAAGAATCAGAGCGTCTAAGCAAGAAAGAGACGTTAATTCAAGACTATACTACCAAAGCACAAAGAATACATTCCATTAATCAATTGTTAAAAGCGTATTGTCTGTTTGAGAAAGACACGGAATATATCGTTGTAGAAGAAAAAGTAAAGATTGTTGATGAGCAGACAGGCAGAGTTATGGACGGCAGACGTTATTCGGACGGGCTCCATCAGGCAATAGAGGCTAAGGAAAATGTGAAGGTTGAGGATGCTACTCAGACCTACGCCACGGTTACTCTTCAGAATTACTTTCGAATGTACCATAAGTTGGCGGGTATGACGGGTACAGCCGAAACAGAAGCGGGAGAATTCTTAGAGATCTACAAACTCGATGTTGTCGTTATCCCAACTAACAGACCAATTGTCAGAGACGACAGAGAAGACATGGTTTACAAAACCATGCGTGAAAAGTTCAATGCGATCAGTGAAGAGATTGTCGAACTGACAAAAGCAAGAAGGCCAGTATTAGTCGGTACTACTTCAGTTGAGATTTCCGAATTAATAAGTCGAATGCTTAAGATGAAAGGGATTGAACACCAGGTATTGAACGCCAAGCAACATGCTCGAGAAGCAGAAATAGTGGCCCACGCCGGTGAACCAGGCACAGTAACTATTGCGACCAATATGGCGGGTAGAGGTACTGATATTAAATTAACTACTGAGTCCAAAGAGGCAGGAGGGTTAGCCATTATTGGTACTGAAAGACATGAGTCAAGACGAGTTGACCGACAACTGAGAGGCCGGTCTGGCCGTCAGGGTGATCCGGGATCCACCCAATTCTATGTGTCACTGGAAGATAACCTCATGCGTCTTTTTGGTTCCGATCGGGTGGCGAAATGGATGGACCGCCTTGGTCTTGAGGAAGGAGAAGTCATCCAACACTCCATGATTACCAAATCTATCGAGCGTGCTCAAAAGAAAGTAGAGGAAAACAACTTCGCAACCAGAAAACGCTTATTAGAATACGATGACGTCATGAATAACCAACGGGAGGTTATATACAAGCGAAGAAGGAATGCCTTGTTTGGAGAACGACTGCAAGTGGATATTCTCAATATGTATGATGAGATCTCGGAGGATATCGTCATCAATGCAAAAAATTCGGAAGACTATGATAGTTTCAAACTCAATTGCCTCAGTATTTTCGGCTTGGACGTCCAAATTACCCAGGAGGAATTTTCGACCATCAGCAATGAAGAATTAAGTGACAAAGTGTATCAGGAGGCACTTGACCGATATGACGAGAAGAACGCGGAGTTGGTGAAACGCGCTTTTCCGATTCTCAAAGACATACAGAAAAATCGTGGTGCCACGGTAGTGGACGTTCTTGTTCCTTTTACCGATGGTAAAAAACAAATTGGGGTCGCTGTTAACTTGGAAAAAGCACTTGAAACAGATGCCAAACAAATGATCCGTGAGATGGAAAAGTTTGGTGCTCTGGCATTTATTGATCAGGCCTGGAAAGAGCATTTGAGAGATATGGATGATTTGAAACAGTCAGTCCAGGCTGCTGTTTATGAGCAAAAGGATCCGCTTTTGATTTATAAATTCGAGTCTTTCGAACTCTTCAAACGCTTTATAGCCAAAGTGAACGAAGACACTGTCTCATTCCTCACAAAGGCTACAATTCCAGTTCAACAATCTTCTCAAGTTGATGAAGCACGTCAGCAAAAGTCTTCACATGATTATGAAGAGAATAAAGAAGAGTCTAAGTCTCTCCTTTCCGGTGGTAGCCAAGGTCAACGCAGGCCACCAGTTGAGAAAGTTGCTCCTGCCAAGTCTGCAAAGATTGCAGGCAGAAATGAGAAGGTTTCTGTCAAATATGCCGATGGTACCCTCAAAAAAGAAGTTAAATTCAAGCTTGTGGAAGAAGACTTGCAGAACAACAAATGTGTCATTGTAGAAAACTAATGAAAGGACTGCTTACTATATTATTTTTAGTAATTATTGGAAGTTGCAGTCCGACAATTCAGCAATCCACATCGTCAAATACACTTTATGAAGAGGACCTCTCAAGGTACCGCCCTTTCGTGTCTGTCTCGACTATAGAGGAAAATCCAAAACAACTGAATGCCCCAGACATAGCGTACATAGAGCCTACCGAGCATTTGAGGACAGAAATTGACAGTGTCTTAAGAATTAAAGCTGCTCGCAACGAGGAGATCGGTTATTTGCCGGGATTTACCATCCAGGTGTATTCTGGCAGAAGCAGAGACGCTGCTAACCAGGCAAAGAATTTAGTCTATAAAGTTTTAATGGACGAGGAAGCCAATGTTACCTATGACCAACCGATGTTTCGGGTAAAGGTGGGTCAATACTATACCAGATTAGAAGCGGAAAAGAATTTTAATTTACTTCGAAAAAGATTCCCCCAGGTGCTGGTACTTCCGGAAAGGATATCTCTTAAAGAATAACTGTCTAAAATCAGGAAAATAGAATTGATGGATTAACAGGATTATCAATTTGTACATTGATGTTAAAAGATGACCTGACATATAAAATTATTGGTTGTGCGATGAAAATCCACCACACCTTGGGTCCGGGATTTCAGGAAGTAATTTATCAACGCTGCTTGTCAATCGAACTCGAACAGGCAAAGTTAGAATTTGCAAGAGAGCAAGAACATACAGTTTTTATGAGGATTTTGAGGCTGGTACTAGAAGAGCGGATTTTGTGGTTGAAAAATAAAGTTATTGTCGAGATAAAAGCTCTGGTCAGATTGGAAGACACTCATTTGGCTCAAGCCAAAAATTATACTGTAGTATACGATTTTCCGAAGGGTCTTCTCATTAATTTCGGTGCTCCAAGTTTTGGAATACAAATTGGTATTCAATCCAAAGTATAACAATATTGAACTTTCAAATTCTGCTGATTGATTAATTCTGTAAATGCTGATTCAGACAATAAATGAATCTCCTTCAAACCATTAAAAACAGGGCCAGGGAAATACAACCTGATTTACTAAAGATCAGACGTCATTTACATGCCCACCCGGAATTGTCCTTCAAAGAATACGAAACATCGAAATTCGTGAAGTCAGAGTTGGACAAATTGGGGATTTCCTATTCGTCAATGGCAGATACCGGAATAGTCTCTTTGATTGAGGGCAAAACCCCCGGATCCAAAACCATTGCATTAAGGGCTGACATGGACGCTCTACCTATTATAGAGGCCAATAATGTAGCCTATAAATCACAAAATGAAGGAGTAATGCATGCTTGTGGTCACGATGTTCATACTACTTGCTTACTTGGTGCTGCCAAAATCCTCAATGAAAATCGCCCTGAATTTGAGGGTACTGTGAAACTCATTTTTCAGCCTGGAGAGGAGAAGTTACCTGGAGGTGCTACCCTCATGATTAAAGAAGGAGTCCTCGAAAACCCTGAACCGGATGCAATCATTGGTCAACATGTGATGCCTCTTATCCCGGCCGGGAAGGTAGGTTTCAAATCTGGAATGTATATGGCCAGTGCCGACGAAATCCATATGACAGTTAAAGGCAAAGGCGGACATGCGGCTATGCCAGAACTGAATATTGATCCGGTGTTAATCACCTCGCATATTATTGTTGCTCTGCAACAAATAATATCACGAAATGCCCCTCCCAAAATTCCTTCAGTGCTATCATTTGGAAAAGTCATAGCAGAAGGGGCAACCAATATAATTCCTGATGACGTGAAAGTGGAGGGTACATTTAGAACTTTCGATGAGGATTGGAGAGCTGATGCCCATAATAGAATAAAAAAGCTGGCTGAAAGCATTGCCGGGGGCATGGACGGACATTGCGAAATAGAAATTCGAAAGGGCTACCCATTTTTGAAAAATCATCCGGAAGTAACTGCACTGGCAAAAACATGTGCAATCGAATACTTAGGAGTTGAAAATGTAGTTGATCTGGACATCTGGTTGGCTGCTGAGGATTTCGCATGGTATTCTCAACAAACAAATGCCTGTTTCTATCGATTAGGTACTAGGCATGAAGAAATGGGTATTACCTCTGGAGTGCATACACCCACTTTTGACATCGACGAATCAGCTATTGAAATAGGTGTGGGTCTAATGGCCTGGATCGCCATTAGTCAGCTGTCTCAGCCTCAAGTTCTCTAATTTCTCTTTCCTTCTCTCCGGTAATTGCCTCCGTCACATTCATTATGTGGTCCCCCACTTTTTCACCAGCATAAAATATATCTCTATAGATCGTACCGGCTTCAATGTCGAAGGTGCTGCTCTCCATCCTTTTCAAATGCTGCTTTCTCAATTTATTCCGTTGACCATTTATAGCAGCCTCTTTGTTGAAAGCTGTAGTAATAGTCACTTGCCTGTAGTCCTTCTTAAGGTTAATGTTCATTTCCAAAAATGCTCCATCTATAGCATCTGACATTTTGTAAACACCCTTTATTTGTTCTCCTGTAAACGCTAATTCATCTTCGATCTTTCCTCCAATATCTTTTGACATTTGGAAAATAACGTCCCCGATTCTTTCTAAGTCATTGATGATACTCATCAAACTGGCCACTCTAACCGATGTGGTATTACTCAATTGACCCTGAGACACTTTCATTAGATAAGTAGAAATTTCTTCCTCCATCCTATCCGTAATCTCCTCGTATTTTCTAATCTTAGCCAACAGCTTATTCTGTCTTTTAGTTTTCCTGGCTTCTACTAATTCCCTGAGGAAGCCCAACATTTTACTTGTAATCTCACCAAATTTCGCAGTTTCTTTTGCTGCCTCCTCTAGTGAGAGTTCTGCCGTATCCATCATTCCCGTTCCGATATATTCCAAATGGAATTCCTCGTCATCACCTTTGGATTTAACCATTTTGGTGGCAGCCTTAGCTATAAAGTTTACAAAATTCACCAGTATAAGCGTATTGACAATATTGAAACTCGTATGAAAGAAGGATAGTCCAATCGGTATATCTTCCGAGTTGTTGTATGGGGAACTTCCTCCTGATGACATCATATATGAATCAATCGCTGAGAGGAAAATTGGCATTAAAAATATGATCCAAAGGACTCCAAATATGTTGAACATAAAATGAGCTGCTGCTGCTCTCTTGGCATGAACATTCCCGATTAAGGCCGCAAAATTTGCAGTTATAGTTGTCCCGATATTTTCACCTAAAACCATCGCAGCAGCCAAATCAAATGGTATCCACCCATTATTAGCCATTACCAAAGTCAATGCCATAGCGGCACTGGACGATTGAACAATAACTGTTATCAATGTACCAATCCCCACGAATATTATTATTGATAAAAACCCTAAGTCAGTGTAACTGGACAGAAAAGAAAGTATTTCAGGATTTGACTTAAAGTCTGGAACGGAACCCTTGAGATAGGTCAAGCCTAAAAAGAGAAGAGCGAAGCCAATTAGAACTTCCCCCCAGGACCTGACTTTGCTACGATTAAAAAATAGCATGGGAAACCCTGCTGCTATAATGTACATCGCATAAGCTCCTATTTTCACTTTAAATCCGATGATAGAAATCAACCAGGCTGTGATTGTTGTGCCAATATTTGCTCCCATAATCACGCCAATACTTTCGGTTAATGACAGGAGACCAGCATTAACAAAACTTACCACCAATACCGTAGTTGCTGACGAGGACTGGACCAAACTTGTTAAGGTAAACCCGGTGAAAACCCCTTTAAACCTGTTAGAAGTCATTGCACTGAGTATCTGACGCATTTTTGTGCCAGCTACTTTCTGTAGCCCTTCACTCATGACTTTCATACCGTAGAGGAAGAAACCGAGAGCTCCAAAAAGCTGGAGTACTTCTGAAAATCCAAATTCCATAAGTATAATAGCAGGTTAGTTGTATATATGGTAGACCCCTAATTCAATTAAAAAGTTCCCAAAATAAGAAATCTCATCCTTTATGTTAACATAAACATAACATTGGGCTAAACATAATCTGAAACCATCCATCTACTTTTGCTTCCTAAAATCCAATCAAAACATGCGAACCAACAGTTTTATAAATGGCCTTCTATCCACTGTCATAGCAGGCCTTTGTTTGTCTTGCGGTACAGGAAATAACAAATCTGCATCTCAAGTTACCGGGGAAATCCGGATTGATGGCTCTAGCACAGTCTATCCTGTCACTGAAGCTATTGCAGAAGAATTTCGAATTGATGCACCCAAAGTGAAAGTAACTGTTGGTGTTTCCGGAACTGGCGGTGGTTTTAAAAAATTCAGTCGAGGTGAAACCGATATTAATGATGCCTCTCGACCCATTAAAAGCGGGGAAAAAGAAACCTGTGAAACCAGCAATATCAAGTTTGTCGAATTAACGGTAGCTTATGACGGACTGGCCGTATTGATTAGCCCTGATAATGATTGGGTTGATTTCTTTACTGTCGAAGAGCTTAAGAAAATCTGGGAACCAACTGCTCAAGGTACAATTACGAAATGGAGTCAGATACGACCTGAATGGCCAGATGTGGAATTCCACCTTTACGGGCCCGGTGTTGCTTCCGGAACGTATGATTATTTCACCGAGGCAATTGTTGGAGAGAATGGTGCCAGTCGTGGTGACTATACTGCCAGTGAGGATGACAATGTATTGGTACAAGGCATTGCTGGAGATAAGAATAGCATTGGCTTCTTTGGCTTGGCATATTACGAAGAAAATAAGGATAAGCTTCAACTTGTTGGAGTTGCTAATGGGACTGGTCCAGTAAAGCCAACATTAGAAACGGTTAAAACCGGTGAATATGCACCACTGTCAAGGCCTATCTTCATTTATGTCAGCGATGCTGCTATCAAAAAAAATGAAGTGATTGAGTTTGTTAACTTTTACTTAAATAATGCTGCAACGTTGGTCACTGAGATTGGATATATTCCATTACCCGCTGCCGAATACCAAAAAGAGCGTGATGAATTTTCTGCGTTCGTTAGTGGAGGATAAGTGCTATATGCCCACCATAAAAGGGTTGTGAGAAAAAGGAACGAAAGGGTAATCGAGGCAACCCTTGCTTTTAGTGGTGGGGTGACAATACTAACTACTCTAGGAATCGTATGGGTTTTATTCTCCGAGTCAATCAGTTTTTTTAGTGTTGTACCAATAATCGATTTTTTGACTGATACCGAATGGACGCCTCTATTCACTCAAAAACACTATGGCATTTTACCATTGCTATCCGGTACCTTCATCGTTACCCTCATTTCAGTCATCGTCGCCTTACCTGTTGGGCTTGCAATTGCTGTTTTCCTTAGCGAGTATGCACCCCAGCGTTTCAAAAGAAATGTAAAACCTGCATTAGAAGTCCTTGCGGCCGTACCAACTGTGGTTTATGGCTTCTTCGCCTTAACTGTAGTTACGCCTTTTCTGCAGTTATTTATTCCGGGACTAGGAGCATTTAATGCCCTATCCGCTGGCATTGTCATGGGTATAATGATCATCCCCGTGGTATCGTCTCTTAGTGAAGATGCTCTTTCTGCCGTTCCAAAGACTTTGAAGGAAGCCTCATATGGCATGGGAGCTACCAGATTCCAAACAGCATTTAAAGTGGCTGTACCGGCAGCTTCATCTGGAATTATTGTATCTGTAATATTGGCTGTCGCCAGGGCGATTGGGGAAACCATGATTGTAGCAATAGCTGCGGGTCAACAGCCAATCCTGACTCTTGACCCAAGAGACGCCGTAGAGACAATAACTGCATTCATTGTACAAGTCAGCCTTGGAGATGTCGAACACGGTTCTTTAGAATACCAGACTATATTCGCTGCAGGAATAACATTATTCATCTTCACCTTTATTTTAAACAATATCAGCTTTTGGATGAAGAAAAAATATCAAGAGAGGTATGAATAATCTCTACAGAAATAGACTTATAGACAAGTCCTTCCATTATTTCGGGATAGCCTGTACTTTTTTTGGCTTAGTAATGCTGGCCATTTTCATTTCTAAGATTTTAATTGACGGCGTGGGTCGTATTGACTGGAATTTTATCACTTCCCTGCCATCTCGCAGGCCGGAAAAAGCAGGAATTCTGACCGCCTGGACCGGCACTGCCTGGATACTTGGATTAACTGCGATCATCTCGATTCCGTTAGGCGTAGCTGCTGGGATTTACCTGGAAGAGTATGGCAAAAAAAACAGACTTGCTTCAATTGTTGAGATTAATATCGCCAACCTTGCAGGTGTACCTTCAATCATTTATGGTCTGCTGGGTTTGGAGATCTTCGTCCGTACAATGCATATGGGAGGCAGCCTACTAGCGGGGGCATTTACGCTTGCCTTACTCATTCTTCCTATTATAATAGTAGCAAGTAGAGAGGCGTTAAAAGCGGTCCCAAATTCATTACGAGAAGCATCTTTCGGAATGGGAGCCACGAAATGGCAAACTATCCGGTATCAGATACTACCTGCATCGGCTGGAGGCATCTTGACTGGTGTTATTCTGGCTCTTTCAAGAGCAGTAGGAGAAACGGCACCACTAATTGTGATTGGAGCTTTGGCCTATGTTCCTTTCGTAGCCCAAACACCTCTGGACGAATTTACGGTACTCCCAATGCAGGTTTTCAACTGGGTTTCAAGGCCACAGCATGGATTTATTATCAATGCGGCAGCAGCCATAATAATATTATTAATTATTACTTTTTTCCTCAATGGAATAGCCGTTTACCTGCGAAACAAATGGCAAAAGAAAATAAATTGGTAGTGCCAACTTCAGATCAATGAAAAATATTCAAGCCAATAATGTAGATGCCTTTTATAACGACAATCATGTATTGAAAGGCGTCACGTTTGGTGTTAAAGAAAATTCCGTAACTGCCTTTATTGGTCCGTCAGGTTGTGGTAAATCCACTTTTCTCCGAATGTTTAACCGGATGAATGATTACATTGACGGATTTCGAAAAGCAGGCGAAATCTTAATTGATGGCCAGGAGATTTACAAGGAGGAGGTACGCGTTGAAGAATTGAGACAAAATGTCGGAATGGTATTTCAAAAGCCGAATCCTTTTCCGAAGTCAGTCTTTGACAACGTGGCCTATGGCCTTCGAATTCAAGGTATTAAGGACAAAAAAGTCATTAGTGAAACAGTTGAAAAGTCACTGATTAATTCAGCACTGTGGGATGAAGTAAAGGACAACTTAACAAAATCTGCACTTGCTCTATCAGGTGGCCAGCAGCAACGAGTTTGTATCGCAAGAACGCTGGCGGTTGAGCCTACTATCATTCTCATGGATGAACCGGCTTCAGCTTTAGATCCAATTTCAACTGCAAAAATCGAGGAGCTTATTCTTCAATTGAAGGAGAACTATACCATTATAATTGTTACTCACAACATGCAACAAGCTGCGAGGATAAGTGACAAAACCGCTTTTTTCTATTTAGGAGAATTAATAGAATACGAGAAGACAAAAGAGCTATTCACTACACCCAAAAATGAGAGAACCGAAAATTACATTTCAGGAAGATTTGGATAATTTAGCTTCTGAATCAGAAAAAACCGATAAAAAGAGATATGTCAAATCTTGAAATTGCTCTTGAAGATTTAAGAAACAACCTCTTGGAAATGGCTGAACTGGTCAGTCTTCAATTGAATAACTGCAAATTAGTAATCGAAAAAAATGACAGTGACTTAGCCAATGAGGTAATTTCTATGGATAAGCGAGTGAACGCCATGGAACTAAAAATTGATCGGGATTGTGAAAATATCCTTGCGTTGTACAATCCTGTGGCTACTGACCTGCGTTTTGTACTTGCGGGTCTAAAGTCGAACCATGATCTGGAAAGAATTGGCGACAATATCAGAGGTATTGCAAGGGCTTCAGAGGGAGTTTCTACTAAGAAAGAATCCGATCTTGTGGCAAGATTCAAGATCATTGAGATGTTTAACACTGCCGTTTCCATGCTTGGTGATGTGTGCAATGCCATTGAACAAGATGATACTACATTGGTCCGGAAGATTTTCGAAAAAGACCAAAAACTGGACAAAATCGACAAGAAAGCACTTCCAATTGCTGCCAATCTTTTGAAAGAACACCCTGAAAAGCCTACCGCCATATTATCACTTTATACCATTGTCAAGAAACTGGAGCGAATAGGTGATCTAAGTACTAACCTTGGAGAGGAGATCATTTTTCATATTGAAGCAAAGGTTCTCAAGCACAAGAAGAAGCTAAAAAAGGAATCCTAAAAAAGTAAAACCTACCAGAATAGACCTCAATCAGGAGAAATCCCCATCATATGTTAAGCCATGGTTATGTAGTAATTAACATTGGGTTACCCATATGCTAAGTTGTTAGGCCATCGCTAACTTCGCTCGCAATTATTCACTATTCAAACTTAACACTTTACTTATGAACGCTTCTGCCCCACTAAAAGTGGCTGCCATTATCCTCTTTTTATTTCCTCTTTATTCGAGTGCACAATTATCCAAAAATTCCTTCGGAAAAGGTATTAAAATCAAGGCTGAGGATGAATCATTTGAAATGAAATTCAGCACCAGATTCCAAACACTCTATGTCGGGGAATTAAACCTTGATACTGACGACTACACCGACCAGTTGTTGGTTCGACGTGCAAGGCTAAAGTTTGACGGCTATGTATTCTCACCTAAACTAGGATATAAGATTGAGTTGGGTCTTTCCAATAGGGATACCCGAAATTCCAGTGGAGGAGGCATCCCTCAAAATAGTGGCACTTCAAACATCATTCTCGATGCAGTTATTAAGTATAAATTTGCTCCTGACTGGGAATTATGGTTTGGACAAACTAAACTTCCCGGTAACAGGGAGCGAGTAATTTCATCGCAAAAACTGCAATTTGTAGATCGCAGTTTGGTCAACGCTCGATTTAACTTAGACCGCGATATAGGGGTACAGTTAAGGCACAAGGACAAAATTGGAAACATGGTCATTCAGGCAATGGCCTCGGTTTCTATAGGAGAAGGCCGAGATGTGACTTCCACCAACCCCGGAGGATATGATTATACAGGCAGAATAGAACTTCTTCCAATGGGCGAATTCACAAACAAAGGAGACTATTTTTCATCTGATTTAGAACGGGAAGAGTTCCCAAAGTTAGCATTGGGTGTCACTGTAGATTACAATGACAATGCCGTGAGACAAAGAGGGCAGCTTGGTAGTTTTCTTTTTGACACCAACAGAACTCAATTAACCAGTGATCTAACCTCTGTCTTTGTCGATCTAGTGTTTAAATATCAAGGGCTTTCCGTCGCTTCTGAATTTGCTGCAAAAGATGGCAAAACCAGAAATAACAATGGTTTTGGTACCGGCACTGGATTCGTCGTTCAAGCTGGGTATTTATTCAAAAACAACTTTGAAGCAGCACTGCGTTATACGACTATAGATCCTGATAATTTCACTTCCGGTTTGAATAACGAAACAGAATATACTCTTGGACTTTCCCGGTACATTGTTGGTCATAATTTAAAGATACAATCCGACTTTAGTTATACCGACATTGATGGTCCCGGAGATGAGTTTAGATATCGTTTTCAGGTCGAATTGTCTTTTTAATAATTACATAACACAGTAAAAACTTTTTTGAATTTACAGCTCTGCATTTTTGCAAAGCTATTTCCAATGTTAACAACTGCTCAACATAAAAATGAAAATAAGGTCTTGGCACTTGTCTGGATAATATTTCACATCCTGATTTTTTTCTCGCATTGGACTTAATGAGCGGTTCTCTGAAAATTATTGGAAAAGATACCGCTCAATCACTCTTTCTCGGAGCCAGCAACCCTTTCGCTGGGCTTTTTATAGGATTGCTTATAACAGTCATTATTCAAAGTAGTTCCACAACAACTTCTGCAACCGTAGCTCTGGTTGCATCCGGGGCTTTCAACTATGACACAGCCATTCCGGTCATTACGGGTGCAAATATTGGAACCACAATTACTGCATCACTTGTATCCTTAGCCTTTTTTGGTCAAAACAAGAAGTTCTCAAGAGCATTATCAACCGCTCTGAGTCATAATATTTTCAATGTTTTTATAGTTGTGGTGATCTTTCCATACCTGTTGCAGCAACTGGGGAAATCTCAGTTAAAAATATATTCCCTTTTATACTTGGTGCTAATATCGGAACAACCATAACTGCTTTTTTTGCTTCGTTAGCCAACTCGAAAGCGGCATTGGTAATTGCATTTGCACATCTGCTCCTAAATATTGTCGGTGTTATTGTGTTCTTGCCTTTTCCTATTCTTAGGGATATGCCAGTGAGACTTGCCATATGGTTTGGTGAGCTTGCACTTCGATACCGCATTATTGGTTTTCTTTATCTGCTCTTTATTTTCTTTGTTCTACCTTTTACCCTTATCTATTTAAAAAAGGGCATTTAATTAATTCTTATCTTGAATTAATTCTTACCTTGGGATTTTACTTCTGTCAGAAGTGATAGCAGATAACGAATTATGAAAGAGGTCAAATCAGATCGAAGAGCATTCATTAAATTTTTTGGAAGAGCCGGAGTAGCTGCTGCCAGTATTTCCATTCTCCCCGGATGCGTTTCGGGTGGTGAAGAAACTAAATCGCCGGCTTTACCTTTTAGTCCGATTGAACCAACAGACGCGGATGACCTAGTATTAGCTGATGGTTTTGATTACCATGTAATCGCCAAGGTGGGTGACCAAATCAACTCCTCCGAAATGTTTGGTGATCACAGTGACTACACAGCATTTAAACCTTTGGGTGGCGATCCGACCGACGGTTTGCTTTGGGTCAACCATGAATCAACAACCCCATCCCTTACAAGTGGCTATGGCGGAAGTGGCCCAAAGTCTAAGGAACAAGTCGAGTTAGAAATGGATTCCGTTGGTGGCAGCATTAACAGGATTAGAAAAAATGAAATCGGTCAGTGGGAGTTGGTAAAAAATGATCCCCTGAATAGAAGGTTACATGCAAGAACACCTATTCCGTTTGAATGGGAATCACCAATTGCTGGTAAAAGGGAGTCTATTGGTACTCTTGCCAATTGTGCTGGTGGCTTGACACCATGGGGTACAATATTGACTTGTGAAGAAAACTACCATGACTATTTCGGAGAACGAGATTACCAAACCAGTGGAAAGTTGCAAGAGGGCCATTTCCAATGGGAAAAATATTATGATCATCCGCCGGAGCACTATGGCTGGGTAGTAGAAGTAGATCTTCAAACTGGCAAGGCCAAGAAATTAGTTGGTCTTGGTCGGTGTGCCCACGAAGCGGCAGCAGTTCATCAGGAAGAGAATGGAATCTGTGTGGTGTATACTGGGGATGATAAAGTAGATGAGTGTATTTACAAGTTTATAGGCAGTGAACCGGACAGTTTGACACAAGGGAAACTATATGTAGCAGACACCATAAATGGCCAATGGATTTCATTGGATATTAAGGAACAGCCTGTGCTCCGCGGAAACTTCAAAGACCAAACGGAAGTTTTAGTGAGATTGCGAGAAGCTGCAAAACTGGTGGGTGGCACACCACAGGCAAGACCAGAAGATGTCGAAATTGATCCGATTTCAGGGAACATTTTTATGACCTTAACCAACAATATTCCCAAAGGGAATCAACATGGTTCAATTCTTAAGATTTCCGAAAAAGGAAATAGCAAGCTTTCCCTGGAATTTGAATCTGAGACATTTATTGCTGGTGGTGAGGACACTGGCTTTTCGAGTCCGGATAATATTGTCTTCGACAAGCGGGGAAATCTCTGGGTCTGTTGTGATGTTTCCGGCTCCAGCATGAATAAGGGTCCATATCACAAGTTCAAAAACAATGGTCTCCATTACATTCCAATGTCTGGCCCTAATGCCGGAAGAGCATTCCAAGTGGCAAGCGGACCAAAGTTCTGTGAATTAACAGGACCCTCTTTTTCACCTGACTATTCCACACTATTCATTTGTGTGCAACATCCTGGTGGGCATTGGCCTGATAGCGGTGACAGTACTCCACGGTCTGCGGTTGTTGGCATTCAGGGTAAAGTAATTGATGCTTTAATGGGCTGATTATCTGATCCCGGACTCCGATGTTTTTTTTGTCAACACTTCAGAATCATTCTTTTCCTCTTCATTTGTTCTATAATAATAGACCACATCACCTAGTGAAGGTCTTTCTTCCACCCTCCAACTAAAACCTTCTAAATGCTCACTGGCATTAAAAATTTCATGCGTTGGAAAGAATGTGGCGTCCGGATTGGTATAAAAACTAATGTTGTCCAGAACACCTTCCTGAAAACGCAGAATCATATTACTGCACAAAATATGATTCAGCCCCATAATACCGGTTAGATCCTCTAATAAATAGTAGTAGTTACTCTCTCCATTGCCATTTACATCAATTTTTATGATTTGTCGACCGTCGAATTGAGCAATCATATTTCGCCCCTTTATTTGATTATAATTTCTCAATGTGTCCCGGGAAACCACAAAGGCGTTTTGATTGAGGAACATTTTGTCAACTAGGTTATTAATCAATAAGATGTTGATTGAGTCCGATTCCAGTTGGTTTCCCTCATTCCAGAGAATTGGATCGTCATAGAAATAAATCATGGAATCAACAATAACATATGAAGCTGAATCGGACTTTCCCTGGAGGTTAGTTTTAAACATTTTAACCTCATAATAAGCTAGAACCCGGTCTTCAGTGTCTATCTCGCTTTCAATTGAAACTAAAGTGTCGGCTGATAAATAAAAAGTATCAAGGTCATCCATTAGTTTCTTCATAATAGCATTTCCCCAAATCTTAGTTAAACCAAGCTCGGTGTAGTAAGTGCCTTCTTCTCCGGTAATCCAAGAGTCCTCATGTTTGGCCGTGAGCTTTACATTGCCAATGGCATGATAAAAGCCTTCAAGGTCGTCAAAAAACAATCGGTCTGCATCCAATAAATAATCGGGTGTCGAGATTTCTCCCTTCGAAAATTTCTCCTGCTTTATTGCTGTAAAATATTCTCCGCCAATTGAATTTAATATAGAACTATCTTTACCTATAATGGTGGTGGGACCGTAGGTATAAGCAATTTTAGTTGGGGTCCTATATTCCATTGTATCAGCATACAGTGTGTACTCTGGGTTTACAAGTTTTACATTATCATAAAAGAATACTACCTCCGTATCTTCATAATAAAACCCACGTTCACTGGTTAAGACATTTTCTACATCCACCAATCTTCCTTTCTCAAAAAATGAGGCCACCTTTGTATCTAACTGATAATCTAAAATGTTGGTATAAAGAGTCCGGGTGCCATTTGTATAGACCACATTTTCTCTGAGTTTAGCAATCCTTTCGTCCCCTTGATATGTCAACTTTCTTGAGGTAATAATAGCTGAATCATCAACAATCCTGACTTTCCCGTATGCTTCCATTAGATTTTCTCCGGGATAGAAATAGGAAGAGTCGCAATAGACAGTCGTTCCACGTTGTTTGAATACTACATTGCTAATAAGCTTACGATAACGTCCACGATCATTCTTACCGTTCTTTAAAGTATCAGCAGTATAGCGGATTCTATCGTTTCGCTGTGCCTCCGTGTTAGTGGACACCAGCAGATAGAAAAGAAATAAAACAGGAAGTACTAAATGCAGAATGCGCATAGAAAGATAAAATACAAAAATCGCAGAATTATGCGGGTTTCAACCAGAAACTTTAAAAAGAAGTAATGCAAAAGAACTACTCAAGTTGCCTTAAATACATCTGAATAGTATTTTCCAGTCCATAATAAAGTGAGTCGCAAACCAATGCATGACCAATTGAAACCTCCGCCAGGTTTGGAATGGATTGACTCAGAAATTTTAAATTATGGAAGTCCAGATCATGTCCGGCATTAACAGCTAAACCTAATTTCAGGGCTTCATTAGCAGATTGAATATAGTTCATAATCGCTTTATCCCTATCTAAATGATAGTTGATGGCATAAGGTTCTGTATAAAGTTCCACACTGTCAGCCCCAACCTCCATTGCTCCCTGGATCATTTTAGGGCTTGGGTCAACGAAAATTGATATCCTCGCCCCCGATTTTTTCAAATCTTCAATAATTTTTTTTAGAAAACCCTTTTGTGCCACTGTGTCCCAACCTTGATTTGACGTCACCACATCGGGACCATCTGGCACCAATGTCACCTGAGTGGACCCTATATGATGAACCAGGTCGATAAACCGTCTATCGGGATACCCCTCAATATTAAACTCGCTCTTGACTACCTCTTTTAGGTCGAAAACATCCTGGTACTTGATATGCCGTTCATCAGGCCTTGGGTGGACCGTAATTCCTTGTGCTCCAAATCGTTCGCAATCCCGTGCCACTTGCAATACATCCGGATTATTCCCTCCTCTGGCATTTCGCAGCGTGGCTATCTTGTTAATATTGACACTGAGTCGCGTCATTATGAGTTTTTGAATGATTACTTTTGAGTCAGAAATTTAAATGAATAATTTAATATAACTATATACCGCATCATGAGTCTAAAAAATAAAATAGACCAGGACATCAAAGGAGCAATGAAGGCCCAAGAAATGGATAAGTTAAGAGCCTTAAGAGCAATTAAATCAATGATCCTGCTGGCAGAAACAGAAAAAGGTGTCAAACATGAGTTGAGCGAGGATGTTGAAATGAAATTGCTGACCAAAGCAGTCAAACAAAGAAAAGACTCCCATGATCTTTATAAAGAACAAAAGAGGGATGATCTGGCAGCAAAAGAAAAGGACGAAATTGAAGTTATCAGCAATTATCTCCCCAAACAATTATCTGAGAAAGAAATCGGCATTGCACTCAAAGAAATCATCCAAAAGATTGGAGCAACAGGACCTCAGGACATGGGTAAAGTGATGGGCGCAGCCACTAAACAACTTGCTGGTAAAGCAGATGGGAAAGCCATTTCGGCCGTGGTAAAATCATTATTAGGATAGTTGGAGGCAGTTGACATAGTACTGTTGGTATTTTTGGGTCTTGGGGCCTACCGAGGATACAAAAGCGGGCTTCTGATGCAGTTATTAGGGATAATTGCTTTTTTTCTGGCAATCATAGCGGGTTTTCATTTAATGTACTGGGGAGTTGATTGGTTAGGCCAATATGTGAAGGGCTATGACGCCATCCTTCCAATTATTTCATTCATTGTTATTTTCTTGTTTACAATTATCATCATTAACCTCATTGGTAAAAGTTTAAAATCAATACTCGATATGACCCTATTGGAAAGTTTAGATAACATTACCGGGGCAATTACCGGACTTTTGAAATGGGCCCTAATGCTTAGTCTGATGATTTGGATTGTGGAAACATACGGCAACTATCCATTGGATAGATTCTCTGATGATGCAACTATCTTCCCACTTGTCGCAACACTAGCTCCCCTTTTGTTTGACTCGTTAGCACCTGCACTTCCTTTACTCAAGGATTTATTGAATTCCGGAAGCGATTATGAGCAAGCTTTGTTATTATTTAAATAGAACACCTATTGACAAGGGATATTTCAGGGATTGTAGTATAATAGGACTGATTTGGAGAGTTTTCCATGAGCAGAATTGAAATAAAAGAAGATAGCGGTTTCCAATATATAGACGAAGGGTCAGGGGATGTTCTGTTGCTATTGCATGGATTATTTGGAGCTCTGAGTAACTGGGGCAGTGTTGTTGAACACTTCTCTAAGCAATATCATGTCGTTATACCCATGTTGCCAATTTATGAAATGCCCGTAAGAGAGGCAGGACTTGATGTATTGGTAGAACACATTAAGCAGTTTATTAAGCTGAAGAACTTGAACCAACTGACCCTGCTTGGCAATTCTTTGGGAGGTCACCTGGCTTTGATTTATACTCTGGAGGAGCCTCAAAAGGTTCAGAAATTGATCCTAACTGGCAGTTCGGGGTTGTTTGAAAATTCAATGGGAGGCTCATTTCCCAAAAGAGGTAATTATAACTACATAAAGGAACGTGTTCAGTACACCTTTTACGATCCCAACATTATTCATGAAGATTACATAGAAGAAATTTTTGAAATCACTAAAAATATACCCAAATGCTTACGAATCGTAGCCATTGCCAAATCCGCACAAAGACATAATATGGCGACCGAAATCGTGAAAATTAAGCAGCCGACTTTGCTTATTTGGGGATTAAATGATACAATTACACCACCTATGGTGGCTCACGAATTCGATAGATTAATTCCGAATACTAAGCTGAGATTCATCGACAAATGTTGTCATGCTCCTATGATGGAGCATCCTGAAAAATTCAACAGAATATTGGAAGATTTTTTAAAAAGCGCAGCAACATGATAGCCAAGAATCTTATAAACTATATGATTCCGCCTCTGATGCCGGAGGATGAAATCTCCAAAGCAATTCGTTGGATGGAAGAACTGCATGTCAATCAACTTCCAGTATTGGACCAAAAGATTTTCAAAGGTTTTATTCGTGAAGATACGGTGCTCAACCTCAAAAAAGTTTATGGCAATGTTAAGGACTATGAACTTGACGGACAGCAGTGTATCGTCAATGAAAATCAACATTATTACGATGTGGTCCGGTCCGCCTATGAAAATAGTAGCGGTCTCGTAGCAGTTACGAATGAGCTAGAGTACCTTGGAGTTATATCTGTACAAGATGTTATTGAAGCATTTGCACAAACTTCTTCAGTCAATTACCCTGGGGGCATTATTGCAATATCACTCAGGCAAATAGACTACTCCTTATCAGAGATTAGCAGGCTGATTGAATCTGAAAACGCCAGGATTTTAAGTTCATATGTCAGTGATGACATCCACAATCCAGAAATGATTTCATTAACACTGAAGCTAAACACTGAAGCTATTGAAAGCATCATGGCCACACTTCGCCGGTTTGACTACAATGTTGAAGCCCATAACAGGGGAATAGCTGGTTCAGTAGACCAAGAGCGGCTTGATCTACTGATGAATTATTTAAAAATTTAAACACTCAATCGTTTAAGTTATGAGGATAGCTCTTCACGGGAAAGCATTTATCGATGAATCTATCCCATATATTCAGCAAATAATAGATGAATTAGGAAAGAGGAAGATAGATATTATCTACTCTTCTGCATTCGCAAAAATCATCAATAAGTCTCCCTTAAATTTAGATAAATCCAAAACCTATACTCAGCTAAGTTTAACTGAGACCCCTAATTATATTTTTTCTATCGGTGGAGATGGTACGTTCCTGGATACCGTTACACAAGTACAAGAATTGCCAATTCCGATTTTAGGAATAAATACGGGTCGGCTGGGTTTCTTAGCAACTATCGCAAAGAAAGACATCGAGAGTGCGATGGAAACCCTTTTTAAAGAGGATTTAACCATAGATGAAAGATCTCTGTTGAGACTTGAAACAAAGGAAAGTCTTTTTGACAATCTCAATTTTGCCCTAAACGAAGTGGCCGTAATTAAAAAGGACTCTTCGTCCATGATAAAAGTCAATTGCTTCATTGATGATCAATTCCTGAATACCTATTGGGCCGACGGGCTGATGATCTCCACTCCCACGGGATCTACGGGCTACTCCCTAAGTTGTGGTGGGCCAGTAATACTGCCTCAATCCAAGAACTTCTTAATTACTCCGATTAACCCGCATAACCTTAATATTCGACCAATGGTCGTTTCTGATTCTAGTGTAATCCGAATTGAAGTAGACAGTCGGGGGACAAATTTCTTAACTTCTTTAGACAGTAGATCAGAAACTGTTGATTCATCCGTTATAATGACGGTAATTAAAGAGTCGTTTACAGCAAAACTGGTTAAACTCCGTGGTTTCTCATTTGTGGAGACTCTTCGGAACAAGTTAAACTGGGGTTTTGATGTCCGAAATTGAATTCTTCCAAGAAAAACATCTTTATTTGTAAATTACAGGAAAACCGGCATTGTCTTAATTAGAATATTCGGTAATGAACAGGGGTATTATTTTAAAATTTGTAGCTGTCTTTTTTATTTTGATCGTGTGTAGCGACGTCTACGCAGAAAAAAGACGGTATAAAAGATCGTCAGTTGGTGAGCACAAATTAACCCACTATCATGGTGGATGCGTAAATGATCTTAGACCTGCAACCAAAAGCGTCTTTTTTGGAGTTAGTACCAATGCGATGAACTATTTTGGAAATATTGCTCCAGCTCCAAAAAAATCAACTACAGATATTGGTTTCACACGCCCAGGTTGTGGTGTCGTTGTCGGTAGAAAGTTCCACGCTCACACCCCAATGCGCGCAGGATTCAATATTGGTAAAATCACAGGCAATGATTTAGACACAGCCGACCCTGAAGAGGGAACTAGCCTTGGTCGTTATCAACGAAACTTGCATTTCGAAAATTCAATCAAAGAATTTAGCTTGGGATTCGAATTTGATTTATTCGCTAATCGAAGCGGTGTAAATTTTCGTTGTCCTATTAACCCTTATATTTTTGTTGGTTTGGCAGTATTCTCTCATGATCCTCAAGCTGTCGTTCCAGCCACAGATTTATTAGGCAATCCATTTGCAAACGCTGGCAGGAAAGCGAGTTGGAGAAATCTTGGAACAGAGGGTCAAAATTTAGGTATTGATAGCCTTCCAGAAAAACATGGCAAAATTCAACTCGCAATTCCGACTGGATTCGGCGTGAAATTTAGATTGACCGAAAATCTGGATGCTCATCTTGAGTTTGGATTAAGGCAATTATTTTTTGACTATATAGACGGTGTAGGGGGCCGATACGTCGATTTAGGCTCATTAGACAGCGAGCTGGCTCGTTCACTCACTGATCGTGGAAGTGAAGCAACCTCGGCACTGTCTGGCAAAACAAGAGATGCTAATTTTTTATAATGCAGGTACATTTCCAGGAAACGATGGCATTACCTACAATAGAGGACCAGATTATATACTATCCAAAGAGTAAGAAAATTAGCAGGGGTAAGTTTAAGTAATGGGTTTTAGGGGAGCGTTTACAACTATTAATAAAAAATCAGGTCAATGGAAAATACTTCTATATCTAGTCCCATTTTATTTCCTTTCTTCTCAATTATCCGCACAAGCAATTGAATTAGGTGGAGGTATTGGTGGCGTTAATTATGCTGGTGACCTTGTTCGAGGCTATAACTTCAAACACATCAGGCCGGGACTCTTCGGATTTTATAAATTTAATTTTAGTAACGTCGTTAGTACGAGAGTGTCATTAACTATTGGCAAAATAGCAGGTGACGATAGCAATCCTATTGACCCTTTGGCAGACCTGCGGGATGCATCATTTTCAGCTATGGTGATGGAAGGTGCCATTACCTTCGAATACAACTTCCTTGACTACAAACATGATAAGTCTCCAATAAAGTGGTCACCATACTTCTTTGCTGGTTTTGGTTTTGCTCGATTTTCTGGCGTTGATACAGATGAAGATTTCAACGAGATACAGCCAGTAATCCCCATTGGCATTGGTTTCAAACACCTGGTTGGCAAAAAGTTTAGTGCAGGGTTCGAAATAGGAGCAAGGAAAACCTTTTTTGACTTGCTTGACGGTATCTCTGGAGGAGATGTGAACAACAAAAACTTCCAATTTGGAAGCCCCACTGACGATGATTGGTACTACTTTTTCGGAATTTCGTTAAGCTATATCTTTTACAACATTCCTTGCCCTTTCCAATATATTCCAAATCAATCTATCATGAGGAGCAAAATAAGATCCTACTAACCAACCAATTACCTTCTTCTTGCATTTTTACTATTTATTGACTTTCCCTATCCTTATAAATGGCCGAAGTTTTATTTAAGGTAAAAAAAGTGGCAACTTTGCAAACTGAAAAATTCGCTCCAGGAAAAGGAATGGACCATAAACTTGACTTAAACAATTTACCCCAACACATTGCAGTAATAATGGACGGCAATGGCAGGTGGGCAAAAAAGAGAGGAGCATCAAGAATATTCGGTCATCAAAATGCTGTTCAAGCGGTGAGAGATGTTACAGAGGGTTGTGCAGAACTGGGTATAGAACACCTTACACTATATGCGTTTTCGACGGAAAATTGGTACCGTCCAAAATTGGAAGTAGAGGGTTTAATGACCCTTTTGGTCTCAACAATTAAGAAAGAGCTTGAAAATTTGTTTAAGAATAATGTCCGTCTTTCTACCATCGGAAATCCGGAGTCCTTACCATCCAACTGTCAAATGGAACTACAATCGGCGATAAATGCCACCATGGATAATGACGGGATGGAATTGGTGCTTGCTTTGAATTATAGTGGCAGGTCGGATCTGAGAAATGCTGTGAATAAAATAGCAAATCAGGTAGTAAAAGGTGAGATCACACCTGAGGAAATTACTGAAGAAACGATAAGTAAAAATCTCGGTACTTCGGGGAACCCTGATCCGGAATTGTTAATAAGGACTAGTGGAGAAATGCGTATTAGTAATTTCCTGCTTTGGGAACTGGCATATACTGAAATCTATATCACCAGTATTTTGTGGCCGGATTTTAGAAAAGAAAATCTTATTGACGCCATTGCATCTTTTCAGCAGCGTGAAAGAAGATTTGGCAGAACTTAGTGAACAGGTTAAAACATAGAGTGAACAGGTTAAAACACAGGTAGCAGAGGATGAGATTGAAATTTATTATTGTAATTTCTTTATTTTATTCAATTAGTCAAACTGGTATGGGGCAAGTAAGATTTCCCCGGGGGGATAATAATACTTCAGGCCAAATCGAAATCAATTATTCCAATCCTAAGGAATATGAAATTGCTGAAATCAAAGTGGAAGGTGCTGAGTTCCTAGACCAAAATGCACTTATATCCCTGGCTGGGTTGGGTGTTGGTGATAAAATAAGAATACCCGGTGAATACATTACAACGGCTATAAAAAATCTGTGGAAACAAGGGATTATCGGAGATGTAAGTATAAGGATTGATAGTGTCGCTAGTAATAACGTCTACTTGGTTATAGAACTAACAGAACGCCCTAGACTTAGAAAATTCGAAATAAGTGGGGTAGGAAATGGTCAGGAGAAGGAAATTAGGGAAAAAATTGATCTTATTAGAGGTAGGATTGTAACTGATGCAATTATGAAAAACGCTCAACTCACAATCAAGAAGTTCTTCTATGAAAAGGGATTTCTAAATGCTCACGTTGATATTGTTCAAAAAAAAGATACCATAGTTAGAAATAGTGTACTCCTGGATATTGACATTGATAAGGGGTACAAGACTAAGATTTACAAAATGAGCTTTACCGGTGACGAAAATATCACTGGGACCAGGTTAAAGAATAAGATGAAATCGACCAATGAACATGTCAGAATTTCTCTCACTAGAACAATATTCAATGAATTCTTCAACATCTTTAGACCTCAACAAGTCAAAAGCTTCTTTGACTCAACCATAACCTATAACAAAAAGGATGTTATGGCTTTTCTCAATGACCAGATAAAGCTTAATGTTTTCAAATCTTCCAAATTCGTAAAGGACAAATATGATGAGGATAAAGTGCTGTTGGTCGACTATTATAAGGCTAAGGGTTATCGAGATGCCGAAGTGCTCTCAGACACTGTTTATTCTTACGACAAAAGGAGAGTAAATATTGATTTGAGTGTAGATGAAGGCCAGCGCTATTATTTCAAAAATGTCATTTGGACAGGAAATTATATTTATACTAATGAGCAGTTAGATGCCGTTTTGGGTGTTCGGAAAGGTGATGTCTATGACCTTGAATTGATTAATAAGAAACTCAACTTTAACCCTAGTGGTCCTGACATTAGTTCTCTTTACATGGATCATGGGTATCTTTTCTTTAATGTGCAGCCAATGGAGGTCAATGTGGACGGAGACTCAATAGATGTTGAAATGCGAATATATGAAGGAGCTCAAGCCACAATCAACAAGATAATCATCTCCGGTAATGACAGAACCAATGATCACGTAATCCTGCGAGAACTTAGGACACTTCCCGGGCAAAAATTTAGCAGAGCCAATATCATTCGAACGCAAAGAGAACTTTCTCAGCTTGGTTATTTCGACCCGGAAAAAGTAACTCCCCAGCCAATCCCAAATCCTGCTGATGAAACTGTGGATATTGAGTGGTCTCTTGAAGAGCGCCCTAGCGACCAGGTGGAGCTTTCAGGTGGCTTTGGTGGCCAGTTGGGATTCATCGGAACTCTGGGCCTTACATTCAATAACTTCTCGGCAAGAAATATTACTAATTTTAAGAGCTGGAGACCGCTGCCAATTGGTGACGGGCAAAGATTCTCAGTTCGAGCCCAAGCCAATGGCCGTCGTTTCCAAAGTTATTCTGCATCTTTTGTAGAGCCATGGCTGGGTGGGAAAAAACCAAACTCCTTCGGAGTAAGCTACAGCTACTCCGTTCAACGACTATTTGGTCGCAATCCGGGATCTTTTACTTTCAACACGGATGAGACTCAGGGTTCATTGAAAGTCTCAAACATCTCCGTTACTCTTGGTAGAAGAGTGAGGTGGCCTGATGACTTCTTTACCGTATCGAACTCTTTATCCTTAGTTCAATACAGAGTTTTCAACTATGGAACCTCACTGGGATTCTCAAATGGAGTTGCTAATAATTTCACTTTCAATACAACAATCGCAAGGAATAGTATCGATAATCCGATGTACCCAAGATCAGGATCTCAAATTTCTCTAAGCGCATCATTTACTCCACCCTATTCACTATTCAGAGATGTTGACTACGCAACATTCGACAACGCAGAAAGATTTGAACTAGTTGAGTTTCATAAATGGTTAGTTGATGCTAAATATCATATCCAGATTATTGGAAACCTTGTTTTGCAGACTAGAGCTCATTTTGGATTTATTGGTAGTTACACGGACAAACCAGGCATTGGACCATTTGAAAGATTTTGGTTAGGTGGTGATGGTTTGTCAGGACAAAATTTTCTGATAGGTAACGACGTTGTAGCACTGAGGGGATATGAAAATAACTCCGTTGTGCCTTTAGATTCAAAATCAGGGGTCAGGGGTGGCACTGTATTTAACAAGTTTGTGATGGAATTGAGATTTCCTGCATCTCTAAATCCATCTGCAACCATTTACTTATTAACTTTCTTGGAAGCAGGAAATAATTGGAATGATTTTAAACAATTTAATAGCTTTAACCTTTTAAAATCGGCTGGAATTGGTGCGAGAATTTTCATGCCGGCATTTGGTTTGCTGGGTATTGATTGGGGATATGGGTTTGATGTCCTTCCAAATACCAATGATAAGTCGGGAGCTCAAATACATTTCTCTATTGGTCAGCAAATAAGATAAGCCATGTTAAGAGTACTGTCTTTATACTTTTTTGTTTGTCTTTTGGCTTTAAATAGTAGCTTTGCGCAAAAATTTGGCTACGTGGATACTGATTACATACTTAACCAAATGTCTGAATATAGTGAGGCAAAGAGTGAGATTGACAAGCTTTCTAAAGGCTGGCAGGACGAAATAAACGAGATGGCAAAGAACATGGAGGGCATGGAAGCCAAGCTCATTGCCCAGGAAGTACTGTTGACCAAAGAAATGAAAGATGAAAGGTTGGCAGAAATTGATGTTAAAAGAAATGAGTTAAAAGAATATCAGAAAAAAGTATTTGGCTTTGAAGGCTTATTTTTTCTGAAAAAGAAGGAATTAATAAAACCGGTACAGGACAGCGTTTTTGATGCTGTTGAAGTGGTAGCTAAAAACAACCGGTTGCAAATAATATTTGACAAGTCCGGTGACTTGGTAATGATTTATACCGACCCGATTCATGACTATACTGATTATGTATTGGAAGAGTTGGGACTTGGAGATGAAAACGATGTAATCAAAGATTGAATTAAATTTTTTTAACTATGAAAATAAAATCATTTGTAATCGCCTGTTTGTTAACAACTGGTCTGACAGATTTAGCGGTAAGTCAAGAGCTCAAACTTGGATATACCAATGCTGACTACCTCTTAAGTCTGATGCCTGAAGCTAAACAAATACAGGCAGAGTTGGATTCGTATGAAAAGCAACTTGATAATCAGCTACAAGCTAAGATTAAAGACTATCAGACCAAAGGGCAAGAGTATCAGAATCTCGACCCAAGTACGAGTGAAGTAATCCGAAAGGACAAAGAAACCGAAATTGTCAATCTTCAGAATTCAATACAAAGTTTTCAACAGCAAGCCCAACAATCAGTCGTTCAAAAAAGAGCTGAGTTGTTACAACCTGCATATGACAAAATTCAAAAGACTATCTCTGAGGTCGCTGAAGAAAACAACTACACTTATATATTCAGTACCGACACTGGAAATGGTTTTGTGCTATTGTATGCAAAAGAAGAGGATAACATATCGAACCTCATCTTAAAAAAGATGGGGATAACTCCTCCTGAGACCGAATAAGAAATACACATCACTGGAAACTATAGTCCGGCTTTCAAGTCGGACTATTTTATTTCATGAGACCTGTTTCTTTTAATCGCTCTATTAAGAAATCTCCGGCCAAAATATCACGGTACAGCTTTTGAATGATGGGAAATACCCTCGTAAATCTCTAAATCAACTACTTTTATCTACATCATAAACGTAAATCAACATCATTTTGTAATGCACCACGGGTTGCCCTCCGGAGAGTTGAAACAAAACTTTGTGAGATTAAAACAAAATCCTGAAATTGAAACAAAATGCGGTCATTATTGGAATTTAATTTTATGAAACACTTTAGTCTTATGAAACACTGTTTGTACCTGATCATTGTTTTTTTGGTAAACCTTGCAGGGTTCTCCCAAACCTTGGCCATATTATCTTCTGCTGATTCTGCTGATGATTTCATTACCACCTGGGAGGTGACCGGAGATGAAGCCGGCAGGCGTATTGTTTTCCCCGGTAGCGGGTCTTATACCATAGACTGGGGAGATGGACATTCTGAACCAGCTACGGGAAATATCTCTCATACTTATGCCGATGCTGGTACTTACAGGGTAACTGCATCAAATGGAATCACACGATTTAACCTATGGTTGGACGGGGACCCAGATGCTACCAATCGACAAAAATTCAAATCCCTTGAGCAGTGGGGAACTGCACAATGGACCAATCTGGCCGTAGCCTTTAGAGGAGCATCAAATATGGTGTATAATGCAACAGATGTACCTGATCTTGCTAAAGTAACCGGTCTGAATGGCATGTTCCGATCTTCTTCCTTTAATGGAGATATCAGCAACTGGGATGTGTCCAATGTACAAGCATTTCAGTATATGTTTGAAACTTCTTCCTTTAATGGAGATATCAGTAACTGGAATGTATCTGGTGCAACTTCAATGAATAATATGTTTCAGGATGCTGATAACTTCATGCAGAATCTGGGCAAGTGGTTTATTGCACAAAGTGAGTTGACTGTTTTTGACGGAGCTCCTTCAGGCTCTGTAGTTGGAACAATAACCCCACAAGCTACTTTACCTGATGATCAGGTACATGCATATACCATCTCCGGAGGTGCAGATAGTGATAAGTTTTCTATCACTCCTGACGGTGTGCTTACCATTAATGAGTCACCTTCACACGCTACAAAGTCATCTTATGATATTGAAATTAAGGCCACGGGCAACCTTGGCAAAACACTTACCAATACCAGGACAGTTACAATACATGTAGTGCTTCCCATAGATGTAGCCATCACCTCGTCATCCGGAGCTTCCGGCTCCACGCTATCTTCTGATATAAATACCTTTTCCTACACTGCAACCTTTAGTGAACCTGTATCCGGATTTGACAAGGGAGACATTATGGTATCCAGTGATGTAATAGATGGTCTTATTCCTGTTGTGTCAAACTTTGTCGCTCTTCCTGGCGGTACTACATACACCTTTGATATTACTGCTGATTCTGAAGGTGCCAGGCATAGCACTCACAAAGACTACAAACTAACCTGGGAAGATAATTTTGACGGAACCGAACTTGACCTTACTAAGTGGAATTATCGATATAGTGACGAAGAATATAAAGAAAGACTTGTTGCATTAGATAGGGAAGGACACCTGGTACTTACAACCAGAACAATAGATGAAACAGCTTATTTTCCACAGGTTGGTACTAATCGTAAACTTTTTTATGGGTTTTTTGAAAGCAGGATGAGATGGGAGAGAAAAAGATATGTCCGACCAGCATTTTGGGTACAAACTGTTAATCCAAAAGATGCATCCGAACAGGTTGAATTGGATATTATGGAATATTTTGACCATAGAGGAGGTGGAACTCAGGTACAGCATAACGTACATGTGGGCAATCGTGCAGATAACAATGCTTTTCCCTTCGATGGCGGGACCATCACAGTGGACGGGGTTGGCTGGAATACATTTGGGTGTATTTGGACTAAAGATCAGTACAGGTTTTTTGTTAATGAAGAAGCAACCTGGGCTGTACCAACAACCCGGGAACAGATTCAAAGGGGATTACGTACTGCCCATATACCCGCAGAAATAATCTTTAGCATAGAAAGTAACGTATTCGGAGTACCTGAAAGAATAATTGAACTTCCCCAGACTGTTGAAGTAGATTGGGTAAGATATTATCAAAAAATATTAAACCTAGATGATGGTGTGGTATCTGTAAGTATCCCGGCTCTTGCTGTCAATAGAACAGGTAGTAGTATCCCTGTAAACACTGCATCAAACACATACGAATTAACAACTTATAATCCCGATGATTTTATCACCACCTGGACTGTACCTGAATCTGACAAGAGTATAACTTTCCCCGGTAGCGGGTCTTATACCCTGGACTGGGGAGATGGGACAGATACAGAATCAGCTACGGGAAATATCTCTCACACTTATGCTACTGCTGGTACTTACAGGGTAACTGCATCAAATGGAATCACACGATTTAACCTATGGTTGGACGGGGACACTGATAGTAGTACCAATCGACAAAAATTCAAATCCGTTGAGCAGTGGGGAACTGCACAATGGACCAATCTGGCTGTAGCCTTTAGAGAAGCATCAAATATGACATATAATGCAACAGATGTACCTGATCTTGCTAAAGTAACCGGTCTGAATGGCATGTTCCGATCTTCTTCCTTTAGTGGAGATATCAGCAACTGGGATGTGTCCAATGTACAAGCATTTCAGTATATGTTTGCATTTTCTCCCTTTAATGGAGATATCAGTAACTGGAATGTATCTGGTGCAACTACAATGAAAGATATGTTTCAAGATGCCGATGGCTTCATGCAGAATCTGGGTAAGTGGTTTATTTCACAAAGTGAGTTGACTGTTTTTGACGGAGCTGCTTCAGGCTCTGAAATTGGAACGATAACCCCACAAGCTACTTTACCTGATGATGAGGTACATACGTATACCATCTCCGGAGGTGCAGATATGGATAAGTTTTCTATAACTCCTGACGGTGTGCTTACCATTAATGAGTCACCTTCACACGCTACAAAGTCATCTTATGATATTGAAATTAAGGCCACGGGCAACCTTGGCAAAACACTTACTAATACAAAGTTCGTTACAATAAATGTAATACTTCCTATAACTGTAACCATCACATCGTCATCCGGAGCTACCGGTACTTCATCAGTATCTTCCAACAGACTTAGCTACACAGCGACCTTTAGCAAACCGGTAACTGGCTTTGACATAACTGATATTACAGTAAGTGGCACGGCCAATGGGGGCAATCCCAACCTGTCAAACTTTGAGGCTGTGCCTGGCGGTACTACATACACCTTTGATATTACTGCCGATTCTGAAGGTACAGTGAGTGTAAGAGTCGGTGGTGATGTTGCGACAGGTGATTCCGGAAATGGCAATTCTCCGTCAAATATCCATGAGCTTACCTCCGACACCACACCTCCTGACATCACATTACTTGGTGACCCGGAAGTTTCCATTGAACTCGGAACACCTTATACCGATGAAGGGGCAACAGCAACCGATAATATTGATGGTGACCTTACCGACCAAATTACCACTGTAAACCCTGTGGACACTGATGTGGCGGGCATCTACACGGTAACCTATGATGTATCGGATGCAGCAGGAAATGAAGCCGGACAGATCAGCCGAACGGTAACAGTCACCTCCGACACCACACCTCCTGTCATCACATTACTTGGTGAGCCAGCCGTTTCCATTGAACTCGGAACAGCTTATACCGATGAAGGGGCAACAGCAACCGATAATATTGATGGTATCCTTACCGACCAAATTACCACTGTAAACCCTGTGGATATAAATACAGTTGGAGATTACATAATAACCTATAACGTATCGGATGCAGCAGGAAATAGAGCCGGGCAGGTCAGCCGAACGGTAACAGTCACCTCCGACACCACACCTCCTGACATCACACCTCCTGTCATCACATTACTTGGTGATCCGGTAGTTTCCATTGAACTCGGAACAGCTTATACCGATGAAGGGGCAACAGCAACGGACAATATTGATGGTATCCTTACCGACCAAATTACCACTGTAAACCCTGTGGATACTGGTGTGGAAGACATCTATACGGTAACCTATAATGTATCGGATGCAGCAGGAAATAGAGCGGAGGTTACCCGAACGGTAACAGTTACCCCTGACATCACACCTCCTGACATCACATTACTTGGTGAGCCGGTAGTTTCCATTGAACTCGGAACACCTTATACCGATGAAGGGGCAACAGCAACCGATAATATTGATGGTGACCTTACTAATCACATTACCACTGTAAACCCTGTGGATACTGATGTGGCGGACATCTACATAGTAACCTATAATGTATCGGATGCAGCAGGAAATAGAGCGGAGGTTACCCGAACGGTATCAGTCACCTCCGACATCACACCTCCTGTCATCACATTACTTGGTGACCCGGTAGTTTCCATTGAACTCGGAACAGCTTATACCGATGAAGGGGCAACAGCAACCGATAATATTGATGGTGACCTTACTGATCACATTACCACTGTAAACCCTGTGGATACTGATGTGGCGGGCATCTACACGGTAACCTATAATGTATCGGATGCAGCAGGAAATAGAGCCGGGCAAGTCAGCCGAACGGTAACAGTTACCCCTGACACCACACCTCCTGTCATCACATTACTTGGTGACCCAGCCGTTTCCATTGAACTCGGAACAGCTTATACCGATGAAGGGGCAACAGCAACCGATAATATTGATGGTGACCTTACTAATAACATTACCACTGTAAACCCTGTGGACACTGATGTGGCGGACATCTACACGGTAACCTATAATGTATCGGATGCAGCAGGAAATGCAGCCGGACAGATCAGCCGAACGGTAACAGTTCTCACGCCTTTATCTATTGAAGGAATTGAAGGCACAGGTATTTACATTTCACCAAATCCGACAAGCGGCATGATATATATTGGTAATATTATTGAAAACATAGATTATGTACTGATAGATGCCAAAGGTCAAATTCTCAAGAATGGTACCTTGACGACCGGGAACGATAACTCCGTCAATATCTCGCATTTAGTGGATGGGGTTTACTTTTTAAACATAAAAACCAGTGAGGGGAATTTTACCGGGAGGGTGGTCAGGAAGGCTAAACTATGATGACAGCATTTTGTTTAAAAAGTTCAAACAACTACTATGGCCAGCAGAAAGTTGAAGAATCATATCATCAAAAAGGCGGAGAGGAATCACCCACTGACCCCGTGGGAGAAGAAGTTTAGTAAAATAATTGGCAGAACCCACTTCAAGGCAGAAGCTCGATTTTTCAAGTAAATAGCCCGGGTTTTTTTGTACCAGGCAGAGCGTTTTGATATTTCGGTAAGAAATCAAGGTGAAAATCGTCAATAGAACAGAAAATTCCGGTAATTTTATCAGCAGATAACATGGGCAGGTTTTTAGTTTAGCGTATTGAAAGGCAGTGTTTGAATATATTCAAGCACTGCCTATTTTTCTGTCAATAAAACCTTATTCTTATATTGAACTCACGTTAATTAACTAACCAAATCCATTATTTCTGCTTCACCACCCCGGAATGGACCAGAGTCCTCCATTTTTAAAGTAGCCATTGCAGCACCAAATTTCCCGGAGTCTTCTATTGACGCACCCTTTGAACGCTTGTACAGATATCCAGCCATGTAAGTGTCACCACATCCAGTAGCGTCTTTTATAATTGTGGGTTTATAGGCTGGAACATGATTGAATTTCCCTTCATTGTAAATCATTGAACCCTTACTTCCAAGTGTTAATACAACTTCAGCTATGCCGAATTTGGATAGTTGAATTGCGGCATTCTCAAGGTCAGAATAACCCGATAACATTTCGGACTCAAACTCATTGACTTTTATAACATCAATCAATGGAAGCCCTAATTCCATTAGTTCCCATTTGCAAAGGGTTACCTCGTGATTTACAATATCTCGTAAAAGACCTTGTGCATCAATTGACAATTGACCAAACTTTTTCAGGTAGGTCATCAATTCAAGAGAGATGTCATATTTCGATAATGGGCCTAAATGAAAATAAGTAGCTGTTATATCTGGAATATCAGCAAGTTCGAACGGTTCGGCCAGACTGTGCACTTTTTGTTGGCGGTTGTCACTGTAGTCCCGATAGATGTTCTCATAAAAGTGGGATGTGGAGCTATGGCAGGCAATTACATTTGATTCGGCTAATTCCTTTAATAGATGAAAATCAGTCTCGGCTAATTTGGTGATTAATGAATATTGAACAGGGAGTTTCTGCAGGGCAATACTAAAATAATATGCCGTCCCTCCAGGCATCTCCTTGATCTGGCCAGGAGTTGTGTTAATGTCTTTTGTGATATGAGCTATTGAACAGATATCGTACATCTCACTTTTTTTTCGGGCACTAAACTACGGGTTAGTCTAATGTTACTATAAAAGTTTTGCAGTAACCGTTAAATTCCGTATCAATCAAGTCCGATGGACAATAACGAATGCTCACAATATTATCATTTGCAGGCTTTACTGCCTTCGTAGCAATCTTTTCTTGGTATAAATTAAGAAACGATCAACTGAGTAGCAAGGACGGTTACTTTTTAGGAGATCGAAGTTTAACAGGGGTAGTCATTGCTGGGTCAATGTTACTGACAAACCTGTCGACTGAACATCTGGTGGGTTTGAATGGATCATCCTATAAGAACGGATTCATAATTATCGCCTGGGAAGTCACCTCGGCATTGGCGTTAGTTTGTGCAGCACTGTATTTTGTTCCCAAGTACCTGAAAATGGGTTTGACCACCATACCGGAGTATCTTGAGTATCGGTTTGACGGATTTACTCGCACATTAGTTGCACTATTTCTAATAGTTTCATTTGTAGTCACTTTACTACCAATTGTACTGTTTACAGGCGCAATTAACTTAGAGAGCATATTCGATGTTTCTGGCTCACTTGGAATTTCGCAATCAGCAGGACTTTGGCTCACTGTTGTCGTAATTGGCATAATTGGATCAATCTATGCAATCTTCGGTGGTCTTAAGGCGGTTGCTTATTCTGACATGATAAATGGGGTAGGCCTCTTAATTGGAGGGATTCTGGTGCCAGCCTTAGCACTTTGGGATATAGGGGAAGGCAGCCTTTTCACAGGTGTGCAAAAGGTATTTGAGAATAGTCCCGAAAAATTTGATGTAATTGGTGATGCTAACTCTGTTCTTCCTTTTGAGGTGCTTTTTACTGGGCTTATAATTAATCAATTGTACTTCTGGTGCATGAATCAGGCAATAATTCAGCGTGCCCTGGGTGCAAAAAACCTGGTAGAAGCCCAAAAGGGTTTATTGTATACAGGTGTGTTAAAAATATTAGTTCCACTGATAATTGTTCTACCCGGTGTAATTGGCTACTACTATTTTGGAGAAACACTTTATGCTACCCAGGATCAGGTATATCCTGCATTGGTCAAAAAGGTTTTACCATTGAGCCTCTTGGGTTTCTTTGCCACAGTTGTCATGGGAGCTGTATTGAGCACTTTCAATAGTGTACTCAACAGTGCTGCAACGATATTTAGTGTGGGTATATATAAGCGTGAGATAAACCGAGATGCCAATGAAAGCCTGCAAGTGCGGGTTGGTAAAATCACGTCGACCGTACTGGCCATTTTGGCTATTTTGGCCGCTCCGCTGGTGGCCGGGGCACCGGAAGGACTCTACCAGCTATTACAACAGTTGAATGGAATCTTCTTCATTCCCATTGCTTCTATAATGCTTGCCGGTTTCTTTTTGCCAAAAGTTAGTGCCACCGGGGCGAAAGCAGCATTGGCTGTTGGACTGGTATTTTATATCGTTACTTCATTTGTTATTGAAACCAGCATTCATTTCGTCCATATTTGGGGTATTGAGTTTATCCTTAATGTAGCAATCATGCTGGTTGTTTCCCGCTTCTATCCACACACAACAACACAAGGACTTAAAGCTCCTGTGAATTTAGACCTGACACATTGGCAATATGCCCGTCATTTGGGGGTTGTTTTGGTAGTAATTACGATTTTGATTTATATATGGCTGGGAAGCTAAATCAACTGACCAAAATGGAAATGTTTAGAAATGATCTTTGCTAAACGGTCTTTTTTCCATTGACATAATGAGTTTTATTTGATATTTGCTGTTTAATAAAAGAACTGAAGTGTCAAAACCTGCATTTGAAGATATATACATGGAGCTTGCGGTCAACTTGGCCAGACGTTCTCATTGTGTAAGGCGTCATGTTGGTGCGGTTTTGGTAAAGGATACCAGAATTATATCTATTGGCTATAACGGACCACCTTCAGGCACCCATAACTGCGATATAGAGTTTCCGGATGGTTGTGCCCGTGATTCAAAGGGTAGTTGCCATTTAGCCATACATGCTGAACAAAATGCTATCATGTATGCGGTTAAAAATAGTACTTCCGTATCCGGATCGACGCTTTTCGTGACACTTTCGCCATGTATTGCGTGTTCAAGAATCATATACAGCATGGGAATAACTGACATCATCTACTTAAAATCATACGCTGAGTACAAAGGGCTGGAATCTGATGAGGGAGTTGGCTTTCTTTTAAAATTTGGCGTAAATGTCCGACAATATAAAGGCCATCTTACCAATATTACTGACATGATTTGAAACATGATATGGCCAAAGTCATTACCGGCTTAGTTAAATCTGATAAAGCAATAATTAGTTATCAAAAACACGGTCAGGGAGACAAAACCCTCCTGACCTTTCATGGGTTTGGTCAATCCGGAGGGTATCTTATACCCCTCAATAAAATAGGCTATGAATACACCGTATTCCATTTTGACCTGCCTCTTCATGGAGAAAGCTCATGGAAAGAAGGTGATTCCATTGGAAAGAAGGACATCGAAGCCTTATTCAAACAATTTTTTAAAAAAGAGCAAATTGAAAGCTTCTCAGTGGGTGCTTTTAGCCTTGGAGGGAAGATGTTATTTACCCTGTTAGAGTTTTTTCACAAAAAAATTGACAATGTAATCCTCATAGCCCCGGGTGGCATCAATACGAATCAATGGTACAAACTAGTTACCATGAATGGTCCATTTAGATGGTTGTTTAAGGCTATGGTACAAAATCCTTCAGTCTATTTCCAATTAGCCGATATTCTAAAAAACCTCCGGCTATTGGATAAATCAATAATCAAATTTGTCCGATTTCATATGGATACCAGCGAAAAAAGGGAACATGTCTACCGCGTGTGGACTGCCTACAAAGAATTGCAATTCTCAGAACAAGCGATTATAAACACATTAAATAGTGGTGGAATCCAAACCTACCTGTATATAGGTATACATGACAGAGTTATTTCTGCCGGGAAATTTGGAAGATTTATAAACAATGTGTCTCAGATCAAGTATTATGAGATAACTTCTGGTCATAATCAATTAATTGAAAAAGTAGCTGCCCGTATCAATTCTGATATGATAACTTATAAGTAAAAACACACAATGTAAGTTTCTCAAAAAAATATGGAGGAGTTTCGAAAATTATTATACCTTAAAAAAAATTCAACTCCTAAATGGATAGAATAACATTCGAAGGGGAATACCCGGTGAACGCATCAAGAAAGATGCTTTATCCATACATTGCTTCTGCAAGTGGGCTTTCTCAATGGTTCGCGGACGATGTGAACGTTAACAATCAGGACAAAACATTAACTTTCATTTGGGACGGAGAGGAGAACATTGCAAAAATTGCTTCTCAACGAACCAATAATTACATAAAGTTCGAATTTCTTCCTCGCAATGAGGAAGAGGAAACTGACCCCTGCTGGGTGGAGATAAGATTGGAGATGAATGAACTCACGCAATCTGTTTTTGTAAAAATTACTGATTACTCAGATATCGACGATGAAGAGGAGATTAATGAAATTTGGGAAAACAACATGCATACTTTAAGAGAAATCGTAGGAGGTTAAACAACCCATATCTTCATTATTTCATTAGGCAATCAAGAGCAATTCCAACAATCCGGTGTTAGATGGATTTAATACTATTTTTGCGAATTGATATTCTATTGGATTGAAAAAGATAGATAAGCTAATAATATCGTCATTTCTCGGACCCTTCCTCCTTACTTTTTTGGTCGTCGTGTTCATCTTACTTACGCAGCATATGCTCAAATATTTCGATGATTTCGTTGGAAAAGGGTTGGGATGGTCAGTATATGCAGAATTGATGATTTATTTCAGCATAAACATCACTCCCATGGCCATGCCTCTGGGTGTTTTACTGTCTTCACTTATGACTTATGGAGACTTGGGTGAACAATTTGAACTAACAGCCATAAAAAGTTCCGGAATTTCCCTGCTAAGGACATTACGACCAATTTTTATTTTTGTGGTTTTCCTATCTATTGGAATGTTCTATTTCAATAACCATGTTGTTCCTCTTGCCAATTTGCAAGCTTATAGTTTACTATGGGACATTAAACAGACCAAACCATCGCTTGACATCAGAGAAGGCCAGTTTTATAGTGGATTGCCCAACTACAGTATTAAAGTAACTAAAAAGATGCCTGATGGCATGACCATGAAAGATGTCATTATCTACAATCATTACAAGACTGATGGCAATCAGCATGTTATTGCAGCAGATTCCTGCAAAATGTACACATTTATGGATGACAGGTACCTAATGATGGAGCTCTACAATGGAACTCAGAACTCTGAAGAGAAAACCAAAAATAAGGGCAGGGTGAACGTAACACCTATCAATCAATTTTCCAGGAATGATTTTAAAGAAATGAAGATTGTTTTCAGCCTGGCCTCATTTGACATGAACAAAACGAATCTGGAACTCTTCTCTAGTAACAAGGCGATGAAAAATATCAGGGAGTTGACGAACGATATTGATTCAATGCTAGATGCTGTTAGCATTTCGAAGTTTAATACCTATGAGCGGGCCAATAAAATGTTTGATCTTCATATGGTTGATAGCCTGGTTATTCCTATGGAACTGTCCCGATCTATATTTAAGAAAGACACCACAGTTTACGTTGTGAAGCCACCGGGAATAAAAACGCCAGACAAAATATATGAAAGAGTTTCAGATCCCCCGGCGGTTAAAATAACTGTTGATGAGGACGGAAATCTGAGCAATAGCACACTTGCAGATATCACCGCATTTTTACTCCTGAATGAGAGACGGAGGGTTGTTGACTTTGCAATGAATAAGTCCAGGTTTGCTAAAAACACCGTTTCTGGGGAAAATACCAGGATAGATGGAATCCTTAAAACTATGTATCGCTTTGTGATTGAAAAGTTCAGAAAATTTGCCTATGCCTTTACCTGCCTTACCATGTTTTTAATTGGAGCACCTCTTGGAGCGATTATCAAAAGAGGAGGATTGGGCTTTCCGGTACTCATTTCCATTGGGTTTTTTATTGCCAATTACGTACTCACAATTGTATCTGAAAAATGGGCTAAACAGGGTTTTATGGAGGCAGAATATGCTGTTTGGTTTTCAAACTTGATTTTGCTTCCAATTGGCCTGTATTTTCTAAGGCAGGCCAAAAATGATGCCCGACTTTTTGACGCAGATTTTTATAGAGTGGTCTGGGATAATTTTAAGATTGGTTTGAAGAGCAAACTGACTGATAAAAAGGCACTGGTCTCCTAAAGCCGATGCCTTGGAAACACATTTTGGTTGGATTGGGAATCTGTTTCTATTTGCTATTATACAAATACTGCATACTTTTGCGCATTGAAAAGGAAAAGAACAAAAGATTTAATTAGGAAAATAGGAAAATTAACTAATGTATTTAACGACAGAACTCAAGCAGGATATTTTCGAGAAGCATGGTCGTTCAAAGTCTACTGCCGACACAGGGTCTGCAGAATCTCAAATTGCTTTGTTCACCCATAGAATTACCCACCTTACTGGTCACTTGCAGACTAATAAGCAAGATCACGCCACACGTCGAGGCTTATTGAAACTTGTAGGAAAGAGAAGAAGACTACTGGACTACCTGTTTAAGAAAGACATTGAAAGATATAGGGCGATAATCGCTGAATTAAAGATCAGAAAATAATTGTTAAAGGGAATTCTTCAGAGGATTCCCTTTTTTGCCTTTCACTAAGGATGCAATTGCAGCATGCCTTATTTTTAAATTAATACCAACAGAAAATATGTTACCCGATTTTATTACAAAAAAATTCTCACTCCCTGACGGCAGAGAGATTACTATAGAAACTGGAAAATTAGCAAAACAGGCTGATGGTTCAGTTGTTGTCCGAATGGGCAACACCATGTTATTAGCTACTGCTGTGGCTAGGAAAGAAGCTAAAGAAGGAGTCGATTTCTTGCCTATGTCGGTAGACTATCAGGAGAAATTTGCATCTGCTGGTAAGATACCAGGAGGTTTCTTAAAAAGAGAGGCACGACTTTCAGATTATGAAGTGCTTATCTGCCGATTGGTCGATAGAGCAATCAGACCACTCTTTCCGGATGATTATCATTCGGACATTCAAATAATGGTAAACCTGATATCCGCCGATGCGGATGTCCAGCCTGACACTTTAGCGGCTTTAGCAGCATCTTCTGCCTTATCTGTTTCAGACATTCCTTTTAACGGTCCAATTTCTGAAGTTAGAGTAGCAAAGATGGAAAATGAATATGCGATCAATCCGACACTTGCGCAAAGGGAAGTTGCTATTCTTGAATTAATGGTAGCAGCATCAATTGACAATATTCTTATGGTCGAAGGTGAAGCTAAAGAAGCTTCAGAAGCAGAAATGCTTGAGGCCATCAAAGTTGCTCACGAAGCAATCAAGGTTCAATGCCAGGCTCAGATAGAGTTAACCAAAGAGACAGGTAAGGAAGAGAAGAGAGAGTATTCTCATGAAATACATGATGAGGAACTTAAGGCTGATATTCACAAAAAATACTACGATAAGCTTTACGAAATAGCAGGGAAGGGCATAACCAATAAGGAAGAAAGAAAAGAACAATATCAAGCTCTTCAGGATGAGTACCTCGAACAATTTGGTGAAGAAGACGAGGTTGACCAATCTTTGGTAAGTAAATATTTTCATGACGTAGATAAAGATGCAATCAGGAATTTTGTATTAGATAGCAGAAAAAGAATTGACGGCAGGGACTTAGACGAGATAAGGCCTATTTGGTCTGAAGTTGATTATCTACCAGCGGCTCATGGTTCGGCTGTCTTTACAAGAGGCGAAACCCAAGCACTGACTACGGTTACTTTAGGTACCAAGCTAGATGAGCAAATGATTGATAGCGCAATGATTTCGGGTTACAACAAGTTTATGTTGCATTACAATTTTCCAGGCTTCTCAACGGGTGAAGTTAAACCTAATAGAGGAGCTAGTAGAAGAGAGATTGGTCATGGTAACCTGGCCATGAGAGCGTTGAAAAATATACTTCCGTCAGGTGATGATAATCCTTATACCATTCGTATTGTTTCTGACATCCTTGAATCAAATGGATCATCTTCAATGGCAACTGTATGTGCAGGAACTCTGGCTTTAATGGACGCTGGCATTCAGATTAAGGCACCTGTTTCAGGCATAGCAATGGGAATGATTTCAGACCCTGAAACAGGTAAGTATGCAATCCTTTCTGATATTCTCGGTGACGAGGACCATTTGGGAGATATGGACTTTAAAGTAACTGGCACTGAGGCTGGCATTACAGCCTGCCAAATGGATATAAAAGTTGACGGGCTATCTTATGATGTTCTATCCGAGGCACTTGAGCAAGCTAAAAAGGGACGTCATCATATCCTCGGTAAAATAGCTGAGACAATGACCGAATCAAGATCTGACCTTAAGCCACACGCTCCTCGTTCAGTAAAGATTACCATTGAGAAGGAGATGATCGGTGCAGTAATTGGACCTGGAGGAAAAATTATTCAGGAGATGCAAAGAGAGACTGGGGCAACCATCATTATTGAAGAAATTGACGGAAGAGGTGTTGTTAACATATTTGCTCTAACCAAAGAAGCGATGGACAGCGCACTTACTCGCATCAAGAATATTGCTGCCACTCCAGAAGAAGGTGCTACTTATGATGGTAAAGTAAAAAACATCATGCCATTTGGCGCATTCATCGAATTTATGCCAGGAAAAGAAGGGCTACTTCATATTTCTGAAATTAAATGGGAACGTGTAGAAAAAATGGACGGAGTGTTAGAAGTTGGTGAAGAATTGCCCGTTAAACTTGTAGAAATTGACAAGAAGACGGGTAAATACAGATTGTCCAGAAAAGCTCTTCTACCAAAACCAGAGAATAAAGAGTAAGATTCTCAGAAGATTTAGTTAATATTCGGGTTAGATTAGTCGGGACTTATAAAAAAAGAACCCCAATTATCTCCTCCGAATGCGACAACTAAAGATTAGCAAACAAATCACCAACCGGCAGAGTCAATCACTTGACAAATATCTCCAGGAAATTGGCCGGGTGAACTTGATTACCGCTGATGAGGAAGTTGAACTTGCTAAACGAATTAAGAGAGGCGATGCGTTGGCCTTGGAGAAACTAACCAAAGCCAATTTACGATTCGTAGTCTCAGTGGCTAAACAGTATCAAAATCAAGGACTGACTTTGGGTGACCTGATTAATGAGGGTAACCTCGGATTAATCAAGGCAGCGCAACGGTTTGACGAGACCAGAGGGTTCAAATTCATTTCATATGCTGTTTGGTGGATCAGACAATCAATCTTACAGGCCTTAGCAGAACAATCTCGCATCGTCAGATTACCATTGAATAGGTTAGGATCTCTCAACAAAATTTCCAAAACATTTTCTGAGTTAGAGCAAAAACATGAGCGTGAGCCATCTCCAGAAGAGTTAGCTGAAGTTCTGGAAATTTCAATCAGTGATGTAATGGATACCATGAAGATTGGTGGTCATCATATTTCTGTAGATGCACCTTTTGCTCAAGGTAAGGAAAATAGTCTGCTGGATGTACTCGAAAACGCTACAGAAAACACTCCAGACCATAAGTTATTAACTGATTCTTTGAGAAAGGAAGTAGAAAGAGCTTTATCTACCTTGACCCAACGAGAGTCTGATGTTATATCACTTTATTTTGGTTTGAATGGACAGCACTCAATGACTCTTGGGGAAATTGGTGAAAATTTTGGACTTACCAGGGAAAGAGTTCGCCAAATTAAGGAAAAGGCAATTCGCAGATTACGTCACACCTCCCGTAGTAAGGCACTAAAACCTTATTTGGGGCACCCTGAATGACATAGATGGTTAAAACATCCACCGATTCCCAATCCTTTTATAATTGATTTCGTACGTTAGTCGAGCGGTACTGTTCATAGCCTTTAGTTGATTTAGAAAAAGAATAGAATCAGGTTAAATTTGCAACGAAAAAGAGAGATCAATGACACAAGAGAATGTTCATGTTTTAATTATAGGTTCGGGCCCTGCTGGTTTTACAGCAGCCATTTATGCATCCAGGGCAGGATTTATACCTGTCTTATATCAAGGAGGCCAACCAGGTGGGCAATTAACCATTACTAACGATGTTGAAAACTATCCCGGGTATCCCGATGGTATCAACGGACCACAGATGATGATTGATTTTCAAAAGCAGGCTGAAAGATTTGGCTCTGAGATTAGAAGTGGTATGGTTACCTCCGTCGATTTTTCTGCTTATCCCCACAAGGTTATAGTGGATGATCAACATGAGATTACCGCAGAAGCTATCATTATCTCTACGGGTGCGTCGGCCAAATGGCTTGGGTTGCCGTCCGAGCAAAGACTCAATGGAAAAGGAGTTTCAGCTTGTGCTGTTTGCGATGGCTTTTTCTTCAAAGGTCAGGAAGTAGCAGTAGTCGGTGCTGGCGATTCAGCAGCAGAGGAGTCAAGTTATCTGGCTAAATTGTGTCCTAAAGTCTATTTGTTAGCTAGGAGGGATGAAATGAGAGCTTCCAAGATCATGCAGCAACGTGTAATGAATAATCCTAATATCGAAATTCTTTGGAATACCGAGGTTGATGAGGTTTTGGGAGAGGAAGAGGTGAATGGCATGAGGGTGGTGAACAATGTTACAGGTGAAAAGAAGGAGATTCCAATCCAGGGATTCTTTACTGCGATTGGTCACCAACCAAACACTGATATTTTTAGTGATTACCTTGATATGGATGAAAATGGCTATATCAAAACCATTCCTGGAACATCTAAAACTAATATTGAAGGTGTGTTTGCCACTGGCGATGCACAAGACCACGTTTACAGACAAGCAGTGACTGCGGCTGGGTCAGGTTGTATGGGTGCACTTGATGCCGAAAGATTTTTAGCGGCCAAAGAGGTTGCTGTCTAGTATCAGGATGAGTAAAAATAAAGTATTAGGCTTCGCACTTCTGATGATTATTTCCGGGCCTTTATTGGCCCAGAAGCAAGTTGGGTTTTTTGGCAAACTTTTCAAGCAAAAAACTAAGGAAGAATCAGTAATTAGGTTGAGTCCCGGACTACTTGCCTATCAGTATGAATTTGATTCTACTTCCTATTTTGACCTGGACTTAGACACCTATTTGAATAAAGAGATCTCAGATGAAATTGCTGGCAAGGAATTGTTTTTCAGGGAATATGGAGTACCCGTTCAGGTAACAGATAATCTCGAAATTGACAGCCTATGGCTCGCTCTTGACGATTATTATAATATTTGGGATTCCAGGAAGGTCAATCCGTATGACTTGGATGGAGAGAAATTCGTTGATACACTTAGTATTCCCCTTTTTGACTGCCAGCATGATTTGGGTTGGAGCATGCCTATAACCAATACCTACGTTACTTCACCATTCGGATTACGAAGGTCGAGATGGCATTATGGGACCGATTTAAAGCTACAAATCGGGGATACTGTTAGTTCTGCGTTCGATGGCATAGTTCGTATGGCACAATATGACCGATATGGTTATGGCAATTACATTTTGGTACGACATTATAACGGCCTGGAAACATTGTACGGACATTTGTCAAAAAGGAAGGTAATTGTCGGCCAGGAAGTGAAGGCTGGCGAGCTAATAGGACTTGGTGGTAACAGTGGTAGAAGTACCGGATCACATCTTCACTTTGAAGTGAGGTATCAGGGGAATGCAATTGATCCGAGTACTATGCACGACTTTGACGGGGATAGTTTGATCTCCGCCAGTTTTGAAGTCAACCCGGCAACTTTTTCTTATTTAATTGAAGCGAGGAAAATGAGATACCACAGGATTAAAAGTGGTGATACCTTGAGTCATGTTGCTATGTGGTATGGAGTTCCTGTGAGCACTTTATGCCGATTGAATGGAATCTCTCGTAAAACTATCCTAAGAGTTGGGAGGCGTCTTCGGGTAAATTAGACATTTATCTCTCCTGAATTTTAATAATGATAACATCAGAACCATGAAATTAGATATACTTGCCTTTGCAGCACACCCAGATGACGTGGAATTGGCATGTTCAGGGACAGTTATCAAACACGTAAATGCGGGTAGGAAAGTTGGTGTAGTTGATTTAACCAGGGGAGAGTTGGGTACAAGAGGAAATCCTGATATAAGAGAGGAAGAAGCAAATAGAGCGGCAAAAATTATGGGCCTTTCAATTCGTGACAACCTTGGTTTTCGCGATATTTTCTTCACCAATGACGAAGCACATCAGCTGGAAGTGGTCAAAAAGATCCGACAATACCAGCCGGATATTGTCCTCGCCAATGCGGTTTATGATCGCCATCCGGATCATCCGAGAGCTTCTCAACTTATTTCACAAGTCTGTTTTATGGCAGGACTGTCTAAAATGGAAACTATAGCTGGTGGCAAGATTCAAAAGGAGTGGAAGCCCACAGTAATATATCATTACGTCCAATCAAGCTATGTGAAACCAGACTTTGTAGTAGATATATCTGAATCCTGGGATCGGAAAATGGAATCCATTAAGGCCTACAGCTCACAATTTCATAATCCCGACAGCAATGAGCCTGAAACATTTATTTCCAGTTCTCAATTCCTTGACTTAATTAACGCAAGATCGCTTGATCTAGGTAAGACCATAGGCGCATCTCATGGAGAGGGGTTTACGGTTGAAAGAGTACCTGGTATTAAAGATTTGTTTGATCTGATTTAACCCAGGGCTGTTTGTCATTTCGTCTCAATTGTAATAGTGCTGCTTTTAAATCTTCAGGTAAGTCAATCTTTGTATTGTTGGATCTCATCCATTGAATAGCCTCGATTATCTCTACCTGACAATGAAAATTATCTCTGGCAAAATGCACGAATTTCAAAACCTTAAATCCATCAAACCAGTGAAAGAAGTGCTTACGGAAATGCTCCAACGAGTTTGATTGACTTTGAAGTCGTTCCAATTCTTTTTCGAAATTCTCATTTTCTAAAAACTCCCCTATGGAATTGGGCAATTTTCTTGTTTTCTTGTTTTTATAAAAAAAATCAACTTGCTCTAACAAGATTTTTAAATCTTCGAACGTTTGTGGATTATAAACCAGGTTAAGCTGCCTACTTCCATTCCCCCAATCGAGCATGGCCCTTCCAGTTCCGAAAGGAACGCGGTTTGAGTCTCTCGGAGAAGGGGTAACCTTAGTGGTATTCAATTCAGTATAGTGGCCAAGAGGAATGATTCGATGTGAAAAATAGAAATCTTCGCCAGCCTTTCTTCTATTCATTCCGCCCTGTTTTTGATACGCCCAGGACTTTACCGCCATGCTGGAACCTACAGTTTGATAAGCATAAGGGAAGCCGGCATATCTTGAAGCGTTTACACAGTATCTTAAGAAAAACTCATAGTAGATTATGGCTTCAGAGTTTTCAGCATTAAGCGGATGTTCAAAATAGATGGAGCATCCTGGGGACTTTGGAAATTTGATAAAATGATTTTCTAGTTCTATCAGATAGTTTTTGCTACAAGTAGAGTCGGCATCAAAACAAGCAATGATCCCCTCCTTATTACCAATCGCCTTGAACCTCCTCACTGCTTCATCCATGGCGATTTTACGAGCGAGCCCCACACCAGCATGTTTAATGGGTAAGTCGTTAATGTATAAAATATAGGTCCTGACCCGGGATGAATTATATATGGTTGCCCATGTATAGGCTTCTTTAAAAGTGGTGGAATTTTGCTTGGATACCTGCTGACTCACATTTTCCGATTCGTTGATAACCACAATTATTTCGACTGCGCAAGAAGGGGCATCGCATTCATTAAGAGATTTTAAAGTTGAGATTAGGTCGGGTTCGTTGTAGCAAGGTATTGCTACAATCAAATTGAGATTTTCCTGAGGTTCATCCATGATGAATTGCTCAGGATATGCATATCTAGTGAGGTATAGTGCTGACATTACTACATTGAAGTTAGAAGCAAAAATTGTGACATATAAACCTCAGACTTCTTATACCCCCGTTGTTCTTTCCCTCTTAAGGAGCCAATCTATGAATTTTCCAATTGGTATCGGTTAATACATATTGAATGCGGTCGTGAAGCCTACTTCGCCTTCCTTGCCAAAATTCAATAATTGCTGGCACCAGTATAAATCCACCCCAATCATCTGGTCGAGGGATAGTCTCTCCAAACTTTGCTGAAAATTCCGTCTCTGACCTCTCCAAAATTTTACGATCGGCTATGATTTCACTTTGTGGTGAAGCCCAAGCCCCTATCTTACTTCCAGTAGGTCGGCTCGCAAAATAATCGTCGCTTATTTTCGGATTTGTTTTTATGATACTTCCTTCAATTCTGATTTGTCTTTCTAGTTCTTTCCAAAAAAAGGTTAGCGCAGCAAATGGGTTTTCAATCAAGTCCTTTCCTTTTCTACTTTTATAATTTGTGAAGAAATTAAATCCATCTTTCGAAAATCCTTTCAGGAGTACCATTCTGCCTGATGGCCTGCCCGATTGGCTAGCGGTTGAGAGGGTGCAAGATGTTGGCTCATATATGTCACTTTTGAGTACTTCATCAAACCAGATTTCGAATTGATCAAGAGGATCCCGCATAACGTCTTCTTTTCTTAAAGATTTTTGTGAATATTCGTTTCTTATTTTTTCGAGATCATTCATTACATTCAAACCTTAGCAGTTGTAATACGAAATTAGATCAAAATCTTATGACGTTATGGCAACTTTTGAATGATTTGGATCATTAAAGGATGAAGCTTAGAGTTGATTTAAAAGTAGAGAGCAAAAAAGAATGGATTAGTGCCGTGATGGGAGATTTCAACAGTTTTCTTCAAGACCATGCTAACTGTGAGCGGAAGGCTTCTGCCATGGCGATGAGTTTTGTAGCGAAATTTCCAGATCGTTTAGAGATATTATCCGAATTAATTGACACAGCCATTGAGGAATTGGAGCATTTCAAATCTGTATATGATATTATGCAGCAAAGAGGAATTCAGTTGCAAAAGGAGATGAGCTCTGATCTTTATATGAATCAATTAATTGAAAAATGCCGTTCAGGCAGACAGGAGCGTTTTATGGACAGATTGTTACTGGCCTCCCTTGTAGAAACAAGAGGAGCAGAAAGATTCCGATTGGTTTATGAAAATCTGAAGGAAAGCTCTTTGAAGGACTTTTATCATAATTTGTGGGCTTCTGAAGCAAAACATGGCGAAGCATTCATTAGAATGGCACTCAATTATTTTGATGAAGCAGATATTGAAAAAAGAATGGATGAGTTGAATGAATTTGAGGCTCAAATAATTGAGTCATTAGCAATAAACCCAGCACTACACTAAAACTGGTTATGGAGTATTTCGATTATTTCAAAGCTGAACATCCTGAGAAAGGAGATTTAATCATCTCAGAGCCTTTTCTCCCCGATCCTAATTTTGAACGATCAGTTATATTAATTTGTGAGCATGATGAGAATGGTTCCTTTGGATTTGTGTTAAATCAATTGTCGAACTTGAAATTAGAAGAGATGATTTCAGAAACAGGGAATTGTAGCAGCAATCTATTTGTAGGCGGACCTGTTCAACAGGACACAATCCATATGATTCACAGGTGTCCGGATCTGATAGAAAACAGCCAGGCGGTTAGTGACGGTATATGGTGGGGTGGAGATTTCGAAAAAACATTATTTCTACTAAACACAGATCAAATAAGCAAAGCTGATATTAAATTCTTTATGGGTTATTCTGGATGGTCGGAGGGACAGTTAGAAGAAGAAATAGAGGCTAAATCCTGGATTGTATATAGAGAACCGAGTTCAGAGCAGGTATTTGATTTGGACCCGAATGTTCTTTGGCGAAAAATACTTAATGATAAAGGAGGTAAATTCAGAATCTTCTCCAATTACCCTACAGACCCTCGATTGAACTAATCGCAGCAGATTTTTCGTTATTTTTGTTAATTACTGTATTTCCTAATGTAGGGATATAGTGTCATTTGTAGTTATAACAACCGGGGATGTGTGAAGTGGTTTGCTATTATAGGCCTCATTTCATTTTCTCTTCCCTCGAGCATTTCTGACAATACCCAAAATGGATAAAGAACGACTAACTGAAGAGTTAGGTAGCACCGGGATCAATAATATTGAGTCTCCGGAAAGAATAAACGACATGACATCTGAGAAATTAACTGATGGACATATGGAGGGAACTATTGTGAACCCCGTAGTGGACATGGACCATCAAACTGATAATCCATCAAAGGAAGATGACAGCATTAACTCCAAGCCTGTAAACCTTCCTGACCAATCTGAACCAACAGATTTCGTTGACAACAATGAAACTAAGGTTTCAGGCGAGACTTCAAAAATTAATGAGAATGTGAATGGTGAATCAATAACGAGTAAGATAGAGCCGGTTGTTGAAACCTTTGTAAATAGCCATGATACTGCACTTAATAGTTCGACAGATGAGCAGGCCACGCATGATGTACTGCCAATTGTTGAACAGGTAGTTCTGGAAGTTGGACCAGATGAAAATTTGGCAGAGGAGACAGAACTAACCATTAATAAGGAAGTAAGTTCCGGACCTGAGGATTCCAATGAGGATCCTTCAGAAGAAACTATTGAAGAATTAAAGGAAGAAGTTCAAATTCCTGAAAATCTGAAAGAAGCTGAATCCACAGTCGAACCGGAGCTAATTGACTATAGAAAATGCTGCAAACTGGAATTGCAAGAAGCATTGGTCGATCTTGTTCGCAAAGATGACATTGCCGCTATTGGAGGAACCCTAAACGACATCAAAAAGTGTTTTGACCAAATTGAAAAGGGCGAGAAAGAAACGGCACTCAGCCAATTTATTGCTGATGGAGGGGACAAAGATGATTTCAAGTTTCAATTGGATGAAGTATCTCAGAAGTTACTTGCCAACTATCAAATACTGAGAGACCGCAGACACAAGTATTATAAACAACTTGATCGGCAAAAAGAGGAAAATCTGAAGATAAAAAATGAGATTCTGGAAGAACTTCGTGAAATGGTTGATGGTGAAGAATCTACAACTAGTATCAAGGTTATAAATTCAATTCGGAATAAGTGGAAAAATGCTGGGCCGATTCCTCGTCAATTCCACAAGACACTATGGGCCAACTACAATGCCCTGATGGACAGGTTTTATGACAATCGAAGCATCTACTTCGAGTTAAAAGAACTTGACCGCAAGAAGAATCTTGAATTGAAAATCGCACTTTGTGTGAAAGCCGAAGATTTAGCCCTCAAAGATGACGTAAAAATGGCTATAATCGATCTGAATAACCTCCATGACGATTTCAAACATATTGGTCCTGTTCCACAAGAAAACCAGGAAGAGTTATGGCTGCGTTTTAAAGCGGCGTCAGATGCGGTTTATTCGAAGAGAAAGGATTATATAGATCAGATAAAGGATCAATTACAGGAGAATTTAATTGTAAAAACTGAGCTGTGTGACCAGATAGAAACACTCACGGCATTCTCAAGTGATAGGATTACTACATGGAATGATAAGACCAAAGAAGTTCAAGAACTACAGAAAAAATGGGAGAAAACTGGTGGCTTGCCGAGAGATAAATCGAAATTAGTCAATCGCCGTTTCTGGTCAGGATTCAAACTATTTTTTGCAAACAAAACGAAGTTTTTCAAATCCCTTGAAGGACAAAAGGAAGATAACCTCAAATTAAAAGAAGCACTTGTAATCAGAGCGGAAGAACTAAAATCTGACAATGACTTTCTTAAAACGGCTGAAACGTTTAAAAAGCTTCAGCAAGAGTGGCGAGAGGTCGGCCCGGTACCGGACAGGTTGAAAAATGATGTTTATAAAAGATTTAAAGCAAATTGTGATGCTTTTTTTGACAAGAAGAGAGCCTCTGTCAAAGAGAGTGAAAAAGAATTTGTTGAGAACTTAAAGAGAAAAGAGAACGTCTGTAGTCAATTAGAAGAAATAAGTAAATCAGATAAGATTGATTTGGATATCGTTGCAACACTACAGACGCAATATTCTGGAATTGGGTTTGTTCCCAGGAAGGATATAAAAAGAATGAATCAGCGTTACGACGACGTTTTAGACATGCTTAAAGTAAAATTGGACGATTCTCAGTTGCCCAATAGGGAGCAGCTTTCACTTGAAATAGAAATAAGAAAATTGAAGGGACGTCCGGGAGCGGACAAAAAAATTGAAAGGCAAGGTCACAACCTCCGTAGACAGATTACAGCTATCGAGAACGATATTTCAACTTGGAAAAATAATCTCGAATTCTTCAGAGCATCGAAGACCACAAATAGACTCAAGAAAGAATTTGATGTGAAAATTGCTACAGCCAGTGAGGAGTTGAAACAACTCAAGAAGCAGCTACGGATAATGCAGGCCGTTTAATTAGCCATAGCCATTTAACCAATATCCTTAAACTCTTTTACCCGGTGCTTGCTTATCGCATTTATTATGTCGTCAAGTTCCCGTTCTCATCCCACTGAGCAGTATCATTCCGCTTAGAAACGTCAAGGCACTTGGCCAACCATTCTTCATCGTATGATACGTCGTGGTCTTTAAGTACCTCCTCTGGAACACCGTTCCAAACATTTGGCTGATTGCCCTTAAAACCAAGATCATCAATACCAATTTTGGAGGTATAATAGCCTGTGAGCGTCAGGTCACGCATGAGTGTAAAAAATTGTACACCAGGGTTTAGTACTCTTGTATCACTTTTTGGAAACGCTATTTCATCGAGAAGTTCTTTATGTTGCTCAGGTGAGCATATTTTAAAAAGCCGATTGAATTGCTTATTTGATCGACCGTCGAGCCACATAATTCCACCTCTTAATGGTAGCTGATGATCGGGCATGTCTTTAGCCATAAATTCGATGAACTCAGGAACTCCGGCCTCAACAGCCGAACCAGCACTCGCCGTGGACGGCAGTATTAAGTCACAAAGTGTTGCAATTGTTTCTAACTCATGAACGGTGAAAAAATGCTCACCTAGAAGCTTGTCGTCACGAACAATCTCCTTTGAGGTCCTGCCATAATATTTTTCAGCAACCGCAGGTATATGTTGATCACTTTCAGTAGCTGCCGGGGCACAACCTTTTAGAACTAGTCCCCCGGCGAGGGATCCTGCTAACAGTGATTTCATTGAATCTCGTCTATCCATAAGAATTCAATTTAAATGTTTTGTTGTTTTACTTGATCAATAATGTGTTCGCATGTCCTCCAGGACAAGGCCAATATCGTCCATGTTGGATTCTTGTCAGCCTGTGAAACAAAAGGACCTCCGTCGACTACAAATACGTTCTTCACTTCGTGCATTTTTTGGTATTCGTTCACTACAGAAGTTTTTGAGTCGCTACCCATTCGGGTTGTCCCTACTTCATGAATTATCCGCCCCGGATTAAGTAATCCATAGTTTTTTTCGGAATCTGGTTTGTCGCCAAGTGCTACTCCTCCGACATTGTCCATAATTTCTTCAAAGGTATTGTGCATATGTTTGGCTTGATTCCGTTCGTGGTCACTCCAGGTGTAATTAAAACGTAAAACCGGGATACCCCATTCGTCCACGGTGGTCGGATCAATTTCGCAATAATTATCTTTTCGGGCAATACATTCTCCACGCCCTGAAACACCCATTACGGAACCGTAAAATTTCTTGACGTCTTCCCGGAGTTTGTCTCCATATCCTCCAACTGTTCCTCCTATGTACTTATTGAGATCAGATGCTCCAAATCCGAAACCGTAAGACGGCATATTCAGCCCTCCCCATACTTCTATGTGATAACCACGTGGGAAATCGAGCTTTTTATTATCTAACCACCACGGACTATAGACATGCATTCCTCCGACACCATCTTCATTAAAGGTTTTTCTATTCATCAATTCAGGAATGAAAAAAGCCCTGCTACTTCCGGTAGAATCATGTAGGTAACGGCCGATCATGTCACTACCATTGCCCAGCCCATTAGGATGCTGGCTACTTTTAGAATTGAGCAAGATTCTGGCTGAACTACAAGCAGAAGCAGCAAGCACCACTGTTTTTGCTTTCAATTGGTACTCTTTACGATCATCTTTATTAATATACGATACTCCTGTGGCCAGGCCTTCATCATTTGTTGTTACTTCCTTGACCATCGCATTGACAAATAGATTGACTTTATGCCCTGCTTTTTGAGCAGGAAAAATCAGACATGTACCTGAAGAAAAGTCGGCATGAATGGAGCAAGATCTGCTACACTGACTGCAGTAAAAACAAACACCTCTATCGCTATTTATTCTTTTAGTTAGAATAGACAATCGTGAAGGAATGACTATGACATTTGCCTTTTTTGCGCCTTTTATATAGTAGAGTTCGTGAAGCCTTGGTTTTGGTGCTGGTAAAAAGTAGCCATCGGGCTCATTTGGCAAATTCTCTTTACTGCCAAATACTCCGATGAGTTTGTCCACTTTGTCATAGTAAGGTTTTACATCATCGTAACTGATTGGCCAATTGTCACCCAAGCCGTCAGTATCTTTTCTTTTAAAGTCTTTGGGGCCAAATCTGAGCGATATTCTACCCCAGTGGTTGGTTCGACCACCTACCATGTGGGACCTAAACCAATCAAATTCGGTGCCTTCAGTTCTTGTATAGGGTTCTCCGTCAATTTCCCAACCACCGTAGGCACTGTCAAAATCACCAAATGCACGGTGGTTGCTGGCACCGCGCCGGGGCGACTCCCAAGGCCACTTAAATTGTGTCATTTGCTGGGGATTCTGGGGGTCAAAGTGCGGGCCCGCTTCGACTATTGCGATATCCAATCCTGCTTCTGAGAGTATTTTGGCCGCCATTCCCCCTCCGGCTCCAGAACCCACTATAATGGCGTCGTAAACTTTTGGTGATTCTATAATTTGCATAATGGCCAAGAATTTAAGCTTGAATTTACCTGATTTCAAGTTATTACCAACCGATTAATCATTTTACCAGTTAAATTCAGGGTTAAAGCGTTAATTCGGGCGAATAAATCAAAAAACGATGGTGTTTGTTAATCATACGACTAATTGCTCAAGTCGTCATGAACAACCCCGCAGCAGAACTGACAGGGTATCGAGCTTACCGATTTAGTAATTACAGCCCCCATATTGGTATTTTCAGGGCAGATAGTTTTTTACTTTTTGGTATAGAATACCAAAGTGCTGGTATATTGCTGGCATTAATGAGCAGTAGATTGTTTTTCACAAACATGGGAGTAGCCAGGGGAACATTTATATTAACAGAAAATCTTATGAAATTCTCACTGATGACAACGATTCTTGGGACTATTGCAAATATAGGGTTAAACTATTTGTGGATAAGGGAATATGGAGCAGTAGGTGCAATAATTGCTACTATAATTTCATTTGGTGTAACCATATTTTTGATAGATATTTTATATATAAAACAAGAAATAATGTACAGTTTGAAGGTATATTAACATTTTATAAATTGAATATTAAATAATGATGAGGAATAGACTCAAAAATATAAAATTAGTAAGAGATGTTTATTCTTTGGGCAAAGGAGTAATGCAATTTTTTAATTTTACTCCTATTGTTTTACTGAAGAAATACATATTGTTTTTCAAACAATATCAAATTTATACAAGAGAAAAGAATAATAAATTTAAAAAAATGGAATGGTATCCATGTTTATTTGATAATACATCATATACTCCTGTCGAACCAACATATTTTTTTCAGGACACTTGGATGGCAAAGCATATTTATAACTTAAAACCAAGTAATCATTATGATGTAGGTAGTTCAGTGAAAACGATTGGAATTTTATCTCAATTTATGCCAATTACCCTGGTAGACATAAGACCAGTTGAATTAAAACTAGAAGGTCTATCCTTTATTAAAGGATCAGTATTGAAATTACCATTTGATGATAACACACTGGAAACATTATCATCATTATGTGTTGTAGAGCATATTGGACTTGGCAGATATGGAGATTTAATAGACCCATTTGGTAGCGAAAAAGCAATAAAAGAGTTAAAAAGAGTATTACAAGTTGGCGGAATACTTTTCTTTAGTGTTCCCGTTGATAGTGAAAATAAAATATATTTTAATGCACATAGAGCATTTACTAGAGATTATATTTTAGAATTATTTAATGATTTTACGATAATTGAAGAAAAATATCATTACGGAATAAAGATGTATGATACATATGATTCTGATAAGGGTTTTGGTACAGGTTTATATATGCTAAAAAAGGAAAAATAATAAATTTAAAAATAGAATATGGGAGTAGTAAATTTTGGAATACCAGAAGATGAAGCAAAGTATTTAAAAGAACTTTTAAGTCTTGATATTTTTGTGGAAGGAGGTACATACTATGGCGAAACCGCAAAAAGTATGAGTAAAAACTTTAGGAAAGTTTTTACAATTGAAAAATCAGACACAGTATATGATATTGCAAAAGAAAACTTGAAGAATATTTCGAATATATCACTACTTAATGGTGATACAAGAGAGCATTTGCATAATATTTTAGTAGGAAATGATAATATCTTATTTTGGCTTGATGCACATTGGAGTGGAGGGCAAACATATGGAAAAGAAGATGAATGCCCGCTTATTAAGGAGTTAGAAATAATTTTTGAACATAATAAAAATTATGTGATTTTAATTGATGATGCTAGATTGTTTTTGTCACCTCCTTCTCTTCCACATAAAATTGAAAATTGGCCATCTTTAAAAGAATTAGTTGCTGTTATACCATCAGATTGGGATTTTGTGGTATTAAAAGATGTTATTTATTTAATACCGGATAAGCATTGCAAAGATTTTAAACACTTCATCCAAAAGATTACCAATCAAAAAAAGATTACCAATCAAAGGAATAAACAGTTTTTGTTAAGGAGTATAAACTTTATTCATGGATTTAAATCAGCAATTTCAATTTTTCTAAAAAGACAAAAATACCTTCGATTTAAAACGGAATAAAAATTAATGTTCACAAAAACATCATATATAAAACGGAAAATAAGGGATTTGTCCTTAAAAATATTCCATTCAATTGAAAATAATGGGAATTGTGTGTTTGACACAAATGGCGAAAATATTTTTATTAATAATTTGCTTCACTCATTTAAAAGTGAGGGGGGGGGGGGGGTAAAAGTAGTGTTTGACATTGGTGCAAATATTGGTGAATACTCTCAAATGATTGAGGACCAATCAGATGGAGTTAATATAAATCTGCATCTTTTTGAGCCTGCTACCCATTGTTTTGATATTTTGTCTAAAAAGTTCAAGGGTAAAAAAAATGTTATATTGAATAGCTTCGGGGTTTCAGATAATAATTCAACAGCTGATATTTTTTATGATAAGGAACAAAGTGGATTAGCTTCATTGTATAAGAGAAATTTAGATGCCTATAATTCAGAGCTAAACCAAAGTGAGAAGATAATATTGATGAGGCTGGATAATTACATAACAGAGAACAATATAAAACATATACATTTTATAAAAATGGATATAGAGGGACATGAGTTAAAAGCCTTTGAAGGACTTGGTAAATATTTGAATAGCGACTTTATAGACTATATTCAGTTTGAATATGGCGGTGCCAATTTAGATGCTAATACAAGTTTGATGGAGATGTATAAGTTTTTAAAAGACAGAGGTTTTTCAATCGCAAAAGTATTGCCAACAGGATTGGAAATAAGAGAATATCAACCATGGATGGATAATTTTTGCTATGCAAATTATGTTGCAATGCAGTGACTGTCTCACCTTCTGATTTATGGATTTCGTAGGGTAAGTAATTGCTTTTAAGGATAAGCTCATAGACTTTTCAAATTCTCTCGTTATCATATAATAAAGAGAGAGTTGACTGAGGCTATTCGCTGTTAAATTTTTGGAATCAAGCTGTTCGCTCAATTTCAGAGCTTTCTGTGCAAGCATAATGCTCTGGTCAAGGTCATTCAATCGAGACTTATAAGCCTTATCAAGACAATTGACTATCTGATTTATTTCCTTTGAGGGAGGGCAAAGTATTGAAATAGTTAGGCCAAAAAAGGTAACAATAAATTGGTGACTAATTTTACACAATTAAGCCCTAACGGAATAATTAAGTGATTTTCAGCGGGGTTTACTTCTTCACGATCGTAAACTCTACTCTTCGGTTTAAACGCCTTGACTCCTCAGTATTATTTTTAGCAATGGGTTTCATGGGTCCCCATCCTTTTCCTGAAAGCCTTTTTTTGTTAATTCCTCTTTCCTTCAGATAATCGACCACTTTATCTACACGATCCTGAGAGAGTTTTACATTCAATTTAAAATTACCCTGGTTATCAGTATGACCGGCTATTTCTATTTCAATGGATGGATTATCTCTGAGCATATGATATACTGTCTCTAAACCTTGTTCAGATCCTCCAATCAATGTGGTCGTTCCACGTTCAAATAGTACGTGATCCAGGGTTATTGTATTACCAACTTCCAATGGCTGTAAAGAAAAATTTCTTGAGAACTTATTTCCTTCAGTGATTGTAAATGCAGTGTCATATTCTAGATAGTCACTTGCCGTTACAACCATGGTATAATCCGCTTCTATGAGGATTGCAGCATAACCATCTTCAGTGCTATTGATAGTCAGGGAGTCAAATTCACTAACTAAAAAAAGTTGGCCTTCAATTATATTACCAGTTTTCCTGTCTGTTAACTTTCCTGAAAAGTTGTTACCAGGCCGCTCGATGCTCACAATATCTATGGTAGAGAGAACAGTATCAAGAGCTGCAAGTTTTGAGATCAAAGGATGGTTAACAGCCGGACCAACTTCTGCCACGAAATCTTGTGGAAAAGAAATATCTACTTTCTTTAAATCCCCATAGCCATCGGAGTTTTGAGTGGATACCAATATCGCCAATTTATTTTCTGATAGAAACTTGAATCCACTCTCTGACCCAATCGAATTGACTTTTTGCCCCAGGTTTACAGGTGTGCTCCAATGTCTCCAACTGTCATCCAATCGCTGGCTATAGTAGATATCAAGACTCCCTTCTCCTTGATAACCATTAGAAGCAAAATAAATTGTTTGATTATCTGGAGAAATAAATGGCGTCATCTCCTGGAATCGGGTATTAATAGTTGGTCCAAGATTTCTCAAATCCGACCAACTTCCATCGGCTTTCAATTTCGTGAAATATAGATCCTCAACGCCGTATGTGCCAAAAGTCATCAATGAGAATACCATAACACTGCCATCCGAAGAAATAGTTGCGCTTTGGAACTCAGACTGACTTTTGAAGTACGGGATACTGATCGTTCTGGGCTTACTCCACAATTCACCTTCTTTAATGCTTATTGCAAATCCCTGATCGGACTGATTATCACCGAAATTTTGTTGCGTCAATAGGATCGCTCTTCCACCGTCCAAAAAACCAATTACGGTATTCTTATCATTTGAATTAATAGGAGTCCCAAGGTTTTGGGCTGGCCCCCAACTTCCATTTTCCAATCTGGCTGCATACCAAACATCACCTTTATCAGCAAGACCACCAACATTGCCTGCATGCCCCGCTCTAGTAAAGTATAATCGATTTCCATCCGGACTTAAAATAGGATTTTCTTCAAAGCTTTTTGAGTTAAGCGTCTGATCAAGACTTTCTTGGTCAGACGCTACAGTTATCACTTGTCCCTTACAGACCCAGCTCAGTGAGAGTATAATCAACGAAAGAATATTCTGGCAAAGCATTATTTTCATATCCCAAAGTTATCCACATACGTTAAACCAAAAAATAAACTGAATCAGAATGGAGGATTTTGTGGTCGTAAAAACCTTTAATAGTGAAATAGAGGCGAGCATTGTAAAGGGAAAATTGGAGTCGGAAGGCATCCTGACGTTAATAGCAGGTGGTAATGTCATCCCCTACCTCTCCTTTTTTACGCCCGGAAGAAAGGGAGTCCAATTAAAAGTATTTTCCAATGATGTAGAAAAAGCTCTTCAACTTATTGAACAAGATTTTACGTAATTCCATCAAAATTGAATCTCAGAACTGAAATACTTAGAGAATATTCCAAACCACAAGCAATAAAAATTGCCAGCTACATAGGCAATGATGAAAACCGGTTTTCAGAATTAATGACCTTATTTCTTGAGAAAGAATACCGTGTTACACAAAGAGCAGGCTGGATCGTAAGTCATTGCTCTGATAAATATCCCCAACTTCTACATCCTTATCTGGAAAAAATTATCCATAATCTGGGAAGCGACATCCCCGTTGCTGTCAAACGCAACACCGTCAGAATATTACAATTTGTTGACATACCAGAATCATTAATGGGCGAATTGGCAGATTTCTGCTTTCAGTACCTCTCAGACTCTAAAGAGCCAATTGCAGTCAAGGTTTTCTCCATGACCATTATAGCCAACATTACAGTGAAGTTTCCGGAATTAAAAGAAGAACTCAGAATGGTGATTGAAGATCAGATGCCCTACGGTAGTGCCGGCTTTATTTCCAGAGGTCGTAAGATTTTAAAAGGGCTGGATAAATTGTGAGGCCTTCATAGCTTTATGCCACAATCTCCAGGGTCCCATCAATTATTCGCTTGCTATATCTAAATTAGTGACCCAATTCAATGATTCTCCAAGCCATCATAGACGCAGTCGAATTATGCTCCCGAAAGGAAATATCCAGGGCAATTATTTCTCCCGGTTCACGTAATGCACCACTGACCTTGGCTTTTGCAAGGCATGCTAAGATCAAGACCTATGTCATTCCTGATGAGAGGTCAGCTGGATTTGTGGCCTTAGGCATGTCTCAAAAACTTCACGAACCCATTGTCATCGTCTGCACCTCTGGATCTGCAGTATATAATTACGCTCCGGCAGTAGCTGAAGCATATTATTCAAATGTGCCCTTGATCGTCATGAGTGCCGACCGTCCACCCGAATGGGTGGACCAACGGGATGGACAAACCATCAGGCAGAGAGGTATTTTTAGTGATCATGTCAAAGGTAGTTTCCAATTACCTGACAGCATTGACCATAAGGACAAACTTTGGCACTCCCATCGGACTATTAATGAGGCCATCAATCTTGCCACTGGAAAAAGCCCTGGCCCTGTGCATATCAATGTACCATTACGAGAGCCTTTTTATCCCGAAGGAGACCTGCCAACATTTAGTCGAGATATTAGAATCATTGATCATGTAAAAGGCTCGAACTCGCTTTCTGATAACAACCTGTCTGACCTTAAAAAGGCTCTTTTAAGTCACAATAAGATTTTGATTATTGCCGGTCAATCAGAATTGAATGCAAAAATTATTGAAACCATCGGAAACTTCAGTAATCACAATGAGATCCCCATTATTACTGATGTCATATCCAATTTCAGTTCTGTTCCTAACGCCATCATACATCAAGACCTTTTCCTGGGTGCAATTGATGATGCAGCTAAAGAAGGTCTCCAACCGGACTTAGTTATATCATTTGGTAAGTCTGTTATATCGAAGAATCTCAAATTTTTCCTGAGAAAATGCAAACCCCAAGAACATTGGCACATCGGCGAAAAAGAGTTGGTACCGGATACAATGCAATCACTTACCAAAATTATCCCACTGCCCATAACGACTTTTTGTGAATCATTAGGTCCGGTCAACAGGAGTAAGTCCGAAAACTACCTTTCAGCATGGATTACCATTGATAACAAAACCGGTGAATACCTCAGTGCTTCCACATCCGGGGAATTGTGGGAATTGTCCGTGGTAAATGACCTTCTTGAGAATCTACCAAACAATAGTCAACTACATCTGGCCAATAGCATGCCAGTGAGATGGGCGAATTTTATCAATCACCGACGGGTTGACATAGAAGTTTTTGCCAATCGAGGCACCAGCGGAATTGACGGATGTCTAAGCACGGCCGTGGGATGCGCATTGGCCTGTAAAGATTCAGTAGTTGCCATTCTCGGTGATATGTCCTTTCTCTACGACCGAAACGGACTTTGGCATAACTACCTCCCGCACAACCTTAGAATCCTGGTCATCAATAATCACGGTGGAGGCATCTTTAGGCTCATTGAGGGCCCGTCACAACAAGCTGAATTAGAAGAGTTCTTTGAAACCAGGCAAAGATTAAACGTCAAAAATACCACTAGAGATTATGACATTGAATATTTGACAGCTGAATCACCAGACCAATACGATGACGCATTAATAACATTCTTAAAACTGGAGGAGAGAGCCAAACTTTTAGAAGTTCAGGTAAATAGTAAAATCAACAAAGTAGAATTGGAGATTTTAAAGCAAGGGTTAATATCCCACTTAAATGAATAGCAATGGCATTTGATTGGCAAAAAATTAAAGACTACAAAGACATTAAATTTGAGCTGTTTGAGGGAATAGCAAAGATTACCATCAATCGACCAGAGGTCTACAATGCCTTCCGGCCAGAAACCAATATTGAAATGATTGAGGCGATGGACTGCTGTAGGGAACGGCAGGATGTTGATGTCGTAATTCTTACAGGCATTGGTAATAAAGCATTCTGTTCAGGCGGCGACCAAAACGTTAAAGGGGTTGGTGGCTATGTCGGAGAAGATGGCATACCCCGGTTGAATGTGCTAGATTTGCACAAAAGAATCAGATCACTTTCAAAGCCGGTAATTGCAATGGTGAACGGATACGCCATTGGTGGAGGACACGTTTTGCATGTGGTTTGCGACCTTACAATTGCTTCTGACAACGCAAAGTTTGGTCAAACAGGACCAAAAGTTGGCAGTTTCGACGGAGGTTTTGGCTCATCTTACCTGGCAAGACATGTAGGTCAGAAAAAAGCCCGTGAAATTTGGTTCCTCTGTGAACAATACACAGCCGAAGAAGCAGAAAAAATGGGGATGGTCAATAAAGTTGTGCCTCTGGAACAATTGGAAGAGACGACCGTGCAATGGTGTAAAACCATACAAAAAAGAAGCCCGATGGCCATCAGAATTATCAAAAGAGCCTTTAATGCCGAATTAGATGGTCAGGCAGGATTAATGGAGTTAGCCGGGGATGCCACGTTGATGTATTATCTTTCAGAAGAGGCACAAGAGGGGAAAGATGCCTTTTTGGAAAAGAGGAATCCTGATTTTAGGAAGTTCCCAAAATTTCCTTAGCCTGTGAGATATTTGATAGGGAAAATGATACTTGATTTGGTTAAATTCATCAAATTAAATTCAATAAGCAACACATGAAACGTCGTGATTTTATCAAGTATACCTCGCCTACTATTGCAACTGGCTCCGTGCTACCTACTACTAATAATTTCGCAAACATTAATCCAAAACAATCTGTAGAGATTGCAATAGTAGGCGCAGGAATAATGGGCTTGTGGACTGCATTTCACCTTCAGGCGATGGGTGCGAAAGTGACACTGATTGATACCTATGGTCCAGGGAACACAAAATCCGGTTCAGGAGGAGAAACAAGCTGATTACGGTGATAAAACCATTTACACTAAAATGGGTAATTCGAGCACATGCATTATGGCAAAAGCACCAAGCCGAATGGGACCGCAAATTGTGATGTATTCAACCGGCAGATTATCAATAAGCCCCTCCGGTTACGGCGATTATGCAAATAAGGCCACCAAAAGACTGAAAACGTTCGGAATAGAAAGTGAAGTACTGGATAAGAAAGAGATTAATTATCGGTGGCCTCAAATCGGAGTATTAGAACAGGAAGTTGCTCTGTACAATTCTGGTGGAGTTGGTGGCAGCACTTTATTGGCTAGGGAAGCCTGTAGAGTTACACCTGAGAAGTTTATCGAGAATGGTGGCAAGTTTATTCATGCTAAGGCACTTCCCGGAAAAACAGCGACGACAGTAAATTGCAGGCAGATCAATACATATTTGCCGTTGGGTCCTGGATCGGGCCTGTCTTCCCAGAGGTATTGAGCAGCAAATTGAAAGTTTTTCGGCGAGATGTTCTTTTTATAGGAACTCCATCCGGGAGATCCACGGTTCTCCTATTCCAACCTCCCCATTTGGCTCTTCGAAGGCACCAGATGGTATGGCTTCCCCGTTTCTGCGGGGTCTGGTTGGACGTTGGGATATCATAAAGATTTTGACGAAGGGAGATTCGATGACCCGGACCTGATCGAAGGTGATGTATTTTGGTACGTTGAGCAAAGCGCAAACGTTGAATTTAACCTTGCTCGGAATTTCAGACTAGCCCTCAGAGTAAGTAAACGTTTTACTGAAAACCTGGACTTGATCGACACCAAGAGTGAAGATTTTAATAAAATTAGTTACTACCTGACCCTAAAAACCGGTTCATTTTAGAATATTCTTTTCTTCAGTAAATAATTCGTTGAATTATCCTACATTTGCGGCTTGCTTTAAAAGAAGCTCATAAAATGGCTGTTACCAGATTAAATAGGAAAGCAAAAAGGAACAAACAAGTTGTTGCAGTTAGAAAGGCGACATTAAAGCATTTGACCTCTACACCTGTGCTGAAAAATGTCAACGTTGCAAAAATAAGGGAGGAGTTTAGGGCAAAAACAGCCAAAAAAGAGGAGGCACCGGTTAAAGTTGAAGAAATTGTAACTGAAGTGACTGATAAAGTTGAAGCTCCTGCAGAAGAAAAGGCACCTGCAAAAAAACCTGCTGCCAAAAAGGCTACACCTAAGGCTGAAAAAGCAGCACCAAAGAAAGATAATAAAGAATAAATTTTCTATATCAGAAGAGAAAGCAAGGTCAAAAGCCTTGCTTTTTTTGTTAGTTCAAGTTTAGATTTAAGTAATGATCACCAGCACTTCGAACCCTATAGTTAAGGAGCTTAAATCTTTACAAAAGGTTAAAGAGAGAAGAAGTCATGGTGTCTTCATAATTGAAGGTCTTAAAGAAATAGAAAAGGCAATTCTGAGTGATTATCAACTCAACTCCGTTTATTACTGCCCCGATATCATTTCCAAAGACCACATTGATAACATGCTGGGTGGTCTGCACAAGATAACCATTGAGGAAATCAGTACAAAAGTGTACAATCAGATTGCCTATAGAGAAAACAGTGGTGGCCTTATCATTTGTGCACAACCAAAAACAACAGAATTATCAGATCTTAAAATTTCTGATAATCCCTTGATTATAGTTGCGGAATCAGTGGAAAAGCCGGGTAATCTCGGTGCTCTTTTAAGAACTGCAGATGCTGCAGGGGTCAATGGCGTTATTGTTTGCGATCCTCATACGGATATCTACAATCCGAATGTAATTCGATCTAGTATTGGAAGTGTCTTTACTACTCCCTTAGTCCTATCTGATTCCAGCACAACCATTGAATGGCTGAAAAGTAATGGTATCCAATTGTTTTGTGCAGCACTTTCAGCCTCCAAACCGCACTATGAAATTGACTTTACCGTACCCAGCGCAATTGTTATGGGAACAGAGTCAACCGGCTTAACCAGCGAATGGTTAAAGACGAGTGACCAAAATATTATTATTCCAATGCATGGTGCAGTTGATTCTATGAATGTGTCCACTTCAGCGGCAGTTATTATATTTGAAGCCATAAGGCAGCGTTCGATTTAGATTTCTTCCACCGGCTGACATCAAAGCGTTTGCCGAAGAATAGTCTCACGTTGTTAACGCTGTGCTGCAACCAGGCACTGTCCTCTCCACCTCCGCCTGAAGTGTCAGCCACAGAAGTTACGCCAAAGAAGGTTTTATCTGAGTTAAAGCCTAATGCCGAGCGGGCTGTGATTTTTCCAGTCAACACCACGTCCGCTCTTTTTTGATCGTTTTCAGTGTCTTTTGAACATCTGAATTCCGACCCAAGTCCCACCGCAAGTGTTAAGGAGAAGAAGAACTTCTTACCAATTACAAAGGTATGGCCATATCCCCTGCGGCTCCAAATTCAATAAATTTTGTCTTTCTAAAATCAACCTCCGGGTTGAATGTTGTCAACAACTCAATTGGGACAATGGAGGAATCGGCATCAAATGTGAAGTACGAAAAATAAGGTCCGGCTAACCAAGATACGGCATTTTTTTTCTGCCTTTCATTGAATATGAAGGTAGATCAGTATGAAAATTTACTGTTTTTGAAAATATAAACAGCGTTAAAACCGATTGTGCTTGTTTTTTATTGTACAATGACTCTATTCTCAATATTATTTTGGGGTTGCAACTCAAAAAACAAGAATTCCAATCGTATTTGGACTGAAGAAGAGCGATCAATCCTGGTTTTGGGATTGCAGCAATCACTTGACGATGTTTTGGATAATGCTGACTTGAGTGATGCTCTGTGAATTTCTAAAAGGGCAGCAATCAATGGTTAATGGCTGAAGTTGTTGAGCATTTAATTTTACAGGATCAAGCCTATTATTGAGAAATCAAGGTGGTGTCTTCGCTACCCAATATGCCTGAATATGTTGATCGGGTAAAAGGCCATGATGAGAAATTCTTGGCCCATTCATCGGATCCAACAACCAGCACAACAGATTGGGATGTTACCCGACCGGTAGATTTTGTTCAAAAAGCGATGCTGCACTCGAATTGAAAAAAGTCAGAACTGCGATCATAGATTTGGTTGCCAAATCAGATGCTGACTTTAGACAAGTATTCACTTTTCGTAAAATTCCTCAGGCCGTCATTGACCGAAACCCGGAGTTTTATGCCATTCACCAGGTTAGAAATCTTCATCAATTGGTACTCAATGCCGTCGCATACACTGACAGACATGTGGGGCAAATGAAAAGAATTAGACAGATTTCAAAGTGAGTTTCATTAGATGGTCAGTCTGTAACTCGTCCCCCATATAAAAAGGATGTTCATCAAATTTCACAAAACCGTTTCTTTCATAAAATCTAATTGCACCGGCATTTTGATCCCATACACCCAACCATAGGTAATCACATTTTTGCTCTATTGCTAGCTCCAGGGTTTTGTCCATCAATTGTTTTCCGTACCCCCTATTTTGAAATTCTTCTGACACATAAATCCGTTCCAGCTCCAAAGATCGGGGCTCATTGTTATCTGTCTGCGACCCCGGGCGGTTAATTTTAAAGTAACCAATCAGGTGACTATTACTGGTGGCGAAGTAAAATTCACTCCCTTTATCTAACAGTTCATTTTTCATGCCAGATTTACTGAAGGCCCTTTCCAGATAGGTATTAATATCTTCGGGTTTATTGTGTGGGGCAAATGTTGAATAGAAAGTATCCCGTGCAATTATTACTAATTGGTCCAGGTCATCGGGTTCGCATTTCCTGTAGGAGAGATTATGCATTTTGATGTGATTGCCATAAAATTATGCAGGCCATCATTATTACCAAAACATCTTCCCAGATAGTAATCGTCATTACGATGTTACTCGAATAATTACAAATATTGGTGATAACTACAAAATCGTTTCCTTTGTAAGGAAGCAAGGAAGCATTACAAAATGAAGTCATTGGTCATTACATTAATATCAAAGGGTCAAATTACTATCCCTAAATCAGTTCGCATCAAACTCGGTTTAGGGGCAGGGGATAAAATTATTTTTGAGGAAACAAACGCGATTCTTACCTACTAAAGAAATTCATAGCGGCAGACCTACTACCCTATCTTGAGCATTTGGGTGCTACCCTAAGTCTGGAATGGGACTGCGCCGAAGACAATGGGACTTATGATAGTCTTGACATCGGAATATTGTCGTTGTTCCCTTTCCTTTTGTTGGGATAGCTATAAAAAAATAAAGATCGTTGCAAGGCATTCTGAAATATCACTCGTTATGTATTATAGTTACGTATGCAAAAACAATCCATTCTTTCCTGGCAGACAGCATTTGTGATCTACGAACCCGCAAAATAAAAAAGACTTTTTTCACTCAGATAAATACTGCTTTGGACCGGGGATCGATTGAATCAGTCATCTCTGCCTATTATAAAAAGGGCAAGAGTGCGACAGGTAAACCTGGTTATGACGGGCTGTTGCTATTTAAGAGGTGTTTACTTCAAACAGGGTACGGATTGAGCGATTATGAAGTAGAAGATCGTGTCAATGATAGTATTTCTTTTGGCTGTTTCTGTGGATTAACAACAGATCAGGCCATAGTACTTTAAGCCGCTTTCGTAGTGCCATGTCTAAATCAGGTGGTTTTGAGCTGCTTTTTAAGGAGATCAATTTGCAAGTTGAGCAGGCATAAAATCATCGTTAAAACAGGAGTCATAGTCGATGCCAGTGTGATAGAAACTCCTTTGAGGCCTAAAGGAAAAACCAATCATGAAGTCACTACAGACAGAGAAGATGAGCAAGAGGCGGGTGTCCATAAAACCTGCCCTTCAAGGGTAGATCAGGAGGCATCATGGTTAAAGAAGAGCGGTAAATATCATTAGGGTTATAAGAAACATTACCTCACCGATGAAGAAGGACTGGTGCCGGGTGTTGTGACCACCAAAGCAAGTGTGAATGAAACAGGAAATCTATCTGAGGTGTCGGGCACAGTCGATTTACCTGAGGGTATTGCCCTGAAAGCTGATAAAGGGTACCCATCAGAGAAGAACGGGCAACTTCTCAAAAGCAAAAAACTCAAGAATCACATTTTGAAGAAAGCCAAAAAGAACAAGCCCTTAACCCATTGGGAGAAGCGTTTCAATAAATTGGCAGGTAAGACACGTTTTAAAGCAGAACACACATTTGGAGGCATCAGACTTTGGTTCGCCGGAGGAGTAGCAGGGTACAGAGGGATAGAGAAGATGCATAATCAGAACATAATGGAAGTGCTATCTTACAATTTGTATCGCACCCCTGGGATCATTGCGTCTAATCGTTAAAAATGAAGCCTGTCGCACCCCAAAAAACAGAGAAAACAGAAAAAATACAAGTAGACAACTTCAGTCTTTAGCCAAAAATCCAATGCGAATCATCGTTCATGACTTTTGCAACAGTCTTAAAATAAGAAACAGAGTACTGATGCTGGAAACTAGTAAGCCCTTATGCTTACTCCTCGCATGAAATTAAGGAAAGATTGATTGACCACTCTATCCCCTCCGGGAGTCGGATAATTACCCGTAAAATACCAATCACCCAGATGTTTCGGGCATGCTTTGTGTAAGTTACTCACCGTTTGGTAAACTACTTTCAATTCGCATTTCATTTCTTCCGGACGAACTATTTCCGCAATTTTCATTGAAACTGATTCGTATGGAAATGGCTCATAGAGTCTCTGAACATAGTTTGGGTGGTCTGTCTTCCCTGCTGCTTCCAGAGATTGGTCATAAACTTCATCAATTAACGATTGTTGGCCTGATTCTTTAAGAAGTTCCAAAACAGCTCTGAAAGCGACGAATTCTTCCATTCTTGACATGTCAATGCCATAACAATCCGGAAACCGTATTTGTGGGGCCGAAGAGACTATTACAATCTTTTTTGGTTCAAGTCGATTGAGAGTTTTTAAGATACTCTTTTCCAATGTTGTGCCTCGAACAATTGAGTCATCAATTACAACAATGGTATCCTTTTTTTTACGAATGACTTCGTATGTTGTGTCATAAACATTGGAGACCATTTCATCCCGGTGATCATCACCTGCAATAAAAGTTCTAAGCTTTGCGTCTTTGATCACTAATTTTTCAACCCTTGGTCTAAAGGAAAGCAATTCATCTATTGAGTCAGTATATGGCTTGCCCTCCAATATCACCTCTTTTCGCTTGCTAACGAGGTAATCCTCAATTCCTCCCATCATGCCAAGAAATGCGGTTTCAGCAGAATTAGGAATAAAAGAAAATACTGTATTTTTCAGATCAAAATTACAGGCCTTAATAACCTGGGGCACTAATAGTTTTCCAAGCTTTCTTCGTTCCTGATAAAGGTCTGGGTCAGAAGGTCTGGAAAAATAAATACGCTCAAAACTACAGGATCTTTTTTCTAAAGGTTCAATAAATTCCTTTTCATTATAGTTGCCGTATTTATCAATTATCAGTGCGTGTGCAGGCTTTATTTCTCTAATTTCTTTATAGTCGATATCAAATGCGGTTTTAATAGCTGGCTTCTCCGATGCCACCACCACCACCTCTTCATCGGCATAATAATAGGCGGGCCTTATGCCAGCAGGATCTCTAGCAACAAAAGATGCACCATGACCGATTAACCCCGCCATTGTATATCCTCCGTCAAAGTCCTTACAGGCTCTCTGTAATACTTTCTGAATATCAAGCTGATCTTCAATAATTTCAGTGACCTCTCTATTAGAATAGTGGTCTTTGTGCTCATTGAAAATTTCCTGGTTTTCCTCATCCAGAAAATGACCGATTTTCTCCATCACTGTTACGGTATCAGTCTTTTCTCTTGGATTTTGACCAATATCAATCAGAATATTAAATAATTCGTCAACATTGGTCAAATTGAAATTTCCAGCAACCACCAAATTCCGGCTTCTCCAATTATTCTGCCTCGACATCGGATGACAATTATCAGCATTGTTTTGACCGTGTGTTCCGTAACGCAGATGGCCTAACCACAATTCTCCGGTAAATTCACAATTTCGTTTAAGCCATTCTGCATTGTAAAAATTATCTCCCCCTTCTTTAGCAGCTTTCCTGTATTTCTTGTCAATTTTTTCAAAAATATCCTTAATAGCAGTTGGCTCAACCGACCGGGTGCGGCTAAAAAATTTGTATCCCGGTTCGCTATCAATTTTTATGTTGGCCACTCCAGCACCATCCTGACCTCTATTATGCTGCTTTTCCATCAGGATATACAGCTTTTTCAAGCCATATGAAGGCGAACCGTATTTCTCTATGTAATAAGATAGAGGCTTACGAAGGCGAACTAAAGCAATACCACATTCGTGTTTGATTGGGTCACTCATCCGCTTTATAGGTTCATTGAAAACAAAGTTACTTTCATTATGTCGTAACATCAATCACTCAAGCAATAATTGATTGTTATAACCAATGTTAGCCGAGATAGTTTCTTAATAAGGCACAGTGTCAGCCGTTTGACCTTATTCAAAAAAAATGCCGCCCCAAAAAATTAGAGCAGCATTTTCCTGTTTGCATTATTTCTTACTATTTCTCCATCGTGAAAGACCACCTGCCAGCAATGCCTTTGGTTCTTCCATCCGTAATATCGAATTCTAATTTTAAACTATTCGCACTAACGGTGATATCTATCTCAATATCATCACTTCTGGTCCCTTTCTTACCATCAGAACCGTCAGTGAAAGTCCAGCTTCCACTCCCTGGCCATACTTTATTATTGGCAGATTCAGTGGTGCTGAATGAAATCTTATCTGCAGTCCCTGTTAGTTTTAATGTAAAACTTTCCCAACCCTCGACTGCAGCAGATTCTAATTTTACGCCACCAGTTGCGACTTTCCAATCACCACCTCCGGCAATTAGATTATTAACAATATCATCAACCGGATTCGTACCTGGTCCAGAATCATCATCATCATCATCGTCACCACAACTGGCGAAAACGATTAACGTAGCAAATAAGCTAAACGTAAAAAACTTTAAAAATTTGTCCATGTTATTGTTGATTAAAATATTAAAAGTTTATTGTTGATTAAAATATTAAAAGTTTAAAGGTTTATCAGCTAAAAATCTTTATCAACTAAAAGTAATGTAAAAGTAATATATTTTCTACTTTTTACCTAATACGCCAAGCAATAGATAGTAAAATGATTCTAAACAGACCGAGATAAAACAACTGCAATTTCCCTTTCAAACGCTTAGTTTAGCTCTTTTAGTATATTTAACGCTTCAGTTATATGCTTTTTTGGCCTGATTTGAGACTCAAATAGGTGAACAACTATTCCGCTATTGTCAATGATATAGGTAACCCTGCCGTCAATCATGCCCAGGAAATTCTTTTTAATGCCAAATAAATTCTGAATCTCCCTGTCAGGATCGCTTAGAAGAGTGAAAGGAAGGCTGTATTTTTTTTTGAATGCTCTATGAGATTCCGGACTGTCAGCACTTATGCCAAAAATCTGCACACCATAATTCTGGAACTCGGCGAATTGATCTCGAAAAGAACAAGCTTCAATTGTACATCCTGGGGTATCATCTTTAGGGTAGAAATAAATCACTAGTGGTCCGGTTCCAATTACACTGGCCATTTTGACTTCTTTATTGTCTTGATCTAACAACGTGAAATCGGGTAATTTATCCCCAACTTTTATTCCATTCATGCCCATAATAAAGACAAATATTGAGATGAAATGCCCCATGCGCTTAATTTAACTTCAATTACCAATGCAAAACAAAATAAACTTAAATGATATCAACAAAATAAAGTACTATAGAAGTAATTTCATTCCTTTACCAAACTCGAATTCATGAAATCTGCTCTTCTCGCCTTGATTGTACTCTTAGGCACTTTAAACTTAATGGCTCAAAACGGTAAGGAATTCACTAATATCAGGGGTGAAACACTAGAAGGTAAGTCTCTAACTCTCCCATCTGATACAAAAGGTAAAGTTACTTTAGTTGCTTTAGCTTATTCAGCCAAATCAGACAAATACTTGAAGGATTGGCTGGAACCAATTTATCGCAATTTCATCAATCCTCCTTCATCGACCTTCATGCCAAGCATTCCTTATGACGTTAATATTTACTTTATCGCTCTACTAAAGGGCTTAGCCAAGTCCGCCAAGGGAAAAGTTGAATCTAGCTTGAACAAAAACCTCGATCCTGATTACTATAAACACACATTAATTTCCACGGATGATTTCAAACCTCTGAAGTCAGCACTTGACCTAGGTAAAAAGGATAACCCCTACTTTTTCGTTTTGGACAAGGATGGAAAAATTCTATATAGCACCGAAGGAGTTTATGCCAAATATAAAATGCAGGAAATTGTCGATCAGGTTGACAAACACTCTGGCAGGTGGAATGACAAATAGCCCAACTTCGCTTCCTCATAATTCCTGACATCTGGTATACTTTGCCAAAGTCTTAAAGTAAATTTGTATTTGACGTTTTTGGACCAGAAGATCAATGGGCAGTACTCAATACAAATTGCATTCACAGTTTCATTACTGCAATAGCTTAACAAGCTATTCGAGAAGAAAATCGATTGAAGTTCAAGTGGGTGATGTTCCTCTCGGAAGTGACCATCCGATCCGGATTCAATCAATGACCACAGTCGATACCATGGATACAAACGGCTCCGTTGAGCAAGCTATTAGAATGGTCAACGCCGGATGTGAATATGTGAGGATTACAGCTCCAAGTCTGAATGAAGCAAAAAATCTAGAAAACATTAAAAAAGAGCTTCAAAAAAGAGGCTACAATACTCCACTAATTGCTGACATACATTTTACACCAAACGCTGCGGAATTATCTGCAAGAATCGTCGAAAAAGTAAGGGTCAATCCAGGTAATTACGTTGATAAGAAAAAGTTTGACATCGTAGAATACTCTGATGAGCAATATAAAGCGGAAATTGAGCGTATAAGGCAGAGATTCACTCCCTTGGTGAAGATATGTAAAGAGTATGGCACTGCAATGAGAATTGGCACCAACCATGGTTCTCTTTCAGATAGAATACTTAGCCGATACGGAGACACGCCTCTCGGGATGGTAGAATCAGCCCTTGAATTCCTTCGTATATGTGAAGACCAAAACTATTTCAACATTGTCCTGTCCATGAAAGCCAGTAACACACAAGTGATGGTTCAGGCCTATAGGTTGTTGGTTCAAAAGCTGCAAGACCAGCATCTTAAAAGCTATCCACTTCATTTAGGTGTGACAGAAGCTGGAGAAGGCGAAGATGGGCGGATTAAATCGGCTGTTGGAATTGGAACGCTGTTGGAAGACGGACTTGGCGATACAATTAGGGTGTCTCTCACTGAAGATTCGGAGTTAGAGGCCCCCGTAGCCATTGCACTTGTTGATAGGTATTCTAACAGGGCTGATCATGACCCAATTAAACCTCTCTCAAATACTCCAGTTAATCCCTTTGCTTATAAAAGGAGACTGACAGTTGAAATAGAAAATTTCGGAGACGGTAATGTACCAAGAGTAATCGCAGATTTCAGCACTGTCAAAGAATTGGGAGTGAGAGATTTGAGAGCTATCGGTCACTACTATTTACCAGAACTTGATAAATGGACCATGAATGATATGGGTGCCGATTATATTTATTCAGGTGAAAATTCGATAGAATTTATATTGCCCAATGGGCTTCGCCAGATACTGGATTACAATTCCTGGGTTCGGCTTGAAGATAAATCCATTAAATATCCACTACACACCTCGGACAACATAGATCAGAATCAACTTCATGAAAAATTAAATTTTCTACTGGTGGATATTCACGGGTTGTCAGATAAATTGATTCAGACATTAAGAAATAAATCTAATATAGTCCTTATAATACAGTCTCATAATGCCCACGGCTATGCCGAATTGCGACGTTTAATTTACGAATTGATTGACAGTGAGTTAAAATTGCCGGTTGTCATTAAAAGAATCTATAGTGATCTGCCAGAGAACAAATTACAACTCTACAGTGCCACAGATATTGGGGGATTATTGATTGATGGACTTGGAGACGGAGCTTGGCTATCAGTACAAAATCTACAGGAACAAGATAAGGAGTTCACATGCCAACAAATAAAGACCAGTAATACTACTTCTTTTGGCATATTACAAGCTGCCAGAACAAGAATGTCAAAAACTGAATACATTTCTTGCCCTTCCTGTGGAAGAACTTTATTTGATTTACAAAAGACTACGGCCATGATCCGCAAGAGAACGGATCACCTGAAAGGGATAAAGATCGGCATTATGGGTTGTATTGTTAATGGCCCTGGAGAAATGGCGGATGCAGATTATGGTTATGTTGGATCAGGAAAAGGTAAAATTACACTTTATCGAGGCCAGGAAGTCGTAAAACGGGCAATTTCGTCTGAAAGTGCCTTAGACGAACTTATTCAATTAATTAAAGAGGATGGCACGTGGGTTGAACCAAAAAATGTAACGGCAAGTATTCAAGATTAAATGGAAAATAAAGAAAACCACGAAGAAAAGGACTCCCGAAAGAGTTATTTTGACTTTGGTGAAGTCTTGACTTACTTTTTCCGGAAAAAGGACCCTAATAATAAACCAAATTTTAGTCTTCGCATGATGCATGGGATAAATAAGATTTCCATCATCATTTTTATAATGGCCTTTATTATCTGGCTAATCAAAAGATTGACCTGAATGCACCTTGAAGAATTCCGGGAATATTGCCTGAAAAAGGCTGGAGTAACAGAGGGATTTCCTTTTGACAACAATACACTGGTCTTTAAAGTAATGGGTAAAATCTTTACTATTACCGGAATAGAGACTTTTCAGAGCATAAACCTCAAATGCGATCCGGAATATGCGATCGAATTGCGAGAAAAGTACGACAGTGTAATTCCGGGATATCATATGAACAAAGTGCATTGGAATACGGTCCTTATGGATAATTCAATTTCAAATCAACTTATTTTTAAGTGGATTGATCACTCGTATGATCTTATCGTTCAGTCCCTAAGCAAAAAATTAAAAGAAGAATTAAACCAGTTATCATGATGAAATTTACAATTCATCTTATTTCAATACTTTTAATATCAGGCTGTGCATCAAAATTCCAAAATGGAAATAAAGAGATGAAATCATCGAAACAAGAGTATCGGTACCTCGCTTTAGGGGATTCTTATACCATAGGAGAGAGTGTAGATGAAAAAATGCGATGGCCAGTTCAGCTATCTCATCAATTGAATAATGCTGGAGTTGCTGTTAAACCTCCGAGGATAATTGCGACAACCGGGTGGACAACCGATGAACTCACAAATGCTATAAATGAAGCCCAGGTCACTGAGACCTATGACTTAGTTTCTCTCCTTATTGGTGTGAACAACCAATATCGGCAATATCCTTTTTCAACATATGAAAAGGAGTTCACCCAACTTCTTGAAATGGCAATCATGTTTGCCAATGGTGATACGGACAAGGTGTTTGTAGTCTCCATACCAGACTATGGCGTTACGCCCTTTGGGCAGAAAAAAAACCCCTCTAAAATTGCTATAGAACTTGACCAGTACAATGCGAAAGCCAAAGAGGTTTGTCTGAACAATAATGTGATATTTATCAATATTACGGACATCTCAAAAAATGCGTCAGGTGATAGTACACTGGTGGCAAGTGACGGGCTGCACCCTTCAGGAACTATGTACACACAATGGGTTGGCCGGGTATTTCCCGAAGTAAAAAGACTTTTTGATAATAAATAACCTTTTTCATTGTTAAGTCAGATAGCCTACTAATAGTGCTTATTCATTGGTTGAACCTGGGTGATTTTATTATCTGCGAAATAATTGGCAATTTTAGGAGGTTAAAGGTGTATGTCAAACTGAAATTTGTGTTAGCCCTCCATGAAATTCGATAGAGTTGCGTTGGTACTTTTAGTGGCTTTTCTCCTGAACGCATGTCGGAGTAATATGATATGTCCTGCATATCAGAGCACATATATCCTCAATATGTACAAAAAGCGTTCTACATATGAGATGAAAGAGCGATCATATTATACTACTCACCTCCTTTACGATTCCGTTCAAATGACAACTTCTGAAGATTCCTTGAGACGCATACAGTTTAGTCATTTTATTGATTCGATGCCGTTTAGTCGGTTTGATGTGAGAAAGAACAAAAATGGAACGGTAACTCGGGTCAAAGTGGCCAAAAATGACATCAATAGAGACGCATATAAGCGTAGAAAAGACCTGATTTCAGAATATGACTACTTACCTGGCTTCAACAAAGCTAGTTGGTATAGAAAAAATGATGATCAAAGGCTTATAAAGAAAGAAAATCAGTTCATTGCCCCGGAAAACACAACAGAAGTAATTGATAAAGGTTTCTTTGTTGTAGAGGATTTTGCAGGAGGTGATTCATTAAGAATTAGGGTAGCTGCGAATGTAACTGCATCTGACTCATTAAGTACTGATTCAACGGCAAGCCAGCAACCCGTTGCCAAGGTAGCCGAAGCCCCCCAGCCAACGGAACGGTACCGGTTCGGGTATGAATTCAAGAATAATAAATTCAATGAAGATCAGGATTACTATAACAAAGAATTTGGACATCTATTGGTGTTGAAAGTTCAACCTCCTCCTACCGTTGAAGAAGTAGATGAAATATCAGCTGAGTCCGATACCACTTCTGTGAAGAAAAAAGGTTTTATGTCGAAATTCAGAAAGAAAAAGGACAATGAAGAAAAGGTTTTGGAAGAAGACTCAGAGCCAAAAGAGGAAGGTAATAACAATTAGTTTGCCTCACCTATCACCAATGGCTGCCCTGGCTTAATACTACTATTCTTTAGATTATTTAACTGATTAATCTTGTCAATTGTCAGGCCTTCATACAAGCGGCTAATGCCCCACAAAGTGTCACCTTGTTGAACATAGTGGACTTTTTTCCCATTTAGATTTACAGGAGGCTGAACGGATCTGGCAATTGGCTGTGCTTTCAATTCTTTATAATAATTAGGTAAGACCCAAACATTGAGACGCTGGCCAACACGAATTAGATTCCCATTCAAACGATTCCATTTTCTGAGATCTGACACCCTTACATGATACTTCATGGCAATTTTGCCTAACACATCACCAGAACGCACTTTATATACAATTCTTTCTCTGCCGAATGTGCTCCCGATAGAGTTCCTGGCAAGAAATTCCAATTCCTTCTTACCTACTTTACTCGCTGAGTCATATAGAAATGCTCTTTCACTAATTATTTTTTCTCTAACGTCGTAAGGAACTTTAAGCGCAAAATTTTTCACGCCATCAGGCAAGGCACTCCACATAATTTGAGGATTAAGTTTTTCAAGATCCTCAACACAAATATTCAGTTGATTTGCAAAAGTCGGGATGTGAAAGTATTGACTAACGTGAACGGTATCATAGTTGACTTGAAAATTGGGTTCCTCAATGAACAAATTATGCTCCGAGCCATAATTTAATGCATACAAAATAGCGACATACTGTGGCACGTAAGAACGCGTTTCACGCGGTAGGTAACGATATATCTCCCAAAATTTCTGTTTATAGCCTGATCTTCTTATTGCCGTTCTCACTCTACCTGGTCCTGAGTTATATGCCGCAAGTGCTAATTCCCAGTCATCGAAATAGGTATAAAGTTCTTTCAAGTACTTGCAAGCGGCTTCAGTAGCCTCATAGGGATCCAATCTTTCATCCACATACCAATCCTGATGTAACTTGAACATCCTACCAGTGCTAGGTACAAACTGCCACAAACCTGCTGCATTTGCCCTTGAAATTGCTCTTGGGTTCAATCCAGACTCAATAATTGATAAATATTTTAACTCCTGTGGAAGATTATACTCTTTGAGATACTTTTCAAATATTGGAAAATAGAAATAGGCATCTTCAGCGGCTTTTCTTGTATAGTCCCTATTCCTGATTGTGAAATAATCAATAAAGCCTTTGACCTTAGGTGTTAAATTAAGCGGTATCTCGTTTTCAAGGAGTCCCAATCGTGTTTCTATTGTGGCATAAGTTACGTCTGGAATAAATTCGTAGGAAACGCTGTCATTTGTCAAATAAAGATGACTTGAGTGACACGTGACAGAAGCAACAATCACAGCATAAAAAATGCAAAATATCCTTGTCAACACCCTTTTAACATCCATTTTCAGCTATAATAATAGTATCATTCATTAAATAATTTGAAAAAGCAAGTAATTTATCCTCACTGAAAAAACTCGACATGACTTGAATTCCAATTGGGAGTCCGCTAGCAGTTTCTCCAATGGGTAACGAAATAGCCGGAATGCCAGCTACAGATGCCTGTACCGTAAAGAAATCTGCCAGATACATTTCAAGTGAAGAAGAGTGCTCACCCAATTTAAATGGTGGTGTGGGTGTCGTTGGTAAAAGGATGAAATCAAATTGTTTGAATAAATCCGTCATTTGCTCTTGAATTATCCGCCTTACTTTCTGTGCTTTTGAATAATAAGCATCATAGTAACTTGAGCTTAAAACAAATGTGCCAAGCAATATTCTTCTTTTAACTTCATCCCCAAAACCATTTGATCTTGATTTTTTATACATCGTAGTCAAGTCATCATCGTTCTCCCTAAAACCATACCTAATACCATCATATCTTGACAAATTAGTACTGGCCTCAGCTGTAGTGAGTATGTAATAAGTTGCCAGTGCATAGCCAAACTTTGTAAAATCCACTTCTTCAACCGAGTGGCCCTTGTTTTTGAGCGCACCAGATTGTTCGCTTAACACCTGCCTAATTTCATTGTCAATTCCATCCTTGACTGACTGATTGACAACCCCAATTCTTAACCTATCATTTAATTTCGTGGCAGCTAAATAGTTCGGTACGTGCTCATTGGATGAAGTACTGTCCATATCATCATGACCTGCCATTATTTCCAAGATTAACGCTGCATCTTCTATAGAATTGGTAATGGTTCCAATCGTATCAAATGAAGAGGCATAGGCGGCTAACCCATACCGTGAAATTCGTGAATATGTTGGTTTTAGACCAATTACCCCACAAAAAGCGGCCGGCTGCCGGACAGAACCACCCGTATCACTTCCCAATGTGGCAAGACATAGATTAGCCACAACTGCAACTGCAGAGCCACCAGAAGATCCACCTGGGACACGTTCTTCGTCAATTGGATTTAGTACAGGTCCAAAAGCAGAATTTTCATTGGAAGAACCCATCGCAAATTCATCACAATTTAATCTGCCTATTATAATGACATCTTCATCCATCAATTTTTGGACAGCTGTCGCAGTAAACTGTGACTTGAAACCCTCCAGAATATTGCTGGCGCATTGCAGGAAGTGATCTTTATGACAAATCACATCCTTAATACCTATTATCATTCCCGCTAGCTTGCCAGCTGTACCTTTATCAATTCTTGTTTGAATAGAGTCGGCGTTTTCTAACGCCTCAACTCCATAAACCTCCAAGAAAGCATTCAGATGAGTATTTTCCTTGATATTGGTTAGGTAATTGCTGACCAAATCAGGCATAGTAATCAGGCCGCTATCCAGATCAGCTTGGACCTGTGACAAACGCGTATAGTGCATTGGGGGTGGTTACTTCTTAATTTCTCTGGCTCCCTCGTCGATTTCCTCTTTGATCTCTTTGGTGGCATCTTTGAATTCTCTAATGCCGCGTCCCAATCCTTTTGCTAATTCAGGGATTTTTTTAGCTCCAAAAAGCAGAACAACTACCAAAACAATGATGATCCATTCCCATCCACCAGGCATTCCAAAAGCTAAAATAGTTTGCATAATTTCTTAAATAAAAATGTCTGATAGCAAAGATATAGAATATATCCAAGCTGGAATGATCTGGTCGGATATATTTTCTACCACCAACCACACTCCAGATTGATCTCTATCGGCATTATTGATTGGAGACCAACCAGTTTGATGGGTCCATTTTTTTCTGATTACGCCACACTTGGAATTGAACTTCTGAAATCCCGTCGCCATCAGTGAAGACTTCTCCAATGGATTCCGAAACTGCTACTTTTTGCCCTTTGCTTACATTCACTTTCTTCAATTTGGCGTAAAGTGTATAATATTCTCCATGTTGGATGATTACCACATTATTCATGCCTGGAACGAATGCTTTAGTCACCACTTCACCACCGAATACTGCATTAACAAGCTCACCGGTTTGTGTCTGTATGTTAATTCCTTGATTTTCAACAACAATGCCCTTTAGGACCGGGTGAGGATGTTTACCAAAGGCCGAGGATATAAAACCTGTCTTAACTGGCCACGGCAGTTTTGCCTGATTCTTTTCAAATGAAGCCGATAGTTCTGCCACATTGGTTGAAGAAATATTCTTTCCCATTTCCTTCTTGATCAAACTAGCGATCAGGTTATCCAAATTCTTAATGGATCGCTTCCTCGCATCCAGTTCTGATTTTAATTTATTTTGCTTCTTACTTAGCTCTGCTACTATACCCGTTTGTTTACCCTTTAAGTTTTGAAATTTTTTATCCTCTGAGGCTTGTTCCTTAAGCAGGCTATTTTGTTCTTTCCTTTTGGCAACTCCAACCTCCTTTTGGCTGGTTAAAGCCACTTTAACTTTACCAATTTGCTCAACCTGGGTCTTCCTCATTTCAGCGTATTGCTCCAGGTATTTTAGTCGAATCAAAAATTGGTTAAATGTCGATGCGGAGAAAAGAAATGTTAATCTACTGACTCCATTTCTAGTTTTTGAAGCTGCATAAATCATTGCAGCGTATTCCTTTTTTAACTCCTCCAAATCGCTCTCTAAGGCTTCAATAACAATGGTTATCTCCTCAATTTCGTCGGTCAGATAAGATACTTCCTCAGCTATTGAGCGAATTAATTGCTGCCTGGCTTTGATCTGTTGGTTTAGGGCCTGGAGCTGACCTAAGCTAACTACTTTCTCTGACTCAGTCTCGACCAAGATCTTCTCAGCCTCCTTAATCTTTTTAAGATTCTCCTTTTTTTCCTTTTCTAAATCGTTCCGATTCTTTTGAGCCAGCGTATCAGATAACGAAAATAAGGTTAGAGAGAGAGATAAAGAATATACGAGTATCCTACTTACGCTCATACTTTTGTGGGATATTGAAGGGAAATTTTTCCTTTTTATCTGACACCCCAGCTCGATTATAGTCTATATTGATTTGTGTATTCTTGGATAAATTACCTGTACTCTTATAGTTCAGAACTATTTGATTGCCATAAGGAAATATAAATTCATTCAGTAATTGAAAATCAGTATAGTTGATGGTTAGTGTATTGCTGGTTGGGATATCTAACCACTTGGACCTCTCCAATTTCATATTGTCAAGGCCAATGTAATTTTCCATTTTCACATTTCCTCTATCCTGTAAGACCAAAAAATGCGAGGGCTCTTGAGTAACCTTATCTTCCTTTTCAATTGGGTTCGATAGGTTTCCTAATAAAACAGATTGCAGCAAATCATAATCGATTTTGAAGTTATACTTTTCAGTCAATTTTAAATAATCGAGTACTGCGTATTGCTTGTTTAGCCTATCCATGATTATCATGGAATCTTTAGAAATTATTATCCTGGCAACCTCAATTCCCAAAGTAGCAGAAATTGACATCCAAATAAGGCTATCCTTTCTTATTCTGATGTTTGCAGTAGCCTTAAGGTCATCTTTACCGTCGTCATACCTGAATTTAGCCTTCGCTTTCAAATATGCAAAATCAAATTCCTGAATTTCAATCAGAGTGGTTTCAGCTTCAAGTGCTGGCCCAAATAGATTCCTATTGCAAGAGGATATTATGCTCGTGAGTATTAATAATCCAATGATACGAGAATGGTTATTCATACAATTTACGGTCAGTAATTTTCTTATCAATCAGATCGGTTGTACTTCCCAGTGACTTAGCTTTTTCCCATTGCTTTACTGCCTCATCTTTTTTGCTAAGTTGATATAAAACATCTCCATAATGTTCATGTATAGTCCCACTAGCTTCCGTGTCCAACACTGCTCGCTCAAGATAGGTATTTGCCTCTTCGTACCGCTTAAGCACATAAAGTACCCAAGCATGAGTATCCAAATAAGTAGCATTGTCCGGATACTTCCTGACCAAAATAGAAGACATCTCCAAGGCTTTTTCAAGATTCTCTTTACGCAAGGACAAATAATAGCTGTAATTATTTAATACGTGGTCATTATCCTGTTTGGCTCTAAGAGCCGCATCATAAGATGCATCAGAATTATCATTGTCACCAATTCCATTGTATGCATCTCCAAGTTGCCCATAGAATGTACTCTCCAAACCAGGATCAGCTGTTGCATATTTCTTGCCTTCATCAAATGATCTTATGGCCTTTTTGAAATTTTTGGTAATCAAATTTGCTGTGCCGTTCCAATAATAAAGAAATGCTTGATTAGGGAAATACTCCAGTGCCTCTTCAGAGTGGACAATAACACTATCATATTGACCCAATTCTACCTCTAATTGAATAACATTTTGCCATAAACTGAAATTAGAGTTATCTAGTACTAAAGCCTTTCTATAATTATCTGTCGCCTGTTCTTTGTTGCCAAGCTGATAATGTAAATCCCCTGTAATGGCAAAACCACGAGATTCGTCTGGATGAGCATCGGTTATCTTTTCACTTAATTCCAATGCTAGGTTTTCAATTTGTGTATCGGGGAGTTGGGCAATGTACCCTCCCAATAGTTGAAGTTTAGCTTGGAAATTTAATAATGGGTTTTCGAAAGCAATCTTGAGTGCTTCCATTGCTTTTTCCCTATTGCCAGATTTTCTGTAGGCCTCAGATAGCATGACGCTAGCCTCCGCATTGGTAGGATCGTCTATCAAAAGATTCTTCAAAGTGGAAATGACTTCGTCTTGTTGATTGTTGCTTAATAGCAACTTCGCAAGATCAATAATGTATGCAGATTCCGTTGGGTAGGCGTTAATCAACTGCTTAATTTCTCCAATGGCATCCTCTGTACGCCCAAGTTTTAAATAAATCTGTTGCTTTTGATAAGCAACTTCTTCAATAATACCAAACTTCTCTTTCGCTCTGTCATAAGTAGCTAAGGCCTTTTCTAATTCATTTTGATAGAGGTACAAGGCGGCCAACTCATACAAATAACTGTGAGTATCCGGAATATTGGTCATCATTTCCTCGTATGTAGCAGCAGCTTGACCAAAATCAGACATGCCAGTCAAAATATCGGCAGTCATTATGTAATAGTATTTGTTCTTGGGGTCGATCTCTTTGGCTTTTATTGCATAAGCAAGAGCCTCTTGTTGCTTATCCAGAGCAAAATAGGTCTGGCCGATTTTGTAGTTGATAGCTCCATTTGAAGAGTTGTATTTAAGAGATTCTTTAAAAAGTTCGAGTGCCTCGGCATATTGGTCAAGAATAAAATGCTTTTCGGCCTCGACAAAATAATATTCGGCCTGCATCATATCATTCTCTGACAGGGTCTCCGTGAAATCAGGCTGTTGCTCCTTATCTCGGTTCTTCTTTTTATTTTGAGCCACTGTCTCATGCGAAAATGCAATGAAAGCACAGGTCAAAAAACAGAGATACTTCTTCATTATTCGTACACTAATATATTAGCCCTCGATGAGACTATAATCACCCGGATTAAGATTGTTGGCTTTCCTCTTTAACATAACAAAGTTACCCGTCATAGAGTTTGCGATATTAGCATTCTCAATCTTACTATTACCCTGGATTATCCCATTTCTAATTCGAGACTCGGTTATCACCGTATTGTTACCAATTGAAACGCGAGGGCCAACCACAGTATTATGTAAAGTTACGTTTTTCCCTATATAAACAGGTGGAATAACGATACTGTTCTCTATTTTAGCCGATTTTGACACAAGATGTTCCGGATCAAGGTATTTCAGATATCTCTCAATGGTATGAATTGTTGACTCCTTATTGCCACAATCCAACCATTCATCTACCTTGCTAGGGAGAACTTTAAGCCATCATTTTGCAAATTATCCAGAGCAGTTGTTAGCTGATACTCTCCATCTTTTTTATATCTTCATCAATAATTTGTCGAATTTGAGACCTCAACAGCTCATCCCGCTTAAAGTAGCAGATACTGATTTTATAGCTAAATCGGAAATAAACTCACGCGGTTTCTCAACGAAATCAGTAATTTGTTCTTCTTCATTCAACCTGACAACTCCGAATGCGCTTGGATTTGCTACTTTTTGCACCCACACATCTTTACCAATGTCTTCTACCAATCGAGGAACAATCGGTTTTCCGGCCATTGGAATAATAATATTCATGTAATTAATTATACTTAAACGTAAGTAAGGGAACTTATTGTTGAGAGTGCAAAACTAAGAAGAAGAATAACAGTAGTAAACTTATTGATCAATTGTATAAAAAATGCCTTCTCCTTTATCATGAGCAGCCTTTCCAACTGGGATTACCAAGCCTTGCATACATATGTATACGCCATAAGTCAGCGAGCTTACAGCACCAATTGCTACCCCAATATTAACTGGAGCATCGGAATTGGTAAATCGTTCAGGCAACTTGGCTCCTGTGACAACTATGACCTTATTATCAATGCCAGACAAGGCATTACCAGTCTCAATTAGGGTATCAGTTCCGTGGGTTATTATTATGTGATCATGCGCCATTGAAGACACGAACTCAACTAATCTTTGACGATCATCATCCGTAATCTCCAAACTATCTTTTTTCATGAATTCATAGGTATCATATTGAAAGTTTGGTTTCAATTTATCGAGTGCCCTCTCAAAAGCGGGAGTGGCAATCTCAAACGCATAACCCCTGGTTTTACGAGGATAATCTTTATCGATCGTACCACCTGTCTGAATAAATGCAATTTTGCCAGGCATTGAAAAATGTAGTTAATGAGAACAGCGTATATTAATCACCCGTTCCTGTATCGGTTTCTGCCTGGGGAATGGGCAATATAAATCTGGAATCCCTGGCATTTGAACTTCCCACAAATCCATTCCATCTCTTTAGGTCATGTAAATGCTGGCCTTCAAAGAGCAGCTCTCTTCTTCGCTCCAAACGAATAGCATCCCCAAATTCGGATGCACTGGCAAAATCAGATAAAGTTAAGGCCGTCAACCCCGCTCTTGTTCGAATCTGGTTGAGATCATTCAATGCTGTAGCATCTATTGCCGCAGGGTGTTGTTCATAAATGGCTTCGGATCTCATAAGTAACACTTCAGCTAATCTAATTACAGGAATTACATTATTTGATGAAAGGTATTTTGCTGGAGAAAGAACTGTATTATTCAATATATTCTTATGGTAGGCAGTGGTAATCTGTGAACTGGTAGTCGTTATATCGACGTCAAAATCGATGGTACTGCGAGCATCCGCTATGGGATAAATCGGTCCATTATTCACTATTTCACCGTCAATAAGAAAAAATAAAGTTAATCTCAGAGCTCCCAATCCACTCTCATTGAGGGAGGAGTAATAGAAAGCCAGACCTGTTCCAAAAGATCGGTCACCAGTATTGCTGGCCTCATTTTGCTGTATGGCAAAAATATCTTCTGAGCTGTTAGAGGCATTGTTGAAAGCATTCAAGAAATCACTTTCTAATGAAAAGTTTCCTGATTCTATCACCTCAGTGGCAAAGGTCTCAGCTACAGGATAATCACTTTTTTGCAGAGCCATTCTCCCCAGATACGCATTGCAAGTGCCCGACGAAATACCAGAGCCATTGTTACCAAAAGGTTCAAGAAGTGCCTCTGCTACCACCAAATCATTCTCAGCCTGGTCATAAATTGCCTGTACAGTAGCTAACTCTGGAGTTACAATGTCTCCAACTTCAATAATGGGCTCAAGAATCAATGGAATGGCTGGGAGGTTATCCGAACCAGTGCCATACTGAGGACCCCACAACCGGATCATTTCAAAATATAAAACGCCCCTAATAGCTAGTGCTTCACCCCGAATTCTATTTTGATCTCCAGTAGATTCGATGTTATCAACATTGGCCAGAATCGTATTGACCTGATTGATTGTCTCGTATGCCCTTCTCCAATTTGACTGCACCCTTGGGTTAGTAAGGAGAATGTCCTTATCAATAAAATCATTGTATGTAAACCCGTTTACCCTATCCCAAATTATCTCAATATTTGGAACATGCGCCAGTAGAGTAGACATTATTATGAAGTCCCCTCCCAGTAGTTCCCCGCCGTCAATTCCGTCTGATATGCCTCCCAGATTAAAATAGGTACCTGTTAATGCTCTTTCAAGATCTTCACCATTAGTAAGAGCATCAGCACCGATAATTCCATCTGGTTCAATTTCCAGAATACTATCACAAGCGTATGAGGCTATGAAAAGTGGTATTAGTATTAGTGTGAATTTTTTCATCTTAAAACCCTAATTTGAAGCCAATTGAATAAATTCTCGCCTGTGGGGGCGTGAAATCAACGATCCCTCTAGTTATATTCCGATCTATTGCCGACCCCAAAGGATCTACAAAGTTTACATCAGGATCATATCCTGAAAAATCTGTGATAGTGAACAAATTCTGACCACTGACAAAAATTCTTGCGAATCTCATCCCAATGCTGGAGACAAAATCATCTGGTAAATTATAGCTAATCACAATATTCTTAAGTCTTATATAACTTCCATCTTCAAGCCACCTTGTTGAGGGGAAAGTGTTGACCTGGCCTGGATCTAATACGGGTATTGAAGTGTCGTCTCCGGGCTCGTACCAACGACCCACCTGGTCAGTGCTTTGACCAAGATTCTGAATACCACTATTCGACAGAAATTCTCCAGTCTGATTATAGATATCAATACCAGACACAAATTGAAATAAGAAATCGAGACTTAAGCCCTTATAATTTAAAGTATTCGTAAACCCACCAAAAAAGTCAGGATTGGGGTTCCCAACCACTTTTCTATCAGCACTTTCCCAGTCAGTTGTTGTAGAACCATCTGAATTTTCATATAAAGCTTGTCCGCTGGCAGGGTCAACGCCTACGAATTCTCTCATAAAAAAAGCTCCTGTGGATTGATCTTCCTGAAATGAATTAACACCAACAATTAGCTCACGACCACCCAAATCAGTAATAATGTTATCATTAAATGAAATATTAAATCCAGTTTGCCAGGAAATATCATCGCTTGAATAATTGGTGGTGTTGATGCTAAACTCAAAACCTTCATTTTCCAGTTCACCTATGTTCTGAAGTATAAAATCAAATCCGCTTGTCAAGGTAACCGGGACCGGGAAAAGCAGATCACTCGTTGTCTTCCTATAGTATGAGATTGAACCATTCACTTGGTTTTGAAGCAACCCGTACTCCAGTCCAATATCAATCTGCTGTGTACTCTCCCACTTCAAATCAGGGTTGGCCAAATTTGATAATCTTATAGCCTCTTGTCCACCATAAAATGTTCTGAAATAGTTCGATTGAAATAGAAAATCATTATCTGGAGTGTTACCCACTATCCCGAAACTGCCTTTAAGTTTGAGAAAACTGATGGTTGTATTATCACTCAGGAATGATTCGTTAGAAATATTCCATCCGACTGAAAAGGCCGGAAAGAATCCGTACCTGTTCTCTTCTCCAAATTTTGATGAGCCATCCAAACGTCCACTAAATTGAAACACATACCGGTCATCCAGACTATAATTAAGTCTACCAAAGCCACTAACAAAGGCAAATCCAAGATCTGGTAAAATTGAAACCCGTTGATCACTATTGGGGATATCTTCCAGTTCGCTAATAGAATTTACCTCGGCTCTTCGAAAGGCAGGGTCTGTTGTAGATCGCTGGTAAGATCCTCCGATTAAAGCGGAAAATTTATTCGTGGAATCAAAATCTTCCTCAAGATATAGATAGCCATTAACAATGTAGTTAAAAGTATTGCTCTCTGACAATCTTGCTAGTCCATTCGGAGCTCCTTCGAGGGTTTCCGGACCCTGGAGCCGTTCTTGAGAATTATCAATCACATCAATGCCGCCATCAATATTCAAGCTTAAATTGTCTAAAACGGCATACTTTAAACCCAGGTTCCCAATCAAACCAGTAATTGTAGAAACATTTTTGGCAAAATTAACTTCTGTTAAAGGATTGTATTCTAAGCTCCGCACGTTAAGTCGATAGTTGTTATTAGGATCAAAGCTATCCGAGGGTGGTAACACAATGGCTTGAAGCGGATTACCAAGATCCTTATCTTCATTCAGTCGATTATTAACAGATCGAGAATAATTGATGCTCATACTGGATGAAAACCTGTCTGTCCAGTTGCTAATAAGGTTAACCCTTCCATTAAACCTGTTATAATCGTTACCAATTAATATCCCCTCTTGACTGGTATATGAAAGTCCGGTAAAATATGTATGCTTATCACTTCCACCAGAAATATTAACATGGCTCCTGTGAGATAGTGCCGTTCTAAAAACCTCGTCCTGCCAATTAATATTAGCGTTGAGAGAGTCAAGTACCGGTATGGACACCGAATTCCCATTGTTCAAAGAAATTGTACTATTTCCTGACTGCTGCCATTGTTCAAGATTTTGTTGGGTGATTTGGTCGTCTTCCCCAAGAGTTCTCAAAATAAACTCTATGAATTGCTGATTATATTCACCCGCACTGTAAAGATTAAGTTTCTTAGGTGTCTGTCCAACTCCAAATTGATAATCAAAATCTACCTTCAGGTCACCTTTCTGACCAGTTTTAGTGGTAATGATGATAACTCCATTGGCTGCTCTACTCCCATAAATGGCACTTGCAGATGCATCCTTCAACACTTCAATGGATTCAATGTTATTCGGGTCAATGTCTGACTGATTTCCAGATGATAGCGGCACACCGTCTACAACATATAATGGTTGATTCGATGATGAAAGTGATGCACCGCCGCGGATTAGTACAGATGTGCCCTCTCCCAATTTACCACTCGTATTCTGAACTAATACTCCTGACGCTTTACCCTGACTAGTTTGTTCAAATTCAACTACTGGCTGTGAACTCAAATCATTGCCGTCAATTTGTGAAACACTCCCTGTCATTTCCTCTCTAGACTGTGACCCAAAACCAACAACTAACTCTTTAGAGGTGGTAGAATCGGCCGGAATTGCTTCTTGCGAATAAACTGATACTGATAGGAGGAGTAAATACACCAGTGAAAAGCATAAGAGTGCTCTCATAATACAAATATCTATTAAATCAAATATAAATCTGAACCCAACACTTTTGATGGTAAATTCAGGGATAATGAAGTCTCTTACATTCTAAATTACAACAGCGTTTGCCTAAACCGAGTACTGGAAGGAAATCAGCTACAATATATTGTTTTTCAATCGATAAACAATAGGTGTGTCATTGTTCCTGGTCACAATGAGAAATTTGGAATCTCCCGATTGACTGATTTTCATTGATCTTACATCACCTTGAACATTCAAAGACGTTCGAGCTTCATAATTGTCTTTACCATTTGAAAAAAGGACAAGGCCAGAATTGCTATCCATTCGTGGTGTCTCAACTTCTGTGTCATAAATATTGCCACCAAGGACTATATCTTCAAATCCGTCATCATTGATATCACAACTGACAATACTTAAAATGGGAAAAAGCTGAGCATGCCAGGGCAACTTCACTTTTTCAAATAGGTCATTCCCCAGGTTCAATAATAAAACTGAACTAAAATCATTGGCCTCTGCTGAATAGGCTGACTCCAGTTTATCTCCAAAAATATCCGTCATTGAAGCATTTGCAAAGGCATTATAAGTAGGGAATTTCGCAGTTATGAAAGGCATTTGTTCTGAAGAGCATTCACGTCCTCTCACTGGCACGTACTTACCTTGATATTCATTACTTAGAACTACATCAAGTGTACCTGTAGAATCAAAATCACTTGCAAATACCTTAAAAGGTTTATCAATACTGGCCTTAAACTTAGTATTCATCCCAACATTCCCTACCACATAATCTTTCAGGCCATCCCCATTGACATCCGTTTCTTTTACCGAAAACCACCACCCTTTATCTCCCGACAAACCAATTTCATCCGCTACATCTTTAAATATTCCTTGTTCATTTTTGAAAAAACCAATTCTAGTCCATTCTCCAACGGCGATTAAATCCGTCCAGCCATCATTGTTAAAATCTGAACTAATCACTTCGTTTATAATTCCAAAAGATGACAATTGAGGAATCACACTATCGGTAACTTCTTCCAGGGTTCCGCCATTATTTCGGTAAAGCATTGACGGAGCCGGAACTGGATAACTTTGTGGAACAATCCTGTTTCCTACTACAATATCCTCAAATCCGTCATTGTCGAAATCAATCGCACTGACTGACTTGCCACTGTATCTAAATAGTCTTAATAGATCTTCCTGAGCTCTTATAAAGCCATTTCTTCCATCATTGATATATAATCGGTCTTGATATGCAATAGCGTTAGGTGTATGCTCATTTCCTCCGCTCACTACATACAAGTCCTGGTCTCCGTCATTTTCGAGATCAAAAAATACCGCTCCCATATCTTCAAAGAGCCCATCTTCCTGAAATGATGATACGTCAATTTTCTTAAATCCATCTTTAGACAATTTGTATAGAGATGAGGGTTGGCCGAGGGCTCCACCTATAAAAACAAGTTGATCACTCATTCTATCACTACCACTCACCGATACCAATGGCCCAATAGTTGACTGTTTATATGGTAGAAGAACTTCGTGTGCGAAATCGTTGAAGTGATTTTCAACATGTTGAACGTCGAGCTTAGTTTTTACTTCGTTAAAAAAATGTGAAGCTTCTGGAAGTCCCACTCCCGGTATGATTGAATTAGACACCTTCTCTTTAACAACCAGCTTTTGATTGGCGGCAACATTGTAAAATTCTTCATAACCTCCAGACAACCATTCTACTCTTAAAGTGTCTACTTTACTGGATTCACCTAAACCAAAATGTACTGTATTGTCTACTGCGGACAGATATCCCCTCACCCTCTTAACTTCTTGCAATTGTTTTTTGCCACTATAGCTAACATAAACTTTAGCAAATGACTCACTGAGGTCGCTGACAGTTTCTACGCGTAAATAATTCCCATGACCTTTATCCGTAGAAAGATTTCTATAAATTGAAGCTTCATCGTCCATATTATTTACCACCAGATCCAAATCTCCATCCCCGTCCAAATCCGCCATAGCTGCACCATTTGAATACGACGGATCAAACAAACCCCACTCCATTGAGATGTCCTCAAAATCCATATGCTCATTATTCCGATACATAATATTGGAGAGTTTTTCAGAAGGCATAGAATTATAAAGGGATTCTTTAACCTTAAATGGCACATTTCCTTTAAATTTTGCTTGTGTCTCTTGCACTCGTTGTTTAAAGTCATTATCCAGCGCATACCTCCTATAGCCATTGGTTATATAGATATCATTCGTTTCATCATGATCATAATCGGCAATAAGTACAGCCCAACTCCAATCAGTTTTTGCCATTTTGCTAAAATGAGCAACGTTTCTAAAGTTATTTTTCCCATCATTAAGTTGCAGGGAATTAAACATGTATTGATTCTGGAAACCCAACCCATCCACAAGCAATGAGAAATTTTCAACATCCATCGATGCCATGAGGGTTTTGGACCTCTTGTGATCGCTTGAAGCCATATCCAGGACGAATATGTCCTTAGCCAGGTCATTGTTTATATCAGCTATATCAGCCCCCATTCCATAAAATGAGATTTGATTGGTTAATTCCTTAACCTGATCGATAAATATACCTTTCCCGTTGTTGATGTAAAGATTGTCTGGAAGGTAATAATCATTCGAAATGTATACATCCAACCAGCCATCTTCGTTGATATCACTGACTACTAAGCCCAATCCAAAAGTTGGTCTTAAAAAACCCGATTCTAATGTAACATCTTTAAAAATTCCATTGTCATTTCTGTACAAGTGACTGCTGCTCTCGTGAATCAGATCTCTATTTTCAACTAAGATCCTGTGAAAAGAGATTGGGTCCATTCCATAGAGTGGATTCTCGTTCATTACTATACAATCGAGGTCACCATCCTTGTCGTAGTCAAAAAATGCAGACTGAGTACTTATCGATCTATCAGCTAAGCCAAGAGCCATAGCTTGCTCACTGAAAGTGAGATCACCGTTATTCATTAGCAACATATTGCCCTTTTGCTCTTTCTCATGAGGGCCACCCTGACTAACATAAATATCCAGATATCCATCATTGTCAACATCTGCAAAAGTGACTCCGCTTGACCAGTACTTATTCGCGTTGACTCCAGCACTTTCGGTAATATCTTCAAATTCCAGGTTGCCAGTATTTAAGAATAGGCGATTGGGAACCTGGTTACCACAAAAGAAAATGTCTACCAGGCCATCATTGTTTATATCACCCACACCGACACCAGCTCCATTATAGAAATAATCGTAGTCGAAAAGGTTAAATTTGGTTTTGACATCTGCAGTAATGTCATTGCTAAAACTTATCCCACTTCTATTGGTCTCAATTTTTTGAAATATTCGCCGGCTATCTTCAACTCCAACCTTATCTTTGTTATTGGCACATGCCGATAGGAAAAGAATAAAAGTGATTAGTAAGAATTCTGAAGTAAATAGCTTAAGCATGATTGAAGGAAATCTTGCGATTGCAAGTTAAAAATCAATTGTTAGTAGAAACAATCGTTACTGACTTATAGTCATGAAAATCATATATGAATGGTTACTAACCTGTCTGAGTTTACAATTTACTAAGCAAATATTTTAGAATAGATTTCCAGAGTGCCCTATTAAAAAAGGCCATCTCAATTTGAGATGGCCTTTTCAACTCTTAAAATAATTGATTTACAAAACACGGATGGGAATTGTGCCTTCAACAGCTTTTCCAGCTTCATCTATTCCTTCTTTATTGTCTGTACCAGATGCAGTAGCTGTAAAGTCTACAGGTCCTTTTGCCAATTCCTTACCTCCTGATAAAGGCTGAAATTCAAAGCTTGCTGTCTCACTTGCTTCTCCTTTCATACCTACAACAATATCCTGTGAGTCGAATTGACCCGTTGGCGAAGCAACTGTAAAGGTCACTTTACCAGTAACCTCTTCAGTAAAGATAATGTCGACAGTTATCGCTTTGATCTCACCACCGGTTTCACTTGTCAATCGAGTTCCAGCTCCTCCCAATTTAATCCCGGGAGGATCATTGTCGATTATGAAAGCGTTCTTAAAGGTTACACTATCCATTGGAAAGCCATCTGTCGATTCTGCTCCCGAAATGATGAAGCTTATCGTGTCAGCAAGAGCTCCACCAGCCGTATACAGAAAGTAAAATAAATGCTTTCGGGTGGTATCAACAGGAACAGGAATATATGGAATCAGCGTAGTTGTCCAAGAATCATCTGTATTACCTTTTACAGATTTTCTGGCAATAGTGGGAAGAGTAACAAAATTGCCTTTAAAATCCTTGCCATCGATAGTCTTGCCGTCAAAATCAAATAACACGGTGTCAGTATCCCCCTCTATCAAACTACTATGGCCAAAATCTGCCAGGCTTACTTTCGACAATACAATTCTCTTTGGGTCATCGATCATAGCGGTGAATTCAAATGGCGAATTGTAAAAAGAAAATCGCCCCGCTGCAGCTACGTTCGACCCAACATTGGTCTTATTAAAGACTGTACCGTCTGTAGCGATGATCTCGAACTCTATGTCTATCACATCGCCTCGGTCATAATCACCAGCTACAAGACCCAGGTGATTTAACAACTCGGTTAATGTCGCTGAAAACGTTCCCACAGGCAATCCGTGGGTCGTAACAGTTGTTGTCTCATTAAATGAGTCTACATCAAAGGAGGTACTGAACACAGTGGGTGCTGCTGAGTTTGCAGGATCTACCGGTACACTGGTGCCATCAGCCAATTTCTTTTTTTCTTTTGACTCATCATCATCGCTAAATCCTACCAGCACTCTTATTGAGCCTGGTTCGAACCCGCCGTCAACTGCGTCAAGCTCAAACTGATTTGTGTAGGACGAACTCAAATCACTCAAGTCAAGACCATTGGTCTCAACTATGCTGCGCAGGGCAATACCAAACTCGGTGTTCTCAAGGACACCTGCCAATGGCAACTCATCCGGGGAACATGAGGATACTACCAGCAACATGCTTGCGCCCAGTAATATATTATTTATTGATCTTTTCATCTTGTTCTAATTTAAAACTATTAATTGGCTAATAAAGTCACCATTGGATCCCAGAAGACCGGCTCTTCCACATTAGCCTTCTGACTTTGTGTTGAATTGCGCTCAACATAAAACGAAGGATATAGAAACGACCTGAAGAAATTACCCTGGCTTCCCAAGAAATGACGTTGCAGGGTACTTGGACGACCTGTCCTTCTGTAGAAGTTATAAGCATCAAGGCCATTGCCGAACATCGCTACAAACCACTCATTACCTATCATATCCATGCGTGCGTCATCATCGGGTAAACCTGCATACAGTTCACCCAACTCCTTAACATAAAAAGCATCATCTCCTGCCTCAGGTGCTTTCGAAAGATCAGCACTTGGGTCAAGGCTGCCAAATGTGCGAACCTTTGCAATGGACTTGGCAGCACCAGCTGTTACAAAACCTCCAGCTGCAGCTGCATTACCGCCCTCCAAGGCCATCTCCGCTCTCATAAAGTCTACCCATGAAGCTAACATAATCGGGGTGATGCCGGCTCCCCTGCCACCTAAACTGACACTCGCTATAATCTTGAAACTGTTGTCATCGAATAAACCACCTACAGGATAAACGCCATAAGTAGTTCTTCTCTGAGTATCAGGAGGTCCACCACGGTTGTTACCATGCGCACGGCCCCAATAGCCGATATCAGGACCTCTGTCAAGGTCGCCATTTCCTCCAGCTCCGTTACTGGCGATAGAACAGAAAATGGGGTCACCCCCGGCATTTGGCGCATCCCCCTCAGTGATACACATGATATCATTAGGGTTAGTAGATATTGCATCAGCCTGACGATAGAAGTAATACCTCATGCGAGGATCTGCCCCTTCAAAAAGAGGATTACCATTGTTGCGCTTGTCATTGTACATGTAGTCCATCAACCACAGGGACATGTAACCAGAAGCTACTCCTGATGGGGTATATGAGATAGTATATCGCGGGTGACGACTGTCAGGGTTATTCACTGAATTCCCCCATGGAAACTGGAAATCTTCAGAACTCTTAGTGATGTACTCTCCACTGCTGATTATGCTGTTGAATTCTGATGCGCTTCCACCAGCTAATCGGGTGGTTACAATCAACTTCAACTTGATAGAATTAGCAGCTTTGACCCAGTTCTTCCAGTTACCACCATAGAATAAATCTACAACAGGCTCTGAATCAATATTATCACGCTTGAAACTCACGATTGCTGCATCTAACAATGCCATTGCATCGGCATAGATATCAGCTCCGGGAGTTGCTTCCGGATTGAGATTATTCTCGGCGTCCAGTGCTTCCCTGTAAGGAATGTCACCGAATAAGTCCACTAATGCAGTAATTACATAAGCTTCGATCACCTGAGCCATAGCCACATGATAAGCCTGGTCAATATCTTCATCAGGGTTTATCGCTAATGGAGTCATCGCTCTGATGTCCTGCAAAATACCCTGGTAGGCATCTTGCCACTGGGTATCAAAATTAGTAAAACCTCCAAAAGCTCCCTGATAAGTTCCATCATTAAATGGAAGAATCCTTGCCGCCTCTGAAGCTTCATCCTCTATCTCGGCTATCAATCTACCGAAATCACGCTGGATGGAGTTGATGAACAGGTCAGTACTGGCCTGTCCCGTACCCAATGCATTTGGGTCTTCTGTGATATCCAGATCTGTTGTCTCACAACTGCTGAATAACAGCAGCAGCCCCAAACAACTCATCTGTAGGAATATATATATCCTTTTCATAATTATTTCTCTTTAATTTTCTCTAAAATGTGAGCTTTAATGTGCCACCATAACGTCTTGAACTTGGTGCATTCAGGTACTCGAAGCCCTGGCCATTGCCTACTCCCAAACCTGCTGCATTAGGATCAAAATTGGTGCCCTTCGGTGCATTGAATGCCTCATACCACAAGTTGAAGCCTGAGGCGGTAAAGGTTACTGAACCAAATGGTGTGTTATCCAGGAGCACCTTAGGCAGGGAATAACTTAATGAAACCTCCTGCAAACGGAGAGCGGTTCCATCTGTTACCTGCAACTCATCAGGGCCGAATAATATGTTACTGAACCAATAGGTTGAGTTAACTATCTGCACATCATTCTTTACCCACTGTGGAGCCTCCGTTGTGCCTAGGTTTCTCTCACCAGGAATAATAAATGTCTTTATCCTGTCTCTTGTATCTGAACTGACACCTCTGCCTGGCAATGCAGATATAGTTGCTGACCAGATGTCACCACCCTGAACATGATTGAACACAAAGTTCAGGTTGAAGTTCTTGTACTTCACATTGTTACTGAAGTTCAAGGTGAAATCAGGAATTGGATTACCTATCTTACTGTTTTCTCCACTCTCTTCTACACTACCTGTGTTGTCAATCTCTAAAGCACCATTGTCGCTAAGGGCAGAAGTAGCCGCATACATTACGCCCAAAGGCTCACCTTCAATGGCGAAGTTACCCCTGTTGGTAAAACCAGCAATATTAATCTGGTCAACACCTTCTCCAAGCTCAGTCACTTCACTGGTTGTAGTAGTGAAATTAGCTCTAACATTCCAGCTAAGGTCATTGACAGACAATACCTCAACATTAAGATCAGCCTCAAAGCCTTTGTTGATTACCTCACCAATGTTGGTGAAAGTATTTAAATATCCAGTGGACGGGTCAAGAGGGCGCTGAACGATCAAGTCAGTAGATGCTCTTCTATACCATGAAACATCAATGCTAGCCCGGTTGTTCCAGCCTCTGAGTTCTGCTCCAATTTCGATCTCTTCCTGACGCTCGGGCTTCAAAGCAGGGTTACCCAGTTGTGTTCCGGTGGTGTTGGTTGATATGACCGCCCCCCCGCTGGTGAATTCTCTCGGATTCAAATCAAGAGTAGACGCAGTGGGGAATCCGGCACGAAAACCTGCCGATGTTCCAAATCCTGTTCTGATCTTAACAAAGTCAATCAAACCATTGTTAGTGATCTCCGGCACAAGGTCCGACAGGATAAAGGCCGCACTAATACTAGGATAGAACAGTGACCTGTTGTCTTTTGCGAAATTTGAAACTGCATCGTTACGACCGGCTAATGTTACAAAAAGATAACCATTGTAATCAAATTCTGCCTGACCGAATATTCCTACAATATTCTGCTCTGTGCTGAACTGGATAGGGCTCTGTGCGGTAAAATTAAAGTGACGGAATATTCCGTAGACTAACTGGTTCTGGCTGGTTACACCTTGTCGCTTTAACTCGTTACGACGACTGGTTGCTCCAACGTTAAAGCTTAGACGCGAAGCTTCACTTAAATCGTAGGCACCATTCACTGTGAAAGTATGGTCCCAGATAGTGTTTGTGTTGGCGAATGTTCTGTAGCCACCAGTTGTAAATCCGTCAAGTCCGCCTACGTTCTGACCACCACTATTGTCTTCAGTGAAGATGTCGTAACCAACTCTATAAGCAACGTTCAAATTGTCATTGATATCGTAAGTAACACCAGTGTTACCATAAACACGATTTACCACCTGACCATTGAAGGCGTTAGCTACCGTCCAGTTAGGATTCTGGATGTCGTTGCCATTTCTGTAGTAGACACTACCCCCTGTAACCGGGTTCTGGAAAGGAAGACCATTTAAATCAACACTTCGTGGTGTGAAGGGTACGTGACCATTAACCGCTGACGATATAGGGGTGGCGGCATTACCAATATTATCAAAAAAAGCACCATTACCAGTACTGGCTGCCATTGGTGGAGCTACAAAATCCGTCTTTGACAGGTTCAATGTAGAATTGATCGTGAAGTTATTGGCAAGCTTGGTTCTTCCACCAATACCAAAATTGATCCGTTGTAACTCGTTTCCTGGAAGGAATCCTTCGTCATTAAGGAAACCAGCATTGGCATTGAATGAACTCTTGCCATCATCGCTTCGACCACGAACGTTCACAGATGTAGTATTTACTACGCCAGTCTTATAGAAATTCTCTGTGGGCTTGTAAGACTGCCATGGGTAAGTGTTACCCGGCTGTCCCGCCTGAAACTCTGGAAAGACTGCTCTTAGTGCAGGGTTAGTCCACTGCGAATAAGGGTGCTCTAAGTTACCCTGGCCATCAATTACTGCATCTGCTCCCCAACCAGCCAGACCGTCTTTGAAGAACCCGGGTCCCCAGTTACTGAAGAACCAGCCAAATACCGCATTGAAACCATTACCGAAATCATTCTGGTAGTCTCCCAACGAAGCTATCTTGTTAGCAAACACCGACTGAGTGATAGTGATGTCCATCTTCTTGTTCACGTTACCAGAAGCACCACCTTTAGTAGTGATCAGGATCACACCATTACGACCCTGCTGGCCATAAAGGGTAGATGCTGCTAATCCTTTAAGGATACTGATGTCTTCGATGTTGTTTGGGTCAAGGTCAAGGAATCGTGATGAACCATTGTTAGCACCATCAACAAACTCGTCACCTGCTCTGTCAGGATTTTGGTTACCTTGTGACAGGTTTGTACCAGAATTGAAAGGTACTCCGTCAACAATGAACAATGGCTGGTTATCTCCTGTGATGGAGGTATAACCCCTGATAATCACATTAGTACCTGAACCAGACAAGCCACTCTGCTGGGTGATCTGCACACCTGATGCTTTACTTCGCATCGAGCGAACAACGTCACCTTCAGTTTTATCGGCTACTTCATCAGCACCAATTGAACTGACAGCAAATCCAAGGGCCTCCTTCTTTCGCTGAATACCCTGTGCTGTAACAACTACTTCCTGCAGTTCCGTTACATCCACTGACATGGTCACATCAATGACCGAGCGGGCTCCGATCTCTACCTCCTGGGTAGCGAAACCAATGTAAGTGAATACTAACGTACTTGCATCCTCAGGTACTGATAACCTGTAATTACCGTCAAAATCGGTAATAGTACCAATAGTAGTTGACTTAACTACTACGTTGACGCCAGGCAATCCTGACCCGTCTTCTCCAACTAGTTGTCCGGAGAGGGACTTCTCTTGTGCCCATATGAAGGACATCATGCTTACTAACATGAAACTGAGTAGTAAAAACTTCTTCATATTGTACTGTTTTAAGTGAAAAAAATTAAAAATTAAATGATTGTAGACAGTTCGGCAAATTTAAACTGAAAAACGGATTTTAAAAAGGAAAGAGGCAAAAAACACGCCTAATTGTGGTAGCTTATTTCAGAGGTGATCGTTATTATACAACGTAATTTAATTTGGATTATTTGTGTGTAATTGAGAATTAATGCTGCATAAGATTTCTTAAATGATATAATTCACAACCAATAGCGTCCTAAACGTTTAAAAAAATAGCAGGGAAGAAATCCGTATCTCAAATTATCTTTGAGTTGCACAACAAACCCCATCCCTGCATGTCAACTATAAATTTGTTTTCTCAGATCATCTCTAAGATTAATCGTAACTCCTTCAAAAAAATAGTACAGGAAAAGCAGACCGATAAACATCAGAAGGGCTGTGATAGCTGGACGCATTTGGTTTCGATGTTATTCTGTCAGTTTTCTAAGAGTCAATCGGTAAGAGATATCAGCAATGGGTTGCCCAATAACCGACATGAGCATATCCTCAAAGATGAGCTAATAGAGCTTACAGGCAATCAATCTAAAGACAAGTACCCAAAACGATTGCGAAGGGTCGCTCTATACGATGAAACCAATGATCAGACCATAGAACTGATCATTAACCAAATGTCCCGGACAGCAAACACCATTGGTGAGCTTTACAAAAGCAGATGGCAGATTGAAGTCTTCTTTCGTGAGATCAGGCAAACTACTGCACATTAAATCATTCATTGGGACAACCAAAAATGCAGTTATGATACAGGTTTGGACGGCTCTGATTACTATTCTGATCTTGAAATTCCTCAAAGCATTAGCTAAATACCGATGGCAACTCTCCAATCTGATCGCATTTATACGACTGAACTTGTTTGTTAAGATTGATTTGAAAAAATGGCTCGATAAGCCCTTCGATCATCCACCAGACAGGCTCAAAAATCAGCAACAGGGGGTTCTCTTTGATTCCTGCCACTCAATCTCGCGCTATCCTGCTTTGGTGGCTGATGGCTATATTACCTTGAATCGTTTAGGACACTATTGGATTCCCTCCGGGGATTTGTTTGAAACCGGAACCCTGGCTTAACAAATTATAGTCATCATCAAAAACCAGGTAATGGAGGTAAGCCGCAGGATCAGTACTATTAGTAGAAGAGGCAGTAGCATAAACTGTTCCCGCCAAATCGGCAATAAATAATGGTTAAATATTACCAAATTTCGTACTCGGAAATGTGAATTTCCTGTGAAATATGTAAGGGAAGATACGAACGGGATGAGATGAAGCCGTCTATTGAAGTGGCCGCTAAGATGGCCGATTACTTAGATGTTTCTTTGGACTTCCTGGTAGGTGAAGGTGAGTACGCTTCTTATGATAAAAACACTATCCGTAGGATTCAGGATATTGAGAAGCTGGACGGCAATACCAAAACCAAAATCTTTGACATCATTGATACTTACCTCAAAGATGCTAAAACCAGAGCGGCCTATTCATAGAAAAAGCCCAACCCATCGGCTGGGCTTCCATAATCTTTAAAATTCCGGTATTTCGTCCCATCCATACGGTGGTGACTTAACACCTTCTGGAACAGGATAATCAAGTAAAATGAAGCCATTGTCTTCATGTCCTTCTGGGATAGAAACGAGGTAACGACCACCTAATTTGATTTTCCTTTCGGCTTCTTCTCGTTGATATTCAAACTCACGAAAGGAATATTGATAAAGCACTATCGGCTCTCCTCTTGAAGGATATCTCTTATCTATGACTGTACCTACAACATATTTTTGAGGGAGTTCCAATAGTTCTGTCTTTGCCATTTGCTGATAAATACCAGCTATTACAAAAGCTATCGGAATAAGAGCCATGTAAATCCAATTTTTCCGATCTTTTTTATTCATTGCCGATCAGTTTACTGGTCTGGCTTTCAACTAAAGTGGTACTAAAATCCGTTGCAGCATTAATAACAGTTATTACAGCCTTTTGTGCACCATCTTGGTTCATTCGGAAGTTGCCAAAACCTCTAAGGCCTCCGAAAACTGCATCGTGAGCAATATCCACGGTTCCCTTACCAAATCCCGCTCCTTGTATTCCAACAGAAATTTTAAAATCAATGGCTGCCTGGACCATTTCAGAAGCAAAAAACACTTTAGAAACCTGTGCAGGATTTAGACCTGCCGGAGCAAAAGCGGTTACACCACCATTAATGGTAGCATCAGCAAAGTCAACATCTTGTAACCCATTTCCGGCGGCCAACTGAATGCCGACATCCTGACCAAAACCGAAAGCAAATCTGCCGCTTTTTTCTAATGCCTGTTGACCGATCTGTTGAATCAATATCGGAGAAGCAACTGTCGCCAGCATAGCTCCCCCAATGCCACCAGCAAACATTAATCCTAAAGCATCAATTGTCTTGTTGGGTCTTAGCTTCTCATTAAGAAATTCTCCGTGGCTAAAATGTATGGTCTTATTAGTGGAAATATTCCTGAAAAATTGTCTGTCATTGTTTTTATGAGCAATGCCAATACTTCGCTCTATTGGGTTCTGGCTATTGAGAAGTGCTGTAAAATCTACTGATTGTATTGGTGTAGCTGTAACCGTAATACCTTCCAGTACAACTGCGTCATCAGAACACTCATCACATCCGGGAATACCCATCAAACCCAAAGGATCGTTGAAGAAGATCGGGTTATTAAATCCAAAAGCCATTGGACTAATACTCGGCAACATATCTGCCATTGCATCAATACCCCAGAATCGTCCTAAAGCCTGATCAAGCCATCGGTTTGGTGTTTGATGCACCCCAAGCATCTCATCAAATTCTGAAAGACCATTGAACAAGAATTTATTCTCTTGATTCCCAATTCTTCGATACGATCCAAAACTCAATCCATAAGGGTAAAAATTATCCCCCTGCACAATCGCACTCTCGGTATGGGTCACGGTCAGGTCATCAAAGTCAACATAATTCGCAGTCCCTTCACAGCTCACATACACCATCACATAACCCACTTCATCAAACACCGGAAGTCCCGTAAGCTCCATCAACTGATGCGTATTAGCACCTTCACCAATCACTACATAACCACCTCTGATAAGCGCATGATCCTCATCGAAGTAAAGGTAGTTGAGGTAAGCCGCCGGAACCACATCACCCTGCGATCCACCCGAAGCAACGCATCTTTGATTACATGGACTTGGTAATCAGGGATTACCAAACCAAAGCTGCTTATTCATGAAAGACCCTGCCGAAGCAGGGTCTAATTTCTATTTTTCTTTAAGATTCTGCCATTCGGTGGTGTCTTCTTTCAATATCTCCCAATAATCACCACCATTAGCCGGATATATTGGTTTCAAATAACACTCCTGTGTGTCAATAAAATAGAGTTTCTTGAAATAGCTTTCTATTCGACCAATTTTATTCAGGATAGATATATCTCTTGAATAACTGGTCGCTGAACAACCTTCAGTTATAGTGTAATCAGCATCAAGCATTACTGTTGCCACATAATCAAGATAAATTCTAAACCGATACTTGTTCTCATCTTTTCTATATTCAACAAACTCAAGCCATGACCCTCCGTCACAACCTCCAAACCACTTCGCTTCAATTGGAACTCCTTCGGGTCTCTCTGGTGGATCACAAGGCTGATTAAATGCCCAATTAATGTATTTGTATCCAGCAAACCCAAAGGCTAACAAAACAATTAACCCTATTGATAATATCTTAATTGTCTTCATTATCATCATCTTCTTGATTCTGCAGTAAGTTCAATATTTGCTGTCAGTATGATTTGTTCACACTGTATTTCACTGCTCCCGTCTCTGGATCGTAACTCACTCCATCAAAAACATCCTGATATTCATCAATAATACTGTTTGGTCTCGGGTCTAAAATACCAGGGGCCTTATCAGCAACTTCTCCGTCTTGATTAAGAACATCACAAGCAAAAGTCCCACAGTTATTACCGAATATATCATAACCCTCTCTGTCTGGATCATTATTCAGTCCAAAAAGATTCTGCGCATATTCTCGCATAGCTTCAAAATCATCACTTTCAACATATGCTCCCTCTATTCGACCACTTTTTCCAGATGCCTCTGATATCTCCTGAAATACAACTGCTAAGGATTCACTAGTAGGTTTACCGTCTGGTCCTATGACAACATCTGAGATTCTATAATGGTTAACTTCTCCTTGAGATGTGTCATATCGTCCATATTCATAATACTTCGTTAGCCCTGTTTTATTGTCTATCAGCAATACTCCGGCATGACCAAGATTGTCATAACTCTCACCTTGATAAGCAATTGGATAATCAGGAAACACAATCAAAATACCATCTCTACCGTCTCTGTCAACTGCATTTGGGAAATTATTGTATACGTAATTGTATGGTGAATAATTCGTGTATCTATCTGCGTGAGGATCTATAGCATGCCAACGTAATAGTTGAGGATCATAGAATCTAGCTCCATAATCAAAAAGGTTTAAATCAAGATCATCTTGTAATTCTTTCCCATTATAGAGGTATTTATTTGCCCGATTACCTACTCTTTTATAGGAACCGAAAGAGAGACCGCCAGGATAATACCCACCCCCCTGCACAATCGCACTCTCGGTATGGGTCACGGTCAGGTCATCAAAGTCAACATAATTCGCAGTCCCTTCACAGCTCACATACACCATCACATAACCCACTTCATCAAACACCGGAAGTCCCGTAAGCTCCATCAACTGATGCGTATTAGCACCTTCACCAATCACTACATAACCACCTCTGATAAGCGCATGATCCTCATCGAAGTAAAGGTAGTTGAGGTAAGCCGCCGGAACCACATCACCCTGCGATCCACCCGAAGCTGCAGCCAGTATGTTGGTCTGATCCTGGGTAAAGACTGCCGAAGCTTCGGCAAAGCCGGTAGTGGCCTGGTACGCCGATGACAAAGCTCCAATCAGGGCAGCAGCAGTTACTGTGTTAGAGTTGCCACTGGTCGCAGTGTAGTAAGCATAGACCTCTGCGCTTACCTGATCTCCTGGACCAACATGGATGGTGGTGGTCGGCCCTACGATCCGAGTGCCATTGACTCTGGCTACTTCATTCTCTACTCCCGGATAATTTGGATCGTCATGGTCGCTCAAAGCATCGGTGTGCCTGGTCTCCTCAATGTTGGTAAAGAACAGGTTATCAATGGTTGCATCTTCCGTCTCAAAAGTGGCAGGGTAGTCCCAAGTGTCTGGTTCTGAGGTAAATGTCAATCGCACATTACCCAGATGATCTTTGAGATGATATTGATAGTGCCAATCAGGATTAGCCAAATCATAACCAGGTGTTATCCTACCTTCCTCATGTTGGATCAATTGTAAAGTGTCATTCTCGTAAATGAACTCACCCATATAATCGGTGGTCTTGTCTAAGACTCCGCCTTTGTACACTTCCTGGCTTAGCTTTATCCCTGCGGCATCATAAATATATTTGATGCTGTCTCCCACAGTTTCAAAGGTGATCTTTTCCGGCAGGTTCAGGTAGTTATAGTCAATATCGGCAATGCCTTTATTGGCATCCTTTATCATATTGCCGTTAGGATCATAGAAATATTCCTTTCCCGAACCTTCATTACCATCCTTAAAGTTCTTGTCAACACCTACAGTTGAAGCTTCGCTATCGTCCACATTGGTCAACTGGTTGCCAAAATATTGATAGGTAAGACCATCTACCAGTCCGTAAGCAGCTTCCCCCGTCTTTCCGTCACGTTGCAAACCCAGTATGTTGCCATTTAAGTCATAACTAATGCTGTTGACATCGTAATCTTTGCTGATTGCGCCGGTATAATTGGCAGCGGTCAACCGGTTTAGTGGATCGTAGCTGAATGCATAGTCCTCTTGTACATTATCTCCCGGGCTACTCCATTTCATTTGTCCAATGTTACCATTGTATTGGGGACTAGGAGCATTATCGTATAATAATTGCATGCCAAATAATTGATCGGCCGTCGCATTTGCCGGGTCGTTTATTTTGGTTAGCCAACCACGGATGTTGTAATTGTAATCCACGGATTGTCGACTGGTAGTTCCAACATCATCTGAATGCAGCTTTTTGTTGGTCAGCTCTCCTATCTCGTTGTAGGTATTGGCTACCAATAAAATAGAATCTGCTCCATTCAAGCTATGATAAACGGCTGACAGGCGATCCGCATGATCATAAACGAAGGTCCTTTTGACCATGACTGTATCATGCCCATGATGGGTTGTGAAAGTAGTCAGAAGGTTCCCGTTAAAAGAATAAGTATTTGTGGTTTCATCAATTCCCGGGGCATCATTTTCAGTAAACACCTGCCGTACCCGGTAACGATCATCATAGTGTGTACTGCTATTTAACCAGGTATCAGATGCGAGATTTCTGGTTTTTGCTCCTGTTACCTGCCCTTTTACGGTGGACTCACATCCACAGCTCTGTGATGGCCAGATCAGGTTTTCAACATCCCAATCCGTATTGGTAATGAAACTGTAATCATCGTAATAGGTAATGGTGAGAAGATCGCTGTCCGCAACGGTGGTGGGGTAAGTAAGGTTGTAAGAATACCCCACTGCATCTGTTGTCTTGGTTTCACTCCATACCGTATGTCCGGCTGCCGCTGTTCGCAAATCGTCTAAACTCTGACTGTCAGTATAGATACCTGTCATTATAGGTCGGTTCAGGGCATCATACTTGGTAAAAGCCCATTGCATATTAATGCGCTGGTTCCCATCCTGGGTGAGTACTAAACGGTCACGCTTATCATAAATCATGTATACCCATGCCGCACCCGGTACTTTTTTGGCAATCATCCGGTTTCGATGATCGTATCGGTATTGAAAAGCAAGATCATCGAGGTGGTTAATTTCGGTTCTCTCCGGCCCGGCATGAAAAGTCTCTGAACTACTGGAACTAAATGAGAAGCCAGGTCCCAGTGTTAATTTCTTGCCATCCGAGATCGAATAAGAGGCTCCCTGGTAAGCATTGACGGTTGTATGATCAGGCACCTGTATCCATCCGGGGGCATTTAAAACAACAAATCCACCGGCTGGAAGCCCTGATTCAAATACCTTGGGTGGTAAAACAAATCGCAGGTTGCCAAAATCATCATAGACATAATAGGTATCTGCCCATTGTTCAGGGCTAGTGCCTGATTCATGGACCTGTACTCTTTTGAGCACAACCTGACCCTGTTTATCAGTAAATTCCATGGTCTGGTGACTGGCTTCATCTGTAGTGACCGTTTGATAGAGTGAATTTGCGCCATAGTGAGTACTAGATGTTGTTTCGGGTAAATCATTAACTATCTCCCATTGGTAAACTAACCCTGGGTCGTTAGAAGATCGAGTTGATTTAATCGGTTGTGCACTTTCACTACCTGCTTTACCAACCCAGGGCTCACCGGGTGCATATTGTTCATCCACACGGGCCAGGGCGGATCTTTCAATATTTTGGTAGTTGAACCCATAATAGGAACCGGCAATGTTGGCAGGTGGATTGGTATTGTAGAAGTCATGGTGTTCATCATAAGGTAGATTTTTCCTTTCACCGTCGTTTGAAGTTGCTTCATAAGGAAGATAACTTCTGGGTTGGCGATTTAGATCATCATATTCGAAGGGAGCGACCATATCCAATGTATCTTTTGAGGCCCGTTTGGCCACACTTTGAATGCTTCTTCCCAGTCCGTCGATGTATTCAGTAGATTGTGCCACCTGATTTATATCAGACTCGTCCGTTAATTCAGCGGCTGATCGTTTATAAGCAAATGCTCTGACATGATTAGTCAGTCCAATAGTTTTGCCAATATGGGGCTGTAGATCTAAAATCTCAGCAGTTCCCGGCTGTGATAGACAGCCTGTAGAAGTATTTCTAGCCAATAGATCGTAAATCCCGGCATTCGATTCGGTTCGCGGCATTGGGGAACTTCCCTCGGTCTGATCTCCCCAGAAGAAAGTATAACCGGCGGCAGGGTTTTTCACATCAAGACGGTAGGAAGTATTAGATAGTTTCTCCACTACAGTTTCCGGTCGATAGGTGTCTTCGCTTACTTTAGTAACAGTTACCTCATCCTCGTTGGGACATCCATTACTGGCATGAGTCACCTCCAGAGTATAGTCCTTCTGGGTTACGCCCGCTGCGATTAGTGAAAATGAAGGCTGAATATCTGTACTTATAAGCGTATTGGATTTATCAAACCATTTTACAGAGTTGCCTGCTTCTGTGATTGCCGCCAATTGAGGTGCAATTTCGGGGCACACGGTCACCAGGATAGGATCAATGGTAGCAGTGGGCAGACCATTAATAGTTCCGTTCAGAGCAGTTCGGCTAGGGCTCGTACACCCCTCACTGGAAACGGCTTCAACAAAATACTGGTAGCTACCAACTGCCAGGTTGAAAGTAATTGAGGTAGCAGGGCTTTCCTGTAATTCTGTGTTGGTATTGTCATACCAATGATAAGCATAGGACGCCACCGGGCTTTGAACTTTGAAGGTGATCTGTTCGCCGTCACATGCCGTTTTGTCTGCCGCAGGGAAATAAGGTTCAGGAGTAGTGGCATAATAGTCAACGGTAACCGGTATTCTGGCTTCGTCCACACAACTTCCGGAGGGAAGTCCCACATAGTACGTAAATGGTCCTCCAAGATGCTGCTCTCCGGAGAGATCAACGGTAATCTCATTGCCAACATTAGTTGAGGGGAAAGAGAATCCACCAATGTCTGCATTGTAAAGTTTTGTGCTTGGACTTCCGGTTGGCAAAACAAGCAGGGCTTCGTCACCCGGGCAGAGGGTCTGGTTTCTTACCTCCCTCACATTAGGCACATAGGCGACTTCGGCAGTATTAACGATGACATCAACTGGAGAAGATGCAACGTTAACAGAACAGGTACCGGCAGTTGTCCTCACATTAAATTGACCGCTACCCATGTTCGTAAACTCTATAATATAAGAAGTCCCTGCAGAACCGGCATCTTGCCACGTTTTTGTAACCCCTACATTTGTTTCGGATCCACCGTTTATTCGTATCAACTGGTATGTTTGGTTTGTTGGAAATGGGTTCACAAGGTTACTCATATCTGTGGTCAACATTCTAAGATGTACAATATTAGTTTGTGGACCCAGTGAGCATGATGTACTTCCATTTATTGACATATCAGTAATATCAGGCAATGCCTTAACCAAAACATTTTTATTACCTGTACTTGTAGATCCACAATTGCCATTTGCAGTGACAGAAACGGTTACCGTCCCAACATAGCTATCATTCCAGGTGACAGTTCCTGAGTTGTTAATTGTTCCCGCTTCTACAGGGCTCAAGCTCCAGGTGTAGCTGTTAGCATCTGCTGCTGATGCCGAATAATTGTCTGTACCAGCACCGGCGCAACGAGTACCAGTACCTGAAGGAGCAGATACCGTACCCACAGTATTGGTTCCGGTTACTAAAATTTGCCCTTCCCCTGTTTGTCCACAACCAGAATCAGTGGCGGTTACTGTATAAACATCAGAACTGCCTGAAGTTGGATATACAGTAATACTGCTTCCCTGCTGACCGGTACTCCATGAGTAACCCGAACCACCACCAGCGGTTAGGGTGACGGCAGTTCCGGGACAGTTCTCTAAAAGTGAAGGGCTGGCACTTATTGTAATCGGTGTCGGACTCTTTGTAGTGATCACAGCAGAATTTCCTACCTGTACATAACTGCAAGCTGAATTCTTGAGTTTGATAGTATAGGTTCCGGTGCCTTGTGTGCCATAACTGAGAATGTGTTGGGCTCCAAGCACTTGTTCATCCGCAGATTTACGACGTCCAAAATAATTACCATTCCTGAATAGGTCATAGTCTACACCAGATACAAATGATGTGCCTGAGTTTAAGGTGATTTCATTAGTTCCGCCGCAAAATGCACCTCCTCCGGAAACAGTTAAACCAGAAACACTGGATGACGATTGAATAGAGGCATAGACAGAGCTGGAGGAATTACTCCAGGCATTGTCAGCAGCATTCCACCTTGTACGCAGGTAGTAGGTGCCTGCACCCTGATTAGCCGTATACGTACTTCCCGATCCGTTGCCAGTTGAAGTACCGTTTGAATTCTTACCCTGCCAATACCAACTAATACCATCTGGTTTAGTACCACTTACATTCAGAACCGCAGAGCCACAGGATGTAGATTGTACAGTAGGATTTGGAGGCGTTGGAGGAGGTCCAACGTAAACTGTCAGAGAAACACTCTGGTTGCCGCTGGCGTCGGTGACAATTAAGTTAATGGTCTTGGTGCCATTAGAAGTCCATTTGAAATCAGCTTTGATTTGCCCGCTTTGCGTATATGGTGTTGGATTTTGAGGACTGGCTCCCGTTGAACTCCAACTGGTTGCAACAACGTTATTAAGGTCATTGATATGAAACGTGTTAATTGCATCTTTTGCTACACTCGTGGGTCCAAATATGGAATAAGAGGGTCCTCCCTGGCCCATCAATAGCAATGGTATTGTAATCAGCCAAAGTACCACCAAAAGGAACCGGGAGGTCAATTTTGACTGAAATTTGGGATATATATTTTCATTTGAAGAATTCATAATTAATGGCATTGATGATTATTGTCCTTTAATGTGATACTCATAACGTTGTAGGATATTCTCCTCATGATCTTTGATGTTAATTAGTCTCCCATTGCCGTCATATTCGTAATAAGTAGTTTTACCATTAGGGTCTGTTTGACTGGTTAGTCCTATCAGAGGATCGTAGGTATATGTGGTAACCAGGGCATCAGCTAATGCCGGAATATTCCTCAAATCTTTAAAAACATCCCGAAGGGCTTGCTCCTTGCAATTCGGGCCATGCAAACAAGTGTCGTCATCTTCATTTGACTTGTTCTGAAGATCAGTAAGTGTGGCTGTGGGAATTTCAAGGAAACCTGCATTCTCTATTTTTGCAATGGGAAGAGTTTGATTATAACCCCAGACATATACCGTATATACATCATTGGCTTTAGATACTTCCCTTGGGTTACCAAGGTCATCATAGTAGTGAAAGATGACCCGCTCCTCTATTTGATTTGACGGGGTCTCCGGACCCTTTAATGACATAATTTTTCCCGGTACTAATAAATCATTGTTCCAATCCGAAAAAATGTTCCTCTTTGTTGAAATAAGTTCTTCAGGATCTGTATTACCGTCATTGTTAAAATCTCTGTAGGATTCAGTTTGTATTATTTGATTAATACGATGCTGTCCAAAATTGCTATCATCACGAGTTGCCTTTAGACGGTCAATGATTGAATATTCATTAGGTGCCAAATTGCCACCAACAAGGCTTGATACGCCAGTAACGTCGTCGGGATAGTAGTTAAGAGTGATGATCGTCTCGTCTTTACTGTCAATCGTTTCAGTTTTAGTTAATTGTTTGTGAATAGGATTCTCATAAGAGTAGTTGGTAGTAGTAACCACCGGATTCTCACCCTGGTCATCGTACTGAGTAACGGTGGTGGAAGATCTTACCTTTCTCCCCAACTCTACGTCACTGACCTGGTAGGTGTAGTAGAGGCTATTGAAATCGACCTCCTGGTCATAAGGAGTAGTTAAGTTCCATGCCGGGAAAGGGAAAGTTTCAAAATTTAACTGAATGTAGTTGCTTTTGAGGTTGAGCGAGCTAATGGTCTGATACCCATGATTAGTTGACCGGAGTAGAATCTCCTGGTGATTTTCCATTTTGTAGATTTGTTCAAACAGCAGACTTCCTCTTTTCCACGCAGTTGTTTGATAATGTGAGAATTCCTCCAAACCATAGATGGCTCGCTGAAGTTTAGGCCAAACCCCGATGTTACCACTTATATGGCTTGTGGAATATTGGTACTGATAACTGAATTCAGAATGCATAAATGGAATTCCCGGAATTATAGTATTTAGTTGTCGGATGCTGGGAACAGATTCGTAGATATAGACAGTTTTTCCTTCGTTCCTTAACGTAGAAGGATTAAAAAGATACTCAGTTACTGCACCATATTCTATAGCAGGTTCACCATCAAGGTTATTATTGAAATAGGGTGACGTAGAAACCTTAGCACTTATGATTAATTGATTGTCAAGAAACTTCCTGATGTATCCTCGATTTCGTTGAGGCCGAATGAGGTTGGGATTCGCATATTCATACTTCTTCATTGAGGCAGGAGAAGAATTGTGACCATCATAATTGGATATGGAAGCAATTCTTAACCCACCTATTAAAGTTTCAACCTCCTGCAGCAGTCCCGGTTGGTCCCAGGAAATCCTGATGCTCATTGAAGTACAGCCTAAAGTGCCAACTCCCGATTCAATGCTGCCATAACCGCTATCAAATGCAGAAATCACAAACTCACCCGGAAGAAATAGTGAAGGGGCTGAGAGATCATCAGAAAAGTTATCACCGAAGTAGATATTAATAGTCTCAAACCATCCATCTGAGCTGTCGACAGGACCTCCACTACTGTTTGGGCTTGGCCGGTAATATTTTTTGTCATTGATGGCAACATATGGTTGCTCAACGCCCTGTTCCAAATAATCTGCCGGGCTTAAGGCGATTCCTAATTTAATATTTGTAGCGTCATCCGGTATTGTAAATGGTTCATCATCATAGTGTGGGCCACAATCATCCCCATTAACATCCTGACCATAGCCATAGACCAGCAATGAATGTGATATCCTACTGAAGGTAGGTTTCGTTTCAGTGATACGATTAGCTTCATGTTCAAAAACCGTATGACCGCCCGTAGGGTAGATAATTTTCTCTAAGATGCTGGCTTTGGCTTTGCTTTCATTTACTGATCGGTCACCATCACCAACTTCAAAATCGTTAATATTAATCGCAACGGTAGTGGTGAATGTTTGCGGCATCAGCGATCCTGTATTGCTATTCATATATCCCCAGGAGTCTTGTGCAGTGGTGCAACGAACTGGCATGGTGGTGGTATTGTATTCAAAGATGTGTTTCTCAACGCTTCCTGCCGGTCCACGACGCATATGGAGGAGCTTAAGAGACTTATTCCTGCTTTGGACTTGTCTTGGATCATCAAAGAAAATGGGGTTACTCTCATAATCATTTGAAAAGACGCCGCCGGAACGAACAAAATAGTCATAGGAGAAATGGTATTGATCAATGAGGCTGGGCCCAGGATCCCCATTGGTATAAACCTTAATTGCATCCAGTTTGAAGTCATGCTCCAGGTCATCACGAGTCAATGAAGACTCAAACTCAATGTATCCGGTATTAAAGATGATCTTTTCCAAATACTTCTTTTTGACGGTAGCTAATTGTCCTGTTGAGGCACGCAAATAATTAGTAGCCGGGGATGGAACTCCCGGACCAAGCACGACACTTTCAGAAATTGGTTGAGAATAATCACGCCAGACCTCAAGATTGGTATCACCTGCAGTGTTGTACTTGTATTTAAAGGAAATTTGGTGATGCTGGTCAGAAGAAATAACTTCTGCCAAGTACCAGGCAGAAATGAAATCTGCTGCATAATTTGGATCAAGATGAGAATCCGTTACTTCCGTAGCATCGCTTCCATCACTTCCTTTACCAAATATGAGTTTGGTTCCGTCTTCCAGAATAGCATGAATTTCGTCCGTGGCAATGAAATCTATTCTTATGGGGCTACCATCTTCAAACTCAGCTTTACCTGAACTTCTGTCAACATAAAATGATCCGCTAACTCCGAGTGCATTCAACACATATTGATCCGGAGCTGTATCACTTTCACCTCGACTGGACGTTAGCATGTAGCCCCAGTTTGAGCTATTGAACTCCGCATTCTCAAGATCATGAATAGACTCTGTAAAAGTTCTGTCCGGTAGACCCTCAGTATTTCTGACGATTGCACCACCCGCATTCAAAGACCAGCCAAGTCCAACCCAGGAGGCCAACTCATTTAATCTAATCCCTGATGTATTGTAATTGAGGCTAATTGGAATAGTTATCCCTCTTTCTGTGAGTGTATAAATGGGAATATTGACCGGAACTGTCCCCAAGTTATTGGAGGCAGGATAAAGTCCGAATTTTCCCAGGCTAGCTGCATTTGGTGATACCGGGTGAAATGAAGGGAGATCAAATGAGCTGGTTTGTGCGTATGTTTCAGAGGTTTTAAATGCTATAGTAAGTATCGAAACAATAAGATATTTTTTCATGTTTCTATCTGTTTTCAAGTTTTTCAATTCGCTGTGAGAGACTCTCTAAATCTTTTTGTAGAAATGCCTTGTCTCGACTCAATATTTCAATTTCATTTTGCTGGTTTATTTGATGAAGAGTCAACTCCTCAATCTTCTTCAAAAGCAACATATTCATCTCACCCACATCAATTCCCTGCTCCTCAATTTCCTTGGTTGAAGGAATCTCAGGTAGGTGTTTGTTTTTAATAATGTAATCTTCAGTTTCTTCAAGTGTTCTCAGATCATAATCTTCTTCAAAAACATAATCAGGGCCGGGAACAGAGAGGTCGACGGTTACTTCTTCGGCGTGGATGTCGCCTTTTACTGTGAGTTTGGCATCGGGATCATCAGTACCTAAACCAACATAACCACTTTCCTTGTTTATGCTGAGTCTTGAGGTCCAACCGCCAACATCAGCTCCGGACCTTATATTAAAAATATCCTCAGTAGGAATGTATCGGGTTTGAAATTTATTCACGTCATCTACAACAAATGTAATCGTAGAGGATGCATTGCCATTAAGCTCAAGATGAGGTGAAGGACTGGTGGTACCAATACCAACCCAGCCCTCTGAATTAATGGACATTTTGGTGCTATTATCATGTCTATTAACGGTTCCGAAATTAAACCTTAAGCTAGAATCACCGTTACCACCTGTTGTTTGGTGTGCATAGACCAAACATTCGTGTTTGAAGCACCATTCCCTTCAATTAGGTTAATGGATGATCCACATGTACCTGCAGAACTAGATAAAACATCAATTTGGGCATCTGTGTCCTCTATTAGAACACTAGAAAAATCAGTGGCTATATCTTCATCAGCAACTTGAATATGAAGATTTGACTCAGGATTATTTGTTCCCACTCCCACAAATCCAGTCTCCTCAAAAGCAATTAAATCTAATCCATCAACTCTTATTCGTAGTTGATCATTCTGATCTGCATCATATGAAGGAGTAATGTGAAATGAACTCTCAATATAGGAGTTGCCAGTTCTATCAAGTACAATGAAATCTCCAAAATTGTTAGATGTAATATGAAGCTTCGTTGATGGAGAAGTTGTTCCAATCCCCACATTTCCTGAAGATGGAAACGTATTCTGAGCCCATGAAACACCACCTATGGCTGCCAATAAAATTATTGTAAATAGGTTTTTCATAATCTTTGCTGTTAACTGTGTCATTCCTCTTTCACTGGAACAACATCCATCTATATTCATTTCTCTATTTTGTTATCACGCTACCTCTTCCAATTAAACCCAAATCTTATCACCCATGATCGTTCATAAGGTCCGGGGTTTTCATCCAAAAAGTTGTACAGCATCATCACACTCCCTTCCACCTTCTTGGTGAAACTGTAATTCTTTCCTATGCCTACCATTAATCCCTTTGACCAATGAGTTAACAACTCGTCAGTGTCCGTGTCCGGGATGTTGGTCCGCAACAGCTCAAATTCTCCATGGCCAAAGAATGATCTGAAGAACATATAGTTAGTATAGGGTCTGCCACCATACGCTTTATTTTCGTCATTGGAAATAAATCGCTCTCCACTGCCAAAGCTGCTTCGATAAGTGCCACCCAGACCGATTGTCCACTTCTTATTCATGCGATAACCGAGCTGTGGATTGAAGTCAATGCCAACCGGCCTACCGGGATGGATCTGTAAAGTGCCTCCAATGGTCAGTCGCTTCTTCAAAGGCTCTCCTTCCAATGAATTGGCCTTTTTGGCGGTACTCAAATCATTGCTATTGGGTACATAGCTGTATTTCTTCTTCAGCTTTGAGAGCTTCTGTTGAGCCGCTTCCACCTTGGCTGTCTTTCCCACAAAATGATTGGAGCCCAATTGCTTAGCTTTATTCATCATTTGCTGACGTTTGTCAACGTTCTCCATGTTTCCCAATTGACTTGCCTGACCTCCAATTTTATCGGCCTGTCCTTTTTGGGCATTCAGTTTGTCCTCGTATCCTTTTATCAGATTGTCAGAATATGCCGGATTCTTGACGTGCTTTTTGGCCATCATTTCCATGGTACCCGCCAGGCTGTCTTTGAGCTGTTTGTTTTGCTTTAATTGGCCATCATAACTCTCGTATTGATCGGCATAAGACCTGGCCCTTTCCTGGGTGCTCTTCAGTTCATTCGGCGCAATCCCCGGCATGCTCAATTGCTTTTTAGCCTGCTCCATTTCGGCACTATCCTTGAGGTCTTTTTTAGAAAAGCTCCTCAATGAATCAGCGAGGGGCAAGTAAGTGTCTTTATGCTTTTTGGCCTGGTAATATGGAGCGAGGTATTCATCTGCCCCTAATTGGCTACCTAAATCCTCTGCTTTACTAATAATCTCTTTTCGTTGCTCTTTAAGTTGTTTTATTTTCTGTTTGTTGAGCTTTCGCCAGTCTTTTATCTGTTGGGCTTTGGCTTTTTGGGAATCAGTCCAGTTGACATTGATTTTGATCTGGGCATGGGAGTATCCCACCAAAAGCAGAAAATTAAAAAGGAGTAGTATGGTATTTTTTACTTTCACTATTGTTGCCGGGATTCTTCGCTTTGCCCAGAATGACGGTTCGTTTTTCTGTTTTCTCTTACTTAGAGCGTTTAATCGTATTTTTAATTTCTCTACCTTTAAATCCTTCATTATCTGTGTCAACCAACTCAGGTAGTACTTCTTCCAATTCCCGGGCAATTATACCATAGTGTTTGCGCGAGTCAAAATTGTTGTCTGGAAATTCTTTTTTCCTCCAGGTATAGCCAACCGGGTTTATCTGACTGATTACGCTTGTCGCATAATTGATTTTTGCACAATAGCGTCCTAAACGTTTAAAAAAATAGCAGGGAAGAAATCCGTATCTCAAATTATCTTTGAGTTGCACAACAAACCCCATCCCTGCATGTCAACTATAAATTTGTTTTCTCAGATCATCTCTAAGATTGACCGTAACTCCTTCAAAAAAATAGTACAGGAAAAGCAGACCGATAAACATCAGAAGGGCTGTGATAGCTGGACGCATTTGGTTTCGATGTTATTCTGTCAGTTTTCTAAGAGTCAATCGGTAAGAGATATCAGCAATGGGTTGCCCAATAACCGACATGAGCATATCCTCAAAGATGAGCTAATAGAGCTTACAGGCAATCAATCTAAAGACAAGTACCCAAAACGATTGCGAAGGGTCGCTCTATACGATGAAACCAATGATCAGACCATAGAACTGATCATTAACCAAATGTCCCGGACAGCAAACACCATTGGTGAGCTTTACAAAAGCAGATGGCAGATTGAAGTCTTCTTTCGTGAGATCAGGCAAACTACTGCACATTAAATCATTCATTGGGACAACCAAAAATGCAGTTATGATACAGGTTTGGACGGCTCTGATTACTATTCTGATCTTGAAATTCCTCAAAGCATTAGCTAAATACCGATGGCAACTCTCCAATCTGATCGCATTTATACGACTGAACTTGTTTATTAAAATTGATTTGAAAAAGTGGCTCGATAAGCCCTTCGATCATCCACCAGACAGGCTCAAAAATCAGCAACAGGGGGTTCTCTTTGATTCCTGCCACTCAATCTCGCGCTATCCTGCTTTGGTGGCTGATGGCTATATTACCTTGAATCGTTTAGGACACTATTGGTTTTAAATCAATCCGTTATGCTAATTAGACGGTAGCAACTTTCAAGTTATTGATTGTTTGCGTATTCACGATTTCAAGCTATCTTTACCCCTATTTAGAACCAATCTAAATAAGCAATTAAGAATGAGTCCCATAAAAGTTGTAATTGCAGATTCACAGGACCTCACCCGATTCGGGTTGAGGTATCTCATTGCAGGTGAAAAGCAACTATTACTTAGTGGAGAAGTGAAAAGTTCCAAAGATGCAATTCAGAGCTGCAAAGAAAAATTACCGGAAGTTCTGATTCTTGACTACGAAAAAACAGAAGGATTTACTATCGATGAGATTGGAAAACTCAAGAGTGCATCTCCCAAGACCAATATCTTAGTGATCTCCTCTGATGAGGACAGAAATACGATCCACTCGATACTTGAAAAAGGGGTTAACAGTTTTCTCACTAAAGATTGTGACGAGACGGAAGTTAGAAATGCAATATATGCCACAGCCAAAGGCGAGAAGTTCTTTTGTGGCAAAATCCTTGATATCATTTTCGAGAAGCACTACTCCAAAGATGATAAGGGCAATTGTGAACCCGCTGAACCAACAGCGAGGGAACTTGAAATAGTTAAATTGATAACCGATGGCAGGTCGACCAAAGATATAGCCGCTCAATTGTGCCTCAGCCATCACACGATATATACCCACAAAAAGAATGTGATGAAGAAACTTGGTATCAAATCCACTTCGGAACTAATTCTTTATTCGGTTAATACCAGCTTAGTCAGGCAGAAGAAATAGCACAATGCCTCTACCTAATATTAGGTAGAGGCATACCCGATTTTCTGATAGTTAAAATCCCGATTTAAGGTATTGTCCTGCGATAAAGCCAAGCCTACTTTTGAGTCTTGTTTATAATCAGTCCAAATAAGAACTCAAAGCAAAAAATGGCACATTCAAAAGCACTTCTCGTATTATTCATTTTCATCAATACATCTCTTGTGGCACAAGAGGGACTAATTTCAGGAATAATCAATTCCAGTAATAATCAGCCTTTGCCCGGTGTTAACGTTTACCTCAGGGATACGAAGTCAGGTACCACTACTAATGGAAGTGGGAAATTTACCCTGAAGGATGTGCCAGTTGGAGATTACAAGTTAATTGTTTCCAGTGTTGGTTATGAAAGCACTTCACAGGAAATATCAGTGAATGGAAATGAACAATTGACTTTGTCGGTAAACCTGAAAGAATTGGTTGTCACCCTGCCGGGTGTGGTAATTGAAAGAGTTACCATGACCGGTGGTAATACGGGGATTGTGGACTTACCCGGTTCCGCCCACTACATTTCTCCCAAAGAAATGAAAAAGTTTAATTACAATGATATTAACCGAATGCTACGAACGATTCCGGGGGTCAATATTCAGGAAGAAGACGGCTTCGGGCTAAGGCCTAATATTGGGATGCGGGGTACAGGGGTGGAAAGAAGCTCCAAAATCACAGTGATGGAAGATGGCATTTTGATGGCCCCGGCACCTTATGCCGCTCCGGCTGCCTATTATTTTCCCACCGTTGGAAGAATGAATGCTATTGAGGTTGCCAAAGGATCTACCCAGATAAAGTATGGACCTTTTACAACAGGAGGGGCAATCAATTTTATATCCACACAAATACCTGCTGAGTTGACTGGTAGAATAAACTTATTTGCCGGAAGTTTTGGTATGAGAACCGTGGGTGCCAGCGTAGGTAATTCTTATGATAATTTTGGTTTTGTCTTTGAGACTTTTCAATCTGCAGCAGATGGGTTTAAAGAATTAGACAATGGGGGTAATACCGGATTTGACAAAAAAGATTATCTCGCCAAAGTAAGAATCAATACCAACGAAACAGCAGCTGTTTGCCAGTCATTAACCTTTAAGGTCGGTCAAACAGACGAAACTTCAGATGAGACATATTTGGGACTGACCACTCAAGATTTCGATACCAATCCTTTGCGTCGATATGCAGGGTCACAGGTTGACCAAATGAATACCGGACAAACTCAATTCTCTCTGACACACGTCATTCGCCCGGTCAGTTTTATGGACATTACTACAATTGCATATCGCAATGACTTCAAAAGAAACTGGTACAAACTGGACAAAGTCCGTAGTCTGCAAGATGGACCATCCACAGGTATTTCAAGCGTTTTAGACGACCCTCAAACTTATTTGGCAGAGTTCGACATTATTAGAGGATCCACCAGCCTCAACGATAACGCACTTCTGGTAAAAGCCAACAACAGAGAGTATTACTCACAGGGGATTCAGACATTAGTTGGTTTTCAGTTTAATGGAGATGCCATTGCTCACGACATTGAAGTGGGTGTAAGAGTTCACAAAGATCAAGTAGATCGCTTTCAATGGGTGGATAATTATCGAATGGACAATGGCGTGACGGAATTGACCCAAAGTGGAATTCCAGGCACTGAAAGCAATAGGGTGACAAATGCTAATGCGGTCGCTACTCACATTCAATACAAGCTTACTGTTGGTAAACTGACGGCAATCCCTGGTTTGAGATATGAGAATATCAAAATTGAGCGGTTGAACTATGGCAGTGATGACCCGGATCGAACTGGGACAGAATTATCAATAAGAAACAATCATATCGGGGTCTTGATCCCCGGCATGGGTATCGATTACAAGTTTAGTGAGCAACTCAGTGCCTTTAGTGGGATTCATCGTGGATTCTCGCCGCCAAGCTCAAGAGAGGACACGAAAGCAGAAAAAAGTATCAACTATGAGTTAGGAACCAGGTTTAGTAAATCCGGATGGGCAGGACAGGCGGTATTGTTCTTCAATGATTACAGGAATTTACTGGGGAGTGATCTTGCAGCAGTTGGAGGAGCCGGAAGCAATGATCTATTCAATGGGGGTGAGGTGAATGCCCGGGGTTTAGAACTTCAACTTAATTACGATGTGCTTTCCAGGTATAATACCAAGTGGAGCCTGCCACTGATGTTAACATATACCTATACAGATGCTGAATTTAGAAGCAGTTTTGAAAGCGAATTTGAAGGTTGGGGATCAGTTTCAGAAGGAGATAATTTGCCTTACCTGGCAAAAAATCAACTCTCTTTTTCTGCCGGACTTGAGAGCGATAAATTGAGTATCAACCTAAGTGCAAAGTACATGGATGAGATGAGAACTGTTGCAGGTCAGGGCGATATTTTAGCAGGGTTTAAGACAGATCGATATTTGGTACTTGATCTAAGTTCTGAATATTTCGTTTCGCATGAGGTCAGTTTATTCGGGAGCATTAAAAACATTACCAATCAGTCCTATATTGTTGCACGTAGACCTGCTGGCCTTCGGCCTGGACTGCCAAGATCATTCACTATTGGCATGAAGGCACAATTTTAGAATGAAAATTTCCATACCTTCATTAGCCATTAGAGATGTATTTCTTTATATTTATTGAGAGACAGAATGAGGCTGGAACATGGATTTTATAACTTTTTTTGAACTGCCCTTAGCGCAGAAGATTCAGATACTTTATAGAGAAGGAACCTTCGTAGTATCTATCAGATATTATGGCTACAAAATAAACCTCTACATGATTGACGGGCACTATGTGGAAGCGTTCTATAACCACAAGTTTGACCGTATTGAAAAAATAGAACCTCTAAACCACCGCCACACAAGGGTAAAGTTTTATACAGACCAAATTAAACTTCCCGAGGAAATAACGGGATAAACATCGCGTCCCGGATTCATATAAGAATCTGTCAATTCCCTTTCAAAAATGACCAAGGTTCTCATAGCTCCAGATAAATTTAAAGGCTCGCTAACTGCAATCGAAGTTTGCAGAGCGGTGCAAAATGGGATTCAGAAATATGACGCTAACATTGAGTGCATATTTCATCCATTAGCAGATGGCGGAGAAGGTACACTAGATACCCTGGAAAATTCACTTCAATTGGAGTCAAGAACCCTGACCGTTAACGATCCATTATTTAGACCAATTACGGGAGACTATAGACTGAACGGCCACTCTGCGTACATTGAAATGTCCACAGCTTCCGGACTTGAGTTGTTGAGCCAGCTTGAGAGAAATTGTATGGACACTACTTCCTATGGCACGGGGGAATTAATCTCGGATGCCATCAAACACGGGGCAAAAGAAATATACCTGTTTATAGGAGGCAGTGCAACAAATGATGCAGGCATCGGGCTACTATCAGCATTGGGCTATCGATTTCTCAACGAGTCGGGTAAGGGAGTACAACCAATTGGATCTGCACTTAAGGATATAGTCAGTATTGATGACTCTGAATTAAAATTAAATCTAGACCAAATCAATGTAACTGTGGTTTGTGATGTCACAAATCCGTTATATGGACCTCTAGGTGCTGCATATATCTATGGACCACAGAAAGGAGCATCATTGGAAGAGATTGAAGTACTTGACTTGGGTCTGGTAAACTTTAATGAAATAGTGAAATCTAAGTACGGAAAGGACTTATCAAAATTAGAAGGAGGTGGTGCCGCAGGCGGGATAGGGGCCGGAGCCGTTGGCCTACTCAACGCTCAACTGCAACCTGGGATCCAAAGCGTTATGGATATTACAGGGTTCAAAAAACATATTGAAGATATAGACCTTATAGTTACAGGTGAAGGGAAGCTGGATAGTCAGACTGTCCGAGGAAAAGTCGTGGACGGTGTTTATAAATCGGCCAGCCTGAATAGAATCCCAATGACCATTATTTGTGGGGTAGCAGAGGATTTGGACATCATTAATGAAAAGATCAATTCACCACTCTATCAGATAAAAACAGATGACATATCCTTCCATGATGCAATGAATAATGCAAAAGAGCATGTTGAACGTTGTGCATTTCAATTGATTGAAGAATTCTTGCAAAAGGGATTGAGCTAACTACGATTCTCAACCAACTAAAAAGGAGGCCTTTTCACTTCAAAAAACGGTGTTCAAATCGAATGGGCATGTAATTCCTACCTCCTGTTAAATATCTGAAACTCAATTTGATATTTAACGTAAGTTAGGGTCATGTGGAGAGCGACCCTGGTTTGTAGCATAGCTGCACTGACATGTTCTGTCAGTCTGGCGCAGTTCAAACAGTTTTATTCCGTTTCGGATGATGGCACCTTTGACGCCATTACTTTCACATTAAATGCGACTTCGGGATCCTGCTACATAAAATCTGATGCTGATAGGTTGCCACTTAATATTTATGGCAATCCCGATTTCGAAAAGATTAATCCGAATTTTCAGTCTTGGGTCGAAAACAGAACCAACTTTGTAAACCTTGATCTTGAGGATTACAACACTTCAGGTTTCAGTAAGATCATTAGTTATAACGTCTTTGGGCCAGACAAGAAGGATAAAAATTTCTGGAAAATATACCTGTCTAATAAAAAGGAGTATTCCCTCAATCTCAACTATGGCATCGGCATGGCCGATGTGGACCTGACGGGAGTGCCATTAAAGAACCTCAATATAAGGACGGGTAGAGCAGACGTAACAGTTGACTACTCACAAGACCTGAGTAATCTTATTGAGATGGACACTTTTTATGTAAAAGTAGACATGGGATCTCTGGAGGCTAGAAAAATGCAGCTGTATAGGGCTAGCACCATCATTACTGATATAGGATTTGGGAATGTTACTTTAGATTTCAGCGACGTTCCGGAAAAAAGAAGTTCAATTGAAGCTATGGTTGGTGCTGGAAACCTTGAGGTCCTTTTACCAAAAGAAAATGCTCCAGTGATTATTTATATCAATAACTCTCCGCTATGCAGTATTAAGCTGGCCAAAGGATTCGAAGAAATTGACGACAATGTATATGTCAATATGGACTACTCTTCTTCGGCTGAGAGTTTACTGACTTTTAATGTTGATGTTGCCTTAGGCAACGTTTCATTCAAATACAGTAAATAGTCAGGCATACTCATTAATTTTGCTTTCTATCTTTTGATGCCCTTAAGTTACTCCCTGCAGACGCTCACAATTAAAAATATCATCAAAGAATTCATCGGTCACACACCAATACCGTTGCATGGTATTGGTGTTTTTTTAGCCTGCCAGCGAGGTGGATATTCAAGAGATGCTTTTTATCCTGGAGTCATGAATAAGCGCATTGCCCTGACCCTGGCCGATAGTATCTGTGATCTTCAAAGCAGCAAGCTAAAAAAGACCTTTTTCACTCCAATACATTCCCTTTTGGATGGGGCTACAATAGATGGGTGATTAGCCAATACGACACCAAAGGCAAGAGTGCAACAGGCAAACCAGCCTGTAATGGGTTATTACTGTTGAAAGTTTGCTTGCTTCAGACCTGGTACGGGTTAAGTGATGATGAAGTAGAGGATAGAGTTAATTACAAGAAATAAGCTCGTTTTGACCCATCTGGAGGCGTAAACACAAAAACCGGATCCCGGAACTTGTGAAATTCAGAATTTACGCTCTTTCTGCAACTTTTTGCAACGGTCCTGAACTGATGAGAAAACGGTCTGAACTATTTGCAAAACTGGCTATTGGAATATATAGTCGGTGCTGGTGTTTTTGTTGCTTGTCAAACTAAAAAGGGGGCGATAAAATCAAAGTAAACCGAAGACAAGCAGCAAGGGTTTAAGGAGAGGATGAGCCTTGACCTGTAAATTGATCTAATTCTTCTTGTGTCATTTTTCTATCTAAGTTCATTGTTAAAAAAATTCCTTAGACAGAGTTTAGTTTACAGTCTCGTTGGGTATTGCAATTTCCAACAATACCATCTACCTTTAACCTACAATTTTTTCAGCTTGGACTTTCAGGCCTTTTCAACTACTAAATATTCTCACCCATGAAAACATTATTATCCTCTTTTTCTTTGAAAAAGAATTTTAGGAGAAGCGATAGCAAGCTGTTTGATGCACCGACAACTCTCTTATTTTTTAAGAAAATGCCTGCAATAAGGACGAAATCCCTAATGCTGGTCACCTTGCTTATCGGAGCTATTTTTTTAACCAATACGGCACGGGCTCAGCAGGACATACAAGTTAGTACAGCGACTACGGCATTGACCTCAGGGGTATCATCCTTTGATTTTGGAGACGTGATGATAGATTATCCCGTTATCTATTCTTTTATTGTTGAAAATGTAGGTGATGCTGATCTCACGTTGGCATCCGTAACTTTTGGCGGCGCAGATCCTGCAGTTTTTTCCTCTGAAGGCCTTGCCTCTCAAGATTCTGATGGAACAACGGTACTGGCTGCCGGGGAAATAGATGTTTTTACTATAAGCTTTATTCCAGTGGCCTCAGGGATGAAAAGTACAATTGTAACTGTGGAAAGCGACGATCCGGATGAGGGATCATTTACCTTCACAGTGGCCGGAAATGCCATAGACAAGCCGGCATCATGTATCATACCTAACGGAGGGTTTGAGTTTTCTAATACGGTAGCACTACCGCAACTTGATTTTTTTGCATCCACGGCTAGTGGTGTAACGGAATACGAAACGCCCGCTGGATGGAGTTCGGCTTTTGGAATTGTGGCTGCACTCTTCGGATTGGATGTTAATGTCTCTATAACAGCAGATGCTCGAACAGGCTCGGGAGCACTGGAATTAGTTGGGGATGGAACAAATTTCGGCGATGTTCTCACAGCACTTCCATGCAGTGCGAGCCAAGCCCCGGCGACGCTACAGGGTTACTACAAGTTTACAGGCGCACCTACTGATTCAGCGATGATCGCGGTTTCAACAGGAGGAGGGGAGATGAATAGTGATACTCTTTACATAGACTCAGATGCGTCCACCTATACGATGTTCCAAATTGACTTCCCCTATGATGCGAACTCTGTCGATTCTCTGTTGGTGCACATATTTACCACAAATAACGGAGTGAGTACGGTTTTTAAGGTAGACGACCTGGAGATCACAATGGCACCTGGAGCAGCAGACGAAAATCCAATATTTGTTTCTTCTAACTCAGCCAGTTATGCGGAAAATGGTACCGGAACGGTACTAGATATAGATGCCAATGATGGCGATGGTGGTGCGGTGGATGCGGGAATAACATATTCGCTTAGCGGCGGAGCAGATCAGGCTGAATTTGACATAGATGTCAATAACGGTGCATTAACTTTTATCTCCAGTCCTGATTTCGAGAATCCAACCGATGCCAATGCAGATAATGCATATATCGTGCAAGTGACTGCTAACGATGGAGTAAATACTACAGATCAGACGGTAACTATAACAGTGACGGATGTGGTAGATGAAACCATAACAGGCATTTCTGACAATGTTGAAAGTGACAATCTCAGACTTTACCCCAATCCGGTTAGCAGTAGTTTCGGTTTCTCAGACCCTGAATTGAAAATCCATAAAGTAATAGTTTATAGTTTGGAGGGAGGGTTGCTAAAGCAATTCAAAAATAGAGAATCCCGATATGACGTAAGTGATTTGAAAGTGGGCACCTATATTATTAGGGTGAAGTCAGACGGGCGAAGCTACTTTCAACGGATGATTAAAAATTAACTATCCTGATTTGGAGGCAAAGGCAATAATGACAAACTAAGGTAGTGAATCAACCAGGTTGATTGAGTAAGAGCCACCTCGTAAGGAGGGCTTTTTACGTTCGACAAGAATTCCCCGACGGCTTTGCCTCGGGGTCAGGGTAAAGCGTTGGCCGGATTCCAAACACTTTGAAAAAGTGTATTTTGGGAATTATGTCGGATCATATTAGAAAAAGCGATAATAAGACGCTTCTTTTATATCATATAGTATTGTCTTTAAAATATCGCAGGCAAGTAATAACATCAGAAAATAGGAGCCAATCTTCGAGAGATTTGTTTGGAGATTTCAGAGCGTTATGAAATGGATTTATAATCGCAAAAACGAATTGTACCATTTTCTAAAAACGAATTGTACCAAATCGTCTCATTCGGAATGTCAAAAATTCTCATTCAGAATGTGACGTTCTGAATGAGAATTTTGTTTGGGGAATAGGACAATCAGAAGATAGTTGGGAACAGGACAAATCAGCAATAGTACAAATTCTGTTTTCACCCGTTTTTACCCGGACAGCCTCAACTGCCCTTCTTTGGGGTTACATCTGATAATTAGTGGTCAGTACCTCTATTTTCTTTTTTCCAGGCTTACCGGAGCCCTGGTTTACGCTGACTACCTTCTCTAACTTTTGGGTATTCCAACCGAATTGCCTGGCATACTTTGTCAGTACGTCACCTGGGTAACTGGACAACAAAAACCTTCCCTTAACCTCTGAAAGCGTTTCCAAAAGCATTTCAAAGTCCTCCCTGGTATAGCCATCGTAGTGCCCGCAGTTGGAGTTGTAATAGGGCGGGTCTATATAGTGGAAGGAGAGTAATAAAGAATAGCTCTAGTCAAACAGTTATACTTCGATTTTTTACTGGTGGAAGTATTAATGAATTCAATATTCCGCAAGGTGATTCATTAACTTTTTCAGCTAATTGCGAGGTTCGAGGTGATGAAAAAGGATGCAATTATGACAATAGTAATTTCGCATCAGTTGAAGCATTCGAAGACTCTGTTCATATTGTTTTTAATGATGAAAAAATTCTTCGTTTTATAAGAGAAGAAGTTGGGTCGTGCTGTACAAAAAACATTCTACAACGAGAAGCTCAATGGGGTTACGATGTAATAGGACAAGGAACGGATCTCACCACTTACACTTATGAAATTACAAATGAGGACTACGATAATGCAGAACCGATCGATGGGTAATATTTAAAGCATTTCTGCAAAGCCCACCACTCTCCATATCAAGGACGTTGAAGCACATTCAGCTAAAAATGACCCAGGTTGCTCGGTTGCTTTGCAACTTCAAAATTTATTCATAACCTTACATATTTTAAAGACAGAACGTAACCTGCGTTTAGCAGGTTGTTAACTACAATTCAGCTAAAAATGGGATATATTGAAAAGCTTTTAATACAAAACGAAAAAATAATTTATACAACAAAAATCAGTTGGACAGCCTTTCTGAAACCTATTCTAGTTCTTTTAGTTGGAATCTATTTTCAAATGAACGTTTATCTTGGAGAACCAATTGGAATACTAATAATTCTTGGAGGAATTGCTTGGCTGATATTAACACTTATTAGCTCAAAATTTTCTGAATTTGCAGTTACTGATAAAAGAATTTTTATAAAGACAGGGTTTATAAAAACTAACTCTTTAGAAATAATGCTCCATAAAATTGAAGGTATTTTTGTTGAACAAGGGATGATTGGAAAAATATTTAATAGCGGAACAATAGTGATTAAAGGAACTGGAGGGACAGGCAGTCCATTTTCTAACATTGATGCTCCTTATGATTTTAGAAACGCTGTGAATGAAGAAATTGAAAAGAAAAGGTAGTTAATAATGGCTATTGAGTAATTATGGTTCTCGCTACTTTTCAAAATTCCTGTGGAATCTTCAACTTGGTGCGTACTGGCAAAGTTAAGTGCTAGCCCACGCAACTACCATAGCCAAGACGTTATGCCAACGAAAATGCTAGGTGGGACTTCCGTTTTACGATTGTTTATAAGGACACTGCAACTGCTCACGGTTCTGACCCGAATTGGGATGAAAAAACGTTGATGGAACTCTATCCTAATCAGGGAACTTTTAAAAAAGAAGAGCAGTACCACTTCATCTCTTCTAATTGAACACACTGATATTCCCATTTGGAAAGAGTCTGTTTTTCAGATTGGTAGGTTAATACCTTTTAAATAATTCCTTCTCAGCTTAAAGCATCCTGCTTTGAATTTCAGCGATTAGTGAATAAATAGTAGCGTCTAAACCGAACTACTATGAAATTCATTCTATCATTAACGCTATGCTTGCTGTTTTTGGGTACCACTGAAAATCAGGCACAAAACTCCAAAAATGCAGAAGCGATCAAATCTTACAAATGGAGGGCCATTGGTCCCGCCAATATGGGCGGTCGAGTGACCGACATTGACGGCATACCTGGAGATCCCAGTACTTTTTATGTATCAGGGGCTGACGGTGGTATTCATAAGACTACCAATGGCGGAGTAAACTTTACCCCTATTTTCGAAGACCAACGGGCCTATTCAATTGGAGCATTGACCATAGCTCCGTCAGATGGAAATGTTCTATGGGTTGGTACCGGAGAGGGTGACCCAAGAAATAGTGTCGGATATGGCTACGGTGTTTACCGCTCAGTTGACGCAGGTCAGAATTGGAAGCACCTGGGGTTAAAAGAAACCGAAAGGATTAAAAGAATCGTAGTGGACCCAGCCAATCCGGATGTGGCCTGCGTTTGCGCTCTCGGGAAAGAATGGGGAGCGAATCCGGATCGGGGTGTCTTTAAAACTACTGATGGCGGAAAATCCTGGAAAAAAATCCTTTATATCAATGAAGATACTGGCTGTTCTGACATAGCCATGGAGTCTAATAATCCCCGTATTATGTATGCGGGCATGTGGACGTTCCGGAGAAAGCCCTGGCGTTTTGACGATGGCGGAAAAAATACAGCCATTTATCGCACCATGGATGGTGGTAAAACCTGGGACAAAATCATGACCGGTCTACCACAGACAGACATGGCAAGGCCAGGCATACATATCGCTCAGAGCCAGCCCAACATCATTTACCTGATGACTGAGTTTGAAGGAGGAGGTACCGCATTCAGATCTGAAGACCGTGGTAACAATTGGAAAATGGTCAGTGATGATCCTAATGTCAATTTTAGACCATTCTATTATAGCGATGTCCGGGTTGATCCCAATAATCCCGACATTCTCTTTTCAATATCCGGTCGGTTAAGTCGGTCAAAAGATGGGGGAAGAAACTGGGAAAGGATTGCAAGAACAGTTCATGGAGATCATCAGGCCCTTTGGATCGATCCCGCAAACTCAAACTACATTTTAAATGGTAGTGACGGTGGTTACCAGGTTTCCCATGATGGTGGAGACACCTGGGAAATCATCAACAATGTTGAATTATCGCAATTCTATCAAATGCACATTGACAACCAAGACCCTTACAATGTCTATGGTGGCCTTCAGGACAACGGCACCTGGGTTGGTCCCAGTAATTCTCTCTATAGTGCCGGTATTCTTAAAAGACATTGGAAAGGTCTATCAGGCGGTGACGGCTACTATGCAGTACCTATTCCCGGTAGCGAACACGAGGTTTATACTAACCTTCAAGGCGGTGTAATCTTCCATGTTGATTCTCGTTATGGAAATGTTAGAAACATTCACCCCTACCCAAAGATTACAGGATCAGCTGGAGATGCGATCGAGAATCACAAATACAGATTCAATTGGGACTCACCCATCAGCATCTCACCCCATGACCCCAACACAGTCTACTTTGGAGGTAATGTGATCTTTAAATCGACTAACCGTGGGGACAGTTGGAAACAAATCAGTGGAGATTTAACCACCAATGACAAGTCAAAACAAAGAACGTCAGGTGGTACTATTTATCAGGATAATACAGCAGCAGAGTTTCATTGTTCAATTCTCTACATTGATGAATCCCCTGTAGAGGCAGGAGTGATCTGGGCAGGTACAGATGATGGCAATGTCCAACTTACTAGAGACGGAGGAAAAAATTGGACCAAACTAAATGACCGTATTAAGGGCTTACCAGCCTTTGCATGGGTTTCTAAAATTCATGCATCCGAACACGATGCCGGGACCGTCTTCGTAACTGTCGACCAGCACAGGATGGACGATTTCAGGCCATATATATTTATGACTACTGACTACGGCAGAACATGGTCAAAAATCACAAATGGTCTTCCCCAGGATGATTATGTAAAAGTAGTAAGGCAAGACCCAATCAATCCAAATCTTTTATATGCAGGTATGGAACATGGCATTTTTGCGAGCTGGGATCAAGGTCAGAGTTGGTCTAAGATTAACAATAATTTACCCAATGTTTCAGTTCGCGATATACGCATACAGGCCAGGGATCGTGATTTGATAGTTGCAACCCATGGCCGAGGTGCCTGGATATTGGATGATATCAGGCCAATTCAGGAAATAAGTAATACTAATGGGAAATCAGTTCATTTATTCCCTGCAAGAAGAGCCACGTTGTGGCACATGTACGACAGGTTGGAGAATTTGGGCGATCGTCATTACAAGGCCAAAAATCCTGATTTTGGAGCCAATATCAATTATTATCTATCCACTGGGGACAAAATTACAGCAAGTGTGGATATCTTGAATTCCTCAGGTAAAGTCATCCGAACTCTGGCCGATTCCACAGCTAAAGCTGGAATCAATCGCATGGTTTGGAACTTAGGCCATGAGGCGGCCAAGCCAATGAAAGATGCTACCGGTGGAGAATTCTTCTCGGGACCAATGTACCCTTATGTAGCACCCGGAACTTATACAGCAAGATTGAAGGTTAATGGCGAGGAATTGGAAACTACTATTGAAGTTCGTGGGGATCCAAGGGTTAAAATGTCTAACGGGGATTATCAACTCAGAACAAGTACGATGCTTGCTTTGAGAGAATTGCTTTCTCAATCAAATTCCATGGTTAATGACACTAAAACTTATGATCAACAATTGGGTGAACTCAATAGAAAATTAAAGCAAAGTGAAAATCAGGACTTTGACCAAAGTGTAATGAAGGATATCAAAGAAGCTCAGCAAAAACTGGGTGAGTTGCAGGATGATGTATTAAAAAGACCTCCTCCTTCCATGGGATATCGACAGCGTCCACGATTGAGAGAAGAAATTCGATCTCTTTCCAGAGCAATAAATGGTGCGACGGGCAAACCAACTCAACCGCAATTGTCACGTCTTGACCAATTAAGAAGTGAAGTGAATGAAGCACAAAGCACCTTAGAGCAGATTATTGCCAATGATATTCAGAAAATCAACCAAAAGGCTAAAGATGTGCCTCCAGTCACTGTCGGTAAAAAGAGTTTGTAACTTATTAATTAGCTGTCACTTTGAACGTAATGGATAATCCCGTCACTTAAGCGAGGTTATTCACTCGTTCATGAAGAACTCCATCATAATAACGGCACCCTTTTTTATAATGAAAAAATTATTACTGCTATTTCTCCTACCCTTTCAGGTATATGCCCAACATGTTTGACGACATCAAAACTCCCGATACTTATGCAAATCAAGGCATGAAAGACTGGTAAGTGTCAGGCCTTTCCATTGCGTTTGTAAAGGATGATAAACCACTTTTCAGCAAAGGATATGCTGTCATCGACATTGAGTCTAAAAGTAAGTGGAATGCCTTGGGAATACTTCATAACCAAACGGATATTCAACCTGTTTAGCATGAAAGACACCAGAGCTCTGTATGCCATTTAAAAAACGAATCTGACGATGTAAAACCTCACTATATTGATTGATGAGAAGGTAAAAATACACCATTGCAAGAATTGGGTATAGACGCTCTCCACGTTTCTGCATTAGATATTTTGCTGATGGACAATAGATTCGAACCTGCTACGAATGAAATCGAGAGCCGTCTTCAGCAAATACTTTCAATTAATTGCAATGAGGTATTTGTGACAGAGGGCTTCCTATGTAGAAATGCTCAGGAGAGCTTGATAATTTTGGTCTTGGAGGAAGCGGTCTCTCAATTGGAGGGAGTAAAGTGTTACACCCGAAGTCTATAGTACCAGTTCAGAAAACTGGAACTCCTTTACGTATTTTAAGTACCTTAAATAAAAACACCCGGGACTTACTTTGGTGTCTGATGTAAGAAATACACGAGGTTTAATGGCATGCAGTGCGAGGGATGTTGTAAGAGTTCTTGTAAGTCATTTAGATAGGGAAGAGCTCACGGATTCCGCTTTGAAATTGTTGAAGTTTGAAATTGTTGAAGCTAACTAGTAAGAAAGGAGTTGATATTTATAACTTGAAAATCAATTCCAGAGACATTGAGTTTTTGCTCTGCCAATCTAAATACAACTTTATTGAGGAATTGAAAAATCATTTTTCTATCAGGATAGAAAATCATAAATCTCTGGTCAGCATTATTGGAGATATGATATTATTGGAGATATGATGACTCTTAATGAGAAATTGCTGACTTTCATCATAAAATCCTTGGCGTCTTTTGATGATGAAATTTACCACTTCGGAGGGATTCGAAATAAGCTATCATTTGTTGTGGATTCTCGAGGCAAGATCGAAATATTGAACATATTAAATGGGTATATCAAAAATAATACATTGCCAAATTGGAGTTCAATCTATCGGTTTCTCTGAATTCTATGACGGGGAACACTTCACCAGTCGGCGGAATAACCCAATTGACCAAAAAACACTGTTATGCCCACTGCGGCAAATTCCACTGCAACTTGGCTAGTGTAAGATTTTGCGGTAACTAAGATTATTTTTGGTCCCCTGATAAGTTAGCCCCTCCGAAATAGAAAAAGGCCTATTGAGTAGCCCGTAGGGGAATCGAACCCCTGTTACCAGGATGAAAACCTGGCGTCCTAACCCCTAGACGAACGGGCCATATTTGTTCAAATTAAAGCCTTTTGCTTTAACAAGGCTGCAAAGATATGAGGCGGTTCTTATTTCACAAATAGACCACACAGAAATGAGGTAAATCATTCAGGCATAAGTTTGTTTTCGCAATTCACCCTTGTAATTTTGCGCTCTCAAAATGGTTTATAACATATTAACAAACACCTAATGACTAGAGTCGCAATTAATGGCTTCGGAAGAATCGGAAGGGTTACTTTCAGGGCTTTATTACAAAAGGACAATATCGAAATTGTTGCACTGAATGATTTAACAGACACAAATACATTAGCCCACTTATTGAAGTACGATTCGATCCACGGCCGTTTCCCCGGTAAAGTAGAAAGTGATGCCAATGGCATCATCGTGGACGGAAAAAAACACCCTGTTTATGCCGAAAAAGATCCAAATCAATTGCCATGGGGCGATTTGAACGTGGATGTTGTATTGGAGTCAACCGGAAGATTTGTAGATGCAGCCGGAGCTTCCGGTCACTTGAATGCCGGAGCCCGTAAAGTAGTAATCTCTGCTCCAGCCAAAGGTGATATCCCAACTATAGTACTTGGGGTGAATGATGAGACCATGACAGGAGATGAGACAATTCTCTCTAATGCTTCCTGTACTACCAATTGCCTGGCACCTATGGCCAAGGTATTGGCTGACAACTGGGGAATTGAGAAGGGTTACATCACTACCACTCACGCTTATACATCTGACCAGCGCATTCATGATGCTCCTCATAGTGACTTGAGAAGAGCAAGAGCAGCGGCCTTATCCATCATACCAACTTCAACCGGAGCTGCGAAAGCGGTTGGATTAGTTCTACCTCATTTGAAAGGTAAATTGGACGGAATAGCCATGAGAGTACCAACTCCAACAGGTTCTGTTACTGACTTGACTTGCGTTCTTAAAAAGGAAGTAACGGCTGAGGAGGTTAATGCAGCAATAAAAGCAGCAGCTGATGGCCCAATGAAAGGAATACTGGAATACACCGAAGATCCGATTGTATCCATTGACATCGTAGGAAACCCTCACTCATGTATCCTTGATTCCCAATTGACGTCGGCCAGTGGAACGTTGGTGAAGATTGTTGGATGGTACGACAATGAAGCCGGTTACTCAAACCGAACTGCTGATTTGATTGCCAGAATCGGATAGTCTAAAAATTTCCTTGAACATTATTTTTGTAACTAATATACAGGAATGCTACTATCCAGCACTTATAACAGCGGTTAATATTACCCGTCTATATTGATATATTGATGGCAAATAGTATTCTGTCCAAACTTAATAATTAGCTGTATTTTAAAATCGAACTCAGGTTATTAATTTGTTCTAATAAAATAGAAAAACCTATTTGTTTAGTATCTGGACCTCATGTTTTACCAGAAAATTCACCGATCGGATGTAAACCGCATTTCATAGGATCAAAAGTGTAAAATACGATCGTTCAAAGTTCCGCAATTCAAAAGGGCAATAAGTTTTAGCTATCCCAACAAAAAAGGTGATCCGAAAGAACCACCCTTTAACTGCTGGATAAATACTATTTTTCCGGTGTTTACACGGCATCTGAAATGATTGCTCCGATGCCCTTGTTTCTTATTGGCATACTGATAAACCGTTTGTCAAAGCCTACGATCGTTCCCCTCTGTTCGGGATTGTTTTCATCTGCATAGATGAACGTGCTGCCGTCTGCCTTCATGACTTCCGGCCCGTGAAAGGCAATAGAGCAATAGGTGTCATTAGCCGATTCTGCTGCACCAGAAGCAATCTTTGTTCCATTGCTTAGGTCATACCTGGGCAGTCTGGTAAACTCTAACTTATTGAACCCTGCAAACCTGAACAGTTTGCCATCCTTGTAATTGGAGATGTCCTTAAACAGCTTCAAATCCGCACTTAAAAGCTGCCGAACGTGTTTAGGGTTTAGCACCACATAGCGTTTGTCCATCGGTATTTCTGCTGCGTCAAATCGCCGTTTGAGTTCCAGAAGGTCGTCTGCTGAGAGCATTTTTCGCCCTGATCCGTCATCGCTTCCGCTAGTCGTGATCACAGGAGAAAACTCATCATCTTCCTGTGGGGCTATGGCATGAGCGGCTTTCTCTGTCGTGGTTGCCTTTAATGAGTTTAAGACCGTTGCAAAACCGGTATCAATTTCAATTCACATTTATAATTTGAAGAATTTTTGCTTTATAATGTCATCAATTTTTGTGTTTTCGATGTTTTTAAGGTGTCTATACTTGTTTTTTTATGCTCATTTTCCCTCAATTGTATAATTAGCCAAACCCCTTGCAACGGTCTTAATTCAGGCATACCTTCTTTTCAGGCATACCTTCTTTGTTATTATCTGAGGCTTTTTTCAGATTGTCTTTGAAGTACCCGACCCCGGCCATCACCATTCCGCAATTATGCTCGGTGGCATTCTGTAGGTCGTGGAGGTATTCCATCACCAGTTGGGACAGCTTACCCGCCTCATCAATGATGAGTAGCGGGTCATGCTGTTTGTTGAGTTCAAGGGTGATCCGTTCAATGATCTCGTGTATCGTGCCATGAAAGGCAATGCCCATTTCACGCAGCAGGTGTTGTAAAAGCTGCTTGGCTGTCATGCTTTTGCCACAGGTAACCAGATAGGTGTTCTTTTCTGATCGGTAGTATTCTTTACAGTGCGGTGGTTTTTCCGTATCCGGTGGCTCCTGTGATACCCACCATGCGCTTACGGTCTCTGGCATGGTCGCATGTGTTGAATATTTTTTGATTTGTAGATGTGTTTTTTGATTTGGTCGTCGTAAATGGCACGGAGTTGTTCACTCTTTTTAACTTCCTGCTCTTCCTGTTCTGCGGTGGTCAGAATGCCGTATTTCTTGCGAGTGGGGGAAGGAATGGTGTCTACTTTAATGTAGACTATTTTATCCTTGTAATTCTCCCAAGAAGTGGATTTGCCTTTTCTATTAGAATTTATCCCACAATCAATAGTGCCTTTAGGTACTTTATAATTTTCTATTAAAAAACGATATGAAATTAGCTTATTCATCAAGTAGATGTTTTGCAACCTCTATTTCATCTTGATCGCTAATAAAATCTTGAATTGATATTATTTCCCTAGATTTTATTTCCTTATACAATATCAGGGTTGCTAGGAATATTTTCTTTCCTTTATCATACCTCATATTCCCTCCATTAAAGAATTTTTTTATAGTTACGTAAGAACAATTTGCCCCCTCAGCAATCACTTTTTTGCTACCATGAGGTAAGAACTTTGCTAATTCCGTTATTTTTCCGTCAGATTTCATAGAGTTTAATTATAATAACATTAAAATATTAGTATAATTAATATCTAATTATAATAGAATTAATAAAATTATTTTAGAAAAATGAGCTCCTATTTGTCATGTTTCCCCAAAAACTTAGTTTACTTAAGGAAGAAAAATTCAATGAATCAAAGCGACTTATCAGAAATTTTAGGCAAGAAAAATGGAATAATTAGTGCTTATGAAAAAGGTGCTTCTTCACCTCCTCTGGATGTATTGATAAATATTTCTGGTCTATTTAAAGTATCATTAGATTCTCTAATTAATTCAGATTTTTCTGATGCTAAAAATCAAAATAAAATAGATTTAGAACAAGAAAATAGCTGGAACTCTCGGTCAATTCCGTATTATATTGACTTGGATAACTTCAACCCTTATACTATTATGAGTGCATTGAAAGATGTAATTGAAGATACTAATCCTGATCTTGTGAAATTAGACAATGAGATTAGTAGTTTCAATTCAAAATCTTTTAGGCTTAATACGATTTTTGAAAAATGGATTTTATATACTCCTATATTAGAGCAAGCCATTGATTCAATGGGGGCACTGAAACCGATTACAGAAAATAAAGTTTTTGAAGAGCTTAAAAGAAGACTTGAGGAAGCGCAAAGTTTGATTAGAGGTAGAGAAAAAAATATTGCTAGAGATTTAAGCGAAATCAATAACCTTTTAAAAAATTTTCTCAAAAAGAATTCAGACTTAAATGATGTTTTCAAGGATGCCCTACTTTCTTGAAAACCGTCCCTGAACCAAGCCTAACTGTCCCTTAATTGTCAAAAATGGGTTCAGACACATCAAAAAAACCATCAAAATGGGCTGTTTTCTGTGGGTATTTTGCAGGTTTTCAGGTTATATACCTCATGTTATTAGCAGAAATTGCGCAGTTGTTCTCTCTTTTGTTTTTCGCCTTTTTAGGGTGTAAATCACTTATTTCAATTAGCTAAGTGTCTTTTTTGCCCTTTTATACTATGGCTTATTTGTAATAAGGGGTACACTGGCAATATAACTTCTATCAAGATCTGCTTTAAAGGATAAATCCTTTTACCAATAATTTACTGACTTTCGCAATTCCTTGATTCTGATCCCAATATTTTGCCTGATATCCATTTGTCAAATTAAGCCAATTGTTGACTTTAAGTCAAATACTATAAGTAACAATGCAAAAAAATCACACACACATTGTCAGGTCCCGCAAGCCATCGCATAACCACAACCTGCCAAAGAATGTGCTTAAAAAATTCTACAATTGGGGGTCAACAAAAAATCCAGCAAATGATATGAACGCATGTCTCAAATTGGTTATTTGAAACTGAAGTACAAATCCACTACTTCAGAAGATATTAATTAAGTCCAGAGGCACAGCGTTAATAGTACATTAGATTTCTAATTACCCCACCCATTCACCTCTTATAAACAGATCAAAGAGGTAAAATTGTAAAGACATGTTAATGAGATACATCAGCCAGATGAGGGTAGCTATTCGCTTTTGGGCTATCAATAAAAAAGAGGCCGCATAAATTGTTAGCAGGCCGAAAACTACCAATTGATCCATACTATAACTGTCAAAAAGGAGCCATATCACAGGAATTAGTAGATAAACATATTTGCTTAATGGGTAATTTCCCCGCAATAGGTTTTGAAGAAACAAATAAAAAAAGGATGATGCAAAAATGTAGCGGTTGGCTCCGGAGATCTCTGTTAATCCGGAATCCACATTTTTCGGATTGATCAACAGAATACTGATAAAAACAACGCAGAGATATCCTTCAACAAAGTGAAGTGGCCGTTCTTCGGGTGATGATTCTTGAGACTTCAACCATTGGAATAACCTCCAAACGACTAGGCAAAAAGTGAATAACCCGATCGTAAACGCCAGTGCATCGACCCAAAGAATGTCCGGGTGATTCCATGTTGAAAGAGGGAAGGTCGGCAAGGTGACTTCACGTAACCAGAAAGCTCCCTGCGCCTTAAAATAAGCAAACCAAACACCAGTCTCAGCCCATTGCCAAATAACTACAATGCTCAGTCCGGCTATAATTGGTAGCAGATAAATTACTATCCCGGAAACGGTTGTGGCACTGAAAATGTCAGATGGTTTTGTAGAAAGGAAAACCATGTATCCTATAGCTGGCAAGAAGAAAACCCCTGTAGAACGGGTTAGAGAAGCTAAGAATAGTCCAATGAAAAGGAGGTATAAATTGTTTCTTTTGACTCCGATTAAACATAATGTGGTGAACAGAAAGAAAAGACTTTCTGTATAGGGTACAACCAGGAAAAACATACTTGGTATCGAAATTCCCAGCAGTATCTCAGATTTCTTAAAGTTAAACTCACGGAATAGGAGTATGAGAGCAATTATCGTTATGGAAGTGTTAAATAGAGAGATGCCAAAAACACTGAATCCTGTCCACTTCCACAGGTAAGGGAACAATGGAAAGAATCCCGAATTACTTTGTTCACTTTCTGAGAAAGCATAGCCATTGACTCGAATGTTATCATACCATCCTGTGTCCCATTGATGGAATTTTTCATTTAAAGGCCAAACATCCAACATCCCGAATTGCCTGAAAATGAAAAAGAGGATAAGACTTATGGCCACGTGAAAAACCAGGAAATCAATCTTCTGCCACCACGAATCCGTATTTTCCATATCTTCTTTAAACTTCACTCCTCAAATTTGGGTCAAGCTTAAACGAAAAAATCTTTTTTAAAAAGCTAAGCCATCGATTATATCTTGGTCCAGTAGTGAGAACCGAATTCCCCATAGTATCAAAACTTAATAGCTTAAAAGCAGGTGATTGGGTGATCTATGGATTGTTGCTGCTGATTGGGGGAGTAATACTGTATGTGAGATTCCGGCATCTGGATATGCCGCTTGAACGGGATGAAGGAGAATATGGCTATGGCGCACAACTTTTACTACAAGGAAAAGGATTGTATGAAAATGTGTACAGTCTTAAATGGCCAGGCATTTTTTGGTCGTATGCTGGCATATTGCTGATTTTCGGGCAGACTGCCTTGGGTATCCATTTAGGAGTACTGATCTTAAACATAGCCACGGCTTTCATGGTGTATAAAGCAGCTATACATCTTGTATCGAGAGTACCCGCCGTGACAGGAGCACTTGCGTATTTGATCTTCACGGTACAAAGAGAACTCCAGGGGATTACCGCAAATAGCGAACACTTTGTGATTTTCTATTTCAGTATTGCACTTCTTTTAATCTTCAAATACAGGTCTCGGTTAAAGCTTCGATTTTTGTTTTGGGCTGGTATTTTTTCAGGTTTTGCTTTTTTGAATAAGCAACATGCCGTTGGTTATGTATTAGCTGGGGCTGGTATGCTGTTATTATTTGAAATAGAGAGAGCAAATTTCAAATCAGCCATCAAGACGCTAACCATTTATACTTCAGGTCTTATAATACCCCTTGTTGCTACTCTCCTGTGGGTTTTTAGCTTTGACAATTTCGAAAGATTTTGGTTTCATACGGTAATCTATGCCAGGGAGTACGTGACTTTAATAACGTTTGATGAGGCATGGTGTGAATTGAGTAAAAGGATTATTGAAAATCTTACAGTCAATCCGATTCTATGGGGAGGATTCTTTTTATCAATCATTCTCCTACCAGTTTTAGGAATTGCACCGAAATGCTGGAAGATTTTATATCCGCTCTTGTTCGGAGCGATAATCGCTATGAGCATCGGATTTTATTTTCGACCTCATTACGTCATATTCATGTCCCTGGCAGGATCATTATTTATAGCTGTAACATTTGAATTTATTTCGCATAAGTTATCCGGAACAGTTGCAACTACAGTTTTTGTAATTGGTACGCTTTCATATTTCATGCTGGAAAAGGAGTATCTCTTTGAATGGGATAGTAACTGGACCTCCTATCAAATGTATTATGGTTATCCATTCCGAGAAGCCAGAATTGTAGGCGACTATCTGGAAGCTGAGTCTCAACCCGGTGACCGGGTATTGGTAATTGGTGCTGAACCACAGATTAACTTTTACGCCAGACGTAAATCTGTAACTGGCTATATCTACACCTATCCATTTTTCGAAAACCATCCCTTTGCCGAGGGCATGAGCAATGAATGGACGGAGCAAATCCGGTCAGATCATCCGGAGTATATTGTACTAATGGGTCACTGGAAAACCTATGTGAACCGTGAAAACGCAATGTTTCGAAAGATTTGGAAATTCTCAGGATCATTTATTTCAGACAACCATTATCAACTGATTGGTGAGATGGACCTTCCCATTCAGGATGGTGGTATGGCCTGGGACAATGGTGTATCTGGGAAGAATGTAGTAACTGAGAATTGGATTAGAGTTTATAAGAGATGATTGTCAAAATATCTGGAGGTAATTGCATTAAGATATTTAATGACTGCTGCTGGCCTTCTTTTCTGTCAATAAGACAGAATGATGTATAAATCTGTTTACCGGAATATTCAATCCAAACTTCTCCGCCATTTTAACCACAGTATCATTGTGGTATTCAATTTCTGACAGATTCCCTTCCCAAATATCCCTGGCTAGTGATGAGGTAGATTCTGGAAGAAGAGTATCGACGAATTTCACAGTCTTTTCTACATAGTCCGGTTCAATACTGATCCCGACTTTCTGTGATAATTGATAGATCTCTTTCAATAAATCAATTGTGAGCTGACGGGTTTCTGGGAGTAATCTAATTTCAGCGATGGTAATTATAGGGTCGTCTACCGCAAAATGATTGATCACTCCGGGGATTCTATTTTGCTGATTATTCGGCATAAGCCGCCAATTACATTGCGTGGCTTGACATGTTCGGTTAGTTCATCTATGGCCTCAATTCCATTTTGCAATGGCAGAATGATTGACTCGTCGTCTGAAAGAGGCTCCAGAGTTTTGGCCACTTCCCTCACCTGCCAGGCTTTCGTACCCAATATGACCAAATCTTGCCTTCCAGGGTTGTCTATATTATCAGTTACTTGAACTGGATTCATTTTAAAATCACCATTGATGCTCTTAACCGTCAAACCATTTGATTGAATAGCTTTGAGATGTTCCCGGGCTAAAAACTTTACATCCTGACCATTCAAGGTCAATCTTCCTCCGAAATAACCACCTATTCCTGTAACCGCTATTTTCATAATCGAGGTTTAGACATTCACTACTTTCAACTTCTCAGCGTGCATATCCCTCAACTTTTTCAATTTTGGAGTTATAACTATTGAGCAATACGGTTTGTTGGGATCATCATTGTAGTAGTTCTGATGATCTTCTGTTGCTTCATAGAATATTTCGAAAGGAGAGACTTCGGTCACAATGGTGCTGTCAAAATCTGGTCCCATCTCTGCAATTACTTCATTTGTCGTTTTTTCCTGGTTCTTATCGTGATAGAGAATGATTGATCTATACTGAGATCCCCAATCTGCACCTTGTCGGTCGGGGGTTGCCGGGTCATGACTGGTAAGGAAGACTCTCACAAGATCCCCAAAGGAGATTTCATCTGCATCGAAAGCAATTTGAATGACCTCTGCATGACCAGTCTTCCCAGCACAGACTTCTTTATACGTGGGATTCTTAATTGTTCCACCACTATATCCGGAAACCACTTTTTCAACTCCTCTTAAAGATTGAAAGAGGGCTTCGACGCACCAGAAACAACCACCTCCTAAAGTGGCCAATTGCATGTTTTTAGTTGTCATCTTTTGCTAATTGAATAGATTCTGAATTAATACAATACCTCAAACCACTTGGCTGGGGTCCGTCGGGAAATACATGCCCCAAGTGTCCATCGCAGACATTACACATCACTTCAACCCTAGCCATTCCATGTGCAGTATCTTTTTCGTATTTAATAGCCTGGTCATTAATGGGTTCAGTAAAACTGGGCCATCCAGATTGTGAGTCAAATTTTATGGTTGAATCAAACAATGGTTCATCACAACAGATGCAGCTATATTTTCCAGCGTCATGTGCATGGCATAATTCTCCAGAGAAAGGTGCCTCTGTACCCTTCTTTCGTGTAACCCGGTATTGTTCAGGCGTTAATTGTTCTATCCATTCAGCATCTGTTTTTTGAACTCTTCGATCAGGTTCAGGGCTACCGTTATCAGCATATGCAGTTACATCTTTCCAATTCATCTTATAGCTCCTCTTATTAGGTAGTTTGCTTTATTATGATCTTAAAAATAGTAACGATTAACCGAAATATTCAGCCGTCTATTTTTGACATCAAGACGACTAAAAAGTGTGATTTCCATGAAATGTCAATACTTTAGATTCGAAATACATGAAATGCTGTCATGATGAAATCAATTCTCCCATTCATTCTTTTTGGGCTTTTGTATTCAGCTTGTAAAGAAACTCCCCAACTACCTGAAAAATTCCGTCACGACCTTGAAGGTGGCCCCACGCCATGGTCTCATGAAGCTTTTGATAGCAAGCCCGAGCAATTCACTTTCGCAATTATTACTGATCTCAATGGAGGGGAGCGACCCGGAATTTTTCAAGTAGCAATTGACCAACTCAATTTATTGCGTCCAGAGTTTATTCTCTCAGTGGGCGACTTGATTGACGGTGGCACTGAAGACAGGGATCAATTAAATAAGGAGTGGGAAAGCTTCGATGACCGTGCTTCCAAGGCCAATGCACCTTTCTTTCATTTGGGAGGTAACCATGACTTAACTAACACTGTCATGAGAGATGTCTGGTCAGAGCGGTATGGGCCTCGGTATTACTATTTCATTTATCAGGACGTGCTCTTCCTAATGATGGATAGCGAAGACTATAAAGAGGAGCGGATGCGAGAAATTTATGAAGCGAGAGCTGAGTACATCAAAGTAGCCGACGGGCCTGAACCTGAAAAAGCGAATGAAATGCTTTATTTCCGAATGCCTGAGAGACTGACCGGGGAAATTGGGGATGAGCAATCCACATATTTCGAGGAAGTTTTAAGCCAGTATCCCGATGTGCGTTGGACGTTCATTTTGATGCACAAACCAGTATGGAAAAGAGAAGAGGCTGGCGGACTTCAAAAAGTGGAGGCTGCATTAGGAGATCGACCCTATACCGTCATTAATGGGCATTTTCATACTTACTCTCATACTGAGCGAAATGGCAGAGATTACATAATGCTTGGGACGACCGGTGGGGGTCAAAATCCAACGAACGAGAATGCGTTCGATCATGTCACTTTAGTCACTATGACTGATGCAGGACCAGCATTGGCGAATCTCAAAATGGAGGGTATTCTTGATAAGATGGCTGCAGTACCTGGCCAAACGGAAGATATGTGCTTTCAGGCTTCAGCCTGCCTTGAGTGATAGTTCTCAAGGATTCCAGTGGTGTTTCTCGTGAATTATTTTACCATCCTTCCAGTGCTGAACAGGCAGTTGCAATCGATCCCACTTTCCTGCCATCGCAGGATCAAAATTGTAGTGCCATTCAACAACAGACATGTTATCGCTGATGATGATGTTTTTAGGTTCAACTGAATAGTTACTAATTGCACCCACAAATTTCTTTCCAGCTTCACGATAAGCTGTTACGCCAACAATTGGAGTTTCTTCATTCTCCCGGGTAATGATATCTTCATGGTAAAATAATTTATCCAGAGCCTCTGGATACTTGACTTGTTGAATCAGTATGTTGAGGTCATTCATAGTCCTTGGGATTGGTAGAAACATTATGCAACTTCGGCAGTACTGGATTTCACTAATTTCTCTTGAATGTCATATGGCACTTGGGCATATTCTTCAAACTCAGTTGTAAATCGTGCTTTTCCTTGGGTGGTAGCTTTCAAGACTGTGTTGTAGCCTTTCATTTCTGCTAATGGAATTTTGGCATTGATCTTCTGATACCTGCCTTCTGCATCCATGCCAAGAATGGTTGCCCTTCTTGATTGTAGATCAGTCATTACGTCACCCATTAATTCTTCAGGAACAACAACTTGCAGACTGTTAATCGGCTCCATTATTTTCGGATCAGACCTCATAAATGCATCTTTGAAAGCCCCGACGCCAGCAATCTTAAATGAAATATCGTTTGAATCAACAGCATGCATTTTACCATCATGGAGTAGTACGACAACATCTCTTACATATGATTTCGTTATTGGTCCCTCTTCCATGGCTTCTAATATTCCCTTTTGAACGGAAGGGACATATCGGGCATCAATAGCACCACCAACAATACAATTATAAAAGACCAACTTTCCTCCCCATTCCAGTGGAACTTCCTCCTTACCTCGAATGTTGAAGCCTTCAGGATCAGCCATACCCTCCGTGTAAGGCATAATTGTAATAGTGATTTCCCCAAACTGGCCAGATCCTCCGGATTGTTTCTTGTGCCGATAATCAGCGGTGGCTGACTTTTGTATCGTTTCTCTGTAGGGAATCTTGGGGTCCCCAAAATTGACGTCAATGTCATAAACATGCTTCAGGCGCCATTGGGTCACATCCAGGTGGAGATCACCTTGAGCTGAGAGAATCAATTGTTTTAGTTCTTTGTAAAATTGGATGCTTAGTGTGGGATCCTCGGCCCTTAGTTCTTTTGATATTTCAGCCAGCTTTTTTAGATCATTCTCTTCGGCTTCGATTGACACTCTGACCCTTGGTTTCGGAAAATCTATTTTTTTATAGGCTACAGGGAAATCAGTTGCGTGTAAAGAGTGGTTAGTTTTCGTTTCTTTTAGTTTGACCGTGGCACCAATGTCACCTGCAGCCAGTGTGTCGACAGTATTTCTGTTTTTACCGTCCATGACAAAGATCTGGTTGATGCGCTCGTGACCCCCGGTTTGGGCATTAGTCAAATTCATTCCTGCTTTTAACTGGCCTGACATCACTTTAAAATAACTAAGCTTACCCAGATACGGTTCAACCAGGGTTTTAAAAACAAATAATGACGCTGGTTGACCCGGGTCACATTCTACTTCTGTGCCTTCTTCGGTTAATTCAGGAGGCATTTCCGTAGCAGCGGGAGCCACGTTGTCAATAAAGCCCATCATTCTACCACTACCCATATTTTTAAGTGCCGACAAGCAGAAAACTGGAAAGACAGTGTATTCCATCATTCCGATTTTAAGACCCTTGCGCATTTCATCCTCGTCAAGGTTGCCTTTCTCAAAATAGAGTTCCATAAGGCTTTCATCATTCTCGGCAGCTTTTTCAACAAGGTCATTGTGCATCTGGTCAGCCTTTTCCTTTTCTTCGTCTGGTATTGGAAGTTTTTCAGGTTTCCCTCCCTCAGGCCCGAACTTGTACATAATCATCTTGAGTAAATCGATGATACAATTAAAACCCTCACCCTGGTTTACAGGATACTGCATCACTGTGACTGCCGGTCCAAAACGTTCTTTGGCTGAATCAAGCGTCTTCTCATAGTCTGCTTTGTGATGGTCAACTTGATTAATAGCAATGATGGTGGGTTTTTCGAACTTGTTTACATAGTTCCAAATCAATTCCGTTCCAACCTCCACTCCCTGGGTGGCATTCAATACAAGTACGGCGGTATCAGCCACTTTGATTGATGACGCAATTGCTCCAACAAAATCATCCAACCCGGGTGTGTCGATTATGTTGATTTTGTAATTTCGCCATTCCGTATGCATTGAAGTTGCGTGCACTGAATTTTCCCTCTCATGTTCTACTTCATGAAAATCAGATACGGTACTCTTATCTTCAACTGTTCCACGCCGAGTTATAATCCCGGCTTCAAATAGCATGGTTTCGGCAAGGGTAGTCTTGCCACTTTTCACAGCTCCAAGCAAGACAATGTTTTTAATGTGTTTCTCGTCGTAGATTTTCATCGTTTTAGAATGTTAGGGGGTTATCAAAGGAAATTCACACTTCAGATTATAGAACCTTGAATATAAAAAAATCCGTTTAAAACCCACCTCTTTTTATGTAATCATAAAAGAGCGACGGGTGAATGACGAGATGGGTGAATGACGAGTTGCCTCCATCATAAGTTGCCTCCATCATAAATAGAAGGCGTTCAATTTTAAAACTTCGGACGTGAGGTTGTACAGTACATCCAGTAATGTATGCTAATCACTCACTTTATAATGTCGAGCTTTCTGATTTTGCGGTTTCTTACATATATTCGACAAGAATATCGCTGCCGTCATAATACCCCCGGGGACTGTTAGCTACAAAAAAGAATTCCTCACTCAAGATTAGACCAAGTGTAGGTTCATCTAATTAGGGCTTCCTCAGATAGCTCAAAAAGTAGCTATAGAGGATATAAAGAATGATTTTCAGGGTAAAAAGACTTGATCAAATGCCGGATCATTTGCAAGGGCCTTTCCCGTTTTCCCACAAAGTACAACTTGAACTGATGGTCATCCACACCCTTTATGAACAGCAGCAGGGCATGTACGACCAACGGTCACATCAATGCAGTTGACCGGATCGTAAGCATCTCCCAGCCCCATGTGCGTCCAATAGTACGTGGCAGGCAGGGCAAAGACGTGGAATTTGGTGCCGGGCTTGGCCTCTCCCTTATGGATGGGTTCATGACCAGGGACAACCTGAGCCGGGATGCTTATAATGAAAGTGGGGATTTGCCCAGGCAGGCTGAAGCCTATAAGGCTTTGTCTGGTCATTACCCCGAACTTATACGAGCCGATAAGATTGATGCTACCCATGCAAACCGTACCCTGGTGCAGGCAAAGGTGCATCAGGCTTACGGCCACACCAAAAGGCAAGCCAGTTAAAAAAACCGGCTTATCAGAAAGCCAAATCAAAAAAAGAGTATGCCAAAAGGAATGCAATCGAAGGAAGGATCGGCAATGCCAAACAGGTCTGCTCCCTCAATGAAATCAAGGCAAAGCTTAAAACAACTTCACAAACCTGGATAGCAGCTACCCTGTTTGTGCTCAACATTTCCAGAATGGCCGCTTTGACAGGCAACACTTTTTGAGTAAGCCCTATTTAATGGCATTCAATCCTAATTCCTGATAATCCTCCTGGTAAAGCTCCCTTTACCGGTGTTTAGAATGAAGAGATAAATCCCTTCGGCCAAAGGCGACATATCAATGCTGTGCGCTCCTGTGGCGAAAGTTCCCTGTTGAAGCAGGTGGCCTCCGGTATCCAGCAATTTGTAACCTGTCTTTTCTGACACGGTGATGTTTACAATACCGGTGGCCGGGTTTGGCGAAATGGCAACAGCCGATTGCTCAAAATCCTCAATAGACAAAACTGCCTCCGTAGTAAAACTTTGTTCGCCTCCGTAAGTTGTTCCCAAACTATTGGTTGCATAAGCTCTGTAATAATATTTTGTGCCTGCTGTTAAGCCTGTAATTTCTTTTTCAAAAACACCTGTTGTACCGCTTACAATGACAGTATCTGCTGCTGTATTCTCAATTGTCAAACCTGCGTTTGATATGGCATATACAAAGCCTCTTGCTGTAATGGCTGCTCCTCCGTCGGAAGTTATATTGCCGTTTAGAGTGGCCGTTGTAGAAGTAATAGCACTTGCTGCTGCTGTGCTTGCTGTGGGTGCTACGGCCTCTGCCACTGCCTCCGTAGTGAAACTTTGTACCTCTCCGTAAGTTGTATCGACGCTATTGGTTGCGTAGGCTCTGTAATAATATTTTGTGCCTGCTGTCAGACCTGTAATGTCTTCTGTAAAAACACCTGTTGTACCGCTTACAACAACATTGGTAACACCGGCAATACCAATTGTCAAATCTGCTTTTGAATCAGCATATACAAAACCTCTTTCTGTTATTTCTGCTCCTCCGTCAGAAGTTATATTGCCGTTTAAAGTGGCTGTTGTAGAAGTTATATCGCTGGCTGCTGTTGTGCTGGCTGTGGGTGCGACTGCCCCTGCCACTGCCTCCGTAGTAAAACTTTGTTCGCCTCCGTAAGCTGTTCCAAAACTATTGGTTGCGTAGGCTCTGTAATAATACGCTGTGCCTGCTGCCAAACCCGTAATTTCTTTTTCAAAAACACCTGTTGTACCGCTTACAGCAACAGTATCTGCTGCTGTATTATCAATTGTCAAGTCTGCGTTTGATATGGCATATACAAAGCCTCTTGCTGTAATGTCTGCTCCACCGTCTGAAGTTATATCACCGTTCAGAGTGGCCGTTGTGGAAGTGATAGCGCTTGCTGCTGCCGTGCTTGTTGTAGGTGCTGTGGGTGCGGCTGCCAATGTTGTAAAACTTTGTGCTCTTCCGTAAGCTGTTCCAAAACTATTGGTTGCATAAGCTCTGTAATAATAGGTTGTGCCTGCTGTCAAACCTGTAATGTCTTTTTCAAAATCACCTGTTGCTATACCGTTTACAACTTCTTTGGCAACACCGGCAGCATCAATTATTAAATCTTCATTTGATAGGGCATATACAAAACCACCTTCTGTAATTGCTGCCAGTCCGATGGAAGTCAGGTCGCCGTTTAGAGTGGCCATTGTAGAAGTAATATTGCTTGCTGCTTCTGTGTTTATGAGGGGAGTGTCTTGTACATCAATAACGGAGATAGTAAATTGTTGCTCAATATTCGTACCATCTACTGCTATACGTATTGTATAGCTGCTTTTTGTTTCATTGTCGGCAGGGGCTCTAAGTTGTAGTTCTGTTCCTGAAATAGTAAAACTCCCATTATCTGTATCTCCGTCTCCTGCTGTGAATGTATAGCTATAAGAGGCCGCTCCTCCATCGGTGGATAGTGTCCCTACTGTGGTGTTTACTGGCTCGTTTTCTAAAATAGTTGTGGAAGAAAGAAAAATATCTGTGGGTGTACTGCTGGCTTCAATTAACCCACCATCAGTAATCGTCCAACCATGACCATTTGTAGCAACCATATTGTCTCTGTCAGCTTGTGCTGCTGATGTATATTTAGAATTTCTTCCTGCATTAAAAGACCGTCCTGTTTGAAGGGTTCGTTTATTCCAGCCAATTAAAAGTGCATCGTAGTTGGCTGGTGAAAGTGTAGCACTCCTGAACATATCGTCCATATCTGTTACCTGAGAAACATCCCAACTGCCTATATCCTGGTTGAAAGCATCGGCATTATTGAACATACTGCTCATATCTGTTACCTGAGAAACATTCCAACTGCCTATATCCTGGTTGAAAGCATCGGCATTAGCGAACATAAAACGCATATCTGTTACCTGAGAAACATCCCAACCTCCTATATCCTGGTTGAAAGAACGGGCATCAGAGAACATCAAACCCATATTTGTTACCTGGGAAACATCCCAACTGCCTATATCCTGGTTGAAAGAAGTGGCAGCAAGGAAACCAAAGAACATACTTCGCATAGTTGTTACCTGAGAAACATTCCAACTGCCTATATCCTGGTTGAAAGAAGTGGCATTAGAGAACATAAGACTCATATCTGTTACCTGAGAAACATCCCAACTTCCTATATCCTGGTTAAAAGCATTGGCACTATTGAACATAAAACTCATCTCTGTTACCTGAGAAACATCCCAACTTCCTATATCCTGGTTAAAAGAAATAGCACTTTGGAACATAGCATTCATATTTGTTACCTGAGAAACATCCCAACTGCCTATATCCTGGTTGAAAGAAAGGGCATCAGCGAACATGCTCCCCATATTTGTTACCTGCGAAACATCCCAACTGCCTATATCCTGGTTGAAAGAAGTGGCAATACTGAACATGCTCCCCATATTTGTTACCTGAGAAACATCCCAACTGCCTATATCCTGGTTGAAAGAACGGGCTTCATTAAACATAAAACCCATATCTGTTACCTGAGAAACATCCCAACTGCCTATATCCTGGTTGAAAGAAGTGGCATCATTGAACATAAGACTCATATCTGTTACCGAACTCATATCAGGAGTGCCCGCATCACTACGGGCAGTTAAGTTACCTGCCCCACGAAAAGCATTCGACATATCGGCATTCCATTCAGTAGTGCCCCATTGTTCAATAGAGGTGTATTTTCTTCTACCACTACTGTTGTTTATATAAATATCGGTTAGCTCTTTAAACCTTATGGTATGCTCTCCTGCCGTGCCAAAGGTATGGCTGGTAGTTCCTGTTGTTATTGGCTCAAAACCACTGCCTTCTCCCCAATCGACTTCATACTCCATGTCTTCGGTGTGAAAAGTAAAGTCTGTGTCTTGAGCGGTGGTGCCGGCGGTGGTGTTTATTTTTAGTACAAAATGTTCGAGTTCTTCTGATGCCAATGTTGTAAAACTTTGTCCTCTTCCGTAAGCTGTTCCCACACTATTGGTTGCGTAGGCTTTGTAATAATAGGTTGTGCCTACTGTTAAACCTGTAATTTCTTTTTCAAAAACACCTGTTGTACCGCTTACAATAACAATATCTGCTGCTGTATTGTCAATTGTCAAATCTGCGTTTGAAGTAGCATATACAAATCCTCTTGCTGTAATGGCGGCTCCTCCGTCAAAAGTTATATCGCCGTTTAAAGTGGCTGTTGTAGAAGTAATATTGCTTGCTGCTTGTGTGTTTGGCAGGGGAGTTTCTTGTACATCAATAACGGAGATGGTAAATTGTTTTGCAACACTTACATCATCTACTGCTATACGTATTGTATAGCTGCTTTTTGTTTCGTAATCGGCAGGGGCTGTAAGTTGTAGTTCTTCTCCTGAAATGGTAAAACTCGCATTATCTGTATCTCCATCTCCTGATGTGAATGTATAGGTGTAAGAAGCAACTCCTCCGTTGGTGGACAGGGTGCCTACCGTGGTATTTGTCGGCTCGTTTTCTAAAATAGTTGTGGAAGAAAGAAAAATATCTGTGGGTACACTATTGGCATCAATTGGCCCACCGTCATTAATAGTCCAGTTATGGCCATTTTGAGAAACCATATTGTCTCTGGCAGCTTGTGCTGCTGCTGTATATTTAGAATTTCCTGCATCAAAATCCAATCCTGTTTGAAGGGTTAGTTTATTCCAGCCAATTAAAAGTGAATCGTAATTGGCTGGTGAAAGTACCACACCACTGAACATGCTCCCCATATTTGTTACCTGAGAAACATCCCAACTGCTTATATCCTGGTTGAAAGAACGGGCATTAGAGAACATACTACCCATATTTGTTACCTTAGAAACATCCCAACTGCCTATATCCTGGTTGAAAGAACGGGCATTAGAGAACATACTCTCCATATTTGTTACTTTGGAAACATCCCAACCTCCTATATCCTGGTTGAAAGAACTGGCACCATTGAACATAAGACTCATATCTGTTACCGAACTCATATCAGGAGTGCCCTCAGTATTGCTGGCAGTTAAGTTACCTGCCCCACGAAAAGCATTCGACATATCGGCATTCCATACAGCAGTGCCCCATTGTTCAATAGCGGTGTATTTTTGTCTACCAGTTTGGTCATTTATATAAATATCGTTCAGGTTTTTAAACCTTATGGTATGCTCTCCTGCTCTTGTAAAGGTATGGGTGGTATTTCCTGTTGTTATTGGCTCAAAACCGCTGCCTTCTCCCCAATCAACCTCATAATTCCTGTCCTGGGTGTGAAAAGTAAAGGTGTCGTCTTGAGCGTTGGTGCCGGCGGTGGTGTTTATTTTTAGTATAAATTCTTCTAATGAGACTGTTGTAAAACTTTCTATATCACCATAAGTTGTCCCGACACTATTTTCTGCATAAGCTCTGTAGTAATATTGTGTGCCTGCTGTTAAACCTGTAATTTCTTTTTCAAAAACACCTGTTGTACCGCTTACAACTTCTTTGGCAACACCGGTAGCATCAATTATTAAATCTGTACTTGAAGTAGCATATACAAATCCTCTTTCTGTAATTTCTGCTCCTCCGTCAGAGGTTATATTACCGAATAAAGTTGCCGTTGTAGCGTCAACGTCGCTTGCTGCTTCTGTGCTTGCTGTGGGTGCTGCTGTAAGAGTGGTAAAACTCCTTATCTCTCCGTAATCCTCGGTTTTGGCTCCGGCCTTATTGGTGCCAATAGCGTAACCTCTCATATAATAGGTTGTATTTGGAGTTAAACCTGTAACGTCCTTAAAATAAACATTACTAGCATTGCCACCTCCGACTACAATAACATTTGAACCACCAAGTACTGGGTTTGTATTTGAAGAAGAATACACAATACCTGTTCCTGTAGTCGTATTTCCATATTTGGTTATAGTACCACCAAGCCTTGCAGTGGTAGAAGTAACATTCCTTACTGTTGGAGCTATTGTGGATGGAATATATGGGATTGTATGGGTTACTGTATTAGTTACAGTTACATCATCGGGTTGATTTCTAAGATCTACTCCTACTTCTAGTTGGAACACTAGTTTTTCCTCACTTAGGTTTGGTGCTGTGTAGCTGTTGGTTATTTCTCTAAACTTAAAACCTTGTAATGTGTCCTTGATTTGATCACCTCCCAACACGACACTGAAACCTTTAGTTTGCTTCCATCTTGAGAAGGTGAAATCGTGTGCAGTGGTAGCATCTCCCTCCAGAAGCTGATCCGAACCCGGAGCGATAGTACTACTCTCATTGACACACACACTTGCAGCAAGAAGATGATTTCCAGTACAAGGGCGCTGAGCGTTGGCAACGTTAATACCAGGCAGTAAACAAATAAGGGCAAATATAAAGCGGAATGCTGATTGCTGATTGCTGATTGCTGATTGCTGAGCATAACGTCAGATTAATTTTAATGACCGACAAAGGTACAAAAAAATGATATATGCCAATGTACAATGTACAAGATTTTGTGTGGAATTTTTGATATTCTGCCATAGTAAATCGTCTCATTCGGAATGTCAAAAATTCTCATTCTGAATGTGACGTTCTGAATGAGAATTTTGTTTGGGGAATAGGACAATCAGAAGATAGTTGGGAATAGGACAAATCAGCAATAGTACAAATTCTGTTTTCACCCGTTTTTACCCGGACAGCCTCAACTGCCCTTCTTTGGGGTTGCATCTGATAATTAGTGGTGAGTACCTCTATTTTCTTTTTTCCAGGCTTACTGAGTTTTATTCAATGAGGATTGACAATCTGGTATTTCAGTTTGGCATTAGAAAAGATGCCGGCCAATATACCATGTACTACATGAAAGAAATTGGGTAAGCCCGGGTACCCTGTTAAACGACAGGGCCCGAGACTTACCCGGTTTCTTACGCCGGGCACGGCCTCCCGACCGCACTTGATGTAAAGATACGGATTTGATCTAAAAGATACGAATCCCGGGCTCTTCTGATTGTGCTCTTCTGTATTTGAGCAAAGCCACCGATGCCCTCCAGGCCATTCCCGGTATCATCGATATAGAGATTACCAGTGCGTACGCCGGTGCGGTAGGGGTCAGCCTCACCGAAAACCACCGGGTAAACCGGAAATATGAAACCATAGCGGGCTATGTGAAGCTCGACCGTAACGATTCTTCAGTCAGACTAATTCAGGGATAACACCACAACAACGTTATAAATTAAATGGAACAGAATGTATACAATCGATTACAACGCTACGAAAACAACAAATAATCCTATTTTCACAATAAAAACCACGTACGCAAAAGTCACAGGTACTAGCTTTATTCACTCTCAACCACGTACGCAAAAGTCACTCCTTATTAAACTAAAAAAATAGAAAACCCAAAATTCTATAAAATCTCCTATTTGTATTGAAAATTTTGCCTGCTGAAAAAAACATAATCTCAATAACCCAACTAAAGGGACAATAGGGAAAAAATCAAATCTGTTGCCATACCTTTATTTTAATATACTCTGCAGAGCTGTAGCCTTACCAGTTTTAGTTTTCTTGGAAAATTGTATTGGTTTGCCAACTGCACGAAAGAGCCTTAGCCCTTAGCTTTTTCATTGGCTTTTTGTAATTGAAGGCACTGGCAGCCATGATGAAGTTAATTTGATCACCAGGAGTACCTTTGAGGCATTTAGGTATTTAATATTATATCAATATTATATCAACCTCACCAGGCTTCATTGTTTTATCTCCATATAACTTGGTTTGAGTCTTAGAATCTTCCTTCAAAGGTTTATTTATTATTCTCATTTTGTACTCGGGATAATGATTCTTTGGTATTGTTGTGTCAAAAGTGAATTTGCGTTTATCAGTTCGCACATAAATTGTACTTTTCTTTTTCATTATCTGAGTTGTAATACCGTTCTTTATCTGTAAGGCTACAATGTATAGCCTGGACCTTTTTGGTGCCATTATTCTCCGAAAATCAGTGATTATATACCTCTTAACCAAAACTTGTTTCAACTTGATTTTGTTAACCTAAATTGCAATTGTATAAAAATTTGGGATAGTGATTCAAAGAAGAGATTTTGTCAAAATATCAGGTGTACTAACAGGATTAGGCTTTACATCAATGAATAGCTTTGCCGCTTCATTGATTCAGGATGACGCATATAACGTCAAAATGTTAAGAGGTAGTGTTGGAATTTTCACAGCCAGGGGAGGAACAATTGTTTGGCGAATTGCGGATGATGGAATTGCTATCGTTGATACTCAATTCCCGCCTTCAGCAAAACAAATGATTGATGAAGTAAAGAAGAGGTCCGAAAGGAAGATAGACTATGTAATCAATACGCACCACCACGGAGATCATTCTGGTGGAAATATTGCATTTAAAGGACTCACTGATAAGGTAGTTGCTCATAGCAATGCCAAGATAAACCAGCGAAGTTCAGCGGAGAAGAATGGTAAATTCGACAAGATACTATTGCCTGATACAACATTTGATAAAAAGTGGAAGGCAAAGGTTGGGACTGAAACCGTGACTGGTACATATTTCGGCCCTGCCCATACTAATGGAGACGTGATTATCCACTTTGAAAATGACAATATAGCGCATATGGGTGACTTGCATTTTCATCAAAGACATCCATATATCGATAAGTCAACGGGGGCCTCCATTGAAAATTGGATCAAAGTATTAGAGGCAGCCAATAAAAAATATGATGATGATACCATATTCGTTTCAGGCCATGCTGAACCGGCTGACGACCTCACAGGAGGTAAGGACAGGCTGGCAAGCAAGATTGCTTATTTTAATGGCTTACTCGAATTTGTGGGTAGAGAAATAAAATCAGGTAAATCAAAAAAGGATATTGAAAAACTGCCTGGCATACCAGAATTCGATTTTCCGCAGAGGGGCTTGAGCAGGAACCTGGGTACTGCCTATGACGAGTTGACTGCTTAAATCTAATACACATGGCTTCTTTGCAATTGTTTTGGCTTGGAAGCTTATTTAATTTTAGTTCTATTTTGAAATCCCCGGCATATCCCGATATTACGGTTTTAAAAATAAATACTATCATACCATGTCTGAGAATCCATTGATCAAAACACGTCGTCGTAAGTTCTTAAAAACTTCTGCCTTAGGATTGAGTGCAGCGACATTTGCCCCATCTCTGATGGGTAAAAATCTTAAAAACCCATTGAGAACTGAGGATAAATTGGGAGTAGCCATAATCGGTCTTTCAGGATATGCCAAAAATGCGATTGCTCCAGGTTTACTTGCCACTGAATATTGTGAATTGGTCGGTTTCGTCACTGGGAATCCTGGTGGGGCAAAAGCTACTGAATTCAAAAAGCAATATAAAATTCCAGCAAAGAATATATATAGCTATGACAACTTTGACCAAATATCAGAGAACCCGGATATTGACATGGTCTATGTGCTTTTACCCAATGGTTTGCATGCAGAATACACTATTAGAGCGGCTAAGGCCGGTAAACATGTGATGTGCGAAAAACCGATGGAGGTCAGTGTAGAGAAGGGCCAAGCAATGATAGATGCCTGTAAGGAAGCTGGTGCATTGTTGCAAATTGGCTACCGCTGTCAATACGACCCATTTCACAAAGAGATGATGCGCCTTAGCCAGGAAAAGGTATATGGAGAGGTCAAGTTGATTGAATCTTCTTTCTCCTTTTTTGGAATGAACTCTGACAATTGGAGGTTTACCAACAAAGCACTATCTGGGGGAGGCCCTATGGTGGACGTTGGTGTTTACTGCATACAAGGGGCTCGCTATACATTAGGTGCTGAACCAATTGCTGTTACGGCTCGAACATATAAAACGTATAAAGACAAACTTCCAGATATGGAAGAAACAATTGTGTGGGAAATGGAGTTCGCCAGCGGTGCTGTAGCCAGTTGTGTATCTAGCTATGCTGCTCATAATAATCATATCCATGTTTCTGCAGAAAAAGGGTCATTCGGAATTAGAGATGCATTTGTTGCTCATGGGGATTTGGATGGCTATTTTGGAAATGAGAAGATGAATTTCCCAAGTAAAAACAAACAAGCCGTTCAAATGGATGCTTTTGCCCGCAATATTTTAGATGGGACACCAGTAATTGCTTCTGGAGAAGATGGTTTGCAGGATTTACGCATAATTGAAGCTGTTTATAAAGCCGCTGAAACGGGCACACGAGTCATGCTCTGAAAGTAAATGGTTTCTAAATGCATAGGAAGCTTAGTGTATAGGAAGCTTGAATGAAAGTGTTTAATTGGCCATTATTACTTTTTGATTATGGGACAACCTAACGGAATATCTACCTCAAATACCTCTGACTACTATTATCAAATCCCTAACTATCCCAATTCGTATTCGGCAGGAACTGTTGCCGGCAGAGTAGTGGATGGACTTGGTTTCAGATTCTACTGGGCTAGTGAAGGTTTGAGAGAAGAAGATTTAAATTTTAGGCCGGGAGAAGACACTAAAAGTACGGCCGAAACCATCGAACACATTTTAAGTTTATCGGTTATGATTGTTGATGCAGTTTTATCCAGGCCCAACAGTAGACAAGATTGGTCGGCTTTATCTGATGATGAAAAGAGAGAAAAGGCGTTGACTAATATGAGAGATACAACTGAACTGCTGAAGAGTGGGCAAAGAGAAATGGCAGACTATCAGGTAATATTCGAGAGACCTCAAGGTACTTTTGAATATCCATTTTGGAATATGCTGAATGGCCCTGTTGCAGATGCAATCTATCACACAGGACAAGTAGTAATGCTAAGACGATTGTCCCGAAATCCGCTGAATCCCAACGTCAATGTGTTTATCGGTAGCAAAAGAGAAAGCAAATGATTAGTGACGGGTTAAGTGCTTAATGAGCACTTCATGCATGGGATAATGCTGTGTTAACTCCTTTCTTTCCCCCAGTTCAAAATCATTAAAATCAAACCCGAGAGCGACAGTGCAACCGACTAGAGAGTAGGAGTCTGGATTCTTAACACTTGAGGCAAACCATGAGTTAGCTGATACTATAAATTGTGGTTCCTGACCAGATTCAAGATTCATTTCCAACTCATGACGTATATAATGTCCCTCAATGTCCATCACATGAATATACAATGGTGATTCAGTGTAGAAATTCCAAATTTCATCTTGCTTAATGCGGTGAAAAGCAGAAAAGTTATCAGAAGTAAGCAGAAAATAAATGCTGGTACAATAGTTTCTGTCTCCATTGAAAAATGATTGCCTGATTTAAACCCCTTTGCTAATGGAAAAAACCAAAGCCCAACACCGCCTGCCAACATACCTGTACCGGTTGCATTATTATCCGAAATAACAAATACACCAGCTACATAAGTTGCAGTTCCTGCTAAGTAGGCCCATAGTCCGGTTTTGTGATATTTTTCAGACAGGGTGTATTCTAAGGCAGAATTATTGAAACGTAGAAAATCAGGTTCAAATTGCTTTTAGTCAGGGATTGGCCTCCCTTTAATATTCTAAGACCGCGAAACATTTGCCATCTAAATAGATCGCCTTACTTTCATATTCTCCCTTGAAATCAGCTTGACAAAAAGCATTTAGTTTGATAAAAAGCATTTATTGAATATAACAATATCAGGATAGCCAGGAGGGTATATTTTATGATTATGGAATTTGATTGATAACAAATATTGCACGAATAGATTGTCATTTCAATTAAAAGTCAACTTGTCTTTCTCAATATCTGAGCTTCCTTGCAGTCCTTCTGAACTGCAATACTTGCAATTGGTACTGTAGCTCTTGATTTAGTCCATTTTATTTAGCAATTTTAAGTAATTAACTATCAGAGACATTATGGCCAATTACAATTTAAAGATTAATGGTAATATAAAGCAGGTTGATGTGGACGCCGATACTCCTATGCTGTGGGTATTGAGAGATCATATCAAGTTGGTTGGAACAAAGTTTGGCTGCGGCATTGCACAATGTGGCACCTGTACAATTCACCTGGACGGCGAAGCAGTTAGATCGTGCTCTGTGCCGGTTTCGGCAGTGGGAGATAAGGCGATTACAACAATTGAAGGTTTGTCTGAAAATGGCGATCACCCCTTACAAAAAGCATGGATTGAGCATGATGTACCTCAGTGTGGCTATTGTCAGGCTGGTCAGATCATGAACGCAGCTTCACTATTAGATAAAAATCCAAACCCTACTGATGAGGATATTGCCAGGGGAATGAATGGAAATATTTGCCGATGCGGCACTTATATCCGTATCAAAAAGGCAATAAAAACAGCAGTTGCTGAAATGAGCTGATTTTCAACCCTTTGTTACAATTAACAAGACTAACATGACTTTAATAAAAACTACATACGATAGAAGATCATTTATGAAAGCTTCAACCCTTGGTGGTGGAGGTATGATGATCGGATTTAGCTGGTTGGCTTCCTGCAAGCCAGGTGATAGAGTTGCAGATATACCCAAGGAATGGTTCAATGTCAACGCTTACTTAAAAATTGAAAAGAATGGAATGGTGACCATTATGTCACCAAATCCGGAAATTGGTCAAAATGTAAAGACCGCTATGCCGATGATTGTAGCCGAAGAACTGGATGTTGATTGGAAGGATGTGATCGTGGAACAGGCTGGTTTGAATACAAAAGATTATACGCGTCAGTTGGCAGGTGGTAGTCAATCCATCAGGCAAGGATGGCAAAGCCTTAGAATGGCAGGTGCTACAGCCCGAAGAATGCTATTGGAGGCTGCGGCGAAAGAATGGTCAGTTCCAGTTTCAGAATTAACTACTAATGCAGGAACTATTAACCATAGCAGTGGGAAAAGCATGAGTTATGGAGAGGTTGCTTCAGTGGCTGCCACTATGACCGTACCTGAGGAGATTGAATTGAAAGATCCCAAAGATTTCAAAATTATTGGCACTCCGGTTGGGAATGTAGATGCACCTAAGATTGTGACAGGCGAGCCATTGTTTGGTATCGATACTGACCGTGAGGGAATGTTAACTGCTGTAATTATTCATCCACCTGCATTTGGTATGAAGCTAAAGTCAATGGACGCCACTGAAGCCAAAGCAATGCCTGGCATCAAAGATGTGATCACTATCAGTACCGAAGTTCCTGAAGAGGCTGAAAGACAATGGTCCGATACCAATGCTTTCAGAGAGTTAATTGCGGTGGTTGGAAATTGTACCTGGCAAGTAATGAAAGCGAAGAAAGCGGTTCATGTAACCTGGGAACCAGATAGCGATCTGGAAAGTAGCCTTGATCATGAGGTGAATCTTTCTGCTTTAGTTGCAAAAAAGGCTAAAGAAGTTTCTCGTAAGGATGGAAACCCTTCAGTTGCGTTCAAAAATGCTGCACAAGTGGTTGAGAAAACCTATACTGCTCCATTTTTGGCACACAACCCAATGGAGCCTATGAACTTCTTTGCCCATGTCACTGCAGATAGGGCGGAGTTGGTTGGGCCTATTCAGACTCCCGAATTTTTAAGCAAAACAGCAGCAGTTGTTTTGGGAATGCCGGAAGATAAAATTGATATCATGATGACCCGTATGGGTGGTGGTTTTGGCCGGCGGCTATATGGTCACTTCGGCATTGAAGCGGCAGTGATTTCTCAGAAAATTGGTGCCCCGATTAAGATGGTATACAGCCGGGAAGACGATATGACTCAGGGAACCTACCGTCCAGCCTATAAAGTGACTTATAGGGCTGCTTTGGATAAGAATAACAAATTAACCGGTTTGCATATTAGAGGAGCTGGAGTTCATGGAAGCCCTGTGTTTAAAGACCGTTTCCCAGCCGGATCTGTTGATAACTACCTTGTTGAAGATCACACATTGGAATCAAATATTTCAGGTGGTGCGTGGAGAGCACCCAGATCGAACTTTATGGCTGGAATTGAATCCGCATTTCTTGACGAAGTAGCCGAGGCTGCAGGCAAAGATCCAATTGATTTCAGGTTAGAGTTGTTTGATAGAGCAATTAATGATCCAGTAGGAGAAGAGAATGATTACGATGCAGTACGCTATGCCAGTGTTCTCAAGTTGGTCAAAGAAAAAGCGAACTGGGGCGCAAATACACCAGGAGTGCACAGAGGTGTGTCTGTTTACTATTGTCACAATTCTTATGTAGCTCAAGTGGTTGATTTGATGATGGAAAATGACAAGCCAAAGGTTAAAAAGGTTTGGTGTGCGGTGGATTGCGGTATTGTGGTTAATCCAAGCAATGCTAAAAATCAGATCGAAGGTGGTCTGATCGATGGTATTGGTCACTCCATGTACAGTGCTATTACCTTCAAGAACGGACAACCTGAGCAGAGCAACTTCAATAACTACCGATTAATCCGGCATACTGAAGCTCCTCTTGAAATTGAGACACATTTTGTTGACAATGGCATTGACCCTACTGGACTAGGCGAGCCCGGTTTACCTCCAATATCAGGAGCGTTGATGAATGCTCTGGCAAAAGCCACGGGCAAAAGGATGTACAATCAACCATTTGTTAATGATGCTCTAGTATTGGGATAAGAATTGAATGATCCGTACTAAAATAGGATGACCAAGCTTGAAAAAGCCTTCCTTTTTGCTGAACCCAACCTTGAGCACTAAGTTCAGTCAGACTAAAAAAACAGGATGACTAATAAAAGGAACAATCTACAATTGACACCAATTCGGCAGGATTTTCCCATGTATTGAAGCCTATCTTACAAGACGGGCCCAAGTATTATCAGCAAATGGCTTGAAAACATCTTTTTTTGATTCCCAGTCTGGCAATGTGTCGTAGTAGGGTGCGTCCTTGGCAAACATATAAATTCCAAACTGAATAAAATGAAATATGTATTTTTTATAGCACTTTCAGTCACTTCGCTTGTACTAAATGCCCAAGAGCTTAGTGGAGATAAGATACCTGCCTGACAAGGGAGAAATCGTTATTCAACCTATTTTGCATGGAACAGTGGCTTTCAGTTGGAACGGCAAGGGAGTGTATGTTGGTCCCTATGAAGGAGCCGATGTTTTTACAGGAACCCCCAAACCTGATATGGTGCTAATCACCGATATTCATGGAGACCACCTGAACGAAGAAACATTAGATGCCCTGGGTTTTTCAACTGCAAAATTGATAGCACCACAAGCAGTCATGGATAAGATATCTGATAAATATAAATCAAGTATTGAAGTACTATCCAATGGAAGTCAAACCAAAGCTGGAGGCATAACCATCAAGGCAATTCCCATGTACAACCTCCCCGAAAGTGCTGATTCAAGACATATGAAGGGTAGGAGTAATGGATATATTGTGACTGCGGGCGGCAAGACACTATACTTTTCAGGAGATACCGAAGACATTCCAGAGATGAGGGCTTTGAAGAATATAGATGTTGCCTTTGTATGCATGAATTTACCATACACCATGGACATAGACCCTGCAGCCGATACTGTGTCAGAATTCAAACCAGCGATTATCTATCCCTATCAGTCAGTACCTCTGTACTGACGGGTTGAATGACATGGAGAAGTTCAAGCAACTGGTAAACAAGGAGCATGCTACGATTGAGGTAAGGTTAAGAAATTTGGTATCCTGAGTAATTAACTTTTAATACTCAAGAGTACTTCTTAATCTTTCAGCCAAGAAGTCCGCATTCTCCTGATTAAAGCCCATAGGGGGCTTGAACTTAATCACATTGTGACGGGGTCCGTCTATGCCAAGTAGTATACCATCATCTTTCAATTTGTCTACCACTGTAGTGGTCAATTGTGCTTCGGGCCCATTTTCATTGGACAGTTCAATACCTAAAAAAAACCCTGATCCTCTTATATCACGGATCACACCATATTGATTACTTATGTTACGGAGTTGTTCAATAAGATACTCACCTGTATCGAGAGCATGTTCTTGCAGCCCTTCTTCTTCTATAACATCCAAAACTGCCTGACCAATTACACAAGACACGGGATTGCCTCCGAATGAGCTAAAAAATTCCATACCGTTTTCGAATGACTCAGCAATCTCGTTGGTGGTTACTACCGCCGCTAAAGGATGACCGTTTCCCATGGGTTTGCCTAAGATTACAATATCTGGAGATATTCCCTGTGTTTCAAATGCCCAGAAGTGACTTCCCACTCTGCCAAATCCAGTTTGAACCTCATCAGCGATACAGACTCCACCTTGCAGTCGGACCATTTGGTGAAGCCCCTGAATGTAACTGGGTGATAAGGGTACCTGACCTCCACATCCCACAATGGATTCTGCAATAAAAGTTCCAATAGGTTTATCGGACTCCAACTCCTTTTTTAGGGCATTTAGAATATCGCTGTTATGGTCTTCCTCTGGGAGAGGAGCGATCACGATGTGGTCACTTTTTCCTGCTCCACCTTTACCATTGAACTTGTAAGCACTTACTTCAATAGCAGCAGTTGTATTTCCGTGATAGCCATGTTCCATGACCATGGTCCGGTTGGTTCCTGTAAAATTTCTGGACAGCCGAAGAGCAAGATCAGTCGCCGCACTGCCAGAATTCACAAAGAAGACTTTGTTCAGTCGTGAATCAAATTTGTTCAGCAGATTCTCTGCATAGCTAAGAAGCTCATCGTAAAGGTATCTGGTGTTGGTATTAAGTTTGGCGAATTGTCTTTGAGCTGCCTCAACAACTCTGGGATGGGCATGGCCTACGTGAAATATGTTGTTAGCGCAATCAAGGTAAGTTTTCCCGTTGGTTTCATACATATATTGAAAAGCTGCCGACTTCATTTTTATTGGAGATGTGTAGGAGAGGGACAATACTTTACTTAAGAAACGATTCCTTGATTGAATGTCATAGGTTGTGTCGGTCAGGGTGACCTCAAAATCACATACTTTTAGTAACCGGTTTGTAGCTTTAACCGGGTTTGATTGTAGCAGTTTATGCAACAAGTTCCAGGCAGACTTTTCACTAATGGTTATGTATTCATTATCCGGATCCTTAATTTTAGTATGGGCGGAGTTGCATACACTGATACAAAGTCTTGCTACAATGTAATAATAGATAACTTCAATTTCTTCTTTTAATAAAGGAAGCTGTTGATGATAACTTTTCAAAATGGTAGAGGCTGCATTCCAGGGGTCGTTGCTGGCCATCATTGCATAGCAAATGGTAATAGCTATTTCCTGTACTAGTGGGCCATATGCCATATCACCAAAATCTATCGCCCCTGAAACTACTTTGTCATGCGTTAAAATATTCCATTCGTGAGAATCATTATGTAATAAGGACTGCCTCAACAGAGAGTTTATGGGTCGGGCATTTTCATTGTATTGCAAAATGAAATACCTCACCAGGTTTCGATTGAAAGCACCTTCTATGTGAACTATCCTGTCCTTAATTAAATCGAGTTGCTGAATATTCCAATGATACTTCCGACTTTCAATCACAGGGTTTCTGAGAAGCAGTAATTGCTTATTGAGTTCGGCTATGTAAGTTCCCAAGCTTCTAAAAGTATCTTCATCCGGTTCGATCTCCGCTAGAAATGTTCCTTCAACAAATGTCAATAATCGAACAATGTTCTGAACACCGTTTTCCTCAAGATTAATCTGGTATTCTCCGGTAATTGCCTGAACGGGTACTGGTAGCCCAGGAAATTTTCCAGTTAAAGAAAGAGCTGTTAAGACTTCGTTTTCGGCTGCGATTAAGGGCGGATTGTCATGATCTACGTAAATTTTGAGGATAAATTTATCATCTTGAGTCGTGACCAAAAAATTCTCAGACGCATAGGCATTGAGCTTTTTTAGAGTGCCTGACAATCCATAATACTTTACAAGTAATTTGCTGGCCAGCTTCTCCATTTAAGGAAACTCTTTCAGTTGCGCATGTAATGCTGCTCCAATAATTCCTGCATCGTTTTTCATTTGAGCAGGTACAATCTTTGACCTGAGTTGGAAGTACTTAAAATACTCTTGATGGTATTTACTAATCCCGCCACCCATAATGAATAGATCCGGCCAGAATAGAAAATCAAGGTGATTGAGGTATTCATTGAAACGACTTCCCCATTCTGCCCAATTCAATTCTTCCCTTTTGCGAGCAGCGTTAGCGGCGTATTTCTCAGCAATGTCTCCATGCATTTTCAAATGTCCCAATTCAGTGTTAGGGATTAGTTCACCGTCACGGAAAACAGCCGAACCAATTCCTGTTCCAGCCGCTACCATAATTACTGTGCCCATTACTCCCTTTCCAGTTCCATAAGTAACCTCCGCAACTCCCGCAGCATCAACGTCGTTTAAAAGATGAGCCGGGCAATCTGTATTTTTAGTGATCTCAACCGAGGCATTTTTACCAAGCCAATCCTTATCGATATTGGAAGCTGTCATTACAACTTCGTCTACAATAGCGGCTGGGAAGCCACATCCTACGGGAGCGTTCCAATTGAAGAAATCAATGATCTCATCGACAGTGTCAATAATGGCTGCAGGTGTTGCCGGTTGAGGAGTAGCAATCCGTTGCCTTTCAGTTAAAAGTATTCCTTTAGTGGTGTCAACTATTGCTCCTTTAATGCCAGAGCCTCCAATATCAATTCCTAGTATTTCCATAAAAGATTGAAATTAATAGTATTTAATGAGGCATTCAACTGGCATCCATTTACAGCCTAATCCACGATGAAACAAATTTTATCAATATGATCCATTATATCAAGCATATAAGAATCATCATTTAATGTGAATGTCATAATATACACTGCCTTCAATCATTGCAATGATGCGCACGGCATAAGTCATTGTGCTGATTTCAGTAGCCGTTTCTATTAAAAATTGGGGCAACTGTCTCAATAATGTACTGGGTTGTTCTTGTATCTTGAGAGTTAATCTGTTGGAATTTGCTTAATATGCTCGAATTAAGTAAATTATATCCACTCATAAATTATATCCACTCATAAATTCCCAACTATGGTTAAAAGCTATCAAGGTGCAGTTATCGACAAAGCAAAAGAGTCCAATAATCAACTGGTTTTAGTTTCTGACTGGATGTCAACCAGGCTCATTACCTTCAAACCAGATCAACCGATATATGAGGTAATAGACAAATTACTAAATAATAAGATTTCGGGAGCTCCGGTAGTAAATGATAAAAATGAGGTAGTAGGTGTCATTTCAGAAGGTGATTGCCTGAAAGAAATTGTTAAAGGCAAGTATGACAATATTCCAATTCTTGCGGGAAAGGTAAAAGATCATATGTCTACAAATGTGATGACTATTGGTCCGGGCACGAATGTATTTGAAGTTGGACAAACTTTTCTAAACCTCCGTTTGCGAAGATTACCGGTTATTGACAAATTTGGTAAACTGGTTGGGCAAATAAGTCAAAAAGATGTAATGAGGGCGGTTCGTAATATGAAGAGTGCTACCTGGTAATCAGGTTATTGCCGCACTAAAGCGTATGTTGGTCATAAATTTCATTGCTGCTACTTTATCCTTTACCTGGTAAACTTCCGCTCTAACGCTTTTATCGAAGTATTTGTGTAACTTAGTCACTAAAGAGCATTCGGCATCTACTGATTCCTTAATAGATAGCTTCGTATTGTCACGATTGACTTTACCGAAGTTAGGGGGTTAAAAAAACTCGCAGGAAAGGCGATGAACGCCCCGTCAAAGACAACTTATTTTCTGTTCTTTTTGTGGAGGGAAAATTCGAGTAAACTATAGGTTTGTAAAAGCTGTGGAGCGGTAATTGGTAATGAGATTTACGCGGTACTTTGTTGAAGTCTGTAAATTTTATAGAAATCAAAAGAACTTCCCAGCATTTTTCTTGACCTCTGGGGATCATATTTTTGCTCCTGGCATTCATTTATGGATTTCAATATGTTCCGTCTGACTATTCCGAGACTATCAAAATTGTAGGGAGCGTTACTTTCTCAGTTAGCATAATGTCACTTGCTGTCTGGTTAATTAAAAGGGATTCCAAGTATGGTGATTTCGGTTCCGTTCTTTTGGATTTAGCCAATGCACCCAATTATTTGATCATTTTTTTCTAAGTGGTTCAAATTAGTAACTTTAAAATGAGTGAAAGCTCTTCAGTACTTCCCTTCCAATACTTCCAATATCGGTTTTAAAGCATTCCGAAGCTCCTCGTTTTCTTTCATTAAGTCCCTCAACGATATAGAATAAATTACTTATGATCTTCAGATGCTTCAATAATTGGTCTAGTTTTTCCATTATAAAATGTTGTAATTCAGAGTAAAGCAAATTCATCAATGCCGAGTAAAATGAACTTTGATTTCCTTGGCCAGTTTTTCTAACTAAAATAAATCGACGAACAGCAAAAAGAAATGATAAGCCCATTTAACGACCAAAACGGCCGTATACTTAGGATTGACAACTTGTCCTGTGTCAATTCAAGTTAGAAAAATTTCCCATTTATCTTGAAATTGGAGTAACAGGTAAGCTACCAGTTGCTTCCACTCTGCCTACCAGTAAATTAACAACAGCCTTAATATTCGATATATTCGAACCTATCGCCGTGACATAAGCATCTGCATCAACTAAGTAGGCATCATATGGGTCTCTGAGAGCAACATTAACCAGAGTATTATTCAAATTTTTTGCTCTTAAAATATTTATTCTTCGCTGCTGCTCTTTAAGATCCAAAGATAGACCTGCGAAGGGGTAATTTTCACTAACTGCTATGATTGTATTGTCATCAGGAATTGAAATATCATCGTAATTATACTCAGTGATTTGAAAACCTTCTTTTCGCATTGTAGTGACAAAATCACCATATGCAGTCGCATAATTCGGGCCAACACCTTCAGAAATATTAATAATTTCCTTAACCTCTTCCTTAGATAATTTAACTATTGATACACCGCTATTTTGAACCAGAGGAATAGATTGTTTCTTATCATAAACTACAGTCAAAGCGGCCTCAGCACATTGCAGTGCAACTTGTTTATTCTCAGGACTCCCGACTATTTCTCTGGCCAGTTTTGGATCAACCGGGATTTTTTCCTTCAATTGATATTTCTCTTTCAAGTCAATTATACGGTTATAGGCCTCGTCAATCCTTTCAAGCGGAATTCTTCCCTCTAAAACTGCTTGTTCCACCTTATCCAGTAATTCAATCTGAGATTTAACATAGTCTCCAACATCTTCCCCATATCGTTCTTCAGCCAGCATGATCATGTCTGCACCGGCAAGGATAGCTGCAATTGCAGCCTCAGACGGTTCATAGTTCTTTTGAATAGACTGCATATTAAAAGAATCTGTAATAATTACTCCTTTAAAACCTAGTTTGCCTCGCAGATAGCCAGTGAGAATCTTCGGTGACAATGTCGCCGGATTGTTCTTATCCAATACGTTGTATACAATATGAGCAGTCATGACAATATCAACACCTGCATCAATCGCATTTACAAACGGTGACAGATCGATAGATTCTATCTCACTGAAAGGCCGGCTAACCTGAGGAATTCCACTGTGAGAATCAGTGGCTGTATTTCCATGTCCGGGAAAGTGCTTGGCGGTTGCAATTATGCCGTTTTCGTGTAAACCCTCAATAGCAGCCCTAACTCTGAGGGACACTTCGTCTGCGTTTTCTCCAAAAGAACGTGTTCCAATTATGGGATTTGAAGGGTTAGAGTTGACGTCGGCAGCAGGCGATAAGTCACAAAATATACCAACCGCTGAAAGTTCCTCAGAAAATACAGAGTACATTTTTCTAGTATAGCTTGGGTCAGAAGCACCCAATGCCATATTACCAGGTCCTGTAGAAGAATAAGGAACCATTACACCCCAGGCACCCTCCTGGTCAGCGGCTGTTAATAATGGAATTTTAGAAATACCATTTAGGGATGCTTCCTGAAGGACATTTAAAAGTTGTACGGCTTCTTCTGGTTTCCCTAAATTTTCATTACTAAGATATAGCCCACCAATGCCTCTTTCACTAATAAATGGAAGTACCACATCGGGTTCATTTCCAGAGAAGGCAAGTAGGAAAAGCTGCCCAACCTTTCTTTTTATTTCTTTCTTATCATATCGGTTCTGAGCGCAACCAAATGGAACAGCCAATGATAGGGCAGTTAGCAGACTTAAAACAACATTAACATTTAGCCTTTTCATAAAAGTGGTCAATTTTAAAGGTGAAAATCAATCGTAATTAATTCAAAAAGAAAACAATGCCACTCAAAAGGGCGACATTGTTTTCTACAACTAATGATATTTTAACTATAATAACGGGTCTGCCGGAGTGTTGGGATTATTAACCCGCTCTGTTGATGGGTATGGATAAAAATTTCTACTTCGTTCTGTCGAAAAATCACCGTCGGCTGTAGGCCCACTGCGACCAAATCTCCTGCTATCCTCAAGACTAATACCCGTAAGGAATAGCTCAATTCTTCTGTTTCTATAGATTTCATTCAGAAGTTCAGTTTCCGTAGTACCTCCACTATAGGCAGGTAAATTTGCACCTATGCCAAAAGCATCATCAGAAGAACTTTTTGTCCTAACCGCATCAATTTCAGTTACGGCGTTAGCAGTCTGGCCAAGACGGACATATGCTTCAGCCTTGTTTAACAAAACTTCACCAGGCAAGTATACTGGAATGCTGGAAGTTGCCGTGGCAAAGAACGGAGCATTGGTGCCGTTCCTGACTGGCTGGGCTGTTAAACTTGTGGCTGCATCGTCAGTAATGTAAAAAGGTACTCTCTCATCTCCAGCTTCAGGTAGTAAATCCGTTGGCAACCCAAAATTGTCTCGTGGGGCATAGAAAAGTATTTCTCCCTGCCTCAGCATACCCGCATACACAGGGTTTTGGTTCAAATCATCATAAATAAACTCTGACTGTGAGGTCATATCAACTTCATCTGCCGCATTGATAGCTTCCTGATAGTTTCCTGAAATTAAATTGTATCGGGACAAATAGGCCTTTATACTATTTTCCAAATTAATAGTTTGACCAAGAGTGCTCATAAATTCGTCTGAAAGTTCAGTACTGGAAATATCGTTCTGTGCATCTTCTAATAGGCGAATTGCCTCCTGCAATGCAGCATCTCTACTGACGAATTGGGCATCATTATTTGTTGAATTTATTAAAGGAACCTGTTCCCAGCTTTGAGCCAAAGTAGCCAGAGACAGTGCTCTAAAGAATTTTCCCCAAGCCAGAAGACCAGATATTGTCCCAGCAGGAGCTTCAATAGCTGGAGCAATGGCAATTAAAGTTTCTGCCATACCTTTTGCACGAGAGAGAGACGAAAATAATTCTATCATTCTTAGATTAGTGCCCAAAAGACCTGATCCACCCCTTTCTACCTCTTGGTTGGCAGCATTTGTTAGAATAAGTGAAACTTCCCTCGTTGTCATTGAAGGCACAAAAACTGCGAAATTCAATGCCTGGACAGAATATACTTGTTGAATACCGATTCCTAGTGCAATCAATGCTTCTTTTGTATTAAGTTCATTTTCACCGGCCGCATTAGGATTTACATAGTCCAGTGTGCAACCTGAAAACATTATTAACAAAACTGAAAGACAGATTATATGTATAAGATTTTTCATTTTCTTAAATGTTTAGTGTTTAAAAGTCGACTTTAACGCCTAATTGATACGTTCTAGGTATCGGAACCTCGTTAAAGTCCATTCCTCGAAATCCATTCCTTTGACCAAATGAACTAACTTCCGGATCCCATCCAGAATAGCCATCTATCGACAGCAAATTTCTTCCGATTAAGGAAATGGTAATATTGGAAATTGCAGACGTTTGAGGCCGAATGGTATAGGCCAGTGATACTTCTCGTAGTTTCACAAATGACCCATCTTCAATGTATCGTTCAAAAGTTTGGAATGTGGCTGCATTATATCCTCTTGCCAACTCACCTCGGATTTCCTGAGCATCTCTTCGTCCGCCTCCAAATAAATCTGAATGACTATTTAGTCTATCGGTCCAATTGAAAACATCAAAACCTATTACCGCATCAAATTGTGTCCGAAAACTCCAGTTCTTATAAGAAAACTCATTTATTAATGACCCTGTCCAATCGGGATTAGGATCACCTATGATCTTTCTGTCAGCAGAAGTTATAGGTAAGCCATCACTACCGGTTGAAATTTCTCCATTTGCATCCCTTATAAAATAAGTGCCTGAAAAAACGCCAATGGATTCACCATTCTCAGCGACCACGGCTTGGCCAAATATTTCTGGCAAAATAAGTTGTCCCCCTTCTATATCGTTTACTTCGTTTTCATTTCTGCTATAGATCGCTGTTATGTTCCATTTCAACTGACTACTATTAAGCACTTGTGCTCTCAATAAAAATTCAAAACCCTTATTACTTAAAGTGCCAACATTCTCAAGCCGGCTACCAAATCCGGTTGATGAAGCAAGTACTCTGCTTAACAGTAAATCTTCAACGTTGACGTCATAATAACTAAACTCAATTCCTAATTTGCCATTGAATGTACTGGCGTCAAAACCGAATTCTATTTCTTTCTGTCGCTCAGGCTTAATGTCGGGATTACCAGCTCTGGGGTCTGGAGCAAATCCGGTTTGACCTCCAATTGGAACTGGATTATAATTAGTAAATCTCTCGAAAGCAGATAGGGCTGTTAAATTCCCAGCCTCCCCATATGAAGCTCTTATTTTGAAAGTATTCAAGAGGTTACTTAACCCATTTTGCCAAAAACTCTCATCAGAGATAACATATGATAAACTCGTTTTTGGATACCAGTGAGTTCTTTCATTGGCTCCAAAAGTTGATGCCTGGTCAAGACGAATCGCAGCTGTAACAAAAAGCTTATCACCTATATTAAATGTTTGCTGTAAAAACCCGCCTCTAATTGACCTTTCTGAACGCAAGTCCGTTCGAGATATCACACTTCCTGCTTCTGTTGATTTAACAGCCGGAGATAAACGGTCTGCAGTTATACCAAAAATACTTGATCGATCATATTGCTGAGTAAACCCTGCGGTACTGATTGATTTGACTGACTGCGAGATATCAAAAGAATATTTCAGATTGATATCATTATTCATCAGTAATGAAGTCTTTTCGGCAATTCTGCTCCATCCTGTGACCTTTGGGTCAATTCCTATAGGAATAAAAGCAGTCGCTCTCGACGTACTACCATCATACCCAAGGATATATTCAACTTCAAAGTTTTCGAAAGGATTAGCTACCAATCGAACACTACCCAAAAACCTGTCAGTATTCTGATTAAAATCAAAAGTCTCAATTGCAGCAACTGGGTTTGCCGCCAGAGTAAATGGAAGGGGCACATCATAGGTTCCATCTGCTCGTCTTTCTGGATTATAATTGGTATTTAAAAATGCAAAACCCGTTAGAACTCCGAAAAATTCCCCTGGGGCTAACATACCTCCGTTTGGCAATTCCTCGCTACGGCTGACCGCGTAATTAAAATTAACTGAGGCCGTTAACCAATCATTAATTGTTTGGTCAACATTAGCTCGAAAAGAGTATCTTTTAAAATCAGTGTTTTCTATTATACCTCCATTTTGAGAATAAGAGGCTGATGTGAAGAAACGGGTTTTTTCGCTTCCGCCTCGAACAGAAATATTCTGGTTCGTACCAGTGGCTGTTCTAAAAATTCTGTCCTGCATTCGGAATCTTTCAGTTGGAACAAGCACCGGGCTACCCGGGGCCTCAAAAGCCATAGGTTCTTGATTCTCTTCAATTTGCTTCCGCAACTGATTAATTCGCACACTGGATGAAAACGATACTTTAGTTTCACCTGCTTTTCCTCGTTTAGTGAAAATTTGCACCACCCCATTACTCGCTCTTGAACCATAAATAGCAGCAGCGGCGGCACCTTTTATGATCTCAATTCTTTCTATGTCATCGGGATTAATGTCCACCAATCGATTTTGCTGATAGCCGCCAAGAGGTAGTAGTTCTGTTGAAGAATTATCGACGATAACACCATCAATTACATAAAGAGGATCAGAACTGCCAAAAACAGTACTAGCTCCTCTCAGTGTTATCGAAATACCCCCAGCTGGATTACCAGAATTCTGATTTACTAAAGCTCCTGATAATTTACCAGATAGTGCCCCTGTCACACCTTGAGATCCTGAATACTGTAAGTCGTTACTATTTACAGTGGATATAGCATTTCCTAATTGTTTTCTACTTGTTGCTACTGATGTACCAGTGACAATAAGTTCATCAAGCTGTAAAATATCCCCTCTCATTTGAACGTTTAGAGAGTTTAGATTCTCTTCGGATATTATAACTTCTTGTGTCAACATACCAATGAAAGCGAAGACCAGTACATCGGACACATTGGCTGAAATACTGAAATTCCCATCTATATCAGTAATAGTGCCTACTGGTGTGTTTTTTATTTGAACTGCAACTCCAGGAATTGCTTCTCCATTTTCATCTGTTACCTGACCGGTAATAGTTTCTTCCTGAGATAATTCAATAATAATGACATCGTCATTACTGGCCTGCTCTAGTTGTTTAACACTAATATTAAGATTAACCTGCCGGAATTTGAGCTTTGCCTGCTTAGCAATTTCGACCAAAAGGTCAGCAACCGAACCATGGTGGTCAATGGCCATTGACAATTCGGCTAATGATTCGACACTATATATAAAACTAAAATCAGTCTTATTTTCAATAGCGTTGAATACTTGTGCTGAAGTGAGACCATTCGATTTTAAACGAATTGACACGTCCTTAACACTCTTGACCTGTGCCTTACCGATACTGGCTGAAAGAGTACTCAATCCAATGGTTAAAAACATTAGGACAATAAAAGTATATTTAGAAACCATCCAAATCAGTTGTATTAGTTGAGATTTCATATTTTTGTAAAGGTTTACTTGTTAAATTGTTAAACTTTATTTCAGGGTTTGATGAAGCCTCGATCTGTTTGGCAATAGGCGAGGTATTTTGAAACCCTTTTTAAGTCGGAGTTATTTTTATCTCCGACTTTTTTTATGGTGCATTCATGTTTTCATAGATTGTTTTTTTTTTGTTAAAAAAATATTTCGACAGCTTTCCCATTGATTTTATAGTCAAACCCCAACGAGAAACCAAGAGTATTCAATACATTATCAAGATTCTCATGGGTGAATTTTCCATTACAAGTCATAGGCTTTGCAGGCGCATTGGTTATTTCAATTTCTACACCATACCACCTTTCTAAAAAGTTAATGGCGTCCACAAAATTCGTTTGGTTATTAATAAGAGCATTATTTAGTTCTTATTATTTTTATTTATTGTATCTTTACAGTATGAAAACAAAGGTAAAGAAGCGCAAAAACAAACAAGCGCAAGAGGAGACACGGTTTAGAGTAGCAGAATATTTGCCAAAGAAGTTAGGGACACAAAAGCAAGCCAGTATTGTTTTTGGAATAACAGAGCGAGGGGTGAACAAGATTTGGGCTATCTATAAGCAAGGAGGAAAAAGAGCTTTAAGGAGTAAAAAACGAGGAGTTCAAGGAGGTAATAAGTTAAAGAAAGACCAAGCTTATCAAGTGCGTCAGTTAATCAAGGACAAATTACCAGATGAGTTGAAACTGTCATTCGGTTTGTGGACCCGAGAAGCAGTACAACAACTCATTGCTATAAAGTATGGCGTAGAATTATCCCGTTGGCAAGTGGGTCGTTATTTAAAGAAATGGGGATATACACCTCAGAAGCCTATAAAAAAAGCTTTTGAACAAAAACCTGAAAAGGTTCAAAAGTGGTTGGAGCAAGAGTATCCATCTATAAAAAGGCGAGCTGTCCCAGAGAAGGCTGTTATTTACTTTGGAGATGAAACAGGCTGTAGAAGTACCCATCAAGCAGGGAGGAGTTATGCACCAAAAGGAAAAACACCGATGATTATGGCAACAGGAAAACGCTTTACAGTCAATATGATTTCTGCTATTAGCAATAGAGGTCATTTACAATTCATGTTGATGGATGCAGGATTTAATAGCGAAGTGTTTCAAACCTTTTTAGAGCAAATGATAAAATACAGTAAACAAAAAGTGTTCTTTATAACAGACAATCATCCCGCCCATAAAACTAAAAAGCGAAACCAATGGCTGGAAGACAATAAAAAAAAGATTGAGGTATTGTTCATCCCTGCTTATTCTCCTGAACTGAACCCACAAGAATACCTAAACCAAGATTTGAAAACAAATATCATAGGAAAGAAAAGGGCTATAAACAAAGAACAACTCAAAAAAAACATCAATAATTTTATGAGCAAAAGAAAAAAGGATAAACCTCAAGTGAAAAAATATTTTCATCATAGGCACGCTCAGTATGCTGCCTAGAAAATTCATACGAACTAATTAACCTAACGATTAATAAAATATATTATGCCTCTTGTCCAGTAAGTGATTTCATCGGTATCAAAATGAGTTTTTACAATTTGTTGACCAGGGATTCCAGAATTTGCAGCTTGTCTTGGTTGTAAAATGACAGAATTTTTATTTAGCGTATCTGCCACTAACAGTTCACCAGTAATCAATGAAATTTCCGTGTCATTTTTACCTGCTCTGGTCCGAACGTTGAAGGAAGTTCCAAGCACAGTTGCACTCAAATGATTTGCTCTTATCGTAAAAGGTCTCAAGCTGTCTTTCCGAATTTTGAAAAAGGCTTCTCCATCTACTTTGACTACTCTACCCGTGCTAAAGTTTTCATCATAAGTCAGGGTACTTTCAGAATTTAAATGCACAACAGAACCGTCCGGAAGTTGTACTTGAGATTTCTGACCTGAGGGATTTGAAATAATCTTGAAAAGAGGGGTTTCAACAATGCTCTCGTCTTCAAAATAGCCGGTAAAAAAAAATAGTTGAAATTATGGCCAGGCTTATTGCTGCCGCCGCATACATAAAATGACGAAGCTTGAACGATCTATTATTTGAATCCGGGTTTCTGTAAAGTTTTCCAATGCCTTCCGAATTGTAGTTAAGGTCAAAATCATTATTTTCCTTTTCAATCAAATTCCATATTGCATTCTTTTTGCTTTCTGAAAGGGTCTTTTTATTGAATTGAAGTGTAAGAAGTAACTTCTTTGCTTCACTTACTGTAGCTTTCATATCCGGATTCTTGGCCAACCAAGATTCCCAGAAATAATTTTTCTCAGGTGAAGGATAATAAATCCAATCCTTGAACTTTTCATCCTCTATGAAATCTTCTACGCTAAAGCCTATGTATCTCAAGTTTTTAACAATTTTAATTAAGAGCTTCTTTAAAAAAAGAATCTCATCGTTTCTTCTAATTCTATAAATAATTTTTTCATATCAGTTCGCCCTACATTCTATTCGCCCTCCATTCTGACTTTAATTTTCAGAGAAGCGATTGCTTTAGAAATTAGATTGTACGATGATTCTACTGATATGCCCATAACATCAGAAATTTCATCATAATCCAGGTTATGAAAGAATTTTAAATCAATAGCTTCTTTTTGCCTTCTTGGTAGTTTACTAATTGTGGATTTTATGATTCGAAGGCGATTGTCTTGACTGCCGACCTCCTCTGTCGAGCTTTCTGTGGGTATTAAATACAAAGGATCAGACAGCATCTGATCGCTTCTATTGTTCTTTATAATCTTAATAATTTTACGTCTAATGAAGGATATTAAATAAAACCTAATGCTACTTGTAACCTCCAATTCACCTTTTCTATTCCAAAGTGTTACAAACAAATCTTGTATGCAGTCCTCAACAAGCCCAGCATCATTGGTAAGTTTGCAGCCATAATCATAAAGTGCTTTAACATGATTTTCATAAATTGTTTTATAAGCAAATTTGTTCCCTGAGCGAAAATTATCCCACAATTGTAAATCCGATATTTCAATTTCAGGAATTGTCTTATCAATTTTATGGATTACAAAGAGGCTCAAAAGTTATATGGAGATTAAGGTTGATTCTTAATATTAAATAATTGAACTAATCTATAGAGGAAGTCCACGATAAAACCTCATCGGTTTTAAGGACTCTTTTTCAAAAGTGCTGTTCAGAAGTGTGATTATCCAATGAATCCAAGGGTGTCATTAGATAAAACGGTCGTTTTGTTAAACTCACGAAATCAAAATCTCATATAAGTCTCCTTTATTGTCTTTTCACCAATACCCAGGTAGGTCATAGTTTCTTTTCCATAGGAAGATAGAATCCTTAATCAGTGATCCCAGCGAATGCTCAACACAAAATTAAATCTGTCGGAATAAAAACAGGTTGTGAATAATTGCTTATCAGGATTCATGTTGTAATCCGTAGGCCAGTTATTGGTATAGATCTGTTCAAATCGTCTCATTCGGAATGTCAAAAATTCTCATTCTGAATGTGACGTTCTGAATGAGAATACTGGCTTAGGAATAGCACAATCAGAAGAGCTCAGGAAGAGCACAACCAGATTCTGTGGTTCTCATTATGCCAATTTAATGATAAACAGGGGTTAAGGAGCGCAGTACACCCTCAAAAACAGGGAATAATACAATTCATTAGAAATCATTCCCTTGTATAAAATTGCACTTTTACAATATTCGCATACGACAACCATACGACAACCATACGACAACCACGGGATATTTCGTTACATTCTGTATGGAGTGTCGCAGGGTGTTCGGGGGTATTTACAGGATACGGGCGGTATATTTGCGTTGGATAGGTGCTTTAGAAGATCGCCATTTGCAGGGTATCAGACGGCATTTTATAGCGTATTAGGGTCATTCGCTCCCATTCGGTAAGATATGCGGCTCATTCAGGAGAGAAACCCCGTCATTCGATAGTCATTCACTACTCATATATTTATTCTCATTTTTTCTCCTTTGTATGAGAACCATTTTCAAAAATCGTCCTTTGCAGGGTATCAGACGGCATTTCATACGACAAGCATATTTGCATCTCGTGTGACACCCCCCAGGAGTAAATTGTAGATGCCAATCTGAGAAACGTTTCAGTCACTACCATGAACCGTGAAGTTTATCCCAAATTCGTCTACAACATCTTAAAAAAATTCGGGAAATACAGTCAAATCAAAGAGTTGGTCATTACCGAGAACGGAGCGGCATTTGAAGACACAGTAACTGAAAATAAAATCAAGGACACTGATCGGGTTCAGTTTCTACAAGCCTGTATTAATGAGGTCCTCCACGCCAAAAAAGAAGGTATCAATGTCACCGGATATTTCATCTGGACCTTACTTGATAACTTCGAATGGGCCAAAGGGTACACCCAACGCTTTGGACTGGTACACATGATTTGGAAACCAGTCAACGAATCATAAAAAATTCGGGATATTGGTATAGCCGGTTTTTGAACTCAGCCAAAGTGCGCTGCCTGGTGGAGGAAAGTTACTATTCCTGGAACAGGTGTCCAAAATCCTCCATTTGAACAGATCAGTGCCTCTCATCAAAAGAATTCAAGATTTAGCAAGATTTAGCAAGAGTTGGGTGTATCAAGAGTTGGGTGTATCTAGTTGGGTGTATCTAAAAAGAAAGGGGCCCCGCCCCCTTTCAAACACCCAGAATTAACAACCTAAACCAACCGTTTAAATCTTTACATCATCCAAATTGATGAAATCTATTTCCTTATTATCATTCAGGGTCATTCCGACAACTGAATCATTATTTATGCTTCCTTCAAGGATCATTTTCGACAACCTATTGAGTATCTCCCGCTGTATCACTCGCTTCAATGGTCTTGCTCCAAACTGCGGGTCGAATCCTAATTGTCCTAACTGGTCCAATACTTCATTACTACTCTCAATTTTTATGCCAGAATCTTCTAGACGCTTCCGTATCAGTTTAAATTGTATCGAAACTATCTTCCGGACGCCGCTTTTAGACAATGGCTGGAACATTATGGTTTCGTCCACGCGATTAAGGAACTCTGGTCTCACTGATTTCCTCAATAACTCAAAGACCCTCACTTTTGTTTGCTCAAGTATTTCTTCCTCATTCCTATTGGTCATTTTTTCAAAGCCTTCTTGAATCAAGTGCGACCCAATATTCGTAGTCATGATAATAATGGTATTCTTGAAATTGGCAATCCTTCCTTTGTTATCTGTTAATCTACCATCATCCAGAACCTGAAGTAGAATATTGAATACATCCGGATGGCCCTTTTCTATCTCATCTAACAAGATGACGGAATAAGGTTTCCTTCTGACTGCCTCAGTTAATTGTCCGCCTTCATCGTATCCAACATAACCAGGAGGTGCCCCTACTAGGCGGCTGACTGCATGCCTTTCTTGATATTCGGACATGTCAATTCGCACCATTGAATTTTCATCATTAAACAAATACTCCGCCAGTGCTTTTGCTAATTCCGTCTTACCAACACCAGTAGTACCAAGAAATATAAATGACCCAATTGGTCGTTTAGGGTCCTGAAGGCCAGCCCTGCTTCTCCTTACCGCATCTGCAATAGCCGTTATCGCTTCATCCTGACCGGCAATTCGTTTTGATAACTCCTCTTCTAAATGAAGCAATTTCTCTCTATCGCTTTGTAACATTTTTGAAAGGGGAATACCTGTCCATTTGGCTACCACTTCTGCGATATCCTCCGCATCCACTTCCTCCTTCAATAAAGTGTTACCATCTTGCATATTTTTTAATGCTTCCTGGTATTTTGCCAGTTTCGCCTCTGACTCGGTTATTTTACCGTACCGGATTTCCGCAACCAGTCCATAATCTCCTGATCTCTCAGCCTGTTCAGCTTCATGCTTAAACCTTTCAATATTTTCTTTCTCCTGCTGAATCCCCTGGATTATGGCCTTCTCGTTTTCCCACCTGGCCTTTAAAACATTTCTCTCTTCCGACAATTCTGCAATTGTTTTAGATAAAATTGCTTCTTTCCCTGTGTCTTTTTCCCTTCGGATGGCCTCTCGTTCAATTTCCAATTGCATTATTTTGCGCTGCAATTCATCCAATTCTTCAGGCAAGCTGTCAATCTCGATTCGAAGTTTGGAGGCCGCTTCATCCATTAAGTCTATGGCCTTATCTGGCAGAAAGCGGTCAGAAATATATCTATTTGATAACTCTACGGCAGATATTACAGCATCATCTTTGACTCTGACACCATGATGCACTTCGTATTTCTCTTTTATACCTCTCAAAATTGATATTGAATCTTTAATTGAGGGTTCATCAACAATAACTGCCTGGAAACGACGCTCAAGGGCCTTGTCTTTCTCCATATGCTTCTGGTATTCCTTAAGTGTTGTCGCTCCAATGGCATGGAGCTGCCCTCTTGCCAATGCAGGTTTTAGAAGGTTTGCCGCATCCATTGCTCCGTCACCCCCCGAACCAGCACCGATCAAGGTATGGATTTCATCTATGAATAAAAGTATTTCTCCATTTGAATCTGTTACTTCTTTAATAACAGACTTAAGTCTCTCTTCAAACTCCCCTTTATACTTGGCTCCTGCTACCAACAAACCCATGTCAAGCGAGATCAGGGTTTTTGATTTTAAATTTTCAGGCACATCACCATCTACAATTCGCTGGGACATACCTTCGACGATAGCTGTTTTGCCGACCCCCGGTTCACCAAGTAAAATAGGGTTGTTCTTGGTCCTCCTGGAGAGGATCTGCAATACACGTCTGATCTCCTCATCTCTGCCAATTACCGGATCAATTTTACCCTCCCGGGCCAGTTGATTCAGGTTTTTTGAGTACCGCTCTAATGAGCGATATTTTGATTCAGCACCGGGATCATTTACGGTGTCGCCTCCACGCAATTCCATAATGGCAGCCTTTAAATCTTTTTCAGCAACACCAACTCTTTTAAGCAAGTCAGCTACTTTATCTTTTCCAGCGAGTATTGCTAACAATAGATGCTCAACCGCAACATATTCATCTTTAAATTCTTTCAAAAAGGAATTTGCCTTTTGCAAAATCTGTTCGGTATCATTGGAAAGAAATGTCTGCTGCCCGGATACTTTAGGATAGGTATTGATTATCTTATCCAAACCGGAATCAATAATCTCTTTGTTGATACTTAACTTCTTCACTAAAAAGTTGACAACATTTTCATCCGATTGGAAAATACCCTGCAATAGATGACCAGGTTCTACATGTTGTTGCTGATTGGCTATGGCAATCTCCGCTGCCTTATTAAGTGCCTCCTGAGATTTTATAGTATAATTATTTAGATTCATAGTTCGTCAAATTCCGTTCTGACATTCATCTATCAAAAGGCTTACCATCTTAATATTCTCCAATTATTGCGCCAGTATGTCGTATCTCAATGCAATTTCATCTTATAATAAGCCAAAATGTCAGCAAAACTGAAACTGCAAAAAGTCAGGTTTCCTCTCAGACTAGTTGTAATTTGGAATGATTGAGGATGCGAATGAAAAAAGTAAATAGAAGAAAGTTCATCCAAGGAGGTACAATGGGTGCTATTGGAGGTTCAGCTCTCCTCGGTTGTACTCCAGAACAAGCGAAAATAAACACCCCATACATCAACTTTAATAAGACTGTACTTTGGAAAATGGTTACTACCTGGCCTCCTAATTTTCCAGTAGTTGGTGAGGGGTGCAACATGTTTGCCTACTTTGTTGAAAAGATGTCTGGTGGTAGAATGAAGATTCAGGTATACGGAGGGGGAGAATTAATTCCAGCATTAGAATGCTTTGATGCGGTAAGTAACGGGGCAATAGAATTAGGCCACGGGGCATCCTATTACTGGGCAGGTGCTGCCAAATATTACTATTATCCCGGATGGCATGAACCGGGGACCGTATTAGAATTGTTGGTTAACAAACCCAGGTACCAGGAGTTGTCTTCAGACTTACAACAAATAATCAAAGGGGCGGCAGGTCGTATTAACACTTGGATGTGGTTGGAATTTGAGATCAAAAACAGCATCTACCTCAAAAAACTAATCGATGAAGAGGGAGTTACACCAAGAATGTTTCCGAAAGAAGTGCTAGATCAATTGCGCATCTATACCAAAGAAGTGATTGGTGAACTGACTGCACAAGGTGAAAAAGAAGAAAGAATTTACAAGGCCTATCAGAAATGCAGAAACAGTATTGATGGCTGGGCTGAGATCACCGAGAAGGTTATGGATGAATTTTACTAAACGTTCCCTATCTCGTCTACCAGCTTCTGTAGGCTATTTTTTGCGTCACCAAATAGCATCCTGGAACGATCTCCAAAGAATAGCTGATTCTGGATGCCGGCATAACCAGCACTCATGCTACGTTTCAGAATGACTATGCTTTTTGCCATCTCCACATCAAGTATTGGCATTCCATAAATTGGGCTTGACGAATCTTCTTTGGCCGCTGGATTAACAACATCATTGGCACCAATCACTAACACAACATCCGTGGACGGAAAATCTTTATTGGCCTCTTCCAAATCAATTAACTTCGGATAGGGAACATTGGCTTCGGCCAAAAGCACATTCATGTGACCAGGCATACGTCCGGCAACCGGGTGAATAGCATATTTCACAACCACCCCCTCTGCTTCTAACAGCGCATCCAATTCGCTACAAATATGTTGAGCTTGTGCCACAGCCAAGCCATAACCTGGCACAATGTAAACTTTGTGTGAATATTTAAGTTCGATGGCCAAGTCAGCGAGTGATGCTTCTTTAATCACTTCATCTCTGCTGCCACCGCCAGCGGCAATTCCTCCTCCACCAAATCCACCGATGATGACATTTAATAAGCTGCGGTTCATAGCCTCGCACATCAGAACAGTCAGTATAGTTCCCGATGCGCCAACCAGTATACCGCCTACAAGCATAACCTGGTTGTTATAGATTAAACCGGCCAATGCAGCTCCTAAACCGGTGAAAGAATTCAGTAAAGAGATGACGACGGGCATGTCGCCACCACCTATTGGCGTTACGAAAGTTACGCCATATATGAGAGATAATACCAATAGAATCAAAACCAGATGGAAGTCCAATGAAGGCTGAATAAGCAAATGGGCACTAACCCCAATTATGGCAACCAATAAAACCATATTAACAACCTTGGGATAAGGCAATACCAATGAGTCCCTTAAAAATCCCTGCAATTTTCCGTAGGCAATCAGACTACCGGTAAAGGATATACATCCTACAAAAAGGGCGAAGTCTGTAGTTATCATTTGACCATTTAGGAGAGATACACCTGAGGGGTAATTATAGAATTCAACGATAGCGATCAACATGGTAGCTGCACCACCCAAACCATTGAATAACGACACCATTTCAGGCATGGCGGTCATGGCCACTTTCTTTGCTGCCACGTAACCTATAATTGTACCTAACAAAAGCCCACCACTAATCCAGGCATAATTGTTAGCAAAGCCCTCCATTGGATAGACGAGGGTAGTTATTATGGCGATGCCCATTGCTGAGGCAGCGATTAAATTGCCATTTCTTGCAGTATCTGCTGAACTCAGTCTTTTAAGACCAACAATGAACAGGATTATTACAATTAGGCAGATGGTATCAACTATAGTGATTATCACGGGCCTGGCTCTTTTTCTTTTTCCTACTAAACATATCTAACATCCGATGAGTCACCGCATAACCACCAACTACATTTATTGTTGCTAATGCAATTCCAAGAAAACCCAGGACTAATACAAGATAATTACCAGGCTCCGCCTGACGCATTAAAATGATTGCTCCTATTACCACCACTCCACTAATAGCATTCGCCCCGGACATAAGGGGTGTATGTAATACCGTTGGCACTTTTGATATCACTTCAGTTCCAAGCAATACAGCTAGAACCAGAATGTAAATCATGGGAAGGTTTTCACTCAAAAACTGTATGATTTGGTCCATGGGTTAATTCGATTTGTACCTTAATTCTCCTTCAAAAGTAAGGCACGTTGATTTTAATATTTCGTTCTCCATATCCAAATCCAACACTCCATCCTTCACTATCAGTTTAAGAAAATTATGGATGTTCTTGCTATAGAGTTGACTGGCATGGATTGGTGCTGAAGAATGAAGCTCTGAATTTCCGATGATGGATACACCATATTCAACAACCGTTTTATCATTCTGAGTAAGTTCACAATTACCCCCTGTAGAAGCTGCCAAATCGACAATTACTGACCCCTCTTTCATTTCATTCACAGCTTCTTTAGAGATTAACTCAGGAGCTGGTTTACCTCTCAATTGAGCTGTGGTTATTATGACATCTGCTTGAATTGCCCTTTCTTTAATCAAATCAGCTTGCTTCTTTTTAAATTCTTCCGTTTGCTCTACAGCATATCCTCCTGCTCCTTTGTCATCGGTAGCTCCCTCTACTTCAACGAATTTTGCTCCAAGACTTTTTACTTCTTCTTTAACTGCGCTTCTCGTATCAAACACTTCAACTACTGCGCCCAATCTTTTGGCAGTTGCAACAGACTGAAGGCCAGCGACTCCGGCACCTATAATAAGCACCTTGGCCGGAGGTATTGTACCGGCGGCAGTAGTTAACATTGGAAAGTAACGTGGCAGAATATTAGCAGCCTCTATAACTGCTTTATAACCTGCTATCGAAGCCATTGATGAAAGGACATCCATTGATTGACCCATAGTAACTCTAGGAATCATATCAAGGCTAAAAGTTGAAACCGGATACTTTGATAAGAGCTCACAAACAGCACTCTTATTCGCATAAGGTTCAAACATAGAAATGTAGATGGCTCCCTTTTTGAGTTGTTTTAAATCAGCTTCTGCTGAAGGCTTCAGTGTTACAAGGATATCTGAATCCTTAAGAATGTTAGAGCGCTTGTCAATTCGAGCTTGAGCTTGTTGGAAGTGGATATCGTGAAAGAAAACCGAGTCGCCTGCATTATTCTCAACGCAAACCTTATTCTTTTCATCTTCAATCTTTTTAACGACCTCGGGAACTAACGCAACCCGGGGGTCATCCTCCTTAACTACACCAATTAACATTTCTGGATTTCCGTTTTCTTAAAACCAATTATTCCTACTCCCAATTGCTATATGCTCTGAAAATCGAGGCTAAATAAATATTAATTGGGCACATAATAAACTTCCTGACCTATTTTAATACACAGAAGGCCTCACACTAGTGTCGTTAGTATTAAAAAAAACATGATGAAAGTTCCGTTTAGGTAACCGTTTTCAAAATGTTAATGTAAATTCAATATTGCTTTTGAAACATAATAGCTTCAAAAGCAGTTCAAGGTTAAGATATATGTACCAACATTATTTAATTAAATACTGAATTGACATGAGAAAAATTTACTTATCTATTGCAATGCTGTTCGCATTTTTAATTAATGCCTCAGCTCAAGCCACCTGGGCGATTGATAAAAACCATTCAACAATTGGTTTTTCAATTGACCACATGGTTATTTCTGAAGTCGACGGGAAATTCGACGATTTCGATGGCTCACTTACCGCATCAAAAGATGATTTAACAGACGCAACAATCTCGTTTACCGCCAAGGCTGGTAGCATAAACACTGGTAATGACCGCAGAGACGGCCACTTAAAGTCAGGAGATTTTTTCGATGTAGAGAAATTTCCAGAACTATCTTTCAAAAGCTCTGGGTTTAAGAAAGTAAGTGACGGAAAATATTCAATGAGTGGTGATCTCACTATGCATGGTGTAACCAAGTCAGTTTCACTGGACGTGAAATTTAATGGAACAGTGGATACAGGCAAAGGCATGAAGGCTGGTTTTAAAGTAAGCGGCGTGATCAACAGGAAAGATTGGGGATTGACATGGAATAATGTAATCGAGAGCGGTGGTGTTGCAGTGGGTGAAGAAGTTACCCTTGACATCAAACTTGAAATGAACAAGAGTTAATAGACCGAGTTTTGACCTTGATAAGCGCAACAGAAAATCTGTTGCGCTTATTTTTTTGCACACCTCTCAAATGCTGATAATTTTGAGTCATGAACGATCTCCAAATCAGCCGGGAAACTGCCCGGGCTCTGCTAAAAATTGAGGCAATAATACTCAGTCCTGAAAATCCCTTTACCTGGAGTTCTGGCTGGAAATCACCAATTTATTGTGACAATCGTCTCTCCCTGTCCTACCCGGACATACGAACCTTTGTAAAAGATTCTTTGACCAATAGAATCAAATCCAAGTTCCCGCAAGTCGAAGCAATTGCCGGAGTTGCCACTGCCGGAATACCTCAAGGAACTCTAGTAGCCGATTCCTTGGGCCTGCCATTTATCTATGTGAGATCGAAACCAAAGAGCCATGGCATGGAAAACCTGATTGAAGGAAAACCTACTCCAGCACAGAAGGTAGTAGTGATTGAAGATTTGATTTCAACAGGCGGGAGTTCACTTAAAGCGATTGAAAGACTGCGTGAAAATGACATTGTTGTTTTAGGGTTAGGTGCAATTTTCACCTACGGTTTTTCTATTGCTGATGAAAGTTTTAGTGCTGCCAATGTTGACTTTTTTACCCTAAGCAGCTATTCCGTAATGTTAGAGGAGGCTGTACAAAACAACTATATAAGTAAAGAAGACCTTAGTTCTCTTCAGGAATGGAATAAGGATCCAGGCAATTGAAAACTAATTCCATTTAGAATTGGCCCTTTTTGACTAAATTTCCATTTCTAAAACAGAATAATTATGGCTTCAAAAATTTATCTCCTCACTGCTCTGGTCGCTTCAAGTTTTTATGTGAACGCCCAAAGCCCTTTGAAAGCTGACCAAATCGCTGCGGCCATTCATGCAGCACCGGAAGAAATGCGGGAAGGAGCCTCGGTTATGGGCTATGACGCAAGTGGGACATTCGTGTCGTTAAAATCTGGAACCAACGATTTAATCTGCCTCGCCGATGACCCTAACCGTTCTGGGTTTAGTACAGCCTGCTATCACAAGGACCTTGACCCATTTATGGCACGAGGTAGGGCACTGAGGTTGGAAGGCAAAAATCCCGCAGAGATAAATAAAATTCGTGAAGATGAAGCTAAATCAGGCAAAATGAAGATGCCAGATCAGCCTACCACACTGCATGTTCTCTCAGGCACTGATGGAAAATATAATTCGGAAACGGGAGAGGTAGAAGGCGCAAATTACCGATATGTGGTGTACATACCCTTCGCAACATCCAAGTCGACTGGTTTGCCCACAAAACCTTTGGAGCAGGGGCACCCCTGGATTATGTTTCCAGGAACGTATCGTGCCCATATAATGATCACACCTCCTAGAGACTAATTAAATCCAATGACCTTCGGTGATGAGGTTAAGGCGTTTTACAAAGGTCTTAAAATCCCTAATGGCATTCCAAAAGGAGTAGAGGTGTTGTATCCCTTTAACAATGCTCAGACCTGGTCAGTAATTGAGCAGTTTTTCAAAAAATATTATGATGACAACAACCCCAGGGTCTTACTCATGGGAATTAATCCGGGTCGTTTTGGTGCGGGTGTTACCGGCATTGGTTTCACCGATCCGATTCGTCTTGAAGAAGAATGTGGTATCAAAAATGACTTTGTAAAAAAAGCCGAACTCTCCTCAAAGTTCATTTATGATGTTATCAATCGTTATGGCGGACCGCAGCAATTTTATTCCAAATTTTTTATTTCCTCAATATCATCAATTGGGTTTGTGAAGTTCGGGAGGAACTACAATTATTACGATGAACCTTTACTCGAAAGAGCAGTTGAACCATTCGCTATCAACTGTATTCAAAAAAAAATTGCTTTCGGTTGTTCTACAAACTCCGCATTTAGCATTGGGCAAGGGAAGAATTTTAAATTCCTAAAAAAGATTAATGATCAGCATCATTTCTTCAACCAAGTTAAAATGGTTCCACATCCACGGTGGGTAATGCAATATCGTTTAAAGAGAAAAGATGAGTTTATTGACCAGTACTTGCGAGCACTGTATGCAAATACGAGCACTGTATGAAAATAGTTAATTCGGTCCGTTGCATTCTATTGCTTCGCTATCAAACATAAGCTTGTTGCTTCCAATGTTCCCGAATGCCAGAATTACATTCTGGTTGGTGCCATCACCATAGTCGTTAACTTAAGGGTGCAGATGGTTTTCTTTTTAAAGTGAGCATACCCTTCTCGGGTAGATTTTGTTAGTTTTCTCCCCATTTTTGGTACTTTAAATAGCGGGTTATTTTTCTTTGATTTTGCCCCCGCAATGACATTACTAATATCATCAAACTAAGGGAGAAACACACTTCAAATTAGCAGGAAAATCTTTATTCAGAAGTATGCTGATGAACTTAAGTATAGCATTGAGAATACTCTGTCAAAAGAAAAAATAGATCAACTAGCCAAGGAAACAGGGTTTGTAAAGCGAAAACGAAAACTGGTTGCTTCTGATCTGTTGAATACTCTTATGTTTTCAACTTGTAATCAAGCTCAAACTAGTCTGGAAGATATTGCAGCAGATTTGCATTTAAACTTTGCCATTGATATCAGTAAAGAAGCCGTGCACAAACGATTTACTCAACAAGGAGTTACGTTTTTGCAAGAACTGATTAAAGAACAATTATCTAGTCAATTTACTTCATCAGCCAAACTATCAACAGCTAGTCATTTTACGTGCATAAAGATTAAGGATTCAACTAGATTATCATTACCAGATGATTACAATGGAGATTATCCAGGTTTTGGAAACTTCAGCAAGACCAATGGATTAATGCAAATCCAGTACGAATATGATCTATTAAGTGGCCAATGGAAGGACTTGATGTTAACTAATCGAAGTAGAAATGATCAAAAAGATTCGAATGAAACAATAGAATCAATTACCAAGGGAGGGTTGCACATTCGTGACTTAGGCTACATTACTCCTACCTATCTGAAAGCAATCATAGATAAGTCCGCTTACTTCTTAAACCGGCTACCACCTCAAGCAAATATTTATACCTCAGAAAATAAAGAAGTGTCTTGGAAAGAAATTGATAGAAGATTTAATCGATTAGGTATAAGTACTTCTGCACTAGATGTATTTATCTATGAAAAACATAAAATTCCCTGTAGGTTAGTTGTCGAGCGACTTAATGACCGAGAATATGAAAAAAGACTTAAGAAAGCTCGTCAATCAGCAAAAAGCAGGAAAGTGAATATCTCTGAGGTTCACAAGATCAGATGCCGTTACAATACCTTCATTACAAATGTTGAACAACAATATTTACCTGTAGAGAACATAAGAAAAGCCTATTATTTAAGATGGCAAATCGAGTTGGTCTTTAAATCCTGGAAGTCATTTTTTGAAATTGACCAAGTAAAGAAAGTAAGAAAGGAGCGTTTTGAGTGTCAACTGTTAACTCAGTTGCTCTGGATATTAGTTAATTGGAAACTATTCATGACTTGTAACAAATACATCCAAACATATCAACCTGACCAAGGGCTTAGTGTTTTGAAATTTTTCAAAAGATGTAGAAGTCTTTCTCCAACTCTAAGAAAAGTCCTTATAGATCCTAAATCAATGAACTTATGGATTGAAAATGTGTTCTTACCCGCTATTTATAATACGGCATGTCAAGCTCCTAAAGGTAAAATCACTCATTATCAAGTAATTCAACAATGCTTAAGTTAACGACTATGGTGCCATCACCAAGATGAATCTTGATATGACCATCAAAAGATATGAGATCAGCATAGATCATCTTTGTTTCATCTGACAGATACTCCAGATCAGTTATACTGTGGCCTGACGTTGCACTGACAGGAGTCAATAACGAAGCTACTTCTATGTCAGGAGTATTGAATGATTTGAAATGTAAGTGTGCGGGAAACAAATATTCCCCCTTTCGGGCCGTCCAATTCGATGACAATTTGGGCATTACCATCAATTTTTTCTTTAAAGATTACAACACCTTCAAAATCAGATTCGGAAAACAGGGTATAGCTCAATTCCTCTCCTGTCAGGTCACTTTCCGTTAATTGACTCTCCGAACAACTCAGTAGTGAGACTCCCAAAATGACAATTAAAAAATTCTTCATCAGCTCTGTATTAAGATATCTACTGCTTATCAATGGAAGAAGTTGGCTAAAAATTGCCCTCATGATCTAAATCATCTTCCTAAAAAAATTGAGGGAGCCATATTTAATGCTTGATCAAATTCTGACATGTTTAACCGAACCTCATTCTCAAATTGCCCCAGATAGTCCAGAATACTTTCGGTAGCGATATTGCCAACCAATTTATCTTCTGCCATTGGGCAACCTCCAAATCCATTGACCGCCCCGTCAAAGCGACGACATCCACCTTTATAGGCGGCTGCAATCTTATCTCTTGCAGAGTCCCTGTCGGAATGTAGATGTACCCCGAACTCAATATGTGGGCATAAGTGGGTTATCGTCTTGAACAACAGTTGAATGTTTTCCTCATTCGATACCCCAATGGTATCTGCTAAAGAAATGACTTTTGTTCCAATTGCATCAAGTTTGGTAACAAATTCTGAAACGTACTCCATTTCGTACAGATCACCATAGGGATTGCCAAATCCCATGGATAAATAGACTACAAGTGTTTTGCTATGCGTTTGACACAAACTCTGAATCTCCTGTACTGTATCAAAGGCTACATCGATGCTCTTATTGGTATTCTTTCTTTGAAACGTTTCCGAAAGAGACAACGGAAACCCTATGTAATCAATTTTTTTAAAGTTACATGCCTCTTGGGCACCTCTCGTATTAGCGACTATGACCAGTAATCTTGAATTTGTTTCTTCAATGTTTAATGCATCAATAACAATATTTGTATCCTTCAATTGGGGGATGGCCTTAGGTGACACAAAACTTCCGCAGTCAATGGTATCAAACCCAATTTTCAGCAATTGATTTATATAATTAATCTTCATTTCAGTCGGAACGAACTCATGAAGACCTTGCATAGCATCTCTAGGACACTCGATAATTTTGGACATACTTTTCGCTAATGAATTTTAAAGATATTCAAAAAGCTCTAAGTTTGATTGAGATGTCAATTCCACTAAAAGGATATGTCGGTTTGATACTATTGGTAGGTCTGGTAGTCGAAGGGCAATCTCAGTCTGATCAGCTTTCTCTATTGGTAATGGGCGATATCATGCAGCACAAAGACCAGATAAATAGTGCCTATAATGCTGAAACCGGGGAATATCAGTACAATACTTTTAATTACGTTCAACACATAGTCTCTGAAGCAGATGTCTCGATAGCCAATTTGGAATTCACCCTTGGAGGCCCTCCTTACAGTGGTTATCCACAGTTCAGTGCTCCGGACGAAGTTGCTGTAGCTATCCAAAATGCAGGTGTAGATTACCTGGTGACTGCCAATAACCATTCGTGTGACCGACGTAAAAAAGGAATTGTAAGAACCATAGAGGTTTTGGATAGTCTGAACTTTCCCCATACCGGCACCTATAGTAATATTGAAGAGAAGAAAACCAGCTATCCCCTGGTAATTGAAAAGAAGGGCTTTCGGATTGCTCTTCTAAATTATACCTACGGAACCAACGGCATACCTGTTCCAGAAGGAACAATTGTAGACTTAATTGATAAAAACAATATTAAAAAAGACCTACTCTTGGCTAAATCCTACCTTGTTGACAAGGTACTTGTCTTTGTTCACTGGGGCCTCGAATATCAAAGGAATCCGTCTTCCGAGCAAGTGGACCTTGCTAATTTCTACTTCGACAATGGCGCAGATTTTGTAATAGGATCTCATCCACACGTGATTCAAAAAATGAAAAATTCATTCAACAAACAGGACTCAAAGGATGAAATAGTGGTTTATTCATTAGGCAATTATGTAAGTCACCAAAGAAGTAGATACCGAGACGGAGGAGCAATGGTCCAAATCAACTTATTAATCGTTAGGTTAATTAGTTCGTATGAATTTTCTAGGCAGCATACTGAGCGTGCCTATGATGAAAATATTTTTTCACTTGAGGTTTATCCTTTTTTCTTTTGCTCATAAAATTATTGATGTTTTTTTTGAGCTGTTCTTTGTTTATAGCCCTTTTCTTTCCTATGATATTTGTTTTCAAATCTTGGTTTAGGTATTCTTGTGGGTTCAGTTCAGGTGAATAAGCAGGGATGAACAATACCTCAATCTTTTTTTTATTGTCTTCCAGCCATTGGTTTGGCTTTTTAGCTTTATGGGCGGGATGATTGTCTGTGATAAAGAACACTTTTTGTTTACTGTATTTTATCATTTGCTCTAAAAAGGTTTGAAACACTTCGCTATTAAATCCTGCATCCATCAACATGAATTGTAAATGACCTCTATTGCTAATAGCAGAAATCATATTGACTGTAAAGCGTTTTCCTGTTGCCATAATCATCGGTGTTTTTCCTTTTGGTGCATAACTCCTCCCTGCTTGATGGGTACTTCTACAGCCTGTTTCATCTCCAAAGTAAATAACAGCCTTCTCTGGGACAGCTCGCCTTTTTATAGATGGATATTCTTCCCTTAGCCACTTTTGAACCTTTTCAGGTTTTTGTTCAAAAGCTTTTTTTATAGGCTTCTGAGGTGTATATCCCCATTTCTTTAAATAACGACCCACTTGCCAACGGGATAATTCTACGCCATACTTTATAGCAATGAGTTGTTGTACTGCTTCTCGGGTCCATAAACCAAAAGGGAGCTTCAACTGATCTGGTAATTTGTCCTTGATTAACTGACGCACTTGATAAGCTTGGTCTTTCTTTAACTTATTACCTCCTTGAACTCCTCGTTTTTTACTCCTTAAAGCTCTTTTTCCTCCTTGCTTATAGATAGCCCAAATCTTGTTCACCCCTCGCTCTGTTATTCCAAAAACAATACTGGCTTGCTTTTGTGTCCCTAACTTCTTTCGCAAATATTCTGCTACTCTAAACCGTGTCTCCTCTTGTGCTTGTTTGTTTTTGCGCTTCTTTACCTTTGTTTTCATATAGTAAAGATACAATAAATAAAAATAATAAGAACTAAATAATGCTCTTATTAATAAAGCGATCTGAAAACAAAATCCGGACAGAATCTGTCGGCTATTATCTTACTTGGGTCTACAATGTTAACACCACCCAAGGGGAAGAATTCTTCGTTCTTCCAGCCTCTCAATTTTCTCAAGACCGGAGCTTCCTTGATGATTTTTCTTTTGACAAGATGATAACATTCATTAATGACTCCAGGGCCCTTTTAGAACGTCAAAACGTCAATGTGCATGAATACACATATGACCTGGAAAGTGGCCTTTGGCGACTGCAATAAGGTAATAATCCGAATATTTCGCCACTGCTTTCACAGATTGGAGTAGATAATTAGATACAGGTTACGTGGCACACATTCCTTTTATTATAACCATTGATGATTTAATTTAGCTGAAATTTTTAGTGGATCGTCATTGAGGTGACGTAGAAATGAGGTCATCATGGCTAAAGAGAACAAAAACAGATATTCCGACAAGGAATTAAAAGAGTTTGAAGCTATAATACTTGACAAACTTGAAAAGGCTAAAAATGAGCTGAAGTATATTAAAGATTCATTAAGTAAAAACTCTGATGATTACGGCCCAGACTCCGATAGCAACAATCTTAGAGTACTCGAGGATGGTGCCGATACTGCCGAAAAAGAGAATTTAAGTCAACTTGCTGCCAGACAGCAAAAATTCATGACACAACTTGAAAATGCTTTAATAAGGATTAAAAACGGGACTTACGGCATCTGTGTGGATACCGGCAAACTCATACAAAAAGCAAGGTTAATGGCAGTACCACATACTATGCACTCAATCGAGGCCAAGCTGAAACAAAACAAATAGGATTGGACTACCTGAAACATCACATTGAAGCACTGATATTTTGTTCTCCAGGTACCATTTCGGAAAAAGAAATTCATGATTGTCTAAGTGAAATGTTTGATGCCGATGTCCCAATGGAAGACATCGATACGTGCTTAAAAGAATTAGAGGAACAATTTGAAAAAGACGAATTTGCTTTTCAAGTTTATAAAATTGGAGGTGGGTATCAGTTCTTAACCAAACCAGCTTATCAGGCCAGTATTGGAATTTTACTGAAACAACAATCGAAGAGACGACTGTCAAATTCATCCTTAGAAACATTGTCTATAATCGCGTATAAGCAGCCCGTCACTAAAGGTGAATTGGAGCAGATTCGAGGTGTTAATTGCGATTATGCCGTCCAAAGGCTTTTAGAAAAAGAGTTAGTAGGAATAAAAGGAAAGTCCGATTCCATTGGGCGGCCAATTTTATATGGCACCAGCGAAAAGTTTATGGACTATTTTGGCATTAATGATTTATCCGACCTTCCTACCCTAAAGGATTTTGCTGCTACTGAAAATGAAATTGGTGAAGAATTTGATTCTGATCCAGATTCTATTCAAGACGAAGCATAGCTTTCATCGTATTCCCCGCAATTTGTGTAATATGTCTTGGTTTTAAGGGAAATACCGATAGTTTTTCTATAGCTACGCGTATCAATCACAATGCAGGATAGCCGATTGCCGCCGTCATTCGCCTAACCTGACGATTCTTTCCCTCAATCAGTTTGATCCCAATCCAACTGGTCTCCTTGTACTTTTTATGATTAAACGGTGGATCTCTAGGCGGCAATTACCCAATTGTATCCAATATTTCAGTGTCACAAGGCAAAGTTCTGTATGTCTTTTCTTTTAAATTAATTGATACTCCGGCTCTCAATTCTTGCATAGCTTTTAGGTCAGGGCTGCCTTCAACTTCAACCCAATAAGTTCTCTGATGTTTGAATTTGGGGTTCAGCAATTGACTATTGACCGTTTTGTCATTTGTAAGAATTATCAGGTCCTCACTGTCTACATCGAGCCTTCCCACTGGATATAGACATCCCTTATGCAGTTGAAATGTGGAATTTATCCCTTTGTTGTCACCTTCGTCAGTGAACTGAGAGAGCACCCTGTACGGTTTGTACATTAAAAAGTAAAGTTTTTTTGGCCGCCATGTTCCATAAAGCTACGTAGCTTTAACGCTCAATTCCGATGAAATGCGAAAAAGGCAAGTTAAGTCATATAGAAATACAGAAAGTGCCGCAGCCAAAAATGAATCGGGATCAGTCAGACTTAACAAGTTCATTGCAAATGCCGGAGTTTGTTCAAGAAGAGATGCTGATAAGTTAATAACACAGGGCCATATCACGATAAATGATGAAAAAGCACAAGAACTTGGCTTCAAAGTGAAACCCACTGATGTGGTTAAATACAATGGCAAAGTTTTAATGCCCGAAAAACCAGTCTATATTTTACTGAATAAGCCAAAAGATTTCATAACTACGCTTGATGACCCGGACGGTCGGCCAACAGTAATGGAGCTGGTAAAAAGAAAGGGAGGAGAACGTATTTACCCTGTTGGCCGATTAGACCGTAAAACCACCGGCATTTTGCTGTTAACCAATGACGGTTATTTGGCCAAAAAACTTAGTCACCCATCCAGTGAAGTAAAGAAGTTATATGAAGTGGTTCTTGACAAACCCATTGCGCAAGAGGATTACGAAAGACTACAGGCAGGTGTGACCCTGGAAGACGGCTTTGCCAAAGCTGATGAGATAGCGATTATATCCGATGATAAAAGAACATTAGGCATACAGATACACATGGGTAGGAATCGCATTGTTCGCCGAATGTTTGAGGCCATCGGATATGAAGTAATTCGACTAGATCGTGTAATGTATGCTGAACTGACTAAGAAGGGCCTTCCCCGAGGTAAATGGAGATACCTCTTAGAAAAAGAACTGATTAGATTGAAATACTTGAAATAATTAGACTGTAAGCTGAACGCTGTCCAAGTTAAAAATCAAGAACATTATAACCTGGATAAAATGACACAAGAAGAAGTAGATCAATTACAAAGCAAAGCTCTGGAGCAATTCAGATCAGGTAAATCCTTATTCGGGAAAGGCGGGGTGTTTGCTCCAATTCCAAAGTATTTTTTGGAATCAGCACCTGAGGCAGAAATGGATGCCCATTTAGATGAAGACGAGCGTTTGGGTGGCTTGAAAGTATCGTGCAGCTACCAGAGAACTGGCAGGGATGGAATTAGAGAACCTGGCTGGAAAATGGGGAAGTAAATATCCTGTTTTGATCCGGTCCGGGAGAAACTGACCACCTGTTTTTTGCCCCGACTGGTTCTCCACTACATCGTAGCCCGCATAGCAGACTAACTGACGTTGATTTTTGAACAAATCGAAGCCGTTGGTCTCTGCTACCACTACCGCCAGGGGCCCAACTCTTGTTCACACCCTGTCATGGCAAGACCTTTGGCATCGATCCTGCCGGTTTTACTGCGCAATCCCAGACTTTGAAGATACCTCTTTGATTGTAGGGGCAGGACGATGTGAACCGTTTTTTCTTTGGTGGAAAGGAAGTGGGCCAGTTGTTCGTGACAGACTCCTGTAGCCTTCATTACATAACTTTCCTCGACATTGCCAAGCTTTATTCGCACCTCAACCCATTCGGTGAATTGTTCAAACCCTTCCTTCGTATTAGAAAAGGCTTTGGCCGCTTTAATTTTTTCTTCATATCCTGATCCCGAAACATCAGACAAACTTTGAAGGTCCTTTTGTCTACATCAATTCCAATACAATATTTTTCCATAATTTTGATTAAAATAAAATTTAACTATGACTCAAACCTCACTGCTGGCTTTTCTCATTGTTTGATTCGTGATGACGCACTGAGCGTATCAATAGGTACTGTTCTGCCTTTGGGAAGTGAAAAACAGGCAGGGGTATTCCTGTCAAGCAGCATCACAAAAAGTGTACTTAGTCTCGCTAAACTCTCCTGCCTGTGTGGGTCATGATGAAAATTGTACTTTATTAATACTTACCAAAGATATGAGCCTTGCTTATTCAGCATCCTCTTTAACATCTTCTAATAAAAGTATCCGTAGTTTTTCCAAAACCTGTAGTTAAAAACTAGTGCTGCTTATAATCTGCATAACGCACGATTATTACTTAATAATTGGCACTAAACATTCAATTTAAAAAATTAAGTCTACTTGACGACGGACAGTTACTTAAATGTACTGGTTGGCAGTTCAATCATAAATTCCGCACCTTACCCTGGCTTACTTTCTGCTCATACTTTTCCGCCATGTCTATCAATTAACAGATAATGATGTTTTTTTCCATTTTTCATATCTATAACTTTAGGCTAAGAGATATAATAATGACGAAGACGTCCTGTATTTTATTTGCTTTGATTTTATTAACTGGTTTAGGATACAGTCAAAGTTTCCTTGGCAATCAATACAATGACAGGTATTTCACAGTGAATGCGGGAATTGGTCAAAGTGCATACTTTGGAGAACTGAATCATCGGTTTCAATTACAAGAAGGTCTTTCGCATTACAATGTGGGAATAGAAGCACGATTACTGAACCACTTTAGTGCTAGAACTGAGTTTATACTTTACAAAATTGGGGGAAGAGATTCCGATGCTCCCGGCAGTTCATTTTTTCAACAAAGAAACCTTTCTTTTAAGTCCACTAATTTTGAAGCCAATTTCCAGATACAGTATTACATTTTCCCATACAATGACATATATCACAAACGGCGACCTGTTGAACCCTTTGTGACTGCGGGCATTGGCCTGACCACAATGAATCCAAAAACGGAATTTGGAGGTTCCAGTCATAAACTAAGAAAACTCAAAACAGAGGGAATCAATTATGGCCCCATTGCTATGGTATTACCGGTAGGTTTGGGTGTAAAATTCAAGATCAGTCAATTTATAAACCTTATTTTGGAAGTCAGTTATCGCTTCACCTTTGAAGACCATATTGATGATGTATCAACTGTCTATATCAGTTCCTTCGAAAGTGAGTTAGCTGGTATTTTATCCAATAGACGAGGTGAAGTTGAGATCTTAAACCAGGAGTTTTATGATCAACTGGTAGCAGGGCAACCTCGTGGCAATGATAATGATAATGATAGCTACTTCGGCTGTGCCGTCAAGGTAGAGTATTATTTACCTAGTAAGCTGTTTGCCAAAAAGATTGCTAACACCAGTAAGAATTAGTTGATGTTTACCAAGTAATAATTCTTTTTACCCTTCTGTACAAGCAGATATCTATTATGTAGAAGCCCAAACTCGACAGGTTGATCAAAAGATTGTAGTTTCTCTTGATTTATACTTACCCCGCCACCCTGAATCATCTTTCTTGCTTCACCCTTCGACTGGAATATTTCACCATTGGTTGCAATTGATAAGAAGTCGGTGACATTCTCAACTTTACTGAGTTGGTCACGACTTAAATGAACTTGAGGAACACTTTCCAGAACACTGAGCAAAGTATCTTCATTCAAGGTCTCAAGTTCTTCTTTTACAGATTTTCCAAATAGTATTTGTGACGCAGAAATAACGCTGTCAAGTTCTTCTTTTCCATGTACTCGGGTAGTAATGTCTTCTGCCAACGCTTTTTGTAATATTCTCAGGTGGGGAACACTTTCATGCTCCTTTTCTAGCGTTTCAATCTCCTCTTTTGATTTGACAGTGAATATGCGTATGTAGTTTTTCACATCTTCATCAGATGCATTTATCCAATATTGGTAAAATTTGTACGGCGAAGTTCTTTTGGCATCGAGCCAAACATTGCCGCCTTCTGTTTTCCCGAATTTTGTGCCATCCGCCTTGGTTATCAATGGTGTAGTCAGGGCATAGGCCTCTCCGCCCCCTTTTCTACGAATCAGTTCCGTCCCAGTAACAATATTTCCCCATTGATCTGATCCTCCCATTTGAATCTTGCAATTCTTGTCTTTGTTAAGCACAAAAAAATCATACCCCTGCACTAATTGATAAGAAAATTCTGTGAACGATAACCCCGATTCAAGTCTATTTTTAACTGAGTCTTTGGCAAGCATGTAGCTCACAGTAATGTGCTTACCTACATCTCTAATGAAGTCCAGAAAATTTAAATCTTTAAACCAATTGTAATTGTTAACAATTTCTGCTGCGTTTGCGCCACAATCAAAGTCAAGAAATTTTTCCAACTGAGCTTTAACGCAGTTGAGATTGTGGTTGAGAATATCGGCAGAAAGTAAATTTCTCTCCGCTGACTTACCTGACGGGTCTCCTACCATACCAGTTGCACCACCAACCAGAGCCACTGGTTTATGACCGGCTCCTTGAAAATGAACCAATATCATAATTTGTACAAGATTCCCAATGTGTAAAGAATCGGCGGTTGGGTCAAAACCGATATAGCCAGATGTGATTTCCCTCGTTAACTGTTCATCAGTACCGGGCATCATAGCATGGAGCATCCCTCTCCATTTCAATTCTTCAACAAAGTCAGTTCTCATCTGTTTACAAAATCACAATCCAGGATTCGGTCCAGGAATAAGGCAAAGATAGAATGCGTGTTAAGAAAGTTTCTCCGGATATTGAAAAAAGATCATTTCTCCTGAACCAAAAGTCACATCGGTCCATTTGTCGACCAGGAAATCAATCCGGCAGGCTCCACAGGTAGGAATGTTGTCAATGCTTTCCCCGGTCAATGTATTAGCAAAATCAGTAAATCCGGGATTATGGCCAAACATCATAATTGACGATAATGAGTCATCTCGTTCTCTTAAAACATTCAATAATGTTTGTTCGGCTGCATGATAAATGCGTATAGCAGTAACAATTTTCCGTATGTAGCCAATCTCGTTAGAAATTATTTTTGCCGTAGTGAGTGCTCTATTCGCAGGACTGGATAAAAACAGGTCCGTTAAAATTCCCTGGTTTCTAAGAAACTTGCCCATATCAGGAGCATTTTTTTCACCCCTGTGGCTCAGTGGCCGTTCAAAATCAGTTAGTTCCGGATAGTCCCAGCTTGATTTGGCATGTCTTACAAGATAGAGTACTTTCAAAATCAGATTTTAGGGAGGTCTAGTTGTAAACAATCTTATTCACATAAAATATTTCTCTTCTTTTTCGGTCCCCTTCCTTTAGAATACGCTGGACACCATAGGCAAAGAAACTGTTTCCATACCATTCTTTTAAGCCACTAACGTCTTCCAATTCACTTTCAATAATATCGTCTTCAAATTGTAGCTTAATGGAATTGTAGGTTTTTCCCTCAATCACCTCATTCCCTTGAATTAATTTAGATCGTATTTCGCCCTCATACATGTAAAGCAAGACTATTCGGTCGTTATCGCCGGCAACGTGTACATACTGTTTCAAATCCAGACTCAGGATATCATTTATCTCAAAACTGTTATCCCAAATTACTTTTCCGTTTTTATCAAAAGCGATTAATACAGCATGAGTGTATTTGTATCCTTCAATTCCATTTCCGTACCTGTCACTACCATATTGCAAATTCAAAGGATAGTAAGTTGATAGTACATATTTCGGATAGTACGCCTCTCCAATTAGGACATTGTTATCCCCTAATTTAACAACATCATGCACCACCAGTCGATAATTGAGTCGTACTTTCTTGCCCTTTATCTTACGTCTTTTTATTCTCTCTTTAACCCTTGTTTGCCTTTTTGCCGACATATAGGAGAAAAAATTCTCCAATTCGGAGTACATGTAATAATTAAGGTATTGCTGCTTATTATCTGTAAACTTGGCAACATAAACCCCTTTGGAATAGCTCGACTTCCTCACCGCATAGGTACCACTCAAGTACTGTGTGCCATCAACAAGATCAGCAGTTTGACCATATATAAGGTTCCTGTCTTCGCCAGGGTCCAGTATGTTTTTTTGTATAAGTTTTCCATTATCATCAAACGTCTTTATGATGATGGTCTGATTTCTGGCTCGGAATTTATCGGTCATTAAAACACTGAAATTGCGGTAATCATCATTGGTTTTGATATCAAGTAATTGCGATTTATTGTTATAAAATCCAGGAAGCACAGTTTTTTTCCTGGACTCGAAATTATAGAGAAAAACAACCGGTCTATAATTAGCATATCCACCGAAAATGGCCATGTCGCCAACCACTTCAAATTCATTTAGGCTGACTGGGAAGCCAATATCGACTGTCCTCATTATAGTATCTCCACTTAAGAGATTTAGTCCGAAAAGGGAAAAGTCGCTAAAACTGCGACCGTTAATAGTGCCTAATAAAATGTAGACATTACCCAGACTGTAGTCATGTCCCATATGATAACTACCATAGGGCAGAAGGAGGTTTTTGGACCATCTCTTTTCGAGCAAGGTGTCGACATGGTTAAACTCCCACAGAAACCCTTTGTCCCCGCGTTCAGCAGTTTCCTTAAAAATCACCAATCCATGGTCCTCGGCGGGTACGATTATGAAATCCTGGTCATTGGGATCAATATCAAATTCAATTCGATTGGGCTGCTCCAGATAAGAGGCCTCTCGCTTTACTATCTTATTCTTCTGTGCTTGTGTGGGTAAAAAAATAAGAGAACTAAGTATTACTATACCGACCCTTAAAATCATAGACTACAAATGTTAAAAATTTTCCTGTGCCGTGATAATGATTCACTTCATATTTAATCCTGCTTACAGAAAAAGGCCAACACAATCGTATTGGCCTTATCTCAACCGTATAAACGTGCCCTCAAATCTCAACACTCCCTTCAACAACCCTACTGAGGGGCTTTCCCCACTGAGTGCCAAGATCATCAGAAAAGTATTCATCCAATGCCTCTCAATTAATGAAACAGTGATTTTGATTAATCCCCTACTCCGACAAACCCAAAATCAGATCCCAGTGTTCCTTACTCACCGGCATCACTGACAACCTTGAGTTTGTAACCAGTCTGAAACCCTCAAATCTTGGATCAGATTTTATTTGTGCTAAGCCGATTGGATTGGTCAGTTTCCTCACCGGTACAAGATCAACTACTTTCCACATGGGTTTATCTGCTGTAGGATCCGGATAATGCTCTTTGACAACTTTAGCAATGCCAACGATTTCTTTACCAGTAATGCTGTGATAGAAAAATACCTCGTCATCAATTTTCATCAATTCCATATTATTCCGGGCTTGGAAATTTCTTACCCCATCCCACATATCACGGCCTAATTTCACAAAGTCCTCCCATGAATAGGTGCCTGGTTCCGTTTTAACTAACCAATAGTTCATATTTCCAATTTTTTACTACTTATCGATAACCAATTTAAACAGTATCATAGAAATGACGAACAAAAATCCGCGAGAAGGACCGAAAATTGGTTTGAGAGTGAATTGTAACAAATAATTAGTGCTTACTTAATGCTGTTCTGCGTTTATAATCCTATTGAAACAGGCACATAATCTATGGTCATTAATTGAGAGGGACAAGCTGCTGTCTGACGGCTCTAATCAGCAGATTTTCTCTCGCAGGCTCAGTTTACGACTCAACTTGGTGGAAGAGATTCCTTTCTTATTGGTATTCATGAAATAAATAAGGCAGAAGCACTATTTTTAATGGCTGCATTTCTCACCAATAAAGCTATCTGGCCACTTGATGTCAACTAAATGTTCCATGCAGGTTTGATCATCAGGGAATCTTTGCTGGAATTCGCATAAGCTCAGGCTATGAAATTTTCTCCAACAGTTTTTCCTATTCCGTGTTGGGTGTTCAGTATTTGTTATTGGCTTAACGGAATCCCTGCCTTGCAGACAGGCTTTGACAAACTCAGGCTGACGGTTAATTTGAGGACCTGACTCCTTGACAAAAGAAGGGGTATGATGGCTGCACTTCTAACTTCTAATATCATCACTCTTAATTCTAACTTCTCTCAAAAGGATGCTTCTTCAACGGCAACTTGGCCAAAGGATGATAATCACCTTTTAACCCAATCGGCTGTTTTGTCCTAATGTTGTGTACCGTCTCAATTGACGGTCTGGCATCTTCGAGGCCAAATCCACCGGCATTCAAAATTGCCTCATAGCTTGTAGTATGCAAATCTGTAAAACCACCGCTGAATTCAATTTCTTCCCTGTCTACAGTAATGGATCTATAAGTTCTGGCTCCATTGGCTTTTATATCTGCAGGAAGCGTGTCATAGTTAATACTCAAAAACCACCTCACTCTGGCTTTTTCATACTCTAAATAACCAGCTGCCCGATCGTGATTATGAATATGTACCACGTTTTCCTGCAAATCTCCGAATAGGAAGCTCAGCATATCATAGAAGTGCACTCCTATATTAGTGGCAATCCCTCCTGATTTATTGATATTCCCTTTCCATGAAGTATAGTACCAATGACCGCGAGAGGTAAGGTAGGAAAGATCCACTTCGTACTTTTTATCCTTATTTTCAGATTGGATTTTTTCCCTTAAGGCAATAATGCTGGGGTGAACGCGGAGTTGCAGGATGTTATAGATCTTCTTTCCTGTTTCAACTTCAATTTCCTTCAAACCATCAATGTTCCAGGGGTTGAGCACCAATGGTTTTTCACAAATCGCATCTGCGCCTTGTTTCAATCCAAACCGGAGATGTGCATCGTGCAGGTAATTGGGGGTACAAATGCTTAGGTAGTCAATCTCCTGCCCTGTCCTTTTCAGTTTATCCAAATGCCTGTCAAAGCGCTCGAACTCGGTAAAGAAATCTGCCTCAGGGAAATGGCTGTCAATCACTCCTACGCTGTCGCACTTGTCCATCGCCGCCACCAGGTCATTACCCGTGTCTTTAATGGCCCGCATGTGGCGGGGTGCGATATAGCCGGCGGCACCGAGAAGGGCGAATTTTTTCATGCCTTTAATTTCATCACCTGCGCCCCTAACCCCTGTTAGGGAAAGGGCAGCCCCAAATTTGTTCTATTGGAGCGTAGGCTGCCTTGCCCCTCCTGCCCGGCGGGCAGACGGTAGGCAGACTTTAGGGAATAAAAAGGTGCAGGGTGCGATGTATCCAGCGGCACCGAGCAGGAGGAAATGTTTCATAACGTCGATAACAGGTTCAATCTATTGAAATGATTCTTCATTAACCTCAGTCTCAAACATAGAATGACGGCAGTGTTTGTATGCTGGGTCACTTTAATATTCGATGTGCGATATTCAAATGCTTAGATTCTCCCCTCCTTTATTTCGCTCATAAAATATCACTTCTAAAATCATCAAAGTGATTTCTTTTTTCGAGCCAAAATATAGTATTGAGTGCCAAATGGAATTTATTATTTGAGGAAACAATAATGAAGACAACAGTAAGAACTGGTAGTAATATCGAGATTGGCTTGGTCAGCCATCCGACTCCAAATGTAACCCCTGACAATATCAGAAAAGGATATACATTTTTTGGTTGATTATCCAATATCCTCAAAACAGCAAAAAGAGCTATTTCTAACGACAGGATATAAGTTGGTTCAGAAAGCGGGGAGTTCATTGGCCCTAGAGTCATTGGTTTAAAAAAGACTAATGTATTGACCAAAAAGGCCATCTTTTTAAAACCCATGTTTTATTGCAGTTCCGTATCCGCAATTCTTGCTAAAAGATAAGACATCAATACTATTAAAACTGCCGGCTAATTCTGCTGTCTTATCAGATGAACCATCGTCTATTGCTATAATGTCAACATTTTCAACAATATTATTAAATATAACGTTTTGATAAACCATAATAATACGTTCACCTATTGATCCTGTTGCCCGTTCTTCATTGAATGCCGGTATTATGAGTGATAAATTCATTCGCTACAACTTGCAGTTATTAGTCATTAATTTTTACCACTGTCATATTCTTCAATTCAAACCTCTCTCCACTCTCCTCACAACTAGCTTCTCCTTTTTCATCAAACTCCAATCGATGGCCATGCTCTGACATCCATCCTACTTGTTTGGCGGGATTGCCAACTACTAGTGCATAATCAGGGACGGTTTTGGTAACTACTGCACCAGCTCCAATGAATGCAAAACGACCAATGTCATGGCCGCAGACAATGGTGGCATTGGCACCAATTGAGGCTCCTTTTTTTACAATGGTTTGGGCGTACTCACTTTTCCGCTCAATTGCACTGCGTGGATTAATAACATTAGTGAACACCATTGAAGGGCCCAAAAAGACATAGTCCTCACAAATTACTCCTGTATAAATAGAAACATTGTTTTGCACCTTCACATAATTGCCCAAAACAACTTCTGGTAGTACAACCACGTTCTGTCCAATGTTGCAATTCTCACCTATCACACAATTAGACATAATATGACTAAAGTGCCAGATCTTGGTGCCGTCACCTATTTGGCAGCCTTCGTCTATGTAGGAGGACTCATGAGCGAAATAGTTCATTTGAAAAAGTATGTCATACTGAGCCTGTCGAGGCACCCATTAATATAGCCTTCGACGAACTAAGGGTGACAATAGAACCAATGTGCGGGTAATTCATCTTATTAACTGACCGTTATTCAGAAGGAGCATTAAAGGCGACCGAAGAATCTCACCTCCTTTGGTAGGATTCCTAACTATGCTCAGAATGACGGTTCTGTTTGGTACGTGTGTCAATTAAAAAACTCCTTAACCTTCTCCACAATCAACTCACGATGCTCATCTTGCATTTCTGTATGCATTGGCAGGCTCAAGATTGACTTGCAAAGTCTTTCTGTAACTGGAAAACTTCCTTCCGGATATTTATCTGATCGATAAGCTTTTTGTAGGTGTAATGGAATAGGGTAATAAATCACAGATGGAATCCCTTGGTCAGCAAGGAATTGTTTGAGTTCATCTCGGCCTTCTGTAGTGGTCAAGGTATATTGATGAAAGACATGCGTTGAATTAGGTGCTCGAAAGGGTAAATTGATGTTTTCTATACTACCCAAATGATCGTCATAAAAATCAGCCAGAGCCTGACGAGCCTTAGCGTACTGATCGAGGTACTTCAACTTCACACCTAAGATTGCTGCTTGAAGTGTATCCAATCGAGAATTGCAACCGATAATTTCATGATGATACTTTTTTGGCTGTCCGTGATTGGCAACTAACCTTGCCCGCTCCGCTAAATCCTCGGTATTCGTAAACACGGCTCCTCCGTCTCCAAAAGCACCAAGATTCTTTGCCGGGAAAAACGAAGTGGTACCCATGTCAGCGATGGTGCCTAACTTTTGAGTAACACCGGTATTTAAAGTATATGCTCCACCAATCGCCTGCGCATTGTCTTCAATGATCTTTATTCCATGTTCCTCGGCAAGAGTCATCAATGGTTCCATATCTGCACCTTGTCCATATAAGTGAACCGGAACAATGGCTTTCGTTCTATGAGTCACAGCTGCCTTCGTTTGGTCAATGTCTATGGTGAACCTTGCGGGATCAACGTCTACAAAAACCGGTGTTAGTCTTAAGAGCGCAATCACTTCCGTTGTGGCCACATAGGCATGCACCGGCAAGATAACCTCGTCTCCAGGTTCCAACCCCAAAGACATTAGTGCAATTTGTAGTGCGTCTGTCCCATTGGCACATGTGATAACATGGCATCCTCCCATGTATGCACTCAATTCGTTACTGAAATCGTGAACTGCGGGGCCATTAATAAATGCAGTACTGTCGATGGCACCCTGTATAGCTTCATCAATCTCAGCTTTAATATTTTGGTATTGGGTATTTAAATCAACGTACGGTATCATCTCCATTTTTGTACAGCTCCGCCCCTTCGGCCCCATGGGCCTAGCTCAATCCCGCAAACATAGTGGTTATGCGTAAAGTTACTTAGAGCAGTAACACGATAACCAATAATGAGTAACAAATTTACTCATTATTGGTTATCTGGCATGACAATGGCTGGAAAAATTAAGTCTAACTTAATGGTTTATATCCAAATTCATATCAATATAGTACAATTATTATTTGAATTGAGCTGCTTCGTTTGACGTGAAATTATACCCATCAACCAGCCTTCAATTGAAGTAAATAATTAACAATTCATTTTCCTGTCTTTTGTCTTTTCATCCCACTTCTCTGGAATCTCTCCTTTCTTCCAATGGCCGGAAAAGAGTTTTTCTAATGCAGGGGGAATAGCCGCTGGATTAATGCATAGTAATTCGTTGGTTCCCACCTCTACATTCTCAGGTTTTTCAGTTGAGGTTCTTAATGTAATGCAAGAAATTCCGAGTACCGTCGTTTCTTCAGTTATCCCACCAGAGTCTGTGATTACCAATCTTGCATTTTTGACTATGTATATAAACTCCAGGCAGCTCATCGGATTTACTATCTGACTGCGTTTCCATTATTGCATCAATGATTGAGGCAATCTTCATGAAATTTGGGCGAGTGCCGGCAATGAGGGTAACGTGCATTTTGATTCTATTCCTTTTCACTGTTAATGAGAAGAAGACTGTCCCAAAAGTCTTGGCTTGTCATTTCGAGTATAACGAGAAATCTGCATTAATTGATGATCATCACCTAATTGAGCGAAGATTTCTCCCGATGGTCGAAATGACATCTTTTGAGGCAGCCTTCTTTTTGCGCCCGGAAGGATTACTCATACCCGCAAACTATGCGCTAATACTCCTCGTGAATCTTCACTTTACTCCGATTTCGAACTCCACGCATTTCCTTCCTGAAATTGTTACTCACTCACTTCGTGAGAAAATAGTGCGCCCGGAAGGATTCGAACCCTCAACCATCTGATCCGAAGTCAGATATTCTATCCAGTTGAACTACGAGCGCATTCTTTGAAAAAAGAAAAAAGAGTTGGAAGGTTTAAAGTTTAGAAAAATCCGTGCTATTCAAACTTTTTAACATTTAAACATTCCAACCTTGCAACTTTTTAACCCACAACCTCCTTCACCTTCTCTGCTGCATCTTTCAATACAATAGCTGAAGTCACTTTTAGTCCAGATTCTTCAATGATCTTAGCCCCTTCGACTGCATTCGTTCCCTGTAACCTCACTATAATGGGAACATTGATTTCGCCAATATTCTTATAGGCCTCCACTACACCACTGGCCACACGGTCGCATCGGACAATGCCACCGAAAATATTGATCAATATAGCCTTCACATTAGAATCCTTCAGAATAATCCTGAATCCAGCTTCTACAGTCACTGCATTGGCCCCTCCCCCAACATCCAAAAAGTTGGCAGGTTCACCTCCCGATAATTTGATCATGTCCATAGTGGCCATGGCTAAACCCGCACCATTCACCATACAGCCCACATTGCCATCCAACTTCACATAATTTAAGTCTGCTTTGCTTGCTTCGACCTCCGCAGGGTCTTCCTCCGATAGATCCCTTAGCTCAGCAATGTCTTTATGTCTGTACAAGGCATTGTCATCAATGTTGACTTTAGAATCAACTGCTAAAATCTTATTATCTGAAGTTTTTAAAACTGGATTGATTTCAAACATCGATGAATCGGTTCCGACATATGCTTGATAGAGGGCGAAAATAAACTTCACCATATGCTTGAATGCTTCTCCCTCTAAGCCCAGAGCAAACGCCACCTTTCTCGCTTGAAATCCTTGCAACCCAACTTTAGGATCTATCCATTCCTTAAATATCTTCTTTGGAGTTTCTGCCGCAACAGTTTCGATGTCCATTCCCCCCTCGGGAGAAGCCATGATTACATTCCAACCTGTTCCTCTATCCAAAAGAATACTCATGTAATACTCTTTTGGCTCTGATTCACCAGGATAGTAAACGTCCTGTGCTATCAATACTTTATTAACTGTCTTGCCAGCGGGCCCTGTCTGGTGGGTGGCCAACGTACCTCCCAAGATGTTTTTTGCCTTCTCCGTAACATCCTCGAGGCTTTTGGCCAGGACAACGCCATTGGAGCCTGTTTCCTTAACTTTTCCTTTTCCTCTACCACCGGCATGTATTTGTGCTTTGATCACGTACCATTCAGTGCCCGTGTCAGCATGTAACTTCTTGGCTGCTTCAAGTGCTGCCTCGGGTGTGTCTGCTACAATCCCTTCCTGGATGGTAACACCATAACCCATTAAAATTTCTTTGGCTTGGTATTCGTGAATGTTCATGGGAAAACAGTTAGAATCTAATTATTTACTGCTGCGAAGTTAAGAGATGATTTGAGTTTTGGCAACCGTCAACACCTAACCTTGATGCGTTATAGCATTCAAACTTTTATATATTTGCCGACCAATGCTCATCGCTGAAGATATTCAAAAATCATACGGTACTCTAAATGTTCTCAGGGGCATTAATCTGAAGATAGAAGACCGGGAGATCATCTCTATCGTTGGGGTTTCAGGTGCGGGGAAAAGTACATTATTGCATATTCTGGGAACACTTGATACACCAGATAAAGGGGAGCTTATCATTGACGATGAGAATCTCTTTAAAATGAAAACAGATCAACTGGCTCAATTTCGAAATCAGAAAATTGGCTTCGTTTTTCAATTCCATAACCTTCTGCCAGAATTCACCGCACTTGAAAATGTCTGCATGCCCGGGTTCATTGGCAACAAAGACGTAAGAATACTCAAGCCAAAAGCAGAAGAATTGCTCAAATTATTGGGCATCAACGGTCGTTCTGAACATAAGCCTTCACAACTCTCCGGTGGAGAACAACAACGGGTAGCAGTGGCCAGGGCACTAATTAATGATCCGAAAATTGTTTTCGCTGATGAACCAAGCGGCAATCTTGACTCCAAAAATGCAGAGGAACTCCATTCCCTCTTTTTTCAACTAAAGAATGAACTTGGGCAGTCATTCGTAATAGTCACTCACAACGACCAGCTAGCTGAGATGGCCGACCGCAAAATTGAAATCAAAGACGGCATAATTAATCTGTAAACTCCATAGCCATGAAGCTATCCAAAGGGGTTTATTACATGCTGCTTTCGACATTCCTTTTTCAATTAATGAATGTCTGCGTTAAAATTATTCCTCATATACCCGCTATCGAAATAATTGTATTCAGATCCATTATCTCCATGGTAATTTGTCTGGTTGGCTTAAAGAGTCAAAATGTATCTGTTTGGGGAAATAACCGACCATTACTGGTATTTCGGGGTTTATCTGGTGCAATAGCATTGATCCTCTACTTTCGATTAATCCACCAAATACCTTTGGCCAATGCGGTTATCCTCCAATACCTGGCACCTGTTTTCGTTGCTGTCATTGGCATATTTATGGTGAAAGAGCCAGTCAGGCCAATTCAATGGCTATTCTTCCTGGTTTCTTTCTCCGGAATTCTGGTAGTCCAGGGATTTGATCTTCGGATAGAACCTATCCATGTAATCATTGGGGTTACAGCATCCCTATTTATGGGTTTGGCCTACAACAGCATCAGAAAAATGAAAACTACAGAACATCCGCTGGTCATCATTTTTTATTTCCCACTTATAACATTGCCCATAGCTGGCATCTACTCAGTCTTTAATTGGGTACCGCCATCTGGTTGGAGTTGGTTGTTCCTACTATTGGTTGGCCTTTTCACTCAATTCGCTCAGTATTTCATGACTAAGTCTCTGCAGTCATCAGAATTGTCAAAAGTTTCCATCATCAACTACACCGGAATAATCTTTGCCATCGCTTTCAGCTTCGCTTTTGGAGAAACTTTTAACTTGATGACCTATGCAGGAATGGGTTTGGTAATTCTTGGAGTCGTTCTCAACGTTTACTTCAAAGAAAAACGACCATCCTGGTAATACAATAGCAGTGTCTAACAGTAGTTATACATTAATTTTGATAACGAGAAAGTTAGTATGAACCCTCTCAAAAGTTTGTCATTTCGACTGAAAGGAGAAATCCTTTTCAATAGGAAATTTTGCATTCGTTATTAATAGGAGATTTCTCGTTACTCTATAAATGACAAACAAAACAAAATTCAAAAACATAGTAAGTGGGCGAATATGACTTAGAATTTTCCAAAGTGCGGAAATTAATAGAGGCACCAGAAGGTGATAATGATAATGTCTGAAAATTCTTCTATAACCTGGAATCAGGGATGGACAAATGAACCTAATTGACTAAATTGCATTTCTTCCAGACCATTATTGTTTTGATTCAAATTTAGCTTTATAAATATCCTTACAATCAATATCACCAATTATCAATATGGTACGATTCAAAGATTTCGTTCCTGAAAGATTCCAAAAGGGCGATTTCCTTTCAGGAGCCAAATATGAGCAACTGCGGCTGAGGCCGATAAATGGGCCAAAGAGAATGGCTTCGAAATCATTAATATTGAGACCGTGAACTGCCAAATATTTGGAATGAGGAGGAGGGCAGCGAGGATGTGGACATGCTTACCAGTGGTGCCAACTCTTCTATCTGGCACCAATTCATTAGGCTTTGGTATAGAGAGCAATAAACTCAATTAACCGAGCCCGGAGTGTACTTATCCTAATGGATGGCAACTCTTTTTAAACTGTTACTCCTTCCTGTTACGGGCATAATTGGGTCCATTACAAGCATTAGAAGGTTCCTTTATAAAGGGGGGTATATCTCAAATTATAGGCCACCAGTTCAAGTAATTAATATAGGAAATCTAAGATTAGGAGGTACCGGGAAAACACCACTGGTTGAATTTTTAGTTCATAAATTCACTGATAAGTCAAATAAAGTAGCGGTCCTAAGTAGAGGCTACAAACGAAAAACTCAAGGCTATATAAAAGTTGTTCAGTCTTCAGTGGTCGATGATGTCGGAGATGAAGCCCTGCAATTATTTAAAAAACTAGGACCTCATGTTGCCATTCATGTTTGTGAAAACAGAGTGACTGGAATAAAGAGGATATTGGCAGATGAACCAGGGATTGAAATGATTCTCCTGGATGATGGGTTTCAACACCTCTCGGTCAAACCATCATTGAATATACTACTAACCACCTATGATCAGCCCTATTTTAGAGATCATATCATTCCACTTGGCGGGTTACGAGAATCAAGATCAGCGGCAAATGGCGCAGACATTACAGTGGTCACAAAATGTCCACACGACTTGGAATTGAACCAGGCCGAAACTTACACTTCGGAAATAAGGTATTATTCACCAGGCAATCCAGTAGTTTTCTCAAGGCTGACATATTTGGAACCGATCACTAATAATAAAGAAGAACTAATTGGAAAAAGGATTGTCCTTTTAACCGGAATTGCAAACCATCGCCCTATAATTGACCACGTAATTAACAACTATGAACTCCTTCGTCATTTCCACTTTGCTGATCACCATTACTATACGGTAGATGAAGTGAATAAAATCGTCAGATATTGTAGTGAAAAACAATGTTGTTTACTTACCACATCAAAAGATATTGTTAAACTTATGGCATTTGAGTCTTTAAAATCCATACCTGTGTTTGTTCAACCGGTCGAAATGCAGTTCCTGTTTGATGGAGAAAATATTTTGAGAGAAATGATTACAGCCAACCAATAACTGAAAGATCACATTATTAACTTAAAATGTGATTTTTCAGTAAAGCTGATGATTTAGAAATCGCAAACAACAATTTTCAAAAAACAAACAAAACTCAATATTCAATCATTTAAAAGGCAAATGTTTACATGGTTTGGCGTCTTCATTATTGGAGTTTATAGACAGAGTCTAATTTTGTCCCCTTAATTTCGTGGCGTCATTGTGAACAAGCTGCTGTTTTTTATAGCATTTTCCATTCCTTCCTTGTCAGGCATTGCCCAAATCCTGGACGATACCTCACAATTGGTATATGGCCCTCATTCCACACGTTATTTCTATGAAAACGATATCAAATTAAATACCGGGGAAGAGCATACCATGGATACTTCATTGACCAGTGTACATAGATCCAATTGGGCAGACAGAAATAACAAAGAGCTTCAAAGCCTTGGAAACCTCGGCACAGCTCTTACACCTACTTTCTATCAATTTCCTGGAATTGTTGGTCTTCGACCAGGGTACTCCGCATATGACCCCTATTTACCCGGAAAAAACGACATAAAATATTATGATACAAAATCTCCATTTATTGACCTCAATCTCATTTTTGGGGCTCAGGGCAGATCCATGGGAATTTTCGAATTCTCACGAAACATCAAGCCAAACTGGAATGTAGGTTTCAACTTCAGGAAAATTGTAGGTGACAAACAGATTGGTGCACAGCGATTGCGGGGTGACAGAAATGTGGACGAAATCTACTATGATTTTAATATGTCATATGGCAGTGACAACGGCAAGTACCACGCCTTGGGCTACATTTCCAGATTCGATCATAAAGTACAGGAGACTGGTGGAATTAGTGTATTTAGTGATACACGCAGTGACCTTTTTCGATATAGAGATGCCCTCATTGCATTGCGCAATGCTACTTCCAAAGATTTTCGGATTAACTACCATATCTATCACCAATACAAACTGACCGAATACACGCAGCTATACCATTCATTTCAAAGGAGCTCCCAAAGAAACACTTTTAAAGACTTCACTATTGCTTCTGATACAGCCAGTTTCTACCCAACTCCACTGATTGATCCTGATTCAACAATGGACTCAGGTAGTTTCATTTACCTCGAAAATGAAGTGGGTATTAAAGGTGAATTAGGCCCTCTATTTTATAGTGGCTATTTAAAAAGGCGTGATATCAATCATTATTATCGCTATCTGAAACCCTTCGATAAAACTAGTGAAACCTATTTGGGCTTTAACGCCCTTTTTGATTTTACTGAAAAAATTCATCTTGGAGGAGATGGGGAATTCCTTCAGGATGGGAATTTTAGAGCCAATACCTTCATTGACATGCCCTTTATTGAAGGGGGATATCATACTGCAAGATATGCTCCATCGATTTTTCAAAAATCCTTTCTGGGGAATCACTTTGAATGGGACAATAACTTCGGCTCAACGTTTGCCTTTGAAATCTATGGTAATCTAAAGTATGCCAATAAATTTTTCCGCATCAAACCTGGTCTATCTTTTACTACCATCGACAATTATGTATATTTTGATCAGGACAAAATACCTCAACAAATCGGAAGTCCTGCCAATATATCAGCCTTGAATTTGGAGTTAGAATTAGATCTACCAAAACACTTTCATCTAAAAGCTTCTTCCAAACTATCCAATGCAGGAGGTGGTGCCTCTGATGTGTTTAGAATACCAGAAATCTTCAGTACTGGAGGCATTTATTATGACAATTTTTGGTTCAATCGGTACATGCAGGTCAGAATTGGCATAGATCTTTACTACAGATCCGCACATTTCGCAAATGCCTATGATCCAATTACCCAACAGTTTTATTTACAAGATGGATTTGAATTGCAATCCTATCTTATGGCTGATGCTTATTTGTCTGCCAAGGTTAATAACACTGTGATCTTCTTGAAAATGAATCATGTCAATCAATCAGTTGGAGATGGCTACTTTATTACACCTAATTACCCAGGACTTCAGCGATTATTTGACATAGGATTCAAATGGAGATTCTTTGACTAAAGAATCTGGTGATAAGAATCATCAGTTAATGGTTAAATCTCCTGGAAGCCTTCTAGGGGGTGGTCTAATTATAGACCACAAAAATATTTTTAATTTAGCTCCTTAAGCGCAACCTCACTCTTAATAAATATTTCACAAATACGAATGGTGAAAAAAACCGTATTAGGTCTCAACTTACCCACTGATCCTCGATGGGCAGATATTGCCAGTAAGAGTATTGAAGAAATCTTGGCAGATCATGCCTATTGTGAGCAAAAAGCAGCTTCATCCTGCATTTCTTTAATCATTCAATATCCGGAGAAGGATAAATTGCTTGAGATGTTAACTCCTGTCGTGGCCGAAGAATGGAGTCATTTCGAACGAGTAATTGAGCAATTAAAGGCAAGGAATTTAAAGCTTGGCCCTTCTCGTAAAGATGAATATGTCCTTGCTTTGAAGCAACAAATCCGAAAAGGAGGCAGCCGAGAACAACAACTGGTCGAAAAATTATTGGTTAATGCATTGATAGAAGCAAGAAGCTGCGAAAGGTTTCGGATTTTATCTGAAAACATATCCGATCAGGAATTAAGTAAGTTCTATTATGAACTAATGGTTTCAGAAGCTGGCCACTATGCCAATTTCATAGAGCTTGCTAAAGCATATATGCCTACTGATTATGTAGAAAAAAGGTGGAGTGCATTTCTAATTGCTGAGGCCCAAATCATGGAAAAAATTAACATCAGAGGAGATCGGATTCATTAAAGCCAGATTCTTCCTTGGAGAATAATAAATTCGCATGAAATACATTCTGGCTATAAATCTCGTCACTACATAGTATCAAATCCATTCTATTTGATAGGAATAGGAAGTGTAGCAGCCAAAGTTCTTACAATCTAACTACCCTCATCCCAACTTCTAATCACTCAGAACAAAATCCTATTGAAATAGTAGGTGGCACCATCAAAACCATAAATGAATTAAATATCACAGACCGTAAGGAGTATTTAATCCACCATTTGAACTTGTGAGCAGCTGTCAGCCTTACATCCTCCATCATATTCATTACCAATCACTATACGTTCCATTGGTATTGGGAGGTGGAGACGGATGTACGGCAAATATTGGAAGCGGTATAATTGACAAAACCCGTGTGGTTCTTACCGTCGGAACAAGTGCGGCAATTAGAACAACAATAGACAAGCCATCGATAGGTCGGCAGCGCAGGGCTTTCTGTTATTACGTTGATGACGAACTATAAATCTCCGGTGGAGCTTCAAATAATGGCTGTAATATATTTCAGTGGTTAGCAAAAGAATATAATAACCCGTTGTGCTAATTAGACAATAGCAACTTTCAAGTTATTGATTGATCTGTTGCAATCAAATTTGTTTGATCAATTGAACACCAGTCAAGGCTGTAATTTTAGTCAATATCCTGGTTTTGAATCCCTGAAAAGTTTTAGCTGAATTTTTTGGTATTTAGTACGCTTTCGCGAATATAACACGTGCTTTAGAGGGTTTCCCAGTTACCATACATAGACCAGTTTCTTTCTCAACATCTAATGGAATGCATCTTATAGTAGCTTTGGTTTCAGTTTTAATCTTCTCTTCTGTTTCAGGTGTGCCATCCCAATGAGCATAAATAAAACCACCGTCTTCTTCCAAAGTTTTCTTGAATTGATCATATGAGTCCGCCTTCCTACTATTTACACTTCGGTATTCTTGCGCTCTACTATAAATATTGATCTGAATGTCTTCCAGCAATTGAGCTATACGACTCACAAGTTGGTCATCCATTGACCAAAAATCCTTTTCCTTGGTATCTCTTCTGACAACTTCGACGGTTCTATTTTCTAAATCTTTTGGACCTATAGCCATTCTAACAGGGACTCCCTTCAACTCATACTCTGCAAATTTCCAGCCTGGTTTATGGGTATCACGGTTGTCGAATTTTACCGATACTCCTGCTGACTTTAATTCCTTGACCAAAGGACCCACTTTGTCAACGATTGCTTGCTGCTCCTCTTCTGTTTTAAAAATTGGAACAATAACTACTTGTATGGGGGCTAATTTGGGTGGCAACACCAACCCGTTATCATCCGAATGGGTCATTATCAATGCACCCATCAGTCTTGTGCTTGCTCCCCATGAGGTTCCCCACACCAAATCAAGTTGACCCTCTTTGCTGGAGAACTTCACATCAAACGCTTTGGCGAAATTTTGTCCGAGAAAATGAGAAGTACCCGCCTGAAGGGCTTTACCGTCCTGCATCAGTGCTTCGATACAATAGGTCTCTTCAGCTCCGGCAAACCGCTCACTTTCCGTTTTAATTCCTTTAATCACTGGAACAGCCATAAAGTTCTCGGCAAAATCAGCATAGACATTCAACATCTGAATGGTCTCTTCTTCAGCTTCTATCTTTGTGGCGTGAGCCGTATGACCTTCCTGCCATAAAAACTCAGTGGTTCGTAGAAACAACCTCGTCCGCATTTCCCACCTTACAACATTCGCCCATTGGTTAACCAGGATCGGGAGGTCGCGATAAGATTGGATCCAGTTTTTATAAGCACTCCAAATTACTGTCTCACTGGTGGGGCGAACAATAAGCTCTTCATCTAGTTTGGCTTCATGGTCTACGACCAAACCTTTGCCGTTCTCATCATTCTTCAAACGATAGTGCGTTACAACAGCACACTCTTTGGCAAAACCCTCCACATGGTCAGCCTCTTTACTTAGGTATGATTTTGGTATGAATAAAGGGAAGTAAGCATTCGTGTGACCAGTGTCCTTGAACATATCGTCCAGACCTCTTTGCATTTTTTCCCAAATAGCAAACCCATAGGGTTTTATGATCATACAGCCCCTCACGGGCGATTTTTCAGCCAACTCAGCCTTTTTTACCAATTCATTGTACCATTGTGAATAATCTTCACTTCTTTTTGTCAGTCCTTTTCCCATTTTTGGTATGGATATTGCTAAATTTAAGAAAGCGGCAAATATAAGTTTTATGATTATAGAAAACTTACCGATGTCTGCTAATTGTTGTAACTTGAATAACTATAAAGGAAATGACCATGAAAGCGTTCGAGAAAGTTCTGAAAGTGTCCTTAACATTAGGTTTGTCTGCATTATTGATGACTCCATTTGGAGTGCAAGCTCAAGAGTATGACGACCTTTATTTCAGCTCAAAAGACAGGAAAGAGAAGAAGGTCAAAACTTCCGAAGTAGATAAGGATGCAGAGTCTACAGAAGTACTGCAATCTTATGAAAACAAGACTTATGATGGAAACAGCTACTCGGCAAGAAATACCAATCCTGAGTATCTCTCAAAATATAATAATGGCGATGAAGAGGGGATTCAAGAACAGGAAGAATATTTCCCTGAAGATTATAATGACAATCAGTTTGAAGAAAGTGATCGCTACTATGATAATGCGCCAGTAGTAAACAATTACTACAATTCCGGTTTTCCTGGTTGCTCTTACAATAGGTATAGTGGTTACTTCAGACCAAATGTCAATTTCGGTTTTGGTTACGGTTCTGGATTTGGTTATGGTTCAGCCTTCAGCATCGGATTTGGATATGGCCGTGGGTACGGAAGATTTTATGACCCTTTTTATGATCCATTCTATGATCCATTTTACTACGGTTCAAGGTATGATCCATTCTACGGCGGTTTTTATGGTGGTTACTATGGCGGTTTTAATCGTCCCTTTTACGGTTCTCGTCGTGCATACCTGAGCGGATATAATAGAAATGGATACTATGCAAGTGGTAGCGGCATCAGAAGACGTAATGGTCGGGAAGTCGTCCGTGGAACGAGAAGTGATAGAAGCAGTGGTGTCCTTGCCGGTGCCAGAACAACTGGAACAACATCCAGGTCTCGCACTACTTTAAGAGGAGAAGATTCCTCTGGAACTCCAGTTCGAGGTAGAACAAGAGTAACTTCAACTGATATCTCAAGATCACAAAATGAACTTAATCGGGGAAGAAGTCGATCAAGTAGTGCCTCTTCAAGAAGTCGTGAAGCAGTGACCAGTTCACGAACCAGGAACTCAAGCAACTCATCCTCAAGAAGTAGAAACCCCACCAGTAATACCTATAGCAGGCAAAGGAGTAGTAGTGGATCTTCTTCTTCGAGAAGCCACCAAAGCACTTCACCGAGTTATCAAAGATCCTATAGATCTGGTTCAAGTTCTAGTGGGTCATCATACGGCAATAGTAGAAGTAGAAGTAGAAGCTCAAGCCTTTCCCGCAGTAATTACGGATACAGTAGTGGATCGAATAGCCGCTCCAGAAGCAGTGGAATTAACAGCGGTTCACGTAGTAGTGGCTCCAACAGCCGAACAAGAAGTAGTGGTTTCAGCAGCGGGTCAAATAGTCGGTCGCGAAGTAGTGGAGTTAGTGGCGGGTCACGTAGTAGTGGTTCTCGCAGTAGCGGGTCAAGATCACGATCTTCTTCCGGCAGTTCACGTTCAAGGTCAAGAAGTAATAACTAAAAACCAGACAAAGAGGTTCTAACTCTCAAATAATTTTTCAATTATGAAATTCAAATCAACGCTTATCCTATTAAGCTTAGCGATAGCTCTGTCAAATTTATCAGCTCCGGCACAAATTAATCCCGAAGCATTTGGGCTTTATAACGAGGCTCTACTCTTCAGCCAAACGAAATTCAATGGTTCTGCAAGAATTCAGGCCATTGGCGGTGCCCAGGTAGCCCTCGGTGGCGATATGAGTTCTGCCACATCGAATCCAGCTGGTCTGGGATTCTTCAATAGGTCACAATTTTCATTGAGCCCGTCCATTAACTTCCATCAATCAGATGCAAGCTATGGCGGAAATAGCATTCTTACAGAATCTGAGAACTTCAACTTCAATCAACTTGGGGTTGTACTCAATAAAAGCAAAGAAGACAATGGAGACGGATTTAGAGGTGGATCATTCGCTATCACCGTTGTACGAACCAACAGCTTCAAACAGGAATTTACTTATGATGGTTTCAGTAATGAAAGTTCCATTGCAGACTTCTTCATTGAGCAGGCAAATGGTCTTCCTTCAAGCGTTTTGGAAAACGAAAATGCCATTTTTGATTCCGGCACTGAAGTTCTTTCACTTGCTTTTAACAGCTTCGTGATCAATCCCGAGGCAAACAATCAATATTCGACATTTCTGGGTATTGAACCACGTCAACAAGAAACGGTCAGGTTATCAGGTGCCCAATACCAATGGAATTTTGCAGCTGGTGGCAACTATATGGACAAACTCTATTTTGGCGGCGGTGTAGGCATAGCCACTTTAGATTATAAGGTAAAGAAGACCTTCAGAGAAAGTGAATACCTCTTATTTGACGATCCGGATCAGGTAGACGATGGCGTTAATAATGTGTTTCTGGCTGAAGAAACAAATATTGACGGCATTGGCGTCAACCTTACACTTGGTGTGATTTTCAGACCTGTGGATATGGTGACTGTTGGTTTATCATATGTGAGTCCTACTTGGTACAAAATCAATGATGAAACCTTTAGTGACCTATCAGTCAGTTATAATAACATTAATTTTAACGGAGAAATATTGAACGACTTTGATTGGGAAGGTCGGATATTTGAAAGTAACTACAGTTTAAGAACCCCGTCCAAGCTAAATTTAGGGCTGGCTTATTTCTTTGGCAAACATGGTTTCCTTACTGGTGATGTTGAAATGGTTGACTATTCTAACGCCAATCTTGGATCAGATGACTTTTCTCCTGCAGCAGATAATCAAACCATTAGGAGTCTGTACAAAAGAGTAATTAATTTCAGGTTAGGAACTGAGTACCGTATCGACAATTTCAGATTAAGAGCAGGATATGCTTATCGAGCAGATCCTGTTGAAGATCCAGTGGGTGATAGAAAGGAAGAAAGTGTGACATTCGGTGTAGGCTATCGAAACAAGAAATTTTTCGCAGACCTTGGAGTTGTGAATACATATGGAGATAAGGCTTATAGTCCTTATTTTCTTTCAGATGACACTCAGCCAAGTATAGCATTAGATAAAAGATCGACCAACGTGGTATTAACTGTAGGAGTTAGCTTTTAGCTGAAGAACAATGAAGAATTCCCCGGGAGGCGTCTCAATTATCGTCGTAGGCCTGAGAAAGGTCAAAGAATCCAAAGCTTGAGTGATAAGCCTTGAATATATTCGTATTGTATTGGTTGTAGACCTCTGCAAAATTAGTCATGATCTTGGCTTTTATCCTGGGCTCACCATCTAGTATCTCCTGGATGTTAACATGAGGCACAACATATAGGTCTGCACTGTCAGAAGTGACAATACTGGTATAAATTCTTCTCGAGTCTTTCAAAAGAGCATTGTCACCAAAGGCTTCTCCCGAAACAATAGTGGTTAGTGATTGAAATTCATTGTTGACGTCGATATTCATAGATACCCTGCCATTTTTAATAATATAAAGGGCATTGCTAGGGTCATTTCTAAAAAAAACTACTTCTTCCAGCTTATAGGACCTTAAATACATATGAGGGGCAAACTGGGTCATTTCTTCATAATTCAAGCCCTCAAATAATTTAATTCTCGCCAAGAACCTGAAAAGGTTCAGTTCTTGACTTGAATATGACTTTTTAAATGGATTAAGCATTTTTCGGAACCAGTCTGATCTCTAATACTTTCAACGTATCAGCGGTGATTTTAAACTTTTCACTTATTTGCTGACCAATCACCCAAGCGATTTCATTTTCGCAAGAAAGTACCAGTTGGCACTCTTTCAAGTTTAAAGGAATTTTTCTGTCAATCATAAAATCGCTTAGCTTTTTTTTGCCTGACATTCCTAAAGGGACAAAAAAATCACCTTCCCGCCAACTCCGAACCACCAGGGGATATTTAATTGAATTTGAGTCGACCGCGGCAATTAGCGTATCAGATTGAATCTCATATTCAGTGGCATCAACTTCACAAAATAGAAGCTTATAATGTTGGGTTTCAAGAGTTTGGTCTGATGCCATATACTCATAATATTCAACATCATATCGGTGAGAAGAGATCAACAACTTACCGCGATCAATATTGAGCTGGTGTGAAGGGGAATAAAACATAAGTCCGGTTTCTGCTAATCTCTGCAAAATGTCCTCAACCTGGCTTTGATTGAAATTATATTTTAATAACTGGAAAGACAGGAAGGCTGTAGTTCTGCTCTGAGGCTGAATTGCATCCAATTTGATGGAGATATAATCTCCGTCAAATTCAATAGTGCTACTCGCAATCATCACCATCTCCTCTTCAAATACTTCACCAACTTGTGAAAGGTAATTGGCTGTACGACTCAAAGACTCTTCAATATTTGGATTAATCTTCTTTAGCAACGGGATAATCTCCCTCCGGACAAAGTTCCGTCGATACTTGGCATCTTCATTCGATGGATCCTCCCTCCATGATAACCCTTCATCATTGGCGTAATCCAGAATTTGTTGTTTCGTAGCAAAAAGCAATGGACGAATGATGTTGTCTCTTACTATCGGTATCCCTTCCAGTCCCTTTAGACCTGTTCCACGAACGAGGTTGAGCAGCATGGATTCAATGTGATCATTTTTGTGATGTGCAGTTACAATATAAGTATAGTTGTGCTTGTAACAGACCTCTCCAAACCATTCATATCTCAAGTTTCTGGCAGCCATCTGAATTGAAATCCTTTGCTCCTCAGCCACCTTTTCAGTCTCAAACTTTTTTGTGAAAAGTTTGAGGCCCCATTTCATAGCCATACCTTCGATTAACGATTGGTCCTTCCTTGAATCTTCGCCTCTCAATTGAAAATTGCAGTGCGCCAAAGCAGCATCATATTGACACTGATACAATAGGTATCCAAGCACTACAGAATCTACCCCTCCACTAATGGCAACCAGTAACCTTCCACCGGGGTCAATTAATTGATTTTTTTCTATAAAAAGTTTAAAATCATGCAACATAAGTCACTCTCCATCTTGAATATATGCTAACAATTTCGCCGTTCGGGCGTTAAAGGTATAGTTCAATGAATTCTCTAAAGACAAATATCGCACACCTATTGTTAATGACCTTCCTGGCCGTGTTTGGATTAGAAATGATCTCTTACAGTTTTTGCAATCATGTTTGGGAAAATATCGCAATATTAGAAGTTCCGTTTGACGCAGAAGAAGAGGGGAAGAAAAAGACTGAAAAGGAAAAAGAATGGAATGATAAAGCGGTTAGTAAATATGAATCCATTGGATTCGGGTTTACCCCACTATTGAACCTATTCAAACTTCCCCTACTATATTGTAGTATTCCCAGGGAGACAGTCACTCCACCTCCTGAATTCAGGTCATAGTACCACGGCAATCAACTGTCTCAGTTAAACAGTTGTCAAATTCCATTTTTAATAATTGGTCTATGAGTACCACTCCTGGACCTCAACCATGAATTCAGTGATGAAACAAAATCTATTTGAATTAAATAATATTAAAAGCGATTTATCCGCCAGTATCATAGTTTTTCTTGTTGCAGTACCGTTATGTCTTGGTATTGCTCTTGCATCAGGAGCACCAATGTTTGCCGGAATTATATCCGGTATAATAGGAGGAATTGTAGTAACCACTTTTAGCAAATCTTCCCTTGGCGTAAGTGGTCCTGCTGCCGGCTTGGTGGTGATTGTACTATCGGCAATCAATGATTTGGGTTTCGAGGCGTTCCTCTTAGCCGGTGTAATCGCTGGAGTTATACAGATTATTTTGGGAATGGTCAGGGCAGGGGTCATCGGTTACTACTTCCCTTCATCGGTCATTAAAGGAATGCTTTCCGGTATTGGCCTCATCATTATTTTAAAGCAGATTCCTCATGCTGTAGGGTATGATCTGGATTTTGAAGGTGACGATGCATTCTTTCAATCCGATGGTCACAATACATTCTCAGAGCTTTTTTACATGTTTGATTATATAACTCCCGGGGCAATTATCATATCCATTGTAGGAGTGGCAATTATACTTTTGTGGGAACAACCGTTTATGAAAAGGCTTAAACTGTTTCAGGTAATCCAAGGTCCTCTGGTGGCGGTTATTTCTGGAATTGGTTTAAACCTGGCTTTTAGCTCAGTACCCCCATTAATTCTCGGAAAAGAGCACCTCGTAAATGTGCCTGTCTCAGAAAATTTATTGGGATTTCTCAGCCAATTCCGATTTCCTGATTTCACTCAAATTTCTAACCCAGACATCTATGTTGTTGCTATAACGCTGGCTTTTGTTGCAAGTTTAGAAACGTTACTTTGTGTAGAAGCAACCGATAAATTGGATCCATTGAAACGGATCACACCCACCAACCAGGAATTGAAAGCTCAAGGAATAGGCAATGTCATCTCTGGTTTAGTCGGTGGTCTGCCAATAACCCAGGTAATTGTAAGAAGTTCTGCAAACATTCAATCTGGTGGCAAAACAAAAATGTCTGCTTTCATGCATGGTGTGCTTTTACTCCTTTCAGCAATGTTCATACCTGGCATCCTTAATTTGGTGCCTTTAGCCAGTCTTGCCGCTATATTATTGGTAGTTGGTTACAAACTGGCTAAACCTGCCATTTTCATTGAGATGTATAGAATCGGAAAGAGGCAGTTTTTCCCATTCATTGTGACCATTGTTGCAATTCTATTCACTGATTTGCTAATAGGCATTACCATAGGACTTACTATTTCTGTTTTCTATATTCTTCTGAACAATTTAAGAAAACCCTATGATCTTAAAAGAGATAGAACTGCAACAAGGGAAACATTTTACATCGAATTAGCTGAACATGTTTCCTTTTTAAACAAGGCAAAGATTCTGCAAACCATTAAAAACATTCCTGATGAATCCTTTGTGGTAGTCGATGCGTCTAATTCACAGAACATTGATTTTGACGTTTTGGAAATACTGGACGATTTTGAAAAGAATGCACCTCATCGGGGTATTGATTTAAAGATTATTGCCTTTGAGGAAGGGCTTCAAAAAAATGGACATTGGACTCGTCATTCTGATACGTTTAATAAAACCATTGAAGTCGGTGCCGTTACCTAAGATCCCAATAGCTTCAATTATTTTGACACTATAAAATCAAATAACTCATAATTATGAAATTACAATCCTTATTATTTTGTGCCTTACTGATCACAAATCAGTCAATTTTCGTATAAATAAAGACTCCTGATGCAAGTCCGGCCCCGACAATTTCGCAAAGCTCTGGTTTCAGTAACATGACCATTGAATACAATCGCCCACAGCTAAAAGGTAGAGGTATGTTCGCCAACTTAACACGAGAAGGAGAAATTTGGCGCACCGGGCAAATATGTCAACGGGATTGACCGTATCAGGTGATGTAACAATTGAAGGCCAAAATTTATCCGCAGGTAAATATTCTATTTACTCAATTCCTGGAAAAAAAGAGTGGAAAATGATTATTAACAAGAAGATTCAGTGGGGAATAGTTTAAGAGACAGCCTTTTTTTAGTTATCCAGTTTGAACGTAATTATAATTTGAGTCTCTGTGGAGACGGGTTCTCCGTCAGACTCTGCTGGCAGCCAGGCTGGTCCTTCTGTCACTAACCTCATAGCTTCCTCATCACATCCACTACCCAATGACTTAGTGATTCTTACATTACTTAATTGCCCGGTTGCTTCAACAGAAAAGCTTACTTCAACGTTACCTTGAACACCTTGTCGGAAAGCTTCATCTGGATAGTTCGTTTCCAGCTGTATCGCTTCAAAATATTTTTCCAGACCAATCTCTGGTTCTGCAGCCTTTCTACCAATCGGAGATATCACGGATTTAGTGCTTCGTTCCAGGCTTTGTTGGCTATTAGATCGTGCTCTCTTTCTAAGAGCTTCAAACTGAATATTCTCCACGGCACTCTCAGCTACGGATTCTTCAGAAGGTTTGCTCAATACTATTGTTGGCTGGTCCACCTCCTCCAAATCAATTCCTTCATCGAATGCTTCTGCAACAAATGCATCCTTTTTTTCTTTGGCAAACGTCTGATCGTCAGCTTCTAATGGAATTTCATTCGCCGTTGAAGTTGCACCACCTGCTCCAGAACTAAGTTTTGCACCTGTGGCTTTCAAGGCCGCTATTTCAGGTTCCTCTGACGCTAAAGATTCTTCTATGCCTTCAGACTGATTAAACCGACTTGCAATTATTGATGCTCCAGTTGGATTTTCCGAGGATATAATTTCGGTCGGTTGTGCAATGTCCTTAATTGGTAGAGAAGTTTCCCCTTTCGCCTCCTCATTCACCTCATTACTGGCAACCAGAGTGGTATCTACAGCTTGAGCATCCATTTTTGGAACTGACTCTTCATTCTGAGCAACTTCCGTAATGGTATCTTGTTGCAAATCGAATACATGGTAGATACTTACCAGCAACAGCGTGATAATTGCCGCAATTCCATAATTGTGATAAGTAACAAACCGTGCCTCAGGCTGTAGTATTGTTTCCTTAACACCTACCCTATTGGAAAGTTGACCTCTTAAATCCTTAATATCGCCCCCAATGTCAATTTGAGAACTCTCATAACCATCCATTGCTTCTTTACAGAACTCACAGTCCAGAAGGTGACGTTCAATCGTATGCATCTCACGACGACCCAACACTCCACCCAGATAGTACTCCATCTGTTCCGCTGAAATATGTTCGATATGATGATTAAGCTCGCTCACGATTCTTTTCCACACATAATTTTAAATTCCTTTTAGCATTCTGAATGTAGCTCTTCACTTTCTTTTCCTTAAATCCGGTAGCGGATGCCACATCCCGATAACATTTTTGTTCTATAAAAAACAAGCGAACGCTTATTTGCTGCTCTTCTCTTAATTTTTGGATACAATTTTCCAATAAAACCAGATCATCTTCCAATGTACCATCGTCATGATGCTCCGGAATTGAAAATTCCATAGCTCTTTGGGAAATAATTTCCGAATTGCCGTCCTCGAGATTGTTTTTTGAAGATCTCAATTTCATCAGGCAGAAATTTTTAGTAGTAACGTGGAGCCAACTTTTGAAATTTTCTACTTTATGTTTCTTTAAGTCCGCAATCAATTTTTCAAAAATGTTCATTACTGTATCCTTACTCTCTTCACGGTCCTTTAAATATTTTAGGCTCACCCCATAAACCAAGTGAATATATCTGTCATATAATATTCCCAATAGCTCCAGTTCTTCGGATACTCTGTATTCTTCTAGTAACTCTCGATCATTTAATATCGACTTTGATGATGACCCGTTAACAAACATTAATTAAATATCAAAAAATAGGATGAAAGTTTCTATCCCATGGTCCTCTCGTTGCCAATGGAGGTGGTAATCGTAAGGAAAACAGTGGAACGGTAATAGTACTACAAGTATTGTCGATTATTTCTTATGTAAAGTAAAAAAACAGAATGAATTTATGGAATGCCATCTTGACCTGCATCATAAAGGAAAAACATGAAAACTATGAAATCAATAACTCTTTATGCAATGTGGTTTTTAGTACTATCAATAACCGCATTCACCGAAATCAATCCCGTAGTGGAATTGAAAATTACAGGAATAGTCACAGACAGTTACGATGGTTCGGCTATCAAAGACGCCCATGTTGTGGTAAAAGGAACAACAATTGGAACTCTTACCAGCGAGTTAGGTAAGTATGAAATCACAGCTGTATCGCCTACGTCCACGATTATCTTCAGCCATACGGGATATTCAAACAAAGAAATAATAGTAGGCAGTCGACAAGTAATCAATGTCCAACTGAGTGGAAAGCGTCTTCAAGCTGATGCAAAAGACCTTATGTTCAACATGGCCGAAGAGGCAGTTGCTCCAATGATTATGAGTCAAATGTCTGAGCGTTCAAAACATTCAAAAATGAATGCATTCGGTGCTGTCTCGAGAACATATCAGTCATTTCATCAGGAACCTTCTATCGTACATAATACAGAAGAATATGACGTTATCCGGAAAATTGGATTTCTGAAATCCGCCAAAAATCCATTGTCTACATTTTCAATTGATGTTGATGCAGCATCATACAGTAATTTAAGAAGAGTGATTAACAATGGGGGTCGACCAGCTAAGGACATGGCCAGGATTGAAGAAATGGTGAACTATTTCACCTATGATTACAAAAATCCTGTTGGAGAACATCCTTTCTCAATTGCCACCGAAGTTTCCCAAGCTCCCTGGAATAGAGATCACAAACTGGTACACATCGGTTTGCAAGGAAAGCAGCTTGACTATGATAATTTGAGGCCAAGTAATTTGGTGTTTTTAATTGATGCTTCAGGTTCAATGAGCGCAGCTAACAAGTTGCCTTTATTAAAATCGTCTTTAAAACTGTTATTAAATGGATTAAGCTCTCAAGACAGGGTTGCTATTGTCGCTTATGCTGGTACTGCAGGATTAGTACTTCCAGGTACTCCAGCCAATCAAAAAGAAACGATTATATCTGCACTTGACAATCTAAATGCCGGTGGGTCAACAGCTGGTGGAGCTGGAATACAACTGGCTTACAAAGTTGCTATTGATAATCTATTGGAAGACGGTAATAACCGGGTAATTCTTGCTACAGACGGTGATTTCAATGTTGGCACTTCGTCAACAGCTGATTTAGTAAGAATGATAGAAGAAAAGGGAAAAGTCGGAGTCTATCTGACCATCACCGGATTTGGAATGGGTAACTATAAAGATGGCAGAATGGAGCAAATCAGCAATGCGGGCAATGGTAATTACTTCTACATAGACAATATCAAAGAGGCTAAGAAGGTTTTTGTTAAGGAAATAAGAGCCAATCTTTTTACAATCGCCAAAGATGTCAAAATACAGGTTGAATTCAATCCAAAAAAGGTTCAGGCTTATCGATTAATAGGATATGAGAACCGTATGTTGAAAGCAGGAGATTTTAATGACGACAAAAAGGATGCGGGAGAATTAGGAGCTGGTCATACGGTAACCGCTTTGTATGAAGTAATCCCCGTGGGTGTGAAAAGTAGCATGATAAAGGATATAGACGATTTGAAGTATCAGCAAAGTGACTTGACCCGAACATCCAACTCTGACGAATTGTTAACGGTTAAATTCAGGTATAAGAGACCAAAAGAGGATCAGAGCCGATTAATCACTCACAATTTGAAGGATAAAGAAATCGAGATTGATAGCACTTCCAGTGACTTCAGGTGGTCTGCAGCAGTAGCTGAGTACGGAATGTTAATCCGTGAATCAGAGTTCAAAGGACAATCAGCATACCAGCAAGTACTGACTTTAGCACTCGGAGCACAAGGCGAAGACAAAGAAGGATACCGGGCGGAATTTATTGATATGGTAAGATCAAGTCAATTGTTGGCTCAAAAATAGCAGGTTGGTTAAGTGTAGGTAGTAACGCCTGGGTGGTTCATTCGGGCGTTTTTTATTTGAAAATACTTCAATTGATTTCTTTAATGGAATCAATTATTACAAAGGAGAGGTTAGCGGGACTTACATCCAAGGAATTGTAAATGATATTAAAGAGCAGGTTGATTCATCCAAATTTTATTTCAACTCAGGTTATGAGTTAAGCAAGAAGTATGGCCTAAAAGCATTTGAAGGAAATGGTCTAAAATGTTTCGAAATCTTTTACTTTCCCTTGCTTTTTGAATACTTCGAGACCATCTCCAACTACAGCAAACCCTGCACTATCGTAACCTCTATACTCCAGACGTTTGAGACCTTTGACTATTGCATCATAGGCTGGTCTGCCACCATAATGTCCGACAATCCCACACATGTTGTATAAAATTTTTGATTGACCTAAGGGCCAAATTTGTCGTTATTGAATAGTAGAATAAAACAGTTTGAGCTTTATCTTGCTTGCGTCGAATATTAACTGGTCAATTGCCCTAATATCACCTAAGCCTAGATTTGTCACATTTGCCACAAGTGGATAGATCATGATATCTGATTTATCAATCGCCGAATCTGCAACTGCCTGGATATAATTGCTCACTTCTGACCTGTACAAAAGTTCATCAGGTATATAAGCAATCCTTAAAGGGTTACTTGTTGCGGAAGAATTATATGATCCGTCATCTAAAACCACAAAATCAACATTGTTATTAGAATTAAATAAACGCAAGCCGTCAGGCAGCACTTTGTTATCATCTCCGACAAACAACAATGAGATATTCTGCAAAGTCGTGACAAAGTCATCACTCCCACCAATATCCTGCACCCCTGCAATCTCAAACTCTGCATGGTTAACAAGAAAACCATCAAGGGAATCAATGAAATACCAAACTTCGGACATGTCAACTTTGGTATTAATTCCGTTTATCGGTTGGATATATCTTAATCCGTTGGAGGGTGTGTATTCCTCAAAAGGGCCTGGAATCCCACTAAGTATTGAGGCTGATCTGTCGTATTCGACATAAGTATGTTGCAACGCACCGTCTCCAAAAGCATAATCGTACGATCTGGCGAAAATAGGAGTGTCCGTTTCGAGATGATACCATATTCTTAACACGGAAGTTTCTTCCGTTCGAACCGCATCTTTTGCGCCCTGGAGGTCATCTTCAATAGCCAATATATAGGTGTTATTGTCATCGGGAACAAAGGCAAGGCCCGGGATAACATTATTTTGGAAAAGCGGTTCAAGTCTCGTGTCAACAAGTAATTGTTGCGTAGCAAAGTCAAGTAATTCTGTACCAAAATCTTCTTGAATGCTCAATATTAGGAGTGTATCAATGCCGGCAGTTGCATTAAATTCCAATTCAGCAATTGGCTCAGGTGAAATTGGAGTTTTGTAAGTACTCTTGTATTTGACATCAAAAAGTGTATCCCTCAAAGTATGAATTTTCAATTTTTGAGTTTGAGTAAAGTTATCTCCAACGAAATATTTGAGGTGAAGGAAAATTTTGGCAGAATCAAAAACGGCTCCACTTGGAATTTGAAGCTGAGCTCCAGCCTGGGTATCAAAAACGCCCAGTTGGGAATATGTAATAACTTTAGTCTTTCCGAAATTGGGATCATCATAGACACCAACGATGATCTCCAGGGGATGGTCTGTTGTCACGCTATCTGACAAAACCACACTGGATGGAAGTGTAAACTCTTTGAAAAGAGTTGTAAAATTATCGTCGTTTGGATTTAGCTCTGCACCAATTTCACTTGGATTTTCACACCCAAAGAGAACAAGCCCCGTCAATGTCAATACCAGAGTCCATCGCCCCATTCTACCCCACAAGTTCATGATATAAATTATAATAAGAGTCTAATAAGTTATCGTCCTTTTCTATTGTATCAATTTTACGTTCCATGCTCTTAAATAGATCGTTTAAGCTCTTGCTAGAGTCGTCCCCACCATTAATAACAGCATCAGCATATTCAACCCCCATTTTAACAAAACCCTCATAATCTGCTGACTTGAGATTTGATAGCATTTGATCTTCAATATCAATCATTTTAACTTTTTCCAGCATTGATTCACTATCAAATTTATGCTGAAAAGGAGTGTCATACACCGAATAAACCGTCTTAGCATTCTGGAAAATCGGGTCATTTTTATAGGTCGTTTTGGTATACAATGGAATTAGACTGGTAATCCAATCATTACAATGAATGATATCTGGTGCCCAGCCTAATTTTTTTACAGTTTCCAAGACACCCTTACAAAAGAAAATTGCTCTCTCATCATTGTCTTTGTAAAAATTATCTTCCTTGTCATGAAAGACTGACTTCCTTTGGAAATAGTCTTCATTATCAATAAAGTATACCTGAAGTTTTGCATTTGGTATTGAGGCCACCTTAATTACCAAAGGTTTTTCCTCTTCTCCTACGGAAATATTAATGCCTGATAATCGTACGACTTCATGTAAACGGTTTATTCTTTCATTAATTAACCCAAATCTCGGGACCAAAATTCTGATCTCCATACCCCTCTCCTGCATTGCTTGTGGCAATTTTCGGACAAAACTTGCTACATCAGATGTTTGCAAGAAGGGTAATATTTCACTAGCAACGTATAAAATGCGGAGATTAGACATAAGTTGTGTTTGTTTGAAAGATTTTTTGCAAAAATTTCGGGTCACAAAGATACGTAAGTTTGTCCGCATTTCAATGTAAGAGTTTTTTATAGCTACATTTACGCCCTTTCAAATGCGCCATACAGTCCGGTGGTTGTCTACTACCAAATAAGCGAAATCCAGAAATATCTGTCCCGGTTGCAGTGTGAAAATCACTCTGTGGGCTTTGTCCCAACCATGGGTGCTATTCATAATGGGCACTTAAAATTGCTCAAAGAAGCAAATGCTAATAATGATAAGGTAGTGAGTAGCATTTTTGTCAATCCAATGCAATTCAACAACACTGAGGATTACAAGAAATATCCCAAAGATATTAATAAAGATCTATTTCTAATGGAAGAAGCTCAATGCGATGTAGTATTTATTCCTTCGGTGGATGAGATGTATCTGCAAGAATCTGTGGTTGGAATGAATTTTGGATCGTTGGAAATGGGACTGGAGGGTGCCTACAGACCTGGGCATTTTAATGGTGTGGGAATTGTTCTATCCAAATTGTTCAACATAATCAAGCCGGATAGAGCATATTTTGGTCAAAAAGATCTTCAACAAGCGGCAATAGTGTCCAAACTTTCTGAGGACCTTCTTTTTGGGATTGAAATCATAATTGTGCCGACAATGAGGGAAAATGACGGTCTTGCATTTTCGTCAAGGAATCGACGGCTGAACAAAGAACAAAGAAAAGACGCAATAAGATTTTATTCCAGTTTGAAGTACGCTCAAAAAAAATTGCTTCAAAATCAATCCATTGAAGAAGTCACAAAAGAGGTAACAAAATATATTGATAAATGTGAGGGTATGAACCTTGAATATTTTGCAGTTGTTAATTCTCAAACCTTAGATCCGGTCAAAGAGATCAATATCGAAGAAAACATATCTCTCTGTATTGCTGGCTATGTTGGTGATATAAGGCTTTTAGACAGTATATATCTCAATGCAGATTAAGTGTGTGTACTATCGAATTCAAAAATCAAATACAATTTTAAACCCGATTACTAATTGAAACAATTCCTGTTGACCATATTGAAATACTTATTCACGCTGTCGATTGCACTGGGGCTGTTATGGTATGTGTTTAAAGACCTCTCTATAGCTGACATGATTAGTCAATTAGGCACTGTTCAATTTGGCTGGATTTACTTATCCATTGCTCTTTCGATACTTAGTCACGTTTTCAGAGCCTACCGATGGCAACTTCTTATTGCACCGCTTAATTACTCCATCCCACTCAGAACATCGTTCTGGGCAGTAATGATTGGATATCTGGCCAGTCTTGCTTTCCCTAGAATGGGAGAAATAACAAAATGTGGTGTGATCAAAAGAACACATGGCATAAAGATGTCGGCGTCAATGGGCACAGTAGTCACGGAACGTATTTTTGATGTACTTATCCTACTGATTATTCTATTTGTAACCTTTCTAGTTGAATTTGATCGGTTAAATGAATTTTTTATCGAACTTTTTAGAGGCAAAATACCTGACACAGACTGCAATAATCTACTTGAATTCGCAATTGTAGCAGGAGTTCTGTTATTCATTTTTGTGATCATAGGATTGCGGTACAAATCACTCATGTTTGAAACACGCATGTTTCAAAAGTTTAAAACATCAATCATACATTTCAAAGAAGGCCTATTAAGTGTTCGTAAAATTGAGAATGTTTATGGGTTTATTGTAAGTACAATTGGAATATGGATATTATACTATCTTATGGCCTATGTCATCGTGTTTTCAATACCTGAAACAGTTGATCTAGACTGGATTGCTGGTCTCGCAATTTTGGTAGTTGGAGGTATTGCCATGTCCGCACCTGTGCAAGGTGGCATTGGGACTTATCATTTTTTAGTTGGAACATTATTAACCCTGTATGCCATCAAGCCTGAAACAGGTGTTTTTTTTGCAACACTATTGCATACATCCCAAACACTGGCAGTAATGACCCTTGGTAGCATAGGGTTGATAGTAATTTCACTAACCAAAAGGTTTGAAGAAAAAGAGCCCGATGATTGATATAATTGAAGCATCCAGAAATGTAGCCATTTGGAAGAATGCTGGTTTAAAGATCATTTTCACCAATGGTTGTTTCGATCTGCTTCATCCAGGTCATACCGCTTACTTAAAAGAAGCAAGAGTCCTTGGAGATAAACTAATTGTAGCCATCAATTCTGATTCATCTGTGGAAAGACTGAAAGGAGCGGGTCGTCCCGTTTATACACTGAATGACAGGGTGAAAATGCTCACCTCCCTTTCATGTGTCGATCTGGTTGTACCATTTGAAACCGAAACTCCGCAACTTTTAATTGAGAAAATCAAGCCAGATATTTTGGTCAAGGGTGGGGATTACAAAATCGAAAACATAATAGGAGCAAAATTCGTTATCAACAGCGGTGGAATGGTTAAAATACTTACTTTTGAAAAGGGTTATTCCACTACAGAAATTATTAAAAAAATTAAGAATTTATAAATACGAATAGAGATGTTAATTGTAATATTTATTGTTTTCGCTATTGCGAGCTGGGCAGTGAGTTCGAGATTGAAAAGTAAATTCAAAAAATACTCTCAGGTAGGATTGCAATCTGGGTTATCGGGTAAACAAATTGCTGAGTTAATGCTTGCAGACAACAACATTCATGATGTAAAAGTTACTGCCACCCCCGGAAGTTTAACTGATCATTACAATCCGTCAAATAAGACTGTCAACTTAAGTGAGGGCGTTTATCATGGCCGGTCGGCTGCAGCCGCTGCAGTTGCAGCACATGAGTGCGGACATGCAGTCCAGCATGCAAAGGCATACAGTTTCCTTGAGTTTAGATCCGCTATGGTGCCAATTCAAAATCTTAGCGGAAAAATCATGAATTTCATGATGTTAGCCATGATTTTTGGGGGAGGATTTTTATATGGGCTGGGAATTCCAAATATCATCCTAGTTATATTAGCTGCCCAAGCAGTGATGACTTTGTTTACCCTCGTCACTTTGCCTGTTGAATTCGATGCGAGTAGCAGAGCATTAGCATGGATGACCAATAGAAATATCGTTACCGGTCAGGAACATAATATGGCTCAAGATGCGTTGAAGTGGGCAGCCATGACCTATGTAGTTGCTGCCGTGGGTTCGGTGGTTACGCTCTTATACTGGGCGATGATGTTTCTTGGCGTAAGCCGTGACTAGATTCTATATTTGTGGTTGTTCCACAAAATAGAGGAGATCACTATTAATGGATTTTAACCTAACAGAAGAGCAACTTGCCGTACAGCAAGCAGCTAGGGATTTTGCCCAAGATGAGCTCCTGCCTGGAGTAATCGAACGGGACAACAAACAGGAGTTTCCAACGGACCAAATCAGGCAAATGGGAGAATTGGGCTTCATGGGAATGATGACAGATCCCAAGTACAACGGAGCAGGTTTAGATGCCATTTCCTATGTGCTCGCTATGGAGGAAATCTCAAAAGTTGATGCCTCTGCCTCCGTCGTCATGTCTGTTAACAATTCTCTAGTTTGCTGGGGGCTGGAAACATTTGGCACAGAAGAGCAAAAAGAGAAATATCTTAAGCAGTTGGCAACAGGAGAAAAAATTGGTGCCTTTTGCTTATCAGAACCGGAAGCAGGATCAGATGCCACCTCCCAGCGAACCACAGCTGAAGACAAAGGAGCGTATTATTTACTAAATGGCACTAAAAACTGGATTACAAGTGGAAATAGTGCCTCCATCTATATAGTTATTGCACAGACTGACCCAGAAAAGCGGCATAGGGGCATTAATGCTTTTATTGTTGAAAAAGGCATGGATGGGTTTGTTATTGGCAAAAAAGAAGACAAGCTTGGAATTAGAGGTTCTGACACTCATTCATTGATGTTCACAGCTGTCAAGGTCCCGAAAGAAAACAGGATAGGTGAAAACGGTTTTGGATTTACGCTTGCGATGAAAAGTCTTAACGGCGGTCGAATAGGAATAGCTGCACAAGCCTTGGGCATAGCGTCTGGAGCCTTAGAACTTTCCTTAAAATACTCCAAGGAAAGAAAAGCATTTGGCAAACCTATCGCAGAGCATCAGGGTATACATTTCAAACTATCTGAAATGGCCACTGAGATTGAGGCTGCCCGCAATTTAGTGCACAAAGCTGCTTGGTTAAAAGATCAAAAAATGAACTATTCTCAAGCAAGCGCAATGGCCAAATTATATGCATCAACGGCGGCTATGAAATGGACGGTAGAAGCCATTCAGATTCATGGTGGATATGGATTTGTTAAGGAATATCATGTAGAACGGTTGATGAGGGACGCAAAAATTACACAAATCTATGAAGGCACTTCTGAAATTCAAAAAATCGTTATTGCAAGAGGATTATTGAAATAGTACAATCTATCCACAATCGGCTTTGAGTGGTTTTTTTGCTTTTATTTAAAGGAAGTATTAGATTTATCCAATAAAACTTTTAGAAAAGTATAATTTATACTTGGATAAATGTAAACATGGCAAATGGAAGACTACAATAAAATTATAGAATCTTTAAGTGTCCGTTTCAGCCAAGCCAAGAATATTCATATTGTACAGCCGCTGACCATCAAGAATTACTATGATGTTGAAAATACGGTTCTCATTGTAAATAATGGAGAAGTTAGATTTGGTAAGGACAAAGAGGTGGTTAAGGACAGTGAAGTTCTCTTTATTCCTGGAGGGAAGATGGTCCCAATTAGCTACGGTTCAGGGACACCCGTTAGTTTATCAAACGACAATTTTATAAGCGATAAGGAAAAATACTTCAAGCAATACGAGTACAATGAGGATCATCCGGATTTGGAGAATTTCAGCTTTGTGAATTTCGGTGCCAAGGTTTTTGACTCTGTGAACTTCTTCGCCTCTCTTGATATACCAGCTTTCACTATTCGAGGCAACTCAAAGATTAATAATCTCATTATGGAGATTATTAAAGAAAATGACTCTGTCCTTCCGGGAAAAGAACGAGTAGTGAAGATCAATACCGAATATCTTGCTGTCGAATTAATTAGATATATTCTGGACAATGGACTGTTTGTTGAGCAGTTGGCCACAAATAGTACCTCTTTCAAAGATCCTAGGTTAATTGATATTTTCACCTACATCAAGGAGAACCTGGGAAAGGATTTGTCAAATAAGATTCTGGCTAATGTCGCTAATGTGTCTGAAGATTATGTTGGACAATATTTCAAGATGCTGACGGGAATTAATCCACAGGACTACATTGAATATCAGCGGATGGAACTGGCCGTTGATCTTTTGCGCACCTCAAAGAAAAGTATCCGTGAAATAGGCAAAGAGGTTGGCTACAAAGACACTGCTTACTTTTGTCGTCGATTCAAAATGATGTTTGGGATTCAGGCTGGCAAAATGCGTAGACGCGAATCTCTAATGAACGTTTGATGTGAACTAACTCACCTTTATTTGAGCGGTAATCGCTCAAATTTCCTGGTCTCATCAAACAATTTGCGGTAAGTGTTATGGGTTTTACCAATCTCTGCACCAATTTGTTTTACTACTAATATCATCTTACGGTTGGTGTCCTGAACCCAGTTCATCTCCAAAATTGGATAGCGTTTATAGTCTTTTTGCACCATCTGGGCGGTGGTCATCACCAAGGCTCCGTCAAGACCTTTTCCCTGATGTTCGGGGGCAACTCCAAAAACTAATCCCATCATTTTCTCATTGGTCTTCCTTAATTTATGATATAGAAATTTTAGTTTTCCTATAAGATTCATTTTCCCATTTACGTATTTGAATATTTGGTTAACCTCTGGCAAGTTTATATAAAAAGCCACCGGTTCTCCTTTATAGTAAGCGAACCAAATAATCTTCTCATCAATGATGGGTTTCATTCTATTCATTATGGAGGCAGCCTGGCCGACCGACATCTCGGCAACTCCATCCCTATTGGCCCAGGCTTTGTTATAAACCACCCTGAAGTCTTCGCCATATTGCATTAATTTCTTTTTCTTCAAATGCTCAAAATGGTAGTTCTTATCCCGATTCAAAATGTCGGCTTTTTCCAATATTCTTGGATGAAAAGGATCGAAAGTGTTTCTTATGAAAGTGAATCCTTTGAAATAAACCTGAAATCCGTAGTTTTCAAACAATTGGAGGTAGTATGGGTAATTGTAATTACATTGATAATTTGGTTCTATATCGAAACCTTCCGCCAGCAGCCCCCACCATCTGTCCCGTTCTCCAAAGTTGATTGGTCCATCCATAGCCTCCATGCCCCTTTCCTCAAGCCAAATTTTACATTGATCAAAGAGCATATTGGCTGCATTCTGATTGTCAATGCACTCAAACAAGCCTAAACCGCCCGTTGGTTGGTCGTTACCCTTCTCTGCAGTTTTATTATTAACAAATGCTGCAACCCGGCCAATTGTTTCACCATTCTCATCTTTTAAAATCCATCTCGTGCATTCGCCATGGTTAAAAGCCTTATTAATTTCGGGGTCGAAGAAAGCCTCTATGTCCTTATTTAATGGCCTAATCCAGGTAGGGTGATTTTTATAAAGCCTAACTGGTAATAGGATGAATTCATCCCTCTCGCGCTTTCCTTTAGCTTCTGTCAACGTCATGATTTGCAAGGATAGGAAATTCTCTTCAACAAACTAATTCATTAGATCACTAAAGCCTACTAAATTGCCGCTCTTATAATTCTCCATTGAGCACCAGTCACGTTTCGTATAAGAAAAGCATGATCAAATTTTATTCGCTTCTCATAATTTCGTTCATGGACTTCGAAGGATTGGCCCAAAATATCGGGAAGGTCATCGATGCTTCCCATGATGAACCTATTTCTGGAGCATCCATACTATTTGAGAGTGGTGAGCTTCAGATAAGCGATATCGCAGGAGGTTTCAGTTTCACGGAGGGGAATGTCTCGGCAATAATTTCTCATATTGGGTACGAGGACCAAAAAATCCAATTATCGAGTGACAACCCTCAATTTATCGTACGGCTCGAAGCGGGAACATTCAACCTGCAAGAGGTTGTTGTAACCGCCTATCATGATAATCGCAAGTTAATTGATACTCCAGGCCCAATAGCTCTAATTTCTAAGAAAGAACTTGACCGCGACCAGGATCTGATCATCACTAACTCACTAAACAGAATTCCTGGGGTCTTTATGCATTCTGGGGCTCTAAATACTAACAGGATCACTATCAGAGGCATCGGATCAAGATCAAGGTTTTCTACCAATCGTGTTAAGGCCTATCTGAACGAAATCCCACTAACCACTGGTGAAGGGGAAACGACCTTAGAAGATATCGATCTTAGCCTGATTGATAGAGTTGAGATAGTTCGAGGTCCTGCATCAGGCGAGTTTGGTGCTGCCCTGGGCGGAGTAATCAATCTAAAAATTCAACAGCCAGACTTCATACAAAACAAAATCCAGACCAACACACAAATCGGTTCTTATGGATTGACCAGAAACAGTAGCTCATTTGATTTGGGGTTAAAGAATGGCTCTATCAAATTTTTAGCGTCCAAAACGAAAAGTGACGGATATAGAGACAACAATGAATATGACAGGGAATACGGATCCATTACCGGACAATTCAATTTAAGCGAAAAATCGAAGTTTTCTTTCATTTTTAATTTCATAGATCTTAAGGCATTTATACCCAGTAGCCTTGATAGCACTACATTTATTGAAAATCCGAAAGCTGCGGCATTTATTTGGAAAGAGGCAATGGGTTTCGAAGACAACGAGAAAGGATTTCTTGGAGTCTCAATGGAGCATCAGCTCTCAGACAGATTGAATGTAGCTTATAGTGTTTTCACCAACTTCCGCAATTCCAACGAAGTCCAGCCATTCAACATTCTCAGAGAGAATACCAGTTCTTATGGTTTTAGGTTTAAATATCAGTATGATTTGGGACCAGATAAAGCATTGCCAATTCTTACTTTCGGAACAGAAATATTCAGTGACCGGCTGATTGCAACTACCCATAATAATGACAGCATGCCGAGCCTGCCGGGACTAATCGAAAGTCATGATAATGTTGACAGAAGCTATCAAAATTATTTTTTACAAGGGGACTGGCAAATCAATGATAAGCTGGCCTTAATTGCTGGCGTCAACCTTAACCACACTAAATACGATTTTGAGGACCTTTACAAGGAAGACGGGGATCAGTCTGGAGAGATCAAATATAAACTTATTGCATCACCTAGGATCGGTCTGAATTATAAGCTTAATTTGAACTCTGCAATGTATGCGGTGATAAGTCATGGGTTTGGAACACCGACCTTTGAGGAAACCAGAGGTTCGGAGGGACTCATAAATCCAGATATCACACCTGAAACCGGATACAATTATGAAATTGGAGGTCGTGGAAATCTCGTAAATAGTAGATTGACTTACGATGTTAGCCTTTTTACACTTAGAGTTCAAGACTTGTTAGTATCTCGAAGGAGAAGAGAAGGGAGTGATGAGCAGATTGGTGTTAATGCCGGCAAGACAACACATCATGGTTTTGAAATGTCTTTGGGCTATAAATTGTATGAAAATAAATCAACCCTTTTACAGAGTTTAAGCAGTCATGTCAACTATTCTTATAGCGGTTACAAGTTTAATAATTTCATAGATCAGGAGAATGACTATTCCGGTAACAGGTTAACCGGTATTCCTCGAAATACGGTCAATGGTGTAATCGAGTTGATGACATCGGCAGGAATTTATGGGAATGTGAACTACAGATTCGTTGACGAAATACCCATTTTAGATGATAACTCACTATTTTCAGATGCTTACCAGGTAGTAAATCTCAAGGCAGGATTTCAACATACAATTGGCAATTTCAAATTCAACATTTACGGCGGCATTAATAATCTTCTTGATGAAAAATACGCCACTCAACTACTGATCAACCCTCAATTTAATCAGCGTTATTTTTATCCGGGTCAAACGGCGAATTACTTCGCTGGAATTTCACTTGCACTAGTGCTATAGTGCCTCAATCCATTAATTTGAATGCACTTTCATACCCATCAATTTTTTCGTCGAAACCACATCCCGCCGTATCAATGAATTCAAAAAGTTTATCGTCCAATAATGCGTTATTTAACACTTCAGGTGCGGCTCTTAATTAGCTTTCATGATTGGTATCCAGAAAGCCGGTTCAAGGGTTTGAGATGCCTCATCAATAAATACGGATTTGAATTCTCTTGACCTGACCAACTTATGATTGGCATTTATCAACGTACAGGCGATTACTTGAGCGGCATTCAACAGATCGGTTATTATATAATGTTCTAGGTGATCCGCCTCCAACCTCATATATGGCTTTGAATTCGAACAGGGTACCAGCAGACTCCCTCTCGTTTCCTATCTTGTACAGAGGCATTTACAAGCTTATCCTGATATTGCTTACAGTCTTCTTCTTTCTCGATTTTTGGAAGCTGGCGAATTCTTGCCAGTTGCTCGCGGGCAGTCATTAAATTTTATACGAGATAGAATTACTTTTTGAGGAAAGTTTGAATTTTATCTTTCAATGTATTCTTATCCGCACTTAAATCAGGATCGCTATGTATCTTAAGTATCAACTCAAATAGCACATCTTCTTTATAGCCAAGTTTTGAGGCCATCTTCGCACAAAACTTGATCTCGTCTTCGTATAGCCTACCATCAATTTTCATTAATTGAACTATACGGTAAATGTATTCGTATTTCTCATCATCTGATAAGTGAGATAAAGACCCGACGTCACCTGGTTCATCAAAACATTGGGTAATCTCCTCATCACTCATGGAATTGGCTCTACCAACCTGATTGATAAGATCAATTTCCTGCTTAACTACCACACCGTCTATTCGAGCCAGTTGAACAAGGATATTCAGATATGTTCTATTTTTAGACATTAATTCGTGATATTCAGTTCAAGATAGCTTAGAATCAAAAATAATAATATAAATTATATTTAATTCCCTAAAAGCGAAACAGGCTTACTGTCATCAATGAGGCATTGAATTTTTTGGCACATATCTTTTTATCAGGTGAGGATGACGATATCAAAATCGGCAACTACATCGGTGATTTTGTCAAGGGTAATCAGATAAACAACTTTCCAGAAAAGATTCGAAATGGCATTTTACTTCATCGCCAAATTGACCATTTTACTGATACTCATCCTACAGTTCTTGAGAGTAAAAAACGCCTAAGACCAAGGTATAGGCACTATTCTCCAGTAATTGTTGACATGTATTATGACCACTTTCTAGCGGCTAATTGGAACGACTATTCAGAAGTAGAACTCAAACAATTTACTTCTCAATTTTATAAGCTCGTCTGGAGTAGATCTGATTCCTTACCAGACCAGGTAATCAATTTACTGACTCACATGACATCTACTGACTGGCTTTTTCATTATAAAGATTTAGGTGGGATTGATAAAGCTCTGAAAGGAATGTCTAGAAGGACAAAATTCAATTCAGGCATGGCAGGGGCCATTGAGGATCTTAAAGAAGATTACCACTTGTTTTTGACAGAGTTCCAATCATTTTTCCCGGAACTTATACGACATTGCAGCCATGATTAAGACATTGTTAATTATAGGTTTTGGAGGATTTCTTGGGAGTATCACCAGGTATATCATATATCACTTTTTCACACAAAATTATGTGGGTGATTATCCATTGGGGACTTTTACTGCCAACATGATTGGCTGCTTCATAATTGGAATAGTATTTGGGTTGGTTGCACACGGGAATACCATAAGCAAAGAGTTAATGTTCTTTTTGTCAGTTGGTTTTTGTGGTGCCTTGACTACTTTTTCAGCATTCGCATATGAGAATTTGTTGATGTTAAATGGAGGAAAATTATTTCTGGCAATTGTTTACACTGGACTCAGTTATACACTCGGATTGGGTTTGACCTGGCTTGGAATGAGTGCCTCAAGGGTATTGGCATAATCACCAAATTGGCCCGCTGTAAATCGTCATTAAAAAGTGGACAGTTAGTATAAAAAAACAAGGGAGTACTTATAACTTGAAATTTTGAGAATTATGAGTACAGGAAAATTTACAGAATCCTTCATTCGGGGAGTCAAAAGAAAGACCCGCAGAAGGTTCACAGATGAAGAAAAGATTCGAATAGTCGTTGAAGGTCTTCGAGGAGAAGAAAGCATTGCCGAGATCTGTCGCAGAGAAGGAATTGCTCAAAGCCTTTTTTACAAGTGGTACAAGAAAAGTGATGATTTCCCTTGTACCTATCTTCCACCCTACAACACTAAAGTGCCGGTTAATACTGTAGCTGGTGACTTTTTCTTTAAGAAAATAAAGCGGAATGATTTTGAACATAGAGGAGGTGTCACACGAGATGCAAATATGCTTGTCGTATGAAATGCCGTCTGATACCCTGCAAAGGACGATTTTTGAAAATGATTCTCATACAAAGGAGAAAAAATGAGAAAATACAATTCAATGTCGTTTAGGTAAGGATTATCTATCGGTTATATGTTATATTTAAGGGTATACAGGGGGTATTACACTTCCTGATTTTAGAGGAAATACCATTGAAAACTTAGAGGAAATACCATTGAAAACATAAACGATTGAATAGATGATCAACAATATTGCAGCCGTTCAAAGGACGGCCGGGAAGGGGTATTTACCCGTAAGCGCAAACTATCGTTCAGGCATTTGATTACGCTATTGACCAAAGGGGTTAGAAGTTCATTACAACGTGAACTTGATGTGTTTTACAAGGAAGTAACAGGAAGTGACTTTAATGTCCGTAAAGTAACAAAAGGTGCCTTCACCCGGGCTCGGGCAAAATTAAACCCTACTGCCTTTGTAGAGTTGAATGAAAATGTAAATAAGACATTCTATGATGAAGCGCACCCTATTTAGTATGGAAAGGAATACGTTTATTATCGGCAGATGGTACCCGGTTGCAATTGCCCCACCACCAAAGCGTAGTAGAGGAATTTGGGGAGCATGAATTTGGTCCTGATGCCGATAGCAAACGGTCTTTAGCGATGGGTTCCTTTTTATACGATCCCCTCAATTTAATCACCTTGGATGCACAGATCGCTCCTTACGCTTCCAGCGAAAGAGAATTACTTTACCAACACTTGTCAAAAGTTAAAAAAGGGGACTTGTTACTTCCGGACAGAGGCTGCCCAGGCATATTCCTTTTGTTTTTTCTGCAAGCCAGGGGCATTGACTACTGTATGCGTATGAAGCAGGACTGGTGGTTAGCGGTGAAAGAATTCACAGAGAGTGGAGAAAAAGAACGTATTGTTGGTTTCCAACTCCCTGCCAAAGATCGAGAGTTGTTAAAGGAATATCCCGATATTATCAATACAGAAATTAAATGCCGTCTGGTGTGTATTGAATTGGAAAATGGAGAAAAGCAAGTGTTGTGCACTTCTCTAATGGATGCAGAAAAGTATAGCTATGAGGATCTGAGTGAACTGTACCATTTGCGTTGGACCGTTGAAGAAGGGATACAAACTTTTCAAAGCCCGCATTGAAGTAGAGAACTTTTCAGGAAAAACTGCCAGGGCGGTAAAACAAGACTTTTTTGCCAAAGTATTTATGATGAGTTTATGTGCAGTATTGGCTTTTCCCATTGAAGAAAGGGTAAGAAAAGAGTATCAGCAGGGCAAAACCAGGAATTCCTATAAGATCAACCGAACCAGTGCTTTAGCGATGACAAGGGAAATAACTTGTGGGTTGCTACTCAGACAGACCACACAAAAAGCCATTGAAGCATTTGATAGAATTGCTGGTAAAACCATCGAAATAGTAAGGCCAGGAAGAAAATTTGAACGTAAAAAGAAACCTAAAAGGCAATTTCACATGAATTACAAGCCCTTATAACTTAACTAAACGACATTGAATTACTATCGGCCAGGGTCAGGGTAGTGCGCTTATTCATGACTCCAGGATAAAAAGCATCTCTTGAATATCCACCTCACTGGCAGGCTAAAAAAACACCAATACCATGCAACGGTCTTAATTAGCCCTGTCCATTTCGCGCTTGAGATCCTTCTCTTTAATTGAATCTCTCTTGTCATAGAGCTTCTTGCCTTTTGCAAGTGCAATTTCCATTTTGGCCAAACCTTTACCATTGATGAAAAGTCTGGTGGGGATGATAGTCAATCCCTTCTCCTCAGATTTAGTCTGAAGCCTGTCAAGCTCTTTCTTTTTCAGGAGAAGCTTTCTTTCTCTTAGAGGTTCATGATTAAAATGATTGGCTTGCGCATAAGGTGTAATGTTCATGCTTTTCACAAATAGCTCTGTGCCATTGAAATAGCAGTGAGCTTCCTGGAGGCTGGCCTTTCCCTCCCGGATAGCTTTAATCTCTGTTCCACGAAGTACTAGACCGGCTACCCATTTATCAATAAGTTGGAACTCATAACTGGCCTTTTTATTCCTAATATTGATATTACCGGAGAATCTGGATTTCTTATTAGCCATAATGCAGTGTAAAACTCCAAAGTTTTGGAGAATAAAGCCTAATGGCACATCCATATTTTTTAATTTTGCTTATTAAATTAATTGATAAGTTATGCTAGAAACGTTGGACATAGCACTTGAAAAAGTAGAGCGAAGTAGAATTTCCGAATTTGATGAAAACAATATTCAATTCGCTAAAGTATACAGTGACCATATGTTTGAGGCGCACTATAAGAATGGTCAATGGCAGGATATGATGATTAAGCCATATGGCGATTTGTCAATTAGCCCTGCAAACACCACTTTACATTATGGCCAGTCAATATTTGAGGGTTTAAAGGCATATAAAGCCGATAATGGCGATGTGTTGGTATTTAGACCACAAGCCAATGCTCAGAGAATGATAAAGAGTGCTGAAAGAATGTGCATACCAACTGTCAGCGAGAAAATGTTCATGTCATCATTGACAGAGCTTCTTAGGATTGATACGGATTGGGTTCCGTCCAAGGCAGGTACCTCTCTATATATAAGACCAGTAACATTTGGTATGGATTCGTTCATTGGTATCCGTCCTTCGGATGAATATATGTTTTTAATTTTCACAAGTCCGGTTGGTGGGTACTATTCTGAACCGATCAATGTGAAAGTTGAAACTCATTACACACGGGCGGCTCCCGGCGGTGTTGGTGCAGCTAAAACTGCAGGTAACTATGCAGCTGCCCTGTATCCGGCATTACAAGCACAAAAAATGGGCTATAGTCAATTGATATGGACTGACGGTAATACACATGAGTTTATTGAGGAGTCTGGTACAATGAATCTGGCTTTCTTTATTGATGATAGCTTGGTTACGGCTCCAACAAGCGATACAATATTGCATGGTATTACAAGGGATAGTGTACTTGCATTGGCACGAGACTGGGGGGTTAATGTAGAGGAGAAAAGGCTTTCTGTAAAGGAATTGACCGGAGGATTAAAAACGGGTCGCGTAAAGGAAGCCTTCGGCGTTGGAACAGCGGCAACTATAGCTCCAATTAAAACCATAGGGCACGAAGGTGTTGATTATGATCTACCCTCTGTTGAAAATTGGGAATTTACTCCCAAGATTTTGAAAACACTGGATGATATTAAAACTGGTAAAGTAGAGGACAAGTTCAACTGGGTTTACCGAGTAAAGTAATCTCTTTCACAAGCCAATAATTACACAAGATGACAAATGACGAGTTGAAAGACTTGAGGGCCAGAGTAGAGGCCTTGAGGAGGTACCTTTGACTACGATCGTAAAATAGAAGAAATCAAAGAAGAGGAGTTGATTACAGCCCAGGCAGACTTTTGGAATGACCCTAAAAAAGCTGAAGCTTTCCTCAAGGGAATTAAAGCAAAAAAGCTATGGACAGACTGTTTCAAAAAAGTAAAATCAGCTTTTGATGACCTTGAAACCATTAATGAGTTCTTCAATGAAGGTGAATCGACTACCGAAGAAGTTAATAAAGAGTATAAGAACGGACTCAAAGCGGTAGAAGAACTTGAATTCAAAAGAATGCTAAGTGGTGACGAAGACTCATTTAGTGCCATGGTTGAGATCAATTCAGGAGCTGGGGGAACAGAAAGCCAGGATTGGGCTGAGATGCTCATGAGAATGTATATTATGTGGGGAGAAGGCCAAGGATTCAAAGTGAAAGAGGTCAATTATCAGCCAGGAGATGTCTCAGGACTGAAATCTGCTACATTGGAGATTGATGGAGATTTCGCATTTGGTTATTTAAAATCAGAGATTGGAGTACATCGCCTGGTTAGAATTTCACCATTTGACTCTGGTGGTCGAAGACACACTTCATTCGCCTCCATTTTTGTTTATCCCATTATCTATGATTCAATAGAGATAGACATTAATCCTGCGGATATTTCCTGGGACACTTTTAGATCGAGTGGAGCTGGTGGTCAAAATGTAAATAAGGTTGAAACCGCTGTTCGCGTAAAACATGCCCCGACAGGCATTGTTATCGCGTGTCAACAGCAAAGGAGTCAGCATCAGAATAGAGAGAAAGCACTTGAAATGTTAAAGTCAAGGCTTTATCAATTAGAGATTGAAAAACGAAACGCAGAAAAGAACGCTGTTGAGAACACAAAAATGAGAGTTGATTTTGGCTCGCAAATAAGGAATTATGTACTTCATCCATATAAATTGGTAAAAGATAACAGGACAGGTGTAGAACGAACTGATGTGCAAAATGTTCTTGATGGCGATTTGACCGACTATATGAAAGCTTTCCTTATGGGTGAGGAAGCTCAGGGAAGTGACTAGTTTATTGCTATTATGAACGTTGATAATTCCACCTGTTTTTTTTATAAAAACATTGATTTGGTCTGATGTGTGATAATCACTTATGCATCCTAACCGTTGAGATGAAGCTGTTGAAAAAGTTCATTCAGCCTTTTTTCTGCAAATAATGGGCTGAGCACAGACTAAAATTGAGACAATGCCAATTACGGGCCATTCTTAAAACTTAACGAAGTAAAGGCATCCTCGGCGAGACATTTTCGTAAGGAACTCTAATTCTGGTCAAATTACTACTGATCAAGACACCAGCACTTTACATTTTTTGGTTATAAATAGAAGTGTGACCCCTCATAAAGTTGAGGGGTTTTTTTGTGCTTTGCAAAGAATGGAATAGTTGCAATTTTCTTGCATTATGGTATGAGCGGTCAAAATCTTATTTTATTGGTAAAACACAATTATTTATTTGAAAAATACCTTAGTTGGATTGAGGTTAATTGTAAGGATTCCCGCTAAATTGATGTCCAAATCAAATCAAAATTCAAAATGAAAAAAATTCTTTTCACAATGACTATGATTGCAGCTTTTGGAGTTGCAAATGCACAAACTGGAGAAGGTGGATGGCTTGTTGGAGCATCTTCGAATCTTGGTTTTTCCTCTACTAGTTTTGACGGAGTAGATGATAATTCTAACAGTTTCAACCTGAATGGAAGAGCTGGATACTTTTTTATGGAGAATCTAGCTGGAGGATTGGCGATCGGTTTTGCCAACACGAAACTAGGCGATAACAAGACTACCAGTACTTCAATTGGTCCATTTGCCAGATACTATGTAAATGGCACATTTTTCGTGGGCGCCGGATAGTCTGCGCGCAAGGTGAAAACAGAATTCTCTGGAGGAGACAGTGAGGCCACTGGTGGTGGTCTTGATTTCGAAGCAGGCTATCCGATATTTATCGGAGAAGGGGGCAATGTAGCCATTGAGCCTGCGCTTAACTATTCCATGGGAACTGGAGACTTTGATACTAGCAGCACTTTCGGGTTTGCTGTTGGCTTTAATTTATACTTTAATAACTAGGAGAAGTAGTTCTTCAGATAAATGATAAAGACCCTCGGTAGAGGGTTTTTCTATTTTGGGATATAGATAATTTTCTTTGTCTTGAAGAAGTCCTCAGCAAAGAAGTCCGAGATGTCTAGCTCCTGGTAAGGTCTTCCGAATTCCTTCATTTCTTCTGTCAAATCTCCACCCTTAAGTAGAATAAAACCGTTCTCGATTTGATTTGAGTCTTTGGTCTTAATTTTTTGGTGTGTCCACTGGAAAAGTAGCTTAGTTCTTGCCACTGCTCTGGAAATCACGAAATCGAATTGTCCTTTAACCTTCTCAGCTCTCTGGTGCTCAAATGTTAGGTTTTTCAAACCAATTGCACTTGACACTTCCTCCACAACTTTGATTTTTTTTCCAATCGAATCGACCAAATGAAATTGAACTTTAGGAAACAAAATGGCCAATGGTATTCCTGGAAACCCGCCACCAGTTCCGATGTCTAAAATCATAGTTTCCTCTGCGAACTCAGTAAATTTTGCGATAGCCAAACCGTGCAAAACATGCCGGACATACAGCTGATCAATGTCCTTGCGACTTACAACATTGATTTTCGTATTCCAATCCGAATAGAGCGAAGGGAGTTGTTCAAATTGACTTTTCTGTTGCTCAGAAAGTGCTGGAAAGTACTTGTAAATAACAGTTACATCCAAGACTAGATGTGCGGCTTTTTGTCTTTCACAAGCTCATACATAAGTTCACGAGCTCTATGAAGTTGAGCCTTTACGATTATTTTTTATGCCGTTAAAAGACTTCTCTGAAGCCTATGTAGATAGCCCTCTGACCTCCTTTAGCGAATCCCATATCCACTCGAATATTTAGCCGTTCCCCTTGAACTGCTGCGAATATTCCACCAAAACCTGCAACATACTTAAACTCACCGACGCTAAAATCTCTATAAAACCCGCAAATAGGGGGTGTAAATAAGCATAGTATCCCACAATGGTAGAACTAACATGCTTTATTGCTTTAACATTGAGGTAATAAGCAAAGACAGTTGTTGCTGTAGCCACATACAGTAGCAACAAGTAACCGGGTAAATCGACCTGGCTCAATTGAATGGACCACAATTGGTCTATTCCTGTCGGAAATACGATGACCCAACCAAGACCAAAAATCCATTTCAGAACAGTTATAGGTTGGTACTTCATCATCAAAGGCTTTACCAACACTCAGTAGAGTGAGTAAAATATAATGTCAAAAAGTATTATGATATCACCGAGAAAATTCTCGCTGTTACAAGATATTTCATTGGTATTGATGAGATAAACCAGCAATTATTCCAGCAATTTTAATAAAGTTTATGGATTCCCTGAGGATGATTCTCGATGCAATAAGAACCAGAACAGGAGTGGTTGTAATGATAAGAGAAGCGTTGAAAGGGGTGGTAAAAGACAACCCTTTGAAAAGAATAGTGAAATGTTAAGCGAAGTCCCAAACACAGCACATAAAATCAATCCAGGTACATCTTTTCTGTGGACTTCTTCATTATTAAATCATCTAACAACCCGAAAAATTAGTACTGCTGCCAAAACTCTAAGTAAATTAAGGCTAAAAGGTTCCAGATACTGTGCCACCATAGCCTTAGCTATGCTGTAATTACCTCCATATAATACGCCTGCAATAAAGAGTGAAGGATGAATAAAGAGTGAAGGATGAACCCACCATGGCAATTGACGCATGCAACGAATTTAAAGGGCTTTTATTTGGCAATCACATGAGTGGGTTGGCTGGTATACAAAGAGACTCAGTAAATTAGCCCGGGTGAAGAATCAAATACTTGTTGGCTTGTTGTTTTTAGCATCTGCTGTCATATTATCGGCTAATATTGGAGGGTATTCATTGTACTTGTTGGACGAAGTAAAAAATGCTGAATGTGCAAGAGAGATGTACGAAACCGGCAATTGGGTTACACCAACCTTCAACTACCAACTACGAACTGATAAGCCTCCCTTACACTATTATTTTATGTCATTGGCTTATTTAATGTTTGGAGTAAGCGAATTCTCAGCGAGAATTTTCTCGGTTATTTTTGGAGTATTGACCTTATTTATCACCTATCGATTTGCAAAAATTCATATATCTGGCAATGCAGCTATCTACACTACGTTGGTCCTGCTTTCATCAGTTGGATTTATTCTGCAGTTCCGTATGGCAGTGCCAGATCCATATTTGGTGTTCTTTACAACAGCAGGCTTATTGGGTTTTTATCATGGTTTTCACAGCTCTAATCATCACTGGTTGATTTTGGCCTATTTATCAATTGGTTTGGCAATTCTAAGCAAAGGTCCAGTTGGACTGCTAATCCCGTTCCTGGTGATATTGTTATACGTCCTTAAGTTCGAAAGAACTAATTGGCGAAAAACCTATCCGTGGGTGGCGACAGTGATAATATTAGCAATATCCCTTCCGTGGTTTGTGCTAGTCGGTTTAGAAACAGAGGGTGAATGGGTCAAAGAATTTTTTATTGAGCACAATTTTGCCAGGTATCTTTCTACGGAGGAAGGCCATGGAGGTAGTGTATTGCTTACTCCCCTGTTTTTTTTACTGATGCTTATGCCTTTGGGTGTTTTTCTAGTACCAGCAATCATTTGGGTTCTTAAAAATTCAAACGATCAACTTTCTGTTTATTGTCTGGTCATAGTATCTGTAATAACCCTCTTTTTCTCCTTGTCTTCTACTAAACTCCCTAATTATGTCTCACCGGCTCTACCTTTTGCCGCTATTATAATCGGTAGATATTTTTCAGAATCCAAACCTGACCTTAAGATCCTGATTCCCTGGCTATTAGCTCTGCTTTTAATAACTGGTTCCGCTTTGACGGTTCCGGCCCAAATTAACTCAGAGATCATTTTGCCCAAAGACTGGTTGCTTATCATTGGTTTGCCACTGGGGACTTTTCCAGGGATGTTTTTTATTTGGAAAGAGAGATTATTTGTTGGCATATTATCTATAGCGATGTCATCCGTATCAACAATTGTGTTATTGTTTTACTCGTTGGTTCCTCGAATTGACCGGCAAAACCCGGTACAGCTTTCAATGGGTTCCATAAGGACTGCGCAATATTTGGCTGCCTACCATATTTTCAATCCATCCTATAGCTTTTACCTAAAAAAAGAAATAGAAGTCTTCGTTGATAGAAATAATTTGGAGGAGTATCTCAATCAACATGAAGGGGTGGTGGTACTCACCAGGTCCAGTGTGCTCTCGGATTTGAAGCGATTTGATCTTGATACCTTAATCGTAGCTCCTGACCTATTCGAAAAGACCAGTTCGGCAATCTTGATAGAAAAATAAAAATCTATTTTAGAAATCCTCTGTCAAGGTTTGGTTTGTTAAAATATTCTACATTGCTGATCATTCGAAAAGTAATTATTGTAATAGCAATCCCAAGGATTGACCCTGCAATGGTATCTATCAGAAAATGCAGAGAAAGATATATTCGAGAAATGGCTATTAGAATGGCCAATATGAATAGGAACACATGATGCCACCATTTGGTAGAAAGCATGGCACAAAAAGTTGCTACCCCAAATACGGTCATTGTGTGCCCCGACGGAAAACTCCTGAACTGAAGTTCTTGTACTCCTTCGACCAGAGTCAGGTTGATGTTTTCGAAATAAGCAATTGGTCTCTTTACATTAGGAAATAATATGACTTTGAAAAGGAGTGAAACCAGCCCTTGTGCCGCCGAAATTATTATCATCATGATCGACAACTTATAACTCAAAAGGAATAATACGATAGTGGTGATTAGTAATAACCACCCACTGCCAAAAAATGTATAATATTTAAAGACGTAATCTAGGGGACTGCTATGCAATTGATTTAGCACTAATACGGTAAAACCCCTTTCCTGAGAAATGATTAAAATTGAACCAAGAATTATATAAGCTATTGATAGTTGTAAAAAGAGCCGGGGATAAGGTTCTTCAGATGTATTCATACTAAGTATAGACAGGAAGCGATAACTTTGGCCCACAGACCATATCCTTTGCTATTCAGGTGCAGGCCATCATCTATGAAGAGATTTTTTTTAAAACTAACATCTTCATTCAGCATAATATTCCATGTGTCAACATAAGACAAGAGTCCATTCTCATTGCAATATTTTTCAAGACCACTGTTGAATTTATTGTACATCGTTGTTAGATGCCATCTTGATATACTCGGTTTAGCGGAAATAAATACAATGGGTACGCCTGGTAGTTTAATCCGAATTTTCGCTATCAGCCTTTTTGCTTCACTGAGAATTTTTTGAGGTTTATCTCCATGTGCAATGTCATTATCACCTTCGTAAATAAAGACTTTTGTCGGTTTGTATTTGGTGACCAGCACTTCTGAATAAAACAATAAATCACTCATCTCAGAACCACCGAAACCCCGATTTGGAATTTTATACTGCAGGAAATAGCCCCCCGCATTTTCCCACATTCTAATGCTTGAACTCCCTGTGAAAAGTATCTGGTGGCTTAAGCTAATTATTTGACCGGGAGTTTCATTGAAATAAGGTGTTAACTCTTCTTTGAATCTGTTTGGATTTTGCGCCTCGCTTTCTAAAAATAGAAGAATTGGGAGTGTCATAATCAGCGTTAAATTCTTTCTCATAATTTCTAAGTGATGTGTTGTTAATAATAGGCTCCTGATAAATTCAGATTTGTGGAAAAATAAGAGTTCTTAGAAATCATAACAAACACTGACTTACGTCATTTAATCTTAATTGAAATCTGTGCAATTAGTGAGAGTAAAATATTGATTGCCATGCTCAGATATGATATTAACTACTTGTATAACTCAGATCTTAAACCAAAGACAACCATAAAAGTAGTGCGGTCCCTTTCAATTTTTCGAAGGGTGCATTTGCAGGATTGAAGCATGCGGCAGGTTTTTCAAGGCTCATATCTTTGGTAAGTATCAATAAAGTACAATTTTTATCATGACCTACACAGGCAGGAGAGTTTAGCAAAACTAAGTACACTTTTTGTGATGCTGCTTTACAGGAATACCCCTGCCTGTTTTTCACTTGCCAAAGGCAGAACAGTACCTATTGATACGTTCAGTGCGTCATCACAAATCAAACAATGAGAAAAGCCATCAGTGAGGTTTGGGTCATAGTTAAATTTTATTTTAATCAAAATTATGGAAAAATATTGTATTGGAATTGATGTAGACAAAAGGACCTTCAAAGTTTGTCTGATGTTTCGGGATCAGGATATGAAGAAAAAAATTAAAGCGGCCAAAGCCTTTTCTAATACGAAGGAAGGGTTTGAACAATTCACCGAATGGGTTGAGGTGCGAATAAAGCTTGGCAATGTCGAGGAAAGTTATGTAATGAAGGCTACAGGAGTCTGTCACGAACAACTGGTCCACTTCCTTTCCACCAAAGAAAAAACGGTTCACATCGTCCTGCCCCTACAATCAAAGAGGTATCTTCAAAGTCTGGGATTGCACAGTAAAACCGGCAGGATCGATGCCAAAGGTCTTGCCATGACAGGGTGTGAACAAGAGTTGGGCCCCTGGCGGTAGTGGTAGCAGAGACCAACGGCTTCGATTTGTTCAAAAATCAACGTCAGTTAGTCTGCTATGCGGGCTACGATGTAGTGGAGAACCAGTCGGGGCAAAAAACAGGTAAGAGCAGAATTTCCAGGAAAGGCAATGCCCACATCAGAAGGATATTACACATGCCCTCCCTGAAGGCAGTAAGTTCAAATGTAATGACATTAAAAAAACCTTCAGCAACGTGTTTTTGAACGAACAGGCATCAAAATGAAAGGCTATGTGGCCGTACAAAGGAAGCTGTTAGTGTTGATCTATTAAACCGAACGCCATCCAAGTTAAAAATCAGGAACATTATAACTTGCTACTATATTGCGTAGCCTTTGACAATTATTGAGCTGTCCGAATAACATCGCTGTTAATTGTCTCTGGTGGTGTAGCTTTTAATGTATTGGTCCGATTGATGTTGTCGAACAGATTCACAAATGATATGAGAGGGAATCAAATCCAGAATTTGACCAAATAAGGGTTTCCTGTTGCTTTATACTCTCTTAATTAAGCCCCTTTTACCGGACAGTAATGATTTGAGTTAATTCATCCTTTTTATGTTGTTCTATCAGGATTATTCACCAATTTCGGAACCTTTAAATGGAGAGGGCGAACGCATCATGAGTGATTTGGAATTCGATGTTCTTGATAAATTGTACTTCATTCAATCGTATGACATACTGTTAAAAGCAACTGACCCGGAAGATTCGGCATTGAGGGTAGTATTAGGAAAAATGCTAACCACGGGTTGGATACGGTGCTACAGGTCAGTGTCTGATGAAATTCCTGTAGATGAGATAGATCTTCGGACAAAATATATGCAGTACCTTTATCTCGCATCGAAAAATGGGTTATTAGCACATAGCACCAGCGATTAGCCAGCTCATTTAGTATTTTAATAAACCGAAGATTTTGGAGTCAGTTTTTGCCAAATCAGATTTAAAGGAATTGGAGCTCAATGCGCTCTTAGAGGTTACGCAGGCGATCAATGATAATCTGCCCGAAGAGGCACTTTACCGGATTTATAGATTTTCTCTATTGGCTAACCTCAAAATCAAGAAGCTTGCCCTGTTCGTGAATGGAGACCAATGGGAGTGTAAAGTGTTTTTTGGAGTAAAGAATGATTTGAGTAAAGTAGAATTACCGGAAGACTATCATCAATTGAGGGAAAGTCAATTACTGGGATTTTCGGATGACTCATTTGGTGAATTTGACATGGTCTTCCCTGTACTTCATAAGAATCAACTTTTGGCAGTCGTATTCATTGGAGCAATCAGTGACTTGGAGGAATCTGTTGAGACTAACACCACTTTCCTCAAAGCAATTACCAATATAATTATTGTGGCCATTGAAAATAAGAAACTGGCCAGAAGTGAATTGCAACAGATAGCTTATAGAAAGGAGCTTGAAATTGCCAAACAGGTTCAACAACTTCTTTTTCCTAAAGAGCTTCCCAAGACTGACAGAGTTTACATCGAGGCTTTTTACCAACCACACCATGAAGTAAGTGGGGACTACTACGATTATATAGAGATCAGTCCTAACAAATTTCTCATTTGTATTGCTGACGTTTCAGGAAAAGGCGTACCGGCAGCCATGTGGATGTCAAATTTTCAAGCGTGTCTTAGAACGCTGGTAAGACAGACTGACAATTTGGTGGAAATCGTGAATGAGCTCAACTTCAACGTTATTAGAAGTGGAAATCGTGAGATGTTCATTACTTTTTTCACCGCCATCTACGATTTTGAAATTAAAGAGCTGAACTATATCAACTCCGGTCATAACCCTCCAATGCTAATCAGTGAAAATGGATTTGAATTCCTTGAAGAAGGAACCACCATATTGGGTGCATTTGACCCTTTGCCATTCGTCGATGAAGGCAAGATTGAGGGCATCGGAAAATTCTTCCTGTTTGCATATACTGACGGCGTCACTGAAACATTTAATACAGAGAGAGAAGAATTTGGACAAGAGAGGCTGGAAGAATTGACCACCAAAAATTCCGGAAAGGAATTATCTGAAATTCATGAAATTTTGACAACTGCACTGGATGATTTTAGAAAGGATACCCCATATACAGACGACATTACAGTGCTTTCATGTAAAGTGAATAATTATTGAGATTGAGAACTTACACTCATAACCTTCCCACTATAGTCAAGTGAATCCATCCACAGTGGGTTTGGAATATTCAATCAACCAATGGTATTTACCTCACTTTTGATGACGGACCGCACCCAGAGATCACTCCCTTTGTACTGGAAGAACTTGACAAATACGAGGCGAAAGCAACTTTCTGTTGCATGGGGATAAGTGAGACAGTTCCCGAATACAATTAACGCTATTATTCGTTCAGGTCATAACCTGGGAAATCACACCTGCAATCATTTGAATGGCAGGAGATCAAATTTTAATGAATACATAAAAATGTCGATGACTGCAATAACGATCTGGTTGAGCATCAATCCTCTTAATCATTTAAGCTATTTAGACCTCCTTACGGGAAAATGACTTTTCGGCAATCGCAGCACCTCCGGTCAAATTACAAGATAATAATGCGGGACAACCTGATTGGTGATTTTGACCAGACATTACCCGCTGAACAATGTCTTAATACTGCTTTGTCTAACATCCGACCTGGTCCATTGTTGTATTTCAAGACAACTTGGAATCCTTTAATACATTGAAGCAAGTACTACCTAAATATTTGAAAACTCTTTATGCCAATGAATTAAAATCAAAAGCCCTAAATCCAAAAGATTTGAAACTGACCTAATACTTCGAAACTAATTCTATATCATGTTTCCATCTTTGATTTGAATTAGCAAATTTGCTGATTAATCCACCCAAGAATGACATTTGTTGACACGCATGCCCATATTTATTCGGGTAAATTTTCCTCGGACATTAAGGACGTTATAGAGCGTAGCATCGATTGCGGCGTAGAGCGAATTTATATGCCCAACATAGACCATACAACCATTGACGGCATGCTGGAACTGGAGGATCGATACCCTGATGTCTGTATCCCCATGATGGGTTTGCATCCATGTTCTGTAAAAAAAGATTTCGAAAAAGAACTTTACATAGTAGAGGAGTGGTTGCATAAGAGACAGTTTGTAGCGTTAGGAGAGATAGGTACTGATTTATATTGGGATAAGACCTTCTGGGATGAACAGAAAGAAGCGTTTCGCATTCAAAGTAAATGGGCGGTCGATAAAGATGTTCCAATTGTTATCCATTGCCGGGAGACTATTGATGAGACAATCGAACTTGTGGGAGATATTAATTCAGAGAAAATGAGAGGAATTTTTCATTGTTTTACTGGTTCATCAAGTCAGGCAGAAAAAATTATAGAATTCGGATTTTTATTGGGAATTGGCGGGGTAAGCACCTTTAAAAATGGCGGGCTTGATAATGTGATTCCAGACATTGATATTGAAAAACTGGTTCTTGAAACTGATAGCCCATACTTATCACCAGTGCCTCATCGTGGTAAAAGGAACCAGCCATCCTACATACCCATCATTGCTGAAAGAATAGCTGAATTAAAAAATATGCCCATTGAAGGGGTAGCAACTCAGACGACATTTAATGCGGACTATGTATTCAATTATAAAATTTCAGTGAGTGATTAATTATAAAATAGTTGATTTAAATACCTCGAAATCGGACCACCCAAAAGCATCTATCCTTATGATATATACTGGAGGAACTTTTGGTATGGCTTACACTGACGATGGTGCTTTATCACCATTTGATTTTAATCATGTTGTTGAGAAAATTCCGGAGCTAAAAACCTTGGATGTCTCATTTACGGTCATAACATTTACTCAGCCAATAGATTCATCAAACATTCATTCTCATCATTGGAGAACAATAGGACATATCATCTGTGAGAATTATGGTAAGTATGATGGCTTCGTAGTTTTACATGGTACTGACACCATGGCCTATACAGCATCAGCTCTAAGCTTTATGCTGAATGGATTAAATAAACCAGTGATATTTACGGGTGCTCAGATTCCTATAGGCAGTACAAGATCCGATGCAAGGGATAATTTTCTAACTGCACTCGAGATTGCTTCTTCAAAGGAAAATGGTGCGGCTATTGTTGGTGAAGTTTGTATATACTTTAATCATCAATTGCTAAGAGGTAACCGTTCAAGGAAAATTAGAAGTAGTCAATTTGGTGCTTTCGAATCTGCAAATCATCCACCTTTAGCTATATCAGGAGTATTTATCGAGTATAATAAGAACTCCATCTTACCCCATTCAGACAAAGACCTGAATTTTCAATATGAATTGGATACCAACGTCACCGTTTTGAGACTTTTCCCAAATATTCAACAAGGTATTTTAGAAAATATTTTTAGGACGGAGGGGTTGAAAGGTGTAGTACTTGAAACCTATGGATCCGGTAATAGCCCCAACTACCTCTGGTTTATAAGCTGTCTCAAGGAAGCTAACGATAGAGGGATTGTTCTTTTCAATGTTTCTCAGTGTGACGGAGGAAGAGTAATACAGGGGCGATATGAAACAAGTAGGAAATTAGAGGAGGTGGGCGTGTTAAGTGGGAGCGATATTACCACAGAGGCGGCAATCACAAAACTGATGTTCCTGATAGGCCAGGAAAAAGAGCCGAGCTCCGTAAAACAGAAATTAGTGATTCCTATTTGCGGTGAAATGTCAATATGACTCAATCTAAATTTGGATAAAGTATATTTTATTAATTTATTTGTTCACTTGAAGAAAAATGGGTTTTTACCCTGGAGAGGTGGCCGAGTGGTTGAAGGTGCTCGCTTGGAAAGCGAGTGTGCCCCACAAGGGTACCCCGGGTTCGAATCCCGGTCTCTCCGCTTAGATGAGAAAACTATTACCTTTAAAGATTGGCATTTGGAATAAAGATTTAAAATTGTTTACTTGACAAAGCCAACAAACTAATTGAAAATTACTTAAAAGTCGAATTATGAAAAAGCTTACTACTTTGATGTTTTTAACTGGTTTCTTAGCATTTAGCTACGCAGCCGTCAATGCCCAGGACGCGGATAATGCCGATGTGGCAACCGAGATATCCGTTCCTGCACCTGCTCTTCAGCAAGATGATATCGCTGCAGGTCCCGAGCAGTCTTTTCACCAGGTGGTGAAAGAGCAGTTCATTGCAGGTGGGTGGAAGTTCATGGGTATCGTGTTATTGTGTTTGATCCTTGGATTAGCTATTGCCATAGAAAGGATTATTACACTTAATCTGGCTACAACCAACACCAAGAAATTATTAAAAGGAGTTGAGGATGCCCTTGCTAAGGGAGGTGTTGAAGCCGCTAAGAAAGTTACTAAAGGCACCAAAGGACCTGTCGCTTCTATATTTACTCAGGGATTAATGAGAATGTCTGAAGGTATGGAGATGGTTGAGAAGTCAATTATTTCTTACGGTTCTGTTGAGATGGGTAAACTGGAAAGAGGAATGGTGTGGATTTCACTCTTTATCAGCCTGGCACCAATGCTTGGTTTCATGGGAACTGTAATTGGTATGATTGATGCATTTGATGCCATCGCTGAAGCGGGTGATGTATCGCCTTCACTTGTTGCTGGTGGTATTAAGATTGCCCTTTTAACAACAGTTGGTGGTTTGATCGTTGCAGTAATTTTGCAATTATTTTATAACTATCTGATTTCAAAGATTGACTCATTGGTCAATTCAATGGAAGATGCTTCCATAACATTTGTTGATATTTTGGTGAAGCACAATTTGAACAAATAATTAGTTGAACCTTAAAATTCTGAGATATGTTTATTGATCTTATGTTATGGGTAGCCTATGGTTTGATAATTCTTTGCGCTGCGGCGGCTATAATTTTACCTACAATTACTGCTTTGGATGACCCAGGTTCTTTGGTGAAATCCGGCGTTGGCCTTGGAGGGCTGCTATTGGTGTTTGCAATTTCATGGGCCGTGTCCGGAAATGAAGTTTTACGCTCCTACACTGAATTCGGAATAGACGCCGGGTTGTCTAAGTTTGTAGGTGGTATACTTACAATGATGTACCTACTGGCTTTCATAGCCATTGTTGGAATAGTTTGGACCGAAATATCTAAAGTTTTTAAATAATGGCAAATAAAAAGAACAGACCAGTAGCAGAAGTCAATTCCGGATCTATGGCTGACATAGCTTTCCTGCTATTGATCTTCTTTTTGGTAACAACAACAATCGCCAATGATAAAGGTATTGCCATGCTGTTACCACCTAAGCCTGATCCAAATGAGCCGCCACCTGATATTACCATGAATCAAAGGAATATCTTCAAGATATTAGCTAATTCTCAGGACAGATTGTTAGTTGAAGATGAGCCTCTTGAAGATGTAACAGAAATTAAGGACATGGTCAAAGATTTTGTTTTGAACTTTGGAAATCCAGATGCTGATGATGTTTTGATTTATAATAGCCTTCCTTCCACTATGAAGGCAACTGTCAATACTGTTGGAAAAAGACCAGATTCTTCTGACGGTCCGGGTGATGCGGTTGTATCATTCAAAGCTGACCGTGGAACTAGTTATGATCTTTATATCTTGGTCCTTGACCAACTTAATGGTGCATACAATGAACTTTACGCTGAGAGGGCAGGTATCACTGTAGATGAATGGAGAAACCTTGACACTAAGGATCCGGTTCAAAAAGAATTATACACTAAGGCCAGAAAGGGAATTCCCCGAGCTATATCTATTGCTGAACCAAATAAAATAGGAGGATAATATGTCAAAGTTTGGAAAAAAGTCGAATACATCTCAGGAGATTCCAACTGCTGCATTACCTGATATTATTTTCATGTTGCTTTTTTTCTTTATGGTGACCACCGTATTGAGAGAGGTAACCTTAATGGTAAAGCAGGAATTGCCAAAAGCGGTGCAATTACAGAAGATTGAACGAAAGTCGTTGGTGAGCTATATCTATATCGGCGAACCTAAAAAAACCGCATTGTTTGGAACGGAACCTAAGATTCAGGTGAATGACGTCTTTGTAGAACCAAAGGATATTGTCCGATTTGTAACCACAGAAAAGGACAAATTGGATGAAGTTTTAAGGGACCAGATTACTATGTCGTTGAGAGTTGATATCGACACTAAAATGGGAATAGTAACTGATGTTCAACAGGAATTAAAGGAAGCAAACGCTAGAAAGCTCCTGTATAGTTCCAGAAAATTAGTTGAAGACATTTAAGTAGTAATAAATTTGTATAGATAAAGTCTTTCTTCTTAATTGAGGAAAGACTTTTTTGTTACTCATTCTCTATGAATCAGAAAAAGGTAATTAACGCATGGTGTATGTATGACTGGGCCAACTCAGTCTATTCATTAACCATCACCACTGCAATATTTCCTATTTACTACGAGGCAGTAACCAAGGAAGCATTTGGGTCGGATCAAGTCAAATTTTTTGGTTTCGAATTACCGAACACCGTACTCTACAGCTACTCTCTTTCTTTTTCTTTCCTGGTAGTTGCGGCAATCCTTCCATTATTGACCGGTATTTCTGACTATGGGGGCAGGAAGAAATCATTCCTGAAGTTCTTCGCATCCCTGGGATCTCTCTCTTGTATTTTACTTTATTTCTTCGAAGGGGCCAATTTAGAGTACGGCATTATTTGTGCAGTTTTGGCAAGTATTGGATATTCAGGCTCATTGGTCTTTTATGATGCGTTCCTCCCAGAAATTGTCACCAAAGACCGCTATGACGTGGTAAGTGCCAAAGGTTATTCCTTCGGCTATATTGGTAGCATTATTCTCTTGATTATTAACCTCACAATGATCCAAATGCCAGAATTATTTGGATTGCCCCCTGGTGCTTCCGCTGCTCGCATCTCTTTTCTAATGGTTGGCGTGTGGTGGATCGGTTTTGCCCAGATCCCGTTTAGAATACTTCCAGATCAGGAAAGAAATAAATTGGATAAATCTGTCATAACAAAAGGCTACCTGGAGATCAGAAAAGTGTGGATCAGCCTTAATGAATCACCAATCCTTAAGAAGTATTTGACCTCATTTTTCTTTTACACTATGGGGGTTCAGACGGTAATGTATCTGGCTCCACTTTATGGTACCAGGATCTTGCAATTGGCTTCATATAAGCTGATTATTACTGTTTTACTCATTCAACTGATAGCCATACCAGGCTCATATGGGTTTGCGAAATTATCCCAATGGAAGGGTAACAAATTCTCTTTAATGATTATGTTATTCATTTGGATCTTTGTCTGTTATTTTGCCTATACCATTACGGTCGAAATCGAATTTTATGGACTGGCAGCAGTCGTAGGGCTCATAATGGGTGGTATTCAAGCTTTGTCCCGAGCTACTTATTCCAAGTTGATACCAAAGGATACCATTGATACGGCCTCTTATTTTAGCTTCTACGATGTGACCTATAATGTGGGAATCGTCTGCGGTACATTCGCTTATGGCCTGATTGAGCACCTTACGGGAAACATGCGCAACAGTACCATTGCCCTGGCGATATTCTTTGTTTTGGGTATTGTATTTCTATCTATGGTCAGAACCCCGCTTTTAAATCCAACAACGGAATCGTCAGAATAACTCTTTAGCTATTTTGTAAACAGATTCTGATTTACCCATTGAGTAGAAATGTAATACTGGAACCCCGTACTCCATTAATTCCTTCGACTGTTGGATTCCCCATTCAACGCCCACTTGTTTTGCACTTTCATTATCTTTACACTTATCAATTTCATTGACCAAATCTTCTGGAAGATCAATGTGGAAGATTCTTGCAAGGGCTGAAATTTGATTAAGCGTAGTAATTGGTTTTAATCCTGGAATAATTGGGATGTCTATTCCAATATCTCTGCAGTTCTCCACAAACGAAAAATATTTTTGATTGTCATAAAACATTTGTGTGACTATATACCGGGCACCCTCGTCAACCTTCATTTTGAGGTATTTGAGGTCAGTTTTCATGTTAGGTGCCTCGAAGTGTTTTTCGGGATACCCAGCAACTCCGGTGCAGAAATTCGTAGGTGAAACATTACTCAATTCATCATCCAAATATTCCCCATGGTTCATGGCATGTACTTGTTTAAGCAGATCCAAAGCATAAGCATTTCCATCCGGGTCAGGTATGAATCTTGGTTCGGTCTTGATTGAATCACCACGGATGACTAATACATTGTCTATCCCTAGAAAATCCAGGTCAATTAAGGCATTTTCGGTTTCTTCCTTTGAGAAACCACCACATATCATATGAGGGATCGGATCTACCCGGTATCTATGTTTAATGGCCGCACAAATTCCTACAGTGCCAGGCCTCTTCTTAATCGTACGTTTCTCAAGTAGTCCATTTTCTCTTTTTTTATAGACGTATTCTTCGCGATGGTAGGTGACGTCTATAAAGGGAGGTTTAAACTCCATTAATGGATCAATGTGTTTAAAAATGCTTTCAATATTGGCCCCTTTCAGTGGAGGTAAAATCTCCAACGAAAATTGTGTCTTTTTGGCCTTTTTTATATGTTCAGTTACTTTCATTTTCTTCAATGGTCACCGGTGTTCTGGTCGATATGTGTTAATGTTTTCCGTTTCACACATCATAGTTGAGGTTCGGAGCCAGCCATTTTTCAATCTGCTCTAAAGTCATCCCTTTTCTTTTGGCGTATACAGTTACCTGATCCCTGCCAATTTTGCCCAAGCCGAAATATTTGGATTGTGGATTCGCGAAATAGAAGCCGCTAACTGAGGAAGCAGGATACATGGCATATGATTCTGTCAGCCTTATACCCGTATTCTTTTCCACCTCGAGCAGATCAAATAGTAATTGTTTTTCAGTGTGATCTGGACAGGCAGGATATCCTGGTGCGGGTCTAATGCCAGCATATTTTTCCTTTATCAAATCTTCTTCCGTTAGTTTTTCACCACTTGCATAACCCCACAATTCAGTGCGTACTTTGAAATGCATCAACTCAGCGAAGGCTTCAGCTAACCTATCGGCCAAAGCCTTAACTAATATGATATTGTAATCGTCGTGATCTGCTTTGAACTTTTTGGTCATATCTTCTATTCCTATTCCGGCTGTTACCGCAAACCCTCCGATAAAGTCATTTTTATCCGCAATGAAATCTGCCAGTGACAGATTTGGAATGCCAGGTCCTTTTTTGCCTTGTTGCCGCAAGAAGTGAAAAGTCGTTTGTATCTGACCGGAGCCTGGAGCAAATACTTTAACGTTGCCATCCTGTGATTCTGCAGGGTATACCCCAATTACCCCATTGGCCATTAAGCTTCTGTTCTCAATGATTTCATCAAGTAAATCGTTGGCATCGTGATATAATTTTGTAGCTTCTTCACCAATCACTCGGTCTTCTAGAATAGCCGGGTACTTCCCTTTTAACATCCACGTCTGGAAAAAAGGGGTCCAGTCAATAAACCTTCTGATTTCTTTCAATGGATAGTTATTAAAGGTTTGATTCCCAAATTGTTTTGGTTCGGATTTAATAGAGCCATTCAAATCGAGCTGAAACTTGTTAGAAGCTGCTTCCGTGAATGGGATGTAATTTTTTTCCGATTGTCGAGCGGCGTGATCTTCTCGAAGTGCAGAATATTCTTCTTTCGTTTTAGACCTGAAAAGGTCAAGTTTTTCTTTTTGACAGAACTCACCAGCAATAGGAACACTTTTGGAGGCATCTAGTACATGGATTACACTGCCACTATAGTGAGGATCTATTTTTACTGCTGTGTGAATTCTGGATGTTGTAGCACCCCCGATCATAACGGGAATTGCAAGGCCTTCACGTTCAAGCTCTTTTGCAATGTGAATCATTTCGTCTAATGATGGTGTGATCAGTCCACTCAACCCTATAATATCGACGTTATGCTTCTTTGCCTCTTCAATGATTCTTTCTGCCGGGACCATTACTCCAAGGTCAATAATTTCATAGTTATTGCATCCTAATACTACACCTACAATGTTTTTTCCAATGTCATGAACATCACCTTTGACCGTAGCCATCAGAACAGTTGCATTCGCTTTACTTACAATTCCTGTCCTCGCTTTTTCCTCCTCAATAAATGGAACCAAATGAGCTACCGATTTTTTCATGACCCGAGCACTCTTTACAACTTGAGGAAGGAACATTTTACCAGAACCAAAAAGATCTCCAACGACATTCATTCCGTCCATTAATGGACCTTCAATTACATGAATCGGACGGTCATACTTTAGTCTTGCTTCCTCTGTATCCTCGATGATAAAGTCTGTTATACCCTTTACCAGGGCATGTGCAATTCTGTCCTCAACACTTCCCTTACGCCATTCTTCATTTACAACCGTTTTTCTTATAACTCCTTTTAGACCTTCGGCGAAGGTGACTAGGTTTTCTGTGGCTTCCGGTTTGCGGTTAAGTAACACATCTTCAACCTTTTCAAGAAGCTCGGGGGCTATCTCATCATAAACTTCTATTAGTCCCGCATTGACTATGCCCATATCCATTCCAGCTTGAATGGCATGGTAAAGAAAAGCTGAGTGCATTGCTTCCCGAACCCCATTATTTCCGCGAAATGAAAATGAGACATTGCTAACGCCGCCACTTATTCTGGCTCCGGGAAGATTTTCTTTAATCCATCTTGTCGCTTTGAAAAAATCAACTGCATAATTATAATGAGCCTCTATACCAGTAGCAACTGGGAAAATATTTGGGTCAAAAATGATGTCTTGTGACGGAAACTTCACTTCATCTACCAGAATGTCGTAGGATCTTTTACAGATATCAATTCTTCTGTCATAGGTGTCGGCTTGCCCTTGCTCATCAAAAGCCATTACAATCACTGCCGCACCATAGAATTTTATCTTCCTAGCTTGCTCCACGAATTTTTCTTTGCCTTCTTTCAGACTTATGGAATTAACCACTCCCTTTCCCTGCACACATTTGAGGCCTGCTTCAATTATTTCCCACTTTGAGGAGTCAATCATTATCGGAATGCGGCATATTTCAGGTTCCGATGCTATCAGGTTCAGAAAGGTGGTCATGGCTTTGACACCATCTAACATACCTTCGTCCATATTTACATCCAGTATCTGGGCACCGTTTCGGACCTGATCTAGAGCAACTGACAGAGCTTCTTCGTACTTATCCTCGGCAATTAGTTTTGCAAATTTTTTGGATCCGGTTACGTTTGTCCTTTCACCAATATTGATGAAGTTTGATTCTGGTGTAATGATTAATGGCTCCAGGCCACTCAACTTTAATGCTTGCATATTACTTTAATTGTCCACTGTTATACAGCTCACTGGTCAACAGATTGAGTGATTAGATTCTTTCTAAGAGACTGAATCCCAACGATTAACCCTTCATGCTGAGAATAGAGTTTTTCGAAAGCTGTTTCAGTAATTATATTTCTGATTTTACCAATGTAGAGGCATGAGATAACCTCAATTCCTGAACGTATTGAATAGCCCGGGAATCTTTTAAATCCTGGGTTAGTTTGTCCTGTACTTCCTTCAGCAATATTTAAGGCTACTGAATCTGCCGCTCGCTTAATTTGGGAAGTGAGTATGAACAATTCCTCTTTAGGAAACGATAGTGATAACTTGTGAACCTCACCTGCAAGTTCAATAGCCCGTTGCCAAACTCTTAATGCTTCGAACTTGAAAGACATCTCTTTATCTATAAAATACTGTCAACTGATTATCAGTTGACTGATAAACTTATCAAGAGAAGAGATCGCAAAAAAAGGTTTGCTCTCTTATCTTCCCATCTCCCATGAGGAGTTTTTTAGGTAGGAATTGGCACCGAAATCCATGTGGAAAGGTTGCCAAGACGTCATAAGGCCTGTCCCTCGGTCTTTCTCGATAAGTGGATGCAAATATAAGTGAATGATAAATTTCACAAAGATTCAGGTGAACTATATCTGAGTCTTGTTTCGGCTTTTTTTAAGTTCTCTTTGAAGTATTTGGACTGCCAGAAGCCTTGAAATTTTATCTGGTGCAGCAGTTGACAAAATATATTTCACATCTTGCTCGGAAATATCAATACGGTAGAGGATGTTTAGTAACTGACCAAAATCCTTACCAAGGAAATGCTGAACAATCGTAGTGAATAGTTTTGAGAAGATCTTCCTGGGATAGTGAACTGTCGTCGAATGGCTCTAAACCAAAGTCTTTAGAAATTAATAAGGTACTTTGTTTAATAGCCTCACTTGTCGTCACTCTTAGCAGGCTTTTCAGTTTTTTCTTCCTTGGCAACCTTTTCCTTTTTTCCTTCGAAAAGTGCGGGGATTTGATTCACTAAAAAATTGTACCAATTGACTATCTTTTTGATATCAGAGACATACACTCGGTCTTCATCATAATCAGGAAGAATATGTTTGAGGAATGCCTTTAATTCATCAGGGCCAGCCGTTCCGGTCAGTCCAGTGTCCCCATTGAACTCCTTATGAATCTTTTTCATCACCTCTTCGAGAAGAACAGTTCCTTCTTCACTTGTTGTATAAATTGATATTTCCGTCAGAATGGAAACTTTCGAATCGGGGCCAGCGACCAATTTACTTTTGTCTTTCATGGACTCGAGTATAACACCAGTTCTTGTCGGTTTGAAAACCTTGTAAAGTCCACCCTTACCTGCGATGGCTGCAATTTCAGTGAAATCCATACTCAATTTTTAAATCAGTGGGCAAAAATAATATATCTGATCACTTTCCAGATTTATTGAATCTTTTATTAACAGAATCTATGAAGTTAAGGATTTCTTCTTTTCCTGTTCCAGAAACTGAAGAACTTTCAATTATAAGTGGCAACTCTTCCCATGATTTGGCCAATTCCTTTTTTAGTGTCATCAAATTTCCGGCCGTTTTCCCCTTGGATAATTTGTCGCACTTGGTAAATATCAATCCTAAGGGTATGCCTTTTTGGCCAGCCCAAAAGATGAACTCCATATCTATTTTTTGTGGCTCATGCCTTGAGTCTATGAGGATGAACAGACAGCAAAGGTTATCCCTCTTAAGGATGTAATCTTGAATCATCGGTCCCCATTTAGCTTGAGCACTTTTGCTTACCTTGGCCCAACCATATCCTGGCAGATCAACCAAAAACCAGTTTTCATTAATAAGGAAATGATTGATAAGCTGTGTTTTCCCCGGCTTTGTGGAAATCTTGGCCAGACTTTTTCGATTAGTCAACATATTAATCAGGGACGATTTACCCACGTTAGATCGACCGATAAATGCATACTCCGGATGATTTTCGGGAGGGCACTTCTTGTACGTTGTATTACTAATGACGAATTCAGCTGATTTTACCCTCATTATTGTGTCCAAAATAATAGCTTGTTCAATCCTTTTGGTCTTTTATCGCTTATACTTGCAAGCTGAAGAGAGATGACAATATTACCCTACAAAGAAAAGCAATCCGGAAAAAAAGAACAGGTGGCTGACATGTTCGACAGTATAAGTCGAAAGTATGATTTTCTTAATCATTTTCTCAGCATGGGTATAGACATTTCATGGAGGAGGAAAGCCATTAACATATTGAAATCAGATCAGCCTGAATTGATTCTTGATGTTGCAACTGGTACCGGTGATTTTGCAATTGAATCCCTAAAACTCAATCCTGACAAAGTAATTGGTGTTGATATATCTGAAGGCATGTTGGAGGTTGGACGAAAGAAATTGAAGCAAAAAGGTTTGGACCATATCATCACCTTGGAGTTTGGTGATTCGGAAGGACTTAATTATCCTGACAATAACTTTGACGCTGTAATCGTTGCATTTGGAGTAAGAAACTTTGAAAATTTGGGAAAGGGATTGAAAGACATGTGGAGAGTATTGAAACCAAATGGAAAAGTAATAATTCTCGAGTTTTCAAAACCTGAGGTGTTCCCTTTTAAACAGCTCTATCATTTTTATTTTAAGGCTATTTTGCCTATAACAGGCCGATTGGTAAGTAAAGATCAGGCAGCTTATACTTACTTACCTGCCTCTGTAAATGAATTTCCATATGGTGAAGAATTTTTAAAAATTCTGAAAGAAACTGGATTTACGCAAACAGAATGTACAACCCTAACTTTAGGCATCAGCTCAGTTTATACTGGCATAAAATAGGTCTGGTGCTAATCATGATGTCTGGACTGTGCAGTCGTTCCTTTGGGCAGGAAGGGCTCAATTTTGGCAAGGTTAACTTGTCAGCTTATGATGAACGACGGCTTCATTATGGTTTTCTAATTGGTGGCCACTCGTCTAACTACCGAATAAATTATAACGATGACTTTGCAAGTGCCGATTTTGACTCATTGCATTCCGTAATAACTCCGGGGACACTAGGATTTAAAATAGGGTTCGTAGTAAATTTTGCAATTTATCAATTTTTGAGTCTAAGAGTATCTCCGACAGTGGGGTTTTATGAAAATGACCTTAAGTATCGATATTCCAACGGTACAACATTAACGGAAACAAAAGATGCGACTCTGGTTGAATGGCCAATTTTGTTAAAATATAAATCAGTTCGCCGTAGAAATAGCAGGATGTATTTATTAGCCGGATTAAGTCCGGTTATTGAAGCTTCCGGAAGTAAAGATAAAAATGACATACAGGAACGGCTGGAAGCAAAGAACTTTAATGTCAATCTTGAGCTAGGAGTTGGTACAGATATTTTCTATCAATTCTTCAAGTTTGCTATTGAGATGAGATATTCTCGAGGTCTGAGGAATCTTCTAGAAAAAAATCCCAATCAATTCAATGCCCCATTAGGGAAACTTGCAGTCCATAATATAGGGTTTTTTATCACTTTTGAGGGAGGACCATCATAAACACCAATGGAGTCGAATTCTACAAGAAGGAAGTTTCTGACAAATCTCACCGGTCTGACGGCTGCACTTTATTTAGCAGCATGTACAAATAAGTTATAAGCTATACATAAGATTATTTCGCCTAAGTACGATGATTTGATAATAGTTGATTTCCTTGCTAGTTCAGGACCATTTAATACTGCTAAACCGTGGGATAGTCTCACGGCTGAAATGCTTAGCAATGCGAAAGATTCAGGTATAACCGCTGTGAACTTGACTGTTAGCACCGGTGTAGGTGTTGAGGATACTAATTAAATTTTAAATGAAAAAGATTGCCTTCATCACAGGGGCCACTTCTGGCATTGGAGAAGCCACCGCCAGAATCTTAGCTCAACACTATTATCTCATTATCCATGGGAGGAGAAAATATCGACTTGAAAAATTAAAAGAAGAATTATCTGTTGAAACTGATGTCCAGACTTTGTCATTCGATGTCAGAGATCGCCAAGCAGTGTTTGCCGCTGTAAAATCACTGCCAGATGTGTGGCAGGCAATAGATCTTCTTATAAATAATGCTGGAAATGCGCATGGCCTCTCCTCCTTCGAAGAGGGTGATTTAGACGATTGGGATGCCATGATTGATATTAATGTCAAAGGATTGCTTTATGTTAGTAAAGCAGTTGTGCCTGGAATGGTCGAGAGAAAGAGTGGTCATATTGTCAACATCGGATCTATTGCCGGAAAAGAAGTTTACCCCAATGGAAATGTATACTGCGGCTCAAAGTTTGCTGTTGATGCCATCAACCATGGTATGCGATTAGATCTCAATGCTCATGGAATAAAAGTTTCTGAAGTCAACCCGGGATTGGTGGAGACTGAATTTTCGAAGGTTAGGTTCAAAGGGGATGAGGAAAGAGCTGCTAAAGTTTATGATGGTTTTGAACCTTTGTCAGGGAGAGATGTGGCGGAGGTAATTCAGTTCATTGTAACCAGACCACCCCACGTTCTTTTGAGTGATGTTGTTCTGCTTCCAACGGCCCAGGCAAGTGCTACAATTGTCAATAGGAAATAAAAGGAGCGTAACAGCGGAATTTCAATTATCTGAGATTATAAATTATTTTCACTCTTTGCTTGCACCCCGATTATTCGGGGTTTTTTCATGTCATGTAGCCAAGTCTTTGGTCAGTAGTTTGTATCTTGGTGTCAAGTCCACTATGTCCCGAATTATTTAAATGGAATTGATTTATTGAAGATTGAAGTAGGCATTTAATAAATACAGATTACATTTAAAAGCGGAAAACTTCACTGTGTGAAAAAGGGTGCTGTTAGTGGGAGTAGCCTGGTACTTGCATTTAGTGCATTGCCGTGTATGGTGCAACTTCCCACTGCAATACCGATTATGCCCACACCTTTCACATGTAAACCCGTCAGGCCATTTCATTTGGGTTAGGTATTCCTGACAACTGTCGTTATCGGGGAATTTTTCCTGAAACTCGAATTGTGTTAGACTTTCATGTTTTTTTTCCATATCTTGAAATTTAACTATAGCCTTAAAATACTATTAATGTGCTGAATTCCAATGAGTTAATAAAGTGTTTTAAGCAATGTTATCGCTCAAAATATTTATTTATTATGTGCCTAATTCAATGGGTTTTTTTAGGTACCAGATTGTTGACTGGAGGATTGAGTATGTGGTTTATTGCCAAGCTTTATTTTCCAAACAAACATGGTGATAGTGCCTTGACACTACCGGCAGAATTGGTTATTCATAAGAATAGCTTTAAGCCCGGTAACGGCATTCTACTTAATTTTGACCATAAATGAGGAATATTCAGCGACAGAATGTTTTAATTTAAATCTCAATTTGGCGGGCCGTCTCCTGTATGATAGCCCAACTATTTTCAATATGTTCTGACGTCACATTAGTTTGGCCAATAACCATTCTAACCGTATAATCTCCTCTAATCTTTGTATGAGTAAGGTAAATCTTGCCAGAAGCATTAAGTCGTTCTATTAGTTGATGATTTAATTCATTCAAACTCTCATTGTCAATGTCTCCTGGATTATATCTGAAACACACTAAGTTCAGTGACCTGGGAATCAAAACTTCAAAGTCAGTTGAAAGATTGATACGCGATTCAAATTGTTGAGCCAATGCAATATGGGTTGCTATTTTTTCTCGAATACCTTTCAATCCAAAACTTCTTATTACGAACCAAAGTTTTAGCGATCTAAACCTTCTTCCAAGTGGTATTCCCCAATCACGGTAGTCATTAACTTCTCCCCGGGTTTTGGTTTTTAAATATTCGGGTAAAACTTCGAATGTTCGAATCAGCGCATCTTCATCCTTGATATAATAAGCTGTGCAATCAAAATTGGTTAACATCCACTTGTGAGGGTTAAAAACAAAACTGTCCGCCTGTTCAAGTCCTTGTATCATCCATGAATACTCCTCCAATAGAAGGGCCGTTCCAGCAAAAGCAGCATCCACATGCAGCCATATATTATTTGAAGAAGTAATCTTGGCAATAGCTTCTAATGGGTCAACCGCACAAGTACCAGTAGTGCCAATGGTGGCAACCACACATACTGGGATCATACCGGAATTTCTATCTTCCAGTATAACTCTCTGCAGGTCATGCGGGTCCATTCTTAGTTGCTCATCCACTTTGATTTTTACCAGGTTTGACTTTCCCAAACCGGCAATCTTAACCGCTTTTTCTATTGAGGAATGTGTCTCTTCGGAGCAGTAGACTCGATATTTATTAGACTCAAAACCTGCGCTGTTTATCTTATAATCACTGGCTTGTTCGCGGGCTGTAAGAATTGCTGAGAGAGTTGCAGTTGATGCTGTGTCTTGAATGACTCCTTTGAAGTTCAGGGGTAAACCCATCGCCTCTTTTAACCAATTTAGAACACACTCTTCCAGTTCGGCAGCAGAAGGAGATGTTTCCCAAATCATACATTGAGCGGCAAGAGTGGAAGTAAGCATCTCCCCCAAGAGAGAAGGGAAGCTTGAGTTCCCAGGGAAATAGGCATGAAATGATGGACTTTGCCAATGAGTAATACCGGGCATAATTATGTCTTCAAAGTCTTTGAAAATCTTCTCGAAGACCTCGCCCTCACTGGGTGCCGATTCCGGCAACTGGCCTAAAATTTCTCCAGGTTCAACCTGGGACTTTACCGGATATTTTTCAATCTGGTCAAGATAGTCAGCCATCCAATCCACCATTTGATGTGCTGACTTCCGGAATTCGTTTACATCATTCATGCTTAATTGTCCAGGCAGCAAATGTACCCATAGAATTAAATGACAACCAATTCGATGATGACTGATAAACTTTAATTATTCAATGCGCCACCACCGATCCATTCCATGATAATCCTAATTTGATCATCACTTAAAGGGTCTCGACCCAATGGCATCCTGCTAAACATGATAGCCGGACCCCCAAGGATTTTTTGGTATAGATAACTCTGCTCAGGATTTCCGGGATTAATTCTTTTTAACGTTGGCACTTGCATGCTTGCGGCATTCACAATATTCGAGAATGCTTGCCCACTACTTAAGTTCATTCCTTGAGGTGGGTTAGAACCTGTATGGCAGCCAGAAATTGCACAATTCAAATCGAATATGTTGTTGTGAATGCTTGTCAAGGTGGGTTCTAGGATAGGTCTTATGTCGTCCTCATTAGCTCTTTCACAACCACTCAATCCAAATACTACAACTAAGAAAGCAACTGGTATTCTAAATATAAATTTCATTATTCATCCTTTAATTTCCTGTAATTCAACACGCGGTAAATATTAAAGCCTAATCTAATGTCACCCTTAAAAAAATCAGTAGAATCCAGGTCACCTCCTCGGAAATATTGGTCACTTGCAATACCCACCGAATTACTTAATGCAATTTGAAAACTATGGCCCCCTGTGGCAACCTCAAATGCCGTTCCCCAGCTATCAAATCGATTCAAATTTCCAAAAGTGTCAGTCAGCGTATAACCTGAAACAACAGGTATATGAATCGATCAACACTGACATTTCATTTTTCTCTGAGGCACCCTTTCAAGACATTGCGGCTTCAAATCACGAGGCAACAAGTTATTTCGATCTATCCACGAGATATGTGCTGTTTGATGTAATGATTGAAGATTTTGAATTCGATCAAGGTCTAATGGCACAGCATTTTAATGACCGATATCTGGAATCTGCCGGCTATCCCAAAGCAGAGTTCTTTGGAAAAATTTTGGGCTTTGATCCTATGGATAGTGGTGTTCAGCAAGTTACCGCTATGGGTGAATTGACAGTGCATGGCGTAACCAATGTTATCAAATCTTCGGGCCGAATGATAATCAATGAATCCGGGGAAATACACCTGATCTCAAAATTCATAGTGGACATTGAAGACTTCTCAATAGGATACACCAAGACTGCTATTTCACCCTGTTGCAGAAACGGTGCAAATTAAGGTTGAGGCTTGTTATCATCTTGCAGGGTCTTGATTTTGTAGCGTAACATGTGTACGTCAAATACTTCGAATTGACTTCAACTTTTTAGCATAAGGATATAAAATGCCTATATAGAAGTGTAGGTTATTTTTTAAGGCTTAAAAAGATGTCTTCCATAAGCTGTAATTCTACAGCCCTCTCCTTTATTTCCTTGATTTTGTATGACATTCCGTAGACATCATCCTCATTGAGAAAACTAAGTGTATCACTACTAATGACCCACTTTAGAGAATGTCTCAATGTATCGCTGCTGAAAATACAGCCTGGAAACCCGTATGCATTTATTTCGGCCGAGTCGGAATAGAATGTTATCTCTCCATCCATAGAAAAACTTTTGACGTCAGAAACTCCAGGGAAAGATGCGGGATTCGTCACCCATTGGGCTTTCCATGTCCCCAATAAGGGTGACTCGGACTCATCGCTTTGAGGGCTAATGCATGAAGAAGTGAAAAATAAAATAGCAATAATTCTTAATAGCCGCATGGATACTCAATTTGAGATTCTGTAATCTGCAAAGATTAGAAATATTAGATAAAGAGTCTAAGGGTTTAAACGTGTCCTTGTGCAAGCATAGCATCCGCTACTTTCACGAATCCGGCAATATTGGCACCTTTTACATAATCGACATAATCTTTATCGACTCTACCATACTTCTCGCAACTGGTGTGGATACCTTTCATGATTGCCTTCAGCTTAGTATCAACTTCCTCACGTGACCATGCTATACGCAATGAATTTTGAGACATTTCCAGCCCTGAGGTTGTAACGCCTCCGGCATTCGATGCTTTACTAGGCGCAAATAATATTCGGTTTTTATGAAAATGATCGACTGCCTCGGGTAAGCAAGGCATGTTTGCACCCTCAAAGACGCCCTTACACCCGTTTTTCACCAGATGTTTTGCATCTAACTCGTACAACTCATTTTGAGTGGCACAGGGGAAGACGAGATCGCATGAGACATTCCAAGGACGTAAATGATCGTGAAATTCTGCTTTTTTAAACTTTTTCGTATACTCATTAATTCTTCCTCTGCGGTTATTTTTCAAGTCTTTCACGAATTCCAGTTTCTTCTTATCAAGACCATCTTTATCGTAAATAAATCCAGAAGAATCTGATATCGTTAGAACCGTTCCCCCTAGTTCCAGGATTTTCTCTACTGCATATTGAGCAACATTGCCACTTCCTGAGATAACACACTTTTTACCCTCAAGGCTGTCTCCGGTAAGATTAAGCATCTCCTGACTAAAATAAACGCATCCGTAACCGGTGGCCTCTGGTCGAATTAAGCTACCACCAAAATTGATGTGCTTGCCAGTCAATATCCCTCTGAATTCGTTCTTTATTCTTTTGTATTGTCCAAAAAGATATCCGATTTCTCTACCCCCAACTCCAATATCACCGGCAGGTATGTCAATATCAGCTCCAATATATTTACACAGTTCGGTCATAAAACTTTGACAAAACCGCATCACTTCATTATCGCTCTTCCCTTTAGGATCAAAATCAGATCCACCTTTACCACCACCCATTGGCAGTGTGGTCAAACTGTTTTTAAAGACCTGTTCGAAGGCCAAAAACTTCAGTATACTGAGGTTTACTGAAGGGTGAAATCTAAGTCCTCCCTTGTACGGACCGATGGCCGAATTCATTTGTACTCTAAAACCTCTATTTATTTGATACTTGCTATGATCATCTATCCACGGAACCCGAAAGACGAATACTCTTTCTGGCTCCGCCATTCTTTCCAGTACTATTGCTTGCTTGTATTTCTTATTCTTCTCCATGTAAGGAACAATCGTCTGAGCTACTTCATAAACTGCCTGAATGAATTCAGATTCATTGCTATTCTTGGTCTCGATGCCGACCATAAAGGCCTTGATTTCTTTATCAAAGTTTTTCGTGGAGATCATAAAAATTTGGGGTTAGTGTCGAACAATTCATCAACATAGAAATGTATGAAGGAATAGAAATGTATGAAGGAAATGTATCACTTTTTATAGTATTCTGAATGATTGCTTGGTGATTTCCGAGGCTGGAAGGAAAATATCAGAAACTAATCCTCAGAAAGAACTACAATCATGTCTTCATCAGCAAGTTCAAAATACTCTGATTTCTTTGGGTTCACTACTACTCCATATTCTTTGTCCGAGTTTTTGGCATCAGCTAATACACGATATCCAATAGCCACTTCGTTCTTTTGTGCCGCTGATTCGAGAACAGTATAAAAATTAACGGATTCTCCAATTTTGACATATTCGCGAGCTGGCTTGATATATATTTCTGAACCATCGGCATCAAATAGATCCTCAAAAACTCTCATCAGGTATTTATTTTCGGCCACCTGACTCATTAACAAACTCAGTAGCTTATCACTAACAATGAAATCGTTTGCGCTAGTTATATCGGCAAGTTGACGATTCTTCATGTCCAGCATTTCACTCACCAAATTAACATGCTTGCCAGTTGCCTCGGATATGTTCCTTAGATGGAGTAAGGTAATTAGGGACTGAGCATCAGCTTCTTGAAGAGGATAGTGCTCTTGATAACATAAAAGCATGACGTAATCATAGCTAGGAACGTCTAGACTCTCTAGTAAGATTCTATCTGTAGTATCGTTTTGGTCATAATTAATAGTTATGTTCTTAAAATTACTCAAATAACGCTCCTTGACATCTTCTGGGACATCAAATCGTGAGACAATATGAACAATGGAACCACTAGCAACATAATTGTCAAGTTCTTTAATGATGTTTCTGGCACGAACATTCCAACCTAAAACTAATATTCTCTCAGCTGCTGACGGAAGTCTTTCACTGCTGGTAATCAATTGCTCATCGATGTTGATTTTTACATCATCCTCACGAACGATAAGTGTATCATCATCTTTTGTTACACCAATTACCTTGTCTCCATGTCGCATCACAGTATCCATTGGAGGATTTAAAACCACAGAATGGTCAGCATACTGCAGGCCAATAATGGCCGATTCTTCATACATAAACAGAATCTCTCTAAACGTCTTTCCAACGGTTTTCGGTTCTTCCATGAAGTAAATCTCATCTCCTTCAAAGTCCATTAGTTCAATATAAACAACACTTAACCCAGATTGTCGGCTAGTTTGGACCATTATTCTGGAGATAAACTCATCGGATAATATGAGCTCAACTTCATCTCCCCCAACCATTTTTGCAACTTCGTAGTTACGACTATTTTCTATTTCAGCAGTAATATGGTAAGACTCCGTTCTTCTTCCGGGATTCGTAACTATAGCCAGTATTGTTTTGATGATTTGAGAGTCTGAGTTTTCGTTATCCTTATCCAGAATTATTATGGCTCGAGCTTCAAAAGGATTTGCTATGTACAGATCACTGACATCGATAGGGTCCCCCGTTCTACAAATAACCTTTGTGTTTCCCGTACCTTCCACTTTATCCCTCAACTCATCCTCCATATCCACTTTGTCCTTATCAGCCAGGATAACGATGACGGGATTTCTTACATTTTCATTAGCAATCACCAGTTCCCGGACGATAGTGAATATTTTTGATGACCAACCAAGTATCAGCGTGTGATCATGCTCTATAACGAAAGATCTACCCTTTCGCAACTCTTGAATCTTGTCCAGGATACCATTGGAAACCAGACCAATTAGCGTACTGAGGACTACAATTCCGCATACTGTAATAAGAAATTGATACAACCTCACGGACCAGCTCATCTCAGTATCCACCATGGCACCTGGATCGAGTGTATGGGTTAGGCTTACCCAAAACGCATCACGAACCCCAAAGTCCTCAATATGCTTAGGGTCGATTCCCATGATGAGAAATCCAGCGGTAAAAAATAATACAATGATTAGAGTGAAGATTCCAAGCCAGGCAATTAATGCCACAGTCCCTTTTGAGAAAAAATTGTCGAATCCATATTTAAACCTCTGTCGGAAAGGAACTTGGCTCATCTAAAGCAAAAATAGAATTATTACTGGATTAATGACTTTTTCAAATCTGTTTTTGTAGGTCTTGACAATTATAAGCGTCAGGTCATATTTTAAACAGCCAATTGAAGGTAATTAAGCACCTTCTTAATTATTTAGTTTGGAAATTAATCCTTCTTAAGGAATTTAAATGCTTTGCTGAATCGGGTTTCATCATCTTTCACTACCAAAAAGTAGTAGCCACTAGCAAATGATTCCACGGGAATGCGGTAAGAATCCATTTCCAAATATTCTGTTTCAATTTGAACGACGTTTCCAATAATGCTGTGCATTTCGAACTTTACACGCTCAAGACTGGAGTTCAGAATTTTAATCTGAAGGTAATCTTCGACAGGATTGGGGAATAGTTCTATAGTGTTTACCGCTTGAAGTTTTGGCTCATTTACAAAAGGGGTTTCGGCCGATTGTTGCAGGGTTAAAGGGTTCTGAGCACTTAATTTATAGTTAAATGAGAATGTCAGAATTAATAATATAGCCAAAATTGAATGCACGTATCCCACTTTTACCCATATTGAATGTATACAAACAACGTGAAAATGACACGAAAGTTCTTAGATTTTATTGAAATTTTTAAAGATGAAATCTGTTTATTTTTATTTCAATCTTAGAATTATTAGAACAGATTATTGCATTTTACTGATAATCAATTAATTATAATCACATTAGCTTGGGATATTGCTTTAGGCAGATTATCCACAATATCGGAGGCGATAATCGACTCCTCTACACCCAAGATCTCCTTACTTATATCTCCCGCTAAACCATGTAAGTAAACAGCCAAAATTGCAGACTTCCATGGTTCATATCCCTGACCCAAAAGTCCGGTAATTATTCCTGTCAGGACGTCACCACTCCCTGCAGTTGCCATTCCGGGATTTCCAGTCGTATTAAAAAAAACACGGCCATCTGGTAAAGTTGTACTGGTATGTGCGTTCTTAAGAACGACAATTACATTATGCTTAGATGAAAATTCTTTTTGTTTTTCCAGTCTATCATAGTCGTCGGTCCAATCTCCCACCATTCTTTTAAATTCTCCAGGATGTGGAGTCAAAATGGAATTTGCCGGGATTATTGGAATCAGTAACGGGTTACTGCTCAAAATATTCAAAGCATCGGCATCAATTACTACCGGAGTTTTACATTTTTCTATATAATCGCCAATAGCTTTTATTGTTGCCTTATCCTGACCAATCCCTGGACCAAATCCAATGACATCATAAGCTTCAGTTTCTGTAGTTTGAGTGATGTAATTTGGGTTGCTGTCAAGATGAACCATTGCTTCTGGAACTGTGGTTTGCAAAATAATATTCCCATCGCCAGGAATGTGTAGTTCTAATAATCCAATTCCGCTTCTGAGACAAGCCTTTGCGCACAATATGGAGGCTCCAATTTTTCCTCTTCTGCCTGTTACTAACAAAGCCCTCCCAGCATTTCCTTTATGATAGAATTTTGCTCTCACCTTAAAGAGAGATGATATAAATTTCGGGTCCACAGTTTCATTTGAAGATTCAACAGAGTCGATATATTCTTGTTTAAACCCAATATCCACCACTTCCCAATTGCCCACGTACCCACCATGTTGGGGAAGAAAAAAAGACAGTTTGGGGACCTGAAAAGAAACAACGTAGTCCGCTTCTACAATTGCACCGTTCAAAACAGGTTTATCACAAAACAGTCCGCTTGGTATATCAACAGAGACTACGGTTGATTCAGAGCCATTAATTCGGTTGATTATGTCAGCAAAATTCCCTGTTACTGGCCTGGTCAGTCCCGATCCGAAAAGGGCATCAATAACAACGTCCTGGGATATCGTAGCTTTTTGAGAAAGCAGTTCCGTGCCTCGATTTAAGTCTTTAAGTCTATTCAAATTTATTTTAAAGTCTGGAGAACCTTTTTCCCAACTGCCAATGATCATTACAGTAACGTCAAATCCCGAGTTCTTGATAATCCTGGCTATCGCCAGGCCATCTCCACCATTATTACCAGTGCCTGAGACTACGATAACACTTTGTGCGGTGGTGAATTTTCGAATAAACCAGTCCGTAAAAGCTCCAGAAGCTCTTTCCATAAGGTCTATTGAACTAATCGGTTCGTTTTCAATAGTGAATTGGTCAGCCAATCGAATTTGCTCTGCAGTGAGAATTTTCATGTATTGGGGGTTGAAAATTTTCACAAAGCAAAGAATTTCCGATCTTTAGGAAAAAACTATGGGGGAATATTTAGCAGAACTTTTTGGCACTATGCTGTTGGTACTTTTTGGATGTGGGGTAAACGCAGGAGTAAGCCTCACAAAATCTTATGCTCAAAATGCCGGTTGGATAGTCATTTCGCTCGGTTGGGGTCTCGCTGTTACCATGGCAATCTATGCTGTTGGAAGTATTAGTGGAGCGCATATTAACCCTGCTGTAACAATTGGGTTAATGGTATCAGGAGATTTCCCTGCAGACAAAATGCCAGGATATGTAGTGGCTCAAATGATGGGTGCCATCATGGGTGCAACTCTGGTCTGGATTCATTATTTGCCACACTGGGGTGAAACTGAGGACAAAGACACCAAATTAGGAGTGTTCAGTACTTCGCCTGCAATCGACAACAAACTGTCAAATCTGGTTTCGGAGATAATTGGAACGTTTGCTTTAGTATTTGTTATCCAACTGATTGGAGCCAATGGTTTCAGCTCCGGATTAAATCCAATTGCTGTGGGTGCCTTGATTGTCGCCGTGGGTGTTTCTCTTGGAGGCACAACCGGATATGCAATCAACCCAGCTAGAGATTTGGGACCTAGAATTGCCCATTTCATTTTGCCAATTAAAGGGAAGCGTGATTCAAACTGGAGTTATTCCTGGATACCAGTAGTGGGACCTATTATTGGAGGCATGCAAGGGGCACTTTCCCATGATGCATTTTTTAGAGGAAATGTGACATATTTATTCTTAATGGTGTCCTTTTTAGTTGCGGTTATATTCTTACTGACAATTGTTGATGCTCTAAAAAAATGAGGGCATTAATAGTTCTCCTATGTATAGTTTCTCCTTACTCATGCGATCAATCTTATAAAAGGAACGAGCGTCAACAAGGTAGCGCAACAGTAAAATTTGATTTACAAGGACATCGTGGAGCACGAGGTTTAGCACCAGAAAACTCCATCCCTGGATTCTGGAAAGCACTCAGTCTTGGTGTAACAACTCTTGAATTGGATTTGGCAGTTACAAAAGATGAAGAATTAGTCGTCTCACATGAACCGTGGTTTTCGCATTTATTTTGTACTGATAGTATGGGAAACAGTATAATGGAAGAGAAATCGAAAGAATACAATATCTATCAAATGACATATGATCAGATATCCAGATTCGATTGCGGTTCTAAAAAGAATCCCGATTTCCCCAACCAGGAAAACGTTGCCGTTTGGAAGCCAAAATTACTTGACGTCATAAATTCTTCCGAACAATTTACTATTCAAAAAAAGAGTTTTCCAGTTAATTATAATATTGAAATAAAGAGTAGCCCTGAGGGCGACAAGATTAACCATCCTGATCCTGAAGAGTTTTCCGATCTTGTTTATAAAGCAGTAGATGGCTTGCTCGAATGGAATAGGGTTACTATCCAGTCTTTCGATTTTAGAGTCCTACAATATTTTCATTCTGCCTACCCAGAAGTTAGATTGGCCGTTTTGATTGAAAATGATGAAGATATCGAAGTGAATCTCAAGACGCTAGGTTTTGTCCCCGAAATTTACAGCTGCGATCATAAATTCCTTGATGAGACAAGCATCAAACACCTTCACGAGAAAGGCATTGATGTAATCCCCTGGACGGTAAACGAAATGTCAGACATGGAAGAACTATTTGAATGGGGTGTAGATGGGCTGATCACTGATTATCCTAACCGGTTTTGGGAATCCAAAATTGATCCTCGAGAAGTTATCGAATACAGAGTCGAATAATGGTTAAATTTGAGTTGTAAGATTAGTTTGCGTGTTCGGACATGAATTTGATTCGCATCAGTCTTACTTCATCATCTGAATAGTCATCCCCCAGTTCATGCATAGCCGTATGAATATCATCCGAATCGGCGGTCATGAAATAATCATAAATATCGTCCTGCCATTCGTCGTCCATAGAATGATCGATATAATAATCAAGGTTCAATTTGGTGCCTGAATTACAAATGTTCTCAATTTCAGTCAGTAACTCGCCATAAGACATGCCTTTGGAATCTGCTATCTCATCAAGATCAATTTTCTTGTCAATTTGTTGAATAACGAAAATTTTGATCTTGGACTTATTCACCGCCGATTTAATGACCACATTTGAAGCGGTTTCAATATCGTTTTCCTCAACATGTTTATTTATCAGATCCAGAAACGGCAGGCCGAATTTAGAAACCTTACCCATTCCTACACCATTAACTTGTGCTAACTCTTCCTCTGTAGTTGGATAAATGGTCGCCATTTCCTCCAATGATGGGTCTTGAAAAATTACATATGGAGGCAGGCCCTTTTGTTTTGCAACCTGTTTTCTCAAGGATTTCAGCATTTCAAACAAGGTCGTATCGTAGGCCTTGGTATTTATAGTATTTCTTTCCGGTTCCTCCTCTTCACCCTCAACATCATATTCATGGTACTTGGATAATTTAACAGGGTATGGATCTTTTAAAAATTCTTTGCCTTTCTCTGAAAGCTTTAGAACGCCCACATTCTCAATGTCCTTTCTCAAAAATTCAAGCAGAAGACTTTGTCTAACAACCGATTTCCAAAAGAGCTCGGTTTCGGCTCCCCCTTTGCCATATGAATCAAGTTTAAAGTGTTTATAGCTTTTCACATATTGACTTTCTACCCCTCTGATCACATCCACTAAATGATTTAGTCCAAACCTTTCTTCAGTTTGTTGAGCAGCCACCAAAACGATTGATACATACTCCTGCCCTTCATATTGTTCTCTGGGCTTCAAACAGTTATCGCAAAAACCGCAATTTTTCCCATAGCTTTCACCGAAATAATGTAATAGTTGTATTCTTCTACAAACTGCAGATTCAGCGTAGGCGGTCATTTCCTCCAGCAGAACACGGGCATTATCGCGTTCCGTAACAGTTTTGTCGTTATTAAACTTTTCGAGCTTCAGAATGTCATTATAACTGTAAAACATTAAGCAGTTACCCTCAAGTCCGTCACGCCCGCTTCTTCCAGTTTCTTGATAGTAACCTTCAATTGACTTTGGTGCGTCGTAGTGGATAACAAAACGAACATCAGGTTTGTCAATACCCATTCCAAATGCGATAGTAGCCACAATTACATCTACATTTTCATTAAGAAAATTGTCCTGGTTTTGCATTCGAACATTAGCATCCAAACCTGCATGATAAGGTGCTGCATTAATATCATTAACCTTTAAAAACTCCGCAATCTCTTCGACTTTTTTTCTACTTAAGCAATAGATTATTCCAGACTTACCCTTATTTCCCTTTATAAACTTAATCAACTGCTTCTTCGCTTGTTTTTTCGGACGGACTTCGTAATAGAGGTTCTCACGATTGAAAGATGATTTGAAAACATCCGCAGCCTCCATTTGAAGGTTTTTTTGAATGTCTAACTGAACTTTTGGAGTAGCCGTTGCCGTCAGGGCAATAACGGGTATATTGTCAATCTGATCCAAGATCGATTTAATTTTTCTGTATTCTGGTCTAAAGTCATGGCCCCACTCAGAAATACAATGCGCCTCATCTATTGCAGCAAATGAAAGATTGGCCGTTTTTAAGAAGACTACGTTCTCTTCCTTAGTCAAAGACTCTGGGGCTACATAAAGCAATTTTATTGATCCGTCTAAAGTTTCTCTTCTTACGCGATTGATTTCACTTTTTGATAATGTGGAATTTAGAAATTGCGCATTTATCCCAATAGCATTCATTTGGTCAACCTGATTTTTCATTAATGCAATCAGAGGTGAAATGACGATGGCAGTGCCTTCCCGCATGACAGCAGGCAATTGATAGCATAGCGATTTGCCAGCACCAGTTGGCATAATGACGAAAGTATTATTGCCATTCATTAAGTTATTTATGATGACCTCCTGATTTCCCCTGAAGCTATTATATCCGAAAATCTCCTTTAAATTCTCTCGTAGTTCAACTTCTCTATTAGCAACGATTTCCATAGTATTTAATCACAATGACACTTTAGGATAACGGTCTTTTGTTTGGAGTGCTATCCGAATTATTCCGACCTATTGAATTTAAGGTTTTTTCTTCTATGATAGGCTCTTATAGCCCATTTTTTTACAAATCACCTTCATGTCAAGTTTCGAAGTCATCGAAATTGAATTATCCATATATTTGCAGCTCTCAACAGTGACCCAAAATTCTAATTATAATGAGCGTCAAAAATCTTCATGTAGTAATAATGGCTGGTGGAGTTGGAAGTAGATTCTGGCCATATAGTCGTAATTCTATGCCCAAGCAATTCTTGGATGTCTTAGACACCGGGAGGTCACTTCTTCAGTTAACCTATGATCGGTTTGAAAATTTAGCTGGCGAAGGTAACATCTACGTAGTCTCAAATCAACAATACGGAAACATAATTCAGGAGCAATTGCCAGGGATATCACAGGATCAGATATTATTGGAACCGGTCAGAAGAAATACGGCTCCATGCATAGCTTATGCCAGTTACAAGATTAACAAGAAAGCTCCGAATGCAGTTATTGTAGTAACCCCAGCAGACCACGCCATATTCGGTGAAGAATCTTTTCTGAATTCCATTACTGAAGCAGCCGCATCAGCTCTTCAGGAAGACAGCCTCATTACCCTGGGGATAAAGCCAGCCAGGCCAGAGACTGGTTATGGATACATTCAATTCATCCCAGATGAAAATGCGAGGGTTAAAAAAGTTAAAACCTTCACCGAAAAACCTCCATTAGAACTTGCTGAGAAATTTGTGGAAAGCGGTGATTTTGTATGGAATGCTGGCATTTTTATTTGGAGTGTTAAATCCATAATTAAGGCATTTGAAAAAAATATGCCTGAAATCGCAGAAATATTTTCAGAAGGCAGTGAACATTTCTTCACTCCAAAAGAAAGCTCTTTTATAGGAACCGCTTATTCACAGAGTAAAAACATCTCCATTGATTACGGATTAATGGAGAAAGCTTCAAATGTCTATGTAATTCTTGGAGGTTTTGGGTGGAGTGACTTAGGCTCCTGGAACTCACTCTATGATATTAAAGAAAAAGACGAGAACGAAAACGTTGTTAATGCCAACACACTCTTTTACAACTGCTCGGAAAATATTGTCCGTGGAAAAAAAGATAAGGTAATATTAATGCAGGATTTGAAGGGTTATCTCGTAGCTGATTTTGACGATATCCTGGTCATTTGCAAGAAAGATGAGGAGTCAAAATTCCGCGAATTCGTTGCTGAAATGAAATCCAAAAAGGGAGCGACATTTTTGTAGCTAAAATCTCTGTCTGGTTAATTCGAAAAGTAAAACTGCAGCAGCATTCGAAACATTCAGAGAAGCAATTTTACCACGCATCGGAATGTTAATGCAAGTATCTGCAATTTTTAATATCTGTTTAGAAATGCCGGTGTCTTCAGACCCCATTACAATAGCGGTTGGTGAGGTCATATCAACCTCAAAGTAATTCTTCTCACCTTTTTCAGTGCACGCTAATAATTGAACACCACTGCTCTTTAGATATCTGCAAGTATCATATAGGTTTACTTCTTTGCAAACTTGAATGTGATTCAGAGCTCCTGCCGATGTTTTCATGGCATCACTATTTATCTGCCCACTACCATGTGTAGGTAACACAATGGCATCCGCTCCAGCACATTCAGCCGACCTTGCGATCGAGCCAATATTCCTGACATCTGTTAGCTCGTCTAAAATGAGAATAACCGGATTTTTACCTTCATCAAAACACTTACTTACAATGTGGTGCAAAGAAGAGTATTCTATCAACGATAACCTCCCAATTACTCCTTGGTGATTCCTCCTGGTTATCCTGTTCAGCTTCTCAACAGGCACTAAGGAAATTGGTGTTTTAGATATTTTCGCTTTTTGACGGAGGTCATCAACAAATTCACCTTTTAAATCTCTCTGGAGAAGTATCTTTTCAAAAAATCTTTCTGCAACAAAGGCTTCCTCTATTGCTCTTTTACCATAGACCATTTGGGAATCATCATTAGTCCTCCCGGTCGGCTTCCATTGTCTTATATTCTTCCCTTTCTCCATAGGTCAACCTGTCTAAACCAAATATCGCTATAATCTGCCTTCCTCTCTAATTCGTAATGATTTGGAGAAAAAAAGTTTTTTATCTTGTTGAAACTGAACTGAATCGCTTTGCCGTTTAAATTTTCATAAACCCATTCTTCCTGAAAAGTGGTTTTGTTTACACGTGTTGGCGCACCAAAAAGAATATAAATCATGCCCATGTCTGTTTTCCATCCTTGTTTATAACTTGTGAAGAATTGATTGGACTCAGTCACTCTTCTATAAAACTTCTTTATTGTTTCGACTGCTCTACTTTGGAGGCCGGTTACATCCAGCCAAAATCTATCCAAAGCCAACTTTGAATTATCTGTAATTAGAAGTTTATCAAATTCACTTAGTGTACTGACATAAACTAGAGGCTTGATCAAATCAACTGTTGAGATGAGTTTCGGATAGAACTGTGGCACGCTCAATAGGGACATGCCAGCTAAGGAGTTTGTATCTTTCTGAAAGCAAAAAAGCTTATCTGTTATTGGTGAAAATTTGTGTTCAAATTTGAATATTGAATCCATAGCCAAGCTTTTTGAAGCTATCTTCTTTTTGGTCATAGGTGGTGAAGATGCCGGAAAGTTTCCTTCGTATTGGAATATCACAATAGCCGATTCGGAAAAAAGAAATGCCTTATTATCATATGCATAAGGTAATATGGCATCCAGTGAGTCCAGTGTTAGTAAACTAAAATCCGGGGGATCAAAATTCACATTTCCTGAAAAAGGAATGTCATAGTAATAGGTGATCAGACCGGAATGTACAACGGAAATAACTATGAGGTTTGATAAGCTGTCAGGTACAAATTGATGTAAATAACGAAATACACCTTTTTTAATTTTAATTGGTCTGTCAATTCGTATAGGGGTATTGGCCCCATCTGAATCATCGTCGTAATCAGTTTGAAAGTATAGATCGACACCAAGTAAGCTGTCAGACTTTTTTAACAATGAAACATCAAAAATTATTTGATAAAGGTTGTCCACCTTACTCAATCTAGTGTTTACAGAGATCGGAGCCTCGATGTTATACTTGTATCTGAAATTGACCGAAGTAAGGTCAACAGCAGTACTTGCACAATTGATTAATGTGAGTGGCAGTACTATATAAAACCCCCGCTTCATTACATATATATTCTAATTCCAAGAACAAAGTTCTCCGAAGACTGGGAAATCCTGACCTATCGGAGAACCGTCGGGAGGAGTTACAGGATTATTAATTGAGGCCTCATCCGGATTTGATAAGAATTTCTGTATTTGAATTCCACTGTAGGTTAAATGGGCCTTTTGGTTTTCATTCTTTTCAGATTTAACTCTTGAATTAATCCAGGTATTAAGCTCGCCTAATTTAAGCATTGCAATTGATCTGGCTTGTTCAGACGCCTTATTGTTGCCCGCCAAAGCAATCAAGTTGTACATCACTACTTTATCAACAACTCTTTGGATTTCTCCACTGTAACCTGTTTGACGAGATGATTTCCAAGTAGAAGAAAGAAGTTTATCCACCACCGCAGTCAATCCAGGTTGACTCCTGTTGCGGCTATTGTACTCCACCAAACGACTGGCTCTTTCTGGATTGAGGATAAAATGGACGGTCATATTAGAAGCTGTCTCAGCAATACTCAGTGCATCAAAAGTCACTCCGGTTCGGACCTTGAAAGTTTCTCGTGTTCTTGGATAGCCAAAGGCACGGGGAGGTATTTTACTTAATAAATTTTCCGGGATAATCAATGCCTCGGGTTTTATAGTATTTAACAATGCATCTAAAGCATTTGCCTGTTTTTCCGGTGAGATCATCTCCGTTACAGTTTGACCGTCTCCTTTTATTGCAAAGGAATAATTCAAACCTCCAATTACTTTTGCTGCACCTTCAATTTGGTATCTATGAAATAAATACATTGGAACAAATACCTCCTCAAGACTCGACATTGGAGCCCCTTTCCTGATGTGCTTTTCTGAGAATTCAGTAATGATCTTTTCCCGTACTCTCATCATCCTGTTCAATTCATTGGCTGGGTCATCACCATTGTCCCACAAATGGGCTAAAGGATGGGCTCCTCCTTCAGGTCTCGAATCTGAATCAGAAATTAACAAAAGCCCCAAATCAAAACTTTCATTAATGACTTTTTCTAACTCTTCTTCGTTCGTTCCATCTGCAAAATCAGAATAACCGTATTTTATTACTTGCTTATCCCAGACTCCTATGTTTACATCATAAGCTTCAGAGAGATCAATTTGCCCTGAATCATTCATCTTAACATAAGGATGGGGATAGTCCATCACCGACGCTCTATTATTATAGCTTGAGGCAAAATTGTGAATTATACCAAGTGTATGACCTACTTCATGTGCCGATAACTGTCTTAATCTGGCTAATGACATTTCCAACATATCACCAGATGTCTGATCTGAACCATATGGGCCAATTAATCCCTCAGCAATTAGGAAATCCTGTCTCACTCTTAACGAACCCAAACTTACCTGCCCTTTAATTATTTCACCTGTTCTTGGATCAGTTATTGACGAACCATATGACCATCCTCGAGTAGATCTATGTATCCATTGAATAAGATTGTATCTCACATCCATCGGATCTACCCCTTCTGGTAATAGTTCAACTTGAAAAGCATCCTTGTATCCAGCTGCCTCAAAAGCCTGATTCCACCATCTTGCACCCTCCATTAAAGCAGATTTCACTGGCTCCGGAGCACCCCTGTCCAAATAATAAACAATTGGTTCAACAGCTTCACTCACAGCGGCATTGGGATCTTTTTTCTCTAATCGATGTCGTCGGATAAACCTCTTTACTAGAGGTTGGTCAATAGGAGTGGCGTAGTCCTGATAGCTGATTTTATTAAAACCCGCCCGTGGATCGAACTTTCTTGGTTTGTATTCCGAATCAGGCAGTTGAATTAATGAATGATGCATTCTAACAGTAACTGCGTCGGGCGAAGGAACCACAGACTTTATCCAATCGCCTCCTGCGCTACCTTCAAATGTAAGGGTAGACTCGAATTCAGTATTTTCCGGGAAGTTTTTTGTCATCGGCATATGTAGTGCCGACCTTGAGGGATCTAATTTATAACTTCCTTGCTTAGATCGTGTTAATCTATTAACAACACCATGAGCATCTCTCATCAGGAATGGAGTCAAATCAATTAATGTTTTCCAGTCACTTTGAGCACCCGCCTCGAAACCCCAGAGAATCGACTGTGCAAATGCTTGTTCAACTGATTTTATCTCTTCGGCATTGTCACTTACAGCTCGATAATCATAGTTTGGTTGAATCAAAAATATTTTAGGTCCGCTACGGGTGAATTTAACAATACGGGTATCCCCCAGTTGGCCCCTGTCAAGCCCAATATCATTAGAACCTATTCCGGCAGGTAAGGAATTAATATAAAGGAATTCAGTATTGAACTTGTCAACTGCTAACCAGATTTTTCCTTTCACATGATCATAATAGAATGTAAAATAACCATCATAGTGCTCCATACTTTTTGTGAAAGATGCTATGGAATTGTCTTCCGTCCTTGGGACCTGTAAGTTCTGGTCACTTCCCAAAGAAGGTGTCTGAGCTGTTTTACATGAAAAAGTCAAAATACAAATGAGCACTAAGAAGAATCTATTCATATCTCTCTGGGTTTATTGCGAATATAGGTAATACTAATTCTGATGAGATTCAATTTATAGTTGAAGAGTAATTATTTTGTTTTACTGGGAAAAGTATGAGTTGAATGCAGAATAAAAAAGACCAAAATCTTTACTTTACAGCCATTGTACTTATAAAGTGATATAGGAGAGCATGTAACAAATCAAAAAAATTATATGGCTCAGAATTATAACTTTAAAGCAGCACTAAATGTAATACTCACCAAAAATCAGACCACTACGTTAGTTAAAAAAAAGAGGTTTAATTTTTAAAAAGAAGAAAGGAAACGGGAGTATTGAAACAGGCACATAATCTATGGTCATTAATCTCAGAGGAACAGGCTGCTGTCTGACGGCTCTAATCAGCAGATTGTCGAATATAGCCCCGTTCATGTAACTACGGCTAAACCGCTCCGCGGGATTAACCTAAATCTTTTTAAAACCGTCAACCTATTTTAGGACGGATCAAATGATTAATTTCTAATAGTCTTGAATGCATCTGACAGATAATAAATGTTCCTTACCTATCTGGACGTGAAAAACATCGTCATTATTTTGGTCAATCGAGATTAAGCCTGCTGTTCTTGGAATTATTTTGGCCTCACCATCTGAGGCACTATTATTATCTCCTCCGGCTGAATCCCAATAGCTACCCGTTTTACCAACACCGGTATAAATTAATCCGTAGCCAAATCCACCCATTGTCAATTCCAACTTACTGTCTCCAGGTTTTCGAAGAGATGCTCCAGCCGAGTTTCGACCCCCATAAGACGCTATCACCTCAGCCCAATCCTTTTCAGCCGGCAGATGCCAGCCTTCCGGACATACATTCACAGCATCTTCCCAGGGATATAATCTTCCAAAAGCTTCACAGAAGGCTGGTTCATCTTTATAGCAAGTGGAGTTGGCTGAAGCGTAATCCAAATTTTGAGCTAACCATGTTCTCTTCTTTGTTATTCCCGCTTCCATCTTAATTAGTAGCTGGACAGTTTTATACTCTTTGTTGTCTCTGGAATCGGTCATCGTTCCCATTTCCTGGGTATATCCAGAGAAAGCTATACTCAAAGCTAAACAACTAAAAATCAGCCCTTTAAATTCCATGTTTACTGCTTTGGTCAAGGTAAAAATACCATAAAATCTCATTATCTAAAATTAAATATATATCATTTTCTCATCGACAAAGTATAATTAAAATCCTGTCGGATTTTACAAATAAGGCGTAAATATTGAAATTATGCAATAATTACTTTTTAAGTTTTGGGGAGTCCTTCACCCTTCAGCACCAATTTTTCGGTACGAATTTCCACCCTCTTTTGCCAAGCTCTGTTAACCAGTTAATATTGCAATCCATTTATGCCACTGACCCTAAAGGACATACAAGCCCCAGTAGCCATCGAAATGGAGGAGTTTGAAATAAAATTCCGACAGTCGATGAGAAGCAATGTTATGCTACTGGATAAAATTATGACCTATATAGTCAAGCGGAAAGGAAAGCAAATGCGCCCACTCTTTGTTTTCTTGAGTGCTGGAGTAACTGGGAATATAAATGAATCTACTTATCGGGGAGCTTCCTTAATCGAATTGTTGCATACTGCCTCTTTGGTTCATGATGACGTAGTTGATGATTCCAATTATCGACGCGGCTTTTTCTCAATAAATGCCCTTTGGAAAAATAAGATTGCTGTTCTAGTTGGCGATTTCCTTCTTTCGCGGGGCATGTTGCTAAGCATCGACCATGAAGACTTCCATTTGCTGAAGATAGTTTCGGAGGCCATGCGGGAAATGAGTGAGGGGGAACTGTTGCAAATGGAGAAAGCCAAAAAACTGGATATTACTGAAGAAGTATATTTTGAAATTATACAGCAAAAGACAGCCAGTCTCATCACATCCTGCTGCAAAGTGGGAGCTGCGTCAGTCAACGCCGATCCGAAAATCGTGAAGCAAATGGAACGGTTTGGTAGAAATGTCGGTATGGCTTTTCAAATAAAGGATGACCTATTTGATTATGGTGCTGATGAAATTGGTAAACCACTAGGCATTGATATCCAGGAGAAAAAGATGACATTGCCCCTCATATATTCCTTAAAACAGGCCTCCTGGCTTGAAAAAAAGAGGATTATTGGCATTATAAAGAGTCAAAGCCATAAGCCCAAGAACGTTCAGGAGGTAATAGATTTTGTTAAGAATTCCGGCGGGATTGAATATGCAACCTCTGTTATGGATGATTTTTATCAAAAAGCAGTTGACACCCTAAAATATATGGAAGAGTCTGTGTATCGAACATCCCTCGAAAACCTCGTTCAATACACAATAGAAAGGACTAAATAGGTTCCGAATATTCTTTAGGGGAACTCAGCTGAAAAATGGCCTTGCACATAGTATCATTTAGCTTGAAATCATTTCTAACAAGTTGATGTTCAAGTAATTCAAGTTTCCTAATTTTGCACCTCAAATAAATAAGGTTATGTGGAAGATCAAAGGGCAAGAGTTGGTTTATAGCATAATCAATCCTTTGGTTAATTGGCTTATTCGGAAAAAAATTAGCCCAAACGTCATTACAACAATTGGATTGTTTATAAATGTCATCGCAACCGTGGTATTTATCATTGGTGCGGAATTTGGTGTGCGAACTGACCTTTCGTATCTGGGTTGGGCAGGAGGGCTCATTTTATTTGGAGGTCTCTTCGACATGATTGATGGACGATTAGCCCGAGTAGGCGGCATGTCTTCAAAATTTGGAGCATTTTATGATTCAGTATTGGACAGGTACAGTGAACTCATCATGTTCTTTGGCATCAATTACTATCTCATTTCACATGATTACTTTTTCAGTTCGATGTTTGCCTTTATGGCCCTTATTGGCTCGTTAATGGTCAGCTATACTCGGGCCAGAGCAGAAGCTCTCGGGGTTAATTGTGGAGTAGGTTTTATGCAAAGGCCAGAACGCGTTATTATTATAGGACTGTCAGCGTTGATATCGAATCTGGTGGCTATCTTCTTTGGTAGTGAGTTGCGTATATATTCTGAGTTCTTCAACGACCTGATATTTGAGCCAATCTTTGTATTTATTATGCCTTTGGCTTTCGTAGCGATTATGGCAAACATCACAGCGTATAAAAGGTTGATACATTCATGGCAGGAATTTAAGAAACTGGATCAAAAGGAATACGCTTAGGTTGCACATTCCTACAAAATAACAAAATGACTAAATTTTTTATTTCTGATAAGGATGAGTCAATCCGACTTTTTAAAAGCAACTTTATGGAGTTCTTCTCCAAAGTTCATTTTACAATACCCCTTATCATTTATTTACCAGTAATAGGCTATTCTTTATATCTGTCAATAACGGAATACCAATTACCAGTGCTTCAGATTATAGGCCTGGTTATTGCTGGCATTTTTTCCTGGACCATCACGGAATACATCCTACATCGTTTTGTGTTTCACTACCACCCTACTTCAGAATTTGGAAAGCGAATCCATTTCATCATGCATGGTGTACACCATGATTATCCCAGTGATTCATTACGACTGGTTCTTCCTCCGAGTGTCAGTATTCCATTGGCAATTGGCTTCTATTTCCTCTTTGATCTCCTTGGGGGGCAAAGCCTGAATTCTTCTTTTTATGCTGGATTTGTCATTGGGTATCTTTTTTATGATATCGGTCATTATGCCATCCATCATTTTAAGATGAACAACAGCTACTGGACCACTATTAAAGATCACCATATGAGACATCATTATGTTGACCCCGACAAAGGCTATGGTGTGAGTTCTCCATTGTGGGATTATGTAATGGGCACAATGTTTAAAGCCAACAAAAAAAAGTTTCATCTTAAGCCGAAGGTGTAAAACTTTAAATTTAATAACCAGTTTTCGACGAGTTTAGCGAAAAATTTCAGTGGTGAGATCGGGGTGGTTCTGTAGTCTTTTTATTATTCTTTGTTTTCTTCAATCATCAATACTTCTAATTGCTCAGCCAAAAGAAACATTACGGACTCTTCATGTGAAGGAGTCATTAGATGAGATAATACTAGATGGTGCATTGGATGAATTGTCCTGGAAAACAGCCGAATATGCTTCAGATTTTTGGCAAATCTGGCCATACGATTCAATTCCGGCAAAAACACACACAGAGGTTAGGATCACTTATAATGATGAATTCTTATATGTTGGAGCCAAAATGTATGACTACAATGACCAACCGTATATCATAAAATCTTTGAGAAGAGATTTCCAGGGGGCAGAGATTGATGGCTTCCATGTCAACTTTGATACGTTTTTCGACCAAACCAATGCCATCAATTTTGCAATTAACCCCTATGGCGTTCAAAGAGAAGGAACTATCACTAATGGAGGTATTGGTCGAATCGATACTTCGTGGGACAACAAGTGGTTTTCTGAAGTGAAAACCTATGATGGCTACTGGATTGCTGAATTAGCAATACCTTTTAAAACAATACGCTATAAAGAGGGCTCTGAAAAATGGGGGTTCAATTCTTTGAGACTAGATGGAAATGCCAACGAAAGAGCGTCCTGGACAGGGATACCACAAGGATTTTCACTCTCATCTTTAGCTTTTGACGGGGAATTGATTTTTGATAAGCCGCTCAAAAAGCCAGGGGCAAACATCGCTATTATACCCTATATGGCTGGAGGAGTCAATAAGGATTATGAAGAGAATACTTCGACAGATGGCAATTTTGAAATAGGAGGTGATGCAAAAATTGGCATTACCCCGGGCCTAAATCTTGATTTAACTGTTAACCCGGACTTTTCACAGGTGGAGGTTGACCGCCAGCAAACGAACATCACACGATTTGAATTGTTTTTTCCAGAGCGGAGGCAATTTTTTCTGGAGAATGCAGATCTGTTTTCTGATTTCGGGGGCATGAGTATAAGGCCCTTTTTTTCAAGGAGAATCGGAATTGCCCAGGACACCGCTACAGGGCTAAACATTCAGAACAGAATTCACGGCGGTATGAGGCTAAGTGGAAAAATTGATGAGAACTGGAGACTTGGTCTTCTGAGTATACAAGCGGCAAGCGATGATAAAAATGGACTTCCTGCTACCAATTATAGCATGGGAGTTATTCAAAGAAAAGTATTTTCAAATTCAACTGTATCTGGGTTTATAGTCAATAAACAAGCCCTATTTAATGACGATAGTAAGGAATATAGTGTACCCCTTGAGCATTTCAATCGTGTGGTTGGTGCGGAATATAATTATCGATCGGCCAATGGGAGATTTCGTTCTTCGGGATTTTACCATGGATCTTTCACAGAAACTGATACCTTGAATGGTGAGTATGCTCGAGGAGGGAGTATACATTATCAAACCAGAGATTTTAGCATTTTTACTATATATCGCGAGGTTGGAGAAGACTTTACCGCGGAGGTTGGCTTTGTTCCAAGACACAACTTTCGTCGAAGCTTCACCCGGGGCAAGTGGAATTTTTATCCTGAAAAGTTTTTTAGTAGTCATGGACCTACCTTGGAATTCGAACATGTTTGGAATGATGATATCACACGGACTGATCAGTCAATCAATCTTGGATATTCATTTAGTTTTGTCAATCAAGCTAGGTTAACATTAGAGAGTAAATTTGAATATATCTATTTACTCGATGATTTTGACCCAGCCCGCAAAGATGAAGGTGTTGAGCTATTAGCAGGAACAGATTATAGCTATCAAAGATTTGAATGGACCTATAGTTCTAATTTAAGGAAGCAATTTTTCTATCGAATTAACGGCACCGCAGGATCTTTCTTTAATGGCGATATTATTGGCCTCAATGGCAACCTCAATTATCGTATTCAACCAATAGCCATCTTTTCCATTGACTATAATTACAATAGAATTAGACTACCTGAACCCTTTAATGATGCTAATCTATTTCTGATTGGTCCAAGAGCGGATCTAACCTTTACCCGAAATTTATTCTTCACTACTCTGGTTCAATACAATAGCCAACTTGAGAATATTAATCTTAACGCCCGGCTTCAGTGGAGGTACAAACCCGTTTCAGATTTTTTCCTCGTATATACAGATAATTACTTCAGTGCTCCAATATTCTTGAAAGCTAGAAATAGGGCGATAGTTTTTAAAATGACTTATTGGCTTAATATCTAAGACCGTTCCTCTAAGAGAGTTTTCCTACTATTTAATGCGTCTAAATCTCAACCGATTCGCAGCAGTCGTGATGTTGACATGAGCTTTTTTTAGATTTTTACTAAAAATTGCCCTATAAAATACACTAAACACCTTGACCAACGCATTCTTTGGTTTTACATGGGATTCAATTCTTAACAACGTTTGGTCACTTCTTTCTTCAAGAATAAAATAACTCGTGGCTTCCTCAATGAATTGATAGTTAGCAAGGCACTTACCATATAGAGGCTCATATCTTTGGTAAGTATCAATAAAGTACAATTTTTATCATGACCTACACAGGCAGGAGAGTTTAGCAAAACTAAGTAGACTTTTTGTGATGCTGCTTGACAGGAATACCCCTGCCTGTTTTTCACTTCCCAAAGGCAGAACAGTACCTATTGATACGCTCAGTGCGTCATCACGAATCAAACAATGAGAAAAGCCAGCAGTGAGGTTTGAGTCATAGTTAAATTTTATTTTAATCAAAATTATGGAAAAATATTGTATTGGAATTGATGTAGACAAAAGGACCTTCAAAGTTTGTCTGATGTTTCGGGATCAGGATATGAAGAAAAAAATTAAAGCGGCCAAAGCCTTTTCTAATACGAAGGAAGGGTTTGAACAATTCACCGAATGGGTTGAGGTGCGAATAAAGCAAGGCTTGGGAAGAGGGAACATGGAGTGGCTATAACAAGGACGGCGCATTAATAGATTATGCAGAACATTATTCTATGATGTGGATAAACACTGACAATGGCTGGAAAACGAAATCTCAGCAATTTGTTAACCTGAAATAATTTTTAATGAGGTTTGTCATCATGCCTTTTTTTAACTTTAGGCATGCAAAACCCCTGGCAACAGATAGCTTCTAAGCTGATTTATGACAATCCCTGGATTCAGGTAGAAGAGCATCAGGTAATTAACCCAAGAGGAGGACAAGGAATTTACGGAAAAGTTCATTTTAAGAACAAAGCAATTGGCATCATTCCGATCGATGAGCAGCAAAATACGTGGTTAGTCGGTCAATATCGATATACGTTGGATGAATATTCATGGGAAATTCCCATGGGAGGAGGACCTTTAGATATTGCCATTATTGATTCCGCTAAAAGAGAACTAAAAGAGGAGACTGGGTTTACAGCGAACAATTGGACAGAAGTTTTGAGGATTCATACTTCAAATTCTGTTACTGATGAAGAAGGGTTTGTTTTTCTGGCGGAGGGGTTGAGTCAAGGTGAAACGGAATTTGATTCGACGGAAGATTTAGCTATTAAGAAATTACCTTTTATTGACTCCTTACGTATGGTGTTAGCTGGCAATATCACTGATAGTCTAAGTATGGCAGGAATATTTGCGGTTGCCAGGAAATTAAACCTTTAATTGGAATCAAAAGATTACAAAGAACATTTCAGGAGAAATTTTTCTCTTGCCTATCCGGTCATGCTGAGCCAATTGGGTCATATAATGGTTGGTGTCGCGGATAGTGTCATGGTTGGGCAGCTGGGAGCTATTGAATTGGCCAGTGTCTCTTTGGGCGGTGGAATATTTCATGTCATCATGCTTTTTGGAATTGGCGTTTCATATGCTATAACTCCCTTGGTAGCCGCTGCCGATGGTGAAAATAATCCGTCAAAGTGTGCCAGCTTCCTGAGGCATGGCTTCCATCTGAATCTTGTTTTAGGAATTCTGCTAGCTGCTGGGTTCTCGCTTTCAAGTGGCGTGTTAACCCTATTTGATCAAGAGCAAGAAGTGTTGGAGTTTGCTATTCCATACCTTTCGATTATATCATTTTCGATTGTTCCAATATTGTTTTTTCAAACATTCAGACAATTCGCCGAAGGATTATCAAGTACTAAACCAGCAATGATTATTTCTATTGCCGGAAACTTGTTAAATGTTGGATTGAATTACCTGTTGATTTTTGGCGAATTGGGTTTTCCGGAGATGGGAGTGAGTGGAGCTGCCTTAGCTACACTTATTTCCAGGGTTGTAATGGGAATTGGGATGGCCGCTTATGTTTTTTACAGCACCAGGTTTGATAATGTTATGCAATTATTCGAGTGGGGCGGATTGCGTTTAACTACTTGTATACAATTATTGAAGATTGGTATACCTGCCGGTTTGCAGTTTATTTTTGAAGCCGGGGCGTTTGGAATAGCTGCGATTATGATCGGGTGGATTGGAGTCGTCCCCCTTGCTGCCCATCAAATAGCTTTGAATATGGCTGGCATAAGTTACATGGCAGCATCCGGTATTTCTGCTGCAGCCACCATTAGGGTCGGAAATCAATTGGGAAAAAATGACTACCAAACATTAAGGATAGCTGGTAATACTTGTTTTATAATGGTCACAATTTTCATGACTATTTGCGGTTTGATCCTTATTGTGTTCAATGAGTTTCTCCCTTCACTTTATATTGATGATCCAGAAGTAATTGGCTATGCGGCCTCTTTACTGGTTATTGCTGCATTTTTTCAAATATCAGATGGTGTACAGGTTGTTGGATTAGGTGCTTTGAGAGGCTTAACAGATGTGAAAATACCAACGCTTTACACACTTTTTGCCTATTGGATTATGGCTCTTCCTATTGGTTATATTCTTGGTGTTCGAATGGAGATGGGTGCAAATGGAATATGGATTGGACTGCTTATTGGGTTGTCAACCTCAGCGATTATGCAATTTTTGAGGTTTTGGAAGTTGACAACTGCCTATCTAAATGCTACAGATTAATTACTTAAAAATGTGTAAGTCCTTGAACCTCCGTCAAAATCACTGGATAGTATGTGCATCGTACTTTGGATATCTATTGTTGTCCAGGTTCTAACTGAATCATCAATCCAGCCCCTGGGGGAATCGATTTCTATGTTAGAAACGGACCAGAACTTTTCAAGCAAATAATTACCGGTAATACTATTATCATCTTTAGAATCAATGTCACAAGAAAATGTGAAGGGAATTATGAGAATGAAAATGACTTTTAGATTCCTCATACCTTCATGGCAGTTGAAATTCAATTATCCCCCCCAAAAAAAAAGATGGCTTTGTGAACCTGTCAGCACTCTACACCCCGGACCATGTGTGCTTTTGAGGCCAGAATATCAGCAGACCAGATAAAGGAATCATTCAGGAAGGTTTTATTTTCCACAAATTCCTACCACATTACAATACTAATAGAACCAGAAAATGAAAGAAATTGCTATTGGAATGGATATAGGAGGTACAAATACCAAGTTTGGTTTGGTGGAGAAGAATGGTGAAATAATTTACCAGGATTCGATTCCGACAATGGCTGATGATAATGTCAATGACTTTATAAAATTTTTAAAAGAAAAGTTGACACCAATTATTGCAGATCAAGGTGATATTACTGTAAGAGGAGTGGGGATAGGCGCACCAAATGCCAATTACTACAAAGGAACAATTGAATATGCTCCAAATATCAGATGGGGGGAATACATCTATTTTAAGGAAACTTTTGCCCAGTATTTCGATTACCCCATGGTATTAACCAATGATGCCAATGCAGCAGCCTTAGGCGAAATGGTTTATGGCAATGCTCAAGGAATGAATGATTTCATTCTAATAACTCTCGGTACAGGATTAGGTAGTGGAATGGTTGTTAATGGTAAATTAGTTTATGGCCACGATGGTTTTGCTGGAGAATTGGGTCATGTGAATGTTAAGCCCGATGGACGATTATGCGGATGTGGAAGACGAGGCTGTCTGGAAACATATGTATCTGCGACCGGTATAAAAAGGACAATCTTCAAACTTATGGCTGAAGAAACAGAAGACAGCGATCTCAGAAATATACCCTATGACGAGTTAACCTCATTGATGATTACAGAAGCTGCAAATAAACAGGATCCCCTTGCTATAAAGGCCTTCGAGTATACTGGTCGAATTTTGGGTGAGAAATTGGCTGATACAGTGTTACATACTAGCCCGGAGGCCATTTTCCTTTTTGGAGGTCTTGTAAAGGCAGGGAATTATCTCTTCACACCTACCAGAAAATACCTGGAGAACTTTATTTTCAAAATGTTCAAGAACAAGGTGAAACTTCTACCTTCCGGTCTGATGGATAAAAATGCCGCTGTCTTGGGTGCTTCTGCTTTAGTTTGGAAGGAGTTCGGATAATTACTTAACCTCACTCCAGTATTTTCGAGCATATTGCTGGACGTCCATTCCCAGGAAGTTTTTGACCCAGATAATGATGTCTAATGAGAAGACCTTTAAAATACCTCCTTGCTCAAATCGCCGGCTGGACGTGATAATTGGTGTCGTTATAAGCCCTAGTTTTCCTTTTTGACGCAATTTTTGACATAAATGAGCTGCTTCCATAAGTCGTAAATCAGGGAAACCGCCTATTTGGTCAAAAACCTCTTTTCTAACAAAAATCCCTTGGTCTCCATAATAACTTTGGCGATATCGATATCTGATTCTATTAATAATTCCGATTATCCTAAGGAGTGGCAATTTCTTATCAAATTCAAACTCGAAAGCCCCACCTACTATTTCCATTGCTTCGAATTGTTTCTTAATCAATAGATCGAAATTTTTAGGGACCAAAGTATCAGCATCGAGGAATAGGAGGTATTGTCCAAGTGCCATTTTTGAACCTTCGTTTAACGATTTGGATTTATTCCCTGCAAATGATGGTGCTTTACTAACTCTTATCCCTTCCGGGAGCAGCGATAGTGTCGAGTCAGAAGAGCCGGCGTCAATAATAATTATTTCAATATTAGTATGTTGGCTGACATTTTTATCAATTGTCGAGAGGCATTTTTCAATGTACTTCGACTCGTTTAATGTAGGGATAATAATACTTAGAGTTGGCATTCTAATAGATCAACACTACTTTTTGAATTCTTGTTCAATGGATCTCGGTATTTCAGCTATTCTATGGTCATCGAATATCTGTCCCCTTTTAATCACGGAGGCAATATTCCTGACAGGATTGATATCTTCCAGGGGGTTTTCGTTGAACAATACAAAATCGGCAACTTTCCCCTTTTTCAAGGAACCAGATTCATCATCAATGTCGAGAAAGATACACGGGTTTATTGTTGCCGCCTTTACAGCATCAATCTCAGGAATACCAGCTTTTACAAACATTTCAAGTTCATGGTGAATACCACAAAGGGGATTAGCACCCATGTCAGTCCCGGTCATCAACCGAACGCCGGCAGCATGCATAGCCAGCAGTATCTTGTTGTAAACCTCAACTTGATTTTGCTTTAGCCATAGTAAGTCTGAATTTCTATTTTGAAGGTGATCGTTCTCACCAATTTGCCAATACTTACGCATGTACTGTGGTAGATATTTATAGAATACGGAGTCTTTGCTGATTTCTGATTTGAACCATGCGTTTTTGTACCACATGCTGATGGTTGGTGTGTGCCAAGTCTTCAGTTTTTCCATTAGATTAAAAAGGAGGGAGGCTTTAGCTTCAGAGTAGGTATTCAATCATTAACTATTACAACTTACCATTAAACCTGAGTTCGATTTTAAAATACAGGTAATTGTTGAGTTTTTGACAGGTTGGTATTTGATGGTTGGTTTTTTCGGAAAGAATGAATAAGCAATCCGTCCGGAGATAAGGTTTGTAATGAAGTTTGCCCATCATCCATGTCCTGAATGTCAATTCTTGAGAGATGTAGGCTTTATCAGCGTATAATTTTCCCTTGAGGGCCTTGACGAACGACTGGTTTTTGAGTGGTTCCCTGTCCTCTACATTCCCCTGAGTAGGCGTAGAATCAATGAAGGTTATCCCTGTTCCCTCTCCCATACAGCAAGTTTTCAGGAAAATGGACATTGGCAGTGTAGCAGATTGCATCAGTTCAAGGTAATCACCTCACTACAGCTCATCTCAGGCTTTCTCCCGGGCTCATTGCCAATAAGGTGTTTTTTTGACGGATTGACTGAATTGAATGCAAAAATCGCCAGGCTTTATTGAGTTCTCAAGGGTTTCTCTCAGAAAATTCATTCAAGTATTAATCGAATTCAGGTTTATAGGTTGGTACTGATCTTCATTATCATCAATTTGGCCCATCACTTTTGATGCTGCCTCACTTATACTCAATATTTGTCTAATCTCTTTATGATCGTAACCCTCAAAAAGGTAGAGATTCAGTACCCTGCGATCTCCTTCTTTACACCTGACTACCAGATATTTATGTATTGATTGCTGACCGGGCACTTATCCCTCTGAGTGCTTTGTTTGTAAAGACAGGGTTGTTAATGAAAGGTTTCCAGTTGGAATATAAAAATGAGGAAAAGATCAGTCAGATGAGAATAATGCAAAATTAACACTCTCCTTTACGCGGATTGTGCAATTAGGTTTGACAGATTTATAACAGAAACGGGCTTTGGACCAATATGCCATGAATGCCTATTTTTCAAATATGTTGGCACGAATAAATTTCCCAGCAAAATCCCTGGTAATCAAGCTCTTCATGTGAAACAGTTCGAAGTATTCCTCAACATCAAACAATTTATTACTCTCCAGGCCAACAGATCGCCTAAAAAACGATAACATGCACCAAAAAAGAGGCAGTTGCCAGGTTTTCCTGTATAATGATTTATCAAACCGAAAATCTGTTACATACCACTTTCCCTGAATCTTCAGACTATCATGTATCAAACTCATCACTTTTTTCAACCGCAGTTCCTCAAAACAATCCAATACGAAATTGGTAATGACCGCATCGAACTTCAAGTGTGGAACTACATTCTCGTCCCCAAAAATAAAGTCAACGCGATCTGTCAATTCCCGGGGGCATTTGTCTTTAGACAGTGCTAACATTCGCTGACTTACTTCTACATAATAAAGTTTTTCAACCTGACCACTTTCGAATATATAGGGTATGATCCAGCCAGTTCCGCCTCCTATAATGAGCACTTTACCCTTCGGAGTCGCTGATTTCAAACATTCAATTTGACTTTTTCTGATATTACCCAAAAAGACAAGTGAGGCAAGTGGGTCATAGAAAGGTGCGATGCGATCAAAATTCATCCGTTGGAAAAGGTATAAGTCTCCCCGTCAATGGTATACTCATAATTCATAATCACCGGCCAAAGAGGTTCTTTGAGGGTGGAACTCTATTTTGAATAATGATCTTTCAATTCTTCTACGACATCAGGATTGTGAATAATCACATTGTGGCGTTCATTTTTATCCAATTTCAAGTTGTAAAGCAGCTCATACCCAGAAAGGTCATTCATGATAAGCCTCCAATCTCCTTTTCGTATGATCTTGTTGTATTCTGTACGCCAGAAGATCGCCTCATGAGGGTCTGTTTTGATCTCACCATTAACGAACGGCAGGAGATTGACTCCATCAAATGTTCTGTCATTGGGTAATTGCACTCCCGTAACGGCCGCAGTTGTATCGAAGACATCAATAGAGGAGACAGGTCTATTGTAAGTTTGCCCTTCAGGAATTTGATCCTTCCATTTCATTACAAAAGGCACATTCAATCCTCCCTCAAAATCAGACATTTTACCTCCCTTAAAGGGATAGTTAGTAGTTGCCTGGGTATAAGTAGCTTCTCCATTATCACTCAAAAAGAAGGTTAAGGTATTCTCTTCGAGTCCAGCTTCTTTGACCTTATCCATTGGTCACCCACTGCGTCTTCCCAATCATTGTGGTATTATCACCCATCGGTTTCAGAAGTTCTCCAAGGGCTATTTCTGATGGAGGTAAGCCCTGCTTGTCTATCTCTTCTTGCGAAGGATATGAGATCTCTTCCAAATCGGCAAGATTCGAACCGTCGGTCTTTATAGGGTATTTGAATCCCGGGAACTCCATCATGTTATGAGGGTAACGATCATGTGGCTGCACTTCAAATCCGACTCTCTGTTGGTATCGCCTTGTCAGCAGCCCGGCCCGTGACGGACTGCAAATGGGACTTTTAACATAGCCCTCGGTAAATTTTACATCTTCAATGATGTTTGGCCTCTCCACAGAGTCATTTGGGGATAGCTGAGCGAGGTACTGCTCTTTAAATGCGATTTTTTCGTCATCCCAGATTATCTTAAACTTCTCTTCAGCGGCCAAAGGCCAGAGTAGATAAGAACTACCGGTGACCAAAAGAAGCGGCACCAGCGAGATTTTGGTTCTTTTCCCAATTTTCATATCTAATTTTCAATTGTCAAATTCTCTGGCATTTTATAGCCCCACTTTTTCATTGCAAAATCCCAGTGCTCCAAAATGGCATTTAGCTCATCCCGCTTGATGGTGTAGTATTTATTTTTTTGATAAGCGTTCACACTATCAACATAAGTTTGTAAAAATGGTGCTGCTTGAACAAAATCCAAAGATAGATTCTCATATATTGATTTGAGATGCAGCATCGGATCCTCCTCAAATGTTTCGAAACCAATCTCAACAAATCTCTCTGGTGGGATCATTTGATATTGATCCAGATAATCTTTCATCAATTTCTCGTAGTTTTCAAAAACCATCTTAACAATTTCTTCATTTGATATCGGCTGAAAAGTCAGAGTTGGAAATAACTCGATGAAAAACTTTTTTGTCGACAAGTAAACTACAATTGGGTTCCGATGGATGTGAATGAATCTGGCATCTGGAAAAACCTCCAATAGTTTCTTTACCCTCCCAGTACTGACTGGGTTTTTGAAAATCGCCCTTTCTCCATTGGTATTAATCAGTGCTTTAACCACTAATTCATAATAATTGCGATTCCACAACTTATGCTCTCTTTCCGAAACACCTTTAAAGCGAACATGCTTTTCATAATATTCCCTCCATCTTCGTGGAAAGTACCAGAAAAGATAAAAAACCTGCGGTATCATATTACTTAATGAAAAGTCGTCTTCCTGAGGAAAGTCAACTGCCAATTCAACATTATCGCTCGGTCGTTTTTTGGGCATCGCAAGTGACATGAACGTTTTAAAAATGATTTTACTACCCAAATTTCGTGGCCACAGGCCATGATAGGTTGTCATGTAACCCGCTTTAGGGTCTTTACACATGACATTATGGAGATATGTAGTACCACTCCGCCAATGACCTAAGATGAAAATTGGTGGTTCTTTGAACGTATAAGCTTTTACTTTTCTATCGAAAATCAATCGTTCATACCAGTGAAATGGTGTAGCAATGATGATTATGATAAAGGTCAGAATTGTTTTGAGCCAATGTCGAGGGTGAATTGGGTTTCCATATAAAATCCTGATGTAATTGGTCAGGGTCGTGCCCGCTAAAGGTGAAATTGGTGGAAGTTTAAACTCTGCCATGGTTCAGTGGCGAAAATAAAGAGAATGCAGATGAAGTCTGATTTTTGATGCCGGATGTAGCATGGCGGTTCAAAATTTCGCTAAATCGAATATCCTTTCCATCAACCTCCACTTTTCACCTGGCTCTGAGTTGGGTATGGCCAGTTGGTATTTCCACATCAATTCTTCCCATTCATGAATTTTTTCATTTTTACTGTCAGCCTGATTTTTGAGCTCAAAGGAGAAATCATCGTTTGCCTCGACCATCATAAATAGGCGGTTTTCCACGCTATAAATCTCCATGGAAATTATTCCGGAATCGGTAATTGATTTGATAATCTCAGGCCAAACATTCTGGTGGTGTTCTTCATATTCCTCAATTAATTGAGGGTCATCTTTTAAATCAAGGGCAAGGCAAAATTTCTGCATTGGAGAAATTATAGTGTGCTCGCATAAGAAACAGCTTGCTGCCTGGCTTCACCTAGACCTGTAATACCAAGATCCACAATATCACCTGGCTTCAAATATCTTGGAGGTTTAAAACCCATCCCAACACCAAATGGAGTTCCTGTAGAAATAACATCCCCTGGCAAAAGCGTCATGTATTGACTGATATAACTCACCAGAAAAGGAATCTTGAACAACATATCCGATGTATTACTTGATTGAAGAGTTTCTCCATTTACTTTCAACCACAGGTCAAGATTCTCAGTAGCAGGTAATTCGTCTTTTGTCACCAACCATGGGCCTAACGGAGCAAAAGTATCGGCACTTTTCCCCTTAACCCATTGCCCTCCTCTCTCTAATTGAAATGTTCTTTCACTCACATCATTGTGAAGGGCATACCCAGCTATATAACTCAATGCATCTGACTCATCGACATACGAGGTCTTTTTCCCAATTACAACTGCCAATTCCACCTCCCAGTCAGTTTTCTCACTCCCCTTAGGAATGATAATGTTGTCATAAGGGCCGGTCAATGATGTACTTGCCTTAAAAAACAAGACAGGTGCTTTAGGTAAATCCATTCCTGCTTCTTCAGCATGTTTGGTATAGTTGAGTCCGATACACACAATTTTAGAAGGTCTGGCCACTGGCGATCCTAATCGAACGCTGTCTTCTATTAAAATTGGATCATTTAATGTATTGACAATACCAGCTAATTTTGATAATCCATTATCCGCAAAAAATGCTTCATTATAATCAGCAATGTGTGCACTGACATCAATCTTGCGACCATCTAATAGTATACCGGGCTTTTCATCACCCACTTCTCCAAATCGTATTAATTTCATCAATAAATAAGTTTAGACATTAAGTTTTAAGAATCCTCCATCAATTGGATAGTCTGTACCCGTAATAAATCCTGCTTCATGAGAGCAAAGAAATGTTGCCAGGTTGGCTACTTCTTCAGGCTCTCCCATTCTCCCAATTGGTTGAGTTTTCGAGAGTTTGTCAAACATCTCTTTTTCCTGGCCAGGATAGTTAGTTGAAAGATACCCATCTACAAAAGGCGTATGAATCCGAGCAGGGGAAATGCAATTGCAACGGATGTTTTTGTCCACAAAGTCCTTTGCCACCGAATAAGTCATAGTGACGACCGCACCTTTAGTCATGCTGTAAGCGAAGCGATCCGGAATTCCAACAGAAGCGGCCACAGAAGCCATGTTCAGGATGACACCTCCGCCATTTTCAGACATGCGTTTTACACATGACCGGAGACAATTGTATACACCTTTGATATTCACGTTGTACAACTTGTCCATATCCTGCTCTTCAGTTTGCAACAGATTGCCAATATGGGCGATTCCTGCATTATTGACCAAAATATCAATAGGATGCTTTGACCATATCTGGTTAATCACATTTTCAACATCCAACTGGTTGGAAACGTCACACTGGTGAAAGTCTCTTGAGATTTTATTCTCATCTGAAAGAGAAAGATCCAATAAATGGACATGGGCACCATTATTTACAAAAGCATCCACAATGGCCTGCCCGATACCACTCCCACCTCCAGTAACTATTGCAACCTTATGTTTTAGTTTCATGTGAATATAATTGACTGCAATAGATTAAATATTCACCCTTCTTTTGGTGTTTCCCGATCATGCTCATTTCAAGTATACTTATTATTCTGTCTTTCGAAAAAAAATCCTTTTGTAAGAGAGAATAAATTTACAACAATCGCTTGTTGATTATTATAAATATGGTGACTGTATTAGTTTGGACCCCGAAAAATTCAAGATGACATCCATGACCAGTCCAACCAGTAAATTGAGTAGCGGTCTTTCGCTTCTGGTCGTATTGATTGCCTATGTAATGGCTATTGCTGTGGAAATTTATGTCGCACAGACTTACAGGCTACCAAAATACGTTGATTGAGGTAGCAATTGCCGACCTCACAGCTACACTGATCATTTTCCTGTTTAGCTATTTCCTGAAAAACTCAAGTATGTACGACCCCTACTGGAGCTTGATTCCCATCCCGATTGCCTACTACTGGATGGTAAGCAATCCCGGGGCGGCAGGATCATTTTACTATTAGTAGCTTTCTGGGGATTGAAACTGACTATTCATTGGATAAGGGGATGGCCAGGTTTGCATCACGAAGGCTGGCGTTATGTGGACTTGGCGGAAAAGAATGGCAAACTTTAATGGCTGGTTAGCTTTTCAGGAATTCATCTTTTCCCAACTGTTCTTGTGTTCGGCGGGATGATCCCGGTTTTATATGGGATGGCATCTCAAACCCCAATGAACATCACCGATTACCTGGCGACGGTTATCACATTTGGAGCCGTATTAACCGAATGGATTTCTGACGAACAACTGATTTTTTATAAAAAAAGCAAGTCATGAAAAAGGGGCTTTTATAAAATCTGGGTTATGGGCCTACTCCAGACACCCCGATTACTTCGGAGAAGTTTCGTTTTGGGTGGGACTGTTTCTTTTCGCCATCACCCGGGCATCTGCATATTATTGGACCGGAATTGGGGTTTTGGCAATGATCATTTTGTTTGTCTTTATTAGTATATCTATGATGGATGAGCACCATAAAGCAACTCGAGCGGGATATGAGGAACACATGAAGAATGTGAGTGGGCTGGTTCCATGGTTTTGGAAGTGAATGTTGAAAGCTTAATATTTATTGCTCGAAGATCGAACAGCAAACTGAACGTTCACGATTTTCTACAAGACCTAACTTAATTCTGTGTAAATCAGACATGCCAACTGAACTTGTTTGGATAGTTGGTGGATTATTGTTGTCACAAATAGAATTCATGAGACACAATTAACCTTTACCCAACTAATTCATCTAACTCCTACAGCTTCCACAGACTCTACCTCCGGAAGCATTCTTTTAAGTAAATTCTCAATGCCCGCTTTAAGGGTTAGTGTAGATGATGGACATCCACTGCACGATCCCTGAAGAATAACGGTAACCACACCGTCCTCAAAAGAATCGAATGCAATTGCTCCACCATCCGACTCAACAGCTGGTTTTACATACTCGTCCAGGATTGATCTGATCTTATGCTCAATATCTGATTCATTAGTTTCACCTACTGCTACTTGAGGTTTTTGATAATCAGCAGTTAGTAAAGGCTTTTCTTCCTCAAGGTAGTTTTTGATATGCTGTTTTAGCGTATCCTGTATTTCTGTCCAATCAACATGGTCTGACTTGGTAACAGTCACAAAGTTGCTCATATAAAATACACGATTCACATAAGGAAGATCAAATAGTTCTTCAGCCAGTGGTGCATTGAGTGCACTTTTCTTATCCGGGAAATCATAGCTGTCACCTTCATCCACCAACATGAAATTGGCTACAAATTTTAGTGAATTGGGGTTTGGGTTAGTTTCCAGGTAAATGGTAACAATATTTTTATTGACAGTCTCCATGATTCTTATTATTTTCTACTCTACTGCAAAACTGGTGAAAAAGTTCGAGTAAACTCTATTAATCTTAATCACGCCAATTAAGAATATTTATCTAATTCTTCTTCTGATTTAGCAATCAAAGTTGAGACAGTTGCGTCTCCAGTCACATTCACGGCTGTTCTTAACATATCGAGCGGTCTGTCAATTGGAAAAATAATTGCCACCCAGGCTGGGTTCAATCCCACAGATTGCAACACAATAATCATCATGATTAAACCAGCACTCGGAACAGCGGCTGCTCCAATAGATGCAAGAGATGCCGTAAGTACAATAATCAGTTGTTGTCCAATGGTCAAGTCAATCATATGAAGTTGAGCCATAAATATAACGGCTACTGCCTGATGCAAACTAGTTCCGTCCATGTTGATCGTTGCCCCTATTGGGAGTACAAAACTTGAAATGGTTTTTGGAACTCCCATATTTTCCTCCACACATTCCATAGTAACAGGTAGAGTTGCCGCACTTGAACTGGTAGAAAATGCCAGAAACTGGGCCGGGCTTAAATTCTTGAACAACTCCTTATAAGTAAGATTTGGTACGAAAATTTTCAGTATCAATGGGTATAATACAAGCACTACAAAAAGTAGTCCTCCAATTAAAGTCAATGCATATGATCCAAGTCCTAAAAACAACTGCATGACTTCACCGGGAGAGTCAGCCATCTTAGCAACAATTCCTGCCAGCAAAGCAAAAACAAAGAACGGGGCGGCTTTCATCACCAAATCCACCATTTTCAGGAATATCGAATTGAGACCCTGAATAAAAGCAACGACAGGCGCGGACTTATCCTTAGGAATCAATACAATACAAATACCGAAAAATATGGCGAAGAATATCACCTGAAGCATTAACTGGTTGTTGGATATGGAGAAAATGATGTTTTCGGGCACCATATCTACTACGAATTTGAGAGGTGAAGCACTCTTCTGTTGCTCCGCAGAATTCATTTTATCCTCAAGATCTTTTTTTTCTTCGTCAGTTAACTCCCTTCCTTTCTGGGCCTCCGACAGATATTTTTCGTATTGAGGGTCAGATAGAAAAGATTGTCCATCCTGAGACAAACCCATGTTATTATCCTGCAACCAGGTTTCATAAGATAATCTGTTTTTAATACGCTGTTCGTCATCCATGTAGAATCCGGGCTTGAACACATTAACCATAGTCAGCCCTACGGTTACAGCGAGAAGAGTAGTAATCATGTAGGCCAATAGTGTCTTTCCACCCAACCGGCCTAGCCGCGACACATCACTCAAACCAGCAACTCCACTTATGATGGAGAAAAGAACCAGTGGTACGGCAATGAATTTGAGTAATCGAATGAAGATGGTACCAAAAGGGTCTATCCAGTTAATAGTAAATTCATTCCAGCCCATAGCACTGGAGAGGAATGCCCAGATTACACCAAGTACTAACCCTATCAGAATCTTAAAATGTAATGGTAGTTTTTTCATGTGGTCAGTCTGTTCACGAGCCGGAATTGCCAGCCTTGAATCAGTAGTGGGTTATGTCAGGTCTGTAATTTATTGGTTCTACTGATTAAATAGTAATCTGCTATGACTAATGCAGCCATCGCCTCTACGATCGGTACTGCCCGGGGAACAACGCAGGGGTCATGGCGTCCTTTGCCTGACACCTTTACTTTATTGCCGTCCGTATCCACGCTATCCTGATCAATCATAATGGTTGCAACCGGTTTAAAGGCAACATTAAAATATATATCTTCTCCATTTGAGATACCACCTTGAACTCCCCCTGAATAATTAGTCTTGGTGTGAATCTTTCCTTCCACACTGATGAATTCGTCATTATGCTCCGAACCATTCAACTTTACTCCTTCAAGTCCACTTCCGTATTCAAAACCTTTAACGGCGTTAATGCTCAACATAGCTTTTCCTAACTCCGCATGAAGTTTATCGAAAACCGGTTCACCAAGCCCCACTGGTACACCGGTAATTACACCTGTGACCACTCCTCCTATTGTATCTCTGTTTTTTCTGGTTTTATCGATAAGATCAATCATCCGACCTGCCATTTCCTGGTCGGGGCACCGAATTATATTGTCATCAGTCTTTGAAAGGTCTATATCAGTATATGGCTTTGATAATTTTAAATCTCCGACTTGCGAAACATAAGCCAGCAATGACACGCCAATTTGTTCAAGAAGTTGTTTTGCGATTGCCCCAGCAGCTACTCTGGCTGCTGTCTCTCTTGCTGAACTTCTACCTCCACCTCTATAATCACGTTCACCATATTTTTCTTGATAAGTATAATCTGCATGTGAGGGCCTGAAGGAGTTAGCTATGTGGGAATAGTCTTTACTTTTCTGATCTTGATTTCTGATGACAATACAAACAGGGGTGCCCATTGTCTTGCCCTCAAATACTCCGGATAAAATTTCAAAAGTGTCTGGTTCCTTTCTCTGGGTGGTGATTTTTGATTGCCCAGGTCTTCTTCTATCCAAATCCCTTTGAATCTTAAGTTCATCAATAACAAGACCAGCAGGACAACCATCTATGGTCACACCGATAGCTGGCCCATGTGATTCACCAAAGGTTGTGATTTTAAAAAGCTGTCCGAATGAATTTCCCATTCCAATACTATAACATCCCTAAAATACTTATGTTTTATCTACTTTATTCAAAGTGTCTACTCAATTACTTATGAAGGCTTTCCTAGAATTGAAATGGTACTGATGATCAACATTAAGAAGATGAAAATATTGGCAATAATCTTGATGTATTGATCTTCATTTAGACCTCGAATCTCATTCTGTTCGAAAGGAATAATATCATAAAATGAGCCAAGGTCGTTGGCTTGGATCATTTCGTTTTTTTTACTTTCTCCATTAATTAATATTGGAAGGTCTGACCTAAGCGTATCATAAACTTCACGTTCCGGATCGAAATAGGTCAGTTGGAAATAGTCACCCAAATTATATTCTCCGGGTTCATTGGGCACACCGAAGTAACTAAAGGTTTTTACACCAGTAACTCTTTTATTACCCCGATTGATGTTTTGTCTGATACTTGGTGGATAAATATCAAAATCCTCATCTTCTACCAAATTGGGGTTAGTAATAGCTGATATATTTCCAATCCCTTTTACGGTAAAGTTGTAATTGAAACTTTGACCGGTCCTAAGCTGTTGACCACTGATTTTATCCTCCAATTTATATTGACCCACCGGAACACTCGCTTTTAGAGGATGAGGTGGAAGGTCCCTTACTTCAATTCTTTTTGGCTTTGACCGAAATGTTTCAAAATCTTCCTTTCTATTTTGGCCGAAGAATGTTCTGCGTTTTGCCACTTTATATTTAATTAACTCCAGATCAACTGAGGGGAAATTAATTGGCTCAACATTTAAAGGGAAATAGGCGGCCTGGAATATCTTGTATTGGCTATAGTGCTTGCCATTTAGAATCACCGGTTCTTCAGTGATATTGTCGATATTGAAATTCTCCTCCCAGCAGTTAGCAGGTTTTATCTTTTTGACAATTTCTGTGAGTTGCTTGCCCAATTCGTAAAACTGCATTTGAGCCCGATTGTCTTCGGATACGTAGAACGAGAGTGTTAACGTAAAACCCTCTCCAAGAAAAACGTCGCTCTTGTCGGTACTTAGGGCCAAAAATGCATCAGCGTTTATATCAACATATTCCTGCGGCTGTTGTTGTCCTCCAAAGAGGTCCTCAAAAGGATTGCGAAAGAATGGGTCATTCCGTTGCCTGTTTTGGACTGGAGGTCCAACCTGTATATTCTTACCCTGCGACCTAATCTTTTGGTTATTAACCGTCATAATGAATGGGGGTAACTTAAATGAACCTTCTGCGGTGGCCAAGTAATTCTGGATTATGCTTTGAGTTGAAGACACTCTCCCATTCACAAAGTTCGTTGAAGATGACGAAGAAGTTCCCCGCTTGACAAATCCTGTGATCTCGGGAAACTGGTCATAACTTTCAAGGTTTCCATTCTCAACTGTCACAGTAATGGTAAAGGCCTGATTTATGCCAATATTGTCCGGACCCAGATCTATCCTTAAGTTCTGTGATATAGCTGCGGAAATACAACCAATATTGATCATCAAAAAAGCTAATATGAATCTAATATTATCCATAAGTGAATCAACAACTTTTAAATTTTAGTGGCGTTAAGTTATAACGACAACACTTGCAATTGATTTTCAAATTTACTAAATTCAATTGCTTTTCTTATGTATTCCAAAGCGTGAAAGGATGCTCCTTTGTTGTACACTTTAAACCAGTCAGCAATGTCAGAATACTTTAAAACAATTTTGTCAAAAGTTAGTTTCGACAAGAAGCTTTTTGAAAAAGAATTGTTGAAAGCTCTCAAGAATCTAATTAAGGAAGAGATTAAGGATTTTAGAGAATGGTGCTATAAAGAGTTTGGGAATATCCATGGAACCATCCTGAATCGATGTTTCGCAACTGTTTAGCACTTAATAAGGTAGTGTAAACTAAACTCTGTCTGCTGAGTCATTCTGTACTGCCTTTACTGTTTCAGTTTCAACTTCCTCAGCAGCTTTTGGCTCACTCTGAACGTCCTCCCCTGCTTCTACCGGCACAGGTTCAGGTTCCTCTGCTACTTCACTCTCTTCTGCAATAGTTTCTACATCTTCGGGGGCAGTTTCTACAACATCTTCAGAAGTAGCCTCTACCTTCTGAGATTCTGCTTTTTGCTCTTCAGCAACATCTTCTTCAACAACGGTATCAGTGACAGCCTGCACATCCGATCCTGATTCACCTGATTTCTTTCTTCTGCCTCTTCTAGTTTTGGCCTTTGTCTGAGTGTCATCTAAAAGTAACTCATTGTAATCGACCAACTCCATCATGCACATTTCTGCGTTGTCGCCTAACCTGTTACCAATTCTTATGATTCGAGTGTAGCCTCCCGGACGGGTTGCTACTTTTTCGGCAATATCAGCGAATAGTTCTTTTACAGATTCCTTGCTTTGAAGGTATCTGAAAACTATTCTTCTGGAATGAGTAGTATCGTTCTTGGATCTCGTGATAATCGGCTCCACATACTTTCTAAGGGCTTTGGCCTTTGCAACAGTGGTGCTAATCCTTTTATGTAATATCAACGAGGATGCCATGTTGGAAAGGGTCGCCTTCCTGTGTGCGGGCTTACGGCCAAGATGATTAAATCTTTTTCCGTGTCTCATTTTAGTCTTCTTCTAACTTATACTTTGACAAATCCATCCCAAAAGTAAGGTTCTTCTCAGCTATAAGTTGTTGCAATTCAGCAAGTGATTTTTTTCCAAAATTTCTAAACTTCATCATGTCAGAAATCTCTAATCTTACCAAATCTCCAAGAGCTCTTACGTCGGCCGCTTTTAAGCAGTTATAAGCTCTTACAGATAAATCCAAATCATTCAATGCTGTTTTAAGCAACTTCCTCATATGCAACAACTCTTCATCAACTGCATCAGGTTCAACTTGTTCAGCTGTTTCCAGAACCATACTTTGATCTGAGAATAGCATGAAGTGCTTGATGAGAATATTTGCAGCACCTTTAAGTGCTACTTCAGGGTGAATAGAGCCATCTGTCTCAATATCTATGATCAATTGCTCATAGTCAGTTTTTTGCTCTACCCTAGTATTTTCTACGCTATACTTTACATTCTTTATTGGTGTAAAGATGGCATCAATTGGAATGTATCCGAAAATCTGCTCGCTTGGTTTATTCTCCTCAGCAGGAACGTATCCACGTCCTTTCTCAACCGTTAATTCTATTTCAAGTTCTGAGTTCTCATCCAGATTGCAAATCACATGATCAGGATTCAAGATCTCAAATGAAGAAGTGAAATTGGCTAAAACTCCAGCTGTAAATTCCTTCTTATTCTTGATCGTGATGTTGATCTTATTGTCAACAACATCAGATATTTTCTTGAATCGTACCATTTTCAGGTTCAAAATGATTTCAGACACGTCTTCGATAACACCTTTTACAGTGGAGAACTCATGAAGTACACCCGGTATTTTTATGCCTGTAATGGCATAACCTTCCAAAGAAGACAGGAGAATTCTCCTTAAGGCGTTTCCAATTGTAACCCCGTAACCAGGCTCAAGTGGTTTGAAGGTAAATAGTCCATGGAAATCATCTGCCTTTTCCATGACTACCTTTTCAGGCATTTGAAAGGCTAAAATTGACATAGTGCCAGTCATTGTTTGATTGATAAAATAATAAGAATTATTTAGAATAAAGTTCGACGATCAATTGCTCCTGAATGTTTTCCGGAATTTCTTCCCTTTCAGGTACGTTATTGAATTTTCCAGTCATTTGACTGCCATCCCACTCCAACCATGAATATTTGTTGGCTGTATGTGAACTCAAACTTTGTGTTATTGCCTCTAATGATTGAGATTTTTCCCTTACAGTGACTAAATCCCCATTCTTCATTAAATAAGAGCCAATATTAACAACACGTCCATTCACCGTAATGTGCTTGTGAAGAATAAATTGTCGCGCAGCTCTTCTAGTTGGGGCTATACCCAACCTGAAGACTGTATTATCCAATCTCGATTCAAGCATCTGTAGAAGTACAGTGCCAGTAACCCCCTTCTTCCTGGAGGCTTTGTCAAAAAGGTTAGCAAATTGCTTCTCCAATACACCATAAGTATATTTAGCTTTCTGCTTTTCGGCTAGCTGAATAGCATATTCAGATTGCTTTCTTCTACGTGACCGGCCATGTTGACCAGGACCGTAAGCCTTCTTTTGCAAAGCTTTACTAGGGCCAAAAATTGGCTCATTAAATTTTCTGGCAATTTTTGCCTTCGGACCTCTATATCGCGCCATCTGTTATTATTCTTATAAATAGCCTAAACTCTTCTTCTTTTTGGTGGACGGCATCCATTATGTGGTAATGGAGTGATGTCCTTTATCATGGTAATTTCAATACCTGCATTTTGAATCGTCCTGATCGCCGATTCTCTTCCAGAACCAGGGCCTTTCACAAATAATTCTACTTTTCTCAACCCGGCTTCATAAGCGGCTTGACTGGCATTTTGGGCAGCAACTTGAGCCGCATAAGGAGTATTCTTCTTAGAACCCTTAAATCCCATTTTGCCTGACGAAGACCACGAAATGACCTGCCCTGCATTATTTGTAAGAGAAATAATGATATTGTTGAATGAAGCCCTAATATGAGCTTGACCTATAGCTTCAACAACTACTACTCTTTTTCTTGCCTTATCTTTTCTTTTTTGTGCCATGTCAATTAAGCCTATTTAGTAGTCTTTTTCTTGTTAGCAACAGTTTTTCTTTTTCCTTTTCTTGTACGAGCATTGTTCTTAGTGCCTTGTCCGCGTACGGGAAGACCCTTTCTATGTCTAAGTCCTCTGTAGCATCCAATATCAAGTAAACGCTTAATACTTAGCTGAATTTCAGATTTTAGAACACCCTCAACTTTGAAGTTCTCAGTAATGACTGCCCTGATAGCATTCTCTTCATCATCGGTCCATTCACTTGTCTTTTTATCCCAATCAACGCCTGCTTTAGCCAGTATCGTTTGAGCTATACTCCGGCCAATTCCGAAAATGTAAGTGAGAGCAATTTCTCCTCTTTTATTTTCTGGAATATCTACACCTGAAATCCTTGCCATATTTATCCTTGTCTTTGCTTGAACTTAGGGTTCGTTTTATTAATCACATAAATCTTGCCTTTTCGTCGAACGATCTTGCAGTTACTACTTCGTTTCTTCACTGATGCTCTTACTTTCATGGCTCTATTGTTTATACCTGAAACTATTTATATCTATAAGTAATCCTTCCCTTTGACAAGTCATAAGGGGACATTTCCAATTTCACTTTGTCTCCAGGTAATATTTTGATGTAGTACATTCTCATTTTCCCTGAGATATGTGCTATTACCTGATGACCATTCTCCAACTCCACTCTAAACATGGCATTTGACAACGCTTCTACTATTGTTCCGTCTTGCTCTATCGATGCCTGTTTCGCCATATTCTATTGCTAAGCTATTGCTGCTTGAGACCTGCCTTTTACTTTGCCTGATTTCATCATGCCTTCATAATGTCTCATTAGCAAATAACTTTCAATTTGTTGCAACGTATCCAAAATAACACCTACCATAATCAATAATGAAGTGCCTCCATAAAACTGAGAAAACTCAGTACTCACACCTGCGATACTTGCAAAAGCAGGCATAATAGCTACTAATGCTAGAAAAAACGATCCGGGTAATGTGATTTTAGTCAATACATTATCTATAAATTCAGAAGTTTGCTTGCCTGGCTTTATACCCGGAATAAAACCTCCGTTACGCTTCATGTCATCTGCAATCTGATTTGGGTTGATTGTGATCGCCGTATAAAAGAATGTGAATAGAATAATCAGAATTGCAAACACTCCATTGTATTGCCAGGACTGAAAATCTGAAAATGTAGTACCTATATATAAGGCAATATCACTTGAATCTGCCCATAAACCTGCAATTAGTGCTGGCAAGAACATCAGCGACTGTGCGAAAATGATTGGCATGACTCCGGCAGCATTCACTTTCAGAGGAATGTATTGCCTCTGGCCACCATATACCTTATTACCAACAACTTGTTTAGCGTACTGAACCGGTATCTTACGAATTGCCTGGGTGAGCATTACAACTCCCATTACCACAAAGAACAGTGCTAGTATTTCAATCACGAAGAACAATGCCTGGCTAAGACCTCTTGAGAGGGCTTCGGCAACAATACTACCCGGGAATCTCGATATAATGCCGATCATAATAAGCATTGAGATTCCGTTACCAATTCCTTTGTCGGTAATCCTTTCACCAAGCCACATACAGAATATGGTACCTGACGTCAATATGATAATTGAAGAGAAATTAAAAAAGATTAAGTTGTCAACTAAAATTGCTTCCCTTGGAATAGTTCCATTAATGTAGGCGGACCCCTGAGCAAAGGTTATGGCAATGGTTAAAACTCTGGTTATCTGATTAATCTTCTTTCTGCCGCTATCTCCTTCTTTTTGTAATTTCTGGAAATAAGGAACCGCCACTGTAAGCAATTGCAGTACAATTGATGCAGATATGTACGGCATGATACCCAATCCAAAGATTGAAGCATTGCTAAATGCACCCCCAAGGAAAGTGTCCAAAAGGCCAAAAATACCCTGAGCATCTCCACCCAATTTACTCGGGTCAATACCTGGTAACACAACGAATGAGCCTAATCGAAAAATTATCAATAAGCCCAGTGTGTTAAGGATTTTGATCCTAAGCTCCTCAATCGAGAAAATGTTCCGTATGGTGGTAAAGAATTTCTTCATTAAAGTATTACGACAGTACCACCTGCCTTTTCAATTGCTTCTTTAGCAGTTTTAGAAAAATAATGTGCACTTACCTTCACCTTAACTTTTAATTCTCCTCTACCGAGAATTTTAACTAAATCCTTTTTGCTCGCAAGGCCATTATCAACTAATAAATTCATATCGACGTCATTAGCTTTCGATGTCTCCGCCAGTGCTTGAATTGCATCAAGGTTTATTGGTTTTGTCTCAATTCGGTTTGGGTTTTTAAATCCAAACTTTGGAACCCTTCTTTGAAGAGGCATTTGGCCACCTTCAAACCCCAATTTCTTGGAATAACCAGATCTAGACTGGGCACCTTTATGACCTTTTGTTGAGGTTCCACCTCTTCCAGAACCCTGACCTCTACCAATTCTTTTTTTGGTTTTAATTGAACCATATGCAGGTTTAAGCGTGTTGAGTTTCATATTTAAAGTTCCTTAACAGTCACTAAGTGATTTACTTTATTAATCATTCCCGCAATCTGTGAAGTTAATTCCTTTTCCACAGTCCGGTTAATCTTACCCAACCCTAATGCCTTGATGGTTAATTTTTGATTCATCGGACGCTTAATGGTACTCCTTATTTGAGTTATCTGTACTTTCTTATTCGCCATGATATTAACCGTTAAAAACTCTATCTAACTCAATCCCTCTTTGTTGAGCAATTGTGAAAGCATCCCTCATTTTGCCAAGTGCATTAAAAGTTGCTTTTACAACATTGTGTGGATTAGAAGAACCTTTTGATTTCGCCAAAACATTATGAATACCTGCACTCTCCAAAACAGCTCTCATAGCACCACCAGCAATTACTCCAGTACCTGGAGCGGCTGGTTTGAGCAATACAAATCCCCCTCCAAATTTACCAATGGCCTCATGAGGAACCGTTCCTTTTAAAACGGGAACCTTGAAGAGATTCTTTTTAGCATCATCAATACCCTTTGTAATAGCATCTGTTACTTCATTTGCCTTACCCAGGCCATATCCAACTACACCATTTTCATCGCCTACTACCACAATAGCGGAAAAGCTGAATCTTCGTCCACCCTTTACCACCTTGGCAACTCTATTGATGGATACCACTCGTTCCTTCAGGTCGATTTCGCTCGCTTTTATTGATTTTATATTGCTCTGTGACATAATCCTTTTTAAAATTTGAGTCCCCCTTCTCTAACCCCTTCAGCCAGTGCTTTCACTCTTCCGTGATACGGGTACCCACCCCTGTCAAATACTACTGCTGCAATACCCAAACCTTTGGCTTTTTCGGCCAGTGCCTTCCCTACAGTCTTAGAAACTTCAACTGTTCGTTTTCCAACTTCACCAATTTCCTTTGAAGAACTCTGGGTGAGAGTATTACCATTCTGGTCGTCAATCAACTGAGCATAAATTCCTTTATTACTCTTGAAAACCGATAACCTTGGTCTCTCAGGGGTACCAGAAACCTTTCTTCTAATACCTCTTCTAATTCTTAATCTTCTTACGCTTTTAGAAATAGCCATTTGACTTATCTATTATTTAGCGGCAGCAGCCTTACCTGCTTTTCGTCTAATATGTTCACCAACAAACCTGATACCTTTCCCTTTGTAAGGTTCAATCTTTCTAAGGGATTTAATTTTCGCAGCTATATGACCAATCAACTGCTTGTCTACGCTCTCGAGCGTAACAATTGGGGTTTTACCCTTAGCTGTTTCAGCGTTCACTTTTACTTCAGGTGGCACACCAACAAAAATTGCATGTGAATATCCCAAACTAAGTTCCAAAACATTATTCTCAGCTGTAGCTTTATAGCCAACGCCTACTAATTCTAGTTCTTTCTTATATCCTTCACTTACACCAACCACCATGTTGTTTATAAGAGATCGATACAAACCGTGCAAAGCTTTATGCCTTTTTTGTTCGGTAGGTCTCGTCAGTTTTCCGATACCATTTTCAATTTCCAATTTGAAATCAGGATCGATCACCTCACTCAACTCGCCTTTTGGCCCTTTCACTTTGACTACTCCCTTATCGGTCGTAACCGAAACTCCTTCGGGAAATGTTAAAATCTTGTTGCCTATCCTTGACATGCTAATGGTCGGTTAATAAACGTAACACAAAACTTCACCTCCAACATTCAAATTTCTCGCCTCTTTATTGGTCATTATACCCTTTGGAGTTGAGAGAATTGCAATACCAAGTCCGTTCAATACCCGAGGAAGTGAATCTGCCTTTACATATTTTCTCAAACCAGGTTTGCTAATCCTTTCTAATTTTTCAATTGCAGACCTCTTACTAGCCGGGTCATATTTCAAGGCTATTTTAATAGTGCCCTGAGGGCCTTCGTCTATGAATTTATAGCCTCTTATATAGCCTTTATCCAACATCACTTTTGTAATCTCTTTTTTAAGATTAGAGGCAGGAATTTCAACTACACGGTGCTTCGCACCTATGGCGTTTCTTACCCTTGTTAAATAATCTGAAATTGGATCGGTTACCATATTTATATGTAAATATTCAACCCTGCCTGAAAAACAGGGCTGCAAAGTTAGTTAAATTGCCCTACTATTAAAAGGTTATTAACCTACCAACTTGTCTTCGTGACGCCTGGAATTTTTCCTTCAGAAGCCATCTCTCTAAATGTAACTCTTGAGATTCCAAACTTTCTCATATAACCCTTAGGCCTGCCAGTCAACTTGCACCTATTATGCAAACGAACTGCGGAGCCATTCCTTGGTAGTTTATCTAACCCTTCATAATCACCAGCTTCTTTCAACGCCTTTCTCTTCTCTGCATACCTGGCAACTATACGTTCTCTTTTTATTTCCCTTGCAATTAATGATTTCCTTGCCATTTGTTTCTTAGTTATTGGATACGAATGGCATTCCGAATGCCCTCAACAATTCAAGACTCTCTTCGTCCGTCTTGGCTGTGGTCACAAACGTGATATCCATTCCTGAAATCTTATTCAATTTTTCAATACTAATTTCAGGAAATATAATCTGCTCCTGAACACCGAGTGTGTAGTTACCTCTACCGTCAAAACCTTTGATCTTTAAACCCCTGAAGTCACGTACCCTTGGAAGAGCAATGGTCAAAAGGCGGTCGAGGAATTCATACATCTTGTTTTCCCTCAATGTCACCCTTGCTCCGATTGGCATTCCCTCTCTTAACTTAAAGTTAGAGACGGATATTTTCGCCTTTGTTTCAACTGCCTTTTGTCCAGCAATTTGAGTAAGTTCTTCTACACCAACGTCAACCAACTTCTTGTCTGCTACAGCGTCACCGATGCCCCTATTGATACAAATCTTTGTGATCCTAGGCACTTCCATAACTGAAGAGTACGAGAACTTTTCCTTCAAAAGAGCAACTATCTCTTTTTGATATTTTTCTTTTAACCTTGGATTAGCCATTAGTGATAAATTCTCCGGTTTTTTTAGAATATCGCTGAAGCTGATCCTTGTCATTGAATTTTCTGCCTATTCTGGTTGGCTCTCCCGTAGTTGGGTCGACAACCATTAATTTGCTTAAATGAACAGGGGCTTCCTGTTTATTGATTCCGCCTTCAGGATTGCTGGCAGATGGTTTAACATGTTTAAAAACCATGTTAACCCCTTCAACAATTGCCTTATAGTCGTCCTTATACACATCAAGTACTTTACCTGTTTTGCCTCGGCTATTGCCGGACAACACTTTTACAGAGTCGCCCTTTCTGATATGCAGTTTAATTTTCTTAGTCATGATTACAATACTTCAGGAGCTAATGAAACAATTTTCATGAACTGTTTTTCTCTTAATTCTCTAGCAACCGGGCCAAAAATTCTTGTTCCTCTTGGCTCACTTTGCTCATTGAGTAAAACCGCAGCATTGTCTTCAAATCGGATATATGATCCATCTTTTCGGCGAACTTCTTTTTTTGTTCTAACAACCACAGCAGTCGAGACGGTGCCCTTTTTAAGCGAACTTGATGATACAGCTGATTTGACAGAAACTATAATCTTGTCACCAATTGAGGCGTAGCGTCTTTTAGTTCCTCCAAGAACTCTGATGCAAAGTACTTCTTTCGCTCCGCTGTTGTCCGCTACAGTTAATCTACTTTCTTGCTGAATCATTATTATTATTATTTAACTCTTTCTATTACTTCAACCAATCTCCACCTCTTAGATTTACTTAAAGGCCGTGTCTCAACTATCCTTACAGTATCTCCAACATGACCATCATTCTTACCATCATGGGCATGGAATTTCTTATGCTTCTTAATAAACTTGCCATAAATGGCATGTCTCATTTTCCTTTCCACAGTAACGGTAATTGTCTTGTCCATTTTGTCACTGACAATCACACCTATTCTTTCCTTTCTTAAACTACTTTCCATGGTCAAGAATCTATTTGTGTGTCTTTCATTGTTATCTGAGTAAGAATCCTGGCAATCGTCTTCTTCGAAAGCTTTATTTTCATAGGATTCTCAATTGGGGTAATTGCATGAGCAAACTTCAATTTTTGAAGTGTGTCCTTCTCTTCTGCTAATCGTCCTCTCAGTTCATCTATTGTCAAAGACTGCAATGCTGTATTTTTCATAGTCTATTGAACCTCCTGGTAATCTCTTCTTGTTATAAATTTCGTCTTGACAGGCAACTTCTGAGAAGCAAGTCTTAAAGCTTCAGATGAAAGTCCAACATCAAGTCCTGATGTTTCGAATAAAATGGTTCCGGGTTTTACACAAGCAACCCAATATTCAGGGGCTCCTTTACCCTTACCCATTCTAACTTCTGCAGGCTTTTTAGTTATTGGTTTATCTGGGAAAATCCGAATCCAAACTTCACCCTCTCTTTTCATGGCCCTTGTAACTGCAATACGAGCTGCTTCCAGCTGGCGACTAGTAATCCAGCCTGGCTCTAATGCCTTGATTCCGAAAGTACCAAAAGCCAATTCAAAGCCACGTCCGGCTATACCTTTGACCCGGCCCTTCTGCATTTTTCTAAATTTTGTTCTTTTCGGCTGTAACATCTTCCTGAGTCTTTCCTAATTATTTACTTTCTTTTCTTTCTTCGTGGTGGTCGACCAGGTCCGCCCTGGTTATCATTGATCATCCCTACATTCGGTGATAGGTCACGCTTACCGAATATCTCTCCCTTAAATATCCAGACCTTTATGCCAATCTTACCATAGACCGTATCTGCTTCACCAACAGCATAATCGATATCAGCTCTTAATGTGTGCAGCGGGATTCTTCCCTCCTTATATTGTTCGGTACGTGCCATTTCAGCACCACCCAATCTACCTGAACACTTTATCTTTATTCCTTCTGCTCCAACTCTCATAGCAGAGGCAAGTGCTTGTTTCATTGCTCTTCTATATGAGATACGAGCTTTAAGTTGTTGGGCAATTGAGTCACCAACCAACTTGGCGTCTAATTCTGGTCTTTTTATCTCAAAAATGTTAATCTGAAGGTCTTTACCAGTGATTTTCTTTAGCTCTTCCTTAATTTTATCAACTTCAGTTCCACCTTTACCTATTACAACACCAGGTCTTGCAGTGTGAATAGTCAAAGTGATTCTTTTGATTGTACGTTCTATAATAATTCTTGCAATCCCTCCTTTAGGAATTCTGGCATAGACATAGTTTCTGATTTTGTGATCTTCAACCAACTTGTCTGGAAAGGTTTTACCGCCGTACCAATTGGAATCCCAACCTTTTACGACTCCTAACCTGAATCCTACCGGATTTACTTTTTGTCCCATATTAAGACTTGTCTTCAGTTTTTTCTTTAGTAACAGTTGCTTCAGCTTCAGGAGCAATGGTGTTAAAATTATCCACAACCATTGTTACATGGTTAGATCTCTTTCTAATCCTATGTGCTCTTCCCTGAGGAGCGGTTCTAATTCTTTTCAGCATCCGGCCACAATCAACAAAAATCTCTTTTACATACAAATCGGCATCTTCGAGCTTAACATCCTCATTTTTCAGCTGCCAGTTGGCAATTGCTGAAAGTAATAGTTTGTCCAGTTTCCCTGAGCCCTGGTTTGGTTCAAACTTCAAAACTGTGAGTGCTTTGTTAACTCGTTCTCCTCTAATCAGATCAGCAACAAGTCTCATTTTTCGAGGTGAAGTGGGCACATTTCGTAATCTTGCTAATGCTTCCATTGTTACCTTTTATCCTTTTTGCCAGTATGACCTCTGAAATTTCTTGTTGGGGCAAATTCACCAAGTTTGTGTCCAACCATATTTTCTGTGACGTACACTGGAATGAACTTATTACCATTGTGTACGGCAAATGTATGACCTACAAAATCAGGTGAGATCATAGATCTCCTTGACCAAGTTTTGATTACAGACTTCTTTCCAGAATCATTCATTACGACAATTTTATTGTCTAATCTGAAATCTATATATGGACCCTTCTTCAAAGACCTAGCCATCTATCAATTATTTTCTCTTACTAATGATCAATTTATCCGAATACTTCTTCACTGATCTGGTCTTTTGTCCTTTCGAATAAAGTCCATTCCGTGAACGGGGGTGACCTCCTGATGAACGACCTTCACCACCACCCATGGGGTGGTCAACCGGGTTCATCGCAGTACCCCTTACCCTAGGCCTATTGCCTAACCACCTGTTTCTTCCTGCTTTTCCAAGTCTGACACTCATGTGGTCAGAGTTAGACACTGTACCAATCGTAGCCATACAAGTGGTCAGTACCATTCTCATTTCCCCAGAGGGCAATTTCAAACTTGCATACTTACCTTCTCTTGCAACCAATTGAGCATATGAACCTGCACTTCGTGCCATTGCACCACCTTTGCCGGGCTTTAATTCAATATTATGAATTATGGTACCTACAGGTATCTTTCCTAATGGAAGGGTATTTCCCACTTCAGGTGCTGCTTTTTCACCTGAAAGGACAACCTGATCAACTTTCAGATTTTCAGGAGCAATAATGTACCTCTTCTCACCATCCTTATAGTAAATCTTAGCAATCCTGGCTGATCGGTTCGGATCGTATTCAACCGACTTTACAACACCAGGGATATCAAATTTATCTCTTTTGAAATCAATCTCTCTCAGTTTCTTCTTATGACCTCCACCAATATTCCGGACAGTCATTTTTCCCTTATGATTCCTACCGCCACTGCGATGATGACCTTTCAATAACGACTTCTCAGGTTTTGACTCAGTAATCGTGGCAAAATCAGGTGCCATTCTGTGCCTTTGTCCCGGAGTGATCGGTCTTAATTTTTTTACGCCCATTGCTCTCCCAATTAAATACTACCGTAGAAATCAATTACTTCACCTTCAGCTAAGGTGATAATAGCTTTTTTATAAGATGCAGTTGTTCCAGTGATAACACGAGATTTCGCATATCTTTTTCTGGACTTACCTGGCTGTATCATAGTAGATACTTTCTCTACATTGACACCGTACATCTTTTCAACCTCTTTCTTTATCTCGACTTTATTGGCACTTTTTGACACAACAAAACCGTACTTGCCATTCTCGTTGAGGGAAGAGACTTTTTCAGTGATCAATGGTCTAACTAATACGCTCATCTTAGCCTAATAAATTTTCAATTCTTTCAAATGATCCCTCAATAATTACCAGCTTCTCGGCATTGATTAGATCATATGTATTTAATTCATCACAAGTAGTTACCAATGCTTTTTGCAAGTTTCTACTTGAGAGGTATATATTCTTATCATTCTCCTTAAGGATAAAAAGCGTCTTTTCATCTTGCAGGGAAAGATTGTCCAACAGGCTCACAAATTCCTTTGTCTTCGCCCCGTCGAAACTAAAATCTTCTAAAACAGCTATTGAACTCTCCTTTGCTTTGTATGAGAAAGCAGACTTTCTTGCCAGGGCTTTTAATTTCTTACTAAGCTTCAAGGTGTAGTTTCTCGGCCCAGGACCGAAGATTCTTCCTCCACCTCTGAACAAAGGGTTTTTAATATCTCCTGCTCTCGCAGTTCCAGTACCTTTTTGGCGTTTAATTTTCCTTCTCGAACCTCTTATTTCTCCTCTTTCCTTTGCTTTATGTGTTCCTTGTCTGCCATGTGCTCTATGCTGCTTGACATCCAGATAGATAGCATGGTCATTTGGTTCAATACCAAATACATTTTCGGATAATGAGACTTTACGTCCTGTATCTTCTCCGTTAATATTTACTACTGCGATTTCCATGTTTATTTCTCTAAAATCACATATGAATTAGTTCCACCTGGAATTGCTCCACTTACAACAATCAAATTCTTTTCAGGCACAATCTTCATCACTTTCAAGTTGAGAACTTTGACCCTATCTCCACCAGTTCTACCCGCCATTTTCATTCCTTTAAATACTCTCGACGGGAAAGAAGCTGCCCCGATAGAGCCAGGTGCTCTTAATCTGTTATGCTGACCATGAGTAGCTTGTCCAACACCTGCAAATCCATGTCTCTTTACTACTCCCTGAAAACCCTTTCCTTTGGAAATTCCAGTGGCATCAACGAAATCATTCTCTTCGAATACCTGATCTACGGTAATAGAATTACCAAGATCAACCTGGCCTTCAAATTCAACACGGAAATTTCTGAATTCAACAACTTTACGCTTGGGTGTAGTTCCAGCTTTTCGGAAATGACCTTTCATGCCATTTGGAGTATTCTTTTCCTTCTTCTCATCATACGACAATTGAATAGCGTTGTACCCGTCAGGTTCATTGTTTCTGACTTGCGTTACGACACAAGGCCCAGCTTGAATGACAGTACAGGCAACACTTTTGCCGTTCTCGTCATAAATACTGGTCATTCCGACCTTTTTTCCAATTATCCCAGACATGGTTACGGAGTCAAATCTTTGTGAATAAAACTGAACATTTCCGTTCCTGAAAAACGGATTGCAAAGGTAGCAATTTCATACTCATCTGCAAACCGACTTTTTCAGAAACTTTATATAAAACACAAAAAAAAAGAACCGATTTTGATTGGTTCTTTTAATTTTTAATTTTTAGACCTTAATCTCAACATCCACGCCACTCGGTAACTCCAATTTCATTAGTGCATCAACTGTCTTAGTACTGTTAGAATATATATCTACCAGTCTTTTATAAGTGCACAATTGGAATTGCTCCCTTGATTTCTTATTAACGTGTGGGGATCTCAACACCGTGAACTTTTCCTTTACCGTTGGCAATGGGATTGGTCCACTTACAATTGCACCAGTCGTCTTCACTGCTCTCACTATTTTTTCGCTGGACTTGTCTACCAAATTGTGATCGTAGGACTTAAGTTTTATTCTTATTTTCTGAGTCATTTTCTGAAAATGTTAAGCTGTTGCAAAACCTCTAACTTTTGCAATTACTTCATCAGCTACATGCTGTGGTACTTGTGTGTAATGAGAGAATGTTAATGTTGCAGATGCTCTACCTGAACTAATAGTTCTTAGGTCAGTAACATATCCAAATAATTGGGACAACGGCACATCTGCTTTAATGATTTGCGCTCCACCTTTGATGTCCATTCCCTTCATAATCCCCCGGCGCTTGTTTAAGTCACCAGTTAGTGGGCCAGTATATTCATCTGGTGATATTATTTCTACAGACATGACAGGTTCCAGTAAAATTGGTTTACACTTATTGCTTGCCGCCTTATAGCCCAGTCTACCTGCCATCTCAAAAGAAAGAGCATCAGAATCCACATCATGGAATGAACCATGATATAATCTGACTTTCATGTCCTCGATCGGATAGCCGGCTAATGGACCATTTTTCATACTTTCTCTAAAACCCTTCTCAATAGAAGGAATAAATTCCTTTGGAATTACACCGCCTGTAATTTTGTTTTCAAACTGCAGGCCTGCTTCTTTAAAATTTTCGTCTTTAGGTCCAAGTTCGAATAAGATATCCGCAAATTTACCACGACCACCAGTCTGCTTTTTGTAGACTTCTTTGTGGTCAACCGCAGCGGTGAGCACTTCTTTATATGCCACTTGTGGTGCACCCTGATTAATTTCTACCTTAAACTCTCTCTTAAGACGATCAATTATAATCTCCAAATGAAGCTCTCCCATTCCTTTCAAAACGGTCTGACCAGTCTCGTGGTCAGATTGCACTTGAAGGGTAGGGTCTTCTTCTAAAAGTTTACCGATAGCAATTCCTAATTTATCTACATCAGCCTGTGTTTTCGGCTCAATAGCATATCCAATAACCGGCTCAGGGAATGTCATTGATTCAAGAACTATCTTCTTCTTTTCATCAACGAGTGTATCTCCCGTCTTAATGTCTTTGAAACCTACTCCTGCGCAAATGTCACCAGCCTCTACGTTATCAATAGCATTCTGCTTATTAGAATGCATTTGCATCAATCTTGATATTCTTTCCTTCTTATCAGTTCTCATGTTGTGGACATAAGATCCAGCATTAAGTTTTCCAGAATAAACCCTGAAGAAACAAAGTCTTCCTACAAAAGGGTCAGTGGCAATCTTAAACGCCAATGCGCTGAATGGTTGATCTACAGAGGGTAGTCGCTCTTCTTCAAGCTCAGTGTCAGGGTTTACTCCCAGAACGGGTGGTAAGTCAAGTGGTGACGGAAGATAAGAACAAACCGCATCAAGCATTGCCTGAACTCCTTTGTTCTTAAATGCTGATCCGCACATTACTGGAAACATATCAATATTGGTCACCGCTTTACGAATAGCCACCATCATCTCTTCCTCTGTGATTGAATCCGGATCTTCAAAGAATTTCTCAAGTAAAGCATCATCGTATTCAGCAATGCTTTCAACCAATTTTTGTCTCCATTCCAATGCTGTTTCAACCAAGTCTGCAGGAATTTCCTCCATACGGCAGGTCATACCCATGTCCTCTTCATTCCAATAAATTGCTTTGTTGGTAATCAGGTCAACAGCTCCCTTAAAATTTTCTTCAACTCCAATTGGAATTTGAACCGGTACAGGCTTAGCCTTGAGTTTTTCTTCAATCTCTTTTACCACATGGAAGAAATCAGCACCTGCTCTGTCCATTTTGTTGACAAAACAGATTCTTGGAACCTTGTATTTATCAGCTTGTCTCCAGACTGTTTCAGATTGAGGTTCTACTCCCGACACAGCACAAAAAAGGGCTACAGCACCATCTAAAACTCTCAATGAACGCTCCACTTCAACCGTAAAATCGACGTGACCAGGCGTATCAATAATATTTATTCTAAATTCCTGTGTTTCAGGAACGGCCTTCCCCTGATAGGTTGGGTATTTCCAGAATGTAGTAGTCGCAGCAGAGGTAATAGTAATTCCTCTTTCCTGCTCCTGTTCCATCCAATCCATAGTAGCAGCACCGTCATGAACCTCGCCAATTTTATGGCTGAGTCCTGTGTAGTATAAAACCCGCTCTGTCGTTGTGGTTTTTCCAGCATCAATGTGAGCCATGATGCCGATGTTCCTCAGGTATTTTAAATCCTTAGCCATTATTGCCACTAAAATCTAAAATGTGAAAATGCTTTATTTGCGTCAGCCATTCTGTGCGTATCATCCTTCTTCTTTACAGCAGACCCTTCTCCACCAAATCCGGCGATAATTTCGCCGGCCAATCTTTGGGTCATTGTTTTTTCTCCTCTCAGCCGGGCGTACTTGATCATCCATTTGATACCCAGCGAAACTTTCCTGTCAGGACGAACTTCCAAAGGAACTTGAAAAGTTGCACCACCAACTCTTCTACTCTTTACCTCAACAGATGGCATAATATTACCAAGTGCCTTTTTCCAGGTCTCGAGACCGTTTTCTTTGGTCTTTTCCTCCACTATGTCAATTGCATCGTAGAATATCGTAGCGGCTGTACTCTTTTTCCCACCAAACATCAGATTATTTATGAATCTGGTTACCAATTCATCTTTGAATTTTGGATCTGGAAGAATGTATCGTTTTTTAGGCTTGGATTTTCTCATTACTGATTATTTTCAATCTTATTTTTTATCCTTTGGTTTCTTGGCACCGTACTTTGATCTTCTCTGTGTTCGGCCGTCAACACCGGCTGTGTCTAGCGTACCCCTAATGATGTGATATCTAACACCCGGTAAGTCTTTCACTCGGCCACCCCTTATTAGAACAATTGAGTGTTCCTGAAGGTTGTGCCCCTCTCCCGGGATGTAAGCGTTAACTTCTTTACCATTGGTCAACCTAACTCTGGCCACTTTTCTCATTGCTGAGTTAGGCTTTTTTGGAGTGGTTGTATACACCCTGGTGCAAACACCACGCCTTTGTGGACAAGAGTCCAGGGCGGGGGATTTGGATTTGGAAGTCAGTGTCTTTCTTCCCTTTCTAATTAACTGCTGGATAGTAGGCATTTACTAAGAATTATTGTCATTCTGAATTTAGGGATGCAAAGGTAGGAAGTGAAATCTTTAAATAAAAGACCGATGTGTTATTCCTTGATTAATTCGCATCATAAAAAAAACCTACCCTGCACACGATAGGTCCTTTTTATCATAAAATAATTATTAAGCTTCTCCAACAGTTCCTCCAAAATTAATTGGAAATTTTGGAGTTTCTTCTGTCTGTTTAATTGTGCCAAAAGTCTTTTCATACTTCTGGATGTTTTCGTCCAGTGCAGCTAAAAGTCTTTTAGCATGTTCAGGAGTAATTACAATTCTAGCCTTCACTTGTGCTTTTGGCACTCCTGGCATTAATCTGATAAAATCTATAACAAACTCACTATTAGAGTGTGCTATCATGGCCAAATTAGCATAAGTGCCCTCAGCGATTTCTTCTGAGAGCTCAATGTTAATCTGGTTTGATGCTCTTTGTTGTTCTTTATCTTTTTCAGCCATTCTCTTACTTGTTAGCCTGGAATTCAATGGTTTGTCCGTGTTGTTCCTTTGCCGCCACCAAGTTTTCATACTCCTCTTTTGAAGCTACAATTGATTTAGCGAATTTCCTCTGACCAGTACCTGCTGGAATTAAGTGACCCACAATTACATTTTCCTTCAAGCCAATCAAGCCGTCAGCTTTACCTCTGATTGCTGCTTCACTCAATACTTTCGTAGTCTCCTGAAAAGATGCGGCTGAAATAAAGCTTTCGGTACCCAAGGATGCTTGTGTAATCCCTTGAAGAGTTGGTCGGGAAACCGCTGGCTCAGCATTTCTGACCTGCGCCAACTTCATGTCCTTTCTTTTCAAACTAGAGTTCTCATTTCTCAATTGCCTGGATGTAATTATCTGACCTTGCTTAAGGGATTCAGAATCTCCCGATTCTGTCACTACCTTCTTGTCCAGAATTAGATCATTCTCCTCTATGAAAACCCATCTGTCTACCTGCTGATTAGGTAAGAAATTTGTGTCTCCAGCATCCAATATCATTACTTTCTGCATCATCTGGCGAACGATAATTTCAATATGCTTGTCATTGATCTTCACACCCTGAAGACGATAAACTTCCTGAATTTCATTCACTAGATACTCCTGAACAGCAGTAGGGCCACTAATGGCCAGGATATCAGCCGGAGTAATTGCTCCGTCAGATAACGGGATACCTGCTCTTACATAGTCATTGTCCTGTACCAGGATGTGCTTAGAAAGCGATACTAAATATCTCTTCTGTACACCATCCTTAGATTCAATGAAAATCTCTCTATTTCCTCTCTTGATGCCACCGTATGTCACAATGCCGTCAATCTCACTCACAACAGCAGGATTGGATGGATTTCTAGCTTCAAACAATTCCTGCACCCTAGGCAAACCACCAGTGATATCTCTTGACTTACTTAGTGTTCTTGGAATTTTGGCTAAAATCTGACCGGGCCTAATCTTGTCTCCTTTTGATACAGCAAGGTGAGCCCCAACAGGGATGTTGTACGCCTTAACTTCATCTTTATATTCAACAATGATAGCAGGGTTCTTGGTCTTGTCTTTGGTATCAATAATTACCTTTTCACGGTGACCAGTCTGCTCGTCAGACTCTTCCTTATAAGTAATACCTTCTTCAATGAACTCAAAATCTATCTTACCGTCAAACTCTGACAGAATTACGGCATTGTATGGGTCCCAGCTACAAAATTCCTGCCCCTTCTCCACTTTCTGACCATCTTTTACTTTAAGAAATGCGCTGTAAGGAACGTGATTATTAATGAGGATTTTTCCATCCTTATCAACGATTCGAATCTCACCCGACCTACCCATGATCATTTCTACCTTATCTCCTTCAGCATTCGTCGTCTTGATAGTGCTAACTCTATCAAATTCAACTATACCGTCAAACTTGGCTTTGATATTTGCGTCAACTGCAATGTTGGAGGCGGTACCACCAACGTGGAAAGTCCTAAGTGTAAGCTGTGTACCGGGCTCACCAATTGATTGAGCAGCAATTACACCTACAGCTTCGCCTTGATTAGCCATTTTGCCAGTTGCAAGGTTTCTACCGTAACATTTGGCACAAACTCCTTTACGTGTTTCACAGGTAAGAGCTGATCTTATTTCAACTTCTTCAATACTAGTTTCATCGATATAATCAGCGATCTCTTCTGTGAACTGCTCGCCAGAACCAATGATCAATTTTCCAGTTATTGGATCGTAAATATCATGAACAGATGCTCTTCCAAGAATTCTCTCTGATAACGGTTCTACAATATCCTCATTGTCCTTAAGAGCAGTCGTTGCAATTCCTCTAAGAGTTCCGCAATCCACTTCAATAACAACAACATCTTGTGATACATCTACTAGCCTTCTAGTTAAATAACCTGCATCCGCAGTTTTAAGCGCAGTATCGGCAAGACCTTTTCTTGCTCCATGAGTAGAAATAAAGTACTCAATAACGTCCAGGCCTTCCTTAAAGTTTGAAAGAATTGGATTCTCAATAATCTCACCAACTGATCCTTGGATGTTTTTTTGAGGTTTAGCCATCAGACCTCTCATACCGCCAAGTTGTCTAATCTGCTCTCTCGAGCCCCTGGCACCTGAGTGCATCATCATATAGATGGGGTTAAATCCATCCTGATTTGTAGCCAATTGATCCATTAGGGTATTGGTGATTTGAGAGTTTATCCTGGTCCAGATATCTATCACCTGGTTATATCTCTCATTGTCCGTTATAAGACCTATTAAGTAGTTATTCCGGACTACATCCACTTCGTCCTTAGCTTGTTGAACAAGCTTACCCTTTTCTTCAGGTATACTTATATCGCCAAGTCCGATTGACAAACCACCCATATAGGCCATCTTGAAGCCAAGTTGCTTAATATTATCAAGGAAATCCGCTGTTTTAGCCATTCCGGATATTTTAAATACCTGGGCTATAATTTTTTGAAGTTTTTTCTTGGTAAGTAGTTCATCCAGATATCCAATTTCTTCAGGGATATGCTGGTTGAAAATCACACGCCCGGCTACTGTTTCTATAGTCCGGGTAACGAGTTCGTCGTTTTCTCTTACTTGTACTCTTACCTTTATGTAGTCGTGCTGAGAGACCACACCCTCATTGATAGCAATAATCACTTCATCAGAGCCATAGAACATCTTCAAGTCATCGCCACCTTCTTCGTCCTTTTTATTCTCCTTGACAACTCTTCGTCCTTTTGTCAAATAGTACAGGCCAAGTACCATGTCCTGTGAAGGAACAGTAATTGGATTACCATTAGCAGGATTCAAGATATTGTGAGAAGCTAACATCAATAATGATGCTTCAATAACTGCCTCATGCCCAAGAGGAACGTGAACAGCCATCTGGTCACCGTCAAAGTCGGCGTTAAATGCTGTGCATGCTAATGGGTGCAGTTGAATGGCTTTACCCTCGATCAGTTTGGGCTGAAATGCCTGAATTCCAAGTCTGTGAAGCGTTGGAGCTCTGTTCAAAAGAACCGGATGTCCTTTGAGGACATTCTCAAGAATATCCCAGACAGCAGGATCCTTCCTGTCAACAATTTTCTTAGCAGATTTTACAGTTTTAACAATTCCTCTCTCAATCAGTTTTCTAATGATGAAAGGCTTGAAGAGCTCTGCAGCCATCTCCTTGGGAAGACCACACTCATGCATCTTCAACTCAGGACCCACAACAATTACTGATCGACCTGAATAGTCAACTCTTTTGCCCAATAGGTTCTGACGGAAACGGCCTTGCTTACCTTTGAGCATATCACTCAGGGATTTTAAGGCTCTATTACCATCTGACCTTACTGAATTGATTTTTCTTGAGTTATCAAACAATGAGTCAACAGCCTCCTGCAGCATCCTCTTCTCATTTCGAAGAATTACTTCCGGAGCCTTAATGTCAATCAGTCTTTTAAGTCTGTTGTTTCTAATGATCACTCTTCTGTAAAGGTCGTTCAAGTCAGAAGTAGCAAATCGACCGCCGTCAAGAGGAACCAAAGGCCTCAATTCTGGTGGAATAACAGGCACCATCTTAATAATCATCCATTCCGGACGGTTTTCAATTCTCGTCCTGGCATCTCTAAAAGCCTCAACTACTTTCAATCGTTTAAGTGCTTCTGCTTTCCTCTGTTGAGAGGTATCAGTCGCAGCTTGATGGCGTAACTCGTATGATAGCTCATCAAGATTAATGCGAGAAAGAAGCATTTCTAATGCCTCGGTGCCCATCTTAGCGATGAATTTATTTGAATCCTCATCATTGAGCATTTGATTTTCCCTCGGAAGTTTATCGAGTATATCGAGATACTCGTCTTCTGTAAGGAAATCCAGGTAATTTATTTCATCTTCAGCCTTCACACCGGCCTGAATGACACAATATCGCTCGTAATAAATGATCTGATCCAATTTCTTGGTTGGGAGGCCAAGCAAATAACCGATTTTATTAGGCAAAGATTTGAAATACCAAATATGAGCTACAGGTACAACCAGTTCAATGTGACCCATTCGCTCTCGTCGAACTTTCTTTTCAGTAACTTCAACACCGCAACGGTCACATATAATTCCTTTATATCTGATTCTCTTGTACTTGCCACAATGACATTCCCAATCCTTAACAGGGCCAAATATCCTTTCACAAAACAATCCACCCATTTCAGGCTTGTAAGTTCTGTAATTAATGGTCTCCGGTTGGGTGACTTCTCCATGCGAACTTTCAAGAATCGACTCAGGTGATGCCAGGCTAATAGTTACTTTAGAAAAGTCGTTGTTCAGTTTTTTATGCTTCCTGAATGCCATATTGTTTTTATAGTGTGATTAATAATTGGCTTTCGCCATTTAATTATTCCAAAGTTATTTCAAGGGCTAGTCCGCGAAGTTCATGAACCAGTACATTGAATGATTCAGGGATATTGGGTTTACCCATATTTTCCCCTTTTACAATCGCTTCATAAGCCTTTGCCCTACCGGTCACGTCGTCAGACTTAATGGTTAAGATTTCTTGCAGCACATTGGATGCTCCGAATGCTTCAAGAGCCCAAACTTCCATCTCACCAAATCGTTGTCCACCAAAATGAGCTTTACCGCCCAATGGTTGTTGCGTAATCAATGAATATGGTCCAATACTCCTTGCGTGCATTTTATCGTCTACAAGGTGACCCAGTTTCAGCATATAGATCACACCAATGGTTGTTGGTTGGTCGAATCTGTGACCTGTCAGACCGTCAATCAAGTGCATTCTTCCAAATTCAGTCAATCCGGCTTCAGTCAATTCTTCTTCCACCTGATCTAAGGAAGCCCCGTCGAAAATTGGTGTCGCATACTTTCTGCCAAGTTTCAAACCTGCAAAACCGAGTACGGTTTCGTAAATCTGACCGATGTTCATTCTTGAGGGTACGCCAAGTGGGTTGAGTACGATGTCCAGCGGTGTTCCGTCCTCCATGAAAGGCATGTCCTCTTCACGAACGATTTTTGCAACAACACCTTTATTACCATGACGACCAGCCATCTTATCACCAACTTTAAGCTTACGCTTTTTGGCAACATAAACTTTGGCTAACCTAACTATTCCTGCAGGTAATTCATCACCAACTTCTAATGTGAATCGTTCTCTCTTAAATTCACCAGCGATATCGTTTCTTTTCTTTAAATAATTTCTCACCATATCAAAAAGCATGCTGTTCGCTTTTTCGTCTTTGGTCCAATTATCCAGATTAAGGTCTGAAATCAGATTTACTTCCTCCTGTACATTGTATGTACTCTCGTCCTTATAAATGTTTTTAGGTGGGAATATGTTCTGCTCAATATTCTTAGCATTGAACTTCACACCTTTAGAAAGGACTTCCTCTCCAAATTTGTGCTTTACTCCTTGTGAGTCCTTGCCATTTAAGAGTTCAACCATCTTTTCGATCATTACTGATCTCAATTGAAGTAATTGCTGGCCATACTTGTTTTTAAGTAGTTCAACATCATTCTTAGATTTTACTCGAAGGTCTTTGTCCTTTCTTGGTCTCGAGAATAATTTAGTCTCAATTACCACACCTTTCAGTGAGGGTGGTGCTGTAAGGGAAGCATTTTTTACATCTCCCGCCTTATCACCAAATATGGCTCTCAACAGTTTCTCCTCAGGAGTTGGGTCTGATTCTCCTTTTGGAGTAATCTTTCCAATCAGAATGTCCCCTTCCTTAATTTCAGCACCAATTCTGATAACTCCGTTTTCATCCAGGTTCTTAACTGCTTCCTCGCTTACGTTTGGAATCTCTGAAGTCAACTCTTCTTCGCCTCGTTTTGTATCTCTAACTTCTAAGTCAAATTCTTCTATATGAAGTGAAGTAAAAATATCCTGCCTTACAACTTTCTCGGATATCACGATAGCATCCTCAAAGTTGTATCCCTGCCAAGGCATAAATGCGACTTTAAGGTTTTGGCCAAGTGCAAGTTCACCACCTTGTGTGGCAAAACCTTCACACAAAATTTGACCTTCTTTAACTTTTTCGCCTTTTTTTACAATTGACTTAAGGTTGATACAGGTATCCTGATTTGTTCTTCGGAACTTAATAAGATCGTAAGTGATTTTCTCTTCATCAAAAGAAACCAGGCGTTTATTATCATCAAGATTGTACTTAACCACAATCTTAGTACCGTCAACGTAGTCAATTTTACCATCGCCCTGAGCAACTATCAGAGACCTTGAATCTCTGGCTAGTCTTTCTTCCAAGCCTGTGCCGACGATTGGAGCTTCAGGCTTTAGCAATGGTACTGCTTGACGCTGCATGTTAGATCCCATCAATGCTCTGTTAGCATCATCATGCTCCAGGAATGGAATCATTGAAGCCGCAACAGAAACGATTTGATTAGGAGCTATATCCATATAGGTCACATCTCCAGGTTCCACGATTGGAAAATCACCTTCAAATCTTGCCTTAACTCTATCATTAACGAAGTTACTCTTCTCATTGAGAGGCGCATTGGCCTGAGCTATATTATGCGTATCCTCATCCTCAGCAGTCAAAAAAGCCACCTCATCAGTAACGTGTCCTTTCTTCACAAGCCTATATGGAGTCTCAATGAATCCCATAGTATTCACTATTGCATGAACACAAAGTGAGGAGATCAAACCAATGTTTGGTCCTTCAGGTGTCTCAATGGTACAAAGTCTACCATAGTGGGTATAGTGTACGTCACGAACCTCAAATCCCGCTCTTTCCCTGGAAAGACCACCTGGTCCCAAGGCTGACATTCTTCTTTTATGCGTTATCTCAGATAGTGGATTCGTTTGGTCCATAAACTGAGATAACTGATTGGTACCGAAGAATGAGTTTATTACTGATGACAATGTTCTTGCGTTGATCAGATCAACAGGCTTGAAATCCTCATTGTCCCTAACATTCATTCTCTCTTTGATAGTTCGAGCCATTCTGGCAAGGCCAACACCAAATTGTGAGTACAACTGCTCCCCTACTGTTCTTACCCTTCTGTTACTCAGGTGATCAATATCGTCAACTACTGCTTTGGAGTTGATCAGTCCGATAAGGTATTTAACGATCTGAATGATGTCTTCTTTTGTTAGAACTTTGGTATCGGCATCAATTTCTAGTCCAAGCTTTCTATTGATTCTATACCTGCCAACTTCACCTAAATCGTATCTTTTATCACTAAAAAATAAACTCTGGATTACGTCCCTTGCTGTTTGTTCATCCGGAGCTTCAGTATTTCTCAACTGACGATAGATTTGTTCTACAGCTTCTTTCTCAGAGTTGGAATTATCTTTTTGTAGTGTATTGTAGATGATAGAATAGTCAGTCACATTCACATCTTCTCTGTGGAGGATGATAGACTTGGTTCCAGATTCCACAATAGTTTCAAGATCTTCTTCTACCAGAATTGAATCTCTTTCAAGCAGCACTTCATTCCTGTCAATTGAAACAACTTCACCTGTGTCTTCATCTACGAAGTCTTCTGTCCAAGTACGAAGCACTCTAGCGGCAAGCTTTCGCCCAATAACCTTCTTCAGGTTTTTGCGTGTGGCATTGATTTCTTCAGATAGTCCGAACAAATCAAGAATGTCCTTGTCCGTACCATAACCAATAGCTCTCAATAATGTGGTTACTGGAAACTTCTTTTTTCTATCAATATAGGCATACATGACGTTATTAACGTCAGTTGCAAATTCTATCCAAGATCCTTTAAACGGGATGATTCTTGCAGAATAAAGTTTAGTGCCATTAGTGTGCTTACTCTGAGCAAAGAAAACACCGGGAGACCTGTGTAACTGAGATACGATTACTCTTTCTGCTCCATTGATAACGAAGGAGCCCTTATCGGTCATGTATGGAATGTTGCCTAAGAAAACTTCCTGTTCAATGGTCTCGAAATCCTCATTGTCCTCATCATTACAAAGTAGTCTCAACTTTGCTTTCAGGGGTACAGAATTGGTAAGTCCCCGGTCAATACATTCATCCACGTTATACTTTGGTGGGTCAACCAGATAGTCAACGAATTCCAAGACATAGTTTTCCCGAGAGTCAGCTATGGGAAAGTTTTCAGAGAACACTTTGTAGAGGCCTTCCTGAGCTCTTTTTTCAGCTGGGGTTTCCAGTTGAAAGAAATCTCGGAATGATCTTACCTGAACGTCAAGAAAATCCGGGTAATCGATTACTCTTTTGATGGAAGAGAAATTTTTTCTTCCTGAACCTGTTACTGCCAAGGTTTTAATCAGTTTAGTTACAAGAAATTAATGCCACAGTCGTTCTGCAGCGGGCTGTCCGCTAGGACAACTAATAGTATAAACAGGAAAAGACCTGATCCCGATTGTAGTCGGGACCAGGCCTGAGTATCCTCGTTAGGTCGATATTTACGACCTTTTTGATTACTTCAGCTCTACTTCTGCTCCTGCTTCTTCAAGTTGCTTTTTCAAAGCTTCAGCTTCGTCTTTAGCAATACCTTCTTTCACCGCTTTTGGTGCTCCGTCAACCAATTCCTTGGCTTCTTTCAAACCCAGACCGGTCAATTCCTTAACCAGCTTAACAACAGCTAACTTAGCTTGCCCTGCCGAAGTAAGTACAACATCGAAAGAGGATTTCTCTTCCGCATCACCTGCGGCATCTCCGTCACCAGCACCAGCAACCATTACAGGAGTTGCAGTTGCAGCAGGCTCAATGCCATACTCATCTTTTAAAATATCAGCTAGTTCATTAACCTCTTTTACTGTCAAATTCACTAACTGCTCAGCGAATGCTTTTAAATCTGCCATTTTTACTACAATTAATTTTTTTAATAATTTATACCTACTCTCGCTCTGCCAAAGTTTTAACAATTCCTGCCAATTTGTTTTTTCCACTTAATAAAGCAGACATAACATTGGTTGCAGGTGATTGTAAAAGACCAATAATTTCACCAATGAGCTCATTTTTAGATTTGAGTTCACTCAGTGCGTTTAAATGTTTCTCGCCAATAAACAGTTCAGAATCTATGGAAGCAGCCTTTAGTTTTGGTCTTCGGGCTTTGTCAGTCTTATGAAATTGCTTAATTATTTTTGCCGGTAAGTTGCCGGACTCAGGTGAGAAAAGGATACCTGAAAATCCTTTCAGGGCAGAATCCATTTCAGTAAAGTCAGTTTCTTGCTTATCCAGTGCCTTTTTTATCAAGGTGTTTTTCGCCACTCTGTACTCTATTCCTTGCTCGCAACAAAGTCCCCTGAAAGCATTCACTTGAGCAACAGTTAAGCCTGATGCATCAGTCAAATAGAAAAAATTCGTATTAGCTAACTTCTCAGCCAGTTCTCCGATTATATTACTTTTTTCTTCCCTGGTCATGGTTTTATACCACTTATAGTGCTTTGGTCTATAGAAATACCCGTACTCATAGTGCTTGAAAGAGAAATACTTTTTAAATAAGTGCCCTTTGCCGATGATGGTTTGAGCTTATTTATTGTATTAATCATTTCAAGTGCATTCTCCTTAATTTTATCTGGAGAAAATGACACTTTGCCTATATTGGCGTGGATAATTCCAAACTTGTCAACCTTAAAATCTATTTTACCGGCCTTGACCTCAGTAACTGCTTTTCCAATATCCATGGTGACCGTTCCAGATTTAGGATTTGGCATTAAGCCTCTTGGACCGAGTACTCTTCCGAGTTTACCTACCTTTGCCATAACTGTTGGCATGGTAACAATTACATCCATGTCTGTCCAACCGCCTTCTATCTTCTTGATAAATTCGTCTAATCCAACAAAATCAGCCCCGGCATCTTTTGCTTCTTGTTCTTTATCTGGTGTACATAAGACCAGAACCTTTACATCTTTACCAATGCCATGAGGTAAGGCAACTACGCCTCTTACCATTTGGTCAGCTTTCCTTGGGTCGACTCCAAGTCTCACATTAAGGTCAACTGAACTGTCAAACTTGCTAAATGTTATTTTTTTAAGAAGATCGGAAGCTTCGTCCATCGAATAAAGCTGCCCAGGGTCATAAAGCTTACGTGCTTCTTTTTGATTCTTAGTTAATTTTGCCATTCTATTGCCAATTATGCCCAAGGAGCTTGTCCTTTAATATGTATACCCATACTTCTAGCAGTACCTGCGACCATCTTCATGGCTGACTCTATCTTAAAAGCATTTAAATCTGTCATTTTCGTTTCAGCAATTTGCCTGACCTGATCCCAGGTTACAGAACCAGACCTCAATCTATTTGGTTCTCCAGAGCCTTTTTTCGCTTTTGCAGCTTCTAACAACAATATTGGTGCTGGAGGTGTTTTGATAACGAAATCAAAAGATTTGTCTGTATATATCGTAATTAGAACTGGAAGCAATTGACCCATTTTATCCTGAGTCCTTCCATTGAATTGCTTACAAAACTCCATGATATTAAGCCCTTTACTACCAAGGGCTGGTCCGATTGGAGGAGATGGATTAGCTGTCCCACCTCTTGCCTGAAGTTTTAAATAACCACTTATTTCTTTTGCCATTACTTATTATTCCTCTTTTTCTACCTGTATATAATTAAGTTCTACGGGCGTATTCCTCCCAAATATTTTGACCATTACATTCAGCTTCTTTCTCTCCTCAAAAATCTCCTCTACTGCTCCTGTAAATCCACTAAATGGTCCATCCATTACCTTGACAGCTTCTCCTATTATAAAAGGCTTGTCTAAAGTCTCTTCTAATTCATCTACTTCTTCTACCTTACCCAAAATTCTGTTGACCTCGTTTTGTCTCAGAGGTACAGGAACTCTGTCTGTTCCTTTGTCGTTGGATCCCAAAAATCCAATAACGCCAGGTATACTATTAATTGTATGTACCGTTTCACCCTTTGATAAGTCAGCCGATACTAAAATATATCCAGGGAAAAAATTTCTCTCTCTCACTCGCTTCTTCCCATTTCTCATTTCATAAACCTTCTCAGACGGTATCAAAACCTGTGGAATTTCATCCTCCAGATTCTGTCTGGAAATTTCATTGTTCAAGTAGGTTTTTACCTTCCTCTCCTGGCCACTTATCGCCCTTATTACATACCAGTTTAATTTCGCCATCTTCCTGTTCTTTTGGTCAATTAGAACGATCTAAAAAACCAATTCATCGCATTATCAAAAGCGAGGTCAATTACTCCGATTAACAGTGCAAAGATTAAAGAGGCCACCAAAACAAGCACAGAACTGCTTTGCAGTTCGGCATATTTCGGCCATGAAACTTTGAGCCTCATTTCATCATAAGACTCCATCATAAAAGCTTTCAATTTTGTCATTTACTTCACCCTCTTTTTAGTCCGTAAGCACGGGTGGTAGGAATCGAACCCACAGCCTACGGTTTTGGAGACCGTCGCTCTACCAATTGAGCTACACCCGTATCCCCTTTTATCCCTTCCGAAAATGGGACTGCAAAGGTATCTCTTTTTAAGAAACAAACAAGTGCGATTCGCTGAATATGAATCGTACCCGAAACCTTTGATCTATTACCCTATTTAGTCAAGAATTTCAGTGACCTGACCAGCTCCAACGGTCCTGCCACCTTCTCGGATCGCAAAACGTAATCCTGGCTCAAGTGCCACCTTATTAATAAGGGTCACCTCGATTGTAATATTATCACCAGGCATTACCATTTCTACACCATCAGGCAGCATAATTTCACCAGTCACATCGGTAGTTCTCAAATAGAACTGCGGTCTGTATTTATTGAAAAAAGGAGTGTGACGCCCACCTTCATCTTTCGACAGCACATACACTTCCGCTTTGAAATGAGCGTGTGGTTTAACAGAACCTGGCTTACAAATAATCATTCCTCTTTTGATCTCATTTTTTTCGATACCTCTGAGAAGAAGACCAACGTTATCACCCGCTTCACCTCTATCAAGAATTTTTCTAAACATCTCCACACCAGTGACCGTAGACTTCATATTCTCAGCACCCATGCCAATGATATCAACAGGGTCTCCAGTATTTGTCACACCTCTTTCTATTCTACCTGTTGCAACAGTGCCACGACCCGTAATTGAGAAAATATCTTCAACTGGCATCAAAAAGTTTTTGTCGACCATCCTTTCAGGAATCGGAATGTAACTATCTACTGAAGCCATCAACTCTACTACTTTCTCAACCCACGCAGTTTCGCCATTTAAAGCACCCAACGCAGATCCCTGAACAACAGGTATGTCATCACCAGGAAATTCATAGAAACTTAAAAGCTCTCTAACTTCCATTTCTACAAGCTCCAATAATTCAGGATCGTCAACAAGGTCAACCTTGTTCATGAAAACAACCAATGCTGGCACCCCAACCTGGCGAGCCAAAAGGATGTGCTCTCTTGTTTGGGGCATTGGGCCGTCAGTGGCTGCTACTACTAGTATAGCACCGTCCATCTGGGCAGCACCTGTAACCATGTTTTTCACATAGTCAGCGTGACCTGGACAATCAACGTGAGCATAGTGTCGATTCTCGGTTGAATACTCAACGTGAGCGGTATTAATTGTAATACCTCTTTCTTTTTCCTCAGGAGCATTGTCAATTGATGAAAAATCTCTTACTTCAGCAAACCCCTGCTCTGCCAACACTTTGGTAATAGCAGCGGTTAATGTTGTTTTACCGTGGTCAACGTGACCAATAGTACCAATATTAACGTGGGGTTTGGAACGATCAAAGTTTTCTTTAGCCATGTTTGAAAATCTTATATTAGGTTAAAATATTTAATAGTTACAAATAATCAACTTCGAGCCAACGAGGGGATTTGAACCCCTGACCTCTTCCTTACCAAGGAAGCACTCTACCCCTGAGCTACGTCGGCCTTGGGGTGTCATTTTGATGTGGCCTTTGAGCGTTTAGAGCGGGTGACCAGGTTCGAACCGGCGACCTACAGCTTGGAAGGCTGTCGCTCTACCAACTGAGCTACACCCGCGATTGGGTATGGGTTTGGATGTATCGAGTGGGTGTGGTCTCAAACTTATGACCAAATTAATCCCAAACTATACGCTCAAACTAACCCCGCCCACTCTTTAAAGTGGGGAGAGCAGGATTCGAACCTACGAAGGCTGAGCCAGCAGATTTACAGTCTGCCCCGTTTGACCGCTTCGGTATCTCCCCGCTTCACTTCAACATCACACCAAAACAAGAACATTTCCCCTAAAACCACATCTCTCGATTTTAAAGGAAGCGCAAAAATAGAGGCTTTTTTATTCTAATCAAACTTTTACTCCAAAGGAAAATCCGGCTGCGAAATAGCACTAGTACTGACTATAGAATTGAACAAGCCGCAAATCTTTTTCAGCCGCTTTAACTTCATTTATAATATCCTCTACTCCTTCCAATTCTGATAAAATTATTAGGCCTTGAAATGCAGCCAACCTCACATAAAATAAATGATGCGCCAAGGCCATCTCTTCCATCTGTTCAATTGCAGCCTTTCTTTGGTCATCTGGTGCAATGGCTAAGTATTGATTGACATACTGCAAAAAGAAGTAAAGACTTTGACTTTTAAGTAATGAGGCCTTTTCCACAAACCAATCAAACTTTGTAAAATCTTTTTGCTCCAGATAGTAATCAGCGATAGGTATCAGCACATTAATATTATCTGACTTAGCAAGATTATCCAACATAGCAACATCGGGAGACTCCTCAAAAATCAGAAGTGATGACAACGCCACCCCCACAACACTATATGAACTGTCCAACAAAGAGGATTTGATTAGCTCAGAATATTCTGCTGGATTTGTTTGTGTCAAAGCCGCTAATGCAGATGCCCTGACCAATGATTTTTCGTCCTTGCTAAGATTTTTTAAAATTGAGATCACTTCTGCATCACCCAGCATTTCATTATCACTGAGCATATCGATCGCTTCAGACCTAATCCTCCAGGAAGAATCTGACAATGCAGCTTTAACGACATTCCTCTTTGAATTATCATTTAAGCTTTCCTGTATTTCAAAAAGCGCAAAAAATCTTGTTAAGAAGTTTTCTCCATAAAAATATTGGTATTGGAGTTCTTTTGCAGATTTAAGATGGCTCACCTCTCCGACCAATTGTTGTTCCGAATCAAATAATACCAATTGTGGTTGATCAGGATAGTAGAAACTGTATTGTTCGGTGCTTTCTTCAATAATCAGAGCGTACCTGTCGATTTCTTCAGATGAGTGGACATCAAGGTAAATGGGCAACTTATAAACTGGTGCTTGTGTGGTGTCTTGGAGTTGAGTGATATATACATGTAGAGAGTCTTGCTCATATTCATGAAATACATTGAGTGAAGGGTGTCCGGGTGCAAGAAACCATTGGTCAAAAAACCAATTCAAGTCTTCTCCAGTTACTGATTCAAAAGATAGCCTGAGATCATTTATTTCTACTGACTGGAATGCATTAGCTTTTAGGTAGTGACTTAATGAGTTAAAAAACGCCTCGTCCCCCACATATTTCCTCAACATATGAATGACTCTTCCGGCTTTGGCGTAAGAATGGCTATCAAACATGTCCTCTCTATTTTCATAATAATACCTTATCAAAGGAACTTGTTTGGTCTCGGCTTCCGCCAGGTAATTTTGCAGTTCTACCCAACCATTATAATCTGCCTCGTCAACACCATATTTATATTCATTCCAAAGGTATTCTCCATAGTTCGCAAATCCTTCATTCAATGGGAGGTTGGACCAGGACTCGCACGTAACCAAATCCCCAAACCATTGATGGATAAGCTCATGAGCAATTATATAATCCCAATTTTCGTCCAGTAATTCTCGATTTGTAACTTGTAAATCTTCCATAAATACAGACGAGGTTGTATTTTCCATTGCTCCTGAAACGTAATCCCTCACTACTACCTGTGAATATTTGTCCCATGGGTAAGGGTATTCGAAGAGTTCCGAGAAAAAAGTTAACATCTCCGGGGTATTTCCAAAGATGTCATCCGCATATTCTTCATAAGCTGGCTCTACCCAATAGTCAAGGGGAACATCACTACTGCCTTCAAGTACTACACTAAATTCTCCTACTGCCACCATAAAAAGATATGGGGCATGTGGTTTGTCCATTCGCCAATAATCGGTTCGCATTCCCTCTTCATTTTTTCGGGAAGAGATCAACTTGCCGTTAGAGAGTGTTTTAAATTTGTCAGCCACGGTAATGTACATTTCCTGTGTACATCTTTCATTCGGGGAATCGATTGTGGGAAACCAGGCTGAATTAGACTCCGTTTCCCCTTGTGTCCAAATTTGTTGTGGTTTATTAGGGTCTGACTTAAGTGGATTAATAAAATACAACCCCTTATCCGAGGAAATAGCTTCGCTCCCTCCTTCTTCCAATTCATTGGGCTTGGCGATGTATGCTATTTTTATCTGGATCCTTTCACCTTTTTCATAAGCCCGGTCAAGTATAATATTTACTTTCTGTCCATCGTACTGATATTGAAGATCATTCAGCCCCTCCTTTGTTAGCATGCTCACTTTTAAAATATCGAACCCTTTAGCATCCAATATCATATTCTCCTGGGTATAGAGAAAAGGTGTCAATTCTAAATCAGCTACACCATTTACAAATTGATTTTCCCAATCAAAGCTGATGTCCAGCTTTGTATGCAAAAGGTCCCAAATCCTAGATTTTGCAGCACGGTAAATTTTGGGTGGAGCATGAATTGGAATTTGTGTGTCACTCTTTGGATTCGTCTGCTCGGTTTTTGTATCAGTTGGTTGAACTGTAGATTGAGTGGACCTGTAGGATTTACATCCATTTATCAAGAGAACCAGTATCAAAAAACTCGATAGGTATCCGGTCAGTTTCAAAAACTTAAGCATGAATAATTTTGAGTCTTTAAATAGAAGGGTAAAACAAAGTAATTTTAGCTGATTTTACCTTACGGAAGCACATGTACTTAGTAAACATCGATTCAAAGAAGGAATTTAAAATACAAACAAAGAGTAATCAGGTTTTTGTAGATGATAAAATTTCCAATCTTGATTTCCTAAAGACTGGGAATAATAAATACCGTATTTTTTCAAAGAACAAAGTCTATACAGTAGAGGTCCTGGAACTAAATAAGGCCGATAAGAAATTAAAGTTGAAAATCAACGGCAAAATCACCGAGATTCAACTCCGCACAAATTTGGATTGTCTACTTAAAAAATTGGGGATGGACAAAGGGGCCGGTAAAAGTATTAAAGAACTAAAAGCTCCAATGCCAGGTTTAATCCTTCAGATGAATATTACCGAAGGGCAAGAAATAAAAAAAGGGGATCCTATACTCATTTTAGAAGCCATGAAAATGGAGAACGTCATAAAAGCACGAGGTGATGCAACCGTTAGATCAATCCTTGTGAAGGAAAAACAAAGTGTCGAAAAGAATCAGGTATTGATACGATTCTAACCAGTGAATAAACGAAAGCTACTTTATATATTTGCCGCAAATGATTGACCCAATACCAAGAATGAAATACAAGAGAATTTTGCTCAAGCTTAGTGGGGAAGCCCTGATGGGGACCAAAAGCTACGGTATTGATGCTGTGCGTTTAGAGCAATATGCTCATGAAATTCAAAAAGTTAAAGGTCTCGGAATAGAAATAGCCATTGTTATTGGCGGTGGAAACATTTTTCGTGGCGTTCAGGCGGAAAGTTCCGGAATTGATCGTGTACAGGGTGACCATATGGGAATGCTGGCAACGGTAATCAATGGGATGGCACTACAAAGTGCTCTTGAGAAAATTGGTCTTTATACCCGTTTAATGTCTGGTATAAATATGGAGCAAGTCTGTGAACCATTTATTAAAAGAAGAGCAATACGACATCTTGAAAAAGGCAGGATAGTAATATTTGGCGCAGGTATTGGCAATCCTTATTTTACTACTGATTCCACCGCAAGCCTAAGAGCAATTGAAGTGGAAGCTGATGTGGTTCTAAAAGGCACAAGAGTTGACGGTGTATATTCTTCAGATCCTGAAAAAAACCTGGAAGCAGAGCGATTCTCCAAAATTACTTTTCAGGAGGTATATGAGAAGGGGTTGAACGTTATGGATATGACAGCATTCACATTATGTCAGGAAAATAATTTACCCATTATTGTCTTTGACATGAACAGACCAGGTAATTTGAACAAAATTGTAACTGGTGAAAATGTTGGAACGCTTATTACTTAAATAATAGAAGTAATGGAAGAGATAGACTTTTTCGTTGAGGAAGCACAGGAAATGATGACCAAGGCGGTAAATCACACCTCTGCCGAATTCAGCAAAATCAGAGCAGGCAAGGCCATGCCCTCGATGCTTGATGGTGTTATGGTAGAATACTACGGCAATATGACACCAATTAATCAGGTGGCAACAGTTAATACTCCTAATGCCAGAACCCTTGCCATTAAGCCTTGGGAAAAAAACGTTATCCAGAATATTGAGCGTGCTATCATAAATAGCAACGTGGGTCTAAACCCTCAAAATAATGGTGAATCAATTCAGATTAACATTCCACCACTGACAGAAGAGCGCAGAACTCAATTGATAAAACAAGCCAGAAATGAGGCTGAAACCGGACGAATTAGCGTTCGAAATGACAGGAAACAAGTGATGGACCAGCTCAAGTCACTTCTTAAAGAAAATGCCCCGGAAGATGATGTGAAACGGGCAGGGGAAAAGGTCCAGGAGATAACGAATGCCTACATTAAGAAAATTGATGAGCTTCTTGAGCAGAAAGAAACGGAGATTATGACAGTTTAGTAGCTGTCAAGATTACCGGTCTAACATTTCAATCAGCTTCCTTGCTACATCCTCAGCATATGGAATTACACCTTCTCTATGATTTTTTCCTTCAAATACTGTTAGCGTCAGTTCGTCAGGGCTGGCACCGTTTGATATTAATTTGTTTCGGGTATCAATAGAGTTTTGAATAGGGATGAAGGTATCTTCATCTCCATGGTATAGGTAGGTAGGCACTTTAGGGACCCAATCCACCAACCCATTTTCATTAAAAAGTTTTCTATACTCAGTGAATTTCTCATCAGTGTCCAAACCCTCAAGAAATTCTGCAGTCAAGAGTTCTCCAACCTCAAAACTCAATTGGTTATTAATAAATGAATTGTTTTTTGTCCCATCAAATAAGTCAGGAATCCTTTCTGCATAGGGAGTATTAAAGAGATCTGAAAAAGTAATACCTGTCTCGAAATACTCCTGATAGGCTACAACTGCGTAGGCCATATAATGCGGTTGCTCATACGTATCCAGCGTAAAAAAATACTCTTGCAAGCCCTTCACATCATATGCTCCAGCGGCTGGAAAGGAAGCAACCAATTTCAATCCATTGATTGGAGTTTGTTCGATACTCCGCTGAGTAGCCATAGTTATGTAGCCCCCTTGAGAATAACCTGCCAAGAATAAGTCACCATTGGCAGAAACGTCTTGTTCCTGCATAAATTCCGTAGTCGCTATAATTGCATCTCTAACAGTAGAAGCATTAATGTCTTTTACATAATACGGGTGTGTCATCCCTAGTGAAGTTCCAAAACCGATCATATCAGGAAAAACAGCAACTATACCTAATGAAGAAAGCCCGGCGTACAATGTAAGTTCAACTTCTGTAGTTGCCTGTTCACTCGGTGCCTCACTATTCTCAGTAATGGTCCCTCGGTGAAAGCTGAAAATGCCCAATTCTTTATCTTTATCAGGGATAATTACCAATGCTGAGGCCGTTACCCCCACTCCTTCTACCATGGTCTTGTAATCAATTTTATGTAATTCGACATTATATCGCCAGTTTTCGGCGTCGATTTCTAAACCTGCAATCTGAAGAAAAGGTATTAACGCTGAAGTAGTCTTCGAGCCGATAGGTGTACTTGATACGAATCTGGGATTTTCAGTATTAACTACCGGATCATCATCCGAAGAACAACTTAAAATGAACAGAGCCAAGAACCCAATGCTAAGCCTTGAATTAGGATTTAAAAGCCTCGATAATTTGAACATCATTTTATTTATTATATAAGTGTCGCTTGTCAATGATATTTATAACAGAAGTGGGGAGCAAATAATTGACTGATTTCCCTTCCTTGATAAGTCTTCGTATAAAAGTAGCAGAAATGTTTAGTACAGGAACATCAAGAAGCTCAACTCTTTTGTGGTCGAGAAGTGGTGGTCCGGTTGCACAGGGTCGTGGATATACCAACAATCCGAAATGCTCAAGAATCTTATCATGATTCTTCCATTTTGGAAACGATTTTAGATTATCAGATCCCACAACAAGTACAAAATCTTTATCTGGATGCTTCTCAGACAAGTAGGTTAGCGTATCAATTGTATAACTCGGTTTCGGCATGCTGAATTCAACATCGCTTACACGGAATTGATATTGGTCATCAATCGCTGCCTTAACCAAATCATAACGATCTTGTTCGTGGGCAAGTGACTTGGAGCTTTTTAACGGGTTTTGTGGTGAAACAATGAACCAGATTTCTTTGCAATCAGTGTTGTCAACTATGACATTGGCTATAATCAAATGACCAACGTGTATGGGATTAAAAGAACCGAAAAATAGACCGATCTTCACTGTTATAACTATTTAAGCACAAAGTTAGGGGTTCTTGACTAATTTCTAACCTGAAAGACCTAAGGAACATCGGTCTGTAGAAAATCAGAGACCAGTTTTTGAGCTTCACCAAAAGCTTCATCCAAATTATTATTGAGCAAGACCCGCTCGAACTGTTCCTCAAAGGACATTTCATAGTTTATTCTAGAGAACCGGGCCTTAAGACTTTCTTCATTCTCTGTATTCCTGTCGGTGAGTCTCTCCTTTAAAATACTAATGCCCGGTACTTTAACAAAAACAGCCAGCGCATCGTCACCAAAATATTTTTTAAGGCTAATTCCCCCTTTTACATCAACATCAAAAATCACGATCTTCCCATCTCTCCAAATCCTGTCAACTTCTGATTTGAGAGTGCCATAAAAAACCCCTTCATATACTTCTTCTGATTCTACGAACTCCTTACTCTTGAATTCTTCCTCTGACAGAAAATAATAGTCCTTTCCATCAATCTCTGTCCCCCGAAGTTCTCGGGTAGTTGCTGAAACTGAAAATTGAAGGTTCGGGAAAACATCAATTAGGTGACGTACAATTGTGGTTTTGCCTGAACCGGATGGAGCACTAAAAATCAGTACCTTTCGTTGCATTTATTCAATTTCCGCAATTTTAACCTTTATTGCGTTAACCAGGTCAAGCGGAACTTTTTTTATTCTCAAGGCGAGTCTTCAAGGCAGTTCTCATCTCCTTTTCGGTGTTAAAATTCTCAAGACATTGCATACACATCTCAAGATGTTCTGTCAGATACTTCTCCTGATCTGAAGAAGCTTCACTGTCCAAAACCAGGTGTATCAGTTCGAGGCACTTTTCGACCTCATGACACTTGGCACTTTGCATTTGAATGTAGGTTTAGTTAGGTATTAATTAACCTGAATCCGGGATAAGAAAGCAGGAATTTTTATATCCAGGTTGATGATCTTTGTCAAAAATATTCAGAACATAGCTCCCCGGTCCGTAAACTCACCCCAAAACAGGGAATCAGATCCAGAAACCGGGCTAGTCGCCTGGGTTATTCTGAAATAATAACCCTCATGACCGGATTGCACCCGGGAAGCGCACAAAACCTTCCAACATGATTATCAACAAAGTAGTCTGTCCTTGTTATTCAGACTTCTTCCCCCGATCCGGTTTCCTGCAATCGATTTGTTGGCTCTCAGGCCAAAGTGGCTGCTCCTTTCATGTTCTTGCCCAAGCAAGCATGTAGGGAAAATGTACAGGGATCAATTTTATTGATTCGACCAGCTTGATCCCGTCTCATAACAGACGCATCCATCAACATCGCATTTTCAAAGGGATGGCTCAAAGAAAAAAGACCACAACGGATTGGTTCTTCGGATTCAGATTACAACTGATCATCAACGAAAAAGGAGAATTAACGAGCTTTTATCTCAACGAAAGGCAATGGGGATGGTCGGGATATTGAAGCCATTATAAAGTATGACCAAAGGTTTGTCTGGAAAACTGTTTGGCGATAAGGAATACATCAGCAAAGCATTATTCGATTGGAAAAAATATTCTCTAACCAACTTGATCTATTACCTGATTATCCCGAATTCAGGTTAAGATAAGCAGGAAGGGGATATTTATTCCATTAGGCATAATGGAAGAAAAGCAAAGACAAATTATCTCGACTGCCTGATGCGAAATCCAAAATTTCAATATCCTACAGCTTCCAGAATTTTTCAGAAACGGTGGTTGATGAAGGAAAATTTCTAATAAGTAAATTCCAGAATTGAAAATTGATTATTAAAAACCTTGAATAGTCGGTACTGGTCTTCGGCGGCAAAATAGAGAAGACTTATTTCATTACTTGCTTCTATTGGCTGATAGTTTATTAGTTGACCCGAGCGATTGTACAGATAAGTGAATTCTTGTTCTTTGTCAAGTACAATGATAATTTCCCTGCTACCACCAAAGTTGTAGTATTGCCAAAGAAGGTTGTCCGAGAACAGGTAGTGCTTTTCGAAAAGAACTGCTCCTGCCGGGTCAATAGTAGCAAGTCTATTAGCACTCTTTCTTATAAATACATAGGATTGACCGAAGGCATCTGGCAAGGTTGAGAACCGGGTATCTGTTGTAGGCTTATAGAGCTGTTCTCGTTTAAGTATTTGACCTGAAAAATTCACAGATACAATTTCTCCTTCATCCGTTATTGTGGTAAGCACACTGTTTTCGAAACTTGATCCCGCCGATACAAAAGCCGGGCTGCTTGAGTTTGCTTTAAGATTTATCGGGAATCCTTTTGACATTTGACCTGTCCTGCTGATCACATTAAGGATTCCCTTATTTTCGACGGCAACGATTCGATCCCGTGATCTTATCCGTCTGTGAAATGCAGGAGCTGCTAAAGTCCCATTTAATTTCTTCGGTTTCCACCCATCCAGATTTTTGCCATTCTTGTCATAGAGATAAATATCCCCACTTGCATCTGCGACCATGAAGCGATACTTCTTGGTTTTATCATAGTCAACCAGAGACAGGTATTGGATTTTCTCCTCCTCTTTTATTTTTAATGGGTAAGGGGACACATAATTACCGTTGCGGTCTATTACGTGCAAATGATAATCCGTCGCAAAGAGGTATTGAAGCTTTCCATTGTTAAAATAGTCGATCTGAAAAACGTCCGTTTTGATTCTTTGACCTGTGCTATCTGTCCAAAGGACTTCTCCATTGGCACCAACTAAATATAAGTTTGTCAGGCTGTCTTGTAAAAGTGTCTCGAATTCGCGATTCGTGTGATTGCTGACAATAAATGGCCTGGTAATTATTGGGGCTGCAAAATCAATACTCTGTCTTTCAACATAATCGGCAACACCTTTAATATTACTTTCTGGTTGATTGAATACTACGCTGGTATAGAATTTATTGTCTATGTAACTGAACTGAAATGCGCTCATCTCAAAGCGTCTGATAACTCCATTATTTTCCTCACTGAATCGAAGCCAATCCGTTGACAAATTAGCTCTTATCGCATTCCAGGCCCGGTTAGAATTCACATAAAGGCTAAAATTGGCTTCCTTAAGTGTTTCATCCAGAAATTGAATTGATTTGAGTGATTTACCCCACGTATTGTCACTTAAATAATCTTCATGCCAGTTTTTAATCGCTTCAGCATTATTGGCCATTATGATGTATTCATCTAGGATGGTAAAGAATGTCGTATTGAATTGATTGAATGATTGGCCAAATAATGATTGCGGCAGTTCACTGGTATTGATTTGAGTAATTCGAATATTGTCATATAGCTCAGTATGCGCCGAGTCCGAAGATTTCAAGCTTCTGTCTGCTAATTGCGATAGCTGCTTGAATGCTTCTTTTGGGTCACTGGTTCTCACAAAAGCCAGCTTATTGGGATTATCTAAGTCGCTAGATTCCATGGTTGCAATCCCAACCTCATTCTGAATCCAGTCAAAATATTGGTTCAAGTCAACATCATACTGTTGACGAATCGAGGTTCTTAAATTGATGGTTTGAGATTGATTTTGTTTCCAGTAGGCTTGCAATGATTCGTTCCATTTTTTACTATCACTCATAGAATAACGGTAAAAAATTGCTGTCCTGGAGGGAATTAAATTAGAGAGTTCAAAAGTTGAGGCCGGATTGTTATAGAAAGTAGATAAAAATGAATTGGACTGGGCATCCGCGGTGCTAAAACCATTGAATGAGATGCTTTTGTCATCGAAAGAAAGGTCCAAAAAGGTTGAAGCCGCCAATTGATTGAGCCTGGAAGAATTGAATTTTAGCTCATTTGCAAAAACGTTAACGAAATCCCCGAATCTCCCAGAATTTATATAGAGGTTTCCTGCGTCATTTTGCAACTTCACCAATGAAAACAACTGGATATGCTGGCTTTCGAAAGAAATCGTCTGTGGATCATCGAGCGTACGAATGACATCTTCAACAAGAAACGGGGTAAAACTTCCTATGAAATAATTTTGATAAAAGATGTAAGTAAGAACATCTTCACCTCTGGTTATCTCTGTAAGTGTATGCCCTTGATAATTTCTTTTATCAGAACGAAAGCCTTTATCCTCGAGTTGGTCGAGTGCTTGCCAAACTGCAGCATGGCTTTCGATACTATTAACCTCAAGTTGAAAAAGAAAATCAAACTGATCTTGAGAAGTAATATGTAAACTTATTAATACAGGGTTTTTACTGGTGACCCTTTTTAGGATCTTGTTTCCACCCATTAAACTATCAAGGAGCGTCAGATGACTATCAAGTTTATCAATGGATTTAACATTGGAGATAGTTTCCCAGGTAGGTATTGTTTGTAACTTGTTCCAAGTGGTAATTAAATCAGTGTTTTCATACACTATAACAGCACTTCCTGGAACTAAAGACCACAGTGTTAGTCTGTCAGGTTTGATCCAATATTCGTAGAGAACATAGCCCCCTCCCGAAATTGCAACAAGAACTAAAGTGATAATTATTTTTCTCAATTAACCAATCTGATTAATGTGGCTATGGCGGTAAAGTTAATGAAGGCCACCTCTAAAACCTTATTATCCATTTCCATTGCTTTAGAAAATTTCAAAACCAGTAGATTAATTCTTTAGTCAGTTTTGCCCTTTGCTCAAAAGTATCTGTCATTGATGGCTGAATTGGTCCATTGGTAGAGCAATTTTCAGTGAAGTTCTGAAACTCTATTTTTATATTGAAATCCACAACCAACTTCATTACCTCATTGGTCTGGTCATACTGAAACATAAGAGTAATTGGTTGATTGATAGTCACTTTGATTACCTCACTTTTTTCTAAAGCATCATCAGCAGCAATTTTGTATGCGTTTATTAATCCACTGACTCCTACGTTTTGTCCCTCCAAAGTACCTAACAACAACGACCAGAGTATCGGTCAGATTACTGAACCTGATTTGCCCAAGAATGGGATCAGTTGCGGAGTGGTGCAGTTCACCACCGCCGTTTGCACAATACTGCTCCTGACCCGGCCCAATTACATAGGCATTGCAGTGGTGGCGGGCATCATAATATTTCTTTCGAAGAGTCTCAAGCTGATTCTTTACATCATTTTCATTGGATACGGGAAATCCAAATGCCAAAAATTTACTTCCCTTTTCCTGGTAAATTCCTTCTGATTGGTCTTTGACGGTCAGGTATGACTCCATTCAACTGAATTCTATGCTTCATCGAATGTGATCACTACTTTTACAGTCAGGGGGTGGGCCTGACAGGTTAGCACATAACCCGCATCAATTTCTTCTTGCTCCAGTGCATAGTTTGTACTCATTTCCACTTCACCTTCTACTATTTTGGCTTTGCAAGTTGAGCATACACCGCCTTTACAACTGAAAGGGAGGTCCGCTCCTTCTGTATTGGCTAGCTCAAGAATTGAGATATCCGATTTGACCGGAAATTCGTATTGAATGCCATCCATTATTATGGTAACGGTACTCTCCAGAACTTCTGATTCGGCCTGATTTTCCGAGGCAGGAGTACCAAGTTGGCCAACTGGTGAAGCGAATAGTTCCAGGTGGATTTTATCTTTCTCGATACCTGATTCGTTGAAAGCATCTGAAACTTCGGCCATCATTTCTTCAGGGCCACAGATGAAAATCTCATCTACTTCTGAATAGTCTATTAACCTTTGAAGGTTCAACAATTTGGCCTTATTCAACCTTCCTGAGAAGAGCTCGTTTTCGACAGCTTCCTGCGTAAAAAAGTGATGCAATGAGAAACGCCCTAAATATTTGTTTTTGATGGTCTCCAATTCCTCTTGAAAAATGATACTATCAGTGTTTTTATTGCCATAAAAAAGAGTAAAGCTGCTATGAGGTTCTACTTCAAGCGTTGCTTTGATTATAGAGATAATGGGAGTTATGCCGCTTCCCGCTGTTACAGCCAGATAATCCTTTTCATTTGAGATTTGCAAGTTGGTATAGAAATGACCCGCAGGTGGCATAACATCGATATTATCTCCAACCTGTAATTTCTCATTGGCATAAGTAGAAAATTTTCCGCCAAAAACTCTTTTAACCGCAATTTTTAGTATATTCTCATTGGGGTTCGAACAAATAGAGTAAGACCTACTGATTACTTCATCATCAATTGTTGCCTTTAAAGCCAAGTGCTGTCCCTGGATAAATTTGAAATGATCATTGTTTTCAACGGGCACTTCAAATGTAATGGAGACACAATCTTCAGTTTCCTGTTGTTTCGATTTTACAATGAGGGGATAATACTTTGACACTGTTTCTTAGATTTTTAACGATCCAAAACCGTTGTAAGGGGTTTGGCTAATTATACAATTGAGGGAAAATGAGCATAAAAAACAAGTATAGGCACCTTAAAAACATCGAAAAACACAAAAATTGATGACATTATAAAGCAAAAATTCTTCAAATTATAAATGTGAATTGAAATTGATACCGGTTTTGCAACGGTCTTGAAACACTTCCTTTTTTTAACGTTTCTGTAGGATATCTACTGAATTGGGTAAAAAATAACGAGCGGTTTTAGATTGACCGGGAGAGAATGTAGCTGTTATTTTTACCTTTGCGCATGGCAGAAAAAATCCTCATCCTGGATTTCGGTTCGCAGTATACACAACTCATAGCCAGAAGGGTTAGAGAACTGAATGTCTACTGCGAAATCCATCCTCACAATCACATTCCTGAGATAGATAAGACCGTAAAAGGAGTCATTTTATCAGGTAGCCCTTGTTCTGTAAGGGATGACGACGCACCAGATATTGATCTTGACAGGGTAAATCATGGCAATCCAGTTTTGGGTGTCTGCTATGGTGCGCAATTAATTGCTCACAAGCTAGGAGGTGAAGTAATGAGGTCGTCGATGAGGGAGTATGGCAGAGCAAACCTCAGCAAAGTTGATACGCATTATGAGCTTTTGAAGAAAATAGAGATAAATTCACCAGTGTGGATGTCCCACGCTGACACAATTGCTCACCTGCCCAATGAACTGGAATTAATTGCGAGCACACCCACAGTGGAAGCAGCAGCTTTTAAGCACAAAGAGAAAGACATTTGGGGAATTCAATTTCACCCTGAAGTTACACATTCCAGGCAAGGCCAGGAAGTTCTAAGAAATTTTGTGGTTCATATATGCGGTTGTTCACAAGACTGGACACCAGACATTTTTGTAGAATCAACCCTAGATGCACTTAAAAAACAATTAGGCAATGACAAAGTCGTGTTGGGTTTGTCTGGTGGGGTTGATTCATCAGTAGCCGCAATGCTAATTCATCAGGCAATTGGTAAAAACGTCCATTGCATTTTTGTGGACAATGGGCTTTTGAGAAAGAATGAATTTGAGGATGTACTGGCATCCTATGAAGGTATGGGGCTAAATGTAAAAGGGGTTGACGCTAAACAGCAATTCTACACTGCCTTGAATGGATTAAGTGAGCCGGAAGCTAAACGGAAAGCAATTGGCAAGGTCTTCATTGATGTATTTGATCAGGAATCACATAAGATTGAAGACGTTAAATGGTTAGGGCAGGGAACAATCTATCCTGATGTAATCGAGTCTGTCTCTGCCAATGGTCCATCATCACAGACCATTAAATCCCATCACAACGTAGGCGGCTTGCCAGACTACATGAAGTTGAAAATAGTTGAGCCTTTAAACACTCTTTTCAAAGATGAGGTCAGGAAAGTAGGCCGGTCACTAAATATTGATGAAAAAATTCTTGGCAGACATCCATTTCCCGGACCTGGATTGGGGATAAGGATTATAGGCGAGATAACTCCCGAAAAAGTACGTGTTCTACAGGAGGTGGATCATATTTTCATTGATGGCCTCAAAAAATATAACCTCTACAATGAGGTGTGGCAAGCACTCGCTGTCCTTTTACCTGTACAATCAGTCGGCGTTATGGGTGATGAAAGAACTTATGAGAATGTTGTGGCTTTACGCTCTGTCAGTAGTGTGGATGGTATGACCGCTGATTTTAGTCATTTACCTTATGAGTTGCTCGGGCACATATCAAGTGAGATTATCAACAGAGTTAAGGGAGTCAATCGAGTGGTTTACGACATTTCATCAAAACCTCCATCAACCATTGAATGGGAATAGAAAATTCTAAATATTTTCTTTCTAAAACTTAGCTATTACCTTGAACGTCTTGACTAATATTACGCGGTTTAAAATTAAGAGGTCATTTCAGTAAACAAATAACATTTTGTATATTTCTAGTATGAGACATAATATGCTTGATCTGTATAGCGGTTACCTGATCACCCCGACCAAGGTACGCAGCCTCAGGAGGAGTGTATGGGCATATAACGGTTATAGCGTAAAAGCATCAAATGGGGAATTATTGAAGTACTTCCCAATCGTCAGGCCACTTTTCAGGGTTTTTTGGTTGAAAACCAACTATCTTTTTCTTTTCTCCAGATACCTTTTAAAGAGAAAAAATCATGCTGCCATTGGTTTTTGATACAACCCGGCAGGAATCTTTCGGCCAATACCCTGCTGTGTACGTTCTCCATTGTGGTGCTTAGCGCGTAATTTCATCAAAGTGAGGTTTTGCTCATTCCCTCCTTTTGGTGCGCTGTAAAGACTGCTCCCACACAGGCTTGACAGCTCACTGTACGCTCTGACTACCTGCATTGAATTTTCGCCTACTTCTTTTTACTCCCATTGCCTTTCTTCTTTTTAACAATTAAACCTCTTTTCCAACTAACGCAGTGGTCTGATTTTTGGGAAGTATTACATTGAACTGACCAAGGGATTTGGGCAAGTAACAATTTACTTTTGCGTGTTGAAAGAAAGAAGTAATGTCTCAACCAATAAAGAAGTATTTTGTAATAGATTTTGACAGCACATTCACTCGTGTTGAGGCTTTGGATGTTTTGGGAGAAATCTCTCTCAAAAAGAATCCGGATAAAGGCAGCATACTCCAAAAAGTGAAAGAAATAACTGATGAGGGGATGGACGGAGGAATGTCATTGAAGGATTCTATTGAAGCGAGATTGAAGTTACTCCAGGCACACAAGAATCACTTGCCTGAACTAATTGATAGGTTGAGGGATAAAATCTCAGAATCATTTAAGCGGAACAAGGTTTTCTTCGATTCTTGTCCCGAAAAGGTGTACATCCTTTCCAATGGTTTTAAAGAATTCATAGTGCCGATAGTCCAAGATTTTGGTATAAAAGCATCAAATGTGCATGCCAATACTTTTAGATTCGATGATGCCGATAATATAATTGGCTTCGATGCAGAGAGCTTAATGTCTTCAAATAACGGAAAGGCTGAACAAGTGAAAGCTTTGGGATTGGACGGAGAGGTTATGGTAATTGGGGATGGTTATACAGACTATGAAATAAAAAAGGCCGGTTTAGCGAATAAATTCTTTGCTTTTACTGAAAATGTGAGTAGGGACAAAGTTTTAGAGAATGCGGACCATGTGGCCCCTGATCTCGATGAAATATTGTATGTTAATAAAATGGATCGTGCGCTTTCATATCCTAAGAGTAGAATTAAGGTATTGTTACTCGAAAACATTCATGATAATGGGGCAAAAATCCTAAAAGACGAAGGATATCAGGTAGAAATTCATCCGGGGGGCTTAGATGAGGATGAATTGGTTAATCGGATAAAGGATGTTTCAATCATTGGAATTCGTTCAAAAACCCAAATTACTCCCAAAGTTCTTGAAAACGCCAACAGGCTTATAGCAGTAGGTGCATTTTGCATAGGAACAAATCAAATTGACCTTCAGGGATGCCTGGAAAAAGGAATAGCTGTTTTTAATGCTCCATTTAGTAACACACGTTCTGTCGTTGAACTCGCAATTGGGGAGATTATACTCCTAATCAGGAATCTTCCGGATAAAATCAATTTGATGCATGATGGACGTTGGGACAAATCTGCTGTCAATAGTTTCGAAATTCGCGGAAAAAAACTTGGAATTATAGGCTATGGCAATATTGGTGCTCAATTGTCAGTTATCGCAGAATCTTTAGGATTGCAGGTCTATTACTATGATGTAGAAGAGCGATTGGGCCTTGGTAATGCTACAAAATGTAATACTATAAAGGAACTCTTAAATCTATCTGATATAGTTACACTTCATGTCGACGGCAGACCAGACAACAAAAATCTGATTGGCAAGGCTGAGTTTGACGAAATGAAGAACGGTGCAATATTCTTGAATTTGAGTAGAGGACACGTCGTGGATATTCCTCAGCTTCACAAGAATATAGTGAAAGGAAAAATTAGGGGGGCCGCAATAGATGTTTATCCGGAAGAACCTAAAAGCAACGATGATGAATTTATATCTTCACTGAGAAATCTTCCAAATACCATCCTGACACCACATATTGGAGGTAGTACATTGGAAGCTCAGGAAAACATTGCCGCATTCGTTCCAGGCAAGATCATTGATTATATAAATACCGGGAGTACTAATCTGAGCGTTAACTTCCCCAATCTACAATTACCAACTTTCCAGGAAGCACACCGGTTTATCCATTTGCATCACAATGTGCCCGGTATTATTGCGAAAATCAATAATATTTTAGCGGATCACAGTATCAATGTTGTAGGCCAGTATTTAAAAACTAATGAGTCTATTGGATATGTTATCACTGACATTAATAAGGAGTACAGTAAGGAAGTTGTAAAAGATCTTAAAAAAATACCGGAGACAATTAGATTTAGAGTTCTGTACTAGTGAACTTCATTGGTCTGAAAATGTACGGAAAAATTGAATTGGAGAATCCTCCATTCACAAAAATATATTATTATTACCTTTGAAAACACCCTTAAAGGAAACTCAACCTAAAAATAATATCACATGCCAGGACCTTTAACATCGTTCGAGAATTTTTTTGAAAGAACCATTTTTTGGAGCCGATGGGTGCAGGCACCAATGTATATGGGCCTGGCCATCGGAACATTTTTCTATTTGTATCAATTCATGCATGAATTATATCTGATGTATGAGGGTATGTTTATAGGAAGACCTGATGAAGAGGGCGTACTTACTAAATTTACTGAAGATGAGGCCATGCTAAGTGTTTTGGCACTGGTGGATGTGTCAATGGTAATGAACCTGATTGTCATGGTGATCATCGGGGGTTATTCAATTTTCACAAGTCACATTGACCTTGACGAAAACGAAGACAAGCCCCTCTGGCTCGACGGCCTGGATGCTGGGATGCTTAAAATCAAATTAGCTACCTCTCTTGCGTCCATTTCAGGTGTACATCTTCTTAAAACTTTCATAGATATACGAGGTTCGATTCAGGGTGACTCTATTGATGGCATTCTGATTGAAATTGCAATTCATATGGCCTTTATAGTTTCAGCCTGGTTATTGTCGCAGACAGAGAAAACAATTCATTCTTACCATCATTATCCGACTGACCATGCCCCTGTACCAGTTTCGGGGGATGAAGATTTAGAGGGATTATAAAGTGACCACGCATGATAAAAAGGCATTCAAAATTGAATGCCTTTTTATCATTTATTGAGGGTAGTTTCTTTCACCGAAAATGGCAGTACCGATTCTGACCATATTGCTACCTTCTTCTAAAGCGATTTTATAGTCGCCACTCATGCCCATGGACAAGGTTCTCATTTCAGCATTTGGCTGAGAATAATTGAATCTGACTTCATCAAAGAGAGATTTTAGAGAACGAAATTCTCTTCGAAGTTGATCACTATCATTTGTGAAAGTTGCCATTCCCATCATTCCTTGAATCTTAATATTCCGGTAATCTTTTAGTCTACCAGATTTTAAAAATCCCAAAACCTCCTTACTGCCAAATCCAAATTTAGACGCTTCCTCCGCAATATGAATTTGTATTAGACAGGAGATTGTACGGCCGCTTTTTGCCGCTTGCTGGTCAATTTCCAGAAATAATTTTTCTGAATCAACACCATGAATCAGATGGACAAAAGGGGCGATGAATTTCACTTTGTTGCGCTGCAAATGACCAATCATGTGCCATCTGATATCCTTTGGTAATACTTCATACTTAGCTACCAAGTCTTGTACTTTGTTCTCACCGAAGTCTCTTTGCCCAGTGTCATAGGCCTTCAATACCAATTCCGCTGTTTTAGTTTTACTGACGGCTATTAAAGTGCAGTTACATGATTTTAATTCTTCTGAAAGTTTTTTTAGTCTTCTTTGCATACCCTTCTTATCATGGATTGTCTCCGGCCATTCAAAATTAGATGAACACAATTTGATTTTGGCTATTTATCGATAATTTTGGAGTTTGTATAAAGATGCTTCAGTATAAATGGCGATCATAGGCACCCTTTTAAAAAAGGGAATTAAAATCAGGGAAACGCTTGAGCAAGAGTACTCGAATGCCAGTGAGTTGCAAAAAGCAGAACTGCAAAAGCTCTTAATCCATGCTCGGGGAACTGAATTCGGGATACATTACAATTTCAATAATATTCTTAAAACATTTCGTACAACTGATCGGAAATATTACAATCTGTTTAAGGAGCAAATCCCCATTTTTGATTATAACAAAATTCATAATGAATGGTGGTACAAATGCCTCGGCGGGAGAAGTAACGTGTGTTGGCCAGGTAAGATCAAATACTTTGCCTTGAGTTCAGGAACGTCAGAATCATCATCGAAGCAAATTCCTATCACACAGGAAATGATCAAATCGATCCAAAAGACTAGCATCAGGCAGATATTGACTTTATCCAAGTATAATATTGATGATTCACTTTTTACCTCTGGGATTTTATTATTGGGAGGGAGCACCAATCTTATGCATAAAGGCACCTACTTTGAGGGAGACCTTTCCGGCATTACGGCAAGTCAACTGCCCTTCTGGTTCCAGCACTTTTATAAACCAGGCAGGAAGATCGCCCAAAATACTGATTGGAATAAGAAAATAGATGAGATAGCTGCAAAAGCTCCACTATGGAAAATTGGCATCATAGTGGGTATACCTGGTTGGATTCAGATGATGCTTGAGCGCATAATCGAAAAGAATAACCTGAAGAGCATTCATGACATCTGGCCAGGCTTGTGTATTTATGTTAATGGAGGAGTTTCGTTTGAACCTTACAAAAAAAGTTTTGAGAAATTGTTCTCTAAGCCAATGATTTATTTAGAGACTTACTTGGCCTCAGAAGGGTTCATTGCCTTCCAGGCAAGAGCGAACGTCAGATCAATGCGCATTGTATTGAATAATGGCATTTTCTACGAATTCATTCCGTTTAATGATACAAATTTTGACGCAGAGGGTAACTTAAAAGAAAATCCGGAAACCCTTTCAATTGAAGAGGTTGAGGAAAATAAAGAATATGCTCTCCTTCTTTCCTCAAATGCAGGAGCATGGCGTTACCTCATTGGTGATACAATTAAGTTTGTAGCTAAGAATGAATCAGAAATTGTCATTACAGGTCGAACAAAACACTTTTTGAGCCTTTGTGGAGAGCACTTGTCAGTAGAAAACATGAATAAGGCGATTGAGATGGTTTCAAATGAGATGAATGTGCCTATCAAAGAATTTACTGTAGCGGGAGGGGCATGTGGTACACTATGGTCACATGAATGGTACATAGCCGCAGACGGGAATGTCAACAGCGATTTATTTTGTGATAAACTTGACAATTGTTTGATGAAATTGAACGATGATTATAAAGTTGAAAGAAGTTCCGCACTGAAAGAGGTCACTGTCAAAGCTCTTCCACCAACTACTTTTTATGATTACATGAAACAAAACGGGAAAATTGGCGGACAAAATAAGTTTCCAAGAGTTCTTAAGAGTGAAAACCTCATTAGCTGGAAGAAGTTCCTAAAAGACAATAGTCTGTGCTAAATGGCATTTGCTAAAGGTTTGCTTTTTGGGACGGGATTAATGCTTGCCATGGGGCCGGTATTTTTCACAATTGTTCAAACCAGTTTACAGCGAGGTTTTCGAACGGCCGTTGTGGTAGCTACAGGGGTCATGCTGAGCGATACTTTTTATGTTGCTTTAGCCTCATTCGGATTGTCACAGTTTCTGGATAGTGAGGCATTCAGATTTTTTCTTGCGATGGGTGGGGGAGTAATTATGTCTGGATATGGGCTAGTTCTCTTTTTTAGAAAGACTGAGTCAAAGGTTTTTGATAACATTGGCTGGGACGGAAATACATTGAAATATTTGGTTAAGGGATGGTTGATCAACTTTTTGAACCCCTTTGTTTTTATATTCTGGATCGGTGTAGCTAGTTTGGCACAAGTTGATTATGGTAATTCACAGACGGATAAAATCGCCTTCTTTTCAGGAATAATTGTAATGGTATATTCATCTGATATACTTAAATCATATCTGGCAAATCGATTGAGAACAGTTGTAACTACTTCGGTTGTATCAAAATTTAATAAAGTCTTAGGTGTATTTCTTATTGCCTCCGGTATCTGGCTTGTTATCATTTGCTTTTGAGGGGAAACCTTCTCAACTGTTACGACTGTTATAATCGGCCCATTTGCGTTTTAGAGATTGGTGTAGAAGAGTGTACCTAAGTTGCTTTTATTGGTGAAAAAATCGATTCAGATGAGTAAAGAATATCCAATAACTGATAGAAATAAAGTAAAAAGAGTGCCGCAGCGAGGCTCTTATGACGAGGATACTCTTTATGAAATATTAGATGCCAGCTTCATTTGTCATGCAGGGCTTGTTATTGACAGGCAACCTTTTGTTATCCCTACCCTATATGGACGAGAGGACAACCGTCTTTACTTTCACGGAGCGACCACAAGCAGGATGTTGGTCAATTTAAAAAAAGGGATTCCAGTCTGTATAACTGTGACACATCTGGACGGTCTGGTGCTGGCAAGATCAGCTTTTCATCATTCAATGAATTATCGATCAGCTATGGTGTATGGTACACCCAAAGAGGTAGCTATAGAGGAAAAGGAGCATGCATTGTTTGTAGTTTCTGAAAATATAATGAAGGGCAGATGGGACGAGGTCAGAGGGCCAAATACCAAAGAATTGAAAGCTACAACCGTTCTCGCGACTGAAATTGACCAGGCTTCCTCAAAAATCCGAACTGGGCCACCAAAAGATGAGCCGGAAGATTACGCGCTTGACATATGGGCTGGTGTAGTTCCACTCAGGATGACCACAGAACTCCCCATTAGTGATGAGGAACTTAAAGCTGGTTTGAATCCTTCAGAAAATGTGCTTTCATATTCAATTTAAAGGGATTTCTATCGTTACTTTTGTAAGATATAAGGTGAACATAGGGGAACCTGCGGAATTGTTGTTTAATTAGGCATCAACCCCACCAGAAGTTACTTGAATCCATTAAAATATGAACCAAAAGATCGTATTAACGAAGTGGTCACAGGTCGTATTTTTGACGCTTATTCAGCGAATAAAACCGGAATTGCGTACTTTATAGGGTTGATAAGGAATTTTAAATTATTGAGAACTGTTCAGATTTTTAGGTAAGGGTGAGTAAACTATTAAAATTATTATGTGTCTCGGGCCTAGCGTTCTTATTAGGATTACACGAACTAAGCGCAACCCATGTAAGGGCTAGCGAAATTCGAGTCAGAAGAATTAGTACAATTAGTCTCACCTATGAAATCACTGTTATAGGTTATAAAGATTCGGGATCTGATATTGAGTTTGGGGGTGGAGTACTGTTTATTGGTGGACAGGAGATTCAGGATTTCCCGAACAAAATTTCAATTGAATTGGGAGATGAAATAGAGTTCAACTCCTTTTCAGTGGAATTCACTTTTCAAGGACCGGGTATCCAAACCATAGGTTATAGAGAACAAAACAGGAATGAGGGTATACTTAATATGTTCAGTTCTATTGACACTCCTTTTTATGTTGAAACGCAGATAATCATTGATCCAATTTATGGGCTCAATGACAGTCCGATTATGACAGTGCCACCTATTGATAGAGGAGCTGTTGGAGCAAGATTCATTCATAACCCTGGTGCAGTTGATGCGAATGATGATAGTCTTTCTTACAGATTGGCTATCCCGAGGCAAGAATCAGATCTTAGTGTTATTGACTATGTCGATCCAAATGACCCTAAATTTTATGACAACTTCTCACAGGGAAATTCATTTTCAAATGGACCTCCCACATTTAGTATTGATGCCATTACTGGTGATTTAGTATGGGACGCACCCGGTCAGGAAGGAGAATACAATGTTGCATTTCTTATAGAAGAATGGCGGTTAGTTCGGGGAGAGTGGAGGAATCTGGGATTTGTAGTTCGCGACATGCAGATCATTATTGAAGACAGCGACAACGAGCCACCGGAAATTATACCACCTCCGGACTTGTGCGTAATCGCCGGGACAAAAATTGAGGAAATCATTGAAGCCACAGACCCGGATGGTCATAAGATAGAATTGGAGGCTTTTGGAGGGCCATTTGAAGTCTCGTCATCGACGGCTTTTTTTAGCCCCAATCCGGCTATTGCTATGAATAGTCCTGCATTTATGACTTTTGAATGGCAAACAAACTGTAGCCATATCAAGCAAAGACCTTATAATGTGGTGATAAAAGCCACAGACGTTCCGGCACAGAATGAAGGCCCCAGCCTGGTCGATTTCAAAACATGGCAGATACAAATTGTAGCACCGCCACCAAAAGGATTGGTAACGGCAGTTCTCCCTGGTGATGCAATTCAACTGGATTGGGATAGTTATGAGTGCGACAATGGAACAAATATGCAGGTGTGGAGGAGAGTTGATGATGCTGACATCCCTTTAGATACCTGCTTAACAGGAATGCCGGCCAATGCGGGGTATGAGTTGATAGATATTATCGACATTGACAATACCAGCTACATTGATAATAATTTTGGACAAGGCCTGGCACCAGGTGCTAAATATTGTTACCGTTTGGTAGCAGAATTTGCTCCTCCTACCAGTGGCGAAAGCTTTGTTTCCAATGAAGCTTGCTCTATCATATTTGCTGATGCGCCGGTAATAACGAACGTGAGTGTAATAGAAACCGATGATGTTGAAGGAGAAGTGAGTGTGAAATGGTTAGAACCTTTTGAAATTGATCAATCCCTATTTTCACCACCGTATAAATATGAAGTTATTAGGTCTGAAGGCTTAGTCAATGATGGAGTCAATGTGAATTTAGGTCAGACAGTGAATACGTTCTTTAATGATTCCGGATCAGCAGAAAGCCCATTAAACACTCAATCCAATGCATATAACTACCAGATTATATTAATTGATGTAAATAACCAGGTAGTTGATACTTCTGCAATTGCGTCAACAGTCCGATTGGATCCTAGCCCTTTGATTTCGACAATTGAACTGGCTTGGGATGCAGAGGTGCCGTGGTCAAACAATACGCAAGAATTTCCATCACATTTTATTTATCGAAACAGTCCTTCCAATCCGGAGAATTTTACGCAGATTGGCGTTGTTAATGTTAATCTTGATGGGTTTTTATTTATAGACGATGGAAGCCACGACGGTATGATATTGGACGATGAAAAAACCTATTGTTATTTTGTGACAACACAGGGTTCTTATGGAAATCCAGCAATAAATGCTCCGTTAATTAATAACTCCCAGATTGCCTGTGCTCAACCTAATGACATAATACCTCCTTGTACGCCCGTGTCTTTTGTGGTAGATGAGGCATTTGGTTGTGAACAGTTCCTTACTAATCAAGTCTGTGAATTCAGCGACTTCAGTAATAGACTAATATGGGAAGTTGACGACGATTCACAGTGTGATGATATTAGAAGCTATAAGGTGTACTTTTCTGAAGATGGTGTTTTGCCTGAACAACTGGTTAGTAACGTAGTTGGAACTGAATTCATTCACGAGGGGCTGTCGTCGCTCAAGGGCTGCTATAGAATATCATCTGTTGACCGTTCAGGCAATGAAAGTGAGCTATCGGAAATGATATGCAATGACAATTGCCCTTTTTACAGTTTGCCAAATGTCTTTACTCCAAATAACGATGGTCAAAATGATGTCTTTCAGCCATTCACGACAACTGAGAGCAACAGAGAAAACTTCGAAAGAAGTCTTTGTCCACGTTTTGTAGAAGCTGTTAAGCTCAAAATATTTGATCGCAATGGGAATGAGGTTTTTGATTTCGATTCTACCAGTGACTCAGAAAGCAGTGTTTTGGTCAGCTGGACTGGCCAATCAAACAGTGGTTCAGAATTACCATCTGGGGTTTACTACTATGTAGCTGATGTAACATTTGATGTTTTAGACAAGTCTAATGCCGATCAGCAAATTACAGGCTGGATTCATATGCTGCGATAATTGACTAATTCATCAATCCTTTTTGTTGAATGGGTTGATTTTGCCATTTTTCAATGAAAAGTCGATGAAATCCCGGACGAGAAGTCTCTTCAGGATTCCATCTGACCTGAAAATCAAACGAAACCTATGAAAGCTTATATCTTCCCTGGTCAGGGTGCCCAATTTCCAGGAATGGCGAAGGACCTTTATGAGAGCAACCCTGCAGCTAGTCAATTACTTCACAAGGCAAACGACATCCTTGGATTCGAGATTACCAAAATCATGTTTGAAGGATCTGCGGAAGATTTAAAGCAAACCAAAGTAACTCAACCAGCCATTTTCCTCCATTCTGTAGTAATGGCCTTAATGGATAGTTCATTTAATCCGGATATGGTTGCAGGGCATTCTCTAGGCGAATTTTCAGCATTAGTTGCCAATAAAGCTTTGAGTTTTGAAGATGGCCTCATTTTAGTATCCAAACGAGCAATCGCTATGCAGAAGGCGTGCGAAGTAAATCCTTCAACAATGGCTGCAGTGTTGGTGCTTGAAGATAATGTTGTAGAAGAGATATGTGAATCTATTAATGAGGTGGTTGTGGCGGCTAATTACAATTGTCCTGGCCAATTAGTCATATCCGGTACAAATAAAGGAATTGAAATTGCCTGTGAAAAAATGAAGGAAGCAGGTGCTCGAAGGGCCTTGTCTTTGCCGGTTGGGGGAGCTTTTCACTCTCCGTTAATGGAACCAGCAAGAGAAGAGTTAGCCGAAGCGATAAATCTGACGAATTTCAATAATCCTATTTGTCCTATCTATCAAAACGTAGATGCGAAGCCATCAACAGATGTCGATATGATTAAAACAAACTTGATAGGTCAGCTAACGGCTCCCGTCAGATGGACACAAACCGTTCAAAACATGATCGCAGATGGGGCTACTGAGTTTGCAGAATGTGGACCGGGTAAGGTTCTTCAGGGGTTAGTCAAAAAGATTGACAACACTATAGAGGCCAATAGCTTATAATATTATTTTTTATAGTACTTCATCGCTTCAGGCATCCACTTATTCAAATCTGAAATTCGTGTGTCATGAGATGGGTGCGTTGATACAAACTCTGGTGGAGATTCACCACCACTCTTGGCCACCATCCTTTCCCAAAAAATTGGTGCTTCTTTTGGATCATAACCGGCAATGGCCATAAAAATTATACCTAAATGATCTGCTTCAGATTCATGTTTACGCGAGAATTTTAATATTCCTAATGAAGTAGCAGCTCCAGCACCTTGCATGATGGCTTCACGTGATATTTCGCCAGTCCCTCCTGCCCCTAAAGCCACAGAAATTGCAGTTAAACCGACTTGAGCACCTGTCTGCTGACTAATTCTTTCTCTTCCATGATTGGCTACGGCATGGGCGACTTCGTGACCCATTACTACAGCAATGCCCTTTTCATCTTTACAAACGGGTAAAATACCGGTATGGAATGCCACTTTCCCACCTGGCATTGCCCAAGCATTTACTTGCTCCGATTCGATGAGGTTAAATTCCCAATCATATCCCTCCAAATGATCTTCCCATCCATTTTCTTCCATGTATTTCTCAACAGCCGTTTGAATACGATGGCCTACTTTCTTCACTAGCGCAACTTGTGCAGTATCATCTGACAGCTTGCTTTCTTTTTTGACTTGCTCATACTGGTCAAAGCTTGCAGGGATAATTTTGGAATTCTTGACAATACTGAGTTGTCTACGGCCGGTTACAGGAACTTTGGCACATCCATAGATAATAGCAAGACAGGCAAGTACTAGAAGGAATCTTTTCATAAATAGGTTACGTTCCTGCAATTTATTTGACTTCATAACGATATTCCCCGTTATAGGATTCATAAATTTTAATATTAATACAATTATTGGACAGTTATTGATACGTATAATAACGGATGGTGGTATAAATTCTTTAATAAAATTAACTCAATTGTCACCAACCATCACGTACTGCATTTATCAAAGCAGTTAATGACACTATCTTTGTAATGGACTTAGCTTTTAAGAGCATATGAAAATTATAGGAATTGGCCGTAATTACGCTGACCATATAAAGGAACTAAGTAATGAAGTTCCTGATGAACCAGTGATCTTCTTTAAACCTGAAACGGCACTGATTACTAGAGATCAGCCCTTTTTTTACCCATCATTTTCTAATGAGGTTCACTATGAGGTTGAAATTGTCATCAAAATATCCAGGCACGGGAAAAATATTGAAGAACAATTCGCCCATAAATACTTTGAGGAGGTTGGAATTGGAATTGACTTTACTGCACGAGATTACCAAACAAAGGCGAAAGAAAAGGGGTTACCGTGGACTCTGGCGAAAGGTTTCAACGGTTCTGCTCCTATCTCAAACTTTAAGCCGTTGACAAATTTCAAGGACATTCAGGACATAAACTTTCACCTCGAACTAAATGGTGAAAAGGTACAAGCAGGCAATACGAAACTGATGATTTATAGAATTGCCTTTGTTGTGTCCTACATATCCCAATTTATCATGCTTAAAAAAGGAGATTTGATATTTACGGGAACTCCGAAAGGAGTGGGACCGGTTAAAGCAGGAGACAATTTGAAGGCATATATTGAAGGAGAAAAATTATTGGACTTTAATGTCAGGTAAATTTCACTGGTTATTGGTGGTTGGAGTTTTATGCTCTTTCACAATCCCCTCTGATGATATCTATGATCAGAAAGGTTACTATATGTTTCCCATTAGACCAGGCGAGATTAATTATTTATCTGGGTCCATGGGAGAGTTGAGAAGGACTCATTTCCATTCGGGAATTGATATAAAAACGGGCGGAGTTCAAGGGTACAATGTATATGCCACAGCGGATGGATTCTTAAATAGGATAAATGTGTCTTTAGGAGGATATGGTAAGGCCCTATACATTCAGCATCCCAATAATACGTTTTCGGTTTATGCACACTTGGGTGATTTCTCACAGGAAGTCGCTGATTATGTCAAAATACAACAGTATCGTAAAAAATCTTATGTGGTGAATTTATTTCCGAAGAAAGGTGCTTTTAACTTCGATAAAGGTGACATTATAGCGGCATCGGGTAACACAGGTTCATCTTCAGCTCCTCACCTGCATTTTGAAATCAGAGATGGCGACCACCGGATTTTAGATCCATTAAGATTTGATTTTCCAGAGATCAGAGATACACGCGTACCAGAAGTAAAGACTATCGCTTTCAAAACGATAGATATTGATTCCAGGGTAAATGGTCAGTTTGGTCGTATGGATTTTAACACGTCCAGAGAGGAGAATGTATTTAGTTTAACTGAAGCCGTTAAGATATCAGGGCGAATTGGAGTTGAAATATATGCTTATGACAGGCAGGACGACACAAACAATAGGTATGGACTTCCCTGTGTTGAATTTTATCATAACGATAGCCTCCTTTATAGTCATCACATAAAAGTTTTCGCATTCAGCGATACTAGAAATCTTCTGGTACACACCAACTACTCTCATATGACCAACACACGCAGGAGGGTTCACAAGCTATATATTGATGATGGCAATAAACTTAATTTCTATGACGGTGAAGGGAATGGCGTCATTAGCATCAAAGACACACTGAGTCACAATTTCAATATTAAACTTTGGGATGTAAAAGGGAATTTTTCAGAAACGAAATTCGAGGTTAACAGTACAAACAATGCTGGAGGAAAATCACCCATCTGGAAGCGAAAAGAGCACTATAGGGTCACCGATAATACACTTGAACTTTATGCTGAATATGACGATGTCCAACCAAGTCATATTACAGTTTATGCCAATCGATTTAGCTATGAAATTGAGCCAGCATTTAAATCGGATGATAAGGCTTATTATCTGTGGGACCTTAGAGATGGCCTTCCCGATTCAATTGATTATTGTGGTACTTCGGAAAGTTTGAATTTTAGAAGCACTATTCCACCGGGCACTGAATTCAGCTATTTTAGCAATGAACTGGATTTAGAATTTGGTAAAAACACTTTATTCGATACACTATATCTTCAGTCCTGGGTTGAGATTGATTCCTCAACAAACAGGGAAATTTTCAAATTTGATCACAAATCAGTTCCAATCAGGAGAAATATTGAAATTTCCTTGACACCATCATTGGAGTGCCCTGATAAGGAGAGGACGTCAGTTTATGCAGTTAATGGGAACGGTAGTTTAAGTTATTATGGTGGTAAATGGGAAAACGGTCAGATGAATTTTCATTCCAGGGAATTAATTGATTTTACATTGGCGATAGATTCCATTGCACCCAGTCTCCAACCAATTAAAACCAATAAAGATGAGTTGAGGTTTATCATTGATGACGACCTGTCAGGTATCGCTTCATTTGATGCTTTTGTAAATGGAGAATGGGTGTTGATGAATTATGAAAGTAAGAAAAAGCTTATCTGGTCCGAGAAATTAAACGAAAACATTCCATTCGACGGTGAGTTAATATTGCAAGTGAAAGATAACGCCGGCAATGAAACGGTATACAAAGTTTTAATATAATATGAGTTTAACAGTTGGAGATAAAGCACCCGTTTTTGAAGGAAAAGATCAAAATGGAAATAGCATAAGTTTAACTGATTTTAAAGGGAAAAAGGTAATCCTTTATTTCTATCCAAAAGACAATACACCTGGCTGCACTGCAGAAGCTTGTAACCTTCGGGACAACTATTCGATCTTGCAAGAGCAGGGCTATGTCATTCTTGGAATTAGCTCTGATGATGAGAAGTCACATCAGAAGTTCATTGATAAGTTTGATCTCCCTTTTTCGTTGCTCGCTGATGTTGATAAGAAAATTCATGAGCAATATGGCACTTGGATTGAAAAGTCCATGTACGGCAGAAAATACATGGGTACTGCCAGATATACCTTTGTTATTGCTGAGAATGGAATAATTGCGGAAGTAATAGAAAAGGTTAAAACCAAAGATCACACTGCCCAGATTCTTGGGCAGTAATAGAATCAATCTCCACCATGGACTTCGTCCTCGGCCGGGACATTTTCAGAACTTTGTTTAGCGAAGTAATATTCCCGATTAAGTCTTGCTATATGTTCTAAACTAATACCCTTGGGGCACTCTGCTGAACATGCACCTGTGTTGGTACAAAAGCCAAAGCCTTCTTCATCCATTTGTTCAACCATCTTTTCAGCTCTCTCTTGGGCTTCAACACTACCTTGAGGCAATAAGGCCAGGTGTGAGACTTTGGCAGAAACAAAGAGCATAGCAGACGCATTCTTGCAAGCAGCAACACATGCACCGCAACCAATGCAGGCCGCCGCATCCATTGCTTCATTGGATACCCTTGCTGGAATGGCAATTTCATTCGCATCAGGAACTCCGCCAGTACCAACTGATATATATCCACCTGCCTGAATGATTCTGTCAAAAGAGGTTCTGTCAACCACTAAATCTTTGATAACAGGGAAAGGTTGTGCTCTCCATGGTTCGATGGTAATAATGTCACCATCTTTGAATGATCTCATGTGCAGTTGACAAGTAGTTATTCCCTGCTGCGGTCCATGAGGCCTGCCATTGATATACATACTACAAGCCCCACAAATACCTTCTCTGCAATCATGGTCAAAATGAATTGGATCTTCATTCTTGTTTTCAAGTTGATCGTTCAGGATATCCATCATTTCCAGAAAAGAGGTATCAGGGGTGATATCGGAAACCTTATAGGTTTGAAATCCCCCACGATCTTGTGCATCTTTTTGTCTCCAGGCTTTCAAGGTCAAATCCATATTTCTATTTACTTATAGCTCCTTTGTGTAAGCTTAACATTTTCAAAAATCAGGTCTTCTTTGTGCAGTTTTTCGGCCTTATCCGGACCCTCATATTCCCAACAAGCACCGTAGGTAAATTTTTCGTCATCTCTTTTTGCTTCTCCTTCTCCCGTTTGATATTCTTCTCTAAAATGGCCTCCACAAGACTCATTTCGGTTTAAAGCATCGTCAACCATTAATTCTGCCAATTCAAAGAAGTCTCCAACCCGTAAGGCTTTTTCAAGCGTCATATTGAGTTCTTCATTAACGCCAACCACATTGACATCTTCCCAATATTCCTTTCTTAGTTGCTGAATCTCTTTTTTGGCACCTTTAAGACCTTCAACTGTTCGGGACATCCCACATTTATCCCACATGATTTTGCCAAGGGATTTATGGAATTCATCTACAGTCCGACTTCCTTTAGAGTGCAAGAGCTTGTCGATATTCAACTTAATTTCATCCTCAGCTTTCTTGAACTCCTCGTGGTCAGCTGGCACTTTATCATATGGCATTTTGGCCAGGTAGTCACCAATGGTGTATGGAATGACAAAATAACCATCAGCAAGCCCTTGCATGAGTGCACTAGCACCTAACCTGTTTGCCCCGTGGTCGGAGAAGTTACACTCGCCTAAAGCATAGAGTCCGGGCACATTCGTCATAAGGTTATAATCAACCCATAAACCACCCATCGTATAGTGAACCGCCGGGTAAATCATCATTGGAACTTCGTAAGGATTGTCCCCTGTAATTTGTTTGTACATATCAAAAAGATTCCCATACTTACTTTTAATGATCCCTTTTCCATCTCTTTTAATTGCGTCGGCAAAATCAAGGAATACTGCCAATCCTGAAGGCCCAACTCCACGACCCTCGTCACAAACATATTTGGCATTTCGTGATGCGACATCTCTTGGAACAAGGTTTCCGAAGGCTGGGTATCTTCTCTCGAGATAATAATCCCGGTTCTCTTCAGAAACGTTGATGGCCTCACCAGCTGTCAAACCTTTCATTGCTTGTTTTGGCACCCATACCCTGCCATCATTACGAAGTGATTCTGACATAAGAGTCAGTTTGGACTGATGGTCGCCAGAAACAGGAATACAGGTAGGGTGTATTTGAGTAAAGCAAGGATTGGCAAAAAGTGCCCCTTTCCTATGGGCTCTCCACGCTGCTGAGGCGTTTGATCCCATGGCATTGGTAGATAAGAAAAATACGTTTCCATATCCACCAGAAGCGAGTATTACGGCATGACCATTATGGGAGACAATTTCACCAGTTATCAAGTTTCTTGTAATGATCCCTCTCGCATTACCATCTACTTTAACTAAATCGAGCATTTCAGTACGTGTGAACATTTGTACTTTGCCTGCTGCAATCTGACGGCTTAAAGCACTATAAGCTCCAAGTAGGAGTTGCTGACCAGTTTGACCACGAGCATAAAATGTTCTGGAAACCTGAGCTCCTCCGAAAGACCTGTTTGCCAGTAAACCACCATATTCTCTTGCGAATGGAACACCTTGTGCCACACATTGGTCAATAATATTTACACTAACCTCGGCCAGCCTGTAAACGTTAGCTTCCCGCGACCTGTAGTCGCCACCTTTTATCGTATCGTAAAATAGCCGGAAGACGCTATCACCATCATTTTGATAATTCTTAGCGGCATTAATTCCGCCCTGAGCAGCTATACTATGTGCTCTTCGGGGACTATCTTGAAAACAAAAGCACTTGACATTATAACCTAACTCCGCTAAAGATGCGGCAGATGAGGCACCGGCCAACCCTGTACCTACGACAATAACATCGTATTTTCTTTTGTTGGCAGGATTAACCAGTTTGATGTTAAACTTATGATGATTCCATTTCTCATCTAATGGGCCTTTGGGAATTTTAGCGTCGATAGACATATGTCGATTATATCAGTTAGAGTAATCCATGACATTTCATGTACATATAAATTGGCATTGATGCAAATAGCGTGGGGACTATGATAGAGAATGCTGTGCCCACTAACTTAATAAGCGGTGTATATTTTATATGCGATAGTCCTAATGTTTGAAATGCACTGCTAAAGCCATGTGATAAATGGAAAGCCAGTATCATCATAGCAAAGACATAAAAGGCAACGTACCAGGTTTGGGAGAATGCCTCAGAAACAATGAGGTATAGATTTTTCATCGATCCTGAATCGTATTCAACCATGGGAATACTGCCAAACTTCATTTCAAACCAAAAACTTTTTAAATGAACGACTATGAAAATTAAAACGAAGGTGCCTAAAACCCCCATGCTCCTAGAAGTCCATACACTATTGGCAGAAGCATTCAATACAGCATACTGAACAGGTCTGGATTTTCTGTTATGGATAGTAATTACAATTGAATAGATAACATGAGCTATGATACTGACATAAGTTAATATGGATAAAACCAATATTGCAGGGGTGGTGGTCATGAATTTGGCATACTCATTGAAGACCTGCCCGCCATCGTCTTTGAAAATCAACATATTTCCCAACAAATGACCGATGAGAAAAATGATCAAAAATAAACCTGTCATGGCCATTAGTAATTTCTTGCCCAGGCTACTGGATAATGCTTGTGAAAGCCAACTCATATCTATAATAGTTTAATTATCTGGCAATTGTAAATATAAGATTGGAGATAGTACAAAGCAATTCTCCTTTATAAACTAGGTAAGCCAAAATACTCTTTGTTTAATAATTAAAAAAAGGACGGTCATTTTTGGCCGTCCCTTTCAGATTGCAATGCATTGCTTATTAATTCTGGTATTGCTAATTATATATAGTTTTCTTATTTTTACAGAAAAAAGCCATGAATTGTCCTTAAGTGTTCAAACCGTGCTGTCATTAAATCCGGCAAGATAAAAGGAAAACAAAGGTAATAAGTGTAAAAAATGCGGCTACCACTATACGGTACAACAAAAATCTACGGCCAAACCAAAAGAGTTGAAAAAATACGCCCTGCAATTATATCTTGAAGGGTTGGGTTTTCGGTCAATCGGTAGAATACTCAACGTGAGCAATGTATCTGTGTTAAACTGGATAAGGGGTTTTGGCCAAGAAGTGCAGTCCTTGTCCAATAGCGGTTCCGAAGTGGATTTCGTAGAGCTTGACCAGATGCACAGCTACATTGGAAACAAAAAACTATTGCTGGATTTGGATGGCTGTTGATCGATAGGGGAAAAAGTTCATCAATTTGGTTATTGGCGACAGAAGTACTGAGACAGCAAAAAAGCTCTGGGGGCTAATAGGCAATAACCAGATGAATACCATAGCAAGTGATTACCGGAAGTCATACGAGCACATGGTCCCTAAAGACAAACACATTCAATCAAAAGCAGAAACTTTTACCGTAGAAGGCTATAATAGCTTGTTCAGGCATTTTTTGGCAAGAATGAGAAGAAAATCAAAGAGCTGTTCAAAAAGTATTGAGATGCTTACTTTATCCGTTTTGCTTTTGATGCATCATCGAAATGAAATATTAACTGTATTTAATTAGCAATGTCGGATTTTTTAACATTTTGAAATGAGCAAAATTGAATCAACTAAAGCTCCGGAACCGGTAGGGCTTTATCCTCATGCCCGTAGGATGGGGAAATTTCTTTATCTATCGGGCATTGGCCCCAGGGTGCGAGGTAGCAAAGAAATCCCCGGTGTAGAATTGGATGAAGCAGGAAACATTATTTCATATAACATAGCCACACAATGCTGCTCTGTATTTGATAACATTAGGTACGTACTTGAAGATGCAGGTGCAAGCTGGGAGAATCTGGTAGACGTAACGGTGTTTCTCACCAACATGAAAGATGATTTCAAAACCTACAATGAAATCTATGGCGAGTACTTTAAAGAAGTTCGACCTTGTAGAACAACAGTGGAAATAAAGAGTCTTCCAACTCCTATTGCTATTGAGCTGAAATGTATTGCTTATATTGAATAATTAAGCGGCCCAACCTTCTCGGTCAAGACTTCTATATTGAATTGCTTCCGCTAGGTGCTCAATGGCAATCTCTTCCTGTCCGGATAGATCAGCAATTGTTCTAGACACTTTAAGAATGCGGTCATAAGCTCTGGCAGATAGCCCAAGTTTTTCCATGGCCCTTTTCAACAGAATTTTCCCCGCCTCATTGATTTGACACCTGATCATAACCATTTGCGAAGGCATCATTGCATTATTGTAAATGCCTGATTCTGTTAAGAAACGTTCTGATTGTACTTCGCGTGCTTTGATTACTCTACTCCGAATAGTTTCGCTCGACTCTGATACCCTATCTGCGGTCATCTCATCAAATGAAACGGGTGTTACCTCTACATGCAGATCTATCCTATCCAATAATGGTCCACTTACTTTGTTTAAATAACGTTGAACTACTCCTGGTCCACAGACACATTCCTTTTCAGGGTGATTGTAAAAACCACATGGGCAAGGATTCATGCTGGCAATGAGCATGAAATTAGCGGGAAAATCCACAGAAATTTTTGCTCTGGAAATAGTAACACGCCTGTCCTCCAACGGCTGCCTCATCACTTCAAGTACTGATCTTTGGAACTCGGGCAATTCGTCCAAAAACAAGACTCCATTATTGGCCAGGCTGATTTCTCCGGGTTGAGGAATACCACCACCGCCTACTAATGCTACATCGCTTATTGTGTGGTGTGGCGATCGAAATGGACGTTTTGAAATCAATGCAGAGTTGACATCAAGTCGGCCAGCAACTGAATGGATTTTGGTGGTTTCAAGGGCTTCATGAAGCGATAGGGGTGGTAATATTGAAGGCAATCTTTTGGCCAACATCGTTTTGCCAGACCCTGGAGGGCCAATCATTATTACATTATGTCCACCGGCTGCAGAGATTTCCAGAGCTCTTTTGATGTTTTCTTGCCCCTGAACATTGGAAAAATCATATGAGTAATCATTTAATGAACTGTAGAATAGATCGCGAGTGTCAGATAAAGTGGGTTTGATCCCCTTTTTTCCACTCAAGAATTCCACGGCTTCTAAAAGGCTTCCAACGCCAATTACATCGAGATCATCGACAATCGAGGCTTCTCGAGCATTTTCTTTTGGCAGGATTAATCCTTTGAATTTGTCCTTTCGAGCTTGAATTGCAATCGGTAAGGCTCCTTTGATAGGTCGAAGTTCCCCGTCCAAAGACAATTCTCCCATTATTACATACTGTAGAAGTAGATCAGTATGTAGTTGGTCAGAAGCACTTAGTATGCCTAAAGCAATAGGCAGGTCATATGCCGATCCCTCTTTCCGAATGTCTGCCGGGGCAAGGTTAATGATAACCTTTTCCCGAGGCATTCGATAGCCAATGTATTTAATGGCTGACTCGACCCTTTGTTGACTTTCCTTTACTGCGTTGTCAGGAAGTCCAACCATAAAAAATTTGTTACCCTGCCCAACATTTACCTCGATTGTCATTGTGCTCGCATCTACTCCATAAACAGCACTTCCAAAGGATTTAGATAGCATTAATCATGGTTTAAGACGGGCTTTAAATATTATCCTACAACGGTACTGACAAAATCATGAAGATACAGGAATATTCCTTGTGGGATAAGAAATATTTAATTTTCCTTTTTTGTATCCATTGGTTTTGTGGTATCAGCATCAGCGTCTTTTGGACTTGAATTGGATTTTGGCTTCTGTTTATCGAATAGTTGAGCTTTTAACTGAAGGACTTCCAATTCACTGTCTTTCAAACTACTTTTCAAATTCATTATCTGTAAGTTCTCTAAGACAAATTGAACGACAATTATGATGAAACCTATTAGTCCCCATGTTTTCATATTATCATAAAATGTAAAGTATCCTTTAGACCAAAGAAAGTAGAAACCCTTTGTGGTTAGTGTTTCATTGTTTGCACCTATCAATACTGTCAGGGCAATGTATACTAAAAATGCAATTCGAACGATTAGTCTGAATTTCTTCATTTCAACAAAACAGGTTTAATTTCTAATCATTGCGAATAGTTAGACTGGAATGACAGTTTACAAGTTTAATTTTTAAAAGATAAGAATCAAAATTTAGCGGTTGTTTATTTCGTTCGCCATTTCTGGCTGGACTACAACTATTAACAATACCCGTTGTATGCCTATGTAGCCGCCCTTGTTCACAAAGTATTCATCAAGTGAATGAGCTCCTTTTCCAATTCCGTCTCCTCCTAAGGTTATTGCAGGAATGCCCTTTGAGATTGGAATATTGGAGTCTGTTGAGCTAATCCTCAATTTCGGTTCGGCACCTGCTTTTAAAGCACCCCAGCTGTGCCCACCAGGCCAGGTCCTTTAAAGGTTATGTGATATCTATGAGAACCCAGTCCACCATTGGTTACATTCTCTGACCCGGTGCCATCTATTGAAATGAAGTAATCGATTTTGGGCCACCGTCTCTAAACAAATGTTTCATACCTCTTAAATCACCTGGCCCTTCCTCGCCTACGTCACCAATAAATAGGATATGATCTTCTGTTCTAATATTAGCCGGATTCATTCCTCATAAGGTGGCTAAGAGAGTAACAAACCCGGGTATAATCAGCTATTCCGGGAGCATAAAGTGTGCCACCTTCTTGTTTTACTTTTAGAGGTGTCCCCTGAAGAAATACTGTATCCAAATGTGCCGCCAAAGCAAGAACCTTATTTCCTTTTTCTCCTTTTCTAAGCCCTATTACATTTCCAGCATCGTCTATCCACACTGAATCAAGACCTTCCGCTCTGAGCATTTCAGCATATTTTATACCTCGGATAGTTTCCTTAAAAGGTGGTGCCTCAATTTCTGTAAGTGCTATAAGATCTTTTATTGTATTGGCACTTTCTTCTTTTATATGCTGAAAAGCTTGTCGAATCTTAGGATGTGCCGCTAGTTCGTTCATTTGTTCATTAATTGATTCCGAAAGCTCAAAAGTGGTGTAACTTCAGAATCACTTTTGGTGGCTTCATTTTGAACAGGTGTATCACAGGGTCAAATAGAAGCCGTTAGAATAAGATAACTTAAATATTTTTTCATCAGTTTATTGTCATTAAGTCAATGTGAGAATGAGTTCAAATTTTCACTGGAACTCGAATTGCGAAATTATTTTGAACAATGTAGGGATAATGGACCTTTATAAGAATTGACATTCTTATAAAGGTCCAAGACTCTTTTTAATATCATTTAAAATTTCTAATCCCCCTGATTTCAAAAGCTCTTCAGCCACCTCTGAGCCCAAATCCTGGGGCGATTCAGGACTCGCTTCTTTTTCCAGTTGAATTTTTTTGCTGCCATCTATCGAAATTATTCCTGCCCGAAGATTTAATGAATTGGAAGACAATTGTGCCAACCCAAATATTGGTATGCTACACCCACCTTCCAGCTTTTTAAGAAATGCCCTTTCAGCACGGATACAGATTTCAGTGTCAATGTCGTTAATAGTTGCTCTTATTAAATTTCGTTTCTCCTTGGATAAAGATGAACTCGCCTCCAATGCGATGCTACCTTGTCCAACTGCAGGAACAAACTGATTAAAATCCATGCGTTGAACAATCATGTCATCAAACCCCATTCGATGTACCCCAGCATGCGCTAGAATAAGTGCATCACACGCACCTTGCTTCATTTTTGATATCCGAGCCTGCAGGTTGCCTCGCATATCAGTAAGTTCAATTTGAGGGTAATGCTTCTTAAATAGTGCCACTCGACGAGTTGAGGAAGTTCCAATTTTGAATCTGTCCTTTTTGAGATTAAAGCTTTGGTCAGTACTGATAATCACGTCACTAGGGTCTTCGCGTTTGTCAAAGGCGATAATGCTCAAGTCGTCAGCTAAATTGGACTGTAAGTCCTTGGCACTATGAATGGCTATGTCAATCTCACCGGTTTTCAATTTATATTCAAGTTCCTCAGTAAATACTCCCTTGCTCCCAATCTTAGAAATAGAAACGTCCAGAATTTTGTCTCCTGTCGTTTCCATTTGATAAACCTCTGAGGGAATGCCATTTTGTCTTAAAAGGCCAACAATGTAGTTAGTCTGCCACATGGCTAGCTTGCTACTTCTTGTGCCTATTCGAATGCTATCTGTTCCCATAATTCTATGATTTTAATATCATGTTAATTTGAATGGACAGATCCAGGAAGGTCATCTTAGGATTAGCATTTCTTTCAAGATGGTAAAAAGCTTCATTCAACTCATTTGATATTATCTCTATTTTTGACAAATTAAAGGCCTTGCCGAATTTTGAAACGAAATCACGTTCATCTTCATTAACTCTCATCAGTTTTGTCAGACCTTTATCTGACAGAAGTGCGTTTCTGAGTAAGGTAAGCCCACTTGAAATCAGGTGTTTTTGTGCCAATTTGCTCATTGACTGAAATTCGTCAGCCTTTGAGACAAGAAGTTCAAAATTATTTTGCCAGCACAATCTCATCCATTCGCTAAATCTCTGACCAGTTTGTTCAGTTATCTCCTGATCTAGATAGTTAAGAGCAAGACTTAAGTTGCCCTCACTCAATTGTGCCAAATGGTCAATCCTTGCATTATTTCCCCCGGAATTGGATATTACGAATTCCTTGACTTCATCAATATTAAATGCTCTAACATTAACCAATTGAGCGCGAGATGTGATCGTTGTTAGTAGCCTTTCGTGGCTGTTTGAAACGAGTAAAAACAGGGTTTTTTGAGGTGGTTCTTCAAGAATTTTTAAGATGGCATTGGCAGCTGACGGGTGCATCCATTCGGGAAGCCAGATCAACATGATTTTGTACTCAGCTTCAAATGCTTTAAGACTTAATTTCTGAATTATTTGCCGACTCTCTTCCTTACTTATATATGCCTGCTTGTTTTCTCCACCAAAATGATTAACCCAATCTTCGAGCGTAACGAACGGGTTGAGAGAAAGAAAGGATCTCCATTCCGGAAGGAAATTGGAGCTGATCACATCTTTCCCTTTCCATTTTGGAGTAGAACTTACGGGGAAGATGAAATGAAAATCTGGGTGAATAAACTTATCTATTTTAATACAGGAAGTACACTTGCCACAAGAGTCCTTTTCACTGGGTGATTCACAAGTGATATAACTGGCATATGCAAGGGCAAGGGCAAGATTTCCAGAGCCCGGGGGTCCTGAGAAGATTTGGGCATGATGATTCCTTTGTGCTGATTTAGCGAGCTTGTTTTTTATTTCACCCAGACCTATTATATCATTAAACCTCATCTACTTGATGCCTCCCATATTCTGAACTTACTCGTTAACCTGTACACCTCTGTCAATATTATCAATATCAAATGGGCTCAGTTCTTTGTCACATCTTTGCATCATGGCGTTACTAGCTTCTATTGCAGTCCAAAAGGACCTTGAATGATGGAACCCTTATTAATCTCACAATTTTTACCCATGTAAATTGGTCCACTTAGTGGAATATCAAATTTTCTGGAATTAGTTTTATGGGTCAATATGTTGTTAAAATCACTCGACGGTTTATCGGTAGCAACAGCAACAATGTCATTATTTTCGTCAACAAATGATTCTCCTTTTGTAAGGCTGCGTATCCGGGCAATTAGCTCTTCATTTGGAAGGATATTGAATCTGATAATGTAATCATTCTCTTCAGCCAATGGATATTGATTTTGAAGATATGGTTCAGTATGGTGAATATATTCTGCCTTAAATAATTCCTGCCATTTTTCTCTTATAGTCAAAATTCCAGCCCTGATTTCAGAAATAGGTCTGGTGAAAGTAAATGGAAGTAAATCTAATCTTGTTGATGGTTGGTCAAACAGTGTGATCTTCATGGGACAAAAATAAAAAAGTCCTCAAGAATTTATCTCCTTGAGGACTCTGTTTCAAAGCTGAATTACAGCTATTTGCTTTTATATCGCTTATTGAATTTCTCAACACGTCCAGCAGTATCCACGAACAATTTCTTACCAGTGTAAAATGGATGTGAAGCGGAGCTTACTTCAACTTTTATTAAAGGGTAGGTCTTTCCATCTTCCCACTTGATAGTGTCTTTAGACTTGATTGTAGATTTTGTCAAAAATGAAAAATCACTAGAAGTGTCCTGAAAAACTACTTCTTTGTATTCAGGATGGATATCTTTCTTCATTTCTCAATTATTTACTTCTTGTTTTAAAACAGACGGTAAAAGTATTGATTTTACTGACAAGAAACAACAACAAATCGAGTTGGAAATCTCCGTCAATCTTATGCCGATAGAATAAATCTCTATCTTTGACTGAGTCAATTATTAAGGATCTGACTTTGGGGTCCAACTTTAATAATGCTGAACGAGAGCGTGATTTTGATAATGTGACAGGTCAAGGGATGGATACGAAAATTCTGTTTTTTTGACTTTACTGCATCTTATCAATTAAAACATAACCCCTTTATCGATTTTAAACAGGTTTTGAGTGATTTTGAAAGTGCCGACGATTCCCGGGATATGACAGCCATCTATACTTCTGTTGCTATCCGATTGAATATCGTACAGCAGTTGCTTGAGTTTTAAGTATGAGTACATTTTTTCGGATAATAAAGCAGGCAAATTTGGAAAGGAGATATTTTGGATTTTATCTTTTATTGACGCTTCTTTTTGTCTTCTTCAACATAATTAACTTTGCCGCCCTTGTTCCAATTCTTGAAGTACTCTTTAATGAGGTGGAGATTCCTACTGTTGGCACTGAGACTTCTTCCTTTGGCCTTAGCTATTGGAAGAATTCATTTTATTCCTGCCTATATGGGGTCATCTCTACGAACGGTAAAAAAACCGCTCTTGTGTATGTCTGTTTAATTGTACTTGGGTCCGTTTTTCTGGCTAATCTTTTTCGCTATTTAGCGGACCTCTGCCTGGTTGAACTCAGGCTGAGCATTGTATATAATTTAAGGAAAAATATTTTTGACATTCTGCTCAATATGCCTCTGGCATATCTATCACGTCAAAAGAAAGGTGATTTAATTGCAAGGGCTATGAATGATGTTCAGGAGGTGGAGACATCAGTGATCTATACCCTGAAAGTCTATTTGAAAGAACCTATTTTGATCCTGGGCTTCTTAGCGATTCTATTTTCAATGTCTGCATCACTGGCTCTCTATTCTCTAATACTTATACCAGTATCCGGACTTATAATATCAGAAATATCCAGAAAATTGAAGAGTAAGGCTGTAGAGACTCAAAATGTCGTTGGTGAAATTGGTTTCATTCTTGACCAGATGCTTTCAGGAATTCGAGAGATTAAGAGCTATGGAGCGCAAACATTTATATCCAATCAATTTGACAGAAAAAATAAGGATTATGCCAATTTCAATAGATCAATGGGAAATAAATTTCAATTGGCGGGACCTGTATCGGAAGTATTGGGTGTAGCGACTATGGTGATCATTCTCATAATTGGAGGTAGCATAGTATTGGGTAATTCAGGAGAATTAAATGCTTCGCAATTCATTGCTTTTTTGATAATTTTCAGTCAAGTGCTGGCCCCAGTGAAAGCACTGTCGCAGGCTCATAGTTTAATGCAAAGAGGGATGGGCAGTGCTAAGAGGATTTTCGAAATCATCGACGTAGCTGACACAGTTATACAAAAACCTTCAGATCAGCGATTACATTATTTTGACAATAGAATTGAATTCAAAGACGTGTCTTTTTCCTATGATAAAACGGTAGTATTAAATAAAATAGATTTAATCTTTGAGAAAGGTAAAACATATGCTTTGGCAGGGCCCTCGGGAGCCGGTAAGTCTACATTGGTCGACCTTCTCTGTCGTTTTCACGATCCCACCGTGGGATCTGTACTATTAGACGAGGTAGATTTGAGATTGTATGATTTGAGTGATTTGCGGCACCTCATCGCAGCTGTTAGTCAGGATACGGTCTTATTTAATGACACGGTTCGGAATAACATTGTCCTTGGTTTACCTGACATTTCTGAGGAGCGGGTAGTTGAAGTGGCTAAAATGGCAAACGCTTATGGATTTATTAAAAGCCTCCCACAAGGCTATGACACGATTATTGGAGAACGAGGGTCAAAATTATCTGGTGGTGAAAGGCAACGAATAGCAATTGCAAGAGCTGTGTTGAAGAATGCACCCATTCTTATACTTGATGAGGCTACTTCGGCCCTTGACCAGGATTCAGAAGACCTGGTAAGAGAGGCATTAGCCAGACTTATGAAAGGTAAGACGACTATAATTATCACCCACCGGCTTAATTCTATTGAGAATTCGGACCAAATTATAAGAATGGAAAACGGCCGAATAATTTTTCAGGAATCCTCTTCTTTTTCAACCAAACAGCTGACAAAAACTTAAGCTAATCAGCGAGATGTAGCATACTCTTTACTAGTCATGGCAATTACGTGCTTCCACAAATCTTCGTATGGGATAATCTCCAAATTTGCATAAGCGTCACCTGGCTCATCTGCTGTTTTTAGTTTTTCATAAAGCTTCTTACCTCTTTTTCTTGCTAAATTCGACTCAAAACCACTGTCAATCATTACTAACAGCAATTTGAAAAATAACTTATCTCGATAGTTTGCTTCACCTTCATTGGGGTGTCGATATATACAGGTTTGTAACCTCTCAACTTTGTCTAGTATTTTGTCCTTCTTGTCTCGAACGAGGTGATGTAGGAATTCAAGAATCATTAGAGCTGCATTAAAGCCATTCTTATCCTGATTCAGAACATTCAATGGGAGGTAAAAATGGTCAAAGCTAATGATATCATTAAGATGCCTATCCGGATGGATATGATAAGTATATGCTCGTAGAACCTTCCATCGTTGGACTGGTTTAGTCACTAATTTGTCCATATTGGGGTTTTTGAAAACCTGATCCACTATGGCAATGGCAAGATTATAATCCTTATTTCTGATAGCCAGCAAATAATAATTTTCCATATGCGCAAACCAGTTGATAGAGGATTTTTCGAAATGAGCCAGGGTATGTTCGGCGTATTGCAATCCCTCCGAATACTGACGAGTTCTTAACAATGCGTATGTTTTCATGTACACATGGAACCTTTCATCAAAACGCAATGGATTGATTTCTCCATGCTTCACTGATTTTTCAGTTTGCCTGATTAATTCCAAAATTGTCTTGTAGTCTCCAGTAGACTCGAAACATAATACTTTAAGGATATAGTAATGTTCAAAAATGTTGTAAGATTTTGTTTGTAACCAAAGCTTTTCCAAATGAGTGGATGCAGTCATTGCATTACTGAGACTCTTCTTTCTTGAATTGACAGATTTTCTCACCAGCATACGATGCTCATAATATATATTAGCAGCTTCTTCCTCTAGTCTTTGAAGCTTTTTATATTCTGTAATATCTTCTAACGTTCGGTAGAAACTGGCAGGTTGACACTGAAAAGTGTAGAGTCTTCTCAGGATTGTCAAGCCCTCTATCGTAACATCAGTAAGTTCTGTTTCACGGGATATTGCTAACGCCTTATTCACCATCTTTTCTGCGATATCATTTAAGCCCTCACGAAGCAAAGTTTTGGCTTTATGAATGTAATTAGTACTCTCCTGTTCGTACTGAATCGAGATTTTGGTTTTACTGTCCCGATAGTCAACAAAATAGAGCAAGTTTAAGAGCCTGTGCCTCAGCCTGGATTTGAGCATTCTGAATCGTTGATTGTCAGCATTAGTGTGATAGAGCCCTATGGCAGCTTCTTCGTCAGTTTTATACTCCTCACTTATTAACCCATTAAGTAATTGTTGCTCCTTGTTTGGATTGTCATTATTGATATCCAGATCAATCGCTGAATAAGTGTCTCTGACTCTATGCCTTAATAATCTTGTGAGTTTGTTTAATTCATCCATAGCTCAATAATTGTAAAAAAATAACACTTAGTACGAGCAATTTAATAAAAAATTAATGACGATTTGCCTAATAATTGGAAGTTATTATCGAACATCAAGTGTCAGAAATACCTACTAATGACTAAGGCTACTTAGTAACTTCAATATTTTGTAAAATCTTAAAACCAGACTTACTGTTATATTTCTTCTTCATTTTACTAATTAATTTGGTCATAAACGTATCTCAAAGTGAGTCGAACGATACAATTTACAAACGCACCGACGGAGCCGACACCTGGAAAACAGATGGGACTGATGCTTGGAAAACAAGTTCTAATACCTGGAGTAATTGATAAATAGGGAGTCTGTGGTGGTCAGTTTAAAGTTAGTACAATGGGTCACCATTGGTATAGAGAAGTATGTCTTGGCGTTTTCATGTTGGTTGCGGAGGGTTGTTTAAATATTTGCACAATTATCGCATCTCATCCCTAAGAAATGATGACGCTTAAAGCACAGATAACATTTTTAGTTGCGTTATTGCCTTGGTTATGCTCTTTTAGCAATGATGCACAGAAATTGGGAAACAATGTCCGGATCAGAATCGCAAGATTTCCTGATATCTACAACCCTGTTAGTTATACATCATCTCAGGCTCGATTAATTTTGAACAGACTACTGAACTTTCATTATCATCCTTTCGTGGAGGCCCCTTGGCTCACAACTCTGCCCCATTTTTTAGTACCGAGGCTGCCAATCCTGGGGGTCTAAACTTCTCAGGTTTTGGCACGGTCCAAAGTGACAGTATTATAAAATCGCATAAATTTCGCAGATAAAAAAGGGGGAAAATATCAGCGTTAAAAGAACTTCAGCGAATGCTTTACGAGGAAAAGACCATGTTATTTTTCTTTTTTGAGAAAAATCGCATTTATCATGAGCAAGCGTTTCACCAATGTATACAGATTTAGTAGGTCTCCAGGATATAATGTAACGAAATTCAGGATAGCCAACCTGAACTAAGTTAAAATATTGTATATAACTACATTGTATTTTCTAAGCCCCTTCCGAAGGCTGTGCCTGGTCTCTCACCTGGGCAATCTCTCTATCAATCATTAAGAAACCTAAACCCTGTTGATCGACAATATCAAAAATTTCCAGACATCTTCTGGCGATCGCCTCTTCTTCAACTTGTTCTCCCAAAAACCAGTTAAGGAAGTTGGCAGTGGTATAATCCTTTAATTCAGCACACTTGTCTACAATATTGCTAATCGAAAGCGTAATTTCTATTTCTTGATCCAGCCCAATTTCAAAGACACTTCGAAAGGAATCAAACTCCTGTTGGATTTTTTCTACGGATGGAGTTACCGCTACACCGCCTACACTGCTGATGTAATTAAAAATCCGCTTCATGTGCTGTCTTTCTTCATCAGACTGAATTTCAAAAAACTTGGCACTATTGATAAAACCTCTTCGTTCGCACCAGGCAGACATCGCCAGGTAGCTAAATGAGGATTTGGCTTCTTTCATCACTTGCTCATTGAGTAATTTCTCAATCTCTTCGGAAAGAGAAGTCTTTAGTCTTACTTGATCTTTCATTAAAAAATATTAATCAGATGCAAAGATAAAGTTAATCAGATTTAATACCAGCATGCTTTGAAATATGGAATCAATCTAAAACTGTCTCTCGTATCGTCAGTGAAAAGCATCTTCGAAATGCTTGATTTCGGGGTTAACACCACTCAATATTGCAATAATATCGAACCTAATGCCTTTTTGCCAGTCATTCTCGTGAATATAATTATCTGATGCTGCTAAAATCCGCTGAATTTTTTTGGTATCTACCCAGTCTTCAGGATAACCAAATTGAACACCTGACCGAGTTTTCACCTCAATAAATATTAACAAATCATCTTTTTCAGCAATAAGATCAATCTCAAATCGGGCATAGCGATAGTTTTTGGTCACAATATTGTAGCCGAGACCCTCCAAATATGCTATAGCCAAATTTTCGCCCCAATCACCAATTTTTTTGTTTTTCGACATGATCTATCTTTGGCTGAAATTCACTTAAAATATTAATTAATTGGCAAACCCTATCCTTTATCCCCTAAAATTTGAACCCATTTTCAAGGAAAAAATATGGGGCGGAAACAAAATTAGAACCCATCTGAACAAAGATTACGGCCCGCTCAATAATTGTGGCGAAAGCTGGGAAATCTCAGGGGTCGAGGGAAATTTTTCGGTAGTGGCTCTTGGTGAATTGAAGGGTAGATTTTTGCCTGATCTCATAGATACTTACGGTTCTAGCCTGGTAGGTGATTCTGTTTATAAAGCTTTTGGCAATGAATTTCCATTGCTTGTCAAATTTATTGACGCCAATGATGACCTGTCTATTCAAGTGCATCCAAGTGACGAAATCGCCAAGGAAAGACATAATTCATTTGGTAAAACAGAGATGTGGTATATCATTGAAAGTGACCCTGGAGCTACACTCTATACAGGGTTTTCAGAATCAGTGACAAAGAATGAATTACAAGAATATTCACTAAGTGGCAGGGTTCTTAAAGTTTTGAATAAGGAATCTGCTACAAGTGATGATGTGTTTTTTCTGCCATCCGGGCGCATTCATAGCATAGGCAAGGGAATACTTTTGGCTGAAATTCAACAGACTTCGGATATAACCTACCGCGTATATGATTTTGATCGAGTAGATAATTTGGGTAAGAAAAGGAATCTTCATATAGATCAAGCGGTGGATGTAATTGATTATGAAATAAAAGACAGTTATAAAACTCTTGTTGATTTAAAGCTTAATAAAACAACTACTCTAGTAAAGTGTGATTATTTTACGACGAATTTGTTGTCCATCGATAGCCAGATTGCGACGAATTTTGAAACCATTGATTCTTTCAAAATCTACATAGGTCTGGAGGGCAAAACTGAATTGAAATGTGGTGATTTTTTGATTACAGTTACGGTGGGTGAGAGTGTTTTAATTCCAGCTTGTTTCACGGACATTACCTTTTCGCCGGCTGGTAGTGCTAAACTATTAGAGAGCTATGTAGCGTAATGAGCATTGAAAATAAAATTGTCAATTATACAAATCTTGGTTTAATAGATTATAAAGAAGCCTGGGATTATCAAACTAAATTGTTTGAAGAGATTGTTGCTGTAAAGATTAATAATCGTCAAAATGGTGATAACCATTTAACTCCTAATCACCTCATATTCTGTTCTCATCCAAACGTATTTACGCTCGGAAAGAGTGGTGATGAGAAAAATTTACTTGTTGATGCTATCACCCGTGAAAACAGGCATATTGGCTATTATCAAATAAACCGGGGAGGGGACATTACATATCATGGACCCGGGCAGGTTGTAGGTTATCCAATTTTAGACCTGGATAATTTTTTCACTGATATTCATCTGTATTTAAGATATCTTGAAGAGGCAGTTATCAGGACACTTGCAGAATATGATGTGACTGCAGGAAGAATTGACGGGCTGACGGGAGTTTGGTTAGATGTCAAAGGTAACAATCCTCGTAAAATTTGTGCACTTGGTGTTAAATCGAGCAGATGGGTAACAATGCATGGATTTGCTTTTAATGTTAACGTCGATATCGATTATTATAAATACATAATACCCTGCGGGATTGAAGATAAAGCGGTGACTTCTCTAAGCCTGGAACTGGGGCAGAAGGTTGATATTCAAGAGGTGGAAATACACTTGCTGAGACACTTATCCTCAATTTTTCAAATGACTATTGAGTATGGAAAATGAACTAAGCAATCTTCTATTTATTGACATAGAAACTGTCTCAAACGAAAAGGATTATGATCAATTAACTGATCGTTTGAAAGCACAGTGGGATCGAAAAGCTGGATTTCTAAGAAACGAGGATCAACTTAGTCCTGAACAACTTTTCTTCGGTCGAGCTGCTATCTATGCTGAGTTTGGTAAGGTGATAGTCATAGCATTGGGCTTTTTCTATTTTAAGGAGGGAGAACCAATGTCAATGAGGGTTAAATCTTATTTTTCCCATAATGAGAAGGAGTTATTATCCAACTTTAAGGAAGTTTTGGAGAAAAAATTTGACCAGAAAAATGCCATTCTTTGTGGTCATAATGGAAAAGAATTTGATTTTCCTTATTTGTGTAGAAGAATGCTAGTTAATCAGGTGAAACTTCCTCTTATATTGGATGTTGCTTCAAAGAAGCCTTGGGAAGTCAACTATCTGGATACAATGGAGATGTGGAAGTTTGGAGACCGGAAAAACTTTACCTCACTTGATTTGCTTACAGCAATTTTTGATGTTCCATCCAGCAAATCAGACATTGACGGCAGCATGGTTAATAAAGTTTATTACGAGGAAGATGGGCTTCAAAGAATAGCTGACTATTGTTGCAACGATGTTATTGCTACCGCTCAACTTTATTTAAGGATGAAGTGCATGCCGATCATTCCAAAAGAATTAATACAAATCGTTTCAATTTAATTGTCAATTTTTTCTGAAAAGTTTATTTTCGAACTTGATATCAAAATGTTTCATGAAATGGATAAACTATATTTTGCGGTAATTGGATTGATTTTTATTGCCTGTAATGAGCAATCGCCTTCCGAAGTGACCTCTGGAAACTTCACTGATGCTCCAGAGGGTGCTCAGAGGATACCTTATCAAAATGATCCAAATCTGGTGAAAGTAGTCCAGACAGGTGCCGAAGGGAAAGTGATTCAGCAGGGAGACTATTACAACGGATTAAGGGATGGCACTTGGACTGAGTATTACCCGACTGGTGTGATTAAAACATCCAGCGGATACCGAAATGGCAAGTTACACGGAACTTATTTATCAGCGGATAATAGGGGGCAAATCGTGGAAAAAGTGGATTTTATGGATGGGTTAAAAGATGGAATTTACTACAAGTACGACCGTGGAAAAGTGGTACACGAAATGAGTTATTCCAACGACGCTATTCACGGATTTTTCAGAAGATATTATGCTAACGGCAACCTCCAAGAGGAGAGTAATTATAGTAATGGTGTCCTTGACGGACTATCCAAATGGTATGATCAGCAAGGGAATATCACCCTCCAGTATACTTACCAGAATGGTGAGTTAGTGGACAAGGGAGGAAATTAGCAGATATTGCGATAACCTTCTTTGATTAAGGTGCTTTAGGGGTAGGGTGATATTTAATTGCCCTGTTACATGTTATAGGAATTGATAGAATAAAGTTTTAAAGTTTCGATTAGACTGATTCTTAGAAAAAGTCGAACTTTAAGTTGTATCCAAAAAGCTTGTTCTATACATTTGGCAATTATCATTTTTAATAATTCTTCATTTAATCACATAACAATTCTTCATTTAATCACATAACTTGACAATATGGCATAGACCTCTACGTTAACCAAACAAGTGCATTTATGAATAAAGTTGTAATAAGTGATAGCCAGTTAATATCACTTTACAAAAATGGAAACGAGGAGGCATTTGCGGAATTGCTCAATAGACACAAGTCTAAAGTTTTTACTACTATTTATCTTATTGTGAAGGATAGGTATGTAGCAGAAGATTTGTTACAAGACACCTTCATTAAAGTAGTCAATACGATCAAGTCCGGCAAGTACAATGAGGAGGGGAAATTCTTGCCCTGGGTTCAAAGAATAGCTCACAATTTGGCTATCGATAACTTCAGGAAAAATAAGAGATATCCGACAATTGTAATGGAAGATGGCAGCAAAGTATTTAATACGCTTGAATTTGCAGAAGATTCAGTTGAGTCATTGCAAGTAAGGCAAGATACAGTTGCGATGTTGAAACTTTTAATTCAGGAATTGCCTGAATCACAAAAAGAGGTACTAATAATGAGGCATTACATGCAAATGAGTTTTCAGGAAATAGCAGAGAGCACTAATGTCAGCATCAATACGGCATTGGGGCGGATGCGATATGCCCTCATTAATCTCAGAAAGAAAATGCAAAAAACAAATATAGCGTATGATCAAAACTTTTACCCGAGATGAATTAATCCGATACATATACGGAGAATCAACCAAATCCGAAACGGAAGAAATAGTAAGTAGTGTCCTATGTGATAATGAAGTAAATGCTGAATTTGATGCACTTACTAATCTAAAGCAAAGACTGGACAGAGTCAAAGAAGAGCCAGCCAATCGTTCAATCAACAATATCTTGAGCTATTCAAGGCTATTTGAGATGCTTCAGTGTACAGATTGATTAATGCTCTGCAATTGGGTAATCTCTCAACTTCGATAATGAAAGCGAAAGACAATTGGGATTGGTGGTCAGCTTCACCGGATTTTGCACTCACGAGACTTTTTGATAATTTGGTAACCTCAAATGATATTCTATAATGAGTATTAGTTCTACTTCTCCTTACATATTAGTATACATTTTTATGAAAAATAAACTGATTTTACCTGCAATGTTGCTGATTTTTTCAGCATGCCAAATTGATGAAGGCCCTGAGCCCATTGATACTATTGAAGATACTTCTCAAGAATATATAATCGAAGCAATAGATGCCATACCTCCGAAAATCATTCAGGGTCGGGCTTATTTTCCTAATTATAAAGTGTTTGCAAATTTTTATGGTGCTATAGTCAATAAAGATATACGAGCTGTTCGAAAGTTGAATTTGAGAGGCAATTCTAATTTCTCAACTTGAACCTTGAATGAAATGGGATTTATTTCTTACGAATATGCCAATAATGTCCTCGAAGAAGAACAATTTGATTCTTTAAACATTGATGTAGAAAAGTTTGAAGAAACCACGATTGAAGACCCATATTTTGCTTCTATTCTAAATGTTAATAGAGAACTGCAAATTGCGGATACCATCCATTCCATTCAACAAAATATGGCTTTTAGCTACATCAAAGGTCATGAAGATGAAATTGAAAAGTTTATTGCTTCTGGAATTGAGATCGCAACTGGAGATTCATTACGTGTCAATGAATTCTTATTGATTGAAGGATTGACAAACGATGACATTGAGCTCGAAAATGGCCGAAGGGCTGTTTGGATTTTTGGAAAAGGGTGGAGACGTCAAACCAAAAAACGAGATCATGGAAAAAATCGAATTAGGGCCCGCCATTGGCAAACTGATTTACGTTGGTTCAAGTCCAAGGGGATCAAAACTGAATATCAAAGGAAAAAAAAGGGTCTGTTTAAAAGATGGAAAGATAAGAAGGCTAATTGGATTTTACTCTCTTTTAATGGAACCCTTCGTGTAGAACAAACCTATATTTCAGCTCAAAGAGGACCCAATGGAATTTATTACGCTCCGGGTTATAAGGTTTACTACGACCAAAACGTCAATGAAAGAATACTCCGACGGAATAGTGGACAAGCTTCTTACACTATCAATTGGGAAGCAGGTGTTGGGATTAGTAATCAAGGTGGGTTTCCAGGTACTTCTGGGAGTGGGTTTAAAATCAAAGTGAAATCTCTTACTTCGCATCATACCTGTCAACCGACTTCCTCCGATGCGGCTATACCCATTCAACCAGATTTAATCTGGGGAAATTGGAATTAGATACACAAGTGGATTTATATTTTATATGTAGATAATGTTTATATGTAGACGGTTTTTATTTTTATTACCATTGGTTCTTTTGAACTTCGATGTTTTTGCTCAGAATGATCTTGTTTCCGGAGTGCTAAATCAATATATCAGAGAAATGGAAAGAACATCTGAAAAATCAACTGATCAAAAATACTGGTATACTGGTATAAATGGAGGCGAAACTATATTAACAAGCAAATTTCAATACTCTTCCACGGATGACAGCAGATTAACTACTCCTAAGTGGGCTTCTTTGGAGAGAGGGCCTTTTTTAAGGATTTTCATAGGGAAACGATACTATGATCACTCATTCGAGATCAGTATAGAGAATTTACAACAAAATATTGGTTATTATTTTTATGATATTTCTGAAAGCTTTGGTGTCTCATATGTGACAACAGATCCGTACACTTATTTTTCAGGGAATTATTTCTACAAGCTTTTCGGGAAGAAGAAATTGTATATTTCCCCCGGAATCCATATAGGTTTTGGGGTTTCTGAAACTAACAAGGGCACTTCTATATCAAGTGGCGGTGGCTTGGTCAACATAAACACAAACGAAATATTATTGGGTTTTGAGAGTAATCTCAATGTCACACGGAAAGATCGGGTCGTTTTTAATTTAGGGCCGCAAGTCCGACTCGGATTTAAGGTAGGTAAGAGAATAGATATTTTTACCGATGCTAAATTAATGATGACTCCATATAAGGTAAGAACGTCGGACTTGATATATCAATATAATGATGAACCCGATAGAACTGCGACTATCAGAACAAGTGTACGAAATTTTAACTGGGGTCTGGGTTTTGCTTACAATTTTGTCAAACGGGCAAAAAAGAAGATGTCAGAACTTGATAAGTTGAAAGAAAATGAAAAAAAATCTAAGCAGTGGTTTTAGTCATTGCTATCAAAATGCTTTATGATTGACAAGCCGCTTACCCCTTCACACCGCCAAAGTTTTTCAAAGCACTTTTCTTTACCCTTAACACCTTTTAACAAGCTCACCAACCTGCCGGGCCATGCTTGTTAAAAAGAAGTGGAAAAACAAATACAACTGCCAATTTGAACGAGATTAGTAATTTGGAAGAGGTTTTGGACCGTGCTGATTGACCCGAACATATCGCATTGAAAGCTGATAAAGGCTATCAGTCAAAGAAAAATGCAGCAATACTGGCTCAACGAAAGCTCAAGAACCATATTTTGAAAAAAGCCAAAAAGAACCAACCATTAACCCACCGGGAAAAAGCATTCCATAAACTAACAGGCCAAACAAGGTATAAAGCAGAACGGACACTTGGCAGTATCCGCAGATGGTTTAGCGGAGCGGTCGCACACTATAGGGGAATCGAAAAGATGCACCGCAAAACATTGGTGGAAGCCATTGGTTACAATTTATACCGGTCACCAGGGGTGATTATGTTCAATTAAAAACAGTAAATAATGAGAGAAAATCACAAGAAATAAGCTCGTTTTGACCCATCTGGAGGCGTAAACACAAAAACCGGATCCCGGAACTTGTAAAATTCAAAACTTACGCTCTTTCTGCAATCTTTTGCAACGGTATTGATATGGAGTTTCCACCGGAAAATTCGGTTGAACCTGTTGTTGACCCACTAAAACCAGAAGCTGAAACGCTCAATCCAATGACGAATGCCACGAGCACACCAATGATAAGGATCAAGGTTCTGTAACGACCTGGCTTGCTGTTTTCAGTATGAGTGGCGGATGACATAACAATTCTTCATTCACAATTGCTGTGCCAAATTTTGTATACTACTGATAACCAGTACGATATAAACTAATAACTAAGTATTATTAACTATAAAAGTACGATTTCGGACATTCTCAATCTTGAAAATGTACACTTGTCAATAAAACCACAGGGGTTTTCTGCAATCTGTACGTTCACCAGTTCCAAGAAGTCTGCCCACTATATTTAACTTTAGATTTTAATTACTGTTGGAATGATTTAATAATTACTGTTGGAATGATTTAACTTTAGATTTTAATTATTGTTGGAATGGTCTTGGTTCAAGGGTCAAGTACAGCAAGTACAGCGAGATGCTCTCTACTCCCAATGTTTTTATCATGATTGCTAACATTTGATAGTTTACATACTCCAAATAATGAAAAATAGATTTTTGGCTATTTGCGTCATAATGGTGCTTTGTTTTAGTGCATGCAATGACAGGGGATATGAACCAAAAAAACCCAACATTATTTATGTATTGGCTGATGATATGGGCTATGGTGATGTATCGAAGTTAAACCCAAAAGGTAAAATCAGAACGCCCAACATAGATCGGATGGCGAATGAAGGACTCATTTTTACGGATGCGCATACCTCTTCATCGGTTTGCACACCTACACGATATAGCATATTAACTGGTAGATATAATTGGAGGAGTAGACTGAAAAGGGCGGTACTTACCGGTAAGTCAAAAGCACTGATTCCTCCAAGTCGAACGACTGTGGCTTCAATGTTGAAGAACCATGGCTATCAAACAGCATTTATTGGTAAATGGCATTTAGGCTGGGATTGGGGGCTCAAAAATTCCGTGGATAGTACTGGTGAAGGATGGGACAAAGAAGATTTTGAAAACTTAGATTTCACCAGGCCGGTAACCAATATCCCTAATGATTTGGGTTTTGATTATGCATATGGGCACTCAGGATCTTTAGATATGGCTCCCTATGTATATGTGGAAAATGGTCGGGTTACGGCATTACCCGATACAACCACTATTAATACTGGAAAATATTCATGGTGGAGAGAAGGCCCCACCGGCAGTGATTTTGACCATGAAAATGTTACCCCAAATTTCTTTCATCGGGCGAATAAATATGTCAAAGAAAAAGCTAAAGAAAAATCTCCCTTTTTTCTTTACTTGGCTTTGCCATCACCACATACCCCCATTCTACCAGCTAAGGAGTGGCAGGGTAAAAGCGGCCTCAATCCCTATGGTGACTTTGTGATGATGATTGACCACTACATGGGCCAGTTGCTAAGGAAAATCAAAGAGGCAGGTATCGATGAAAACACCATGATAATTTTCACCACAGATAATGGATGTTCACCTGCGGCAGGTATTAAAGAACTCCAGGATTTAGGACATTATCCAAGCTACATTTACCGAGGCCATAAGGCTGATATTTTTGAGGGAGGTCACCGGGTTCCATTCATTGTCAAGTGGCCCGAAAAAATTGAAGAAGGTTCAGTAAGCAATAAGACCATCTGTACTACCGACCTGATGGCAACGCTGGCAGATATTGTGGGCTATTCGTTAAATGATAACGAAGGGGAAGACAGTTACTCGATGCTTCCTTTATTTGATCAAACAAATTTAAATAAACCTCTGAGAGAAGATATAATTCACCATTCTATAAATGGCAATTTTGCGATTAAGAAGAATAACTGGAAGTTGATTATGACTCCTGGTTCTGGTGGCTGGAGTTTCCCTAATCCCGAAAAGGATAAGGAAATACTTGACACCTTACCACCAATTCAACTGTACGACCTGGAAAACGACCCCGGTGAAACAACCAATTTGCAAGCTGAAAACCCTGAAAGAGTATCAGAACTCAAGTCTCTTCTGATAAGGTATATTAAGGAAGGCCGCAGCACCCCCGGAGAACCACAGCAAAACGATTCAATCGACTTTGAATGGAAACAAATTGAATTTGCTAGTCAGACAAAAAGAATTGACTGATCTAAAGATTAATCCGAAGTACTCTCCACCTTTTTCACCTTCTGAAATTCTGTCGAAGCATCTATCATTCATACCCAACTTACCTTTGTGCCCATAGCCACTGATTCGTATTCTATACCTTCCTCAGAGTGTGGAGGACTTTACTCAACCCCCTGTCGTAGCGTAAACAGTCTACCATATCTCCCTCCGCCAGAGGTGATTGGTTGAGATTCACCAATAGTGGTTTTTAGGAGCTTTCTTTATCTTCTTAAAAAAATTGAACATGGGCCCAATTTAGATCAACTCTTCTTTTTACGGTGATTGAACTGACTGGATTCTTTCTAACTTTAAAATCTTATTCTAAAAAATGCACTCAAAGCTTCCTAATACCCCAACATCGATATTTACGGTAATGTCAAAAATGGCTCATGATTATGGGGCTATTAACCTTTCTCAGGGATTTCCTGATTTCGAAGTTTCAAAGACCTTGATAGCTGGAATTCATCAACAAATGTTAGCTGGTAAAAACCAGTATGCACCTATGCCCGGTGTACCATTACTGCAGGAGAGGATCGCCCAGAAAATAAATCACACTTATGGTTTAAAACTCAATCCCTCTGAATCAGTGACCATTGCAGGAGGAGCTACCGAAGCCAACTATTGTGTAATTACGGCTTTAATTCATCCTGGAGATGAAGTAGTGATATTCGAGCCGGCCTATGATAGTTATGTACCCGTGGTCTTACTGAATGGAGGAATTCCCAACAGGATCAAATTACAATTCCCCGATTTTTCTATTCCGTGGGACCAGGTTCATGACAGGGTAAGTTCCAAAACTAAGATGATCGTCATTAACACACCGCATAACCCAACTGGTGCGGTTTTGTCAGAATCGGATCTTAACGAACTGTCCGGAATAGTTGAAAAATTTGGAACCTATGTATTGAGTGATGAAGTCTATGAGCACATTATATTTGACGACAGATTTCATGAGAGTATTTTGAAGTACCCAGCTCTTATGGAACGTTCGATTGCTGTTTTTTCTTTTGGGAAAACATTTCATGCCACAGGATGGAAAGTTGGATACTCCGTGGCTTCTCCTGAAATCACACAGGAGATTAGGGGAATACATGAATTCCTTAATTTTAGTGTAAATACTCCCATCCAGTGGGCTTTGGCAGATTATCTTTCTGAACCAATGCACTATGAACAAGTTGCACCCTTTTATCAGAAGAAACGGGATCTTTTATTGGAATTGACGAAATCATCGAAATTTCAACCCATGCCAAGTCATGGAACTTATTTTCAATTGATGACATACAAGGAAATTTCGGATAAAGGTGACTATGAGATGGCCGAATTTCTTGCCAAAGAGCATGGAATCGCCAGTATACCTGTCTCAGTATTTTATAATGATTTACACGATGATCATGTTTTACGTTTTTGTTTTGCCAAAACTGAAGATACACTAAAAAAAGCAGCTGATATTCTATGCAAGATTTAAGGATAACACTAATTCAGTCAAAATTATATTGGGAGAACCCCGATGCCAACCTGGCCATGTTTGAGGAAAAGTTGTGGAAAATCAAAGGACCAACGGATCTAATCATCCTGCCTGAGATGTTTACAACAGGATTTTCCATGAATGCGAAGCAGCTGGCAGAGTCCATGAATTATAAAACTTTTAAATGGATGAAGCAACAGGCTGCCCAGAGTAAAGCGACCATAATGGGCAGTTTTATCATTAAGGAAGGAGGTAACAATTTCAATCGATTAGTTGCAATATCGCCTGATGGCAATTTTTTCGAATATGACAAGCGTCATCCATTTCGATTGGCTGACGAGCATGAAACTTACACGCCTGGAAAGGATAGATTAATTTTTGATTTAAAGGGATGGAAGATCTGCCCAATGGTATGTTATGATTTGAGATTTCCGGTTTGGGCCAGAAATACTTTTGACGGTAAACAGTTGGATTATGATGTACTTATTTACGTTGCTAATTGGCCTGCTCCCAGGGTAAATGCGTGGGATGGATTATTGACAGGACGTGCTATTGAAAATTTGAGCTACAGTGTTGGTGTTAACCGAGTAGGGGATGATGAGAAAGGGCACAACTACTTGGGTCATTCTGCTGTATACAACTACAAGGGAGAAAATTTATTTTTTAATGAGGGTGAAGAAATAATTGAAACAATCAACTTGAACTATCAAGACATGATGGCATTTCGGGAGAAATTTGCCTTCTATCTCGATTCTGACTCGTTCAACATTGAGGTGTAATAGCCACTTGATTGTTAGAGAGGACTTCTAAAAATCAACTTATTGATCATTAATTGATTATGCTTTATTGCTATATTGAAACTGTTCGTGCAGTTATTTTTGATGGGATTCCAGTTTTAAACCCCTGAGAAGTTTTCGCATAATTCCTGCAAATCATCAATTGACCACAGAGCTGAGAGAAAAGAGGCACTATTCTTTTTCTGGTTTTCCTAAAGCAATACCGTTACAAAAGATTGCAGAAAGAGCGTAAACTTTGAATTTCACAAGTTCCGGAATCCGGTTTTTGCGTTTACACCTCCAGATGCGTCAAAACGAGCTTATTTCTTGTGATTTTCTCTCATTATTTACTGTTTTTAATTGAACCGGACATCATTATCCCTGGTGACCGGTATAAATTGTAGCCAATGGCTTCCACCAATGTTTTGCGTGTGCATCTTTTCGATTCCCCTATAGTGTGCGACCGCTCCGCTAAATCAGCGAGGGATACTCCCAAATGTCCGTTCTGCTTTATACCTTGTTTGGCCTGTTAGTTTATGGAATACTTTCAGGGTCAGGGTAGTTGCGCTTATTCATGACTCCAGGATAAAAAGCATCTCTTGAATATCCACCTTACTGGCAGGCTAAAAACCGTGCAACGGCCTTCATCTGTTTTTATTAATTAAACCCGCATCTTCTAGCCTTGAATTTAATCCATTATAAGATACAGAATTTGATGGTAGGTTTTGATGACCCAAGATCAATACTGAAAAAGAACATCATCTTTTTTACGAAAAGAGAGAAGTCTATTGCTGATGCTAACTTTGGTCAAGGAATTATCCAATTCTGATGCCTTTCCACTACTTAGTTTAAAATTATATTGGAGATGCATGGCGGATAATAATTCAAAATATTCATCTTTGATACGAAGTAATTCCATGAACTTAGATGGCGAATCCATCATTAACTCAGTGGTGATCAGGTCGACTTTGGTAGCCTCTTGACCCATACTACTGGCGATGGTCAGTTTGTAGTCTGGATTAGAATCTATGAATCTTACTCACTCCTTGAGAAAATGGTCTGCAAACTGCATGGCATAAGGAATTTCATCTTTATATCTACCCATCCATGTATCAGGAAGTCGATTGTCCTCATAATCATTTGGAAAAATGGCTGTCCAAAAACAATGCATCACAGATGCAACGTGATTGGTAAAAAAGGTCGTAAAAGTTGGCTTGTCCCGCTTGAGAAGTTTTATATCTGTCAAAGGATAGTAAGGACTGGAATACTCGACAACGGGAGGTTTTCCACGGATTGATTCTTTCAGAGGCTAAATGGCTAGCTATTGCAGAGCATGTACTCCATTTGAATCCAAGTTGCGGTAAGCTGGATAACATTTTTAACGCCGATGATATGTCAATACCAGGGTCTATAGTCCTTCCGGACTTTCGGGACATTACGAGATTAAAATTTTGAAATGCTTGAATGGTCTCAGGAAATGTTTCTAATCCCCATGCGAATGGATCGGGAATATAAAACATCACTGCTGTCCGATAAAAGAAAAGAAAGCTTGAAAAAGTCCAAATGACGAGATTAAAGTTTACGACAACCTGAAATCATCATGGGCTTAATCAAGCAAATTAAAAATAGCAAGAAACCCTTATTTGGTCAAATTCCTGATCTTATTGCTGCAGCTGTTATCAAAAAAAGCTGTTGAAGCTCATCCAGGTGACCGGTACTGTAAAAAGGGGTCAATTTGATCACGCTGTTATTTGGACAGCTTAATAACTACACCTCTTTGGGAGATTTGGTGACAGGCTTTAAGGGAAGTGGCGATTTTTTACAAAAAATAGGACTAAATTCGGATTGGGTAAAATTGATAATTTGGTGAAGATATGAAGATGCTGTATTCTCCATATTTTAACAGCAAAAAAGGGATTAATTTTGCAGCCCCATTATGCAAAATGAGTCCGCTATACTTGAACAAAATGTTGATGAACTTAGTTCCAAGGAGTTCATCATTATCAAACGGGCTAGGGTTAATAATCTTAAAAACTTAAGTGTCGGAATACCAAGAAACAAACTGGTTGTAATCACTGGTTTATCCGGTTCAGGAAAATCCTCACTGGCATTTGACACGCTTTTTGCAGAGGGTCAGCGCAAGTATGTAGAGAGCTTGAGTTCTTATACCAGGCAGTTTTTGGGTAGAATGGAAAAGCCTGAAATGGATTATATTAAAGGTGTTTCTCCTGCGATAGCGATTGAACAGAAAGTGAACACCCGTAATCCGAGATCAACCGTTGGGACAACAACAGAAATTTATGACTATCTAAAATTGCTTTTTGCCCGGATCGGGAAAACCATTTCACCAAAAAGCGGAAAGATTGTTTCGCAGGACAGCGTGAGTTCTGTGGTTGATTGGATTTTTGGATTTGGTGAAAACAGGGTCATTATAAGTTGTCCACTCAACCTTAAACCAGAGCGAAACTTTAATCAGGAATTAAGTATTCTTTTAAGTCAGGGATATACTCGATTGTTGGGCAAGGATGGGACAGTGTTTATTGAAGACCTCATGCAAGAGGACATCAAAAAGAAAGAGACGAAAGAATTTTCTATCTTGATTGACCGAATCTCAGTCATTCCGGGTGATGAGGACAATCAATACCGTATCTCGGATTCTATACAAACCGCTTTCCTTGAAGGAGAAGGCATTTGTTTGGTTGAAATAGCTGATAAAGAAAAGAAAAAATTTAGTGATCGGTTTGAAATAGATGGGATACGTTTTGAAGAACCTGGTGTAAACCTTTTCAGTTTTAATAATCCTTATGGTGCCTGTCGAAAATGTGGAGGGTTTGGCAAAGTCCTGGGTATAGATTCGGATCTTGTAATTCCTGATAAAAGTATGTCAATCTTTGAGGGGGCTATCGCACCATGGAGAAGTGAAGTGATGAAGGAGTGGCTAACACCTTTGCTAGATTTAGCAAAGCACTTTGATTTCCCTATTCATCGGCCGTTTAGGGATCTGGAAGAAAAACACAAGAACTTGCTGTGGAAAGGGAATGGTCGTTTTGATGGACTAAATAGTTTTTTCAAACATCTTCAATCACAAACACATAAGATTCAATACCGTGTTCTTTTGTCCAGATACAGGGGAAAAACCAATTGCCCGGAATGCCTCGGGACAAGGCTTCGTAAAGATGCGGCCTATGTAAAGATAAATCAGACGTCCATTACAGACCTTGTGCTTAAACCAGTGTCAGAGGTCATCAATTTCTTTGAGGACCTACCGCTAGATAGTTATGATTACAAGGTTGCCAAGAGGATCATTAAAGAACTTCGGACAAGATTGGAATACCTGGATAAGGTAGGATTGGGTTATTTGACCCTAAACCGACTAACAAGTTCGCTTTCCGGAGGAGAGTACCAGCGAATGAAGTTGGCAACATCATTGGGAAGTGCTTTAGTAGGCTCCATGTACATATTGGACGAGCCGAGTATTGGGCTACACCCCAGAGATACACAGTGCCTGGTAAGCGTACTTTGTGGACTTCGAAATTTAGGGAATTCCGTCATCGTTGTTGAGCATGAGGAAGAAGTAATGAAAGCTGCAGATCAAGTCATCGACATAGGTCCGGCCGCCGGAGTTCATGGTGGAGCGTTGGTTTTTCAAGGAAACTGGGATGAGCTAAAACAGGAAAAGAATTCTATTACTGCCCAGTATCTTAACGGCGACCTGATAATTAAAACCCCGGATATTAGGAGAAAATGGACCGAGTCCGTCAAAATATTGGGTGCGAGGGAAAACAACTTGAAGGAAATAGATGTTGAGATTCCCCTCGGCGTAATGACTGTTGTTACCGGAGTTAGTGGTTCAGGGAAATCTACATTGGTTAGGAAAATATTATATCCAGCCTTGGGAAAAATTTTGGGCACGGTAGGTGAAATGGGAGGCAAATACGATCAGTTGTCAGGTGATTATAAAAATATAACAGCCATTGAAATGGTAGATCAAAATCCAATTGGCAAATCTCCCAGATCCAATCCCGTTACCTATGTGAAAGCTTATGATGCGGTCAGGCAATTGTTCTCAGATCAGCCTGTAGCCAAACAACGAGGTTACAAGCCATCTCATTTTTCATTCAATATTGATGGTGGGCGTTGTGAAAACTGCCAGGGCGAAGGAGAGGTTAAGATAGAAATGCAGTTTATGGCTGACATTCATCTGACTTGTGAAATATGCCATGGGAAAAGGTTCAAGCAAGAGATTTTGGAAATCAGGCATAAGGACAAGGACATAGCTGAAATTTTGGACCTGACACTTGATGAGAGCATTGAATTTTTCGAAGACAAAAAGTCAATTGTCAATCGTCTCAAACCGCTTCAGGATGTTGGTCTTGGGTATGTTAAACTGGGACAGTCATCTAATACCCTTTCAGGGGGCGAGGCTCAACGAGTTAAATTGGCTTCGTTTATTGGCAAGGGAAAGCAATCTAAGAATGATCATACACTTTTCATTTTTGATGAACCAACCACAGGATTACATTTTCATGACATCAACAAATTGCTGGATGCCTTAAATGCCTTAATCAATCAGGGACATTCAGTTCTTATTATTGAACATAATGTTGAAGTCATTAAATCATCCGACTGGATTATAGACCTTGGCCCCGAAGGAGGTGAAGCAGGTGGTAATATTATTTATTCCGGCACTCCCGAAGGTATGACGGAGAATGAGGGTTATACCGCACAGTTTCTTAAGGGAAAGCTATGAAGGCATCAACTTTTCAAGGTAAGAAGAGGCTTTCCTACGAATCTGTAAATGATTCAGGGATTATAGAACCAACTGATGTGATTGTAAAAGTGGAATGGACAGCGATTTGTGGCTCCGGTCTTCACGTTTACAGAGAACACGAAAAGGACCTTGACGCAGGAACTGTCATGGGCCATGAGTTTGTTGGTGAGATCGTTGAAGTCGGAAATGAAGTAAAAGGTTTCTCAAAAGATGAACATGTTGTGAGTCCTTAAAGCCATTGTCTCACATGAGATGCCCCTTGCTGCCGGATCCGAAGGTTACCGTATCTTTGATCAAAAACCTGATAACTGTCTGAAGATATTGCTTCAGCCTTAATCATTAGATTTGCACTAAAATATTAATTTGTACTAAAATATTAATAAGAATGTTACAGCGCTTGCAAAGTATATTTTTGACTCTTGTTTTCGTCGCCATGATAGTTGCGGTCCTGTCCCCGTTATGGCAAAAATTTGATAGTGAAACAACTGGAGCTGTCCAGTTGACAGCGATAAATTTGACCGAGTATGCTAATTTCGGGACAAAGGAAGTCAGTTCTCAGTCGTGGACATTCCACATAGCACTTTTGGCCCTGGTTGCCGCTGGTATTGCAATATACTCAGTTACCCAATACAAGAACAGGTTAACACAAATTAAACTCGGTGCTCTTAATTCTCTGCTGATGGGAGGGAGTTTAATAACGGCTGTCTACTTTTCATTCCAGGGTGAAAAACTTTTGGAACCTGGAGTAAAAGGAGCCTTCCTCCCTGGATTTTACGCGATTCTCGCAGGGTTGATTTTTAATGTCCTGGCGAACAGGTTTATCCGTCGTGATGAACAGTTGGTTAGATCGGTAGATAGGATTCGTTAAAAGGCAGATCAGTACCTGTCGTAAAATCTTCGGAGTTTACTAGTTAATTGATCATATATAGGTATTGTAAATTCAATGAATAGGTCCTGAGGTGACGGGGCTGGAATCTCAATTTTTTTGCATAAGGCCAATTGCTCATCTGTAAGTGCTCTGTCATCTCCATGATAATTAGCCCATTCATTGTGCCAAACGAATGTGCCTGGTAGCTTATCACTCGAAAGGACTGCGTCATTACGTCCATCAAGAATCTGCATGGAGAGCAATCCTTTTGAAGCAACCTCTTTTTTGAAAATCGTTAATTCTGCTTTTACTGATCCATATACAGGCTGTTTTGTATCTTCGACAGTCACTTCACCAACCCTTACACTATCTCTTTCAAATGTCTCTGTTGACTCTCTTATCCTGGTATTCCCTACCGAATAGTCATCGAAAGCCAGCACCAAAATATGATCCGGATCTTGTAGTCTCTCATGTCTTGCCTCACCCTGGGAGTAGAACCTGATAAATTGATTGGCTGACCATCCCGCATGCAAGAATTCCTCTACTTTGTCTTGAAAGAAATCACCGCTCAAAGCGTATCTTTTTGGAACGGGTATTTGTTCGACAGCCACCTTGAGTGTTGCATATTCTCTAGCTTCACTCATTTTGTCTTTGACCTCTTTATAACCATTAACAAAATGGTTCGCATCGGAGAAAAAAAAGTAGGCTTCTTTGCTGCTATTGCGATCATTTGGATTAAGCTTGCTAATACCGGCGGTATAACTTTCCTCAGCTGCCTGTTGTTTGGACCGGTCCATTTTGTCATAATAGTTGAGTGGGCTGGGTATTACACTTAGCGCACCCGGTGAACGTCGAATTTCTTCATACATTTTATTGATGGCCCCATATGAACCAACTGTTTTACCCCATTTGAAAGGGTCATTTGACTTAGCCAGATTACCGATCTTGTCCTCGTAAAAACCAATTGCGATTGGGTATGCCTTGCGCAAGGTGGCTTTGGACTTTCCGTGACCAGCACTTTTTCTCAATCGATCCACGGATTTTATTACCGCATCAAAATAATTTCCTTGTTCCAGAGATTTCTTACCAGATGTACAAGCTGAAATAATTAAGATGAGTATTATAAATTGAGGGTATAATTTTCGCATTGAATTAAATTTTATTATCCAGTTGAGAAATAAAATTACAAATACCTTACCAGGTTTTCAATTGGGTCATTGATTGCCGATGAACATCTTACAAATGAATCATCAATGGAAATAGCACCATCTCGTATTCTATAGTGTTTGCAGGTGTGGAGGAAGGCGTTTTTTGTGCTTTGAATGCTATTCTCAATAAGGGTGATCATTACATTGCTCAGCATCCTGATTATCAGTCACTGGAAGAAATACCACGATCAACTGGACGCGAAATAAGTCAATGGAAATTATCGCACAACAATTATTGGCGAGGAGGCGGATTATCTGCCAGATTGTCTTTTTTGATTTCAATAACTACTAATCAGGGTATTACGCAGATACGTGTAAAAACAGGCAGTGCCGGGAAATTTTATACTATCTTGGTTACGATAAAATTTATTTGAAAATCATGCAAACAAAATATATATTCTTCACGATTCTGATGCTGGCAAAGACAACCCTGTTTGCCCAGGATGTCCCCGCGATCACCTCCTTTAGCCCCACAAGTGGCCCTGTAGGCACTACGGTAACCATCACAGGGATCAATTTTGATGCGACACCGGCAAACAATACCGTTTTCTTCGGAGCCACACAGGCCGATGTATCTGCCGCCACTACGACAACACTCACCGTAACGGTTCCTTTGGGGGCGAGCTACCAGCCTGTATCGGTACTCGCTGGTGGCTTACTGGCTTATTCATCCGCACCTTTTGTGGTGACTTTTTCAGGCCCTGACAGGATTGATGCCGGGTCATTTGCTCAAAAAGCGAACTTTCGCACAGGAATGGAGCCACAATCAGTAGCGATCGGTGATCTGGACGGTGACGGCAGGGCGGACCTGGTTGTGGCGAATGAGGACAGCCATACCGTCTCGGTCTTCAGGAATACCAGTACCGGCGCAGGTGTCACCAGTTATGCCGCCAGAGAGGACTTTGACACAGGGTTCAGGCCAAATTCAGTAGCGATCGGCGACCTGGACGGCGACGGCAGGGCGGATCTGGCCGTGACGAATCAGAGCAGCCATACCGTCTCGGTCTTCAGGAATACCAGTACTCCAGGTGACATCAGTTATGCCGCCAGAAAGAACTTTGACGCAGAATCGGAATCGTTGCCAACATCAGTAGCGATCGGCGATCTGGACGGTGACGGCAGGGCGGACCTGGCCGTGGTGAATTTATTAGGTCATACCGTCTCGGTCTTTAGGAATACCAGTACCGGTGCCGGTGTTATCCGTTATGCCGCCAGAGCGGACTTTGCCACAGGGTCAGGGTCAACGCGGCCAGCTTCAGTAGCGATCGGCGATCTGGACGGTGACGGCAGGGCGGATCTGGTTGTGGCGAATGAGAACAGCCATACCGTCTCGGTCTTCAGGAATACCAGTACCGTTGGTGCCATCAGCTATGCCCCCAAAGCGGACTTTAGCACAGGGTCAAGGCCAATATCAGTAGCGATCGGCGATCTGGACGGTGACGGGCAGGCGGACCTGGCCGTGGCGAATAGTAGTGTGGCGAATAGTAGTACAGACTTTACCGTCTCGGTCTTCAGGAATACCAGTACCGGTGCCGGTGTTATCAGTTATGCCACCAGAGCGGACTTTGCCACAGGAATAAGTCCAATATCAGTAGCGATCGGCGATCTGGACGGCGACGGCAGGGCGGATCTGGCTGTGGCGAATGAGACCAGCCATACCGTCTCGGTCTTCAGGAATATCAGTACTCCAGGTGCCATCAGTTATGCCCCCAAAGCGGACTTTAGCACAGGGTCAGGGCCAGTTTCAGTAGCGATTGGTGACCTGGACGGCGACGGGCAGGCGGACCTGGCAGTGGCGAATCTGAGTAGTAATTCCGTCTCGGTCTTCAGGAATACCCGTTCCGAGACGGCTATGACCACTTTTGCGCTTGCAGAACAAAGAAGCAGTGCGACCATTGATCCCGCCAGTCAGACCGTGGACATAGAAGTGGTCTATGGCACGGACGTGTCCGCCCTTGTTGCGGAATTCACCCTTTCAGCGGGTGCTACTGCTACAATAGGTGCTGCCTCCCAGCAGAGCGGGGCCACCGCCAATGATTTTTCCAGTGCGGTGATCTACACGGTCACCGCAGAAGATGGCACCACACAGGACTGGACGGTGAATGTGACCAGGGCTCCTGCCAGCACCAGAACGGCCATAACTGCTTTTTCGTTTGCAGCACAAACCGGCAGTGCGACCCTTGATTCTGCCAGTCAGACCGTGGACATAGAAGTGGCCTATGGCACGGACGTGTCGGCCCTTGTTGCGGATTTCACCCTTCCAGCGGGTGCTACTGCCAGGGTAGGCACGGTTTTGCAACAGAGCAGGGTCACCGCCAATGATTTTTCCAGTGCGGTGATTTACACGGTGACCGGAGGCGATGGCACCAGCACACAGGACTGGACGGTGAATGTAGAGATACCCCTGTTTTCTGCGAATATCCCCACTATCACCTCCTTTACTCCCACAAGTGGTCCTGTAGGTACTACGGTAACCATTACCGGAACCAATTTTGGTGCCACATTGTCAGAAAATATCGTTTTCTTCGGGGCCACAGAGGCCCGTGTGTCCACCGCCACAGCAACAACACTTACTGTAACGGTTCCCCCGGGAGCCAGTTACCAGCCTGTTACGGTACTCACTGGTGGCTTATTGGCCTGGTCATCAGCCCCCTTTCTGGTGACATTTTCAGGTTCTGACGGGATTGATGACAGGTTATTCGCTCCCGGAGAAGATTTTAGCACAGGGTCAGGGTCAGGGCCAGGCTCCGTAGCAATCGGCGATCTGGATGGTGATGGCAAGGCGGATCTGGCTGTGGTGAATAGCCGTAGTGTCTCGGTCTTCAGGAATACCAGTACCGGTGCCGGTGTCATCAGTTACGCCACAAAAATGGACTTTCCCACAGGAACAGGTTCAATATCCGTGGCGATTGGCGATCTGGACGGCGACGGCAGGGCGGACCTGGTCGTGGCGAATGATGTGAGCAAAACCTTCTCGGTATTCAGGAATACCAGTACTCCAGGTGACATCAGTTACGCTGAAAGAAAGGACTTTGACACAGAATCAAGGTTAAGGGAACACTCAATAGCGATCGGCGATCTGAACGGTGATGGCAGGGCGGACCTGGCCGTAGCGAACGAGTTCAGCCATACCGTCTCGGTCTTCAGGAATACCAGTACCGGTGCCGGTGTCATCAGTTACGCCAGAGAGGACTTTCCCACAGGAATGAGTCCAACTTCAGTAGCAATCAGCGATCTGGACGGCGACGGTAAGGCGGACCTGGTCGTGACGCATGTTGGTATTTCTTCCAATGACGACGTGCAGAATGTAGCTACCAATACTGTGTCAGTCTTTAGAAGTATCGGCCCCACTGGTATGATCAGTTATGCCGCAAGGGAGGACTTCACCACCTCTGACGGTGAACAGTCATTTCCTGTAGCAGTAGCGATCGGTGATATGGACGGCGACGGCCGGGCTGATCTGGTCGTGGTGAATGAATACAGCAATACCGTTTCGGTTTTTAGGAATACCAGTATTCCCGGTGATATTAGGTATGCCGCCAAAGTGGACTTTAGTAGAGGAACAGGATTAAGGCCAATTTCAGTAGCGATCGGTGATCTGGACGGCGACGGCGAAGCTGATCTGGCCATAGTGAATGAAGATGGTTACTCCGTCTCGGTACTGGAAAATCTCAGTAATACCACCAGTTTTCGTAGATTCCTTTTCCTTCTGGCCAGGAGCGTTTTTACAGGGCGGGACCCGGGCTCAGTAGCGATCGGCGATTTGGACGGTGATGGCGAGGTGGATCTGGTCGTGACGAATCGTCATACCGGAAACGTGTCAGTCTTTAGAAACACCACTGCTAAAACCGCCATAACCGCTTTTTCATTTGCAGCACAAACAGGCAGTGCGACCATTGATCCTGCCAGTCAGACCGTAGCCATAGAAGTGGCCTATGGCACGGACGTGTCCGCCCTTGTTGCGGATTTCACCCTTTCTACAGGAGCCATTGCCAGGGTAGGGACTGTTTCGCAACAGAGCGGGATCACCGCCAATGATTTTTCCAGTGCGGTGATCTACACGGTGACCGCAGAAGATGGCACCACCACACAGGACTGGACGGTCAGCGTGACTGAGGCTCCAAATACAGCAACGGCCATGACCGCTTTTTCATTTGCAGCACAAACAGGCAGTGCGACCATTGATCCCGCCAGTCAGACCGTGGACATAGAAGTGGCCTATGGCACGGACGTGTCCGCCATTGTTGCGGAATTCACCCTTTCAGCGGGTGCCACTGCCAGGGCAGGCACTGTTTCGCAACAGAGCGGGATCACCGCCAATGATTTTTCCAGTGCGGTGATCTACACAGTGACGGCAGAAGATGGCACCACCACACAGGACTGGACGGTCAGCGTGACCACCGCCGCTGCTCCAAATACCGAGACGGCCATAACCGCTTTTGCGTTTGCAGCACAAACAGGCATTGCGACCATTGATCCAGCAAATCAGACCGTAGCCATAGAAGTGGCCTATGGGACGGACGTGTCTACACTTGTGGCCGGTTTTATCCTTTCTACAGGAGCTACTGCCAGGGCAGGCACTGTTTCGCAACAGAGCGGGATCACGGCCAATGATTTTTCCAGTGCGGTGATCTACACAGTGACGGCAGAAGATGGCACCACCACACAGGACTGGACGGTCAGCGTGACCACCGCCGCCGCTCCAAATACCGAGACGGCCATGACCGCTTTTGCGTTTGCAGCACAAACAGGCAGTGCGACCATTGATCCAGCAAATCAGACCGTAGCCATAGAAGTGGCCCATGGCACGGACGTGTCCGCCCTTGTTGCGGATTTCACCCTTTCAGCGGGCACTACTGCTACAATAGGTGCTGCCTCCCAACAGAGCGGGGCCACCGCCAATGATTTTTCCAGTGCGGTGACCTACACAGTGACCGCAGAAGATGGCACCACCACACAGGACTGGACGGTCAGCGTGACCACCGTTCCAAATACCGAAACGGTCATGACCGCTTTTTCATTTGCCGCACAAGCAGGCAGTGCGACCATTGATCCTGCCAGTCAGACCGTAGTCATAGAAGTGGCCTATGGCACGGACGTGTCCGCCCTTGTTGCGGAATTCACCCTTTCAGCGGGTGCCACTGCCAGGGTAGGCACTGTTTCGCAACAGAGTGGTATTACGGCCAATGATTTTTCCAGTGCGGTGATCTACACGGTCACCGCAGAAGATGGCATCACCACACAGGACTGGACGGTCAGCGTGACTACGGCCCGGCCCCTGTCTTTCTCTGTAACTAATGCGACACATACTTTAATGGGCAGTCCATATCCGAACCCCTCTGACGGTGCATTTGTTCTTCCTGTTGCCATTGCTGCTGATTCTGATATAGACATTCTCATCCGGGATCTGTCGGGAAGGCTTGTTTTGACAAAGGCTGTCGGAGGATTAAAAAAAGGGTCTCATGTTTTAGCGATAGACCTTCGGTTTGAAACCGGAGAAGCAACTCCTTCAGGCACCTATTTTATAGAAATGAACATCACCACCAGAAAAGGGGAACCACTGGTCTTTCGCAAAAGAGTTCTTTATACAAAATAAAATGGGAAAAGGAGGGGGTAATGGCTGGTCACTTGAAGGGGGTTTGAAGCCAATACCGGACCGATTCGAATAATTACCGGGCAGTTATGGAGACATATTACCTTTCGATCTTTCAGGTTTAGATTCATTAGTTCAATTATTTCCCGAGAACAAAATGGCCTAAAGTACATATGGTCCGGGGCTGGACCCCTAAAGTATAACTTCCATCGCCGATCAATTTCCTGAACTGAAAAAGCATATATTCGAAGAAGGAGGTGACATAAGAAAATTTATCAGAATATATGTCGGTGATGAAGATATAAATGTCTTGGATAAGGAGAATACTAAAGTCACAAGTGATTCAGTGACCAATATCATTCCGGCAATAGCAGAAGGAATTTCTTAATTTCAATAAATCATGAATTCTATTTCATTCAGCAAGGAAGAACTTGAACGATACAGTCGTCATTTAATCATACCTGAATTCAATATTGAGGGACAAAGAAAGCTCAAGAAAGCTAAAGTACTGGTCGTAGGAACCGGAGGGTTAGGAAGTCCCCTCCTATTGTATTTGACAGCCGCCGGAGTCGGAACAATTGGCATCCTTGATTTTGATATCGTCGAAGATTCCAACTTGCAGCGGCAGGTGCTTTTTTCTGTTAATGATGTTGGGGAACCAAAGGTTGAAGCAGCGAAAAAGCGTCTCAAATCACTTAATCCTCATGTCAAATTTGTTATGCACAATACGCAATTAACATCGGAGAATGCGCTTGACATTATCAATGATTATGATCTTGTTGCTGACGGAACAGACAATTTCCCGACAAGGTATCTGGTTAATGACGCTTGTGTAATACTTGGAAAACCAAATGTATATGCATCGATATTTAGGTTTGAGGGTCAAGTTTCTGTCTTTAATTACAAAAATGGCCCTCATTATCGTGATCTTTTTCCAACTCCACCCCCTCCGGGCTTAGTCCCCAGTTGTGCCGAAGGTGGGGTGATTGGGGTACTACCAGGAATAATTGGCAGTTTACAAGCCAATGAGGTTTTGAAAGTTCTTTCGGGAGTAGGAAAACCCCTTGCTGGAAGACTTTTCCTTTTTGATGCCTTAACGTTCGAAACAAGGACTTTGAAGATTCATAAAAATCCCGAGACACTGGAAATTAAAGAATTGATTGACTATGAACACTTTTGTGGTTTAAATTTGAACGGTGAATCAAAAACTGAAGAAGTGAAAGAAATAACCGTTGAAGAACTTAAAAACCTGAAAGACACCAATTCTGATTTTCAGCTGATAGATGTCCGGGAAGAGTATGAATATGAAATTTGCAATTTAGATGCAGAACTAATCCCTTTAGGTGGCATTTTAGACAATGTTGAAAAAGTTGCATCTGATAAAAAAGTGGTCATCCATTGCAGAAGTGGGGCTCGAAGTGCCACGGCAATTAGCCAGCTGGAAAAGAAATTCGGCTTCGAAAATCTCTATAATCTTCGTGGTGGTATTTTAGCATGGGCTGATAGTATTGATACTTCAATAGCGAAATATTAATGAATTTAAGGCATTGCTAATTAAATACAGTTAATATTTCATTTCGATGATGCATCAAAAGCAAAACGGATAAAGTAAGCATCTCAATACTTTTTGAACAGCACTTTGATTTTCTTCTCATTCTTGCCAAAAAATGCCTGAACAAGCTATTATAGCCTTCTACGGTAAAAGTTTCTGCTTTTGATTGAATGTGTTTGTCTTTAGGGACCATGTGCTCGTATGACTTCCAGTAATCACTTGCTAGAGTATTCATCTGGTTAGTGCCTATTAGCCCCCAGAGCTTTTTTGCTGTCTCAGTACTTCTGTCGCCAATAACGAAATTGATGAACTTTTTCCCATATCGATCAACAGCAATCCAAATCCAGCAATAGTTTCTTTGTTTCCAATGTAGCTGTGCATCTGGTCAAGCTCTACGAAATCCACTTCGAAACCGCTATTGGACAAGGACTGCACTTCTTGGCCAAAACCCCTTATCCAGTTTAACACAGATACATTGCTCACGTTGAGTATTCTACCGATTGACCGAAAACCCAACCCTTCAAGATATAATTGCAGGGCGTATTTTTTCAACTCTTTTGGTTTGGCCGTAGATTTTTGTTGTACCGTATAGTGGTAGCCGCATTTTTTACACTTATACCTTTGTTTTCCTTTTATCTTGCCGGATTTAATGACAGCACGGTTTGAACACTTAAGGACAATTCATGGCTTTTTTCTGTAAAAATAAGAAAACTATATATAATTAGCAATACCAAACATTGTACTGGCAAATGTGGCCCTAGGGCTTCTTTGCTGCCATTAAGAAGGAGTTTGAAACGAGATAAATAATTACTTTCTATGTATTGTTAGGAATCAAATTCCATTATAATACTTAGGACCAAATTCATCCAATTCCTTTCTTAGGTCCTTTAGTTGCCCAGTTTTGTCATCGGCTCCATTTTTATCAATCAGCTTGACCAAATCAGCTTTGACCTCATTTAGCTTAATAGCAAATTTCACCAAACGTTCCTTTTTTATCACGGCTCTTTTAGTTACAAAGTAGGTGAAGAAATTAGAAGCTATAACTGCCATTACTAAAGCCCAATAGTTAGCCCAAATCTCAAAATACATCAAAATTGGTATCAGGATCATAAAAAGAGAAATTGGTATTAGCACTGAATAAAGTATGAGCTTGGTTATCTGAACGTCTTTTTTAAATTGTAATTGAACGACAATACCCGTATTGCAAATCCATGCAAAAATCAAAAGCGTTATATAGATGAATAGTTTGTCTTCAAAATCAATACCTAATGTCTGGTCCTTATGGTATATGAAATCCTCATACAGGGTTCGAGGCCGAGTGGGCATATCCAGAGGATGCTGGAATTGTTGTAGGACATCCGCAATTTTCAAAGGGTCTTTCATAATTTCACTTAGAAATGCTAAATTAAGATGAATTTCTGACCCTATTTGCATTGAAAAAAGTCTTTACTGGTTTAGATAGATTAGTTTCACCTGATATAACCAAAACAATCGGTGGTAACATCGGATATTTATGTCACGCACCTTCTGTAGATAGAAATCTCACTCATGGGATTGACATTTTGAAAAAGACGTTTGGGGATCGATTTAAAAAGATATTTTCTCCCCAACATGGTCTATTTGGCGACCTTCAGGACAACATGATCGAATCCGGTCATTTCTTCCATCCATACTATAAACTTCCGGTATATAGTCTTTATTCTGAAACCCGTCAGCCAACAGACGAAATGTTGGAAGGACTGGACCATATTATTATTGATCTTCAAGATGTTGGTACTCGAGTTTATACCTACATCTGGACGATGGTTCTTGCAATGGTAGCTGCTGGTCAAAATGACGTGGAAGTAATTATTCTTGATAGACCCAACCCAATAAATGGGTTAGAAATTGAAGGCAACATGCTTGATCCCAATTTCTCGTCGTTTGTGGGTCTTTATCCTATTCCAATGCGACATGGTCTGACCACCGCAGAACTAGCCCAAATGGCACAATCCTGGGGCATTCAATGCAATCTTCGGATAATTGAAATGGGGAACTGGTCTCGAATGATGTACTTTGACCAGACAGGACTGCCGTGGGTAATACCTTCCCCCAATCTGGCCACCCTAGATGCATCACTTGTTTATCCTGGAACTGTCATTTTTGAAGGTACAAATCTTTCTGAGGGGCGTGGAACGACAAGAAGTCTGGAGCTTATAGGTCATCCAAAAATTGAACCCTTTTCATTCGTGGACAGCATGAAAAACGTTTTCGCCAAATGCCAATTAAAAGGCTTTGTTCTTAGACCGTTTATTTTTAAGCCAACCTTCCACAAACACAAAGACCTGGATTGTGGTGGTTTACAAATTCATGTAACCAACCGAAAAGCCTTTCAACCCTGGAAGGTTAGCCAGCACTTATGTCGGGAATTCCGTCACCATTTAGGTGATCATTTCGATTGGAAATCTCCACCCTATGAATATGAGTTTAAGATCATGCCATATGATATATTAAATGGCACCAACACACTTAGATTGTGGGTTGATAATAATGGCACCCACGACGAACTCTTATCCATGGAGGCAACTGCGGAATTTCAAGATTTACGCGATGAATTCTTAATCTATAGAGACTGATTTTTATAGTCCACATCTAATGGATTCGTTCCAACCTTTTTCAATGGCCAAATCAAACTGTCTACACCCCAAAAGGTTTTTTCCTTGAGCTTGCAATACTTTCCCCTTCAATAAGTAGTTTTCTGGGTAATCTGGCCACATGGTCAAATTCCATTTGATCACATTGAGAGCCCCGTCATAATTTCCGATGTAAAAGAAAGTCTGAGCCATTCCGTCAAAAATGTCGAAATGGGTTGGTGGAATAATTCGTGGATTGAGAATTAAAGGATAGGCCTCACCGTAAATTTTCTTATAACTATTGATTACCATTTTACTGACTTTTTCATAGTAGTTCATGGCTTGCTCATAATCTCTCTTTCCTTCACGGTAGATCCATGCCACTTTTAGATTGTTTTCAATTGTATTGTTGCCATTGACAATGATCTTATTAAATCGCCCTATCGCTTCGTCATAATTTCCAACCATCATATGAGTTTCAGCAAATAAAATCTCGAAACTCAATCTTTTGTTGGCTGCAAAATCATCGAAGATTTCAAAATCTTTTATTGCGGCTTCAAAGTTATTTCGATAAAAGTTCCTTGTGCCTCCGTGTAAAAGGTCGTCTAAAACGTCTTCCTGAAATACTAACATGTCCTCTTCTTCTTTGTGGAATGCCCCCAGTGATTCAAGTGTAAGCAGAGAAGCAGATATTTCACCTGAAGCTTGGTAATCTTTTGCTTGTTCAAATATTTGGCGTCGTTGTTCAAGCATCATATCACGTTGGTAGGCATTGTTCATATTAAACAGTTCCATACTGGTCGTCACAACTAAAGCAATGCCCAATGATATACCAAAAGCCCAAAATGTAGCATAGTCATTAATTTTATGATCAATCGGACGACCATAACTAGGTCGAACGCAGGAATGTCTGGCTGGTGGTGGTGGCGGGTTATCTACTGCCGCTTCACCAAATTTTAATTTGAGGTCGAATCGAGCCCGTTCATAGGGATTAGACAATGTTTGATTGGCTGCATTGATCAGCTTAAACATTTCTTCAGAGTCCGGATCGTCTGGATTCCTATCGGGATGAAGGATAAGTGCTTTCTTTTTAAACGCGGCCTTGATCTCAGAATCAGAAGCATCTTCCCCAATTCCTAATATTAAGTAGTAATTGGTCACTGTAATCTAGTAATCAGATAAAAATAAGCTATTAAACGTGAAAATAGGAGTTATTGATATTTGAAATCGCAGTTATAATACTACAAGGTGAGTAGCATGGCACCATAACTGTAGCCCCCTCCAAAAACAGTGACTACGATAACATCTCCCTTTTTGTAATCATTCCAATGCTCCGCCAAGGCAATTCCTGAACCAGCACATCCAGTATTTCCCAAATATTGAACATTGGATAATGCCCGATCCTCTGACAGACCCAAATTTTGTGCTACGTTTTTAGTGATTCTGAGATTAGCCTGATGGGGGACCAGGTAGTTTAAATCGTCCAGCGAAAAACCATTTCTCTCCAAAACATTTTTAGTAACGCTGGACATATACTGTATGGCATTAACAAAAACGTCTTTGCCATGAGGCATGTTAATCCCACCATTCGTTGGTTTTAACATTACTCCTTCGATCCCTTTTCCAACGTTGGCAGCACCTCTGGTGATTATGTCTTTGACTTCTGCATCATTAGGAGATAACCGCTCTTTAGTAACTAAGAAAGCAGTAGATCCGTCTCCCCATAAATGCCCTGATTTAGTGTCGTGTTCATTGTTATATGCTGTATTGTGCTCTGACAGGACGACAATTGCCTTTTTAGACTTATTTGAAGCAAAATAACCCTCCACAATCTCCATTGAATTTAGAAATGTAGAACACGCAGCGGAAACAGAAACAGCTTGCGCATCCGCCGATTCCAAATGATGTTGGACTATATGTGCCAAAGTCACCACCGTGTCATAAGGAGAATAGGTTCCTCCTACGATCAAATCAACATCTTTGAGGTCACTCCCAGTATTTTTTTGTAGGATTTTGACGGCCTCAACGGCCATAGTATTGGTATTTTCAGATTCACCTGCCTTACGCCTTTCTTTTATACCTGTGCGCTCAAAAATCCAATCATTTGAAAGCCCATTGAGGCTTTCGAAATATTCATTGGGCACTTTAGTTGAAGGTAGATAATAACTGGCCTGATTAATATACATCTGAGGGGTTCGGAGAATTTGCCATAAATGAAATACCTGAAACAAATACTGTCTTATTCCTTTCTTTTCACTTCTAATAAAAAATTCAAATAATTGTCTGGGCCCATTACTTTGGAGGTAATTCACAGTCTTCGAACTGTCTGGTATCCGTAAGTTGAAAAATCTTCCATCCATTATTCCCATTAAAAAGCTGAAAAGCATCTACGCCGCAATGACTGAAGTTTTCTCCCAAATAAAATGCATATTTGGTCCAAATCTGGGCCAATTTACCGTTAATTTGAACTTCATAGTCCCATATTGGTTCGTTCCACGCTTTTTCATGTGGAGTGCCGACAGCTTTGACAAATCCATCTACTGATCCAGTTCTTAAAATGGGTTGACCATCCTTTTCGAGAATAGTCATCCACCGTGCGTCCTTGGTGAAAACACTTCTTACCATGGTACTATCACCAAGGCGCATTCCTTCGAATAAGGCCTCTACTACTTTCATCGCATCGTCGCTTGGACCAACTGCATAGCAATTGATTGAAAATGCCGCTATCATTGATAATATTAAATATCTCATAGTTCTATATTTCTGCACGCAAAACTTCCAGTGGGGTTCTTTTTACAATTGACTGGCTATTTAACATTCCAATTATAACTGTTATGCCTGAAATAGCTACAAAAAGTATTACGACCGGAATAACATCCGGAACAAATGAACTTTCAAAGTTAAATACCGCCAGAGCCCAGCTACCAATTAATGCTAAAAATATTCCTGTAACTGCTGCAACACTCCCAAGAAATAAGTATTCCAAAGCTGTAATGCTCAATATTTGCTTCTTGCTAGCGCCTAGAGTTCTCAGTAAAACGCTTTCTTGGATCCTTTGGAATTTACTAATAATGACGGAGCCAGTTAACACCAAAATTCCAGTGAAAATACTAAACATGGCCATAAATTGTATTACAAATGAGATTTTGGCTAAAACTTCATCCAGTGTGTTTAAGATCAATGTTAAATCAATTATTGAAACGTTAGGAAACTGTCTCACAATTGCCTGTTGATACCGTGCTGAAACTGTGTCCGATCCAACTTTGGTTACAAGCACGTGGAATTGAGGGACTTCTTCCAGGACCCCAGTTGGAAACACAACAAGAAAATTAGTTTGAACTCGATTCCAGTCCACATCTCTTAAACTACCAACCACCGTTTTAATCATTGTTCCTTGAATATTAAATGCCATTTCATCACCAACCTTAACAGCCATGTTCTCAGCGAAACCTTCCGATATCGATATATAAATTTTATCGTCCTTTACTTGTCCAGACCATTCCCCTTGAGCTACACTTTCAGAATCTATTAGTGAGTCTCTATAAGTAACTCTGTATTCTCTATTGAAAGCCCAATCCGGATAAGCGATAGTAGTGTCTTCATAAATATCAGCTTTCGTGATCCCGTTTATATCAACTAATCTCATTGTTACAATAGGCACCTCTTGAACTACTGGCAAATCATAGTCCAACGTAATGGTCGAAATTTCATCTTTTTGCTGTGATTGAATATCGAATAGCACCATATTTGGACGATCCCCACCTCCTGAAATGGCCACTTTATCAACCAATAAATTCTGGATAAAAAATAGGGTTGATATTAACGCAGTTCCTAATCCAATAGACACAATGAGAGTAATTGTCTGATTATTAGGCCGATAGAGGTTGGATAGACTTTGGCGCCAAACATAACTCCAGGAGGAAGGAAAATATTTTTTAACCAGCCACATGATGAATTTACCTGTAGCTGCTAAAATGCCAAAAGCTATCAATATGCCACCGCTAAAATAAATTGACTCTTCAATTTCTCGAATTTGAAGGATAGAGAATCCCAGAATAAATAAGAAAATCAGACCGTAAATGAGATATTTTAACCTGTCAGGTTTTTCATTTTCGTTTTCAAACGAAGCCCTTAAGGTTTTTAAAGGTGAAATATTCCTTATTTCAAGGAGTGGTATCAGTGCAAAAAGCACCGATATAAGAATCCCGATAATAATCCCCTCTGCGATAGCACGCCATGATAATGCCATGCTCACTTCAACAGGTAGAAAGTCCGAGAATACTTTTGGTAGAAAAGATTGAATAAAGCTTCCTGAAATAGTACCAAGAACCGCACCAATGAATCCCATGACACCAATTTGATAGAGGTAAATCAAAAATGCCTGCTTGCCTTTCAAACCCAAACATCTTAAAACAGCAACTGTAGCAATTTTCTCTTTTATATAGATGTGTACCGAACTGGCAACTCCCACACATCCCAACAGCAAAGCAATAAATGCAACGAGGTTCAAGAACCTGCCCAGATTATTAAATGAATCACCTGTACTCTCTTTTCGATCTTCAACAGTTTCGTATCCAATGCCCAGATCATCCAGCTCTTCTTTTTCCTGACTGAGTACCTCTTCGGCTATAGCAGTGGATTCAGCCTTATAAAAATATTGGTATCTTATCCGGCTTCCCTTTTGAATAAGTCCGGTTTCTTCCAGATACTGATGAGGAATATAAACAACTGGAGCAACTGTAGCCGATAGTCCACTTTGACCGGGCACTTTTCTCAGCTTACCTGCAATTTTGAAACTCAGATTTCCAATCTTAACGCTGTCACCAAGTTCAACTTCATATTGGAGCATGAGTGTAGCATCCACCAAAGCAAGTCGATCATTTCTAAACTTATCTGCCGCTTCAATAGGATCCGTTTCGATAGTGCCATAAAATGGATAATTCCCCTCAAGAGCTCTTACTTGAACCAACCTTGTGCCATCAGTCCTTGGGAAGTAGATCATAGAAGCGAAGTAAGTCTCTCTAGATTCCTGTATAAATAAGGAATCAAAAGGGGAAAGTATGTCTTGCCTAACTTCTATGGTACTGGATATTCTTAAATCAGCACCAAGCAATTCCTTGGCTTGATCATTAATGTCATTCAACAAGTTGTCGCGAAAAGAATTGATAGAAACTAATGCGGCAATTCCAAGGATTATAGAGGACGTAAAAAGCATTAAACGTGTCCGAGATCTGCGGCTGTCCCTCCAGGCCATTTTCCAGAGCCATCCTTTGCTATAGGTGCTACCTTCAATTTTGATTCGTGTATCCAAAATCCGACAGCTTAAGTTGCAGAAACTTTCTGATACTCAATTGATAAATTGGACTCATCCGAAATCACCCTTCCGCCTTTAATGCTTACTATGCGATGTGTCCTTTTGGCCAGGTCCAAATCGTGAGTCACTAAAACAAGGGTGGTTCCCTCCTCTTTATTTATGTCGAATAGTAATTCTTCCACTTTCGAGCCGGTGTCTTCATCAAGATTGCCAGTTGGCTCATCTGCAAAAAGAATTTTGGGATTATTAGAAAAAGCCCGGGCTATTGAAACTCTTTGCTGCTCTCCTCCGGATAGCTGTGCAGGATAATGGTCTCTTCGGTTGTCAAGTCCAACTCTATCCAGCAATTCTTTGGCCTTTTTACAAGCACCCTTGTCCCCTCTCAATTCTAACGGGACCATGATATTTTCCAAGGCTGTGAGCGTTTGGATTAATTGGAAATTTTGAAAAATGAATCCTACAGATTGGTTTCTGATTTGAGCACGTTGATCTTCGTTGAGCTCGTCCAATTTGGTATTGTTAATAACAACAAATCCAGAGGTCGCTTTGTCAAGACCAGCACAAAGCCCTAAAAGAGTCGTTTTACCACTTCCAGATGGTCCAACTATTGAAAATGTATCACCGTGTGAAATTTCAAAACTAACCTTCTCAAGTACGGTCAGTTCTTTGCTGCCACTTTGATATGTTTTGGTGAGTTCCGATACTTTAAGAATAGGCATTATTGAGGGTCAGACGGGCTTTTTTTGATCTCCTTATACAACGAGTAAGCAACCAAAGATGTTTAATCGAATTGATAAAGGGCTAATATACATTTTTCAGATTTTGATCTGCATACTCCATGTTTGTACATTTGCGGTTTCCCCAAGTTTATCATAGGATGAAAGTACCTTACAGCACCTTGTTAATCTTCCTGATTTGGTCCTGTTCTAATGAAAAACAGGGAAATCAAATTGTATCTCAATCACAAAATATAGAAAAAGCGAGTTCTGAGAAAAAGCGGAATGTGGTCTTCTTTGGAAATAGTCTAACGGCCGGATATGGCTTAGATATTTCAGAGGCTTTTCCAGCCAGAATACAGGAATTTATCGATTCATTAGGCTTTGACTATGACATCATAAACGCTGGACTGAGTGGAGAAACAACGGCGAGTGGCAACTCCCGGATTGACTGGGTGCTTAAAAACAAGATAGATGTTTTTGTATTAGCATTAGGGGCAAATGATGGTCTTCGGGGCATTCCAACTACTGAAACCAGAAAAAATCTTCAGGAAATAATCGAGAAGGTAACAATGAAATATCCAGATTCCCGGATAGTACTGGCAGGTATGCAGGTATCCCCAAACATGGGTGAGGGTTATTCCTCAGATTTTCGTGCTATTTTTCCTGAACTGGCTGAAAAAAACAATACAGAACTCATTCCTTTTCTACTTCAGGATGTTGCCGGGGAACCAGAACTTAATTTGGATGACGGGATTCATCCAACGCCATATGGTCATCAAATTGTGGCGGGAACGGTTTGGAGGATATTAAAAAAAGTTCTGTAGGGCAAGATGTTCAAGAAAATTCTTATTGGGCTTGTTACTCTATTGGTCGCATTTTCTATTTGGCAGTGTGAGCTCATCTTGTATGGCATCATGCAGGGTCAAGGTCAGGTAAAAGTGGTTCTTGGATCTCGGCCAATTGAAGAATTCTTAAACGATCCGACGTTTCCTGATTCCATAAAGTACAAATTGAAATTTGTACAGGAAGTTCGGCAATTCAGCATTGATTACCTCGGTATCACGGATAGTGATAATTACAAAACACTCTATAATCAAAATGGACAGGTTTCACTGTGGAACCTCACAGCATGCGAACCATTTGAACTCAAGGCTAAAGATTGGTCATTCCCTGTGATCGGATCATTCCCTTATAAGGGTTTCTTTGACTTGGAAAAAGCAAAGAAAGCACGAGACGAACTCGGAGAAAAAGGGTACGATACAAGAATTAGTCCAGTAAGTGGCTGGTCTACACTGGGCTGGTTTAATGATCCGATTCTATCTAATATGCTCAACCGTCCAGAGGGAGCACTCAGTAAATTAATTATACATGAATTAACTCATGGCACACTTTATATCAAAGACAGCACTGATTATAATGAGAACTTGGCAACGTTTATTGGTGAAAAAGGGGCTGAACAATTTTTAAATTGGAAATATGGGCCGGACTCCAATCAATTGAAGGAATACAAAGAAAAAGAACGGGACTCTAACAAATATATTGACCACTTTATTAGGGGTGCAAAAGGGTTAGATAGCCTCTATGGCACGATGAATGCTAGTCTATCTGCCGAAGTGAAGTCCAAGATGAAAAACGAAATGATTCAAGGCATAGTAGACAATATTGATACTATTCAGTTCTACAATGGTGGGAACTATAAAAAACGTTTTGAAAAGTCCCTGCCAAATAATGCCTATTTCATGTCTTTTTTGAGATATCATTCCAAACAGGGTGATTTCGAAAGAGACTTTCAGGAAAATTATAACGGGGATGTCAGGACTTACCTTACTTATCTAAAACAAAAATATCCATCTTTGTAGGCTGAAAAATGAGGGGGATTAAATTCAATAAGATTATTGGGGTAGCCAGCACCTGCGTTATTCTCATCTTGTTAACCGCATTTTCACCAGATTCAAGCAGGTATGTACTTCGAAAGAACAATAGTTTTTCAGCCGGAGAACGACTTGATTACAGAGTTCACGTCGGTTTTATTAGTGCCGGTGAAGCCACCATGTCAATCACCGACGAAATTCATGATATAAACAATCGTCCCTGCTTCAAGATCAATGTATTGGGGCAGACTTCAGGATTCTTTGATTTCTTCTACACCGTAAGAGACAATTGGGGCACATATTTAGATACGGCTTCATTGGTTCCACACAAATTTTACGAGGACAAGCGTGAAAATAAATACCGGAAACATGAAGTTGTCGAATTCGACCACTGCAAAGACTCCGCAATTGTTTCACGCATTGACAAAGAACGACCCATTGAATATTTCAAAACACCAAGACAACCTCAGGATCTCATCAGTGGGTATTATTACATCAGGACTTTGGATTATACCAAAATTCCGGAAGGTCAGGTTATCACACTGGATGCATTTTATGACAAAAAGATTTATAACTTTAAAGTAAAGTTCTTGGGACGGGAAACCGTTAAAACCAAATTAGGAAGAATCGATGCTTTGGTTTTTGCTCCAATTATGCCTAAGAATGACCTATTTGAAGAAGGGAATGAGACAATTAAAGTATGGTTATCTGATGACAGCAATAAAATCCCAATTAAGATTTGGGCAAAAATGTTTGTTGGAGCAGTTGAGATTGATCTTACAGATGCCCAAAACTTAAAGGCCCCATTGACATTTGCTGACAAATGATATGTCCTCTCAATATTATTAAATTGTTAACCCATTCATATTGGGCTATTTTCTGAATAATTTTGTCTCACCTCCTATTAGGTTTTAGATAAATCAGAAATTATGTCCAAATCCAATAAAAGAATCCTGATAGTTGACGATGAAGCCGACATCCTATATCTTTTAAAGTATAACCTTATAAAGGAAGGGTATGACGTGAAAACGGCTCTTAGCGGCAAAAAAGCGATTGAAATCGCCACAGACTTTAAACCCAAACTAATTTTATTGGACATAATGATGCCCCGTCAAGATGGAGTTGAAACCTGCCTGAAAATTCGTGAATTACCGGAACTTGGTAATGCCCATGTGATATTTCTAACCGCTAGATCTGAGGAATATTCTGAAGTTGCTGCCTTTGGTGCAGGTGCCGATGATTATATCACCAAGCCGATAAAACCACGAGCACTTCTTAGTCGAATTAATGCCTTCTTTAAAAGAGACTCTAAAAAAAATAATGATGTGCTTCCGATTAAAGCAGGCGAACTTATCATTGACCGAACTAGTTATACAGTCAGTGTCGGAGAAAAGATTGTTAACCTCCCTAAAAAAGAATTCGAATTATTATATTTTCTGGCTCAAAATCCAGAAAAAGTTTTGGGTCGAGACGACCTCTTGCAGAATATCTGGGGAACTGATGTTTATGTACTCGCCCGTACGGTAGACGTACATATCAGAAAAGTAAGGGAAAAAATAGGGCAAGGGTACATTACCACAGTAAAAGGCGTGGGATATAAGTTTGAGCACATATAAAGAATGTTTCTTAATCCGCGGGCGTTAGCACTATTACTGGCCCTGTCAATTTCAATAATCACAACCTCGTTCCTGTCGTTGGTTCCAGAGGTTTTTGGTATTGCTCTCATAATCACAACATTACTTTCTTTCTCATCAGGCTATCTGCTGATCTATGTCATTCTGGAATTCCTTTTTTTCAAAGAATTCCGAGAATTGTATGCCGCTCTAAGCAAATTAAAAAGTAAGGACTACTCATCCATTGAATTCAAAAAAGTCAAGAAATTTCTCAATCCCTTTAAAAAAATAAATCAGGAAATTTTAGCATATGCAGCCAATAAGCAAGGAGAAATTGAGGAACTCAAGAAGGCTGAAGCGTTTAGGCAGCAATTCGTAGCAGACGTTTCACATGAACTAAAAACACCAATCTTTGCAGCTCAAGGTTTTGTACATACGTTGTTGGACGGTGCAGTTAAGGACAAGTCCGTCAGGATGAAGTTTCTCAAGAAGGCTGCCAAAAGCCTCGACGGTCTTGATGCGCTAGTCCACGATCTTTTGACAATTTCACAGATGGAAACGGGTGCTATCCGAATGCACACCGGGGATTTTGATATTATGGATCTTATAATGGAAGTCTTTGACCAATTCGAAAATAAGGCTGGGAAAAAAGAGATTACCTTGAAATTTACAAAGCCAGTTGACAAACCCATTTTTGTTCATGCCGACAGTCAGAGAATTTATCAGGTTATGCTGAACTTAATTTCCAATGCGATCAATTACACCAAGGAGGGTGGGCTTGTAGAATGCGCTCTCATCACCACTGAAGATTATGCCACCATTATGGTAAAAGATAATGGGCGGGGAATTCCTCAGAATGATATCGGTAGAATCTTTGAAAGATTCTACCGGGTTGAAAAAAGCCGATCGCGGGAGAAAGGCGGAACAGGTTTAGGATTAGCTATTGTTAAACACATATTAGAATCACATGGAACAAAGATAGATGTAACTAGTACTGTAAAGAAAGGTTCTACATTTAGCTTCAAACTCCAAAGGGCTAAAAGCGTTTAAGAATTTAGAGGATCGTCTTAAATAATTGGAATACATCTATTCGAGGTACCAGCAATTGAGTTTATATGGCAAATTAATTTTTGTTCTGTGTATTTTTCTAGTTGCGATTAATCTGGTTCTCATTTTTATTTTTCCCACTCCTCATAAGCAAATATTTGGACTTTCTGGAATGACCGGACTAATCACCCTTGTATTAATCTTAATCTCCAAACGGAAATTTTAGAGAACTCACATTTTCATTGACACCTTTCTGTTCAAATGAAACGACCAGGATTTAAAGAATTAATTATTAATGAAAATGATGACTACATTTTCATTAATAAACCCCCTTTCATATCAACTTTGGAGGATAGGAATACTAGCATCAATATCCTGAAACTAGCGCGGGAATATTCATCCGATCTGGCAGTCTGTCACAGATTGGACAAAGAAACATCCGGGATTTTGGCGTTGTCCAAAAACTCTTTCGCTTATGGCCACCTCGCCAAACTTCTTGAGAAACGCAGAGTTCACAAAATTTATCATGCCGTAGTTGACGGAATTCACGACTTTGACAATCAAATTGTTGATGCTCCAATTACGGCATTGAACAGTGGTATTGTAAAAATCGATAAAACCGGGGGCAAGAAGTCCGTTACTATATTCAATACCTTGAAAGCTTTTAAAAGAAATACGCTGGTTGCATGTACACCACAGAGCGGAAGAATGCATCAGATACGAATATATCTAGCCCTTCTGAAAGCACCAATTGTCGGAGACATACAATATGGCGGTAAGCAATTCTATCTCTCGTCCATAAAATCCAAATTCAATCTGAAAAGAGAGACAGAAGAGCAGCCAACCATGAAGAGAGTAGCATTACACGCCGTATCATTGAAATTTAAAGACCAAAAAGGGCAAGACATTTTTGTAGAAGCAGATTATCCCAAGGACTTTAATGTACTGGTAAAACAATTGGACCGATTTAGTTGAGTTAATTTGACTCATGCATCCGACTTTTGAATTTTTTCTTTAACCATTCAATCTTGTCTTCGAATAAATTATCAATCAGTGAATCTTCGAGTGGATTAATTAACAAATCAGGTTGACCTGCATCAACCCAACAGGTATACCAAAAATCAGCGACCATTTTAATAGCGGATTTCATCCTGCGTTCTACCATCCCATTCAACTTGTGATGGTATTGTGAAGAGAATTCTTTGGAATAGACTTTTACAAAGGAAGCTCCCCGCTCTTCATAGCTGTATTTTTTATCTGAAGGTATTTTGAAGGACAAATTCCGTTCAAATTGAAGGACTGAGTCCAGGGCCAAGTGTGCATCGAGTATGGCAGACCAAGCCATATCCTGAGGGGAAGAGATATACTCAGCTTGTCCTACTAGCAAATCATAATGTTGGCTAAACAATTCAGGAAGTCTTGATTCCCAAAATCCATGTATCCCATACTGCCCAGTGAGTTGTCCATTATAATTTTCAGTGGTATGTAAAGGTACATTGGCATCAGCAATATAATGCCCAATTTCAGCAGATAAGGTTACTATCTTTTCAAAGTCTCGCTTTCTGAATGCTTCAGTCAGCTGATATTTCATAAAAATAATGTGCCATGGTACAATACCATATGTCTTTAAGGTGTCCTCTGAATACTGACCAACAGCATCCAGCCAGTATTTTGGCATAGAGTATACAGCACTGTCCCCGTAGTGGTCAACATCTATATAATGCTTTGCAGCCTCATCTTCAACAGCATATCTTCTTTTATCAGGATTCACTGCTTTCTCGGTAATGAAGTTGATTTGACTTTTATAAAGCCCAATCATTTCAGGGGGTAATGAAAAGATGGCCTGTCTGTTTATTAGCCGATGTCCAAAAAATCCCCATTTTTGAACGGAATAGCTGCACAGTAACAAAGGGAATAATATTAGTGCCAGTCGTTTCACGAATTAAATCTAAATATTTTCCCGTTACAGATCACATCACTGCTGTCCGATAAAAGAAAAGAAAGCTTGAAAAAGTCCAAATGACGAGATTAGAGTTTACGACAAACTGAAATCATCATGGGCTGAATCAAGCAAATTAAAACTATCAAGAAACCCTTATTTGGTCAAATTCCTGACCTTATTGCTGCAGTTGTTATCAAAAAAGCTGTCTAACTCTTTCTGTTGCCCTTTTGATTGAGCAACAAAGAGTGCCATTAACATGATCATTATTATCCTTTTTAAAGGTTCTACCATCTACTGAGAGATAGCCAAAAATGATTGGAAACTTCAATAAATACTACTCAACAGGAACTTCTATAGACGGGCTTTGAGGTGTGAATTCTTCATAACCATTTTCAGTTACGTACCAGCAGTCTTCAAGTCTGACACCAAATTCATCATATAAATAAATACCCGGCTCATTGGAGAAACACATGCCAGGTTCCAAGGGTGTCTTATTTCCCCTTACCAGATACTCCCATTCGTGAAAATCCATGCCAATTCCATGCCCTACGCGGTGGAAAAAATTTGTATAATCAGATCCAAAACCTGCTTTCTCTACAACCGACCGAGCGGTAGCATCTAAGAACTCACAAGGAACACCTGCTCTGGCTTGTTCATAGACCTTAGCCTGCGCTTCCTTTACCACATTCCAAATGTCATTTTGTCTTTGAGAGGGTTTCCCAAATACAGTTGTTCTGGTAATATCTGCCTGATAATCACCGACCACACAACCTCCGTCAATTAATACATTGTCACCTTCTTTCAGTATTGAAGTTTCCTTACTGCCATGCGGAAATGCGGTGTATTTCCCAAAAGAAGATCCTGTACTCCCTCTTTCAGCACCAAATCCTATGTAAGCCTCTTTGACCATATTGTTCAAATCGTATTGAGACATTCCCTCCTCAAGTTTTGAAAAACCTGACTTATGTAAACCGCGACTTATGCAAACCGCATTTCATAGGATCAAAAGTGTAAAATACGATCGTTCAAAGTTCCGCAATTCAAAAGGGCAATAAGTTTTAGCTATCCCAACAAAAAAGGTGATCCGAAAGAACCACCCTTTAACTGCTGGATAAATACTATTTTTCCGGTGTTTACACGGCATCTGAAATGATTGCTCCGATGCCCTTGTTTCTTATTGGCATACTGATAAACCGTTTGTCAAAGCCTACGATGGTTCCCCTCTGTTCGGGATTGTTTTCATCTGCATAGATGAACGTGCTGCCGTCTGCCTTCATGACTTCCGGCCCGTGAAAGGCAATAGAGCAATAGGTGTCATTAGCCGATTCTGCTGCACCAGAAGCAATCTTTGTTCCATTGCTTAGGTCATACCTGGGCAGTCTGGTAAGCTCTAACATATTGAACCCTGCCAACCTGAACAGTTTGCCATCCTTGTAATTGGAGATGTCCTTAAACAGCTTCAAATCCGCACTTAAAAGCTGCCGAACGTGTTTAGGGTTTAGCACCACATAGCGTTTGTCCATCGGTATTTCTGCTGCGTCAAATCGCCGTTTGAGTTCCAGAAGGTCGTCTGCTGAGAGCATTTTTCGCCCTGATCCGTCATCGCTTCCGCTAGTCGTGATCACAGGAGAAAACTCATCATCTTCCTGTGGGGCTATGGCATGAGCGGCTTTCTCTGTCGTGGTTGCCTTTAATGAGTTTAAGACCGTTGCAAAACCGGTATCAATTTCAATTCACATTTATAATTTGAAGAATTTTTGCTTTATAATGTCATCAATTTTTGTGTTTTCGATGTTTTTAAGGTGTCTATACTTGTTTTTTATGCTCATTTTCCCTCAATTGTATAATTAGCCAAACCCCTTGCAACGGTCTTAATTCAGGCATACCTTCTTTTCAGGCATACCTTCTTTGTTATTATCTGAGGCTTTTTTCAGATTGTCTTTGAAGTACCCGACCCCGGCCATCACCATTCCGCAATTATGCTCGGTGGCATTCTGTAGGTCGTGGAGGTATTCCATCACCAGTTGGGACAGCTTACCCGCCTCATCAATGATGAGTAGCGGGTCATGCTGTTTGTTGAGTTCAAGGGTGATCCGTTCAATGATCTCGTGTATCGTGCCATGAAAGGCAATGCCCATTTCACGGAGCAGGTGTTGTACAAGCTGCTTGGCTGTCATGCTTTTGCCACAGGTAACCAGATAGGTGTTCTTTTGTGATCGGTAGTATTCTTTACAGTGCGGTGGTTTTTCCGTATCCGGTGGCTCCCGTGATGCCCACCATGCGCTTACGGTCTCTGGCATGGTCGCATGTGTTGAATATTTTTTGATTTGTAGATGTGTTTTTTGATTTGGTCGTCGTAAATGGCACGGAGTTGTTCACTCTTTTTAACTTCCTGCTCTTCCTGTTCTGCGGTGGTCAGAATGCCGTATTTCTTGCGAGTGGGGGAAGGAATGGTGTCTACTTTAATGTAGACTATTTTATCCTTGTAATTCTCCCAAGAAGTGGATTTGCCATTGCGGTATCTATTTAGAGCGACCTTTAAATACCCCTTTGACATACCATAAGTATCAATCAATTTACTATATGGTATCAGTCCATTCATCTTTGCCTCTTCATTACTTTCATTGACTTCATTATTTTAGACCCCGTCTTTCATAAAGGCTTGCATGACTTGCTTTTCCTGCTCCTTTAGCTCCAAATACATTGCCATAGTAGCCCTGTATATTCTCATGCCGACCGTGTAGTTCACCGATCCACTGCGGAAAAACTTTGTGACGGTTGTTTGGGTAACCCCGGCCCTTTTAGCGATTTCTTTTCTTGATCGGTGCGGTAAGAATTTGATTAATTCGCTTAATTTGTTATCCATTGTCATATGTTGCCCATTTTATTATTTACAATAACAAGATATTTTCATATATAAAATATGAAGAAATTAATTTTTATGAAATATGAGAGAAATTAAGGACACCGTAGTCAGCCAGGAGGTCTATGATGGCCTTTCTTTGTTAGGTGGAGAGATTCCCTTTCAGGCAGACGAAGAACATGAAAGATTTAATTCAGTTGTCGAATACTTGCGTTTAAATGGAATAATTAAGTCTTATAAAGAGTCTGCTGAAAAAATTGGGGAAAGCCCGGTAGGGTTGAATGATATAAAAAATGGTAGAAAAAGAGTCTCTACTCGAGTTGTAAAAAATATGAGAAAATCATATCATTATATAAGATCTGATTACATTTTATTTAGTGACGGATTTGCTTTTGAAGATGATGTTTTAATGAACGCAATACCAGATGGAAAGACCAATAATCCACAAGCTGGCATTCTCACTATTGATATGGATTCGTTAGATAATTACTCTTTTCGTGGTCAAGAATTAACAGAGGAAACAAATGTAGATACTAAAGATGGTAATCAAGGGCTAATGCAACTCCTCAAAGAGTTGAATGATTTGAAAAGTGAATTAATAAGTGCGAAAGATCAAATTATCGACCTTCAAAACAAGTCCATGATCTGACATTGAAACTGATAAAGAAGTAGAGAAGAGGTATACCTATTGTATACCTAAATGTATACCTAATCGTCCTTGAGTTGTTCCCTTAATTGTCAAAAATGGGTTCAGACACATCAAAAAAACCATCAAAATGGGCTGTTTTCTGTGGGTATTTTGCAGGTTTTCAGGTTATATACCTCATGTTATTAGCAGAAATTGCGCATTTGTTCTCTCTTTTGTTTTTCGCCTTTTTAGGGTGTAAATCACTTATTTCAATTAGTTAAGTGCCTTTTTTGCCCTTTTATACTATGGCTTATTTGTAATAAGGGGTACTTGTGGGGATATTAATAGTTTTACACAAATCAGAACCCCTAAGTTAAATAATTTAGAACTAGTAAGCCTTAACCTTACCGCTGAATACATCTCTATAAACACTGAAGTACAATTATTTAGATGTTTAAAAGGCACTTATTTAGAAACTAAAATAGAGCAAAGTGTTTATAATAAAAGGCGTAGAAAACGATTTGATTATACAGAATCCATAAGAAAACGATTAAGTGAAATGTTTGCTGAATTTATCGATGTTTTTGTGGTAGACTCTATGCCAAGGCCTATTTGTAAATATGCAAGAACTGCACGTTCAAATAGATGCTCTACTTACCATATACAGCCTACATTTGGGCATTGTGCCTCACAAAAAAACAAGTATTTTGGATATAAACTTCATGCGATTTGTGACAAAAACGGTGTCTTTCATTCCTTTGATTTAGCACCAGCACATATTCACGATATTAATTACCTTAAAGATGTAAAACACAACTTAAATACTTGCACATTAATAGGAGACAGAGGCTAGATAAGTGCTGATTATCAGTTAGATTTGTTTACATATTCAAATATTGAGTTATCGATTCCAATGCGAAAAAACCAACATAATTATGTGCCTTTTTCAAAAGTAAAAGGAAAAATAAGAAAGCGTATTGAAACTAACTTCTCTCAACTGCATGGGCAGTTTTTGTGGGCAACTAATCATGCTAAATCTTTCTTAGGGCTAGCAACCAGATTACGCTCTAAAATAACTGCTTTTACTATGATTCAATACTTAAATTTCTTCGCCTTTAATAAACCGATAAACAATATTAAAACTAACTTAGCCTAAATGCACAACGGGTTATACTATCAATAGCGTCCTAAACGTTTTAGGAAGCTATGTTGAATCTTCTTTTTCACACAGATTAAGGGCATTAATGCTGTTTAATGAAAGAGCACCCCCTGTGTTTGGTTTTTACTATGATCAGGCGGATGATCAAAAGGGCTATCCAGCCATCTATGCAAGTCGATTTTAACAAATAGGTTCAATCTTAGAAAAGCCACGAGGTTTGAAAGTTGCCAGCCATATTTTGCGAGTTCTTTCAGGAACTTGAGGATAACTATAGTCATCAGGGCTGTCCATATCTGAATCATCACAGCATTCTGAGTAGTCCCAATAAATGATTTGATATTTAGCAATTGTTTTATCTCGCTAAAGAAGATTTCTATCTGCCATCTGCTCTTGTAAAGTTCACTTACTGTTAAAGTTCACTTACTGTGTTTGCTGTCCGGGACATTTGATTAGTAATCAATTCAATGGTTTGTTGATGCTGTTCATCCCAAATAGCAATCCTTCGCAGTCGTTCAGGGTATTTCTTTTTGGTTTGATTGCCTGTGAGTTGTATAAGCTCATCTTTTAGAATGTGTTGATGTCTGTCTTCTGGCAGGTCATTTTCTTTAACAGACTCAAATTGAATGTTGTTGCCCATGTGGTTTAGATTGCCAGTCGCTGATCGAAGACCATTGCTGATATCACGAACAGATTGACTCTTAGAAAACTGACAGAATAACATCGAAACCAAATGCGTCCAACTATCACAGCCCTTCTGATATTTATCGGTCTGCTTTTCCTGTACTAATTTTTTGAAGGAGTTACGGTCAATCTTAGAGATGACCTGAGAAAACAAATTTATAGTTGACATGCAGGGATGGGGTTTGTTGTGCAACTCAAAGATAATTTGAGATACGGATTTCTTCCCTGCTATTTTTTAAACGTTTAAGACGCTATTGATTAGTAGACAATATTTCTATGAATTGATTTAATAGACAATAATAAGCTATGAGAATCTTCGGTTATGCTCGGGTTTCTACTGGACAACAATCTCTTGATATACAGCTCAATGCCCTTAAAGCAGAAGGCGTAAAAGCCAATCGCATTTTTCCGATAAAAAATCAGGAGGTCAGATGATTAAGCGTGAGGGCCTTGACTTGCTTAAAGTGAAAGTGGAGCAGGGAGATGTAATCCTGGTTAAAAAACTTGATCGACTTGGTCGAGATACTGCTGATATGATTCGTTTGATCAGTGATTTTGACCAAATGGGAGTTGCTGTACGATTTTTGGATGATGGCATTAGCACTGAGGGGACCATGGGGAAAATGGTAGTTACCATTTTATCGGCCGTTGCTCAGACAGAAAGACAACGAATTCTGGAAAGAACTAATGAAGGTCGATTGGAAGCAAAAGCTAATGGTGTAAGATTTGGAAGAAAACCATTTGTTGATCAAGAAAAAATCAAATCTTTACATAATCAGGGGATTGGAGCAGCTGCTATCGCTCAAAAATTGGAGATTGGAAGGTCAACGGTGTACAAGGTTTTAAAAGACCTTAAATAGTTTTTTGAGAGCATATTTGCATAGTATATAAAAATCAAACCATAAAAAATCATGGGCCAAAAAATCTATGAAGTTCACATCAGCATTGAAGGATCCGTTCCTATGATCTGGAGAAAATTACAAGTGATAAACACCACGTCACTATTGGATTTTCATAAAATTCTGCAAACCTCTTTGGGTTGGACCAATACCCACTTATTTGAGTTTGATTCTGGGAAAAAAATATATTCTGGTGATGAAGATCTTTCCTCCTTGGAAAATACCCAATTGTGTGATGTACTGAAAACCGAAAATGATAAGCTAATCTATAATTATGATTTCGGGGATTTTTGGGAACACATCATCTTTATTGAAAAGATAATAGATCGGGTAAGTGATCAATTTTACCCTCAATGCATCGATGGGGAAAACGAATGTCCTCCTGAAGACTGTGGTGGAATTCTGAGATACAAACAGATGGTCAAAACTATCGCTAACCCTAAAAACAAAGATTACAAGGAAACCATAGACTGGTTAAGAGAAGATTTTGATCCGAAATATTTTAATAAAGATGAAATCAATGAACTGCTGATGTCTGAAGACTATGGTGTACTCGATTTTGGCCTCTAAACATTCCAGTAAACGCAGATAGGATATCAGCTCGATATACCATAGTAGAGAAGGATAATATTTCTTAGCGTGAGTTTTCGTACCATTGGGCTTCAAACCCCTTAAACTTCGAGGAGTATAATTCTTCGTCACAGCGGATTTGATTTCCATTTATTAGCAATTTTTCATTAAGTGGGTAGTAGTTTTCTGGACTATAGCCAGAACCTGATTTGTACGGAACATCCCAATATGAGACTTGAGGAAATGCTAGAGTTGACTCTTGTTCTTCAGATGAAGTATTTTTCAAATAAAAAACCGCTCTGAAATTAACTCTCTGATCTAAAAGAATTGATATATCCTCCTTTACAAGTTCAATCAATTGTGAGTTTGACGAGTTTAAAATCGTTCCGCCACCTTCTGTACTATAGCGGTAATAACCACCGAAGTTGGCGTAGCACAAATTTGAAATTGCAAATATTAATATCGTTAGTAGGCTTTTCATTCTTGCATGTATTGAGCACAACGCCTTGATAAAATGAGTGCGCCCAAACTTTCCAATATCTCTGAAGCTTCTGTTTGACTTCTTGCCTTCTATGGAAAAAGTAGGCGCATTCATTTTTATCTATTGTTATGGGCTTTACGCACTATTTCAATGCATCGAGCTTGGCTTATTTCGTTTTTGCCACCCCAAAATCACCGATAATATTATTATAGAAATGGCAGATCCTATGAAAGCATCTCCTATTTCAATTGTTCCATAAATCAAATAGTAGTAAAATAATATTCCGAGCAAACTACAAGAGAATGACCCAAGGTATATATAAACGACTTTCATGGGAAACTTCTAATAGGAAGATTGAGTAGTCGATATGGGTTTCTTCCGTATGTCAGACTTCCATAATTAAGAAACCTTCCACATGCAGCTAAGTTACCACTGGAATATCTCACGCAATTTTGAATTGTTGTCTGTTTAGGAGCAAGACATTGTTCCACTATATCCGCTACCGCACCAACTCCTCCAACGATACAAACTCCCCATGCTTTCCAACCAACAGGACCTAAGAATCTCCCAAACCCACATGCAGTTGCACCTGCAAAAGCCCCCGAAATTGCTTTTACTCCAACGTTTCTCCAAGAAGTCACACACATAACTCTTCCATTGCTTGAAGAATTCTCAAGATTATCATGCCAAAACGTAGCTTGACTTTTTGCGGTTGTAGTAGCCATCAAGACTAGGAAAATTTCCTCATCTGTTAATAGATCATAGGCTTGTTCTTCCAATCCTTCAATGTAGGAAATAGTAGTTTCAAAGTCTGCTTCCTGCTGAAATGCAAGCTCAAGGGCAGCGATGAAGGATGCCTGCATCTCAGTTACCTCACCATCATAATAAGGCTCATCTTTGGAAGTCAACATATCATGTAAAAAGGTGCTTGTGGATTGTCGGTCTTCTTCTGAAACACCTTCTAATTTTAAATATTCATCTGTTGCTGTAATGATTAATTCAGTTGATTCTTCTTGGCTTATTCGACCATTTTCAGGAATCTGATCTTGGATAAAGTCAGATATGAACTTTGCACCATCAGCATTTGCGCTTCCAAAGGTTTCCCAATTGGTTTGTTCTATGACAGGAGAACTTGTCATTTCATCTTTACAGGAAACAAATAGCGTAACTGCAAGACCAAATAAAAATAATTTTTTCATTTTATTATAAAGTTTATGCCCTACCTTGTTTTCAGGAGTGTTCAGGTCAAATTCTTCTCCAGCTATGTTCAATATTTGTCCGAATACTTTTGGTAAGTTTTTTCAATTTTCCGATTAAGTCGGTCGCTTTTCTGACTCTTTTTTTTCTTCCGCTAATTGCCCATAACGATCAGCTAAGGTGAGTGTGTCTGTCATTTGAAAAGACTGGGAAAGTATCCTTGCCTACTGGTCTTTCCTGAAAGCACTTTGACACATTCACCTTAGCATCTGTTATGGGCTTTTTATGGTAGTTTAAAGTATTTTGGGATATCTCGTAATCTACCTCCCCACCAAGGTTTAAGGTTTAGGTATTTTCTTCGAAGAATAGCGATAATAGAACCTAAAAATAAAACTATAAAGCTATAACCACGTACTTCTGTGTTTATTAAGGTTATCCCTATTAGAAGCAAGCTAATTAAGGATAAGAAGAAAATATTTCTTTTCATTTTCTTGATCTTTAAGAAGTACAATCTACAACTGTATAAGTAATACAGGCTGTCAAAAATGCTCCTCGACAAACTACCCATAAACTACAACCTATGTCAAATGCTAGTCCCCCAACATCACCAAATAAATCTCTCGCTTGATTAATAACAGCATCCGTACAATCTAGAAATGAACCTGCGGGATTACACCCACTTTCTCCAGTAGTTCGGGCATTTGCAGCAAGGGACTCTAAAGTCACTCCACTTTTTTCGATTTTTACGTCTTTAAGATGGTTATCATCTAGTTCTACACTAACAGATCCGGCATTGGTGTGGATTGTAAATGAATTTTGGTTGTTTTCAATGGTAAACTTAACTGTTGATAATTTCCCGTCTTTTGTAATAAAAACATCATATTCATTGCTTTTGTCTAGTTTAGGAATATATACGAATTCGAAATCCTCGTACCCTTCATAAATGGCTGACACTGCTTGTGTAAAATCATGTGTTTTTTTAATTCTACCGTTGCTATTACTACCATATAACATAGTTTGAATTTGACTGGCTGTTTCAGTACTCAAACTGCTTTCAGATTCTACACTTGGATAATATTGAACTTGTTTTTCAATGTTGTCATCATTCAGACCACATTTGTAAAGAAAAGAAGATGCTGCTACCAGCGATAATGTTAAAAATAAACGTTTCATTTTTTGTTTTAAAATTTAAAGTTAACGCCCTACCTTGTTTTCGGGAGTAGTCAGGTCGGTTTTTTCTCCCGCTATAGGCATTTCTCTTTGAGGGGTTCGGTTAGGTTTTTCATGTTTACTGCCAAAAAGTGGCTGGCTTTTCCTACTGAACCGCTACGGTCATTGCCCATAACGTCCAGATATGGCACGTGCCTCTAAATTTTCAAAATTCTACTAAAGTATCGGTTTGTCACTTCAGTTTCAAGTGACTCAAGAGAGGCATGTGTTATATCATTTGTTAGGCGTATTTATCTCATTATTAGGTTTCTAGCTTCTGATATACCACTTACTTTCTTTAGTTCCTTTTCTATCGTTTTGGTATTTGTGCCTGATAATGACATGACTTTAGAAGTCAGCGTTAATAGCCTTTTTGTGCCGTTTTTAAGATCTTCGATACTTGATAAAGATTTCAAAGACTTAATTTCTGAGTCGAAGATTTTTAAGTAGTTGTCATAAATCGATTTTTGCACCACTTTGTAAGTAGCTATGCCAGTAGCTGACGACTTCAACTTGTCATATACATTGTACTTTGTCATAATATTATAGTGGCTATCGTACAAGTCTCCCCAAGATTGAACTAGCTCTTTAGATATTGGTGAGATTTTGGATAATTCAGATTGAAGGCCTTTAAGTTTCTCTAACGGAACACTTGCAGTATTTGTTGAACTATATCCTAGTGACATGCCATCAGAAATCCCTGCCTCTTTCTTCAATCTATCAATTTCCTTAGTAGTTAGATTTAAAGCAAAACCAACATTGCTGCTCAACTCATTTTGTAAATCTCTTGACTTAGCGTAATCCGATTTGATCCCTTTAATTTCAGTTAGTTTTGAATAGTAGGAGTCCTGTATAGATTTTTTTGATGAGTTACTTAATGTTCTTAGTTCGGCTGATAGAGCAGAAAGATCAGATTTCAGATTGGATTTTGTTTCAAGTGATAATTTCTCATACGCAACACCTTGCTCTTTTGCACCTTGCTTTTCTTTAGCTAATTTTAGTTTTGCAATCAGAGTTTGCATATCACTATCTGATAGATTGAACGCATATCTTTCTTTCAAGTACTCTAGTTCAGATATTGCCGCTTTTGGGTAAGTTTCAATTTTTCGGATTGCTCCTCTGTACTCTGAAATATCCATTAGATCGATAATTTCCATACCCTTTGTATTTCCAAATATTCTGTAGAGTCCTCTTTCAATTTTGTAGAACTCCCTGTTTTCTTCTGAGTATGTCTTGTCTCCTCCGATGTACTTTTCAAGGAATAGATTTGAATAAAAAGTCGATTGAATGTTAATAAGTCTACTTTCTATCCAGTTTGCCGTATCAATCTTGATTCTATGATTAGTTGCAATACTTTTTGCATCCCCACTGCCATCGGCAAAATGTTTTAGAGCAGATAGCTGCTCTATGGAGTAGTCACTTTTTTCTTCGACTTTTCCTGAGTTCCTATCTCGTACCACAAAATCTGTTTCAACGTTTTTGTAGAATTTCATTGCCATTTCTTTTCGGTCAGATTCAAATGACCAATCGCCAATGCAAAAACCGTTCTGGTCAAGCTGACCTTTGATATTCTTAAAGTCATTCATGATAACGTTAGTCATCTGAAAATTACCTGTAAGAATACCTTGACTATAATTGGCTTGAACAGATTCATTTATTGGGCTATTGTATGTAGACCAATCGTAACCATAAGCCGTGAAATTTTTACTTCTTGTCTTACTATTTCTATTGAAATACCAAGCACCATCAGGAATACCATTTGAGTAATTGGCTGTCATTTTGGTAGTTCCAGTAGCCCAAATATTTCCAGCTCCTGTGTTGAAATCTTTATACTCCACTATGAATGTCCATGTGTCATTTTTGAACCCATCCTTAAAGGAACCTGTGATTTTTGTTTTGGCATAACCTTCATCAGTGGTTAATTCCTGAGAATACACGAAACTCCCATGTTTTACTTTCTCACCGTTTTTTAGGTAATAGGTGTATTTTGCTGTTCCCTTATCTACTGTTCCGTTGTAGAATTCACCTGAATACGTTTCAAGCTGTTGAGCTGACAATGTGAGACATGAAATGCTTAAAAGGATTATAAGTTTTGCTTTCATATTTAAGTTGTAATTATGATTGAGTATTACCACCAGTAGTTGCTAACTTCTAAAGGGAGTACACCTCTGTTGTTAAGATTTAGAATTAAATATTTTTCTGACTGTTTTGCTCTAGCCCCAGTGTCTTTGATGTTTGAGGAGTTGTAAGAAGGCTTCAACATTGTAATCAAAAGTGATTCGCAAATATCAAGTGCATCTGATATTGGAATCGTTGTATCAAGCTCACCCACAATAAGGCTAAGATTATTTATTCGGTCAAAATCAGACTTTAAGTGTTCGACAGTTCGCCTTTTAAAGTTGTTCGTTTGCCCGATATACAAAAGCGCATCACGCCCATAGATTGGACTATCTCCATAAGCTTGGTAAAGACAATTGTCAAAATTTGATTCTTGGTCGATTGATTTTAGATCGTAAACTTTCTTTTCTAGCCAGTTTACTTTGATAATTTTAAATTCCATGAGCTTCTAATAGTGCTAAGTTACGCCTAACGCTCAACTAAAATGAGTATGCGAACCCAGTTGCTAGAAGCATTGAAATCTCTTGTTCGCACTGTCATATCAAAGGGCTCAGTTCGCATATTCATTTTAGTGCCTGTTATGTTTATTTTCCTATTCTGAAAACGATTGAGCCAGAGATTTCAACTCCACCTAATCTCATCAAATTAGCTAAATCCTGTTGGCTAGAGGACTCCTCTCCACTCTGCCATATCGCATCTTTGGGGTCGAAAGGAATTCCATACCCTAGATTAATGAAGAAGAGCTTATTATTATGTTCAATTTTATATCCTCCTCTAATAAAAAAAGCTTGATCTGATTCTATTTTGTATTTACCTGTTCCGTTACTTGTTGATACATCTAATCCTGATAGGCCTGAACTGTAAATAAAATTAGCTCCTGCAAATGGACTAGAGCCTTCATTAAAGAAGTATCGAGTACCAATTCCAGCCCTAAGTCCTGAAAAGCTGAACCCAAATCCAGCATTCAAATCCAATTTTTGTGTTACTAGGTAGCTATACTCTATTCCAAATCCGTAAGGTGCCCCCCAACCTCCAGTAAACCCAATGCCTTGTTTAGGGTTGTATCCATAATATTCTTTTGATTTCTTGTTGTTCAAGGTGGAGTATTTGTTAGATGATAGCAAATCAATATCTGTATCATCTCCTTTGACATAGTCGAATTCTTGACTAATTGTAGCCATTGCATTTATCAGGCTTGATCGATACAGGTCATCTACTTTTTCAACAGTGGTGGAATTTTTCTTTGCCAGTTTTTCAATAGGTTTCCATTCGGATAGAAAATTATCATCAGAGAAACCAACTAGTAGTACTTTCTCTTGGGCATTAACCGTTAACAAGTTCACGAAGAACAAGGCTAGTAAAGTGATTTTTTTTGTCATCTGCGATTTAATTATTAAACATAATGATGCAAGAAATATTGAGAAATATGGTTTTCTAAAAGTTTTTAAAATGTTCATGGTTTTTAATTTTAGGGAAAACTCTTTTTGTTTTTTAATGTCGCATACGGGGAATGGGAGAAAATCCCTCGCCTTTAGGCGAAGACTTTAGTTTGACTAAAATTAGTACTATGGAGAATTATCTAAAAACTTCTCATAGTATTTATGATATAAAGTATCATTTGGTGTGGATTACTAAGTACCGTAAATCAGTAATGTCTGGTGAGTTGGCCAAGCGTATTCGAGAATTGATAAGACAGATATGTAAGAGTTCGGATGTTGAAATAATAAAAGGTCATGTTTCGAAAGATTATGTTCACTTGTTCGTATCAGTACCTCCTCATCTATCTGTAAGTGATTTGGTAAAGCAAATCAAGGGAAAGAGTAGTTGGAAGATAATGAGCGAGTTTATTAATCGTTAGGTTAATTAGTTCGTATGAATTTTCTAGGCAGCATACTGAGCGTTCCTATGATGAAAATATTTTTTCATTTGAGGTTTATCCTTTTTTCTTTTGCTCATAAAATTATTGATGTTTTTTTTGAGTTGTTCTTTGTTTATAGCCCTTTTCTTTCCTATGATATTTGTTTTCAAATCTTGGTTTAGGTATTCTTGTGGGTTCAGTTCAGGAGAATAAGCAGGGATGAACAATACCTCAATCTTTTTTTTATTGTCTTCCAGCCATTGGTTTGGCTTTTTAGTTTTATGGGCGGGATGATTGTCTGTTATAAAGAACACTTTTTGTTTACTGTATTTTATCATTTGCTCTAAAAAGGTTTGAAACACTTCGCTATTAAATCCTGCATCCATCAACATGAATTGTAAATGACCTCTATTGCTAATAGCAGAAATCATATGGACTGTAAAGCGTTTTCCTGTTGCCATAATCATCGGTGTTTTTCCTTTTGGTGCATAACTCCTCCCTGCTTGATGGGTACTTCTACAGCCTGTTTCATCTCCAAAGTAAATAACAGCCTTCTCTCGGACAGCTCGCCTTTTTATAGATGGATACTCTTGCTCCAACCACTTTTGAACCTTTTCAGGTTTTTGTTCAAAAGCTTTTTTTATAGGCTTCTGAGGTGTATATCCCCATTTCTTTAAATAACGACCCACTTGCCAACGGGATAATTCTACGCCATACTTTATAGCAATGAGTTGTTGTACTGCTTCTCGGGTCCATAAACCAAAAGGGAGCTTCAACTGATCTGGTAATTTGTCCTTGATTAACTGACGCACTTGATAAGCTTGGTCTTTCTTTAACTTATTACCTCCTTGAATACCTCGTTTTTTACTCCTTAAAGCTCTTTTTCCTCCTTGCTTATAGATAGCCCAAATCTTGTTCACCCCTGGCTCTGTTATTCCAAAAACAATACTGGCTTGCTTTTGTGTCCCTAACTTCTTTCGCAAATATTCTGCTACTCTAAACCGTGTCTCCTCTTGCGCTTGTTTGTTTTTGCGCTTCTTTACCTTTGTTTTCATATAGTAAAGATACAATAAATAAAAATAATAAGAACTAAATAATGCTCTTATTAATAAGTCGGTGTCAAAGCAATTCTGGGGTAGACATTTCTGGGGTCGAGGATATTTTGCTGCAAGTTCAGGTAACGTAACAGATGAAGTAATTATGGAATATATTAAAAACCAAGATATCGAGACAACAGATGGTGATTTCACAATTGCTGAGGACTCTTAGTCGACATTTGTCGACATTTTCAAACCCACCGACTTTTGTCGGTGGTAGTTTAGTTTTCCTAATTCATAATAATTCTACTCTTTCGATTTTCGTAACTCGGTTTACTTTTTATTTTATTTCGGTTTCAACTTTCACATTTTCCGATTTTGGATGGTCAGTCCGTTTTTTACCGTAATGCTTTTTTAATGTGGCACAACGTTGAGGTAAATATAGTGATCTGGTGTTTGGAAAAACAAAGAGGGTTTTCATAATATGCCTTGGCATGAAAATTCCTCTTAAGATCATTGAATTTACCGATTGTTGTGTTGAGTTCTTTCCTTATACTTTAAGAAGTTTTTCACCTTGCTCAGATCCATTTTTGTTCAGCGTTCCGCAGTTTCTTCTTAAAGCCAATAAAAATAATTCAAGAACGTAGTGAGCTGCTTTTCCCCTTCAAAAAGGCCTCTAAGATTTTTACTTACATCTATGGATTGATAAGGCACGGTATCATCTGTGGATGTCAGGTCAGCAGAGCACAAAACTCATCGATTGATTGAAGTTTTTTTTCAGTTAGCCGATTACAAATGCTTATTACCGGATATTCTCCTTGAAATCGAATAACTTCATCAAGTCTTTGAGACGTTTCAACACGTCTGCAAGTAGAAAGCTACTTGCACGGTCTCACCCCTAAGACTTGAACAATCCGGCTCTGCCGGTTCCTAACTTCTATTCAATCTCCAAATCTGCTGAAAAATATTTAGGCTATCATTCGAAAAGAAGATCATTCAATCACCAACGGTCTCGGCTATGCGTAGTGCGGGGTTTCGAAGCACTTTCCTGTCCGCCTGCCGTAAGGTTTGTTTAATGTAAATACTTTCATTTCAGCACTTTAACCCGCATTACGTATAGCCAATGTTGGGCGCAGTATTTATTTTTTTAAACCGTGAATAAAGTCGAGTCACTAATTTTAGTTTCGAGAATTTTCACAATTGATTCGAGTTCAATATTCGCTTCTGCTTGAAGGCCAAGTAGAACAGAAATCCCTTCACTATCGGTACTAAATCTTTTGTCAAGGTTTAATTTGTACTCGTCATTTTGTCCTTTATTAATTTTATAGGAATGAAAATGCATTGCGTCTCCCAATTTGGCATTCTCAGATACTTCAGAAAAGGTAAATTCTTTCTTAATGTAGTCAATTAGGCAGTCTTGTGTAACAAGTACCAAGTGTTTATTTAAATGCTCAAAAGTGTCAATTTTGTGGTGGATTTGTACAAGAATTGTCTTTGCTGTCATTTTCCAATTCATTCCAAATGGACGAGATGAATCAGTATCCTTGTCATTCGTATCAATGTTTTTTTCCTTTAAAAATTTTTGTCGTTCAGGCCAAACTGTACCCGTTGTATCTAAAGTCTGTAACTCAATACCGACAAAATCCTTAACCTTTCTGTCAGAGTTAGTTGATACCAAGAAATAATCTACATTACCACCTGGAATTGATACTTCTGGTATTATATGCAGTTCATTACCTGGTTCATGTGCGGTTAATAAATGAACACAGTCCATGAAAATTTGTCTCCGTTCTAATAAGCGAAAAGGACAAATGATAATATCGTTAGCTTCTTTCCCGTAATTAACCGTGCAAGTTCCAATAGAAATTTCAGGCTCACTTTTTCTATTTTTAATGCACTTTTTGCCAATGTATTTGCATTGTTGCTCCGAAATGATTTTGTCCCAATTCAATTCGGTCTTTTTTGTAGACTCTGTAAATAACTCAACTACTTTGCTCATATGGTTTCTAAATCTTTTGCTATTTCAATATATTCTGGAGAGAGGTCTACACCAATTGATTTTCTTCCTAAGGACTTTGCAACTCTCATAGCGGTTCCTGTGCCACAAAATGGGTCTAAAACAATTCCATTCTTAGGGCATGTTGAAAGGATTGGGATTTTGCATAAATCTTCGGGAAATACTGCAAAGTGTTTTTTTCTTTTCTGCGTGTCTTCTGGGATAATGTCCCAAACATCGCTGGGCATTGTTCCATTGGGGTTGTAGAATAAAAAGTAGAAACCTTGTTCTTTCAATTGTTTGGCTCGTCCTGAAACCTTCTCCGAATCTGAATGTGTTGAGCGTTGTTGATTTCTAATAATCATTCTGAAATCTGAAAGTTCTCCCTGTTCGATTCTCTTTAAAATTTTTTCTAATTCAGAGAATGCATGTTCTTTTTCTTTATCAGTAAGCGAAGTGGAAAGTTCAATTTGTCGTTTATACCTTTTCCCGCTTACTCCTGTTGCAGATACAACAGCACCATTTTGCACTTTACTTGAGCGAGGTTTAGAACGAATAGCATTGTCGTCATAATAATATCCTTTGGCCTTTTTTGTAAAGTGGAAAACATGCTCATGCACATTACTTAACCTGTCCTTGGTGCTATTCATACCACCTTTCTGCTTGTTCCATATTATGCTATTCCTAAGAGTCCAACCTTGTTCTTTGGTCATGCTCAAAGCAACTTGCCAAGGAATACCCAATAGACTTTTGTTTTTGTACTTGTCTCCAATATTTAACCAAAAGGAACCTGTTGGTTTTAGAACTCTTTTTAACTCGTCAATTATTTCCAATAGATTTTCAATAAACTCTTCGGGAGTTTTTTCAAGACCATTACCACCATTTTGATATTCTCTCTGTCCCCAATACGGTGGACTTGTTATGGCACAGTCGATAAAATCATCTGGAAACTCACGTAGAACGTCAAGAGCATTTCCAACAATGAATTCTGGCTCAGTCGTTTCCGTTGATTTATATATTTCTAAGTCGCTTCTTGTCATTCTGCAAAGTTCTTCATTTTGTAGCTCTTTTCATATTTCGCACAACGTTGAGGTAAATATAGTGATCTGGTGTTTGGAAAAACAAAGAGGGTTTTCATAATATGCCTTGGCATGAAAATTCCTCTTAAGATCATTGAATTTACCGATTGTTGTGTTGAGTTCTTTCCTTATACTTTAAGAAGTTTTTCACCTTGCTCAGATCCATTTTTGTTCAGCCTTCCGCAGTTTCTTCTTAAAGCCAATAAAAATAATTCAAGAACGTAGTGAGTTGCTTTTCCCCTTCAAAAAGGCCTCTAAGATTTTTACTTACATCTATGGATTGATAAGGCACGGTATCATCTGTGGATGTCAGGTCAGCAGAGCACAAAACTCATCGATTGATTGAAGTTTTTTTTCAGTTAGCCGATTACAAATGCTTATTACCGGATATTCTGCTTGAAATCGAATAACTTCATCAAGTCTTTGAGACGTTTCAACACGTCTGCAAGTAGAAAGCTACTTGCACGGTCTCACCCCTAAGACTTGAACAATCCGGCTCTGCCGGTTCCTAACTTCTATTCAATCTCCAAATCTGCTGAAAAATATTTAGGCTATCATTCGAAAAGAAGATCATTCAATCACCAACGGCTAGATATGGAGAGTAGCGGATTTAATAGCAGAGAAGTTTTTTTCAAGGGTGAAGCTTGTAAAGAACAATTTCTCTCATCTACCACCAAGCCCGCTATTCTCTATATCTTTTGTTATGGGCTTTTAATTGTCAAAACTTACTTTTTTCTTTCTAAAGTATACTATTAAGGCAATTAGGAAATGCCCCAAGCTTCCTAATAAGAGAAAGTAAGCTACATTCTTGTTTTCTAGTATAATAAATAACCATGCGCCAAGTATCGTAAGTACTATCCCTGAAATGATTGATTTAACAGAAAAATATTTTTGGAATGTTTTCATAATTATATCTTTATCTTTTTTTTAAAAAAAACCACAAGCAATACCAAACCCGATAAGGCATGGGACTGGAGCAACCATACATGTCGCAGCACATACCCAATCCCCAGCGCATTCATCCGCAATAGCACATACCATACAATCATCAAAACTATCCGTACTTTCAGGACAAGTTTCTCCACTGGTTGTTGCCATGGTTCTTAAATTAGCTAAGGTAGTTGATGGTTCGGACTTTTTAATTTTTCTAACTTTTAGTTCACGAATTCTATTTTCAGGATTTACTATCATAGAGTAAAAAAGTTTTCTACCATCTAATGATGTTAATTTGAACGCTTTTTCACCTGAGTTCAAATTGTCAAGTGAAGCCAGACAATATGATGACTTTTTAGAATTCAAGTAAATAACAAGTTCCTTTGAATCCAATCCATTTTTGAAGGGAATTACTAAGGATTTTGTTTGTGAGTCCTTAATATGTGAATATCCTTGACTGAGATACATCAAGAGAACTGATATTAAAGTTTAAAGTGTTCTCAAGAGTGTTTAATTCTTCTTTTAAAATCTCATCAGAACTTTCAATACCCTTAATTTCAAGTGGCTTATTATAAAGAGGAATCTTTCGTGCCGATGATTTTTCAGCATTTGATTGAATTAAACCATTTCCTTCAAAAAGGATTGTTTCAAATTCTTGATTAGTAAACTCATCAGAACATGATGTAAGCATAAAGAGCCAAACTATTGCACATAAAAATACATTTTTCATTTTGTTATAAAATTTAGATTATGCCTTACTTTGTTTTCAGGAGTGTTCAGGTCGGTTTCTTCTCCCGTCACAGGCATTTTTCGTTCAAGTTCGTTAGGGTTTCTATTTTTACATGCCATAAAGTGGCTTCTTTATCCTGTGAACGTTGCTACTCATTGCCCATAACAACAATATAATCGTAACTAGTTACGATTATATCCCTTATATCTAGCTAAACCTAAAGGATTTTTGATACCCGACAAAACGTCTGTTGAGGTTTTTATTTTCCTTTTGTCTTGTTTTCCTGTTAACCAGGTTGCCAAAGTAGGAAAAACACTTTGGACGTTGATAATACGTTCTGCTACTCATTACCCATAACGTCTTGTTATGGGCTTTTTTGACTTCTTAAATTTGATTTAAATATCATAACAATGAGTAATACAAAGGTTATAGCTGAATAGCCATAAGAACCAAATTTGCTATTCTCAATTAGGGATTGAATAATAAGTAACAGGTTCATTCCCAAAAGCAATACTAAAACCATTAGAAATATCACGGACGGAATGCCAAAAGTTATTTTCTTGTATCCCATAAGATTAGCAATTTTCGTATATAGCAACAGCACTTGCCGATCCTGCGCCAGCTATTAAATACCAATCTGATGCTACTAAAACCCATAAAGGGGGATTAATAACTGCCCCTACAATAGCTGTTCCAACAGCCAGTGCACCTGCAATTCCAGCAGCACAGCCCCAAAAACTTCCACCCCCAGATTCTGCTTGCGCAACTTGAAACCCTAAGTTCAGATGAGCCAAGGTTATTCCTCCCATCTCAGGTGTTCCTGATAAAACAGTCTGTTTCACTAATTCGTGAATAGACTCAAGACCAAAGTGTATTGTAGATGTAATTTTGAAGAGATATTCTTGTTCTTCTGTTGGCACAAGAGATGGAATTTCATTGTTTATTGTAGCCAAGCTATTTGAAAATTCAAGGTAAGACTTACTTTCAACAATTGCCTTATCTATCCTTTTGAGAATCTTCTTTTGAGAAGAAGTAATATCATAATCATTTGAGCGAATCAACTCATCGAGAGATGGAGTTTTCAAATTCTCTACTACTCTTGCATTTGCAAGTTCTAATTCACTGACTCTGATTTGAAGCCCTTTTTGATGAAATGTTTTTAGTGCCTCTTTTTTTGAGATGTCCAATACCGAATTTTGGTCGCTCCAAGATATTTTATTGTGTTTAATCTGCTTTGCTGTGTTTGTTAACGTTACAGCAAATAACTCTCCCCATTCCTGAGCCTGTTCGGAAAATACAGGTTCTACTCTCGGTGTTTCCACATATTCCACTTGCGTACACTTGTAAAGAAAAGAAGATGCTGCTACCAGTGACAATGTTAAAAATAGCTTTTTCATTTTAGTTCTTAATAAATTATTGTTCAGCCTTACCTTGTTTTCGGGAGTAGTCAGGTCGATTGCTTCTCCCGCTATAGACATGTTTCGTATGAGGGATTCGGTCAGGTTTTAAGTTCGTTGGCACCAAAAAGTGGCTGGCTTTACCTACTGAACCGCTACGGTCATTGCCCATAACGTCCAGATATGGAGAGTGGTGGGCTGACATGTTCTTTGAATTTTAGCACTTGATCTCCGCCCACCATTCTCTATATCGTTTGTTACCTGCCGGTTATTCGAACCATTCCTGTTCTACTTTAGTGGTGAACTGGCCTTCGGTAAATCGAATGTTCAGGGGTGGGTTTTCTGGTGTTCCATTCCCTTTCCTCTCTAAGATAAATGACACATTGAATATACCACTGATCTCCATAGCTACCGTATCTACATCAGTAATTTGTATAAAATTATTAGTAGCAAGCGTATCCAAACCGTAATCATCACCTGCGACATCTCCGTCATCTATCAGCGTATAGTAGTCCGCTGATGAGATGATTTGGGAAGTTTTAATTCTATTAACTTTGGAAATACCTAGACTTTCCCGCCAAAACCCTTGATCATTGAAAACATCTATAACCAAATTAAATTGACCATTTATTAGAATATTCCCATTAACATCACCCTGAAGCCTCACCCATGCACTCCAATTTTCTCCATTTTTGATAGATGTGGCATCTCCGCTATAGATTTGTCTTATTTCAGATCTTAAATCTTGAGGGGAATCTTCCTTACAACTTTCAAATAGAAATAGGAGAGGCATCAATAACAACAGTTCTAACTTCATCATCTATCAATGTTAATTCTTAACGAATCTAATAGACATCTCCTCTTCACCTAATAAATGTAATATATACGTAGATGTTGACAGATTTTTGATATCTATATCTATTTGCCTGCTTTCGATTTTATCTATTGGTGCTTCCAATATTACTTTCCCTTGCAAATCCACAATCTGCCATTTGTTGTAAGAATCATAATCATTTCCCAAGATGATCTGTAATGATAAAATGGAAGAAAGTGGTTTCTCTACTTTCCTTAGAAGTGGTTCGTCAACCCTCTCTTGAGCAAACAACTGAATTGATATCAGTGCAATGAGTAAAATAATTAATAGCTTTTTCATAATGATTGAATTTTAGTTTAACGTACAATATTTGCCATTAATGGCAGGTAACGTCTTGATATGGAGAGTGGTGGGCTGACATGTTCTTTGAATTTTAGCACTTGATCTCCGCCCACCATTCTCTATATCGTTTGTTACCTGCCGGTTATTCGAACCATTCCTGTTCTACTTTAGTGGTGAACTGGCCTTCGGTAAATCGAATGTTCAGGGGTGGGTTTTCTGGTGTTCCATTCCCTTTCCTCTCTAAGATAAATGACACATTGAATATCCCACTGATCTCCATAGCTGCTGTATCTACATCAGTAATTTGTATGAAGTTATCCGTAGCCAGCGTATCCAAACCGTAATCATCTCCCACAACATCTCCATCGTCAATTATAGTTGTATAATTAGCGGAAACTCCTGTGTTATCAGAATTAGTAGAAATATCTAGAATATTTATTTCTTGGACATTGAAACTCCTATCTAATCTTTTGATACTAAAGTTTTCTCTCAAAAACCCTTGAGTATTATACACATAAATTCTAAGTACAAATTTATCCATTGCCGTATTCGATTCTTGGAATTGTATTACTTCGCCCAACCAAGATTCACCATTTTTTAGTGCCGTCGCTTCGCCTATTATAATAGGACTTGGCTCTGAAATCGGATCGTCTTTGCAACTTGTCATGAAAAACAAGCCAATACAAATGGGAAATAGCTTTACCATCTTGCTAATCTTTAATAAACCTTACTGAATGAGACTCACCTGTGCCCAACAAGTTTAAAATATAAGTGGTAGCCGAAAGTCTCTGGATATTTATACTGATTAGTCTACTTTCAGCTTGATCTCCATCTATCAAAGCTTCCAATACTACTTTTCCTTGCAAATCTACAATTTGCCATTTTCTATAAGACTCATAATCATTTCCTAAGATGATCTGAAGCTCATTCACTGTTGGGTTAGGATACACTAACATTTCAGAAGGTAGTTCCTCACTTAGAATATCTTCTTCACCTACAGTATCAAACAAACTGCTATCTGGGCAAATCGTACATCCTCCCCCATTCAGGAAACTGTTGCGAGTAAAGTGAGTATCTGTGTTGACCCTGCCATCGGCATCAGTGACAGTCAGTCTCAGTTCCAAATCATCATTTTGAGGCATTGTTATGGACAAAGAAGACGACCTGCTTGCTGTATAGACTCTGCCTATATCCGCTTGCCAGCGGTAGGTATAGGGGGTTCTACCTTGAGATACAGAAGAAGTAAATGTGAGTCGATCACCACCATTGGCCAATCCTGTGCCGTAAATATTAACTGCAGGAGGATTAATTCTAAAATCACAAACTATTCGACCATTCGTATTGATTACTCTGGCATTATGGGAAGTGCCGTTAACACCGGTAGCCCGACCCTGATGTGTTCGAAAGGGGTTAGAAAAATGAGTTACTCTGGTTCTACCCGACTGTTGGGTTCGCATAATAGAACCATATCGATTTGTCTTTTGCCAAAACCATCGGCCTGTTGTTCGTTGCCAGTCATGCCCATGCGCATCACCTGGAGTTGGGTCTGCCGCTATTTGATGGCGCGCTCCAAATAAATGCCCCACTTCATGAATGAAAGTAAAAGTGGCGGTAGCATTGGCTACTTGTACGATACCATAGGCTCTGCCTTCATTTGGGCCAATATCTGCTACCACACCGCCAATCCCTGGGTAGTTTCCATTTGTAAGTAAAATCACAACGTCTGCTTCAAATTGATCTCGCCACTGTTGGGCTTGAATATTATTTACTAAATTTTCTCTATCCTCGAAAATATCCTGATCGTTGATATTTTCAACAAAATTCAGTTCCTGAACAGCAGCTATTTGCAGGGTAGACTGTACTGCACTATTGGATTGAGCCGTCAGCCATTGGCCTCTGGCCATATTAGCCAGATTGTTCATGTTCATGCCAGTTGCCCGGGCATCTGGGGTAAAAAGCACCAATACCCTTATCAAAGGGCTTGCTCCTGATGTTCTTGCGGATGTACCCCCAGACTCATCTTTTTGGTCATAAGAGGAATGATGGACATACGAAGAATCATCCTCTACCGCACAATCCATTTGATTGAGATATGGCATGTTGTACTCTAGAAATGTAGCATATCCATTATCTAAAGATTGGATTTCAAAAACATGTTCATTTTGTCTGATTTGCCCATATGTTCGGCCATTTTCTTGGATCAGTAACACCTCTCCACCATCAACTTCCCCTTGAAGGATTGTTTCATACTCCGAACGCTGTTCAAGTATTGTTGTACTCGAAATGGCTGTATTTGCATGGCCTGGTAAATCGATAGTAAATGAAGCCCCATTCTGAATTTTAGCTAGAGGATTAATTGCTATCACAGACACACCAAGATAACTTTCTGACTCTTTGAGACTTTTTAGATGGCTTTGATGTTCCGGTGATAAAATGGAAGAAAGTGGTTTCTCTACTTTCCTTAGAAGGGGTTCGTTTACCCTCTCTTGAGCAAACAACTGATTTGATATCAGTGCAATGAGTAAAATAATTAATAGCTTTTTCATAATGACTGAATTTTAGTTTAACGTACAATATTTGCCATGACTGGCAGGTAACGGCTTTGATAAAATGAGTGCGCTCACCAGTTCATAAAAGCACTGACCTTTCTAGTGGCAAAGTGGTTATCTACGAAGAAAGTAAGCGCATTCATTTTATTGTCTGTTAGTGAAAGTTATTCACAGTTTTCTGCATCTAAAAAGTCCTCTGTCCTAAAGGTATAAGTATATCTAAAAACCCTTTCAGAAATTTGTTCAGACTGATAATTATTAATTAAATCAGATTTTTCGTTTTCATGTAAAACGCATTCTGTGCTATTAATCCGATAAAATTTACCAGAAGAACCTAAAAGATCATCTAAAATTCCTTCGCAACAAGTTTCAATATTTGGTGTTTTGCTTCCCCCTGAAGCCTCAACTCTAAATATTTCTGTTGACTCTTGAGCAGCTAACTGAATTTCGGTCGTACTTTCATGGAAAATTTCAAATTCTATTGTGCTTTCTGTTTCATTTATAAACTGAAACTCTGCGACTAATCTATATTCCACTTGTTCATTACAAGATAGAAAACTACATGTTAGAATTACACTAATCCCAGTGAGCAAATAGTACATCCAAGTTATTTTCCGTTCCATTATTGTATCTGTTTCGTATGTTATCTCTCCAATCATTCCAATTTTCTCGACCATTTAACGCATCTTCTATTTGACGAATTGTGTATCCGGATACATCATCTTCAGTCAAATCCTCCGATCCATTATTGATATTTTCTGGTCTCCCAAAACGATCTAAAGGTGCTCTTTCATCCAGTAAATCAACTACGACTTGCGTATATTCGGGACGAATTGTAGCACCACCCCTGTAGTCAGGATAAATCATTCTTGTTAGTTCCCACTGAACCCCTCGTGCCCATGATTCTTTGACTTTAGTTTCTGTATCATTAAAGTCACCATGATCCATATGCCAATGTGAAGCGTGGGCAAGCTCATGAATTACTGTAGCATAAATATCCCTTGAAGGATTGTTTCATACTCCGAACGCTGTTCAAGTATTGTTGTACTCGAAATGGCTGTATTTGCATGGCCTGGTAAATCGATAGTAAATGAAGCCCCATTCTGAATTTTAGCTAGAGAATTAATTGCTATCACAGACACGCCAAGATAACTTTCTGACTCTTTGAGACTTTTTAGATGGCTTTGATGTTCCGGTGATAAAATGGAAGAAAGTGGTTTCTCTACTTTCCTTAGAAGGGGTTCGTTTACCCTCTCTTGAGCAAACAACTGATTTGATATCAGTGCAATGAGTAAAATAATTAATAGCTTTTTCATAATGACTGAATTTTAGTTTAACGTACAATATTTGCCATTACTGGCAGGTAACGGCTTTGATAAAATGAGTGCGCTCACCAGTTCATAAAAGCACTGACCTTTCTAGTGGCAAAGTGGTTATCTACGAAGAAAGTAAGCGCATTCATTTTATTGTCTGTTAGTGAAAGTTATTCACAGTTTTCTGCATCTAAAAAGTCCTCTGTCCTAAAGGTATAAGTATATCTAAAAACCCTTTCAGAAATTTGTTCAGACTGATAATTATTAATTAAATCAGATTTTTCGTTTTCATGTAAAACGCATTCTGTGCTATTAATCCGATAAAATTTACCAGAAGAACCTAAAAGATCATCTAAAATTCCTTCGCAACAAGTTTCAATATTTGGTGTTTTGCTTCCCCCTGAAGCCTCAACTCTAAATATTTCTGTTGACTCTTGAGCAGCTAACTGAATTTCGGTCGTACTTTCATGGAAAATTTCAAATTCTATTGTGCTTTCTGTTTCATTTATAAACTGAAACTCTGCGACTAATCTATATTCCACTTGTTCATTACAAGATAGAAAACTACATGTTAGAATTACACTAATCCCAGTGAGCAAATAGTACATCCAAGTTATTTTCCGTTCCATTATTGTATCTGTTTCGTATGTTATCTCTCCAATCATTCCAATTTTCTCGACCATTTAACGCATCTTCTATTTGACGAATTGTGTATCCGGATACATCATCTTCAGTCAAATCCTCCGATCCATTATTGATATTTTCTGGTCTCCCAAAACGATCTAAAGGTGCTCTTTCATCCAGTAAATCAACTACGACTTGCGTATATTCGGGACGAATTGTAGCACCACCCCTGTAGTCAGGATAAATCATTCTTGTTAGTTCCCACTGAACCCCTCGTGCCCATGATTCTTTGACTTTAGTTTCTGTATCATTAAAGTCACCATGATCCATATGCCAATGTGAAGCGTGGGCAAGCTCATGAATTACTGTAGCATAAATATCCCTTGAAGGATTGTTTCATACTCCGAACGCTGTTCAAGTATTGTTGTACTCGAAATGGCTGTATTTGCATGGCCTGGTAAATCGATAGTAAATGAAGCCCCATTCTGAATTTTAGCTAGAGGATTAATTGCTATCACAGACACGCCAAGATAACTTTCTGACTCTTTGAGACTTTTTAGATGGCTTTGATGTTCCGGTGATAAAATGGAAGAAAGTGGTTTCTCTACTTTCCTTAGAAGGGGTTCGTTTACCCTCTCTTGAGCAAACAACTGATTTGATATCAGTGCAATGAGTAAAATAATTAATAGCTTTTTCATAATGACTGAATTTTAGTTTAACGTACAATATTTGCCATTACTGGCAGGTAACGTCCAGCTAAAATCCGTTGGCTGGACATCTGCAAATATCGATAAAGCATCTAATCCCACAAACCTTTGAAAGTATCTCGGTTAGCCTATGGATTTTTAGCGTCTGTTATGTGCTGGTGTACTTTAGTTCATGATCCAATAGCCATTTTTTTCGTTCAATTCCACCTCCGTAACCTGTCATCTTCCCGTCTTTTCCAATCACACGATGGCATGGAATAATAATTGCAATACGGTTATGTCCGTTTGCTGAGGCCACTGCTCTTACTCCTTTTGGCTTATTAATACTTTCTGCCTGTTGTTGGTATGTGGAAGTCTTTCCGTATCCTATTTTTTTCAAGTTTGCCCATATCAAGTTTTGAAACTCCGTTCCGGGCGTGTCAAGCTTAACCTCAAAAGTTTTTCTTTTTCCATCGAAGTATTCAGCAACCTCCTTTTTTGCCTGTTTAGTGAACTTATTCTCCCCTGAAATAATATTAGCGTTTAATAGTTTTTGTAAATCTTTTAATTCCGTTTCGAGCATTCTTCTATCAACAAATTCAAGCAAACAAATTCCATTTTCAGTTGCACATATAAACATTGGCCCTAATGGGGTAGTCAGTCGGTTTATAAGTATTAGATTATTATCGATACTCTGTTTTGGTGATTTCCCAACAAGTTTTTTAAAAGTGTAACCAAATCCGCTTAATGATTCATATCCTGTTTCAAATGCCGTGTTTGTCGTGTTTTTTCCTAGTTTTAATTCTTGAAAGGCGTTATTTATTCTGTACATTCTTTGGTATGCTTGAAAAGTCAAGCCATAATTTTTCTTAAACCATCTACGCACAACCTCCGGGCTAATCCCATTTTGTCTTAATTCATAATCAGTTATTTTATCTTTCGACTTTTCTTTCACCAATAGAATTGCAGTTTCAACCTGTTCCGGTGCTTGATTGGCATTTTCTGTGGGCTTACAAACTTTGCAAGGCCTGTAGCCATTATCTAAGGCTTCTTTAAAGGTTGTAAAAAACTCAACATTTTCTTTTTTGGGTTTTCTTGCTCTGCATGTTGCAATACAAAAAACAGCGGTAGTTTTTACACCAACAAAAAAGATTCCCACAAAATTTTGTTTCCTGTCTAATAAAGCTTGGTAATATGATTCTATTTTCTTGTGGTCTGTAATCAACATTTAAAAAATTGAGTTAAAGGATTTTTGATTCAATACTGTTTTTATTGTTTCCCCAAATTGGTTATACATTTTATCAAAAAGAAAATTACCCATACTAATGCGTTTTACGCCTAATTTGGTTAGGGTATTAAAATCCGCAAGGTTTGGCAAACACATAACATTTAACGGTAGGGTAGTGTGATTAACCATTTTCTCGATATCTTCATTAGCTGAAATACATGGTAGAAAAATACCATCAATGAAGTTCGAGTAATGATCTATTCTATCGATCGATTCTTCTAAAGCATTGGGCAATTGGAGAAGAAAAGTATCTATCCGTAGATTAATGAACATGTCCATATTTGCATCTTTGATCTTTTTGTGAATGCTGGCAAGTTTGCTGGCAAATTCATGAACATTAACAAGAGTTCTAGATCCACCCTTAACCACAGAATCTTCAAGGTTAATTCCTACCACACCTAGTTGTGAAAGTTCTTCAATGTTAGAAAATACTGTTTCTGGGTCATTCCCATAACCCGCCTCCAAGTCCACACTTATTGGAAGCTCGGTATTTTCTGCAATTCTACTTATGATTAGTAAGTATTCAGAGAACGGCATGTTTTCTCCATCCTCATACCCTAACATTGAGGCAATTGCGGCACTTGAAGTTCCTAACGCTTTAAATCCTAGTTTTTGTAGTTGTATCGAACTAGATACATCCCATAAGTTTCCCAGAATTAATGGGTCACTTTCATGATGGTAATTTCTGAAGTTTTCGAATTTTTGTTTCATTGATTATTTCTATTTAATTGAATATGAAAGGTTTAGAATGAATCGGCTATTCAGAAATATAGATTCGTCTTGATAAGCTAAGCCAATACACAATGGAATTCCTATGTTCAATCTCTGAATCTGAGCATTAGGAAAAAAGCAAACTCCGCTAGTGTAGATCCATGATGATTGAGATTGTTCGGATTGAGAAGGTATGTTTGTAACCTCACCAAATATGTTAGTATTTAGTCTTATCGACTTGCTAAGTTCTGAGGAATTTACACTGGTACCGAAAAAGGAATAGTGTCCATAGCTATTCCCTTCAAGAATAAATGATCCCAGTTCCAAGAACAGGTTTTTGTGTGTTAAGCCGATTCCCGCAGAAACGCCTTGACTAAAAGTAGACTCAGCATTTTTGAAGCTATAGTTCACCAATTGAGGTGATCTGGCAAAGACGTATATTCCAAATTCTTGTCCAAAAGCAAATTGAGAAATTGAAATTGTAAGGATTAGTGGCAGAAGGACTTTTTGCATACTTGTTTTTAGTGCAAAGAAGTCAGAAGAGAGTATTACTCTGCAACCGAAAAATTGACGACCATTTTTTTTCTGACATACCCGACAGATAATACCGATAGCAACGTGCCAATGTTCATTAGAAATTTGCGGATGGCACTACTGGCACATAACGCACAGCTATGATGAGTGGGGATTAGAATGCACTAATCTTTCCAACTCCTCAAAGCCACACTTTGATTTAAATTTATTAATTGTGGCGGACTTTCCAATCCCCACTAAACTTTCGTAACCGGTAAAACCCCATTCATTCATAGCATTTGTTAGAAACTTTTATTTCTCACCATATATCGACTGAATGCCAGCAATGTCACCGTTTTGCAAACCTGAAAATTGCACTATTGAGGTTCCTTGTTTCATAATATTATCCGTCTCTACATGTCCCAACCCCAGAACGTGACCGATTTCGTGTAATGCAAAAACATAAAAACCATGTTGAGAATGATTTTGGTTAGGTTGGAATATTACATGTCCTGTTATGTCACTTCCATTTATTCCTGTTGTTAGAGGAGGATAGCCTACTCCACCTTGTTCAATTGGAGCAATAAAAAAGTTAATATCACTTACCATATTTTCAGATTGTTCAACAAAGTCGATTTGGCACTTTTCTGACCAACTGTTCAGAGCATTTCTTATTTCCTCTTTGGCGAAGGGGACAATTTCTGAAAAGGACAGAGATTCAATACCAGATTGAGAATGAGTTTCAAGAAGAACTCCTGTTGTTCGAAATGAAAATGTTACAGTTTCACCCGAAGTTCGTGGACCACCAACATCAAAACCAGTTGGACTAAAAGTTGGATCATCACCCCACTTAACTCCAAATGTGTTGAAAGAGGCAGATTCAGAGTTAGATGATGGTTCAGATTCATCAGAATTACACCCAAACAGTAGAATTACTAAAAAAATTAAAACCAAATTTCTCATCTTACAGGAATTGTTTCTAACGGTTTGTGTATGGTGACGTAGCATCCCGTAGGGTGCTATGCACTATACACATTGTTGTACCCCGTTTTTATTTTTTCTTTTAACAGCAAGATTTGTTTTCTTGAATTGGTGGACAAGCAAAAGTTCCATAAGAACAATAAACACAGCAATCTCCTTCTTTCGGTTTTAAAACCGTTTTACAATTCTCGCATTCGTAGAAAAACTGACAAGTGTCTGTTGGCATATCTTCTATTTTCTTATGTTCGCATTTTGGGCAAGTAATTTCTGATTTTAATTGGACTTCCATTAGTTTTCTTTTTTATCGGTTACTTTATAACCTGTTGTGTTAATTGCTTTTTCGATTTCTGTTTCATTGGTTTTGGTTTTATCAAATTCAATGATTGCATTTCCATTTTCGTAGGACGCTTTTGAGTTTACAATTCCGTTGAGTTTATTTACTTCGTGATTTACGTGTTCTTCACAACTCGCACAAGTCATTCTGCTGATTTTAAATTCAATTGTTTTAATGTCTGATTTGTCAACTACGATTATTTGTTTTTCTGTGTTTGAGTAAAAAATTCTTGAATAGTATGGAAAAGCCAACATTACAATTGCAAATACACTTACTATTCCTAAAAACTTTTTTGATTGTATAAATTTTGGTTTTTCGTCCGTCTCACATTCGCAGTCAATTTCTTTTCGAGGTTTTAGTTTTTGATACCAAGCAAAACCAAGAACTAAAATTGTTAGACCGATTAGATAAGGTCTAAAAGGTTCTATCCAAGAAAATGTTGAAGCAATTCCGCTTGTTCCTGCAATTAGAGCCAAAACAGGTGTAATACAGCATAATGAACTCAACAAGGCCGTTGTTATTGCTAATAATGTATTTTTCATAAGTTTAAACTAAATAATAAAGGGAGGATTAAGTCCTCCCTTTGGGTTACTTTTTCTTGCAACAAGACGTTAGTCCACTGTTATTGCATTGTCGTATGGACATTCGGGAGTTCCTGCCAAAGGACAGTTAATCTTTGGGCAATCTGGAGTACCTTCAAGAGGACAACTGCTATTGTTGGATGTTGTAAATCCGTAAGTAAGTCCTGCAATGGTTAACATACCAGCCGCTGTAATCAGCATAATTTTTTTTCGCATAATTTTCTCTTTTCGCATAATTTTCTCTTTTTAAGTTAAACAATAAACAAATATCAGCCCTTGGGGAGGGGGGTGTCCAAATTATTTTGAGACAAATAAATTTTTAATTCATTTTCTAATTGTTTAGCTTCTTTTAGTTTCTGTGGAATTTCATCCATTGAAAAGTTTGGAAAAAGTCTTCTTAACCGTTCTATGTTATGTTCATTTCCACAGTTCCCAGGACATTTTTGAGAAGCTGATGATATTTTTTCTGCTATTGCTTTACGGTATGTTTCGTCTAAAAGTTCAAATGTACTTTTGTTCAATATAGCTTGGACTGCTTTAAATTGAAGCAAAATGTTTTCTGATTCCTGTTCATTATCCACTTGTTTCAGAATATAATTTAACTGACCAATAGCGGTTTTAACAGAAATTTTAATGTCCCTGGTTAAATCGGATGAAATCATAAGGCTTCTAAAATTTTGTTTTTATCAAGTATCTCAAAGAATGGATTTAATAATTTTTCGTATTCAGCAGTTAGTGAATAAAAAACCGTTTGGGCTTCTCTATCGGTTTCTAATAGATTTCGGTCTTTCATTTTTCGCAAATGTTGAGAAATCGCAGAAATGTTCATTCCGAGAATATCACTCAAATCACAAACACAAAGTCTCTTTTCCTCAAAAAGTAGGTAAAGTATTTTCAGTCGAACACTATTTCCGACCAATGAAAGTCTATTGGCCAAATAGTCGAATGATTCGTTTAATTCCAAAACTGTGTCTTTGCAACGATTTATTTGTTCAATATCTGCTTGTTGTCTTATGCATGAGTTATTTTCCATAACACAAATTTACATTTATTTCTTATTTAAGCAAATACTTAAATATAAAAATATACGTTCTATAAAACGTCCGTTTTACGGAACTCTTAAATGAATGAATAAAATTATTAATCGTTAGGTTAATTAGTTCGTATGAATCTTCTAGGCAGCATACTGAGCGTGCCTATGATGAAAATATTTTTTCACTTGAGGTTTATCCTTGTTTCTCTTGCTTATAAAATTATTGATGTTTTTTTTGAGCTGTTCTTTGTTTATAGCCCTTTTCTTTCCTATGATATTTGTTTTCAAATCTTGGTTTAGGTATTCTTGTGGGTTCAGTTCAGGTGAATAAGCAGGGATGAACAATACCTCAATCTTTTTTTTATTGTCTTCCAGCCATTGGTTTAGCTTTTTAGTTTTATGGGCGGGATGATTGTCTGTTATAAAGAACACTTTTTGTTTACTGTATTTTATCATTTGCTCTAAAAAGGTTTGAAACACTTCGCTATTAAATCCTGCATCCATCAACATGAATTGTAAATGACCTCTATTGCTAATAGCAGAAATCATATTGACTGTAAAGCGTTTTCCTGTTGCCATAATCATCGGTGTTTTTCCTTTTGGTGCATAACTCCTCCCTGCTTGATGGGTGCTTCTACAGCCTGTTTCATCTCCAAAGTAAATAACAGCCTTCTCTGGGACAGCTCGCCTTTTTATAGATGGATACTCTTGCTCCAACCACTTTTGAACCTTTTCAGGTTTTTGTTCAAAAGCTTTTTTTATAGGCTTCTGAGGTGTATATCCCCATTTCTTTAAATAACGACCCACTTGCCAACGGGATAATTCTACGCCATACTTTATAGCAATGAGTTGTTGTACTGCTTCTCGGGTCCATAAACCAAAAGGGAGCTTCAACTGATCTGGTAATTTGTCCTTGATTAACTGACGCACTTGATAAGCTTGGTCTTTCTTTAACTTATTACCTCCTTGAATACCTCGTTTTTTACTCCTTAAAGCTCTTTTTCCTCCTTGCTTATAGATAGCCCAAATCTTGTTCACCCCTGGCTCTGTTATTCCAAAAACAATACTGGCTTGCTTTTGTGTCCCTAACTTCTTTGGCAAATATTCTGCTACTCTAAACCGTGTCTCCTCTTGCGCTTGTTTGTTTTTGCGCTTCTTTACCTTTGTTTTCATACTGTAAAGATACAATAAATAAAAATAATAAGAACTAAATAATGCTCTTATTAATAAGATGCTTTTGCACATCACTACACTTGAAGTCAAAACACTTCCCATTTTCTTTAAAACCTCTACATTTCACATCTACCTCTATATTCCCAAAATTCCGAATTAGGAAGTCACCTCGTTTTATTGAAATGTTTTTGGAGTTCTTGGTGTAAGCAACAAAACTCTTCTGATCCTGATTCAATGCTTCAAGGATATACCCTTTTTCAATTGCCTGTTCCTTAAAAAGTTCCTGTGCTTGGATTCCAGCGCGAAACCACCCTTGAGCTAAATGCTTGTATTTTTCAGAATCACTAACTTTAAAAGGATTCCAATGTGGTTCGCCTTGATAAATAATCGAATCTTCTGTTATAAAATCCAGATAGGCAAGTTCTTCGTAATCTTCGACATATTCGTGCGAAAGTCGCTTGTTAAAGATGTTAACAACGTGATATCCCATTAGATTTTACGTTTTTTACCAGGGTGCATTTTATAGTAATCTTCTCTTGAGAAAAATTCATTTCCAAACCGATATTCGATTTGTAGGCTTTCAGGATTTTTGTTCTCAATTCGTTTTCGTCCTTTGTATTTAAACCAAGCTTTTTCTTCAATAGAAAATGGCGTTTCCTTTTCGTTTGCGATCTCAATAAAGCGTTTTGAAGTTCAGTTATAGGCTTTAGCTCACCTGATTCTAAGGCAGCAAACCAGTGTCCAAAGCACTTCAATAGTTCCAATTCCTCCGTTGAGAAAATCGAATGAGAACAGTCAACCGAAAAATCTCCTCGATCCCGTATTAGTTTCAAATGTTGCTCTTCAGTACTCAATATCGGTTCAGTATTGATAGATAACGGCCTTGATATGGAGAGTAGCGGAGTTGATAGTACAAAAGTTTCCTTTGCAGACAAAGTTTGCAAAGGGTTATTCACTTCCAATTACCACCAAAACCGCTATTCTCTATATATTTTGTTATGGGCTTTTTTAGCATATTGGATATTATATTAACCTGAGTTCCTTAAAATAGTTCTATTCGACTAATCTCAAGGAACTCAGGTTAAAAAAGTTATCGGGCTTGTATCTTATGATTTTTTTCTCCTTCTCTTGAGTTCAATCATTAAAGTCGTATAACCAATTATAGAAACTATTAATGCTCCACTTAAAGCATCTTTATACCTCCAATCACCATCTCCTTCTAAAAAATATTCTACAACTAAAACTGTAAAAAAACCTATTACAAATACCAAAATAACTGCGATTAAGTGTTTCATAACTATAAACTAAAATCGGATTAATCGGTTGATAGGTGTAAGATTGGCTGGTTTGTAAGCACCCAAATTCACGTAATTAAGTCGTCGACATGCTCCATTTATTATTACACCATATACTGCAATATGCAAATCTAGGGCCTTTTTTCCCTTTTTGCTGATCTTCTACTTCTTGCCCCTTTTTATCATCTTCATCACCACCCAAACACTGGTCGGCTGCTTCTTCAACGGCACCTCCAACAAATCCAGCAAAAGTACAAACTCCCCAACCCTTCCATCCAAAAGGTCCAAAGTATGCCAGAACACCGCATCCGGCAGATGCACCCAGCCCTATACTTATGGCCTTTTTTCCTACTTTTTTCCAAGATTTTACGCATTTTGTTCTTCCATTAGGAAGTGTTACTTCCCATTCTCCAATATTATTGTACCAATAAGTAATTTGTTCTCTGGCCGTAGAAATGTTCATTAATATGAATCCAATTTCCTCTTCAGGTAATAGAACGGAAGCATTCATCTCTAAAGTATCTATCAATACCAGTGAGGTCTCGAATTCGTAATCATTTGTTAAGATCACTTCAAGGGCAAGCAGAAATGAGGCCTGCATCGCTGATAGGTCGTCTTTATCATAAGCTACACTCCTTTCTTCTTTGGACAGAACAGTTTTAACAACATCAATAGCTTCTGAGCGATCCTCAGAGGAAACCCCTTCATTTTCTAAATATTCATCTATCCCTTCTAAGATATTGTGGGCTGTGGCTGTGCGGCCATTTTCGACTTCACCAGTTGGTGAATTAAGTTTCTTTGACAGAAAATCCAATCCATCGGTATTAGCCTGTGCAAACTCGGTAGTTCCAATTGATTTTTTATACTTTCCAGTAATTCATAGTTTACCAAAAGTATTTCATCGTCATTTGTACAGGAAAAAAAGATTATTAAACCTAAAAATGTTGACAATAAACGTTTCATTTTGTTATAAAATTTAGATTTTGCCCTACCTTGTTTTCAGGAGTAGTCACGTCGGTTTCTTCTCCCGCTACAGGCATTCTCTATGAGGGGTTCGGTTCGGTTTTTTGTCTTTGTACCAAAAGGTGGTTGGCTTTTCCTGCTGAACCGCTACAGTCATTACCCATAACGTTACATATATGAGTAGTAGCGGACTTCAAAAAAGTTAAGGGACTTTCAAGATTATGCCAGCAGTTCCACCCGAAGAAAAAGCCAAGGAGCAATTATACAGTGATACTCAAAGTACTTTACCTACTATTTAATGAGGGCTATAAGAGTTCGTCAGGTAGCGACCTAATCAAAAAAGATCTCTGCCTTGAATCTATGAGACTCACTAAAATATTATGCGATAGTATATTTAGTAGAAACCCAGAATTAAATGCCTTGAAAGAGCTACAGAAATTGGAGAATCAGGCTTTTTTGGCAAATTACTAACTGTTTTATGCGGTAAAAGAGGATTTTCTTTCTCAAATAGGGAGGACCAAGCATGCTATAGAGGCCTTGTCGAAGGCAATCGAGTTAACCGAAAACTCAACAGAAAAGAAGCATCTGGAAAAGAAAAGACTGAAATTAAGGGAAGATTGATAACAAATCCTCATTATAATCATTCGGAAATCAATTGTGAAAAAAAGGTTTCATACAATGAACATACTTTATTCATACTATATTTATGGAGTACGTGAAGTGCTGCTTCTCGTACGATGTCAATTCTAAGATTCTCCTCATTAGCCAACTTCTGAATTGATCTAAACAATTGGTCTACATCTCCGTCTCCAAATAACAGGCCGTTTACTCCATGTTCGATAAGGTCGGGATTCCCAGAGGCACTTGTCGCAATAACGGGAACGCCCAATGCCATAGCTTCTAAAATTGACTGAGAGAATCCCTCCATATCCGAAGGGAGTACTTTCATCGTAAAAAGTGGGTAGTAATGGAGAGCTTCAAGATTTGGAATCTCACCTGTGAAAATGACCTGGTGACTCTCTGGAAGGCTCTTCACCAGCTTTTTCAGTTGAGGGTATTGATCCTCGATCCCAACAAAAATGACTTTTATTGAGCGATCAATAAAAGCGGCTGCTCTAAGAATCTGATCTTGTTTCTTGATTCTTGAAACGCAGCCAATTACCAGATCTCCCTCTTTGATTCCGTATTTTTTTCTTAAACCTTCGACTTTAACGGAATCTATATTTTTCCATTTTGATTCGGGGATGCCATTGGGAATAACTTTAATGTGCCTTGCTGGTATCCCTGATGCGGTCAGAAAATCCTTTACAGCGGAACCTACGGCAATGACCGCATCGGTTCCCCTGCTGTAGAACCATGCCTTTAGCTTACCACCGGTTGTCTCAGGTTTTTGCCTTCTTGTGTGAATTAACTTTCCTGGCATTTTAAAAAACCAACGCGCAAGGATTGTAATGTACCTATCGGGAGATGCCTGGGCATTGACGATCTCAATCTTGTTATCCCTGACAAATCTTGATAACCTGTTAGCAGTTGACAAATTGAATTTTCCTGTCCTGTCGAAGGATATTCCATTTATCTGCGAATTCAATATCAGCGTTTCCAAAAACGACCCTTTTTTATAGGCTATCCATACTTCATGTCCCCTTATAGACAACCCCTCGGCCATGTAAAAAGCTGAAAAAGTGGACCCGGCCATTATGCCAAAAAAATCTGTTATCAGAATGCGCAAAAGAGACAATTGGATAAAAGAATAAAGATAGTTGACTTGATTTTCAATACTTTTTGTTGGGAACATAATTTAAGAGGGTGCTCAATGGTCTTTTTAGTATGTCGAACTCATCTTTATTCTTTTTCTCATATCTTTTGCCTTCATGCGCTACTTTTGTGCCTCTTTGGAAATGACTGACTATCACTTACACACGCTTGCAAACGGAATTCGGGTTCTTCATAAAGAAGTCAAAAATACCAGAATCATTCATTGCGGTATTATGCTCGATACAGGCAGTCGTGACGAAGCACCCGGTCAACAAGGAATCGCTCACTTCTGGGAACACATGGCGTTTAAAGGAACCAAGAAAAGAAACGCCTACCACATTATTGATAGCCTGGAATCAGTCGGTGGTGAGCTTAACGCTTATACTACTAAAGAAAAAATTTGCTTTTACGCCGCTGTTCTTGACAAGCACACCGACCGGACCTTTGACGTCATTGCGGACATCACTTTTAATTCTACTTTTCCCGAAAAACAAATTGAAAAGGAACGTGGGGTGATACTGGAGGAAATGGCAATGTATTATGATTCCCCGGAAGATGCAATCCAGGACGATTTTGATGAACTCGTTTTTGAGGGACATCCATTAGGAAAGAATATCCTTGGCACTGATCATAGTGTAAAAACCTGTAGGCAAGAAGATTTCAAGGAATTCCTTCATCAAAACTTAAATTCCGATAAAATAGTATTTACAAGTGTTGGCAATATGCCATTTAAAAAAGTTTTAGACCTGGTCAAAAAGAAACTTGAAGGAATTGAAAGATATACAAGCAATCGAAAGAGAATCGGATTCGTAAATTATCGACCAAAGCAAAAAGAAGTTAGAAGAGCTATAACTCAAGCCCAGTGTGCAGTAGGATGCACCGCATTTCCATTGCATGACCAAAGAAGACTTCCCTTTTTCATGCTAATGAATATCCTTGGAGGGCCTGGTATGAATTCCAGGCTCAACATGGCCTTGAGAGAAAAACATGGCCTAGTTTATACAGTAGATGCAGGTTATACACCTTTTACAGATACGGGATCTATGGGAATATTCTTTGGTACTGAACCCAAAAAAATAGATAAGAGCCTAAAACTGGTACTAAAAGAGCTGAAGAAACTCAGGGAAGATAAACTTGGGACAATGCAACTCCAAAAGGCCAAAGAACAACTGATAGGACAGTTGGCAATGTCTGAAGAAAACAACTCCAGCCTTATGTTAATGATGGGGAAAAGTATCCTTGACCTCAATAATATTCAAACATTAGAGGAAATATTTAATCGCATCAAGAAAATTACAAGCACTGATTTAAGGGACATCGCCAATCAAACACTGGAAGAAAAGAATCTCAGTATTTTGACATTCCTTCCCAATTGATGAACTTTATATCCCCTTAAAAGGAACCACTTTATTTCCGGTTAATGGACTTTATCGATACGAAAATTCAGGAATACGCAGAAGCACATACCTCTCCTGAAGACAGTCTACAACAAAAGATCAATCGTGAGACACAGGCCAATTTTCTTTATCCAAGAATGTTGTCAGGGCATCTACAAGGAAGAATTTTAGCCATGTTTTCGCAAATGATCAACCCGGAAAATATCCTTGAGGTAGGTACATATACTGGATACTCGGCACTTTCTCTCGCTGAAGGACTTCAGCCAAATGGCCAATTGATTACCATTGACATTAATGAAGAGCTAGAAGGCAAGGTCTCGGCTTTTTTTGCTGAGTCTAATTATTCCGCAATGATTGATTTCCAAACTGGGGATGCCAGGGAAATTATACCAAAATTGACGGTCACCTTCGATCTAGTCTTTATTGACGCGGACAAAGAGAATTATAAGAATTACTACGAACTCGCCCTCACCAAAATGAATAAGGGAGGATACGTAATTGCCGATAATGTACTTTGGACAGGTAAGGTCTTAAAGGAACCTGAAAAAAAAGATGCCGAAACTGAAGCTCTTCGAGAATTTAATGATTTTGTCCAGCATGATAATCGGGTTGAAAATGTTCTGCTACCTGTTAGGGATGGTTTAATGATAATGAGAAAGAAAGCATGAAGAGATCAATAGGTATAATAATTCTACAATTGGGTATGTGTTGCGCTTTTGCAGTTGACAATCCCCTGGTGCCTTCAGAAATGAAGTTAGGCACTCTTAAGCTTAAAATCACTGATGGAGCTAGAAGAGAAATACAAAAAGATGTCGACGCACTGAGGGCAAGCCCCAAGTATTTTCAGATCAAGGCAGATCGAATGAATCTTTATTTTCCAATTGTGGAAAGAATTTTTAAAGAAGAGAAAGTTCCCGATGAATTTAAATTTCTGGCACTTCAGGAGAGCTCTCTAATCTCAGATGCCGTTTCATCCGCCAATGCCGTTGGTTTCTGGCAATTCAAAGAGCCTGCAGGTCGGGAAGTCGGGCTTAGAATAGATAAATATGTTGACGAAAGACTGAATATTGTGGCCGCCTCGAGGGGGGCCGCCAAATACCTGAAAAGGATGAACTTTTATTTTAATAACTGGGCATATGCGTGCCTGGCATACAATCGGGGGCCCGGTGGTGCAAAGAAATATGTTGACGAAAAGAATTTCGGAGTAAAGAGAATGACCATTGACAAGGATAGCTTCTGGTACGTGAAGAAGTTTTTGGCCCACGTCATTGCTTTCAGTGATGAAGTAGGTAAACCACATTCAGAAGGTCTATCTCTTATTGAATATGACGACGGAGCCAATAAGAGCTTACGGCAGGTAGCTAAAAACCTTAAAGCTGATGAGGAATTAGTAAACCAGTACAACAAATGGCTCAAGCGGGGAAATATTCCAGGCGAAAAGATCTATCCGGTAGTTGTCCCTTTCAAAGGGAAAAAGTCAATTGTTATAGCGAGCAAACTTGAACAAAAAACCGAAGATGAGCTCCAAGTAGAAATTTATCCAGATATCACGCAGGCAGCTGCTAATAGCAAAAACCTCTTTGTCAAGTTGAATAAAATTAAAGCCATTGTTGCGGGTACAGGTGATAAAGTTGAGAGTCTTTCAGAAAAAGGAGGTATCCAGGTTCATCACTTGATAAAATTCAATGACCTTGGACCAACCGACCAGATTGAGGCTGGAGAAATCTACTATTTAAGAAGTAAAAAAAACAAATCATCTCTCTTTTACCATACAGCACTTGAAGGCGAAACTACATGGGGCATCTCGCAGAAATATGGAATTAAACTGAAGAAACTACTTTCATACAATAGAATGACTGCTGAAGACGAACTTGAGACCAATAGAATTTTATGGCTTGGAAAGAAACGACCTAAAAATGTTGAGGTGGAATATGCCAATCAAAATGTTCTGAAAATTGAAGCCCCAATTGCCCTAAAGGAAACGGAGACACCAGAATCCAAAGAGGAGGAAAAACAAGATCTTGAACATGTATTTAAGCTTGAAGAAATTCCAGATGAATTTATTGCTGAAGATACCGGAGAATCAGTTCCTGAGATTGCACCGAAAATTGAAACCAATGAAGAGTCATTGGAAATAACTTATCACTTAGTCAGGAAAGGAGAAACCCTATACAGTATTTCCAGGATGTATACAGTAACCATTGATGACATCAAGAAGTGGAATGACCTGAATACTGACGACCTTAAACCTGGAATGAATTTGCAAATGCTGGCGAATGACGTCATTCTTGTTGATAACCCTGCAGCAAATGAAAAAATCGATGTATCATTTCACGAAGTGACTCCGGGTGAAACGCTCTACGCCATTGCTCGCAAGTACAATCTTACCGTTAGTGATTTAATTGAAATCAATTTGATTGAAGATGGAGATGCGCTTGGTGTTGGCCAGAAATTGCAACTCAAAAAGGGTGAAGATCCGCAGTTCAAAGAAAGAATTAACGATCCGAAATTCCACGTCATAGCTTCTGGCGATACGATGTATGGTATTGCAAAAAGATTCAATCTTACGCTAAAAGAGTTGATGAGCATGAATAACAAAAATGATACTGCGTTATCAGTTGGTGAGCGTCTCAAAGTTGCTGAATAGTAAAGGTCGGTTCGCAATGTTCCATAGAAAATATCGCCCTTCCCTTGCGAGCAACACAGAAGCGAGACTTGGGAATCCGGATAGTTCGAATGACCCTCATTTTTATGTTAATTCATGCTGGTCACTCGGCTAAAAAGGTCCTTCAGCCCAAAATTAAAGTCGAGTATAAGTTATCCTTCCAGGCCCTGTTCCATTTCTTGATCTTCTTCTCTCTTTCGATGGCAGCTTCCATGCTTTCATAAAAAAGATAGTAGACTAAATCAGTACACTATATTTTTTAGTAAACTGGGAACCAGGTCCGCTGTTGCGCTCATGAATCCTTGAGTATAATGTACTAGTTACGCCGACATACAGTACGTTTCTCTTCTTATTGGAAACGATATAAACATATCCGCCTTTGCCAGTCATGGTTAATTGAAGATTCCCGAGTCTCATGTTCCTGACAAGAGGAAAACTCGCAAGGGAATGATGCTTCGTTGGTTGGAACCGTCCCAAAGTTAAAGTCGAGATTCCGCCTTTGTCTCCACTCATGACCCGTCCGTGGTGCGGTCAACAATCCACCCGTTACAATTCCTGGTTGTTTTAAAACCTCTCTTCTATTGAAATAGTTTTTTCTTCAGTGGGGCTTAAACATTTTGAGTTCCAGGGTTTGGACGTAATGACATTCATAGGTTGATGCTAATTTTTATACGAGTTAACAATTCTGTATTGCAGGTATATTATTGGGATAATAAGAGGAATGGCAAAGACAATTATTATTGATTTTTTGAACGGAACAAATCCATTATTTTCACTGATCGTTTAAGCTTAGCTATTGTCAAAATTAACATTGAGCAACAATCTCGAAAAATCGCTCCCTGGTAAGACTCGGTTTTTACTAAAAAACCTTCTAAAAGGGTTTGCCTGGTTAGCGGTGTTAGTTGCTGCTTTTGTTTGGGCCAAACATGAGCTTGGCGATGATTACATCTCCTGGTTACAACCCATTTATAACAAACCAATAGCCGTATTTTCAATTTTTCTTACATCAGAAATATTAATAGGCATTATACCCCCTGAGTTATTTATGATTTGGGCTGCCCGAAATGGAATTGTGAGTGATTACGTTGGAAACATGGTTCTTCTTGCTTCAGTCTCTTATATGGCAGGTTTTATTGGCCATAGAATTGGCACTTATCTCAATCAAAGCAAGTTTTACAGATTGATGAAAAGGAACTTTTTTGGCAAATACGAGAAATATATTAATGACTTTGGTGGCTTCATAATTATAGTAGCTGCCTTGACGCCAGTTCCTTTCTCCGGAATTGCGATGATGACGGGGTCACTTAGATACCCATTAAAAAAGTATTTAATCTATTCTTCATTCAGATTCTTACGGTTCGCATTTTATGCAATCATCATATGGGAAGCAAACATCCTATGACACTCCTGCCAGGAGTCTTCTCTAATCATCTGACACCTTTTTCTTCTTATAAACTCTGGCCAAGATCACAATTCCTGCGATTACCAAAGGCATGCTCAGGATTTGTCCCATGTTGAGAACAAGGCCTTGTTCCCATGGTTCTTGAACTTCCTTGAAGAATTCATCGATGAAACGAAGGCTCCAAAGCAAGATTAGAAATACTCCGAAAATATATCCTTCTGGTAATTTATGCCGGTGCCAATACCACATGTGAAACAGGAGAAAAAACAGAAGGACACAATAAAAAGCTTCATATAATTGAGCTGGATGCCTGGCAATTCCCAGAAAATCTAACTCCCCATACCAAACGCCTTTTGATTGATAGGTCCTATAAGACAAACCTTGTTCTGGTACAGATGCATGCCTGGCGAAATAAGAATCTCTCTGAAATGATGATTGTATTCTATTAACATTCAAACTCCCATCGCCTGTATTTCCCTTAAATTCTATAACTGCTGTCACCGGTTCCAGTCCATCCCCAGCACCTTCAACGTTTTGATTCTTGATAAAATCAATGTCCTCTATCTGATTGTAATTGTACATTAACCCATTTTTGATTTGTTGAGCAAATACAATGCCTGTAAAGGCATCAGTACGGGTTCCAAGTATTTCCGAGTTCATGAAATTTCCAGTCCTAATACAAGCACCTGTCAGACATACTACGATTACAATTCTATCTAACATCCAGAAATAGGTCATGTCCTTCATTTTACGAGCGAAGTACCAGAGTGCTGTAAGTATACCAATGGCACCACCATGACTTGCGAGGCCTCCTTCCCATATGAAGAAAATCTTGTGCGGGTTTGACAAGTAGTAAATAGGATCGTAAAAGAGACAATGCCCCAATCTGGCTCCGACTACGACTGCAACCACCATGTACATGGTTAATTTCTCGACTTCCTTTTCATCTCTTCCGTCTTTTTTAAAGATGTAAAACATCACTTGTTGACTAAGAATAAAGCCGAGTGCAAACAAAAAGCCGTACCACCTGGGGATATCTGCCCATGAGGTCATGTTTGGATTAACACTCCAGATAATATAATTCAATAAAGCCATGTAAGTGAAATGAGAATGTGTTGTTGATTAATGACGCCTCCAGAAATAGGGGGTAAAGAGAATTAAAACAGTAAACAATTCCAAGCGACCCAATAGCATCAATCCTGACAAGAACCATTTGGCCTGGTCAGGCATATGGCCAAAGTTATCAATGGGCCCAACTGACCCAATGCCGGGGCCAATATTACCGAGAGTAGTTGCTACAGAGCCTAAGGCCGTTTCGAAATCTACTCCCATCATCGCCACAATGATTGACCCCAGGGCAAAGATGCTTATGTAGATCATGATGAAGGCCAGTACATTAAAAGTAATGTCCCTATCTACCGCAGTCTTATTCAATCTCACAGGTATCACAGCAGTTGGATGAATCTGTCTTTTAAACTCCAAAATACTATTCTTTACCAGTACCACGTGCCTGACAATTTTGACTCCACCTGCGGTCGAACCAGCTGATCCTCCAAAAAACATGAGCACAAAAAATATCACTGTAATGAAAGGCGGCCAGGAAGTATAATCGGCAGTAACGTATCCAGTCGTTGTTATGATTGAAACGACTTGGAAAAGACCATTTCTCAAGGTCTTCTCAACAGGGCTATTTGAAATTACCAAAATGCCAACGGCAATTAACAATCCTGCTGCCACACAAAAAATAAAATAAAATCTAAACTCCTCGTTGTTAATAACTTTTTTGAACTCTCCATGTAAAGCGAGGTAAGTAATAGTAAAATTGGTCCCGGCAAGAAACATGAATATGATAATTATATAATGCGTATATGGGGTTGAAAAGTAAGTAATACTAGCATTCTTTGTGGAAAATCCCCCGGTAGCCATTGTGGTTAAGGCGTGATTAAGGGCATTATAAAAATCCATTTCTCCAACCCACAACAAGAGCGTTTCAGCAGCAGTCAATCCAATGTAAATCAACCACAACCTTTTTGCAGTTTCCTTTATTCTTGGCTGAAGCTTATCCGGTGAGATTCCTGGTGCTTCGGCAACAAATAGCTGCATGCCTCCGATGCCCAAAAGCGGCAAGATTGCAATGGTTAAAACAATGATACCCATACCTCCAATCCATTGGGTCAGACTTCTCCAGAATAAGATTCCTTTATGTACAGATTCAATATCATAGAGAATTGAGGCACCGGTTGTGGAATAACCTGACATGGTTTCGAAGAAGGCGTCCGTAATGTTTGGAATTGCTCCGCTTAACAAATAAGGCAATGTGCCAAAAAAAGACATAACCAGCCAACCAAAGGTCACTACAAGATAACCATCCTTCTTACTCAATTCTTTTGCTGTTGGATTATGTGTAAGCCACGCTAGTAATCCTCCTGAACTGAGAGTAATTAGACCAGCACCCAGGATAGCTACATGATCACCCTCATTGTAGTAAATTGAAAAAGGCAAACATGCGAGCATAAACAGGCCATTTAACAATAACAGGTAGCCAAAGAAATTGGCAATAACTGTATAATTAAATCTCATTTAAAGAATCCTTCAACAGTATGAATACACTCTGGTTTGGACAAGACAACAATTCTATCCTTTGGTTCAAATCTGAAATTACCCCTTGCCACATACCCAGCTCCATTTCGTATCACTCCACCAATAATTGCTGTCTCAGGAAATCGAAGATTTCTTAACTCCTCCCTCGTTATTTTGGAATCAGGTTTTACCTCAAACTCCAAAATTTCTGCATCAACGCCATGTAAGCTTGTAATGTGCAAAACTTCACCTTCCCTTATGTACCTAAAGATAAAGTTGGCCGCAATCAATTTCTTGTTAATTAATGTATCTACCCCGATATTTTGAGAAAGATGGATGTAGTCAATATTTTCTACAAGCACTATTGTTTTCCTAACACCTGAGTTTTTAGCAACCAACGAGGTAATCATATTGGTTTCTGAATTCCCGGTTACTGCTATGTAAGCATCCATGTCCTTGATGCCTTCTTCTTGTAACAGATCTACATCACGTCCGTCACCGTTAATTATTAAAGTGTCGGGAAGGTTATCTGCTAACTCAAAACACTTCTCCTTATTCTTTTCAATTAATTTGATATTATAATCTTTGCTTAATCTCCTGGCGGTGTGTATTCCCACTCTACTGCCACCCAGAATCATAACATTCTTGATCGGGAACGAAGGCTTTTTTGATAATTTTAAAACACGCTCAACACCGTCAGGCTGAGCAATAAAGTAAGCATGGTCATTTACCTTGAACCTATTGCTGCCATATGGAATAATTGTTTCATTATCCCTTAATATTGCCACAGTGGTAAAACTATGGTCTGGGTTTAAGTAGGCAATGTCCGTAAGAAATTTGTCTTTCAGTTCACTCTCCTCATCCACCGCAATGCCAACAAGCGTGAGTTTACCTTCTTCAAATTCGAACGAGTCTGTAACAGTAGATTGGCTTAAGAGTCTCTTAATTTCCTTGGCTGCAAGAGTTTCTGGTGAAATTATTTCATCAATTCCCAAATCTTGTAGGTTGAGCGCATCTCTTTTCAACAAAAATTCAGGATTACTAATACGAGCAACAGTTTTTTTAGTGCCAAGATTCTTACCAATGATAGCAGCCGCAATATTCGTTTCTTCGGCATCAGTTACCGCAATCATTAAGTCGGCCTTGTCAATCTTCGCCTCCCTTAAAACACTATAGGAGGTTGCACTACCTTTGATGGTTGCAACATCAAGATGATTAGAAGCATAGCGAAGTCTTTCCTGACTGAGGTCAATAAGAGCGATATCCTGCTCTTCGTATGCCAAAAGTTTGGCGAGATGAAATCCGACATCTCCAGCACCTACTATTATAATCCGCATCTCCCCAGGGAAAATTGAGGTGGCAAATATAAGGTTATTTAAAAGTATCCATTTGTTATCTGGTCGTATTTAAAATACTGATTTTTCTTAAAATGACCTGGTTTCAGATTTTATAGGCATCAGGCCAAAGGAAACAACCTTTTGGTAAAAATCAAACCAGATAATGGGCCTAATGCTAAGAAAAGCAGGATGGCAGGATGCCTGTAAGTTACCATTAAGTAATTGGCCAAATAGATACTGGGTATAGTCAGGGCGAACCCCATGCTATTCATAATGGTTAATGCGGAACCCACCCACTCAGGAGGTGCTGTTTTAGCGGCTAATGTCGAAAAATGTGGGGAATCACCGACAACTAACGCACCCCACAATATCAAATACAAAATGAATACTTCTCTCGGCATGAGATCAATAACCATTATAAGCAAAATGCATACTAAGGATCCTGCCAATTGAAAAAAAGCTACTTGAGCCGAGCCCTTTTTTAGTGCCACTAACCCTCCAATGGCACAACTGAAAAACCCGCTACCTATGGCCAAAAATGATAACATTGAAACATTCAGGTTCACCCCTGAACCTTGATTAAAATAGGTAATGATGATAGGAAAAAATGCCCAAACGGTATAGAGTTCCCACATGTGGCCGAAATAGCCCAATGCAGATGATCGCAAACTCCTATTCCTAAATAAAACCACAATGGCCTCTGGTTTGAAACCAGTACTTTTCTTCCGATAGGGTCCATTTTGGACAAATAATAATATAAGCACACCACCTAAGGTTGCAATTCCAGATACAGTAATAAGAATGAAGGTCCAATCAAGTGATGTATATAACCCTCTAATAAGGTGCGGAAAAGCTGTTCCTATCACTAGTGCTCCAACTAAAAACCCCAAGGCCTTTCCTAAATCCTTCTGAAACCAGTCGGCCGATAGTTTCATGCCTACTGGATAAATACCAGCCAGAAGAAACCCCACAATGAAACGAAGGATAACCAAGTTAGCAAGTGTGATTGGAATCAACAGGATCATAATATTGGTTGCAGCAGCTAATATTGAGCACCAAAAAAATATTTTGGACGGACTGAATTTATCGGCTACTGTAAAGATTGCGAATGCCAATGTGCCAACAATAAATCCGAACTGGACACCTGATGTTACTATACCTAAGTCATCCGCCTCAAAACCATATTGCAAAATTAAATCCGGCAAGACCACATTTCCAGCAAACCACAGTGAAATCCCCGCAAACTGTGCGAAAATGATTATTGGCAGAATATGTCTCGGTGCGCTCATACCAAGCAAACATAGATGCCATAAGCACAAGTTTCCATTCATTATAAAATATATCTTTTAAGCGATGAAGAAATGTGTCCTGGTTATGCTGACCCTATTCGCATTGGGGGCCAATGGACAGGACAGTTCAACTGATAATTTCAACCAAGACCTGTTCCTCTCAGTTGATAATGATGCATTTCTAATTCAAACTATGGACTAAAATTTTTAAAGGAATCCCAGAGTGTGATGTCATTCAAACTGGATGCTGGAATTCTAGGGGCCCGGGCTGGAATGAGTCAGGTTCAAAAGTGGTATCATAATCTCATTGGCGCAAAAGCACCACAGGGTTGGTAATTTCAAATAGAAAACACACCCTACGATGCGACAGTTGAAGGCAATTTCATAGGCAAGCAAAGTGTCCATACAGAAGATGTCCAGTACTTAAGATATCACATAAAGTATGGCTGGAATTTAAGTCTCAAGCGGTGGGATCCCGGTTTGACTTTCAATAATATTCGAAGAGAAACCAAGGAATCCAGGACCATTACTTTGCTACCATTGATGTGTTATTGAGAATTTGAAGAAGTACAGAATGATACGGACGAAAAATATCTAATGCCCTAACCTATTACTCGTTCTCCATTTCCTTCACAATCTTTTTGTGCTTTTTACCTAATGGAGCAAAGAAGTGCTTTGGATACTGATTCATATGGTTAAGCAGGCTATCCATATCAACAATGGCCTTATTTAAGTTATTGTATAATGAGTCGCCCGTCATGAGCTTGCTAATGGTTCCATCGCTGTCATTAAAATTCTCCAGTGTCTTATTAAGCGTGGCAGCTAGCTCCTGAAAATGCTCTAAAGTCGCCTCCAACTCCAGGTTATTTACTTTGTTCAAAGTACCGTTCGCATTGTCAAGGAAGGTTCCAATTTGTCCGCCAAATTTGCTCAGATCTTCAGAAAACTGTTTGAAACTCTCTACGGTCTGACTCAATTTATTTTCATTTTGGTCAATTGCTGCATTAACTCTTGTGAGGGTCCCCTTGAATGCAATGATTGTTTCTTTAATTTCTTCTCCGCTACCTTGCATCCCAAGAAGAATATCGTTGATCCTGCTGATTGTGAGTCCAAGATTTGCAATTTGAGTTTGGGCAATGTCACTAATGCCACCTTCTAACTCTGAGTACAAAGTGTCGTGACCATTAAAAACACCATTCATTGTTTTAATTTTTAACTCTATGGCCTTACTACCCAAGAAGTCAAAGTTATAAAGCAAAGCTTTCGTGGAGTCCCCTAATACAACCTGGTCGTCAACATCCAATTCGACTAAAATCTTATTGTCTTTCTCTTGAAGAATGATAATGTTGCTCACCCTCCCAACCGTAAATCCATTAACAATTACAGGGTTTGATTTTTGAAGGCCATCGATATTCTCGTAGATGGCATAGTATTTATTGGTCTTGGATAAAAAGTCCGACCCTTTAAGGAAATTAAAACCGAAATACAACAGTACCCCTGCCAGTGAAGCCAGAAAACCGACTTTCAATTCTTTAGAAAATTTCACGCCTACACTTTAGTTCGTTGATTCAATATGAGTCTTATAATCACGAAAGGCTCTAAACATGCCGGATGCGATGTAAGTCTGAACCAATTCATCATTAAGCTCCCGCTCCTCTCGTTCGTTGCTAAGATAGCCTGTTTCGACCAAGATACTAGGCATAGAGGTTCGCCATAACACAATAAATCCAGCTCTTTTTACCCCTCTACTTCTTCTTCCCACTCTTTCTTTGAACTGCTTTTCAACATTCTCAGCTAATATCAGGCTATTATTTATATAAGCATTCTGGACAAGTGAAAAAAGTATATATGATTCTGGTGAACTAGGGTCAAACCCATCATAATTTTCATCAGCATTTTCTTCAAGTTTAATTACTGAGTTTTCTCTCATAGCGACCTTCAAATTATCTTCCGAGACATGTGATCCCATAACATAAGTTTCAGTTCCACTTATCTTCGGATTAGATACCCAATTGGCATGAACAGAAATAAATACATCAGCCCCTTCTTTATTGGCCAATTCTGCCCTTGCATATAGGTCTGGGTAAGTGTCATCATCCCTCGTATAAATAACATCAACATCTGGCATGAACTTCTTTATTATTCCACCGAGTTGAAGTGCAATATCGAGTGCCACATCTTTCTCCTCTGATACTTGGCCATGAGTACCTGGATCTTTACCCCCGTGACCTGCATCGATCACGATTTTATTTATCTTGTAATCCCTATTATGAATAGTGCCAAATGACCCTAAAATGAGGATTATGATGGTGCTTGAAGCAACTATAATATTTTTCACGGCATTACAGTTGTTTGAGGTAATGGGGATAATTTTGCCACTAAAATTGGGAATTTTTCATAAAAATAGAAATATCTGGTGATCAAAATGAAATATGCTGTTATACAGCTAATGACATTTTTTGTCACCGGTATGGCTAGTGGACAGGACAATAATGATACCACTTTTGTAAACTACCCCCAAGCTATTTTAAAAAATGACTCCGTTAGAGTGATTTTGGAGTCACTCATCAAGTTAGATTCGTTGGACATCCCATACCTACGCGATTTCAGCCCTCTTACACAAGAAATAGACAGCCTACTCCAACTGATACCTGATTCAATTAACATTGCTGATGCTGCCTTACTGGTAGATTCTCTTGCCATTCCAACGCCAAACAGTAGTATAGAAACTACTATTTTTTACTCTGCTAAAGACTCCATTTTCTTCGACGTTGTCAACCAGCAAGTATACCTATATGGCAAATCCAAAATCGTTTATGGAAACATTACATTAGAAGCTGACCGCATTGATATTGACTGGGCAACTGACCTTCTAAAAGCTACTTATACAACAGATTCTGCAGGTAATAAAATTGGTGTACCCGTATTTACACAAGGTGCTGAATCCTATGAAGCCCAGGACATGACCTACAATTTTGTCACGACAAAGGCCGTCATGAATGGCATTGTAACCCAACAAGGAGAAGCTTATATGCATGGCAATAAAGTCAAGAAGAATGAGCACAATGAAATGTTTATCAGAGGAGCAAAGTATACTACTTGTAATTTGGGCGACCCTCATTTTCATATTTCTTCTACCAAACTAAAAGTTGTCCCTGGAAATAAAGTAATTACAGGACCGTTCAATCTGTATTTTCGAGATATTCCTACCCCACTGGGGTTTTTCTTTGGCATGTTTCCGGAGCCCAAAAAGAAGGCCTCCGGTGTCATTTTCCCGGCATACGGAGAAGAGCGGAGGAGGGGCTTTTTCTTACGAAATGGTGGTTATTATTTTGCTCTTAATGACTATGTAGATTTAGAGGCAAGTGGTGACATTTATTCAAAAGGTGGTTTTGGATTACAACTTAATAGTCAGTACAAAAAAAGATATGAATATAATGGCGGGGTCAATGTTACCTACAATCAATTCAAATCGGGTTCGGAAGAAGACTCCCTGACTTCAAAGGATTTTTGGGTGAGATGGAATCATTCTCCAAATTCTAAAGGAAGAAATAGTCGTGTATCTGCTTCCGTTAACGCTGGTACTTCGTCCTTTAATTCAAATCGCACCAATAGTGATATTAGAGTGAACCAAACAGCACAGTTTAGCTCCAATGTTACTTATTCAAAAACATTTCCAGGTACACCTTTCAATATGACTGCAAGCATGCGGCACAATCAAAACGTACAAAACAAGGAAGTAAGGCTCACCTTACCTGAGTTCGCTTTCAATGTCAACAGACTTTATCCGTTTACAAAAAAGGGCAGTACTGGAAAAAATGTATTCCAAAAAATCAACTTATCTCATAATTTCAATTTTAGAAATGAGTTGTCTAATGCAGCTGCACCAAGGGCCGGATTTCCTGTCTCAAATCGAAGTGAGCAAGATGATAGTGTAGTGCCATTCTCTCCTGAAAATTTTAGTACGCTCATAGACCGAGCAAAAATAGGAGGCCGTCACACTATACCGATTTCAACTTCGTTTTCAGTTCTTAAATACTTTACTGTGAGCCCCTCCATTAACTATACTGAATTGTGGTACCCGAGGGAACTTAAATATACCTGGGAAGAAGAAACTCAATCTGTAAGGATTGATACCCTTCGAAAATTTTCACGAGCCGGGTCCTATAGTACAAGTGCCAGCATGTCCACTAGACTTTATGGATTTTACCCCATAAATGGTAAAAAAATTCAGGCCATTCGTCATGTTATGACACCAAGCGTAAGTTTTGGTTACACACCCGACTTCACAGAGGGTAATTTTCAGGAAGTTCAGATAAATGAGGACAGTACAACGAGGTTTCTTTCCAAATATGAGGGCTTTGCATTTGGAAGCCCTTCACGAAATGCTGCAGCAAGTTTGGGCTTCTCCCTGCAGAACAATATCGAAATGAAGGTCCGGACAAAAAGTGACAGTGCCGAAAGCACCAAAAAAATAAAGCTACTGGACAATTTGTCTATTATGACTGGCTACAATTTTCTTGCCGACTCTTTCAAGTTGAGTAACATCCGATTATCTACCAGAACGAGTCTCTTCAATGGCCTTTTATCCCTCAGCGCAACGGGGTCAATCGATCCTTATGTGTACATCTTGGATAGTGCAGTGCAAACGAGCCGTGGTACCAGGATATTCCAACGTCAGATTGATGAGTTTACCTGGAACCGTGGCCAGGGAATTGGACAACTATCCAGCGGTTCAATTTCAGCAGACGTCAGATTAAATCCCAAAAGTCTGAAGGGTGATGGCAATAGTGGCAATAATAACACTAACAACAATGGTACCGATCCTGAATTGAGGGAAAGTGATTATGGCACCGAAGAAGAGCTGGAATATATCAACAACAACCCCAATGAGTATGTAGACTGGAGTGTTCCCTGGAACCTGAATGTGGGCTACAATATGAACTACAGAAAGCGAGGTTTTGATGAAGCAACCATAACACAGACACTGAGATTCAGTGGGGATTTGAGCATAACAGAAAAGACAAAAATTACATTCTCGTCAGGCTATGATGTGAAGAATAATGAATTCACAACAACAAGATTGGGTGCCAGTAGGGATCTACATTGCTGGGTTCTTAATTTCAATTGGGTGCCCTTTGGAAGATACCAGAGTTTTTTAATAGAGATACGTGTACGGTCTTCAATACTTCAGGACTTGAAACTTGACAAAAAGAGCCAGTTTTTTTAATCTGCTATTTCGGCAATAACCGTCTTGCCAGCCTTTGTTCTGTCTCCGATTTGGACTTTAATTTCAAATTCGCTCGGCAAAAGAACATCCACTCTTGACCCAAATTTTATAAAGCCAAATTCATTTCCCTGCTCCACAGAATCTCCCTCATTGACATAGAATTTTATTCTGCGAGCAACGGCTCCGGCAATCTGTCTGAACATTACTTCCAGGTCGTTTTTCATTCTCACAACCACTGTGGTCCGCTCATTTTCAGTACTGCTTTTGGGATGCCATGCAACCATGTATTTCCCGGGGTGATATTTGAAATAACTAACCAAGCCTGAAACAGGGTTTCTGTTTACATGAATATTAATGGGGGACATGAAAATTGAAACTTGAGTCTTTTTCGATTTGAAATACTCATCTTCACTTACTTCTTCGATGACTACTACCTTGCCGTCGGCTGGTGCCAATACATGGCTTTCATTCTGAACCGAGATTATCCTGGGATTTCTAAAGAACTGCAAGACCAGTAAAAACAAAACCAGACTTGACGCAATTGTACCATTAGTCACTATCTGATCTTTAAAAACGTAATCAATGGCCATGCCCAGTATTACCAAAATCAGAGTTAATCCGATCAGTATTTTTCTACCCTCCTTATGAATACCCATGCTCTAAAAACCTCCTCGATATTTATAGGTTCTGGCAACTTTATCAATTGCTACTATATAAGCCGCAATTCTTAACGACACATCATGCTTTTGGGCCATCTCATACACATTGTTAAAAGCATCTTTCATAATTCTATCACTTCTCCTATTAACCCTTTCTCCTGTCCATTTATAGCCCAATCTATTTTGTACCCATTCGAAATAGGAGACAGTTACACCACCCGCATTGGCAAGAATGTCTGGTACTGCCATGATTCCTTTATTCCCTAAGACTTTATCGGCTTTTGCAGATGTTGGTCCATTAGCACCTTCCACAATTAGTTTAGCTTTAATTTTCTCGGCGTTATGACTTGTTATAACATCTTCCAAAGCTGCTGGAACCAATACATCAACTTCCAGCAACAACAACTCACCGCCCTCAATCCTTTCCGCTCCTTTATAACCTTTTAAGGTGCCATTATTTTCTGTTCGGTACTCGATTGCATCTTTTATATCGATTCCCTTGTCATTGTAATAAGCACCGGAAATATCACTCACGGCAACAATGGTGACTCCTCTTTCTTCCAAGAGCGACGCAGCCCAAAATCCGACGTTCCCAAATCCTTGAATAGCGCAACACGCCTGGAATGGATTAATTCTGAGCTTCTCCATGGCTGACAGTGCGGAAATCATTACGCCACGTCCTGTTGCTTCAGTCCTTCCCAAAGATCCTCCCAATACCAGGGGTTTACCTGTGACTACAGCATTTACTGTCATTCCTTTAGATCTTGAATACTCATCCATTAACCAGGCCATTTCTTGAGGCCCTGTGCCCATATCCGGAGCTGGAATATCAGTATCAGGTCCCAAAATGTGGTGCATGGATTGCGTATAAGCCCGAGTTAATCTTTCCACCTCTCCACGGCTCATTTCGCGAGGATTACACTTAATGCCGCCTTTGGCTCCACCATAGGGGATATCAACCACTGCACATTTCCAGGTCATCCAGGCAGCAAGTGCTTTAACTTCATCTATATTGACATGTATATCATATCTTATACCACCTTTTGATGGTCCGAGAATGTTGGAGTGTATGACTCTATAGCCTTCAAAAACTTCAACTTTACCACTATCCAGTGTGATGGGAAGAGAGACAATGACTTGTTTGACTGGCGACTTTAATACGTTATATGTTTGTTCATCAAGTCCCAGAATCTCAGCTGCAATATTAAATCGCGACATCATAGATTCGAATGGATTTTCTTTATCCTTTATTGGAGCGGGTTCGATGTATCCCATAAGAAATGAATTGTGAAGTTAATGTTGTTGTAAATGTTGGGTGTGCAAAGTTAATAAGAGTTTTATTTCTATTGCTAAGAATCTTGATGCTTGTCTGATCAAAGAATTTTAAGAAACATCAGTATAAAAGGTACAGAGAGGAGTAGTCCATCAAATCTGTCCAAAAATCCGCCATGCCCAACTAATACCTGCCCGGAGTCCTTAATTTCTAGTGTTCGTTTAAACAGAGATTCTACCAAATCGCCATATGTACCGGTTATCACAATTATCCCGGATATTATTAGCCATTCACTAAGGAGAATATCCGTAAAGTAAATTGAGAAGACATAGGCGAAACCGAGAGATAATGCCGCTCCTCCCAGACTCCCTTCCCACGATTTCTTTGGAGATACACGTTCAAAAAGTTTAGTTTTCCCAAATGCAGTACCCGCAAAATAGGCCCCCGTATCACTGGCCCAAAGTAGAAATAACATGCCCACAATGGGCTCAAAGTTGTAGGGACCATCATTAAAGGCAATTACATTGATTAACGAAAAGGGAATGGCAACATAAATTATTCCTAAAAAGGTGAAAGCAATGTTCGTAAATGGACGTGTCTCGTTTTTCTTATAAAGCTTTATAAAATAAATAATTGAGACCAGTGGAAATATGGCGAAATACCAGTTTTGATCCAGTATCTGTTGTTCAATTAAAAAGGTCAGAGTAAATATCAGAGTCCCCGAAAAAGTGCCCAAATATTTTAGCGGTACTATTCCATGTGCTTTGACGAGGTTATAAAATTCAATCTGGGTACAAATGGCCAGAAATAAGAATACTACAAAATAACTCCAGGGCCCCCATAAAATGGACCCAACGACAACCATTGTTCCTATCAGTGCTGTTATTGCTCTCTGGGTAAGGTTATTGTATTTACTTAAAATCAATATCGTCTTGAATTATTTTTAATGCTTTCATCACATTGTCCGGTGCTACATGTACTTCAAATGAACCCAATTGGTAACTAGCATCTTTCTTGTTTATCAAAACAGGATTTAAGTAGTTGTCTTCTAAAATCGCTTTCACAATGGAAGCACGATGTTCTGAATTATCATCATACACTTTTTGTCAGTTATCCATCCTGTTGGGACTGGTGTTTAATAAACTTAAAGAAATAACAGACCAACGACCCAAACAATAAAGTGAAAAATACTATAGTCAAGGAAGATATTTCCGAGGTGCCATCAATATCAAAGTTGATCATATCTTGTTGATACAAATAGACCATGACCAATGTGAATCCATTATTGAAAAAGTGAGCAACCATAGCCAAGACCAAACTACCAGACCACCAATATAGATATCCAAATAACGCTCCCAAGAGCATTCTGGGAACCAGTCCATAAAACTGAAAATGAAAAAGAGCAAATAAAAATGCTGCAACCCAGATCGCTATATGTGGATTTTTGAATATTGCCGATAATTTTCCCTGAATTAATCCCCTGAATAAAAGCTCTTCTCCAATTCCTGGAATTACTGCTATAACCAGCAGGCCTAAAAGAAGTTGAAATATACTGTCGAAATGAGTTACATATTCCGTGATCTCTTTAAGGTATTGCTCCTGTTGCTGGGCAATAGTTTCTAAGTGACTCAGAAAGTCAGGAAACTTTATACCCATATTCCATTCAATAATCGGAGTATTCACAAACATGAAAGCCTGTGTGAGTAAAATAGTTAGTAGAATGGACGGCAAGAGCGGAGTTGCCATTCTGGTATAACTCGAGCTGTTCTGTCTATCGTAATAATGGATATACAACAATGGGGAAATTATAAAAGAGCATATTGAACTAACTCCTTGTACTATTAATAGTGGAAATCGCCCTGAGTCATCAGCCATAGGATTGGCAATAAAGTTAGTCGTTAGTGCCAGATCGAAATCATAAAATGGTAGAATAGCGATTAGGCCAATGAAATTGCCAATAAACAATCCTGCAAATGCAAAGACTATAATGATGAAAAAAGACAACAGCGGGCTGCGGATCTCAGAAGAGGTGACCGAATGGTTATTCTCCATATTTGGCATAAATTTACGGCTAAATCCGGGATTGCAAATTGGTCAAAATAGCTGACATGGAACTGGGTGATTTCCCACTTTTACTGGCTCCGATGGAGGATGTCAGTGATCCTCCATTTCGTGCAGCATGTAAGGAACAAGGAGTGGATTTGATGTACACCGAATTTATCTCTTCAGAAGGACTCATCCGTGACGCAGCCAAGAGTGTAGAGAAATTGGACATTTACGATTATGAGCGACCTATAGGCATTCAGATATTCGGTGATAAGATTGAATCTATGCGTGAAGCTGCGGCAATTGCCGAGGCTGCTAGTCCGGAAATTGTTGATATCAATTATGGGTGTCCTGTGAAGAAGGTAGCCTGCAAAGGAGCCGGAGCTGGTATATTACTGAATCTACCCAAGATGCAACAAATGACCGCAGAAATTGTAAAAAGGGTCGACAAACCAGTAACTGTAAAAACAAGATTGGGTTGGGATGATGATACTGTCAAAATTGTAGAGGTTGCTCAACGACTTCAAGATGTCGGAATCAAGGCACTAACCATCCATGGTCGCACCAGAAAGCAAATGTATAAAGGCGAAGCGAACTGGAATTTAATCGCTGAAGTAAAAAATCACCCGGAAATTCAAATTCCAATATTTGGAAATGGTGATATTGATAGCCCTGAAAAAGCATTAGAATATCGTCAAAAATTTGGTGTTGATGGTATGATGATTGGTAGAGCATCAATTGGGTATCCTTGGATATTTTCTGAAATTAAACACTATTTAGCCACCGGCGAACATTTACCCCCGCCAGATTTGGCGGAACGCATAAGGGTAACTCTAAAGCATCTTGAATTCTCCGTCCAATGGAAAGGAGAACGTAAAGGAATTAATGAGATGAAACGCCACTATACCAATTACTTCCGGGGTCTTCCGGCTTTCAAACAGTATCGGACAAGATTGGTTACCAGTGACGATTATGAGGATACCAAAAATATCTTAGCCGAGATTGAAAATCAATTCGAATACAACAGTCTCATTCCTGCTTAATGATTGAGAATACTAATAAGCCAGATATTTTGGCTTGGTCACTCATGATAGTGCTGTCATTAATTTGGGGAACATCTTTTATCTTAATTAAAAAAGGGCTATTGGTACTAACCTCAGGAGAAGTAGGGGCCTTAAGGATTGTTGCAGCTTCTATTTTTCTATCTCCAGTTGCTGTAAAAAATGTAAACAAGATTTCAAGGAAGGACTGGAAAATACTATTCATAATTGGCATGATTAGTATTTTTATTCCTGCTTTCCTCTTTGCAGCAGCGCAAACCAAACTTGACAGTTCATTAACTGGAGTATTTAATGCGCTAACCCCACTTTGGGTTCTACTATTTGGTGTAATATTCTTCAGACACATAATGAAATGGCATCATGTAGCCGGAGTCGCACTTGGTTTCATTGGGTCCATAATGCTAATGCTATCAGGTTCAGATGGAAGTTTTGATAAAATCAACTACTACGCCTTATATGCTATTGCCGCAACAATACTCTACGGGATAAATCTCAACATTGTTAAAAACTATATGGGGCATTTAAAAGCCACAGTTATAACATCTGTCTCGGTTTTATTAGCAGGTCCATTTGCGCTCATTTATTTGTTTCTCTTTACAGGTTATTCGGCTAAAATAAATGTGGTTCCTGATTTTTGGCTAGCAACTTTTTACATAGTTTTATTAGGAATAATGAGCACAGCAGTTGCTTTAATCATGTTCAATAAACTTGTGCAAATAACGACTCCTATCTTCACCAGTACAGTAACTTACATTATACCTGTGGTAGCTATTGGATGGGGTGTACTTGATGGTGAGTCCCTTTTTTTAATGCACTATATAGGAATTAGCATAATCCTGGGAGGTATTTACCTGGTAAATCGTTGACCGATTATAACAGCTAAGCCCTTTCTTTGTAGGTTAACAGGACTAATGGGAAAAATAGTTTCGGTAATATTAATTGTTTTGGTGGCTCACAACTTAATGGTCAAAAATCATAACCCATTGCTATTGGAGTAAGTGCAAATGCCTATCGCGGTGATCTTACCTCAAGCCTTGACAAATGGTCCAGCGTATTCCATCTTGGATTCAAATTTAATTCTACGAAGAAATTAATTGGATTGAAATCCTGACGTGGAGTAGCGTGAATCTTAAAATTGGATTCTAACATAAGACCCACTATTAATAACATTATCTTTTTGTTAATCCATTCCAGCTTGTTTAAATATAAATACTATTCAATCAAAGCGAAATTGTTGGACTAACTCAAAGCCCTGATCTTACTGTCACGAATGTAAACTTCTTGGTTTTCCCAACGAATTTTTACCCAGACCCCTTCAGTGCCAATGACATCTACACGGTGTCCCTTTTCAATAATCCCCATGACATCTGCTCCTCCGGATGGTCCCGTCATCAGATAAGTCTGAGGATCAGTGATAATACCTTTATTCAAGGATATTCCAATATTGAGTAGGTAAAAAAGCAAAACTAGTGTGAAGATATAGCTGATTCCAAGCACCAATGGTCTACGACCGGTCTTCCTTTTTTGATGAATAATCAATCCAAAAAGTAACAAAGAACATGCAATAATCAACCCCAATACCTGTAATTGGTATTGGCTATAGATGTTAATAAAAAAATCTGAATCATCGAACTCATAACCAGCCAGCTGATTTTCTTGGGCTATTTCTTCAATCTTTGCCAATGTCTTTTTATTGAACGTTTGATTATAGTATTGATTAAGAAAATACAATGCCCCACTAAAATCACCTAACCCTTCTTTTATGAATGCCATTTTCAACAGCATACTAGGGGTATAGTCTCCTTGCTGAAGAACCGTACTGTAAACTTCAAATGACTCCGTATATTTTTTTACTTCAAAAAGAGAGTCAGCGTTGCTTAATTGCGTCTTTGAATCCGACCCAAAGCCGGTAATGCTACTTGTCAATAACAAGACGAACATACTTGTCTTAAAAACCAAATTGGAGTTTTGGATTTTACTCATGGCCACCTAACTTTGCGCTTCCAAATTTAAGAGAACGAATGATTAAACACTAAGTTTTCCTGTTCACATTGGAAAAATGACTGGCTAGCTCAACTGGTAGAGCAACGCCCTTTTAAGGTGGGTATACTACTGACTAAGTGTCTGTTATACATTTAGTTAGTAAATCATGAGTTTTGTTCACACAAAATCAGAAGCTTAAACGAAGCTTTTACATTATTCCACATAGTGAGAGCCGATAGCTCAGTTGGTAGAGCATTTCCCTTTTAAGGAAAGGGTCCTGGGTTCGAGCCCCAGTCGGCTCACTTAAAAAAACATCAATTAAGCTTCAAATTTGAAGCTTTTTTATTTTAGTGTTTCACCCCACTCTCATTCTTTTTGTGCGAAAATCATAAATTTTGTGCGAAGATCGGTTTCTTAGCGTGATTCGTATCTGAAGGGATTACAATTTTAGATATAAATATTGGTTAATTTGAAAATTGGCTAATTTGAAAGGAAAATTCTACATTTCTTATACTTCTAAAGGCTTTGATTTTAGCATTGTAAAGATTCAACTGATGCATTAGTACTCCTGTAGTTAAAGAAGCTTCTTCAGATTTTGATCAATTAAAGAAACTATCCTACTTATTTTTTTTGGTTAAGGCAACATCTCAGATCTTTTGGTTTTTTGCACAGGATTTCTTCTTTTACATAAAAATCGTTTCTGTCTTTGTAGACAAAAATTGTCCAGAATGATTACTTCTAAAGTTATAAAGGAAAGTTTCGGTAAGTTATAAAGGAAAGTTTCGGTTCTCATATTAGAAATCTCAGAGAAAGTAATTTTAACAAATTGAATAAGCAAAAACTATATTGGATATGCCAAATTGGGGGTTGGTCTCTTTATGGGATTGTCAACCTTGTTACATTTAGTTATACAAGAACAATTACCCGGAGCTTATTAATTGGCGAAATTTTCCAGGTGGGCTTTTATATGTTCTCAACACACCTTTTACGACTTCATATTAAACGTAGGGATTGGTTCAGTCTGTCTTGGAATAAGCTCCTGCCGAGGCTCCTTGTGTCCACCACCATCTTAAGTTTTACTAACAGTACAATCAATTATATTCTTGTTACCGGAATTTCATCGAGACAGACCACGGATTTAGTAGCACTCATAATCTTTTCTATGATTGTTTACTTTTTGTGGGTTTTGATTTACTTCATGTTTCATTATTTCGAAAGCTATAGAAAGTCACTTCAGTATGAGGCAACCATGAATGAAATTGAATTGAATAACCTGAAATCTCAACTGAACCCGCATTTCATATTTAATGCGCTTAATAGTATCAGAGCACTGGTAGATGAAAATCCTGTCAAATCAAAGGATGCAATTACCCAACTATCTAATATTCTCAGGAACTCGCTTGCATTAGACAAAAAGCGGTTGGTGGATTTTAATGATGAAATTAGGACTGTTAAAGATTATCTTGCACTTGAGACAATTCGGTTTGAGGAGAGATTGAAAACTGACCTCCAAATTCACCCAAGTTCAGAAATGTACAAGGTGCCTCCGATGATGATTCAAACCCTTGTGGAAAATGGAATAAAACATGGTGTTTCCAACCTTAAAAAGGGAGGTAAGATTGAACTTTCAACAGATGTTGCTGACTCGATGTTCATTATTCGCATTAGAAATAGTGGAAGGTACTTGAATGGTAAGACCAAAACGATGGGATATGGATTGGACAATACTCGAAAAAGACTCAAGTTGATCTATGGGGATTCGGCAACTTTTTATATTGACAATGAAGATAAAAATACCGTTTTGACTGAAATTAGGATACCAGAATACGTACCTAATTCTGATGATAATGTTAATCAGATTAAATGAAACTATTGATAAATGAGAACATTAATTATTGATGACGAACGCCTAGCAAGAAAGGAATTAACCAATCTGCTAAGCAGTTTTGATGAGATTGAAATCATTGGAGAAGCTGTTGATGCAGATGATGCCTTCGAAAAAATCAACTCCTTTCTTCCAGACTTAATTTTCTTGGATATTCAAATGCCAGGTAAAACAGGATTTGAACTTCTGGAAAGCCTTGATAAGGTACCCAAAGTAATTTTTACCACCGCTTATGATGAATTCGCATTAAAAGCATTTGATTTCAATGCTCTGGACTATCTCCTTAAACCTATTCAGCCGGAGAGACTGGCGGAGAGTATTAACAAAATTGCCAGTGCTGCTGAAGAGGCGCATGACTCAGACGGGTTATCAGATGAGTCTAAACTGACTGGAAACGATCAGGTTTTTGTGAAGGATGGAGATAAATGTTGGTTCGTTAGATTGTCAAACATTAGATTATTTGAATCTGATGGAAATTATATCAAGGTGTACTTCGATAACTTCAAACCGATGATTCATAAATCTCTCAATGCTTTGGACGAGAGGTTGGACGACAGATCATTTTTCAGAGCTTCAAGAAAACACATCATTAATCTAAGTTGGGTAGAAACAATTGAACCCTGGTTCAATGGAGGATTGATGGTTCAGTTAAAAGGCGGCGAGAAAGTGGAGGTGAGCAGGCGTCAGGCAGCAAGATTCAAGGATATGATGAGTCTCTAGATATCTAAAAAGAACCACATAGTCCTAATTTGAAGGTAGTGTAAATTAAACTCTGCCTGCTGAATCATCCCTTTGGAAGGATTTAGCCTTACCCATTACCGGACCACTCTAAATGAAACTTTTTTCAATAGGCTTTGTTTTTCTATGTCTTATTTTTCCTTTCGCTACTTCTATTAAATGTGAGCTATGCGGGTGATGATGGTTATAATCCCATCTCCATTTTTCAATAATTAATCGCAATGGCTCCAAGTCATCCAACCAGCAGACATCAAGAATAGCTTCCCGAAAGATTCTGTTGAACCGTTCGATATTGGTGTTTTGTGCTGGCTTGCCTGGTTGAATAAAAGCAAGATGAATCTGTTTTTGATTACACCAGTTTTCAATCTGTGGGAGATAAATTCCGGCCCATTGTCTACTCTAATGCTTGTTAGCAGCTTGCATGTGTAATAACCCCATTCTTTTTAACAGTTTCCTTACCCCACTCGATTCATCATTTGACCCCAAACTTTCCTCCAGTCACGTTTTACCTGAACCGAAAAACTAACGCAACTGCTATCAATCCAATCCCCCAACTGTTTTTTTGACTCATCAGGGTAACCCTCAGAACCCTGGTGTTCATTCTGGACATACCACATAACATCTTTGCTTAAATTCCTGCTTCCGGGTTGTTACTGTTTTTGGTGTTATCGATAGCCTGTTGGATATAAAATCTCTTTATCAGCTATTCTTTTCGATTGTGTGCCTCTATGAATACTGGATAAATCCAACAAAACAACATCGTCCAAAGAAAATTGCCCATTTATCCCATTGAATCTCCCCAGATCTAAAGAAAAGTAACCAATTGATTTCCTCTGTGTATAATAAACAAATAGACGTGTTTTAAACCACATTTTAGTTTTCTTTGAACTCACATTCAGCCCAGTCAGAATTATGAGGAAAAAAGTAGTTGCAGGAAATTGGAAAATGAATACCACTGTGGATGAAGCAAAGAAATTGACTTCCGAAGTAGTCAACATTTTAGCCAGTGAACAACAAAATGATGTTGTTGTAGTATTATGCCCCCCCTATCCATATCTAGGTATGACCAGAAGAGATATTGGCGAAAATCAAATCTCCGTAGGCGCACAAAATTGTCATGAAGCGGATTCGGGAGCTTTTACTGGCGAAGTAGCCGCTGCAATGCTGAAGGGCATGGGGGTTGACTATGTAATTGTAGGTCATAGCGAGTGCCGTGAATATCTTAATGAAAGCGATGAACTGCTCGCTAAAAAAGTTTCCAAAGCATTTGAACAAGACCTTATTCCAATTTTTTGCTGCGGTGAATCATTAAATATTCGGGAATCAGGAAGCCACTTAGATTTCGTCAAACAACAGTTGGCCAACGGACTTTTTCACCTGTCTAACGACGAAATAAAGAAGTTGGTGATCGCCTATGAACCCATTTGGGCCATTGGTACCGGTAAGACTGCCAGTTCTGGTCAAGCACAAGAAATGCACAAAGAACTGAGAGATCATTTAGCCACAAAATTCGGTAGTGAAATCGCTGGAGGAGTGCCCATTCTATATGGTGGAAGTGTGAAACCGTCCAATGCAGTTGAGATTTTTGGTCAACCAGATGTAGATGGTGGATTAGTAGGGGGTGCATCCCTAAATTCAAGAGATTTTGCCAACATTGTCTTGGCGATTTAGAATTGATTGCACACAAAGGCGCAACACACCAGGAGAAGTTAATTCAATGCTTTACGACTTAGCACCTTTGCGTGAAACCCTAAAATGTAATAAATTCAGTTCGTTATGAAAGTACTTATGTTTGGATGGGAATATCCTCCCGAAATCTCAGGGGGGTTAGGGGTTGCCACACATGGGTTACTCGACGGCCTGGCAAAGCAAAATGCAGATGTCAGCTTCGTCCTACCCACATTTAAGAAGAAACCCTTAAAGGGGAAATGGAAAATAATCGACGCCAGTAAAGTTCAAGTGAAAACCGGTGAGATAATAGAACAGGAGTACCGGGAAAAGATCACTTACATTGAAATAGGGAGCATGTTGATGCCTTACCTTTCTAATACTGATTACAAGCAGTTACAACAGCAAAAGATACCTGGTATCACCAAGAAAATTAAGGTCTTAAAAGAATCCTATCAGTTTGAAGGTGGGTATGGTCAGAACTTGACGGAAGAAGTCACTCGTTTAGCAATTGTGGCTACTGAATTAGCTTCCGTGGAAAAATACGATGTTATCCACGGCCATGACTGGATGACTTACCCAGCTTCGCTTGCGGCTGGTGCAAAAGCTAACAAACCAGTGATTCTACATGTTCACTCCACCGAGTTTGAACGTTCATTCCCTAATATCGATCAGGACATTTTTGAACTGGAAAAAAAGAGTTTTGAAAATGCTGATCATGTGATAACGGTCAGTAATTTGACCAGGAAGATATTAGTAGAGCACTACTTGATAGAACCAAAGAAAATTACAATAGTTCATAACTCGTTTTCTCAGGAATTTTCTAAAACACCACCCCGGAAAGCTAGTTCTTCCAAATTGAAAACTGTTACCTTTTTGGGACGTCTTGCCAGACAAAAGGCACCTTCACTATTTGTTGATGTGGCGAAGACATTGGGCGATCGTAATTCAAACTATCGATTTGTGATGGCAGGTGAGGGATACCTTTTGTCTGGCATCAAGGATAAAGTCAATCAACTGAACCTTCAAAACAAATTTAGTTTTCCAGGGTTTTTATCAACTGAGAAAGTCAAGAAGCTCTTTGCGAAAACTGATATTTTTTTAATGCCGGCTAGTGCTGAACCCTTTGGTATGGTTACATTGGAAGCTGCCTTCTCAGGCATTCCGGTGGTTCTCTCTAAACAGACAGGTGCATTAGAAGTACTAACCTCGGCACTTTCATTTGAATGTTGGGAAACGTACAAAATGGCTGATGCCATTGATGGATTAATTAATAATCCAGAAGAGACGAAAGTATATGCGAAGAAAGTTCAAAAAGAAGCGGCCAACACAAGCTGGGAAAAAGCGGCTAGTAAAGTGATTGGAGTTTACGGAAAGCTAAAATGAGCACCTATATAGCCTTACTTCGTGGAATCAATGTCAGTGGTCAGAAATTGGTCAAGATGGCAGACCTTAGAATGCACTTGGCGGAATTGAGCTTTGACAACATCCAAATCTACATTCAAAGTGGTAACATCTACATTCAAAGTGGTAACATTGTCTTTGAATGTGGTGGCAAGTCTTCCGGAGAATTAGAAAACCTGATTCGGAATAAAATCCAGGAAAAATATGGCTTTGAAGTCCCAACATTGGTAAGAACGCCGTCAGACTTTAAGGATGTCTTAACAAGAAATCCCTTCGTCGGAGAAGAAGAAGTTGATCCTAAGCTCATCTACATTACATTTTTATCGGATAAGCCTCAACAGGAGAAAGTCGAAAATTTAAAAGATGTCGATTACAGTCCCGAAAAATATGTTGTGGATGGTGACATTGTATTTTTATTTCCCCCTAATGGCTATGGTAAGGCTAAAATGAACAATAACTTCTTTGAAAGTAAATTAAAAGTAAATGCCACTACGCGAAATTGGAAGACAGTAAATATTCTGCTGGAAATGTCATCACAGAACCAAAATTTATAGAGATTAGAGGTATCACCTAGACCTGATGAAAAATACACCTCTATATCTCATTCTGATATTATTAGTAATTGCATGCGCTCCCCAAGGTAAAGATGGCTCCATTGAAGAGTGGAAAGTAGAAATAATAGTGTAGTAGAGGGAAAAGCTGCCATAAAGGCAAGATTTGAAGGCTCTCCTGCAAATCCCAATGTTACATTAGAATGGGTTCTCGATTTTGTGGATCTGGCCGAGTCAGGTGAATTAGCTTACACCTATGGACCATACACCTATTCAGTTACTGATTTCATTAGGAAATATCTCGAAAAGTACTGGCATATTCCATACAGTATGGAAACGACAACCAGATGGTAACTGGAAATTTGTTTGGGACTGATATTAAGTCCTGAATAGGTGATTGATTTGGGCAAATTGGAGCAACATTATTGTTTTTCCATCTTGAATATCACCATTTTGGACCATTCCTGGTGCTTTATCAAACTTCAATTCCAAAACCTCAACAATATCCTCTCCGTTACCAACCCCTCCACCCTCATTTACCTGCATATCACTCGCGTATTCAGCTACAAAAAAGCACAATATCTCAGCTACTGAACCCGGTGATAGGTGATATATAAGCCTCAAATACTTTTCTGACTTTAGATAACCTATAGCCAGTTTCCTCACTGACGTTCTTTATTCTTGAATTCATTTGAAGAATATTTGTTTGGCCGAATATATGGCTGACTTTCTAATAACTATAATTTCTTCAAAATTGCCTTACTTGCCAAAGCTCCCGGGGCACAAGTTATTCCACCACCGGGATGTGACCCTGCTCCACACAGATATAATCCCGCTATTGGGGTGGAGTACCTCATGCAAGAAGGAAGCGGTCTTGTAAGTAGCTGATCTACTGTGTGCTCTCCATGATAAACATGTCCATTGGTCAGACTATAGCGTTCTTCCAGATCTTGGGGTGATAACACCTCCATTCCAATTACTGATTTGGAGACATTGGGTGAATACTTCTCCAAGGACCGGATGACATTGTTACCCAATACTTCTTTTTGAGATTCTGACCAGCCTCCTTCAAGTTCATACGGTGCAAAATGAGCAAATATTGAGGCTACACTATGCCCTTCGGGTGCCAATTCCGGGTTGGCAACTGTTGGTACATGAATATCCAAAATAGGATTATCAGAAAACTGTTTATATTTCACAAAATCAAACGATTTCTCCATCTCATCAATGGAGTTGCCAGTTCGAGTAAATTCAATATCAGCTATACCATTCAGGACAAGTTTTTTGTCAAGCGCAAGATTAACTTTTACTGCTGTCCCACGAGACCGGAAATGCTTGATTGCATGTTCAAGCGAATATTCTATTTGATTAGGTTGCAAAAGATCATAAAATGAGACTTTAGGCGTACATGAAGATACGACTATCGGAGCATTATATGTTTCACCATTCGTGAGCTTCACACCCGTCACCTGACTTATATTACCTAAAAGAACTTTGTCAACAGCACTATTTATTTGAATTTCAACCCCAGATGCTCTAGCAATTTTTTCCAAAGCGGCAATCAATGATTGAGGTCCTCCAGTTACCGTGCTTACCGCTGCACATTCCCACAGTAGAAGATTGAGTGTAGAATAGGAAGACCAGGGTCCGGTATGCGAATGATAGATCGCCGGGGCAACCAGACCAGCCTTTATGAATTCTGTTTCAAACTTCTCATTAATGAAATCTGCCACACTCATTGGCACCGCTTTCAAGAATTCCAGCATAACCTTATTGCCAAGCCTCTTAAGGCCAATGGCTTTCTTCAATAGTGTCCAAATATCCTTGGTGCCCAATTTCATCAGATCAGGAGGCATTTCATTCATTAGGCCATTGATGAATGGTCGAATTGCGGCAATGAACGACTGGTAGTCCTTGTATGCCTCGGCGTCTTTTGCCGAATATTTGGCTATTTCCAAGCTTGTTTCGGAGACATCATCCGAAACCGTGATGCATTCTCCATTACTTCCAAGGATGGCCGTTTTAGGTCTCCCAGAGCTGATTTTCAATCCATAATTCGTTAAATTCAAATATTTAACGACATCCCTTCTTATGTTGCTGGTGTCATGAACTAAACCATTGGATCTGTAACCAGGATGAAATTCCTCACCCGCAGCTATTCCACCCAAAATGCCCCTTTTCTCTATAAGAAGGACTTTCTTTCCACGTTTTGCCAGTTTTGAAGCTACCGTTAAACCATTATGTCCTCCACCAATTACTATTACATCATACTTATCGTTCATGGCTTTAGTCTATTAAATGGCTCTTGCGTTTAACATCGTTTTGGCACACAATTCACCCCCAGCTCCCATTATTCCTCCACCTGGGTGCGTTCCTGATCCACACATCCACAGTTTGTCTATAGATGTTTTATATTTAGCATATCCAGCAAGTGGCCGTTGAAATAATAGTTGCTCCAGGCTCAATTCACCCTGGAAGATATTCCCTTCAGTTAGTCCCATGGTTTGCTCAATGTCCCAAGGCGTCAACACTTGTCTGTACAAGATTCTATCTTTTAAGCCAGGGATATATTCTGCCATAGTGTCTACTACTGCATCGCCAAAAGCTTCCCGGTACTTAGGCCAGTTTTCAGCACCTTCTTTGATATGATATGGGGCATATTGTACAAAACATGAAATTATGTGCTTGCCGGGTGGTGCAACAGAAGGATCTGTTAATGAAGGAATAACCGCATTTATATAGGGCCGGCTAGAGAATTCTCCGTATTTGGCTTGATCAAATGCCTTTTCCAGGTAGTCTATGCTTGGAGCAATGGCAATATCGCCCCTGATATGGTCCCCAACTCCAGGTCGACAACTAAATTCTGGAACACGGTCAAGAGCAAGGTTAACTTTCCCCGAACTTCCTCTCAATTTGTATCTTTTGATCTCTTTTACAACATCTTCATCTAATTGATCCTCTCCAACCATTTTGAGGTAAGTTCGGTTTGGGTCAAGGTTTGAGACAACCGAATTGGCAAGAATCTCATCCCCATTCTCAAGAACAACGCCTCGGGCTTGTCCATTTTTTATCAGCACTTGCTGAACGGATGTCTCAGTACGAATCTCAGTACCCAAGGACCTTGCGGCACTGGCGCAAGCCAAGCTAACTCCTCCTGTTCCTCCTTTTGAGAAACCCCAGGAACGGAAACTTCCATCTAATTGGCCCATATAATGATGCAGCAATACATACGCAGTTCCTGGTGATCTGACTCCCTGAAAAGTGCCAATGATGCCACTCACTGACATTGGTGCTTTAAGGACATCCGATTCAAACCACAAATCGAGAAAATCCAAAGCACTCATTGTGACCAACTTGGTATTAAGATGAAGCAATTCCGGCCCAAGGCCCTTAAAAGTTTTCCCTAGTCGGAAAATATTGGCAAGCTCTTTTGGGTTAATGGAAGTTATATCGGGAGCAGGATGATCTATTACTGCTTTTGCAAGTTTGCCCATGTGCGTCATTACGCGGCTGAACTCAGGATAAGTTTCGGCGTCTTTTTGGCTGAAACGGGAAATTTCCCGCCTGGATCTTTGAGGGTCAGCCCATCTTGCCAACGAATCACCATTAGGTAGCGGTAAGAATGAGCAGTCCATCGGTATGATTTCATAACCATGTTTTGCAAGGTTTAGCTCCCTGATGATATGAGGTCGAAACAGGCTCACGACGTATGACGCAACTGAAAAAGTAAATCCGGGATACAACTCTTCTGAAACAGCTGCTCCACCAAGAACATGCCTTTTTTCAAGAACCAAAACTTTCCTTCGGGCCTTAGCCAAATAGGCGGCGCAAATCAATCCATTATGACCTCCACCAATAATTATTGAATCGTATTGCTTACTCATGACTTTTCAGGATTGGACGTCTTGCGTTCTGGATTGTAAAATTGATGTTTACTCACAGTGGCAGTAACTGTATGTCTTTTATGCTCTACTGTCACTTCTATTTGAACTTTACTATCTAATTGATCGTATTTTTTTTCAACAGTTGCCAAGGCAATATTCTTTTTAAGAATGGGCGACCACGTTCCACTGGTTGCATAACCAATTTGTTTGTTTTTACTACTGTCTGTATAAATGGGGATTGAATCTCTCCAGGCAGTGTTTCCAACTTCTGGTGGTAATCCATGTCTATTGTACAATTCTTCTATTTCAACCCAATCTATGTCCAGTCCGACAATTGCCCATTTGGATCCAGCTTGTTTCTCAGCTCTTAATGCCATCTGACCATTGAATGGTTCTCTTTCGAGATTTACAGTCCAGCCAAGGGAAATCTCGTATGGGCTGGACATGCGGTCCTCAATTAAAGTGTGAAGGGCATTATAATAATCGACATCTTTAAGAATTAAGCCCGCTTCAACTCTTGTAACCTCCAGGGCTGCAAGGCCCGCGGGTCTGATATCATAATTTCTACCGCTTTCCATAAGTAAATCCCACAGCACCAGGGCATGCTTGTTTTCTACCCATAGTTCATATCCCAAATCTCCAGTATAACCTGTCCTGGATATGTAAATCTCAAATTCATTAACCTTGGCTGTAGTGGTTGAAAAGAAATTAAGATTGTCCAGGTCTGCATTGCAGATTTGTTTTATAATATCTCGAGAAGTTGGTCCTTGAAGTGCCAGGCCTGCGACCTGGTCAGATATGTCAGAGACTTCGGCATTGTATCCCCTCGTAAACCTGCTGAACCACGAAAAACAAGGGTCCGCAGACGTTACAAAAAAGTCATTTTCATCCCTTCTCATCACTGTTCCGTCATCAACCACTTTACCTTCCTCATTACACCAGCAGCAGTAAGTAACACGGCCAACTTTTAATTTGTTAATGTCTCTTACCATAACTCTTGATAAGAACGCAGCTGCATCGGGTCCAGAAATCTGGTACTTGAACAATGGTGTGATGTCTAGAAGACCAGATGAGTATCTAAATGCGAAATATTCCACATCATGGAGTGTTTCGTAAGAACTCACTGCATGATATCCTGCCCATTCCTTCCAATACATACTATTGCACAATTGGGAGGTTCGAGGAAAAAAAGGTGATTTTATTGGCATTGCTAATGATTTGTATTGATTAATTTGATTGGGCAATTACTTACCAGACATGTTGAAGTGTTACTGTACAAGTATTCAGTAACATTCCAGAGACCCACTCAAGCCTGCTGATAAGTCAAAGAAATAATGGAATTACAAGCTTGGTAGCATCACCCAGGGAAGAGAGGAGATATGATGATGGAAATTGAACATTGCGCCAAATTTATGATTTTCCAGGAACTTCTTTAGTCATTATACAATTGTTTAACTGAATCGCATACCAATCAAATTGAGCACCTCTCAAAATAGAATGGAATATCTAATGAGAAATATAGTTGCAAACCGATTGTAGCAATTATTGTTAAGCGAGGACTAAAAAATATGCTATCTTCAACGGATTTTGACCCAAAGAATGTAAAACTTCTTTATCTAAAATAAACAATGAGCGACCTTTTAACAGTCGAAGACCATAAAGAGCCAACATTAACTCAGGCATTTATACCAATCATTTTTCTTACTGTCCTTCTTTTTATTAATGTTTGGATCTTTACTTCCAACTCACTTGACGGATCAAATCAGATAGTTTTATTGCTGGCATCCGCTGTAGCAGGATTGGTTGCTGGCAAATTGGGTGTTAAATGGGAAACCATACAGGGTAGAATTGTAAGAAGCATTGGGTCTGCAATGCCAGCAATTATTATCCTGTTTTTCATTGGGTCATTGTCAGGTACATGGATGCTAAGTGGTATCGTTCCTACTATGATATATTATGGTTTACAAATTTTAAATCCGACAATCTTCCTCTTTGCAACCGTGATTATATGTGCAATAGTCTCACTGGCTACAGGCAGTTCCTGGTCTACAGTTGCAACTATAGGGTTAGCACTATTAGGAATTGGAAGAGCCTTAGGGTTAGAGGACGGCATTATTGCGGGTGCAATAATATCTGGTGCCTATTTTGGTGACAAAATGAGTCCTCTTTCAGATACTACGAATCTTGCCCCAGCAATGGCAGGAACAGATTTGTTTACCCATATCCGATACATGTCCTATACAACGGTACCATCAATTGGAATAACTCTCGTAATATTTCTATTGATCGGAATTTTTGGTTCTGCATCAGGCACCACTCAAGATATACAACCCGTATTGGATGCTTTAGACGGTTCATTTTACATTTCTGGATGGCTGTTTTTAGTGCCTGTAGCTGTCATAGTAATGATAGCCAAAAAGGTCCCGGCAGCTCCGGCACTCCTGATAGGAACTTTGTTAGGTGCTGTGTTTGCATTCGTTTTTCAGGGAAGTCTTGTGGAAAGATTAGGACAGCAGATTTATACTCCCAATGACACTTTTAATTTTCCCTTCTCTGCTGAATTTGCCACAATTATGACGGCTATGTATGGAAGCTTATCCGTTGAAACTTCCAGCCAATCGGTGAACGATTTATTGTCAACCGGAGGTATGGCTGGCATGTTGAATACGATTTGGCTCATCGTAACGGCAATGATTTTTGGTGGTGTAATGGAATCTGCAGGGCTATTGAAGCGAATTGCAACATGGGTGATTAGCATGGTGAACAGCACAGGTTCTCTAATCGCCGCCACAACTGGTAGCTGTGTGTTTTTTAACATTACTGCATCTGACCAGTATCTGGCAATTGTAGTTCCCGGCAGGATGTATGCTGACATGTATAGAAAACGAGGTTTAATGCCAGAAAATCTAAGCCGTACACTGGAGGACACAGGAACAGTGACTTCGGTTCTTATTCCGTGGAACACCTGTGGTGCCACCCAGGCTTCCGTTCTTGGAGTTAGTACCTTCACTTACGCCCCTTACTGTTTCTTTAATATTATTGGCCCCTTCATGACCTTACTATTCGGATATATGGGTTGGAAAATCCGGATGATTAAAGAGGAAAATCAACAGCTCCAGGTTGCCTGATATGCAGTTGTCCGTTAGTAAAGAGGAAATCAAATTACTCCCTCTTCTTCAGTTCGAAGGAGAAATCGTCATAATCACCGAAGAAGACTCCCTTAAGTCAGCAATTGACGAGCTTTCAAAGTATCCAATTATTGGCTTCGATACGGAAACCCGACCCTCGTTTAAAAAAGGGGAATATCATCCTACCTCATTAATTCAATTGTCGACTGATAATAAATGCTTTCTTATCAGAATATTAGCTACTGGTTTGACGGACTCGCTAGTTACCTTATTTGAAAATGAAGAGGTTCTTAAAATTGGTATCGCTCTTCATGATGACCTAAAAGGTCTCAAAAAAAACTGTCATTTTGAACCGCAAGGATTCGTGGATCTGAATGCTGAGGCGACTAAAATGGGCATGAGTAATATTGGGGCTAAGAATTTGTCAGGTATTTTTCTAAAAGGTCGAATCTCAAAAAATCAACAAACATCCAATTGGGAAAACCCAGTACTAACAGAACCCCAGCAGATATATGCTGCAACTGATGCATGGCTATGTTTGAAGGTCTATCAGAAAATCCTGCGTCTGGAATCAGATTCCTAAGAAAGCATACTCCATAAGCTACAACTTTCTTACAGTTCAGTACTTTGTTTAGATGATTAACTACAATCGAGTTACTTATCGCCGCGGCCGACCGTATCCTTGTTGCATAATTACACCTCAAGGTCATGTTAACAACTCATTTTAAACTAATGGTTCGCAATCAACCTATGACACCCGGGTTGCTCTTTTGGAAGAGATGCATCAAGACTTTCTACAAATAACTGCAGGTTTCCGGGTTTTGAGTTACATAGTAAATTATCTGATGGTGACAATAAATTCGACCAAACAATAACCCTGACCGATCCTTCATTCTTTGAATTATTTTTCAGGTTCTTCGATTGTATGGTTTAACATCCTTTCTTCTCGAAAAAAGAAAAAGGGAAGTTAGTATTCGAAAGGTTCTGGGTGGGTCAGTTCTAAATATTCCTGGTTGAGTGAGCAAACAATTTCTTGGGCTCACAGCAGTAGCCTTCATACTTGGAGGAAACCTTGCATATTACCTGGGGACTCTTTGGCTGGAAAACTTTTCACATCATATTAATATGCTCTGGCAGTCGTATGCTATTACTTCAGTGGGGCTTATGTTTATTGTTATAATTACAGTCGGATATCAATCTGTAATTACTGCGCAATCCAATCCGTTTTCTCAGATCGGAATAAAAAAAGGGCTCTACCCAATATTTGAGCAAGGCCCCCTTTATGAAGTTACGTAGCCTGTTACTCCTTTTTGGCGGCACTCGCACCACCCTTCTTTTTACCACCAGCAATGGACTCTCTCATGTCAGTGTCAGACTGAATATTCTGCATCTTGTAATAATCCATAATACCTAGATTTCCAGTTTTGAAAGCGTCAGCCATTGCTTTGGGTATTTCAGCCTCAGCTTCAATAACTTTAGCCCTTGCTTCCTGTGCCTTAGCAACCATCTCCTGTTCATGAGCCACAGCCATGGCTCTTCTTTCCTCTGCTTTAGCCTCGGCAACTTTAAGGTCAGCTGAGGCCTGGTCTGTTTGCAGCTTTGCTCCAATATTTGCTCCAACATCAATATCAGCAATGTCAATTGATAATATTTCAAATGCCGTACCGGCATCTAAGCCTCTTTGAAGCACTAGTTTTGAAATCTTATCCGGATTTTCAAGTACTTCCTTGTGCGTTGGAGAAGATCCAACAGAAGTAACGATGCCTTCACCAACCCTGGCTAAGATAGTCTCTTCTCCAGCACCACCAACCAACTGCTGAATGTTTGCCCTGATAGTTACACGAGCTTTGGATATTAACTGAATTCCGTCTGCGGCCACAGCAGCAACAGATGGTGTATTAATTACTTTAGGATTTACCGATATCTGAACTGCCTCAAACACATCCCTACCAGCTAAATCAATTGCCGTAGATTGTTTGAAGGTCAGGTTGATATTCGCCTTGTCTGCAGATATTAAAGCCCTAATTACCTGAGGTACGTTGCCGCCAGCTAAATAGTGAGTTTCAAGCTCTTGTGTATTGAGCCGTCTCTTTGTCTCATCATCTTTGGTAATCGTAAGGCCGGCTTTTGTCGCAGTAATCAGCGAATTAACAATGATTGAAGGGGGAACCTTCCTGATACGCATAAATACAAGCTCGAATAGCCCAACTTTGACACCACTGAAGATAGCAGTGATCCAAAGGTTGATTGGAACAAAGTAGAGAAAGACAAAAAAGCCGACTATACCAGCGAAAATGATTAAGATCAATGAAATACCTGCCATGAAATTATGTGTTTAATGCAGCAACAAATATGCGTTTATTATCAATTTTTATCACCCTTACCCGTTGATTTTCTTCTATATAATTCCCTTCAGATCTCACTTCAAGTTGCTCATTATTAAATTCTGCCTTACCAACTGGTTTTACTGCTGATACAGTAATCCCTTCCTGACCAATTTCCAATTGATTAATTAGGTCATCATTTACTTTCCCCTCATTGGTATTATTCAGAGCAAAACGCTGCCAGGCATTTGTTTTTAGGCTGTAAACAGTAAATGCAATTGTCAGGACACCAGTTGATACCAGCACTACCCAACCAACTGTTGAACCAAAAGACTCAAAGCTTTGGTAAATACCATAACCATACATGGAAAACCCAATCAACCCAACGAATGTGGTTCCGGGGATGAATATTAACTCTACAAGCATTAATCCCAACCCAAAGAGGATCATTCCGGTTACAATTAGCCATTCCATATGTTTATTACTTTATTAATACAAGATTGGAGTTAATTCTCGCTATAATCAAAAGATTTGTCCGGATATGGTGGGTGCTGTGGTATTTTAACCGGATCCTGCTCAATTTTCTCTAATAAATGTTTTATTGCCGTGTCTAACTGCCTATCCTCACCTCTGAAAGTGGCAGGAGGCAGGTTGTTCTCAATTTGATCTCAGTATTCAAAAGCTTGAATTATTAGCTGGGTTCATAAATGATCGCCTCTCTTAACAGGGGGAGGGGGTGATCTTTTTTTATGTCAGTTATGTATTCAAACAACTTATCAACTGATCAGAAGTTAGCTTTTTACCAGATAGAATAAGCACCACAGATTTGCCTTTAAACAGGTCACCATTTTCTATCAAGGTGCCCAATGTCATTGCTGCTGCTCCTTCTACTATCATTTGGTGCTTTTCGACCAACAACTTGATAGCACCCCGAATATGGTCTTCTGGTATCAAATAAATTTCATCAACAAAATCTTGGCACATTTCAAAGGTAATAGAATTCTGTTCTATGCCACCAGCAGTGGCATCAGATAAAGTGTCAAAACTTTCCAAATCCATAATTTTCCCTGCCTTCAACGACTCATACATTACTGCAGAATTTACTGGTTGACATCCAATCACCTTAGCATCACCTACGGATTTTAAATAGGCCCCTACTCCTGCAATTAATCCACCTCCTCCAACAGGTGCAATTATAGCATCCGGTAAAGAATTAAGCTGGTCAACAATTTCTTTACCCAGTGTTCCCTGGCCGCAAACGATTTCTTCATCATTGTAGGGGTGCAGTAAGACCTGTCCATGCTCTTTTGCGTAGCTTCTGGCATGGGCCTCGGTCAACACACAATCCCTACCGTGAACATCAATATTAACCCGATAATGTTTTAAGGCTTCCAGCTTAGCTTTAGAGACGTTCTCCGGAAGAAATAAAAGTCCATTGTATCCAAATTTGTCCACTGAATGAGCAAATGCGGCTCCGTGGTTCCCAGTTGAACAGGCAACGAGTCCTGAATTGATTTCCTCTTCAGAAAGCCTTAAAGTTTTGTTTATTACTCCTCTTAGCTTGAAGGAGCCAGACAATTGATAATTTTCAAGTTTCAGAAAAACTTCTGCCCCTGTAAGCTTGCTAAATGCAGGAGAATACTCCAGAGGAGTAGTTCTAATCTCCTCTTTTATTAATTCATGAGCATCCTCTATCTTATCCTTCCACATGATTATAGATTTTTAGAACAAAGATTAAAGATACAAGACCAAACATCTATCAGCTGGAAAGATATTTTCGACCCGGGCATTTAGAAGTTTATTCTTTTTGTCTTTGTTCTTTACTCTATATCCCCTACCCAGTGAACTCCGTGCCTTTTTTGACTATGCCAATTTTGTTATGGAAAGGATCATTGAAATAGAAGATCTTTTCCCCCCAGGGAGCGTCAATTATCTCGGAGATATACTCACAACCTGCGGAATTTACTTTATCATGAAGACTTTCGATGTCTTTGACAGATAAGTATATATGATCAGGATTTGGTCTTAATTCGTGGTCATCTCCATCTGATTCGGGATCGTGACAAGCAAGTATGACACCTCCCATATTAAAGTAATGCCTACCAGGGCTTACTCTCTTGCCAGGCACTCCAAAAATTGATGAATAAAATTTGGCAGCCCTTTCTATTTCGCTAACGGGCAGAATTACCCTGAATAATTTTAGTTCAAATGACATTGCTAATACTCTATTTAAATATGTTTTTTGAGAGCCTCTCTCAATTATTAAATTAATGATCTACTAAAACAGGTTCCAATTCCTCTACCTCCATCAAACCTTTGTGATTAATTGTTCTCATTATTACCGGCTTGATCTCATTGATCATTATTGGGTTAAAATTTGCAGCTATTCTTATATAATTTTCTGTGAATCCATGCATCACACCCTCTTGAACATCATTTTCAAACAACACGTTCGCAGTTTTCCCAATATTCTTCTGGTAAAAATCCCTCTTCTTCTTCCCAGACAAGTTCCTCAACATTTTAGATCTCTCACTTCTATCAGCAGAAGGAACAACTTCATCCATGCTTATTGCTTTGGTGTCAGGGCGTTCAGAGTATGTGAAAACATGCAAATAAGACACATCTAACTCCGTTAGGTATTCATAAGTTTCCAAAAATTCCTTTTCTGACTCCCCTGGAAATCCAACAATAACGTCAACACCTATACAGGCATCAGGCATTAAACTCTTGATTGCATTAATCCTGTGACTATAAAGGTCTGTCCGGTATCGGCGGTCCATAAACCTCAAAATTTTATCGCTACCTGACTGCAGAGGCAAGTGAAAATGCGGTACGAATCTGTCCGACTTGGCAACAAAATCAATTATTTGCTGTGACAACAAATTGGGTTCAATCGATGAGATTCTGAATCTCTCAATACCTTCAACCTTATCCAGCACTTTGACCAGATCAATTAGTCTTGCTTTCCTCTTGCCACTTTCAATACCAAAATCACCAATATTGACGCCAGTTAATACCACTTCTTTAATATCGGAATTTGCTATCTCTTGTGCAACGGCAGCTATTTTGTCTATACTGTCACTTCGACTCTTACCTCTTGCCAAAGGAATTGTACAAAACGCACACCCGTAATTGCAACCATCCTGAACTTTAAGAAAAGTTCTGGTACGGTCATTCATTGAATAAGAATGATTGAATGTATTTGCGCTTTCAATATCTGATGCAAAAACTTGAGTACAAGCCGGTTTTTCAAATCCATCTAGATAATCGAGAAGACGAAATTTCTCAGCCGCTCCTAATACTGCATCCACTCCTGGTATTTCAGCGATCTCAGTAGGCTTTAATTGAGCATAACAGCCAATAATCACAACATAAGCGTTAGGAGAAATCGATTTGGCCTCCTTGACAATTTTTCTGCACTTTTTGTTTGCGTTGTCAGTGACCGAGCAAGTATTAATAACAAAAATATCCGGAGATTCTGTGAAACTCACTTTCTGATAACCTCTCTCTTCAAACATTCTTGAAATGGTAGAAGTTTCTGAAAAATTTAGCTTACACCCCAGTGTGTAAAATGTGACCCGCTTCATAAAACGGGTGCAAAGTTAGACATTAATTAAGGAAACAAACCCAACAAATTCAGTTACTGATTTTAAGCTAACTTTGATAAAATTAATTGTAATTAAATGATTATCAGATATATACATTTACTGGTTGTCTCTTTGGGAGGAGAATTGATCTATAGGCGTATTTTACTCCACAGTCATGTGGATGAAAACCCTTTACCAGATCCAGAATCCATGGAGGAAAGGCTATGAAAGGAAGTGTGGAAAATGGTTTTAGTTGAGACATGCAGGAATCTGGTTTTGCCGACGATTTAGCACTCGTTGAACCTCTTCCGGATGACTGTCAATTCTAATATTACTTTTAATGTTGTTGCACAGGTCCGTTCAATAAATTGGCCTGTTGTCACTCTAATTTGCTGATAATCATGCTTATGCACATTTTGCCTTACTCCTGATTAATTAGCACAAAGGGTTAAAGCAATTCTTTGAAGCCTTGCCACAAAACTTTAAGCGTGAGGAAGCCATCATCATAGGAAAGAAATACCAACTCAAAGACTCCTCTATTGACAATTCAGGTACACACCTCACTCAACCCGGTTACGGACACTATCAAAAGATGACTACTTCTTTATAGTTTGCGATCTTTTCACTTTTTGTAATTCCTATTCAATGTCGTTTAGTTAAGGATTATTTATCGGTTATATGTTATATTTAAGGGTATAAAGGGGGGGTATTACACTTCCTGATTTTAGAGGAAATACCATTGAAAACATAAACGATTGAATAGATGATCAACAATATTGCAGCCGTTCAAAGGACGGCCGGGAAGGGGTATTTACCCGTAAGCGCAAACTATCGTTCAGGCATTCGCTATTGACCAAAGGGGTTAGAAGTTCATTACAACGTGAACTTGATGTGTTTTACAAGGAAGTAACAGGAAGTGACTTTAATGTCCGTAAAGTAACAAAAGGTGCCTTCACCCGGGCTCGGGCAAAATTAAATCCTACTGCCTTTGTAGAGTTGAATGAGAATGTAAATAAGACATTCTATGATGAAGCGCACCCTATTTAGTATGGAAAGGAATACGTTTATTGAATCAGGCACATAATAAATTAGCTATAAATTTATGTATATCGTTGATTTTCACTATATTACGTATGGTTTAAAACTTAAAACAATGGAAAAAAGATACAAAAGCATTCGTCTTTTCGAATTTCAACAGCAATTTCCCGATGACCAATCGTGTTATGATCATCTGGCAATCGTGTTATGATCATCTGGCCAATCTTACACGCCAATGTACTACATGCGGTTATCAGGCAACTCCGAGAAGCGGAACCCTTTTTCACAAAGTCAAATTCCCTATTCTTAAAGCTTTCTACATCGTCTATTTTATGGCAACAAACAAACAAGGTATTTCTTCTACTGAACTAAGTCGTAAACTGGCATTGAGACAGAAAACCTGTTGGGCTTTTAAGGAAAAAGTCATGAAAGCCATAGCGAGCAGTCAAAAATTTCCTATGCCTGGAAAGGTGGAAGTAGATGAAACAGTCATCGGACAGGAAGAAAGCACTAAAGGCCGTCAAAATGGAGATAAGAAGCTTGTAGTGGTAGCTATTGAACGAGAAGGCAGGGGGATTGGCCGGGTATATGCTCGCGTGATCAAGGATGGCAGCAATAAATCCCTGAGGCCCTTTTTCGCTGACCATATTGATCCAAAAGCGATAGTCAAAACTGATGAGTGGAAAGGGTACCGTCCTTTTCAAGAAGACTTTCCTAACCTTTAGCAGATACCCTCAGGTAAAAAAGGAGGAAACTTTCCTGATATGCATCGAGTCATCATGATGCTTAAAGCATGGATCAGGGGCACTCATCATTCAGTACAGCATCTGCAAGGATATCTCGATGAATATTGCTACCGTTTTAACCGTCATCTAATGAAGGGGAAAAAATTTGAATATTATCTAAGTGCCTAGTTCAAAGGAATTAATGCCGATAATTAAAGATTTAGTGAATAAAAAAAGCACTGTGTATACAGATAAATGGAAAGCTTATGATGGATTGGTTTTAGATGGATATAAACACAAAAGGATTAATCATAATAAACTATTTTCTGATAAAGAAAATCATATCAATGGGATAGAAAACTTCTGGGGATGGAGTAAAAGCAGGCTACAATTCAAAGGAATGCGACAAGCAATTTGACAATTGCTTAAAATCTAAAGGTCAGGGCGTATCGCTCAAAACCTTTTTCTTTCTTGCTAAACAAGCAGGCGTTTCTATTGTAACACAATCAAATGACCAGTATAGTTCAAAGGGCTATGATAGTAAACAACAAAAAGCCACACCAGTTCAAGAACACGAGGAAGAAGAACTGATTAAGGAGGCAATGCCAACATTCCCAAAATCCTTATATCCTGAGCTTCCCGAATATTTGCAACAAGTGGTTGCAGTAGCTACTTCAGATGAAGAAAGAGATATATTACTCTTAGGTTCTTTGGTGGCTATTAGTGCGTGTTTCCCGAAGTTGTACGGCGTTTATGATGGAAAGAAAGTATTTAGTAATCTCTTTCTATTCATTACCGCCCAAGCATCCGCAGGAAAAGGACGTTTAGTCCATTGTCGCCAATTGGTAAATCCTATTCATAAGGAATTGCGTGAAGAAGCCAAATTACACAAGCAACACTTTGAATTGGAAATGGCGGAATACAACGCCAACAAAGGAAAAGTTGAAGGAGTAGAAAAACCAGCTCGACCACCTGAGAAAATGCTCTTTATTCCTGCGAACAACAGCTCAACAGGTGCATATCAATTATTAGGTGATAGTGATGGCAAAGGAATAATTTTTGAAACCGAAGGAGATACATTAGCACATGCCTTTAAAAGTGATTACGGAAATTATAGTGATGGTTTCAGAAAAGCATTCCACCACGAAACTATTTCCTATTACCGAAGAACCGACCGTGAGTTGTAGATATAGAAAGTCCTTGCCTTTCAACAGTCCTTTCAGGTACGCCAAAACAAGTTTCGGCTCTTATACCAAGTGCAGAAAATGGCTTGTTCAGCCGCTTTATTTTCTACTTTATGAATGTAATGGGGAATTTCAATTCTATTTGACAGCAGACCAACAAGAACAATTCAATCAGTTCTTTAGTGAGATACAAGGTAAATACCTCAATCTTCAAGGATTGGATTATATGGCTACCATTCGCAGATTAGGGTTAATTGCCTTTCGTTTTTGTATGCTCTTTTCAGCATTAAGGATATTAGAAACTGGTGATACGTCTAACAAACTTGTATCTGAAGAAAGAGATTTTCAGGCTTCCTTGGCAAGGCAATGATTAAAGTATTGGTAAAACATTCAAGCAAAGTCTTTGGTGAACTCCCACAAGAAGAAACCAAACCAAGCCGAATGAACCGCAAAGAGAAATTCCTCCACGCATGACCAAAACACTTCAATCGTCAGAAGTATTTAGAAGTTGCCAAAAATCTAAAAATACCTGCAAAGACAGCTGAAGGTTACATTACCAGTTTCATAAAAGCTGACCTTATTCACCGTGAGCAACAGGATAATTATTTAAACCTATCTATTGAGGAAAACAAGGCAGTCGAGGATGCCAAGGATAATTATTCCTTGGTTTCCTTAACCTCCTCAAAGTCCTGAATCAATTGTATTAAACAGGCCATATTTCTCTGTTTAAAAATTGTCTGCCCTTTTACGGTTTTCCTTCCTTGTTATTTCCTTTTTTCTTCTTATTTTTGGACAAAATTTGACAAGTCAAAATATAAAAGGTCGTGAAATTAGGCAATCGTATTAAAGAGCTTAGAGAAAGTCAGGGATTGCTCCAAAGGCAACTCTCGGCACAGTTGGAAATTGACACACCTATGTTTAGCAAGATTGAACGTGGCGAACGAAGGGCCAAACGAGAACAGGTGCTAAAGATGGCAGAGTTACTAAAGGCCGATACACAAGAGTTATTGACCCTTTGGCTTACAGACCAGGTGTTAGAGGTGGTTTCAAATGAAGAACAGGCTTTACAAGCTTTGAAAATGGCAGAAAAAGAACTGAAAAAAGGAATGGTCAATGGTAAATGACCAATTGTTAATGAAAGAGGATATAGTTAAAAATAAAAGTTTTGCTTTTGCAATCAGCGTAGTAAAACTGTGTCAATTTTTGTGCAAACATCAAAAAGAGTTTGTGTTAGGCAAACAACTTTTACGAAGTGGTACAAGTGCAATGGTTAGAGAAGCTGAACACGCAGAAACGAAAAAAGACTTTGTTCATAAAATGGCTATCGCACAAAAAGAAATTAATGAAACAATGTATTGGATCGAACTACTTAACGCAACCAATTACCTCAGCAACCAACAGTTTGAGGGTACTAATAATGAAGAAATCATCGAATTAATTGCCAGCATTATTAAAACCACAAAAAACAACATTAACCATTAACCATTATAAAAAATATGGCAAAAAAGCAAATCACGGAAGAGCCGCTGGAAAAGCAGCTGTGGAAAGCTGCCGATAAACTGCGCAAAAACATCGATGCAGCTGAGTACAAACACATAGTGCTTGGGCTGATATTCCTTAAATACATTTCCGATGCCTTCGAAGAGCTCTATGCAAAATTAGCAGCCGGTGCAGACGACCCTTCAAGTGAGTACGCTGGGGCCGATGCAGAAGATAAAGACGAATACAAAGCCGAAAACGTATTTTTTGTACCCGTGGAATCGCGCTGGTCGCACTTGGTGGCAGAGGCCAAACAGCCCGATATTGGCACCTCTGTGGATGCAGCCATGGATGCTATCGAAAAAGAAAATAACTCACTCAGGGGCGTACTGCCCAAGGTGTACGCTCGGCAAAACCTCGACCCAACCGCCCTGGGTGAGCTGATTGACCTGGTTAGTAATATTGCCTTGGGTGATGCCGAGGCCCGCAGCGCCGATGTGCTCGGCCATGTGTTTGAGTACTTTTTGGGTGAATTTGCACTGGCCGAAGGCAAGCAGGGCGGCCAGTTCTATACGCCGCGCAGCATTGTTGAATTGTTAGTCAAAATGCTGGAGCCTTACCAGGGCCGCGTGTTCGACCCCTGCTGTGGCAGTGGCGGGATGTTTGTACAATCCGAAAAGTTTGTCGAACAACACCAGGGCCGTATTAACGCTATATCTATCTACGGCCAGGAGAGCAACCAAACCACCTGGCGGCTGGCAAAAATGAACCTCGCCATTCGCGGTATCGACAGCTCCCAGATCAAGTGGAATAACGAAGGCTCGTTTTTAAACGATGCCCACAAAGACCTAAAAGCCGATTTTGTCATCGCCAACCCGCCCTTTAACGATAGCGACTGGAGCGGCGAACACTTGCGTGGCGATGCCCGCTGGCAACACGGCGCACCGCCCGCCGGTAATGCCAACTTTGCCTGGTTACAGCATTTTGTCTATCACCTGTCACCGGAAGGCGTTGCCGGTTTTGTTCTTTCCAAAGGCTCGCTCACTTCCAAAACCGCCAACGAGGATGTTATCCGTAAAAACATGGTAGAAGCGGGCCTGGTGGATTGTATTGTCAACCTGCCGGCAAAACTTTTCCTGAATACGCAAATTCCGGCCTGCCTGTGGTTTGTCTCCAACAAACGCCACGGCTACAACGGCGACCGCAAACGCGATGACGAAATTCTTTTTATAGACGCGGGCAATCTGGGGCACTTGATCAATCGCCGTAGCCGCGAGTTTTCAGATGAGGACATTGCCAGAGTTTCTGACACCTACCACCAATGGCGGGGCAAAGACGGCGGCTATCAGGATCAACCCGGTTTCTGCGCTTCTGTATTGATTGAAAAAATAAAAGAATTGGATTATGTCCTGAGTCCAGGGCGTTATGTCGGACTGGCTGAAGTGGAAGACGACTTCGACTTTGCGGAAAAGTTTAACGCGTTAAAAGCGGAGTTTGAAGAGCAGTTGCGGGAGGAGAAAAAATTGAATAAGCGGATACAAGAAAACTTGAATAAAATAAATATCTTTTGAATGAGAACTCATCCATCAACAACGCCTAGTGGTGAAAAATGAATACCGAAAAACAACGCTGGAAGTATCGCTTTAATAACTTCAGAAGAGCTTATATCTTGTTACAGGAAGCCGCCGACTTGAGTCATGAAAACAAATTGGATCAACTCGGTAAGGAGGGCATGATACAAAGGTTTGAATACACTACAGAACTTGCGTGGAAGACCATAAAAGATTATTTGGAAAGTCAAAATATCGTGTTTGATTTGATCACTCCCAGAACCGTCATCAAAGAAGCGGTCGCCACAAAGTTTATTGAACGAGGCGAAGATTGGATGAACCTGATCGACGCACGCAACAAGATGAGCCATACTTACAATTTCAAAAATTTTGAAGTCGCGATAGAACAAATAAAAGACTCTTATCTTGTTTGTTTCGGTGAACTCTACGAAAAATTAGCAGAGAAGTATAACGATGAATCAGACTTTTGAGCACGGACTCAGCATATCTCAGTTAGAAACACTAAAAACCATTCTCAACCAATGCCCATTCGTTATAGAAAAAGTATCCATTTTCGGTTCCAGAGCAACCGCGACATACAAAAGCTACTCTGATATTGATTTGGTGCTGTACGGCAGCATCAGCGAAAGTGGCATTGATAGGTTATGGACACTTTTTAACGAAAGCAACCTGCCTTATAAAGTGGATATCAATGCTTATCACCTAACCCATTATCCGCCATTGAAACGACACATTGACCAATTCGGCAAAGTATTGTTCACACAGGATGAACTTAACAGCACAAATGAAAACACCGAAACCAGCACCTAATCAGTCAACACGAACCCTGCCGAAAGACTGGCGGGAGATGCGGTTGGGGGATGTGGCGGAAATAATCATGGGGCAATCCCCAAAATCAGAAACGTATAATGAAAATGGTGAAGGGTTACCGTTTTATCAAGGCATCGTTGATTTTGGCGACAAATTCACTACCTCTAGAGTATATTGCTCTTCCCCAAAGAAAATCATAGAAGCTGGAGATATCCTACTAAGTGTTCGCGCACCGGTTGGTAAAGTAAATTTCACCAAAGAGAAGTGTTCTATTGGTCGTGGAAATGCAGGACTAAGAATGAAAAATGGACTGTCAAACTTTCTCTTTTATTTATTACAATTTTCTGAAAACCAATTCCATAGAAGCTCTTCTGGAAGTGTATTTTCGTCAATAAATAAATCTAGTATTGAGAATTTAAAAATAGATCTCCCCCCACTCCCCGAACAAAAAGTCATAGCCGAAGTATTATCCAGCCTTGACGACAAAATAGACCTGCTCCACCGCCAAAACAAAACCCTGGAAGACATGGCACAAACCCTGTTCCGCAAATGGTTCATTGACGAAGCTGATGAAGATTGGGAGGTTGGAAAAATCCCTGATGAGTTTCACTTCATAATGGGGCAGTCTCCACCCGGAGAATCATACAACGAAGATCAAAACGGGACACCCATGTTTCAAGGAAATGCTGATTTTAGCTTCCGATTTCCCACAAACAGAATTTATACAACCCAGCCGAAAAGATTCGCGGAAAAGTATGACATTTTAATTAGCGTCCGCGCTCCTGTCGGCGAGCAAAATATGGCAAAAGAAAAATGCTGTATTGGCAGAGGCGTTGCCGCCTTTAGATATAAAAACGACAGATCATTTTACACCTACACCTATTTCAAAATGATATCATTGACAAAAAAAATAAAACAATATAATCAAACAGGTACTGTATTTGGTTCAATAAGTAAAAGTGATTTTCAGAACATAGAGATTACAATTCCACCTATTGAATTGATTAAAAAATTTCAAGAAATAGCAAAACCTATTGATGAAAAAATATTTTCCAATCAATCCCAAATCCATACCCTTGAAAAACTCCGCGACACTTTATTGCCAAAGCTGATGAGTGGTGAGAAAAGGGTTTTAATAGATGAATCAATACAGGGTGTTTATTGAATAACAAGCGATGACAAAAATTACCGAAAAAGACATTGAATTATATGCAATAGAAGAATTAGAAAACCTTGGATATTCTCATATCTATGGTCCTGATATGGCACCTGATACTGATGCACAGGAAAGAACATCTTTTGACCAGGTAATTCTTACAGAAAGACTTCAAAAAGCAATAGACCGTATTAATCCTACCATTCCTGACAATGCTAAAGAAGACGCACTAAAACAAGTATCGCGTATTGGTACACCTGATTTATTAACGGATAATGAAACATTCCATAAAATGCTCACAGAGGGCATAAACGTTACCTATCAAAAAGAGGGTAGCCAAAGAGGAGATATTGTAAAATTAGTAGATTTTGAAAATGTCGATAATAACGAATTTAAAGTTGTCAATCAGTTTACGGTAATTGAAAATAACAACAATAAAAGACCAGATGTAATTCTCTTCATAAATGGCTTGCCTTTAGCGGTCATAGAGCTAAAAAATGCAGTAGATGAAAATGCAACCATAAGGTCAGCTTACAAGCAAATTCAAACCTATAAAGCTACGATTCCTTCATTATTTACCTACAATAGCATATTGGTAATATCAGACGGTACAGAAGCCAAAGCAGGTTCATTATCGGCAGGTTTTACTCGTTTTATGTCTTGGAAAACAGCAGATGGAGAAAATGAAGCATCACAGCTTATTCCTCAAATGGAAACCCTTATCAAAGGGATGCTGAATAAAAACACGGTTTTAGACCTTATCCGTCATTTCATTGTTTTTGAAAAATCCAGGAAAGAAGATCTAAAAACAGGAATTACCACCATAGAAACGGTAAAGAAAATAGCAGCCTATCATCAATATTATGCGGTAAATAAAGCCGTTGCAAGCACTATTCAGGCAAGTGTAGGAGATGGAGACCGCAAAGGTGGTGTAGTTTGGCATACACAAGGTTCTGGTAAGTCTTTATCTATGGTTTTCTATTCAGGTAAAATCGTATTAAACCTAAACAATCCCACTATATTGGTTATTACCGATAGGAATGATTTAGACGACCAGTTATTTGACACTTTTGCTTCTTCTACTCAGTTATTAAGACAAACACCGGTACAAGCAGAAAACCGTCAGCACTTAAAAGAATTGCTAAAAGTAGCATCAGGCGGAGTTGTTTTTGCCACCATACAAAAGTTCCAACCAGAAGAAGGAAATGTATTTGAAACCCTATCAGAACGTAAAAATATAGTTGTTGTAGCAGATGAAGCCCACAGAACGCAATACGGTTTTAAAGCAAAAACGATAGATGAAAAAGATGCAGATGGCAATGTAACAGGTAATAAAGTAGTCTATGGTTTTGCAAAGTATATGCGTGATGCTTTGCCCAATGCCACCTATTTAGGTTTTACAGGCACGCCCATAGAAAATACAGATGTTAATACATCAGCAGTTTTTGGGAATTATGTAGATATATACGATATAGCCCAAGCGGTAGAAGATGGTGCAACAGTCAGAATATTTTATGAAAGTAGATTGGCCAAAATTGCCTTATCAGAAGAAGGTAAAAAACTGGTTGAAGATTTAGATGAGGAATTAGGAGAAATTGAATTAACCGAAACCCAAAAAGCCAAAGCCAAATGGACAAAATTAGAAGCCTTGGTAGGAAGCGAAAAAAGGGTAAAAAGTATTGCACAAGATGTAGTAACACACTTTGAAGCTCGACAAGAAGTTTTTGAAGGTAAGGCAATGGTGGTTTCTATGTCAAGAAGAATTGCTACCGAATTATATAAAGCAATTACCACGTTAAGACCCGATTGGCATAATGATGATTTAGGTAAAGGAGCAGTAAAAGTAATTATGACTGCATCTTCTTCTGATGGTCTGGAAATGACAAAACACCATACTACAAAGCAACAACGTAGAGCATTGGCAGACCGTATGAAAGACCCAAAAGACGAATTGAAATTAGTCATAGTTCGTGATATGTGGTTAACTGGTTTTGATGTTCCTTCTATGCATACCCTTTACATTGACAAGCCAATGAAAGGCCATAACTTAATGCAAGCAATAGCAAGGGTAAACAGGGTATATAAAGATAAACCAGGCGGTTTAGTAGTAGATTATTTAGGGATAGCATCAGACCTTAAAAAGGCATTGGCATTTTACTCAGATAGTGGAGGAAAGGGAGACCCAACTATTGCACAAGAACAGGCAGTACAACTAATGTTAGAAAAATTAGAAGTTGTATCGCAAATGTTTTTAGAGAAACCAAAGCAAGAGTATTCAGGCGATTTTACTTCATTGGTAGAGGATTCATCTGTTCCTTATTTAGTGAAAGACAAAAGATTGTTGTATGAAGAGTATTTTACAGCAGATACCAAGACCAAACTTAAAATAATATTAGCAGCACAAGAGCATATTTTGAGTATTGAAGACGGTAAGAAACGTTTTACAAATGAAGTAACAGCATTGTCTAAAGTATTTGCAATTGCTATCCCTCACGACCAAGCATTAGATGCTAAAGACGAAATAGGCTTTTTTCAAGCGGTAAAATCAAGACTACAAAAATTTGATACTACAGGTTCTGGTAAATCAGATGACGAAATAGAATCAGTTATCAGACAAGTAATAGATAAAGCATTGGTTTCAGATGGTGTAATAGATGTATTTGATGCGGCGGGGATCAAGAAACCTGATATTTCAATCCTTTCAGATGATTTCCTAATGGAAATCAAAAATATGGAGCATAAAAACTTAGCATTAGAAACATTAAAAAAATTGCTAAATGACGAAATAAAGTCAAGAGCCAAAACAAATCTAATACAGAGTAAATCCTTAATGGAAATGCTTGAAAATTCTATTAAAAAGTATCAAAACAAAATTATTACAGCAGCAGAAGTAATAGAAGAATTGATTGAGTTAGCCAACAGTATTAAAAATAAGGATAAGGAGGATAAGGATACTGGCTTAACCAATGAAGAATTGGCATTTTACTATGCAATTGCAGAAAATGAAAGTGCAAAGGAGGTATTAGGCAATGATGTTTTAAGAAAATTGGCAGTCTATTTATCTGAGGTTGTAAAAAACAATGCAACAATAGATTGGACGATTAAAGAAAGTGTAAGGGCTAAACTGAAAGTAATGGTAAAAAGAGCATTGCGAAAATTTGGCTACCCTCCAGACCTTCAAAAATTAGCAACAGAAACCGTATTAAAACAAGCCGAATTATTAGCAAATCATTGGACTAAATAAATTTTGAAAAACCTTACAATAAATATCATCCCATTCAAACACCCTTCTATTCAAAAGGAGTTTGGTTTTTATAAAAATTATATATGAAGGCATCAGCAAAAAATCTATTATCCATAATTAAAGAACCCAAACAGTTTATCATTCCAATTTACCAGCGTACTTACAGTTGGCAGTTCAAACAATGTGAATTATTGTTAAAAGACATTCAAGAAGCATCCCAATCTGAACAAGGTCATTTTATTGGCTCTATCGTTTATTTCCAACCAGACATTCACACCATTGCAGAGATTAACAAGTACTTGGTAATTGATGGGCAACAGCGTTTAACAACCATTACTTTGTTGATAGCAGCTATCGTAAAATTTATAGAAAAGAATCCAGATTGTGAAGTAGATACAACAGCAAAAAAGCTGAAGAACTATTATCTATTTAATGCAGAAGAAGAGGATAATGATTTGTACTTCAAATTACTGTTGACAAGAAGAGATAAAGAAACGCTTACAAACCTATTGACCAATAAGCCTTTACCAACAAAGTATTCCAATAGAATCATAGAAAATCACGATTATTTTTATAAGCAAATTGATAAGAACAACATCAATAAAATATACAAAGGGCTTCAAAAATTAATAGTAGTTGATGTAGCATTAGAGAGAGAAAAAGACAAGCCACAGTTAATATTCGAGAGTCTAAACTCAACAGGCTTAAACCTATCACAAGCAGACCTTATCAGGAATTATATTTTAATGGGTCAAGAACCAACATTCCAAAAACACCTATATGAAACCTATTGGTATCCTATGGAACAAAGTTTTGGAGAAAATATCACCTCTGTACCTTCATTTATGCGTGATTATTTAACAATGAAGTTGAATAGTATTCCTAAAATTGAAGAGGTTTATGACACATTTAAACTGTACTTTAACAACCATAAAGATAAGTTAGGTACAGAAAATATTGTAAAAAGCCTTTATGAGTATTCACAATATTATGTTGCAATTGCTTTACAGAAAGAAGAAGATAAAACCCTAAAATCTGTATTTAAAGAAATCACCAAATTACGAATGGATACTTCATATCCATTCTTATTGGCAGTTTATGGCGATTACAACAACGAGCAAATCACATTTGATGAATTTGTAGAGATATTGCACCTTACTAAAAACTACGTTTTTAGACGTGCTATTTGTGGTATTCCTACCAACAGTTTAAACAAAACATTTGCGACACTTTATAAGAATATTAAAAGTGAAACCTATGCAGAATCTGTAAAGGCAGCATTTATGTTAATGGATGGATATAGAAGATTTCCTGATGATGCAGAATTTACAAGAGAAATTCAGTTAAAAGATGTCTATAATTTCAGGCCAAGAAACTACCTTTTAGAATCCTTAGAAAACTTCAAACGTAAAGAATTGGTAAATGCTGAAAACTACACCATAGAACACATTATACCACAAAACCAAAACACACCAATTGAATGGCAACAAGAATTAGGCGAGCATTGGAAAGAGGTAAAAGAAAAGTATTTACATACATTAGGCAACCTATCATTAACAGCTTATAATTCAGAACTATCTGATAGACCATTTACTAATAAAAAGACTATTGAAGGCGGTTTTAATGACAGTCCTTTATTCTTAAACAAATCGGTAAAAGTAGCTGATGTTTGGAATGAGCAAGCAATTAATAATAGAGCAACAGATTTAGGAGATAGAGCATTAAAAGTATGGCCATCACCTTATTTAGGTGATGAGGTTTTAGACGTTTATAGAACTCCTGAAAGCACAAGAGATACAGTTCAATATACCATAGAACAATACGAGCATTTACAAAATGAAATGTTAGACTTATATCGTTTGTTTGAAAAAAGAGTACTGAATATTGATGCCACAGCAAAAGTTGAATTTAAAAAGTTATACATAGCATTTAAAGCACAAACTAACTTTGTTGATGTGGTACCCCAAAAATCAAAATTACGTTTATCCTTAAATATGGATTTTGAAAATATCAAAGACCCCAAAAACCTTTGTAGAGATGTAAGCGGTTTAGGCAGATGGGGAAATGGAGATGTAGAAGTAAATTTAGATTGCGCTTCGGAATTAGATGATATTATCGAATTAGTAGAACAAGCATTTGAAGAACAGATGAATGGTTAGGATAAAAGAGTAAGGATTATAAGGTGTGCCACAGGCACGACTTTAATAACGGTTGGTTCGGTAGGTTTCCTAAAAGTGTAATGGCCACTACTTTATCTGACAGTAGGTTTATCTGACACTTAGAAAAGTACAATTAACATGTCAGATGTTTTTGTCTCCCAACACTCCACCGTCACAAATGTGGCGGCCTGTATCTGACTAAGCAAGACATCCAAATAAAATCTCCAACTTCCTGTCGTCAGGTTGTATTTTTTTCGGAGCCTGTCTTGCTTATTCAGCTCCAATCCACTGTTAGAGCGGTACGGGTGAGTTGAAAGAAAAAAGCTGTCATTTTTTTGCTGGTAGCATTTTCACTCTGGCTAAATGAATATTGTCCCTGAAAGTCTGCATCGGTGTTTTGCCAAAGCAATGTTTACCCTGATGTATCCGCCTCTCGTTGTATTCAATCATCCATTGATCAAGGTCATATCGTCAGATAAAGTCTTAACTATTACAATATATTCTTAACTATCAGTGCTGCATCTCTTGAAGTATACCCGTTTTTATTGATTAATGCGCTTTGGTCCATAACTTCAATTTACCACGTTATAATTAAATTATCCATGGGCAAAACCAGCTGATGATTCAATAATTGGTGGTTCTTTGGATTTTTCCTTTTCTATTATAATACTTCCATTCGCCTGTAGTCTCACCGGCACTATAATTTCCTTCCGACTCAATATTACCATTGCTGTAGTAATATATCCATTTCCCATCTTTCTGTGAATATTGGTAATCTCCGATTGCGGCCAAAATACCCTTCGCATGGTATGATTTCCAGGTACCATGTCCAAGCCCATTCACGTAGCTTTCTTCTACCTCAATTGATCCGTCATCGTAATATTTCAACCTTGTACCATTACCCTTTGCAAATGTGCCACGCGGTAATGTGTCTCCTTTAATGGTGAAATATTCACTTATATCCATTAGCCTTCCTTTATTCCAGTTTTCGTCTTGCTTCAATTGTTCATTTTCATAAAACTCGCCCCAAAGACCGTCTTCCTTATCATTGACATAGCTGCCTACTGATTGGATTTTACCATTGAGGTGGTAATAAACCCATTGCCCGTACTTCATGTCATTTCTATATTTTCCTTCTTCCAAAAGAGTACCACTTTCAGTGAAGTATTTCCAGAGCCCTGATTTTAGACTATTCTTATAGTCTCCAATGGAATAGAGTGCACCATTTTCATAAAAATTGAGCCATTTGCCAGTTTTCAAATCAAATTTGAAAAAACCTTCAACACTCTTCTTGCCGGTGTTATAGTATTCAAGGTAAGTGCTATCTATCAGATCATTTTTGTAATAAAACTCCCTTTGCAAGGTGCCATTTCGGAAGTATTCTTTCCAACTACCTGATTTTATACCAAGTTTATAATGCTCAATTCTTTCGGGTTTATTGTTACTGTGGAAATAAGTCCAAACGCCGTGGGGCTTACCAGCAACATAGCTTTGTTCATATTTGACACTACCGTATTCATTATACTCGGTCCATATACTGTCCTTTTCACCAAAGCGGTACTTTCCTGACAAGGCAGTATTCCCTGTGTCGTAGAATTCGCTCCAATCCCCATTTAGTTGACCAGAACTGTAGTTACCTTGAGAAATCGCATATCCAAACTCATCATAAACCGAACTGGGTCCTTCTCTTTTATCATTTCGATAATCCGCAATTTCTGCAAGTGTGCCATTAGAATGATAATATTTCCATTCGCCTTCTTTCTTGTTCAGTGAATATTCCCCCTCCGACTTTAAATATCCATTGGAATAATATTCTCGCCAAAGGTTTGTTTGAACACTATTTTCATACTCACCTCGTATTGTTATTCTCGAATTTTCAAACCGCTTGTATTCTCCTGTTAATTTTCCTTGGTCATAGTGAAGTTCAATTACTAATTGATTCGAATTATAAAAACGCCAGGGTCCATTAGCCAAGTTGTCAATGTACTGGCCTTTACCAATCAGTTGGTCATTCGTATTGAAGTATTGCCATTCCCCTTGTTTGCTGGCATTGACCAATTCCCCCGAACCAGTTGCCGAGCTATCAATTTGGTGGATTATTTCAATTTGACCTACAGCTTGATAAGCGGCAAATAGAAGAAGGAGTATGCACTTATTCATAAATGTTTAAACAGCCTTGACTTGGAAAGAAGTAAACTAGATGCGAGTTTAATTTTATTTAGTCAAAAATGATAGCACTGTATCAAAAGTTGTTTGACTTTAATCAGATAATTGATTAAAGTCACTAAAATTTACCCGTTTACCCATGCTAATAAACGGCAGAGTATTTGGTATTGTTAATGGGTCACTTATAGATTTCCATGATGCGTCTGCCAGGTCGTAATTCCATGGTAACTTGCCATGATTAAGAAAGAAACCTGTAGGTTGAATAGGGAATTCGTTTCTTAATTTCTGACCACAGTTCTGACTTATTAGCATAAACAAAAAATAATTACCCTAGAATTGGAAATCTCAAGTAAATAAGCAAAATCGCTGTGAGTATAATAATAACTATTGAAAGAGTAGTTAGAATTGCGTTGCGTTTAGTGCTTTTTAATTTGATTTTGAACTTTTGCTTCGCGTCGGATAGCTCCTTTTTGAAAGTCTTTCTTTGCAATGTGATCTCATTTTCCAACTGCCAAATTTGACTTTTTCTATTCTGGTCATTTAGAACTATTTGTTCAAGGAAGGAGCCAAAGGCAGCCGGAGTAGAAAAGGATTTGTCAGCAATCTTTGAGAGGAATTGCTTATCTACATTATGCCCGATGGCCGCCACGACAGGCAGGTCGGGCTGAAGGGCTCTTTCACAAATTTGCTGATCATCCAATAAGCTCATTCCTGAGCCTCCCCTACCGGATTTTTTGCCTTCCGGGCATTGCGAATGATTTTTTTGACTTCGTTGTAGTCTGCCTTTTGAGCTTTATCCAGGGTTCTTAAAAAGATCAAAAATTCCAGAATTCACTTTTTTCTGTTTTTTTTTGAGCCTTTCAAGTTCGGCGGATTCACGTTTTTGTTTTGTTCGATTCACAAAATTGTAAGCAAACCCAAAGCCGAAATTGAGGTTCCTTATTCCAGATTGGCTGGAGGTGAATTTTACAGGCTCGTCATTATATTGGTATTCCAAATCATAAGCCCTGACTTTGTATGGAGTAATCATCAGTTTAGTTTCTAAAAACAATTCAAATCTTCTATTCAGTTTCAACCCAATCCTTACCTGGGGACCAAAATTAAAAACAACCGGATCTCTTTTTGTTTCGACAAAATTGATCCGCTTAAATTCTTTAGTAACTGGGTCAATATTCTTCACCGAAGAACTACTCCTGGAACCAAAGTCAAGAGGGTCAGTTATCCCGACTCCAAGATGTCCTCCAACATTCATGTAAAAAACCTTGCCATTAAGCCATCGATAAAAGTAACTGCCTGAAATATAGGAATAAGGCAGGCTTGAGTCATATGAGTAACCCGATCCTACATTTTCATCCCAAAATGAATAGCCTCCGACCTGTTGCAGGTTTTCAATGCCAATTTCAAAATAATGGTCGTAATAAGCCTTGCCTGCAAAGAACCTTAAATAATAACCCAGGGAAATCCAGTCCGGATCAACAAACCTTCCGTTGTCCGTCGAAGAGTAGCTGTTCCTGGCAGATAAAATTGCTAAACCACCATTAATCCCTGCATACCAATATTTACCAGCTGTTGCTTTTGCGCTCGTTTTCTCCAATTGACCTGCGTAATAACTTATAGCATCAATCACCCTTTCATCATTACTCTTTCCTTGACCAGTGTTTTGCTGAGAGTAAACATTGAAGCTTTGGATAAGACTAAAAAATATGATTGCTGATGTGAAATAATTAATGGTCATATAATCATTTTTCATACTTTACCTGATTAACACAGGCATGAATACCTTGTTTCAAGGTATTCATGCCTGTGAGACAACATAGCTAAATGAATACTCATTTTCTATTTTGTGTATGGTATCTGCAACTTGTATTTCTCTATCTATGTTTAATACCGATGCAAAATAGGGATCTTCAATGGGTGCTTCTTCAAAGTAACCAGCTTCAATATTCATGGATATGAGCTCTTCATCACTTAGCACATTCTCCGCATACTCATACGAGATAAAACCATTTTCGGTGGCTCTGGTAAAATTACTGGTATTGGCACTTAGATTTAGATTCCTTACAGAAACAATATCCTTGTTAACAATTTCTCTGAAGAAATTCCCAAAATCCTCATAGTCTTTAAAGTACACTCTACCATGCATGATTATTGGTGGATTGATGGTGAGTTCTTCCACCGGTAATTCCTCTACTACCTCTTCATGGCTTAATTGTGGTTCTGTTTCTTCTATTCCACAAGCAACCATAAAAGCTAGGAGGATTAGAAGGTTGGATTTAAGTCTTTTCATAATTTCAATTTCCTTTTAAGGATACAAAATTATTGATATAAAGGGAGAATTACTGATATAAAGGGAGAAGTTTTGTCCGTCGGTTGGAATAATGTGCCAAAAAGCGGAGGGGCTGTATACCAGAAGCTTTTCGAGAATTAGTTCAGAGATGGTGAATTTAACAACACTGGATATTAGTGGATGAACTAGACAAGCTCGATACCACAGCGAAGAAAATCGAAAGAGTAGCCCCAATGGTCGAGCAGCAGCTCAGCAAGTTTGAAGGAGCTCATAAATGTCCTCTAAGCGTTGATCTCTCGGAAATACGGAGACCACTACAGAATCAAAGACCCCCCCCCTTTAAAGGCGTTAGAATCTCTCAGTGGGTTCTCATCACCTTGGGGGTGTTGCTGTTGTTGCTGGTCGGTTCGTCTTTGGACTTTTTCAAGCTTTCTTTTCTTTTATCGGACAGCAGTGATCGGAGAGGTAAAAAAAGACTTCCCGGAAAGGGGGATCAATAGGATTTATCGTTTGCAGATACTTATACCCGCTTGGGTCAGTTTGACAAAAAATCTATTCAATTATGCAGATCATTTCAGAACGAGAAGGGGATACCTATTCGAGCCAATCGGAGGGAAATTATTTCGGATTGATGAGCTATAGGCCGCAATAAGTGAAATAATTACATCTCTTAATATGATGTCAATATTTAAAAAAAAAGAATGTTGACAACCCATCTTTTTTGGTATTAACCAATGAGACTTGGTTACTTTATGTGTATTTGAGATATTTATGAATATTATGCCGATTAACTGATGGGACAATATTATTCCGATAGGACAATATTATTTCACCTGATAGAAAGCTGATTTATGCCAGGAGACGGACATTATAGATTGTACATGCCAGAAAAGGAGGAGAGTTCCCGGTTGGTTGGTTGTTTCACTTTGGTCATCTTTATGGTAGTGGCATTTGGTGCCATTATTGGTTCAGCATATTTGTACACCATCCTGAAATGCCAATGGAGTGATTGTAGTGAGACTCCGAAGGAAGTAGAAGTTACATCCCCTTCAATTGGTGATAGTATTTCCACCGCTTCAGATAATAGTCAATTAGCAACAGCCTCTTGTATATTAACTCCGGATTTACCGGGGCATTCTTTGATCTATTCCGTATCGCATTGGGTAAACTCTGCAAATATGAGCCATGAGCTTTCAGTACGGCAAAACTGTGTAAAGCAGAGCCCTCCGATAGAAATTTCATCATTGCGATCCAATCAAAAATCCACCTCAAAGGAATCCTCAAAATCAAAGCACCAATTGACAAGTTTTTCGTCAGCATTTGTAGACTGTTCTTAAAATTGAGACAGGTCTTTCTTGGGCTGGTAACCGGTAGTGTGCCTCCACCTACGTGATAAACTACACTGTGAGGACAAACCATTATTTTATAACCATTCTTATTCAACTTCCAACAAAGATCAATTTCTTCCATGTGAGCAAAAAAACTGTCATCAAAACCTCCTGATTCTTTAAATACTGAAGTGCGAACAAAAAAACTTGCTCCGGAAGCCCAAAAAACTTGCTTAGTATCGTCGTATTGGCCAGCATCTTTTTCGGTTGTATCGAAAATTCTTCCACGGCAAAATGGATAGCCTAACCAGTCGATATAACCTCCAGACGCACCTGCATATTCAAACTGATCTCTATGATTAAAGGATAATATTTTTGGTTGACAGGCTGCAATTTGTGTGTCACTGTCCATCAAATCAATAACTGGTTCTATCCAGTTATGGGTTACCTCTATGTCAGAGTTGAGTAATATACAATATTCGGAAATAATGGACTTTAGCCCCTCATTGTATCCTCCAGCATAACCCAAATTTGTTTCGAGCACAATTAGGCGGACTTTGGGATGGTGTAGTTCTAGAAAGTCGATTGAGTTATCCGTTGAAGCATTGTCTATTACAACAACTTCCGAATTTGGACTGAAATTAATTATGGTAGGCAAAAATTGCTCAAGGTGCCCTTTGCCATTGCAGTTGAGTATTACAACCGAAACTTTGGTCATTCTTTTATGGCTTACATGCCCAGGTTACTGAGATCCAGTCCTGGTATATTGGGGATTATTCCTTCAGTGCTTTTTTTAATTTCCTCCTTAGCTTTCAGGTCCACTTTTTCTAATGCGTTATTCACGGCTGCGACTACTAAATCCTGCATCATTTCTTTATCATCTTTATTAAGCAGCGATTCATCCACGTTAATGGCAATTACCTCTTTTTTACCGTTAACCGTTGCTTTCACCATTCCAGCTCCGGATTCTCCAGTGTCAGTTATACTTTTAAGGTTTTCCCGGGCTTCCTTCATCTTCTCCTGAACCTCCTTGACCTTACCCATCATTTTGATCATATCTAACATACGCATAAATTTCAAATGACAATACCCAAAATCCAACTGCCTTTGAGTTTTGGAAAGGGTTATTTGATTATTTTGTACTGAATCGTCATTAACGAATCAATACAAAAGTACCTCTCTTACTGAACTTCTTCCCTTGTTCATCCGTGAAATCAAGAGAATAAACGTAAGTTCCACTGGGAGCGTTCTTTTGACCTATTTTCCCGTCCCACCCGCTGTTACGGTCTTCTGAATAAAAAAGTAATTTTCCCCATCTGTTGTAAATGTGCAATTTTAAAGCACTGACAAAGGTGCCCTCCACTTCCAGTACATCATTCACGTCATCTCCATTTGGAGTAAATGCACCCGGAATAAATAAAGCTGGAGCGAATTCGACTGTATGGGTATTAGAAAATGATGCTAATGGTGTTACATCTAAAGATTCTGCCCTGATTCTGAATGTAATTGGGTCCTTATCTAGGTTTGTAAGGACCACCTGTTCTTCAAAACCACTTAAAATTTTTTCTTCAGAACTGAGATTCCCATTGGGATCAAGCTTTTGAAGAAAGTAATTGGCTACTCCTGTAAACCACCCTGTGTAAGCATTCCAGCTTAAATTGTAGACATTACCGGTGGTGTTTTCTGCCGATAGAAAAATAGTTTGAGCTGCATTGCCAGTGCTTGACTGATTGCCACAAACATCTGTATAGAAGATGTCATAAGTTATTGATGATCGGTCAACTCCTGGAGATTGGTCAATGAATTCATCAGAAACCACTCTTGTGATCTCAGATAAAGCTTGTCTCCCTCTTGCCCTTCTCACTACAACTGTATCTGCCAATCCATTATCGGCAATACCCCAGGAGAGGTTGACATTCATTCCATCTACTGTGGCAGTGATGTCATTTACAGGAGGAGGTTCAGCAACTGATATTCCCGTGGCACAAACCTGTGTTGTAGCAAATGTAAATGTGCCTTGACTAATGTTTAGAACGTAGCAATTTTCCAAACTACAAGTCACCAATGAATCTGTGAATGTGAATTGTGAAGGATCAGTTACTGTCTGCAGGAATGTGCCATCTTTAATAATATCTATCGGGCCATTATAAAGGAGCGGTTTCTTGAGCTGGACTTCATGGAAACCGTTCATTGCTTCAATGGTCAGGTTGGCCGAACAGGCAACGTTCGAAAGGAATGATTCTCCGGTACAGGCATCAGTTACTGTTAACCTAAAGCAAAAGGAACTGTTTTGGTTATCAAGTTCGCTTATGGTGAGATTGCTGCTATTGGTTACACTTTGAAGGAATTGAAAGTCAGGATCATCGTCAGTTGCTATCTCCAGGTCATATACAATATTAGCACCGAGGCTAAACCGAACAAGCATGGCACCGTCAACATCGCCAACTGCGGCAATACTTAAACCGGTAATGGTCGCTGAACCAAGTTGATTAACTGCGTTTATCGGGCGAGTTATTTCTCCACAATTTTCCTCAGCACCATTAAAGAGTCCAAGGATTCTGATTTGTTGAGGCCCTTCTATACCATATTGGTGAACGCTGGTTGATTTATTTTCAGCTACATCCTCCGTATCGGTGGATGTGAAGAATACCCGATAAAAATCGTAATTTCCCCCGAAGGGGGTGACTGATACACCGTTGCCAGAGCATTGATTAATCCTGAAATCGGGGGAAATGGCATCGAATACTTCGATACTTAATGTGTCGAATTTATCAGCATCCTGACCAAGAATCTGAGCAATATTGTATGTGCCTGGTTCAGTATAGGTATGCGTAGTATTGAGAGTTGGAATTAGCTCATTCTGGTAAGTATATTGTCTGCTAATCGTTGGATCGAGTGGTAGGATTTGGGTAATGTTGATAGTGAATGGGGCACAGCCCCTGGCAAAGTCAATTGAAAATGTGCGGTTTTTACTGAACTCCTGTCCAAACACCTTTGGCATTAAACCCAGGAGAATAACAATTACAATATATAGTTTTTTTCTTACCACTTTGGTGAATTGACCGAAGTTAGAGAATTACCACTTACCATCTCATGCTCCTATCACAGATATTAAACAACCAGTTTTTCTAAAACCTCCTTAAAGCTCAATTGGTCTTGGACCCCACTCTCCATATCCTTGAGCGTAATGATCTTTTCTTTTGCCTCGTCAGGACCAATAATTGCAACGTATGGAATGCTCCGTTTATTTGCATAATTGAACTGCTTTTTCATTTTCGCATTGCTCGGATAGATTTCAGAATTGATACCAGCAATTCGCAGTTCATTTAAAACTTCTAATGAAAAACTCAATTCTTCTTCACCAAAATTGGTGATCAATACCCTGGTGGAAGAAATTTGCGGTTCAGGGAATAAATTCAATTCTGACATAACCTCATAAATCCGGTCGATCCCAAAAGATATTCCTGTCCCAGAGACTCCCGTTAAACCAAAAATGCCTGTTAAATCATCGTACCGCCCTCCACCGGTGATACTTCCCATTTTTACTGAAACAGGCTTCACTTCGAATATTGTCGCGGTATAGTAGGAAAGTCCTCTGGCCAAAGTGATATCAAAATCCAGCTTAAGGTCAATGTCCTTTTTCTTGTCAGCCTGACTTAAAATAAACGATATATCCTCAATACCCTTTGCGCCATTTGGAAGGTTACCAATCATAGAGTTAAGGTTTTCAACCTTTTCCAGATTGGTCCCATTTATCGCAAGTATGTCTGTCAGGGTTTTGCAAGAAGTGTCACTAAAGCCGGTATTTTTCAACTCACTAATTACTGCTTTTTGACCGATCTTATCAATTTTATCAATGGCAACACATAATGGCCCTTCTTTGCCGGGTTCGCCAATAAACTCGCTGATCGCTGTGAGAATCCTTCGATTATTCATCTTGACCCCAAAATCCTCCAAACCTAGAGATTGGTAGACATCATGAATGAGCCATACGATTTCCAGATCAGATAAAGTGGAATCAGTTCCGATGATATCCGCATCACATTGAAAAAACTCTCGATATCGTCCTTTTTGGGGATTATCGGCTCGCCATACGGGCTGAATTTGATAGCGTTTGAAAGGAAAAGTTATTTCATTTTGATGCATGACTACATACCTGGCAAAGGGAACTGTCAAGTCATAGCGTAAACCTTTATTGGAGATTTTGGAAGTAAGTAACTTAGACCCCGAAGCATAATCTTCAGCAGTAGTTTTATTAAGATAATCTCCTGAGTTCAACACTTTGAAGAGTAACTGGTCTCCCTCTTCTCCGTATTTGCCGGTAAGAACCGAAAGATTTTCCATACTCGGGGTTTCCAGCGGTTGAAACCCATACCTCTCAAACACCTTCCTGATGTTACCAATGATGAAGTTTCTCCTGAACATTTGTTCAGGCCCAAAATCTCTTGTACCTCTGGGGAGTCCAGGTTTTGACATCTCTTTTCTTTGAGCACAAAACTAAGACGATTGACAAGAAATTTTGAGAGACTGGTGGTCCCCCAATAGTCAGGACAGGTTTAGCCTTTTTTACGATCAACAAGAGTAATTGATCTATCCATTAAGCCGCTTCTTTTTTGAGCTGAAAGTATAGCTGTCCGGGTATTTGACCGTCAGTTCCTCTATACCTTCTTTCCATGTTGTAATGGTTAAAATATTCGGCTAATGAAAGGTACAAATCTGTACCATCCCCGGGAGGATACAGGTAAGGCTTCTCATACTTGACACTTCTCCACAATCGTTCGATAAAGGCATTGTCAATAGCTCTTCCCTTGCCGTCCATACTAAGGTTTATACCTTGACTTGCCACATAGTTGGCGAAGATCCCAGCGGTTTGAGTTGACCAATAGCCTTCAGTAGCTGATCCTTTTCTTCAGCAGCTTGGGATGATTGCTTACTCTTCCCTTTTTTCGCAAAAAGCGTATCGGCATTGGCCAAAAAATCCCTTTTCCACAGGCTGATTTGCGGTGGAGCTACTGCGTATTTCTGTGCTGGTTCAGCAACACTTGACCGCTCCTTGAGAGCCTCCGGTACTACTTTGGTCCTGAATTTCGTGGTGTACTTTCTTCCTGTCATTTTAGTAAATTCAGTTTTCAATTTTGAACTAAATTCACTGTCCTGTTTTCTGGAGTATCATCAATACCAATGTGCCCAGCATTCAACCCTCTAAAGAAGTAGAAATTCGGCTTAACTTTACGGCGCAAGAAGTAATCAGTCAATGAATTTAGGTGAGCACCTTGAAGGTAATGCGGTATTCAAAACAGTGCGGTCCTGTGCTTCACAACTTAATCTTGAAACTTATGTAATTGGAGGTTATGTCAGGGATTTAATTCTTGACAGACCTTCCAAGGATATTGATTTCGTCTGTGCAGGTAGTGGCATTGAACTTTCAAAGGCCGTTTCTAAAGTGCTGAATATTAAGAAAGAGCCGGTAATTTTCAAAAAATTCGGGACTTCGATGATTTCTTTCGAGGGATTGGAACTGGAATTTGTCGGAGCGAGAAAGGAATCTTATAACCGTGACTCAAGAAATCCGGTTGTTGGTCGTGGAACACTGGAAGATGACCAAAATCGGCGTGATTTCACAATTAATGCTCTTGCAATTAGCCTGAATGACCATAATTATGGTGAGTTGATGGATCCTTTCAATGGTGTTCAAGATTTGAAGGATCACATGATTAGAACTCCATTGGAGGCAGGAATAACTTTTTCCGATGATCCATTACGAATGATGAGGGCAATTCGTTTTGCTTCTCAACTTCAATTTGATATTGATTCTGACACCTTTGGGGGAATAATGGATCATGTTGATAGAATGGAAATTGTTTCTCAGGAACGTATCACTGATGAATTAAATAAGATTATTCAATCTCTTCTTCCATCATATGGATTTAAGCTTCTTTTTCAGTGTGGATTATTGAAAAAAGTTTTTCCAGAAATGGTTGATCTACATGGTGTAGAAATTATTAACAGGAAGGGACATAAAGATAACTTCTATCATACCTTACAAGTACTTGATAACGTTGCAGAAGTCTCAAATGACCTATGGCTGCGTTGGGCTGCTATACTTCACGATATTGCCAAGCCTGCTACTAAAAGATTTAATAATCGTGTTGGATGGACATTTCACGGACATGAGGACAGAGGTGCCAGAATGGTGCCCACAATTTTCAGACGAATGAAATTACCATTGAATGAGCATATGAAGTTTGTCCAAAAATTAGTTCGATTGCATTTGCGTCCAATTGCACTGATAAAAGAAGAGGTGACCGATTCAGCAGTACGGCGTTTGTTGTATGAAACTGGTGAAGATGTTGAGGAACTCATGAAATTGTGTAAGGCAGATATTACTTCTAAGGATCACAATAGGGTTCAGAAATATCTCAACAACTTTGCCCGTGTAGAAGAAAAAATGATTGAGGTTGAAAAAAAAGACCAGGTACGGAACTTTCAACCCGTAGTAACAGGGGAATTAATTATGGAAACTTTCGGGGTTCCACCGTCTCGAGTTGTTGGAGATATTAAGAATGAAGTCCGGGAGGCTATTTTGGAAGGAACCATTAAGAATTCTCAGGAACAAGCAATTCCTCTGATGATTGAGATTGGTGAAAAATTGGGATTAGTTAGACATAAGGATATAGCTTAATATTGTGAGTTCTAAAAAGTTGAATTTTTATCGACTTTATGTTTAAATCACACTAAAATCAGTTTTTGATTAATATAATAACAATGAAAAAAATTATACCAATGTGTTTTATGCTCGCTTTATGTTTTTCTTCAAGCAAAATTTTTTCTCAAGGGAAAAACTCACAAGAATATTTACAACAATTAAATATTTATAAGAAGGCCAAATTCTATAATGATCCCATTACGACAAGAACGGCTATTTATAATTTGCTCGAGATTGACCCTACAGGTATTGGTTGGATGGATTCTTTAGCATTTGAATATTATACATACAGACAGTACACTTCTAGTCTTATTGTCACCCTTGAAGTTTTGAAGCTAAATGCCAATAACCTCGAGATGCTTGAATTGAAAGCTATTTGTTGGGAGCAAATTGGTGATAAGAATAAGTCCCTTGAGGCCTACGAGTCTTTGTTTTTGAAAAACAATTCTTCAGTCACACTCTATAAGATTGGATTTATGCAACTAGAATTGAGCCGTTATGCGGAAGCAACTACTTCAGCGGATATTCTCCTTGGCAAAGAAGATGTTTCAGGTATATTAATGAATTTCACTAAAAAAGATCAATCTAATCAACAGGTTTCTTTGAAAGCTGCAGCATACAATTTGAAAGGTTTAATTGCCAAAGAACAGGGAGATAAAGTAGAAGCTCGAAAGCAATTCGATGAAGCACTCAAGCTTCATCCTGATTTCGAAGTGGTTTTGGATAACATCAAAGAATTGGAGGGGTAGAACAGAAAATAATTAAGCCCTGAATTTGCAAGTATTCAAGACGAATATTGGGCGTAAAAAACACACTGATGTTACCCCGATAGTTAGGACAGGCTTAGCCTTTTTTTACGTTCAACGATAGTAATTGATCTATCCATTAAACCGCTTCTTTTTTGAGCTGAAAGTATAGCTGTGCAGGTATTTGATCGTCAATTCCTGTATGTATTCTTTCCATGTTGTATGGTAGCCTTACTTAAAAATGCAGCCTTACCAATTACGTAGCGTACCGGAGATTGGCCCTTAAGTGAGCTATGCGGGTGATGACGGTTATAATCCCATCTCCATTTTTCAAAGCAAAAACTCTCTATGAGTAAATCTCAGGGACAGGGTTATCATCTTCTTACAGACTATTAAAGACAAGAGTGACACCATGTCATTAGTTTTCTTAGCATAGCAATTACTCTTTAATGAACCTGAATGATTGGTTACCTTTTTTACCTAGTAACCTTATAATATATGTAGCCTGCTTAAGGTTGGAAATGTTCAGTGTTAGTTGATTAGAAGTCTGATCTTTAGAACTAAGTGCAATTTCAGATTTGATAAAGCCGCTTAAATCAATGATTTGGGCTTGGTCAAAGTCAGATAATTTTTCCTTAAAAGCAATCTGTATAAAATCTGAAGAGGGGTTAGGATAAATTATTAGTTCCTCATTTGTTGTTTCTTCTACACTTGTTGTTTCTTCTACACTTGTTGTTACGTCTCCATTTGTTGTTTCTTCCATTAGTTCTCCACTTGTTGTTTCTTCCAATTCTAGGATCCAGTCTTTTAGGGTTCTTAAAAACTCCTTATCTACTGAGTTTCTACCAAGAGGTGGCATTTGATTCTCACCGATTTTGTGGATTCTTTGGAACAATTCCGAAGTTGAAGTATCGCCAGGAAAAATTATTGAATTATCCTGTGCAGAATTTCTGCTAATGGTGGGTGAATTAATAATATTTTGGGTTTCTAATGGAATTACAAATCTAGCATCGAAATTTGCCTCCTCTACTCCGCCAGGTCGGTGACAGAATGAACAATTTGCATCCATGTAGGATCTTACTTTCGTTTCGTTATTGCTATTTATATCATCGAAAGAAACAGATTTGAGTAAAGAGCCTATTTCTTCGTTACTTAGAGCAGGAGAAAAAATATTAAGATGATTCCAGGCTTCTATTTGGTTTCTTGCGATTTCCAAGCCTGGATAAATAATTTCATTATTTAGCGAATGTGATTTTGGTCCCAATGCAATTCCTGCATTCGCATTGTGACAAGTCAAACACTGTGTTCTACTTGGAAATTTCCATTTTTGAATTCTCGTAGCATTCTCATTTGTACTAATAGTAAATGCTTTTTCATCTGAAGAATAAAGTAACTCAGCATCAGTTTCATCTTCATTCCATTTGTAGGTCAATCCGTAAGATTTATCATCCTCGGATATTATCAAAAATCTGGTTTCAACACGCTTTCTTAACGTAGGATCAAGATCAGAAATTGGAAGTTCAAAATGCTTTATGAATACTGTTCCAGGTGGATAATGCCAGTTATCTTCTTTACTGAACATAACTTGTTCTGCCGGGCTGTCATATGATCCGTCATTTGGAATAGCTATCCATCTTTGTTTGATTGCATTGTCAGAATAAAGTTCAGAATTTAGAGCATATGGAATGAAGCCATCAATAGGTTCCAAACTTACCAAATCTTTAAAGGCTCCAAGTTCAGACAATTTCAGGGGAGCGGAAACGGTAGTTTCATCTGGAAGTAATTTAAGAATTAGCCCGGCATTTTTTGAAGGAGATTGAATTTTTACCAGGTAAATCTGCCCGAAGGAATCTGTACTGAAAGACACGAATCCCAAATCTCCCTCACCTGAAGAAGATGTGTTGGTTAAACCTTGAACTTCCTTTGTGACTGGGTCTAACGCCCATACATCTTGAGAAGAGTAATCTCCAAAAATGAATTTTTCGTTTAATTCAGGGAAAAGTTCGCCTCTATACAGAAATCCTCCAATAATTGCCCGACCTTTTGATCGATCATATTCATAAATTGGTGGAGTAGCATGTCCAAATATGGAATCAGGCTTCTCTTTGGGTCCTTCAATTGTTCCTTCCATATAAGGCCATTGACCATTTCCTCCCTTTACCATCACACTTATTTCTTCTCTTGAACTTTCACCTACGTCAGCCACCCATACCTCATCATTAATTGAGTCATAATAAACAGTATAAGGACTTCTCAGACCAATAATAAAAAATTCTTCTAACCAATCTCCGGTCTCACTGACCCACGGGTTATCATTAGGAATGTAATAGTTTTGATTCAGATCATCAGGCCAATCACTGGGAAGGTCGGGAGAGGTTGTGGGAAATCGCCTTATAGCGTGGCTTCTCGATTCGTCCAAATCAACATCAATTCTTAGGATCCCTCCAAATAGACGATTGTTTATTACCTGAGAATTTCCATATTCATCATTGTTTCCTCCTTCGTCACCAATACTCATATTTAGAAAACCGTATTTGTCAAAGAACAGTGCTCCTCCGGTATGCCATCTATGTCTATCAAAGTGTTGAATTAACACTAATTCTGAACCAGGGTCTATTATATCTAGTTCCATGGACAAAGTAAATCTAGACAATCTATGATATGAGTACCTTTCAGGGTTGCGCAAATTTTCAGGTTTGTAGTTGTAGGACACATAAATGTAAGATCCATTTTCAGATTCAGGAATGCCAAAATCTGGATGAAACGCCACATCAAAAAAACCTGCATCTGAATAATTAAAAACCTGATCTTGAATATCTAACAACATTTTACTGATAGCACTACCATTTTCATAATCTATCAGCCAAATTTGTCCTTTTTTTAGTGTTAGTAAAAAAGCATTCTTACCAGGGAACTTCCGTAACCATATTGGTGAATCGAAATATAAATCAGGAAATGCTTCTTTTGTTTTCCAAAGTGTATTTTTTGAATGTTGAAACTTTCCATTCATATATGGATCAATTGGGTCAGGCTCCTCCCAATCCGGTATATGTAACTTAGTAAAAGAAAAAGCACAAATCAATAGAGCTGAAAAGGCAAGTAATATGTTGTTCTTGTTTTTCATATTATGCATATAGTGACGGGTGCGTTACATACCAATTTACTACATGCGATTTTAATTAACATTAGCGACAATTACTAACTTGTAAGTTGCAGTACATGAAAATTATCCGGTAGGATTTCCCATCTGGTTCACATACTATTACTATAGTATATGAGTGTATTGTTATGTAAATTATATTGAAAATAAAAAGGATGATAATATCAAAAAAAGCCTGATAAAAAGAACAGTCTGGGCTGGTATTTAAGTAAGATATTCATTGGTCGTTGCCCCCTCCAAATAGATTATTATACAAATCGGAATGTTTTTCCTTAAATTCATCAACGGTTATTTTAACAGGATTCCAGTCTTGGAGACTGAATGTTTGATCACCAAATCAAACTCTGGTAAAGTGTCCTTTATCATTTATCTGAATTTGAAAATTAGAATTGATCATGTTTGTGTATCCGGGAACTGGCTGGTGGATTGCTTGAAAACCCGCGATTATCTCCCATGAAACCCCCAAAGAATGTGGCATCAGGATGAAAGGATCTCACATGGAATGTATAAGGAAACGCACCGTCAGGATCAATGAATAAAATTGGGATTTGAATTGATGATAAAGGATGTAGAGCTTATCCGGCGTACGGATTGTTTCTCTCTCTTCGCAGAAGTGTACTCTTGAAACTAATTCTTGATCTAAAAAAATTTGCTCAAACCGTATGTTAACTTAAGATGACCCAGCAATTGACAGAATCATCTAAGCTCAATTCCCACCTTTAACATGAGTCGGCTGTACCATATCGAATAGTCCACTTCAATAGGGGTATTAAAAACAAAATCTCTATCGTCTTGAGAACCCTTGGTATGTTGAATATATCCACTGAGTGAGGTGATGAATCGGAATTTTCCTCTTGAAGCAAAATGTAGACCAACCCCTGGTTGAACATAAACCCCCCCACTATGATTGTCAATGAAATCCCCAGAAACGGGAAATCCGTAGCCAAAATTACCAAAGATGAAAGGGGCTACATTTCCGCCACCGAAATATCTCCTTCCATAAGCATAGACTGCAGTGAACTGATTTTCAACCCATATGCTATTTACGTGTTTTGCATTTACATGAAAAGTATTTACATGAAAACCCGTACCCAAACCAAAAGCAGTCCTTTCATCCAATCGATAGCCAATCAGCAGGCCTGTCTGCATGGATACGTCTTCTGTTTCTGTAAAAAAAGAATAGCCTGAATCAAAAGAGGCGAAGATTCCTTTCTTATAAAAGAATTTCCCTTTTTGCTTGAATACCACATTATTATCTACTATAATGATTCTTAATCTCCTGATCCTATTATTATCCAAATGGATGCTGTCTCCGGTATTTACAATAAGAACAGTTTCTTCTTGATTTGATTTTACAATATTCCCGATAAATGAAGATCCATCATCATAGCGTATATAGCTTATTACATGGCGATTAACAGGAGTTTCTTGGGCCAATAAAGTATTTGAGCCTAAAAAAATTAAGACTATTAAACATAATTCCTTAATACATCTCATTAAAAATGAACAGTACTGAGCAACTCCATGGAGTTGGGTGATTCAATGTCGTATTGGCTCAGTCCATTAGGTCCTGCTATCAAAACTATGTCAGTCCTCGTGGGATGGGGAATTATGTCATAGGCTTGAATTTCTTTATCCCATTGCTCAAGAGTAAGTTTAGTTTTCTCCTCGGCATCGAATATTTTCAAGCCATTATCACCTTCACCCACAAATAATCTGGTTCCAATCAGGGACATGCCGTAAGGACTTTTCATCTCGATCTCCTGTTTTTGTTGTGGCGAATGGATATTCGTTATATCCAATACCAATAGCGCATTTATATCTCCAGGACATCGAGCAAATTCCCCCGTTCTTAATGTGACATATGCAACATCATCCAAAGGATAAACAGGATCACAGGAAGTGGCGTGGTCAAATATACTAACATGCTGAGGCATTTCAGGGTCTGAAATATCAAATACTTGCATTGAATTCTGAGTCCCTATAAAAAGTTTGTTTTCATAGGGAAAAACTGTCTCCATCTGCCATCCCATAGGATTGGATCCCACTAAGTCGAACGAAGACTGATCCTTGAAAACTGTTAAATTTGACCACCCCAAAACATAAACGTGCTCATTGTAACGCACGATACGATTAACCGTACCAATGAAGTCGTTGTTGCCTGCAAAAGAAGCAGGGACTGCGGACTCCGGAATCAATCTATTTTGCCCATCGAAATAAATAAGCTGACCTTCTTTATAAATGTTAACATCCTCATTAAAGCTTTCCGTCACTACTTCAAAGTCAAAGCCAATTAAGGATTCTCCAAGTTCATTTTTTAATTCCTCACCAAAAGCATTTCGAACCCGAGCTATCAATTTGGGAGCATTGATAGCTGAAAGATCAATTTTCAACATGTCATAATAGCTTTCAACGTAGACATTTGAGCCGTCCACAAAGAATTCCCTATTTCCTGGCACGTTGATGAAAGATTTATTAGTGGGATTTTCGGGGTCACTGTTGTCCATGATATGAATCCCGACTTTTTCTTCTCCAATCAGTAATAGATCATCAGACACGAAAATCTTGCCGGGATTGGCAATTTCGCGAGCTCCTCCTATAAGAGCAACATTTCTTAATTCATTTAAATCTGCATAGAGTGCTGTGGCCTTGGTGTAGGTAACATCAATTGAAGTAAAATCTTGTTCGCATGACGATAAAAGAAGTGCAAATCCTGAAAGAGCGAGAATACTATATAATTTTTTCATGACTGTGTTGTTTGTAAAGTATGTTAAAGATACAAAGTTTTAATTCACTATTATCAATTAGTTTAATTTTAAAGAAACTCTAATACTCTCATCTTACTCTGATACTGAGTATTTATCCTTAAAACACCTCACTTCGAAATTACCCCCAATAAAAAGAATAATGTATATGAATTTCAGCCACAATGGGCTATAATTCTTAATCTACATGTGTCAAACGCACGTCATTATTTGGTACAAGTAAGTGAATGGCTCATCGTGTGAAGGTTGATCATCGTTATTCTAACTTTTAATCATTACCTCCTTAAATTTGGCTCTGTTCCCTATTTTAATTCAATGCACAGATCAACTTTACCACTGCTATTCTTACTTCTATTCTTTGATTATCGGTCTCTTGCTCAGCACATCGATACTACCGCAGTTGATATTTTAATCAAAACCATAAGAAGTACTCGAAAGATAAAAACTCTTTCCTATACGATAACTAAGACCGAGCGGATTGAGGGAGAATTAATTACCCAAATCACTTTTTCAAAATTGAACAGGAACCCTCTGAAAGTTTATCTCAGGCAGAAGTACCCAAAAGATGGTATGGAAGTCCTATTCACTAATGGTGAAAAAGTGCTGGTCAATCCCAATGGTTTTCCCTGGTTTAACCTAAAGTTGTCTCCTTTGGGGAATGTGGTCCGGGAAAATCAGCATCACACAATTTATGAATCAGGCTATGACCACGTCATTAATGTATTTGACCACATAGTGAAAAAGTATGACGGGGTCATAAATACAATGTTGTACGTGGAAAAAGACACCATCTGGGACAGTCAAGACGTCTGGAAGATCATATTTCAAAACCCTTCATATCAGGTGAATGATTATAAGATGAAAGAAGGTGAAACAGTGATGCAAGTTGCCAGACGTGACATGTTGAGTGAATACTGGATACTTGAACGAAACGAATCGCTCAAAAACTTCAATGATGAGAAACCTGGAGAAATAATTAAACGACCCAATGATTATGCCCCCTCCATGATTTTGTATGTCGACAAGGCCCGATTTATTCCACTGGTAATGAAGGTCTATGATAGCGAGGGGCTATTTGAAAATTATTCCTACTCCAATGTAAAGGTCAACCCGGAATTTAAGGAAATAGAATTCGACAGAGACTGTGATGAATACGGGTTTTGAACCAAAAACAATTAATTGTTTAACTCTTTAATTTATCTAATTGTAAATATTTCGACGTTTAAACATTTAAAACCCCAATTTTAATCCTGGCAAAGAATCAATAAACCAATCTGGTCCGTCTTTTACGGTCACACGAATGCTCCCAAAACAGTATTATTTATTGACCATACTAATGATTTATCCCCTTCGCGAGAATGGATATAATCATAAATTCGTGTCATCTCGACCAAAGGGAGAGATTTTTGTCATGTTTAATAGTTCTATACCATTTTGAGAAAGATTTTTCCTACGTCGAAATGACAAGAATGAATGACTTAGTCGATTGAAGGTTTCCATCCGGGCTCATATTCCCTACCCCACATTTTCATAGCATAATCATTCCCGGTAATCTTACCATTCTGATTATTAATGGTCAATGGTATATCTAGTTTTTGTGCAATATTCCCAAGGTGGCACATCAGGTTGCTTTTGTTTATGTCATCAACTGGTGAGTTCAATTTTTCACCTGATTTGATGGCACCGAAAAAATTCGTCATGTGGTAAGCAACTAAAGGACCGGCCCCAACTAATCCGGTGGTTTCTGATTGAGCAGCCTCCTTCATTTCCTTGATAACTTTTCCTTTGGGATCATATGCAAAGTAGCCATTCCTGTCAAACAGGATACTTCCCTTGTTGCCGTAGATAATAGATCCTCTCCCCCGTTCATATTGCAACAAGCCGTTGCAACTGTGGCCTTCCCAGGATATAGATTTATCTTCTTCGTATTCGTAAGTTACTGTCTGTGTATCATAAAACTCCCAGTCATCATCAAAGAAGAATCTGCCACCCGATGAGAGTACTTTGACTGGGTAATCTACACCCAGTGCCCAACGACACACATCGAGCTCATGAAGCCCGTTATTATTGACTTCACCCGTGCCCCAGTGCCAGAACCAATGCCAGTCATAATGGACATAATTGTCCTTATAATCTCTTCTTGGGGCTGGTCCCTGCCACAAGTCCCAGTCAAGCCAATCGGGAACCGGTACTTTCTTACCTCGACCGATCGTTTCACGGCTATTGGCATACCAACACTTGGCTGAATACACATCGCCAATGATCCCTTCGCTAATGTCCTTTACTGCTTGAATTGAAGTGGGTGCCGAACGCTGTTGATTACCCACCTGAACTACCTTGCCATATTTCTTTTGGGCTGCAACTAAAAGTTCCCCTTCCCGGGGATTATGGCTCATTGGTTTTTCAACATAAGCATGTTTGTCTCCTTGCATGGCCCAAATGGCAAAAGTGGTGTGGGTATGATCCGGGGAAGAAATGAAAACGGCATCTATATCTTTATTTTCAACGACTTTCCTAAAATCCTTTTCACCCGTGGGTTTGCTCTTTTGAGCTTTTGAAACCTGGTCAATTCTTTGGTTCAGGATATCAGAAGCCACATCACAGATCACCGCAATATTCGTGTCCTTAATCCCGGCAACACTTCCAATCAGTCCTTGACCTCTGCTTCTTACCCCGGTCATAGCTACATTAATTCGTTCATTAGCACCGATTATTCTACTGTAACTCAATGCGGATGATACCATTGATAATCCCATTGCAGAAAGGGCTGATTTCTTAACAAATGATCGCCTGGTTTCCTTACTCATAATTCTCTGATTTTAATATTTCTAAAACTTACCTGATTGCCGTGGTCTTGCAGTAAGATATGACCTGCTGGCCGCTGTCCAAAATTCTCCCATTGTGCATACTTGCTGTACGCTACTAATGCCTTGAACATCTGCGAATTCCGATCATATTCAACTGTTTTTTCATTATTGAGCCAATGCTCAACTTTTCCATTATTGGAAACTATCCGGGCATTGTTCCACATATCTCCCTTTTTAAACTGCTTGCCTCTTCCTGGAACGGAAAGGTTATCAGCGGTTATCAAGTCGTAAAGTGAAGCAACGGTCCTGTTGCCATTCACTCCCATTTTGGCGTCCGGATGTTTATCATCGTCAAGTATTTGAAATTCACAGCCAATAGCAGATCCTTCTCCTTTATTCAAATTGGGATCAACAAAATATTTGATACCGCTATTGGCTCCCTCGGTAATCTTAAATTCAACTTCTAATTCAAAATTACTGTAGGTGTCTCGCGTCACAATATCACCTGGTCCTGTCGACTCCCCTCCATCTGAAGCCTCAATCGTGAGCATACCATCTTGGATAGTCCAGCCTTCAGCAGGAAAGTCATCTATTTTTGCTCCTCTCCAACCATTGGATGTTTTTCCATCCCACAACAAACGCCATCCGTGCTGGACTTCCCATTCTGTTAACTTATTAACCAAGTAGTTAATCTCCTGAACCTCAGGATCTTTTGTCCAAGTGTATTGGCTCAAATCTGATGTGACAATATTGATGTTTCTCCATTTCACTCCAACTCCCTCCAATTCTTTATTGTCCCCAATACTATGAACTTGGAGACCAATAAATCCCTCTGCTGTTTGGTCGTCAACAAGTCGTGCGCAGTGAATGCCATTTATCCAGGTATTAATTGTGTTACCAATCGCTTCAACATGAAACTTATTCCAACTCGCCATTTTAAAAGCATATCTGGCTTTAGGATTTCTTGAAATCGGATACATCCACATCCGGCGCTGTTCATCATACAAACCACCGCTAAATCGCCTTTCTGAAGGATCGATTTCTACCTGGTATCCAAATGCTACTCCATCTCTGTATTCGGGATCACTATTGCTCCTGATCAGAACTCCGGAATTCATTTGATTGTTATGGTACATGTCAAATTCCAACACAAAGTCGGTGAATTTTTCTTTTGTTGCAAGAAATGTATTCTGTGAATTAGGGACTGCTTCTCCAATAATCACTCCATCTTCGAGGAAGTACTTACCGGATCCGCCAAGCTTTGTCCAATTACTTAGATCTTTCTCAATGAGGTCTTTCCATTGAGCCCGACTATCTAAGTTCAAACACAATAAAAACATCCCGCAGACCAGTATAGGTTTCATATATATCATTTTCATATATATCATTTAATATTTGAATTGAGTGACTGTGTACGTACACAAATATAATAAATTAAGTTTGCCATATCAATAGCATTGATTAGGTTTAGTGAACTAAACACTGTGTTTTCTTATTTTCCGAACATTATCCATCGTGTTTTTGACGATGTCAGTTATTGCTTGAAAATCACCCTTTTTTATATACTCTTGGGGAAATAATTTTGATCCCATACCCACGCAGGCTACACCTGCATCAAACCATGTCTTTAAATTCTCTTTATCAGGTGAAACTCCACCTGTCGGCATAATGCTGGTCCACGGGAATGGTCCTTTCACAGCTTTGACGAACTCAGACCCGCCAACCTGACTTCCCGGAAATATCTTGACAATTTCCGATCCCAATTCTTCTGCATCGGAAATTTCTGTCAATGAACCACATCCGGGTGACCACAGTATTTTTCTGCGATTGCATACTCTGGCCATTTCCGGTACCAATACTGGTGAAACTATGAAATTCGATCCCAATTGAATATAGAGAGAAGCGGTAGGGGCATCGACCACAGAACCAGCTCCAAGAATCATTTTCGGTGCTTCATCACGAGCAAACTTACCTAACTCATCAAATACCTGGTGAGCATAGTCACCCCTATTAGTGAATTCAAACACTCTGATCCCTCCATTGTAGCAAGCTTTTAAAATTTGTTTAGCAATCTCGGCATCATGATGATAAAAAACGGGGACAATTCCAGTTTCCTGCATCTTTAAGGCCACCTCTATTCTTGTAAATCTTGCCATGTTTTTTTAAATTGTTAGAACAAAGATTTGATTTCTCAACAACTTGAAATTCTCCTCTAATCTGATTTTGTGTGAAACTTGAGATTGTTGGAGACCTGCCAATCCATCTAAATTGATGTTACTCTTTCATCTTTTGTCTTGTTCTTTATTCTTTTGCCTATCTGGCCACTCTCCCCGATGTGTCACCACCCATTAATTTTTCGACCTCGTCTGTGGTCACAAGGTTAGCATCTCCCTTAATGGTATGTTTCAAACAGGATGCTGCCACAGCGAAATCCAAGGCCTTTTGGTTATTATTCTCATAATTTATCAAGCCATAGATCAAACCACCCATGAAAGAGTCTCCACCACCCACACGATCAACAATATCAGTGATCTGGTAGATAACGGATTCATAAAGTTTTGAGCCATCATACAGAACACCTGCCCAGGAATTATGTGAAGCACTCACAGAACCTCTAAGGGTTGTGATGACTTTCTTTGCTTTAGGAAATTTTTCCATCATTTGGGTACAAACTGACTCAAATGCCCTGGCATTAACCGAATCGCCCTTTGTAATATCAACACCTTCGGGATGAATATTGAAATGCTTTTCCGCATCCTCTTCATTTCCTAAAATGATGTCACAATATTCCACCAACGGAGTCATTATTTCTTCAGAACTCTGTCCATAATGCCATAGTTTCTTTCGGTAATTGAGATCGGTTGATATGGTTATTCCTTTTTTATCTGCCACCTTTAATCCCTCGAGGCAAACATCTGCTGCACCTTGTGAAATTGCCGGAGTAATTCCCGTCCAATGAAACCACTGCGCATTATCAAATATTCTCTCCCAATCAACCATGCCTTTTTCTATTTCACTCATAGCAGAAAACGACCTATCATAAACCACTTTGCTGCCCCGGCTGACAGCACCCGTTTCGAGAAAATAGATTCCCAATCTGTCTCCTCCGAGCAATGTATTCTGTGTATTTACCCCACGTTTGCGCATTTCCATTAGCGCACAATGTCCAATATCATTATCCGGAATACGGGTAACAAAATCTACCGGAACACCGTAATTAGCAAGAGATACAGCAACATTTGATTCACCTCCGCCATAAATCACATCGAAACTGGTCGTTTGTGAGAATCTTAAAAAACCGGGAGGAGCTAACCGCATCATTATTTCACCAAATGTTACTACTTTTTTCATAATACAGTTATTGCGTTTGCCTCATCAAGAACAAAATACCTTTTGGCATTGAAATAACTTACCGAACTGGCCAATTTCTGCAAATCACTAATGTTGGATGGCAAGTAACCTGCTTCAACATCTTTACCCAATACATCGCTCAATATTCTTCTAAAATATTCATGCCTAGGAAAGGAAAGAAAACTACGCGAATCCGTTAACATGCCTACAAAATGTGAAAGCAATCCATAATTTGAGACATCGTCCAAATGTTTTTTGATGCCGTTCATCTCGTCAAGAAACCACCACGGTGCACCATATTGCATCTTGCCCGGGGTACTTGAATCATTAAAATTTGACAGCATAGTAGCTATCATCGCATTATCCTTAGGATTCAGATTATAGACAATAGTCTTAGCTAAATGACTACCCTCATCAAGCCTTGAGAAAAAAGTTGCCATTTGGCTTGCTGTAGAATGGTCTGCCATGGAATCAAAACCTGAATTGGATCCCAGAAGGTTAAGCATTCGCTTATTATTATCTCTGATGGCACCCACGTGAAATTGTTGTGTCCAACCTCTCTCGCTGTAACTTCGACATAGCTCAAAAAGAAGAGCAGATCGAAAGGACTCCGCATGGCTGTGGTCAAGTCTTTTCCCTGAGAGTGCAGAAGCAAATGTTCTTTCAATGCCAGACATGGTGAAATCGTGCGAATGGAAATAAGACAAAGCATGGTCCGATATAAAACATCCCATTGAAGTGAACCAATCCATCCTTTGCTCAAGTGCTCCAATCAGTGATTGAAAACTCCTTACGTCTATGTTACTTACTTCCCTGAGCTTCTCCAAATAGGCAGTGAAAAAGGAAGTATCCTCAATATTGAAGAGCTTGTCGGGTCTGAATGTAGGGAAAACACCAATTTCAAAATCACTACCTTGTAATTCTTTGTGAGGTGATAAGGAATCGGTTGGGTCGTCACTTGTACAAACCACTTCTACCCTCATGTGTCGTAGCATGTTTCTCACGCTCATCTCGGGTTGGCTTAACTTATCCGTGGTCTGTTCATAAATCTCCCCGGCCGTATCTTTAGATAACAGCTCATCTATGGCAAAGTATCTATTCAATTCAAGATGAGTCCAATGGTAAAGCGGGTTTCGCAATGTGTTGGGAACGGTAGCTGCCCATTTTCTAAATTTATCTTCAGGCGATGCATTCCCAGTAATAAAATGCTCTTCGATCCCATTGGCTCTCATGGCACGCCACTTATAGTGGTCTCCATCTAGCCATGCTTCTGTGATATTGACGAATCGTCTATCCTCCAAAATATCCTGAGGTGGCAAGTGGCAGTGGTAATCAATAATTGGCAGCCGTTCTATTGAATGATAAATCTTGCGGGCACTTTCATTACTCAGGAGAAATCCATCATGGATAAAAGACCGGTCAGTTGTTTTCATAGAATCAAATTTAGCATTGTCCTCCGTAAGCTTCATAATTGGTCAGTCCTCTTGAGGTTTGGCTTATTCTCTAGTAGTTATAATGCTTACTTTTGGGTTGTAGCAAATATATCGAATACGTTAACGTACACAAAAGATGCAGTGTGAATTTTCATCTTTTGTTTTGAACCCATTAATTTACAGACCAATAGATGTTTTGAGAAAATTTGGATCCAAAAATGGAGAATAATGGAAAAATAGGGGTTAAAAACATTGCCAGGTTGGCTAAAGTATCGATTGGCACAGTGGACAGGGTTTTGCACAATAGAAGAGGGGTCTCAGCAACTACTAGAAAAATAGTTGAGGATATAATAAAAAAAACGGGTTATCAAAAAAACATAGTAGCCAGCAGGCTGGCATCGAAAAAGGTTATAAAAATAGTCACTCTCTTACCACAAGGCTCTGACCGGTTTGATTACTGGAAGTTACATGATGAAGGGCTAAGTCGCTGTGAGGCTCAATTGAATGATCTCAGTCTAGAACTGAGGAATTACAAATTCCAATTATCTAATCTTCTTAACTTCAATGAACAGTGGCAAATAATAAAATCAACTCAGTTTGATGCCCTAATTACTGTGCCATTTTATCAAAGTAAGACGAAAGAAATTGTTGATTCCTGCAAAACAAATAATCAGGTCTTGATTTTTGTTGATACCAAATCTGAAATATTTCAGGATATCAGTTTTATTGGTCAGAATCCAGTTGAAGCCGGAATGGTAGCAGCAAGATTAATGTCTCATATTACTCCAGTCCAATGCAACTTGTTGGTTGTAAATATATCCACAGGAGCCAAAGTTCATAGTGACAACCAACGCGAGCTTGGATTCAGAGAATTCTTTATAGGTAAATCTTTGGATACACAGATATATGCTATGAACCATAATTTGGAAGATATTGATGACTTTACCCAAGAAATAAGAAAATTTATAGATGAAAAGGGCAATCTTAATGGCATTTTCCTCACTAATTCACGTTCATTTTTTGCAGTTGAAGCAATTAATCAACTGGAGGCAGAAAATATCAAAATTATAGGATTCGATCTCAATAAACGTAATATTGAATATCTCGAAAATGAGAAAATCCAATTTCTGATTAATCAGAATCCTGACCTTCAATCAGAGAAGGCTGTAAATGCAGCATTCCGGTCAATCGCCTATGGCATTAATGATAACCTCAGCTCAACAATATCTGTCGAGATAATAGTGAAAGAAAATATAGAGGATAAAGGCTGATAATAAGTGAATAATTTGGAACCCGCTATCAAAGCCATATGTATTTTAATTTCATTTATTAAGAATTTTTAACCTGTAGATGTCAGTCAGGATTCCTGTTAGTTTACTTTTTTAATCAGCTTAAAGCTAGCATTATTGATACCGAAAATGATGGCTTTTTTGCCACTTACTAACAACGTTTTGGCTCTTTTTACGTTCTCCGAAATATTTAAGCCCGTTTTTTGTGGGCCTATGCTTTGATAATGGTGATCTCCTAAGCCTTTTAGAAAAACACCCGCCGATGCGTCAGACCTCGTTGTTTCAACTTCAACGTCATAGTTATTGCCCACCAACACAAGATCTGGTAAACCGTCATCATCAAGGTCATTCATCAAGATATCATTGACCGGTGAAAACTGCGCTTCAATAGGGAGTTTCACGGGATGAAAAACACCTGAATCATTTTTGAATATCAAAGTGGAGAACTCAACGACCTGACGATGCTCGGCGGATGTTATTCCCGGCCCCAGAATATCTTCTATTCCGGCATGAGCAAAAGAGGCGTAAGTAGGAAATTTATCCTCGAGGATTGGTAATTGAGATGAGGAACATTCCTTACCACGGACTGGCACCAGACCCGATTGATAATACTGGGCCAGGAAAATGTCGTTACTACCGTTTCTATCAAAATCAGTCGCGTAAAGGTGAAATGGTTTATTAACACTGGCCTTGAACTTATAATTGGTTCCCAGGTTTCCGGCGATTAAATCCAAATCTCCGTCAAGATCGATATCAGCTGCTTTTATGGTATTCCACCACCCCGCAGTTTCAAAAGGAAAGTAGTTGTTGCTGACATCGACTAATCTCTTATTCTGCCACGAGAGAACTCGAATAGACATCCACTCTCCCACTACGATTAGTTCATCAATTCCATTTCCGTCCAAATCAGCCCAAACTGCCGAATTAACCATTCCAAAATTTCTACCATTGCCCAAAGCGTCCGCTGACTGGTCGATGAAATTGCCGTTTTCATTAAGTAAGAAATAGCTATTAGGTGATTTGGGGTAATTATCCGGGATCAGCTTACCTCCTACGAAGAGGTCCATATCACCATCGGAATCTACATCTGATCCGGTTACACAAGATCCGCTTACAAGCATTTCAGGAAGTGAACCTTTGGTGAATCTGCCAACACCAGAATTTATGTATAATCGATCCTGGTAAAGGAGGTCACTTATTGGAAATTCACTTCCCCCACTTACCACATATAAATCCATGTCATTATCGCCATTAACGTCAATAAACATGGCGTCAACATCTTCATGCAGTTTATCTTTTTCAAAAGCAGGAATTTTTTGGTGGACAAAAGACCCATCCTTTTGCAAATACAACGCTCCTGACTGGCCGGTGGCACCACCTATGTAGAAATCATCCAATCCATCGCCATTCACATCATTCACAGCAAGAGCTGGTCCGGCCCGCGATAAGCTGTGTGGAAGAAGCTCCTGCTTATCGTAATCATCAAATTCGTTTTCCTGATGAGAAAATACTTCCTTAAATGACTGGTCCGTAACATCGGAAAAGAGCGTATTCGTTTTTCTATTAGGTTCAGCAACTTCGAACGCGTCATTGTATTTTATTTCAATCAACTGATTTACGGACACATTAAGCTGTTGATTAATTTTTCCATCTGCCCACTTTATGGTAACTGTATCTATTTGACTTTCATCACCCAGACCAAAATGAACATAAGGCTCATGTGATGACAGGTACCCCCTGATAATTTTAAGCTCCTGGTATTGCATTTGGCCGCTATACTTTAAAGTCACTTTGGCACCAATGCCCATCGGGTTTAACCCGGTACCGCTAAAACCTATTCTCAAGTAATTCTTCTTGCCATTGATGGTATTCTCAAAAATATAAGGCTCATCTTCCAGGTTATTGATCACCAGGTCAAGGTCACCGTCATTGTCAAGATCACCTACGGAAGCTCCGTTTGAAAAGCTGGTTTCTTTAAATCCCCAGGACTCAGAAACATCATCAAATGTCAGATCGCCAGAATTCTTAAATAAATAATTCCGTGTCTTTACCGGTTTATAGAGTTCAATGATGTCCTGACCTCTATTGGCTATTAAATCAGTGGCAGACCGATAGTCGGATTTGTTTTGTTGAAAAAAGGTGATGAAACGGCCTCCCACGTCGTTGTCAAATATATCTCTGCGGTAACCATTGGTAATAACCAGATCTTTGTATCCGTCGTTGTCGAGATCTGACGCGGTGCCGGACCAGCTCCAGTCAGTTTTTGAAATACCTGATAGCTGGCTTATTTCACTGAAAAATGTATTTCCCCTATTGAGGTGGAGCATATTATGCATGTACTGGTAATGCATACCACTATTGACGGATTCGTTAAATCCGTCAACATCCATCGAAGGCATTGACGTCTTAGAGCGAATGTGATCGTCTGGCATCATTTCCATGACAATGACATCTTCCAGGCCGTCATTGTTGATGTCCATGATGTCAACTCCCATGGAATAAAGTGAAATGTGATTGGTCGCCTCCTTAATTTGCTCTTGAAATCCTTTCCCTTGTTGATTGATATACAGGTAATCATGCTCTGCAAAATCGTTGGCAACATAGATGTCTGTGTAACCGTCTTTATTGACATCTGCTGTCACCACGCCTAACCCATAGCCAAAATTTTTGTTGATGCCTTTTTTCCGAGACATTTCAATAAACTCCCCTTTCTCATTCAAATAGAACTTATCCCTATTTTTATCTGGTGATTTTTCCTTCGACTCCAGAATCTGGGAAAGTGGCAAATAAAATTCATCAGGCCGATTCATCACATAGAGATCCAAATCATTGTCGTTATCAAAATCGAAAAAGGAGGCCTGTACTGAATAACCCGCATCAGCTATTGCATATTTGCCAGCTTCTTCTCTGAACGTATTATCCTTTTGGTTTACAAATAACAAATTGGTTCTGTCACTGTCTCTATCTTGCCATCCTCCACGGCTGACATAAAAGTCTAGAAAACCATCATGGTTAATATCGACTACGGCCACTCCGTTATTCCAGCCCCCTTTACTCCCTATCCCTGCTTTTTCCGAGATGTCTTCAAACCGCATATTACCCATATTCAGATATAAGGCATTTGGCACTGTATTGCCGGTGAAAAATATGTCCTGCCTGCCATCGTTGTTAATATCCCCTATAGCTACTCCTCCCCCATTGTAGAAGTAGGGGAAATTCTCAAAAGATTCATAATTTTCTTCTATGGTATTCCTGAAATGGATTCCGGAGACATCCGGCTCAACCCGCCGAAATAATACCTCTTCGCTATCATTTTGAAAATTTTCTGTTTCTGAACAGGCAAAAAGGAGCATCACTGATGCGCACATCATGACGGTCAGAAAAGGAAGGATGTTAATGCCTAAAATATGTTTGATACTCATCCCATTCGTTTTCACGACATTGTAGCTATCAATAATTTAAGTCACCCAATTATAACTATTTGAGGTGGTTATAAAAAAAATCAAGCCTTCCCGTACTATGGAAAGACTTGATTATGAAACACAAATTAATTTTAACTAATACCCATCATTTTGGGCAAAATCATTAGATGTTCGATCAATTTGAGTGAGTGGTATAGGCCGGTATTTATGAAAATCCCGGATGTTTGGCGAACCCTCTGCATTATGCAACCTCACGCGCTCAACAAGCAATCCCGTCCTTACCAAATCAAACCAGCGTTTTCCTTCCTGAGCAAATTCTTTTGCTCTTTCCTCCAAAATAATATCAATGTCAACGCTGGTGGCCACTGGATGGGGGCTATCTCCATAAGCCCTATCTCTCACTATATTCAGATACCTGGCAGCCTTGGCCATGTCAGGTGTAGGGGACAACGCAAAAGCTTCGGCAGCTATCAGGTAGATTTCAGCCAATCGCCAGGCGATAAAATCGCGTCCTCCTTCAGGCTGCTGAATATCGTCTCGGTTTGGCTGAATCCATTTATTTGTAGCAGGAAAGTTCTTGCCATCAATTTCATCAGGATTGAAAATATTGACCCCAAAAGGTCTGGAATCTTTTTCAGCCTGGGTCAACGCAATGCGTGGATACCATACGGCTGTATCGCCTATCTCAACACCGTCAGGAGCAGAAGCCGGATTGTTAGAAAACCAAACTGTCTTAAAAGTTCCGTCATATCGTTCGTCCTCCATATCGTAGAGGCCTAACAAATACTCGGTGGGTTTAAAGCGCTTCCAGGGCCTGCCATTAGCAATATCTCTCTTCATACCGGGAAGTTTATCATATTCCGTGAGAAAAAACATGTGAGCCGGATTGCCACCACCATCAAAAGCTGGGTTATCCGCGAACTGAACAGACCATATTACTTCACTATTTTCTTCGTTGTCTAAATCCCAGAGCTCTGCGTACGAACTAACTAACTCATGTGGCCCATTCAAAATAACGTCTTCGGCAAATTGTCCGGCCTGTGGGTAGTCTTCCATTGTCAAATATACATCGGCCAAAAAAGCTTTGGCAGCCCATGAGGTAGGTCTTCCAAAATCACTCTGTGTCTCAGGAAGGTTCTGCTCAGCAAACTCAAGGTCCTCAATTATTTCAGTATAAATCTGATCTACCGGTGTCCGGCTTGCCTCTGTTTCAACTCCTACCGTTTCTTCGTCAGTATAATGAACTGGTCCATATATCCTGATTAAATAGTAGTAATAGAATGCCCTCAAAAAACTTGCCTGGGCCAATATATGGTTGAGTTCGTCCTGATCTTCAATTACCTCAGGTGCTCGGGCCATGACCACATTTGCAGAATTTATGCCTAGGTACAGGGCATCCCAGCCTACTCGAACAAGAGATTGACTTGCATTTAGATCGGTGTTATAATTATTGAGTGATTTATTACCGCCATCAGACCCATTGGTATAAATATCAGTGCCAAAGGTGAGTAGAGACCATCCAACTTCTCGATTGTTTCGGTCATTGACGGCTCTGTTTCGTGTACCCATAAATTCGGTAAACGCAGCGTAGGTACCATTTAACGCAAAATTAATTCCGTTAGGTGTAGGGTATGTGCCATCAGCAGTTACGCCTCCACGCAATTCCTCGTCTAAGACATCATTGCAAGAGATGAATAAAAAGAATATTGAAAAGATTATTAATGAATTTTTCATTTTTTCTTATTTTAATATTTAATAAATAGTTAGAAGGCAACGTTTAACCCAAACAGAAATGTCTTTGGACTTGGAAGATAGTTTTGATTCCCTCCCGTAACTATTCTTCCGTCAAAACCTGCCACATCCGGATCAAAACCATCTAAATTGCTGGAAGTGAACAAAAATGGATTTTGAGCTGTCGCATACACTCTTAAGCTTTCTACTTTAAGTGCGGAGGTAATCGCTTCATTGAAGTTATATCCTAATGTAATGTTCCTAATTCTCCAAAATGAAGCATCAACATAATCAAGTACATCCGAGTCCAAAGGGCGCTCCTGATTCGCATTAGGTCTTGGATATTCATTACTAGGATTTTCTGGTGTCCAATAGTTGATATCTATATTGTTGTAGCGTCCGAATAACGTGTTATTTCGATTGATGAGGGCACTTCTGAGGGTATGACCCTGCCGCGTATAAAGTGACACAGTCAGGTCAATACCTTTGTATTCAAGTCGACTGATTATTCCACCAATCCACTTGGGGTCCAACTGCCCAACAATTTTACGATCCTCATCATTTAATACACCATCATTTGTCAGGTCTTTAAGCTTGATATCGCCTGGTTTACGAAAGAAACCGGCAGCTTCATCTCGTTCATTTGACTGCCATATGCCATCAAATACATTGTCATAATGAACCGCTACCTGCTGACCAATAAACCATTTATTCCCAATGTCATCATCTTTAGAATCAAAAAGGCTTACTATTTCACTTCTGTTAGTCGAAAAGTTGAAGTCTGTTGTCCATTTCAATCCGTTTACATCAATATTCACTGTACTCAAAACGAGTTCAAATCCGGTGTTTTTTGTTTCACCAACGTTTTGCAGGATGGATGAAAACCCTGATGTTATCGGCAATGCTCTTGCCAGTAATAAATCTGTTGTATTTCCTACGTAGAAATCCATTGTACCACTAACTCTGTTATTGGCTACACCAAAATCTAAGCCAACGTCCAATGTTGTAGTCCGCTCCCAGGATAAATCTGAGTTAGGTATATCCAAAGGTCTGAATCCGAAAGCAGCACCATCTGAAAAAGAGTACTCGGTCCGCACGAGACCTCCCTGACTGCTAAATGGAGCTATAGGATTCCGACCGACTGAACCAAAGCTGGTTCGAAGTTTTAAATCAGTAAACATTCCCAAGTCATTAATAAATGGCTCTTCAATCAATCTCCAGGCGAATGCCGCTGAAGGAAACACACCCCATTTCTCACCTGTTGATAACTTTGAAGACCCGTCAATCCGCCCAGTCAGGGTAAACAAATATTTACTATTAATATCATAGTTGACCCTAGCCATATAGGAGACCCATGATTCAGGTATTAAGTCACTATCGGTAATAATGACCTTTGCTGCATCTCCCAGGTTATTGAATGTCTGGCTTTCTAATGCCAGGTCACTAACCTGGCTTACAAAGCGTTCTCCCTCGACATTCTGGACACTACCCAGCAACGTCACGTTAAATGAATGGTCATTATTAAACGACTTGGTATAATTCACTACATTTTCGAGTGTAAGGGAACCCGAGGTAAAATCTTGTTTGTTAGCATTTGGCAATCCTCCTCTATTCACAGTGCTGTTTGATCCAAAAAATTGATTTCGCCTTGAAAAAGTTAAGTCCGGACCAACATTAAGGGTATATGATAATCCGTCGATGATCTCATATGTGGCAAATATATTTGCGAAATATCTGAAATCTTTTGTAAGATCCTGAACGTTATCCAGGTCATTAATTGGATTCCAAATGAGCCCATCATTTAAAGGGTCTGTGGTAGGTGTTCCGTCTGGGTTGAATGGGGTTGTCAACGGATTATTTCTAAAAAGGAAAGCAACTGTTGATGTAGACCCTGGTGACCCTAATCTTCCGGATCCTGTTTGAAGTTGATGACGCTCTGAAAATGAAATTTGCTGGGAAATACCCATTTTTAATTTGCTGTTAACCTTATAATCCAGGTTTGTGCGTAAAGTATATCGTTGATAATCCGTACCTTCCAATATGCCTTCCTGGTCAAAGTATCCTAATGATACAAAGTATCGAACGGCGTCACTTCCACCCGAAATTCCTATCTGATGACTTTGCTGCATTCCGTTGTCCAAAAGGATATCCTGAAAATTTGTATCAACACCGTCGTCAAAAGCCTGACGCCTTAGAGGTTGTTTAAGACTATCTAAAGGAAAAATGGGATAATCCCCTACAGCCAATGAAGCATCCTGTTCAGCAGCAGCTCTCAATGATTCAAGCCTCATGTCTATCCACTCCTTAGCATTGGTTAAATCAATTTGTTTAAAAGGCTGGGAAAATCCATAATAACTGTCATAGGTAATTCTGGCCTTGCCGGCTTTACCTCTTTTAGTGGTTATTAAGATAATACCATTGGCACCCCTTGCACCATAAATTGCTGTCGATGAAGCATCCTTTAAAACTTCTACCGACGCAATATCATTGGGATTGATATCATTTAAATTAACCCCATCTTCTGGAATGCCATCTCCGTTAACATCAGAACCGACGCCGCTAAGAGGTATTCCGTCAAGCACAATTAGTGGTGCATTCGAAAAATTCAATGAACTTCTCCCTCTTATCCGAATATCAGTGTTTCCTCCAGGAGTATTATCACTAAAACTTATATCTACTCCGGCTGCTTTTCCTGCAAGTGCACCAAGTGGAGAGTTTTCCTTAGTGATGTTTAAGTCTGCTCCTGATACCGAAGTGATCGCTCCGGTAATGTCACTCTTTTCTTGTGACCCATAGCCTACTACTACCAGCTCTGACAATTGCACTAAACTTGATGAGATGGCCACATCAATAACTGATCGCCCATTCACACTCACTTCCTGAGTTTCGAAGCCTACATAGCTAAATACCATAACATTAGCATCTCCAACATCAATGTTGTAGGATCCATTGATATCAGTGATGGTGCCGCTGGCAGTACCTTGGACCAACACTGATACACCGGGCAAACCATCACCAGTCTCACTATCAGTTACAGTACCGGAAACCGGCGATGAAGCTTGATACTCACCTGCCGTCGCTGGAAATGCCAGGAAGGACAGGCAAACTCCTACCATTACTGGCAAATAATAATTCATATACTTACCGGGTGGTAGCTGCATAAATAAGAGTAAAATTCTTTGCATAACAATTAATTTAGTTGAAAAATATGTATCGTGTACGTTAACACAATTACTAATTTAAATGATACTTTTATTCAAAACAAGGGATTTTTAACAAACATTGACGTTAACGCTTAATTCTCAGACCGATTAGACTAAATTTATTTTTACAAATGACAAACAGGTTGATGACCCGGTATATCCCTATTCTACGCCACTGGCACTGACGTTTCCAACATTTTGGGTTTGAGCATAATAGTCACAAGATTGAAACCTTAATCCCTGGTGTTTATCTTACTGAAACCAGTTATGAATTAAGTAGGGTCCTATTTGATGAAATCCTGGTGCATCCGGATGAAGATTACTCCCTAGGAGTATAGATACATTCAATTAGCAACTTTTAAATAGAGAGCCCTTATCAAAGCCCTGGGTTTTTCATCAAACCCTGAAGCAAGGCGGAACATTAACCTTGGAGACGGGAGAGCATCCCAACAAGAACTGGGGGGTCTCCTGAAGCAGTTCCACCATCCATATCGAATGAATAACTGTGATGATCATCCCAAGCAGGTAGTTCCAAATTTATTCCCTCAAAATCCGAACAATCCAGGCAACCATAGACTGAGATACGGAATGTAAGTAACAAGGAGTAAGGCTATAATCATTGCTATAAAGAGTGGCATTAGCGGTTTGATCACCTTCCCAATTGTAGTATTGGCGATACCAACGCCAACAAATAATAACGAACCTACCGGCGGAGTACACAGACCGATACACAGATTAAGAACCATTATAATGCCGAAATGAACCGGATCCATTCCCAATTTCGTAATTACAGGCAGAAAAATGGGTGTGAAAATGAGTACTGCCGGTGTCATGTCCATAAAAATTCCTACACCCAACAAAATCAGGTTGATAATAAGAAGTATCACAATTTTGTTGTCACTAATCGACAACAGGACAGCACTAACATCCTGTGGAATATTTTCAAAGGACAACACCCAGGACATAGACATAGACGTACCTATCAATAACATTACAATAGCCGTAGTTTCTACAGAGCCCAGGAAAATCCGGGGTAATTCCCTCCATGATATTTCTTTATACCACATCGATAACACCAGGGTATACAGTACAGCCATTGATGATGCTTCCGTGGCTGTAAAAACTCCTGCCACAATGCCACCAATAACCACAACCAGTAGTAGTAGACTAGGGAAAGCCTCTACAAAACGTTTGGCAACTTCCATTAGGGAGCTTCTTTCCTCAACCGGAATTTGTTTATGTCTAGCCCAAAAAAAAGCAACTATCATCAGGAAAAGCCCGGTAAGGATACCAGGTATGTATCCTGCTAAAAATAAGGCAGCAATAGATGTACCGCCACTAGCTAATGAATAAACAATAAGTACGTTGCTAGGAGGTATCACTAAACCGGTAGTAGCGGAAGTTATATTTATTGCAGCTCCGAATTCCCTGGAATACCCTTCTTTTTCCATTTTTGGACCAACAATACTTCCAATAGCAGAGGCGGCAGCCATCGCCGAGCCGGCAATTGCTCCCATCATCATGGCCGCAACCACATTAATATGAGCCAAACCACCCGGCAAAGAACCTACAAGGGTCTTTGCAAAAGCGATCAATCGGGTGGCGATCCCTCCCTTGTTCATTAATTGGCCGGACAGAATGAAAAATGGAATGGCCAACAGGGCAAAACTGTCAAGGCCGGTAGCAATCCTCTGCGCAATGGTGATTACCGAAGGTAGAGCAGGGATGCTTACCAACATGGTCAATAACGAAGAGATTCCAATACCCCAGGCTACCGGAACACCCATTACCAGTAGCACCAAAAAGCTTACCAATAAAACAAATACTGGAATGTAATCTATCATGAGGGTTTACCTGTCAGGTCAGATATTTTGTAGTAAAAAATCAACAATCCACTGATAGGTAATATCACATAAACAGATGCCAATGGTATTTGGAGTGCTGGAGAGAACTGCTTCAGGGTGAATGTGATGTATACCAGGCCACTACCACCTATAATCAGAACTGCCAATACGAAGCCCAAGATTATGAGGCTATTAATAATATTTAAAATTCTTTGATTACCAGCACTTAACCTCTTAGAAGTAAGGTTGATGGAAATGTGCATATTCTTGCCACTGGCATAGGCTGCTCCTAAAACACCCACCCAAATTAAAAGGAACCGGGCTAATTCATCAGTAAAGGAACTGGGAATCCCTAAAACATAACGTGAAAAAACCTGCCACAGCACATTAATAACCATGACTGACATCAAAATAACCAGAAAATTTTCAAGCCCCTGATCTATAACACGCCTCATATCAAGTTAGTTTAACTGTTATTAAAGTGACTACGAATAATGCTCAAATTACAAAAATCAAATTTTAAATAAATCATAATTTAAATGTTCAAACAGCCCATTGTCTGCAATGAGAGCCTCTTCATTGATCTTTTGGTTTGATTCATTGGGTTTTATACTTTGAATATTATTTGTTTTTTGGAGTTCTTGATATTTGCCTTTTTAAGGTTTCCACTATATTCTTGGTAGAGTCAATAAATTATATATGAGCTTTAATTCGTTGAATTAAAGCGTAAAATTGCTTGTCTTCCTTGTACTCTTCAAATATTGCTTTTACTTCATTCTCAAAGATTGACTTGTCAGGTCTGATAATTTCAACTCCCGCTTTTTGGACCGCCTCCAGGGCTTCATTTTCTGATTGTATCCATAGTTTTCTTTGATGGATTGTTGACTCATCCGCCACTTCTATAAGCCACTGCTGCTCCTGCGCTGATAATCTGTTCCATGACTTGGTCCCAATTATTAATACATCGGGTAAAATAGTATGCTCGTCTAATGAGTAGTATTTACAGACCTCATAGTGATGTGACAGGTAAAAGCTTGGCGGGTTGTTTTCGGCTCCGTCTACTACCCCTTGCTGTAGCGCAGTGTATAATTCACCCCAGGCGATTGGTGTTGGACTACCACCCAAACTTCTTACCATGTTCATCGAAGTCACACTTTCCATTACCCTGATTTTAAGTCCTTTCAAATCTTCAGGAGAGTTCACGGGTCTATCCTTTGTATAAAAACTGCGGCTTCCTGAATCGTAGTAAGACAAGCCTTTAAGCCAGAATTTCTCCCCATCATTTAAAATGCCCTGCCCTATCTCGCTGTCCAAAACACTGAAAGCATGTTCCTTATCACGAAATAAAAATGGCAAACCGAACACCCTCATATTCGGAGAAAAGTTTTCCATAACAGCAGCAGAAACCTTGGTCATATCAAGGCTGCCAATTTGCAACAACTCCAGACATTGCCTCTCGGTGCCTAGTTGTTGGCCGGGATAAACTTCCAATGCCATTTTGCCCCCAGACTTTTCTTTCAGTCGCTCACCCATAAAAAGCATGGCTTTATGAACAGAGTGGTTGACATCTAATCCATGAGCCAATTTGATGGTCTTGATCTTATTCGATTGATAACAGCCACTAAGAGCAATTCCTAAAACCAATAAGCTATTAAAAGCAAAAAATGTTAGTCTATTCATTAATCAATCGGTTAAACCCACTATTTTCAATTCTCTTTCATTATTAAAATAAAGATTTACGGATGCCCATTTCCAAACCTCTAAGTTCTGCTAATCCACGCAACCGGCCAATGGCAGAATATCCGGGGTAAGTTTTTTTATTCAAGTCATCCAACATTTGATGACCATGGTCCGGGCGCACAGGTATTATGGAATCTGATCTGCCCTGTGTGACCCGGTCCTGTTGCTCCTGCAAAAGGGTACGCATCACCTCATACATATCAACAGCCCCACTAAGGTGGTCACTTTCATAAAAACTACCATCACTTTCTTTGATCACGTTTCTGAGATGCGCAAAATTTATTCTCCCTGCAAATTTTTTAACCATTGCAACAACATTATTATCCGAACCGGCACCCAAAGAGCCGGTACAAAAGGTAATGCCATTGTATTCTGAATTTGCTGCCTTTAAAAGTTGCTCCAGGTCTTCTTCATTGCAAACTATCCGGGGAAGACCAAATATTGCCATAGGCGGGTCATCGGGATGTACCGCCATTTTTACACCTGCTTTTTCAGCAGTCGGGATAATTTCTTTTAAGAAGGAATAATAATGGCCTTTTAGGGTTGATTCATCAATACCCTCATAAATGCGTAGTGCAGATTGAAAGTCATCCAGACTCAAATCATCAACTGTCCCTGGCAAACCCGTCAGTATGGCATTTCGTAATGCATTTTTTGAAGAGTCATCTAGTTGAGCATAATATTCCCTGGCTTTAGTCAGTTGACCTGGTAAGTAATCCTTCTCGGCACCTTCTCTTTTTAGTATAAATATGTCGAAGGCAATAAAGGAGATTATATCAAAACGTAGTGCAAGTGAGCCATCAGCCATTACATATTTTAAGTGTGTTCTGGTCCAATCCAAAACGGGCATGAAATTATAGCACACTGTTTTAATGCCACATGCTCCAAGGTTTTGTAAGGTTTGTCTGTAGTTTTCCAGGTGAATTCTATAATCACCTGTTTGGGTTTTTATGCTTTCGTGTACCGCAACGCTTTCCACTACCGTCCACGTCAACCCCTGGTGCTCAATGAGGTTTTTCCTTTCCATGATTTCTTTAGCTGGCCATATCTTGCCAGGTGAAATATGGTGCAATGCTGTAACAATACCGGTTGCTCCTGCTTGTCTGATGTCGGATAGGCTTACCAGGTCATCCGGTCCGTACCATCTCCATGTATGCTCTAAATTCATTTTATGAGGGATTTTTCCGTATCTATAAATAATATATTAAACAGCACTAAGTACGCTAAACCTACCGTCGACCTGAATCACCGTGCCAGTTACAAACCCGGAAGTTTCGCTACAAAGCCAAATTAATGTGCCATTGAGTTCATCCGGCTGACCAAAACGCCTCATGGGAGTGTTCTTGATAATCTTCTCTCCTCTTGAGGTCAAACTATTATCACTGTCAAGCAATAATTTTTCGTTTTGTTCACTAATAAAGAAACCGGGAGCAATTGCATTGGCCCTAATTCCCTCGTCATATTTTTGCGCCATTTCTACAGCCAACCATTTAATGTAATTCTCTATCCCAGCTTTTGCTGCACCATAGACAAGCACCCGGGTGATAACTCTTTGACTGGCCATCGATCAAATATTGATAATTACTCCTTTTTTATTTTGAATCATTGGTCCGTAAAAAGCTATACAAGGCAGAATAATCCTTAATTGATTGAAATCCATCACCTTTCGCAAGTCCTCTTCATTGCTGTGACAAAGCGACTGGTCCGGGTCAATCAGTGCGCCGGGAGCATTTCCTCGGGCTGCATTAATCAAAATATCGGTCGTACCCCATTGTTCCACTAGCATGTTTTTAGCAACTTCCAATGATTCCTTATCTAATACATCTGCTGGTAAAGTCAGGCAACTCCATCGTTTTTCTCAATTGCTAAAGCGACATCAACTGCCTTGTCTTTTCTCCTTCCTGAAATGGCCACTTTGGCTCCTGCTTTAGCTAAGGCTGCTGCCATAACACCGCCCAGCACTCCAGTCCCTCCTGTTACAACCGCTACTTTTTCCTCTAAATGAAATAATCCCTGCATCTATTGTTGGTGATAAATATCTGATGCCGTGTTATTGGCTCTTTTTATAAGCTTCCATAGTGATATAGTACTTGGCAAGCATATTGCTTACTTCCCATTCCGGCAATTTTCCGTCTATTAAATACTGTAAATATTTTTCTGTTACCTGCCTGAAGTGTGCTTCATGTCCAACTCTATATTCCTTTGGAATAATAATTTCCCACCCCGAGGGTGTAAGTTTTTTGGAAAGTCCGGGGTATTGCTCACTCAATTTTTGGATAGCCTCTCCCAATGTGGATTCATAAAGGTCTTTATCCACATTAGAATTTGGTTCAACATATAAAGTAGAGATAAATTGCTGTTCTTGTTCCTGACGGATCACCAAATTTGCTGTTGAGCCTCTCATGATAGAAAAATGAGTGTCTTTGGCATCCTCCGGAGCCTGAAAATTCCATATTACTGATACTTTACCATATATTCCCCTTGTCGTGAAAACGAACTCGCCATTGGAAAAAACGTCCACTGCCGAATCTTGACCAACATCTTTGATTAAATAGTCCGGATAAGCGGATAGTCCTGTGATTTGCTGGAAATTCTCAGGTGTGAGTTTGGTACTCCATCGCTTCGCATTTATTACCTGGACTTCGTTCTGGCTTATCCCTTGCTCCGGAAAGCACTCCCAAAGAATAAGGTCCACCAGGTGGGTGGAAACATCGACAATGCCTGCTCCTTCTTGTTCGATATCAAAAAACCACGGCGGACGTTTCAAGGGATTTCCGGCCACATATTTGGAAAAATGGTGGACACTTTCTTTGGAGATTGCAGGGTCTTCAACTGATCCCTTTTCCATTTCTCCAAATATCTCTGACATTTGGGATAGCTCTTTTTGCAATAAGGTAGTTATCTCAAACCGCTCAGTCATAATATCATAGAGCAATAACCCTTTTTGCTCCGCAATTTCAAAAGCTTCTTTCAAAAGGGGGTATTCCTCCGGATTTATCACCATGGGCTTATCAGCAAATACATTAATTCCTGATTTTATAGCTGAGTGAATGTAACGTGTCTTCTTCGCATTGTTGCCAGCCACCACCATCACATTGCCTGGCTTTTCTTCTATCATTTTCTCCAGGTAGTCAGGCCCGCGATATACTTTCTCTTCCCAATTGGTAGGACATTCCGATGCAGTATTAAATTGACTAATCTTTTTTAAATGTTCAGTTACTTCATCTCCTTTGGGGGCATATACATACACCACTGAATCCACTTGATCGTACATGGATTTTTGAATCAACGAGGCGTGAAAATGCCCGGGATCAAGTGTCATTAATTTCACTTCACCGGATTTGCCAGTGAAATTTATGCGTTGATCTGCCGTCTCGCCTCTGGCCACACCTTGTGGTGAATCACATGACAGGGCACATAAGGATAGGGCAAATAACCCATGTGCTAAATTCATTCTCAACACATTAAACATCCAGCCAAACATTCGAAAATTAGCTGTAGATATAAAATTTATTAAAGTCAGGATCACCTCTTATGATGCTATTTCAGGGCCAGTTGTTTACTATGCACATAACCCCAAGGTGCTCTTTGAGGACGCGACAGCATCGCATTTGCTTCATCATCGTTTAGAAATTTTTCCTTAGCAGGGTCCCATCGGAGCTTTCCGGGAAGTTTCATGGCAATATGACTTATTAAACAGGTGGAGCAGGTTCTATGACCCATTTCAGCGGGTGATATAGGTTCCTTCCTGGTTTTGATACAATCCAGCCAGTTGCCATGTTGGTCATCGCTCTGGTAAAGGTGAGTTTCATTCTCCCCTATTTTTGAAGTCAGTATGTTAGGATTGCTGGCATCTAAAGCCTTACTGCTTTCAGCTTGTAAAACAGGATCACTTGCAGTAGCAGAATAGCTTCCTCTGGAAACAAATATCCACCCTTCTGTACCTTCATATCTGATTCCGTTAGGGTAGCCACCGCTGATGTACATATCAATGTCATTTTCATAGGTTGCCTTTACCATGAAATCTCCGTGTACATCCCACAAGCCGGATTTAGGAAATTGAGCAATTGCCTCTATCTCAATAGGCCCGGTATATTCGGTATCCATACCCCAATGGGCAGAATCAATGTGATGCTGTCCCCAGCCGGTAATCATGCCGGCACCAAATTGTTCGCACCGAAGCCAACCTGGCCTGTTTTCTAAGCTATTTTGAGGATGAACGCGGGTTTCAGTATAAAATACCTCGGGAGTTGAACCCAACCACATGTCGTAATTGAGGTTTTTGGGAATTGGCATTTCCGGCACAATGGGGCCACCAGGGTCACCAGGCAGGCCAATTTTAACAGTGTGTAGCTTACCTATCCTTCCATTCCGAACCAACTCTGCCGCAACTCTAAATTGTGGTGAGGAGCGTTGCTGGGTCCCTACTTGTAAAATAATATTCTTTTCTTTCACTGCATTGCTTAAAGCTCTGCCCTCGGCTACAGTCAGGGAAGTTGGTTTCTGCAAATACACATCTTTGCCAGCATAAGCGGCCTCCATGGCTGGTTGAGCATGCCAGTGGTCAGGGGTACTAACGATAACTGCGTCTATATCCTTGTCCAGCAGCATTTCGCGGTAATCCTGAAATGTTTTCACATTCAAATAATCCTTTTTAGCCTTTTTCTCAGCGTAATATTTCTCCAGGTATTCCTTGCCTAATTGGGCTCTATTGCTATCCACATCACTAACAGCAATTACCCGGACGTCATCGTACGGAAGGGTGTCGGGCAAGTCATGGCTACTTGCGATGCGACCAAAGCCAATTTGGCCGATATTAATTTTGTTACTCGGTGCGTTTTTTCCGAAAACAGAAGATGGCACTATGAGTGGCGCAGCCATGAGGCCAGCACTACCTATCAATGATTTTTTCAAATAACTGCGTCGTGAGATCGCTTCTTTTTTTAGGTTTTTTGCCTTTTTCATAATGTATTAAATTAACGCCTGTAGTTTAAATGTCTCAATATTCATTTTAATCTCCTTTGATTACCTGTGGTGGATACGCATAATCATTCCAGTAGCTTTCCGCTTCTTTACTATCGATAACTCCGTCATAAATCATCATCCGATAGTTTAAGGTATACTCTTTTCCGGGTTTTAATTCCCAATCTCTGTCTTGAGCCGGGTTAAAATTCACAAAAACATTTTCTTTTCCTTCATTCATGCCGACCGGCCATATGCGGAGTTGTTCAGGAAAGTTGAAATTATTCGGATGAGTCATGAACTCAATGCCTGAAGTACCAACCTTGGCCGGTCCCTTAATATCAAGCCAACGGGCTCTGGTTCCGTTGGCATCTGATTTATTTTTTCCTTCCGATGTGAGTAATGTGGAGGTACTATCATTCCAGTCTTTATTGGCACGAAGGCTAAATCCCTGGTAGCTATATTCCTTAATGGTAAGTGGGCTTTCGCTGGCACATGTCAATGTGGAGGTAATGTCAACCAGCCAAATTTTTTGTTGGGAATCCGCATTCCAAACTCGTATCTCCCACTTTTCATTTAGAGCTACTTTGTCGGCTGTCCTCAGAGAGTCTTTTTTAACAACATGGTCATGAAACGCCGTCAAATTACCATAAACAGGTCCGCCAATTGCAACAGGTTCTTCTTTTACCAAAACAGTAGCCTGTCCTTCAATCAGGTTCCAAAAATCAACTTCCTTACCTTCAAATTCGGTTTTAGTCCAGGGATTCCAAATTCCATAATGATGATAGTGATCCGGTGGTTGAATACGGGTAAGCACTTCTCCGGCCGGAGACCACAAAGGGTGTATATATCCTCCGCGGCTATAAAGATCGGAAACTCCTTCCGGCATCGGTGTGAGGGCATAATGATAGGCTAAGACGTTTTTATCAGCTATATTAAAATTGATAGCTTCCTGAGTGTCCTCGCTTTCAACAGGGTTATGGTCAACATTTGGAGTGGTACTTCTTAATTCAAATTTTCTATCCTTTCCGGCTGGTGTTTTGCCATCCAAAATCCACCACAATAAGCTAACACCGGCTCCGTATTCCTTCTGAGAAGGTATATTCTTTGAGATTTCATCGGTTACTTCTACCAGTTGGAAATCATTGGATGTGCCTTTTGATGATATCCCCGAAATATCCGCATTAACCGGAGTGTTGATTCTTTCATAATCACCTGAGTGAACGGTGAACGTGGCTAAAATATCATGCTGTGTTTCAAACTTGCATGAAACAATCAGGAATGGGGTCAGGAATAAAAAACAAAATTTAGTAGTTGTCATATTTTCAGTTAATCTATAATCAATGTAGAGGTAGCTTTGCTATAATCTAATTGAAGTATGGTTTGGGTAGCCCATTTTATCCCTCCTAATATGTGGTTTTGAAAATTTGTATCTTCATAATATTCCGCTGCATGGCCCAGGGATGTGTGCCACTGCCTTCCCCCGTCAAACTCATGATACCAACTAAGAGGAAAATAGTCACCAAAAACATCTCCGGGGTATTCGTCTTTCTTGTCATCTTCTACTGTTCTTAAATCAGCAACGGTTAATACATGAATATCCGGGTTTAAATGTTTGAGATAATAACATTCATCTTCCCAGGACCAGATACCAGGCAAGTGCGCTGTTGATGGATTTTTTGCATCTATTACCCTGATATCAAAAGTTTGCCCTCCCTGGGCATGGCGGAAAAATTTGCCCCCCAGGTTTTCCCAAAACCAGGGCCATTGCCTTTCCGAACCACAGGCTGAATGAATACTTACAAAGCGACCTCCGGCCTGGATATATCTCTGAAAGGCCAACCTTTGCTTATCAGTATCAAATGTTTCATTATTGGTATTGGAAAAAACCAGTGCGCTGTACTGCTTCAAATTCTCCTCAGTCATTACGCCAGCATCATCTGAGGTATCGACTACAAAGCCGTTTTGTTCAGCAATCTCTTTTATTACCTGCGTACTATGCGGGATGTTCTCGTGAACATAGCCTTCACCGTTTTTAGTATATAGTAAAATCCTCTTTGTGTTGTTTAAAAACATGGAGGAAAACGCCCATAAAGTAGCAATAGTGGCTATTAAAACGACAAAAGCTATTAGCCTATTCATTATCCGAACTCATAAAAACAAGTATAATAATTTGCTGCGTGTACGTTAACATCATGACTAATGTACTTGATTATTGAATCCAGTGCAAGAAATATCAAAAACAATTATTTGCCTAACGCCTGTTTCGAAATAGAGAAACCAGATACTTATCATTCCAAGAGCAATTTCACGACTTCACCTCTATAATCTTGTCACCTGCTTTTCCAATCACTCCTGCCTGAAAAAGGATTAATACCGCTAATCATAAACTCAACATCATAACCACTATTGCCAGAATTTTGAGGATGCCGAAGGTGATTTTGCTTTTGGTTCAACTGAATACAACCGGGTCGTTGGTGCAGCATTCAACTTTCTTTCAGCCAATGGAAAGTGGAATAGTCGCAATTACTTCCACAAATCTTTTGACGATGGTGCCAATGACCAGTCCTATGCTTTTGGTGACTGGCTGGGTTTTGAGTCCAGAAACCTGAGATTTAACTGGTCTCATATTTTAATTGGTGACAATTACAGTCCTGAAGTAGGCTCTTCACCAAGAAGAGGAATTTTCAGGATCAACCCTGACATTGGGTATACGTTTTGGACCAAAACCGGGTATCTGGTGAACCATGGACCCGGATTTGATGCGGAACCAATCCGGACCAGCGAAAGACTTGTTGATGATCGTCAAACACTGGCCTATCTCCTAACCTTCCGTGATAATTCATCTTTTAGCATCTCGCTAAATCATGGATATTCATATCTACTGGACGATTTTGATCCTACCAGAACAGATGGGCCAGAATTAGCAGCAGGCTTTGATTATCAGTAAATTAAGGTATGTACAATTTAATTCATTGAACAAGTTCATGCACAACATCAAAAGTAATTCCGGCAAGATTCTTCAAACAGTCAAATCACTATATACGCTATAACTTTTCAGGATTTAAAACCGGGATATTGACTGAAATTACAACCTTGACTGGCGTTCAGTGGACCAACAAATCTGATTGCAACAGATCAATCAATAACTTGAAAGTGGCTATTGTCCAATTGGCACAACGGGTTATTATAAACGCAACTTGTTTTTACCTGTCTGCCGATCTTCTATCCAGCTTGTCTATCCAGCTTGTCTCTCCAGCCTGGTCAGGTTTGTTGCCAATAAATTATTGACCTGGCGACCAATTTTAAATGGACAGTAGGCGTAACAGGCATCGGATTGGCATAATCGGTTTGATCAGTAAATACGGATGAGACCAATCCTTTTTAATACCTTTGTCCCTGATTGAGAACCACCTGTTTTAAAAATCAACATCATGACATCGTAAACCATGAAAAACATCATTACATTGCACACAAAAAAGCCATTGGCCAGGGCTAAGACCTTAATTACCTTATTTGCCCTTCTCTTTCTCTCTACCCCTGTTTGGGCACAGGATAGTCCGTCAGACTATTTTGTACTAAAAATAACAACCTTCAGGGGCACTGGCTCTTCAATTAACCTTCAAGACGCAGACTTTACTTTTCATACCCGGGATATGGATTATATGGTCGATTGGGGAGAAGGCTCAGGTTTTGAAAGTGCAACAGGAAATGCCAGCCATACCTTTGCAATAGCAAACACCCATACTATAACGTTTAAAGACCTGAACGATATTTATATAAATTTCGAAACTGGTCGTGAAAAATACACCACTATTGAACAATGGGGTACTGCTACATGGAATGCCGATATGTCAAATGCTTTTCGTGGAGCGGTTAACTTAACTGCCGGCAATACGGCGGGCACTCCGGATATGAGTGCCGTAACAAATATGGCTTCTATGTTCTCAAATGCCACTGCTTTCAACCAGGATATAGGAGGTTGGGATGTTTCTCAGGTAACAAATATGACGAGCATGTTCAATGGTGCCCGTGCTTTCAACCAGGATATAGGCAGTTGGGATGTTTCTAAGGTAACAAATATGACGAGCATGTTCAATGGTGCCGATGCTTTCAACCAGGAGATAGGAGGTTGGGATGTTTCTCAGGTAACAAATATGACGAGCATGTTCAATGGTGCCGATGCTTTCAACCAGGATATAGGAAGTTGGGATGTTTCTCAGGTAACAGATATGAGTAGTATGTTCAATGATGCCGATGCTTTCAACCGGGATATAGAAAGTTGGGACGTTTCTCAGGTAGCAAATATGGTTGGTATGTTCAATGGTGCCGGTTCTTTCAACCAGGATATAGGAAGTTGGGATGTTTCTCAGGTAGCAAATATGTTTCGTATGTTTAGAAATGCCTCTTCTTTCAACCAGGATATAGGCAGTTGGGATGTTTCTCAGGTAACAGATATGAGTAGTATGTTCAATGATGCCACTTCTTTTAACCAGGATATAGGCAGTTGGGATGTTTCTCAGGTAACAGATATGAGTGGTATGTTCTCCAATGCCACTTCTTTTAACCAGGATATAGGCAGTTGGAATGTTTCTCAGGTAGCAAATATGCCTGGTATGTTCAATAATGTTACACTTTCACCAGAAAACTACGATTCACTTCTAATAGGCTGGAATAAACTAAGCCTTCAAACAGGAGTGAATTTTCATGCAGGCAGTTCTAAATATACAGCAGCAGCACAAGCTGCCAGAGACAATTTAGATGCTGCAAATGGCCATAACTGGACTATTACTGACGGTGGGTTAATTGATGCCAACGATCAACCTACACGTATTTTTCTTTCTTCCACAACTATTTTAGAAAACGAGCCGGAAAATACCGCAGTAGGCACCCTGTCCACCGATGGAGGAGCTAATAATTCTTATACCTATACATTGGCAGCAGGAAGCGGAGGTACTGATAATACAAGTTTTACCATTTCAGGAACAGAGCTACAACTTACAGTCCCTGCCGACTATGAAACAAAAAGCAGCTATGCAATACGTATAAAAGTAGATGGTACGAGTATTGAGCAACAATTTACCATCTCCGTTGTTGCTAAGACAGCACCCACAACAAGCACGGCAGCAGCAAGCAATATTACTTCTACAACGGCCACTTTAAACGGCCATATAACTTCTGACGGAGGAGCAGCCATTACAGCAAGAGGCTTTGTATATGCTGATTCAAACACAGATTTAACAATTATGGGTGCTACAAATGTTGTTGTAAGCGGTACAACGGGAACTTTTGATGAAGACATAACAGGTTTAATAGAAAACACAACCTATTATTACCAAACCTATGCAACCAATAGTGTGGGAACAACTTACGGAGGAGAGCAAAGTTTTACAGCATCAGCCCCCGTAGCACCAGCAGCAACTACAACAGCAGCAACCGATATTACTGCTACAAGGGCAACTTTAAACGGCCATATAACTTCAGACGGAGGAGCAACCATTACAGAAAGAGGTTTTGTATATGCTGCTACTTCAAACACAGGTTTAATAATTGGTACTACCGGTGTTGCCAATGTTGTTGTAAGCGGTACAACAGGAACTTTTAATAGTGTAATAACAAGTTTAACAGCAGGCACAAAATATTATTACAAAGCCTACGCAACCAATAGTGTGGATACAACTTACGGAGAGGTACAAAGTTTTACAACATTCACATTAGGAGAATTTGTACTAAAAATAACAACCACTGCCGGTACTAACGCTCAAGACGCAGACTTTACTTTTTATACCGAAGATACCGATTATAGGGTCGATTGGGGAGAAGGAGGCGGTTTTGAATCAATAACAACAGGAGATGCCGACCATACCTTTGGCATGGCAGGAGAACACACCATAAGGTTTAAAGACCTGAACGATATTTATATAAATATCGAAACTGGTCGTGAAAAATACACCGCTATTGAACAATGGGGCACTGCTGTATGGAACCCCGATATGTCGGGTGCTTTTCGTGGAGCAGGCAACTTAACTGCCACTGATGCTGCCGGCATCCCTGACATGAGTGCCGTAACAAATATGACAAATATGTTCAGAGGAGCCACTTCTTTCAATCAGGATATAGGAGACTGGGATGTTTCTCAGGTAATAACTATGACTGGGATGTTCTCATCTGCTACTTCTTTCAACCAGGATATAGGAGGTTGGGATGTTTCCGGGGTAACAGATATGGGTTTTATGTTTAGTGAAGCCCGAGCTTTCAACCAGGATATAGGCAGTTGGAAGGTTGCTCAGGTAACAGACATGGCTAATATGTTCTTTTCTGCCAATGCTTTCAACCAGGATATAGGAGATTGGGATGTTGCTCAGGTAACAAATATGTTGGCTATGTTCTCAAATGCCACTTCTTTCAACCGGGATATAGGAAGTTGGAAGGTTTCTCAGGTAACAGATATGGCTGATATGTTCTTTAATGCCGATGCTTTCAACCAGGATATAGGAGATTGGGATGTTGCTAAGGTAACAAATATGAGTTTTATGTTCTTTAATGCCGATGCTTTCAATCAGGATATAGGAGACTGGAATGTTTCTCAGGTAACAAATATGGGTTTGATGTTCAATGGTGCTACACTTTCACCAGAAAACTACGATTCACTTCTAATTGGCTGGAACAAACTAACCCTTACAAAAAGAGTGTTTTTTGATGCAGGAAATTCTAAATATACAACAGCAGCACAAACTGCCAGAGACAATATGGTTGCTGCAAGTGGCCATAACTGGACTATTACTGACCGTGGGTTAATTGATGTCAACAGTGCACCCACAGATATTTTTCTTTCTTCCACAACTATTTTAGAAAACGAGCCGGCAAACACCACAGTGGGGACACTATCCACAGATGGAGGAGCTAATAATTCTTATACCTATACATTAGTAGCAGGAAGCGGAAGTAGTGATAATGCGAATTTTATTATTTCAGGAACAGCATTACAACTTGTAGCCCCCGCCGATTACGAAACAAAAAGCAGCTACACAATACGTATAAAAGTAGGTAATACAAGTGTTGCCGAACAATTTACCATCTCCGTTGGTGACGTACAAGAAGCTCCCCTACTAAGCACAACAGCAGCAACCACTATTACTTCCACAACGGCCACTTTAAACGGTGATATAACTTCGGACGGAGGAGCAACCATTTCAGCAAGGGGCTTTGTATATGCCATATCAAACGCAGATTTAATAATTGGTACTACGGGTGCTACAAATGTCATTGTAAGCGGTACAACAGGTGATTTTGAAAAAGACATTACAGGTTTAACAGCAGGCACAACCTATTATTACAGAGCTTATGCAATCAATAGCGTCGATACAACTTACGGAGCTGTACAAAGTTTTACAACATTGGCAGTCGCACCCACAGCACCCACAGCCAGCACAGCAGAGGCAAGTGCTATTACTTCTACAACGGCCACTTTAAACGGCCATATCACTTCTGACGGCGGAGCAGCCATTACAGCAAGGGGCTTTGTATATGCTATATCAAACGCAGATTTGACAATTGAGAATACAGCAGCAGATACTGTTATTGTAAGCGGTACAACAGGAACTTTTTCTGAACAAATTACAAGTTTAACAGCAGGCACAGCGTATTTTTACACAGCCTACGCAATCAATAGCGTCGATACAACTTACGGAGAGGTACAAAGTTTTACAACATCAGCCCCCGTAGCACCCACAGCACCCACAGCAAGCACAACAGCAGCAACCACTATTACTTCCTCAACGGCCACTTTAAACGGTGATATAACTTCTGACGGAGGAGCAACCATTACAGCAAGAGGCTTTGTATATGCCATATCAAACGCAGGTTTGACAATTGAGAATACAGCAGCAGATACTGTTATTGTAAGCGGTACAACAGGAACTTTTAATAGTGCAATAACAGGTTTAACAGCTGGCACAGCGTATTATTACAGAGCCTACGCAACCAATAGCGTCGATACAACTTACGGAGATGTACAAAGTTTTACAACATTGGCAGTCGCACCCACAGCAAGCACAACAGCAGCCAGCGATATTACTTCTACAACGGCCACTCTGAACGGCAATATAACTTCTGACGGAGGAGCAGCCATTACAGCAAGAGGCTTTGTATATGCCATATCAAACGCAGGTTTGACAATTGAGAATACAGCAGCAGATACTGTTATTGTAAGCGGTACAACAGGAACTTTTAATAGTGCAATAACAGGTTTAACAGCTGGCACAGCGTATTATTACAGAGCCTACGCAACCAATAGCGTCGATACAACTTACGGAGATGTACAAAGTTTTACAACATTGGCAGTCGCACCCACAGCAAGCACAACAGCAGCAACCGCTATTACTTCCACAACGGCCACTTTAAACGGCAATATCACTTCTGACGGAGGAGCAGCCATTACAGCAAGAGGCTTTGTGTATGCTACATCAAACACAGATTTGACAATTGAGAATACAGCAGCAGATACTGTTATTGTAAGCGGTACAACAGGAACTTTTAATAGTGCAATAACAAGTTTAACAGCTGGCACAATGTATTATTACAGAGCCTACGCAACCAATAGCGTCGATACAACTTACGGAGAGGTACAAAGTTTTACAACATCAGCCCCCGTAGCACCCACAGCACCCACAGCAAGCACAACAGCAGCAACCACTATTACTTCCTCAACGGCCACTTTAAACGGTGATATAACTTCTGACGGAGGAGCAACCATTACAGCAAGAGGCTTTGTGTATGCTACATCAAACACAGATTTGACAATTGAGAATACAGCAGCAGATACTGTTATTGTAAGCGGTACAACAGGAACTTTTAATAGTGCAATAACAAGTTTAACAGCTGGCACAATGTATTATTACACAGCTTATGCAATCAATAGCGTAGATACAACTTACGGAGCTGTACAAAGTTTTACAACATTGGCCGCCGCACCCACAGCAAGCACAACAGCAGCCAGCGATATAACTTCCACAACAGCAACCCTAAACGGTAATATAACTTCCGACGGCGGTGCAACCATTTCAGCAAGGGGATTTGTATATGCCATATCAAAGGCAGATTTGACAATTATGGGTGCTACAAATGTTGTTGTAAGCGGTACAACAGGTGTTTTTGAAAAAGACATTGCAGGTTTAACAGCAGGCACAGCGTATTTTTACACAGCTTATGCAATCAATAGCGTAGATACAACTTACGGAGCTGTACAAAGTTTTACAACATTGGCCGCCGCACCCACAGCACCCACAGCAAGCACAGTAGCAGCAAGTAATATTACTTCCTCAACGGCCACTCTAAACGGTAATATAACTTCTGACGGAGGAGCAACCATTTCAGCAAGGGGATTTGTATATGCCATATCAAAGGCAGATTTGACAATTATGGGTGCTACAAATGTCATTGTAAGCGGTACAACAGGTGTTTTTACAGAAAACATTACAGGTCTGACAGCAGGCACAGCCTATTTTTACGCAGCTTATGCAATCAATAGTGCAGGGACGAGCTATGGAAATGAACAAAGTTTTACTACGGAGGCTGCTGTGGCAGCTTTGTCTATTGAGGATTTTGAGCAATCGGCTGTTGCCATTTCGCCAAACCCGACAAGTGATATTTTAAACATCACCGTGGCAGAAAAGACAGGTTACAAATTGCTGGATACCGGAGGCCACCTGCTTCAACAGGGAACTTTCGTTACAGGAGCGCACAGCATTGATATTTCGCCTTTGACCGAAGGGGTTTATCTCTTCATTCTAAACACCGGTAAAGGGAGCTTTACCAGGAGGATTATCAAGAATTAGGATTTGGGATTGGAGGAGGTCAGTCTGGTTGGTAAGGAGGTCTGACCTTCTTTTGCCCTGGTTGGTGAGAACACCAAACAAGCACTAAAAGATTTATCGTAATCGAACGAAAAACCGTGCCTGTGTGATGAGTTGCCAGTCTTATATCCAGCTTGTCTCTCCGGCCTGACCAGATTTTATTGGCAATAAATAATTAATTTAGCGACCGGTTTTACAATAGACAGCAGGCACAACAGGCATCGGGATTGGCAATAATCGGTTTAATTATCAAATACGGATGAACTGATCAACCTTTTTTAATACCTTTATCCCTGATGGAGAACAACCCGTTTTAAAAATCGATATAAATTAAAAATCAATATAAATCATAACACATCATAAATCATAACACCATGAAAAACACAATTACATTACGCACAAAAAAACGATTCACTACCGGGAAGTCAGTTACCCCCCCCCCTAAAAAATAAGGTTAGGGCCGGGAGCTTAATTACCCTGTTTGCTCTTCTCTTTCTCTCTGGCCCTGTTTGGGCACAGGATGATCCGTCAGACGATTTTGTACTAAAAATAAACACCACCTTCGGAACTGACGATTTTAGCGGCAACCCTACCACCAACGCTCAGGACACAGACTTTACTTTTCACACCCAGGACATGGATTATATGGTCGATTGGGGAGAAGGCAGCAGTTTTGAGCCAATAACAACAGGAAATACCAGCCATACCTTTAGCACGGCAGGAGAGCATACCATAAGGTTTAAAAACCTGAACGATATTTATATAAATAACCATTTTCTTGGAAATAGTGGTGGAGAAAAATACACCGCTATTGAACAATGGGGCACTGCTGTATGGAACCCCGATATGTCGGGTGCTTTTCGTGGAGCAGTTAACTTAACTGCCAGCAATACTGCGGGCACTCCTGATATGAGTGCCGTAACAGATATGGCTAGTATGTTCGCTAATGCCGAAGCTTTCAACCAGGATATAGGAGATTGGGATGTTTCTCAGGTAACAAATATGACGAGCATGTTCGGTGGTGCCCGTGCTTTCAACCAGGATATAGGCAGTTGGGATGTTTCTCAGGTAACAAATATGACGAACATGTTCAATGGTGCCGATGCTTTCAACCAGGATATAGGAGGTTGGGATGTTTCCAAAGTAACAGATATGAATTTTATGTTCGCTGGTATCGATGCTTTCAAGCAGGATATAGGAAGTTGGGATGTTTCTCAGGTAACAAATATGAACGGTATGTTCTTTAGTGCCGAAGCTTTTAACCAGGATATAGGAGATTGGGATGTTTCTCAAGTAATAGATATGAGAGATATGTTCTTTAATGCCGCTTCTTTCAACCAGGATATAGGAAGTTGGGATGTTTCTCAGGTAAGAAGTATGTCCAGCATGTTCAGTGGTGCCGATGCTTTCAACCAGGATATAGGAGGCTGGGATGTTTCTCAGGTAACAATTATGTCCAGCATGTTCAGTGCGTTCTTCGGTGATACTACTGCTTTCAACCAGGATATAGGAGGCTGGGATGTTTCTCAGGTAACAGATATGGGGCGCATGTTCGCTAATGCCACTTCTTTCAATCAAGATATAGGAGACTGGGATGTTTCTAAGGTAACAGAGATGAATTTTATGTTCAATGGTGCAAGTTCTTTCAACCAGGATATAGGAAGTTGGAATGTTTCTCAGGTAACAAAGATGAATAGTATGTTCTTTGGTGTGGCACTTTCACCAGAAAACTACGATGCACTTTTAATTGGCTGGAATGCACAAACCCTTCAAACAGGGGTGACTTTTCATGGAGGAAATTCTAAATATACATCAGCAGCACAAACTGCCAGAGACAATATGAGAGATGCCACAAATGGTCATGGTTGGACTATTGCTGACGGTGGGTTAATTGAAGCCAGCGACCCACCTGAAAATATTTTTCTTTCTTCCACAAATATTTTAGAAAACGAGCCGGCAAACACCACAGTAGGCATCCTATCCACCGACGGAGGAGCGGCCTCTTATGGCTATACATTCACAACAGGAGATGGAGATACCGATAATGCGAGTTTTACCATTTCAGGAGAAGCACTACAACTTATAGCACCTGCCGATTACGAAACAAAAAGAAGTTATACAGTACGTATAGCTGTAGATGGTACGAGTATTGAGCAACAATTTACCATCTCCGTTATTGATATTATAGTCGAAGTAAACACAGAAGCAGCAAGCAATATTACTGCTACAACCGCAACTTTAAACGGCGATATCACTTTCAACGGAGGAGCAGAAATAACACAAAGGGGATTTGTATATGCTACTTCAAACACAGATTTGACAATTGGTGCTACCGGTGTTACGGATGTTGCTCTAAGCGGTACAACAGGAACTTTTGATGAAGAAATAACAGGTTTAACAGCAGGCACAGCGTATTTTTACAAAGCCTATGCAACCAATAGTGTCGGAACAACTTATGGAGATGCACAAAGTTTTACAACATTGGCAGTCGCACCCACAGCAAGCACAACAGCAGCCAGCGATATTACTGCTACAACGGCCACTTTAAACGGCAATATAACTTCCGACGGAGGAGCAGAAATAACAGCAAGAGGATTTGTATATGCGACATCAAATGCAGATTTAATAATTGGTGCTACCGACGTTACGGATGTTACTGTAAGCGGTACAACAGGTGTTTTTACAGAAAACATTACAGGTCTGACAGCAGGCACAGCCTATTTTTACGCAGCTTATGCAATCAATAGCGTCGATACAACTTACGGAGAGGTACAAAGTTTTACAACATTGGCAGTCGCACCCACAGCAAGCACAACAGCAGCCAGCGATATTACTTCCTCAACGGCCACTCTAAACGGCGATATAACTTCCGACGGAGGAGCAACCATTACAGCAAGGGGCTTTGTATATGCTATATCAAATGCAGATTTGACAATTGGTATTGCCGGTGTTACTGATGTTACTGTAAGCGGTACAACAGGTGTTTTTACAGAAAACATTACAGGTCTGACAGCAGGCACAACCTATTATTACACAGCTTATGCAATCAATAGCGTCGATACAACTTACGGAGAGGTACAAAGTTTCACTACGGAGGCAGTGGTAGGGGCAGTCGCACCCACAGCCAGCACAACAGCAGCAAGCGATATAACTTCCTCAACGGCCACTTTAAACGGCCATATAACTTCTGACGGAGGAGCAACCATTACAGCAAGGGGCTTTGTATATGCTACTTCAAACGCAGATTTAATAATTGGTACTACGGGGGTTATGGATGTTACTGTAAACGGTACAACAGGTGTTTTTACAGAAAACATTACAGGTCTGACAGCAGGCACAATCTATTATTACAGAGCCTACGCAACCAATAGTTTTGGAACAGCTTACGGACGAGAACAAAGTTTCACTACGGAGGCAGTTTTGTCTATTGAGGATTTTGAACAACCGGCTGTTGCCATTTCGCCAAACCCGACAAGTGGTATTTTAAACATCACCGTGGCAGAAAAGACAGGTTACAAATTGCTGGATACCGGAGGCCACCTGCTTCAACAGGGAACTTTCGCCACAGGAGCGCACAGCATTGATATTTCGCCTTTGGCCAAAGGGATTTATCTCTTCATTCTAAACACCGATAAAGGGAGCTTTACCAGGAGGATTATCAGGAATTAACCCGTTGTGCCAATTGGACAATAGCAACTTTCAAGTTCTGGAATGGTAGCATTATGGCATGAAATAAAAGTGGCACGAAATAAAAAAAGGATTAAACAAGCTTTAACTATGAAGCCAGTAATTAAGAATGTTCTTGCTGTTATTATTGGTTGGTTAGGAGGTAGTGCTGTCAATATGGGGCTCATCCAAACTGGCCATAAATTTATTCCGATAGAGGGTATTGACCCCAATAACATGGACGCATTAGCAGATGTCATGCCGACTTTAGAATGCGAATACTTTATTTTTCCCTTTTTGGCTCACGCTTTAGGTACTCTGTTTGGTGCGGCAATTGCTGGTCTGATAGCAGCGAGCCACAAAATGAAATTTTCATTAGGTATTGGTGGTTTATTTCTATTAGGAGGTATTATGGTGAACTACATGCTACCTGGACCAACTTGGTTTGCAGCCACGGATATCATTATCGCGTATATTCCTATGGCGTGGCTTGGTGGTCAAATAGGTGAAAACATGTCGAGAAGTAAGACATGAGAAGGAGTTAAAGAGAATCAGAAAGAGAATCAGAGAGAATAATCAAGAGACATATAGACATATATGAGGTAGCCTCACTAAGTTAGTACAATTAAGCAAGAGTAAGCAATCTATGAAAACAGACCGAAGAAAATTTTTAATAAACAGTTCCATTGCCTCTTTGGCTCTAGGAGGAGCTTCTCTGACAACCCACAAGTTATCAGCTACACCAATTGAAATTCCTAAAAACCTCACGATATTATTTCAAGGTGATTCCATAACCGATGCAGGCCGGGACAAAAGTCGTTATTACGCCAACGATGCACGCGGAATGGGAGGAGGATATGTATTACAGACGTATGCTCAATTGGTGGCAAACAATCCAACTGCCGGTTTTTCAGTCTATAACCGTGGAATAAGCGGCCATAAAGTACATCAACTGGCTGAAAGATGGAAAGATGATGCATTAATGATCAAGCCTGATGTTTTGAGTATCCTCATTGGAATAAATGACTATTGGCACATGGTCGATGGTAATTATGATGGAACTGTCGACAGGTATGAGAAAGATTATCGGGAATTACTTGACCGAACAAAAAAAGAACTTCCTGATTTAAAACTTATCATTTGTGAACCGTTTGCCGTTTGGGGTGGTTTAGCCCTTACCGGTCGATGGAGAAAAGAACTACCTGCTTACCAGGAATCCGCAGATAAACTGGCCAAAGAATTCAATGCCGTATTCGTGCCATATCAAAAAGTATTCAATGAAGCACTTAAAAAAGCTCCAGCTTCAGTTTGGTGCCCTGACGGAGTACATCCGTCACCAGCCGGAGCTCACCTTATGGCCAACGCCTGGATTGAAGCATTTATTAAGCTGTATTAAAAGGCTTCTTTTATCTCCTTTTTCAATTAGGCATCCCAATAGATACCTGTAAATTAGTCCCAAATTAAAATGACATAGTGCAAATCCTTAACCTCATCCTGCAATTATGAAAGTTCCAAAAAACAATCAATTATCAATCTCCCGAAGATCATTTGTCAAAACTGGTGCTCTTGCTTCCTCCGTTTTTATTGTTCCCCGACATGTATTAGGAGGAGTTGGATTCACTGCTCCTAGTGACCGATTAAACATAGCTGCAATTGGTGCCGGGGGCAAGGGGTCGAGTGATATTCGTAATGCTTCCGTCAACGGTCGGGAGAAAGTAGTTGCCCTTTGCGATGTTGATTTTTCGGGAACAGCAGCAAAAACTGTTGAGGCCTTTCCGAAAGCAAAGTTGTTTGATGATTACCGCGTAATGCTGGACAAGCAAAAAAACATTGATGGCGTCACTATTTCAACCCCTGATCATATTCATGGTCCCGCCGCAGTAAATGCCATGCAAAGAGGCATTCATGTCTATGTTCAAAAACCCATGACCCACAATATCCGGGAAGCAAGAATGCTTACAGAAATGGCCATAAACAATAAAATAGTCAGTCAGATGGGTAATCAAGGAGGGTCAAATCCCCTGCTGGATATGGTTCAAAAATGGGTGGATTCAGGAGTGCTCGGCAAAATATCCAAAGTACAGGTCTGGACCAATCGCCCGGTCTGGCCGCAGGGCTCGGCCATGCCTGCTCCCGATGAAAGTCAGCAACCAAAAGATCTTCAATGGGATCTTTGGCTGGGACCCGCCAAGCAGATGCCTTTTACACCAAATTTACATCCCTTCAATTGGAGAGGTTGGTGGGATTACGGAACCGGAGCACTTGGCGATGTCGGATGTCACCTGATTGATATACCTTTTAGAACTTTGGGCCTCAAATATCCCACTGATGCGGAATGTAGTGTAGCTTCAGTATTCTCTAAAATGTGGACGCCAGATTACAATCCTGAAAGCTGCCCTCCCTCCTCTTTTATCACCCTCCATTTTGGTGCTACAGAAAAAAGTAAATCTCCCATAGAGATGACCTGGAGTGACGGCGGTATCAGACCTTCTCACCCTGATAGCATTCCAGCTGATCATGACATTGGTGGAAAGGATAGCAAAAACGGTGTATTGATTATTGGAGAAAAGGGTCTGATCTCTACAAATATCAACGATAGCTCTCCACTCATGCCAAAACTGTACATGAATGATGGCACCACGGAGTTTGGTCCTGAAGTAGAGGAAAATGAGGAACCGGAATATGGCCATCAGCGCAAGTGGGTTGATGCCTGCAAAGCCGGTTTCAACAGTACTGAGCACCTCGCTTTGACTTCTTCTTTTGATTATGCCGGTCCAATGACTGAAACTGTACTAATGGGCAACCTCGCCATTCGAAGCTATATGTTGAGAAAAGAAAATAGTGAAGGAAAAATGGATTTCTTTGCCCGTAAGAAGTTACAATGGGATGGAGAAAATACAAGAATTACCAATCTCGAAGAGGCGAACCAATTTGTAGGAAGAACCTACAGAGCAGGTTGGAAAATATAATCCACTAACCATTTTAAAACTTATTCCCAATATGAAACCAATTACATTTCTAGCCTCAAGCTTGCTATTCATAACCTCCTGTCAGCCTACATCAACAACAGAACAGACTGAGGGCTCAATAGAATGGGTCAGGCTATTCAATGGTGAAAACCTTGAGGGCTGGACCGTCAGAATCATAGGGAAAGAACTGGGTGAAAATTATGGCAATACCTTCAGGGTAGATAGTGGTATCCTTAAGATACGATACGATGAGTATGGCGACAGTTTTGATAATCAATTTGGAGCAATCTATTTCAAAAGGCCATTTTCGAATTACCGGTTAAAGGTCGAGTATCGTTTTGTAGGTGAACCCGCCCCCGGGGCCCCCGAATGGGGATACCGTGATAGTGGGGTAATGTTTCATAGCCAATCACCACAATCATTAAACCCTGACCAGCCCTTTCCGGTTTGCCTGGAATACAATCTTCATGGAGGTAATGGTACAGACGATCGACCGAACGGTCAGATCTGTGCTCCCGGAACCCATTTCGAAATTGCTGGTACCAGAAATACCTCTTTTTGCACTCCACCGGAGGTGAAAAGAACTTTTCACGGAGACCAGTGGGTCACTTTAGAAATTGATGTGCAAGACTCTACAATTAGTCATTATGCAAATGGCGAGAAGATTCTTACTTATTCCAATCCCAGGTATGATTCGGGACACAAAATTGCTAACACATTTATTCAAGATGGTCATGATCGTGTAACTAATGGTTTTATCTCGCTTCAATCCAATAGTCATCCAATTGATTTCAGGAAGATCGAAATTTTGGAATATTGAATCAATGTCGTTTAGTTAAGGATTATTTATCGGTTATATGTTATATTTAAGGGTATACAGGGGGTATTACACTTCCTGATTTTAGAGGAAATACCATTGAAAACATAAACGATTGAATAGATGATCAACAATATTGCAGCCGTTCAAAGGACGGCCAAGAAGGGGTATTTACCCGTAAGCGCAAACTATCGTTCAGGCATTTGATTACGCTATTGACCAAAGGGGTTACAAGTTCATTACAACGTGAAATTGATGTGTTTTACAAGGAAGTAACAGGAAGTGACTTTAATGTCCGTAAAGTAACAAAAGGTGCCTTCACCCGGGCTCGGGCAAAATTAAACCCTACTGCCTTTGTAGAGTTGAATGAGAATGTAAATAAGACATTCTATGATGAAGCACCTATTGAGTATGGAAAGGAATACGTTTATTATCGGCAGATGGTACCCGGTTGCAATTGCCCCACCACCAAAGCGTAGTAGAGGAATTTGGGGAGCATGGATTTGGTCCTGATGCCGATAGCAAACGGTCTTTAGCGATGGGTTCCTTTTTATACGATCCCCTCAATTTAATCACCTTGGATGCATAGATCTTAATCACCTTGGATGCATAGATCTTAATCACCTTGGATGCATAGATCGCTCCTTACGCTTCCAGCGAAAGAGAATTACTTTACCAACACTTGTCAAAAGTTAAAAAAGGGGACTTGTTACTTCCGGACAGGGGCTGCCCAGGCATATTCCTTTTGTTTTTTCTGCAAGCCAGGGGCATTGACTACTGTATGCGTATGAAGCAGGACTGGTGGTTAGAGCTGAAAGAATTCACAGAGAGTGGAGAAAAAGAACGTATTGTTGGTTTCCAACTCCCTGCCAAAGATCGAGAGTTGTTAAAGGAATATCCCGATATTATCAATACAGAAATTAAATGCCGTCTGGTGTGTATTGAATTGGAAAATGGAGAAAAGAAAGTGTTGTGCACTTCTCTAATGGATGCAGAAAAGTATAGCTATGAGGATCTGAGTGAACTGTACCATTTGCGTGGGAACGTTGAAGAAGGGATACAAACTTTTCAAAGCCCGCATTGAAGTAGAGAACTTTTCAGGAAAAACTGCCAGGGCGGTAAAACAAGACTTTTTTGCCAAAGTATTTATGATGAGTTGATGTGCAGTATTGGCTTTTCCAATTGAAGAAAGGGTAAGAAAAGAGGATCAGCAGGGCAAAACCAGGAATTCCTATAAGATCAACCGAACCAGTGCTTTAGCGATGACAAGGGAAATAACTTGTGGGTTGCTACTCAGACAGACCACACAAAAAGCCATTGAAGCATTTGATAGAATTGCTGGTAAAACCATCGAAATAGTAAGGCCAGAAAGAAAATTTGAACGTAAAAAGAAACCTAAAAGGCAATTTCACATGAATTACAAGCCTTTATAGCTTAACTAAACGACATTGAATTCCTATCGGCCAGGGTCAGGGTAGTGCGCTTATTCATGACTCCAGGATAAAAAGCATCTCTTGAATATCCACCTCACTGGCAGGCTAAAAAAACACCAGGACCATGCAATGGTCTTATTTTATTAATCAGTATTCCGCAACCAAAATTGATCCAGAAGCTAACATTTCATTTTTTGACTATGATTGGAAACTGAACGATCAGAAAACCCTTAATTAACCATGGTCATGATTGTACATTATTCTTTCACCATAGTACATTTAAAGAATGCAATCAATATGTGTATTCTGTGGGTCCAGTAAAGGAAACAACCCGGAATTTGTTAAGTGTGCGGAATGGCTGGGGGCTGAGCTGGCTAGCAGGAAAATTAGTCTGATTTATGGAGGAGGCAAAGTGGGTTTAATGGGAGCCATTGCCGATGCATGCATGTCCAATGGTGGCAAAGTTTTCGGTATAATTCCAAAATTCTTAGCCAAGGACGAGATAGCTCATGATGGACTGACGGAGCTTATCCAGGTAGAATCTATGCATGAACGCAAATTAAAGATGTCTCAATTAGCAGATGGCTTTATAACGTTGCCGGGAGGTTATGGAACTTTAGATGAATTATGTGAAATGCTAACTTGGGTACAATTGGCATTAGTAAGCAAACCAATTGGCGTGATAAACATTGATGGATATTATGACCCTTTAATCACTCAATTTCATGTGATGATCCTGAATGGTTTATTAAAAGAAATCAATCTTAAGTACTTTGTTCAATCCAGCAGTGGGAAAGATTTGCTGGAAAAGATGTTAATACTTTCCACCGAAGTTGCTTCTTTTAGGGACAGATTTATTCACACCTAAGTGAAGGCTTTCATCATTCCTATTTGCATATTAACTGCTTTATCCAGTTCATGTCTTTCCCAGATAACAATAGGCCCCAGAGCAGGAGCTAATATTACTGATGTAAAGGAATTGGACTTACCGTTTAGTGGTAGTAATAATTTTTTCAACCCTAAGTTCTCTTACCATATCGGAGGGTTTGTTAAAATACCGGCCTCGGAAAAAATTTTTATCCTGGGTGAGATTGTATACTCTCGTAAGGGTTCCAGACTAAGGGATTTATCAGGAAATAGACTCAATTTCCGATTAGACTACTTAACCTTACCACTACTGATTGGCATTCAAATCAATGATTGGTCGGTTCTGTTCGGAACGGAGTTTGCTTTTAATGTTGGGAAGAATCGGCTCAATTCTATAGTAGATATTGGTATAGTGGGAGGAGTCAAATACTATATACCTGAAAAGGTTCAACTGGGTTTGAGATTTGTACAAGGATTAAGTGCTCTTAATAATTTCGGTCCCACCGACGGAGGCGGAGTAACGGGCTTGAATAGATTAAGAAATCAAACGTGGCAGCTATCTGTTTCCTTAGATATCAGTCAATTTTAATACCGTTCAAAACAATTCTCCAGACATAAAAGTTGTTTTTAAGGATTACCCACTCAATGAGCACTTATTCAATAAAAGATCTTGAGCAATTATCTGGTATCAGAACTCATACAATTCGTATCTGGGAACAGCGCTATAAGCTTCTAGTCCCAAAAAGAACCGATACCAACATCAGGTATTATTCAGATAATGATTTAAGATTGATTTTGAAAGTGGCTCTCTTAAAAGATTTTGGATTCAAAATCTCAAAGATTGCCGATATGCCCCACCATAGGATTAATAATGAGGTAGCTATATTATCGGATAATTTTGGCGGGGATGAATTCATAACTGAACTTACCCTTGCCATGATTGACATGGATGAAAACAAGTTTGAAAATATTATTGTTAGAAATGTTGCCAGCATGGGTTTTGAGCAAACCATGATACAGATAGTTTATCCCTTTCTACACCGCATTGGTATTTTGTGGATTACGGGTTCTATTATCCCTGCTCAGGAACATTTCATTTCGAACTTGATCAGAAGAAAAATAATTGCTGCGACAGATGCACTATCTTCTAATATTAAGGCCACTAAGGACAAATTTGTTCTTTTCTTACCGGAGGGAGAACTTCATGAACTAAGTTTATTATTTGCTGATTACATGATAAGATTCAGAGGAGCTCAATCTCTTTATTTAGGTCAATCAGTTCCTTTAAAAGATGTTGAGGACGTTTGTGTCAATCACCAGCCAAAATACGTCTTGACAATTCTCACTTCCTCCACCTGGATTGGGGAATCTGGAAATGAGATAAAAAAACTGTTTAAATCTGTGGCAAATGCCACCCTTTTATTAAGTGGATTTCAGGCGTTCAACAGCAAGATAAGACCAGCTGAAAACACTTTAATTCTCAGTTCTTTCGAAGATCTTGCTCAACTCTTAGAGGATTAAGAAAGTGTGGGAAATGATAGCGCAATCTGACTCTGTGTGATATTTTGTTTGACATACGAATTGTAAAATTAAACATTAATGTTTAATTTTACGGGTAATAAATTAGACAAAATATTATGAATGCAGTAGAATTCAACCACACAATCGACGAGACGTCTGGAGGATTGAAGCCTTACGCGTTAAGGTTGACGCATGACATCGAAGAAGCGAAAGACCTCTTACAGGAAACTATTTTTAAGGCTATAAAAAACAGAAAGAAATTTTCTGAAGGGACGAATCTCAAAGCTTGGTTATATACCATCATGAAAAACACCTTTATTACGAACTATCAAAGGATGGTGAGAAGGAATACTTTTATTGATTCCACCGATAATGGCCATTTTATCAATTCTAGAGATAGTACCATCTCAAACCTGGCTTATTCTGACTTTGTCAGTGAAGACATTAATGAAGCATTGCATAGTTTGTCTGACATGTACACAATACCTTTTTTGATGCATTTCCGCGGATTTAAGTACCATGAAATTGCAAACCAATTGAACATTCCAATTGGGACTGTTAAAAACAGAATTCATATTGCCCGCAAGGATTTGAAGAGTAGGTTGAAAGTGTATGCTCACTCCAATTGATTTAAGTTGTGCCGAAAGTAATAGTCATAGGATCAGGTTTTGCCGGATTGACCTCGGCCGTCACTCTTGCTCATGAAGGCTATGACGTAACAGTGATTGAAAAAAATGAGCAAGCCGGCGGCCGTGCAAGAAGATTAATTATCGATGAATTTACTTTTGATATGGGTCCAAGTTGGTATTGGATGCCCGATGTTTTTGAGAAATTTTTTGAGCGATTTAACAAATCCACATCAGATTATTATCAACTCAATCGACTAGATCCATCTTATCGTATTTTTTTTGACAAAGAAGACATCCTTGATATTCCAGCGGATACGAATCATTTGGCAGCCTTATTCGAATCAATGGAGAAAGGAGCAGGTCAATCTTTATTTGAATTCCTCAAACAAGCCGCCTACAAATACGAGGTTGGTATCAACGACCTTGTGTATAAGCCTGGTGAATCATTGTTTGAATATTTGGACTTCAGGGTCATTTCCGGTGTTTTTAAATTGGATCTTTTCCAATCTATTAGTAAGCATATCAAAAAGTATTTCAAAAATGAACGCATTATTCAATTATTAGAATTCCCCATCTTGTTTTTAGGTGCTTTACCAAGCAAAACCCCAGCTTTATACAGTTTGATGAATTATGCGGATATCAAATTAGGCACATGGTATCCCGAAGGTGGAATGCATAAAATAGTGGAAGGTTTGGTCTCTTTAGCCCTGGAGAAGGGAGTGATTTTCAAATATGATCAGAATGTTTTGAAAATTGATGTGAAAGATGACAAGGCCACCGACGTGATTTCTTCAAGGGAGGTTTATAATGCTGATATTGTTATTGGTGGTGCTGATTACAGTCATATTGAACAAAAATTAATTGCACCCCCATATAGACAATACGCTCCGAAATACTGGGAACAACGAGATATGGCTCCATCATCACTGATTTTTTATTTGGGCGTTAACAAGAAGTTGAAAAACCTGTTGCATCATAACCTCTTCTTTGACGAGGACTTCAGATTACATGGACATGAAATTTATGAGAACCCGCAATGGCCCTCAAAACCTTTATTTTACATTTCTGTTACCTCTCAGTCTGATACAGCCGTAGCTCCGGACGGTTGCGAGAATGTATTCATATTGATTCCTATTGCACCAGGATTAGAAGACAATGATGAGATTAGGCAAAAATATTATGAACTGGTAATGAGTAGGCTGGAAAAGTTAACCAAACAATCCATTGCCAAGCATGTAGTTGTCAAAAGAAGCTACTGTATAAAGGATTTTGTAAAAGACTACAATGCCTTCAAAGGCAATGCTTATGGCCTTGCCAATACGCTAATGCAAACAGCAATTCTCAAACCCTCCATGAAGAGCAAGAAAGTCAAAAATCTATTTTACACGGGACAATTAACCGTTCCAGGACCCGGGGTTCCACCTGCTATAATATCTGGCCAGGTTGTAGCACAACAAGTGATGAAGCAATTTCCGATTAACCAATCAATCGCATTGGCATGAGCCTAAACTTATTTTTTACCACTTCACATAAATGCAGTAAGCTAATCACACAGCACTACAGCTCTTCATTCTCTTTAGGTATCAAACTTTTTAACAATAGATTGAGGAATCCAATCTATGCTATCTATGGATTTGTAAGATATGCTGATGAAATTGTAGACACATTTCATGACTACAACAAGCAAGATCTTTTATCGAGGTTTAAAGAGGATGCCTACAAGGCGATGGATGACCGTATAAGCTTGAACCCTGTTTTAAATTCCTTCCAACAAGTGGTGCATGAATATTCAATTGACGTTGAATGAATAGATGCCTTTCTCGACAGTATGGCAATGGATCTTCAAGATATTGAATACGACGAGGCCAATTATTCCAAATATATCTATGGCTCAGCCGAAGTCGTTGGGCTCATGTGTATGAAAGTATTTGCAGAAGGAGACAAACATATTTATGAAAATCTGGAACGTCCAGCCAGATATCTTGGCACTGCATTTCAAAAGGTTAATTTTCTCCGAGACGTAAATAGCGATTTCAATGAACGAGGAAGAACCTATTTTCCAAATGTGAATGTCAGAGAATTTACCGCTGACCATAAACAAGAAATTGAAATGGATATTGAATCTGATTTTGAAAAAGCAAAAGAGGGGATTGCCAAATTGCCTTCGGGAGCCAAGCTTGGAGTGTACCTTGCTTATGTCTATTATCTTCGCTTGTTTGAAAAAATCAGGAGAGTTTCAGCTACACGAATTCTGTCTGAGCGAATAAGGATACCTAACTTCAAAAAAATTCTTTTGCTTTTTCAGACGTATCTACAGTACAGGTTGAGGATGATTTAATAATGACTCCTACATACCTCTATATACTTGTCGGTACCCTTGCAATACCCTTACTACGTTCTTTTGAACCCAAAGTAAACTACATTTCAAACTGGAAAACTCTTTTTACCGCCATTGCCATAACAGGGGTGTTCTTTGTTGTTTGGGACGTCCTATTCACCTCGTATGGTGTCTGGGGATTCAATGAAAAGTATTTAACAGGCTTAAGTTTGATCAATCTTCCAATTGAAGAATGGCTTTTCTTCATAATCATCCCATATTCAAGCATCTTCATTTATGACTGTCTCAATTTCTTTATAAAAAAAGACATTTTAGGCCCCTATAGCCATAAAATTGCTGCGGGATTAGGGAGTGTATTATTGGTTTCGGCCGTGGTTTTCAACACACAGGCTTATACCTTTTGGAATTTCTTATTCGCTGGCTTATTTCTTTTATTTCATGTTTTTTATCTAAAAAGTGTATACCTCGGTAGATTTTTTACTGCGTATCTGGTCCATCTTGTACCATTTTTTGTAGTTAATGGGATACTGACGGGGTCATATATGGATGAACCAGTTGTGTGGTATAATGATGCTGAAAATTTATCCATCAGACTGGGTACCATTCCAATCGAGGATTCTATTTATGCGCTATTGTTATTGCTAATGAACGTCACTATTTACGAACGATTCCGTATTAAAAAGTCTCCCCAATTGCAGGATTAAGTTTCAAATTCTAATAACTGAATTGGTTTTGATATAATTTTACACTTCATGGCAGATTTCAATTTGAAAGTAGAAATAGACAATAACTCAGGATTTTGTTTCGGGGTGGTTTATGCCGTAGAAATGGCTGAAGATGTTTTGGAGGAACATGGTGAACTGTTCTGCTTGGGAGACATTGTTCATAATGGGGAGGAGGTGAAAAGGCTTGAGGAAAAAGGATTAAAAATCATTAGCCATCAAGACCTTGAAACTATTCAGGATGCAAAAGTATTAATCAGGGCTCATGGAGAGCCCACGTCTACTTACGAATTGGCACTCAAGAACAATATTGAATTAATTGATGCATCATGTCCTGTCGTGTTAAAACTTCAAAACAGAATCAAAAATTCATATGACAAGGGAGGGCCGGTGTATATTCTTGGAAAACATGGTCACGCAGAGGTTAATGGCTTGATGGCACAGACCAATAATAATGCGGTTGTATTTCAAGCACTTGAGGAATTGGATATAGAGACAATGCCCAAAGAAATAACATTGTACAGCCAGACTACCAAGAGTACGAACAAATTGTATGAAGTAAGAGATTATCTGGAAACAAAAGGCATAACCGTCAACTTCAATGACACTATTTGTCGTCAAGTATCTAATCGGGATAAGGATCTTCAATTTTTTGCCCAGAAATTTGACAAAATTGTTTTTGTTGCCGGAGCAAAATCTTCCAATGGTCAGGTGCTTTATAATGCCTGCAAGCAAAACAATCCAGCATCTTTCTTTGTTTCAAATAAGACTGAACTACAAGAAGTGTGGTTTAATCAACATGACACCATTGGTATTTGTGGCGCAACGTCTACCCCCATGTGGTTAATGGAAGATGTAAAGAAGGAACTTGAAAGCTATTAGAAATGCTGGAGGTATTGGCTAATGCCGGAATTATCTTAACTGCCTTTTTATTTATGGAATGGATGGCATGGGCTTCTCATAAATACATTATGCATGGTTTTTTATGGTCATGGCATAAGTCACACCACACCATGCATGATCATACTTTAGAAAGGAACGATCTCTTTGCAGTGGTTTTTAGCATACCAAGTATTGCTCTGATTGGGGTTGGATACTACGTTGAGGGATTGGAGATGCTGAGGTACTTCGGTTATGGAGTAATGGCTTATGGTATCTTCTATTTTCTATTTCATGATGTACTTGTTCATCGAAGAATCAAGATAAAGGTCAACCCTAAAGCAGGCTATTTGAAAAGGATAATGAATGCACATTTCGTCCATCATGAAAAAAGAACAAAAAACGGAGGAGAGGCTTTCGGCTTTTTATGGGCACCTCGCAAATATCGCAATGAACTCTAATTGGCATTATTTCATTGAATCAATTAATTATTGATTACTTCTATAATAATTAGAGCATAAGCAAGATTAATCCGCCTGACCCTCCCTTCTTTATTATTAATTCCTCAATTTTGCCGCCTCAATTTGTAAAAACAATGAAAGTTTTAAAGTTCGGAGGCACTTCGGTCGGATCTGCGGAGAATATCCGGTTGGTTTCAGATATCATTCAACAGCATCATTCGCAAGGAGAATGGATCATTGTTGTGGTTTCAGCCATGAGCGGTGTGACCAATAGATTGATCCGATTGGGTCAACGAGCTGCTGTAGCCGACGAAGAATGGAAACGTGAACTAATCAATCTCAGAAAATCTCACCTGGACACTGCCAATAAATTGCTTGGAGACGGGCATGGTGTAGTGGACTTTATTGTCAAAGAATTCGAGAATTCAGAAGCACTACTTACAGGTGTGGCATTGCTTCAGGAATTATCTGTCAGGACATTGGACCTGATTCAAAGTCTTGGCGAGAGACTGTCATCACAAATCATTTCAGACTATATTTCATCACTTAAAATCGAATCAAATGCAGTTGATACACGTGAACTGATCGTGACGGATGACCAATTTGGAAACGCCACAGTAGATTTTAAAATAACCAATGATAATCTCCAAAAGCATTTTAAGAAAAAGGGAACGATTTCAATTGTAACGGGTTTTTTGGCGAAATCCATGAGTGACCAAACCACAACTCTGGGTCGTGGTGGTTCGGACTACACAGCTGCGATAATTGCTGCCGCTTTAGATGCATCCGAAATTGAAATCTGGACAGATGTGGATGGTGTTTTAACTGCAGATCCAAAGAAGGTGAAATCGGCCTATTCATTACCCTCATTAACTTTTAATGAGGCCATGGAAATGTCACATTTTGGGGCTAAAGTAATTTATCCTCCAACACTACAACCTGCTATAGCAAAGAAAATTCCTTTAAAGATCAGAAACACCTTTAATTCTAATTTTGAGGGAACAACAGTTTCCGAAAACCCCATTGAAGGGAATTTTCTAGTTAAAGGAATTTCCTCTATAGAGCAAGTTTCTCTTATTAGTCTCTCCGGCAGTGGAATGATCGGAGTGCCTGGAATGGCCTATAGACTGTTTGGTTCACTAGCTGATAAGGATATAAATGTTATACTAATAACGCAGGCATCCTCCGAGCATTCGATAACTTTTGCTGTAAAACCTGAACAAGCAAGCAATGCCAAAAAGGCGATTCGAAATTCGTTCGAATTTGAAATTAGTAGGGGTCACATTGATGAAATTAATGTTGAGGATAACTTGTCTGTTTTGGCCGTAATCGGTGAAAACATGAGGAATACACCTGGAATTGCAGCCAAAATGTTCACTTCTCTTGGCCGAAATGGCATAAATGTTAGAGCAATTGCTCAAGGATCTTCAGAACTAAACCTTTCCATTGTGATCGGGTTTTCCAATCTAACGAAAGCTTTAAATGTCCTCCACGAGGCTTTTTTCCTCTCCAACCAAAAGCAAGTCAATATATATCTTGCTGGAGTTGGTCTCATTGGGAGCACACTGCTTCAACAGATAAGTCAAAAGCTCGAAGATCTTAGAAAGGAGCAAAATATCAATATCAATCTTGTTGGAATAGTCAATTCAAGACATAAGCATTTTAACGACGAAGGCATTGACCTGATAAGCTGGAAAGACAAAATTGATTATCCGGGAAGAAGGTCCAATTTCCAAACCTTTGTTGATCAAATGATCAAAATTAATATGCCTAATTCCGTATTTATTGATTGCACCTCCAGTCAGGAGGTCGTCGATAATTATGAGCGAGTTTTGGAATCCAGCATTTCCATAGTTACACCCAATAAACTGGCAAACTCAGGTTCTCAAGAAACTTATTTGAAACTTAAAAAGACCGCATTCGACCAGGGAGTTAAGTTCCTCTATGAAACCAACGTAGGGGCGGGTTTGCCGATTATCACCACTATGAACGATCTGAAGAATAGCGGTGATGAAATCCTGGAAATAGAGGGAATTCTTTCTGGAACCATATCTTATATTTTTAACAGCTTTTCCGGCAATCGAAAGTTCAGCGAAGTTGTAAAAGAAGCTAAGGAAAAAGGTTTGACAGAACCAGACCCTAGAGATGATTTGAATGGAATGGATGTAGCCCGCAAAATTCTTATTCTTTCGCGGGAAGCTGGCTATAATTTGGAACTAAAGGACGTAAAAATTGAGCCTATCCTTCCCGCCTCTTGTTTCAAAGCGGCCACTGTGGATGATTTTTTTACAGAATTAGAAAAGATTGACAATCAACTTGAAAAGCTCAAGAGTAAAGCCAGCAAAGAAGGGAAAGTTTTGAGATATATTGCCTCAATGAGATCAGGTAAGGCGGTTATTAAATTAGAGGAAGTGGAATCTGAGCATCCGTTTTATAACCTCTTTGTCAGTGATAATATAGTGCTATTGACCACTAATAGATACAATGAGAGACCTTTGGTTGTAAAAGGCCCAGGAGCCGGTGCAGAGGTGACTGCCGCCGGAGTCTTTGCAGAGATCATTAGCATTAGTAATTATTTATCACCCGAGAATTTAAAGATCTCCAATGGCGGATAGTATCAAAGTTTTTGCACCAGCTACCGTTGGAAATGCCTGTGTGGGTTTTGACGTGCTTGGTTTTGCCGTAGACAAGCCAGGGGATGAAATACAGTTGACCAAAAGCGATATACCAGGAATTAGATTCGTTGATATAACGGGAGATGATGGCAAATTATCACGAGATTCGGAAAAGAATACCGCAAGCATTGCGATACAGGCTTTCTTGAATCAGTACACCAATCCAATTGGCGTAGACATAATACTCCACAAAAAAATGCCCTCTGGGAGTGGGTTGGGCTCAAGTGCAGCGAGTGCAGTAGTTGGTGCATTTGCAATAAATGAATTATTAGATCGCCCCTTCTCAAAAGAAAGATTACTCCATTTTGCGATGGAGGGAGAGTTTTTCGCCAGTGGAACGCATCATGCTGACAACGTAACTCCCTGTTTATACGGTGGTTTTACACTGATCAGGAGTAATGACCCATACGATGTTATAAATATACCGGTACCTGACGATTTATATGTGGTCCTGATTTACCCCGAAGTTGAGATAATAACATCAGAGGCTCGCGACCTACTTCCATACGATATCCCCCTGAAAACAGCCTCAAAGCAGTGGGCTAATGTTGCTGGACTAATTAGTGGTTTAATGAGTAGTGATTATGATCTGATAAGTCGGTCACTGAAAGACCATGTAGCTGAGCCCTACAGGTCCAAGTTAATTCCGGGATTCAATGAGGTTAAGGAGTTAGCTATTCAAAGTGGTGCACTGGGTTTAAGTATTTCAGGTTCAGGTCCAGCGATGTTTGCCTTTTGTAAGGGGGGCGAGGTAGCTAAAAAATGTGGTAAAGCATTAGAAGATTACTACGAGAAAAAAGGTATTGAACATCAGATGTTTGTTTCAAAAATTAACAAAAAGGGCCCGGTTATAATTTAAGAAGAATGAAATTTTACAGCACAAATCATCAAAGCCCAAGAGCATCATTACAAGAGGCAGTTTTTAAAGGATTACCTGATGATAGTGGTCTTTACATGCCAGAATCAATTCCTGTTTTGACCGAATCATTTCTACAAAATGCACAGGAGCGATCGTTCACTGAAATAGCATTCGAAATGTCTCGGAAGCTCATTGGTGATCAAATGACTGATGAAAATCTGCAATCAATTATTGACGACGTCTTTAATTTCGAAGTGCCTCTGGTACAATTAGATTCCAACATTTATGTGCTGGAATTATTTCATGGTCCAACGTTCGCTTTTAAAGATTTTGGTGCTCGGTTTATGGCTAGACTGTTGGGACATTTTAATGCCAATTCGAATAAAGAAATTAACATCCTGGTAGCTACGTCTGGGGATACTGGGAGTGCTGTTGCCCAGGGTTTTCTTGGAGTTCCGGGGATAAAAGTTACTCTTCTGTACCCAAGTGGTAAAGTGAGTGAACTGCAGGAGAAGCAATTAACAACTAACGGTCAAAATATTCAGGCATTAGAGGTACAAGGGACTTTTGACGACTGCCAGATGATGGTCAAACAGGCATTCCTTGATCCGGAAGTCAATGGAAAACACAAACTGACTTCAGCGAATAGCATAAATGTTGCCAGACTGATTCCTCAGTCATTTTATTACATGTACGCCTGGTCTCGTCTAAAAGAGATAAATAAAGAGATTGTGTTTTGTATACCAAGTGGAAATTTGGGCAATCTGAGTGGTGGGCTTCTGGCCGGAAAAATGGGAATGAAGGTTGATAAATACATTGCAGCAACAAATATTAATAAGATTGTACCCGATTATCTTCTTAATGGAGTTTTCGATCCTAAGCCCTCAATTCAAACGCTTGCAAATGCGATGGATGTGGGCAACCCGAGTAATTTTCCAAGAATGAAATCATTACTGGGAGATGAATATGAGGAAATAAGAAAACATGTTACAGGGTGCTACTATAATGACGAAGACACCCTGGAAGTTATTTCAGAAGTTTATGACCGATTCGATTATTTCCTATGTCCACACAGTGCCATTGGATACAGGGGTATGAAAGATTATCTTAAAGAAAATATGGAGTCGATAGGAATTAGCCTGGCCACAGCTCACCCCGCTAAATTTGTTGATACAGTCGACAGAGCAACCGGTAGCGATGTAAATATCCCTTTGAGTTTGGAGGAGGTAATGGGAAAGGCTAAGGATAGTATAATTATAGGCAATACTTACGAAGACTTAAAAGCCTATTTATTAAAATGAGATGAAAGCTGATCCACCGAATTCGGTAAGAAGTGGGGAAGAATTGGATATAAGTTCTTTGCAGAGCTACTCAGGCGACCAACTCAATCACAAAGAAAACATAGCAGTTTCTCAATTCTCCAGTGGTTTTTCAAACCTGACTTAGCTTCTTCAATCTGGCACTAAGGAATACGTCTTAAGACGTCCCCCATTCGGTGCAAATGTTAAGTCAGGGCATGTCATGTCACGTGAATTTCGATTTTTAACTGCACTCAGAGGACCCTTTAAGAAGGTGCCCGAACCGCTACTTTACTGTAATGATGAATCAATTATTGGGGCTCCTTGCTACCTCATGGAACGAATCAGTGGCCTTATTTTGAGGAAACATATTCCCGATGACCAACGACCTGTGGTTATTGGGTGGAAGACGACGGTCCTGAGATAGTGAAAGAATTAAGCCTAAGCCCAACATTTTGGCCAGGCAATCCCAACAAGGAAACCGTAGCCGCAATGTATTCAACATTAACCGGTGCGAATCTGACACATCTGGTATTCTACTACGTTTATGGTCTGTTTAAAATAACCGTAATTGCCCGGCAAATCTGTTATAGATACAAAATGGGCCACACAAAAGACCCGGGATTCTCTACTCTTAACCATGCAGTTAAAGCATTCAGTCAATTGACTTTGGTGGCCATTGAAAAGAATCAAATTTCCGGTCTAAAATCATAAGGAATTTCTTCGTTAGTCATTTATTGCTATTTTGGATGATCTGTAAAGTCTAAACCGGACTATTGACCTCTTGAATAACTAAGTGCAACATGGAGAAATCTTACATTGACCCCAAAACCAATCTTAAAGAAATAACCGTAAAAGCTGTCGTTCTGGGAGCGGTACTCTCGATGGTACTTGCTGGTGCTAATGCTTATCTTGGTCTATTTGCTGGGATGACAGTTTCAGCATCAATACCTGCGGCGGTTATATCAATGGCGGTACTTAAGCTGTTTAAGGATTCCAACATCCTGGAGAACAATATAGTACAAACTTCAGCCTCCGCGGGTGAGTCAGTTGCGGCTGGTGTCATTTTCACTTTTCCAGCCCTTGTGCTCATGGGTTATTGGGAAAGTTTCAATTACTTGGAAACAATGCTCATTGCACTCTGTGGAGGCGTATTGGGTGTCTTCTTTACTATTCCATTGCGTTCAGCATTAATTATTAAGCAGAAGCTAATGTTTCCGGAAGGCGTGGCCACGGCTGAAGTTTTAAAATCAGGTGCAGAAGGAGGGAGTGCCATCAAATTTCTAATTGCAGGTAGTTTGGCTGGAGCTCTTGTTAAGTTTTGTGAAGCCGGCATTAAGATTTGGTCTGGAGTTTTTGAGAAAGGTGCGCTATTGGGCAATAAAGGGCTGCTATATTTTGGAATGAACCTAAGCCCGGCTCTAATCGCAGTTGGGTACATCGTTGGACTCAATGTCGCTATATTAATTTTTGCCGGAGGTGTTATCAGTTGGTGGATCGGCATACCAATAATAATTGGCCTCGAAGGTGCGGATAACTTAATTGCACAATACATGGCTTCCGGACATTTAAATGGCCCGGTTGATGCTGTTACGGCACCAGCCTTAGGAAGTGCTGTCTGGACTACCAAAATCCGATTTCTCGGAGTTGGTTCCATGGTTGTAGGCGGTTTGTGGGCATTGATTAGTCTGAAAAATGCTATTAGTATGGCGGTAACTGAAGGCATCAAAGCATTTAAAGAAAAATTTGATCAGTCAACAATCCCTCGAACTGAACAAGACACCCCAATGAAGTGGGTCATAATAGGAGTTGGAGTAATGGTTGTTCCCATATTCATCATTTACTTAAGGGAAATTGAAATAGTACATATTTCTGCCCTAATGGCCATCTTTATGGTAATCGCAGGGTTTTTATTTGCGTCAGTTGCGGGATATATGGCTGGTTTGATTGGAAGTTCTAATAACCCAATTTCCGGCGTGACCATCGCCACCATATTAACCTCCTCGCTGGTACTTTTAGCGTTGCTTGGAAGCGGAGCCGAAAAGGGTCCTGCCGCTGCTATTTTAATAGGTTCTGTAGTGGCCTGTGCTGCCGCAATTGCCGGGGATAACATGCAGGATCTGAAAGCAGGACATATATTAGGAGCGACGCCACGAAAGCAGCAAATCATGCAGATGATAGGAGTTATTTCTGCAGCAATGGTCCTGCCCTTGGTTTTGGAATTGTTAAATACAGCTTATGGTTTTGGGCCAAGTACGTTAGAAAAGCCAGATTCATTAGCTGCTCCCCAGGCTACTTTAATGCAAAGCGTAGCAGAAGGTGTATTCGGCGGGGGATTGCCCTGGGACATGGTTTTCGCAGGAATGGTCCTTGGAGCACTAATTATTGCTGCTGATAAATACCAGGAAAAGAGAAGTTCTGGTTTTCGCATTCCTGTTTTAGCTGTTGCTGTAGGTTTGTACTTACCTTTTGAACTGGACAGTGCAATAATGCTTGGAGGGATCATCGCCTGGTTGATTCGCAAGTATCAAAACAAAAAGAAGGCAGAAAAGGCTGATTTGGCTGCCGCAGTTCAAACCAGCAACCGAACAGGGCTTCTAATTGCATCCGGTCTCATTACTGGAGAAGCATTGGTGGGCATCTTCTTAGCCATTCCAGTTGCTATCTACGGTTCTACTGATATCATGGCTCTTTTCGAAGACCCTCCATTTGGAAGCACCCCGGGCCTTATTGTTGTATTGGGAATATGTTATTGGGTGTACAGGACCCCGGTAAATATTTTCAATAAAGAATGATTGAAAGTGAGATTCTGATTCAAGTTCAGAATGATCTAACGAGACTTTCGACTGAAGATGCGAGGATAGCCCTTGCCAAATTTGTTCCTAATTCGCAAAATGTATATGGCGTACGTTTACCGATTATAAAAAACCTTGCAAAAAAATATAAAAAATACGGTTTTTCATTAATCTGGGAATTGTGGTATTCGGATGGGTTCGAAGAACAAATGTTGGCCATCAAATTGTTGAATAAGAATTGTAAGAAGAATCCAAACTTGACTTTGGAGTTGCTACACGAATTCAGTCAGAATGTCAACAATTGGGCAATATGTGATACACTGTGCTCAGAAGGAATTCGACCGATTTTAAAAATTAAGAGCCGGGAAATATGGCAAATGGCAGCAGATTGCCTTGCATCTAATTTCATGTGGGTCAGGCATATGGGTATCAATGTCGTTTAGTTAAGAATTATTTATCGGTTATATGTTATATTTAAGGGTATAAAGGGGGGGTATTACACTTCCTGATTTTAGAGGAAATACCATTGAAAACTTAGAGGAAATACCATTGAAAACATAAACGATTGAATAGATGATCAACAATATTGCAGCCGTTCAAAGGACGGCCGGGAAGGGGTATTTACCCGTAAGCGCAAACTATCGTTCAGGCATTTGATTACGCTATTAACCAAAGGGGTTAGAAGTTCATTACAACGTGAACTTGATGTGTTTTACAAGGAAGTAACAGGAAGTGACTTTAATGTCCGTAAAGTAACAAAAGGTGCCTTCACCCGGGCTCGGGCAAAATTAAACCCTACTGCCTTTGTAGAGTTGAATGAAAATGTAAATAAGACATTCTATGATGAAGCACCTATTGAGTATGGAAAGGAATACGTTTATTATCGGCAGATGGTACCCGGTTGCAATTGCCCCACCACCAAAGCGTAGTAGAGGAATTTGGGGAGCATGAATTTGGTCCTGATGCCGATAGCAAACGGTCTTTAGCGATGGGTTCCTTTTTATACGATCCCCTCAATTTAATCACCTTGGATGCACAGATCGCTCCTTACGCTTCCAGCGAAAGAGAATTACTTTACCAACACTTGTCAAAAGTTAAAAAAGGGGACTTGTTACTTCCGGACAGAGGCTGCCCAGGCATATTCCTTTTGTTTTTTCTGCAAGCCAGGGGCATTGACTACTGTATGCGTATGAAGCAGGACTGGTGGTTAGCGGTGAAAGAATTCACAGAGAGTGGAGAAAAAGAACGTATTGTTGGTTTCCAACTCCCTGCCAAAGATCGAGAGTTGTTAAAGGAATATCCCGATATTATCAATACAGAAATTAAATGCCGTCTGGTGTGTATTGAATTGGAAAATGGAGAAAAGCAAGTGTTGTGCACTTCTCTAATGGATGCAGAAAAGTATAGCTATGAGGATCTGAGTGAACTGTACCATTTGCGTTGGACCGTTGAAGAAGGGATACAAACTTTTCAAAGCCCGCATTGAAGTAGAGAACTTTTCAGGAAAAACTGCCAGGGCGGTAAAACAAGACTTTTTTGCCAAAGTATTTATGATGAGTTTATGTGCAGTATTGGCTTTTCCCATTGAAGAAAGGGTAAGAAAAGAGTATCAGCAGGGCAAAACCAGGAATTCCTATAAGATCAACCGAACCAGTGCTTTAGCGATGACAAGGGAAATAACTTGTGGGTTGCTACTCAGACAGACCACACAAAAAGCCATTGAAGCATTTGAAAAAAGCCATTGAAGCATTTGATAGAATTGCTGGTAAAACCATCGAAATAGTAAGGCCAGGAAGAAAGTTTGAACGTAAAAAGAAACCTAAAAGGCAATTGCACATGAATTACAAGCCCTTATAGCTTAACTAAACGACATTGATACCAGGATATTAAAATCCCATTTGCTATTACTGTTCCAGCCATGAAGGAATATTATGTTAATAATATGGGTAATCAATTGGAGAATACTCATGGGTTTAGCTGGCAAGACTGGTCATCAGCAGCCAATTATTGTGCAAGCAATGACATTAATTCAGAGGAAGCACCCACTTGGGCTGATGCAGGAATATCAGCACCCTCCTTTGGCCAAAAGAACTCGACCACTCGCGGCAGTCTTCAATAAATTAAAGCGTAGTGATGAGGTTTTAGCCGTCATGGATGAAGCCATCGCTGATCCTTCAGCTACTTCACTTGCCACTCATGGCTAGGCACGTGGTTTAATTGCTCAAGGTAAAAAGGATAAAGTGCTTGAAGCTTTTAAGGTGAATCACAAAAAGTTCGACGGTGCCTGGCCAACTAATTATGGACTGCCTCGAGGATACTTGGCAGTGGGTAATTTCAAGAATGCTTTAAAGTATATCAAACTAGCGTAGAAGAACATACCCCAAGGTGATACTCTCAATCCGTCTGCAATAGAGGCCAATATCAAAAAAACCCGAAAACAAAGAAGGTATCAATTAATGCTAGCTATTAGATTTAAGATTCAACTAATTTTCCAAATCTTATTTTGTAAATATGAGATGAAGAAGTAGATTGAGTACGCTTAATAGTTCGTTGATTGAAAGAGCTCCCTAGTCGTCAGGGAGCTCTTTCTTTTTTAGGCCAGTTAAATTGTATTATTTCGAACATAATGAATCACAAACTGATGGCAGATTTATTTTTAGCTTCCTGGAATGTAAATGGTGTAAAAGCCATCATAAAAAAAGACTTCAAGAAAACTGTCGAGGATTTAGATCCTGATGTTCTCTGTCTTCAGGAGACCAAAGCCCAGGCTGAAGATGCCCGTACGGTTCTGTCATTGATGCCGCAATACCATGTTTATATAAATTCATCAAAAGAGAGAAGGGGATATGCTGGTACTGCAATTTTATCTAAGCAAAAACCGCTCAATGTTATTTATGATATCGGTCTACCTGAACATGACATGGAAGGCCGGGTCATTACTGCAGAGTACCCTTCTCATTATCTGGTTACTACTTATGTTCCAAATTCCGGGAGAGGTCTTGATCGTCTGCCCTATCGCTCCAAATGGGACCAGGATTTTACGAACTATTTGAAAGAGTTGGAAAAATTAAAACCTGTGATAATGTGTGGTGACCTTAACGTAGTTCATCAAGAAATTGACATCGCAAGGCCTAAGAATAACTACAATAAATCAGCGGGATATACACAACAGGAAATTGATGGATTTGAGAACCTACTTAGCACCGGTTTTGTGGACAGTTTTCGATACAAATACCCAGATTTGGAGGAGGCATACACCTGGTGGAGCTATATGTTCAATGCCAGAGAAAATAATGTGGGATGGCGGCTCGATTATTTCATAGTAAGTGAGTCGTTAAAATCCAATATTAAAGAGGCCACAATTCACCCCGAAGCATTAGGTAGTGACCACTGTCCTGTTGGTCTTAATATCTCAATTTAAAAGGGCTCATAATCCTTACCCATACTACTCTTAATCGTATTAATTCAACTAAATCTCAAAATCAAGGAGTCAAATTTTCCGGCTGATTTTTCGTCATTTTGGACCCATTTTAGAGTCCATTTAAGTCAATCTCATCGAACAATTCAAGTTTATTCGTTGACTAAACTTGAATAATACAATTAATTAAACAAATAATTAATTGTAACGAACTTCGTATTAGTAAGTGTTTTACCAAGGTTACCCGTAGCCTTAATTTCAATATCATAAGATGACTTTGTAGCGTGTGAAGGTGACTCATTAATGGTAAGTACACCGTCAGGAGTTATAGAAAACTTATCACTATCTGCACCTCCGGAGATGGTATACGTATGTACCTCATCATCAGGTAAAGTAGCTTGTGGGTTATCGTTCCAGCTACAGAGCCTGAAGTAGCTCCGTCAAAAACAGTCAACTCCCTTTGTGTAATAAACCACTTACCCAGATTCTGGTTAAAGGCAGTAGCACCGATGAATATATTATCCATTCTAGTTATATTAGATACATTCCAGTTACTGATATCTCCATTAAATTTATTAGCATAGTAGAACATCCGATACATGCTATATACCTTTGAAAGGTCCGGGGTATCTGTCGCATTATACTCCATATTTGATGCTCTTCTAAAGGCTACAGCCAGGTTAGTCCATTGTGCAGTTCCCCATTGCTCAATGGATTTTAATTTTGGCTGGTCAGCTTCATTAGAACCACGACCTCCCATCTTAAATCGTGTTATTCCGTTTGATACAGTTACCCTATAAGTACCAGCATCGGCATAAGTGTGAGAGATATTTCCCGTAGCTGATTCAGAATTTCCATCTCCCCAATCCAGGGTATAAGACCCGCTACCGGGGAAAACAATACGCCTGCCGGCTTCATCTCCAGTCACCTCCCAGGTAGTAATGAAATTAGTAGCGGCATCTTGCACCGTATATTTCCATTTGTCTGTAAAATTCTTTTTACCTGCATCCCAATGGTCCTGGTTGAACACAGTATGCCCACTTGGCATTGATAAACCAAAATCCACTAACACCTTCTTAAATTCTGTAGGTGTGAATCCATAGAACTTTCTATCCACATAGTTGGCATGCTCTACGTTCGTATAACCCATTTCTGCCAATTTCGTCAAGGTTCCTAATGGGTCAACTTTCATACTGTCCCTTATGGAATAAAGTTGAATACCAGTTAGTCTTTTAGGTACGGCGGCAAATAGAGAGTTGTCAATTAGGGGCAAAACGGCAAGCGTTAGAGAAGACTTCTTAACAAAGTTTCGTCGGGAAAGGGTCATAAAGTGCTATTTCTGAAATATGAATTAAATACAGAAATATGAGGTTAACTGTTAATCTATGTAAATTTAGTGCATTTCATTTAGCCACTGGTTGGCATTCTCTTCATCAAAGAATACACCCAGACTAACTCCGTGTTCTTTATGTTTTTTATCGGCTGCGGCTTTGAATTTCTCCATTGAATAGTCAGCATAAATGTCATCTGCCATAATTACAGCGTGCACCTTGACTCCTGCTTCAACAAAAAGGAGGGTTTCCCACTTCGTCACAAGCCATTCCTCATCCTCAGTAGTAAGTTCTCCTAAATTCCTTGCATCTGCCAACCACTTCAGATTTGGATAATTTGGCTTAAGTTTGAGATATTCTTTCTGGATTTCAGCAAGTTGATCTCTAAATTCCGGCCCCTTGGTATTTTTTAGCCAATGATGTTTCAATACCGGAACCGAAGTGTCTAATTCACAGACTAACCTTTCATTCTCAAGTATTACACTCATGTTTAGATTATTTAATTCAATTTACTAATAATAATTATTCGGTGCGGTTTCATATAAATAAATTGACAATGTTTTTTCCTTAGTATGCTCTTGACTTTTTCAGACATTGGCAAGCTCCGTAGATTTACCAGCCGCAAAATGAAGAAACGTTCCGTGTCAAAAGAGATTTTTATTGGCTTCCTTGGTTTTTGCGTGGCCCTGTCAATATTTTCAGGATTTGCAGTTATAATCTTCTTTTCCTACTCAGGTAAGAGACGTGGATTTTTCGTCTGACAGCGGTTTGGGATCGCGCAGTTCCATTGGTGAGTTTTTTGGCGGTACGGTGGGTACAATTTGGACATTGGCCGGGATAATTCTATTTTATTTGGCCTTGATTTATCAACGTCGAGAATTGGAGCTTCAAAGAAAGGAATTGGTAGAAACCGGACAAATATTGGATAGGCAATCTCAAACAATTGAATTGCAACAATTTGAGAATACTTTTTTCAGCTTCTCGAATTTCATTGAGAAGCTTCACGGCAGATTGAAGCTCGGTAAGGAAGAAATGGATTTGAAAAGATAAGCTGTACAATGACCTTAAAAAGGCCATAGCGGATGTAAAAAGGAAAAGAAAATCCACCAAAAGGATGAGGATGATGTTGAGGGAAAATTGGGCCTGATTAAATCAGTCTCGGTAGAAATACCTCAGCCATCATACATCTGGCACTTCCACCACCCAATGTCTCGATGGTATCTATATTACTGTGAATGATTTGACCATGGGCTTCTAATCGGGAAATTTGGCCTGCGTTGAGGCTTTTGTGAGCCGCTTCTGACATCACAACAAATCGTTTTCCATCGGTATTTTTAACTTGTAGCATGTTGCCCGCAAAGCAGTTGTTTTGAGTTTCACTAATCTCAATTACGTCTTTTCCTGAATTTCTTAAGGTAGAAAGTACCATTTCCCTTTCCCCTGAATTATCAATACTCTCAGCACAAATAAGAGCAAATTTCTCTCCCACACACATCATGACATTGGTATGATAGATTGGAAGTCTTTCACCCTCCACAGTTTGAAAAGAATGAAAAATGACTGGTTGATACCCCTTCTTTTCGCAAAAAATAAAGACTAATTCAGGATGAGTTCTTTCCGAAACAGCGGCATAGGCCAATATATTCACTCTATCAAGAATCAAACTCCCTGTGCCCTCGAGATACTTCCCTTCTTCTTCCCAATTTGTTATAGAGTCAACCTGGCTGATGGTGAAGTGACTGCGAAGTGATTCCCAAATTTCCACTCTCCGCTCTTGTCGGCGATTGTCGGCAAACATTGGGAAGAGCATGATTGATCCGTCACCGTGGAATGAAATCCAGTTATTGGGAAATATTGAATCTGGTGTACTGGGTTCAACCGTGTCATTAATAACGATTACATCGATACCTTCATCTCTTAATTGTTTCACAAATGCATTGAATTCTTCAAGTGCTTTGTTTTGCAGTTCACTACTATTTAGCCCCTCAATTTCATGTTGATAAAAGTTGTTTTCAGCCGTTTCCTCATTAAGACGGAATGCTACGGGCCTAATCATGAGAATAGTATCTGACAGTTGACTATGCATATCTTCTTCGCAGGGGCATGGTTGTGCACCTAAATAAACCTTCCATTTTGGAGACTTCCTGGTAGTCGACTTCCTCTACTGTGAATTCCCAATTCCGGAGTTGCTCATTTAATCTGGTAAAACTTGAATCGGAAACTATAACATCTGGCCTTATGGAAAAGACATTCGAATTCATGTCGTACATCTCCTGTTTATCAATAAAATGCACATTGCTTGCTCCAAATGTGTCGACCAGGCTAACAGCGTCTGCCAAATGTTTGAACCCTTCCCGATGAATAATTGCCTTGCCTTTTCCAAGAGGCTGAAAACAGCAATCGAGGTGTAACGCATTTTCAAGAGGATTTTCGTCAGATTTATTTAATTCGATTGGAACCACTTCCCATTCTTTGAAAGTCTGTTGGAGATAGTCAATTCCGGCTTCATTTGTTCTTGCTGCTACATACTTATCAAAATCTGCCTCTTTTGAATAGCCCACATAGATTTTACCATTCCAGGGCATTACATCTCCGCCTTCCAGCCGGATGTGTAAATCTGGGAGAAGTACACATTTGGGATCTACCAGATCAATAATATGCTGTATGCCATCGGACTCTAATTTTCTGTTTTGTGTGACTGCAGACACAATAAACCTGTCTTCAATAGCTAAGCTTATGTCTCTGGCAAATATCTGGTTGTAGTCTGAAATTATTTCTGGTCGGAAGACTTCGACATCGCATGACTTCAGCAAATTACAAAGCGATTCCATTTCCTTAACCAGATCCTCTTCGATTGGAAATGTACCATTAACTATATGTTCTTTAGACTTTGGATCATAGGTGTATTCTAAAGGTGGAATACCTCCAAAACTTATAGCTGTACCCACAACAACCGCCTCCAATGGTGCAACTTCGTCTAAAATCTTAATGGGTATCATGCTATCATCCTAAAATGCTCGCAAAAATAGTGATTCGCTACCCGTCGTGTTAGTCAACCTGCACGAATTTTCCTCACAATTTTCGGTCACATCCTTATTTTTTTCCATAATTGCATCCCGTTTTTCATATTCTGTTGATGAAGAGTTATTTCGATCTTGTGGATCAGACTTTTGATTTTCCAACTAAAGAATTCAAAGTAGAAAAAGATTTTCTCCATTTCAATGGAGTAGACTTAATGCCAATTATTAAGGAGTATGGAACGCCGCTGAAGTTGACTTACCTCCCTCGTATTGGACAAAACATTCACAGAGCCAATGAGTTGTTCAGGTCGGCATTTGAGAAATATAAGTACAGGGGAAATTACACCTATTGTTATTGCACCAAATCCTCTCACTTTTCTTTTGTATTGGAGGAGTGTCTCCGAAAGGGAACCCATATAGAAACCAGCTCCGCCTTTGACATCCCGATAGCTCGCAGTTTACATGCAAAAGGATCATTGAAGAAGGATACTTATATTATTTGCAATGGTTTTAAACGGCCACTGTACACGGAGTACATAGCCGAGCTTATCAATGATGGCTTCACGAATTGCCTTCCTATATTAGACAACCTCAAAGAATTAGATGTCTATACCGAAAGTATCTCAAAACCATTTCAAGTAGGAATGAGATTAGCTGCGGATGAAGAACCCAGTTTCGAATTTTACACATCGCGTTTGGGCATCAGGTATGGGGATGTTATTGATTATTATAAAAATGCCATAAAAGATCATCCCAATGCGAAATTGAAGATGCTCCATTACTTCATTAATACTGGAATTAGGGATAGTGCTTATTATTGGAATGAGTTGAGCCGATTCGTCAACAAGTACTGTGAACTTAAGAAAATTGCTCCAGAGTTGGACTCCATAGACATTGGAGGGGGTTTTCCAATCATAAACTCTCTCCAGTTCGATTTTGATTATCAATACATGGTTGAACAAATAGTTGAAAATATAAAATGGACCTGTGACAAGAACCATGTAGAGCTGCCTCATATTTTCACGGAATTTGGCAGTTATACTGTTGGTGAAAGTGGTGCGGTAATTTATTCCGTACTGGGTCAAAAGTTGCAAAATGACAAGGAACTTTGGTACATGATGGACGGATCATTTATTACCCATTTGCCGGATGTATGGGGGATGAGTCACAAATACATCATGCTCCCTGTAAATAAATGGAAGGATAATTTTCACAGAGTCAATGTCGGAGGTCTTACCTGTGACAGTATGGATTACTATAACACTGAGATGCATTCTTCGGAAGTTTTTCTTCCCAAAATTGAAAATGGTGATACACTGTACTTTGGGTTTTTTCATACAGGGGCTTATCAGGAGTCTTTAGGTGGATATGGGGGGATACAACATTGTCTGATACCAGCACCTAAACATGTAATTATTGAAGATGACAATGGCCATATAAAAACGCATGTATTTACCCATGAGCAAGAGAGCTCTGCAATGCTAAGAACACTTGGTTATAGTGATTAACCATTTTTAACATCTGCATCTACACTACACTCGTAGTAAAAATCGAGGATTCCAGGAAATGATTTAATTTGGAATGTTAAATAATGAAACTCAAATGAAAAAAGAAATCATACTTTTGTTGACGATAGCTACTATTAATTTTTATGGATACGGTCAAGGGATATATAGTGGGTCAATTAATTTGAATAATGTTCAGGAGGATAAGTTACAAGTCACTGTAAACGTACCTTCAACTAATCAATCAGAGATTGAATACCACATTCCAAAAATTGTTCCGGGAACTTATTCAATTAGTGATTTCGGTAGGTTTATAACCGAATTCAAAGCAATGGAATCGGATGGTTCGATTCTTAAATCTGAAAAGCTAAGTGACAATAAGTGGCTAATCAAGACTGCCGAGAAACTGCAACAAATTAGTTATTGGGTTGAAGATTCGTACGATACAGATAAGGGAAATGCAATTTTCGAACCGGCAGGAACCAATATCGAGGAAGGCAAGAGCTTTGTTTTAAACACTTTTGGGTTTTTTGGTTATCTAAAAGGGAAGAAGAATCTTCCTTATGAAGTGAATATAACTCATCCGGAAGAGCTCTATGGGGGCACTTCAATGGTTGATGAAAATGATGATCCCCTGGTGGACACTTTCAAAGCCTCTAACTATTTCAATCTTGCCGACGCACCCATAATGTATAGTGAACCTGATACAACTACTTTGATGGTTGGAGGTGCAGAAATACTGGTCCAGGTATACTCTCCAAATAAAGTGATGGATTCAAAGTTTGTAATGGAGAATATTTCCGAAATTCTCAATGCTCAGAAGGACTATTTAGGTGGCACCTTACCAATTAAGAAATATGCGTTTCTTATCTACTTATTAGGAGGCCCTAGCTTATCTGGTGGTTTTGGAGCTTTAGAACATTCCTACTCATCAATGTATACATTACCTGAAGTAAACCCCATTTTGTTGGCACAAACGGTGAAAGATGTGGCAGCTCATGAGTTCTTTCATATAATTACTCCCTTGAATATTCACTCTGAAGAGATCGGAAGCTTCGATTTTATAGAGCCTGAAATGTCACAACACCTTTGGATGTATGAAGGAGTTACCGAGTATTCAGCAGGGCATGTTCAGGTAAAACATGGGCTAATGGATCTGGAGAATTACCTGAATGTGATTGAGGGCAAAATTGTACAGTCAAAATCATTTCAAGACGATTTGCCCTTTACCAGGATGAGTAAATTGTGCCTGGATGAGCATAAAGATCAATATCAGAATGTTTACCAAAAAGGAGCATTGATTGGTATGGCACTTGATATTAAACTAAGAAAGCTCTCTAATGGAGCATATGGAGTTCAGGATTTGATGCAAGATTTGGCCAGGTTTTATGGTAAAGAGACCTCATTTAAGGATGATGAGCTTTTTGATAAAATAGTTTCGTTAACCTTTCCTGAAGTCAGAGAGTTTTTTAACCAATATGTAGCCGGACCTAATTCATTACCCTACAAAGAACTTTTTAGTGATGTTGGACTGTTATTCTAGGGGGTGTCACACGAGATGTAAATATGCTTGTCGTATGAAATGCCGTCTGATACCATGCAAAAGGCGATTTTTGAAAATGATTCTCATACAAAGGGGAAAAAATGAGAATAAATGAGTAGTGAATGACTATCGAATGACGGGGTTTCTCTCCTGAATGAGCCGCATATCTTACCGAATGGGAGCGAATGACCCTAATATGCTACAACATGCCGTCTGATACCCTGCAAAGGGCGATCTTCTAAAGCATCCATCCAACCTTCTAAAGCACCCATCCAGCGCAAATATACCGCCCGTCTGCTGTAAATACCCCCGAACATCCTGCGACACTCCATACAGAATGTAACGAAATATCCCGTGCTTGTCGTATGGTTGTCGTATGGTTGTCGTGTGGTTGTCGTGTGGTTGTCGTGTATGGTTTTCGTATGCGAATATTGGAAAAGTGCAATTTTATAGAAGAGAAGGATTGCTAATTAATTGTATTATTCCATGTTTTTAAGGGTGTACTGCGCTCCTTGTAGATATTCAGTGAAAAGTACCCCCCCCCCCCCTAAAACAAATAGTACATAAAAAGGGCAAAGCCAAAAAGGGCTAAAAACGCAATTTAAACACCAATAAAGGGCGATTTTGACGCAAATAAGGTGACCCCCCAATAAAAAAACGACATACAAAAATTCCCGTTTTTTGGATTGGTTGTTCTTATTGGTTGTTCAAATGGTTGTTCACTTTCATGAGAAAATCACGTGATAAAGGAACAACCATTGCCCTTTTTTGGACTTAAAACGCCAAAAAACGGAGATAAAACGCCCGAACTTCCCCCTTTTGAATGGTATTCCTCCGATAACTTCCCCTGAGTATTGAATGAGTATTTAATTTAAAATACTGATTACCAGATAGTTAAATTAAAACTATCTAAAATAGACTCAGGAGAAACCTGTACAATTTGTTTTATTTTTTGCCTTTGAGCTGCTGAATGTCGGTTTTTAGCTGCTGGATATCTGCCCGTACGTCATCGTGGTAGTTTCTAAAATCATACGACCAGCGGCAGAAGGCCTTGAAAATACCCAGGATACGGTTTTTTGCCCGGTTGTACGGGGGGTAGACGGGGTTATCGGAGACGATCTGCCAGTCTTCACCCAGGCGATAGAGCCGCTTGCAAAGCACCCCGTCTGTGTCTTCTACAATAATATAAGTATACCCGTCTTTCACATCATTTACATCATTGATCTGATTGCCTGCCACGAAATCTAAGTGGCGGATGGTGGGGTGCATGCTGTCTCCATTGATCTGGAAGGCCACATTTAGCCCCCCAGGAGCATTGGGCAGGTGGATAGCGGGGAGCTGCTCCAGGGCTTTGGTGCTTTCCATCAGGCTGCCGAAGCCTGCCGAGGCGTGTACATCGGCTATCAGTGTATTGGTTTTGGCCGCTTGCGGATTGATCTCGATGATGTTTACCGACGCTGCGGGCACTCCTTTATATACAGGTGCAGGATCTGACACAGCCGAAGGCTTTTCTTCCTCTTCCAGTCGCATAGGTTCCCGCCCATTAATAAGCCAATTAAGATTCACTCCTTCACATTTTGTGAATATTAGGTCGTAATCTAAGCTCCCTCTATGATACCAATTGGATAAAGTATTTGGTTTGACACCCAATAGTTTTGCTAAATCTGCGTTGGATCTAATTTTCTCTTTTTCTTTTATTCTATTGAGAATCAATGCTCTACGATATTTTTTCACAAAATGTGTATTTATTATTTGCTTATATTCACAATATGTGTTTAATATTGCCCTGTACTTACAATCGTAAAGCTAATGATAATAAAAAAGGAACACCCAGCAAACAGATACCCCAGGATCAACCTTTCAGACCCTCACCGGGTGGTGATCTATCAGGAATTTCCGGTGAGCCGTCAGACGGTAAACGATGCGCTGAAGTACCACAACAATTCTGAGACGGCACAAGCCATTCGCAAACGGGCATTGGACCTACTCAGGGAAGAGGTGAAGAGGGTAGATGAATTAATCAAACAGGAAGCACGATGAACACTGAACTATTCCAACACGAAGATTTTGGCGATATCCGTATGCAGCAGGTAGACGGTGAGCCGTGGTTTGTGGCCAAAGACCTGTGCCATGCCCTTGATATGAGTAATGTACACGATGCAACAAAAGAATTAAATCCTTCAGAAAAGGGGTTCGATTCAATAGATATCGCTGGAAGCGGAGGCAGGGAAGCAGTGCTGATAGTGAGTGAGTCAGGCTTATACCAGATCATTTTAAAGAAGTTGAATGACGAGGTGAGTAAAAGCCGGAAGGCCATCCTCAAGATCAATGAGAGGCTTGAAAAGATAGACAGGCTGGCGGCACACCTGGTCATGAGGAGGCCGGACTACCCCGATTTTTTAACCCCGGCACCCTGATCAATGAAAAAACGGATGAAGCTGGGCACCAGGCTTGCCATGTCAGGAAACCCGGTAAAGGTTCCTGACAAGCTGGTAGACAAGATGCTCTGGTATGAGCGGGAGTTAACTGAAGCTCACAAGATCCTTTTGTGGGTTTCCGATTCAAACGATGCTGCGCTGATCAGGGCGAGGTATTCAAAAAAGACAGAGCGTTTAACGCATGAGTTAGGACTTGTGTACAAGCAGATAAACGCCTGTCTGCCTGTACAACCGGGGTATGAGGATTTTGTAGAGAGTAGTGTAGATAATGCATGAAAAAGCCGGGGACCATATCGCGGAGCAGGCTACTGAAATTTCTTGGCATCAGGCACAACAGCCTTTCGGGTCGCATCAAACGCGGCTGGGGGAAGCAGGTGCCCAACCCGGACTATAACGGGAGGAACGACAGGTATCTGGTGCTGATAGAGAGCATCCGTGATGAGGCGGTACGGGAACGGCTAAAGGGCATGTTTTCGGAGACGGACAAGACGCAGTCCCTGTCGCTGGAAGAGGCAAAACAAGCGGGTGGATCGGTACTGGAGCGGACCGTACTGGAGGGTACGGTCAGGCACCTGGCTACGAACTCAGGCTACCTTTGCGAGCATTTTTTGCAGGAAATGGAGAAGACCTTTCAAAGCTATGCGGGCTATTATATAGGCTACAAGCTGTCGCCTGCCCGGCTTAAAATGTACGCCCGTACAGCGGCGTTTGCGGTGATTGTCCAGCGGATGTACACTATGCTGGAAGCCGAAGTGAAGGGGAAAGACTTCAAGGCGTATGAGAATGCTTTTTACGCAAATCTTTTCGCAGTGGTCCTGACTTATAAAGAGCCGTTGCAAATTATCTGTCCGGGTTCTTATGTGCGTTTTACACAGTGGGTGAGGGACAAGCTCTCTGCCGACTTTGCCCACACGCCTGCCGATGAGCTTGTGCGGGTAAAAAACGCTAAAAACAAGGCACGTCAAAAGACACAGGAGACGCAAAAAGAGGTGATCAACCAGTGGTATGGCCAGGGGCTTACCGGGCGGCAGATTCATGAAAAGCTGAAGGTAGTGTCTGAAAAAGAGGGTTGGCCGGAGCTTTCGCAAGGGACGGTGTACCGGCACATTAACGCGAGTGAAAACGACACGTCGCTCAGGCGTCACGGGAAGCTGGATTTTATCAATAACAGGGTTCCGGCCATCAGCCGGAGCCTGCCGGTTAAAAAGAATGAGATTTGGGGTGTAGATGCTACCGCCCATGATGAGTTGGTGAACTGGAAGGGGAAAGTACAGAAGCAACTCTGGGTGTGCCGTGTGTTCGATTACGGGACGATGCGGCTGCTGGGTTCCAGCACTTCTTATCGCTCCGAAGACGGTAAAATGACTACCGGAGCGATAGCCCGGGCGGTCCGGTTCTGCGGACATGCGCCCGAGTTCATCAATATGGACCGGGGCCCGGCTTATCATTATACAGCGGAGTGGTGTGAGAAGCGTCATATCCGTGTGATGGCCTCGGAGGCAGGCAGGGCAAGATCCAAGCTGATTGAGCAGCTGCTTGGCCAGCTGAGGTATTATAACATGACGCTGGACGGCTATGTGGGCCAGAACCGGACCGCCCGGATGCTGGACAGCAAAGTATCGGGGGACCGCTACGATGAAGCTAAAAGATCGGCTCCGGGCTATACGGAGGCAGTACGCCACGCCGTAGAGGATACGCAGGCGGCCTGGAACAGTCATGTGATTAAAAAATCAGGTAAAACGCCCGATGAGCTATGGGCAGAAAAAGAAAGCCATACGGGTGTGTTAGCACCGGTCGTTCTGGCAGGCTACTACGGTCACCAGCATCAGGTGAAGCCGGGCCTTGGCGGGCTGACGGTTCACCGGGACCTGGAGGAGATGACTTTTTTCCCGGCGGTGGATACGGGGAAGGCCCGTACGGCGGCAGTTTATTTTTTCAAGAAACATTTCAAAAGGGAGCGTGGGAGAAAGCGGCTGACGGTGTGCTGTCCGGACGGTTATACTGTGGCTTATGTGTTTGACAAGCCGCTGGCAGAAGGTGGATGTCACCTGATGACGATGCCCAGGAAGCCTGAAGTGGCCCTGGTGGCCGGGACGAAGGCGGAACGTGAATTATTGTCACAATTCCAGGCCTTTCAGAAAGCGTATTCAACCCGTGCAGAAGAGACCCTTGAACAAGCGGCAGCAGTGTACGGAGGGCACGTGGATCATGCGTTTTTCGAGGCGGTAAAAGCCGAAAAATACACGGGTCAGAGCCGACAATTACACCCGGAGAGCAAGGCATTCTTACGACTGGAGGATAGCGGCCTTGTGGACGGGGACGGGGTGATCCATGAGGAAAGCCCGGCCTTTGAATATGAAGACAAAACAGACCCGGATACCGGGGAGGTTGTTACCATCAGAAAGTTAAAAATGAAAAATGCCCAATGACCCTGCCTGCGGCAGGAATGGAAACCGTATCATGAAAATCGGGAATACTATGGAAGAAGTAACTATGAAAGAAGAAACCGCACACCAGCCCGGGGCTGTGAATGGATTACAACACAGGGCGAAAACAATGCTTGACCAGGTGAGTCATAGCAAGCATTTGAATAATGAGGTGTTGTCCTCGATAGTGGGACGCGGACGCTCGACGGTGAGCGAGATCAGAAACGGAAAGAAGGCGTATAGCGAGGGGGTGTTGAACCAGATCATTAATCGCTTGTCGGCTTACCTGCCCGATGAAATCCGTCCGACTTCCCAGTCCTCCATGTTGCAAAAGATATGCGAGGGGTGCCTGGCAGAGGTGGACCTTAGAATGGTCACCGGGGACACCGGACTGGGCAAGACGATGGTATTAAAAGATTTTTCGGCAAATACGGTGCAAGCCTGGTACCTGAAAATTGGCCAGTCGATGACCCAGACGATGTTTTTAAAACGAGTGGCACTCGCCATAGGCTGCAAGGTACTGCACTACCGGCGGGATCATATTTTCGGGCAAATTGGAAATCGTTTGGACGAAAAGGGCAGAATGGTGCTCCTGATAGACGAGTGCGAGGTGTTATCGATGGCGACGCTGAAGGTGGTCAAACACCTTCATAATGCTTTTGAAGGCAGCCTGGGCATTGTGGTGGCGGGCGTACCGTCGCTCAAACTGCGCCTGATGCGCATGGGCGGGATTGATGCAAAAGATTACCAGTTGATCAGGCCGTCCAATGAGTACACGACGCTGTTCCGACGGTGCAAATTCTTTCAACTTGGCCAGATACAGCCTTCGGATGTGAGATGTTTTACCGGCGGTTACGGGTCAGTGCCCAAAAAGGTGGTGAACTATTTATTCAAGCGATGCTGGAACTACGACTACCTGGTGAAGCTGCTGGAGAAAGCCCGCCGGATGCAGGTGGACTTCTCTACGGTGATGGTAGAGGATCTGGACAAGATAACGATTTATTGAAGTTGAACAAGCAGGAGATCATATCGGAGAGAAACAAGAGCATTTGTGAAGACTTCAAAAGGATTCACGACAAAAGAGGTTTGCGATTGAACCTTACCCTGAAAAAACTGGCCAGAAAATACGGACTGATGCCTAATTATATCTGGCGGATTGTTTCGGGCAAGATAGACGCCCGCTATAAAGTAAAAACATCACCGGACAAAATAAAGGATGTCTGATGCATGCAAAATGAAGAATGTATAAAGAGATCAGCTATAGGGTAGAAGTGAATGGATCGGGCTTAAAGCAAATCGAATCGGTGCGTGTGGTGAAAAGCATTGATGCATTGACCGACACGGCCGAGGTACGGATGCCGGGACAGCACTACGGATACCAGACGGGGATAGAAAAGAAGATCAAACGCCATGACCCGGTGACCATCCATCTGGGCTACGATGGGAATATGGAGCAGGAATTTACCGGCTATGTGAAGTCGGTGAGCACGGACAATTCGGTAATCATCGCCTGTGAGGACAGTATGACGCTGCTGAAAAAAGAAGTGAAGCCCAGGGCATTTAAAAACGTGACGGTGGAAGAGTTGGTCAACTACGTGGTCCGGGAAACAAAAGCACCGCTTTCGGTGAAGTCGTTGCACGATGCAGGCTCGGTGAAATTCACTGCGTTTCAAACCGGTCATGCCGATGGCTTTGGGGTACTGGAAAAATTACAACAATCTACCGGGTTGCAGTTCTATGTGCGCAGCAGTGATTTGTTTATTGCCATTGCCTATCTGGGCGAACTCGGTAAAGAGGTGAAGTACGATTTTACGCGTCAAAAAAATGCAGTCATCCGGAGTTTGCTCAAGTATCGCCGCCGCGGCGAACGTTCCGTGCAGGTGGAAGTCACAGGAGTTTCAAAAACCGGGCAGCGCAAGAAGGTGAAAGCCGGAGCGGACGGTGGTGACAAATTCACCATTTATAAGTATGACGTGGACTTTGACTCTTTGGACAAGATAGCGGAGTCGGAAGTGTCCAGGTATCAAACCGAGGGTTACGAGGGGGATCTGGAGGTTCTTTTAGTGCCTTATTGTACGTATGGTTACGGGGTGTCTTTGTACGACCCACAGTACCCGGAGCGTACCATGCACAGCTATTTTATAGAGTCGGTGGAGTCCGGCATCCATGCGAATAAAGGGGGTTATCGCCGTATCAGTTTAGGCAAAAGAATAAGCTGATGGACGGTAGAAGGCAGTTGATAGAGCTATTAAGTCAGGTGCGGGGAGATTATCCTTACTCCCGTCTGGCCACGGTAGAGGAAGTAGCAGGCACGACCTGCCGGGTGAAGCTGCTGGAGAGTGAAGAGGAACTGGAGCCGGTCCGGCTGATAGCACTGGAAGACGACGGGATAACGGACTACTGGGTGGTTTACCCCCGTGTGGGCAGTATCGTGCGGGTGTCGCCGCTATACGAGGGTCATGTGTATTTCGTGAGCGGCTTTACAGAAGTGGAGCGGTTTGAGCATATAAATGGTGACACCTCGGTGACGATCACGGCTAAAGCTATTGCGCTGATCACCGGAGACAAGTTGTCTATCGGGAATGGCAGGGTGTCTTTGAAGCAGCTGTTGGAAGATATTGTGGAGGCTATCCAGACACTGAAACTGGCTACGAATATGGGAGCTACGAATGCTCCTTTGCCTCCGAGCATTGAAAAATGCAATGCGTTACTGGAGCATATTAACGAACTATTCAAATAAGAACATGGCACTGGATAAAACGACCTTGAAGAACGACTTGAAAAAGATTTTAGAGGGCATGAGAGACGAGACAGCAAACGTCGATGATGCCCTGGCCGGGAAGCTGGCTTCGGCTATTGACAAATACATTAAAACGGCGGATATTCCTTCGGGGATAGCGGTATCGACCGCCGGGAGTGCGGCGGCACAGACCGGAGCTACCGTCGCCACGGCGAAACTGGTTTAGCGAATGAAAAATGAGAAAGCAAAAAACAACCCATATCGCAAGGATCAGAAAGGCTTACGCCTGGAATCAACAGCATATCCGTGCCGCTTTCGGCTGGAGCGAAGACACCTGCAACAACCAGTGGCTGGACATGGGGCATGCCTTTTTGGAAGGGCACTACCCCGTGAAGGATGCGAAATATGCAGGTTATCATCGGATGATCGCCGCTGACTGGAAGTTTTGGAACTGGTGGCTGGCCGAATGGAAGCAGCAGGAGGCGTACTGCCTGCGCCTCTCCGGTAAAGCAAATGTTGTACTTACGCCGAAATACTACCGGGTCGTAATGTCCTGTCTGCTGGATGACGGGCGGGTGGAAACGAGTTTTTTTAATCATTATATCTACAAATTAAAATCAATAAAAAATGGAAGCAATTCAGACAGAAAGCAAACAGAAGAGCGATCGAAACATCGCCAGGGAACTGCTCGGGCAGTACAAGTCGTATGATCAGACACAGAAAGAAAGCAGCCACGAAAAGAAGGCCATTGAACTGGCCCTGCTGGAAATAGCCGAACGTCATCCGGAATGGTTTGACGGAAAGACGGCCCACTTCGAGGGTGGCAGACTCAAATGGGTGGCCAGCAGCAAGATCGAGTTGCCGGAGGACTTCGACATGAAAACGTTCAAAAAGAAGTTCCCCAACCTTGTCCGTGTCATTGAGCAGGTACAACTCGGCAAAGCCAGGGCCTACGTGGGAGACCCGAACTATGAGAAGTTCGGCATTGAAATCATGACCTACGATACTTTTAAAGTAGAGGTATGAGCCGCTATCGCCACTATTTCGCACTGGAGAAACGGCTTCAACATGCAGGCTGCCTCATTGATCGCAGTGAGGTAGTCCTGGAAATAACCGAAGGCCGTACCCACAGCCTTCGGGAACTGACCCACCCGGAGTACACCAGGCTGATTGACAAAATGGGACAGGTGGCAGGCAGGGTTCATGACGGCGCAGACAACCGGATGCGGCGCAAGGTGATCGCCCTGTTTCGCAAGATGGGCTATGAAAACGAAGCAGGAACAAAAGCCGACATGCGTGCTATTTATACCTGGGTGAAAAAGTACGGAAAATTCCACAAGTCCCTGAACCAGCACAGCCGGGCGGAACTGGCGGGGCTGGTCACGCAGGCCGAACTGATGTACCAAAGTCATTTGAAGGAGGTACACCGATGAAAAAAGAAGCACACATGACAAAGGATGAAATCGCAGCAGACAAAATGATAAAGGAAATGCAGGATGCAGGCATGACCCCCGATGATATGTTACGGATAATCCGCATGGCTCGCAGGAAGTACCTGGCTCAAAAAGCAATGAAACCATGACCGGCCCTGAAAAGATATTGAACCGCAAATCGGCCTCAAAAGCCGAGCTGCGACAGGCACTGGCCCATGCGCTGGGAGTGGCCTGTCCTGAATGGGGCAAAACCAGTGTTACGGTTCATTCCAGATGCAGGGAGGTATTTTTAAAAGCCTTTGAAAAACATACCGGTATAGCCTACCCGTGGCAGGCAAAGGATGCACAATGTTTGAACCGTATTATTAAAAAGCTCTACGGGGTTGCTAAAGTGGAACACCCCGGCGATGAGGATATCGTTCATTGGTTCGATTCTGTGATCAGACACCTTCCCCAGTGGTACATTGACCGCCTGAGCGTGTGTAAAATAGACGGGAGTTTTCCCGAAATCATAGCAGAAATAAGCAAGCATGGAACTGATAAAAAAGGAAACATCTCAGCTCAGTACAAGCAGCGAATACTTGACGATCTATGCACCTGAAGCCCTGACCAGGCATTATCGGGAAGTACGTACGGTAGCCCAGGCACTGGATGCCCCCAGCCACAGTCTGGGAAAGCTCGAACATGCGCTGGGTACCGAAAAGGTGCAAGCCCTGATCAAGTTGCAACTGGTGTACCTGAATGAAATGCTGGATTTGAAGCGTCCTTTAGGCGAGTTGCAGATCGATGAGACAGCCGCAGAGGTAGCAGCCATCCATCGTCACCTGACCATGGCCGATGTGCATGTGATCATGCGAAGGGCAGGGTCGGGGCATTATGGGGAGTTTTATGAGAGTCTGACCATGCCCAAGGTACTTGGCTGGTTCGCCGACTACTTTGAAGAGCGATGCGATGTGGCAGCCCAACGCTCTCTGGATCACCATGCACAGGTAAAAGAATGGAACGACACCTCCCGCAAGAGCAATGAAGAGAAAGAACGGGAAACCTTTGCCATGGCCAGGACACACTATATGATGGAAAAAGCCCGGCGTGGAACCCATCAGCAGGGCAATACTGAGAAAAAAAAGCAGACAGATGGAGGAAAAAAGCATTGAAGGGCGATTAAAACGACTAAAAAAGCGTGATGAGCTGGTCATAGAGCGTTTTCCGGCATTAGGTGCCGAGCAGTACAAAGGGAAAAAGAAGTTCACCAACGAGGCCATTCTGGCCATGCTGTCCGATGAGTTTCCGCCCCTGAGCGAGGCCTGCATCGGGAAGATTGTCTTTGGCAGGGTGGAGTACAGATCGGGGGGGAAATGAACCATGGCAGTTTATTCAGCGGCATTGGACTACCTTTTGCCATGAGTGAGTTTGATCACCCTTTTATTTTGGAAAATGGCTCAAAAACTTTAGATGAAATTATTTTAGTCAACACTTTTTAATCAAATTATGAAATATTCAGAAAAGGTTCAGCAGGCAAGATTCAGCAAGTTAGAGGAGGCTCGCAAGAATCTCCGGGAAGCGTACAACCTAATAGAAAAAGCGGTAGGAGATACCCGCATATATTCCTACGTCGAGCCTGGCATTCTCGAAAGCATTTCAAAATTAATTTCAGAAGGTCACGGTTTCCTTTGTGAAGATCAGAACATTGATACAATCATTCAAATGCTCAGGGAAGGCCCCCCTAAACCAGATACCCTGAATTTTCATACCATGAATTTTAAAACAGCAGAAGAAAGAGCAGAAGAAGAAGAATTTGATGATGAATAGCTGGTAGCTGGAAGGGGGGGGGGGGGGGTACAGCTTATGACAAGGCCTGCCCTTTTTTTTTGTGGGAAGAGCACAATCAGAAGAGCCCGGGATTCGTATCTTTCAGATCAAATCCGTATCTTTACCTCAAGTGCGGTCGGGAGGCCGTGCCCGGCGTAAGAAACCGGTTAAGTCTCGGGCCCTGTCGTTTAACAGGGTACCCGGGCTTATCCAATTTCCTTCATGTAGTACATGGTATATTCGTCGGCATCTTTTCTAATGCCAAACTGAAATACCAGATTGTCAATCCTCATGGAATAAAACTCATTGAATTTTTCTTTTCCACGCTCCCCTCTTGTACCCCTGACCACTTCTTTTATAAAAGTAGATTTCTTCATTTCAGGAAACTGATGCCAGTTTAAGGCAAGAAGCTGCTGGCTGATATCCAGGAGTCGTATTTTGTTGATAAACGTACCGGTGGCCGTAATTTCTATTTCCTTTTTGAGTACAGGATTCCCCGGAACGGTGGTATCTGTATAGGCGATTTGTTTTTTTACGGTCCGGTCTCTCAGTTTTGATTGCTTTAAAAAAGAAGAAACGGCATTTTTAGCGATAGTCCCTACTTCCTTTTCCATGCCTCTGGTATGCCTGGTCAGGTAAGGATGGTTTTTAAAGAGTTGTCCGGACTTCCCGGCGTTGTTCTGGAACAGGGGTTTGATGCGGGCGTTTTCAATTTTTTCATTAACGAGCGGTTCGGGGGAGGATTTACCCCGTGCCTGTCTTACATCGCACCGGCATCCATAGTCGTTTGGAGGATAGTGGGTATCCCAGAAGGGGTGGGTCAGGGGCAGGGTGATGTTGTTTAGCAGGCGGTGTCCGGGTCGTGTGCGTGCGTCCATCACCGCATCATAAGTCAAGTTAGGATATAGCGGGGCGTCTTCTTCGTATTCGGTCCATTTGCGAGCCTGCTGGGCCTGCCGGTGGATGGTGATGGTTTCGGCTTTGTGCCAGTGTCCGGCGTGTCGTTCCATCACTGACGCTTTTTGTATAAGATCACTTTGATCGAGGTATTGCTTCGTGAAAGTGTGGAGTTTGGCAGCGGAAAAACGGGCCATGTTTTCGTAGAGTCTGGCGGCTACCCGGTATTGCCCGCTGCCATATTGTAGCTGGTCAAGGGAAAAGCCCAGGCCGCTTTCCAGTGTCTTGCAGTGGAGGGGGAACAAGGCACGGGCAGCCCTGTTGACGGCGGTTTTCGCCGTTTGGCCGGGTTCAGGCAACTCAAGGTCTCTGGCCAGGTTTTTCAGGATGTTTTTAATTTCCGGTTTCAAGGGCTTTTCTGATCTGACTAATGAGGTGAGGGCTTTTGCCAATCATTTTTCGGGGCGGGAGGTGTCCGGTGCCTTCATTGTGATATATGGCATAATCCCTGGCAAAGAAGTTGAGTTTATTCCCTTCACGTACAGATCGAAAGCTGTCGCGCATTTTGTTTTCCGAGTCGTGCCCGATGAGGATGGCCCTGCCTTCGTGTTTGCGTCCGAATCTGGTGAGTTTTCCTTTTCTTTTGCCTCTTTTGTAATAGCGCAGGTCCCGCCCTCTGGTGTCGGTGGTCTTTCGGGGTTTCCATTCTTGAAAGCCGGCAGACTGGAATCCCTGCTGCTGGAAGTTTTCTTTGACGAAGTTTTTCGTTTCTACTTTCATGATCCTGAAAACGGTTTTTTCTGCTTTCTGCATTTTGTCACGGACGATCTTGTCGAGGCCGGTAAGTTTTTTCATTTTTAAAAGTGTGTGTCGTGTGGTGCTTTGCCGGAAGCAAATACCTGGCTGCTCTCTGTGTTATTGGCCAGCGGGAGTCCTTCGGGGTGAATAATGCCTGTAGCGATCTCTTTGAGCTGCTTCATGGCGTATTCGTAGCGGTGTATGGCGGCTTCATTGACGGCGTCGCGTGAGCGTCGGGTGTAGAGGTGGTAAATAGCCACTTCCTTCAGCAGCTTCATAATGAGCGGATGCCTGTTGTCAGCGGTGGCGGCGAATATTGCCGCCGTATCATACCGGTGATGCAGATAAGAACGTATGGTTTGCTCCGCTTCCAGGATAATTTGCCCTGCGATGGTGTCATCTCCGTCAATAATAGAGGTGACGATCTCGCCGGGGGCTACGGTTTTAAGTTCATGGATTGTGATCATTTCAGTTTTGTTTAGCCCTGTTGATGCTTCACTTTTTCGATATTTAATTTCCTTACCCTCCCGTAAGTGACCGGTGGACAATAGTGCAAAATGGCTTCAAACTGTATGGAGTATCCGAAGAGATTGCCCACCTGGGCGATGGTGCTTTCAGCGGTTCTTTTGAAAGGGGAGATGGACACCGTGTCGATATATGAGTTGTGCATGGTGTTGCCTATGCTTTCGACCAATCCGAATAAATCGCTGATCTCCTTTTGTCCCCGGGGGTTAAAATGGTCAGTGTACCGGTACTGCCAAACGTTGAGAGAAACCTTTGCACTGACTTCCTGCCCTCCGTGTGTGCCCTGCTGATAAAAGAAATCATTGAAAAGCACGAGGACGGCAGGAAAAGGGACCGGGTAGTTTTCTTTTGGCTCGTCCACCTGCCGGGTGTCGAGGTCTACCCACCTGATCTGCCCAATGGTTTCAAGGCGTGTTTTAATATGGTTGAACAGGGCGGCTCTCATTTTTTATCCGTTTTCAATTAAGTTGTAGTAATGGTCTATTTCCCTGATGGCATCCATGTTGGCGGTGGGGACTGTGTTCCCCGGCTGGTGAATCGCTGTCGGCCCGGCTATTTTTACGCCGTAGGTTTCCTCCAGGTATTTTGTATCGAGCTGTACTCCTGACTGTAAAAGGACGCTGTCGATGCTGATTTTGTCGTCGGCGGTCTGTGTAGCGGGAACGATGCGGACTTCAGCGGTGACCGGTACAGGATAGCCGTATTGCCGCAAGACGGGAAGAAAGGCATTGATGTGTGCGAGCAGCCGCAGGGTGTCTTCTTTCAAGATGGCAGACTGCACTTTATAGTGGGTTTCGCTCTGGCTCTTGCTGGAACCTTCGTCGGTGGTCATGGTCTGCCCCAGGACGAGTTTGGACATTTCTTTGTTGACTACTTCTATTTTCTTTGCAAAAACCTGGAAGGCATCGGACTGCCCGCCGGGGATAACCTGGATTTCGGTATTGTGTCCGGTAGCCAGGACTTGTGATTTTACAGAGTTGATCATTGTATTCAATACGTTTTGCTTCTCCTGGTCAGATCCCCTGACCCTGGCCACCCGCAGGGGAATACCGAATATTTGCTCAAACTCGTCCCACGATGACCAGCTGTGCCGTTTCAGGATGGTCAGTGCGGCGGCGGTTTCAAGGAGCCCGAAGGGGTCATCACCGAGTTGGGCGAGCCAGAGATATTTTTCCAGCCCTTTCAGGGGCAGTCCTTCGTTGTGGTAGGGGTTTTGCAGGATTTTCCCTCTCTGGGGGACAAAATGCCCCCGGTCAACGGGTCTGACATCGACTACATGCCCGCCTTCGAGTACAGGATACATGAGGGTATAGCCATAAAAAATACTTTCCATATCGAGGCGCATTTTTTTACGGAA